>CAWCRA010000007.1:0-189545 GCA_963797945.1 uncultured Alphaproteobacteria bacterium | reverse complement strand
GCAAAGCGGTCACCCGCTACCGATTGGTGGACCATGCCAGATGATCAAACCTCGATCTTGATCTCTGGTCCAAAGACATCCGCAATACTGGCAGCAACGCACGTCTGCGGATTTTGCTCGCTCGGGTAGCATCTCAAGCTCGGCATTGTTCGCTGGACGCTGCCTTGGCGACGCGGCACGGCGATGTTCGCTCGCACAGTTCAAGTGCTATCTCTCAGTCCACCAGTCCGGCCAAGCCACCTTGTGCGGTGTGCGGGCGCAACTCCACACTTCGCGCTGCTCGGCTTCACTAAGTCGCCGATCACCAAGCCGTGCAAGCGCAGCTTCGACTGCCCAAGGATTGATCTCCCAGCGCACGCGCTTCTCATCCGTCGGAAACTTCTTGATCGCTATGCCGAGCGTTCGCAGAACGCATTCGGTCTGCATTGGCACGAGCACGATTGTCGTGATGCGCTTGTTCTGCAGCACCGGATCTTTCGCGCGTGCAGTTTCAATAGCAGCCAGTGAAGAGCGTGCTGCTGCACTGTCTCCAGCAAGCCCTTTTTGTGTCAATTGAAGAATGAACGCCTCGGCTGCCGTTACACGGCGTTCGCGGCCATCCTCACGCACCGTGACCATCTGACCAAGGAGATTGTCGTACGGTATCTCAGAGTTGCGTCTGCCGCGTGGGCGCCCTTTTGGATTGCCAGACTGGCCCTTGCGGAACTGACTTGCCTTGGGAGGCTTGCCGTACCCGGCGAGCGCGGGTTCATCGCCCGGCGCATTCTGCTCTGTATCACTCATCCCGCGCTCCCTCGCGGCCATTTTAGTTGCTCTGAGTTGCTGGTGAAGAAGTTTATGTCGTACAGGTCCTTTTGCGCGAATTTGCGCTTGCCCGGTCTGCTAAGCGCCGCCTGAGCTGCCCAGGTCGTAACTTTCATGCGCGGCTTTTCCATATCGCCCCAACTCAGGTCCGGTTCGAGCAGGCCAAGAATTGTAAGAGCCTCAGACGCATTGTCCGCGCTGTGCTCATGTTCGAGGGTAACTTGCTGCGACGCCGGCTTGTTACGCTTGGCAAGCGCAACTTCGCGCTGCTCGATCATCTTGAGAACCTGGCGGATCGCCATCTTGCTGCCTTTAAGGGCCGCCTGATAAGTCTGCAGCTGCAACGCCTCGTCGACGGTCAGTTCCCGCTCCTTACCGCCCTGATAGACAGTAATCACTTTATCGAAGACGATATCGAACGCAGAAACATTGGGACGCCGCTTCTTCGGGCGGCCGGCAGGGTTGCCCGACACGCCCTTTGTAAAACGTGTGTCGCGGCCCTTGCTCATTTAGCGACCTCGTTATCTGCGCCTTCATCTCCCGCGCGGTAGATCAACTGCGGCTCCTTGCCGGTGATCTGCGACCAGCGTGTCATCGCCACATCAACATAGGCCGGATCGATGTCGAGACCGCGGAACGCGCGCCCTACTCGCTCAGCGGCGATCAAGCTGGTGCCCGAGCCCAAGGAAGATATCCAGCACAAGTTCGCCCTGCCGGGTCACATCGCAGATTGCATCTGCCACCATCGCGACCGGCTTGACCGTGGGATGCAGCGCCAGATCCTCGCGCCGTGATCCGCGCATCGAGTTGACGCTAGCATAATCCCAGACATTGGTGCGATTGCGGCCATGCTTGCCAAGCTCGACCGCGTTGGTGTGCGGCGCATCTCCAACCCGGTAAACAAACACCATCTCGTGCTTGGAGCGGTAGAGCGATCCCATGCCTGCATTACTCTTGTTCCACACGCAGATGTTGAGCAGCTTGTCGTACACATCATCGACCGATGCGGTCACGTCATCCATGTGGCGCCAGTCCATGCACACAAAATGGACCGCGCCTTCGCGCGATACTTTTGCGCAAGCGCCCAGCGTGTCTGAAAGAAAGGTGCGGAACTCGCTTTCGGCCATCTCGCCTGATGCCATGGCGAACTCACGGTGACGGCCTGGCGCGTTAACGTGCCCGTTGATCTTCACATTGTAGGGCGGATCAAGGAACGCGCAGTCGATCGCCGCACCCTCACCCACCACCTGAGCAAGGAAGCCAGTGTCGCGGCCATCGCCGCAGGCGATCCGGTGTTCGCCCAGCTGCCAGATATCGCCCATTTGAACTCGGGGCTGCGTGGGCACTTCCGGGATCACTTCGTCATCGGGATCGGGACTGTCCGCCAGCACCACGTCGATCTCGCCAGAGCTGAACCCGGTCAGGCCCAGATCGATATCGATCTCGGGCAATGAAAGATCTGCCAGCTCAAGCTTGAGGATCTCCATGTCCCACCCGGCGTTGAGCGCGATCTTGTTGTCAGCGAGCCTCAGCGCTCTCTTCTGGGGTTCGCTAAGCCCCGCCAGTTCGATTACTGGAACCTCGGCAAGTTCCATTTCCTTGGCCGCCCGCAGTCGGCCATGGCCTGCGATGAGATTGCCCTCGGGGTCGGCAAGGATCGGGTTGGTGAACCCGAACGCGCGGATCGAAGCTGCGATCTGTTCAACCTGGCGTTTCGAATGAGTGCGGGCATTGCGCGGGTCGGGGGTGAGAGCGCCTATCGGAAGATAGCTGACTTCGAGACGCTGGTCGGCATTAGGAGTTGCCAGCTCGTGGTTCGTGCTCATGTCAGGAATAATACCAGAACGCAAATTTCTGGCCAACCAAGCGAGTCGGTTTATCCCCAAGCAGAGTTCCGGCACGCAGAATTGACTGGACTGCCGCGCGTTCGCGAGCATTGGTGTCCCAGCGCCCGGCAAGCCGGGCTCGTGCCGGTAGCGGGCACCGCGGTGGCTCCCGCAGCAACCGGAGAACATCAATGGCCGACACAACCACCAGGCCAGCGCGCAAACCTGGCAAAGCCAAGACCGATACAAGGACACCCAGAGCGCCGAGCAAACTCGATGCGCTGGGAATATTGCTGCTGCGCAAGAATGGCGCAAGCATAGCCGAGATGATGAAGGCGACAGGCTGGCAGCAGCACTCGGTGCGCGGGGCCATGGCAGGCGCGCTCAAAAAGCGTGGCCTTACGATTACCTCGCAAAAGGTAGACGATGTCCGGCGCTATAATGCCGAGGCCTCTGCGTGAGCGTTGCAAGAGCCGATACTCAGCAAATGGTTCACCGGATCGAGATGCTGGACCTTGAGGAACTGCGCGGGTTCTGGAGGCGGCGCTACGGCGTCCCTCCGACCCTGCGTTCAGTACCAATCATGCGCATGCTTCTCGCCTGGCGCGTGCAAGTCGAAGAGTACGGCGGCATCGACGCCGATACACGCAAGGCGCTGACCCGAACCGGCATTGCGCAGCCTGAAGGGCGCCAGCTTGGCGTGGGCGCGATCCTGACCCGCAACTGGAAGGGTCAGAAGTTGAGGTGATTGTTGAGGAAGACGGGTTCCGGTGGAACGAACAGCTCTATCCCAGCCTCTCGGCTGCAGCCACTGCCATCGCCGGAAGTCGCTGGAACGGGCCCAGGTTCTTCGGCCTGCGCGAAGCGGCATGAGCAAGGATACAAAAGCCGAAGCGAAGGCTGCGGACAAGAAGCGGGTCCGCTGCGCGATTTACACCCGCAAGAGTTCGGAGGAAGGCCTTGACCAATCCTTTAACAGCCTCGATGCCCAGCGCGCCGCTGGCGAGGCCTATGTCACCAGTCAGGCCAGCGAGGGCTGGACGATCCTGCCGAGCCTGTACGACGATGGCGGGTACTCTGGCGGCACTATGGAACGGCCCGGCCTGCAAACCTTGCTCAGCGACATCGAAGCGGGACGGATCGATGTGGTCGTGGTCTATAAGATCGATCGGCTCACCCGTTCGCTCACAGACTTCTCCCGCATCATCGAGACCTTCGACAACGCCGGAACCAGCTTTGTGTCGGTCACCCAATCGTTCAACACGACGGATTCGATGGGCCGGCTGATGCTCAACGTGCTGCTCTCGTTCGCGCAGTTCGAGCGCGAGGTAACCGGCGAGCGCATCCGCGACAAGATCGCCGCCTCCAAGGCCAAGGGCATGTGGATGGGCGGCAACTTGCCACTGGGATATGATCTTCCTGCAGCCGGAACCCGCACATTACAGGTCAACGAGACCGAAGCTGCAACCGTGCGGCACATCTTTGACAGCTACCTTTCGATTGGCTCGGTCCATGCTCTTCAGCGCGAGTTGGCCAAGCAGGGCATCGTCTCCAAACTCCGCACCTACAAGACCGGGCGGACCTCAGGCGGCGTGCCGTTCAGCCGCGGCGCGCTGTTCCATCTGCTGCGCAACCGGATCTACCTTGGCCAGATCGTTCACAAGGATCAATTCTTCGAAGGAGAGCATAACGGGATTGTCGATCGAGACCTGTTCGAGCGTGTTCAGCGTAAACTCGATAGCAATGCCAGGCGCTGCAACACCGCCTCTGAGACCCGCGTCACCAAAGCACCGCTTACCGGCAAGCTGTTTGATGCAAGCGGCGAGGTCATGAGCCCGACATTCTCGCGCGGGCGATCAGGTCAGGTTTATCGCTACTACGTGTCGGCCTCGCTCCAGCAGGGCGCAGGCAAAACCGATGCTGACATCATCCGCCGATTGCCAGCGACCGTAATCGAGAAATTAGTGTCTGACATCGCGGCGCGCTGGCTGCCCGGCCGAGAGCACCCTCTCAATGCAATAGTCGGTATCCGGATCGCCGATGGCGGTCTGGTCTTCGACTGCCGTGCAAAGCTTGCCGACGACATCGCCCGGCATCTGCATGCCAGCGAGCAGATCATCCATTCTTCCGCCAAGCTGTGCCGCATTCAAGTTTCCGTCACACTTCCAGTGCGCGGCGGGCGGCGGCTCATCATCGCAAGCGGCAAGCCAGACATCTACCCCGATCCTACCCTGATAACAGCGCTGCGCCGAGCGCATTCGATGCTCGAACATGATCGCAAGGGCATGCCGATGCTCGAAACATCTCCGCCCTCGCCGTATCATCGCAAACTCCTGCAGTTCGCGTTTCTCGCGCCTGACCTTCAGCGGGACATCCTTGCGGGTCGCCAGCCTCGCTCGCTCAATCTCCAGCAGCTGCTTAAAACAGATATTCCGCTCAACTGGGATGCGCAGCACATCGCCCTCAACTGGCCGCGTAGCAATTAACCTGTTTCTGCGCAAAACAGGCCTGTTCTGTCGAATTCCCACCCTGTTATCGCTGAATAAATTGCCTGTTATGTCAATTAACAGGGAAACCCGGTTTGCGCGCTCGCAACCCACGGTAATTGCGAGATTTTATTGGCAGCGCCTGTAGCAGAAATGACCAGACGCGCCTGTTTTTGGACCGAAATGAACGTTTTTCCCTGTTCTTCCCTTTTAAACAGGGTAACTGAACCGATTACGTTTAGCGCAGAGACCCGCCGCGCAAATGTCGCCTGAAAATGCAGGAGACGGTGGTTCACGACTTGGCGAAGGACGGATTGGCCTGTTCAAGCCCGCAAACACCGCAGCTTTTGGCGGATGCCCTGTAAACAGAGACTGGTGCTGGGACTAGATGGCGGAGCGGGTGGGATTCGAACCCACGAAAGAGTTGCCCCTTTACACACTTTCCAGGCGTGCGCCTTCGACCACTCGGCCACCGCTCCGCGTTCTTGTTTGCGCTACCGCTTTGCTGCTTGAGCGCAGGACAGGTTCACAAGAAGGCGGGCCTTTAGCGGCGGGGCGGGCGCTTCGCAAGGCAGGAAGCTGGAAACTCATACACAGCATTGCGTCAATGTGATATGTGTCGCCCACGGCGGTGCTGCGCGGCAGGGCATTCCCTTGCGAGCAACGGCCGGAAGGCCCCTCCCGCCCATTAAAACGCGCGGAGAGGGGCTTTTTCTTTGCCCTCTTTCGCTTTGGCCTCGGCGCTGGCACAAGCTGCGGTCATGAAACGCTTTTTCGCACCCGCGCTTGCCGCGTCCGCCTTCGCCTTTCCGCTCGCCGCTCAAGAGGCTCCGGAAGGCGCGCCTTCGCCTAACCAGATCGTCGACGAAGCGAACGCCGGGGAATGGACCGCGGTCGCGCCCGACGATCTGCTGGTGATGACACTCGCGCCGGATGCGCAGGGCAACCGCCGCGAAGTCGTGATCCAGCTCATGCCTGCGCCATTCAGCCAAGGGTGGGTCGAGAACATCCGCACCCTCGCCCGCGCGCGCTGGTACGACGACATCACCGTCAACCGCGTGCAGGACAATTACGTCGTCCAATGGGGCGATCCGAATTACGACAATCCGGAAGCCGAAGGTGAGGCAAAGCCGCTGCCTGAGGGGCTGAAGGTAATGGGCGAAGACGAATATGTTATCGCCCGCAACATCCCCAGGCCGCGTGACATCGATCCCTGTGTTCGTCCCGCCAAACGACATTTCGCGGTGGACCAGCTTTCATCGCGGGTTCCCGGTTGCCGGCCTCGGAACTCCGGATTCGGTTAGAAATTGGCCAATCCATTGCTACGGCATGGTCGGCGTCGGGCGCGGTTATTCGCCGGACACCGGCTCAGGCGCCGAACTCTACACCGTAATCGGCCATGCGCCGCGGCATCTCGACCGCAACATCGCGCTGGTCGGGCGGATCATCGAGGGCATGGAGCATCTCTCCAGCCTGCCGCGCGGCTCGGGTGCACTCGGTTTCTACACGGCGGATGAGGCGGATAAGAAAACGCCGATCCGTTCGGTCCGCCTCGCCAGCGACCTGCCGCAAGCCGAGCAGCCCGCATTCGAATATCTCTCGACCGACAGCGATACTTTCGCGCGCTACGCTGACGCGCGCGCCAATCGCCGCGATCCGTTCTTTATCGTGCCCGCCGGCGGCGCGGATATCTGCAACATCCCCGTTCCGATCCGCCGCACCGGGACCGACGCCTCCGAATGAGCGAAGCGGTCGTCCAGACCGGGCCGCTATGGCGCTGGACAGGGCCGAAAGGCGTTAGCTGGTTCTTCGTCACAATCGATGGCGATGCGGGTGAGGAATTGAGCGCTACCGAAGCGATGCGGCGGCTCGAGCTGGGCCGCAAACGCGGCTTTCGTTCGCTCAAGGTGCGGGCGACTATTGGCGAAACCGAATGGTCGACATCCTGCTTTCCCAGCGATGATGGCGGTTGGCTGCTGCCGGTCAAGGCGCAAATCCGCAAGAAGGCAGGTCTCGTCGAGGGCGGCGCGCTGACCGTGACCCTGAACCCGGTCTAGACCCGCTCCGCCTGGGCGATGGCATCGCTGGCCCTCAGCGCACTGACAATGCGGTTGAGGTGCGCGACATCCTGTACTTCCAGATCGACCTCATAGGTTGTGAACGGATGGTCGAGCTGCGTTTGTTCCAGGCTTTTCACATTGACCATGTTTTGGGCGAAAATGCCTGCCATCTCGGCCAGTGTTCCGGGCCGGTCATATAGTGTCACTCTCAGCCGGCCCACCGCACCCGCCGCGCGTTTGCCCCAGGACAGGTCCATCCAGTCGGTGTCGATGCCGCTGGCCAGTGTATGGCAATCGATCGTGTGCACCTCGACTTTTTCCCCTGACCGGCGCGTGCCGACGATGCGGTCTCCGGGTACAGGATGGCAGCAGGTCGCAAGCTCGTATCCCACGCCCGCCGTCAAGCCGCGGATCGATATTTCGCGCTTGCCCCAATCTGGCTGTTCCGGAAGCTCTTCCGTACAGCCCGGCACCAGCGCCTCCATGACCTCGCGGTCCTCGATCTTGCCGGCGCCGACGGCGTAGAAGAGATCGTCCTCCTCCTCCATCCGCAACCGGGTCAGAGCCTGCTTGATAGCTTTCTTGCCGATCTTGGCCGGGACCTGGGCGGCGATATCGTCAAACAATTTCTTGCCGATATCGGCCACTTCGGCGCGTTCCTTGAGCCGCACCGCGCGGCGGATGGCGGCGCGCGCCTTGCCCGTGACGACATAGCCGAGCCAGGCCATTTGCGGCTCGGCCTCCTTGCCCTTGATGATCTCCACCACGTCGCCATTGGCCAATGGCGTGCGCAGCGGCATGTGCCGGCCATTGATCTTCGCACCGACAGTCTGCGCGCCCAGATCGGTGTGAACGGCAAAGGCGAAATCGACCACCGTCGCGCCTTTGGGCAGTTGGAACAGCGCGCCCTTGGGCGTGAAGGCGAAGATGCGGTCCTGGTAAATCGCCAGGCGTGTATGTTCGAGCAGTTCCTCGGCATCATGGCTGGCATCGACGATTTCAATGAGGTCGCGCAGCCAGCCGACCTGCCCATCGGGCCGGTCTCCGCTTTTATAGGCCCAGTGCGCGGCCAGCCCGAATTCGTTCAGCCGGTGCATCTCGCGCGTGCGGATCTGCACTTCGACCCGCATCGAATTCTCGTACATCAGCGATGTGTGCAAGGACCGATACCCATTGGTCTTGGGTGTCGATACATAGTCCTTGAAGCGCCCGGGCAGGAATTGCCACGTGGTATGCAGCACGCCCAGCGCACGATAGCAGTCCGCCTCATTATCGGTCAGAATGCGGAAGGCCATGATGTCGGTGACCTGCTCGAAACTGACGTGCCGCTCCGCCATCTTGCGCCAGATGCTGAACGGGTGCTTCTCACGCCCTGACACCTCGACCTTCAGTCCCGCTTCGGCGAGCGCCTGCTTGATCGCCAGCGCAATCGCATCGACTTGCCCGCCATCCTGCTCGCGCAATTGCTCGAGCCGGTTGGCAATGGTGGCAAAGGCTTCGGGCTCCAGCTGTTCGAAGGCGAGCAACTGCATCTCGCGCATATATTCGTACATGCCCACACGCTCGGCCAGCGGGGCGTAGATATCCATCGTCTCGCGCGCGATGCGCTGGCGCTTTTCGGGCTGCTTGATGAAATGCAGCGTGCGCATATTGTGCAGCCGGTCGCCCAGCTTCACCAGCAGCACGCGGATGTCCTCGCTCATGGCGAGCAGGAATTTGCGCAGGTTCTCCGCCGCCCGCTCGTTCTCGGGCATCTGCTCGATCTTGGACAGCTTGGTCACCCCGTCGACAAGCCGCGCGACCTCGGGACCGAAATTGTGCTCGATATCTTCGATCGTGGCGAGCGTGTCTTCGACCGTATCGTGCAGCAGCGCGGTGGCGATGGTTTCCTGATCGAGCTTGAGGTCGGTCATCAGCCCGGCGACTTCTACCGGATGGCTGAAATACGGATCCCCGCTCGCACGGGTCTGCGTGCCATGCTTCTGTACCGTATAGACATAGGCACGGTTCAGCATCGCCTCATCGGCGTCCGGGTCGTATTCCTTGACCCGCTCTACGAGTTCATACTGGCGCAGCATTGTTCAAAGAGCATGTGGGCAAAGCGCGGCGCAATGCAATCGCTAACGTGCCCGAACAGCGGATCGGCATGCCGGAAATGGAAAACGCAGAAAAATTGGTTAGCGAACTTTTTTTGGCCTGAATTTTCCGTAGATTGAGCAACGAGGGGTCCTTCCGGCGATTCGTGCCGGCGGAGTCGCCCCCTCTACTCAGAATCGAATTCGGGGGAATTCAATGTCCTGGACTGCACACCGTAGCTGCCTTCTCGCCGCAGCTTCTTGCCTTTCGCTCTCTTTCGCCACCGCCGCCATCGCCAATGACGATGAGATCGGCACGATCGGCTACGGGCCCATTGAAGGCATCGATATTTCCGGTTCCGTGATGCCGGGTTCCGTGTTCACCTCCTTCGACGGCGAAGTTGCGATCGACGGCGTCGAAAACGTACCGGGCGTTGTTGGACGCGAGGAATTCGATCCGAACCTGCCGCCGCCGGACGGAATTCTCGATCCCGTCAACATCAATGGTATCGGCCAGATGGTCACCGATTTCGGCGCCGCAGGGCTCGGAACGTGCACGGGCACGTTGATTAATCCTCGTACCGTCATATTCGCGGCGCATTGCGTGAACGATCAGGCAGCGGAGGCTTATGGTGCCGCGACTGGCGGTACTCCAATGAGCTTCGGCTTCCAGCAGAACAATATTCCCGGCTTGTTGAATTGGCTCGGAATTAACGACCCTAGCCGTATCCACCAGACCGACATTGCGACGGCGATCTACAATGTCGAGCACCTGTGGTACGATCCGCGTTCGTTGGAAGACCCGCTCGGCCTTGGCTTCATCGAGGCCGACGTCGCCATTGCCACCCTCGATACGCCTGCCTTTGACATACCCACCTGGGCGCTGCTGTTCTCGCCCTTGTCCGGTCCTGCCGATGTCATTGTGACCGGCTATGGTCGAACATCTACCGACCCCACGCTTGGTGATAACGTTTCGGGCGGTTTCCGCCGCCGCGCCGCTGAGAACGTCGTCGATTTCCTCGGATCGTTCGACGATCGCGGTCGCCTGCTCTTCGAAGAAGTTCTCGGCTTCCCGCCGTCCGATCCGCTCTTTGTCCAAAGTCTTTACCAGACCGATTTCGACAGCCCCGACGGAGCCGATCCGTTCGACTTCGACATTTTCGACGGTGTAGCGCGGGAACGCGAAGGCACCACCGGCGGCGGCGATTCCGGTGGCCCGCTGATTATTCAGAATGCGTTCGACCAGCAGGTCGTTGCAGGCGTGCTGTCCGGCGGCTCGCGCTTCTTCGGCGCAGGCGGCAATCCCTTTTCGTCTTACGGAACGGTTTCCTTCTATCAGCCGCTGTTCCTCTTCTGGGACACCATCGTAGAGAACAACCCCTACGTTTACGCCACCAATGTCCGCGGTGTGGGCGAGTGGACGGATGCCAATCACTGGGTGCAGCAGATGGACCCGGCCTATCAGGTCATTCGCGATGGCCAACTTGTCAACGCACTCCCAGGTGAACGCGGCGCGGGTGTCAGCGATGGTGGCACCACTTTCGGTAATGTTTGCTTCCTCGATACCTGCGCTTCCGACGATGTCGACGGAGGTGAGGACGCCGGCACCGGAGCAGGTCTTGTCATCGAAGGCGGACCGGGCTCCACCGGGTTCGTGCCGAACAATGTCGTCGGCGTACCCGGCGAGCAGCGCCCACGGTATTACGATGTGACCCTCGCAGCTTTCGGGAAGACCAATCTTCGCGGCGCGGACATCGTGATAGACCGATTGACACTCGATGGGCTAACCAAGCTCGACATCAAGAGTGACGCTTCCCTGCGCGCGCTGGGTGACTTCAACCAGTTCTCCGGCTGGACGAATGTGGACGGGACGCTGCAAACCAACGAAGCGTTTCTGATGACCGGTTTCCTCACCGGTTCGGGCACTTTGATCGCTCCGTTCTTGACGACCGCTGCTGTAGCCGTTGCTCCGGGCGGCGTGGGCAATTTCGGGACGCTGACGATCGACGGCAATATGATCATGGCATCGGGCAGCGCGCTGTTCATAGATGCTAGCCGTGACGGTGCAGACATGCTTTCGGTTACCGGCTTCCTTTCGCTGTCCGATCCAAGCGACGCGGCAAGTAAGGGGCCGACGCTGGTCTTCAACAAGTCGGGCCGGGCACCGCGCCACGGCCAGAGCTTCGAGATCGTCAACGCCGCTGGCGGGATCCAGGGCACGTTCGGCAGAATCGCTTCGTTCCAGGGCGTGCTGCGGCCGGAGCTTACCTATGGCGAGAACAGCATTATCGCTAAACTCCGCGCAGGTGCGCTGGTGGACATCATCGGGCGCAAGAATAAGACAGCCCGTGCCTTTGCAGCGGCGCTCGATACCCTCCGCGATGGATCGTATGATTCGCTGTATAATTTCTACGGCATGATCGATCTCATGGACGGCGCTTCGCTCACCGCGACGCTGAGCGGGCTGGCACCGCGCATGGCGTCGGCGGGCATGACATTGCAACAGCGCCAGAGCCGGATGCTTGGCAATGCAGTGACCGATCGTCTGTCGGTCATGGGCAGTGATGCGGGCGGTTCGTTCGCCATGGTCGGCGCACCGGAGACCCTTCGCATGGGCCTCTCCTCTCTGTCCGGCCAGCGCAATGTCCGCATGGGCATTGCCGATCTGGCACCACGCGGCGGCAATGCGATGGAACTGCCTGAAGGCGTTTCCGGCTTCGTCTCCGGCGGCACCTACGGCGCACGCGAGGCAGGCTCGGCCAGCCTGGCGGATGGCGGCCAGATCGGCAGCTACTTCGGTATGGGTGTGGAACACCGCATCTCGTCCAAAGCCAGCTTCGGCATCGCGGTCGGTCATGCCGATGGACGCGAAACGGCCGACTTCGCCCAAAGCGATGCGCGCACCACGCAGGTATCTGCCTATGGCGCCTACGACCTGGGCTCCAACGCCTATGTCGGCGGTGTCGCGAGCATGGATATGGTCGATTTGCGGAGCCAGCGCAGCGGCTTCGACGGGTTGGTCGACCAGCGGCTCAATGGTGCAACCTCGATGAAGCGCTATGCTGCCAGTGCCGAAATCGGCATCAATCTGGCGGTTGCCCAGGGCCTGACGCTGACGCCGCGTGCACAGCTTGGCTACGACAACCTGCGCCTCAACGGTTACGAGGAACAGGGCAGCCAGGTTGCGCTCGCCGTCGACTCGCTCGGCACCCAGAGCATGACGGCGCGGGGCGGCTTCAAGCTTGCCGGCTCGCATCAGATGGCTGGCGGCTGGACCCTCACGCCGCTGGTTCGCGCCGATTACGTGCACCGGGTCATGGGTTCCGACAATGGCCTGACAGTGCGGTTTGCCGCTGCCGACCATGTCGGCATTGCTCTACCGCTCGCCGAAGGCGAAGGAAGCTGGGGCGAAGTGCGCGCCGGCCTCACGCTCGACAACGGCACGGTGACCTTCGGTGCCGGGTTCGAAACCGCAATCGAGCGCCGCGCTATCCGCGACGACCGGGCGATGGTCGAAGTCGGTCTGCGTTTCTAAACCGGGATCGCAAATTTGGAGTGAGGGGCTGCGGAGCGATCCGCGGCCCCTTTTCTTATGCAGCGCCGTAATGCACGTTCGCCCGAGACTTCAGCGCCGGCAGTGCTTCATCCGCAAAAGAAGCGCCTCATGCGTCCATCCGCATCGAGTTCGATATTGAGCCGCCCGGTCAAGCCTTCCATGGACATTGGCTCTCCCGCGCGCAGAAGGCGAATTGCCTTTGCTCCGCTTAGTTCGGTAATTTCTTCCAGGTTTTCGGTGGTGGGCAACTGGCCCGCAAAGCGTTCGAGCTGTGTTGCCGAACAGGTTGCATAGCGCCGCAAAAACTCGGCCTCCGCATCGCGCATTCGGCTGTCTGGCTGTGCAGCGCCCGGAGCAGAGGCCGGTGCGGGCGCGGGCATGGCTGAAGGCACATCCCCCTCTTCGGGTGCGCAAGAAGCGATCATCGCCGCAAATACGAGCGCGGACAAGCATGGCGAGAGAGACAGTTTCATTCTCCGCTCAACTCCAGAACGCTTCGGGCGGCAGGCTCATCACCATGGCCCGATGTCGCTGCACTTCATAACCCTTTCCTCCGAACACGCCACTTGGGGCCGAGATTAGCCGCGATGTTTCCGACCTTAGGCTGCGCGTGCTCGGCGTCGCTAAAGGGCGCCGCTTCGTCAGCGCTGAGATCTGTCGCTTGACCCGCTCTTCGATTTCGTAATGGCGCAGCATCACATAAAAGAATTGTGGCCAAAGCGTTCAGCAATGCAACGCTTATTTACGCGGCCTATGCGATGTTGGCGAAGCTCTCGATATGTTCGGTCCTGCCGGAGACGACCAGTTCGTCATCCGGCAGGATCAGCGTATCCGGCACTGCATGGATGAAGGCTTCGCCCGCTCGTTTGACGCCGATGACGGTGACATCGTGCTTCTTGCGGCACTCGCTGGTCACGAGCGGAACGCCTACGATGGGGCCGGGTGCTTTCAGGCGCGCGATGGCGAAATCGTCACCGAAGGCGATGAAATCCAGCAGGCGTTCATTGACCAGCCGCGCCACACGCTCGCCCATCCGGGCCTCGGGGAACACGACATGATGCGCGCCGGTACGCTCCAATATTCGTCCATGCTTTTCATTAACGGCCTTGGCCCAGATGTTCGGCACGCCAAGATCACTCAGAGCCAGGACCGCGAGCACGCTGGCTTCCAGATCGCTGCCGATCCCGACCACCGCCGAATTGAAATCTGCCGCGCCCAGTTTTCGCAGCGTGTCGATGTCGGTACAATCGGCCTCGACCACTTGTGTGAGCGCAGGCGCATAATCCGCCACGCGCGCAGCACTGCTATCGATCCCCAACACCTCGTGCCCCATCCGCTCGAGCGAGCGGGCCACGGCTCCGCCGAAGCGGCCAAGACCGATGACAAGGGCGGGATCGCGTTTATCAGCCGACAATCGGATTCTCCTCAGGATAACGATATGGACGCGGGTCACCGCCCAGTGCCAGAGCGGTCGCAACAGTGATCGTCCCGACGCGCCCGATGAACATCAGGGCGATGATGACGATCTGACCCGACGGCGGTAATTCGCCCGTGACGCCTGTCGACAGGCCGACCGTCGAAAAGGCTGAAATCGCCTCGAACAGCAAATCCTCAAAGGCAAGGGGAGTAATTATCGCCAGATAGGTTGTCGCAGCGAAAATCAGCGTTCCCGCCAGAACGACGACCGTCAATGCCTGACGTTCGATCGAATGGCCGAACCGGCGACCAAACAATCCGGCGTCACGGCGGCGAAAAATCTCCGACAGGACGACGGCAAACAGCACAGCAAAAGTAGTTATTTTGATGCCGCCCGCAGTACCTGCACTGCCTCCGCCTACGAACATCAGGAAGTAATTGGTCATCAGCGTCTCGTCGCGGAATGACCCCACGTCCAGGCTGTTGAAGCCCGCGGTGCGCGGCATGACCGAGTGGAACGCCGCATTGAGCAGCTTGCTGCCCATGTCCATCGGCCCGAGCGTGTCGGGATTGGTCCATTCCATCGCCAGGATTGCCGCAAAACCGCCGATCAGCAAAATGATGGTGCCGCTCACCGTGATCTTCGTATGCAGGGTCCAGCGGCGCCAACGCAGCTTGTGCGCGCGCAAATCCTGCATGACGGGAAAGCCGAGTGCAGTAAGTATGACGGCAAACATGATCGGCAACAACACCACCGGATCGCTCTGAAAACCCATCACACTGTCGGAATAGCTTGAAAAACCGGCATTGTTGAAAGCGCTCACTGCATGGAACGTCCCATGCCACAATGCCTCGCCGAATTGGTATTCGTAAGAGACCATCAGCCGTGTAGTCAGAATTGCAGCGACAATCGCTTCGACGCTCAGCGTAATGATCAGAACGAGCTTCAGCACCGAGCGAGCATCGCCAACGTCGAGCCTGCTGCGCTCGACCTGAGTCGCCATTCTTTCGCGCAGTCCGAAGCCGCGCCCGGCCATCAGGCCGAAAAGTGTCGCCGCCGTCATGATGCCGAAGCCGCCGACCTGAAACAGCAGCAGAATGACCCCCTTCCCGAACGGCGACCAATAGGTTGCGGTGTCGACCGTGATCAGACCCGTCACCGCGACTGCCGAAGTCGATGTGAACAGGGCAGTGAGAAAGGCAGTCTGGCTGCCATCATCGGTCGCGATCGGCAGCCATAGCAAAATTGTCCCCGCAACTATGGCTGCCAGAAAGAGCAAGGGAATAAGCTGAACCGGATCACGAAAGGCGCGCATCAGTCGGCTGACTTGCCTGAGCGAATGATCAAGCGAGCATTCTCTACGGTCGCCGAATAGAGAGCGAGCGCTCCGCACCGGCCCTGATCCTCTTCGCCCGTTGCAAGGTCGAAACCATACCCGTGCCAGGGGCAAACGATATGGCCGTCTTTGCCGACTTTCGCTCCGCCAAGCGGACCCAGCGCATGCGGGCAGCGCGCACCGTGGACGACCCATCTGTCTTCGTGAAACCGTCCGACCACGCTCGCGCCGCCCAGGGACCACTCGTAGGTCCTGCTTCGATCCAATTCGGCCACAGGCCCGGCATCGAGCATGTCGCCCCGTGCGGAGGCGCGCGAAAGACGCCGCTCGTCGAGCGCTTCCTGCCGCCCCAGCATCAGCGCCTCGTCCTCGTCATACAATCTGGCATATTGCGTTTGCAGGTAGCCCAGGAGCATTCCTGCGGCCTGCTCGGTTTCGGGCTTCTGCGGCATGAAAAAGCGCACATCTATCCCAATGCCCCCTTCATCCCGCGCGGTTGCCTTGGTGTGGATTTGCGCACCCGCTCCGGCACCTTCCACTATCGTTGTCGCCCAATAGTGATTGTCCGCATCGACCAATAACTCGACCAATTGCTCGCCGCCTTGACCCGGCAGTGAAGTCTTGCAGCGCCAGCCCCACCGGCCCGCGTCCACCAGGGCAATGTCCGCAAATGATGTGGGGTGGACGAACGGCAGATGTTCCCAATCACGAGCATTTTCCATCATTCGCGAAAGCTTGACCGGAAGCGAGCGGTTGTAGCTCCCCAGCAAATGCTGATCGCCGACCGCGGCGTAGTCAATTTCGCAGATACGCGACGAGAATGCCGCGCGGTCTGCCTCGCTTACCTCTAACACTTCAGCTCCACACCGCTTCGGGCGGTAGGCTCATCAGGATGGCGTCGATATTGCCGCCGGTCTTCAGGCCGAACAGCGTACCGCGATCGTAGACCAGGTTGAATTCGGCGTAGCGCCCGCGCCATTCCAGCTGGGTCTGCTTGTCGGCATCGGTGAAGCCGGTTTCCATGCGGCGCCTCACCAGTTTGGGAAAGATGTGGAGGAATGCCTCGCCCACGTCCTTCGTAAAGGCGAAATTGCGTTCGAATGCCGCGTCGTCGTCGCATTCCAGGTGGTCATAGAAAATGCCGCCTACCCCGCGATGGCACTGGCGGTGCGGGATATAGAAATAGTCATCGGCCCACTTCTTGAAGCGTTCATAATAGGTCGGGTTGTGGCCCATGCAGGCGGCGCGGAAGCGGGCGTGGAACTCCTCCGTATCCTGCTCATAGGGGATCGGGGGGTTGAGATCCGCGCCGCCGCCGAACCATGCCTTGCTGGTCGTGAGGAAGCGGGTGTTCATGTGGACCGCCGGCACATGCGGATTGGCCATATGCGCGACCAGGCTGATGCCGGTGGCGGAGAAACCGGGGCTATCCATACTCGCGCCGTTCACCTGGCTGGCGAATTCGGGCGAGAAATTGCCTTTCACGCTGGACACGTTGACGCCGACCTTCTCGAACACCTTGCCCTTCATCAGGGCGCGCCTGCCGCCGCCGGGGTCGGGATTGCCCTCCTCCTCGCGGCTCCACGGAGTGTATTCGAAGCTTGCATCGGACCCGGCCTCGCGCTCGATCGCTTCGAACTCCGCGCAGATGCGGGTGCGCAGCGTCTCGAACCAATCCTGTGCTTCTTCGGTCTTTGCGTTCCAATCGGTCATGCATCCCCCTTGCCAAGAGCGCGGTGGCGGGGCAATAGCGCTTCCATGGTTCCCCTTTCGTTCGCAGGTGAGGAATGGCTCCTGACAGAGGGCCGTGCGCTATACTGGCCGCGCGAGCGCGCGCTGCTGGTCGCCGACCTGCATCTTGAGAAGGCGAGCTTCTTTGCCCAGCACGGCCAGCCCATCCCTCCCTATGACAGCCGCGAAACGCTTGAGCGCGTGGCCCTCGCCATTCGCGAGACGGGCGCGCGGCGGGTCATAACGCTGGGCGACAATTTCCACGATTCGGATGGCTCCACCCGGCTCGAACCGCATGCATGCGGCATGCTGGAGGCTTTGACCAAGGCGGTCGACTGGGTGTGGATCACCGGCAATCACGACCCCGACATGGAGGCACGCTGCGGCGGCACCCTGGCCGAGGAGCTGGAGATCGGCGGCACAATCCTGCGCCACCGCGCCCAGAAAGGCGAGACCCGGCCCGAGCTGTCAGGCCACTACCACCCGCGCCTGCAACTCAAGGTCCAGCAGCGCCATATCCGCCGCCCCTGCGCCGTCGTCAGCGCAAACGACGGCCCCGATGGCAAGCCGAGCGGCAGGATGATCCTGCCCGCGTTCGGCGCATTTACCGGCGGAATGCCTGCAAACGACCCGGCGATCCTCAAGGCGATGCAGCCTGCGGACAAGATCGATGCGGTGGTGCCGGCCCGGGGAAAGCTTGCGCGCTTTCCGCTCTGGCGCGCCGCGTGATTTGTTTTCAAAAACGCCCCTAACCACCTAGCGCGCAGATGCGTTTCACCCTACATAGCCGGCTTGACTGAACCACAAAAGGAGACTCACCCATAGCACGTCCACCCCGTCGTTCGATGCAGATGCCAACGAAAAGTGGCCCTCGCTACGACACATTTATCCAGGTGCCGAAGGTCCGCGTGATCGATCACGAAGGCGAAAACCTCGGCGTAATGATCACCCGCGAAGCGATGGAGCAGGCCAACGAACTCGGCCTCAACCTTGTCGAAGTGTCCCCCAATGCGGACCCGCCGGTGGCAAAGTTCCTCGATGTCGGCAAATATCGCTACGAGGCGCAGAAGAAGGCGAACCTCGCACGCAAGACGCAGAAGACGCAGGACATCAAAGAAGTGAAAATGCGTCCGAACATCGACACGCATGATTACGATGTGAAAATGCGCAATGTCGTCAAATTCATCGAGCAGGGCGACAAGGTCAAGATCACCCTGCGTTTCCGCGGCCGTGAAATGGCGCACCAGAACCTGGGCATGGACCTACTCAACCGGGTCCGCGACGATATCGAGGAAATCGCGAAGGTCGAAGCCTTCCCGCGCCTCGAAGGCCGTCAGATGCTGATGGTGATGGCGCCAAAATAGGCGCTCGCAGCTTATTCGATCTCGAAATCCAGCACGGTGAAGCGCGCGGGCTGCGTGGCATAGACGCCGTGCCCCCGCCCGCTCTGCCCGCCGAAAACGAAGCCGACCCGGTGCGCGCGCGCCAATGCGGCGGTGAAACCTCGCGGATTGGCGTGCGCACCCGGTCCCATCATTGCGGTCCAGTCTTCGTCAAGCGCAATGCTGACCTCATGGACGCCGGGCTGAAGGGTGACGACACGGTTCGCCGGGGAATACCAGCGGTAGTCAGGTGTTTTCGGCGACCATCGATCACCCGCACGCTGGAAGTAGAGCGAGAGCGTGCCTGGACCGCCCGGAGCCTCCTGCGCCAGAAAGCGCGTGCCTCGCGGCGCGTCGATCCGGTAACGCAAAGTTATCCGCTGCGCCCCTGAGAGCGAGCGGACCGGCACGGTGACATAGTGCACGTGCCCTTCGCGCCGCGTCGGTCCGGGGATGTCGAAACTGGCCCCATCGCGCCCGCGATCGGCCCGCGTCGGCATTCCGGGCGAATAGCTGCGGCCCTTGATGATCGGGCCAATCTCCCATGCATCCGCCGGCGGCGCGGCGACCGCCGTTCCGGTCACTGTCAGCGCAGAAACGGCGGCCAAAGCGAGCATCGGGGCGAACAGGCGGGAGAGCAGATGGTTCATGGCTGTTCCTTAGCCATGCCGGGGTGACACGTGCCTGAAAGCGCCGTTCGGCTGCGCGAAAGCTTCTCCGCGCGCCTTACCTGCCGATATGCTCGTCCAGAAAGGCAAGATACGCCTCGGACGCCTCGATCCGGTTTTCCTTGTTGCGGAAACCATGACCTTCGTCATCGAACAGCACATATTCGACCGGAACACCATTGGCGCGGATGGCTGCGACCAGTTCGTCGCTTTCGACCTGCAAGACGCGCGGGTCATTAGCGCCTTGAACAACCAGCATCGGCTTGGTGATCTTATCGGCGTGGAACAGCGGCGAGATTGCGCGCAAGCGGTCTTCGTCGGTCGTAGGATCGCCCAGCTCGTCGAACAGCGCGAGGCGGTTGGCGCCCCACCATGCGGGAATGGATTTGAGCGTGCGCACCCAATTGGTCACGCCGAAAATGTTGACCCCCGCATCGAAGACATCCGGATGGAAAGCGAGCGCGGCGGCGGTCATGTAACCGCCGTAAGAACCGCCCATGATCGCAATCCGGTCGTCGGCGATCCAGTCCATCGACTGGAGGTAATCCTTCGATGCGACGACATCGCGCAGATCGGCATCGCCATGTCTCTTGTCGTCCATATGATAGAAGGTCTTGCCGTAACCAACCGACCCCCGATTGTTGATCGCATAGACAGCATAGCCGTTGTTCACGATGTGCTGGACCAGCGCGCTGTATCCACGCCGGCTCTGTCCGCCAGGGCCGCCATGGACCAGCACAACGGCAGGTGCCGGATTGGCTGCGCTGGCGTTCTTGGGGCGGTAGAGCACGCCCGGTATCTCGACACCGTCATAACTCGCGAACCGGCCGATGGTCGCAGTGACCAGGTTGCCCTCATCGATTGCAGGGTTGAGCGCGCTGGTCAGGCGGGTCGCTTGTGCGCCTGGCAGATCGGCGACGTAGATATCCGATGGCGATGTGTCCGATGTGACAGTGAAGACAATACGGTCTTCATCATCGTTGAAACGGACGCTACCGAGATCGCCTTCGGGAACGCCTTTAAGTGATATTTCTGCTCCGGTCTGCTGGTCGAGCAGCGTGACGGCCAATTGCGCGTCGGCATTCACGCCCGTAACGCGGTAGCGGCCGCTGGGCGAATACTCCACGACGCTGACATCCCAGTCCGCTTCGAGATAGGGCGCATGCTCATCGCTCGCGAGATCATAGGTCCAAGCCTGGTTGAATTCCCCGTGGGCATTGGTGGCGTAGACCAGCTTGGCGTTGTCGCGGGTGAAGCCGTAGCTGAAATGGCTGACATTGCCGTCATGCTCGGTGATCAGCCTGGGGGCCCGTTCGCTATCGTGCAGATCGACAAGGTAGAGATCGCTGTCGGCGCTGGAATTGGCTTTCGACAGGACCATCCAGCGTCCGTCGCCGGAAAGCGCAGATGGACTATATTCCCCCGAATTTTCAAAGAGAAGCGTCCGCGTGTAGGTGTTGGCATCGTAGGCGTAGAGGTCGATCGCTGCAGCGTCGCGCTCATTTGAGAAAAGGTAGAAGGTTTCGCCGTCGTCGCTCCAGCCAGAAAAACCGGCCTTCAACCCCTCGCCCGGAGTCAGATCGCGCACCGTGCCGTCCAGCTCGCGGACATAGACATGATTGAGTTCGTCGCCGCCGCTGTCGGCTGTAAACAGGACACGGCCATCGTTCGGGAAGAATGTCATCCCGAAAGTGGCGTCGCCGTCCGATTGGGTGAGCGGCACCGGAGCCCCGCCATCTACGGGCAAAAGATAGGCGTTGAACACGCCGGTCGCGTCCGAATTGATGAGCACATGTTCGCCATCGGGAGAGAATACATAGCCGGTCGACGATCCCAGGCCGTAGGCTGTCGTCTTAAAGAAATCCGCTGCGGAATAGGTCTTCGCCTTCGCCTCGTCCCCGCTCTGCGCAGCCGCATCGTGCGGATGTGCAAGCAGCGGCGCAGCAAGCGCGGCAAGCGATACGGCGGCAACAAGCCCGATAGCGGTTTTCATAGGTGATCTCTTCCCTGTGTCATTCGTGCAATACAGCTGCGTCTAAGGTTTTCTCCCCGCCCCCGCAAGGCGTTCCGATTGCAGCTGCCGCAGCGGCTTGCTAGCCAGTCTGCCTAGCGCGGGATCGGGGGAGTAGCCATAATGAGTGCCAGCCGGATCGGGCTGCTTGTTGGCGCGCTTGCGCTCGCTCTGGCGGCGATCTTGCCGACGCCCGCCGGCATGAGCCGCGAGGCGATGGTCGTGGCCGGGCTGGTCATCCTGATGGCCGCCTGGTGGATGACCGAGGCGATTCCGCTGACGGCTACGGCATTGATGCCATTCATCGTCCTGCCATTCGCCGGTGTCCTGAACGCGCGCGACACTGCGAGCGCATATTACTCGCCAATCCTGTTCCTGCTGCTGGGAGGGGCCTTCATCGCCCTCGCCATCGAGCGTACGGGTCTGCACCGCAGGCTGGCACTGGCGATACTGGCGCTGGTCGGGCCGCGCGCAGGTCCGTCCGGCTTGCTGCTGGCCTTCATGGTTGCAGCGGCGATCCTGTCGATGCTGATCTCCAATACTTCGACCGCGCTGATCATGATGCCGATGGCGCTGGCCGTATTGGCAGGCGGCGGGCTGAGTGAGGAGTCGTTCGACGGGCTGTCCGGCGCTCTCCCGCTCGGCATCGCCTTTGCCGCCAGCATCGGCGGCCTCGGCACGCTGGTAGGCTCGCCCACCAATGCCATCGCGGTGGGTCTGCTCGACACGATAATCGGAGTGGAGATCAGCTTTGCCGAATGGGCGCTCTACGGTCTGCCCATCGTGATCGTCGGCATTCCGCTCGCCGCATTTATCATCGGCAAGGTGCAGCATGTCGGCGCGCACCCGTTCGACATTGCAGCCGCCCGCGACGCCATTACCGAGCGTGCACCGATGGGGAGTGCAGAGCGGCGGTTGATGGTCATCGTGGCGCTGACATTCCTCGCATGGATGACGCGGCTGTGGCTCGCGCCTTACCTTCCAGGCGGCAGCTGGACCGACGGCACGATCGCCATCATCGCCAGCCTTGCCCTGTTCCTGCTCCCGGACGGGACCGGACGCCCGTTGCTGCTGTGGAAGGAAGCCGACCGGGCACCGTGGGGCGTCATCATGATGTTCGGCGGCGGACTGGCGCTGGCCGCAGGAATGAGCGCGAGCGGACTGGCCGAATGGCTCGGCAATGCGCTGCTGCCGCTCGAAGTGCTCCCCGTGCTGGTTATTGCACTGGCCCTCGTGGCGCTGGTGGTCCTCGTGACCGAGTTTGCCAGCAATGTCGCGACTGCAACGGCCATCATTCCGGTGGTGGCGAGCCTGATTGTGGCGCTTGGCGTCGATCCGATCCTGCTTGCCATGCCCGCAGCTCTGGCGGCGAGCTGGGGCTTCATGCTGCCCGCCGGGACCGGTCCCAATGCCATCGCATGGTCGACGGGCCGTATCCGCATCCAGCGCATGGTCGGCGCCGGACTGATTCTCGACCTCATCGGCATCTTCCTGATCGTGGGTGCAGTCTTCGCGATCCGCGCGCTCGTCTAGGGCGTTTTCCTACTGCGCAGTTGGGGGCTAGTCCGGCCCGATGCGCACCTGCAATCCTCCACTGCCTCTCCGCGAAAATGCCTCTGCCCGGCCAGCTGGGATTTTACGCGCAGGACCGTGTTCCAGGTGTTCCATCCTGACGGGTTCGCAGCAGTTGAAACCAACACCGCGCGGGCGTATGCGCGCTGGCATTGACGGCTGTCGGTGGAGATGCGTTCCTGCGGAGGTTAGGAGCGGGTGCCCCGGGCGGCCCGGCCAGCTCCCGCCTTCCTGGGAGCGTGTGTTTGAAGGAAGGAGCTTCGCCGTCATGAGCGATAGCGAAATCGACCCCACCACCCCGCGCAAGAAACCCAAACCCGAAGGTCACCAAGATCCAGGGCCGCGAGTTGAAACCCAGCACGCTGATGATGGGATATGGCTTCGATCCGACTCTGTCGGAAGGCAGCCTGAAGCCGCCCATCTTCCTCACTTCCACTTTCGCCTTCCCCAGCGCCGCCGACGGCAAGCGCCACTTCGAAGGCATCACCGGCAAGCGTCCGGGCGGCGCAGACGGCCTCGTCTATTCGCGCTTCAACGCGCCCAACCAGGAGATCCTGGAAGACCGCCTCGCCATCTGGGACGGTGCGGAAGACGCGCTGAGCTTCTCCAGCGGCATGACTGCGATCTGCATCCTGATGCTCGCCTATGCGACGCAGGGCGATGTCATCGTGCATTCCGGCCCGCTCTACGCCGCATCCGAAGGCTTCGTCGCCAAATGGCTGAGCAAGTTCGGCGTGAAATATGTCGACTTCCCGGCAGGCGCCACGCGCGAACAGATCGACGCCGTGCTGGACAAGGCCAAGTCGATGGCGAGCGAAAGCGGCGGCAAGGTCTGCATGATTTACCTCGAAAGCCCCGGCAATCCGACCAATGCCCTGGTCGACATAGAAGCAGTCAAGGACGCGCGCGACGCGGCACTCGACTGGAGCTGCCCGATTGCGATCGACAACACCTTCCTCGGCCCGCTGTGGCAGCGCCCGCTGGACCACGGCGCGGACATCGTCGCCTATTCGCTGACCAAATATGTCGGCGGCCATTCGGACCTCGTCGCCGGATCGCTCGCCGGAGCGAAGAAGTGGATGGATCCGGTCCGCGGCGCTGCGCAACACGATGGGCGGCATTTGCGATCCGAACACCGCCTGGATGCTCCTGCGCAGCCTCGAGACGGTGGAACTGCGCATGCAGCGCGCGGGCGAGAATGCGGCAAAGGTCTGCGAATATCTCAAGAAACATCCCAAGGTGGAAGGCCTGGGCTATCTCGGCATGATCGAGGACGAGCGCCAGCAGGACATCTACGACCGCCACTGTCTGGGTGCAGGCTCGACCTTCTCACTGCTGCTGAAAGGCGGCGAGGCGGAGTGCTTCCGCTTCCTCGACAGCCTCAAGATCGCCAAGCTGGCGGTCAGCCTTGGCGGCACGGAAACGCTTGCCAGCCATCCGGCCAGCATGACGCACCTTTCGGTCGCCGAAGGTCGCCGCGCCGAACTGGGCATTGGCGACAATCTCGTCCGCATCAGCATCGGTATCGAAGATGCGGATGACCTGATCGCCGACTTCGAACAGGCGCTGGAGGAAGTCTGACCAGAATCGGCTTCCTGGCCTGCGAGGTTACGCTTCCGGGAAGCGGGGAGCGGCGCGGCGATGCGTTCGAGCACGATCTCGAAACCGCCGCGCTGCGCCCTGCTTTGGTAGAAGCCGGGCTTGAACTGATCGAGATCGACTGGCGCGCGCCGCTGGACGACTTCGACGGGATCGCGCTCGTACTGCTGGGCACAGCGTGGGACTATCAGGACCATCCCGAAGCGTTTTTCGCCAAGCTGGAAGCTTTGGAGGCGCACGGCATAGCGGTGCACAATCCGCCCGGCGTCGTGCGCTGGAATGCCGACAAACGATATCTCAAGGCACTGAGCGACAAGGGCGTGCCGACCATCCCAACCTTGTGGCTCGGCGATGCGGGCCGCGACGATGTGCTGGCTGCAATGGATGAGTTCGGGACCAACCGGGTCGTCGTGAAACGCCAGATCGGCGCGGGCGGGCTTGGCCAACACAGCTTTTCGCGAGACGCTCTGCCCGAAGAGCGCTGGACGATGGGCCGCCCGGCGATGATCCAGCCTTTCCTGCCCTCCATCACCGAAGAAGGCGAATTTACACTCGTCTTCATCGATGGCGCGCTGTCGCACGGCGTCCGCAAACTCGCAGCCGAGGGCGAGTACCGGATTCAGTCGCTGTTCGGAGGATCGGAGCAGGACTGGGAGCCGGCACCCGGTGAGCGGGCGCAGGCGGAAGCGGTACTGCACGCCCTGCCCTTCGATAATTTGCTCTACGCCCGCATCGATATGGCCCGCCTTGCGGATGGCGGCCTCGCGGTCATGGAAGCGGAATTGATCGAGCCCTATCTCTATCCCGAGCAGGGCCCGCAGCTAGGCGAGCTTCTTGCCGCCGCCATTTGCGCACGTCTGAGCTAACCCTTCCATTCGCGCCGTTCCTCGGCTGCCTTGAGAACCTCGTAAGAAACCTGCAGCTTCTGGAACTCGGTTGCCGCTTCGGCGTCACCCGGCTTGACGTCAGGGTGGACCGTTTTGGCTTTGACCCGGAACGCCTTTTTTATCGCCGCGAAATCGGCGTCGGCTTCCAGTTCCAGCATTTCGAGTGCCCGCATTTCATCGGCGGTGCGGCTGCCATCGCCGCTCCCGCTCCAGCCGTAATGCTGCGCTTCGGCATAGCCTGCATTCTCGCTTCGCTCCGTTCGGGCGCGCTCTTCCTTCTCGGCCTTGTCCAGACCTTCGAAATAATCCCACTTGCGGTTGTATTCGCCCGCATGGGTTTTGCAGAACATCCAGCGTTCCGGGCTATTGGGAGCCTTGGGAGCGGGGCATTCGCCCACCTCCTCGCAGCCATGCCGGTCGCACAGACGGATCGTGGCAGCCTCGCGGCCCGCTTCATAGCCGCGCCAGCGCGGAAAACCCCAATCGTTGGAGCGGCGCGCCTTAGGCATGATGACAAGTCGTTGGTCGGATGAGCATAACCTTCAGTCTAGGGATGGTTGGACTGGATACAAGTTTCCAGGAACCAGTTGCAGTATGAAATGTTGCATTGCAACGAATGGTTCATAATTTAGCGCTAGCGCCTTTCAATCAATACGCGCCCTAGAGGTTCATGATGAGTAAGCAACTGTCGATATCCGCAACCCTTGCCGTGCTGAGCATGGCTGCGCTGGCGACCATCACCGGTCTCGGCGGCTTTTCCAGCGACACCTCGTCGCAGATGGCCGGCAAGACTCCGTTGATCGAGCTCAACGTTTCGCGCTAATCTGCGCAAACGCAGCACCTGATTACGAGAAAGGGCGCAGCCGCGAGGCCAGCGCCCTTTCTTCTTGGCTGCTTGTCCGGTCGCGTCAGTTGACGACGACAGTAGCGGCTCTGCGGTTTTGCGCCCACGCGCTTTCATTCGAACCCAGCGCTACCGGGCGTTCCTTGCCGTAGCTGACCGTACGAATACGGTTTGCCGGAATGCCGATGCTGACGAGATAATTCTTCGCGGAGTTGGCTCGCCTCTCGCCCAGGGCAAGGTTGTATTCGCGCGTTCCGCGTTCATCCGTGTGCCCTTCGATCGTGAAGCTCACATCGGGGTACTGGCTGAAATACTGGCCCTGCACCTGAAGCTTTGCCGAGTCCTCGGAATCGATGTTGAACCGGTCGGTGTCGAAATAGACAACCGTATTGGTCGCGCCCACCCCGTCCACGAAATGCTGCTGCGTGCCTGGACCGAAATTCGGCGCGGTCTCGACAGGCGCAGCGGTATCCGTCGTCGTCTGCTGCGGCGGCGGTGGCAGCTCTTCCGGTGCCTTCTTGGCGCAGGCACCGAGGGCCAGCGCGCTAACCATCATGGCGGATGCGGCAATACGGGTATTCATAGGCTGAATTCCTTTCCCAGCAAAAATAGGTGCCCCCCGGTGTAATGCGGGGGAATATCGCTCCCCCTGCAAATGCAATGCGCTTACGGCAAAATCGGTCCCCAGGCGGGATCCGATGCATCAACCGGCGTCGGCAGCTTTCGCTCGTTATCGCCCGTCAGATCGACCTGCCATAGTGCAGTCCGGCCCGAATTGCGTTCGGTACGGAAAAACTGGATGATGCGCCCATTCGGCGCCCATGTCGGCGCTTCATCCTGCCAGCCGCGTGTCAGCGTGCGGGCATTGCGCCCGTCCGGCGTCATGACGGCAACATTGAAGTCCCCGGCAATCCGCGTGAAAGCGATCTGGTCGCCGCGCGGGCTCCATTCCGGCGTGGCGCAGCGGCCGCCGCCAAAGCTGAGCCGGCGCTGGTTCGATCCGTCGGCATTCATCACATAGCATTGCTGCGAGCCGGAGCGGTCGCTTTCGAACACCACACGGCGACCATCGGGCGAATAGGAGCCGCCGATATCGATGCCCGGTGCATCGGTCAGCCGTTCGCTGCGGCCGCCATCGGCGGATACTCGGTAAATGTCCGTATTGCCGCCCACTGCCATCGAATAGAGTATGTATCGGCCATCCGGACTCCAGCGCGGCGCGAAGGTCGGGTTGCTGCTTTCCGTAACCAGCGTCTGGCGCCCGGTACCGATGTCATAGACGTAAATACGCGGATTGCCGTCGACGTAGCTGAGATAGACCAGCTGCTTGTAATCAGGTGAATAACGCGGCGTCAGCGCGGTCGAGCGGCCGGTAGTGATGAAGCGGTGGTTCGCCCCGTCGCTGTCCATGATGGCGAGCCGCTTGGTGCGGTTATCCTTCGGGCCGGTCTCGGCGATATAGGCGATCCGGCTGTCGAAAAACGGGCTTTCGCCGGTCAGCCGCGAATAGATGAGGTCGGCGCATTTATGCGCGGCACGGCGCCAATCGGAAGGCGGAACGACCCAGCCTTCGCGCACCAGCTCGTTGCGGAGCGCCATATCGTACAGATAGCAGCCGACCGTCAGCCGCCCATCGCTGCGCCCCCGCACATAGCCATGCACAAGCATCTCCGCACCGCGGCTGGCCCATGTGCCGTAGCTCGGCGCGCGGATCTGGTCGTAGGCGGGCCGCGGGAGCGAATCCGGTCCGGTCGGCTTGAACAGGCCGTTATTGCGCAGGTCGGAGGTGATCACTCGCGCCAGTTCCAGGCCAAGCGCCTCAGTGCCCGCCGCACTTGCCGGGGTCGGAACGTCGCGGTCGGTGGCGAATGCGGGGATCGCTATGCCGAGATCGTCCAGATTGCCCTCGAAGCTGACCGAGCCGGACAGCCCCTCGCCTTCGTCGATCGTCTCGACCTCGCCGCCTTCGGGCGGAGCCTCGCCAAGGTCCTGGTTCTGCGCGGCAAGCGGCGCAGAAATGAGGGCGAATACGGCAATAAGAGCATATTTCATTGAGCTAGCTTCCAGTCGAAATCCACTGTGACAAGTTTCCACGCCTCGTAATACTCTTCGGGCAGGTCGAACGGGGCGGCAAGTTGCACGGCCCGGACGGACTGTTCCCCGTGGCGGCCCGATTGTGCGCGGTTGGTTGCATTGACCCCGCGCTGCCCCACGATCGATGGCCTGCCGGACAGCGTTCCATCGGGATTGAGACGGAACCGCACCTTGGTGATGATCGCGTCGACCTCCGGCCCGCTGGGCGGCTGCCAATGCGGCTTCAATTGCCGGGCGACGGCCTGGAACAGGCTCGCCTTGGCGCTGGCGCCGATTTGCGATGCGGGAGTGCGCGCCTCTTCGGTCGTGGAGCTGTCGCCGCCGCCTTCGAGGAAGTTGGTCCCGATGCGCGTGCCGCCGCTGCGCTCGCTTGGCTGGCTACGTTCGGGCGATCTCGGCGGATCGGGGCGGCGGCGGGGCCGCTGATCGGCGGTGCGGCTTGGCTGCGGGCGCGCGGTGTCCGGGCGCGGCACTGGCCGGTCGGCGACCTGCGGCGCCGGTGCGCTATCGTCGGGAGCGGGCGCAGGTGTGTCGGCAAGCTCTGGTGCAATGGCCGCACGGCTTTCGGGCACGATCTGGGGCGCAGTTGCCGCCAGCCCGACATCGCTGGCCAGATTGACCGTCATCCGGTCGGCCGGCGCGATTTCGGGCCGGGTGGAAGGTTGGAGCAGCAACACGGCGACCAGCATGGCGTGCAAAGCAATCGCGACCGTAAGGCCGACCCGTTCTTCGCGTTGCAGGGCGCTGCTTGCCATCATCGCAGGGCTATTGCTTCACCGATGAACCGCTTGTGACCAGCGATATGCGATTGAGGCCTGCGCGGTTGAGTTCGCCCATGACCGCCACCACCCGCGCATATTGCAGCGTGCGGTCCGCCCGCAGCGTTACGTCCGGTCCTTCGCCGGTGCGCGGCAGTGCTTCGAGCGCCTGCGCAAGACCGCCTACGGCAACCTGCTGGTCGTCGATATAGACAAAACCATCGCCGTCGATACTGATCGTGACCGCCTGCTGCGGCGCGTCGAGAGGATTGGCCCGGCTGTCCGGCAAGTCGATCGGCACGCCCGCCGTCATCAGCGGAGCAGTCACCATGAAGATGATCAGCAGCACCAGCATGACATCCACGAACGGCGTCACATTGATTTCGGACATTGGCGCACGGCGGCGCCCGCCGCGCGAACGCCCCGCCCCGCCTGCCAGGCCCATCGCCATCAGACCTTGTCCAGCCGGCGACTGAAACTCGCATGCAGCCGGTCTGCGAAACGCTGAAGTTGCGCCTCGTGGCGGTTCACCGTGTGACTGAAGCGGTTGTATCCGATCACTGCCGGAATTGCTGCGAACAGGCCGATAGCCGTGGCAAACAAAGCTTCGGAAATACCCGGAGCAACCACGGCCAGCGACGAGCTTTCCTGCGCGCCGATCTGGAAGAAGCTGTTCATGATGCCCCAGACCGTGCCGAACAGGCCGATAAAAGGTGCCACCGAGCCGGTTGTCGCGAGAAAGTTCAGCCGATCTGCCAGCGTATCGGCCTCCTGCGCCACCTGGCTTTCCATCGCCTGCGCCAGGCGTTGGCGCGCGCCTTCGCGGTCGCCGATGCCGAGCTTGGTCGAGCGGCGCCATTCAGTGACGCCCGCACCCGCGACGCGCGATACCGGCAGGTTCGCGCGTCCGCCTTCGGACATGAAGCGGTCGATATTGTCGGCCTGCCAGAAGCGCTCTTCGAAGTCGCCGGTTTTGCCGTGCAGGCGCTTCATGCGCAGCCAGAAGCTCACGATGATGGTCCACGTCCAGATGCTCGCCAGCAGCAGGCCCGCCATGACCAGCTGCACCACGATATCGGCGTCCATGAACAGCTGGAGCGGATCGAGCCGGGTAGGTGCGGCGGCGAGGCCGAGCGTAAAGATCGAACTGGTCAACTTGCGGGTTCTCCCATGAATGTCTCGAATGCGGCGCGCCATGCCGCCGGTTGACGAATTGGGCGCCCTTCCGGGCTGACGAACCCGACGCGCAGCCGGGCTTCGCAAAGCAATTCTTCCCCCCGAAACGCCTTTTGGTGCATCCGGCAGCTGGCCGCCTTCATCTCGGTGCAGACCGTTTCGATCAGTACATCGTCATCAAGCTTGGCGGGGCGTAGATATTTGAGCTCGATCTCGGACACAGCATAGGCACCCTCCCCCGCCTCGATCGCGGCGCGCTGATCTATCTTTAGCAGGCGCAGCAGGTCCGAACGTGCACGCTCGAACCAGCGCAGGTAATTGGCGTGATAGGTGATGCCCGACAGATCGGTATCCTCGTAATAGACGCGCACCGCATAAAGATGGCGCGATCCGTCTAAAACGCCGCCGGGAAGATTGGGCATGGTCATGCGCCGCGGCGAATAGCGCAGGCGGGATTCGCTGGGAAGCGGCAGATGACGAAACGAATCCTGCCATCGACGAGTGGAGTATTTAGAGCGGTCAGCGACGCATCAGCATGGGGCCGAGCGGCTGACCGCCGAACAGGTGCACATGCAGATGCGGTACTTCCTGCCCGCCATGCTGCCCGACATTCGCGAGCAGCCGGTATCCCGGCTCCACCAATCCCTTGTCGCGGGCCACCTTGCCCACCGCGCGGACAAAGCCGGCGATTTCTTCCGCCGAGGCATCGGCCGAAAAATCGTCCCAGCTAACATATGCCCCCTTGGGGATGACCAGCGTGTGGACCTCCGCCTGCGGATTGATGTCCTCGAACGCGAACGCCCATTCATCCTCATACACCTTGGTCGAGGGTATTTCGCCGCGCAGGATCTTCGCAAACAAATTCTGGTCGTCATAGGGCTGAGTCGCGTCGATAGGCATCATTCGCTCCTGCTGGCTTTTTCGTCGAGGCCGGAAGTCCCCTCGCGCCGTTCCAGTTCGGCCATGACTTCGGCCAGGGCCACATCCTTTTCAGCCAGCAGCACGGCCAGGTGGAACAGCACATCTGCCGCCTCCCCCACCAGCTCGTCGCGGCTGCCGGAAAGGGCGGCGACGATGATTTCGACAGCCTCCTCGCCCAGCTTGCGGGCGATCGCCGGCGCGCCGCGCGCATGCAATTGCGCAACATAGCTGGAACCCGGATCGGCCTTGAGCCGGGTGCGGATCGTGTCTTCGAGGCGTGTGAGCGTGTCCATGGGGCGCATGCATGAATTGACGCGCGCTGGCGGTCAACCGCGCGCAGGCAGTCCGGCGGCGCGCAAGGCGCCGTGCGCCTCGGCTATCGTGTGCTGACCGAAGTGGAAGATCGAGGCGGCAAGCACCGCGCTTGCATGGCCCTGGGTCACCCCTTCCACCATATGGTCGAGCGTGCCCACGCCGCCACTGGCGATTACGGGAATGGTGACCGCATCGGCGATCGAGCGGGTCAGGTCGAGGTCGTAACCTTGCTTGGTCCCGTCCCCGTCCATCGAGGTCACCAGCAATTCGCCCGCGCCAAGGTCGGCGAGGCGTTTCGCATGATCAAGCGCGTCGATACCGGTCGGCTTGCGCCCGCCATGGGTAAAGATTTCCCAGGTGCCCGGTCCGGTCTTGCGCGCATCGACGCTGGCGACGACGCATTGACTGCCGAATTTCTGCGCAATCTCCGCCACCAGTTCGGGCCGCGCGACGGCGGCACTGTTGATCGCAACCTTGTCGGCACCGGCGAGCAGAAGCGCACGCGCATCGGCGACGCTGCGAACCCCGCCGCCAACCGTCAGCGGCATGAAACATACGGCAGCAGTCCGGCGGACGATGTCGAGCAAGGTACCGCGCCCTTCATGGCTGGCGGAAATATCCAGAAAGCACAGTTCATCCGCCCCTGCCGCATCGTAAGCCTGAGCTTGCTCCACCGGATCGCCGGCGTCTTTCAGATCGACGAAATTGACGCCTTTGACCACGCGGCCATCGGCGACGTCGAGGCAGGGGATAACGCGCACACGGACTGTCATGAACGGCCCTGTGCCATGAGACCGGACCGAATGCGAGCGTTCAGTCGGGCTCGACTATACCGGTGATGGTTTGGCCGCCGAAGCGAATGCTCAACTCTTCGCCAATCTCGAATTTGGGGATGTTTTCGCCCGCGATTCCTTTCCAGGCAAAGCGCGCTCTTGTGCCGGCGGTTTCAAAATCTGCAATCCTCTCATCGCCGCGATATAGCGCGACGGTTCCCTCATGGCCGCGCAACTTGTAAAGATTGAGGCTGAAGCGCTCTTGGCCATCGCTCCAGCGGTCTTGGGCTATCGAACCATGATAAACACGCTTGCCCTTGCCATCGCTCCAGAAATTGCATTCGATATTATGCGTCTTGAGGACGCCCGCCGTAGTAGTCACGAGAGTCCGAACTCTCAGCAATCTTGCGTTTCAACCAGCCGAACATGAACTTCTTCCCCCCAAATTAACTGGTCGGGACATTAAGGCGCGACTCTTGCAGCGAGCTTAACCGCGGGCGGCCATCGCCAGTGCCGCTGCAAGGTCCAGGCGGCCCTCGTAAAGGGCACGCCCGGTGATCACTCCCTCGATGCCCTCGCTTGCGTGAAGCGAAAGGACGTGGATATCGTCCAGCCCCTTCACACCGCCGCTTGCGATGACCGGCAAATCCGTCCGCCGCGCGAGGTCTACGGTGGCTTCGATGTTGCAGCCTTTGAGCAGGCCATCCCGGCCGATGTCGGTAAACAGCAGCGCGGCAACGCCCGCATCTTCGAATTGGCGCGCCATGTCGGTTACCGGAACGTCGGAAACTTCGGCCCAGCCTTCGGTTGCGACCATGCCGTCGCGCGCGTCCACCGCGACAACGATGCCGCCCGCGAACGCGCGCGCCATGTCCTTGACGAACTCTGGGTCCTTGAGTGCGGCGGAGCCCATTACGATCCGGGCCACGCCTGCATCGAACCACCCCTCGACGTCCTCGCGGGTGCGGATACCTCCGCCGAGCTGGACATGGCCGGGAAATGCCTCGACAATCTGCTGCACCGCCTCGCGGTTGCGCGCGGCGCCTGCGAACGACCCGTCGAGATCGACGACGTGCAGATGTTCTGCGCCGGCTTCGCTGAAAATGAGCGCCTGTGCCGCAGGATTGTCACCATAGACGGTCGCGCGGTCCATATCGCCTTCGGCAAGGCGCACGACTTCGCCGCCTTTCAGGTCGATGGCTGGAAAAACTATCACGCCGGTATCCTCAAGGTCGCCACTCCAGAAATCGTTCGAGCATCGCCAGACCGTAGGCCTGGCTTTTCTCGGGATGAAATTGCACGCCGACGACATTGCCCGAACCGACGGCTGCGACAAGCCCGCCGCCGTGATCGGTCATGGCGAGCACGTCGCCGTGGTCGTCGGCATGGAAGTGATAGGAATGCAGGAAATAGGCCTCGCCTTCCTGGAGGACGGGATGGCGTCTCGCATGCGGCATAAGCGCAACGTCGTTCCAGCCCATATGCGGCACTTTCACGTCGCTGGCATCGGGCTCGATCAGCCGGACTTCGCCGGATATCCAGCCCAGCCCCGGCGTCACCGCATGTTCCAGTCCGCGGGCCGCGAGCAGCTGCATGCCGACGCAGATCCCCAGAAACGGCGCACCTCCGACATGCACGCGCTCGGTCATCGCATCAATGGCCCCGTCGACAGCGCGCAGGCCCTCGGCGCAGGCGCGGAACGAGCCCACTCCCGGCAGTACGATCCGGTCTGCGGCGCGCAGCACATCGGGATCGGCGGTCACCTGCACTTCGGCGCCGACTTTGCGCAGAGCGTTTTCCACCGAATGAAGATTGCCCGCGCCGTAATCGACGAGAGCCACGATCTCAGCCATTTTCCTTCTCCGCACGCCCATCCGGGCGCGCGATATCCTGGTTCTCGCGATCAAGGCTCGCTACGCTGCGGACGGCCGGTCGGCCTTGCAGCTGCTGCGCAGCTGTCGATACGTATTCATCCACCCAGCTGGCCCTTCGTCGAAGGTACTGCCCCGCCCTTACGCGGATCGATCTCCACCGCCTGGCGCATGGCGCGCGCGAAGCCCTTGAACAGCGCTTCGCAAATATGATGGTTGTTCTGGCCGTAGATCAGCTCGCAGTGCAGCGTGATCCCGGCTGTCTGCGCGACCGAATGGAACCAGTGTTCGATCAGCTCGGTATCCCATTCACCCAGCTTTTCCTGCGTGAAACCCGCTTTCCAGACGAAATAGGGCCGCCCGGAGATATCGAGAGCAACCCGCGCCAGCGTCTCGTCCATCGGTGAATAGGCTGTGCCGTACCGCGCGATGCCGCCCTTGTCGCCCAGCGCCTGTGTCAGCGCCTGACCGAGCGCCAATGCGCTGTCTTCGGTGGTGTGATGCTGGTCGACATGCAGGTCGCCGTTCACCTTCATCGTCACGTCGATCAGCGAATGTTTGGAGAACTGTTCGACCATATGGTCGAGAAAGCCGATTCCGGTGGAAATGTGATAGGTACCACTCCCATCGAGGTTCACCTCGACAAGGATGTCGGTTTCCGCAGTCTTGCGATCTATTCGGCCTGTTCGCATGGGGCTGCGCTATAGGCAAACGGGCGCACCGCGCAAGACTTCGCGCTTGACCCAATGCCAGCCCCGCGCCACCTAGCGCGCATAATGAGTGACGAAACGCCAGACAGCCTGATCCCTTACGATGCGATCGTGCAGGAAGCCCTGCGCGCCGTGGTCGGCCGCGTGTTGGGAGAGATTGCAGCCGGCGGCAGCGAATTGCCCGGCAGCCATCATTTCTACATCACCTTCAAAACCCACGCGCCCGGCGTGTCGATCCCCGCATCCCTGCGCGAACGCTTCCCGGACGAGATGACCATCGTCCTGCAGAACAAGTTCTGGGACCTGAATGTGCGTGAAGACGGTTTCGGCGTCGGGCTCAGCTTCAACCAGATTCCCTCACAGCTCGAAATTCCGTATGCCGCGATCACGCAATTCGTCGATCCGGCAGTCGACTTCGGCCTGCAATTTCAGGCAACCGTCGCAGACATGGCGCCGACCCCCACTGAAGAGCCGGAAAACGACGAACCGGAACGGGGCGAGGACGGCAGCGTTAAAGGTGCAGATGACGGCTCCAATGTCGTCACGGTCGATTTCGGCCGGAAGAAATAGCAATCGGCAGCGTCTGTACTGCCGCGATCGGGGGCAGAATGGCCAAAGCAAAACACATTTCCGACAGAGCAGCCAAAGGTCTGCGCAATCAGATCGACGGCAGCGACGGCCAGAACCTTCCCGGTCCCAGCCCGAACCCGATGACCAACGCGCTGATCCACGAGCTCGTTCTTCGCAGCGTTGGCCGGCTGTCACGCCAAACCGTTCAGAAAGCCATTCTCGGCAAGCAATACGGAACTCAGTTCGCCAAGGATGCGATCGAGAACCGCTCGATCATGCACTCGATTGCCGCATATGGCGTCACCAAGGTTGCGACCCGCTCCATACCGGGCGCCTTCCTGGTCGGCGGAGGATTGCTGGCCAAGACGCTTTACGACCGCGCGCAGGGCAAGAAGACCGCCAGGCGCACGGGCAAGAAACAGCTGGCAAAGCAAGCGGACGAGGACAGCCTGCTGTAAGCTGGTGCGTAAGATCCACCGGCAGGGGTTGATTTAGAGCTGCCTGCTGGGCCAACAGCGCCCATGGCCGACTCTGCAACCAAACCCGACGCGCTGCACCGGCGCGGACTTCTGTTCATCCTGTCCTCGCCCTCCGGTGCAGGCAAGACGACCATTTCGCGCATGCTGCTGGACGCGGACAATGAGATTAAACTCTCGGTTTCGGTCACCACACGCCCGCCCCGGCCGGGGGAGCGAGAAGGTATCGACTATCATTTCGTGTCGGACGACGAATTCGACGAGATGGTGGAAGAAGACGACTTTTATGAATGGGCGCCGGTGTTCGGTTATCGCTACGGCACGCCCAAAGGGCGCATTCGCGGCGCGCTGAAGGATGGTCAGGACTTTCTGTTCGACATCGATTGGCAGGGCACGCAGCAGCTTTACCAGAAGGATCAGCAGGACGTCGTGCGTGTGTTCATCCTGCCGCCCAGCATCGACGAGCTACGCCGCCGTCTGGAATCCCGCGCGCAGGATAGCGGCGACGTCATCGACGCCCGCATGGAACGCGCCCGCAGCGAAATCAGCCACTGGGACGCTTATGATTATGTGGTGATCAATGCCGACGTGAACGACTGCTTCGGCAAGGTTCGCGAAATTCTCCACGCCGAACGCATGAAGCGCCAGCGCCAGACGGGCCTGATCCCGTTCGTGCGCGAGCTCATGAACTGACGACCGAACAGCAAACCTGTCACGAGAGAAGACGGGGCGGACACATGGCCCGCCCCGATAGCATCACAAACCCTCGACGCTCTTGCTGACAAGGATATTGACCGAAACACGGCGGTTCTGCGCCTTGCCTGCGGCAGTGTCATTGCTTGCCAGCGGGTCCGATTCCGCCATGCCGGTCGGAGCAAGCATACGCCAGGGCTCCCACCCGCATTGCTGCTGCAGATGGTTGACGACGCGGCCGGCGCGCCGTTCGCTGAGCACCTGGTTGTAATCCTGGCTTCCAACCGAATCGGTATAGCCGACGACCAGCAGCAAGGCATTGCCCATCGCTTCGGCTTCAGTCGCCACGCTGCACAGCTCGCTCTCGGATTGGTCCGTCAGGTTCCACTTGCCGGTATCGAAATACACATTCGTGGTGCCCTTGATATTGTATTTGTCGATATCGCCGACGCGGCTGCGCAGCGCATCTGCCGCTGCAGTGTTTCCGTCGATATCGACGCGCTGTTCGGCGAAACGCTGGGCCGTACCGTTGCGGATCATGTCCGCCGTTTCCAGATCCTTGCTGCTGAAACTGATCCGGCTCGCCAGCAGACCTTCGCCGGACTGCAGCGTCTTCACCGAAACCGGCAGGCCGTTTAGCAGCGACTGAGTGGTCAGCTTGGTGCGGCCCAGGCCCAGAAAGCCGCCTTTGCCGCGGATTTCGGTGCCCTCATCGACGATGATGTTCGTCACAGTGCCATTGGGTGCCGTCACTTGCACGCTGTCCGGGCTGCGTGCGGAGATAATACCCTCGACGTCCGGGCCTTCCGTCATCGGCGCGCCGGTTACGGTGGTGACAAGATCGCCGTTCTGTTCGGTCTGCTGCTGAGCGGACAGACTGACGGGCGCTGCCATTGTCAGCATCCCAAGCAGGACAAGCGCCTGCGGACCTGTGGATTTAATACTCATAACGTTCCTCCTTCAAACTGTATCAGCCGGCTCTGCGCATTCGCAGTCATCATAGTCCGACCGCCCCCTTGTTGGCGTGCCCGGCTGTCAGAAAACCCCTCGTTCGGATGTGTAGGACGTGCTGCATGCATGCTGCACTTGAACCCCGCGGATTGGCTGACTGTTCGCGCCAACCTTTCTAACACGTGAACACCCGTCACGGCACTGCCGGTTGTACGGATGGTGAGAGAGCATCGTGCGGCGAGCCGTTGCAAACCGGGCTGCGGCAGTTGGTGCCAAGAGCGGCGCTCCGGCGTTATTTTCGGCCGATGGAAGGAGCGATTCCTCGCCCGGCCGCTATCATGCAACCAGTTTCACAGTGCATTTTCCTACACCGCGCCGATGTGCCAGGCAGAAACTGCCCTTCAAGATCGTCGATCTGTCCCGTGGGCCAATGTTTGTGGATATTCCAAGGAAGTGTCACCTTTGAAATACCGCTCCAAAGCTCTGTTAATTAAGAATTTTTTAGCGTTCAGCCGATCGCTGATGTGTCGCCTTCGTCACCATTTTCCTACATGTCCAGTGACGTCAAAAGGCCGCCGGATTGCTCCAGCGGCCTTTGTCGGAATCAGGCAGCACGTATTAGCTCGGCTCGGCGAAATGCGTCGGCAAATGGGCGTTCACGATGCCGCCATCCACGGTCAGCGTCTCTCCGACCGTATAATTGCCCGCGCGGCTGGCGAGGTAAACCGCACTGCCGCCCATGTCGTATTTGTCGCCAACGCGCTTGTTCGGGATGCCTGCCGCGCTCGCTTCTTCATGGTCGCGGGCAACCTTGTTCATGCTGGACGGGAAAGCGCCCGGCGCGATCCCGGTGACATAGACATGGTCCGTCACCAGACGTGCGGCCATGCGGCGGGTGAGATGGATCAGCGCCGCCTTCGAAGCCTGATACGAGTAGGTTTCCCACGGGTTGATGCGCAGGCCGTCGATGCTGGCGATGTTGATCACCTTGCCGGGCGCGTCTCGGCTGGACCGCGCGGTCAGCAGCTTGTGCAACTTTTGAGTCAGGAAGAACGGCGTCTTGACGTTGAGGTCCATGACCTTGTCCCAGCCGGCTTCCGGGAAATCGAGATAGTCATTCCCCCAGGCAGCGCCCGCATTGTTGACCAGGATGTCCAGATGCTGTTCGCGCTGACTGATTTCCTCGACCAGATTTTCGATCCCTTCGAGTGTCGAGATATCGCCCTGAATACCGACGACCTTGTCGCCCAGCTCGTTGCAGGTATCCTCGATCTCGTTGATCTTGCGCGCGGTGATATAGACACGCTCGATCCCGGCGGCGAGGAAGCCCTCCACGATCATTTTTCCGATCCCGCGGCTGCCGCCGGTTACCAATGCCACTCGGCCTTCAAGGCTAAAAAGGTCGTTCAGGTTCATCATCTATCCCCTTAGTAGCCGCTCAATTCGGCGACGCGGTTTGCGTGGTAATACTGGTCCCCGAGGAATTCCTGCAGCGCCCGGTCACGCTTCATATAGAGGCCGATATCATACTCGTCGGTCATGCCGATGCCGCCGTGCATCTGGACGCCTTCCTTCACCGCAAGCCCGGCAGCTTTCGCGACCTTGGCCTTGGCGACGGAGGCCATAAGATCGGCGCTCGCACTGCCCCCGTCGAGCATCTGCGCAGCCTTCATGGCGATGGCCTCGGCGATCTCGACTTCGGAATAGAGGTGGCTGGCGCGGTGCTGGAGCGACTGGAATTCGCCGATCAGCTTGCCGAACTGCTTGCGCTGCTTGAGGTAATCGACGGTCATGTCCATCGCGCCCCGGGCAACGCCTGCACCCTCTGCCGCTGCGCCGATCCGGCCCGCGGTCAGCAGCGCATCGAGAACTTCGCGTCCGCCATCGACCTCGCCGATCACGGCATCGCCGTCCAGCTCGACCGCGTCGAACGTGGTGTGGGTGGCGACCGAGCTGTCGACGAGGCGGACCGCATTGTGGTCCATCCCGCTCGCATCCTTGGGAACGGCAAACAGTGTGATGCCGTCCTTGTCGCTATCATCACCTGAAGTACGGGCGGCAACGATCATCATGTCGGCGCTGGCGCCGTGGATCACGAAATCCTTCTGGCCGGACAGGCGGAAGCCGTTGCCGGATTTCTCGGCCTTGGTGCGGATCGTTTCGGGGCGGTGCTTGGCGCCCTCGTCCACGGCGACCGCATAGACTTTCTCGCCTTCGACGAGGCCCGGAAGCCAGCGGCCCTTCACGTCGTCGCTGGCGTGCTTGAGCGCGGTCGCGGCGAGGACGGAGCTGGTGAGAAATGGCGACGGCGTCAGATTGCGGCCGATTTCCTGCAGGACGATGCCCGCTTCGACATGGCCCATGTCGAGCCCGCCGTGATCCTCGCCCACCAGGATGCCGGTGAAGCCCATTTCAGCGAACTGCTTCCACAGCTCGTGACCGAAGCCATCCTTGCAATCGCGGTCGCGCCAGTGGCGCAGTTGTTTCGCCGTATTGCCTTCGCTGGCCATGAACTGGCGTGCGGTATCGGCCAGCATGGCCTGATCTTCGTCGTGATAGAGTGGCATCCGCCTATCCCCTGCTCGCCGCCCCGGTTTGCGGGGTCGGACTTGTGTTTATGAAAAGCGAAAACGCCGCCCCGCTAATTGCAGGACGGCGTCGTTCTTGTCAGGCCCCGGGCAGCTCGAGGATGCGCTTGGAGATCACGTTTAGCATGACCTCGCTGGTTCCGCCCTCGATCGAGTTTGCCTTGGTGCGAAGCCAGTTGCGTGCAGGCTTGCCCCCGCCGGTCTCTTCGCTCTCCCATTCCAGAGCGCGGCTGCCGCCCGCCGCCATCATCAGTTCGTGGCGGCGCTTGTTGAGCTCGGTGCCGACATATTTCATCATGTTCGGCTGCGCAGGGTGGCCCTTGCCCGACTTCATCTCGTCGAGGAATTTTTCGCCCATCGCGGCATAGGCCAGCGCGTCCACATCGAACTGCGCAAGCTCGGCGCGCAGCACCGGGTCGAGCTCGCCCGCGTTGCGCTTCATCGCCGCGCCGATTGCGCTGGTTCGGTCACCGCCGCCCGCGCCCGAAATCATCTCGCGCTCATGGCCGAGCAGGTATTTGGCCACGTCCCAGCCGCGGTTGATCTCGCCGACATATCCCGGGCAGTCTTCGCCGTAGCTTTTCGGCACCTTCACATCGTCCATGAAGGTTTCGCAGAACGGGCTGTTGCCGCTGATCAGCTTGATCGGTTTGGTCGAGACACCTTCGCCAGCCATGTCGAACAGCATGAAGGTGATGCCCTGGTACTTGTTCTGCTTATCCGTGCGGACGAGGCAGAAGATCCAGTCGGCTTCGTCGGCATAGGAGGTCCAAATCTTCTGGCCATTGACGACCCAGTGATCGCCCTTGTCTTCGCCGAAGGTCTGCATCGATACGAGGTCGGACCCGCTGCCCGGCTCGGAATAGCCCTGACACCAGCGGATCTTGCCGGCCGCGATTTCATTGAGGAAGCGCTGCTTCTGGCCTTCGGTGCCGAACTTCAGAAGTGCCGGGCCAAGCATCCAGATGCCGAAACTGGAAAGCGGCGGGCGCGCGCCGATGCGGCTCATTTCCTGGCGGAGGATCTTGCCTTGCGCCGGCGTCAAGTCCGGCACCGCCGTAATCGGTCGGCCATTCCGGGACGGTGTAGCCCTTGTCGCGGCAGGCTTCGAACCATGCCTTCTGCGCATCGTTCTTGAAGCTGGCGTTGCGGCCGCCCCAATAGACATCGCCTTCGTCGCGAACGGGCTGACGCATTTCTTCCGGGCAATTCGCCTCGAGCCAGTCGCGGACTTCGGTGCGGAAGGCTTGGTGTTCGGCGCTTTCGGCCATGTCGATCTCTCCCATGAGACTAGTAGGGGGGCTATGTTGTTGACGCTTACGTTAAGTCTATTCAGGGCCTTTCGGCAAGGGCCAGCGCGGCAGAGCGCCGTGCCGTAGCGTCAGGCAGTTTCCGTTGACGGCAAGGGCCACTCCCCTAAGCTTAGTGGCAAAAGAAAACTGGAGAGTGATGGCATGCGATTCTCGGGTAAGACGGTCGTGATAACGGGTGCGGCTTCCGGCATTGGTGCAGAGACGACGCGCCTTTTTGCGAGCGAGGGCGCCACCGTCTTTGCCAGCGATATCGATGAGGAAGGCGGTCAGAAACTGGCTGCCGAAACCGAAGGCGACGTCCGCTTCAAGGCATGCGACGTGTGCGATCCGGCAGCCATCAAGGACCTGATGGACCACGCCGCGAGCGAGACCGGCGGGATCGATGTCGTGTTCAACAATGCCGGGGCAGGCGGGGCGCGCCCGCCGATCGACGAAATCGAGCCGGAAGAATGGGACCGCACTTTCGATCTGCTGATGCGCTCGGTCGCGATGGGCATCCGCTATGCCGCGCCGCATATGAAGGGCCGCAAGGGAGCAAGCATCGTCAATGTATCCAGCGTGGCGGCGGTCGGACCGGGATACTCGCCCACCGCCTATGCCGTGGCCAAGGCGGGCGTGCTGCATCTGACCAAATGCGCTGCGACCGATCTTGCGCAATACGGCATCCGCGTGAACGCCATCCAGCCGGGCTTCATCAACACCAATATCTTCACCGCATCGCTCGAAATTCCAAGCGAGATGAAAGCGACGGCCAATGCCGCCATCGCCCAAATGTCGTCAAATGCTCAGCCCGTCGCACGTGGAGGCCAGCCGCGCGATATCGCCGAGGCGGTTGCGTTTCTTGCCAGCGATGCAGCCGGCTTCATGACCGGCGCTTCCATGCTGGTCGATGGCGGCATCACGCTCGGCCCGCGCCATTGCTGGGATCCCGAGGAGCCGACGATGTTTGCCGCGCTCGAGGCGATGGAAGAACAGGCCAAGGCTCAGCAAGCCAAGTAATGGCCTTTATCGAAGGCAAGCTGCCGCAGAGGCTCAAGATCGTCCACGGCTTTGGCGCCGTGGCGTTCGGCGTAAAGGACAGCGGCTTTTCCTTCTTCCTGCTGCTTTACTACAGCCAGGTTCTCGGCATGGATGCCGCGACGGTCAGCCTTGCGCTGCTGTTGGCGCTGCTGGCCGATGCCTTCATAGATCCGCTGCTAGGTAACCTTTCGGACCGGACCTATTCGCGCTGGGGCAGACGGCTGCCTTGGCTTTATCTCGCGCCTATCCCGCTCGCGGTCGCTTGGGTGATGCTGTGGTCACCGCCGACGAGCAGCGTTCCCACGTTTTGGGAGCTTCTGGGCATAGCTGTCGTCGTGAGGCTGCTTCTGTCCGCCTGCGAAGTGCCGTCGGTCAGTCTGGTCCCGGAAATCACGCAAGACTATGACGAGCGCACCACGCTGTTCCGCTATCGCTTTCTGTCAGGGTGGCTGGGCGGGCTGCTGATGCTGGTGCTTGCATATACTGTGTTCCTGGCTGGCCCGGGCGGCTTGCTGGATGCGGAGGGCTATGTCCCGTTCGGCATATTCGGCGCTGCGCTGATTGTCATTTCCGTGATCGGATCGGCGCTCGGGCAGCATAAGATCATCGCCCAATTGCCCGAACACAAGCCGCCGCCGTTCAAGCTATCGACCGCATTTTCAGAGATCTTCGACGCGTTTCGGGAACGCTCCTTCCTGATTTTCGCGGCGGGGGGACTGGCGGCTTATGTCTCGCAAGGCATGACCTTCTCCATCTCGAATTATCTCAACCTGTTCGTGTGGCAGCTCGATCGGTCGGAGCTTATCTTCTATCCTGTCACGCTGTTCCTTTCGGTCATCCTGATGTTCGTAATTGTCGGCCCGATGCACGCGCGGTGGGGCAAACCGCGCAGTGCGGCTTTCTCTGCCATCGCCAGTCTTGTCAGCATGGCTACGCCCTATATCCTGCTCGTGTCCGGCATGTGGCCGCAGCCCGGGACTTGGCCATCGACCGTGGGCTTCTTCGCGTTTCTGCTGGTGGCCAATACGCTCGGCGTGGTGATGATGATCTCTGCCACCAGCATGATTGCGGAAATCGTCGAGGCTTTCGAAGAGCGCACCCACCGCCGCGCGGAGGGCGCATTCTACTCGGGCAATTGGCTGGTCCAGAAATGCGCAACCGGCCTTGGCATCTTCCTGACCGGGCAGATTATTTCCTGGTCGCAGCTGGCCCCGGGTGCAGAGCCTGGCAGCGTACCGTTTGCCGTGATCGAGGAAATGGTACTCTATTATATCGGCTTCAGCGCGGTACTGGCAGTCGTCGCAGCCTATTGGCTAGGTAGCTTCCCGATCAGCCGCGAAGAGCACGAGACACGGGTCGAAACACTGGCCAAACGCCGCAAGTCCGCGCTCGATGCAGCGGCGCGCGGAGATATCGACGCAGGCACAATAGTGCCCTAACGCATCACTTGAACCAAGACACGAGAGAGGAAAACGGACATGGATTTCGAACCGACAGAACGGCAGGTCTATTGGCGCGACCGGGTAAAGAACTTCATCGCGGATCATGTCCGTCCGGCCGTTTCCACCTATGCCGAACAGGATGCCGAAGGCGACCGCTGGAAGATTATCCCGGTGGTTCAGGAGCTGAAGGCAAAGGCCAAGGACCAGGGTATCTGGAACCTCTTCATGCCGCCGCGCAATGACAGTCACCACCATGTCGACGACACGTTCGAATTCGAAGGTCCTGGCCTCACCAATCTCGAATATGCGCTCTGCGCCGAGGAAATGGGCCGCGTCGGTTTTGCGTCAGAAGTCTTCAACTGCTCCGCGCCCGATACCGGCAATATGGAAGTCTTCCATCGCTACGGCACGCGCGAACAGAAGGAACAGTGGCTGAACCCGCTGATGAATGGCGAAATCCGGTCCGCCTTCCTCATGACCGAGCCCTATACCGCCTCGTCGGATGCAACGAACATCGAAACGCGGATCGAGCGCGACGGCGACGAATACGTCATCAATGGTCGCAAATGGTGGTCTTCCGGCCTTGGCGATCCGCGCTGCAAGGTCGCCATCGTCATGGGCAAGACCGATTTCGAGGCCAAGCGCCACGCGCAGCAATCGATGATCCTGATGCCGGTCGAGGCAGAGGGTGTGAACATCCTGCGCCACTTGCCGGTATTCGGCTACGATGACGCCCCGCACGGCCATATGGAAGTCGAGCTGAAGGACGTCCGCGTCCCGGCATCCGCAATGTTGCTGGGCGAAGGGCGCGGTTTCGAGATCGCCCAGGGGCGCCTCGGCCCGGGCCGCATCCACCACTGCATGCGCACCATCGGCGTGGCTGAAGAAGCGCTCGCCAAGATGTGCCGCCGGCTGCAGGAGCGCGAGGCGTTCGGCAAGCCGATCTACAAGCACTCGGTCTGGGAAGAACGCGTTGCGCGCGCCCGTATCGACATCGACATGACCCGCCTGCTTTGTCTCAAGGCAGCGGACATGATGGACAAGGTCGGCAATAAGAACGCCAAGCAGGAAATTGCGATGATCAAGGTTCAGGCGCCGAACATGGCGCTCAAGATTATCGACGATGCCATTCAGGCGCATGGCGGCGGCGGTGTGACGACCGATTACGGCCTCGCCTCGGCCTATGCCGGTCAGCGCACGCTGCGCCTTGCCGACGGCCCGGACGAGGTTCACTCGCGCTCGATCGCGCGGATGGAATTCGCCAAGCACCTGCCCAATGATGGCCCCAGCGCAAATGCGCTGAGGGGCGGCAATGCCCGCACTGCAAGCGCAGGCAGTGCTGCAGCTTCGGCCGGCATGAGCAGCGGCGATGTAGGAGCGACGCGCTAATGGTGAGAGCCGCAATACTCGAGAAACCCGGCGAAGGCCTGACGATCGGCGACGTAGAACTCGCCGATCCCATGCCCCACGAGGTGCTGATCGACACCAAGGCCTGCGGCCTGTGCCATTCGGACCTGCACTTTATCGACGGCGCCTATCCGCATCCCCTCCCCGCCATTCCGGGCCACGAGGCCGCTGGCGTCGTGCGGGCAGTGGGGAGCGAAGTGAAGACCGTCAAACCCGGCGACCATGTGGTCTCGTGCCTGTCGGCTTTTTGCGGGCACTGCGAGTTTTGCGTCACGGGCCGGATGGCGCTGTGCATGGGCGCGGACACGCGCCGCGACCAGACGCAGGCTGGCCGCATCCAGCGCGCCGATGGCTCGCCGGTCAACCAGATGCTCAACCTGTCGGCCTTTGCCGAGCAGATGCTCATTCACGAAAACGCCTGCGTTGCCATCGACAAGGACATGCCGCTCGACCGCGCTGCGATCATCGGCTGCGCGGTGACGACAGGTGCAGGCACGATCTTCAATGCCTGCTCGGTCGTGCCGGGCGAGAGCGTGGCGATCGTCGGCTGCGGCGGAGTAGGTCTTGCAGCGGTGAACGCCGCCAAGATCGCAGGCGCGGGCCAGGTCATCGCCATCGATCCACTGCCGGAGAAACGCGAGCTCGCAAAAGTACTCGGCGCTACGCACACGGTCGATGCCATGGCCGAAAATGCAGTCGAGGAGGTCATGCGCATCAGCAATGGCGGGGTGCATCACGGGATCGAGGCCGTGGGCCGGCAAGCCAGCGCCGACCTCGCCGTGAAGATCCTTCGCCGCGGCGGAACCGCCACCATCCTCGGCATGATGCCACTGGATTGCAAAGTCGGCCTCGGCGCGATGGACCTGCTGTCCGGGAAGAAGCTGCAGGGTGCGATCATGGGGATGAACCACTTCCCGGTCGATCTGCCGCGCCTGGTCGATTTCTACCTGCGCGGGCTGCTCGATCTCGACACGATTATCGCCGAGCGCATTTCGCTCGATGAAATCAATGCCGGTTTCGACAAGATGCGCGATGGCCATTCTGCGCGCAGCGTGGTGGTGTTCGACTGATGGCGGAGAAGGCCATGGAAATCGATTTCGACAAGGAAATGGTCGGCACGGTCGAGGTGCCCGAACGCGACCAGCTGGACATGGACACGCTGACCGCCTGGTTCGCTGCAAATGTCGAGGGCTTCGAAGGACCGATCAGCTATTCGAAGTTCAAGGGCGGCCAGTCCAACCCAACCTACCGGATCGACACGCCAGAGCGCAGCTATGTCCTGCGCCGTCAGCCCTTCGGCAAGCTGCTGCCGAGCGCACATGCCGTCGACCGCGAATACAAAGCCATGCATGCGCTTGGCCCTACCGGGTTTCCGGTGCCGAAGACCTATGGCCTGTGCGAAGACCCTGAGGTTCTCGGCTCGAAGTTCTTCGTCATGGGCCTCGCCGATGGCCGTTCGCTGTGGAACGGCGCTCTGCCCGGCAACACTCCAGACGAACGCCGCGAAATCTACAACGCCATGATCGACACCATGGCCGAGCTGCATCTGCGCAGGCCGGATCAGATCGGGCTAGGCGATTACGGCAAGCCGACCGACTATTGTGCCCGCCAGATCGCGCGCTGGTCGAAGCAATACAAACTCTCCGAAACCGAGCACATGCCGCAGATGGAGCGGCTGATCGAATGGTTGCCGGAGACGATCCCGCCGCAGCATGAAAGCTCGGTCGTGCATGGCGACTACCGCCTCGACAATATGATCTTCAAGCCGGATGCCAATGAGGTGCTGGCGGTTCTTGACTGGGAGCTTTCGACGCTTGGCGACCCGATTGCCGACTTCAGCTATCTGATGCTCAACTGGTACCAGCCTGCCGACGGCCGCGCTGGCCTGGCCGGGCTCGACCTGCCTGCCCTGGGTATCCCCACTGTCGAGGAAGCGGTCGAACGATACGTCGCGAAAACCGGTTATCCGGTGCCGCCGATGGACTGGTATTTTGCTTACAATCTCTTTCGGCTTGCGGGCATCATGCAAGGCATCAAGAAGCGCGTGATCGACGGCACTGCCTCGTCCGCGCATGCCAAGGACATGAGCGAGCGGGTCGCCCCGCTGATCGACCGGGCGTATCAGTTTGCGCAGGCCGCCGGGATGCCGGACTGATCGAGGAAGCCTAGAAGCTCTTGCTCCAGCTGACAGCGAGACCCGCATCATCCGGCGCGGTAGCGTAATGGCCGGGTTCACGGCGATAATAGATGCTGGCGCTCGCCGACCCGGACCATAGCGGCCCGCGCCAGGCCATCTCGCCGATCATCTCGCGGCCCGTGGGGCTGAGCGATATCCGGCGCTGACCGAAGGTGGTGCTTTCGGTGGCGTAGTCATAAGCGGTCGGCAGGGCGAGATTGATCCCTCCGCCAATTACGCGCAGCGGCTGCGATATGCGAAAGCCCAATTGGTCGCCTGCGCCCACCAGACCAGTCTTGGTCAGATCGAGCGACCAGGCATTGCTGGTGAAGTTCGAGCCGGCAGAAACAAGCCCGGCGCGCTGCGCACGCGTGAACCCTTGGCGGTAAGCACTGCCCAGCCGCCATCCCGCGCCCATCTCGAACGCGCCGCCAGCATCGAGGAACAGGGTATCCGCGCCGCCTGCGCCAAAGCTGTCATCGAAATAAGCGCCCAGGATCGTGCGGTCTTCCTGGAGCCAGGTCAGCCCGAACACTGCATCGAGCGATCCGAAAGAGCGATCCGCCGCCAGCGCGAAGCTGCGCGTGCGATAATGCTCGCGATTACCCGTCAACTGCTCGGCGCTGCGGCGCAAATTGCCGAGCCAAGCCTCACCGCTTTCCGCGCTCGCCGTGATCCCCAATGCGCCAAGCTCGCGGCGCATGGCGAACGCAACGTCGCTGGAGCGAGTGAAACCATTGTCGGCCGCAGCAGTGTTGGCGATGAGGAAGGCGGGCTGGTTGGCGCCTTGTAATTGCGCGACCACGCCATGCGCGCCCTCTCGCATGGCGAAACCCAGTTTGGTGTCCGCATCGATAGAAAGTGCCAGCCGGGCTGCCAGCACCTGAGCTCCCTGCGCCTGCTCGGGCGTGAGCTGCAATTGGCGCGTCCAGCCAAGGTGCGGATCCTTACCCGGATCGGCGATGGTGAAGGCAAGCGACATGGCTCCATTCCCCGCCGCCACACGGCGCTGCTGCGTGTCGAGCGCGGCATGAAGCCTAAGGTGCGGCACAGCGCCGCGAAGACCGGCGCCGAAATTGTACTCATAGGCGCGCTCGTAACTGTCCAGGACGATGCCGCGCGCATCCTGGCCGCCAGCGAATGCATCGCCCATGGCTGCCGACGCAATCGCTGTATCGCTGCCGAAGCGGACCCGCGTCATACCCCCCGCCATCGTGGTCGTACCGCTCGGCGCGAAGGCAGCGGCGATATCGAGCACGCCGCGGCCATAGGTCGTATCAATGCCCGCTGCGCCAGCATCGCGCGCATTATCGAGCAGTAGCTCGACGATCTGGGCCCCGCTCAAATTCGGGAAGGCCGATGCGAGCAATGCCACCGCTCCCGCAACCTGCGGGGTCGCAAAGCTGGTTCCGGCAAAGAGCAGCTGAAACTGGCCCTGCGCATCTTGCCCGACAAAGATCGCGCCGTCCTCATACACACAGCAAATTCGCTCGCCTCGGGCGCCCAAATACCAATCCGCTTGCGCACCGGCGCGCTGGCTGAAGCTGGAGATGCCGTCCGCCTCATCGACCGAGCCCACGATTATGACGTTGTCGCCGCCGACCTCTCGGATACCAGCCGCGAAGTTCGTCGGCTGATTGGGATCGGTCCCTACAGTGCTGCCATCGCCGCCGTTTCCTGCGGCTACCACGATGACTATTCCAGCCGCCGATGCGCGCGCCACTGCATCACGGACGGACTGGCTCGGATTGCCGCCGCCAAGGGATAGGTTGATCACTGCCGCGCCCGACGCCACAGCCTGGTCGATCCCTGCGGCAATATCGGTATCGAAGAAACTGCATCCCAGCGAGGTATCTTCCGGCGTGTCCGTGCCACATGTCCCGGGCCTGTCGGCGCGGAGCACCAAGATATCGGCGTCGAATGCGATGCCGACGACTCCTGTGTCGTCGCGCGCTGCAGCCGCAACGAGAGCCACATTGGTCCCATGATCGTCTTCCTGCTCGAACCCGCGATTGCCAGCGACATCGCGCGAGTCCGGGTGGATGCGGCCGATAAACTCGGGGCTATCGGAATCGATGCCGGTGTCGACGATCGCAATGGTCGTGCCTTGCCCTGTCGCGCCATCCTGCCAGGCCGTTACGGCACCGTGCTGGTCCGGCCCATCGGAATCGCGAAATTCCTGAGTGTCGAAGCTCGTTGGGGACGGGGTTGGGGTGGGCGCTGGGGCGGGAGCAGGTGCGGGAGCGGGTGCAGGCAGGGGTTGAGGCGTGGTAGAGACCCCCCCGCCTCCGCTTCCGCCGCAGGCTGCGAGCATGGCCAAAGTGCCCAGAGCAGCGCCGCCTCGAAGAATGCTCAGACTACCCAACTTACCAGCCATTACCCGACCCCTTTGTTCTGGCCCTGGTCATAGCCATGGATTCTGGCAGTTTGCTTAACATATTTGCAGTCGTCCTGCTGCTTGACCTGCGCTTGCCCCGCCCTGCCTCACCGCGTAACAGCCGCCGCAAGAATGCATCAGGAGACGACATGACTACCGAACTGGCCGCAGCCATCGAGCAGGCGTGGGAAATCCGCGCCGAGGTTACCCCGCAAAGCACGGATGTTCGGCGCCATGTCGAACAAGCGCTGAACATGCTCGACAGCGGCGAGGGCCGCGTAGCGGAGCCTGACGGCAACGGCGGATGGACCGTCAATCAGTGGCTCAAAAAGGCGGTCCTGCTTTCCTTCCGCCTCAACGAAAACAGGGTGATGGACGGCGGCAGCGCAGGCAATCCGGCCTTCGACAAAGTGCCCAGCAAGTTTGCCGGATGGGACGATGCCAAATTCCGCGATGCCGGCTTCCGCGTCGTGCCTGGCGCCGTCGCCCGCCAAGGAGCTTATATTGCGCCCGACTGCGTGTTGATGCCGAGTTTCGTGAACATCGGCGCCTATGTCGGCAAGGGCACCATGGTCGATACATGGGCCTCGATCGGCTCCTGCGCGCAAATTGGCGAGGGCTGTCATATCTCTGCCGGCGCAGGGATTGGCGGCGTGCTCGAGCCGATGCAGGCCAATCCGACCATCATCGGTGACAATTGCTTTATCGGGGCGCGCTCCGAAGTGGTGGAGGGCGTGATCGTCGGCGAAGGATCTGTCATCGCAATGGGCGTATTCATCACCCAATCGACCAAGATCGTCGACCGCAAAACGGGCGAAATTACGCGCGGCAAGGTTCCACCTTATTCGGTCGTTGTGCCCGGCACATTGCCCGATCCCGATGGTGGACCTTCGCTTGCATGCGCCGTAATCGTGAAGACCGTCGATGCCCGTACACGTGAGAAGACCGGCATCAACGAGCTTCTACGCGATTGACGCAGACGCCCGAAAGGAACAATGCAGGCGCACAGCAGTATATGCGCGAAATACGAAGTTTCAGGAGCAGTTCGAATGCACACCGAAGGCGATGAAATTCATGTCGATGAAACCGAAGCAAGCGGAGGCTCGAAAGAGGGCGTCGTTCGCTGGATTCTGATTGTCGGCACATTGCTGGCGATCATCCTGCTCTCAGCCATCTGGATCTTCGGAGCTGCGACGCAGGGCGATGTCGAGGAAGAGGCGACCGTCAGCGGCGCCATCGATTCTCGCGACGAAGGCTACGGCACCGACTCGATCATCGGCATCGATGGCGATGCTGACGAAGGTCCGATGGGTACGGTGGAAGGCGCCGAGCCTGGCGATTCCGACACCCCGCTCGAGACCATCGACAACTGATCCCCCTGCGGCAAGCTTGCACGTAAGATAAGCGAATTTCGGAACCGACCAGCGAGCGGCTCGGTTATGACCTTGCACGGACAAGGAGCGAGACGATGAGCAATTCCAACAGCTTCCAGAGCAACCAATACGTCAAATGGAATTGGGGCGACGGCACAGGTTGCGGCCAGATCCAGGAACGGTTCGAACGCGAGGTAACGCGAACCCTGCAAGGCACCGAAGTGACGAAGGATGGTTGCGAGGACAATCCCGCCTATCTGATCAAGCAGGAAGACGGCGACGAAGTCCTGAAGCTGGGCAGCGAGCTCGAGGCGCAGGACACATAGTCCCGCGCCATCTCGCCGCTATTCAGCTACGTCGCGCGCTGCCCCGACCTCATATTCGACAGGCGATGCGCCGGCTTGGCTGGCGGCATAGGCTTCGGCAGCTTTCATCACCCGCATCATGTTGCGCATGCTGATCTTTTCGAGGTCTTCCTGCGAGTAACCGCGCCGCGCCAGTTCGGCGAACAGTGCCGGATAGCCGGTGACATCCTCCATTCCTTCCGGGCCGGTAGGCATGCCGTCATAATCGCCGCCGATACCAATCGCATCGATACCTGCCACTTTGCGGATGTGGTCGATGTGTTCGGCAAGGTCGGCGATCGTGGATGGTGGCTGCGGGTTGGCGGCTACCCAAGTCGCAACACGCGCCTGAACTTCGTCAGGATTACCAGGGAACAGCGCTTCCAGCCGCGCGATTTCGCCAACGCGATTGGCCGACCATTGGCGCAGGTCTTCGGTGATAAAGAACGGCAGCGCAACAGCCATCACGATGCCGCCATTTGCGGGCAGACGCCGCAGAACGCCATCGGGCACGTTGCGCGCATGGCCGGTCACTGCCTGCGCGCCTGAGTGGCTGAAGATCACGGGCGCGCGCGATACGTCCAGCGCATCATGCATCGCCGCCGGGCTAACATGGCTGATATCCACCAACATGCCGATGCGGTTCATCTCGCGCACCACGTCCATGCCGAATGCATTAAGCCCGTCATGCTTTGGCGCATCGGTGGCGCTGTCTGCCCAGCTTAAAGTCGTCGAATGCGTGAGCGTCATGTAGCGCGCGCCCAGATCGTACATCTGCCGCAGCACGGCGAGGCTCGATCCGATCGAGTGGCCGCCCTCCATTCCAATCAGCGAAGCAACCCGTCCCTCGCTCATTGCCCGTTCGACATCGGCCGAGGTCAGCGCCAGTTCCAGCCGGTCGGGATAACGCGCGATCAGCCGCTTGGTCACGTCGATCTGCTCGATCGTCGCCTGAACCGCTTCTGGCTCGGGCTGGTTGGGGCTGACATAGACGGACCACCACTGTGCCCCGACCTTGCCGAGCGCCAGCCGTGCCAGATCGGTGTGCATCACGCGACCATCCGGATGGGTCTCGCCCGTGTCCAGCGTGTCGCGGAAATCGAAGGCGTCGATGCGATTAGCATAGCGCGCGCGAAGCTGGATCGGCACGTCATTGTGCCCATCCCACACAGGCGCCGCCTCAAGCGCTGCGGCGGCAATTTGCTCGGGCGTACGCTCCTGCGCGAGTGCGGGACCTGCGACCGTCAATGCGGCTAGGGCGATGATGGCGGTCTTCATTCTTGTCTCCTCGGAACCCCTTGGGCTTTCGCTTGCTCTTCTAACGAGAAGATATCGATTTGAAAGGACTGACGCGATGACAATGCAAGCACGCTGGAACGGAGAGATCCTCGCCTCGAGCGACGATACCGTCATGGTCGAGAACAATCACTATTTCCCCGCATCCGACGTCAAGCGCGGCGTACTCGCGCCAAGCGACACGACCAGCCACTGCCCGTGGAAGGGCGATGCCTCCTATTATTCAATCAATGCGGGCGGCGAGATCAACGCCGATGCCGCATGGTATTACCCTGCGCCGAAAGAGGCAGCTGCCGAAATCAAGGATCGCATTGCTTTCTGGAAGGGCGTCGAGGTTTCGGAAGTCTGACACCGAAGTGAGCGAACGCTTGGGCGACCAGCGCAGGATATGTGCCAAGACGATTCTCGCATTGCTTGCCGAACGCAGCGATGGGGCGACCATATGCCCTAGCGAAGCTGCCCGGCTATGCTCCGGCAATGATGACCTGTGGCGCAAACACATGCCCGAGGTTCACGCAGCGGTCGATGATCTGCTAACGCAAGGCCGAATTGAACTGTCTTGGAAGGGAAAGCCGATGGACACGCGCCAAGGACCTTACCGCATCGGCCTGCCCGCAAGATGATCCGTGCGGTGTTTCGTGTCTTGCTAGCGGTCTTTTACGGTTATGCAGGCTATGCTCATATCGCGAACCCGGCGCCGTTTCTGGCGATCATGCCGGATGCGATCCCATTTCCCGAGGCAATCGTCTTCGGAACAGGCGTTGCGGAGCTACTGGGCGCGGCGGCGCTGATCCAACCGTTTTCCAAACCGCTGATGCGGGCCGGAGCCATCGGTCTGGCGCTCTATGCGCTGTGCGTGTTTCCAGCCAATATCAATCATTTCGTGATGGACATGGCGAGCGAGGACGGCGGGCTTGGCCTCGCCTATCATGTACCGCGAATGTTCGCGCAGCCACTGATTATCTGGCTGTCGCTGTGGGCAGGCGGCATCACGAACTGGCCGTTCGGACGCCGCCCCGCCGCTTGATCAGCTAAGGTGCTTCGACACCGCAGCGGTCATCTTGAACATCGAGATTTCTTCTTTCCCGATGACGCCGCCCAGCTTGTCGTCAGGCACGATAACGCGCTTGTCGCTCGCCTTCTGGAGGTCGTGAGCCTTGATGTACTCCCAGATCTTCGACGTTACCTGAGCGCGGGTCATCGGACCCTTGCCAATCACATTTTCGATCTGCGGCGAGAGAGTCACCGGCTTTTGAAGTGCGTTGTTACCAGCCATGATGTGTTCCTTTCCTATCAGGCATATTTTCGACTGGCCGGCGCCATCAGCGGCGCGCGGCAGTTAATGTTCATCCCAGTCCTCCTCGTCCCATTTTTCCACTTCGAGGCCTTCGAAACGAGCCGTCAGGATAGCGGAGGCCATCACGTGGCCATCGAGGTTCTTGCGCAGCTCGTCATATCCTGCGCCCGGCATGAGCGTAAGCGGCAGGTCGAGCGCGAATAGCTGGAAGATGTAGCGATGCTCTTCGCCGATCGGCGGATCGGGAAGCAGCCATTCCGAATTTCCCTGCGCATTCTTGCCGGTGCGCGGAGGGGCTTCGCCTTCCAGCAGCTTGCCGCGCTGCGGGGCAAGTCCCCAGACGAGCCAGTGGATACCCGGCTTGCCATCCTTGGCGTCGGCATCCTCCACAACCAATGCCAGCTCCTGCGTGCCCGGCGGCGGAGCAGTCCATTCCAGCGGCGGCGCTACGGCAAATTCCTCGCACGCCGTAAACGACGCATCGAGCTCAGCCCCATTACCAAAGGCTGGACTGGTGAGTGTGAAACCCGACCGGCCGAGGGTCTTCTCCTGGCCGACCTCACTGATCGTCAGCGCGGAGGTGGGCGGCTTACCGCCAATTGCGTTCGCCACCCAAGGCTGTACCGGCGTGCTCATGCGTCGTTCTCGTAAGTCATCAAGCCTTCCTTGCTCTCTTCGGACGGCGCTCGCCATGTGCGCCGGGCGGATTTGCACGGGTTTTCCGCACAAATCAGCGCATTTGGAGAAAAATTGCGGAAATTCCTCGGGAAAATCAGCACTGCGCCGTGCAAATTGCTCAGCGCATGTTAAGCACTTCGTGGGAACAAGCACGGGGCGGCGCAGCAGCGCCACCGTCTTTCGGGAGTTTTAAATGCACTTGGGTCGCACCGTGATTTCGTCACTTCTCGCAATTTCTCTGGCAGCCTGCGGAGGCGGCGATTCTTCCGGCGGAGGCCCCCTTGCCGGCGGGGGAGGTGGCGGCGCTGGTGGCGGGGGCGGCGGAACCGGCGGAGACACGTGCTCGCTGGCCAATCGGCAGCAATTCGTGCTCGACGTGTTGAACGAATGGTACCTGTTCCCCGACCTGCTGGATACGAACGTAAACCCAGCTGGCTTCTCCGATCTGCAATCTTACATCGACGCGCTGGTCGCGCCTGCGGCTGCGCAGAACAAGGATCGCGGCTTCACTTTCATCACGTCCATCCAGGAAGAAAACGACCTGATCCAGAACGGTTCGAGCGCCGGGTTCGGCTTCAGGAACGGTTTCGACACCTCTGCGAATCGCGTCTTCGTGCTTGAAGCGTTCGAAAACGGCAACGGCTTCGCCGCCGGAATCGATCGCGGCACCGAACTGCTGGAGATAAACAGCCAACTGGTCTCCTCGCTGATGTCGTCAGGCGGGCCGGGCGCTGTGATTGATGCCTTCGGCCCGTCCGATCCCGGCGTGGCGCGGACGATACGGTTCCGCACCGCTGCGGGTGTCGAGCGCACCGAGACGATCACTAAATCCGAATTCTCGCTGGACCCCATATCAGACCGCTACGGCGTCGAGATATTCGACAATGGCGGAACCCCTGTAGGTTACGTAAATCTGCGCACCTTCATCGTTGAGGATGCGGGCCCGCAATTGCGCGAAGCTTTTGCGCAGTTCCAGGCAGCTGGTGTCGAGCAGGTAATCCTCGACCTGCGTTATAACGGTGGCGGTTTGGTGTCGGTGGCCGAACTGCTGGGCGACCTCCTCGCGGCGAGCCGCACCGGCGACGTCTTCAGCAACACTGTACTGCGCGATTCCAAGTCTTCGGAGAACAGCACCGAGGTGTTCGCCCGTCAGCCGCAAGCGATCGACGCTACGAAGATCGCCGTCATCGGACGCGGCGGCACTGCTTCGGCAAGTGAGCTGATAACCAATTCCTTCATCCCGTATCTTGGCGCCAACCTCGCTCTGGTCGGCACCAATACCTTCGGCAAGCCGGTCGGACAGTTCGCTTTCGATCGCTCGGCTTGCGACGACCGGCTGCGCGCCGTCGCCTTCAAAACGACCAATGCCGACAATGAGGGCGAGTATTTCAACGGGCTGGCCGGGGTTGTAGACACGACCTGCCGCGCAAATGATGGTTTCCTCACACAGCTCGGCGATCCGTCCGAGGCATCGATTAGCGTGGCTCTCGATTTCCTTGCCGGGCGAACCTGCACCGCGATCGCCAGCGCCGATACCCGGTCCACGCAAAGTGCGGGCGGACGCATTCAGTTGCTTCAGCCCGACAATCCGACACCGGCGCAGCGCGAAATCCCTGGTCTGTTCTAGCCGGAGGCCGGCTTGACCGGCGCGGCGCGATGCTGAAAGATCGCGTCATGGCGCGTGAACACAACGACTTCGGCAGTTTTTGGCCATTCTATCTGCGCGAACATTCCAGGCGTGAAACCCGCGCCTTGCATTATATCGGCACGACGTTGGTAGTCGGACTGGCAATCGCGGCGATATGGACTGCAAATTGGTGGTTGCTAATTGCGCTTCCACTGGCGGGCTATTTCTTCGCATGGATCGCGCATTTCGGGGTCGAGAAGAACCGTCCCGCCACCTTCACGTATCCGCTGTGGAGCCTTGCTGCAGATTTTCGCATGTGGTGGCTGTGGCTCACGGGGCGGCTTGGCCCGGAACTGCAGAAAGCCGGGGTAGAAATTGCGAAAGGCAAAGACTGACCCAGCGGCAATCATGGCCGGCGCGTTATGGAACTTGCGGCCCGGAGAACGGCTCGTCTTGGGTCCAAGCACATCCGAGCCGCGTCTCGTCGCCGATTTGGAGCGTAACCGTATACGGATAGCTGCGGTCGCTCATGGCATCCGAGCACTCGCCGGGCGTGACCGTCATGTCGAAAGCCTGTCCGTCCAGCGTGCCGCTCAGCCCAAGACCGTTATTGCCGGCAAATCGCTCGACCGGAAATGAGCGCCCGCCAAGTTTTTCGGGTGTCGTGTAGGTCAGCATGCCTCCCTCGGCATGACCGCCCCAAAACGGTTCGGTCCCGGTAAACTCAATCCGCTCGCCGGGTTCGATATCGGCAAAAATGCCCGCATCTTCTCCGGCCGTATTGCCTGTCGGTGCGCACGCCGTTACCAGCGCGCCAAGTAGTACCATCACTGCCTTCATGGGTTCACCCCAAATTCCTTCATCCTCGATTGAACACCCGGTCAGAACCGGCATCGCCGGAACCTCGTCGTCTGCTCGCGCATTTCACGCTCATGGGCATCCGGCAATCCATCAAGAGCCTCGCTGCATCTCCGCGTCTTTGGGCGGTAAGCATACTGGTGTCTAGCGCCGGAGCGATCACCGGCATGGCAATCGGAGCCACCCCGGTACTGCAAAAAGGTATCGGAGCCGAATTGCCCAACCGCTCTCCGATCCAGCAAGCTTTCGCCGATCCGAACTCCGACCGCGGCCCGCCTCCGCCGAACCATTATCCACTCGTCACCCCGGAAGGGACTATTCCGGTGGCCGAGCTTGAATGGCATGGTCGTTTAAGAAATTCGCGGCACGCCTGGCAGATTGAAGAGCCGGCATATGTGGAACTTGGCGCCGAGTATGACCGGCCATATCGCGAAGACGAAATTGCCGAGCTTGCCAGCTGGGAGCCTGCGCAGCGCGTAGCAGCAACGCGGGCCGAACCCGCACCGCCTGTGGTGGTCATCATGCGCGGTTCCCAAGTCGGCCAATCGGCCGCACCGCGACAGCGAACATTGGCGAACGTTCCGGTCCAGCATATGGAAGCAGATCCCGCTTCCCGGCTCGAAGCGCCCCTCCCCTAAGCACGAAAAAGGCGGGCCACCTTTCGGTAAACCCGCCTTCCTCTGTTTCGCTAGCTGAACGCGCTTACTGCGGCATCAGCACCGTATCGATTACGTGGATTACGCCGTTCGAGGCTGCCACATCGGTCGCCGTAACGGTCGCAGTGCCGCCCGTTGCGTCGGTCAGTACGACATTGCCGTCCACGACGTTCGCGGTCAGTTCGCCGCCGCCGACGGTTGCAACCGTATAGCCGCCTTCGCCTGCATCGGTGATCGCCTGCGTCAGCGTGGCTGCATCGATGTTACCTTCAACCACGTGATAGGTAAGGATCGTGCCGAGCGTGTCGGTGTCGTTGGTGGTCAGTTCTTCGACCGTACCGTCGGGCAGCTTGTCGAATGCGTCATTGGTTGGCGCGAAAATGGTGAACGGACCTTCGCCCGACAGCGTATCGCCAAGACCGGCTGCGGTCACGGCAGCTACCAGCGTCGAGAACGTTTCGTCGCCCTGCGCCACTTCGACCAGCGTGCCCGGAACGGCATCGGCATTGGCCATCGCGTCGGCATTTTCGGTGTCGTCATAACCATTGTCGGCCGCCGGTTCGCCGCATGCAGCGAGTGCGAGTGCAGCGGAACTGGCAAGTGCGATTGAGAGCTTCTTCATCGGTAATTCCCTTTTGTTCAAGTCGATTTCTCAACGGATGCGCTCGCCCATTGGCGGGGCACCCGTTCAAGATACGAACCGATGGCGGCGATGGATGTTCCAAAAGAGGCGAAATTATGGCGGCCGCTGGAAGAGAAAATTTGCGGCACGTTCACAACGGTCACACGTTCTTGAGCACAAGGTTTTGAATGAAGGAGAATATCATGGCCGACAGGACGCTTTCCGATATCGCAAGCAAGCTCAAGAAAATCGACATTGCCATGCTGGTGACCAAGACTGGCAGCGAAGGTGCCATCGCCGCGCGCCCCATGTCGAACAACCAGGATGTCTCCAAGGAAGACGGAACAACGTACCACTTTACCACGGACGACAGCCGGATCGACGACGATCTCAAACGCTCCAATCAATGCGGTGCGACCTATTCCGATGGCGAATTCTACTGCGCCGTCCAAGGCACGGGCAAATTGCACCGCGACCGGGCCAGCCATGAAAAGCACTGGGTGAAGGATCTTGAGAAATGGTTCGAAAACGGCCTTGATACGGATGGGCTTATCCTCATCGAAATCTCGCCCAAGCGTATTTCGTGGTGGGACGGACGAGAGCAGGGCGAGCTTACTCCCTGATCAGGAGATCGAGTGTCCAACACCAGGGTGACAAAGGCGACACCTGCTTTTGACCTTCCCTTGGCGTTAGCCCGCAGATTTCTGCGGGCTAACGCGATGTTGGATTCGGTTGACACATTGCCGAAATGAAACGTGACGTGCGGACCGCACAGGGCTGCACGTCCATTTCGGCGCGCCCCTTACTCGCCATCGGTAAGGCCGGCAGCGGGGTCGTCGTCTTGGTCGCCTGATTCATCGGCGATATCGGCATATTCAGCGGCCTGCATATCGGCATCGCTGAACCAGAACTCTTCGCCATGTTCGACCCGGTCGATCAGCGGCTCGAGGTTCTGAATGGCGTAGCGCACGCTTTCTCCCGAATGACGCGGTGCCTGATCGACCAGTCTGGCGCGCATCGCCAGCAACGCTACGGTCAGCCGCTCGTCGAATCGGCGCGATGTGCCGACCAGCTCCCCGCGATAGTAATGCGGCACCTCGATCCCATTGAGCGCCCGATTCATCGCGGCTTCGGACAGAGCGTCGAATGAAGTGGAGAAGGCAGCGTCCCAGGCGAGATCGAAGGGCTCACCCTTCAGCCGCGCACGCAGCTTATACGCTGATTGTCGGCTCATCCCGACAGACCGGGCGGCGGCAGCTACGTTGTGTGAGGTCGACAGCGCCCGCAGAAACGCGCCCTGCCGCGCGCGGGTCCAGCCGTCGAGTCGTTCGACTGCAAATGTCGCTGCAGGCTCGCCTTCGCAGGCGGGCGGTTGCAGAACGGGAGTGTCGGTGGTGGCCGGAATGCGCCCGGCATCGCTTTCGTGAGTGCTCATCCGACAGGATAAGGCAGAATTTGCGCGAGTAGGAAAGCGATCAAACGATCAGCGCGCTTCGCAGTGTTCCTGCCAGGTCAAGCGCAGCGCCCGCGAGGTCAATCCGAAGCGCGCTCTATGATAGGCGATCTATACGTCCCAAGGGCGCTATTGCGCAGGTGCCTCGGCAGCAGCGGCTTCTTCCAGAGCGCGGGCTTCGGCCTTGTCGCGGATTGCCTTTTCGCGGCCCAGTGCGACCTGCTTCGCCTGCTCTGCCAGCCCATGCCAAGTGGCTGCGGCGCGCAATTCGCGGTCGCGGACATTGTCGAGCGCGGCCTTTCCAGCGGCGGCTTCGGCTTCGGCAGCGCGGGTAGCGTAAAATTCGTAGGTCTGGGACATTGCAGGCCTCTCCTCCCGGAAAATGATCGACGGTGAAGGTGCCGCATGAGGCACCGGAGACGGTATTATGGGCGGCAAAGGGGCGAGGCGCACAAGACGCCCCGCCCCTGCCGGTCTGTCAAATGTCAGTCGGCGGTGGAGAGATTGATGGCGCTCTCCTTGCCATTACGGCCCTGCTCGACTTCGTAGTTGAGACGCTGGTCCTTATCGAGGCTCTGCATGCCAGCTGCCTGAACGGCAGTGATGTGCACGAAGCTGTCGGCCGAACCATCGTCGGGCTGGATGAAACCATAGCCCTTGTCGGCGTTGAAAAATTTGACTGTGCCAGTCTTGCTCATGAGTGTTCCTTTCGAGAACGTTTGTATCCTGCGCGCAAAATCGCGCGAGGGTCGTGCGTCAAATCGTCCGATGAAAGGAAGTCGTCGTCTGGTTTGCGCCGGGGCCAGGAAAGGCAAGCGGCGGTCGTCAAAATCCGAAGTCCGTCGCAAATTTCGACGTCAGCGAGAGCTCATTAGCATGGCTTTGCCGATTTACCTAATGATTGTGCGGGTTTGGATTTTCAGCAGCCCCGCAGAAAGTTCACCGCACGTCCCTCGCCCGCGCTACATGCGCCTGCATGGCTGCAGAAACCGTCAATCCCGTCACTATCCTCATCGACGCCGATGCCTGTCCGGTAAAGGACGAAATCTACCGCGTCGCCGCGCGGCACGGATGCGAAGTGCGCGTGGTCAGCAATTCGCCATTTCGCGTTCCAGACAGTCCGCGCGTCAAACGCGTGGTGGTCGATGACGGATTCGACGCGGCGGACGACTGGATTGCCGAGCATGCCGATGCGCGCAGTGTCGTGGTGACGGGCGACATCCTGCTGGCCGAACGCTGCCTGCATGCGGGCGCCTATGTTCTCGCCCATAATGGCAAGCCGTTCGACGCCGCCAGCATCGGCGCTGCGATTGCCACCCGCGCGATCATGGCGGACCTGCGTGCCGGGATGGACGGTATTACAGGCGGGCCTGCACCGTTCAGCAAGGCGGATCGCTCGCGTTTTCTGCAGGCGCTGGACACGCTGCTGGTGAAGCTTGGGCGCGCCGCCTGACCCGCCCTACCGAATAAACGCGCTATGCCTTTGGAAAAGGCGTAGGGCGTGTGCGGGGCATGCCGCCCCGATTGGAACCGACATGGCCAAAGGCCAACAGAAGAAGAGCCGCGAAGCGCGCAAACCCAAGAAGGAAAAGGTCAAAACCAACGCCTCCAACCCCAGCCTGAAGGCAGGCGGGATCAAGGGGCTGGAGAACATGACCAACAATTAACGCGCCGCGCGTTCTTTGAAATTGCCGAACGAAACGCCGGGCCTGCGGACCCGGCTCTGTCAGCCCACCGCGTCTGGTGACGGGGCGCGCCGGTTCTTGTCCGCTTTACCGAAGTGCCGTTCCAGCAGCTTGGCGAGCTTGGTTGCCGCCGACCGCGCTGCTGCGTCGACTTCACCGGCATTGGCGGTGACGGTGACGGGCGCTCCGCCGCTGATGCGCGCCTCGATCGTGCACGCCTTGTCATCGCCCCCGCCCTTGCGGCCGTTCTCGTCACGGACGTGGACTTCCAGGCGGGTGAGCTTGTCTTCGAAACGCTCGATCCGCTGGCGCACCTGCGCCTCGATACGGGTGGCTACATCCTGTGTACCCATGACCGAGCTGTCGGTGTTGAACTGAAATTGCATATCGCACTCTTTCGTTGAGGAAGGTTATCTCATCAACGAGCAACAGCGCGGGCGTATCCTCGAAACACCGCGCTTATTGCAGATTTCGGCTCCGCACCGAACGGAAGCCGAACCGGCACGAAAAAGGGCGAGCGCAACCTAATGCACCCGCCCGATCCGTTAAGAGGCGCCCGCTCAGTCGTTGACGACGAAGGTGATCTTCAGCGTGCAACGCCATTCGGTGATCTGGCCATCGCTGACGGTCGCCTTGGTGTCTTTCACCCACACGCCCTGAATGCCCTTGATCGTCTTGGAGGCGCGCTTGACGCCCTCGCGCACCGCATCTTCCACGCTGTTGGGCGAGGAGGCGATGATCTCGGTTACTTTTGCGACTGTCATGGTGATTGTCCTTTTTGAAAAGAGGATGTCCCCGCTCATGCAGGGCTACATCAAACCAAGCAGCGGCACCCGCTTACGTTCCGCGAAAGGCTGTCCGGGCGGCGCGGTGGATGGTTGCTTTAGCGATGTCGCGCCATAGGGATTTAGTCTACTGTTCCCGGAATTGCCCGCCTTCTGCAGGCGCTAGACCGGGTGCTGGTGGGGATGGGGTAACCCCAATTAGAGCGGCGCTGAGTTATCCCACGCTTCCAAGTAAGCTCTTAGTTTCAGGGGATGCGGTTTCCAAATCTACCCTCAAAATCGAGCCGTGAGAGCGTTTCGGCAAAATCCTTTAGCGATTGCGTGAGTGACCACACTGTGGCCTCGTCCACGACAATCAGTCGATCATGTAACGACTTCGGAGACGCTAAACGCAATTCCAGCGACCGAGCAGTACCATATTGTGAGACCCACCTCTCAGCGGCAGGCCGTAAGGTTGGTTTCATCGAAGCCTTGTCGGTCAATACCCGCAGTTCGACTTTCTCATTAGCACTGGGCAGGAAATCTGTGAGCGCTTTTCCATCCATATAAGGATCGACGATCAAAAGACGTCCCTCGGCTGATTGCAGCACTCGGGAGATAGCCGCGTAGGCGTCCCATCTCTTCTCCAACGGCAATAAAAGCACCCTGCTCGGACGCAGGCGCATCAAGCTCAGCTTTCCCTAAGGCACGGTACAGAACGGCGCGAATTTCACCGCCACCATCCCGACCTTGGCTCCGCACTAATGTGTTGGTCGTGGCGACGAGCATCCCTTCTTCCACGCCCAATTTCATACCACGCAATACGGCGCTAGTTGCCCTATCCACTTCAGCGTCTCGGGGACGATCTCGGAATCGTCGCCGATAAACGAAAATTTGGCTCCGTCTGAACTAATGTTCTGAGGCGATTGAGCGCTTCTGTAGGGTCCATAGGAGACATAGAACGAATGGTCTTCGCAAGAGCGTCTTCGGTTGAGGGCAAGGCCATGAGAAATTTTTCCTTCAGACGGATTGCAGTCATCCCAACCCTAGTTATTACATGCCCAGACGGATGAGTGCACTGTCACGGTGATCTTAAACAAATTTCAAATACTTAGGGCCAACTCAATTTTTGGATAGTTCTTCCAATAGGTCACTTGAAGGGAGGCCGTAACTTGCTCTTGCTAGCATCGCCGAAAACTCCCGATGACTGATGGAAAGGTCGATATCGCTCCACACCCTGGAATAAAGAAGCTCGGCCACTTGCTGCGCAGAATTCGCGTCGATGTCGAAAGCACCCCTTGCGCCCGCGTGCACGAGAGCTGAGCGGACCCCGTAGAGTTGCTTTATGTCCGTCGCGACCTTCTGACGCCTCTCGTTATCATCTGATAGGAGAACGGCCGCGTGCCGCGCTATGGTTTGAATGACCGGAGAGGTTCTATCTGTAGGTCGGACCAAGAGAGCCTCGATCGCGGTAAAAAAGTATAAGAGGCGGTCCGACCGATCTTTGCTCCGGCGTCCGCGAGTAAGCCAGCCGCAACCCTGATAAAATCGCTCAGCGACAGACTTCGGTTTGGCATCGAAAACCGTATTAATCTTCGCCTTCGCCAAGGAGTTCTGAAGCGCTTCGGCTGCTCCCTTGCTGAGCCAATAGTCATTCGGTGCTGTCATTCCACCGAGTTGCCCACTTCCCCCTTGTTTAAGCGTGAAACTGTGATCCTTATGGTCGTGAGGGAAAAATGGGTGTGGCTCAACTTTACCCACCGTAGGTGCCATCACACCTACGTCATCATGTCTCGCGCACATTCTCAGAATGGAGAGGGCGACGTCGGTAAGCCAAAGTCCTTCTTCTTCCCGAATGGGGTCAGCCGCCGCCAGATTTATCGACCACATGGTTGGCGGAAGGACCGCCACAACGCCGGCGTCCTTGTCGGTCAAAATGATTGAAAGCGTCCAGTCTTGCCCGACACCAAATTTGAAATGTTCATTAATCTCTCGAAATTGGTCAATTCTCGCTTCAGTCCTGTCAATCGCCACTCGGCCGATTTCAATTCGATCGACGTCCGCTGGAAGGCGTACCAACGGACAGGGACGGAAGAACTCACATTGACCGAGGCCGATTTCGCTTCAATCTGTTCAAGTGCGAATTCAAAACCGCATTGTCAGTTTAGCTCAGCATAATCTTCAAATGAGACCACAAAATCCCAAAGGGCGCTGTCTAGCACCTTTGCGTGACCCTTGATCGGTCCAAGCTTTCTTATGGCTTGCCGCACAAATGTGTTCTGGGCCTGGATCGCGGCATCGCTAATCTCGAATGCCCTACCATTGTGCAGGCGGAACCGCTCAAATTTCATTGCGCTGATATATCAGGATCAGCGCACTGCCGAGCGTTCACGGCGAAATCTTTAGTGCTTTGCGAAGCTCAGGTGTCTGGAAAGTCATTTCTTGTCAGTCATGCTCGCGGTCTCCCTGTCCGATATAGAGTTCGCGCCCCGTGGCTTCGTAGACGCGGCTCATCTCCTCCATGCCCTCTCCGCTTCCTCGGCCTCTTCGGCTGAGGTCTCGCGCTTGATGTTCTCGCTCGCGAGGTAGCTGTCCGAGTTCTGCTTCGCGGCGAAGTCGCGCACTTCCTGCGTGATCTTCATCGAGCAGAATTTCGGGCCGCACATGGAGCAGAAGTGGGCGGTCTTGGCGCCTTCTGCGGGGAGGGTCTGGTCGTGGTATTGCTCGGCCGTGTCGGGGTCGAGGCTGAGGTTGAACTGGTCGCGCCAGCGGAATTCGAAGCGGGCTTTGCGACAGCGCGTCGTCGCGGACCTTGGCGGCCGGGTGGCCCTTGGCGAGGTCGGCGGCGTGGGCGGCGAGCTTGTAGGTCACCACGCCCACCTTCACATCGTCGCGGTCGGGCAGGCCGAGGTGTTCCTTGGGCGTGACGTAGCAGAGCATCGCGGTGCCGTACCAGCCGATCTGCGCCGCGCCGATGCCGCTGGTGATGTGGTCGTATCCCGGCGCGATATCGGTGACGAGGGGGCCGAGCGTGTAGAAGGGCGCTTCGCCGCAGGCTTCCAGCTGCTTGTCCATGTTCTCCTTGATCTTGTGCATCGGCACGTGGCCGGGGCCTTCGATCATCACCTGCACGTCCTGCTCCCAGGCGCGCTTGGTCAGCTCGCCCAGCGTGTAGAGCTCGGCGAACTGCGCCTCGTCGTTGGCGTCGGCGATACTGCCGGGGCGCAGGCCGTCGCCCAGCGAATAGGCGATATCATAGGCCTTCATGATCTCGGTGATCTCGTCGAAGTGTTCGTAGAGGAAGCTCTCCTTGTGGTGGCTGAGGCACCATTTCGCCATGATCGGCCGCCGCGCGACACGATGCCGGTGACGCGCTTGGCGGTCATCGGGCACATAGGGCAGGCGCACGCCCGCGTGGATGGTGAAATAGTCGACGCCCTGTTCGGCCTGTTCGATCAGCGTGTCGCGGAAGACTTCCCAGGTGAGGTCTTCGGCAACGCCGCCGACCTTCTCCAGCGCCTGGTAGATCGGCACGGTGCCGATGGGCACGGGGCTGTTGCGGATGATCCATTCGCGCGTGTCGTGGATGTTGCGGCCCGTGCGAAAGGTCCATCACCGTGTCCGCGCCCCAGCGGATCGACCAGACCATCTTGTCGACCTCTGCCGCCACGTCGGACGCCACGGCGCTATTGCCGATATTGGCGTTGATCTTGACGAGGAAGTTGCGCCCGATCGCCATCGGTTCGGTTTCGGGGTGGTTGATGTTGTTGGGAATGATCGCACGGCCCCGCGCCACTTCGTCGCGGACGAATTCGGGGGTAACGTAGTCGGGCAGCGAAGCGCCCCAGGGCTGGCCATCGTTGCGCGCTTCCAGCTGCGCCGCTTCGTCGCGCAGCATTTCGCGGCCCAGATTCTCGCGCTCGGCGACATATTCCATCTCGGGCGTGATGATGCCGCGGCGGGCATAGTGCATCTGGCTGACATTCTGGCCGGGCTTGGCGCGCAGCACGCGCTTGTGCACATTGGGAAATGCCGGAACGCCGCCGGAACGGTCCGGGCCGAGCTGGCCATTGTCTTCCGGCTTGGTTTCGCGCCCGTCATATTCCTCGACATCGCCGCGCGCCATGATCCATTCACGGCGCAGCTGGGGCAAGCCCTGGTTGATGTCGATATGGGCGTCGGTATCGGTATAGGGACCGGAAGTGTCGTAGACCCGCACGCTGGGCTCCCCGCCCTCCAGATCGATTTCGCGCATGGCGACGCGAACGCCGCTGCCGGTGCGCGCGCCGACATGCACCTTGCGGCTGCCGCGGATCGGGCCGGTGGTGACCCCGATGTCGAATTTGCTGTCGATGTCGGCCATGCGTTCATTCTCCTCATGACGGGGAGAGCGGGCCTTCTGATTGCGACCGCCCACTCCCTCCGCCGATGCTAATCGGTTCAGGTTCGACGGGTCGAAGGGTGCGAGCCCTCCCTCTCAGCGCACGCACGCTCCCCGGGGATGGATGCAGTCTTAGGCCTTTTGGCAGGCAGGGTAAAGTTGCTTGCGCGGTGTCAGCGGGCCTCACCCTTGCTGGTGATCGCAAGCGACGCGGCGAGCATCAGTGCTGCCAGAGTTCCGCTTGCTCCGGCAAATATCAGCCAGCTCATTCCAGCGCCGAGCGCTACGGTGTTCGCTATTGCTGCCGCCACGCCGAGAAGGACGGTAAGCCCGCCCACAATACGGCTACCGAGCCCGCTCGCCTCGCGCATCAAAATCAGCCCGAACGCAAAGGCGGCGATGCCAAGTGCAATCTTGGCGATGAAGTAAAAGGCAAAGGCGCCTGAGACGATCGCCCAGAACATCCACGTATAGGCTTCTCCAGCCATGGCGACCGGCTTGAACAGCGACAGGCCTATGCCGATTTGCACGATGTTGAAAACGCCCGCCAACGCGAGGGCCGCCCAGCCAAGCCGGTGGCGACCGCTTGCCAGCCCGACCAGCGAGCCGGCGGCGATGGCGATGAACGCGGCCGCCTCGACCGTCCACACAATCGCCGCTTCCTGCCAGCGATCCGTAAAATAGCTCACAATATCGGCATTGCTTATTCCGGCGGAGGGATCGGACGGCTGCGGCCCGCCCAGAAACGCCATATACAGGATCTGCGTCACCACCGTGGCGATCAGCGCGGTAGCCACAATGGCGCCAGAGCGCGGCGGTTGTAGATCGGTCAATGACATTCACTTCTCCTGCAACAAGTAGCGATCACCGAGCAGGCTGGAGATAACAAATGCCAGCGCCTCCCGACAAACCCACCACCACAACCGATGAAGCGAGGAAGTAGGAGCGGGCGCGCTTAACAGCGACCCCGCCGCCGGCAGGTTGACGATCCACATTTTTTTGTCCGGCAACTGATAGCCGCAAGCGCCGCCGTCAGCCGAACTCCAGACCTTCGAACTTGCCGCTCTTGCGCCAGACATCGATGTGCTGGAAAAAACCGAGCGCCCCTGCCGGATGGCCAAGCGCGAAGCGTTCCTGCTCTCCGTAGCCCTGGCCTTCATTGTTGTAATAGCCCGGCGTGCATTCGGTCGAGCCGATGCGCGCGCCAGGACCGGTCAGCAGAAAGTCGACCCATTGCTGCTGCGCTTCGGCCGACGGCTCGACAGTCTTGTGCCCGTTGCTTTCGGCATGCCCGACCACGCTGGCGACGGTCTCGGCGTGATCGACCAGATTGTGCGGGTAATTGGCAATGAACGCTGCGGCCTGGTTTTGCTGGACGAAAAACAGGTTCGGAAAGCCGTGCAAATGCAGGCCGTGGAACGACCGCATGCCATCTGCCCATGTCTCTGACAGAGTGCGTCCATCGCGCCCGGTGACTTCATAACCGGCGCGGCTGACGAAATCGGTGCCTACTTCGAAACCCGATGCGTAGACGATGCAGTCGACCTCGTATTCCTGGCCATTCGCCACAACACCTTTTGCGGTAATCTTTTCGACCCCGTTTCCGTCAGTATCGATCAGGCGAGTTCCCGGCAGGTTGAATGCCTGAAGGTATTCGTCGTGAAAGCATGGCCGCTTGCATAGCTGGCGGTACCATGCCTTCAGCTTCTGACCCGCTTCCTTATCCGTGACGATGGCTTCGGCGCGCTGGCGGATCTCTTCCATCTTCTGGTTATCGGCATCCTCGAACGCAGCCATGATCTTTTCCGGCGTCCACTGATCGGGCGGCAGTGTCTTCACTTGCGCGCGGATGCGTTTGCCCAGATCGGTCCATCCGTCTTCTACCAAGTCCTCAGCCGGGAACCCCATCCCCAGATTGGCGACGAAGTTCTCCTGCCACTTCTTTTGCCAGCCTGACTCTGCGACCTGATCGAACCAGTCACGCTCTAGCGGCGCGTTATTGCGCTCGTCGACGGATGAAGGCGTGCGCTGGAACACCAGCAGCTCCCGCGCGTCTCGCGCCAGATGCGGGACGCATTGAACTGCCGTCGCGCCCGTGCCGATAATCGCCACGCGCTTGCCCGCCAGCCTGTCCATCGGCGCGCCTTCTGGATCGCCGCCGGTATAGGCGTAGTCCCATCGGCTCGTGTGGAAGCTCTTGCCTTCAAATTCTTCGATCCCCGGCAGGCCGGGAAGTTTGGCGACATGCAGCGGGCCTGTGCCCATGCCGACATATTTCGCCGTGAACTCGTCACCGCGATTGGTGCGGATGATCCAATGGCTGTCGGCCTCGCTCCAGGCGAGATCCGTCACCTCGGTGTGAAACAGAGCATTTTCATAGAGCCCGAAATGCCGCCCGATGCGCGAACAATGGTCGCGGATCTCTGGCGCATGCGCGTATTTCTCGCTCGGCATATGCCCCGTCTCTTCAAGCAGCGGCATATAGATCATCGAAGCCGTGTCGCACTGCGCGCCGGGATAACGGTTCCAATACCACGTCCCGCCGAAGTCGCCGCCTTTCTCGATGATGCGGCAATCGTCGATCCCGGCTTCTTTCAGCCGCGCGCCCACGACCAGGCCGGCAAAGCCTCCGCCTATAAATGCGAAAGTGACATGGTCGCTCAGCGGCTCCCGCTCCTCGATCGGCATGTAGGGGTCGGCGGCGAGATCGGTAAATTCGCTTTCGAGCCGGAGATATTGGTCCGCGCCGTCATCGCGCAGGCGCTTGTCACGCTCCGCGGCATATTTGGCGCGCAGCGCCTCCTTGTCGATTGTAATGGCGGCTTCGGCGTTCATCTGAGTGCTCTCCCCCCTCTGCCGCCATCATAGGCAAACGCCGGCAGAGCCGTCTACCGGCGTGCTCGCACAATGGGCCGGACGTCTCACCAATCGATTGCGATGCGTTCAGGAATTGCTCCCGTCATGATGCAAAACGATGCCATCGGGACGACTTTGTGAACGTTCAGAAAATGCGCTTGTGAACGCTAACATTCATACGTATGCAGTAGTCAACTGGGTGGAAAACCGCCCGCGAGTCGTATGGGAGGGAAACTTGTCTCGCACTATCTTCAAAACCAATCGTCGTCGGTCGAGCAGACTGACAGCACTTACCACCGCCTCCGGTCTGGCCTTTGCTGCCATGGCGCAGCCCGCCCTGGCACAGGCTCAGGACGAAACGGCCGAGCCGGAAGAGCAAGGCGCTGAAGCGGACCGCGTCGAGACCGTCTCTAACGAAATCATCGTTACGGCCGATCGCCGCGAGCAAACGCTTCAGGATTATGCCGGCACCGCGGCTGTATTCAGTGGCGAGGATCTCCGCGCTCGCGGCATACAGGACATCACCGATTTCAACGACGAACTGCCGGGCCTCACGGTCGCAAATAATGGCGGCAACGTGGAAATCTGGATCCGCGGCGTTGGCTCTTCGAACAACACCGAGCTGGGCGATCCGGCAGCGGCATTCCATTATGACGGCGTCTATGTGCCGCGCCCTTCGGGCATCGGCTCCGCTTTCTTCGATATCGAGCGCGTCGAGGTTAACATCGGCCCGCAAGGCACGCTGCGCGGACGTAATGCTCTGGCAGGTTCGGTCAATGCGATTGCCTGGAAGCCGGGCATCGGCGTCTGGGACGCCGAGGTGGAAGCCGGCTATGGCAATTACAATCACCGCGAATTGCGCGGCATGGTCAACGTGCCGGTAGGAGACAATGCAGCCTTCCGCTTTGCCGGCATGTATCTCGCCCACGACAGCTATTACAACAATGTCGGCCCGGTCGAGGGCGTCGACGTTGCCGAGAAGGAAGACAATAAGGCCTTCCGGGCGCAGTTCCTGTGGGAGCCGACCGATCGCCTGAGCGTGCTGCTTGCAGGCGACTACATCCACGAAGAAGGAACCGGCTACACCGGCACCAACTATGCCGGGCCGCTCGGGAACGGTATACTGCCCGAGGAAATCGAAGACCCTCGCGATGTCATTGCCAACGCCTTCACGCCCGTGCTCGACACGAAGCATTACGGTCTGCGCGCGACGATCGCCTACGAAGCAGAGCCTTTCACGGTCGAATTCACCAGCAGCTATCGCGACCTGGTTTATAACTATGATGCCAACACCCCGCTTTCGCCGGCTTACCCCGGAGTAATCGAGGACCTATCGTCGCGTGACAATATCTTCACGCCCGAGGCCGGCGATGTGATTATCGATCCGATCATCCTTCAGGAAAATCTCGATAATTTCTCGCGTTTCCAGTTCATCACGAACTCCGAAAGCTATTATAACGAACTACGCATCTTCAATTCCGATGGCCCGTTCATCTGGTCGCTCGGGGCAATGTATTTCAAGGAAGACCAGTACTCCTTCCTCGCCTCAACCGGTGACCGCGGCCTGTTCTTCCAGGGCGTGGAATTCAACATGCCCGATGTCGATGCGGAAAGCTGGTCTATCTATGGCGATGCCACCTTCGAGGTGACCGAGCGGTTCCGGGTTACGGCCGGTCTGCGCTATACCGATGACGAGAAGAGCCGTGAGGGCGTCGCGGCCCGCTATGGCCTTGCGCTAGGCGATGCCAACTTCAACTGCTGTATGGGCGTACGATACGGCACCGAAGGATTTGAATTTGCCGGTCGTGGCCGGACGATCTTCGATCCTGACACCAATGGCGACGGCACGATCAGCGAAGCCGAGATTTTCGAATTTCAGCTTGATGGCGTGCGTCAGTTCGGTGCCCGCGACAATCTGGATGATATCCTCAATTTCGGTCCGAAGCAGGGTGATCCATTCCCGGTCGAAGGGGCGCCAGAGTGTCTCGACACGATCAGCTTCGATGGGCTGTTCTGCGAAGGGTTCACCAATGGCGACCCCTTCTTCAACAATCAATTCACCTACGCCGTGCCGTTCCAGGGCCAGATCTTCCAGCAGAAAGGGGCCATCGCCGACAATTTCGTCGATTGGCGCCTACGCGCCGAATACGACGTAACACCTGACAACCTGGTCTACGCTCTGGTTGCCAGTGGCCACAAATCGGGCACGTTCAACGATAACCTTGGCGACAACGGCTTCGTGCCCACGACCGACACGGAAAACGTGATCCTTTACGAACTTGGCAGCAAGAACGAGTTCTGGCTTGGTGAAGTACGGGCAAAGCTGAACGGTTCGGCGTTCTACAATGATTATTCCGATCAGGTCTTCAGCGCGCTTGTCTCTGTCGAGACGATTGCCGAGTTCGAAATCGGACAGGGCAGCGTGGTCGAACTTCCCGAAGGTACGTCTACCGCTCTGGTCGTCGGATACAGCTTCAATGCGGCCAGTTCCGAAATCTACGGTGCCAATATCGAGGGCGGTCTCGATCTGCCGGCGGGTTTGAACTGGGACTTCAACGCATTGTGGCTCGAAGCCAAGATCAAGAACGCATTGGATATTCCCGATTTCCGATACCAGGCTGACGTTGACGGGGTGAATGCGGTATTCCGTCCGATCACCGGTAACCGGTTGCCGCGCACGCCGCGCTGGCAGCTCAACACCTCGCTGTCACAGAACGTCGATGTCAAGTCGGGATCTTTCGACTGGGTGATCTCGGCAGGCTACCGTTCGTCAACCTTCCAGACGATCTTCAACTCGATCGATTTCAATCCGGACGACGATGCCGAGGAGCGCCTCAACGATGTGGTCAAAGGGTATTGGACGTTCGACCTGGGGGCCGGATACAGCCACGGTACTGACGGCAAGCTCCGCTTCGAGGTCTACGCCAACAATGTGACCAACAAGCAGAAAGAATCTGCGATCATCATCACGCAGTTCGACAACACCCGCTTCTTCACGCGGCCCCGCACCTTTGGCGGGCGCGTCCGTGTGCGGTTCTAGTTGATCTGGCAGGGCGGCGGAGCGATCCGTCGCCCTTCATATTTCAAGCGGTGCAAGTCCGTACAGCCTTTCGGGAGATATCGGCATGATGTCCCTTATTACCGCTCTGGGTTTGTTGGCCCTGGCACCTGCCGCGCAGGCCGGTAAGAGCGAGGAAAGCGAACCACACCGCCAGCCACCCGGCTACGAACTCGTCTATTCCGACGAATTCGATCGGGGCGCGCTGCCCGATCCTGAGCTTTGGGATTACGACACGCATCGCAATAAGCAGGGTTGGTACAATGATGAAAAACAGTATTATTCTCATGCGCGTAGCGAAAATGTCAGGATCGAAGATGGTCGTCTGATTATCGAAGCTCGGCGCGAAGACCTCTCCCAAGCGGGCCTGCCGGATTTTGGCGGACAGGAATATTCCTCTGCCCGCCTGTTCACCAAAGGCCGCGCCGCCTGGACTTATGGATTCTTCGAAATACGCGCCAAGCTTCCCTGCGCGCTAGGAAGCTGGCCGGCGATCTGGATGCTACCGGAAGCCGACGTGGAATGGCCGCGCGGCGGCGAGATCGACATCATGGAGCATGTCGGCTTCGAGCCCGGCAAAATCCACCATTCGGTACACACCAGCGCGTTCAACTTCAGCAAGGGCACGCAGCAGACGACTTCGCATGACGTACCCGCCGCCTGCGACCAGTTCCACCGCTACCAGCTGCTGTGGATGCCGGACCGGCTGCTGTTCGGCGTGGACGATGCGCCGCGGTTTCTGTTTGACAAGAAGCGTGACAGCCGCGCTCGTTGGCCTTTCGACCAGCCCATGCACCTTCTATTGAACGTCGCAGTCGGCGGAGTGTGGGGCGGCCGCAAGGGGATCGACCCAGAGGCGTTCCCGGCACGGATGGAAGTGGATTACGTGCGGATCTACCAGCGCCCATCACTGGCCGAGGACGCCAATTAACGCTCCTGGCTTGCGCGAGGAGACCTAACCCGCCGAGCTGCAGATCGACCGAACCGGTGTGAATGAATGTGGACCCGCCCCCGAAAGAGGCTTGGCCTGCATGAAATGACGGCTAGAACCGCTGCAGGTTTCAAAGGGGTTTCGGATTAGTCATGGCACGAAGGCGCCAGGCGGTGACGATCAGGCATGTTGCCGAAGATGCAGGGGTTTCTCTGCAAACGGTCAGCCGCGTCATCAACAAGGAACCCAATGTCCGGCCGCAAATGCGGGACCGGGTACAGGCCTCCATCGACAAGCTTGGCTATGTTCCTTCGATCGCAGCCCAGCGAATGAGCGGGTCGCGGTCTTATCTGATCCTTGCGCTCAACGACCGCGAGCGTACAATTGCCGACTGGCGCGAACGCCGCGGGACCGACTGGGTGGATCAGATGCTGCTGGGCGGGATGCTGACCTGCGCGGAGCATGGCTATCGCATGATCGTGGAGCTGATCGACACGCATAGCGACCACGTGCAGCGCGAATTGAAGGCAGCGCTGGCCGCGCTCCAGCCGGATGGTGTGATCCTGACCCCGCCGCACTCGGAAAACCCGCTCATCACCGGATTGCTTGCCGAGAAGCATATTCCCTTCGCACGGATTGGGTCGACCGATCCCGGACCTGGCATCCGGCTGACGATGCATGACGAGCATTCTGCGCGTCTCGCGGCAGAGCATCTGATCAGTCTGGGCCATCGCCGCATCGGCATGATCGCCGGGCCGGACAATTACAGCCTGTCCGGCTGGCGCGTCGATGGCTGGCAGGACGCAATGACCAATGCAGACTTGAGCACTGATGGTCTGCTGGCGAAAGGTGATTTCGGGCATGAGAGCGGTGTTGCCGCGGCCAAGCAGCTTCTGGGGCAGGACGAACGCGCAACTGCCATCATCGCAAGCAGCGACCAGATGGCCATCGCCGCGCTGGAAACCGCGCGCGCACAAGGCTTGCGCGTGCCGGAAGATCTCTCGCTGATCAGCTTCGACAACACCCCAATCGTACGCTTCACCGACCCGCCATTGACTGCCATCGACCAGCCAATTGCCGAGACGATCAGCCGCGCGGTCGAATTGCTCATCAATCCGCACAAGAACGAACTTCCAACGGAGACGACAGTGGTCGACGGAGAGCTCGTCATCCGCGGTTCGACTGCGCGGCCAGCGGAAGGCTGAATTGGCAGAAGCGGAACAGCCAGCGCGCCAGCCGCTCTGGTTCCTGCTGCTGATCGCACTCGCCGTCGCCGGCGGGGCGGTCGCTTACATCCCGTTCCTGACGATCCTGCTGCCCGTTAAAGTCATCGCGATGGGCGGGACGGACGACGTCGCAGTCCTTTCCTATGCGGCATTCGCGGGCGCCGTTGCCGCCAGTTTTGCCAACATCCTGTTTGGCTGGCTCAGCGACCGAAGCGGCTCGCGCCGCATCTGGATCGCTATCGGTATGGTCTTGTCGAGCATCATGCTGACCGCGATGCGCGACGCCCAGACGCCGCAGACGCTCATCGCATTTCTGATCGCCTGGCAGATCGGCCTCAACATGATGCTCGGACCGCTGGCTGCCTGGGCCGGCGATTGCGTTCCGGACGCGCAGAAAGGTTTGCTGGGAGGGCTCTTCGCCTTCGCCCCGGCACTGGGCGCGCTTGCGGGAGCTTTCGTCACGATACCCGGCCTTGCCGCACCAGACGCACGATTGGTTCTCGTCGCCGCCATAGTCGTGATGATGGTTCTGCCAGTCCTGATCATCGGCGGCGGACGGGAAATGCCGCAACTGATGGCTGCAGTGCACCGCAAGCGCGAGGGCCCGCGTGTCGATGCGACCGTGGCGCGCATGTGGCTGGCGCGCCTGCTGGTCCAGATCGCCGAAGCAGCGCTGTTTGCTTTCCTGCTGCTGTGGCTGCGCAGCATCGTCCCGGATTTTGGCGACGATGACGCAGCACAGGTTTTCAGTGTCGTTCTGCTGCTTTCGGTGCCGGTGGCGCTAATGGTCGGGCGGTGGTCCGATACGTCCGGCAGGCCGATCCTGCCGCTGGCCATCAGCGTCGGGTTTTCAGCTATCGGACTGCTTGTCATGTCGTTGTCGGCTGGCCTGACGTCGGCTCTTGCGGGTTACATCGTCTTCGGCCTCGCCTCGACCGTCTTTCTCTCGCTTCATTCAAGCCAGGTCTTGCGCGTCCTGCCTCGACCCCAGAACCGCGGGCGAGATCTCGGTGTATTCAATCTTACGAACACCGTGCCATCGCTGATCATGCCCTGGATCGCGCTGGCGCTGGTGCCGGTGTTCGGGTTCGATGCACTGTTCCTGCTGCTTGCCGTATTGGCGGGCTTGGCCGGGCTGCTGCTCGCTTCGATCTCACGCCCGATTTAGCTGCTTGATTTCATCGCCGCAGCGTGTCATTCCTCGAATTGATAACGTTCTCAAATATCGAGAGCGAAGGAGGGATGGCGATCATGAGGGCGTTTTGGCTGGCCACAGCGGCGGCTGTTTCGGTGGGTGGATGTGCTGCGGCGCCTTACAGTGCCGAAACCGTTCAGACTGCGCCGGCTGCGATTGCGCAAGGTGAAGATGCGGTTGTGGCAGACCTTGTGTCTCGCATGAGCCTGGAGCGCAAGATTGCCCAGCTGATCCAGCCGCAGATAAATTCCTTCACTGCCGAAGACATGCGCCGCTACCGGTTCGGCAGCTATCTCAACGGCGGCAACGGCGGCCCATATGGCGATGAATTCGCGCCGGCCTCCGAATGGCTGCGCCTCGCCGACGAAATGTACGATGCATCGGTAGAGCCGCTGCCCGGCGGAGAACCGGCTATTGCTACAATGTGGGGCACCGATGCCGTTCACGGCCATTCGAACATCGTCGGTGCTACGCTTTTCCCGCACAATATCGCGCTTGGCGCGGCAGGCGATGCCGACTTGGTGCGGCGCATAGGCCACGCCACTGCGAAAGAGATCGAAGTCACTGGGATCGACTGGAATTTCTCCCCGACAGTGGCGGTTGCGCGCGATGACCGATGGGGCCGCACTTACGAAAGCTATTCGGAAAACCCGCAGCTGGTCGCTGAACTCGGCGCTGCGCTGGTCGAAGGACTGCAGGGCAATCGCGGCAGCGGCGACTATCTTGGAGACGGGCGCGTCATTGCGACGGCGAAGCATTTCTTCGGCGATGGCGGGACGGACAATGGCGTCGACCAGGGTGAGGTCACCGGCGACATGGACGCGCTGATGGCAATCCACGCCGTGCCCTACCCAGCCACGATCGAAGCGGGCGTCGAGACGATCATGGCCAGCTTCAACTCGATCAACGGCAAGAAGATGCATGGCAACAAGGCCTTGCTGACCGATGTCCTGCGCGGCGAAATGGGCTTCGACGGCCTGGTCGTCGGCGACTGGAACGGCCACGGACAAGTCGCCGGTTGCGAAGTGACCAATTGCCCGCAATCGCTGATGGCCGGGCTCGATATCTACATGGTGCCCGACGATTGGCGCGCCTTGATGGAAACGCTGATTGCGCAGGTCAATGACGGCACAATCCCCATGTCCTATGTCGATGACGCGGTCGAGCGGGTCCTGCGCGTCAAATATCGTGCCGGGCTGCTTGGCCCCGACACCAAACGTCCCTCCGAACGCGGCGTCGCCGGGCAGTTCGATCTGCTCGCCTCGCCAGAGCACCGTGCCTTGGCACGCGAGGCTGTCGCGCGCTCACAGGTTGTCCTGAAGAATGACGGCGTGCTTCCTCTCGCAAGCGGCGCCAATGTCCTCGTCGCCGGTTCTGCAGCGGACAATGTCGGGATCGCATCGGGCGGTTGGACGCTCGAGTGGCAGGGCATCACCGACAGCACTGCCGAGAAGTTTCCCAATGCCAGCACTATCTGGGACGGGATCCGCGAAGGCGTCGCGGCTGGCGGCGGAAAGGCTGCACTGTCGAAAGACGGCTCGTTCGCTGCCCGTCCCGATGTGGCCGTGGTCGTTTTCGGCGAGCAGCCTTATGCCGAATTTGCGGGCGACAAGCCCGATCTCGTCTTCCGGGACGAAGAAGGCCTGGCCATGCTGCGCGGCTTCCGGTCCCAGGGCATTCCAACGGTCGCAGTCTTCCTTTCGGGACGTCCGCTATGGATGAACCGGGAGATGAATGCCTCCAACGCCTTCGTCGCCTCATGGCTTCCGGGAAGCGAGGGGGCCGGCGTTGCCGACGTTCTGCTTGGCAATCGCCCTGCCACCGGACGGCTCTCTTTCAGCTGGCCTGCCAATTGCGGCGGAACGCCGGTAAATGGCAGCGAAGGGGCACTGTTCCCAGTCGGCTACGGCCTGTCGCACGGCGAAACAGCGGCTCCAGCCGAACTGAGCGAAGACTGCACTGCATTGACTGCAGTCGACAGCTCCGACTTCTTCGGGTCGGGCCGGCTCGGAAATGACATCACCGCCTTCGCCTATCGTCCGGGACAGGAAGACGACACTGCCGTCGCACTTGACCAGTTCCGCGGCACGGCAAGAGGCGTTTCCGCGCGCGGCCTCGATCGCAATGCGCAAGAAGATGCCCGCGCTGTAACGCTTGAGGCAGGGTCGGCGTTCATGCTCTCCAGCCCGGCCGACAGTGAGCGGGGCTACCGAATAATCTATAAGATCGACCAGCGTCCGCGCGCACCTGTCCGGCTCGTCCTGGCTACGCCGGACGAGCGCCGAACGGCTCTCGACATTACTCGGCAGCTCTCCATTGCCGAAGGCAAGGGTTGGCGCGAGATGGTCATCTCAGCCGATTGCGCGCTTGGCACCAGCACGGGCATCGGCCTGGAAACCGATGGGCCGCTGACGGTCGAGATAGCCGAGGTCACTCGCGAAACCTTTGCAGAAGGCACCGGCTGCTCGTTCTGACAATTGATTTGCCGTAGCATTCGTATTCAGTTGGCGCAGCGGCGCGCCTTGGGCAAAACCTGATAAATCGGATCGCGACAGCGGGACCGGTGTGGGAGGGACAAGAATAATGGCACTGGCACCCGACGTATCGGCAAGCACCGACCCCAATCCGATTATCGACGAGGGTCAGCATATCAATGCGCCGGGCTTGCAGTATTTCGTCTTCGGCCTGTTCTTCATTTTCGGCGGCATCACGTCGCTCAACGATGTCATCATTCCGAAGCTGAAAGAGCTTTTCACGCTCAACTACACCCAGGCCATGCTGGTGCAGTTCTGCTTCTTCGCCGCCTATGCCATCATCGGCATACCGGGCGCGAAGCTGGTCAAGAAGATCGGCTATATGCGCGGCGCGGTTGCGGGCCTTCTCACCATGATGGCTGGCTGCCTGCTGTTCATTCCCGCCAGCCAAACCGCGGTATACGGCCTGTTCCTCTTCGCGCTGTTCGTGCTCGCCAGCGGAGTGGTCATCGTCCAGGTAGTCGCCAACCCGCTGATCAGCCTGCTCGGTCCGGCCAAGACCACGCATAGCCGCCTGACCTTCGCGCAGGCATTCAACTCGCTCGGCACCACGATCTTCCCGATTGTCGGCGCAGCGATCATTCTGGGCAGCCTGGCCACCGTCAGCGCGGATCAGCTTTCCGGCACGGCGCTGCTGGAATATCGGCAGGCGGAAAGCAAGGCGATCTGGCAGGGCTATCTCGGGCTGGCGGCCATGATCGCAGTCGTGGCTTTCGCCGTGTGGATGTTCCGCGACCGTCTGAAGGGGGAAAAGCATGAAGCGTCCGAGGGGCTCGCCGGCCTCGATCTGCTCAAGCGTGGCCGCTTCGGCTACGGTGCGCTGTGTATTTTCCTGTATGTTGGCGCTGAAGTCGCCATCGGCTCGATCATCATCAACTATCTCGCGCTGGACCGCGTACTGGGCCAGCCTGAAGGCGTGATCGGCTGGATGATCGGCCTCTATTGGGGCGGCGCAATGATTGGCCGCTTTATCGGATCGGCGGCACTGCGGGTGTTCAGCCCGGGCAAGATCCTCGCTTTCAATTCTGCTGGCGCGATCCTGCTGATCCTTATCTCGGCCAACAGTACGGGCGAATTTGCAGGCTACACGCTGCTCGCGGTTGGTCTGATGAACTCGATCATGTTCCCCACCATCTTCTCGCTCGCTTGCGAAAAGCTGGGGCCGCGCGCAGCGGACGGATCGGGCATCATCAACGTCGCGATCTGCGGCGGGGCCATCGTGCCGCTGTTTTTCGGCATGATCGCCGACGTTACCGGTAGCCTTGGCTTCGCTTTGATACTGCCGGCAATCTGCTACGCGATCATTGCCGGGTTCGGCATATTCGCGCGGCGACCTGCCTGAGGCGCAAACGTGGCTGGGGCAGGCTAAAGACAACATGCCGTTGCGCCGCCGGGGACGCTCGCATAGCCCCGGCGCGTTTGCATGACAGGAGACTTGCTTGAGCCGTTCGACCACGCCTTCCTCTGCCCTGCTGCTGTTCGGCGCGACCGGCGATCTGGCCAAGCGCATGCTGCTGCCATCTCTCTATGCATTGCATGAAGATGGGTTGATCTCGCCCGATTTGCGGATCGTCGGGACCGCGCGCAGCGAGATGAGCGACGAGGAATTTCGCGATATGGCGCGCGAGGCGCTGGCGGAATACCTGCCGGATGACCGCAAGAGCGACGAAACGCTGGCGAGCTTTCTCAAGCAGCTCGTATATCAGCCGCTCGATGCCTCGACTGTCGACGGGTTCGATGCCTTGGCGAAAAAGGTCGGCGATGTGTCCGGCGGCCTGTCGATCTTCCTATCGACTGCGCCCTTCCTGTTCGAGCCGACGATCAAAGGCCTCAAATCGGCAGGCTTGGCGGCTGACAATGTCCGCATCGGCCTGGAAAAGCCGCTCGGCAACGATCTGGAAAGCTCCTGCGTCATCAACGACGCCGTCGCCTCAGCATTCGACGAGGAGCGGATTTTTCGCATCGACCATTACCTGGGCAAGGAAACGGTGCAGAACCTGATGGCGCTGCGCTTCGCCAATGCCATGTTCGAGCCGCTGTGGAATGCCAACGGGATCGACCACGTCCAGATCACCGTCAGCGAGACTGTCGGGCTGGAGGGGCGCCACGGCTTCTACGACGATACCGGCGCGCTGCGCGACATGGTCCAGAACCACATGCTCCAGCTCCTCGCCTTGACCGCGATGGAGCCTCCGGCGGATTTCGATTCCACCTCCGTGCGCGACGAAAAGGTCAAGGTTCTGCGTTCGCTTCGCCCGGTCGAACCGGCAGAAATGGTGCGCGGTCAATATGGCGGCGGCGCTGTGAATGGCGACACGGTCGAGGGATATGAAGACGATTTCGGCCAGCAGTCGGACACGGAGACGTTCGTCGCGGTAAAGGCGCATGTCGACAACTGGCGCTGGCAGGGCGTGCCCTTCTACCTGCGCACCGGCAAGCGCATGCAGACCCGGCGCAGCGAAATCGTGATCCAGTTCAAATGCGTGCCGCACAATATCTTTGCCCAGCGCGGAGGCAGCCTTACGCCAAACCGCCTCGTCATTCGCCTGCAGCCCGAGGAATATGTCAGGCTGATGGTCATGGCCAAGAAGCCCAGCATGGACCGCGACGGGATGAGCCTGCGCGAGGTACCGCTCGACCTGTCGCTGACGCAAGCCTTCGCCAAGGCGCGGCGGCGCATCGCTTATGAGCGGCTGCTGCTCGACCTGGTCGACGGCGATCCGACATTGTTCGTCCGCCGCGACGAGGTGGAGGCGCAATGGCGCTGGGTCGATGCAATTCGCGATGTCTGGGCCAAGGAGGGCATGGAGCCCAAGCCTTACAGCTCCGGCAGTTGGGGGCCGAGCGCGTCCATCGCGCTGACCGAACGCGACGGACGCAGCTGGCATGAGTGATCCGCGTATCACTTGGGCCGAGGATGGTTCTGCAAAGGCAGTGACCCGGCATCTCGCACGCGTGATCGAAGCCAATCCCAACGCGACGATCGCAGTGCCAGGCGGTTCGACGCCGCTCCCCATCTTCGAAGAACTGGTCGGCAGCGGCATCGACTGGTCGGGTGTGACCATGATGCTGGGCGACGACCGAATTGTCCCGCCAGGCCATGCGGCCAGCAATCAGGCCAAGCTCGAAGGCGCGTTTTGCGCCACTGACGCCGCGATCTGCGCGCTGGAAGAAGGCATGGATGTGCCAGACCTCGACCTGCTTTGGGTCGGCATGGGCGCAGACGGACATATCGCTTCGCTCTTTCCTGAGATGAAGTTCGAGGATATTTCGGGCCGCAAGGTTATCCGCACCCAGCCTGTTCCTCTCCCGCCCGAAGCGCCTTTCCCGCGCCTTTCGATGAACATGGAAGCGCTGACGCAGGCGCCGCGCGAAATCATCATCGTCATCCGCGGGGAGGAGAAGAAGCAGGTCCTCGAAGATGCGCTGGCAGGCAAAACGAACGTGCCCGTCGCGCATCTGGTACAGCGGGCAAACTGCCCGATCACGATCTACTGGAACGAGACATGAGCCTGAACCCGACCGTCGCCAAGGTCACCGATCGCATAATCAAGCGCTCCAAGGACAGCCGCCGGCGCTATCTCGACCTCGTCCAGACCCAGCGCGACGCCGGCGTCAACCGCCCTACCCTGTCCTGCGGCAATCTGGCGCATGGCTTTGCGGCGAGCGGCGACGACAAAGCGACGATCCGCGCGGGCGAGGCGATGAACATCGGCATCGTCACGGCGTTCAACGATATGCTCAGCGCGCATCAGCCCTATGGCCGCTATCCCGAGCAGATGAAGATTTTCGCCCGCGAGAAGGGTGCCACTGCGCAGGTCGCAGGAGGCGTCCCCGCAATGTGCGACGGCGTGACGCAAGGGCAGGATTCGATGGAGCTGTCCCTCTTCAGCCGCGATGTGATCGCGATGGGTGCGGCAGTCGGGCTGAGCCACGGCATGTTCGAGGGCGCGGCCCTGCTGGGCATATGCGACAAGATCGTGCCCGGCCTGCTGATCGGCACGCTGCGCTTCGGACATTTGCCGACAATCCTCATTCCCGCCGGCCCGATGCCCTCGGGCCTTGCGAACAAGGAAAAAATCCGCGTTCGCCAGCTCTATGCCGAAGGCAAGGTCGGTGAAGAGGAGCTGATGGATGCGGAATCCGCATCCTATCACGGCGCGGGCACCTGCACCTTCTACGGCACAGCCAATTCAAACCAGATGATGATGGAGATGATGGGGCTGCACATGCCCGGTTCCAGCTTCGTCAATCCGGGCAATAAATTGCGGCAGGAACTGACCCGCTCTGCCGTGCACCGCCTGACCGAGATTGGCTGGCGCGGCGACGATTACCGCCCGCTCGGGCACTGTGTGGACGAAAAGGCGATTGTGAATGCGGTTGTCGGCCTGCTCGCCACGGGAGGCTCGACCAACCACGTGATCCACCTGCCTGCCATAGCACGCGCGGCGGGTATCGTGCTCGATTGGGACGATATGGACGAGCTCAGCGGCGTCGTGCCGCTGATTGCCAGCGTCTATCCAAATGGATCGGGCGACATAAACTATTTCCACCACGCCGGCGGCATGCCCTACGTGATCCGCGAATTGCTCGGCGCAGGCCTGGCGCATGGGGATATCATGACGGTTTACGGCCAATCGCTGGACGAAGGCGCGCAGGAGCCGGTGATCGAGGGCGAAGAGCTCGTCTGGCAGCCAGCCGCAACCCACACTCGCGACGACACGCTGCTGAAGCCAGCCAGCGACCCTTTCCAGCCGACTGGCGGCTTCGCACTTCTCGACGGCAATCTCGGCCGCGCGACCATGAAGCTGAGCGCAGTCGCACGCGAACGCTGGACGATCGAAGCGCCCTGCGCGGTCTTTTCGCGACCAGCATGCGGTGATCGAGGCCTTCAAGAATGGCGAGCTCGACCGCGATGTTGTCGTGGTCGTCCGCTTCCAGGGCCCGGCGGCCAATGGCATGCCGGAATTGCACAAGCTCACCCCGCCGCTGGGCGTTCTGCAGGACCGCGGTTACCGCGTCGCGCTCGTCACCGATGGCCGCATGTCGGGTGCAAGCGGCAAGGTGCCCAGCGCCATCCATGTCTCGCCCGAGGCATGGCATGGCGGAGCGCTCGGCAAGTTGCGCGATGGTGATGTGGTGCGCGTCTGCGCCGAAACGGGCATGTTGTCCGCGCTGGTGGACGATGCAGAGTGGGCGAGGCGCGAACAGGCCGAAGCGCCTCCTGCCGGATGGGGCACGGGCCGCGAGCTCTTCGCCATAATGCGTCACCATGCGGACCCGGCGGAAAAAGGCGGTAGCGCCATGCTGCACGAGGCGGGGCTTTGACCGATACGCAGATCGTCACGGTCGATATCGGCGGCACCCATGCCCGCTTCGCCATTGCGACGTTGTCCGGTGACGGCAGAATAGAACTAGGCGAGCCGGAGACACTCCACACGGAAGACCACGCGAGTTTTCAGACCGCATGGGAAGACTACCGCGAACGGCAGGGGGGCTCGCTGCCCGAGAATGTCGCGATGGCCATCGCCGGACCTGTCGGCGGCGAAGTGATCCGCTTCACCAACAATCCCTGGATTATCCGTCCGGCGATGATCCAGTCCAAGATCGGCTGTTCGCGCTGGACCATCGTCAACGACTTCGAAGCGGTCGCGCATGCCGTTGCCCGCGCACCGGATGACCAGCTGATTCACCTGACCGGCCCCGACCGCGCGCTAGCCGAGGAAGGCACAATAAGCGTCGTGGGGCCCGGCACCGGCCTCGGTGTCGCACATTTATGGCGCCGCGGCGGTACATATAGAGTGCAGGCGACGGAGGGCGGGCATATCGACTTTGCTCCGCTCGACAGTATCGAGGATGCCATCCTTGCCCGCCTGCGCAAACGTCACAACCGAGTGTCGGTAGAGCGAGTCGTGGCAGGCCCCGGAATTTCGGACATTTACGAAACCCTTGCTAAGCTCGAAGGCAAACCGGTCGCCGAGCTGGAAGATATCGACATCTGGAAACGCGGCATGGCAGGAGAAGACAGTCTTGCCGCGGCCGCCGTCGACCGCTTTTGCCTCTCGCTGGGCAGCGTGGCAGGCGACATCGCGCTTGCCCAAGGCGGTTTCGGGGGTGTGGTTATCGCAGGCGGACTTGGGTACCGCCTGCGCGATCACTTGCCGCAATCGGGTTTTGCCGAACGTTTCCGCGCCAAGGGCCGCTTCGCCGGATTGATGGCGGACATACCGGTCAAACTCATCGTCCACCCACAGCCCGGCCTGTTTGGCGCCGCGGCGGCATTCGCTAGAGAGCATGGCGTAACGGAGCAGTCCCAGTGAAGCCCATCGAGACAATCATGCGGACCGGCCCGGTAATTGCCGTACTGGTAATCGAAGACGTGGCGCACGCTCGTCCGATTGCCGAAGCGCTGGTGAAAGGCGGCGTCCGCTGCCTCGAGGTCACGCTGCGCACCGATGCCGCGCTCGGCGCCATCCGCGCGATGGGCGAAGTCGAAGGAGCGATTGTCGGCGCGGGCACAGTGGTGGACGAACGCGGGCTCACTCAAGCCATCTCTGCCGGAAGCGAATTTATCGTTTCACCCGGCCTTACGGACACGCTCGGCAAAGCGGCGATTACGTCAGGCGTGCCGTTTCTGCCCGGCATCGCCACGGCGGGCGATCTGATGCGCGGAATGGAAATGGGTCTCGAGCATTTCAAATTCTTCCCCGCCGAAGCCAATGGCGGCATTCCTGCGCTCAAAGCGCTCTCGGTCCCTTCGGCGGCTTGAAATTCTGCCCTACCGGCGGTGTAAAGCAGGACACTGCATCGGACTGGCTCGCTATCGAGCAGGTTCTGTGCGTCGGCGGCAGCTGGCTGGTCGGCCCCTCGAATATGAAGGGGGGCGAGCCCGACCTTGCGGCGATCGAGGCCAGCGCGCGCGCGGCAGCGAGCCTGTCCGCATGACCCAGCGCCCGGCGATCAAGCAGAACCCCGATATCCGCTTCCTCGGCAAGTTGCTGGGCGATGTCATCCGCGATCACGGCGGGGTCCAGCTATACGAGCGCACCGAACAGATCCGCTCCGCCAGCGTGAATCGCCATCGGGGCGACGAGCTTGCAGACATGCAGCTTGGCCGTCTCTCGCTCGACGAAACCCTCGCCTTCGTGCGCGGCTTCGGCCTTTTCTCCATGCTCGCCAATCTGGCCGAGGATCGCAGCGGTATCATGGCGGACACAGACATGAGCTTTGCCGAGGCGCTGAAACAGCTCGCCGATGATGGCATCGGGCCCGAGAAGGTCGCGGCGATGCTGCAAGATGCGCTAGTCGTCCCGGTACTGACCGCGCACCCGACCGAAGTTCGCCGCAAGAGTGTGATCGATCACCGCTCTCGCATCGCCGAACTGATGGAACTGCGCGATGCCGGCCGCACCCGCACGCCCGACGGCGATGATGTCGAGGAAGCGATCGTCAGGCAGATCGCCCTGCTATGGCGAACACGAACCCTGCGCCGCGACCGTCTGTTCGTCGCCGACGAGGTCGAAAACGCGCTCGCTTTTTTCCGTGAGACTTTCCTGCCCGTGCTCCCCGGCCTCTATCACGAATGGGAACAGGCTCTGGGAGAACGTCCCGCCAGCTTTCTGCGTCTGGGCAGCTGGATCGGCGGCGACCGCGATGGCAATCCCTATGTGCAGGCAGAGAGCCTGCGTTACGCCCAGAAACGCGGTGCCGAGACCGTGCTCACGCATTATCTGGAGAAGGTTCACGCGCTGGGCGGCGAATTGTCATTATCGAGTGAAATGGCCGAGGTCGATCCAGAGTTGCTCGCGTTGGCCGATAGCTCGGGCGACACCTCGCCGCACAGGCAGGACGAACCCTACCGCCGCGCACTGGCGGGTATCTATGCCCGCCTTTCCGCGACCTATCGAGAGCTGACCGGCAAGCAGCCCATGCGTCAGCCTGTGGCAGAGCGCGAGGCGTATAAGAACCCGAATGAGCTTTCGGACGATCTGCGCACCATCGCCCGGTCGCTCGCTGCCTTGGGTGACGACACGCTAGGCTCCAGCGGGGCGCTGGGCAGATTGATCCGCGCCGTGCGAACCTTCGGCTTTCACCTCGCCACCATCGACCTGCGTCAGAATAGCGCCGTGCACGAGCGGGTGGTTGCCGAATTGCTCTCCAAGGCAGGCGTCGCTAGCGACTATCTGGCGCTGGACGAGGACGCGCGTGTCGAATTGTTGCGCCGGGAACTGGCTTCGCCGCGTCCGCTGCGCCTCGCCTGGGGCGCCTATAGCGATGAAACCGCCAGCGAACTGGCGATCATCGATGCCGTGGCCGAGGGCCATGCGCGATACGGCGAAGAAGGCATTACGCAATATATCATCTCGATGGCCGAGACCGTTTCAGACATGCTCGAAGTCCATTTGGTGCTGCGCGAAGCGGGCCTGTATCGGCCCGGTGTTGCACCCGGTGAAGCGCCGCATTGCCCGATCATGGCAGTGCCCTTGTTCGAAACCGTCGGCGACCTCGAAAACGCGCCCGGTGTCATGAGTGAATATTTTGCGCTGCCGGAAGTATCAGCACTCGCCCGGCAGCGCGGTCATCAGGAAGTGATGATCGGTTATTCCGATAGCAATAAGGATGGCGGCTATCTCACTTCCAGCTGGATGCTCGCGCGGACCAGCGATGCGCTCGCGCCAGTGTTCGAAAAGGCCGGCGTAACCATGCAGCTTTTCCATGGCCGCGGAGGCTCGGTCGGGCGCGGCGGCGGCTCGGCCTTCGAAGCGATACGCAGCCAGCCTCCCGGCACGGTCAACGGCCGCATTCGCATCACCGAACAGGGCGAGGTGATCGCTGCCAAGTTCGGCTCGCCGGAAACCGCGCGCACCAATCTCGATGCGATGGCGACTGCGACTGTGTTGGCGACAATGGAGCCCGAGCGGGTGCCGCCGACAGACTATTCGCGCTTTGCCGAGGCAATGAACGGCATTTCCGCCAGGGCCCTAAGCGCCTATCGCGGGCTTGTTTACGAGACGCCACGGTTCGTCGAAGTCTTCCGCCAGATGACCCCGATCGCGGAAATCGCCACGCTCAAAATTGGCTCCCGCCCAGCCAGCCGCAAGTCGGGCGACCGGATCGAGGACTTGCGCGCCATCCCCTGGGTATTCTCGTGGTCGCAAGCACGGGTGATGCTTCCGGGCTGGTACGGCGTGGGACAGGCGCTCGCAGGGTTCGAGGACAAGGCGCTCCTCAAGGATATGGCGGAGAGCTGGCCATTCCTGCGCAATGCGCTCGGCAATCTGGAAATGGTGCTCGCAAAGTCGGACATGGCGATCGCCAGGGAATATGCGGAACTGGTCGAGGATGAGGCGCTGCGGGACGCCGTATTCACACGCATCACCGATGGCTGGCAGCAAACCCATGATGCTTTGCTAGAGGCGACCGGCCAATCCTATTTGCTCGAGCGCCACCCCAAGCTCGACGCCTCGATCCGCCTGCGCCTGCCCTATATCGAACCGCTCAACCTGCTGCAGGTAGAAATGCTCAAACGCCACCGCGCCGGCGAAACCGACAAGCGCATTGCCGAGGGCATCAAGCTGTCCATCAACGCAATCGCGACGGCGCTGAGGAATAGCGGTTAGGCTTTTGATATGATGGAAAAAAGTGGTGCGCGACCCAGTCGTGAGCGAACTCGTGTCTTCGCAATTTTCCCAATGATATGGGAAAGTAGTGGGAAAATACGGTCACATCGCCTTTATTTAAACTAACCGCAGAGAGCTTCTCTCGGAAATCCACGGGCGAGACCACGTTTCCCATTTCCCGCGGTCGTGGGAAATGGGAAGCCGCATTCTGGGAACGACGAGCTTGAACTGGGATCAGGAAAACCCAGTTGATCTTGAGACCCAAATGTGAGACAAAAATTCCGCTCTGCTCAGGCAGGCAATCCCACCACGGAAATCAGTGTTTGAACCTCCGATCCGCGGAAAGGGATTTCCTATGTCTAAAATTGAGTCTCTCAAAGCCACTCCGTCCAAAAATCTTGCAGTCGAGAGATCGCCCGCTAGGCGAGCTTGTCCCGCAGCAACAATTCCCGTCAGCACTCGAGGAAGCAGATTGAGAGCTTCGCCGCAGCCTGAAACAATTTGGCTGGACCAATCCCCTTCTGGTCGATGATGCTGGCAATTTGATATGCGGCCACGGCCGATTGGAAGCAGCCAAATTGAACGGCGAGACCATCGTGCCCGTGATCAATCTGGGCAAGATGACTGAGGCTGACCGGCGCGCTTACATCATCGCAGATAACAAGTTGGCCGAGGATGCGTCATGGTCAAAGAAGCTGCTGCGCTCCGAACTCTCAGGCCTGATTGAGCTCGGCTATGAGGTCGAGCTAACCGGCTTCGACACTTTCGAGATCGACGGCATCATCAATTTCGATGACGGCGATGAGCAAAGCGCGGAGGATCGGGTCGACTCGGGTGACGAAATTTCGGCTCCCTTGTGCCGTATAGGTGACCTCTGGACGATCGGCGACCATCGCCTCATTCTGGGCGACGCCCGGGACCTGTCTGTCCTCAAGCGCCTGCTCAGGAATGCGCCAGCGCAGATGGTAATGATCGATCCCCCATATGGCTGCAAAATTGCCAATACGTCTCTGGCAACGGCAAGTCCGCCACCAGGATTTCGTCATGGGGGCAGGAGAGGTTTCGCTGCCTGAGTTCGGGCGAACCCTTCTGCGTCCGGCCTTCGCGGCGATTGTAGAACACTGCGTTCCTGGAGCAATTGGATATGTCTTCATGGACTGGCGCGCCAGCGTCCGCACATGCTCGCCGCGGCTGACGGTGTATTTCATGAAGTTAAGAACATGGTGGTTTGGGTAAAAAACCCCGGCCTCGGCGGCTTCTACAGGTCTGCACACGAACTTTGCTACGTGTTCAAAATCAGCGAAGGGAAGCACAAGAGCAATATCGCGCTGGGCCAGCGCAATCGCTCAAACGTATGGCGCTACCCATCCGCCAATGTGTTCCGCGCGGGCCGGATGCAGGATCTTGCCGATCATCCGACATGCAAAAACAAATTCATGATCCGGGACGCAATTCTCGACGTCACGAAGAACGGTGACATCGTCCTCGACAGTTTCCTGCAGGTTCCGGCACTACCGGCGTCGCATGCCAGATGGCAGGAAGGCGCGCGCGGCTGGTCGAACTCGACCCCGTTTACGGTGATGTTATCCTTCGCCGCATGAGCCAGGCTACCGGCTGCGAACCCTTGCTGAATGGTAGCATTCCTCTGTCCGAGATCAAGGCTAAACGCGCTGGTGACCAATCATGAGCGGCGCGGATGGCAAAGGGCCCTTTGATGGCGGCAGGCGGAAGGACGGACTACCTTACCGCGACGGCAATACCAGCGATGATGGAAGCTACATCGTCGGGCGCAACAAGCCGCCAAAGGCCGGCCAGTTCCGGAAAGGTGACGGCCGGCGTCGCGGGCGGGCGGCGAAAAGGCACCGAGAACCACGATACCTTCTTCGAGCGCGAGCTGGGTCGCAAGATCATCGTTCGTGAGGATGGACAGGAGCGCAAGGTCACCAAGGGCCAGGCGTAGACCTGCGTCTTATCAGCAATGCGAGCCGGGGCGATATTCGCGCGATCGGCATGGTCGATGACCGCAGGCGCAGAATAGCCGAGGAAAAGGAAGAAACCGCGCGCCGCTACCACAAACTCAGCGATGCAGAGATCCTCCATCAATATCTCGAGGAACTGTCAGCCGAACGGCAGGTTGATCCCGACCTCTTCCGTGATGAGCCCTCTCATACTGACGATGGGGAACACAGCCATGACTGAGGTCAGCAGCGATGATGCCATCTCCGCCATGTTGCGGCAGGATTTCGGGTTCTTCCTAAGACTGGCTTTCAATGAACTTGGGGGTCACGACGCCTACGAGCACAACTGGCATATTGATGCGATCATCCACCAGCTCGACATGGTTCGCACCGGCGAGAACCGCAGACTGATGGTCACGATACCGCCGCGCCATCTCAAGACGCGGATCATTTCGGTTGCGTGGGTCGCGTGGATGCTGGGCCGCAATCCGGCACTATCCTTCATGTGTGTGACGTATGGTCAGGACCTCTCCGAAGACCACGCGATCGATTGTATGAAGATCATGCGCAGCAAATGGTATGCCGGTGCGTTCCCGACCACGGTACTTGCCAACAAGGCAGTCGCCTATTTTCGCACGACCGCCGGCGGCGGGCGCATGTTGACCTCGGTCGAAGGGGCAACAACCGGTTTCGGCGCAGACATCATCATCATTGATGATCCGCTGAAGGCGCAAGACGCGCTGTCTGCGAAAGCTCGCGAGCGCGTCAATCGCTGGTTCGACGAGACGCTTGCCCAGCGGCCCAACAACCAGATGACGGGCGCGATCGTTCTTGTCATGCAACGGCTGCACGAAGCAGATCTCGTTGGTTTCCTGCAGAAGCAGGGCGGCTTCCGTGAACTTTGTCTTCCCGCGATTGCACAGTCCGACGAAAATATCCCGCTAACGCGGGGTAGGATCTGGCGCCGTCGCGAGGGATGCGCACTTCATCCAGCGCGCCAATCTCTCGAGACCTTGCTAGCAAGAAAGGCTGCAAGTCCGTACGTGTTTGCCAGTCAATATTTGCAAGATCCCATCCCCGAAATCGGCAACCTGATCGAGAAGTCTTGGCTCCGATCATACGATGCATCGATATTTGATCCTGTCGGGGGTCAGATCGTGATGTCGCTCGATACAGCCAGCAAGGACAATCCGTTCAACGATTACTCAGCCTTCGTGCTGGCTCATGTGACAGGTAAGCATATACACGTCATCGACGTGTTCCGAGCGAGGCTCAAATTTCCAGCCCTTAAGGCTAAAACAATTGAGTTCGCGCGCTCGCATGGCGCTCAGGTCTTGCTGATCGAGGATGCCGCATCAGGTCAGCAGCTCATCCAGTCGCTGCAAGCCGAAGAGCATCTCGGGGTTCCCCTTCCAATCCCGCGCCATCCAAAGGGGTCAAAGGTTGAGCGTGCCATGGCAGCAAGCGCGATCATTCAGCAAGGCCGGTTGTTCCTGCCGGATACCGCCCACTGGCTAGGAGACTTTACAGGAGAACTTCTCGGCTTCCCCGGTTCGGCGCACGATGATCAGGTCGATGCAGTTTCGCAGCTATTGCTCTGGGTTCAGGACAAGGACCGTTTCCGCGTGCCTTCGAACGAAGGCCCGATAGAAATGAGCAATGACATTCAGGAGACCAACCTGAACGCCAAACACCTCGATGACCGTGATCCGTGGGGAGCGTATTGATGAACCTCCCCGCTAATTGCCAGCTCAGTTCATATTGAGACCGGCATCGCGTGTGTGGAGCCGGTTCTTCCAGCTCGCCTCCAGCGCGATTACATCTGCTGGTTCAAGGTCGGGGGAAGTCCGCTGGAGAATGCTGAACTTCAGATTTTCAGGCTTGCACTTTCGCAGCTCGCGGTTTCCGCCATGACCGGTACGTGCATAGTCGCGCCAGCGGCCAAGTAGGTTATCGACCCCATAGGCTGAGCCCACATATCCCGCGCACCGATTGCTGTCGTGAATGAAATAAATTCCCCGCCACTGGGCAAGAGCCGCCGCCCAAGAAGCGGGCAGATTTCTCAGTTCCGCCCATGTGAGCACGAGGTCCTGCCATACAGGCATCTGGCGGACAAACCGGCTTTCGGCTTCGATGGTAGCGACTGGAAATGTTCCCCGCCCTGCCCAGCGCCACCAGCTTTGATGGGGCATTGGCCAGCGGATGGTCAGATGCCCGACCCACTCATGCCAGCAGTTAAGCTGCTCTAACTCGAATGCGAGGCAGTCAGGCATATCGGGCGTTCGCCCAGTCATACCCAGTTCCGTCAGTTCAGCATTGCCGGGGAAAGCGTCGTAGCCGGCGTGGCCGAGTGCCTGATGGTCTCCAATGCTGTAGAGACCAGCAAACGTCGCATGGCCGGGTTCCTGTCCGATGAAGGAGGCGATAGACTGAGCTTTTATCATCGCCTTCTCAAGCGACTTCCACTGGATCTGTTGATAGGCGCGCCACAGCTCCGGGCGGTCTACCACGAGCCAAGGCAGCACGCGCTTTAACTCGGTTTCTACCGGAGAGTGGCGAACGATCAGCGTCTTGTTTGGCTCTGAGCCCTGCCTGTTCGAGAAGCGTATTGAAATCGAGCACCTGTCACTCTCTGAACCGTTTACATATTATAGTAGATAAACTGATCTGAGCTGCTGCGCCAATGCTTTGTGCATGGACATGCGCAAGCTCGTTGGTGACCATTGCGCGCGGCTGCGCAAGGATCGCGGGTGGACGCAAGAAGAGCTCGCAGAGCGCTCAGGTCTGACCCAGCAATACCTCAGCGACCTTGAGCGCGGAAAGCGCAATCCGACCATCGTGACGATCTTTGAATTGGCGCAGGCGCTTGGGGTTTGTCACCTTGAGCTGGTCAAGCCCTAGTCCACTTTGCGCCCCAATCTCGGTCATTGTGGGGCCGCAAGTTCAATCCTTGTTTCGCCCACCATTAAACCATCAGGTGAACAAGCAAAAAAGGCCTGGCCGCGAAACCGGGCCTTCTTGTTTTGCAGGTATTTTGCAGTGAGTTTCAAAGCCCGTGGGTTTTGAAGACTTCATAGGCAGGTCGAACTTCGTCGGGTCCGAGGATCGTATCGCCCGACCTTGATCCAAGGCACTTTGCCGCCCGTATCAATTCCCGAAGTGACGTTAATCAGGGCTTGGCCGAGGCTCCACCATGCTTCTGGATTTGGCACCGGAGGATGTAATTCAGCCTCAACGTTAAAGTGCTTCGCCATATCGGGTTCTTCGTCTTTCGGGAGCCAAAGCACAATCGCGGCAGATTCCCACGGCAGAGCAGAAAGGCCGATCATTGTAGTCTCCAATCGCGTTCCTAGAACAGAGGCTCGTTATAGCCCGAAAGCGTCTTGAGCCGTTTGGTGAGGTTGTCCTGTAGCACCTTCAAGCCCTCACCATTGCTAAGGTATTGCAAAAAGCGGTGATGTTGCAGGTCGAACGGCACATCACCGCCATGCTGCGTTATCGGCACAACGTCCTTTCCGAGAGTGTGCGCGATACCGCACTCGTAAAAGACGTTCGGGTTTCTTCCTGTGAAATCGCAGATCACGATGCTCGACCTCCAGATCAATCCGAATATGTCGTTGACTAGCGTCGAGTGATTCCAAATGTCGTTGACCCGCTGGCAAGTCAAACCAGCACTTGAACAAGCGCCTTTGATCGCCTGATGGACGCCCGCGAATGACGCGTCGAAAGGCATCATTGCGGCCACGAGCTTGGGGTCAGGTTCCATGTCAGGCAGAGCAAATACGGTCGGTGTGAAGAACACTCTCTTCCGCCCGTCTGCGGTGGGGAGCGGTAAGCCACCGGCAACGCTTTGAATATATTCTTCGATTGTCGAATAATTGGCCGGATCACGACTGACCATGAGCATGAGCATTTCAAGCGCATGACCTTCGTAGTCATCGTCACCAAACCCCAAACTTCGAATCAATCGCGGATGATTCGAACTTCATTGGCGCAGCCAGTGAGCATTCCAAGTTCTGTCCAGTTGGTGTGGGTGAACTTATCTATGACGATGGATTTGAGCGCGAAGAGCTGCTTCTGCATGCTAGGATCGAGGTTCATGTCCGCGCGCCCAACTCAAAAACCAACGCGCCGCGAGAGAAACCCGATGTTCTTTTTTACGCCGTTCCAGTGCTCCTCAGAGCCCTGAGAAAAGCCCGCTGCAAGAATGCTAGAATGGAGGGTGTCGCTTTCGAGTTGAGCCAGCGTGGTTTCCCTTTCGTCGGATGCCCACATAAGTTGACCGTAGGGCATCCAAGTAAAGTCAGTCAGTCCATTCAAAGAATCAGCGCTCTTGTCTGAGAGAGCAGCAAATCCGCCAAGAAGCTCCATCATGTGGTAAATTCCAAGCGCCTGCTGGCCGGTAAGGCCATAATCTTTTGTCCATAGAAGAACATGGTCCACAAGATAGTCAGCCCAAGGGGTCTTCCGGTTAGCATATTGAGTATCTCGGTGCTTCCACCAGTCAGCCTCAGCGTCACCCCAAAATGACATGAAGACGTAATTCACCGCTTCTTTTGTCGGGCGACCGGGCCGTTCGATACTTAGTGTGAACCACCGGAACAGGTCGTCAAAACGATGCGCTTTGGTGAGGCCCAAGGCGTATGTGAAGAAGCACAAATAGGCAGGGTATTTCCTTAGAGCGAGCAGAGCCGTGTTTCCGCCTTCCGGAGGTTGCTCCAAGAGGCCGTGTAAAGTGTCTTTCGCGAGTTCGAATTCCGCGCCGTCCCCCCAGCGGCCCATCAACCCCATTGCACGGGCAAGAGGTTCGGCAAGGGAACTCCATCACATTCCATCGTTCGTTGAGAATTTCCCAAGAAACGCTCGACACGCTGCGTGGAAATTCTTCACCGAGAGCGCGGGTCGCAATCTTGTCCGTCTCGGTATTTATCAGGCCACTGAGTTCGATACGAAACTCGGGCTTGGCGAGAAATTGTCTGATGCTCGCCAGTAGTAGTTCGACGGCCTCGGGCTGTTGACGTCGGGTCTTATGCAGGGTTTCGACGGTTTGTTGGACTTCAACAAAGAAGTCGTCCGCGCCCTGCACTTCGATGATACGCGCATTGCGGTGCTGGATAAGGTCAGCCGCTCCATCCGAAGGCTCGCCGCGAGTGGCCCAGTATGTTGGATAGCGACGATTCGGCGCGCGGGAGATTGCGGCTCTTAGTGCCGGATCCCAATCACCTGACCACCCAGCTACAATCAATCCAAACTCATCAAAAATTCTATCGAGTAGCGTATCAAACTCAGGAGGGTATGTCGCTAACTCCTTCGCTCCGGTATCAAGATTCCGTCGTCGAGACCGCCGTGAAGCTTCACCACATAACAGCGACTGTGCATCATGGGATTGGCGCCAGCGAGATCATCGACTGAACGAATGACGGTTGGCTCTACTCCTGCCTCCCTGAGTGCAGTTTCGAGCAGACGATCAAAATTCGTTGTGATCAAAGCCTTGAAGAACCCCTCGGACGAGTTGGCAATCGCTTTGTGTGCCGCCGTTGGCACACGACGCCCCTCCTCAAGGTCTTCCGAGGACGGCTCAATGTAATTGTGGAGTATCGAGCGGCGCTCAGCTGGCGTGAGAGACAGGGCATCCAGAAGCGAAGAGTAGTTCGGCTCAGAGGCGAAATTATCTCGGTACCAATTGTCCCAGTCTGGCCTATGTTCCGCACCCTCGGCAAGCGCAACGCGACGGCAAAGATCAAGGATTACTTCCCAGCCGGTTGGAATTGCTCGGCGGAACGGGAAACACCTGAGCCTACGAGGAGAGCGTAGACACCGGGGTTTTCGACAATTGAAAAGCTAAGTTGAGTGACCGGATTTATCATAAGGCCACGATATGCCGCGTCGCATTGGTTCACAATGACTTAGACCAGAACATTGTGAATGCCTCCCCTGCACTTACATAGAAGGCAACGGGAGGCTGATATGACCACCGCAGTGACGTATGACATGCAAAAGCTTGGCGAGGCCGTTGGTATTCTCGCACATGGAAATGAACGGCTTCAAGTAAGACTGAAGGACGCAATTGTCCCATTGTGGACGCTGGCCAACGGTGGCGGCATGAAAGACAAGCCAAAGCAGCCGAGGCTCGAAGCGATCCTTGATGGATTGATGGATGGCAAGGTCGAGAATTTGAGCGATGACGCCGCAAGGGAATTGGCTGGAGAAATCACGTCTTTGCACAATGCTGTCTGGCACGACGCAGTTTGGGCGCTCGAGGTATCGACTAAGCCCGAATACGCCCCCTGCAATCGCCCACCGACCGCTCCTGGCTTGAGGTATTCAGCCGCAAACGCAGCGGCGGTGAGCGTTATCGCAGGTCGCCGTGGTGATCGCCAGACCTGCCTTGCGTGATCACCTGATTGTCAGCCGCAGTGGCCGTGAGTTCGAATGTCACAAGTTCACGCTACCACGCAATGATCGCTGAGTGAAATGGTGTCGTCCAGACGTGCGCAGGGAGGCGACATGGCTACTAAACGAAGGTCAGACTCATCCAGGTGAGGTGCGAGCCGCCGGGCGGACTCCGTCCAAGACGCTTTCGCAGTGTGAGCCGAGGATATCGAAGTGCACCGGGCCGCCTCGATTGACTCCTCCCCGCGTCCGCGCGCAAGCTCAGGGCATATGTCGGACAGTGAAGATCGGTCATTTTTCGAGCTCCGCCAAGAGGGCAAGACCTACGTCTCCAAGGTCTTCACCTACCATGCGCGCGACACCGAGGAGAAACGCACCGTCAAAATGGTATTCGAGGGAAGCGACGAACTGTGCCTGGGTGAAATCGATGGCGTAATGTGCCTTCGATTGACCGGGCAAGTCCGCAAGACACAGGTCTCAGCGATCATCTCGCAAGACGACAAGAGCATTAAGAGGCTGTCGCTTCAAACGTTCAAAGATCGGGCGGGCGATTGGATCGAAGCCAGCGACAAGCACGAATTCACATTCCGTGCAGACGAGTTCGAGCGACTGCTAAATTTCCTGGACCAACTGCAATTCGTGGATCTGTCTAATCGGGACAGGTTCCAAATTCAGGATATATCGACCGGCGGCGGCCGCAGGGTAATAATTGACGCTGGGGATCGTGCAGCACTCCAGCAATTTCAGGGACTCACCAAGGATCAGCGGGCAAATTTGCTCCAAGCGTTTCAAGGCGATCTGACCCCGGAGGAGATAAACATCATCCTAGGCAGGAGGCGAGGAATTGATGAGTTCGAGCACCAAATGGCCGAGGAACACTGGTCCGAAAAAGAGTGGCAGGATTTCTTTGAGAGAGAGGACTGGGTCTTCGGGTACGGGCTGGACTATCGTATCATGCGGCAGTTTGCGCGAGAGGCTACGGTAGGAGGCGGCGGCTCCGATAACCGAAACAGACCAGTTGTCGATTTTCTGATGACCTTCACGGACTACACCGTGCTGGTCGAAATCAAAACGCCCAGAACAGCGATTTTTACGCGATCAAGTGGCCGCGCCGGAACGTGGAAATTCAGTTCGGCTTTCGTGGACGCGGTATCTCAAATTTTGGAACAAAAGGCCGAGTGGGCCACCTTCGCTCAAACTGGGGAACACCTTTCGCCAATCGGAAATGAGGTGCTCGCTGCGCGCACCAGGAATGCCAAATCCATCCTTGTGATCGGAGCTCAACACGAATTCTCCCGGTCCGGCAATTTGCGCGAGGAGCAAGTGATGAAGGACACCTTTGAGCTATTCCGCCGCGAAACCCACAGCATTGAGATTGTGACCTTTGATGAGCTGCTAGAGCGCGCTCGTTTCATAACTCGAAATAACTAGGCGGCGTGGCGAGACAAGCCCCTCCGACCACTAGCAGCGAGCCGTCCGCAATGCCCGCGCTACGCACGGCAGTCGTGCCCGCGTCGGCAACGCCACAAGCCCTGAATCGAGCAGCCGTAGCGGCTGTGCAGGGAACACGGGAAGGCAGGAGGATAGCTAGGAATGGAAGGTTATCCCCCAGGGGCGATTTGGCCAGCCAGCGGAACTGATGAGGTTCAAATCCGCGAGGTTTATTCTCGCTATGGCCTAGCAATGTATATGGTCCAGGTGCTGGAGCACGGCATGGTCAATGCCGCCGTGGTGATGCGCACTCTGCCCTCGCTCCGATCCCACCCGAATGAAGCGAGATGGCACGCCGCCTTTGACCACGCCTACGAAACCGGCCTCGCCCGGACCTACGGAAACATGCTCAAGCAGCTCGATGCCATTTCGGAGTTTCCTCGGTCGTTGCTGGAGCGCCTGCGGGATGCCAAAGAGGACCGCGACGTGCTCGCCCATCGCTTTTTTCGCCAGCACGATCTTGCGTTCATGAACCCCGACGGCCGCACCACGATGATCGCTTGGTGCGAGGATCGAGTAGAGCTGTTCCAAGCACTGTCAGAAGAGGTTGATGCTTTAATTGCGCCGATCCGGGAACGGCACGGCATCTCGCAAGAGTGGGTCGAACGGGCGATCGAGCAATCGTTGGAGGATGCCAGGAATTGGTCGCCGGATGCGGAGCCACGCCCGTAGATGGGGTGCTAGCGAGCCTGTGAGCTGAATGTCCGCTTTGCCGTCTGCCTTCGCCAAAACCAGATAGTCGGCTCACGGCCTAACAACGGACCTTACAATGGGGCCAACCCCTGCATAGGCCCTCGTTTTGCTAATCGCCCAGTTGCAGTATTATTTCGATTTCCTAGATGCTTGTTGCATCCAGTATCACGCGAACGGTTTCCTCTGGCTGATCCCACATCGGGAAGTGTCCGCTACGCTCGAACCAATGCACCGTCGCTTCAGGGAAGGCTTTGGTCGCGCGATCCGCCTGCTGAGGTAGACACAGCCGATCCTTGCGTCCCCAGCCGATGACGACCCGCGCAGCCGTGTTTGCAGGGCCCTCCTGCATTGCGCCGTTGGCGAGGTCCTTCACAAGCGATTTGACGGTGCGCGTACTAGCCAATGACTTCAGTTCACGCGCAACGAATGCCGGGTCGAGCGCCCACGGCCTTGCAGAGAGCTGGGCCATGAGCGCGGTCCGTCCTGCGACATTTCCGGTAATAGCAGGAAGCACCGGTCGCAGCGCGCGAACCAGAGCAACTGATGGCGTTATGGTGGCTTTGAAGAAAGTGCGCTCCCACCCCTGCCAGAAGCCGCCCGGATCCAGTGCGACAACCGCGCCCGCTCGGCCGCGCCGCGCCATCTCGAGCACTAGGCGAGCACCCAGCGAGCTGCCAACCATATCAATACCTGTGAAATTCTCCGCGCCGAGCCATTCGTCCAGACTGCGCGCGAGTCCTTCGAACGTGCCGCTGTCGGCCTCTTCGCGTGTCTGCCCATGGCCAGGCAGATCTACGGCAATTACATCCCTGACTTGAGAAAGCGCAGGCGAGATAGTTTCCCACGAGCCGCCGGTTGCTCCCAGTCCGTGGACAAGTAGAAGGGGTTTTCCGCGCCCCGTGCGCGTGTAGTGCATGGTCATGTAATGGTAACGTCTCGCGCCGACTTATGGGCCCGTGGATGTCTACATTGCCGAAGGTGAAGCCAAGAGCGGACGGTCCGCTATCGGCCCAATTGCAGACGATCGTCGAGACGCGATGTGTATGTCTGCTTTTAGGAGCGCTCGACGATTGCCGGAACGTCCGTCAGTGGGGTGGAAAGCTGACTTCGGTGTCTGAATGAAGGTGATATTGACGACAAAGCAATTGGTTGGCCGTTGCACCAGTGTCGTCAGCTTTCCAGCTACATCACCGCCCAAATAGCCGAACGGCATTTCGATGCATGATGCCGCGATACTCGTCCTCAGTCAGGAATGTCATCGCGCGATATTTGGCTATGACAGGTTCTGCCGGCCAATTGTCGGTTGCAAACATGAGGCGGTCCAGAAGGCCCTCCTCTTTCAACCGGTGAACAACCGCAGCGTGCCGATCGGTCGAAATGAACGGAACCGAGTGAAATGTCGACATTTCGGCCATGACATTTGGATAGTTGCGCATCAGTGCGATGCTCTCTTCGATATAGTCGATGCCGCCGAGCATCGGCAGTGGCGGGAAGCCGAAATGCTGAAGAACGATCTTCAAATTCGGATGCTTCTTCAATACAGGACGCAACGTCTCCGGGTTGCTCAGATCGGCATTGAATTGCGGACAGCAGCCCATCTTGCGCATGGGGTGATCTGGCGGGGGGCCGCGATTTGCGTGAACCAGAACCGGCAATCCAAACTCATCGGCTAGGGCCCAGTAAGGATCCATTCTCTCATCGGTCGGTGCGACGCCCGAATAGATGAAGCTCATTTCACCCAAGTGGTTTAGCCTTCCGGCCTCCGCTTCGGCGCGCAACCAACCGAGATCGGGAAATCCAGTCGCACCCCAGTCGCACACAAAGTAGGCGCCAGTTTGATCGCGCCAGCATGGAAAGGACACGCCACGTACAAGGCGGCCGGGAGCGGCGCTTCCCCATTCTTCGTACATGTCCTGATTGATAAAGTGCAACGCAGCGCGATCGATGCCTGCGGCATCCATACTCGCTAACGTGCCGCTCAAACTTGCAGATCCAGGTTGACCGCTGGGGAATGCGTGGAGGTGCGCATCGAAAATTCTATTCTCGAGTACATTGTCTGCAACGTTGCCTTCGACAGCGTTTGTCGGGCCGACACATGAAGCAATCAAGAGAGGAAGAACGCTAGCAGCGACTGATCGAAGCATGAGGATCTCCCCTTCAGCAATGATAACACTTTAACTGATCCATTCGCATGACACGATTGAAATACCACAGCTTCGGGACGATGAAAACGCTGAGGAATCCCCGCTTTACGATGGTGCTCTATCCCGTAGGAAAAGCGTTACATCCAACATCCGAAATGGGTCGTTAGCTGTCTTTCCGCTCCTAGGATGCGCCGCGCTTGGCAGCTAGGTCCAGGAATGGGGTGGGTAGCGGACGTTCGAAACATCTCGAATTTACGGACGCAAGTTGGGCCGATTGCGGACGGTCTGCTAAGCGGACATACTTATGCAAAAGCCAACAGCAGACTCCGCGCCGAACAGAATTCACTACGGCGCAATCAAAGCACAGACATTAGCGATGATCTAGAAATTAATTTCTTGGAGCGATGCATTGGCGACGGGCTTTGATGCTGGGTCGAAAGACTAGTTGAATAGGCGGTATCCAGGTGATCTGCGCTTGTGGCGCAGGTTTTCTCCCTATAATTGCATTCCAATGCGCTGCCAATCAGGAGCGATCGCCGGTCTGTGCGCGGTGGTTGAAGAACAGCTCGATCATCGCATCGGCGTGTTGTTCGACCCATGCTTCGTCCGTTGGATCGACGCCGTAAATCGCGCGAACTTCCTCGGCCAAGACGAATGGCATCTGCGCTGCTGCGACGAATGTGTATGTGATCGAGATCTCGCTGACATTGGGCCAATAGCCGGCATCGCGGTGATCGCGCAGAGAACCGCCTGATCGCTTGTGTTGCGGCGCAATGAAGTTCTCGATCATCCATGAGAACCGATCGGTGCCGTGGATCGATTGCTGGACCATAATGCGCGCGTGTTCGGGGTGGCGCGCGCAGTATCTGACATAGCGGCGGATGCTGTTCTTCAGCCGTTCAAGCTCGTCCAGCTCCTCATCGGCCTCTTGCCCCACGGCCAGCTCGGCCTCCATCCGGTCAAACAGGAAACGAACCGCCTCTTTCCAGAGCTTTTCCTTGTTTTGGAAATGATGCCGGATCAGCCCGTGATTGACGCCGATACTGCCGGCAATGTCCCGCACGCTCGTCGCATCGAAACCCTTCTCCGCAAAGATCGCCAGCGCCGCTTCCAGAATGCGGCCGCGCGTCTCGAGGCGCTGCTTCTCCCGCTGGTTGATATGGGTGTCGATGGTCATGGCGGACTGATAGACATGGCGGGCGCGGCGCGGCAAGCGCGCTAAGCCTTTCGCCCCGCTATCTCGTCCACGATTTCCCGGTGTCCCGCGGCGGTAATCGGGTAGGTGCGGATCAGAATGATGGCGCAAAGCAGGAAGCCTGCGGGCAGCAATGTCATAATCACCTTGATGGCGGAAAGCGTTTCGGGCGACTGGACCTGGTTGGCGCTGTAGCCGAAGAAATCGAGCATCAGGCCGAGCAGCGCCGCAGCGATGCCGAAGCTGACCTTTTGCACGAACGACATCAGCCCGAAGGCAAGCGATTCCACGCGTTGTCCGGTCTTCCAGTCGCCATATTCCACCGTATCTGGCAGCATCGACCAGAAGGACAGGTAACTCGCCGCCGTACCGATCGCGCCGATGGCAAAGATCGCCGTCACGACCGGCACCGTCTCGAACGGATTGAAGAACAGAGCGAGCGAGACGAGCAGCGATATGGTCAAGCCGCTGATCCAGATCGTGCGCTTTTCCAGCTTCGTCGCCAGATAGGCCCAGAGCGGTATGCAAATCGCCGCGCCACCGGTCATCAAGGCCAGCGCATCGCCGGACGCCTCCGCATTGCCCAGCGTGTATTTGTAATAATAGATCAGCGTCTTGCTGGTCATCACCCCGCCCATGAACAGGCACGCGGTGGCCAAGAAGACCGAAACGAACGCCCAGTTCCCCATTAACGCGCGCAGCGACGGTCCAAGCCCGGCCACTTTCGCGCCGCTCGTGGTTATCTGCTCGTCTACCGGCTCATGCGTCGTGGCGAACAACAGCAGGAACACTGGCACCGACAGCGCCGCATAGACGCAGGCAGTCCAGAAAAACCCCGTAGCCGCATCACCCTCGCCGAAGAAGGTCACGAGGCGCAAAGTGAGGAAGGCGACGAAGAAGCCACCCGTGGTAGCCGAAACCATCCGCCAGGCCGACAATTCGTTACGCACCGCGGAGGATGAGGTGATTCGGGCCGATAGCGATGAATAAGGGATCGAGAGTACCGTGTAGAACGTCCTGAACAGCACGTGCGTTATCGCTGCATAGACGACGAGCGCCGTCCCCTCCGCTTCCGGACGGTAGAACATTAGCACGAGCGAGATCGCCAGTACCGGGCCGCCGAATAGCAAATAGGGCCGATAGCTGCCCCAGCGCGTGTGGGTCCGCTCCGCGAGGTATCCCATCACTGGATCGGTGATGCCATCCCACACCATCGCGACCAAGAAGATTACGCCCGCCGTAGTGGCCGACAGCGCCAGCACGTCGGTATAATAATACAGCAGGAACATACTGGCCGTGGACCAGAACAGGTTGAAGCCGAAATCGCCGAAACCGTAAGCGGCCCTGCGCCAGCGTGGCAGTTCGCCGCTGCCGGCGACTGTGTTTGCCTCAGTCATTCCCGGCGAGCGCTTCATTCAGCCGCATGATTAGCGCGTGTTTTTGCGGGCCGTCGGGAATCACGTGTTCGAGCCGGTCGATCGCTCCGGGTTCGTGCAGCCAGCGCTCGGGAAATTCGGCGGCCCGGCTCCCTTGCTCCAGCCGGAAGACGGCCCCCTGGTTGAATTTGCGACTGAAGGTGATCCTGCGATCGCCATCTCGCGACGCCAGCCCCGCGAACAGGCGCAAGCGCATATCGATTAGCACCTCTGCATGGTCGGCATCATCCACCAAATTGCGCGTTTCGAACGGATCGGCTGCGAGGTCGAACAGCTCTTCGGTGTCCCACACGCCGTGATACTGGATGTATTTGAAGCGATCGCCGCGCAAGGCGAAGGTCGTTGGCGTTTGCGGGTAATTGAACTCCCAATAATACTCGTAAACCAGCTCCGTGCGAGCCGAGCTATCCTGTCCAACAAGTGATGGGGCGAAACTGATGCCGTCGATATCGCCAAGCGGCTCTGCTCCGGCGAGGTCGAGGATGGTCGGCGCGAGATCGATATTTGCAACCAGCGCATCGCTCGATCGCTCGGCACCGAGATAGCGCGGCCCCCATGCAATCATCGGCACGCGCATCGACGCTTCATAGGCATTGCGCTTGTCGGTCAGCCCATGCTCACCGAGCATAAAGCCATTGTCGCTGGTAACGAAGATGATGGTGTTGTCGAGCTGACCCAGCTCCTCCAACATTTCGCGCAGCCGCGCGATACTGTCATCGACGCTGCGCAGCGTTTCGCGATAATCGCGGCGAAGTTCGCCCATCGCGAGGGTGCCGTGATAGGCGAATTCGACGCCGTGCCAGCTATTGCGCTGGTTCTGCACCCACATCGGCGTGCCCGGCTCGCTGCCGGTGCGTGAGCGCGTAAGGTCGGGCTCTTGCGCTATCAGGCTCCCCGCGTGCCGCTCCGCCGGGGTGAAGGGCGCATGGACGCCTTTATGCGCGATATAGAGCAGGAACGGACTTTCGCTCTGCCGACCTGTCAGCCAATCGGACGCATATCCGGTCAGCTCATCGGTGATATAGCCCTGCTGCGCGACTTCGCGGCCATTGATGTTGAGCATGGCCGGGCGGCCGAGCAGGTCGCGTGGCGTGTAGCTGCCTTGTCCGGGAAAACTCACCCAATGATCGAAGCCGCGGCGCGGATCGGCCCCGCTGCCCATGTGCCATTTGCCGATGAGCGCCGTATCGTAACCCGCCTGCTGGAGCCGCTCGGGAAAGATCGTCAGTTCGTCGGATAGCGGCACGTTGTTATCTACCACGCCATGGTTGCGCATCGCGAGGCCCGTCAGCAGCGATGCCCGGCTCGGCGAGCACAGCGAGGTCGTGACGAAGGCGTTGCGCATGACGACGCCCTCTTCAGCGAGGCGATCCATGGCTGGAGTGGGGACATTGGCGCCCATGAAACCCAGCTCGTCCCAGCGTAAGTCATCGATGAGTACTACCGCGATATTGGGCCGTTCAGTGCGTTGCTCGGCTTGGGCGGAGACGCTTGGCTGGACCAGCAAAATCGCAAATATTGCGACGACCGCGCCGCTCCAGTCGAAAAACGACCTGATGGATTTCTTGCTCATAGGTTGGGTCCTCGGCCCGGCTCGGCAGCACCGTCAACCGACATCGCGCCATCTTCGCCTTCGCGCGGCGGAAGTGGCCCGCTTTCCAGCAAGCCCTGCCACCGGCGATAGCCTTCAGGCAGCAAATGGATGCCGTCATTGGTGAATACGGGGTCGATTGCGCCATTCTCACCCAGTAGCAGCGGATGGACATCGACCACGGCAACGGCATCACCCCCGGCCATGCCCCGCACCTTTGCGTTGAAGCTCTCGATCCAAGCGGAATGCACTGCCTCACGCGGGAAGATTGTATGGACGTAAATTTGGGTCGAAGGGCTTTCGGTGCGCATACGCCGGACGATTGTCTCCAACCGCGCGAACGCCGCCTCCGCCGTATCGTCCAAGCGGCTGCGATTGTTGCCGCCGATATAGAGCAGCAGCTTCGCCGGCTGCAGCGCGATCAGCTCGTCGATCCGATCGAGCAGTCCCACCGTCGTGTCGGCCCCGATGCCGCGATTGACCACGGTATAGCCGGGAAACATTTCCGCAAATGGCCCCTCCTCGACGATGCTCGATCCGGCAAACACGACTGCGCCCTGCTCTGCCGGGGAAGGCACGCCACAAGTCTGCCCTACGCTGCCTGCGAAGCTCGATATATGCATCGAGAGCGGCCTGCGGGACCATCGCTTGCGTCTCGCGCTCGGGCGATGAAGCGGGTTCCTGTGCTGCCGTTGCACAACCCGAAACGGATATCGCCGCGCTGGCAAGCAAGAGTGTCAGTGCAGACCTCACCAGACGCGCTCCTTGTTCAGATGATCTGAAAAAAATGGCGGCGTTGCCTCTCCACAGAAAGGCAGCGCCGTCAGGGAGAGGACCGGGAATCAAAAGGCAAAGCGCGCGCGTGCGCCGAAATAGCGGGCGAAATCGCGCGGGACGTACTGGCTGGTCACACCCGAATTGCCGAACAGCGGATCGCCGAAGATATTCGTCGCGTAGAACTGATCGAACACGTTGTTGACGAATACCGAAGCAGAATAGGAACCGTCATCGGCTTCGATCCCGACCGCGAGATTCACGATCGCATAGCTGCCCTGACGCGCACGCGGGTCGCCATTGAGCGCATAGTTAAGTTCGCTTTGCCAGCGTCCGGAAACCTGCACAAAAGGATCGAAAGGCGCGGCAATCGGGATGTCCTGCTTGATCAGGCCCGCTACCCGCCAATCGGGCGCATTCGGAAGATCGGCACCAGACAGGTCTTGCAGGTTCTCGATGATATCGTCAGTCGGATCGTTGGGTGTACCACCATCATCGAGTATCACTGGAACGCAGCCTTGTTCGACCGTTTGCTGGAAGAAACACGATGCATTGTCGAACTCGGTGATCGATGCATCGGTATAGGCGACCCCCGCCTGGATGAAGAGATTGTCGTTGGGTGTGAAAAGTGCATCGACCTCGACACCGCGCGTGCGGACAGACCCGACATTGGTCAGCCGCGTTTCGGCCGAAAGGAGGTTGTTGGGATCGGTAACGATCACCGCAGCCTGTTCCTGGAAGTTCTCGAAATCGGTATGGAACACGGCAAGGTTGAGGATCAGATCGCCATTCATGAACGCCGATTTCAGGCCCAGCTCGAACGCGTCGGAGGTTTCCGCCTCGATCGGCTCGACGCCCTGAGGTGCGCCGAAGCCTGAATCGATCCCTCGACCCTTATAGCCGCGCGCATAGCGGCCATAGGCATTGAGATCGGGCGTCAATTCATGGCGCAGTCCGATCTCCCCGGTAATGGCGGTGTCGGTGGTCTCATCGTTGATTGCGAGGAATGTCCCGGGATTTCCGCCAAAGGGGCGATCGCCGGGCACCAGAACGTCCGCAGGATCGCGATTTACCGTGTAGTCGAGCGTTTCCTGGATAAGCCGCGCGCCGCCGAACAACACCGTCTGGTCGGTCAGATAGACATTCGCGCTACCGAACAGGGCCAAATTCTCGGTCGATACGGTGGCATCGAACTGGCCGCTCTGATTGATCTGGAAACCGCCAAATAGCGGCAAAAGTATCTCGAAGCGCCGCTGGAACGTCCGGTCGATATCGAGCAGGAAGGCATAGCCGCCGAGCACGAAATCGAAGGGCGGGCCTTGTGGCGATGTAAGCCGAACTTCCTGCGAGAACTGCGTGATCTTGGTCGTACCACTGTTCAGATCGAACGTTATGATACCCAGCTCGGGATCTTCCAGATCGAGCAAGTCCACATCGATATTGTTGACGAAATCGTACCAACGATAGGCCGAGATCGAGGTCAGCGTGTAACCGCCGCCGATATCAAGATCGGCCTTACCCGACACGCCCCATTGCTCGCTATTGTTGAACACCGGCGCGTTGACATTGCTGTCGGCGTTCTCCGGACCCGCCACGACGGGATCGAGTAAGCCATCCAGCCTCCCTCCGCCGACGGCTCCCGATGCATTGCTGGTGTCGCGCGCGACATAGATGCAGCAATCCTGTTCGGATTTGCGATAATCGCCGATCAGCGTGAAGCTGGAATCGCTGCCTTCGGGTTGAAACAGGATCTTTCCGCGCAGGCCCCAATTCTCGTAACCGTTGAGGTCGCGGCCATCGGACAGATTGTCGATATGGCCGTCGAATTCCTTGTAATAGCCGGTCAGCCGTCCGCTGAAGCCGCCACCGAATGGGCCGGATAGCGACGCACGCAGCGCATATTCGCCGCCTTCCGCCACTTGGCCATCGATCGTACCGGAGAAGAAATCGGTCGGAGCTTTGGTGGTTACCGAGATCACACCGGCAGAGGAATTCTTGCCGAACAGCGTCGATTGCGGGCCGCGCAGGATTTCCACGCGCTGGATATCGGCCAAGTCCTGGAAGCCCATGGCCTGTCGCGCCATCACAACGTCATCCACCACCGACGGACACGCTCGATTCGACGCCTTGCGAGAACACCGATGTGCCGACTCCGCGGATGTTGACGGAGTTGTTCTGGTCGTTCGAAGATTGGGTGAAGGTCACGCTGGGTGCGATCGCAGCGAGCGTATCGACCGAGCCGATGCCGGCATTATCCAGCACATCGCCGGACAGGGCGGTAACCGCGACAGGCACTTCCTGAAGGCTTTCCTCGCGCCGCGTAGCCGTGACGATGATGATATTGCCTTCGCCCCGAGGCGCAGCCTCCGCAGCCTGATCGTCGCCCGCATCTGCGCCAAGACAGGCGCGCCGGCAAGAAGCGCAGCCGCGCACGAGCCCGCCAGCAAAGTTCGCCTCATCATACCCAATCTCCCAAGTCACATTTTTGTTATACAAGTGGTTATCGAACCGAAATATTGTTACGTCAACCCATTATCCGACTGTGTTGTCAGTGCTCTTGACAGCACCCCCTTGGGTGTTAGCTATCCGACTGGATAGTTAGCCGTTCTTTTCGGCTGGAGGAGAACCGAGTGTCAGATTCATTGTCGCCAGACCTTTCGCCGACCCCCGGAATGAGCGCCGACGAGATCCATGGACACAGTCGAACGGATCATCGAGCTGGCGACGCTCGAAGAGAAAATCGCCGATGATGAGCGGCAAGGGCTTCCTCACCCAAATTCGCGAAGATGATGGCGAGTGGGGCAAGCGCCCCTACAAGGCCGGGGCCGGGCTGGATCGTTTGTCCGTGCCGAGCCTGTGGTTCACAGATGGCCCCCGCGGTGTCGCGCGCGTGTCGAATCGACTTGCTTCCCCTGCTCGATGAGCCGCGGAGCGAGTTTCGATGTCGATCTAGAGCGGCGCATTGGCGAAGTGATGGGGATCGAAATCCGGGCGCAGGGTTGCAACTTGTCCGGTGCCGTCTGCATCAATCTGCTGCGCATCCGCAGGGACCCGTGCAGGAGACCTATGGCGAAGACCCGCACCATCTCGGCGAAATGGGCGCCGCGCTATCCGAGGGGATCCAAGCGCATAATGTGATCGCTACGGTCAAGCATTTCGCTCTGAATTCGATCGAGAATACGCGTTTCGTGATCGATGTGACGATCGCCGACGATGTGTTGCACGAGGTATACCTGCCGCACTTCAAGCGCGTGCTCGATGCCGGATGCGCCAGTGTGATGAGCGCCTATAACAAGTTGAATGGCGAATATTGCGGCCAACATCGCGAGCTGTTGACCGACATTTTACGCCATCAATGGGGCTTCGACGGCTTCGTGCATTCCGACTGGCTGCTGGGCGTTTACAAACCATACGAGCCAGCGCGGGCCTCGATATCGAGAACCCGGAGCCACTCGTTTTTGGCGCAAAACTGCTTGCCGCTGTCGAGGCAGGCCATGTCGAGCCGTCGGTGATCGATCAGGCTTGCCGCCGGATCCTGTCCACCCTTTACCGCTTCCTGTGCGCCGAAGATCCTTTGCCGGAATACTCCATGGACCTCGTCGCGAGCGAGCCGCATCGGATGCTGGCGCGCGAGGCTGCTGAAAAGGGGACCGTGCTGCTCGAAAATGACGGGGTCCTGCCGCTCGATCCCGATGCCGCCGGCAAGATCGCGGTGCTCGGCACGTTGGCCGATAAGGAGAATACCGGAGATTTCGGCTCCAGCCGAATGAATGCGCTCTATGTCGTGACGCCGCTGGCGGGCTTGCAAGCCCGGTTCGGCAATGACCGGATCGTCCATGCGGATGAAAGCGACCAGTCGGCGCTGGACGTTGCAATAGGCGAGGCCGGGCATATCGTTGTCGTCGCGGGCTATACGGCAGATGATGAAGGCGAATACATACCGGGCGACCTGGTGCCGCAAATGCCCGATGCCGTGCGCGAAGTGATGCCATCCAATGCAGGTGACAACAAGCCGCCGCGCGGCGGGGACCGCGCCTCGCTGTCGCTCCCGCCCGACCAGATAAAGCTGATCGAGACTGCCAAAGGCAGCTGCAAGCCAGTCGTCGTGATCCTGGTGGCCGGTTCCGCCGTGATGGTGGAGGATTGGCGCGAGGGTACGGCGGCGATTATGCAGACGTTCTATTCCGGGATGGAAGGCGGCCACGGCCTCGCGCGGCTGCTTGCGGGAGACGTCTCACCCTCCGCTCGCCTGCCATTCACCGTCGCGCGCGATGTTCACGATTATCCCTTCTTCGACCGCGAGGCGACGGCCATCGAATATGATCGCTGGCATGGTTACACGAAGTTCGAGCAGCAAGGGTTGGAACCACGCTATCCCTTCGGCCACTCCCTATCCCACACGCGCTTTACCGAGCGCGCCCTGCGCCTGCGCGATGCGGGTGACCGGCTGGACATCGAGGTGAACGATTGCCAATGGCGGCGCGCATACAGCGGACCATGTGGCGCTGGCATTTGTGCATCCTCCGCAAACGGATGACAATGTCCCGCAGCGATTGCTCAAGGCGTTTGGCCGCGTGCATCTCGCTCCCGGAGAAAGCCGCCAGCTGCACCTGACCATCGCCAAGGACGCGCTTCGCCGATACGATGCCGCCACGAAGGAATGGTATCTGCCGCGCGGAACTTATCGGATTGCGATCGGCGATCAGAGCGCGGAGATCGCCCTATAGTGCCTCCGGCTCGGCATCGTAGACCAGCCGGAAACCGACATTGCTCGCCCCCATTCCCGGATCGCGGCCCTGCCGTGCCTCCGGCCGGTAACGGCGGCAATAATTCGGCGCGCACAAATACGATCCGCCTTTCATAACCCGGGTGACGAGGCCGGGATTGAGCGGGTCATACGCATCGGTTTCGCTCGGGCCGGCGGGGTTGGTTGTATCCTGCGGATCGTGTCCGGGCCGGTAAAAATCGGCAGTAACTTCCCACACATTCCCGACCATGTCCCACAGGCCGCGTTCGTTCGGCTCGAAACATCCGACGGGAGAGATTGCCTCGAAGCCGTCGGTTTCCAGGTTCTTCGCCGGGAAAACGCCCTGCCAGCTATTCGCCTGATCGGCCTGCGGCTGCTCGACTGACGAGGGCGCGGCGCCTTTGGCCGCATGTTCCCATTCCGCTTCGGTCGGCAGCCTCCCTCCGCGCCACGCAGCATAGGCGCGCATGTCCGCATAGGAGAGGTGGACGACCGGCTCGGCGTCGCGCGCGTTTGCGCCATCTGGGCCGTATGGCAGCCGCCAATTCGCGCCCGGTAAATAGCGCCACCAGTCGCTCCAGAAGGAGGACGGGTTGTCAGGTGGCGTGAAAACCGCCGAGCCGGGCCGCAAAAACTCGTCGGGGATTTGTTCGATGGGGATGCCGAAAACCGCAGGATCGACCGGCATTTCAGCAGTCGTCACATAAGCGGTCTCAGCCACAAAGGCGCCAAACTGCGCATTGGTGACCTCATGCCGATCAATCCAGAAGCCCTCGATTGCGGTCGAGCGCGGCGGGCCTTCCTCCGGATAGACCTCGCTCGATCCCATGATGAAGCGCCCGGCACTCAGCCGCACTGCGTCGCTAGTCGGTGTCCGGCATTCGGCCCGCGCGCCACTGGCGGGATCGCCGCCCGAAATATCTCCGATCCGCAACCTGCGACCAGCAGGCAGGACATGAGAATGAGTGCCGGAGTTTTCATCATTGCGATGTGAAAGCACGCTCCTCGCTCGCGGCATAGCCGTAGCGCACAGCCTTCGCCTTTAGGACTTGTCCCGCAGCGACCGAAACTGGGCCAGTATAGATTTGTCCAGCAGCCGGATCGGACCCGTCGAGCGAAAACGCGATTCCGGCACCCAGAGTGGCGCTGCTGATCGACACACGCCCATCGTTGGACGAGAATTCCGGCGCGGCCGTGACCGGCTGGACCATTCCCGGCCACATCGCCGCAATCATCTCGGGTTCGGGCATCGCACTCAAATCTCCGGTCCGCTCGATCCATTGGTCCAACGCGGCGCTCAAGCGCTGCTTCGTATCCGCATATGCCGGGTTGCCTGCTAAATTGCGGACTTCGTCAGGATCGGCCAGCAAATCGTATAATTCCTCAGCGCCGCGCGGGCTCTCAACCAATCGGCGCTGATCGTCGGTCAGTTCGCCAGCGCGCGCCAGCCGCCAAATTTCCTGCATAGTCGGCAGCGCGTCCCGAAACGCGAGCGGCCGCAGCACGGCCAGCTCCGGATTGTAATTGCGAATATATTTGAACCGCGCGTCGCGCACAGCCTTCGTGCGTCCGGGAGCTGCATCATGGCGATCCGCCGCTGCAAATATGAAGTCGCGCGCTTGGCCCGTCGTGAAGTTGCCGCCCTGCACGAACTCGGGCGTGGCGAGATCGGCCATCGCCAAGATTGTCGGCGCAAGATCGACGAAGCTGACCAGCCGATCATCGCTCGTCCCGGCCATCGCGCCATCGGGATAGCGGATCATCATCGGAACCTTGATGCCGCTATCGTAAACGGTGCGCTTCATGCGCGGAAAACCATCGCCATGGTCGCTGGTCACGATGATGATCGTCTCACCCAGCAAGCCGTCCTCCTCCAGCCGCGCGAGGATATCGGCCACCTGTCGCTCTGCAAAAGCAATGTTGTCGTAATGCGTCGCGATATCCTCGCGCACCGTGGGCGTATCGGGGAGGTAAGGCGGCACGATCACGTCCGCAGGGTCCGTGACGCGGACCTTGTTGGCGAGATCGTTGCGGTTGCGCTGGGTTACCGCGGCCAGCAATGGGTTGTCCGTCTTCCGGTCGGTCGGCCAGATATAGCTTTCATGCGTCAGCAGGATGTTAAACATCGCAAAGAAGGGTTGACCCTCCGCGCGCCCGCGCCAATCGGCATCGGGCGCGTTGGCATCCCACACCGTGAACGGATCGCCGAACTGGTAATCGGTCTTGCCATTATTTGTTGTGTAGTAACCGCCCGCGCGCAACAGCTCCGGAAACGCCTTCACTTGCGGAGAGGAGGGACGGCATCATATTCGATCGGACCGCCGCCGGTCATACCCGGTATCGGCGATCGCGTGCGCATCTGGTGCGTGCCCAGCGTTTGCTGATGGACGCCGGTGATCAAGGCCGAACGGCTGGGCGCGCAAACGCCCGCCGAGGTGAAACTGTTGGGGTAAAGGACCGACTGCGCGGCGAGGGAATCGAGATAAGGCGTCGTGGCAACGTCATCGCCAAACGCACCGATGCGCGGGCTCATATCCTCGAACACGATCAGCACGATATTCGGCTTCTGCGCGTCGCTGTGCGCCGACATGTTGGCTGCTGGAGCCACGCAGGCTGTGAGGCAGAACACAAGAAAAGCAGAGATAATTCGCTTGAGTGACATCATGGCTTCCCTTCCACCGGCATTCCGGCGACCGCATTGACTAGCCAACTGTATAGCGATCATGTTATTTGGCAAGTCTTGCTCTAGGGGATCGATATATGCCGAGGTTTGCGATCTGCGCCGTTTGCGCACTGCTGGGACTTTTGACCTTTCCTACCCAAGCCATAGCCCAAGACCGCAGCGACCGGCCCAATGTCGTGCTGTTCCTGGTCGACGATCTCGGCTGGGGCGATCTGTTCGATCCACGGCAACCGCCTGATCGATACGCCGAATATCGACCGGATCGGGATCGATGGCGTCACCATGACGCAATTCTATGCCGGTGCGAATGTCTGCACACCCAGCCGCGCCGCTCTTCTCACCGGGCGCTATCCCTTCCGCAGCCAGATGCAATTCGTGACCCGTCCGCACTCCGACTGGGGCTTGGCAGGCAGCGAAGTCACGATTGCGGAACTGCTTCAGTCGAACGGCTATGCGACCGGCATGGTCGGCAAGTGGCATTTAGGGCACCGGCCCGAATATTGGCCCACCAATCAGGGGTTCGAGAGCTTTCTTGGTGTCCCATACTCCAACGATATGGAGCCTTTCGACCTCTATCGCGGCAGTGAAATCGTTGAGCGCGAAATCGACCAAACGGCAATCACTGCGAAATTCGCCGATGAGGCTGCCCGGTTCATCACCGCCAATCGCGAGCAACCCTTCTTTCTCTATTACGCCGACATTTTCCCCCATCGCCCGCTATTCTTCCCATCGGAAAATGCCGGACGATCCGATGCGGGCGATTATGGCGATGTGGTCGAGACAATGGATGACGCGGTCGGGCAAGTGCTGGACACGCTAGACCGGTTAGATCTTGCCGATACCACAATCGTGATCTTCACCAGCGACAACGGACCTTGGTTCCAAGGCGATCCGGGCCCGTGGAGAGGCCGTAAGGGCGGCGCATATGACGGCGGCTACCGCGTGCCGATGTTGGTGCGCTGGCCGGGGACGATCCGAGGTGGCCGCGTCAATAGCGAGATGGCCGCGGCAACCGACATATTGCCGACACTCGCTCGAATATCCGGCACCGCGCTGCCAGAAGATCGCACAATCGACGGGCGCGATATTTCAGCTATGTGGACGGCCAACGCATCCTCTCCGCACAATCTCCTATACTTTTTCGACGGAAACGATCTGGCAGCAGTCAGGAATTCGCGCTTCAAGCTGCAGCTAAAGGATTATTACCGAACTTTCGCTGTGCCGTTCAAGCTCTACGCCGGGCCCAAGCTGTTCGACCTGCGCACCGATCCACTGGAACGCTACGACGTGTCGTCACGTCACTCGGCAACCTTCGCCGCCCTAATGTCCGATGCCGACAGAATGGCAGCGTTGGCAAAAGACAATGCGCGGGAGCCCGGCCCGGTCGCGCCGCCACCAGGCGCCGCCTTGGGCCCAAAACTGGACGTCGACGACTAGAGCAGGTCGTAGGCACGGCATTCGGACACGGCGTCTCCGTCAGGTTTGGGGCTAGTGTTGAGGTCGTCTTTAAGCGGCACAAATGCGACCCCTTCGTCAGGCGGAGCACGTGATTTCGAAACTATTAGGCCGCACGTTCCATGCCTCAACCTTCTCATCCAGAACAGCCAAAGTTGGGCCGGTTGCAGACTGTCTGCTATTGGCGGCCAGGCAGTGGAAAGCTGCCATTCGGCTAAAGACCCCATACTGGACAATTTAGGCGCGTTAACAGATCTTTGAGCCGGTCGATTCATTCCATTGTGGCTGACGCGAAGGTGCGATCAACGGCGCTTGACCTGATCCCGCCAGGCTGGCGAAAGCCTGCGCGACCCACTTCTGCGCCAGGGTAATCGTAGGCAGTCCGCGCAAGTCGCGGTGGACAATCAGCCACGGCTGACGGCTCGGTAAAGCCGAGGGCGGCGGAAGCTCAACCAGCGTGCCCACGCGCAGGGCGAAGGGCACCGGCAGCAGCGCTACACCCGCACCCGCCAGCGCTGCGGCCAACAGCCCGCGCGTGCTGCCGGTGCGCATAACCACGGCGTCTGACAGCCCGTGCCGCGTGACCCAGTCAAGCTCGGGAAGGCGGCCGTAGCTGTCGTCGTAGATCAGCAACCGTTCCGCCTTGAGGTCGATGGCCGCAGGCTCCCGGCCCGCGATGTAATCGACCGAGGCAAACAGCCCGAGCCGAATGTCTGCGAGCCTGCGCGCATAAAGGCTCGCACCTTCGGGCCGTACCATGCGGATCGCGAGATCGGCGTCGCGCCCGGCGAGGCTGACCACGTCCGCCTGCGACTGGAGGTGGACCGGAAAGTCCGCACCCATCATCCACAGCCGGTCCAGCGAGGGGGCGAGGACATCGGAGATCACGAACTCGGTCGCCGAGATGCGCACCGGGACCGTCTCTGCCCCCTTGCCTGAGAGCTTTCCGCTACCCGCTCGACACGACGCATCTGCTCGGTGATCGGTGAGGCAGCCTCGGCGACGGTGAGGCCTGCGCTGGTCAGCCGCACGCCATCGGTGCGCCGATCTACCAATTGCAGGCCGAGCGCCGCCTCCAGCGTCTCGATCCGCCGCGACACGGTCGACACCGCGACCCCGCGCGCCTTGGCTGCGGCGCTAAGCGTGCCCGCGTCGCGGATCGCGATGAGGTCGCCAAGATCCTGGGGATAAAGAGGCACGTGCTTGCTCCTTCGCGTAAATAGAAAGCTGGTTTGCAGTATCGCAAGATGTCACGTGGCTGGCAATCGCCTAACCCTCCGCCATCGGAACGAGGGAGGCGAGGATGGCCACACAGGCACGCAGGTTTCGCAGCACACGGACAGTCGGGTTCTGGCTGGCGGCCGCGATTGCGGCATTGCAGGGCGTCAACGCGGTCCGCACCGTGCTCGATCCGCAGGGCTTCGCTACATACATGGGGCTGCCCGTCGACCAGCTGAGCGCGCTTGGCTGGGTGCAGGTCTATGGTCTGCGCGCCGGGTTCATCGCTGTGCTGACCGCCGTGCTGCTGGCCCGGAGCGACTTTGCCGCACTGCGCTGGATGGCACTGGCCGCGCTGCTCATGCCGCTCGGCGACGCATGGCTCACCGCGAGCGCGGGCGCAGGCGCGCCGATTGTCGGACGGCACCTTGCCATCGCGCTGTTCCTGCTGGTCGCCTCGTACTTCCTGTCGCGAGCCGCACGGGCAAAGGCGTCAGTCATGACCGGCCTCCTCACCCGCCTCGGCGCGCGGATCGACACTTGGGGCGGCACAGCCAAGATGGCGCGCTTTCGCACTGGCTGGCCAGCGACTGCCACGCCGCAGGTACGATTCCATCGCACCGCCAAGGTGCAATACCGCTATCTCGAAGCAGGCAGCGGGCCGACGATCGTCTTTACCTGCGACCCGCCGATGACGATCGAGGTTTACGGGCCGCTGGTACGACCTTCGCCGCGCACTTCCGAGTGATCGTGGTCGAACTGCCCGCGATGGGCTTCTCCGCCACCACGGCCGATTATGCTTTCGGGTTCCGCGAGACCAATGACGACCTTGCCGCCTTCCTGCGCGATGTGGCTGGCAAGGCGAGCATCTTCGCCTTCTCCTGCGCCGCCAGTCTTGCCGCGCTCGATATCGCGGCGCGCATGCCCGAACTTGCCTCGCACCTCGCCCTCATACAGGCGGGCGGAACGGAGGCTTTCGCAATCTGGAAGGCAGGGCGCGATCCCAAGGGTATTCTCGCCAAGCCCATTCTGGGCCAGCTCGTCATGGCCCGCATGGCGCCGAAGCGCATGCCGCAATGGTATGGTCTCTCGGTCGGGCGCAAGGAACAGATCGCGCATTTCTGCACCTGCGCCGAACGGTCCTTCACCCACGGCGCGATGTGGTCACTGGCGAGCGCCTACCAGATCTACATGAACCAGCAGGACGAGTTGCCCGGCCTGCGCAGCCGATCCTGTCGATCTGGGGCGCGGCCGATCGCTCGCACCCGGCGGGCAACGCCCATTCGCTAGCGCGGCTCTACGAAGGCGTGCAGACCGTGACCTTCGATGACCTCGGTCACACGCCCGAACTCGAAGCGCCCGATGTGGTGCTGGCGGCGATCCTCGACTTTGTCGGGATGCGATGACGCAAGTAAGAAGTCTAGAGTAACCCATGCCACCTTTCCTCGGCCCTGATTGGCTGAACAAGAACGAAAAAGGTTATGCAGTTTCTGGGCCGGGAGCCGCCAGGCAGGTTTGGCGGTTCGCCCGCCAAAGCGGACATCAACGCCGTGATCACTATGCTAGCCGTTCATGAGGCGAGGAATCGACTGTCCGCCTGAGTAGGCCTCAGAGGTAAAGCGGACTTCAGCCGGCTTGGTTGAACAGGCTCGCAAGCAACGCCCATACAACCATGTGAGCTACGCCGGATTGAGTTGCGAGTTCGGCAGTACGCGGTTAGCATGGAGGCGTTACTTTCATTTCGGCTCGCCATCTCCATCCTGCCCAAATGAAAGTTCGCTACGTTTTTCCCCTAGATCGCCCCATGAGGCTCCCCGACCATTGGCCTATTCCCCTGCTTGGAGGGACTGCCCGAATGGTTGAGGATGAGGATGGTCTTGTAACGGCCATTGAGTTCCGAGAAATCGGGCTGCCCTATCGAACTTGCATTCCGCATTGATGACACTCTCGAAGGACCTCAAAGCGACGATCACCGGCGATGACTACTTCGTCGCTGAGGTTCGTGACCACTTGGACCGCGCGTTCTCATATCTGCAATGCTATTTCAGCACCGAACTCGAATTGAACCGTATTTCAATTCATCATGAAGCGGAAACGGACGAAGAGGCAGAACGCATTGTCGTTCACTCATTCGAGCTTGGGAAGCAGGAAGACAGACCGCTCCCCATCACATACGATTTTATCACGCGAGCAATCATGGCCGCTAGAATGGCGATGCGCCCCAGCATGAAGCGAGCCTTGCCCATTTGGCGCGCGAGAACCTGGGAAGCGAGCGATATCAACTCGTTTCGTTATTCGTTTCTGTTGATCGAGACCATGTATGGCAATGGCAAGTCCAGACAAAATCAGCTAATTTCTGCACTGGAGTCGCATACTCGATTTGTCGAGATTATCGAGCAAGAGGTAGCGACTTGGCAGCGGCCTAAGAATGCACAGCACTCCGAGACCGATAACTTACTAGCTGGCAACTCCACAACGCACAGCGTCATTGAACACTTGGTCAAGCGCCGTGGTCACTACTTCCATGCGAACAAGCGGAAACCCAAGGCATGGAGTTCCAAGAGCCAAAAGGAAGCGGAGAGCCTTGCCTGGTTCGCCGTAGGGATTGCTCAGGCCATTGGGCACGACGCCGCAGAGCCGATGTTTGCGGAAAAATACGGACAGCGCCGCTTCGACGAAGCAGGGCAGATGGGAGCACATGTCACCATGAAAATCGAATATCTCTATCGCATCCCAGAACAGGAATTCATCCGTAAGCGGGAGCTCGTCGCCAAGCTACCTGGCACGAAGGTCACAACCCAAATGGCGATGCACATGCTGCAAAATGCGATGACACAGGTTCGACACAACGAACCTGTCGGGACAATTCACGGCGTCACCGCTGGCGGCTGACGGCGGCGATGGCCTCGGCGGCGCTGTTCGCCCGTTCGTTTCACACGGAAAAGGACGGGCAGGTTGTCGACCCTAAGCCTATTCGCCTTTCTGCCAGCGCTCGTATTGGCCCTGCGGGTCATGGATTTTGGCAAGGCTCGGCTTGGTTTTCATGTCAAAGATTTTCTTGGCGATGGTGGTGAGTTCACCGGCTGCCTTCACCTGCCAACCGTCACGAATTGCCCATGACTTCAAGTTGGCGGGGTCGGTAGTGTGACCCTTGTTGCGAAGAATGCGCAGGGTCTCTTGCGTCCATTCCTTGTCGCGAGGCACTAGGATGCCATTGCTCTTATTGATGAGGCGGGAAAGCGATTTCATGGCTGCTTCGATCACCGGGTCATCGATGATCGCGGCGGGTTCCTCCCTCTCTCACCAGGACTAGGGGCGACCATTGTGCTTTCCATTCACTTGCGTAGCCAAGATACTCAGGCACGGCGACCACACCGGCCACGTTGCGCAAGCCATCGACCTGTTCAAGAATTTCGTCATTCGCATAGAACGCAATGATGGTCGTGGGGCGCGAGAACCCAAACGACAGCTTGCGCTTGGTTTCCATGCGCAGCTTTGCGCCGGAAGGCAGAGTAAGCTGCTTACCATCATAGAGCATCTTGCTATGCGCGCTGTCCATCATGCCAGCTAGGCCGGTATGGCGCAGATTGTCCTTCACATGCAGAAGCAGAACAACATCACTGACACTCGGCGTGCTGGCAGTGTTGATTTGCTCGGCGAATTGCAGCGCCATAAGCCAAATTCCGGCGCATCGCTATCGACCGGCAACAGTATTCGTAGAATCTTGGGCATACCTATCCTGACAGTCTTTGTTTGAGACAGTTAGGTAGAGGTGCGGGCAGCCTCTATCAACGCCATTCCATAGTCATCCATACCCGCTTGATCCCCGTTGTGGCCAGCACGAATGACCGCTTTTGGGAAAGCAAGAGTTGGCCGCTGACGACCGAACTTGGGGCGCAAAGCTGTCATTCCCTCCTAGGCACATTCCATTCGACTTCCGCGACAGATCGAGCATTGGTGTCTGCATTGAATAGCGGACCGTGAGCATGGCCGCAGCCCCAGCGCCACGCGCGTCACGGGGCATTGGGTGGTGGGAGCGACAAGCGGGTCGCTCTGAACCAGGAGAACCACCCATGACGAAGGCGACGACAACGAGGAAGACGACCAAGACCGACGAGGTCGTAGCGCTTCTGAAGCGAAAGCCGGGCGCATCGCTAGAAGAACTCACGAAAGCAACCGACTGGCTTCCGCATATCACGCGGGCAGCGATGACTGGCCTTCGGAAGAAAGGGCATGTCATCGACCGCGCCAAGGTCGATGGCGTAAGCCGCTACACTATCGCCACAGGCACCTGAAGCATGGGGAAGCTGAAAGACCAGCTCGCTGCCTTGTCAGGGATGCAGCGGTAGGAACTGCAGTCGGAATGGAAGCGGGTCTACAAGCAGCCCGCTCCCAGCCTGTCGGCTAATCTGATCCGCCTGGGGGTCGCCTATCGGCTGCAGGAGAAGGCTTGCGGCGGTCTCTCACGTGCATCTTAGCCGAGCTGAACGAGACCAGTGCGGGGCGCCCCGCAATCAAGCCGGGCACGCGCCTTGTCCGCAGCTGGAAAGGCAGGACCATCGCGGTCGAGGTTAGTCAAAACGAGTTCGTGTTCGAGGACCGGCGCTATCCGTCACTATCGGCCATCGCCCGCGAGGTAACCGGAAGCCATCGGTCCGGTCCGCGCTTCTTCGGACTGCGCGGGCAGGTGGCCAATGGCTAGCCGGGACGCATCCGGAACCGGACGGAAAGTTCATTGTGCCATCTATACCCGCAAGTCGACAGAGGAAGGACTGGCGCAGGAGTTCAACAGCCTCGATGCGCAATATGAGGCTTGTGCCGCGTATGTGATGAGCCAGCGCCACGAGGGCTGGGGTCTGGTCAAGGACCGCTAGATGATGGCGGCTTTTCGGGTGGGACGATGGAACGTCCCGGGCTCCAACGATTGCTCGCCGATGTTGCGGCCGGAAAGGTACAGGTCATTGTTCTCTACAACATCGACCGGCTTACCCGCAGCCTGTCTGACTTCTCGCGCATCGTCGAAGTGCTGGACAAGGCAGGCGCAAGCTTCGTCTCGGTGACCCAGTCGTTTAACACCACCACCAGCATGGGCGGCTTGATGCTCAATGTGCTTCTGTCCTTTGCCCAGTTCGAACGCGAGGTCACCGGCGAGCGCATCCGCGACAAGATCGCCGAATCCAAGAAGAAGGGCATGTGGATGGGCGGGCCCGTGCCGCTTGGATACGAGGTGCAGGACCGCAAGCTGGTCTATCAACGAAGAAGAAGCTGCCAAGGTTCGCCATATCTTCAAGAGCTATGTCGAGATCCGTGCAGGCCAGCCGTTGCTCGATGAGCTACGCGAGCAAGGCATCCGGCCCAGCGGCGTGCTTATAAAGACGGAACCGTCAGAGGTGATGTCCCCTTCACACGGGGCTCGCTTTTCTACCTGCTCAAGAACCGTATCTACCGCGGCGAGATGGTGCACAAGGGCAAGGCGAACCCGGGCGAACACCAGGCGATGATCGATGAGGAGCTGTGGGAGCGTACCCAGCATCGTATTGCCGAGAACACGGTCGACCGGAAGCTGCGCCGCAACGCGAAGGAGACGAGCCTGCTCGTTGGCATGATAGTCGATGGCCTCGGACGGAAGATGAGCCCGAGCCACACGGTCCGGAAGGCCAAGCGCTATCGCTACTACGCAACGCATGCTGCAGAGATCTTCGACGACAATCCTGCCTGGCGTTTGCCGGCGCACGACATCGAGAAGCGGGTTGTCGCCAAGCTGGCGGACTTCCTCTTCCGACCAGAAAGCCATCCGCAAGCTTGTCGGAACCGGTGATGCAGGGCAGCTTGCCGCTGCCATCACACGGTGTGAGCGTACGGCGGAACAGTTGCAAAGCAGCACCTACCATCGCCGTACCAAGGTTCCCGCTCTCGTCGAGCGGGTCAACGTGAGCGACGATGCGCTCAGGATCACGCTATCCTCTCTCGGCTTTGCGGACTTTCTCGGGCTGGAGATCGACGCGCAGAGGTTTCCTCGATCACCGCTCCGGTCGCCCGCATTCGGAAGGGCAAGGAGATCAAACTCGTCATCTCCGACGGTACCGGAGCAGAGCGCGACGAGACGCTGGTATCGCTGATACGCGAGGCAATGGCGATCAGAGAAGAGGTCCTGTCAGGACCCGAAATGACCATTGCCGAGATCGCGGCATCCAGCGGGCGTTGCCGAAAGCGGATAACGCGGTTGTTTCGCCTCTCATGGATCGCGCCGGAGATCGTCGATGCGATGCTGGCTGGGCCACAGCCCCAAGCGATGACCACCAAGTCGCTGCTCACAGCCGATCTACCGTTGGACTGGTCGGATCAGAAGGCCGCCCTGGGCTTCTAGCGCTCAAGGCAGGTGAGGTCTGCAAAACTGCCTCCTGAGACTGAGGCCGGAAATCTCGCAGGAACGAGCCGATCCGCCAGTCTCCCGACCTCAAATGAAATGCTCGGCCCGCCAAAGCCCGCGGAAATGCGGGCTACACAGGCCCCATCGCGCGAATGTTTTGGAAGTCTGGCGATTTCGGGAGTGAGTGGTGCCGCTTAGAGGATTCGAACCCCTGACCCCATCATTACGAATGATGTGCTCTACCAACTGAGCTAAAGCGGCACATTCCGCACAGTCTGCGCCGCAGGAAAGTGGAGGCCCGAGCCGGAATCGAACCGGCGTGCAAGGATTTGCAGTCCTCTGCGTAACCACTCCGCCATCGGGCCACGCCCACCGAAATGCGAAGCTTTCTCGGCGGGAGGCGGCGCTCTAGCGAAAGCGCGCACGCAAGGCAATCGGGCAAATGCATCATGCGCGCGCCACGCCTTACGTTACGTCAGTCTGGACGCCGCGCTCTAGGCGATTATGGCCCCTATGCATGAGTGTTGCAGATCTGATCGAGCCCGTCCCCGCCGCTGGCGGCGCGTGTCATCTCCCCGAAGTCGAGAACTGGGGCCAGGGCCGCACGCTTTATGGCGGGGCCTCGGCGCTGATAGCCTATACGGCTGCGATCCGGGCCTTTCCCGATTTGCCGCCGCTGCGTTCGGCCCAGATCGCATTCGTCAAACCGATATCCACGGATGTCGAAATCCGCCGCGAGGTCGTAAGGCAAGGACGCAATGTGGCGCAGGTCCGTAGCGAGATCTGGAGCGAAGGCGGATGCGCCCTCACCGCATTCTGGCTCTTCGGCACGGCGCGCGAACCCAATGCGTTGCATCGTCCCCTTCCGCTCGCGATCGATGCCGGTGATCCTGGCACTGCCGAGGATGTGATGAGCGGCAAGGGTCCGCAGTTCATTCAGCAGAACTTCGCTCTACGCCGCGCTCAGGAACAGCGTGGGCGTGTTGATCAGGGCGCCGATCCAGTGGTCCGGCGGTGGGCGAAGCTGACCGATGCGGAGGGGATCGATACCCTGTCGCAGCTGGTGCTTATCGGAGACGTCCTTCCGCCCGGAGCCATGCGCGCCATGCAGCGGCAGGGGCCGATCAGTTCGATCAACTGGACCTTCAACGTTCTCGACCCAGAACCGGCAACCGAAGACGGCTGGTGGCTGGCGGAAAATGCCAGCCAGCATGCCGATGCTGGTTATTCGAGCGAGCGGCTCCGGCTGTGGAACAGCGAAGGCCGGCAGGTGCTCGACGGAATGCAGAGCGTCGCCATTTTCGGCTAATCCCGTGATCCGCAGTCATACGTCCTGGAATGCCGGCACGCGTTTCTGCATTCCCGCCATGACTGCTTCGACCTGGTTCGGCTTGCGCATGACCGCCGATTGCTCCTCGCTCTCGGCCATCAATATGCGGTCGCCATTTTGCTCTATCATGACGTCAGCAAGCCGCTTGGCTGCGCGGATCGCTTCGGGATTGCGATTGGCGATCTCGTTCGCAATCGCGTGCGCCCGTGCAAGCGGGTCGGTATCGACAAAGGTGGCGAGGCCGTATTCTTGCGCGTCTTCGCCGCTAAACTCGCGGTTGGTGTAGACCAGCTCGCGCAGCACATCGTCGCGCACCAGGCCGCGCCACAAAGCATAGCCGCCCATGTCGGGCACCAGCCCCCATTTCATCTCCATGATCGCCATGCGGGTATCGGGCGCAGCGATGCGGATGTCGGCGCCGCTGGCTATCTGCAAGCCCCCGCCGAAGCACACGCCGTGCACAGCAGCGATGACCGGGACCGGGCATTTGCGCCAGGTCATGGCGACTTCCTGGAAGGTGTTGGCGTTACCGTGCGTTCGTTCGGTCAATGGCTTGCGTTCGCCGCCGGGCGATGCAGTAAAGCTCGACACATCGAGGCCTGCACAGAACGCCTTGCCCTCCCCCGACAGCACGACCGCGCGCAGGCCCTTCATCTCGCGCACTGCCTCGCCTGCTGCAATAATCGCTTCGAACATTCCCGGGTCGAGCGCATTCATCTTGTCGGCGCGGGTCAGGCGGATATTGGCGACGCCATTATCTGCGAGGTCGAGGCTTACGCGGTCATTCCATTGCATGGCTTGGGCTTTCGATCAGGAGCGATTGCCGGTCACCGTTGCCCAAGCACCTGTGCGAGTCCAGACTTTGCTGGCGAAAGCGGGAGAAGGCGCTGAAAGAGGCAGTGCTTTCGGAATGTAAGCGGTAACCTCCCGCGGGATCGGTCTGCACCAGCCATGCCAGCTTGATTACAGCAAGCTTGGCACGAAGCCGCGACACATGCACTTCCAGCGAATTGGTTTCGGGCTCGTAGTCGATACGCCAGACATCGGTCAGCAGCTCGCGGCGCCCAACGCGGTCTCCCGCAGCTTCGGCCAGCCGCCACAACACGCCGAACTCGCGCGGGTGTAGACCCAGCCGCCGGTCATCATGCAGTCCATCGCGAAGGAGGAGATCCAGTTTTACGGGTCCGGCCTGAATATAACGAGGCATTGCGCCGTAAGCGTCCGCCAGCCTGGTCAGGCGGGCCGACAGCTCGACCAGGGCCACCCGAGATGACAGCGCCTCGCCAAGTCCGCACGCCAGCATATCGGCGCGCTGTTTGGCATCGTCCGCTCCGATTGCAGCGACGAGCGATTTGCTTGCGAGCTCGGGCCAGCGTTCGGTGCGGGACGCTGGTCGGCAGTCGAACAGGCATGGGACGCCTTCAGGCACGCAATCGCCCTGCCCTGTCCAGTGCATGTGCCAGCCAAGATGCCGTAGATCCCATCGTGCCGGAGGGAAGCCGTCTTTCGACGCCCAAGCGAATTCGTGGTTCATGCGCAACCTCTCGATTTTTTAACCCACTCGAACGCTTGGTTATTTGCCAAGCGGGCGGCCGGGAAAATCGTGGTTAATACCTAAGCACGGCGGTCTCCGCACGAATACTTAGGTCCGGGCTGCCACCGTCATTGCCGATGATCGCCTGTCGGTCAGCCGCCGGAGAGGAAGCGCTTCACATTACGCGCCGCCTGCCGAATGCGCTGTTCGTTTTCGACCATGGCGATCCGCACGAAGCCTTCACCTTCCTCGCCGTAGCCAACGCCGGGGGCAACCGCGACATCGGCCTCGCTGAGCAAGCGCTTGGAAAACTCGAGGCTGCCCATTTCTTCAAACGATGGCGGCAGCGGAGCCCAGGCGAACATGCTTGCGGGCGGAGGCGGAATGTTCCAGCCTGCACGGCCGAATGCCTCCACCATGACATCGCGGCGCTTGTGATAGCGTATGCGGTTTTCCTCGACCACGTCCTGCGGGCCGTTGAGTGCAGCGCAGGCAGCCGCCTGGATCGGTGTGAAAGCGCCATAGTCGAGATAGGACTTCACCCGAGTAAGGGCGGCGATCAGCTCCCGGTTGCCGACCGCGAAGCCCATGCGCCAACCCGCCATGCCATAGGTCTTGGACATGCTGGTAAACTCGACTGCGACATCTTTCGCGCCCTTGGCCTGCATGATCGAGGGCGTGGGATTGCCATCGTAATAAAGCTCTGAATAAGCGAGGTCGGAGAGCACCCAGACTTCATTATCACGCGCCCAGTCGACGACCCGCTGGTAGAACGCAAGATCGACCACCTGCGCCGTCGGATTGGAAGGGTAATTGACCACCAGCACGTTCGGGCGCGGCACAGTATACGCCATCGCCCGTTCCAGCTCGTCCCAATATTGCTCGTCCGGCGTCACCGGAACCGAGCGGATCGTGGCACCAGCGATGATGAAGCCGAATGTGTGGATCGGATAGGAGGGGCTTGGCGCAAGGACGACATCGCCGGGAGCGGTAATGGCAGTCGCAATGCTGGCGAGCCCTTCCTTCGATCCCATCGTCACGATCACTTCGCCATCGGGATCGAGATCGACCCCGAAGCGCCGCTGGTAATAATTTGCCTGAGCCTTGCGCAGGCCCGGAATGCCGCGTGATTGCGAATAGCCATGCGCACTCGGTTTCTGCGCCACCTCGCACAGTTTGTCGATCACGTGCCGGGGCGGCGGTTCATCCGGATTGCCCATGCCCAGGTCGATAATGTCGCGCCCGGCCTGCCGCGCATCGTGCCGCATCGCGTTCACTTCGGCGATCACATAGGGCGGCAGACGCTTTATACGATAGAATGTGTCGGACATCATGGCTCCGGAAGGCAGTATGTTGCTAGGTTTCTGATTACTCGAATGCCTGCCCCGTGCAATCGTGCCCTGCATTTGGGCGGTGATTTTCTCGTCCGCCGCGCCTACAGATGAAGGAACCAGCAAGCCTTTCCATCCTGCGGAGCAGCAATGAGCGATACCGACAACGGTCACGATCCCTTCACCGACATGATGAAAGATCCCGCCAATCTCGCGCGCGCAATGTTTGCGCCCTTCGCTGGTATGGCGCCTACCGGTCAGCTAGGCAGCGCAGCGATCGACCCGGCTGACACTCAGCATTGGGCGGAGGTAGGCACCAAGCTGCAGGCCATGTGGATGGAATTTGCCGCCGAGCAGGCCCGCAAGCCAGTGCATACCGCCGCCTATCTCGATCCTGCCCGGTGGATGGCGCTTGCGGAAACCTGGTACAAGCAAATGCCCGTTGCCGATCCTCAGCGGCAGAAGCAGCTGTGGGAAGAAGGCTTCCAGCTCTGGGAGACGGTGCTCGGCAATTTCGGTGTCGGGCCGAAAGCATCGGGCGAACAGCGCGAATTGCCGCGGCAGGACCGCCGCTTCGCCGATGAGAAATGGCGCTCGCACCCCGCCTTCGCCCTGGTTCACCAGACCTATTTGCTTCTGGCCGAGCGCGTATTGGAGATGGTCGATGAGATCGACGGCCTGCCCGCCGACAAGCGCGAGCAGCTGCGTTTTACGACCAAGGCCATTACCGAGGCGGCCAGCCCGGCAAACTTCGCGCTGACCAACCCAGTCGTGCTGGAGCGCACGATTGAAACCCGCGGCGACAATCTGGTCAAAGGGATGGACCATCTGCTGACCGACCTTAAACGCGGGCAGCTCAGCCACACGGACGCCAGCGCCTTCAAATTGGGCGAGAATATTGCCGTCACGCCGGGCAAGGTCGTCTTCGAAACCGATCTCTTCCAGCTGATTCAATACAGCCCGACCACCGATGAGGTGCTGGAAACTCCGCTGGTGATCTTCCCGCCCTGGATCAACCGGTTCTACATTCTCGATCTCAACCCGAAGAAGAGCTTCGTTCGCTGGGCGGTGGAACAAGGCGTCACCGTGTTCATGGTCAGCTGGAAATCGGCGGACGCCAGCATGAAAGACGTGATCTGGGACGATTACGTCCGCGGACAGATCGCGGCGATCGACCACATCCGCGAGCGTCTGGGCGTGAAGAGCGTCCACGCGATCGGCTATTGCGTGGCGGGGACCACATTGGCGGCGACTCTCTCGCTCCTGCACCAGCGCGATGAGCAGGACAAGGTGAAGTCCGCCACATTCTTTACGGCGCAGGTCGATTTCGAAAAAGCTGGCGAATTGCTGCACTTCATCGACGACCAGCAATTGGCAGCAATCGATGCGATATCGCCGGATGGCTACCTCGATGGCCGCTACATGGCTGCGGCTTTCAATCTGCTGCGCGGGACCGACCTGATCTGGAATTACGTCGTCAACAATTACATGCTGGGCGAAGACTATCCGGCTTTCGACTTGCTCCACTGGAACGGCGACGTCACCAATCTGCCGGGCAAATGGCACCATGCGTATTTGCGCGACCTCTACCGCGACAACAAGCTGGTCAAACCCGGCGCGATGGAAGTCGACGGCACTGCCGTAGACCTCGGCCTGGTCACGACGCCTAGCTATATCCAGGCGGGCCGCGAAGATCATATCGCGCCCGCAGCAAGCGTATGGCGCATTACCGACCACTTCAAGGGACCGCTGCGGTTCGTCCTCGCGGGCTCCGGACACATAGCCGGGGTCGTCAACCCGCCCGAGGCGCAGAAATACCAATATTGGATCAATGAGGACGACCCGCGCAGCCTGACCGAATTTGTCGAAGGTGCGACCGAGCACAAGGGCAGCTGGTGGCCGGACTGGATCGACTGGTTGCATGCGCAAAACGGCAACAAAGTGAAGGCGGCGGGCAAGCGCGACCCGGGCAAAAAAGGCGATAAAACCATCGAAGACGCGCCTGGCCGCTATGTGATGACCCGGTAAAACCCCAGCTTTACCGGCACTTAACGCCCCTCTGGCTCGCCTCGCCGCGATTTATTGTGCAGTGCACAAAAATACCTTGACTTCGCAGTCGCAATATCTATTTTGTGCACTGCAACAAGAAGTGAGGTTTCCATGGCCGATAGCCAGAGCAAAATCGATGTCGCTGCTGAGAAGGCATTCGCCGAAGCAGCCGAAAAGAAATCCGCCGAGACGGTAAACGTTCAGGCTGTCGAAAAGGCAGTCGAAAAGGACGAGACCGCACCGGTAAAGGCAGACAAGGTCGCCGATGCAGTTGCGTCGAAGCCGGCCAAGGCACCGGCCAAGAAGGCCGCCCGCAAGTCTCCCGCCAAGAAGAAGGTAGCTGCCAAGAAGGCTGCTCCCAAGAAGAAGGCCCTCGCTCGCAAGGCTCCTGCCAAGAAGGTCGCGGCCAAGAAGGTTGCCGCCAAGAAGCCGGCTGCGAAGACCAAAGACACACCCACAATCGCGCAATTGAAGGACAAGATCATGGCCACTGCAAAATCCGCAAAGACCACCGACTTCACGAAGACCGTCAAGGAAACCGCAGCCGAAGCACAGACCCGTGCCAAGGCCGTTTACAACAAGGGCACCGAGCTGACCTCCGAAGTCGTCGACTTCCAGAAGGGCAACCTCGAAGCAGTCGTCGAATCGGGCAAGGTGCTCGCTTCCGGCATGCAGGATCTGGGCCGTGTTTACATCCAGGACGCCAAGCTGGCTGCCGAAACGGTAACCGCCGACGTCAAGAAGATGGCTTCGATCAAGTCGCCGACCGAACTCTTCCAGCTGCAGGGCGAAATCGCCCGCCGCAACTTCGATGTCGCTGTCGAGCGTAGCTCGCGCAATGTCGAAGCCATGATGAAGCTGGCCAACGAAGCATTCGCACCGCTTTCGAACCGTGCGAGCCTTGCTGCAGAGCGCATCAAGAAAGCTGCATAAGCTTTTCGGTTACGTTGCCGGGCACTCTCTCCTCTCTCCCCGCCCGGTAGCAACCAGAAACGGGTCGGTCGGCCAAGCGCCTTCCGGCCCGTTTTTTCGTCTGCGGCCCACTCGCCGGCAACCATTAAAGCTCACCGCATCGCCGCCTATGGGTTGCAACGCGCGCGGGCGATACGATATTGGCGCGCTTACATGGCAAAACTTCACCTCATACGCCGCGCCGCCCCCCTGCCCGCCAAAATGGCGGATGAAGACATCGGCAATTCCGATGATGAGGGCGAAGGCCAGGTTGGCACCGCGACCAAAACGCGCGCCAAGCCCAAGAAACCCAGTCAGTACAAAGTTCTGATTCTCAACGACGACTACACCCCCATGGAATTCGTCGTGATGGTGTTGAAGCGCTTTTTCCGGATGGATCTGGAAGAGGCCACACGCGTCATGCTGCACGTCCACCAGCGCGGCGTCGGCGTGTGCGGAATATTTCCCTACGAAGTGGCCGAAACCAAGGTGAACCAGGTGATGGATTTCGCCCGCGAGAACCAGCACCCGCTCCAGTGCACGCTGGAAAAGGCCTGAGGCGATAGCGTTTCTCGGCCATCCCGAACCCGATCCGGTCGGCGACGGTCAGGAAAGCGTCTGGGACTATCCGCGTCCGGCCATAGCCGAGCCGGCCAATCGCCACGTCGAGATTATCCATCGCGGCGTGCATCTGGTGGACAGCCGCGACGCCTGGCGCACGCTCGAGACCAGCCATCCGCCCACCTATTACATCCCGCCTGCCGACATCGCCATGGATATGCTTGAGCCAAATGCGCGGCGCTCCATCTGCGAATGGAAGGGCCAGGCCCGCTATTGGGATGTTATCATTGGCAGCCAGAAGCTCGAAGCGGCCGCCTGGAGCTACGCCAAGCCGACGCCGGCCTTCGCGCACATTGCCGGATTCCTCGCCTTCTATCCCGAGCCCTTTGATCGGTGCCTGGTAGACGGCGAGCAAATCAACCCGCAGCCTGGCGGCTTCTATGGTGGCTGGATCTCACGCTACGAAGCCGGTCCATTCAAGGGCATCCCCGGCAGCCGTTTCTGGTAGCGCACGGGAAGTTTGCACCTAAGGCATGACCAAACGATAATTCCGCGCTAGAACGACCAGCCTAACTCCAGACAGCGATTGGCCTTGTTCAACTTCATCCCCGCCATCGACCGCTATATCTTCCGGCTCGTGCTTGTGCCGATGCTCGGCGTGTTCGCACTCGCGGCGTCGCTGCTCATGCTCGACAAGATGCTGCGCCTGTTCGATTTCGTGGCGGTAGAGGGCGGCCCGATCGGGGTCGTGTTCAAGATGCTGGGCGCACTGGTCCCGGAATATGCAAGCCTTGCGATACCGCTCGGCCTGCTGCTCGGCATTCTGCTCGCATTCCGCAAGCTTGGCACGAGTAGCGAGCTCGACATCCTGCGCGCGGTGGGAATGGGATACGGGCGGATGCTGCGGATGCCCTATATCATCACGGCAGTTCTGATGGCCGCCAATATCGCGCTGGTCTTCTACGTTCAGCCGATCAGCCGCTATTATTACGAACAGCTGGAATACGACCTGCGTTCCGGCGCATTGGGCGCATCGATCAAGGTCGGCGAATTTACCAAGCTGGCCGACCGCATGGCTTTGCGTATCGAGGAAAGCGAAGACGAAGGGCGCCAGCTCAACGGCATCTTCGCCCGCATGACCGACGAAGATGGACAGGTCATGTCCATCTCCGCCCGCGAAGGCGCCTTCCTGGCAACCACCGACAGCCCGGACACGATCATCCTGCGCCTGACCGACGGCACCATCGTCCAGGATAATGGCGAAGATGCGCCGCGCGTTCTCAGCTTCACGCGAAACGACTTGCCGATCGATTTGCCGAGAGTGGAGGAATTTCGCGGACGCGGCGATGCGGAGCGGGAATATATCCTGCCCGAACTGCTTAGTATCGGGTGGAGCGCCAATGAAAGCGAGGCCAAGCGCGATGCGAGCCAAGCCAGCTTCAATTACCGCTTGGTCGAAGTGGTGATGATGGCGCTGATGCCGCTCCTCGCGGTTGCGCTCGGCGTGCCCCCTAAACGAAGTAGCAGCGCGCTTGGCGTGTTCGTGTCGATCGTGATGGTGGTCAGCTATCACAAGATCAACCAATATGCCGAAGATATCGCGACCCTTGGCAGGATCGACCCATTCATCGCATTGTGGGTGCCGTTCACTCTGTTCGCCGCTCTTATCATCTGGATGTATTGGCGCGTTGCCTTCGTGCCCGGCGGGCAGGCCATCGGCGCGTTGGAGACTTTCTTCGGCAAGCTTGGCAAGCGGGTCGGCAGGATGTTCGGCCGTGGACGGCGCGAGGTGCCGGAAGCCGAAGTATCATTGGCTCCGGCCGAATAGCGGCGCATCATGCAACTCGATTTTTTCCCTTCGCGCACTCTGACGCTTTATCTCGCAAAAATGTTCGTCGTCCGCATTCTGGCGGTTCTCGTCATGCTGGTGCTGGTGCTGATGATGCTCGACCTGCTTTCGAAGACAGGCGACATTCTGGCGGTCGAGGGCAACGGACAGGCGGAAATTTTCACCTATGTCATGCTCCGGATACCGCAATTGGTGTCGCGGTTTCTGCCCTACTCAGTGCTGTTGGCAACGCTGATCGCGCTGGTCGGCCTCAATCAGAACAGCGAGGTCGTGGCGATGAAGGCGGCGGGGCTTTCCGCGCACCAGGTGCTGGCACCGCTGTTCCTGACCGCAGCCGTAATCGCCGTGGTCAGCTTCACTTTCAACGAGCGCGTCGTCACCCGCGCCAATGCGACACTGAAGGCGTGGGAGGCGGCGGAATACGGCCCAATCCCCGAAGATTCCGGCGTACGCACCAATGTCTATGTCACCGACGGCGAGAACGTGCTGTCCGCGCGCGCCGTCGCCGGTGACGGTGCCGCCATCGCGATGCGCGATGTTACCTGGTACCGCCGCACCCCCGACGGCATGATCGTCGAGCAAATCCGCGCGCCGCGCGCCACTTTTGCGCATCCCGGATGGCAGTTGGAGGAGGCCGAGAGATTTTCGGTGCAGGCGGCCGAGAGCCAGGAAATCGGCACGGTGGTCGTCGGCGAGACGCTCCGGCCGGATCAGATCGAGCTCGCACGGATCGACCCGGACACCTTGAGCTTCCTTGAATTGCGTGATGCAATCGGCCGGTATGAGGCTGCAGGGAGACGCACGGCGGAACTGGAGGCGAAATGGTGGCACCGGATCGCTGGACCGCTTTCGGCTCTGCTCATGCCTTTGCTTGGCTCGGTGGCGGCGTTCGGGCTGGCCCGCTCGGGTCAGTTGTTCGTGCGCGCCGTCATCGGCATGGCGCTTGGCTTTGCTTATTTCGTGGTTGACAATGCTGCGCTCGCAATGGGTAGCTTTGGCGGATATCCGCCGCTTCTCGCAGCATGGGCACCCTTCCTGCTCTTCGTGCTGATCGGCGAGACGGTGCTGATCCGAACCGAGGAATGAGCGGCGACTGGTCACTCCGGCTGGCGCAGCCGGAAGATGCCGAAGCATTCACGAGTGTGGAGGACGATGCAGCCGATCTGCTGCGCGAGGAGCCTTCCCTGCATGGAACGCCTATCCCGCCATCGGAGGAGCCTGCGCATTATCGCAAACTGATCCGCCGCGGACATTGTCTCACCGCCACGATCGACACGCGTGTCGTCGGTTTTGCCGCGGCAGGCAGCATCGGGCGCGAACTGCATCTGAATGAGCTCAGCGTCGAGCGAGCGGCGCAAGGCAAGGGTATCGGCGCGGCGCTGTTAAGGGCGCTGATAATAGACGCGCGCAATTGCGGCATGCGCGCCATCACGCTCAACACCTATCGCGACATTCCGTGGAACGGCCCGTTCTATGCGCGCCATGGCTTTGTCGAGGTCGAGAATTTCGAAGGCCGGCCGCACCTGAGTGCGTCGCTCGAAGCCGCCGCCGCGCTGGGAATGCCGATAGAGCGGCGCTGCGCGATGATCCGGTTTCTGGATTAACGCACAGTCATGGTGCTGCGGGCGATGCGCCCGACCAGGCCCATCATGCCCTTGTGGTTCGCGCCGTCATAGGTCGATTCCCGCCCCAGCTCGCCCGCCAGACGCCGGTGCGCTTCAGGCAGGTCGTGATAGGGCATGGACGGCATCAGGTGATGCAGCGCGTGGTAACGCAGGCCGACAGGAGCCCAGACCTCTGCAATACGGCCCGGCGGCGGCACATTTACGGAATCGAGGAATTGGGCGGTGACGGTCATGGCCTCTCCGTCATTCTCCCAAAGATGCGCCACCAAGGTGCGCAGCTGATTGAGCAAAGCGGTGAACGATGCGATTGCCAGGGCGATCAGCAACGGACGCCAGCCAAACGCAAACACGCTGCCGACCAGCAGCCATGCCCATACAAAACCGCCAATCTCCTGCCAGAGAACGCGTGGCTTCAATTCGCCTTCGGGCGGGCGGCGCCGGAATTCCGGATTAATCGCCAGCGCAGACGCCCGCTGCCAAGTGATGCGGCGAATAGCAGGGATGACCGCGCCAAGCGGAACAAGCACGCCGAAGCGAAACATCAGCGCAACCGGCGCAAGGATTGCGATCAGCACGAACGCCGGAAGCGACCACGGCTTCATGAGCGCCAGCGGCAGGTACTCGGGATCCTCGACCGTGCCATATTGCGTCCGCTTGTGATGCAGCGTGTGCACGCCTTCGTACATGAAGGACGGCGTAAGCATCGGAATGCCGACCAAAAGGTTCCACCCGGTGCGAAATCCCGGAAGCGCCGAGCGGTGGATATGCGTCAGCTCGTGAATAAACATCAGCGCACGGTAGAGCGCGAGCGAGGCAATCAGGCCAAGCAGGACGCTCAGCGCGACGTTGCTCGACACGATTGCGCCCGCAATCGAGGCATATCCTATGCCTGCCGACAGCAGCATGTCGGGCCAGTAAATCCGGCCCTTCGCTACGCCCAGCCCCTTGGTCAGATCGCGCACGGCGCGCAGCATGACCTTGTCGTCAGCGTCGATGAACTGCGCACGCGTGGCCCGCACCGGCGGAGCAGGCGCAACAGAAGTCGTATCGAGGCTGGTTTCAAGTGTCATGGACATGGTTTCCGCCGCACGCCTTACCGCAAAAAGGGGGGCAAGGACAAACGCAGCCTGTTGGCAAGAGTGATCGACTGGCTTGCGTGAATATGGCTATTGCGCACACAGGGCTAATCCAGGCTGAACAGGATGTGCAGGTGTGAGCGAGGCGCAGATAAGTATTGAGGCGGTATCCGGCAAGTCTGGACGCGCTGCCTTCGTCGATATCGGTCGGGAATTCGCCGCGCGGGAACCACACAGCGTCCCGCAGCTACGCTCCGAGCAGCTGGAGCTGATCGATCCCGGCAAGAACCCGTTTTTCGGACATGCCAATGTCCAGTTGTTCATCGCAAAGCGCGGCGGCAAATCAGTGGGACGCATTTCCGCTCATGTCGACCAGCTTGCGCTCGAATTGCCGGAAAGCCAGGGCATGGGGCCTGGAACCGGCATGTTCGGATATTTCGACGCGGAGGACGAGGCTGCCGCGCATGCTCTCTTAGCCAAGGCCGAGGAATGGAACCGCCAGCAGGGCATGACCAAGGTTCTCGGCCCGATTTCACTGTCGATATGGGAAGAACCCGGCTTGCTAGTACGCGGGCACGACCATTCACCGATGATCATGATGGGACATCACCCCGCCCGTTACCGCGAATGGATCGAAAGCGCCGGATACGCACACGAAAAGTCGCTGTTCACCTATGACCTCGAAGTGGCGAAGGAATTTCCGCCGCTTATCCAGCGCATCGTGAAATCCGGGGATCGCAACGAAAAGATCACGCTGCGCCTGGTCGATAAAAAGAACTGGGCACGCGACGTTAAGATCGTGCTCGAAATTTTGAACGATGCCTGGTCCGACAATTGGGGCTTTGTCCCCTTCACCGACGCCGAGATCGCCTATGCCGGCAAGAAACTGAAGCCGGTCGTCCACGCACCGTTGAACATCATAGCAGAGCTGGAGGGCAAGCCGGTTGCCTTCCTGATGACCTTGCCCGACGTCAATCGGGTGTTGAAAAAAATCCGCGGCAAGCTGTTTCCGTTTGGCTGGATTTCCATGCTGCGCTGGCTCCGCAATCCGAAAGGCTCCGGAATGCGCGTACCCTTGATGGGGGTGCGCAAGGAATTGCAGAACTCGCGCCTCGCCAGCCAACTTGCCTTTATGATGATCAGCCAAATCCGCCGGACCGCCGATGAGGTATATGGCGCGGATCGCGGCGAGATCGGCTGGATACTCGACGACAATAAGGGAATGGTCGCAATCGCCGATGCCATCGGCAGCACAATCAACCGCGAGTATGTGATTTTCCGCAAGGCTTTGTGACAGGGGCGCGGGCCATCGAGTGTGGCTTTGGCAACACGCTGCGGCAAGACTGCACCGGATCTGGGAACGCAGGGGCCCGGTTGCGATTAAATGACTACGGACCCATTCACGGTTCGATAGGTCTGGGCCTGCATGAAAAAAAGAAAACATAAGGACGAGCCAGCAACCCGTTGCTCAATGCCGGGAAGCGTTTTGGTAGTCGAAGACGACGCGATCCTCGGATTGTCTATCGAAGGTGCGCTCAAAGATGCAGGGGTTGCCCATGTCGAGATACGGGCATCCACCGAAACCGCACTCGAAGCGCTCAAGACCCACAACCCGCAGGCCGTGATCCTGGACGTTCACTTGTCCGACCGCGACGACGGCTGGGCGATTGCCGAACTTATCCGGTCGCTGGGTCCGAAGCGGCCGCAAATCGTGTTCTCGACCGGAGCGCCTGAGGACATTCCTGCCGATATCGCAGAAATGGGTGCGGTCCTGGAGAAACCCTACGATCTGGCCACACTGGTCGACGTACTCTGCCAGCCGCAGCGCCGCGGCCTGATATCGCGTCTGCGCAGCGCCCTTAGCTAAGCCGTCCTCGGCGGCCCTAACCCCTTTCAATTGCCTGTCAAATCAAGCGGGCAAAAAAAGGCCTCCGTTCTTTTTGAACGGAGGCCTTTCGGGATCGTATCACCAGCCGCTTGGACGGGAGGGGGGGTCTCGGCGGTGATATAGGTTTAATGTCCAAACTCGAAGTGGGTTCCGGGTCAGTGCAAATTTTTCGAATTTTTTTTGTTCGCCCATTCTCCGCGTCAGATGAACGGACGCGGGCGGCTCGATGACCGGTCGAAATTGGCGAACTCGGCCGCCTTGTCCATATCCGCCACGCGGATCTCGCGGTTGCTCCATTCGACCAGCCCCTCCCGCTCGAGATATTTGATCGTGCGGTTGGTATGCACCAGCGAAAGGCCAAGCATGTCGGCAATCTGGGCCTGCGTGATGGAAATAGCCATCCGATTGTCGCTGCCGACCATGCACGTCGAAAGCGCGCGCTCGATCAGCCAGACGGCCAGATAGGCTACCCGCTCCTTTGCCGAGCGCCGGCCCAATGCGACGATATGCTCTTCCAGCGCAGTCTCTTCTTTCGCGGCGAGCCAGGTCAGGTCGAACCCGAGCTCGGGCTTATCGGTAATCAGGCTGTGGAACTTGGAGCGATCGAAAACGCACAGCCGCGCGGGTAGAATCGGCTCGACCGAGTGGGTTGCCTCTTCATGAAAAGCGCTTTGCAATCCCACAAGATCGCCCGGAAACATAAAGCTGACGATCTGACGGCGTCCATCTTCAAGCGAGCGAAAACGGATCATTACGCCTTCGAGTACGGTAAAAAGCTGCGAATGAAGCTTGCCCTGCTCGATCAGCCGCTCGCCCCGATCAAGCCGGATCTCGCCTTGCTTGAACGCGCTCATATATTCGAGTTCGTCAGGCTCGAGTGGACGCAGGCCGGGACAGGACTGCAGCGGGCAGTGCTTGCACGGGACCGGGTTCTTTACGCTGTCCATCTATCCAAATTCCCCCAGATCGAACTGTTGCAACTCCACGGCGTTTTCCGTTTTGTCAAATATACTTGGACAACGCACCTGCACTGGAACAAAGGCCATTTCAGGACGTTCTACGCGCGCAACCATGGAAGGGGCCTTATGTCGCTTGGTGACCAAATAGCCAAAAATTTACCGTACCTCCGCCGCTATGCTCGCGCGCTCACCGGCTCGCAAGCAACCGGAGATGCTTTTGTTCGCGCCACTCTGGAAGCGGCGCTCGCCGACGATGCCCTGAAGGCATCGCTCGATGGTGGCCGTGTCCCACTTTACCGCGCCTTTAACAAGGTGTGGTCGAGTGCTTATCTGGAAGTGCCAGAGAAGCAAGGCGCTGATAACAATCATGAAGAGGCGGCCAGCGATCGGCTCAAATCGATCACGCCGCTCAATCGTCAGGCACTGCTCCTGACGACACTTGAAGATTTCTCGATCGACCAAGCAGCCGAAATCATGGAACTGCAAAGTTCCGAAGTGGAATTGCTGGTGCAGGAAGCGGTGCAGGAAATCGACCGCGAAACATCGACCGACGTCCTGATCATCGAGGACGAGCCGCTCATCTCGATGCAGCTCGAAGATCTCGTCAAATCGCTCGGGCACGAAATCTGCGGTACTGCGGCAACGCGGACGCAGGCGCAGGAAGTCGTGGCCGAGAAGACGCCAGGACTCGTGCTCGCCGATATCCAGCTTGCCGACGGGTCTTCGGGCCTCGACGCGGTGGACGACATCCTCGCTATCAGCAACGTGCCGGTGATCTTCATCACTGCGTATCCGGAGCGTCTCCTGACGGGCGATCGTCCCGAGCCGACCTATCTGGTAACGAAGCCGTTCCAGGAACAGACAGTGCGCGCGGCTATCAGCCAGGCGTTGTTCTTCGGGTCGAGCCGCCCGCTCGTCTGAGCAGCGGCGCTCTCAACCTCAAAGTAAAAAGAAACCCGCGGGCGCAGTGCCCGCGGGTTTCTTTGTTTCCGGATACCAGCGCTCGCGCTTTGCAGCGGTCACGGGTGTCAGGTTTCGCGAATATTTGCCGGCTTGGCGCGGATAGCGAAGTTGACCGGCTCGCGGATCGGAACCAGCAACGTGCAGCGCACGCCTTCGGGCGCAAATTCCAGGTCGACCGGATTGCGCAGTTCGTGTGCCACGATTTTCTCGATCAGGTCCATGCCGAAGCCTCGCTCGCGATCTTCGATCATCGGTGGTCCGCCGCTCTCCACCCAGCGGATACGCGCAAGTCCATCGTCGGTCTGATCCCAGGTCACCGACACATTGCCGCCGGGCTGGCTCAGCGAACCGAATTTCGACGCATTCGTGGCCAGCTCATGTATTGCAAGACCGAGTGACAAGGCATCGTTCGGTGCGAGTTCTACATCGGGGCCTGACGTCTGCAGGGTATGCTGATCCTTATCGGCATAGGGCGCAAGCTCCGCCGCGATCACCGATGCGATCGGGGTCGTGCCCCATTCTGAATTGGTCAGCAGGTCATGGGTGGCGGACAGGGCGCGGATACGGCCGTCGAGACCATCGGCGAACTCGTCGATATCATCGGCCCTGCGCCGTGTCAGAGCCAGAATCGACAGGATATTCGCCAGCGTGTTCTTGACCCGGTGGTTGAGCTCGCGCGTCAGCGAATTGCGGATAGAGTTCTGCTCCGCAAACCAGTCCAGCGATCGCTGATCTTCGAGAGCTTGCTGGGTCAGCAGGCGCGAAACCAGCATCAACAGGCTGGCGACGGCAAGACCGAAAATAAGCGTGGCCATCGATAGCGGAGAAAGAGCACCCGTCGTCATCGGTTAGAATTTGCAAAGTCATGTCCCGATTGGCGATATTTACCGTCTGCGTTTTGCGCGCTACGCCCGAATTCATACCGTCGACCTGGCCCATGAAGTTCGCCGGACCGGGCTCTCCATCATAAAGCGCGCACGCCATATTCGCCGAGATCGACAAGATCGGCAGCCGACTGGACGAAGTCATTCGCGTTGAATGGGCTGTATATATAACCTTTCACACTACGCGTCGGCCCGACGCTCTCGAATACCGGCATGTAGATCAGGAATCCGGGCGCATCGTCGCCGCCTTCCTGCACCAGCGTTATCCGACCGCTGGCGGTTGGCCTGACGAGCCGCTCCGCAGCATTCATCGCTTCGCGGCGCGCCGGGTTCGAATACATATCGAACCCGATGGCCCGCCGGCTCCGCATGGTATCGGGTTGCAGGAACAGGACCGGCACCAGCTTATCGCGCGGTGTAATCGGCAAGAGTTGGCGTGACGACGTGCTGGCCAATACGGAACGCAGAAAGCTGATCTTCGAATGCAGGGAGATCCTCGGCCGACAGTACGGGTGCCCAGCCGATGCCCTCCGCCCCGCGATAATCCGCATCGAGGCGCAATTCGGCTACGAAGCGGCGAAAAAGCGCAGGATCGACTTCCTCTTGCGAAGCGAATAATGCAGCGCCAGCGCGCAGATATGACGAGCTTATCGAGGCGCGGCGTTCGAGGGCCGAAGAAATGGCCACTGCCGCGCGATTTGTCGATGCCCGCTCCCGCTGGCCTTCGCCGCGTTCGATGGCGAAAACGCTCAGCACTGTTATCGCTACCACCATCAGAAAAATTACGACTGGCACTGCGCGCGGGTGATCGATCAGCCAGCGACGGGAGAATCTGTTCGGTGAAGATTGCGCATCCGACAGAGATTATCCCCTCTCTTCAATAGGTTCGAATTGGCCGCTTTCGCAGGTCCTGGTGAATGGTCGACAGGTAGGTTGCAGATGGGAACCATAAAGACCACGTATCGTTCCCCCATCACCAAGGGATCTAACCAATTGGCTCGGCGCGCCAGATCGTGCGGAGCGATAGCGGCAAGGACGCGCTAATTCGCTTATGACTGTGAACAGGAATAAAGATACCGAGATCGACGCCAAGAAGGCGCGGTCGCGGAAGGCTGAACCTGACTCTCAACCGGGTTGGGCCAATGGCTTGAAGCAGCTGTATGACGAGGTTGTGGAAGAAGACATTCCGGACAGCTTCAAGGATCTGCTGTCGAAGCTGGATGCTGCGTCCTGATGGGCGAGAGTATCAGAACGGCCTCTGAAAAAGCCGATTTCAAGCAAGAGTTGACTGACGTCGTCCCTCATCTACGCGCCTTTGCCCGCGGACTGTGTGGCCGCGCCGACATGGCCGACGATCTGGTGCAAGAGGCGCTGCTCAAGGCATGGGCTGCCCAAGAGAGATTCGAGCCTGGCACGTCGATGCGCGCCTGGACCTTCGTAATCCTGCGCAACGCCTATCTCACCGATATGCGCCGGAACCGGTTCCGCGGTGAGTATGACGAGACGGTTGCCGAACGCATCCTGACTGCACCGGCAGGTCAGGAAGAACCGATCCATCTGTCCGATATGCACCGCGCACTGCTGACACTGCCGCCCGAACGCCGCGAAGCACTGCTACTCGTCGGGGCTGGCGGCTTTTCCTATGAAGAAGCCGCGAATATCTGCGGATGCGCCGTCGGGACAATCAAGAGCCGTGTCGGCAGGGCGCGCGCCGCACTGAATTCGATGCTGGCAGATGGCGACATTCCGCAGCGTTCGCTCGATGACGCCACGGCGCACCGCGCCATTCTCGAAGAGCTGGATGATGTGGCTGCCGGACAAGGCGTGACGTCGCGCGCATGAGCGCCGTTGGCGATAGCGCTTGCGGCTTCGCGCCGTCCGCGCCAAGCTGACGGAATATGAGTGAGAAAAAACAACCTCCTGAAGACGTTGTGACGACAAGTCATGGCCGGCGGATGGCCTTCGCCGAGCAGGAATTGCGGCTCATCTCGGCATTGGTTGTGCTGATCGGTATCGGACTGTTTCTCGCACTGCCATTCGTCCTGTCGATCGGATCTGTCGTATTCCTGCCTTTGGCGGCAGCCATCGTCTTGACGATAATCCTTTCGCCGCTTGCCGACAGGCTGTCGGGCTGGGGCCTCCCAAATGTTCTCGCAGCATTGGTTTCGCTGTTGATCTTCTTTGCGATCCTTTTGCTGTCACTGGCTCTGATCCTGCAGCCAGCCTTTGCCTTGTTCGACGAGCTGCCGGCGATGATGAAGAGTATCGGCGACCGGTTTGCGGAATTGCGCGATCAGTTCGGCTGGCTTGGTCAGATCAATGACGAACTGGCAGATCTGATGCAACGCAGCGGCCAGCAGGAGGTGGTTGTTGCCACGCCGAGCCTGCTCGAAGAACTTGCGTTTGCAACACCGAGTGTGCTGATCGAGGTGATCCTGACCTTCCTGATGACGTTCTTCATGGTCGAGGCGCGTGTGCGCCTGCGTCAGCACCTGCTGTTTGGGCGCACATCGTTCGGTGCCAGCATCAAGGCAGCCCGCGTCATGCGAGAAGTGCAGGACCGGGTCGCGGCCTATATAACCACCGTTGGCCTCATCAACATGGGCGTGGGGTTGATCGTCGCGCTGGGAGCGTGGGCGCTGGGCGTCGACGCGCCGATCATGTGGGGCGGCCTGGCTGCGCTGCTCAACTTCATTCCGTACATCGGACCGACGTTGATGATCGGCCTGCTCGGCCTCTACGGGATCGGCACGACCGAGACGATCATCCTTGGGCTAATACCTGCAGCTGCCTATCTTGGACTGCACACCGTCGAGGCAAACGTGGTGACGCCATCGATCCTCGGGGCGCGCTTCACCATGAACCCGGTGATGATCTTGATTGCGTTGAGCTATTTCTCGTGGATCTGGGGCATTACCGGCGCGCTATTGTCGGTGCCTATCTTGCTGACGCTCACTGCGTTGTTCGAGCATATCGGCAAACCCAATATCGTGGGCTTCATCTTCGGGGAGCCCTTATTCGCCAACAATCTGATGGCCTTGCAGGCCGACGACGAACCAGCTGCCCGAAAAGAATGAGGCCCGCCCCGCCAATGGCGGAACGGGCCTGAATTTCTCAAGTGGACCGAGTTTACCTAGGGTAGGTCCAGGTATCGCCTCGGGCCAAGTTCTCGCTGGCGAAGCTCCAGTTGAGCTTCTTGCCAACAACCGCATCCAGATAGGCCGGACGCGAGTTCTGGTGGTCGAGATAGTAAGCGTGTTCCCACAGGTCGACGACCAGTAGCGGGTTGGTGCCTTCCTTATCGGCCAGCGTATCGCCGTCATGCGTTTCCTCGATCGTAAGGGCGCCGCCCTTTTCGGCAAGCCATACCCAGCCGCTGGCGAAGTGGCCTGCACCGCGTTCCTTGAGCTTCTCCTTGAGCCCGTCGACCGAACCGAATGCGCTCTCGATCATGCTCTTGAGTTCGTCGGACGCCGCAGATTCCTCACCAACCATCGAATGCCAGTAGAATCCGTGGTTCCAGCTCTGCGCTGCATTATTGAACAGACCTTGATTGCTGCCGCGCGCTGCCCCGACAACCTCTTCAAGAGACTTGTCGGCGTGATCGGTACCTTCGATCGCCTTGTTGGTCTTGTCGATATAGGCCTGATGATGCTTCCCGTGGTGATAGGAGAGCGTTTCGGCCGAAACTGCGGGGGCGAGTGCATCGTCCGAATACGGCAAGTCGATAAGCTTGAAAGCCATGATAGTACCTTTGCGTGCTGAAGTTGAATCGTTGTTACATTTGACAACGCGCAGACCCGGCAAGGGTTGCAATGACGCATTAAATTAGCGCGGACCGGGCGCCGGCAGCCCTTCCCATTCGCACAGGAAAGCGCCAAAGCAGCCCGAGAATTCGCAGAGCCAGGGACGCCATGACACGCAAATATTTCGGTACCGACGGCATTCGCGGCCGCACCAATCACGAGAAGATGACGGCCGATCTGGCCATGCGCGTGGGCCAGGCTGCGGGCACGCATTTTCGCCGGGGGGACCACCGCCACCGCGTCGTGATCGGCAAGGATACGCGCCTGTCGGGCTATATGATCGAAAGCGCGCTGGTGGCAGGCTTCACCAGTGTGGGCATGGATGTGATCATGACCGGCCCGCTACCGACACCCGCCATTGCGATGCTGACGCGCGAGATGCGCGCCGATCTCGGCGTGATGATCTCTGCCAGCCACAACCCGTACGAAGACAATGGCATCAAGCTGTTCGGCCCGGACGGCTTCAAACTGTCGGACGAAGCCGAGATGGAAATCGAACGGCTGATGGCGGCCGAGCCCGAACTGGCAGCTGCTCCGCAGATCGGGCGTGCGCGCCGGATCGAAGACGCGCGCGGGCGATATGTTCACGCAGTCAAGCAATCGATCGGCAGCGAAGTGCGCTTCGACGGGCTCAAAGTGGTCGTCGATTGCGCCAATGGCGCTGCCTATCAGGTCGCGCCAGCGGCGATCTGGGAGCTGGGCGCGGACGTCATCAGCATCGGGGTTTCGCCCGATGGCACCAATATCAATGACGGCGTAGGGTCGACCTCGCTCGACGCAATCAAGGCCAAGGTGGTCGAGGAAGGCGCGCATATCGGCATTGCCCTCGACGGCGATGCCGACCGGCTGATCGTGGTCGATGAAAAAGGCCAGACGGTCGACGGCGACCAGATCATGGCGCTGGTGGCAGCGCGGATGGCGGAGAAGCGGATTCTTTCAGGCGGCGGCGTCGTTGCCACCGTTATGTCGAACCTCGGGCTCGAACGCTATCTTAATGGGCTGGGGTTGACGCTGGAGCGGACCAAGGTCGGCGACCGGTACGTACTCGAGCGTATGAAGCAAGGCGGCTACAACGTGGGCGGGGAACAGTCGGGGCACATGATCCTGCTCGATCACGGCACTACCGGCGACGGCACAATTGCGGCGTTGCGCGTGCTGGCGAGCCTGGTGCGCGAAGATCGCCCGGCAAGCGAGCTGCTGCATCTGTTCGACCCAGTGCCGCAACTGCTCAAGAACGTTCGTTATGATGGCGGCAAGCCACTGGAAAGCGATAGCGTGAAGCAGGCTATCGCCGATGCCGAAGCCGAACTTGGCAGCGGCGGACGGCTCGTCATCCGTGCATCGGGCACCGAGCCTGTGATCCGGGTAATGGCCGAAGGCGACGATGCTGCGCAGGTCGAAAGGGTAGTCGACCAGGTCTGCGATGCGGTGAAGGCGGCTGTCTGATGCTAGAGATGCGTCCCGACTGCGAACGCTGCGGCACCGATTTGCCTGCTGCTGTCCCCGGAGCCTTTTTGTGCAGTTTCGAATGCACCTTCTGCACCACTTGTGCCGAGGCGCTGGACGATATCTGCCCCAATTGCGGCGGTGAGCTGGTCGACCGCCCGACCAGGTCCAAGGCTTTACAAGAGAAATTTCCCGCCTCGACTACACGCAAGTTCAAGGGGTGAGCGCCCCGCCGCGCATCCTGTCGATAGCCGGGTCCGATAGCTCGGGCGGCGCGGGCATCCAAGCCGACATCAAGACCATCACGATGCTGGGCGGTTACGCCATGACCGCCATTACCGCGATCACGGCGCAGGACACGACTGGCGTGCATGCGGTTGCCACAATGGACCGCGATTTGGTCGTGCAGCAGATCGAGGCATGTCTGGGCGATATCGGTGCCGACGCGGTCAAGATCGGCATGCTTGGCTCTCCGGAGATCGCAGAGGCAGTTGCCGAGATGCTCGACGGGTTCAGCGGTACAATCGTATTCGACCCGGTGATGGTTGCAACCAGCGGGTCGGCCTTGGCTGACCTGGCGACGGTGGCAGCCTTCGGCAGACTGATGGACATCGCCACTCTGGTGACCCCCAATCTGCCCGAACTATCGGCACTTACCGGCACCGACCTGGATTCTCCGCAAAACGTAATCGAGGCAGCGAACGTTCTGGCGCAGCGCCACGGTACCTCGGTGCTGGCCAAAGGTGGGCACGATATAGGCGAAGAAGTGCACGACCGCCTGGTTATGGCCCATGGCAAAGTCGCAAGTTTCGCCCATGCGCGGATCGACACGCGGCACACGCATGGCACTGGCTGCACTTTGGCAGCTGCGATAGCTACACTGCTCGGGCACGGCCAGCTCCTCACCAATGCGGTAAGGCTGGCGCGTCAGTTCACGTTTTCCGCCATCGAACAGGCTCCCGGCTTCGGGGCCGGGAATGGGCCGTTAGGGCACTATGCCGTCCGCGCGCCGGATCAGGATCACAGCTCGTAGAATTCGGCGATATGCGCCCACGCATCGTCAGCGGTTTCGCACCAATGGAACAGGTCCAGATCCTTGTGGCTGATCGTACCTTCGTCGGCCAGCGCCTCGAAATCGATGACCCGCGTCCAGAAATCCTTGCCGAACAGCAGTATCGGGATGGGCTTCATTTTGCCCGTCTGGATCAGCGTGAGCAGCTCAAAGAACTCATCGAATGTCCCAAACCCGCCGGGGAAGACCGCGACGGCGCGCGCGCGCAGCAGGAAGTGCATCTTGCGCAGGGCGAAGTAGTGGAACTGGAAGCTCAGATACGGCGTCACATAGGGATTTGGCGCCTGCTCGTGCGGCAGAACGATGTTGAGCCCGATGGATTCGGCCCCCGCCTCGCTCGCGCCGCGATTGGCGGCTTCCATGATCGATGGCCCGCCCCCCGAACATACGACGAACTGACGTTTGCCGTTTTCGATGATCGCCATTTCGCTGACCATTTTCGCAAGCTCATGCGCTTCCGCGTAATACTTCGCTTTTTTGGCTAGGTTCTGCACCACCCGCGCTTCGGCCTCGGGCATGTCCTTGGCCCCTTCCAGCGCGTCCGCGACGGCATCGGGCGGCGGAATACGAGCAGAACCGTACATGACGAGCGTGGAGCCCACGCCTGCTTCGTCGAGCAACATTTCGGGCTTCAATAACTCGAGCTGGAAGCGGACTGGGCGCAATTCATCGCGCAGCATGAAATCATAGTCGCGAAACGCCAGCTTGTAGGCCGGGTGCATGGTCTGAGGGGTCTGCGGGACTTGCGGCGAATCCGCGAAGCTGGCTTCTTGGTCCGCGCGGTAGAACTTGCGGTCGGTGAGATCGTGATCTTTATCGTTGGTCATGGCACGCGCGTTAGGCGGCACTTGCGCGCCCTGCAAGTGGCCGCATCATCGGCAACTCACAGGCGCGGCAGTGCGAGCGCCAGAACGATGACGATGACGGCTATTCCCGCGCCATACCAAAGCAGGGCCGAACGCATGCGCATCTCATTTTCCAACTCGCGGCGTTTCATTCCGGCTCCTTCATGTCTGCGCAAGAGAATAGAAGCTGCGCGGAACTGCACAAGGGCGGCTCTTTGCGCGATCCCCGGTATCGGCTAGCAGAGGCGAACCATGAGCCGGCGGACCATTCGAGAAACGATCAAGCGGTTTGCCCCGGCACCTCTGCGCACATTGATCGATGGCGCGCGCGGCCTGACCGCGCAGCCGCCGATCGACGATGCCGTCCTGGCTGAGTGGAGGTTTGTCACCGATCAGACAGCGAAGCTTCGCCTGACCTTGCTGCTGCCAAATGTAACACAGGCAACCTTCTTCGGCGGCTATGCGACCGGGATCGACCTGTTCCTGGAGATCGGCAGGCAGTTGGCTACGCATGTCGGCCTCGATCTGCGGATTTTGATCACCAATCCGACCGGGCAGACCGAACCCGGTCTGGCCGAACGGCGGGTGGGAAACGCACAAGACGTCCTCCCCGAAGTCTCACAACTGGAAGGAGGCTCGCCGGAAATCCCGACGAGACGGCATGAAATCTTCGCCGCCTTCAACTGGTGGACCGCGCATAATATCAGGCCGGTAATGCATGCGCGCGATGCACATTACGGCATTGCTCCGCGCCCATTGGTGTATTTCATTCAGGAATATGAGCCTCAGATATTTCCCTTCTGCTCTGCGCATCTTCTGGCGCGCGATGCATACGATGCCACCGAGCGTTTATGGGGTGTTTTCAACAGCGGTTTGCTTCACGACTGGTTCGCAAATTGCGGCCACGAGACCGAACGCGCCTTTGTGTTCGAACCTGCGATGGATGCGCGCCTGCAAACCTATCTTCCGCAATCCGCACAGGCGTCTCGCAAGAAACGCATCCTGATCTATGGCCGCCCGTCTGTGGCGCGCAACTGCTGGCCAGCGCTCGTCAGAGGGCTCGAGCGGTTCGTAGGGGATTTCCCGGAATACAGCGATTGGGACATCGTTTCGGCTGGCGGGAATCATGCGCCGGTCAAGCTGGGCGGCGGGCGCGAGATTCGCCCGCTCGGCAAGCTATCGCTGGACGAATACGCTGCCGTCATGCTCGAAAGCTCGGTCGGCGTCAGTCTGATGGCCTCACCCCACCCCAGCTACCCGCCGCTGGAAATGGCGCATTTCGGGCTGCGCACCGTCACCAATAGCTATTGGCGCAAAGACTTGTCGGCATTGCATGACAACATCCTCACAACGCCGTCGATCGATGCCGCTCCGCTGGCTGCGACAATTGCGCAGGCCTGTGCTCAGGGGCCGAATGCCGGGGCAAGCCCGATGGCGTCCTACCTCCGCGATGCTCCCTTTGCGGTCGCAGGCGAGATCGCCGAAGCCCTTAAGCTAGAGCTCGCCGGATAGAGCCGCGCAGCACAAGCCACGCAATCGCAAGCGCGGCGGCCATCAAAACTGACCCCGCCAGCAAGGCCTCGCTCCATCCCGTTGGCGCCCACAGAAGCGCAGCAGCCACCGGAACCCCGGCTGCCGCGACGGCTAGCGCGCCCCGGCGGCCCAGCACATGCGAGCGCACGAGCAGGATAACGCAGTCTGCCGCGCAGCGCAGTGCGAAGGCCGCCGCCATGCCGGCAAGTCCATATGCCTGGCCCAATAGCAGCAAGGCGGCGAGGTAGAATGGCAGCTCAGCGAGGTGCAGCATCGCAGTAAAGCGGGCCTCGCCTCGCGCCTGCAGCAGCGTAAACGGGACCGCGCCAACCGCATTGATCCAGAAACCCGCCATGACAATTTGCGCGACCGCGACAGATCGTGCGTCCAGCTCTGCACCCAGCCAGAGGGCCAGCAAGGGCTCTGCTAAACAGATAAGCGCAATCGCGACCGGGGCGAAGAGCGATGCTGTGGCAGTCACGTAAAGCGCGGGACGTGACGCATCCGAGTTGCCCTGATCTGCCGAAAATTGCGGGAATAGCGCCTGCATGAAAGCGGATGGCAGGATCATGGTGCGCGAAGCGATCTGGAACGGGATGGTGTAGGCTGCGACCGCCACTGCCCCCAGAACACCTCCGATCGCGAAGCGGTCCAGCACGATCATAAGCGGCCCGACCAGCGCGCTGACCATGACCCATTTGCCGAACTTTAGCAGCCCGCGCGCCTCCGCGCTGGACGGCAAAAATCTCTGCCCGGAGAATACGCTGCTCCGGACTGCGGGGAGAAGCACCGCGAGGTGAACCAGCCGAGCGACAAGAGACGCCGCAATCAACACGGCGAGGTGCGAGCTGACGAAGAACACGGCGAGCAGCGGCAGCACCTGCGTCAGGCTGCTTCCGACCATATTGCCCATTGCCACCGGGCGAAATCGGTCGAGGCCCATCAGGCTACCGGACGCCAAGCCTATGATACCAACGACCGGGGCACCGATGGCTATGATGGCGAGAGATGCGAGCAATTCCGTTTGCAAGCGCGTCTCGACTTCGAAGGGTACCGCAAAAAACCACCCACCCAACACATAGACCGAGGCTGCGCCGAGCACACCGATGACCGCCGTAACGATCAAACCGGATGATACGATGCCCGCCCGCTGGGCAGCATGACTGCCGCTCAAGGCCGCAAGCCGCCGCGTCACTGCTCGCCCGATGCCGAAATCGGCTTGCCCGAAATAGCCGATCAGCAGCCATGATATGGCCAGTGCCCCATAGCGCGCCGCCCCGACCTGCTCGAGATAGAGCGGTACGGTCACCAGCAGCACAAGTATCGGCAGCGCCGAGCCTGCGAGACTCCACCCCGAATTCGCAAGAACTCTGCGAGGGAGCACGCCCGTCGTCAGCCTTTGCGCGCGAAAAGAACGTATTGCAGCGCCACGAAGTCCTCGATCGATTGGCCAAAAAGCCGGTGCGCCAATCCCATCTTGCCGCCGCACCTGACCAGGGGCTCGACCCGTTCGACCTGCAGCCCGGCTCCTTCCAGCAGGTCGACCATCGTGGACTTCACAAAGAAGCGCAGATGCGTCCGGTCGAGCAGGCCATAGTCGCGGTAAGTCCATTGCCCGCGCCATGCGAGGTCGCGAAGCGCCGTGTAGTGGCGGATGTTGGGGATGCTAGCGACCAATAGCCCGTCATCCGCCAGCCCTGCGCGCAAGGTCTTCACCGCGCTCCACGGATCGACAAGATGCTCAAGCACATCGAGACACAGCATCAGATCGTATGGGCCGTTCGCCGCGAGAGTTTCTGCAAGCAGCGCCCCATCTTCGAGGTCGACGGCAAGGTGCGTATCGATTGCCGGCTCTACCCGGCCGCTAAACGTGTCGAGCAGGTCCGCCTTCTCTGCTCGTCCCTCCCGCTTGAGAGCAGCAGCAGTCGCCCCCGCTCCTCCTCCCACATCGAGCACCTTCCCGAACTGCCCGTGCAGCAGAGCGAGCACGTCCGATCGTTCACTGTTGTGGTAGGCGTCAGCGGTCATCGGCGCGTCAGCGGCTGCCATCGTTCTCGGCCTCACGTAAGTGCCGAGCATGGAGCGATGCGGCTCGGCGTCTTCCATCGAAGGCCTCGATCAGGCTCGCGGCGACGCCCACCAAGAACAGGAAAAACACCAGAAACTCGTTAAAAAATGCTACGCTGATCCCAGCCAGCGTCAGGCAGAACAGCGTGACGAAAACGCCGGTAAAGGGGTTGCCGGCCGCGGTCGGGAGATGCGCGGAAATCCTCCCCAGACGCATGAGCAGATAGACGACAGCCCCGCCCATCAACAGCAGCTGCGGCAAACCGAACCGCACGGCGATAAACAGCCAGTGATTGTCGATCGATTCTCCGACCCAGGACCTCGGTGCATAATGGTCGTAACCGATCCCGAACACGGGGTTCGCCATCACGCTGCGGGTGCCGAATTCCCAGATGACAAGGCGGTAGAACCCGCTGCGCTCGTCCAGCGCAAGATAGCTGATGATCCAGGCCGCTGCGCTGCCCTCGGTCAATATCTCGATGACCACGATGAGAGCCGCAAAACCGAGAACGAACGCCCGCCAGTCGCGCCTTAGGCCGAATAGCAGCGCGGCGCTGCGATAAGCGACCATGACGAGCTGCAAGGCAATATTTGCGATGCCTGCCGTGCTGACCGTGAAGAAGCCGGTAAGCCCACTTGCCACGCCTAACGTCCGGGTTCTCGCGTCCCGGAATGCATAGAAATACAGCGGGGCGAAGGACGACATGAACAATCCGCCCAGGATGGCGTGGCTGAATGGACCGAAGGCGCGAAGTAGGCCGAGGCGCTGCTGGTTGAGCGAGCCCCCGATCTCTTCGAGCGGGAAGAGGTCGATGATCCGGAAGCGCCCCGTCACTGCTTCCACCGCCAGAGCCGCGCCGCACAGCAGCAGGCCTGGCAGCACCGCGATCAGGACATGCCGCAGATCGGTCTCGCTGCGGATGCAGGTCCGGGCGATGAGATAGCTTGCGAGCATGTCGAGCGCATAGCGTCCACCGCTTTGCAGGCCGTCGAGAAAACCCCGATTGACCATAAAGGCGATCAGAGCCCATCCGGCGGCTGCCGCGACCAGACAATCTGCGGCCAGCACGCGCGGGCGGTTCGAATAGATCAGATATGCCAATATCGGCAACGAGGCGACCAACACGACGCGAAAAGCGAAAAACCGCAGCTCGCCGACCTCGAACGACAAGCCTGCCGGGACGAAACAGGAATACAGCAGAACCACTGGCAACCACCGGGCAATCGCCGCTTGCGCAGCTGGCCGCGCCAGGCCCGGCTGCGCGCTTCGTACCACGGGAACCGGCAGCGAGTGGCGCCCGCCCTGTGTTGCCGAGCCGCTCATCGGACGCCGACCTTGCGAATGCCGAGCGGCGGCAGCGTGTCGCCTTTCGCCTCGCTTGCAGGCGCAGCGATGCTGAGTGTTTGCACCGGACAGCCACTGGGGACCGTGAAGTCGGTCCTGGATGGAAACCGCGTGTCAGCGCGCGCCGGATCACCGATGCAGGCGATGCCCCACCGCCAACGCGCCAATGTGCCGGCCTCCCCGCCTGGGACGATCAATTCGTAGCGACCGGGCGGAAGTGCGGTCAGGAGGAATGCAGGACGTTCGCCCGGAACCGACGTCCGGCGAAGCGCATCTGTATCGCCATCGGCCGCATATCCGTTTCCAAGCTGCCAGCCGAACTCGCGCGGAATATCGCTGTCCCGCCACGCAGGTATGGCACTCTCATCCTGCATCGCCAAACTGCGCAGGCCCGCGAAGGCTGACAGACGGCGTTCCTCGAGCAAACGTGCAGCGACGGTTCCGATCAGTCTGTCACGGCTGCCTTTGGAGGAGCGCGCTGCAAAAAGCTCGACCAAGACGTCGTCGGGCAGGCCCGAACCATATGCGAGCAGATAGCGATCCGCCCATGTTTCGCGCACGCCGAGCATCGTTACAAAATGGCTCCGGTAGCCAGGGTCGCGCACCGCTTCGCCAAAAGCCGAACTTAGCTGCTGCTTGGACATATCCTGCCGTAGCAGAGCCTCCGCCCGGTCCATCGCCAAACCGAAATAACCCCGGCTGCTCGCGTCATTATAGAGCGCGCGCTGCGCCGCCTGATCTTGCCAGCCAAGCCGAGCAGCCACCGAAAACAAGTCCCGGGAGCGCCCTTCAGTGTTATTGACTGCCAGGAATGTCACTGCCGCCGGTGTCAGTGGGCGGCGTTCCAACGCCTTCCGCGCCAGTTCTTCTTTGATCGGATCCAGACCCGGCTTAGTGCTGTAAAACAGCAGCCGCGATGCCGCTTGCGCCATGTTCGCGGGGCCGTGTGCCGACCACGGCTCGCCAGCTTGTGCCCCGGCTGCGAATACTGCCTGCGTCAGCGCCGCAAGGCCGAATACTGCGCCAACCGTCCAGCCGATCAGGCGCCGAGGCAAACTTGGGGCTAAGCGCGCCGCCATCAGGCTTTGGCGCTATGCCCCTCGCCGTAAGCATAGTCGGAATAATAGCCGTAATCGTCGCCATATCCGGCTTGGCGGCGGTCATGCTTGGTGAGGATGATCCCGGCGATCTGCGCCCCCGCATCCTGCAAGCGGCGGACGGCGGATCGCGCCTGTCCGTTATGCACGCGCCCGCCCTCGACGATCAGGACCGTATGGTCGACCTGGCCAGCCAACAATGGCGCATCCGCGAGGCCCATGACTGGCGGCGAATCCACGATCACCACATCATAGGCCTTGCGGAGATCATCGAAGAGCTCCGACACGATAGGGCCGCTCAGCATTTGCACTGGATTGTTCGGCACCCGCCCGAGCGGCAGGATGTCGAAGCCCGGATCGTCCACCCGGACCACCGCGTCCTGCAGCGTCGCGGTCCGCATCAACAGATCCGCCATGCCGGTTTCCGCTTCGATCCCGGCCAGCTTGTGCACGCCGGGTTTGCGCAAATCGGCGTCGACCAGAAGCACGCGGCGCCCGATCCGCGCAAAATCGGCTGCGAGAGCCATTGCCGTGGTCGACTTGCCCTCACCCGGCTTGGTGCTGGTAATCTGCATCACTTTGGCGCGCCCGCCACCTGTCGCGAAGTCCAGCGCGAAACGGGTCGAGAAATAGGCCTCGTCGAGTTCGCGGTCGTCGGCCAGACCGCTGCCCTCCTTGTTGCGAGCGACCAGCGGCGTGGTTCCCAGAAGCGGCAGGCCCAGCTTTCGCTCTGCATCTTCAGGCAGATAGATCGTATCGTCGAGCGCTTCGCGCAAAATCCCCAGTCCTACCCCTACCGCAAGACCTAGAATGATCGAAAAGAGCAGGTTTCGCGGGAGATTGGGCGATGATGGGCCTCCCGGCACCAGCGCCGGATCGACAATCGAGACATTATTGGCCGTAACATCGGATGCACTATTTACCTCGTTCAACCGCGTCTGGAGGCGTTGCAGATCGTCGCGGCGCCCTTCGATGGAGCGGGTGAGAAGGTTGAGCTGCACACGGCGATCCTGTTCGGCGAGTGTGGCATCGGCGGTCTGCCGGCTGGCGCTGCGCAATTGCTGTTCCTGCCGCCGCGCGATCTGATATTCTTGCCCCAGCGACGCACGCACGCGCGAGGCAGCGGCGCCGATCTGCTGGTCGAGCGCAGTCACGCGGGCGCGGGCCTGCTGTACTTCCGCAGTTTGCGGCAGATAGCGGCTCTCGGCCTCCTGCAAATCGGCTTCTGCCGCGGCGCGCGATGTAAGCAAGCTCTGGAGCGCCGGATTGTCCCGCACTTCGGCCAGTTCGAGAGGGTTTGCGCTACCTGCGGCGCGAAAACGCTCTTGCGCGTTGATGCGGGCGGCCCGCGCTTCGCTGTATGCCTGGTTGAGCTGTGCAAGACTGGTCGCCGTCAGCGACATGTTGCCCGTATCGTCATTGGCCGAAACTGCGGGCAGCACGTCGATAATGCGGTTTGCGCGGGCATAGGCGACCGCTTCCTGCTCCGCCTCGTTGAGCCCGGCCTGCGCTTCGGCGACCTGTTCCTCAAGGATGCGGCGCGCGAAGTCATACGCCGTGCTCTGGCCCAGCACATTGCGCAGAACGAAGTTCTCAGCATAGCCGTTGGCAATGGCAGCCGAGACCTGCGGATCGGGCGAGGGAAAGGCGATCGACACGATCTGGCTGTAGTCCTCCATCTCCACGTCGATTCCGCCCTGCAAGATCGACGCTATCGCCTCAGCGCGCTCGCCATCGGGTGCGGCCGGATCGATTTCATAAGTCGCCAGCAAAGCCGCGTTGGTGGCAAGGCTTCCGGCTTCGACAACCTCCGCAGCCATGGTGCGACTTTCGAGGATTTCGCGCTGGGTATTAAGAAAGCGCTCCATGTCATAGGCAGCTATGACCGGGGTTACGTCCTGCCCATCGACGACTTGCAATTCTTCGTTATCGACGCGGACGATTGCCTCGGCTGTGTAAAGCGGCGTCAGCAGCAGAGTGACAAAAACGCCGAGCAGAGCGGCAGCGCCGACCATCGCCGCCACCAGCCGCCGCTGCCGCCATGCCATCGCGCGCAGTTCGGACAGCTGTAGCGTACCATGACTTTCGGCATCGCCGGTGGTGTCCAGGTACCAGCGCGGATCGTGCCGGGAGAAATCCTCTGGCAGCTTGTTCATCGCCTCATGCCTCCCGCGCACAATATCAAAACGGCCTGAAAATGCCAACTACAGGCAAGGCCTGCAGCACGTCCTGCCATGCCTGGGCGCCGCCGGACACACCGACCACGACCCGGTCCTGCGGCAAGACCACCGGATCGATCAGCGTACCGGATCGCAGCATGTCGAGATCGAAACGTGCCGCCATCGGTTGGCCGTCAATAGTGCGGAACAGCAAAATCTGGCTCTTGCGCGCCACACGAGACGGGCCCTTCGCAAGCGCAACTGCACCGAGCAGGGTAGTGTTCGGCTCGTAAGTAAATACCCCAGGATCGCGCACGGCGCCTTCCACCGTCACGAACCGCGATGCCGCCTCGAGCAGGTTCACTGCGACGCGCGGATAGCGCAAATAGCTTTCGCCCAGCCGTGCGGAAATGTCCTGCGCGACCTGCGATACCGTCTGCCCGCCAACGTCGACGCGCCCGACGCCCGGCACCATGATGGCCCCGTCCTGCCCGACCTTGACCTGCGGTAGAGAGAGCGCTTCTTCGCCCGAAACGATCACGCTGATGGTGTCGCTCGGGCGCAAGACGGCATCTTGAAGCGAGCCGACGCCTGCAAATCCAAAATTCTCCGCGCCAGTGGGAACGCGCGAACCGACCGGTCCGGTTTCCGCTGCCGGAGTGCCGGCACAGGCCGTCAATGCCAGCGCCGCAGCGAGCACTGCGGGCGCACCGAGACGCGATTTCGCGCCTGCCCGGCACTGCTGCTTCAAATGTCCAATCCGGCCCGGCACGCTGGCGTCTCCTATTCGGCCGCCGGAGCGAGCGGCGTTTCCCAACTCAACCCCTCTCGCGCGACCAACCCCAAGCATAGCGACGCCAATGCGCTCATGGATACCGTCCTCAGCGGAAACTCCACAACGGAGGCGGCGAGCAGGGTCCACAGCACGATCAACGCCGCGCACAGCGTCGGCGATGCACCGGTGCCGAGGTGCAATGCAGCGAGGCTGCGCCGAATCAGCCAACCGAAGAAAAACGCGAGCAGCAGCATTCCCGCCAGTCCGGCCTCGATCGCAAATTCGAGCAAATCGTTATGGGCATGATTGACGAAGAGCGGGCGCACTTCTTCGAGAGGTTCGTAAAGAGCGTAGACCTGCGGAAACGTACCGAGCCCCGCGCCCACCGGCCAATAGACCGCGAGCAGATCCAGGCTCCGCGCCCAGATGGTGAAACGCCTGTCTTCCAGCAGCGCATCCCGGCCCGCCAATGCCGCCAGCGGCCCGTCCGAGAAGGCCAGCAACAAGGCCAGCCCCGCGCCGAGGAGCAGCGTAATCGCGATCAGACCCTTCGTTATACCGGGCCGCGCCAAAGCGCCGCGTCTCCTTCGCGCAACGATCAAGGCGACCGCGCCTGCCAGCAGGAAAAGCACCAAACCCGAACGGGAAGCCGTGAGCAGCACTGCAATGCCAGTGGCGAAGGCGACCCCGGCCGCCGCAAATTTCGGCAGGCCTCGCTCCACCAAATGCGCTGAAATAAGCACGCCCGCGCACACAAGAAATGCCGCATGGTGATTGTGGTTGAAAAAGAACCCCGTCACGAAGACTTCGTGGGCGGTCTGGTTGTAGCGAAGGTCCACGCCGCCGATTGCCTGGAGCACCGAGATGACGACAGCCACAGCCCATGCTGCGCCGACCGCGCCCAGCAGCCAGTCCCTTCGCCTTGGATCATCGCTCGACGCCGCCAGCATTGCTCCGGCGCACGGCACCAAGAAAAGAAGAGCCGGAAGAAGCGCTTCCCAGTCGAGCGTGACGGGACGCCACCGCTCCACCTCCAGCGCCCGGTCCAGCGCGGCGACGATCTCGCGGCCCGGCAGCGCGCTCCAGATTGCTGGCGGCAGCGGAACCGCCTGCAAGGCCAGCAAAGCGGCCAGCCCCCAAAGCATTCCCGCTAGCAGCCGGTCCCTCGCAAGCGCAGTCCCGCCGTTCGCAATCGCAGCTCCGAGTAGAAGCGCGCCAATCGCTTCAGCCAGTCCGCGGCCAAAGAAAAACCGCTCGCTCGTGCCGCCGATCAGCAACAGTATAAGCAAAGCCGCACCCCACCACGCGCCGCTCGAAGAGCGTGCACCCGTGGTAGCTGCTTTTGACTTGGCTCCGCGCACCTCCGGCGGCATCGAACAACCCTCTCATTCGCGCGGCTCGCCCCGATGATCAGCATCGCTGACTGGCTGGGCGCCGCGCTCTATTGCGTAGCCGCTGCCGCATGCACGCTGGCGAGCGGCGTCCTGTCAAGACGAACGCCGCCTGCAATGCGCGATTGGCGGTGGATAGGTCTTGCAGGCTTGTTTCTCGCGTTCTCCGCTGCACGCATTGGACAGGCCGAGGAATTCGCCAGAGAGCGCCTGCGCGTGCTGTGGACCAGCTCGTTTTCCTATGACGACAGGGTCTTGGCTCAAATACCTTTGGCAATCGCGTTCCTGCTCGCGGTAGGTCTGTTCACCTATCGGCTCATTAGCCCGCAGCGAGCGGCAGACAGGCGGTATCGCATCGCCGAGGCCGCAGTCGCCGGGATGATTGCGCTTATCGCTATCCGCATTGTTTCGCTGCACCTAATCGACGCGGTTCTCTATTCCAACATCGGCCCTGTTAGAGCGCACTATCTGATCGAGTTGGCCTTAGCGGGAATGGTTATTTTCGCTGCAATAAGCGCCGCGCTTCATAGCAAGGTTTCAAAAACGGACGCGTGATAGTATATGAGGTCGGACAAGCGCGATGCGAGGATTGGCAATGCAAAAGCTAACAACAACAGCGATCGCGGCGGTGGCTGCCATCGCCCTAGGCTCAAGCCCGGCGGCAGCTTCTGCGTCCGCTCCGGCGCTCCCCTTGTCCGCCTTCAGTTTTGATGACGTCGGGGATGAAAGCGGCTATATCTGGTTTGGCGAAGACGAAAGTTTCTTTTCAAGTCCGGCGGTAAAACTGGTGGCCGGCTATGCCGCGATCGCTTTGCTGCTCGTGACCATCTGGGGCGGCAATGGTCGCCCCGTCACGCCCTAGCCAGGCCGCCTTTCATTCTCGAGCACGCAGCCACTGTGAAAGCGTGCTGGCGCGTTCGACTTGTGCCAGCAGTTCGGCTGATCGAGTAGATCGGCGATAGCGTTTGAACCTGTCTGCCAGCCAGTTTGGATAAGCCAGCCAGCGTCTGGCAGCGTGCGCATCATGGCCCGATAGCTCGGCCAAGGCGGCGGGGGTCGGACGCATCAGCTTTGTCAGCACTTTTCGCGCATCGGGCTTCGCGCCCCCCAGCCGGAGCAAGAATTTACGCTGCCGCTCGTCCTCTTCGGACGCGAGCATGAGCGAGAATGCCGCTGCGACCTGTTCCTTGAACGGATGGTTTTGCGCATCGCTCGCCCGAAGTTCCCACAGCATCGCGCAGACAAGCTGAAGCGCCCGGCGCAGGCCAAGCGCGTCCGCTCTTTCGGCAATCGCTGCGGAAGGTTCTTGCGTGCCAAATCCAATCGCCGCCAGATCGGCGATGACCTGAGGCCCGACATCGAACGGCCGGTTGAGCGTCGCGTGAGCGATCAGGTGCAAGACCAGATCCTGGCGCTCGGGCACGCGGACCGACGCTCCAAGGCATTGGACCGCGCGCTCGCTTTCCAGCACTTTTTTCGCAAGTGAAGCGCCTTGCGGCCAATCGGACATCAGGGTGAAGTGAATCTCGACCAGCACGCCTTCCGGGCTGCGCAAGGCGGGGTATTGGTGAGACTGCTCGACAGGCCGCGAAATCACCTCTGGAAGCTCGCGAAATCCGGCAGCGGTGAGGAGATTGAAGGCGGTTGCCGCGTCGGCTTCCCGGACAAGCAGGTCGAGATCGCGCATTGGACGAAGCAGGGGGTCGCGGTAGTATTTCAGCGCCAGGGCAACGCCCTTAAGCGCCACAAAGTCAATCGCGTTCGCCGCAAATTTCTCGGATACATCGCGTAAAGTCCGTTGCTGGAGCAGCCATCGGTGCGCAAGCATCCGCGTTTCGTCACCGAGTGCACGCCGCGCTTGCTCAGGCCACGCGGTCCGACCAGCATCGAGACGCTGCGCCACCAGCGGAGCCAGCCGGAACGCCGATGCAGTTTCCGTCAGCCGCAGCGCCTCGCTCTCGCCAAGTCCTTCCAATGCGCCATCATGCGCGCACCCGGCAGCGAGTTCGAGCAGGAGCCGTTCGGGGACCGAGAGATCGATCACCTTGTGCTGGTGCCTTCGACGTAGCGCACGAATCGGCTCAGAACGATAGCCTGCGGGATGGCTCCGGCTATCGTGTCGATCACTCCGGTACCTGTGCGGTCCAGGCCGTCCCAATCCTCCAGATCAGCAATCAACCTAGGCGTGTCGAGCCTCGTTGCCAGCCGATCATCCTGGTCGATCATGCGCAGTTCCGCCAGCAGATCGGCGCGCTGGCGGCCAAGCCGGATCGGCCAATCGGCGGCTTGCAAGCCGGTGCGGTCTTCGCGCCGGACCTGCTCCGGGATTTTATCTTTGCCCAAGCGGCGGGCAAGGAACCGCGTCTCCCCGTCTCGCAAGAATTGCTCGGGCGGCAGGGACAGGCAAAACTCGACAAACGGCCGGTACGTCGTGGGATCGCGCAGCGCGATGCCGTGGCGAAGCTCGAGCGCTGCGTCTATCTCGCTCCCCTCCGACATGGCTAAATCAGCGAACTGCAAGCGATCCTTGCGGGTCGGGACACCGGCGCGTTCGCTCAGGCTGAGCTGGGTATCCACGTTCGCGCCCAAGGCCCGTTTGGCGGCCACAAGATGAAGCGCAGCGCGCGGCAGCAGCGGTTTTACGGCAAATGCCAGGATTCGGCGCCAACCCGCACGCGCATCTTCCATCGCCAGCGCCTCGTGCACTACTTTCCTGATCTGCCCCGAGCGCGCCCAATGCGCAAACCCGTCGAGGCCGTCATGACTGAAGGTCATGTTTCCATTGCCGCCCGTCACCAGCACGTCCGCGCCGTCCATCCGCGCCCGGGCCATGATGGCATTCAGCCACGGCATATTGAGTACATTGCGCGGCGGAATATTTCCGAGCTGGAAGATCCATCCGAGATCATCGGTGAAATTCGCGCCCTCTGCGTCGATCTTGCGGACCTGCAGCGATGGATGCATGTCCCCCAAGGCGTCTGCATAAAGGCCTTCGTTGCCGAAAAATTTACGGCGCGGAGTTTCGGAGTATCCGGCCTCGGGCACGCTACAATAAGCGGGAATTTCCTGACTGGATCGCGCGGCGAGATGTGCAGCAACAATCTGCGAATCCAGTCCGCCCGACAGCGCAATCGCTGGCTGCGTGCGCCCCTCAAGCACGTTTGCAAACCCCGCTTCCAGCAGCGCTTCAGTTTGTTCGAGTGCTTGTTCGTCGCTGATCCTGCTCCGCGGCTGAATGGCCCCCATCGACCAATATTCCCGGCGGTGCTCGTCATGTTCCGACAGCTCGATGGAATAGCCCGGCGGAACGCGGTTGATGCCGGCGAACCAGCTCTGATGCAAAGTCTCCTTCGAGCCTGACAGACTGGCATCCAGCTTTGCTGCGTTCATCTGGCGAGCGAAACCAAGCGCGATGTGGGCAAGCGGCGTGCTGGACACGACCAGCCTCGTCCCGCTCCTGCCCCAGAACAGCGGCTGCGCCTCGATGGCGGAGGCCGCGCAATGCATTCGCCGCGTGTGCGCGTCCCACACTATTGCCGCGTAGCGACCATATAGCCGTTCATCACAGGCGCGGCCGTATTTGCCGAATGCTAGCCGGTAGAGGTCGGCATCGCTGGGGCGGCGTACCTCTGCTACGACCGCCGAACGGAGCGCTTCGCGGTCATGCAGTTCGCCATGAAACAACGCGATGCTTCCCGGCCCACCGCCGTGCGAGCGGGCAGCGCGGGCAGCAGTAGCCGAACGCGTCGCAACGAGAAGCGGGCCGTCAACGGATATCTGAGGTTCGCCGCCGGTAGCATAGGACATTGCCGTCCTCAGCCGGGCCACGTCGTCCGGTGACCAGGCGCGCCCGGCAAAATCGATTGCTAGCGCCAGCACCTAGATCGCGGGATTAGGATCTGTGATCCCCACTGCATCCGCGCTCGGCGAAAGGACCATTATCGGGTGATAGTGCGACCGGTCGCATTGGCCGATCACGATGTCGCCATCTGCCTCGACCCATGCATGATAGGCATCGGCTATGTCAGGGCTTTGTTCGCTTCGCAATCACCAGCACCGTGCGGCAACCAGTCATGCGGCACAGCCATTGCACCGCGATGGCGCGCGGCAGGCATTTGGGTGCAAATGGCAAACGCCGGCATGCCTGCTCGACATGTGCGGCGATCCGGCGGACGGCCTCCGGAGCGGCATTCAACAATCTGCCCCCGCTGCCATGCGATATGCCAACCGAGGCTTTCCACCACCGCATGGGCGCAAATTTGACGAGCAACACGGCAACGCAAAGCACAATCATGCATATGCCGGTAGCGGTCCAGCGGGCTGGTACCGCGCGCAGCCATCGGGAATGCAAACGCACCCTAGGCACGAGTTAAAAAGCCAAGGTCTGCAAGCTCATCACAAAATGACTGTCACATCGGCCAGGCACTGATCGCCGGGCACATCGTATTCGTGTTGGATGCCGGCGCTGATCTGCTCGACATGCGTCGGGCCGTCGATTTTCGACCAGATCGAAAGTCCGACCTCCTCCAGCCGGAAGAAATGGCCGGTATCCGAATTCAGCAACACAGCTTCGCCCGGCAATGCCGCCGAGCCATGCTCTTCGTTTTTGATGAAAAACATCGTCCGCCTCGATCAGGCCGAAGGTCGGGCGTTGCGAGCCTTGCGAGAATCTGAGCCAGAACCACTGCGGGCGGCGACATCATCGAGAGTCGTGTCGAGACGCTCGACCCTCGGCCGTTTATAGAGCTTCTTCGGTGCGACCATCGATTTACGGCTCATGCTGGCTTCTCTTTCCGACATCGTTCGAAACTACCATTTGTGCGATTTCGCGTAAAGGCGCGTCAACTCCGATAGCGCTTATTTCGGCGCAAAATCGGTGGTCTCTGTCGAAAATTGCTCGATTACGTCGAGGCTTCGCTCGAAATAGCCTCTGGCCTTCGGGCGACGAAGAAGATGGAATTGGGCTCCCTCGATCACCTGCAACACTATTTCGCCATAGCGTTTACGGCCCAGAACATCGCTGACCAAATAGTCCCGAAAGAGGACGTCTTTGATCGCAGACAGGCGGCTCGCCGCATCCATCTGGACAATCTCGATGGGCCTGTCTGCAGCGCCAAACTCCAGAACGACGATGTCCCGCAGCTGTGTTGACCGGTTGCGCACCGATTCAGTGCCTGTTGCAGCGACGAATTTGCCGCCGCGATGCTCGACTTCCGCCCCGCGCCGCAATCCTACCATTCCGAACGTGTCATCCCAGAGCCTCAGTTCAGAGCGGCCGGAAAGTGCGATAGCCCCCTCCTCACACCAATCGATGATCAGGGCATCGTCCTCCAGCACACTCCAGCCGCGCTTCGCCAAACCGGCGGCAATCGTGGATTTTCCCGCGCCCGACGGCCCGGTAAGGGCGATCGTCCTGCCCTGGCGGGACACTGCGCTGGCATGAAGCACGGTCAATCCGTTCAGCCATGCGGCGAGCCCGCGCGCAAAGCCATTGAACCAGAGCGCAACCTCCGCTGGTGAGACGTCCGGCAGATGTTCGCAGACCACGCCTTTGCCTCGGTCATAACGCAGCGCGATCCGCGCATTGGGCTGCATGACAAAGGCGTCGGGCGACACCAGAAGGTTGCCGGTGTCATGCACTAGATTGCCCAGCTGGCGCTCGACAGTGCCGAAGCGCAGGTGAAAATCTTCCTGAAAACGCTCCAGCCTCGGCGTCACGGGCCCTTCCCGATCTTTCCCCGTCCCATCTTTCCCCAAGCGCGCATCTGGCCAAGATGGCGAGCAAATGCCATCGATGCTAGCCTTCGTGCGTGTCCATCCTCCGCTTTCGAAACAGCACTGCCAAGGCTCACGCTGGCGAGCACACGGATGGTGGCCCGTCTTTCGCAAGCTTGATCGACCGCCCTCGAGCAGTTTTCATCCTGTGTCTGATGGTGCTGGCAAGCCTGTCCGAAGGGTTCGGGCTGTTGCTGCTTATCCCGATTGCCCAAGCGGCTATCCCGGACAGTGCGGCGACTTACTCGGGATGGCTGGGACAGCTTCCGCTGGGGTTATCGCTGGCGCTGTTCGTCGGCGTGATCCTGCTCCGCTCGGTGCTTCAATATATCATTGCGGTTCGCTCGGCCGCCCTGTCGCTCGGCATTACTGAAACTTTGAGAACACAAGTGCAGCATGCCTTGCTGAATGCGGAATGGCGCTGGCTCTCGCAGCAGCGCAGCGCGCGGATGGCGAATCTCGTCGTCCAGCAGGCCGAACGGGTTGCAGGGCACGCGGAGACGGTTTTGTCGACGGCAGCGGGACTGATCACTGCCGTCATCCTCACGCTCACAGCAAGCGCGCTTGCGCCGGTGTTCACCGCGATTGCGATTTCTGCCGGACTTCTGGTTGCACTCGCCGCAAGCCTGATGCGCGGGCGCACGCTGGCGGAAGGGTCGATCTACATGGAGCTGTCGCAGCGCCTGCAGTCACTGGTCGACAACGGGATCGCCCATTTGCGCGCGGCGAAGATTGCCGGGGCCGAAGAGTCGCTGCGGCGAACCTTCGATGCCGCTGCGCAGGACGTGAGGAAAAGCGAAGCGCGTTACATAGCCGATATCGCCCGCGCGCGCGGGGTCTTGCACGTGCTTGCCGCAGCAGCGCTGGCTTTGCTGGTCTTTGCGGCGCTGGGCTGGAATATCATCCCCCTCGTCATGCTGATTCCAGTGCTGGCGATCTTCGCGCGGCTGGTTCCCATCGCGATGAGCCTGCATACAATGGGTGTCAGCAAACAGCCGAACGCGCAGAACAAAGCGAAATGGTTGCGGTTGGCGAACAGATCCGCTGACGCTGTCGATCGCGTCGTTGATGAAGGGATTGTCATACCCGCGCCCCCGTTATCTCCAGCACGGCGAGGCTGGCTGCGGCGACGACTGCGATGAGCACCCATCGGGCGATCTGGTTATGTCGTCCGTAGGGAAGGCCAGTCAGCAATATGAAGGCCACGACCGGCACGATCAGCGATGACAGCGCGTTCCAGGTCATACCGGGTGCGATGGATAGGGGGCGCCAAGGTTGCGGCTGCCCCAACGCCTCTGCGGCCCGCATGAAAAGGTCGCGGCCCGGTAACGCGGTCCAGATGGCGGGCGGGAGCGGTATGAGCTGGACGATCGTCAGGATGATGCAGGCGGCAAGGAACCCAGCGGCGGTCGAATTGCGCCGCCAGTCCACTCGGCCGCCCCACCATGCCATGATGAAGACGATCGCCCAACTGGTCGCACGAACGACAGATTGGCCGAACACGTCCGCACGCGATGCGCCGCCCGCAATCCAGAGCATTGCAAAAAATATCACGAACAACACGAAAGGCAGTTTTTCGTTTGCTGCATGGTCGGAACCGGAATGCGAGATCATGAGCCCGGCGATAGTCAAAAACGACCTTGGATGATAGCGGCTTTCGCGGTATCGCCGCAGGATGAAAGCGACGACGAAATTCGGTGTATTTACGGCATTTGCGGTTGTCATTCTATCGGCGGGGTGTTCGCAAGCAAGCGAGCCGTTGCCGGGAAGTTCGGAACGGTTGGAACTGGATGGGTCCGACACATTCGGAGCCGATGATAAACGGGCGGCGCGCACGCTTTCCCTCGGCGACAGCGTAAGCATCGACGCAGCGCAAAGCGAATATGACCGTGCATTGCTGTGCCGTGATGCGATAGCGAGCGTTGCGGACAGGTTTCGCGAATCGGGTGGTCTGACGGCTATACAATTGGACGGTTTCGTTCAGGGGGAAGCCATTTACGAGGATCGCCTAGCAGCCGCAGCGCAATCCGAAGGGCGCACGTCACCCGCACCGGTTCCGGTATCGACCGATGTTCCCGTTGGCACAGGCGTGATCGGGGATGTCGAGTTTATCGAGGAACCCGATCCCCTGGCGCAAGCACGCCTTGCCATCGGATGCCTGCAACGCCTGCGTCCGTCCTAGAATGGGCCTATGATCGGTCTGACGGTTTCATTCATGAAACAGACCGGTAAGACGTTTCATACCGCCCTGATAGAGTGATTTGCGATCCCGTAGCAGGTGGTATCGCTCCGACGATTTTCGGTCGTCGGAGAACGATTGAACTGACATCGCGGCGTGTACCGGTATCGCGAACAATACGATTTATTCTTGCGGTTTGGGGAAATGCGGAAATTCTATGTCGAAAATGGCGCAAGACCGCATAGGGGAAATATGCCCCCGACCATTCCCGATCCGCGTCAGTTTTCGAACTTACGGATACGAAACCGTTCCTGCGTGAAATCGGTAACGGCGATCATGGGCGCTCACCGATGGGAACCAAGCGGAAAGGGCGCTTTGTCCCCGATCGTTCGCTACATTTTCGCACGCTGGCGATCTGTGCGATGGCCGATCTGTTGGCGATAATGTCGGCATTCACACTTGGAAGTCTGTTTCGCAACACCGCGGAAGTCACTAATCTGCAAACTCTCGGTTCCGTATTGATACCGTTGCACTTCCTCGTCGCATTTAATGGCAAAGCGTTCGATCTCGCCAACCTTCGCGATCCATTCCGTTCGATACGCCATGGCCTTACCGCTTTCGTCATCGGCGTGCTCATCATGCTTATCGCCGCTTACTATTTTGAAAGAAAGCGCCAGCCTGTCGCGGCTGAACCTTGCAATCGGTGTGGTCGCGAGCATCGCCATGATAACCGTATTTCGTTATGCGATTGCCAGGAATCTGGAAGTGATCGTCGGTGGCAACCCCTACCGCACGGCGCTTATAATCGAGGATGGTTTCCCTGCGCCCGCGCGCCAGGTTTCAATGATAATCAGGGTATCGGGAAATGTCCTGTTCGGATCGGGCATGAACAACCCACTGTTGTACGACCGTTTGGCGCAAAGCCTGCGTGGTATGGCCAATGTGCTTGTCGCTTGCAGGCCGGATCATCGCGCAAAATGGGCGCATCTTCTGAAAGGGGCGAACATACAAAGCGAGATACTCGCCCCCGAACTCGATGACATCGCCCCACTGGGTGTCAGCCGTCGCGGCGGATCGATTTCACTGATCGTGGCGAAGGGGCCATTGAACTTTACGGATCGCCTGACGAAACGCGCTTTCGATATCGCCGTAGCGGGCACGGCGATAATCGTGCTGTCCCCGATACTCCTCGCTATCGCGGCGGCAATCAAACTGGATTCGCCCGGACCGTATTCTTCCGGCAGAAACGGATCGGCCGTTCCAACGAGACGTTTCGTATATTCAAGTTTCGCAGCATGACCGACGACACGATGCGTCCGGCGCGCAATCCACATCGCGCGATGACGAACGCGTGACACGGGTCGGCGAATCCATCCGCAAGACCAGTCTGGACGAATTGCCGCAATTGCTGAACATTCTCGATGGCAGCATGAGCATGGTGGGGCCGCGCCCCCATGCGTTGGGCTCACGCGCGGCAAACAAGCTGTTTTGGGAAGTGGACGGCAGATATTGGCATCGCCACGCCGCGAAGCCCGGGCTGACCGGTCTCGCGCAGATACGCGGACATCGCGGTGATACTCTGTTGGAATCCGATCTGGAAAATCGCTTGCAGTCGGATCTCGAATATCTCGATACATGGTCGATCTGGCGCGACGTGAAGATATTAGTGTTGACCGCGCGCGTGCTGGTCCATCGCAACGCGTTCTAGGCGCGTACGCTCAATCGGTTAACTGTGCCAACCTATCTTGCAACGACATCACGCGCGGGCGCACAACATCGTCCAACCGCCCTTCTTCCACGAATTTCACGTAATCGTCGGCAGCTGTCCACATGGGGCTGTCGCTGGAATTGTCGCGAAAATCAGGATCTGCCACTGCGCCGATTGCGGGCCGCTCAGTAGCGACTGTTTTCTCATCCACTGGATAAGCGTGTTGCTCGAAAGCTCGTTATTCTGCGCGCGGACGAAATCAGCGTCTCGCGTTCGTGCCAGATCGGGATATCGTGCGCGCCAGACAGGTGAAGATGTCGGCATCGCGCGAAGCTTTCTCCGTAAGATCGCCTTTCAGTGCCGCATGTGTGGTCAATCCACGCTCGTCCGCATAGACACCGGCCAGCCTTTGTCCTGCAAAGATGTTTCCGCGCACCAGAACGTCTCGCCCACCCCCGATAACGACACCGTATTCCCCGCTGGCGATCACATTGTCGATAACGTGCGTACCGCTGAACTGATCGTCCAGATAAATGCCGCTGACGAAGCTGGTGGCCTTTTCCACCTGGCCGACGGTGTGGATATGGTTGCGGGAAATCACGTTGCCCCGCATCGTCCAGTCACGACCCATATAGATTGCGCCGGCATCGTCGCTTTGCGTAACAACGCGGCGAATTTCATTATCTGCAATGCGGTGATCGTTTCCACTGAGTATGATGGCGGAATGTCGACCATCGTCGAGGATCGATCCCGATACGCGGTTGCCGACACCGTAGATATCGATGGCCGGACGATAGGATGGGTTCAAAAGCCCGAAACCGCTGACCATACCGTCGATAAAGGCATGGTTGGCCGAGGTGAGGGTAGGCCATCACCGCCGCCCAGGATTACGCCGCGTTCGCCCACTTCGCTTACGATGCTGCGCGCAATCGTAACGTCGCGACCGCCATTCACTGCGATGCCGTTGCCGGCTACTTGTCTGACCACGCAATCGGTTATGGCGATGTCCGTTCCGTTCGTGATGGATATCGCATCGCCGCTTGCCCGTTCGAAACGGATGTTCGCGATCGTCACATGGGCGGTACCATCGATCGTCAGCAGCCCTTCGGAAACGGCGGCTTCGAAGCTTTCCCCCGTCCGGACAGGACGAACGAAGGCGCGTTCGCGGTCGCTGACGAGGGCGAATGTGCCGGACGCAAACCGCTCAAAACGTTTTCGACGAATATGGCGATTTGCGGGCGAACGGGTTGCTGCGCTTGCAGGGGTGCCATTCTGATGCCGGAAGGGCCAACAGACGCGACCGGTGCGCGTTCATATTCCCAGTCCGCACCCCAATGCGATCCGACCCATAGATCGCGTTCGTCCCGCCATTCACGGGTAAGTTGCGCCGGAATGTTTAGCGTGGGGCCGTCGGCATTGGATCCGCTTGCATCCACCGGCATGGTTCCCGATACCGGCCATCGGTTCGGTTGCAGCCAATGGTTTCCGGCGAACAGCTGAACGCTTTTCGCATTGGGTGTCGTATGCGGGTTGCGGCGGTCGAGATCCGGCCGAAGAGGCCAGCTCGCAAGATCCGATCGTTGACGGTTCCCGACGCAAACCCGGCACCGGCCGGACGGGTCGCAATGGGGCGCGCGCCGGATATGACGGACGAACCATCGGCCGCTCCTCGAATAGTCAAAGGCGCGCCCTCAACGCCCGAATGGCGGCGATCGAGCGCGATGGGCGCGGCGATCCGTGTTACACCTTCGGGCAAAACGATCGTCAGGCCATCGCCCTTGCGCATAGTCCGGCGAATTTCAGGCACGGCGTCGAGTGCGGTCGCGAGGTTGGGATAGTCGCGCCCGACCTCGATCGTTCGCGCATCCACGGCTTCGCTGCACGACGCGCAAGCGAACAGCGCCAAGCCTAGGATGAATTGTTTCACCATCACACTTAGCCCGTAAGTTGACGATTTGCCGTTACGACGGCATAAGAACGCTCGAAGCGCGTAAATGCATGAAACGCAAAGATACTTTTCACAACTGGAGCGGAACCGTTGGCCACGTCTGCGATAGAGGCCCCTTCCGATGTTTCCCGAACTGCGGCAAGCCGAGGCAGCGTCGGCAACCGTAACGACGCCGTGCCATGGCGTATGGACCTTGCGTTCATTGCATTGCTTCCGTTCATTCAACTCGGCTTTTCGTACTGGCTGTCGTTTTCCACATTGGCCGCTATCATGGTGGTGTTGCGCCTGCGTGAACAGTTGGCAGCGGGTTTGAAACATCATCCCTGGATATTGACTATCCCGCTGTTCATGATCTGGCCGCTTTTTACCGAACCGAGCCTGGATTCAGCGCAGGATTTGTTGAAGACGGCACGCCAGGCGCTGTTCGCCGGTTTGATGATCGCGATCATCAACGGTTGTGCCATCGTTAGGCCGCGGATCAACATAAGGCTGTTGCAGCTTGCCCTGTCGGCATTGTTGCCGCTGCTGTTGGGTCTGGTTCTGGTGCAGTTCGTGCTGTTGCGAGGCGGCGTCTATCTTGGTTTTCCGGAAGAAGCGTATTCAAACGAACTTGGAACGATACCCGGAGCAATGGATCTGCGTTATTCCGCATTGCGCCCGGCGGGCCCGTTTTCCGAACCAAGCTATCTTTCCTTCATAATGTTGTCGGCAACGTTGTTCCTGTTGGCGGTTTATCAAAACACACGGAGCGCGAAAATGCCCATAATCGGGGCAATCGCCATCGGCTTGTTGTCTCAAGCGGCCAGTTTCGTGGTCTTCCAGTTCGCATTGGTCGGAGCGTATGTGGAACGGATGGTTCGTGGACCGATGCGGGTTTTGGTGCTTCCTGTGTTGGTGGTCGCATTGTTGTTCGCCATCGGTCTGCTGATACTGACGCTGGGATCCGATGTCGAAATTCTGTCTCGCTTGCGCGGTGGCGCATCGGCAACAGGCGATGTTTCGATTTTCGTTCGTATATTCGGGCCACTTCAAGCAATACCAGGTTATCTTTCGCGTTTTCCGCTAGGACTGCCGGACTCAGTGATCCAGCAAACCATCGCACCTTACGCGTTGTCGTTCGGTGTCGAGCCAGCCGATTATCTCATGAACGGAATGTTCAATTTGATATTTTCATTCGGCATCCTGGGTCTTGTTATTGTGGCGTTTTTCCTGGTGCGGCGCAATTTGATCCTCATCATCTATCTGGTAAGTTGCATGATGTTCAACGGCAGCTTTCTTTCTCATGACAAGCTGGCGGTTATCGGCTTCTTCGTCGCAGCCTATTACGCTGCACGCGCAAGTGGGGTCGTGGCATCTGCCGACAAGATTGCGCTGCGCGGTGAGGTAACACGGATATGAACGAAGAACCGTCCACCTCTATGAACAAGGGTTCAGCGCGTATTGTCGTGCTGGCGACCTGCTTCAACCGCCGCGACACCACGCTTCGCGGGTTACGGGCATTGCGCGACGCGGCGACAAAGCATGACCATGTCCTATATCTGGTGGACGACGGATCGTCTGACGGAACTGGCGAAGCGGTGCGATCGGAATTTCCCGAAGCAACCGTGATAGAGGGAACGGGTTCGCTTTTCTGGAACGGCGGAATGCGCGCGGCCTGGCAAGCCGCCATGAACGAACCGGCGGATTACTTCTTGCTGTTCAACGACGATCTCGAACTTTTTCCCGGTAGCATTGATGCGCTTGTCGAATTTCAGCGGGCCAAGGAAGCTATATACGGTCCGCGTGTAATTTCCGTCGGCCGGGTTGTGGACCCGGACACGGGCGACACCACCTATGGCGGTTTTGTGGTCAAGCCGGGCGCATCGCGCCTTCGGTTCGGCCGTTCACCGGACGGCGATACCGTGTGCGATACGATGAATGCCAACTGCTCGCTCATTCCGCAATCGGCGTTGAAGGATGTGGGGATATTGTCCGATGCCTACCGCCATCACACTGGCGACATCGATTATGGCCTACGCGCGCGAAATGCAGGCTATCGGATATTCCAATCTGCCGAACCGGTTGGGGAAACACCATTCAATCAGGCTGCGGTAGATCAGGTCAGCAGACTGACTTGGTCCAACCGTCATTTCATCTTCCGAAATCCCAAGGGCATTCCGGTTAAGGAGTGGCTGTATTTTTGCCGCGAGCATGGCGGGGCGCTGTGGCCGGTGAACTTTCTGGTACGCTATCTGAAAATCGTGCGGTTCGGATAATACGATGATGGATTCAGATCCTTTGAACGCAAGGAAAAGTCGCGCCCGATCCGGCGGGCCAAGCTTTTCCCTGAACAACCGGCTTTATCGTTTTGCGTTCGGTGTGTGTTGGACCGTGTTCGCCAAATGGACACCGCCGCCACTTCACGGCTGGCGACGGTTCGTTCTACGCTGTTTCGGAGCAAGCGTGGCTAAAACCGCGCGAATTTACGGCAGTGTGCGGATCTGGTCGCCGACGAACCTGATCGTAGGGGAAAATAGCGTGATCGGCCCCCGCGCGAACATCTATTCGATGGCCAAGATCAATGTTATGAAAGACGCCATCATATCACAAGGCGCACATCTATGTGCAGGATCGCATGACATCGACGATCCCCATTTTCAGTTGATCGCAAAACCCATAACGGTTGAAACAGGTGCTTGGGTCGCGGCGGAAGCGTTCGTTGGTCCCGGAGTGAATATCGGCGAACATGCCGTGGCAGGCGCACGCGCCTGCGTGATGCGCGATCTTGATGCGGGTATGGTTTATAGCGGCAACCCGGCGGTTTTGTTGCGAAAACGCCGGCTGCCGGATGCGACGAGCAACCGTTTGGTAAACCGCGCCAACGAAACATGATTACTCGGCCCGATTGGTAGGGAACCCAAAACACCTTATGACCAGAATATTACATGTCATTCTTAGCGCTGGACTAGAACAGGGTGGTCCCATCGAAGGCGCGCGACGTTTTGCGGAGGTTTGGCAGCAGGATGGACATCAGCAGGATCTTCTCACGCTCGATCCGCCGGGAACGCCGCCGCTACCCGGTTATGCAGGTGAGATATTTTCCGTCGGTCCACCGCATGGCCGTTCGCCTTTGGCTCGATATCGTTATGCGCCGAAAATGGAGCCTTGGATCAGGGATAATATCCACCGCTACGACGCGGTAATCGTTTCGGGGCTTTGGCGATATTTCACCCGCGGTGCGTACCGTGCGCTTGCCGGCGGCAGCGTGCCGTACTTCGTTTACACTCACGGTATGCTGGACCCTTGGTTTCGGGAGGTTGCGCCACTGAAACATTGGGGCAAGCAGCTGTCGTGGCTATGGGCAGAGGGGCCATTGCTGGCCAATGCGACACGGGTCCTGTTCACCACCCGAAGAAGAAGAACGACAGTCTAAAAACGCCTTTCGCCCCTACGACATTCGGGGCGAAGTGGTCGGATACGGAACCAGCGATATCGGCGGCGATCCGGCAGTTCAAAGCGCGGCGTTCCGGGAGGCATTGCCCGAACTCGGCAGCCGCGACTATTTCCTTTCCTAAGCCGGATACATCCCGAGAAGGGGTGCGCCTGCTGTTGCGAGGGTTCGTCGAATTCGCGAAAGCCAATCAGGACACCGATCTGGTGGTGGCGGGCCCCGATCAGGTGGGATTGGTGCCGGAACTACGCGCGATCGCGCGCGACGCGGGCATCGAACACCGTGTCCATTTCCCCGGTATGCTGGCAGGCGATGCCAAGGCTGGCGCATTTCGTGGGGCCCAGGCATTCGTGCTGCCATCGCATCAGGAGAATTTCGGGATCGTCGTGGCCGAGGCGATGGCGTGCGAAACCCCCGTCCTCATCAGCGACAAGGTGCAGATCTGGCGCGAGGTGGAAGAACGACGGTGCCGGCCTGATCGAACCCGATACGCAGGACGGCGCGAGCGCACTGTTCGCCCGGTTCGCAAAGCTGCCCGCCACGGATCGCGAAGCGATGGGCAGGGCAGGACGGGCCAGCTTCCTGAAACGATTTCATGTCGATCAGGCCGCACGCAACCTGATGCGCGTCGTCGAAAGCCATCTGCCGAGATGACCGGTCGCGATGAAAATGCTGTTGCAATGTAGGAATTGCGCTGACAGATGGTTCGATCCTTGGAACATTCCATGAACAAAGGATCGTCATGTCTCCACAAGATTTCCCCCGAATCGACACTCCAGCCGGCTACGTTCCGCTCAACGCGATGTCTTTCGCGAACAGCGATGGGGCTGCCGTAACCGTAGCCCGCAATGACCCGCTGCCCACGGTCGTTTATCCCATCGCCGCACCACCGAACGACCTGACCGGGACAACAATGGTCGCCGACATAGCCGGGCCGTTCGTTCCGATGAGCGGCTGGCCGATATGGGTGACTCTATCGGGCAGCTGGCATGGCAAGGTGACGGTGCTGCGCTCTACCGATGGCGGGGAAACAAAGACGCCTTTGACCGCCGCCGGCAGTCCCTGGGCGGTTTTCGAACGCAATGTGCAGGAAATCATCGCCGTCGAAACCAGCGCCTCGGCGTCCTATTATCTCCAGGTCGAGCCGACCAGCGGGGCCGTGATTTTCGGATTCGCGCAATGACCGCGTTCGATCCCATCGCGCGCGGGATGGCGAGTGGCGCGAGATCCGCTCTGGAAGACCGTGCGCGGATATTGCTTGCCACCGGTCCGTCGGGTCCGATTTATGGCGGAACCGGCGCCGAGCCAGTCACGGTGTGTAGCACCATCCTGCCGCCCGATTCCATTCCGGCCGGTGCCATGCTGCGAATCCATGTCAACATCGCGAAATATCAACCATACAATGCTGGCCATTACTGGCGATTGCGCTTGGGTGATATCACAGTCGCGCAAAATTCGGTTGGCGCGTCGATCGGCGCGGTCGACACGCAACAAACCATCCATATGGCGCACGACCGCAAGTCGGCTTTCGCACTGTCCATCAATACCTTGGGACAGCCGTCCATCGATCAGACCGGAATGTTCGGGGCGTCGGGGGCGGCATTGGGTGCCGGAGCGACGCTGAATGCGCGGCAACCATCCGGGGCGATCATGTTCGTCGCTTATTCACAGCCACCGACAAAGGAAACCGTACTGGTCGATTTTACCCGGCCGGTGATGATGTCGCTCGATATCCTTGCGCGAAACGGGGATACGGTAGAAGTGCTGGGCGCCTTGGTCGAAGTGCTGTCGGCAGGTGCGGAAGCGCCGCGATCCACGCATCCCAAGGCGCTTGCCCTGTGGGGCGACAGTTTGGTGGAGGGGGCAGGTGCCTCCGTGCAAAACGGTGTTCCGATGGACTGGGCGGCCCAGTTGCGGCGGCGACGCGCGAGCTGGCCAGTCGCTGCGAAGGGGCTGGGCGGGCAAACGGCGCGGCAGATCGTGGACCGGATGCTGGACGATGCGGTTGCGGGGCGAACCTGGCGTGCGGTAATATGTGCGGGCGCGAACGATTTCGATCGCCTCACCGACGGCGAAACATTGTTCGCGGAACTCGCCGCGCAATTCGACCGTGCGCTGGCATATCGCGGTGATGCGCCCACCCTTGTCTGCAATTTCTATCCCCGTGCCAGTTGGCAAGCTGGCGGGGCGCAATACGATCTGATGATGTTCGTAAACGCACGGCTTGCCGGGCAATATGGTGACCGGATATGCGATCTGCATGGTGCGCTGGCAACGCAGGATGGGAAAGTTCCAACCGCATTGATGGCGGACGACATCCATCTGTCCAATGCCGGCTATACCATCGCGATGGAAGCGGTCGATGCGGCGATGACACGGTTGGAATGGTAACGGCGAACGGCGCTATCGCGCCAATGTTTCGGCCACGATCGCCTGATATGCGCGCCCGAATGCAATCCTGCGTTCGGGCAGGCGCTCCGCGGCCTGTGCCATCGCGGCATGATCCGTTGCTGCGGACCAGTTCCGCATAATGTCGGTCATCGCCTGCGCCATGATCTTGGCATCGTCGACCGGTACGAACACGCCGCGCGCGGGCGCCTGTTCACGGTGGACGGGTATGTCGGATAAAATGATTGCCTTACCCAGCGATTTGCTTTCTTCGACCGTACTGCTCCACCCTTCGAAGAAGGATGGATTTATCAGCGCAACGGAATGGCGAAACAAGACGGACAGATCGGCATAGGGGATCAACCCCAGAATGCGGAAATCGTCGGTCAGGCCGCGTTCGTCGATATGGCGACTGAGTTCGTTGAAATGTTCAGGGTATCGCCGGTCTTCGGTCTTGCCCGTACTGACGACGAGAGGCGGCTGACCGTGCTTTTTCAACAAGGCAAGCGCATCCAGGATCAGCCGGTGGTTCTTGTGTCGCCAGAACTGGTTCGGCACATAGAAAAACGGCCGGTCGATGCCATAGGTTTCCGCGAGATAGGACGCATCGCGCGGATCGTCCGCCGTCACCATGCCTGCGGTAAAGCGCAGCACGCGGGCCTTGTGCATCATGTCGGGCGCGAACTTCGCCAGGTCGGATTTCGCGTCCTCGCTCGACAGCAGGATGGTCTGCGCGTTGCGGGCGATACGGGCATATCCCCTGTCCCGCGCCGCGATCTCTTCTGCCGTGAAGAAGCGCGGCATGCGTATATGCTGAAAATCGGGAAGCCAGGAAATGGCCGGGATGGTGGATGATTTTCCCAGAAAACCGGAATGCGACAGCACGGCGATGTCATGGCGCCGCAAGAACCGTTCGAACGCGATGTCGCGTCCAAACAGCTCTTGCGACCCACGCCGCAGCAGCTTCGCGGGCGTGGTTGCGCCGACCAGCGGCGTTCGCAGCACGGGCACATCACCGAATTCGGCCCAGTCGTCGGCCGGAGTGTCGGGCGCAACGATCAGAACCGGTTCGATCGACCGATCCGGCACGGCATGAACGCTCGCAATCAGGTTGCGGAGGTAGTTCAGCCCCCCGGTCCAGCTGGCGCTGTGAGCGAGCACGAAGCCGACGCGAATCATGCGTGCCCGCCCGCAGAGCCGGTCGATCCGGCCGGGGGGCGTCTTTGTGCCAGAAACCAATCCGCATATTCGTCCAGCCCGGCATCGAGGGACCGTGTCGGGGACCATCCCATTGCCAGGCTGCCCGCGATATCGGCGTGGAAATGGCGCGGATCGCCGGGGCGGCCTTGTCCATCGAAGGTAACGGGATCGCCGCCCAACCGCGCGCGCAGCCGCTCGATCACCGCAGCGACGGGTACCGGGCGGCCTTCCGCGCCGTTGACAACCGGGCACCGCGTGCTGGCGTGCTGCGCTGCGACGGTCAGCAGGGCGGCCGCATCGTCGACATGGAGCCAGTCGCGCGTTTCGCTGCCATCGCCGCCGAACTGCGCCGCGCCTGCCGTCATCTTGTTGCAGGCATCCCACAGCAACTGTTTACGCAGGCCGGGGCCGTAAACGCTGAATAGGCGCACGATTGCCACACGCACCCCGAAATGCGTGGCGTAGGACCGAGCGAGATCCTCGGCCATTGTCTTGTGCACGCCATAGGGGGATAGGGGGCGGGACGGCGCATCCGCCGCGATGGGCAGTTTGTCGGCTAATCCATAAACGGCTGCGCTCGACGGCAGGACGACTTTCGTTTCGGGCGTATTGACCCGTACGAAATCCAGCACGGCCAAGGTGGCTTCCACTGTACGGCGGAAATCCTCTCGCGGACGTTCGAGGGAATAGGGGATGGAGCCGGACCCGGCGCAATGGGCGATCAGGTCGGGCTTCCCACCATGTTCGGCCAGCGCCTCGCCATCCACATCGGCGGAGCGCCAATGCGCGATGCCCCAGTCTGCGGGCGCGGAGTTGGTCCAGTTGCCATGACCGAGCCCGGCCACGACATAGCCAGCGCTGTCGAGTTGCCGTGCGACGTGCCGCCCGACAAACCCATGCGCGCCCGTGACGAGTGCGGTTTTCATGGCGGGGCCCTGTGCCACGAAAAATGCTTCGGCAAAAGGCATGACACGAATATTCGGTGTACTTCGATAAAAGCTATCGAGGTTTGGACGGCTAAATGCTATTCAGTCTGCCATGTTCCCGATGCGATTGCTAAGACAGGTTAAAGAAAGCCATTATCGACGGCTTTATGAAAAACGAGCCAAGGGTAATGTGCACTCGACGGCAAAGTTGATTTACAAAAACTTTTTATCTGCGCCCGATGATACATCTGTAGCAAAAGGGTCGATTGTGGAAGGCCGGATGGTCGCGGAGAGACTTGGCGCAAAGATAGAAATCGGGCAAAACACTTTCATCGGGAATTCCAGCATCATAGCTGCCGAGCATATCTCGATCGGTGACGACGTCCTCATTTCATGGGGTTGCACCATCGTCGACCATCATTCCCACTCCACCAATTGGAACGAACGGTCGCAGGATGTGCGAATGTGGTACAACGGAAAGAAAGACTGGTCAGCGGTCAGGATCTCGCCGGTTCGGATCGGTAACAAGGTATGGATCGGGTTCAATTCTATAGTGTTGGCTGGCGTGACTATCGGCGAGGGAGCCGTTATCGGGTGTGGCAGCATTGTCACCAAGGATGTGGCGCCCTTCACTGTGGTTGCGGGCGTTCCTGCGAAACCTAATAGGAATCTGAACGATGTTGACTGACACGCCGCAGATAAGCTGGGAAATGGCTGTTCAAACACTGCGTGACGATCCAGCGTCGCAGGATATCGTTCAGGCGTGCTTTTACGACGATCCCCTTGCCGAAGCGGCGAAACGTTACTGGAACAGTTCGGAATGGAACGAAGTCCGGTCGCGATTGCCTGCGGTTGGCGGCGATGCACTCGATATTGGGGCAGGACGCGGTATCGCTGCCTACGCGCTTGCGCGCGACGGCTGGAACACCTCGGCGCTAGAACCCGATAGTAGCGATATAGTAGGGGCGGGCGCAATCCGTCAGCTTGCGGCGGCTGAAAACCTGTCGATCGATATTTTTGAAGAATGGGGCGAAAAACTCCCGTTCGCAGAGGACTCCTTCGATATTGTTCATTGCCGCGCAGTGCTGCATCACGCCCGTGATCTGTTGGACCTGTGCAAAGAGGTCAGCAGAGTTTTGCGTCCGGGAGGAACGTTCATTGCGACGAGAGAGCACGTCGTCAGTCGGCACGAAGACATACCCACCTTTCAGGCAAGCCACCCGCTCCACGATCTGTATGGCGGCGAATATGCCTACACGTTGCAAGAATACAAAAACGCAATCACGTCCGCGGGTCTGCAAATTGTTAGCGTGCTGAATCCGTTCGCGTCGAACATAAACCTCTATCCCGTTACGATGCAGGACGTAAAGCGCCGCTGGAGCAGTCGTTTGAAGCTCCCTTTACCGGCTTTGATACCCGACTTCGCTCTCAAGATGAGGGGCAGGACGCTCAACACGCCCGGCCGCCTGTATACCTTCGTCAGTCGCTTACGGAGCTAGGAAGCCGCTTCATTCTTAAGGTTACGCAGCGCGTGAGGAACCAGAAAAGCGTAAGGCAATGCGGTGCAAACCGCAAAACCCAGTATCATTGCCCAAATGGAACCGCCGACCCCAATCTGCCCGACTAGAACAATCGCGAGAGGAATAACCACTGCAGCCGTAATGCAGGCTGTGATGACCTGCATCCAGATAATGTGCGCTCCGTTCAGGAAGACGCTGATGGCAAACCCGCCGGATTCAATAATTTTCCAGATCGCCAGCCCGATAAGCAATGAAGGTGCAAGGTCGAGACCAGGCCCGACCCATAAAGCGAAAATAAAGGGGGCGAACAATGCCAGCGGTACGGCAAGTATCGTTGCGTATACGACCATTGCAAACTAGGTTACTCCATTAAACTAGATTAGGGATTTCCAGTAATCTGAATATAGCTTATCATATGTTTTTAATACTGCTGATATCCCTGTTTCTGTGTTTACTACGGTTTTGTGGCCAATAATCTCCGTGCGGTTCATTCCACTTACCAGACTCAGCTTTCCATCAGGCAATCTACCTTCTCGGAATCGTGATGGCCTCGCTCTCTTGTCTGCAATTTTATCATCGAAATTTGCCAAGCGATCATTGCGTATAAAAAACGCGTTTGATCCCGTTCGTGTGGAACCTAGTAAAGTGTACCCTCTCTCTTTTCCTCTTCTTTCAAAAGCCGCGATGGATGCTCCCCAATATAAGTTCGACGAATTCAGCGTCAGTTCTGTAAAAATCTTCCTTATACGGTACTGACAATGGCTCCATATCTCCAAAGCTACTATTATATTCCACGATAAGAATTGAGGGTTTACGCAATTGATTGAGTCCCAGACCCAATAATCATTGCCGTCGATATCGACACTTAAAATTCCGATTTCACCTGAAAAATCAGCGCTAGCGATAATCTGATTGATGTTTTCAGTGGTTATGAATTTAGCCGTGCTTTGCAAATCATGGCGCCAATACAGATTATCTGCTCTGGCTACATCGATATTCTCTTCGCTTCCATCAATAATAAGTCCGCGCCAGTTGCGATGTGCAAGTAAAAAGCGGGTATTTGCTTCGTGGTACGTTTCAACACCGAACTCGACGAAGGTTTCTGGCATATCACCGTTTTTTGCAATCAGCCATTCGATAATCCCATCTTCGCCCCACTGAGAAAACACGGAAAACTCGGCATCGCCGAGTGTTTGAATACAATCTAATTGCCGAACTTGCATTGCTGCAGCCGATCCCTGCAACAAAAGCGATCGAGCAACCACGGGATCGACACTGTTGCATGGCCCAACAAAGGGAAAGTTTTTTTCAAACGCTTTTTAGTCGCATTTAACATTGTAATTCCAGTTAAGATAATTAAATTATCGGATACTTTTTAAGGTTTCCGGCTATGATTATAATTGCGGGAATGAGTGTTACTATTCAGCTATTTCATTTAGTAACTAATTAAATTTATACTATATGACTTTTAATACATACGAAAATTTGTACATTTTGCTCAATTATCTACCGAGTTAAACAGTCATACTGGCATTTAAATTGCGTAGCGCGCGTGGAACGAGAAATGCATAGGGTAAGGCGGTGCAAACTGCAAAACCGACGACCATTGCCCAAACAGAACCACTGACTCCAATTTTCTCGACAAAAACAATTGATAGCGAAATAACCACCGAAGCGGTCACGCTGGCGGTAACAACCTGCAACCATATAATATGCGCTCCGTTCAGAAATACACTGACAGCAAGCCCTCCAGATTTGACAATTTTCCATAACGCCAGACCAATCACCAAAGACGGCGCAAGATCAAAGTCCGGCCCTACCCACAAAGCGAAGATAAACGGTGAGAATAGCGCCAGGTACCGCAAGGACCGCCGCGTATGCCACCATTGCAAAAAATGCCTTTTTCAAGGTTTGCCGCGTCCAGTCGACATCACCTCTGGTAATAGCTTCTCGATAGGCGGGCCACAACGGCGCCATTGCCATCATCACGGTCATGGTAATCAGGCTGAATGCCCGTTCGGGGACGCTGTATTGGGGGACGGCGTCCGCACCCAGAACCTGCGCTATCACGATCGGATGTGCGTTATACGTCGCTGCCGCAGCGATCTGCAGGACGAAGAACAACAGCCCGGTTTGCATGATCGCCCCCGCACCCTTGCGCGAAACGCTGCTCCATCGGGGCAGCAGGTCGCGGCGTTGCCAGCCGAAGAAGGCGATGTTGTTGCAGATATTGGCGACCAGCGGTGCGCCTACGAACACGGCAACCAGAACGGGCAAACCTGCCTCCAGCCAGATGGCGGTCAGCAGGCCGATCACCGTCAGCACACTGCCGCCTGCAAGCCATGCGCTGGCCAGGAAGCCGCGCTGCAACCCCATTTGCACGCGCTGCACCACGGTGATCGGGATGGCCGCGGCAAAGCATACGGCGAACACGGCGATGGCCGGACCGGCTTCCTGCCGGGCGAGCGAGGATGTCACGTTGAACAATTCGTGCCACGGCACCTGAGGATAGGTAAAAGCGAACCCCGTGACGAGGATCGACGCGACCAGCGTCAGCACGGCCACCCCGCTGGAAATGCCCCGCTGCATCGCGGACAGATCGTCGCGCCCGTCCGCCGCGCTTACCGCGTTTAAGATGCCGTTGCCGATACCCAGATCGGCGAAGGACAGCATGGCGATGAACGAACTGAGGATCATCCACATTCCGAACCGTTCCGCCCCCAGATATTCCAGAGTGATCGGAATGGTCAGCAGCATCGCCCCGACGGAAACGACCTTGGCGAACAGGGACATCAGCGCGGCCAGGGTCGCCAGCCGCCGCCGCTCGCCCGCGCGCAGTTCCGGCGTGGACAGGTCCGTGGCCGGCACCAGCATCTTACGGAGCGACGCCGGCGACGGTATCGGAAAACGGGCGAAACGGTTCAGCACGGCGATATGGCCATTTACGCGGCCGACACGCCGGTCAGGGTTTCCAGATCGTCCACGAACCGGTTCAGGATGGCGGACTTGCTCCAGCGGGCCTCCGCCCGCATACGCGCCTCGCGGCCCAGTGCCATGCGCCGCGCCTCATCCTGCAGCAATATTTCGATGCCTTGCGCGAAAGCGACGGCGTTTTCGGGCGGGGTGACGATGCCGCAGCCGTCCACCTCTCGCGCCAGACCCGTGCCCGGCTCCGCCGTAGCCACGATCGCGCGGCCCGATGCCAGCATATTGGTCAATTTGGACGGCAGCACCAGATCGGCCGCACCCGCGATTTGCGGCAGCAGATGCACCGTCGCCAGGCCAAGCAATTCGGGCAGAAGTTCCATGGGCTGTAGATCGTGAAACGCGATGTTTGGCAAATTCTTCGCGTGCCGTTCCAGCGCCGCGCGGTTCGGCCCGTTGCCGCAAATGACGAACATCAGATCGCGGCGATGGGATAGCAGGCGTGCCGCCTCGACGATGATCTCGATGCCCTGCTTGTTCGCGATATTGCCGGAATACAGCGCCACAAACGGCTGTTCGATATTCCAGCGTTCGCGAAGCGGCGATGGACGGTCGAGCGGGGTGATCTCGTCGATACGCGCCCAGTTGCGGAATTCACGATGCGCGCGGGATCGATGCCTAGCTGCGCCAGCTTCGCGCGCATTTGCGGTGATATGGTGCTGATCCTGTCCGCCTGCAGAACTCCAGCGTTCGAATGCTCGCGCCAGTCTCGCGAGCATACCCCTCTCCTTAAGAAGTCCCGTCGCAAACGCCGCTTCGACTTCGAAATCCTGGACATGGATCCACAATTTCGCACCGAACAGCCGCGCGACGATACGTGCCGCGACGAGCGAAAGGATCGAAGGCGCGATGCCCAGCACCACGTCCGGGCGGCGTTCGCGCCCCTTGCGAACGAGTTCGGGCAGGGCGCGTAACCCGAAGCTGAGGTGGTGGAGGATGCGGCGCAAACCGGTCGGATTGGCCGGAACATACAGGGGTAGCCGCGATACCTGAACATCGCTTTCCACCGATCGACGTACGCCGCCATCGGCGAACGCGGGATCGACGGACCATGTCGGGTAGTAGGGTTTGGCCGTTACCATGGCGACATGGTGCCCCTTGTCCGCAAGCGCGGCCGCCATCCCTTCGGAATAGGGGCCGATACCGACCGGTTCGGGCGTGTAATTTATGCCGAGGATGAGGACGTTCATGGTGGGCCGCCCGCCTCAGTTCGACTGGCGGAAAATCTCGTACACTTGGGCGATCCCGTCGTCGAGAGCGATCTTAGGCGTCCAGCCCATCGCGGTCAGCCGTTCGTTCGACATCAGCTTGCGCGGGGTGCCGTCGGGCTTGGACCGGTCATGCACGACCTCGCCTTCAAAACCGACGATACGGGACACCAGGGCGATCAAGTCGCGAATGCTGATATCGCTGCCGGACCCGACGTTGACGTGACCGTCTTGCGAATAGGTTTTCATCAGGAACACGCTGGCATCCGCCAGATCGTCGACATGCAGGAATTCGCGACGCGGTTCGCCCGATCCCCAGATTTCGACTGCACTGTCGCCCGCAATTTTCGCATCATGCGCCTTGCGAATAAGCGCGGGCAGGACGTGGCTGCCGGCCAGATCGAAATTGTCTCCCGGACCATACAGATTGGTCGGCATGGCGGATATGAAGTCCGACCCGTGCTGCCGGCGATAGGCCTGCGCCAGCTTGATCCCGGCAATTTTGGCGATCGCATACCATTCGTTGGTCGGTTCCAACGGTCCGGTCAGCAAGGCATCTTCGACGATCGGCTGTTCTGCGAATTTGGGGTAGATGCAGGACGAGCCCAGAAACAGCATCTTGCCGACCTTGCTGCGATGCGACGCTTCGATCACATTGGCTTCGATCATCAGATTTTCGTAGAGGAAATCGGCGGGGTAGGTGTCATTGGCAAGGATACCGCCGACCTTCGCAGCAGCCATGAACACCGCATCGGGGCAGTTGGCTTCGAACCATGCGCGCGTTGCCGCCTGATCGGTGAGATCGGCCTGGGCGCGCGACGCGGTCAATATCTCGCAATCCTCCAGCGCCAGCCGACGGACGATTGCCGAACCGACCATGCCGCGGTGGCCGGCGACGAACACGCGCTTGCCGGTCAGGTCGTACGGTTCGCCGATCATATCACGCGTCCTTCGCGATCGGTGCCGTTCGCATGATTTCCAGATCGGCCTGCACCATCTCACGCGCAAGATCGCGCACCGAGGTATCGTGTGTCCAGCCCAGCTTTTCCTTGGCCTTGGTCGGATCGCCCAGCAGCAATTCGACTTCGGTAGGGCGGAAATAACGCGGATCGACTTCGATCAGGCATTTGCCGGTATCTTTGGCAATACCCTTTCTCGTCCGCGCCTTCGCCTTCCCAGCGCAAGTGAATGCCGACATCTTCGAACGCCCATTCGACGAACTTGCGAACCTCGGTCGTCTCGCCCGTCGCGAGAACGAAATCGTCCGGTTCGTCCAGCTGCATCATCATCCACATCCCGCGGACATATTCGCGAGCATGTCCCCAGTCGCGCTTGGCGTCGAGATTGCCGAGATACAGCTTGTCCTGCCGTTCCAGCTTGATTGCGGCCGCCGCGCGGGTAATCTTGCGTGTGACGAAGGTTTCGCCGCGCAGGGGGCTTTCGTGATTGAACAGAATGCCGTTCGACGCATGGATGCCATAGGCTTCGCGGTAATTGACGACGATCCAATAGGCATACAGCTTCGCAGCGGCATAGGGGGATCGGGGATAGAACGGCGTGGTTTCGCTCTGCGGGACTTCCTGAACCAATCCGTACAGCTCGGACGTCGAGGCCTGATAGAACTTGCAGCTCTTTTCCAAGCCGCAGATGCGGATGGCTTCGAGTAGGCGCAAGCGCGCCGATGGCATCGGCATTGGCGGTATATTCCGGCGTTTCGAAGCTGACCTGCACATGGCTTTGCGCTGCAAGGTTGTAGATTTCGGTCGGCTTGATTTGCTGCACGATACGGATCAGATTGGTCGAATCCGTCAGATCGCCATAATGCAGGTGAAACTTCACACCCTTCTCATGCGGGTCTTCGTAGATGTGTTCGATACGGCCGGTATTGAAGGATGACGAACGGCGCTTCAACCCGTGAACCTCGTACCCTTTTTCAAGCAGAAGCTCCGCGAGATAGGCACCGTCCTGCCCGGTGACCCCGGTGATTAGCGCTATCTTCTTATCGTTCATCGAAAGTTCCCGTTGGTCGTAAATGGAGTTAAAAAATCGCGAAACGCCTGTTCCGCATCGCTGTTGCGATCTGATGCATTCCGTGCGGTCTGATCAGAAAATCACGAGTTAACGCGGTGCCGGTATCGGCGTCACCGCACGGCGGACCGTTCGTTCGGTCTGTTCTATCGCGTCGGTCGCGCTGGACTGACCGGTGAAGTTTTCATCGATCCTGTTTCTGACGCGGCTGTTGATACGATTGTTGATGCGCGTTTCCAGCCGATCGGTCGGCGTGATCTTAAAACCTTCGGCGGCATCGGCTTTGGTCTGCCTCTGCCCGACGTTCTCGGGAATCGTGGCTGTCCGTACTTCAGGGCGCTGGTCCTGGGCCATGGCAGGCGAAACCGGGCTGATGATCAGCACCGCTACACCCGCAATCCGGATCGCATTACCGAACACCGGTGATTTTGAAGAACGATAAGGCATTCGCGGCTTTCACGGAATGGGGGTGAGGGAGACGGACGACACCTGTCCGCCAAACCCGGAGGTCGATACTATGCGTCAGACAACTAGCGAAAGATTCTGAACAGGGCAATTCTGCGGAATGTCGAACGTCACGCTGGTAACGCGGCCTTGTGGTGAAGAAGATCGACGGGAAGCCGTTCGATTATCTGGCCTAGTCGGCATTGTATCAACCAGCCGACATTGTCGCGCGCGTCGATCTCGCCGCCTATTGCCGACGACTGCATTCCTCTGGTTGCCAGGCGATATCGGCCCGGCCGAAGCATCTGGGTCTGTCTGCAATGGCCCCGCCAGTGCCCGATCCGCCCAAAAGTCGAGAAGCCCGTTCTCGCCGCCCTGTAAGGTCACCGAAACGCCGGGCGTGTCGGCGATGGTCCAGTCGAACACTGTGGGATGCGAGATGGCTTGACTGAAGGATGGGTTGCGAGCCGTGGACCGGTTCGCATCGTTCCGCACCGTTGCATAGAACTTCCATGCATCGTCGAACAGACCGCGCAGCGCCAGCGCATTCACGACGGCGGCGGTTTGTTCATCCGTGACGACGATGCCCGGAACGCGCGCTTTCATCGAACAATCGGCTGGTGGCCCGAGGGGATCGACGCCGCGTTCGGCGGCAGATCCGAGGAAATCCCCGTTCCAGTCCGCGCCTTCTTTCATCAGATCGATCAATGCCGACCGCACCTTGGGTTCGGCAATCGCCGACGACAGCACCGGGAATAGCAGGTCGGGGGCGCTGTCGGACGTGCGAAGCGCCATGTCGTAGCGGCGAAGAGCGCCCACGATATCGCCGCGGCCCGCCGCCTGCTCCAAGGCCCATAGGTGGGTTCGCAATTCGCGCCGCGACAAATCCTGCGAATAATCGAACAGCCGGTTCGCGCGGTCCCCCTCTCCACGAAACTGCGCCTGCATCGCCAGAACGACCGTCGCGGTCGCTGCCGTCGGGTCGAGTGTCATCGCGCGAAGCGCCGCTCGTGCCGCGGCCGAACCCAATTCTCCGGACGGTCCAGATTAAATTGAGCCTCGGCGTATTCCTCGACGAACGTGCGTCGTAGGGGGCAAGCACCTGCGCCGTCTGCGGATCGATCTTGACCAGTGCCTGAGCGAAGGAGTGGGTCACGGCCAGCCCGCCCAGCACTACGGCAGCAGCTGCGATACCCGCGCGACCGACCCGCTGCCGGACAGAACGCGCGGCGCGCGGTTTACGCACCGGCATCAGGCGGTACGTCCGGCAGTATCCTGACCGTAGGAATAGCCGTATTCGTAACCGTAGGACGCTTTGGTCTTCTTCGGATTGAATTTGGTCAGCACGGCTCCAATCAAATTGGCGTTCGAATTGGCCAGCCGGGAAAGCGACCTTTTGACAACGCTCGATTTGATGGCGTGGGATTCCACCACATAGACCACATTCTGCAGATGCCCGGCGATCAGTGGCGCATCGGCCAAGCCAAGCACCGGAGGACCACGACGATGACGTGATCGTATTGTTCCAACATCAGATTGACGAGCTGCTTCAGCCGGGCTGACAGAAGTTCAGCGTTCGGCGGGATCGGACCCGCGCTCATCGCGGTAAAACCGAGATCGGGCATTAGGAAGGTCATGGTCGTCGTATCGTCGTCGCCAGCCAAGTAGTTGCTCAGACCGCGATCGTGCGACACTTCACCCAGATGATGCACCGATGGCGATCGCATGTCCCCGTCGATCAGAAGCACTTTCTTGTTGGTGCGCGCAATCGTCGTGGCCAATGCAAGAGCGGTCGTGGACTTCCCTTCCGCAGGCCGAGTCGATTCACCATCAACGACCGTGGAACACCGCTTTCGGTGGTGAACCCCAAGTTCGTCTGGACCGCTAGATAGGCGTCCACAATTTCCGATTTACGATCTCTAAGTTCCGCCTTCGGCTCTTCTGACGTTTGCGGGACGGATCCAGCAGGGGCAGGCCCAGCATCCGCTCGATCTCGCTTGGATCGTCGATCGCCTCGTCCATTTGTTCGAGAATGAACGCAAGGCCGCCGCCGAGCATAAGGCCCCCAGAACGGCGACGATAAGATTGACGATCAGACGCGGGCTGGACGGTTCCTGGGGGAACGCGCCGCGTCGACAATTGCGATATTGTTGACACCGACGCCGCCTGCGACGCCGATCTCTTTTAAATCGTTGCAGTAGGCCGTCATAAAGCGCGCGATTGGTGTCCACTTCCTGCTGGAAGATATTGTATTGGATGCTGCGCCTGCGAAGGTCCAGAAGACTGCTGTTCGACTCGCTGGTTCGAGCGCACGTTCGCGTTCGACCGCTTCGCGATAGGTCGAATGGATAGCGCTCGTGACACGAGCTTCCTCTCGCGAGATCGACCGGTCGAGATCGTCGATCTGGGACTGCAGCGCTCGTGCGGTTGGGTAGCCGGGTTCGAATTGCACCATCATTTTTTGATATTCGGCGGCAAGATCGGCCCGCTGTTCACGCAGATTGTTGATGGCATTGTTGCTCAGCGCCTCTGCCGACGCGCCCGCGCGGCCGATCTGGTTCCGGCGCGCTTCCGCAGCTATCCGGGCGGCTGTCGCCTGGCTTAAAACGCGATTGAGATTGGCGAGATCGTCCACGACGATCGAGCGTTCCGACGTGGAAGAGGCCGGATCCGATCCCAATTCAGACGGCAGATTGATGATCTGCTGAGCCGATGCGTAGGTCACCAATTGACGCTGCAATTCGTCCAGCCGCTCCTTCGCTTCGGCAAGCTGGCGTTCGAAGGTCGCGACCGTAAAGTGTTCCTGACCCTGCGTTGAGAGATTGGTCTGAATGAACGCTTCGGCCCTTCGCGCTCGCCGACGGCACCACGGTACGGGCTCGTGAATTCCACATCGACCAGCCGCGATAGCTGCGTGGGTTCGATATCGACGTTCGCAAGCAGAATTTCCCCCGCAACGCGCTGTCGATCAAGCAGGCCATTGGCCACGAACCTGCCGTTCTCGTACTGAATGCCGTATCTTCCGAAACGACGCCGAACATTTCGAAGAAGTCGGGATCGTCGACAAGCCGCAATTGCGACGCCACCCGTTCGGACAAGGTTCTCGATTGCAGCAACCCATACTGCGTCTGGTAGAACTCCTGGTCGGCGACGCTAGTTTCGCGCTCCACCCCCTCGAACGACGTAACCTTGTCGGAATCGCGCGATATTTCGATGGTGGACACAGCCGTAAACTGTGGCGTCATCAGCAGCGTGACAATGAATGCAGTGAGAACCGTGGCCGCCAGCGCGCCCAGAATTACGTATTTCCAGCGCAAGGCAATCCGCAGATATTGCTGAAACAGCGATACTTCTTCCGCAGCGAACCGATTGCGCGCAGGCGTTTCGCTGGTGTTCAGCGATGCGCTGCGGTCGATGAAGCGCGCTGGTGACTGTATCAGATCGCCCTGTCAGCGTTGCAGAATTGCGATGATCGGACCTGCGAGCAGGGGTGCGACGGAGATGATATCGCGGAACCGGCGCCGTGCGGGGAATCACCGACCACGACCACATCGTTGGCATAGATCGCCGGATCGTCGTAAAGGCCGCGCCGAATAGCGCCTATATTGTACAGTCCGGCCAATTTCTGCCCTTCCACAGTCCGCAAAATAACGACATCGTCCTGTTTGGCGAATTCCGTGAGTCCGCGTGCGGAGGCCACGGCGCGCAGCAATGTCATCTGGTTGGTTACCGGATAAAGCCCCGGTTCTACGACCTGACCGTCAATGGCGACGACCTGGCTAACCGAACTCTTGATGTTCGCCGTTGACTCGGGATTGCGGATATATCGGCCACGAAGCAACTCTGACGACGTCGGACAGCTTTCGGCGCACCGTCATGCCCCCGGCATCGATCGACCCCACGAGCGGCATCGATATCCGGCCGCTCGAAATCGACCTGCAATTCCCGGCTGAGTTCCGCCACGTTGAAAACGTTGATTTCGATCGTATCGAGCGGGCCGATCAGCGCGGGCCGATCCGCCGGCATCGAGATCGGTGCGGTTGGGCGCGGGCGACAGAGTCCGTCCGTCGATGACCGTTAGACGGCCCGAAGTCTCCAGCGGGATTTGCTTCGCACATCCGGCCAAAGCCAGCGTGCATAAGAGAACCGACAGTATTTTGGGCATGTGTCTGGATAAATCCACGCTCATTCGAGTAAGGAGCCCGACTATAGCTGCGGAGCGACAGACGGTAAAGCCGACGATACAGCGCGCAACAACGTTTGTAACCATCGCCAAGGTCGTTATCGGCGGGCGTTAGTTGTTCCTCCGATGACCGGGCCCGGATCGAACGCAATGCAATTCGTGTGCGTTCAGAATGTCGCTGACCAGTAAAAGGATTTCAGACGCCAGCCATAGGATCGTAGTATCGAAACCGCCATTCCGACCGCGCATAAAAAAAGGGGCCGGATAAACCGGCCCCTCCTTAATTCGAATCAATCGCGATTAGGCGCTGACTGGCTCATCGTCGTCGCCGTCGGCTGCGATCACGATACCGGCGATCACTGCTGCTGCAGCGAGGATGGCGATCAGAATGCCGCTACCTGCCAATTCTTCTTCTTGCGAGGAAGCGACGGCGCGCTGCGCCACTGGAGCAGCGGATGCTGCGACAGGTGCCAGAACCATCGAAGCTGCAGCTGCTGCTGTGAAAATCTTTCTTCATAAATAACTCCGATTCGTAAATTACCAACTTATCCTCATCTGTAATGTACGAGGCCTGGCACGCCATGTCAACCGTTTTTGCTG
>CAWCRA010000006.1:0-690375 GCA_963797945.1 uncultured Alphaproteobacteria bacterium | reverse complement strand
CGCCAATCATCTCATTGATTTTGCTCGTGTTTTCGAGATTCCCTGTAAGCCCGTGAATACCCGCGGTTTGTTCGCGGGAAGCCGTCACTAGTGCTGGAAATCACCATCGTCTCCGCGCCTCATTACGGCGTTTTGGGGAGGCAAGTCTCCGCGCCAAGCAAAATCAGTGCGGTTTCCCTGTTTGTCAGGGAATTTACAGGGAATTTGTCAGTTTGGGGGTGGTTTTGCGCATTCCGGGGATCGATCTGCGCTGCGCAAGCGCGCAGAATTGCTGGAGTTTTGGGACCGAGCCAATCCCAAATTCCCTGGACGACAAAGCAGGGAATTTAATCGCGGGTGCAGGGACCCACATGGCCCGTAGCAGCGAATGGCGTCGTCGCGTCGTGCCATCACAATTAATGGTTCCAGCCGAGGGTCTTGCGCTGGGCGTTCCAATCGATCGGTATGGCGATGGTCTTGGCGCTCGCCTCCGGTGGTGGCCGGCGAGAATGTCGGCCTGGAGATCGGGCGCGAGCAAGGCGAGGCGCAGGACCTGGCGATCGTAGATCGAGGCGGGCGAGGCGTCGAGCGAAGGCATGCCCTTTCGACCAGGCAAGCATGCGGTGGGCTTTTCGCAGCGCGGCGATGAGAGCAGGGTCCGCTCTTGGGTGTCGCTGCGATCCGGCGATGACAACCCGCTTGCCGCCGCGCAGCGGCAAGGCAAGCGGAACGGCAATGCGCAAGGCGCCCTGGCCCGAATGGAGGATCGTCTCCCCGCTGCCGAGATTTGATGTGATTTCCTTGGCAGCGGCTTCTTCGAGATCGATCAGCAGTCCGTCGCTCTTGAGCCGGATAGCAAGCATGTAATCGAGCGGTTCTGCTTCATTGGGCAGCCAGCGTGCAAGCAGATCGGAAAGTGTCTTTTCCAGATCGCTCGCCGAGATCCGGCGCAGCACGCCATCGCCCGTCGGCCTCGCGCCCTGCTGAAGCGAGGCCGAGACATAGTAGCGATAGAGCGTTCCGTGCCGGTTACGGGTGTGGACCGGGGTCATCACCTCGCCAGTCTCGTCGAACATTCTGCCCGTCAGGTACGACTTGGCATTGGGCGATTTGCGGCTGATGGAGGGGACGACCGCCTATTGGGCGCCGTTCTCAAGCGTGATGAGCGGATTTCCGGTGATCGGCTCGGCGGTGCTGGCCGCGGCGGCGACCTTCGTCGATGTCGCGACCATGAAGTTCGCCAGCTACCAGACCTACGAAGATGGCAGCCTGGGCATCAATATCGGCTACGGCCTTGGCGGTGTTGCCAAGATCGAGGATTACCGGCTCGACCTCGACAGCGGTGCTGCAAGCGGCGGGGTTGTGGTGTTCGAGGTAGGCCACGCCGATACGCCCACGCGCGAGACCTTCACGCAGTTCATCAACCTGGCACTGAAGGCCGGGTTCGGTGTGGGCTTTGCCGGGTGGGACCCGATCGTGCTCGATCTCGACGGGGACGGCTACGAGCTGACCACGCAGCGCAATAGCGGGGTGTATTTCGAGTTCGACGGCGACGGCTATGCCGAGAAGACCGGATGGGTGCGCCCGGACGACGGCTTCCTGGTGCTCGACGCGAACGCCAACGGTATCGTCGAAGATGCGAGCGAGTTCTTCGGCGACGAAACGCAAGGCGGCTTTGCCGAGCTGGCGACCCGAGGCTGTCACGTTACGTCGATATCGGAAGCAGTTGGCGTTGCCTCGCGAGTGGCTGCGAACGATAACGGCAAATGGCACGAATTGGAGATAGCTTGATGGTGTATCTGATCGGGGGCACAAAAGAACTAGGGCAATACCCGAGTGAGAAATTACTCGACGGCGATACGCAGCAGATCAAGCTCAAGGGGCCGGTTACAGACGAAATGGAAAGGGTGATCGCGCTCAGGCATACCCATCAATATACGCTCGGTTATCCTGTCGAACCTGAGAATGTTCCCACTACTTGGCAATGGAACTCATCACGCGAGATTCCTGACTATTATACTCCGCACGGCTTTCCGTGCATCTCGTCACGCATCAAGGACGTAGCCGAGAAAATCGAGCCGGACGTGCATCAGTTCTTTCCGCTCACAGTGGTCGACAAGGCAAAGGAAAAAATCGCCGAGCGCTGGCTTTGGGTAGTTTGCAACCGCATCGACGGGGTCGATCGCAAGCATACCACTTATGTGCTCAAGAAAGGGGCGCTTTGGATGTCCAATTGGGATGAAAATGGCGAGCGGTTCGTCGTCCCCAACGCAAAACTATATCACAGCAGAAAGCAGACCGCCGGCTACCACTTCTGGCGCGACAAACACTTGATGGGTGTGGGGATTTACGCGTCCGATGAAGCAGCAGAAGCTCTTGAAGCTCTAGATCTCCTGGGCTTGGCTGTTGGCAACAGGGATACTATTTGATGGCTTTTCCGAATTTTGATCGCCCGCAAGGTCTCCGCCGTCTCACCGCACCACGCCTGGCGCAAAACCAGACCGGGTTTCAGGCTGCTCACATAATTGGCAGCAGCTTTTGGATCAATACTGTCCAATGGCTCGGTGGTCTTGACTTTTCCGGTAATCAGCATGTCGAAAACAATGCGGTTCTGCTTCCTGAAAGTGCTCGCGGCAATCTGGTGCTCGGCGCAGCAAACCATATCGGCAATCACTTTGGTGCGTTTGATCGATTATTCTATCTGCCGCACGAACCCGGAATGAATGACCAAGATTTTGACGACTCCAACCTATATCTAAACAGACTGGAGCGAAATCGAAATCTGGCACTCGCGGACCTCGCCTCCGGTTCTCCTGAATGGGAGGCGGTCAATCGTTAATATCGCATTCAGGTCCGCAACTTCCTCGATTTCACCAAGCTGCTGTTTCTCCATGACGACGTGCTCGACGGTCTCGGCTTCGGTGATCAGGAAAGTCTGGTGCTTAATACGGCGGATGCGCGTTATGGCGATCAGGCCGGCGTACTCGACCGCACCATACAAAGTTTACGGTGATGGTGTGGGGAAGTTCCTAAATACTGCCCAATATCACAATGCAAAAGTTTATTTTTTTGAAGATCGCATTGATGAGTATCACCTTTGGCATCCGAGAGATATACTAATCTATCATGTGGCGATGTCGAATGAGCTATTTGATCGTATTTCACGATTGGGCGGAATTGAAACCATCGAGACGCTAGAGATCGAGGAGGTTTAAGATGACCACATTTGGTGAAGTAAATCAGCCCGGCTCGAACGATCGCCGCGATGATTGGCAGAAGGATCATGTGGTGTTGACACATCGCTACGACAAAGATGTTGGCGTAAGCTGATGGCTTGGGGGATTCGACAGGGCGTGTCGCGAACCGCGCATCCTAAGCTGCATGTAGAACCGCCGCGCGAGCGAATTCAGCCCTCGGAGGAGTACTGCAAAGCGAACGGCCTTTGGTCTCATCTATCTCTAGCGAAACAAGATATTGAGCTCGAAGACCGCTTCTGGCCTGAAAGTGGCAGGCTCGACAAGTCGCGGAAAGTCCTCCCGCACTATATGGCCTTACATGGGTTCAGTGTTTTCTCCCAAGAGATGTGCGATTGTATCCAAGAGTTCGAGCCGGAGATACACCAGTTCCACGAAGTTCAGATTTTAAATCCGAATGGCAGCCCTTTCCCCCGTCGCTATTTCGCGGTTCAGAACCGCAATTTCTTGAATGATTCTGTGAAGCCAGAGCTGACCAAAATTGAGCCTAAGATGGTTGGTAACCAGCCGAGGTATTCAGTGAGGGGGCAGAACGATTTCCAAAAATATGAAGTTGTCCTCGACAGGGAAAAGGTGAACGGGCTGCACTTTTACATGCCAGCAGATCTTACCGGTTTTCGGCACCTTGTATCGAATGAGTTATATTCCGTTATGAAGAAAAGGCGCGTTATAGCGCATCTGTACACAGCGTATTTCAGGGAGGGGTAGCGATATGACGACGTTCGACCAGATGAATAAAGAAACGCACGAAGAAGACGGTCGCTATCGCTCCGACTGGCAAAAGCACCATGTGATCCCTGTGGGAGCCCCTACCAAGGAGAATATCGAGGATCTCTTTCTCGCTGTATCGCAGCATGCGCCGCATTCCCTTCAGTATATCGAAGACCTTTTCGACATCAATGGCCTGCTGTTGCCGACGTCGATTGGTAGCTCGTTGGCGCACGGATTTGCTCGTCATGCTGGAGCGCACCATAAATACACACCATTTGTCGAAAGAATTATTTCCGATATTCTTGGTGAATACGAATCTAACACTTCGGGTGGTATGTCGATGGGGGAAGCCGCGACGATCGCCGCCAAAACGTTACGCGGCTTTCAGGCCTATCTGATTGACGGTCTAACTATCAGCGAGCAGGTCAATCCCCTGACGGACGAGAAAATTGCCCATGCCCAATTCTTTCTCAATAATAACGACTTTTGGCTTAACATCTACGATCACCCTGACAGCCCGAATTTTGCAGAGTTTCCGAACAAAGCGGATCGTGCGAACGCGCATGTCTTCGGAAACTTGGCCCTTGACGATATTCGCGGCGGTGTGGACGAAGCGAGTGCAAATATGAGCCTGCCTTTCTGGCAGGGTTATCACAGTTTAGGCAACGATTTTGCATTCGCGGGCTTTGGCGTTACCGAGCGCGACGGCACGATCTACGATCCGTATTTTACTTACGACAACGGAGCTTATGCCAGCTCGGTCGAGCGTTTCATCGCGCGCGAGCGCGGGGTCGGGCTGGCGGCAGTCACTGACTTCGCGGATTGGCAACTGGGCGATGTCCTGTCGGGCCAGAGCGGGGTCTACGATCTCGAAGCGCTGATGCTGGACGATGTGGTGTTCTTCCAGAACGATGCGGATTACTCGCAGACCATTGCCGATTTGACCATGCGCCTCGACGGGGGTCTCGGCATCGAAGCCTCGCAGCGCGCCGATACCCTGTTGCTCAATGGCTCAGCGTTCAGCTTCGGCGTGGACCTTGCTATCATGCCGCACGATGCGGGGTGGGGACTGCTGGTTTCTACGCCGACCGAACAGTCGGTCACCGAGTTCTTAAATGTCACCGACGAGCTGCTGGGCGCCTTACCGGACAGTCCCGCATTCGAAAGTATTCGCAAGGTGTTCGACGACGTGCAGTCGGCTACAGTGAGGCGAGCGGCAAAGGCAATCGGGATCGATCTTGCGCAGATCGACTTGCCGCAGGTCACCGTGGCGAGCGATGCGGTCTCGGGCCTCGGGCATGACGGTGTCGATCTCATGCTGGGGCTTGGTTCGTCCATATTGAACGGCCAGGCCGGCGATGACTGGATGCTGCATACCGGTCATGGCGCAGCGCGCGCCGGCGATGGCGACGATGTCATATTCGGGTTTGGATCCACGATCGGCGCAGCTGGCGAGGCGCTCGAACTGCATGGCGATGACGGCGACGACACAATCTTCCTGATAGCGGGCGAAGGCGGCTTCGCTTATGGCGGCGCGGGGGAGGATATTCTGTTCGGAGGTGGTGCGGAAGCGCATCTCTATGGGGGAGCCGACGCGGACAAATTCTTCATCGGCGCGAATACGACGATCCATGATGCCGAGACGAGCGGCGATAGCGTGTGGATGGGTCTGCCCTTGTTCGGCGGGGTGAAGCAATGGTGGATGGAGGGGACGACCGCCTATTGGGCGCCGTTCTCGACCATGATGAGCGGGTTCCCGGTGATCGGCTCGGCGGTGCTGACAGCGGCGGCGACCTTTGTCGATGTGGCGACCATGAAGTTCGCCAGCTACCAGACCTACGAAGATGGCAGCCTGGGCATCAATATCGGCTACGGCCTTGGCGGTGTTGCCAAGATCGAGGATTACCGGCTCGACCTCGACAGCGGTGCTGCAAGCGGCGGGGTTGTGGTGTTCGAGGTGGGCCACGCCGATACGCCCACGCGCGAGACCTTCACGCAGTTCATCAACCTGGCACTGAAGGCCGGGTTCGGTGTGGGCTTTGCCGGCTGGGACCCGATCGTGCTCGATCTCGACGGGGACGGCTACGAGCTGACCACGCAGCGCAATAGCGGGGTGTATTTCGAATTCGACAGCGACGGCTTTGCCGAGAAGACCGGCTGGGTGCGCCCGGACGACGGATTTCTGGTCCTCGACGCCAACGCAAACGGCATCGTCGACGATGCGGCGAGTTCTTCGGCGACGAAACGCAAGGCGGCTTTGCGGAACTGGCGATGCATGACCTCAACGCCGATGGTGTGATCGATGCGAATGACGCCGTGTTCGCCGATCTGCGCGTTTGGCGCGATCTTGATGGCGACGGTGTGACCGACGCCGGTGAACTGTCGAGCCTGACCGATACCGGTATCGTCTCGATCAGCGTGGCCGCGACCACACCTGCCGAGCCGATCGATATCGGCGGCAACACTATCGCCGCCGAAGCAAGCGTCACCATGACCGACGGTTCGACCCGCATGGCAGGCGATGCGGTGCTCGACATCAGTCATATCGATACGCGCTATATCACCGGCACCACCGTCAGCACCGCCGCCGCAGCGCTCCCGCAATTGCGCGGGTTCGGTAATGTCGCGGACCTACATATCGCGATGAGCGAAGATTTCAGCCTTGCTCGCGCAGGTCGATGCGTTTGACCAGCTTTCTACCAGCGACCTGTCGGTCATGAAGCAGGCTGCCGAAGATATTTTCTATGCCTGGGCGGATGTCACCGACGTGCCGGCCGATCCGATCGGATTAAACGGATTCGATGCGCGTAAACTGGCGTTTCTTGAGGCCTTCAGCGGTCAGGAAATCGCACCGCGCGATCCGCAGACGGGCGCTGTTTCGACAGCCGGACTCGCCGAACTGGAAGATAGCTGGACAGACACGCTCCAAAGCCTGACGCTGCGCCTGGTGGTGCAAAGCTCCGGCTTACCTGCGTTTTCGGGGATGACCTACCGCGACGATCTCGACCTGATCGTGATGGGCGGAGCCGATACGCTGAAGGATGTTTATGCGAACATTCTTTCAGGCCTCTCGACAGACTCCGTGACCGCATTGACGGAATGGGAAGACTGGGGCGGACTGCTGAAGGTGATTCAGCAAGGATCACGCAGGTTCGACAACAATATCGTACGCGACGATTTCGCGGCCGCGCAATTGCAGGCAGCCATTGCTGCGAGCGGAACGACTTTCGATCTGGCGACGCTTGCCCCGGCTGTCGGGATCGGCAATCTGCGGATCGGCACTTCGGTAGCCGAAACGCTAACCCAGATCGATGGTGACACGATTTTTTCGGGTCTTGGCGACGGCGATATTGCCGAAGGCGGAACCGGGCAGGATGTCTATCTGCTCGAAAGTGGGTTTGGCGCAGTGACAATCGACGACGAGGAGGGCGCCAAAATGGGCGACCGCATCCGGTTCGTCGATATCGATCGCTCAGAGGTTTCGGCAGCGCGTGTTGGCGATAATCTTGTGCTGACTGTCGACGCAACGGGCGATACCGTGACGGTGCTCGGCCAGTTTGCCGATGTTGTCCCGCTCTCGTCCGACGTTATCATTAGCAACAACCTCGGCGTTGAGGAAATCCAGTTCGCAGATGGCGCGATCATGGAACTACCCGATATTGCGATCGCGGTAGGCGAAGGCACATCGGGTGACGATGTGATGCACGGCACGATGCACACTGATGTTTTCCAAGGCCACGCCGGAAACGACCTGCTGATGGGCGGCGATGATGCCGACCTATACGTGTTCGATTTAGGAGATGGTGTTGACATCATCCGAGAGGAGCAGACTAATCCGCTACTCATGGCGGCCGACATGGTCATATTCGGCGAGGGCATTGCGCCTGAGGAACTGATATTCGCACGCGGTGCTGACGAGAATGATCTGGTCATTACCATTGGTTCGGGTGGTGATAGCGTTACAATCGATAACCAGTTCGGCTACTCGTCGCTCGGCTATAACCATCAGTGGTCACCGAATACTCGTGTCGAGATATTCTCGTTCCGTCATTACGGTGATGTCTATACGCATTCCGACATCCAGCAGCAGTTGATTGCCTCGGTCACCACCGACGGTGATGACGTGACACGAGGTTTTGGTGACGACGACTTTTTCGGCCCGAGCCTCGGGAACGATACGTTCATCGGTCACGATGGCAACGACACCTACCTCTTCGGACGTGGTTTTGGTGACGACACTATCGACGAACAGGCCATCTACATTGATGTCGATGTCGGTCTTGGCGGGCTGTCGCTCGAGCAGGGCGCAGATACGATCGTTTTTGCACCCGATATCCATCTTGCCGATGTCACGTTCTCGCGCCTGTCGTCCGCGCCGCATCTCACGATAACGCTCGACACGGGAGAAACGCTTACGGTCGAGAACCAGTTCAACGGGTTCCAGACAGGGACGCTCGGCGAGCAATGGTTCGATCGGATCGAATGGTTCGAGTTCGGCGACGGTACTCGCATCAGTTGGCAGGACGTCCTGCTTGATGTAACTTCAGGGACTGATGGCGACGATAGCCTGTGGGGCGACCTTTACGAAGACACACTGACCGGTGGGCTTGGAAACGATTACTTGTCTGGGGGCGGATATGCCGATACTTATATCTTTAATCTTGGGGACGGGCAGGACGTCATCGATGACGACAACCAGTTCATTCTTCGCGAAGGTTTCGTAACCGTCGACACCACGCCCGATATCCTGCGCTTCGGTGTAGGCATCACCGTTGCAGACATCGCCGTAAACTATGATGCAGACCACGTGTTTTTGCTTGTGGGTTCCGGAGGCGACTCTGTAACGCTGCATGGACAGAACGATTACTACCATACCGGTGTTTTTGGCGCGATCTCCAATAGCCGGATCGAGCTTATCGAATTTGCAGACGGCACGTCTTGGACTTGGCAAGATTTGAACGCTCTGGCGATTGCTTCTGCTACCACCGCTGGCGACGATACGATCGTCGGTTTCGATCTGGAGGATCGGTTTGAAGCGAGCTCAGGCAACGATATCATGCGCGGCGGGGATAGCGGCGACACCTATGCATTTGGGATCGGATCTGGCTCCGACCGTATCGAAGAGACAGTGGACAACGCAAATTTCGACGATAACGACCGCGTCGAATTCGAAGCTGGACTGACAAGGAGCGATATTGCCTTCGAGCGCAGCGGCAAAGATCTCATAGTCCGGATTAACGGAAGCAGTGATGATCTGACGATAGCCGGGCAATTTGACAATTACGTCGGCCTCACCAACTACGATATCGAGACGTTCCACTTCGCTGACGGAACCGTTGTAACCAAAGCCGAGCTTATGGCCGAATTCACTGTTGGCACCAGCGGTGATGATACGCTGGATGGATTTTATACTAATGATACGATCGTAGGCGGTTTAGGAAACGATATCCTGTCTGGCAAAGATGGCTCTGACACCTACATCTTCAATCTCGGCGATGGCCAGGACACGATCAAGGAGAGCGTGGAATTTGCGCAAATCGCTGATGATGACCGTATCGTGTTCGGAGCGGGAATCCTTCCATCAGCCGTGTCCCTCAGTCGCTCAGGTAATGCGCTTACGGTTACTGTAGACGGGACGACGGATTCGATCACGGTAGAGGGTCAGTTCGCTTTCCAGAACTGGTTCAGCTGGACTGATATCGAATTCTTCGAGTTTGCCGATGGTACCGTCTGGACGAAGCGGGACGTGGCCAACTCGCTGATGGGTGGCACCTCAGGCGATGACACGATCTTCGGCACGCCTGAAAACGATGAACTGAACGGCATGGATGGAAATGATATCCTGCAAGGCGGCGACGGTTCGGACATTTATTACTTCGGTCTCGGCTATGGTCACGACACAATCGAGGAGTCGGTCGACAACGCCAACCTCGACGACTTCGATCAGATCGTGATGGCCCAAGGTATCGCCGCTGCGGACTTGGAGTTCATGCGCGATGGTGATGCGCTAACGATAAGTATTGCCGGAACTAGCGACAGCGTGACCGTTGTTGGTCAATTCGACAACTATATCGGTTTCACCTTTCGTGACGTCGAGCAAATCCAATTTTCCGACGGTTCAATCATGACTAAAGCGGAAATTCAGAACCTCCTTACGATTGGTACGGCGTCTGCTGAAGTCGTCACCGGTTTTCACACTGACGATTTCATTGATGGAGGTGCGGACAACGATATTCTTCGAGGAATGGATGGCTCCGACACGTATTTCTTCGGACGCGGATCCGGCAATGACATAATCCAGGAGAGTGTTGAATTTGTACAATTTTCTGATGATGATCGCGTCCAGTTCGCCTCTGATATTGCGCCGGAAGATGTGGTTTGGTCGCGGAGCGGGGCCGATCTAATCATTGGCCTAATCGATAGCCCTGACACCATCACCGTAGAGAGCGGCCTTGCCTGGCAGAGCAGCATCTTTGGCTACACCTGGCATGATATCGAATCCTTCGCCTTCGATGACGGTACGGTTTTGATCCTTAGCCAAGTTGCGCAACTTGCAATCAATCCAACCGACGGCGATGACTTCCTCGAAGGCTCCTATTTTAATGAGCAGTTCTTTGCCGGTCTAGGCAATGACGTTGTGCGAGCGGATGCGGGAAATGATGTTTTGCACGGCGGTGAAGGCGACGATCTCCTTGCCGGCGGTGATGGAAGCGATGAGCTGACAGGCGGACCTGGATCCGACACCCTGCACGGCGGTGGCGGTAATGATAGCTACTTTTATAGTTTGGGCGACGGCAATGACATTATCGCCGACTTCTCTCGCTATTATGGAGAAGGCTCCGGCGGCTTTGACCGTTTGTATCTCGGCGATGCGATCAATCCAGAGGACATCGTTGTTTCGTCGGCGAATAGCGGCGCAGATGTGCTGCTGACATTTGCGCAAAATCAGCAGCAATTGGTCCTGAGTGGATTTACGACTGGCACTTATGGCCAGATCGAGGAAATCGTGTTCGCTTCGGGGACGATTTGGGACTACGACTATGTCTTTCAGGCGGCGACCGGCAGCACTTCCGGTGACGATGTAATCTATGGTGATTATGGAGCTAATACCCTCCTAGGCGGTGCAGGCAACGATACGATTTATGGGGTGGCTGGCAGCGACACGCTGATTGGTGGCGCAGGTGACGATGTGCTCGACGGTGGCTCTGAGGGCGACACATATGTGTATGCCCGAGGGGACGGCAATGATCTGATCTATGACTGGGGCCACGGCGGCGACGTGCTGGAGTTTGGCGCAGGTATCGCGCCGGAAGATCTGGCGTTCGGAATACATCCGGGCAGAAGTGCGGATCTGGTAATCAGCCTTACCGATGGATCGGGCTCGGTCAGAATTTATGACCAGCTTTCGCAGTACTACCGGCATATCGAGCAATTGAAGTTCGCCGACGGTACGGTTTGGAACAATGCTCAGATCAATGCTCGTCTAGTTCAAGACCAGACGAGCGACGGTAATGATTACATATATGGCAGCAGCTTGACGAGCGACGTCATCAACGGGGGGCTGGGCAACGATACGATTTATGGGGTGGCTGGCAGCGACACGCTGATTGGTGGCGCAGGTGACGATGTGCTCGACGGTGGCTCTGAGGGCGATACATATGTGTATGCCCGAGGGGACGGCAATGATCTGATCTATGACTGGGGCCACGGCGGCGACGTGCTGGAGTTTGGCGCAGGTATCGCGCCGGAAGATCTGGCGTTCGGAATACATCCGGGCAGAAGTGCGGATCTGGTAATCAGCCTTACCGATGGATCGGGCTCGGTCAGAATTTATGACCAGCTTTCGCAGTACTACCGGCATATCGAGCAATTGAAGTTCGCCGACGGTACGGTTTGGAACAATGCTCAGATCAATGCTCGTCTAGTTCAAGACCAGACGAGCGACGGTAATGATTACATATATGGCAGCAGCTTGACGAGCGACGTCATCAACGGGGGGCTGGGCAACGATACGATTTATGGGGTGGCTGGCAGCGACACGCTGATTGGTGGCGCAGGTGACGATGTGCTCGACGGTGGCTCTGAGGGCGACACATATGTGTATGCCCGAGGGGACGGCAATGATCTGATCTATGACTGGGGCCACGGCGGCGACGTGCTGGAGTTTGGCGCAGGTATCGCGCCGGAAGATCTGGCGTTCGGAATACATCCGGGCAGAAGTGCGGATCTGGTAATCAGCCTTACCGATGGATCGGGCTCGGTCAGAATTTATGACCAGCTTTCGCAGTACTACCGGCATATCGAGCAATTGAAGTTCGCCGACGGTACGGTTTGGAACAATGCTCAGATCAATGCTCGTCTAGTTCAAGACCAGACGAGCGACGGTAATGATTACATATATGGCAGCAGCTTGACGAGCGACGTCATCAACGGGGGGCTGGGCAACGATACGATTTATGGGGTGGCTGGCAGCGACACGCTGATTGGTGGCGCAGGTGACGATGTGCTCGACGGTGGCTCTGAGGGCGATACATATGTGTATGCCCGAGGGGACGGCAATGATCTGATCTATGACTGGGGCCACGGCGGCGACGTGCTGGAGTTTGGCGCAGGTATCGCGCCGGATGATCTGGTATTCGGCACTGCCTCTGATGGAGCGGATCTGCTCATAAGTCTTGCAGACGGTTCGGGATCCATCAGGCTGAATGGACAGTTGTCGCACGGCAACTGGCGCATTGAGGAATTGCACTTCGCAGACGGTACAGTCTGGGATTACAGTGCAGGATGATTGCGCGGTTGGCGCAGCCTACACACGGTAACGATACACTTTACGGCAGCTCTGCGGCGGACGATATCGCTGCGCTTGCCGGCAACGATACGATTTATGCGTACAGCGATCACGACAGTCTATCGGGCGGAAGCGGCGATGATGCTCTCTTTGGCGGCAGCGGTTTTGACACCGCCGCCTTTGCAGGATTGAGTGAAGGCTACGTCCTAACCACAAGCAACGGACAATTTGGCGTTTCCGACATTTCCCCTGACATCGATGGCGACGATGGGAACGATGTTCTGAATGGAATCGAGCAGTTACTTTTCAATGATGGAGAGATCGTTGGTGTTACTTCGCCGATCATCCTCGATCTCGACGGCGACGGTATTGAGACCCTCAATGTCTCGCAGAGCAATGCGAAATTCGATCTCGACGGCGATGGCCTAGCCGATGACACAAGCTGGATAGGCGCAAGCGACGCATTCCTGTTCTTAGATCGTGATCGAAACGGAACTATGTCGGGGATTGAGGAAATCAGCTTTGTCGATGACGTGCAAGATGCTGCAACCGACCTTGCAGGTCTGGTCGCCTTTGACAGCAACGATGACGGCGTGCTCAACCAGAATGACGAGCGCTTCGAGGAGTTCGGAATATGGCGCGATGCGGATGGCGATGGCGCTGTCGACGCAGGAGAAACCGCGACCCTGCGTGAAGTAGATATTGCGTCTATCGACCTGACCGGGACGGCGGTTGAAGGGGTAACGCAATTCGGCGAGGTAGCGATTGCCAATGTCGGCAGGTTCACGCTGACTAGCGGCGTGCGCCGTGAATTTGCGGATGCGGCGCTGACCTATTTCTCGGCAGCGGACAATGTACCGGACTTGACAGCGACTCATTACAATTTTCATCGCAAGTCGAAGAAGTACCGGATTAGCGTTACTCGTCGTAACGTATCGGTAATGCCGAAAAAGGCGCGGCGCGGGATAGACCCGCTTGCCGGGCAGCTAGAGCGAACACACTCCTCACCTTCTCGAACGGCTCCTTCGGGATGATCGCTCCTATCGCATTGATCTCAACGGGGATGGCATCGAGTTGGAAAAACGCACCAAGAGCAGAACAATATTCGATTATACAGGTGACGGGCTCGGTGACGATACTGGGTGGCTCGCTGGAGGTAGATGGTTTCCTCGTCATGAACCGGAATAACAACAGACTGATCACCGAAGCGTCTGAGCTTTCTCTCGCAGCTGGCACGCCGACGCCGCAGCGGGCTGCCGGGCCTGGCCTTCCTCGATAGCAACGACGACGGCGTGATTGATGGGGACGACGCTCGCTATCGAGAGCTAGAGGGTGTGGCAGGATCGCAATGGCAATGGCCGTACCAGATGCCAGCAAGTCGCAATCACTTGGAATATCGGGATCGTCTCGATCCGCTTGAGCTCGGTCAATGCCTCCGACGACAGGCTCAAGATCGATCGGAACGCTGTCGTCGCAACTTCGAGCTTCGTTCGCAGCGATGGTTCGACCAGAACTCCAGCTGATATCTTCCTGGCTTATCGACCGACTGCAAAAAGCGCATCGCACCTCAGGCGAGATGACCGGTGCGCGTTCACTGTTCGCCGACCTGCACAGTCGCCGTTCTTTTGATCGATCGTTCAACTCAAAATCCTTACCGTCTCGAAGAAGTCTTTGACGTTCTCGCTGATGGGAGCAGCGCGGCAATTGCCGATCTGTTCGACCAATTTACTGGATCGGAAGCGAACCCCAGCGCAAATACTCGGTCAAGTGCGAGTCACAAATCGATCCGCCCGTCAACGACGCGCCTGCTCGGATGCATGTGGTGAACGAAGCGCAACGCCATAGTGGGGATCCTGCCGTGTCGTTTTCTGCTGTCGGTAAAACAATTGAGGATGCCGTTTCAAATGATCCAGAACTGGCACGAAAATTGGCCATGATCCGACAAGATTTGGGTATTTTCGGTGCAACCGGCGCGGCCATTGCAGATCGCTTGTACCAGCCAAAGTCCGGGAACACTCAATTCTATGCTTGATGAGGTAGAAAGATCCATCGTCGATTGATCAGCGACCACTCGCTGATGAAGATTTGCAATCATTGGGCGACCGCATTTGAGTGGGGAGCAGACTTATCTTGCCTCAACCATGCTCTAGCGCGACCGTGCGCAGAACCTAGCCCCCCTTTCCGCATCGTCGATTGTGCTGAATAATCCGTGCAGCAGGTTCCAAGTCTCAGCAAACCCCTCGGGCTCTTCATCACTTGTCCCACCCATCATTAATGATTTCGTCTAGCCAAGGCCAATCCGGTTCTTCGACTCGGGAATTTCTCTTACAACGGCCGTAACCCATCGGAACGTTGAACAACCGCGACGCGGCGAAGCTCCTTTTTCTTGGTCAAAAATGCGCAATACTCTCGTCGCGCTGATTCAGCCTTGGCCTCTCATGTCTGCAATTGGGTCGAAAGCTGACTGTCAGGTGAATACACATGAAACACTGAAAGCTGCCGGACTACATTCGGATAAAAGCGGATCCGGAATTAACGTCAGGTTTAGAAGACGCTTTGCTTCTCGTCACGATTTCGCATGTGGGTTATCAGTTGGGGCTATTCTGCGTATTTCGTCACAGAATTACAATTATCAGTTCAAGGCCAAATCAAACTAGAAGAGCCGACGACCGAAGAGATGCAGAGAACTGCCGTGTTCAAACAGAGGCGTCAGTTCGACGTAAGTTACGAGGTTTCAAAATCTTTCAAGTGTCTGGCGATGGAAATCAAAGGCGGACATACCCGACTTCACGACGCCATTTGCCTTCCCCTGCGTCTCCTCGCGTTTCAAGGATGTGGTCGAACGGTTCGAGCCCGATATGCACCAGTTCTTCCCGCTCAAGGGGGTGAACAAGGTGAAGAAGAGATCGCTCAGCGCTGGCTGTCGGTTGTGTGCAACCTGATCGACGGGGAGAATAGGCGACACACAACCTTCGTCCTCGAAGAGAGATCGCTTTGGATGTCCAACTGGGATGAGAATGGCGAGCGGGTACAAGTGCCAAATGCAAAACTCTATCACAGCAATAAGCAGGCCGGGGATACCATTTTTTTGGCGCGACAAATACGTGAGGGTAGGAGGCACATACGCCTCCGATGAAGCTGCTGTCGAACTTCAATCTGCGAACTTGAGCGCTTTGCGACTGCGATACGAGGAGACAGTGTAATGGCATTTCCGAACTTCACCCGGCCGCAGGGCCTCCACTGTCTCCTTGCCCCACGATTGCAGCAGAACCAGAATGGTTTCCAGGCGGCGCATATTATCGGCAGTAATTATTGCGTCGAAAAAGTTCGAATGGCTGGACAATCTAGATCTTTCCGAAAACCAGGATGTAGTGAAAACGCGGTTCTGCCCCTAAATGCCGCGCGCGGCAACGATTAGAAACCATGTAGCCTGTCCCCAAAATATTGCACCACGTGAACAGATCGCGAGGCAATTTTCTCGGCCGAGTTGCCGACCGTAACGTCCACTCAGGCTTGTTCAAAAATGCGGGCATGCGGACAGCGCCAGCTGGCACAGTTTCCATCAGCGTGCTCGGTTGTGGGGAACTGATTGCAGGAGCTTCTGGAACTGGCGGACATCGGCTCACGACATATCCACGATTGTGTCTGCTACTACGCAGCACGGTTAGTTTCGAGGCGAATGCACCGCTGGCCTCGCTAGCGGGCAGCGTCAAAGCAAATGTACGCCACTTTCCAAATAGGTCATTTTTGAGCTTATTTTTTCCGCAACTTGCTTCGAAACGGCCAAGTCTCTGGAGGTGCTGAACTCAGCGAGCCATTTTTGACTAGTCTGACAATATCGCTGCGCCAGACAGAGACAGAGTTGGATTAGACTGACAGCTCCGCCATTTGGCTTTGGAAAGCCGCTCGCCGGGTTCGCTTGACAATGCGGTCGATGGCCTGATGGTGAGCCGATGTCGCGTCTGATCCTGTTCAACAAACCTTACGGTGTGCTTTCGCAGTTCACCGATCGGGGCAGCCCGTCGCCGCGCAAGACCTTGTCCGACTTCATCGACGTGCCGGGCGTTTATCCGGCCGGCCGGCTCGACCGCGACAGCGAGGGGTTGCTGCTGCTGTGCGATGACGGGCGGCTGCAGGCCCGCATTGCCGATCCGCGCTTCAAAATGGCTAAGGCCTATCTGGTTCAGGTTGAGGGCGAGCCGCACTCAGATGCGCTCGAACAATTGCGGCAGGGCGTTCGGCTGAAGGACGGAATTACCCGGCCTGCAGAGGTCGAGCGTATCGAGGATCCCGAACTATGGCCGCGCGATCCGCCCATCAGAGTGCGAAAGTCCGTGCCGGACAGCTGGATCAAGCTGACCATTCGGGAGGGAAAGAACCGGCAGGTCCGCCGGATGACGGCTGCGGTCGGGCATCCCACGCTACGCCTGGTGCGGTGGTCGATAGGTGCATGGTCACTCGATGGCCTGCCTGTTGGCGATTGGGCAGAGGCAGAAGGGCTTTAGCCGGGATCGTCTGCCAGCTCGAACGCGATGCTGCCCCGGTTCAGCAATTCCTCGATCAGTGCGTGCACCGGCTGCGACTTCGCTTGCTCGGGTGCGACGCTCAGGCGCGGGTGCGTGCACAGTTCCTCGCAAAAGCAGCAACCTCGTCGGCAATCCATAGCATTGCCCGTCCACCGACAACAATATCGCCCCGGGGCCTTGCCGAACGAACGCGAACCGGCTGGCCGGATTTCGGATGAGCACGCAATCATCTGAAAGCGCCTGCGCGATGTCGTCAGCGCCGATCGGATGCTCAGCCTGCCAGTCTACCTCGGCATATTTCGGGGTGGTCGCATGCCCTGCAAACCAGCGCGCGAATGCGGCTCGATCGGACAGGCGCTCGGTCACCATGGCATGAAGCCGCGATAATGCTTGCACTGAAATTTCGCCGCGCTCGGCTTGCGCCGACAAGTCCGGATCGCTGTACCGCTCGTCATCGCGCAAGCCGTCCAGCTGCGCGCCCGTCCAGCCTTCTACCAGCTCGCCGAGCGAGGGCGCGCGAAAGCCGACCGAATAGGTCATGCAATCGTCGCCCACCGCGACCCCCTTATGTGCGAAGCGCGGCGGCACATAGAGCATATCTCCGGGTTCCAGCACCCAGTCATCGGTCGGCTCGAAATCGGCCAGCATCGTCAGATCGTCATGCGGCAGTAGCGCGGTCTCGTCGTCGCACAGCCCACCCAACTGCCAGCGCCGCCGCCCAAGGCCCTGCACCAGAAACACATCATATTGGTCGAAATGCGCGCCCGACGCCGCCGCCGTCGACGGCATAGCTGACCATGACATCGTCGATCCGCCAATTGGGTATGAAGCGGAAGGGTTCGACCAGATCGGCGACAGCAGGAATGTGGTGATCGACCGCTTGCACCAGCAGGGTCCACGGGCGCCTTGCCCAGCCTGCCGAAGCGATCGAGCGGCAAGGGGCCGTGTTCCAGCTCCTACGCGTCCACGTCCTGCGTGATGAGCCGCGATTCCACCTCGGTCCTCGCAGGCCAGGCCGGCCAGTTCGTCGGGCTCGAGCGGGGTTTTCCACGATCGCCCCACGGATTGCGGATCAGCAGCGGCTTCTTCTGCCAGTAGTCGCGCAGGAACATGCCCGCATCGAAATCGGCCAATTGCATCGACAGTTCATGCCTGTCGGGCCCAGCCGAGGCCATCAGATCCATGAAATTACGCGCGGCCTCGCGGTCCGCCTCTTCCTTGAATGCGACGTCGAGATCGGGTGCGGCATCGAGCATGATACAGCAGGCTCCACAGCGCGAAGCGTTTGCCCCGATCCTTCTCGAGCCCGAAATCGACCAGCATCCGCTCGGTGGCAGCCGGGATCGCGTCCACCTGCACCTTGGCAAGGTCGGACGCGTGCCGAAATAGCGCTGCAGCAGATTGTCCATATCCATGCCGCGTCGCTAGACCTCCTGCGAGCGCGATGCAAGTTTTCATGCGTTACAGTGCAGGTGCAGCATTAGTCATTGGGCAGCGCGCAATGCCCTTGCTATGGGCGCCGGCCATGCTTACAATCGACGGCCTCACTGTCCGGCTCGGCGGCCGGCCCATTCTAGAACACGCCAGCGCCGCGATCCCGCAAGGCGCGCGCGTGGGGCTGATCGGCCGCAATGGTGCGGGCAAGTCCACGCTGATGAAGGCCATGATCGGCGAGATCGAACCCGACGATGGCGAGATCAGCAAGCCTCGCGCGTCCGGCTGGGCTATATCGCGCAGGATGCGCCGCAGCGGTTCGATCACGCCCGAAGAGGCGGTGCTGGCCGCCGATGTCGAACGCGCCGAGCTGCTGGAGGAGGCGGAAACCTGCACCGATCCGGACCGGCTGGGCGATGTGCACGAACGCCTGCTCGCCATCGATGCCTACAGCGCCCCGTCGCGCGCCGCGCGGATCCTGACCGGGCTTGGCTTCGACGAGGAGATGCAGGCGCCAGCCGCTCGACAGCTTTTCCGGCGGCTGGAAAATGCGCGTGGCCCTGGGCGCGCTGCTGTTTTCCGCAGCCCGACGTGCTGCTGCTGGACGAGCCGTCGAACCACCTCGATCTGGAAGCGACGCTGTGGCTGGAGAATTTTCTCAAGAGCTACCCGGCGACGCTGCTGGTCATCAGCCACGAACGCGATCTGCTCAACAAGGTGGTCGATCATATCCTGCACCTGCAGGGCGGCAAGCTGACGCTGTATCCCGGCGGCTATGACAGTTTCGAAAAGCAGCGCGCCGAACGCGCAGCGCAGCTCGCCTCGGCCAAGGCATCGCAGGATGCGCAGCGCGCCCGGCTGCAGGATTACGTCGCGCGCAACAGCGCACGCGCCTCGACCGCCAAGCAGGCGCAGTCGCGCGCCAAGATGCTGGCCGAGATGCAGCCGATCGCGGCGCTGATGGAAGACCCTTCGCTCAGCTTCGCATTTCCCGATCCGAGCGAACTGAAACCGCCGATGATCACGCTGGACATGGCGGCAGTCGGCTATGCCGACGACACGCCGATGCTCAAGCCGCGTGAACCTGCGGATCGATCCCGATGACCGGATCGCGCTGCTGGGCCGCAACGGCAACGGCAAGACCACGCTGGCGCGGCTGCTGGCCGCGCAGCTGCCCGCTGATGGACGGCGCGATGAACGCCTCGGGCAAGATGAAGGTCGGCTATTTCACGCAGTATCAGGTGGAAGAGCTGGCAGGCGACGCCACCCCGCTGGAACACATGACCCGCGCGATGGAGGGGCAAGACGCCCGGCGCGGTGCGCGCGCAACTGGGCCGGTTCGGCTTTTCCGGCAACCGGGCGACGACCGAGGTCGGCAAGCTGTCGGGCGGCGAACGCGCGCGGCTGGCGCTGGCGCTGATCACCCGCGATGCGCCGCATCTGCTGATCCTGGATGAGCCGACCAACCACCTCGACGTCGATGCGCGCGAGGCGCTGGTGCAGGCGCTCAACGACTATTCCGGCGCCGTGATCCTGATCAGCCATGACCGGCACATGGTCGAACTTGACGGCCGACCGGCTGGTGCTGGTCGATGGCGGCACGGCCAAGGAATATGACGGCAGCATGGAGGATTACATCGACTTCGTGCTCGGCCGGAACCAGCCCAAGAAGGAGGGCGCAGCGAAGCCGAAGAAGTCAAGCCGCGGCAAATCCTCCAAGGACCGGGCCAAGGCCCGCGCGGTTCAGGCGGAAATCAGCCGGACCGAAAAGCTCATCGCGAAACTGCAAGCAGAATGCACCGAGCTAGACCGCGCCATGTACGAACCCGCCAATGCGGACAGCCAGTTGGCCGACAAACCTATGAGCGAACTGCTGGCAAAGCGCGCAAGCGTGTCCGATCAGCTGGAAAGTGCAGAGGCGGAATGGCTATCGCTCGGCGAGAAGATCGAGAGCGTTTGAGCCCGGTCGGCTCATGCTCACCGCTCTGACGGGATCAGGGTAATCTCGGTTTGGCGTCCGTCAAGATAGCGGACGGTTTTGCCGTCGAAATAGGCGTTCTCTTCGGATCTGAAATCGACACGCTGGCCGCCCCATTCGGGCACATTACTGTAAGACGTCAGCTCTACCGACCATGCGGTGTTCGGGCGGATGCGGTATTCGCTGCGCGGGTCGCCGTTTTGATTGTCCCAAAAGCCGATTGCGGTGCCTGCGCCGTGGCCGTGCAGGCCGATCGGGTGGGTGTAGATCGATGGGTCGAGACCCTGGGCGATTGCCTGCGCTCGTGCGCGTGCAAGAACCTCATTGCCGCTAGCGCCAGTTTCGAAATTCGCCGTGAGAATATCCTGAACGCGGTTGGTCTGCGTCAATCCCCGCACAAGACCTGCGGGGGCTTCTATCTCTCCCGGCCGCAGAACATAGGCCAGGTGCTGCGTGTCCGTATTCAGGCGCAGATAGGTGAGTCCGAAGTCGGTCCAGAGCAGGTCGCCCGGCTGGATGATCTCGTCTCCTTCCAGCATGCCCTCGGCACCCTGACGCTGGATGGCCACCGAAGGCTGAAACCACGCCTTGAGGCCAAGGTCGGCCAGCATCTGCCGATACCACCAGACGACATCGTCGGTGGAGGTGACGCCCGGCGTGATCACTTCGCTGGAGAAGGCCCTGCCGATCAGCGAATGCGCGATCCGCACGATGCCGGGATAAATTTGCATCTCCGCCGGCGTGCGCGTTTCGAGCCAGCGAACCGAAAGCGTCTCGCCCGAGACAATCCGGTCCTTGTATTTGCTTGGCAGAGCGTTGGTGAAGGCGCGGTAATGGCTCAGCGTCATGCCGTCACCGAAAGCGGCGAGGTCTGAGGTGTTGATCGCGATGCTCCTCGGATCGCGCTCGGCAATGATCTGCGCCACCGCCTGCCATTGGTCCGGTTGCTCGTCAGGTTTCCACGCCGGTTCGAACAGACCGCCAAGACCGTATCGGCTGACCGTCAGGCGCTCGACCGGTTCGCCATTGCCCGGATCGTGGAAGACGAGAATCGTCCGCCGCCGCGCATGCATGCTCTCGGCGTCGAGCATCGAGGCGGTGACGGGGTCTTCGAAATATTCCCGCGCGACCAGCAGCCACATCGATACGCCTTCTTCGCGCATGGTTTGCGGGATGATCAGGTCGAGCCGTTCGGCCAGTAGGCGGTCGATCACAGAGGCACGATCGCGCATCGAAAGGAGCGGCGGCATCTCGGGCTTAGCTTCTTCAACCTCGGACATGGCGACGATGGGAGGGGAAGGGGTATGCGCTTTGGCAGCCGAGCCAATTGTGCCCCCCAAAGCCAGCGCAAGCGCACCAATCGCTCCCGTGCCGCTTCGCCTGACAGTCAAATTCATGCGGGAACCCCCTCAAACCCCAAACAAAAAGGCCGGAGCCCGCTTAGCGGAACTCCGGCCCTTGTGAAACGTCTGCGCTGGTCTCTAGATCGCTGCGTCGCGCTTGACCGTGATGACCTGCGGATAGGTAAATTCCTTCAGACCGTCGACGCCGTATTCCGCACCGAAGCCGGACTGCTTGTGCCCGCCGAAGGGTGCGAAGGGCGACAGGTGCATGAATTCATTCACCCAGACGGTGCCCGTTTCGAGCTGCTCGGCAATCTCGACGCCCTTTTTGGTGTCCTTGGTCCAGACCGCTCCGGCGAGCCCGTATTCGGAGTTGTTGGCCCGCTCGATGACTTCGTCGACGACCGGCGAATTTCATTAGCGGCATGACCGGGCCGAACTGTTCTTCGGCGACGATCCGCGCATCTTCGGGCGGATTGTCGAGGATGGTGATCGGCACGTAATATCCCGTGCCCGACGGATCGACATCGCCGCCCATCAGGAATTTATAGCCCTGCTCCTTGGCGTCCGTGATCAGCTCGCACACACGCTCGAACTGCTTCTTGTTCTGGATCGGACCGACCCCGGTGCCTTGCTGCGACCCGTCGCCAACGGTGACGTTCTTGGCGTATTCGGCAATCGCCTTGCTCAGGTCGTCGTAGATATCCTCGTGGATATAGATGCGCTTTGCGGCGATGCAGACCTGGCCTGCATTGGAGAAGCTCGACCAGAACAGCTGTTCGGCGACCTTTTCGACATCGGCATCGGGCAGGACGATCGACGCGTCATTACCGCCCAGTTCCAGACGTGATACGCTTCAGGTCCTTGCTGGCGCCTTCCATGATCTTCTTGCCGGTCGCGGTGGAGCCGGTGAAGGTGATCTTGTCGATGCCTTCATGCTCGGTGATCAGCGGGCCAAGCTCGTCCGGGCCGGTGATGATGTTGACGGTGCCGGCGGGAACGACGTCCTTGATCAGCTCGGCAATGCGAAGCGTGGTCAAGCGGCGTGAAGGGCGAGGGCTTGAGCACGATCGTGCACCCTGCGACCAGCGCAGGCACGATTTTCTGGATCGCCATCATGACCGGGAAATTCCACGGCACGATACCGCCGACGACGCCCACGGGAACGCGGCGGGTGCGCGAATGGCGGGTCTCGTCGTCCTGTTGATCACATCGTCCAGCTCGAGCCCTGCCTGCGCAGCGGCGAGGCCGGCAGCGCCATCGATTTCCTGCTGCGCCTGCGCATGCGGCTTGCCCTGCTCGGTCGTCAGCAGGCGGTACAGTTCGTCGCCATTATCCTTGATCGCAGCGGCAATGCCCTGGACGACCTTCGGCGTTCTTCCTCGAGGTCTTGCGACCAGCTCTTGAAGGCCGGCGCGCAGCGGCAACCGCGCGGTCGAGCTCGTCCTTGCCGCAGGCGGGCACCGCCCGATCACTTCTTCGTTGGCCGGGTTGATAACGTCCATCGTCTGGTCGGTGGTGACCAGTTCGCCGTCGATCAGGTTGGAATAGGTTTTCGTCATGGCTTCGACTCTCCTCGCAGGTTCTTATTTGAAACTCATGTTGCCGAAGTGCCCGCCAAGAGGTCACGGACAATCCCGTTTGCACACGCCCGCGCAGGGCTATAGGCGGGATCACGCGATGATGGACAAACCCGACCCACGCCCGAGCCAGGGCTATATGACCGAAGAGCGGGTGATGATCCGCGACATGGCGCGCGATTTCGCAATGAACGAAGTGCTGCCGGTCGCCAATCGGCTCGATCCGGAACAGGGCGAAATTCCGCAAGACCTGATCGACCGCATGGGGGAGCTCGGATTCTTCGGCATTCTGATACCGGAGAAGTTCGGCGGGCTGGGCCTCGGCTTCTTCGAATACTGCCTGGTCGCCGAGGAACTGAGCCGCGCCTGGATGAGTGTCGGCTCGATCATCGCGCGCGGCAATATGTTCTACAAATCCATCCCGGCCAAGACCGAGGACGAGCGCGAGGACAAGATCCGCCGGATGGCCAAGGGCCAGTATCTCGGCGCGTTTTCCATGTCCGAACCGGGCGCTGGATCGGACATGGCCGCAATCAACTGCCGAGCGGTTCGCGAAGGCGATGAATGGGTCGTCACCGGCAGCAAATACTGGTGCACTTTCGCGGACCGAGCGGATTTTCTGCAGGTCATATGCCGGACGAGCTCCGATCCCCACGCAGCGCGCTGGGCCGGCCTCACCTCGATCCTGTTCGAAAAGCCGCGCGGCGAATTTCCGCAAGGCGTGTCCGGATATCCGATCCCGAAAATCGGCTATCACGGATGGAAGACCTACGAGCTTGCTTTCGATGGGGCCCGCACGCACGCATACGACTATGGCGAGGTAGGCGGGGCCTTCAAGGCGACTGTGTCCGGGCTGGAAGGCGCACGGGCGCATACGGCGGCGCGGTCGATTGGCCTCGCGCGGGGCGCGCTTGAAGATGCCATTGCGCATGCGAGAGAGCGTACCCAGTTCGAACGGCCGATCAGCGACTTCCAGGCGATCCGCTTCAAGATCGCCAGCATGGCGACAGAGGTCGAGGCGGCACGGCAATTGCTGCACTTCGTCTGTCATCAGCTCGACAATGGCGAAAATTGCGCGCGAGAGGCGGCGATGGTCAAATTCTACGCTGCCGAAATGGCCGAAAGGGTGACGAGCGAGGCGCTGCAAATTCTGGGCGGGGCAGGCTACACCACATTGCACGCAGTCGAGCGGCATTGGCGCGATGCCCGGCTGACCAAGATATTCGAGGGCTCGAGCGAGATACAGCAGCGCATCATCGCGGACAGTCTGCTGGGCAAACCTACGCGCGACTGAGGTCGGTTTAGGTTGCTTTGCAGCGCGCTCCTACCTAGCTGACGAGACGTGTTCGACCAGACCGCTTTCCGCAATGCCTTGGGGACCTTCGTAACGGGCGTGACCATTGTCACTGCGCGCGACGGGGCGGGCGACCCGGTCGGGCTGACGGCCAACAGTTTCAACTCCGTATCGCTCGATCCGCCTATGGTCTTGTGGAGTCTCGCTCTCGACAGCGCGAGTCTGCCTGCCTTTCGCGATGCGGAAAGCTGGGCAGTCCACATTCTCGCCGCCGACCAGCAGGCGATGTCGGACCTGTTCGCGCGCCGCGGCGAAGACAAGTTCGGCGGTCTAGAAGCGATCGATGGTCCAGAGGGCGCTCCGCTGATCGAAGGCTGTGCCGCGCGCTTCGGCTGCACCGCGCGCTTCGAATATGAAGGCGGCGATCACGCGATCTTCCTTGGCGAAGTCGTCGATTTTGGCCGCAGCGAGGCAGAGCCGCTGATCTATCACGGCGGGCGCTATGGCCGCGTGATGCCCGGCGGCACCATGGCAGTCGATGAAGAAGAGCGGCTGGTTGCCGCCGGACTGGCAGAAGCCGGACGTGCCGGCCCGCAGCTTACCGAAGCGGGGAGGGCGCAACTCGCGCTGCTCCGCCGCCTCGAAAGCTAAGCATCAGTCCACGAAATCTTCGACGCGTTCGATGATGATGGCCGGTGCCATGCCGCCGGCCGCACACATTGTCACAAGGCCGTAGCGCTTTTCCTGACGTTCCAGCTCGTCGACCATTGTGCCGATCAGGATCGAGCCGGTCGCGCCGATGGGGTGGCCGAGCGCGATCGAGCCGCCATTGACGTTCACCTTGTCCCAATCAAGCTCGAGATCGCGCACGAACTTGGCTGCGACGACGGCAAATGCTTCGTTGATCTCGTAAAGATCGATGTCGTCCTTGGTCAGGCCCGCCTTTTCGAGCACTTTCTTGGCTGCCGGTACCGGCGCATTGAGCATCAGCGTGGGATCATCGCCCATATTGGCAGTGGCGACGATGCGTGCGCGCGGCTTTAACCCGTGCTTCTGCGCGTAATCCTTGCTCGTCACGAGGACGGCAGCCGCCCCATCGACAACGCCCGAACTGTTACCCGCATGGTGGAAGTGCTCGATCTCCAGGTCGGGATATTTCGCGTTCACCAGCCCGCGAAATGTCGTCCCGTTCTTGTCTATCGGCACATCGGCAATTTTGGTGAAAGCAGGCTCCAGCTGGGCGAGCGTTTCCATCGTCGTGCCGGGACGGGGGAATTCTTCCTTGTCGAGCACGACATTGCCGTCATCATCCGTCACGGGGACGAGCGATTTCGTGAAGCGGCCCTGATCGATAGCCTGCGCTGCGCGCTGCTGGCTGAGGTAGCCCACGTGGTCGAGTTCTTCGCGCGTGAAACCTTCCATGCTGGCGATCGCATCGCCGCATACGCCTTGGTGGCTCTGCGGATGGCTGGCCTGAAGGCGCTCATTATAGCTGCCCATCATCGGCGGCTTGATGCCTGCCTGCATCTTTTCTTTCGCCATGGCGCCAGTCAGGCTCATCATTTCCGTCCCGCCTGCCACCACGCAGTCTTCCATACCGCTCATCACCTGCGCTGCGGCCAGGGCCACGGAGGTTATCCCGCCGCCGCAAAAACGGTCGAGTGTCGTGCCGGATGAAGTGATGTCATAGCCCGCATCCAGCGCGGCCATGCGGCCCATGTCGCCTGCCTGCATTCCGTCCTGAGTGCTGACCGACCAGATCACATCGTCGACCGTCTTGGTGTCGAGGCCATTCCGGTCCCGGATCGCGCCCAGCACGGTTGCGGCAAGATGCTGCGGGTGCATGGCGGCGAGCGCGCCTTTACCTTGCTTTCCGATCCCGCGCGGGGTGCGGACGGCGTCGATGATATAAGCTTCGGGCATGGCGATGAACTCCTCTCAGACGATGAACGTGACGGCTTTTGCCGGTTGACGTTTGCGTAAACCTCCCGCAGCAAGGGTGCAAGCAAGTTTCAGTTTGCAATGGAAGAGAGAGCGCCCATGAGCGAAGAAGTCCTGACCCAAGTCGATGACGGCATACTGATCGTCACCATCAATCGCCCCGAAGCCAAGAACGCGATGACCAAGGCTGCTGCCGAAGGCATTGCCGCGGCGATGGACCGGCTCGACGAGGACGATGATCTGCGCGTCGGCATTCTGACAGGCGCGGGCGGCACGTTCTGTTCGGGCATGGACCTCAAGGGCTTCCTGCGCGGCGAAAGCCCCAGCATCGAAGGTCGCGGGTTCGGCGGTATTGTGCAGGCCCCTCCGAAGAAGCCGCTGATTGCAGCGGTCGAGGGCTATGCGCTGGCAGGCGGCCTGGAACTGATGATCGCGTGCGATCTCGTCGTCGCGAATGACGGCGCGAAGTTCGGCATTCCCGAAGCCAAGCGCGGTCTTGTGGCGGCAGCGGGCGGCGTGATGATGCTGCCCGACCAGATCCCCGAGCGGGTGGCGATGGAGCTGGCGCTGACCGGCGACTTCATCGGCGCGGACCGCGCTTACGAGCTTGGCCTGATCAACCGCGTCATCAGCGGTTCGGCGCTTGACGGTGCGAAGGAACTTGCCGCCAGCATCGTCGCCAATGGCCCGCTTGCCGTGCGCGTATCCAAGCAGATCATCAAGGAATCGCGCGGCTGGCCGATGGACGAGCGCTATGACCGCCAGGCGCAGCTGATCGCACCGGTCTTCGTCAGCGAAGACGCCCGCGAAGGCTCTTTCGCCTTTGCCGAAAAGCGCAAGCCGAACTGGAAAGGCAAGTAAGCGCTAACGCGACACTTACAGCCGCCTAGAGGATACCAAGAGGACCACAGACATGCCCGTAATCGACGTACCCCCGCCCGAATTCATGGAAGACGAGGAAATCTCGATCTTCGCCGACGCCGTCGGCAAGTTCTACGCCAAGCACGCGCCGGAAAAGCGCATCCTGAAATGGCGCGAGGACGGCCAGGTCGAACGCGGGTTCTGGAACGAGGCTGGCGAGGCCGGCCTGCTCGGCGTGTCCGTGCCGGAAGAATATGGCGGTCACGGCGGCGATTTCCGTCACGACATGGTCGTGATCGACCAGCAGGCAAAGCACGGCGTCGAAGGGTTCGCTGCCAGCCTGCACAATACGGTGATCCTGCCCTATCTCGTGCGTCACGGCACCGAGGAGCAGAAGAAAAAGTACCTGCCCAAGCTGGTGACAGGCGAGCTGGTCAGCGCGATTGCGATGACCGAACCCGGCGTCGGCTCCGACCTTCAGTCGATCACCACCACCGCGCTGAAGGACGGCAACGGCTACCGCATCAACGGCGCCAAGACTTACATCTCCAACGGCCAGACCGCCGACTTTCATCATTGTCGTCGCCAAAACCGATCCGAACGAGCGCGCCAAGGGCATTTCCCTGATGCTGCTCGAAACGGAAGGCGCAGAGGGTTTCCAGCGCGGCAAGAAGCTCGACAAGATCGGAATGGACGCCGCCGATACGTCCGAGCTGTTCTTCGATGACGTCTTCGTACCGGCCGAAAATGTGCTCGGCGGGGAAGAAGGCAAGGGCTTCTACCAGCTGATGGGCGAGCTGCCGCAGGAACGCCTGATCATCGCCATGGGCGCGATGACGGGGATCGAGAAGGCGCTCGAGACGACGATCGAGTTCGTCAAGGACCGCAAGGCCTTCGGACAGACGATCTGGGATTTCCAGAACACGCAATTCGTCCTGGCCGATTTGAAGGCACGCGGAACTGCGGCGCGAGTGTTCGTCAACGACTGCATCGCCAAGCACCTCGAGGGCAGAGCTCGACGTCGCCACCGCCTGCATGGCCAAATACTGGGTCACCGAACTGCAGGGCGAAGTGGTCGACAAATGCCTGCAACTCCACGGCGGCGCGGGCTACATCAACGATTATCCGATCGCCCGGATGTACCGCGACAGCCGGATCACCCGCATCTTCGGCGGGTCGAACGAGATCATGAGAATGGTAATCGCCCGCTCGATGTAGCTGCGCGTTTCGTCTGATAAATAACAAGGGCGGCTCTCGGGCCGCCCTTTTCGTATCAGACTTCGACGACTTCCTGCTCGATCGCGCCGAAGATCGAATGCCCTTCGGCATCCTTCATCTCCACGCGCACCGTATCGCCTGCGCGCATGAAGCGGGTCTGGGCCTCGCCGTCGCGGATAGTTTCGATCATGCGAATCTCGGCGATGCAGGAATAGCCGAGGCCGCCATCGGCCACTGGTTTGCCGGGGTCACCGTCCGGTCCCTGGTTCGAGACCGTGCCGGAGCCGATGATCGTGCCAGCGCCGAGCGTGCGGGTCTTGGCTGCATGAGCGACCAAGTCCGCGAGGTTGAAGGTCGCATCGACACCTGCATTCGCGCGGCCGAAGGGCTCGCCATTATAATCGACCATCAGCGGAAGGTGAATGACGCTGCCTTTCCAGGCATCGCCGAGTTCGTCTGGGGTGACGCATACGGGGGAGAAGGCGCTGGCGGGTTTCGACTGGAAAAAGCCGAAACCTTTGCCAAGTTCGCCCGGTATCAGACCGCGCAGGGAAACATCATTTACCAGCATGACCAACTTGATGTGATCTGCGGCTGTGTCGGAAGAGACACCCATCGGGACATCGTCTGTGATGACTGCAATTTCGCCTTCCATATCGCAGCCCCAGGCCGGATCGCCCAAGGGGATGTCCTGCCGCGGAGCGAGAAAATTGTCGCTGCCGCCCTGATACATCAGCGGGTCGTGATAAAAGCTTTCGGGCACCTCGGCACCGCGCGCTTTGCGCACCAGTTCGACGTGATTGATGTAAGCGGACCCATCGGCCCATTGATAGGCGCGGGGCAGCGGTGAATGCGCCTCGCGCTCGTGGAAGCGCTCGCAAGGCACCGCCTGATGCTCAACATCGGTATAGAGGGCTTCAAGGCGCGGCGCGCTATTTGCCCAGTCGTCCAGCGCAGCCTGCAAGGTCGGCGCGATATTGTCGGCAGCGCAGCAGCGGGTGAGGTCCTTGCTGACGACGACGAGCTTGCCGTCGCGGCTACCGTCATTGAGGGTTGCGAGCTTCATAAGGGTTCCTCTCTGGATTGTCGGGCTGCACGTCTGGATGGGCGCGCTGGAATTCTGGAAGAGCCAAACAGGCCTGTTCTATGCGAACCATGTGATCATGCCCGGTAAAATCGTATTCGAACCGCCGCGCATTGTAGATTTGCGGGAGCAGGCAGACCTCGAAGAAGCCAGGGCGGTCGAACAGGAAGTCACCGGTGCCGAGCTGTTCGAGCCGCTGCTCCAGCGGCCTGAGTGTACGCGCGAGCCAGTGACGATACCATTCGCCGATTTCGTCCTGCGACTTGCCGTATTCCTCCTTGAGGAATTTCAGCACCGGCAGGTTCAGCGGAGCGTGAAGCTCGGTCGCGATGGCATAAGCCAGCTCGCGAGCGACATAGCGGTCGTCGATATCGGAGGGTAGCAAAGGCTTGTCCGGATAAGCCTCGTCCAGCCATTCGATTTGCGCCATCGATTGCACCCGGTCGCGCCCGCCAGCTTCCAGAAGCGGCACGCTGGCGAACGGATTGCGACTGGCAAACCCCTCGCCCTTCTGTTCGGCTTCCAGAAGGTTGACCGGCACATATTCGTACGACAGTCCCTTGAGCTCCAGCGCTATGCGCAGGCGGTAGCTGGTCGAGCTGCGGTAATATCCGTGAAGTTTGATCGGCTCATTCATGCGAAGGCAGCTATACCCGTGATCGCACGGCCCAGGATCAGCGCGTGGACATCATGCGTGCCCTCGTAGGTATTCACCGTTTCCAGGTTCACCATATGCCGGATGACCTGATACTCTTCGGAAATTCCGTTACCGCCATGCATGTCGCGCGCGGTACGGGCGATATCGAGCGCTTTGCCGACATTGTTGCGCTTGACGATAGAGATCATTTCCGGCGCGAACTTGCCGTCGTCCATCAGGCGGCCGACGCGCAGCGACGCCTGAAGGCCGAGCGAGATGTCGGTCATCATGTCGGCGAGCTTTTTCTGGAACAGCTGAGTTGCCGCCAGAGGCCGGTCGAACTGGATCCGGTCGAGGCCGTATTGCCGCGCAGCGTGCATGCAGAACTCTGCCGCACCCATGGCGCCCCAGCTGATGCCGTAGCGGGCGCGGTTAAGGCAGGAAAACGGGCCTTTGAGCCCTTGCACATCGGGCAGAAGAGCATCTTCGCCCACCCGCACGTCGTCCATGACGATCATCCCGGTGGTGCTGGCGCGCAGCGAAATCTTTCCTTCGATCTTGGGGGCGGAAAGGCCGTCCATGCCCTTTTCCAGCACGAACCCGCGAATGCCGCCGCCATGCGCCTCGCTCTTGCACCACACGACGAACACGTCGGCGAAGGGGGAATTGGAAATCCAGGTCTTGGAACCGGAAATAACGTAGCCGTCACCGTCCTTCTTCGCGACGGTCTTCATGCCCGCTGGATCGCTGCCCGCATCGGGTTCGGTCAGACCGAAGCAGCCGATCAGCTCGCCCGAGGCGAGGCCGGGGAGATACTTGCGTCGCTGCTCTTCCGAACCGAACGCATGGATAGGATACATCACCAGGCTCGACTGCACGCTGGCCATCGAACGGTAGCCGCTATCCACGCGCTCGATCTCGCGGGCGATCAGGCCATAGGCAACATAACCGGCACCCGCGCCGCCATATTCTTCGGGAATGGTCGCGCCCAGAAGGCCGGCCTTGCCCATCAGAGGGAAGAGTTCGGGCGCTTCCTTTTCTTCGCGAAATGCATCGATCACGCGCGGCTGCAGCTCGCCTTGCGCAAATCCGTGCGCGGCATCGCGGATCATCCGCTCTTCTTCGGTCAGTTGGTCGTCGAGCGCGAAGGGATCGTCCCACGCGAAGGGTGCCATGCCGGCCATGCGGTCTCCCGTGAATATGGTCTGTGTCCCTGCCCGATGGCATTGCCGGGGCAGGGACGCAAGCGGTGTGCGCCTTCCTACGTTACGCTTACTTCACGTGAGGCAGGGCTTTGCGGCAATCGTCCGCGCATTCGCGGCACATCTCGGCACATTTGGCGCAATGCGGGTTGTCGTGGCTTCCGCATTCCTCGGCGCATATCTCGCAGGCCTTGATGCACAGTTCCAGCTGCGCACGAAGGAGTTCGACATTCTGGCCGGTGCGGCGCACGGCGAGGCGGGCAGTGGCGGCGCAAATGTCGGCGCAATCGAGGCAGTTGCGAATGCACTGCGCCATATCCATGTCTTCGGCGACACAGGCATCGGCGCAGCTGGTGCAGAAGAGCGAGCAGAGCATCGCGTGGCGCGCGGCCAGCACCAATTCGTCGGTTTTGTCGTCCACCTGCGGATGGCGCGAAATCATATCCTGTAGTGACATGGGGGGTTCCTCTCGTTTCGATCAGTCTCCTGTCGAACCGCCGGAAGCCCGCCCTCGTTCCGCGAAAAATCAGGTGGAGGCGAGAACCTGCTGAACCCTGTCGAGAATTTGTGCAGGGGGACAAGGCTTCGACAGGGCGTGCGCCTGCGGGAAGCGTTCGTTCACTTCATCCGGCACGTAATTGCCCGAATGGAAGATCACCGGCACATTTTCAGCCATCAGCTTTTCGGCAAGCGGAAAAACATTGCCATCGAACAGCTGCACATCGAGGATGGCGAGGTCGGGCTTCTGCTTTTGATAGGAAAGCATGGCGGACGAGATGTCGTCGAAAGGACCTTCGACATGGTAGCCGGCTTCTTCGACCGTATCGCATAAATCGTGGCCGACAATGAGCTCATCTTCCGCGACCAAAATTACCGGCTGTTTCATCTCTCCCACCCCTCGTTCCGCGCGCGCCCGATTAGAGTTCAAGGAGCGGAACCCGGTTTGGTTCCCAAACTAATTTATATTTCCGAACCTTGCCTTGAAGCCTTCCATGTCGCCCTTGGCGAAATAGCCTGCCTGCTCGGTCCAGTTGTCACGCCTGATACGTCCCTGAAACCGGCCTAGCTGTGCATCGATGCGGTCGATGTCGGCATCGTTCCATGCGGCAATCTGAGCGAAATTGGTGACGCCAAGGTCGCGCAATTGTGCGGCAAGCTTCGGTCCCACGCCCTTGAGCAGTGTCAGGTCGTCACCGTCCGTGCCGGAGGACGCCGGCGCGGCCTGGCGCACCGGCTCGGCGGCAGCGGCGCGTACCGCAGCGCCTGCTCCGGCAAGGCCAGTGGGCGCCATCGGCGAAACAGTCGTCGGTGCAGCTTCGGGGGTGCGAGTAGGCGCGGAATCGATCAGTGCCTGGTTGCGCGCAGCAGGCGCGGCGCCTTCGTCCAGAACGTCACGCGTATCGCCGTCGACATGGGTCTTGCGGCTGGCCTGAAACGCAAACCACGCAACCGCGATGCCGATGAGCAGGGCAGCAAGCAGGAAGGGCCAATTTGCCTCGACCAGTTCAATCATTTCTCTTCCTTCGTATCGTCGGATTGCGGCAGTTCCGGGCTGGCGCTTCCCCATAGTGCCCAGCCGATCGAAATGCCCAGCGCATAGCAGAGCAGCATCAGCACGATCAGTTCGATAGTCACCGGCATGTCAGCGGGGTCCCGGCGTATCGACCGGCGTGGGCCGCAGCGGTTCGGTCTTGAGGACGGAAAATTCGATCCGCCGGTTGGCCGGATCGGACGGTGCCAGTCCCTCGACCGGTTCATCGGCCCCCATACCGCGCGCAACCAGGCCATTGCTGGGAATGCCGCGCTGCATCAGGGCGCGGCGCACTGCCAGTGCGCGGTCGCGGCTGAGCGACATGTTACCCGCTTCGGAGCCCGAATCATCGGTGTGTCCCTCGACCGCAATGATCGCTCCAAGACACGGCCTGAGCGCCTGCGCCACTTCGTCGAGCAGATTTCGACTTGATGCTGTCAGCGCTGCGGAGCCTTCTTCGAACCGTATCGTGCGCGCCGCCACCAGGCCGTTGACGTCTTCCTGGCAGTGCATGGGCGTGAAGCGCGGGCCGTCGCTTTCCGCAACTGCTGTTCCATCGGCCCAGAACACGCCGCCAATGCCGGGCACCCGGCCGACTGCGCGGGCAACTTCCGCCCGGGTGCCCTCGTCGAGGTTTTCCCCTCCCGAGAGGACAGGGTGCCGGGTAAGCGAACCGAAACGGTTTTCAAACCGGGCCGAGATCATGTCGCCGCCTGCATCGGCGATAGCCGCCTCAACTCTGGGTGCCTTTTCCGCCACGAAGCCTTGCGCATAGCGCGCGCCCGCAAACTGCCCGGTTGCCGCGACAAGCACGGCTCCGGCAGCGATAGAAAGGGCGGGGCGGATGGACATGAAACGGCCCCTAGCGTCGCCAGCGCACTAGCAAAAGGCCTCGTGTCGATTTGCGTTCAGCTTTGGCTTCCCGCGGCCTCGACCAGCTTGACGAACTCCTGCCGGTAGAAGTCGCCCGGACGCCCGGCCATTTGCGCGATCTCGCCATAGCCGAACTCGCCAAGGAGTGTGTCGCCGCGCAGCTTTTGCCCGAAGGCGGCGACCGCGCTGGCAAAAGCGAAATCCCCAGATGGATTGCGGGTCGTGCGCAAGGCGCTGGCCGGAAGTGTGTATTCGATCAGGCGGGATGTGTCGCCGCCCGGCATCTTGTAGCGCAGCTTGATATGCGCTGCCTCGCTCGCGAGCTCGATGGCGCGGTCGTCGGGTTTCGTTTCATACCGGCGCTGGCCGACCCAGCCTTTCTTGCCGGCGGGCACCACTTCGTAGATCGCGGTGACCTGATGGCCTGCGCCGATATCGCCGGCATCGACCGCGTCATTGTCGAAATCCTCTTCGCGGAGAATGCGGTTTTCATAGCCGATCAGGCGGTACTGGCTGACGACTGCTGGGTTGAATTCGACCTGGATTTTCACATCCTTGGCGATGGTGAAGATCGTCGCGCCGACTTCCTCGCCGAGGACCTTGCGCGCTTCCAATGCGCTGTCGATATAGGCGTAATTGCCGTTCCCGTGATCGGCGATCTGCTCCATCATTGCATCATTCAGATTGCCGCGTCCGAAACCGAGCACGGTCAGTGTCGTGCCGCTTTCGCGCTTCTTTTCAATCATCTCGATCAGTTTATCGCGGTCGGAGACGCCGACATTGAAATCGCCATCGGTCGCCAGGATCACGCGGTTGACGCCGCCGTCGATGCGGGACTGCTCGGCGATGTTATACGCCAGTTCGAGACCTGCACCGCCGGCAGTCGACCCGCCTGCATTGAGCATGTCGAGAGCGGCACGGATTTCCCGCTCGTCGCTGGTGGGCTCGAGAACCAGACCGGCCGCACCGGCGTAGACGACGATCGAAATGCGGTCCTTGTCGGTCATTTGCCGGGCGAGGCCGCGCATGGCCGTTTTGACCAGTGGCAGCTTGTCCGGGCTCGACATCGAACCGGACACGTCGAGCAGGAAGACGAGGTTCGCCGGTGGACGTTCCTGCTTCGGCATTTCGTAACCCGAAAGGCCGATCCGCACGAGGCGGGTGTCGGCATTCCACGGGCTGGCTGCGACATCGGTGTTGACCGTGAAAGGCCGCTCGCGGTTGCTGGGCTTGTCGTAATCGTAGCGGAAGTAGTTGATGAACTCTTCGGTACGCACGGCGTCCCTGGGCGGCATCATCCCGTCGGTGATGAAGCGCCGCGCATTGGCATAGGCCGCCGTATCGACATCGACGGAGAAGGTGGAAACGGGTTCGGCCATCGCCAGTTTGACCGGGGAGACCTCTTCGCCGTCATAGCGTTCGCGGTCGGGATCGGACGGCACGATGACCGGTGCGATATAGCGATATTCGCGTTCGGACGTGGCAATGATGGTGCCGTCCGGGGCAATCTTGTCCTCGGCAAACACCGGGGAGGCGGAGATGCTCTGAGGCGCTGGCGTGCCAATGCGTGAACCAGTTACCATGATACTTTGCGCCGGCCCCGGAGGAGGCGGCGGTGGAGGTGGAGGAGGTGGCGGTGGCACAGCGCGATCGCCTGGCTCGCTGGCCGCCTTGCCTGCAGTCGTAGCGATCTCGTCGCCTTGCGTCGCGGCGCACCCTGTCATGAGCGCCATCGCGCTCGCGGCAATCAGGAACCGGTTTATTCGCATCGCACTCTCTCCCCAACACCATTGGTCGTCTTTTCATATCTGCTGGGATATATTGTTACATCAGCGAGTGAACTGCGACTGAACGCTCTTTTTCAGCGATGAAATGTCAGTTCTCGGCAGGCTTCTTATCGCTGAGGCTGCGGAATATGACCCGGTCTTCCGGCCCGAAACCGCGCTTCCAGATGACAAAACCGTAGACCAGCAGGATGGCGGGAATGCCGAATGCCAGCTCGGCCCATTCTGGCAGCTGGATCGCGAGCCAGCCGACAAGCACTGCCGGGGCAGCAGCCCAGACAACCGCCCAGCGCCAATTGTTGACCGGGTGGCCAAGGATGCGGCGCAGAAGCAGCGCCTTGACCAGGCTCGCGACTGCAAGCGCCAGCATCAGGGCCAGCGCGGCGGCGGCGGCCTTGAACGGCTCGCCATATCCCATGCGCTCTACCACCATGATGAGCCCTACCGTCAAAGCCGCCTGCAAGGCGATCGTCCCTATGGAAATCCAGAGGTTGCGGACGCGTGCGACGTAAATCAGCGCGGCCTCCGAGACGACGGCAGTCGCCGCGACCACTTCGGCTGCCAGCAGCAGCGCCAGCGCCCCGGTGCCGCCCACGAAGTTGGGTCCGATCAGGCCCATGACTGCCTCGCCCGGCACGCCCAGTGCCAGCGCAATGCCAGCCTGCATGGCCGTGATCCAGAAACCGACCTGGCAGACCTGCTTGGCGATTGCGGCGTAGTTCCTGGTCTTGAGGTTCCTGGTGATGACCGGGCCGAGGATGGGCTCGAAGCTGGTCTTGAGCTTTTGCGGCAGGCTGGCGACCTGCTGGGCCATGTAATATACGCCGACCGCGGCCGGGGCGGCGAAGAAACCGAGGATGAAGATGTCGAGCCTGCGCGTGCCCCATTCGATCGCATCGGCAAAGGCGAGCGGAAGCGCGCGCCACGTCACTCTGCTCATGTAACCGGGACGCGGGCGCCAGCCCTTGGGTAGGCCATAAGTGCGCAGGAACGACCACAGTCCGGTGAGCAATCCGGCATAGATCGAAATCAGATAGGCCAGCGATAACCCGTCGTCCGGGAAGGCAAAGTACAGCGCGCCGGCCATGATCGAGATGGTCCACGGCTCGACCACTGCGCGCGCCCTGACAGTGGTGGCGATGTCGAACTTGTATGCCTGCGCGGCCAGCACGATTTCGGTCAGCGCATAAGCAGGAATCGCCAGGACGATAAGCCGGTCCAGCTCCGAATACTCGCCTGCTGGAAACATCGGTGCAGGCAGGAAATAGAGCAGCGTTGCCGCCAGCGAGGAGAAGATCAGCGCCAGCAGCAGACCGTCGAAAACAAGATTGGTCGGATTGCCCTCGCCGTCGGTCAGACGCTGCGCAAGACCGCGTTTCTCGCCCATCGAACATAGCAGCGCCACAAGCTCGACCACCACGAGCGCGGATGCGAAACGCCCGACTTCCTCTGCGCCGTACAAACGGCCTGCAATGAACAGAAAGGGCAGGCGCGCGAGCAGGCGCAACAGGAAGCCGATGAAATTCGTCCGTCCACCTTTGGCGAGGGCGGCCATGTCCCCATCGTCGGACGATGCAGGCGGGATCGGCGGCGTAGTCGCCAAGCTCAGGCCCCGCGTTCGGCTTTGAGCGGGCGCGACAGCAAGCCGGTAACGATTGCGCGCGCGCCTTGGCCCTGAAGCAAGCGGCACACTGCATCGACAATCGGCATGGCGATGCCGTGATCCTGCGCCAATTGGTTGAGGATCGGCGCGGTATGCGCACCCTCGGCCACAGTGCGGCGGTCGCTCATCAGACTGACGGGGTCGCCGCCTTCACCCAGCGCCTTGCCGAGCGAGAAGTTACGGCTGGAAGTAGACGAGCAGGTGAGCACGAGATCGCCCAGCCCGCACAGTCCGGCCAGCGTTTCGGCCCGGCCGCCCAGCGCCTCGCCGAAGCGCAGCATTTCGGCATAGCCGCGCGCGATCAGGGCTGCGCGGGCATTCTGCCCAAGGCCCAGCCCGTCGACCACGCCGCAGCCGATGGCGATGACATTCTTGACTGCGCCGCCGATCTCCGCGCCGGTTACATCTTCGCTGAAATAGGGCCGGAAGGTCGGGCGGCCGATGGCGGGGGACAGGCGGTCCCACTGCGCATCGCCGCCGCCGCACGCCAGAGTGACGGCGGTCGGCAATCCTTCAGCGACTTCGTGGGCGAATGTCGGACCGGACAGAACGGCAATATCGCTGCCGGGCGCCGCTTCGCTGGCGACGTCGTTCATCAACCGCCCGCTGCTCGCCTCGATCCCCTTGGAGCACAGCACCAGATCGCGGGGGTGCGCGGACATTTCGCCCAGCACTGCGCCCATATGCTGGGCAGGGGTGACGACCAGCAGGATATCGAGGCCCGCCATGTCGCTCAGGTCGCCAGTGGCGCGGATTGTCTCGCTGAGCTGCGCAGACGGCAGGAAGAGCGAATTGGTGTGGGCCTGATTGATTTCATCCACCAGCTCGCTTTCGCGCGCCCAGAGCAGCACATCGCGGCCATCGCTCGCCAGCATTTGCGCGAGCGCTGTGCCCCATGCGCCTGCGCCTAGAACGCCTATCCCGCTCATGCTTTCACTCCTGCACCGCGCGCCGGTTCCGCATCGGGGTCGAGCGGCCAGCGCGGCCTTGCTTTCAAATCAAGCGGATCGGGCGCGAAATCATCCATCGCCAAACGCTCGCACCCGGCCCAGGCGATCATTGCCGCATTGTCGGTACACAGTCTGGGCGGAGGGGCGACGAACGCCATCTCGTGGCTGGCGGCGAGCCGTTCCAGGCCTGCGCGGATCGTGGCATTGGCAGCGACACCGCCTGCAACGACGAGTGTCGGCACGCCGTCCAGCTGCTCCAGCGCCTTCGTAAGCCGGTCGGTGATGCAGTCCAGAGCGGCCTGCTGGAAGCTCGCGGCGATATCAGCCGCACCGTATTTCCCGCTTTCATGGGCGCGCAGAACGGCGCTCTTGAGACCGGCGAAGGAGAAATGCGGTTCAGGGCTGCGCAAAAGCGGGCGCGGCAGCGGCACCGTCTTGGCATCGCCTTCGCGCGCAAGCCTTTCTACGGCAGGCCCGCCGGGAAAGCCGAGGCCGAGAAATCTTGGCTGTCTTGTCGAACGCTTCGCCGAGCGCATCGTCGATGGTGGTTGCAAGGCGTCGATATCGGCCGACGCCGCTGACCTCCAGGATCTGGCAGTGACCGCCGGACACGAGCAGCAGGGCGTAGGGAAATTTCAGCGAAGAATCGGCCAGCCTAGGGCTCAGCGCGTGACCCTCCAGATGGTTCACCGCGATCAATGGGACGTCGCTTGCCATCGCGAGTGCTTTTGCAGTCACCAGCCCGACCATCACTCCGCCGATCAGGCCGGGGCCAGCCGTGGCGGCGATGGCATCGCAGTCGGATAGCGAAAGTCCGGCATCCGCCAGCACACCCTCGATCATCGGGGCGAGGCGTTCGGCGTGCGCGCGCGCGGCGATTTCCGGGACCACGCCGCCATAAGGGGCATGCTCCTCGTCCTGCGACGCGATACGCTCGGCCAGAATGACGCGCTCGCCCGTGACCAACGCCGCTGCCGTTTCATCGCAGCTCGATTCTATGCCGAGAACCACTCCCATCGCGCTTTCCCTTAGCGGTCTGCGCGGCTAGGGCAAACACACGCAATGCCTGCCATGCCCACTCCCGATCGCCCCCTGCGCCTAGGAACCCGCCAATCGCCGCTTGCGATGGCGCAGGCGGAGGAGACGCGGGCGCGCCTGTGCGCGGCGCATGACTGGCCGCAGGAAGCGGTGAAGCTGGTCACTGTGCGGGCGAGCGGCGACAAGATTCATGACCGCGCTTTGGCCGATATCGGCGGCAAGGCTTTGTGGACGCGGGAGCTCGACATCTGGCTGCGCGAAGGCGAAATCGATGCCGCGGTGCACTCGATGAAAGACGTCGAGACGCAGCGCCCTGCCGAATTGGCCATCGCCGCAATCCTTCCGCGCGCGGACAAGGCGGACCGCATTCTTGGTGCGGCCTCGATTGCTCAGCTGCGTCCCGGCGCGGTGGTGGGAACCAGCGCACCGCGCCGCGCGGCGCAGCTGCTCAACGAACGGTCAGACTGCAAGGTCGTCACCTTTCGCGGCAATGTCGCAACCCGTATGGCAAAGCTGGCAGCAGGCGACGTCCATGCGACCTTCCTTGCTGCGGGGGGACTGGAACGGCTCGGCGAAACCGGGGTCGGCACGCGGCTCGACCCTTCGGTCTGGCTGCCCGCTCCAGCGCAGGCCGCCATCGGTATCGAGTGCCGCGCGGATGACGAGGCGGCGCGCGAACTCTTCTTGGCAATCGACCATGCTCCCAGCAGCGCCGAAGTGATGGCCGAAAGGGCCTTGCTCGCAGGGCTGGGCGGTAGCTGCCATAGTCCGGTCGCCGTGTTGAGCGAGCCCGATGTCGGCGGATATACCATGCGCGCAGCAATCTTCAGCAGCGACGGGGCCGTGCGAATCGATGGCGAAACGCGTTACGAATCGGGCGTCCATGACGGTGTACGAGCGCTTGCGGCGCGGATGTTGGACGACGCGCCCGCCATCGTGCGCGATTTGTTCACCGGCCACGCGTGACCAGACCGCTCGTCATCCTGAGGCCCGAGCCGGGATGGAGCGCGACTGTCGCAGCAGCGCAGGAGCTTGGTCTGGAAACTGCCGGGCAGCCGCTTTTTCATGTCGAACCTGTGGATTGGCAAATGCCGGAGCCGACGTTCGACGCTATCCTTGCGGGCAGCGCGAATGCCTTTCGTCATGGCGGCAAGAAGCTGGCCAAATTGACGCATTTGCCGGTTTACTGTGTGGGCCGCGCGACTGCCGATGCGGCCCGAGATGCCGGGTTCGGCGTTGCAGCCATCGGACAAGGCGGGCTGCAAGTGCTTCTGGACAAGATCGAACCGGGCACGCGCCTGCTTCGGCTGGCTGGCGAAGAACGCGTGACGCTCGAAATTGCGCAGGGTGTCCAGATCGAGGAGCGGGTGGTGTATCGCACGTGTCCGCAAGAGCTTTCGCGCGGACACTTGCCCGTAAACGGCGTCATTGCCCTGCATTCGGGCGCTGCGGCTCGTCATTTTGCCGATGAAGTGGCCCGCCTGGGAGTGGACCGCAGCGAAATCGTCCTTTTGGCACTGGGGCCAAGGATCGCGGAATGTGCCGGCGAGGGGTGGGGCGCAATCCACATCGGCGCGGCCCCCGACGACAGCGCACTTCTGGCCATGGCACAGGCTTTGTGCCAATAGTTGAGTTGAGCGGGCTGCCTTTGATAGCGTAGCTCAGCAGGGTCGAAGAACGGGAAGTGATGAACGAATATACGAGCAGCAGGCGGAAGCAGACATCCATGCGCCCGATCCTGTTGGCATTGCTCGGCGCTTTTGTCCTTGGCGGAAGCCTGGCGGGCTACGGCGTCTACCGATACCAACAGAATGCCGAGCAATCCGGCGACCAGCCAAAGGTTCAGCCAGCGCTCGCGATACCGGCGAAAACCGGCGACGTGGAGCCAACTCCGGAACCGACCGAATCGGGCAGCGAGGCGCAGGTGGCTGCGCAGGCCGTAGAACGCGTGGAGGAACAGCAGGGCGGGCTGGATCAGCGCCTTGCCGCTGCCGAACAGCGCCTTTCGCGCCTTGACCTGCAGTCGCAGGCCGCAGCCGGAAACGCCGCCCGCGCCGAAGGGTTGCTGATCGCTTTCGCCACGCGCCGTTCGCTGGAACGCGGTGTCGAGCTGGGCTTCCTTGCCGACCAATTGCGCCTGCGCTTCGGCGATGCACTGCCGAACGCGGTGCGCACGATCATCGCTTCGAGCCGGGACCCGGTGACTATCGACCAGTTGATCGCGAGGCTCGACGGACTTGCGCCGCAACTCGCGGAAGGCGAGCAGGATTTTTCTTGGGAAACTTTGAAAAGCGAGCTCTCCAGCCTGTTCGTCGTGCGCCGCGAGAGCACGCCATCGCCGCAGCCCGAACGGCGGCTGGAGCGCGCGCGCCTGTTCCTGCAGAGCGGCCGCGTTGAACCGGCCATTGCGGAGGTAAGAAGTCTTCCCGGCGCGGCCAATGCACAGAACTGGATCGAGGACGCGGAACGCTATGCAGCAACGCAGCGTGCGCTGGAGCTGATCGAAACGTCGGCAGTGCTCGAACCGCGTATGCTGCGTGACGGCAGCGGCAACCGCATCGAACAGCTCAGCCCAGCCTTGGCCGCCCCGGTAGAGGGGTAGGCTCTAGGCGCGGAGCAATTCTGGCATGTCGCCCGACATGCCGCGCGCTTCATCCATGAAAAAGCGCTTGAGGAGAGGCGCGCGCTGCACGCCTGCCATGCCCGCACGCCGCACGGCGGACGCAGCGCGGCCCGGCACGCCGAACAGGCGGGTCAGCCCGTCGGTCGCCAGTGCCACCATGAAGCTGTCGAGCCCGCGCCAGCGTTCATAGCGCTGGAGCATCTGCGGATCGGCGAGATCCAGCCCGAGGCGAGCGGCCTCGTCCAGAACCTCCACCAGAGCGCCGACGTCCCGCAAACCGAGATTGAGGCCTTGTCCGGCAATCGGGTGGATGCCGTGGGCCGCATCGCCCACCAGCACGAGCCGGTCGTCGGTGATCTTGGCCGTATGGTGAAAGCCGAGCGGAAAGGACGAACGCGCGCCAATTTGCGTAATCGTGCCAAAAATATTGCCCATCCGCTTTTCGAGTTCGGCAAGGAACGCCCGGTCCGACAGCTTCATGGTCGCAGCGGCATCGTCTTCGGACACTGTCCACACCAGCGCACTGCGGTGGGTTCCGTCGGCCGCGTCGAGCATTGGCAGCAGAGCGAAGGGCCCGGCGGCATAGAATATCTCCCACGCGACATTGTCATGCGGCAATTCATGCGAAATCCCGGCGATGATCGCGCGGTGATCATATTGCCATTTCGCGATGGTAATCCCGGCATCATCGCGCGTCGGCGATCGGCGACCTTCCGCAGCGACCATCAATGCGCCGCGCAGTTCAGTACCGTCCGCAAGGGTCACGCTTGCACCGTGTTCACCGCGCTCCCGCTGGACGATGTCGGCTTTCGAGTGCCACGCAATAAGCGGCTCGGCCCGCGCAGCCTCGAACAGCGCAAGGCGGAGCGTGCGGTTGGCAAACATCCTTCCGAGCGAGCCTTCATGCGGTTCGGGCTGAAAATCTAATCTGCCGGGCTTCAGCTGATCGCTTACCGCAATCGATGCGATCGGGCAGGCATGTTCCTCCAGCATTTCGGACAGACCGATATTCTTGAACAGATTCCAGCTGGCGGTGGAGATCGCCGAGGCCCGGCCGTCGAAGCCATCGGCTGTCAGCTCCGCGGGGTCGGCGCGGTCGATCACATGGCTGGAAATGCCCTTTTTTGCAGCAGCAAGGGCCAGCGTCATGCCTACCAGGCCGCCGCCGAGAATGAGGAGGTCGCGCTTGTCGTTCATGGGCCGCAGCCCTAAGGCCAGCCGGGTGACACACGCAAGGCAATTGGACCCCGTGCGCGGTTTGTGGACGCTTTTGACGGCTTTGTTCGCGGTTATGCTTGTCGCGGCGTCTGCGCATGCTCAGGCCAATTTCAGCCCTAATAACATCGAAGCCGAATTGCGCGCCGATGGCCCACCTGTTCCGGGCGAGGAATGGATGCTGGCGCTGCATTTCGAGCCGGTGTCGGAGGAATGGCACGGCTATTGGTCCAATCCCGGCGATGCCGGGCTGGGCATGCAGCTCGAATGGCAATTGCCGCAAGGCTGGACGGCTGGCGAGCCGCTCTACCCCGTGCCGCAGCGGCTTGAGATCGCTGGCCTGATCAATCATATTTACAAGGGCGCATATACGGTGCTGATCCCTGTCAGCGTGCCGGAGGATGCCGCCGTCACCAATCCGGCGCCGCTCCGCGTGCGCGCTGATTATCTCGCTTGCACGGACGAGATATGCGTGCCGGAAAGCGCCGAATTGTCGCTCGACCCCTCTGCTGCTCGCGAAGAGCCGCGGTTTGCCGAGTGGCGCGCCGCGATCGCGCCACTGCTGGATTCGCCGGCGCGCTATGAATTAGGTACCGACCGGCTGCGGATAGCGATTCCCTTGCCGCAAGCGCTCGAGATCGGTGCGCCCCATGTCTATCTCGAGAACCGCGACCTGATCGATTACGGCGCAGTCCAGACATTCTTCCGCGATCGCGACCTGCTGATTGCCGAAATCCCCCTTGGCGGAGGGATCGAGCCCGATGGCCTGCGCGGTATCCTGTCCTTCGCCGACGAGAGCGGGATAGGTGAGGGCGTGCGCTTCACTGCGGCGCCGGGCGAGGTACCTGTTGGCGGCGAGCCGCTGGCTATGCCGATGCGCGAATTGCCATCGGTGTGGCTGGCTATGCTCGGCGCGCTGGCTGGCGGGCTGCTGCTCAACATCATGCCTTGCGTCTTTCCCATACTCAGCCTGAAAGCGTTGACGCTTGCGAAAGCTGGCGGCGACGAGCGCGCCGCGCGGACGGATGCGATGGCCTACACTGCGGGCGTCGTCCTCGCCTGCGTCATGCTGGGCGCCTTGCTGCTCGCGCTCAGAGCGGCGGGCGAGCAGATCGGCTGGGCTTTCCAGCTGCAGGAACCGGGGATCGTTCTGGCGCTGCTCGTGCTGGCAGTGCTGATCACGGTGAACTTCGCTGGTGGGTTCGAACTTCCCGGCCTTACGATTGCAGGCGGCAGCGGAGTACCGGGCAGCTTCGCCACCGGACTGCTCGCGGCCTTCGTCGCCACGCCGTGCACAGGCCCATTCATGGCCGCCGCGATTGGCGCGGCGCTCTTGCTCCCGGCCATGCAGGCGCTCGGGCTGTTCGCGGCGCTCGGCATTGGTCTGGCGCTGCCGTTCCTGCTGCTCGGCTTTGTCCCTGCGCTTAGGCGGAGAATGCCCAGTCCGGGGCCGTGGATGGAAACGTTCCGCAAATGGATGGCGGTGCCGATGGGTCTGACAGCGCTGGCACTGGTGTGGCTGATTTGGCGCCTCGGCGGGTGGGAATACGCCATGATCGGCGTCGGACTTGCTGCTGCGGCCGTGCTTATCGCGATCGGTCTGCTTGGCCGCGCAAACGGTAAGGCACCCCGCTATCTAGCTTTAGCCGGTGCAGCGGTCGCGGTGCTTCTCGTGCTGGTGCTCCCGGACGAACTCGATCCTCCCGCAGCCGAGCGAGGTGCAAGCCTGCATGAGCCGCTTGCATTCTCGCCCGATGCGCTGGCCGAAGCGCGGGCAAGCCGGCAGCCGGTGTTTATCTGGTTCACTGCCGACTGGTGTCTCTCCTGCAAGGTAAACGAGAGCACCGCCATCGAACGTGAGGACACCAAGGCTGCGTTCGATGCGGCAGGCGTCATCACAATGCGCGGCGACTGGACGCGCCGAGACGAGGCAATCACCATGTTCCTGACGCAGCAGGGCGCGGCGGGTGTTCCGCTATATCTCTGGTATCCGTCCGGCGGCGGCGAGCCTGAGCAATTGCCGCAGGTGCTTACGCCGGGCTTTCTTCAGGATCTGGCAGACCCGGACCGCGGCAAGCCGTAATCAACTCACCCGGCAATGCGCTGGGATTGAGGATTACACTGCCTGCGCCCGGCACGGTTGCTTCGATCCGCCGCGGGCCGGTCAGCGTTTCCAGATCGGTGCTGCCCGCAGGGACCGATCCGCGCCAGATCCAGCGCTCGCCATCTTCCTCAGCATCGACGAACAGCCGCGCGACGTGCCCGTTGCCTATCAGCGCCAGGATCGCCTTGGCATCGTCATCAGCCTCGGCGAAGCGCGTGTAAGCAATGCGCGCCTCCCCCCGGTCTCCGATCACGCAGGCCAGCGCCATCAAGGGCGGGCTGCCCGGCAATCCGTAGACGATGCGCTGCTCCCCGCTCGGGACCCAGACCGCATCTTGCGTGTCGGGCGAATCGATCGGCGCGGATGGAGCATCACGGGTCTTCAGGTCGACGCGCTGCGCATAATCTTCGGCAGGCGGAGGATTGCACGCCGCCAGACAGAGGCTTGCACCAATAACGAGAGATCGCATGGTTCAGCGCGCGCGGATGAAGGCGCGGATGTCTTGCGACAGCTTCACGCGGTCTTCGTCGCGAACATACATCATGTGTCCGGCATCGTAATAGGCGAGGGTTACGCGGTCCTGCGGGATGCCATACCGGTTGAGCGAATATTCCGCCCCGAAAAACGGAGTGGCGAAATCATAGATGCCCTGCGCGTTGAAAACTCTCAGCCCGCTATTCTGGCGCATGGCCTGTCCGATATAGGGCGCGACATTGAGGTAGGCATTGCGGTTCCAGCCGCTGCCCAGCGACCAGTTCCAATGCTGGCCCGGCTCACGCCCGATTGCCTGATATTCGCGGTCGGTTTCGAAGCCGAGGCTCTCGCGCAGCCATGTGTTGATCGCGGCGGTGTAGCCGCCATCGATACCGTAAAAGCTCGGGTCATTGTCCGGCGTCTCGCCCGCATTGTCGAAATCGCGGCCGGTGTAGCGCGCGTCGAGACGCCCGATAGTCAGCCCGCGGTCGCGCAGCAGCTCCTTGTAGAAGCGCTGGCTGGTGACGCGCAGATTGGCCTGATCGAGATACTCCTCCGACAATCCGGTCAGGCGTGCCAGTTCGCGCCGCACCGAAGCACGCTCGGCATCGGGCAGGTTCTGACCCTTCAGCAAGGCGGCGGCGTAGGGACCGATGGCGAATTGACGCGCCTCTTCGATCAGGGCGTAGACATCGCCCGCCTGGACCTTGCCGTGATAATGCGCGGCGGCGGCCATGTTGGGCAGGGTGACGATATAGGCCATCTCGTTCCCCGGCGTTGGTTCGCGCCCAGCAAAATCGAGAATGGTCGAGATCAGGATGAGGCCGTTGAGCGATACATCGTTGAAGGTCGCGCCCTCAAGCTCGTTAACGACGGCAGCAGTGCGGGTGGTGCCATAGCTTTCTCCGCCGAGATATTTCGGGCTGTTCCAGCGGCCATTGTCGTTGATCCAGCGGCGAATAACCTCGGCCACGGCGTGCGCGTCTTCGCTGATCCCGTAGTATTTCTTCGGATCGGTGCCCTTGGTCAGATAGCTGAAACCCGTACCCGGCGGATCGATGAAGACTAGGTCGGCAACGTCGATCAGACTGTCCGGATTATCGAGGATTGGATAGGGCGGCGCGCCATCGTCGCGCGCATCGGAAGGGATCGCCACCCGCTTCGGTCCGAATGCGCCCATCTGCAGCCAGACCGATCCCGATCCGGGGCCGCCATTGAACAGGAAGAACACCGGGCGCGACGTGTCACGCGGCTGCTTCACGTAGCTGGTGGTGACGATTACCGCTTCGGGCGTGCCCTCATCCGATGACAACACCGTCTCGGACACGGTCGCACGGTAGGAGACCCGCTGTCCGCCGAATGTGCCGGTAAGATCGCGCGTGACAGTCTGCGGTTCGATGGATGCCGCAGGCGCAACCTCGTCCTGTGCAGCGAGCGGAGTGGCTAGAGCGAGGGCGGCACCGGCCGCGAGAACGAGACGAGAGATCATGCGCGCCGGTCTATCGCAAAGACCGGCGCGCGCAAGATCAAGCGGTCACACGGCGCGGCAGGCTTCCACGACTGTTTCGATCGCATCGCCGGGCGGCGTCACCACGCTAAGCTCGCCAAGGTCGAATCGGATGGCGGTTTCGCTGTCCGCAAGGAAGCCAAGTTCCGGCGCTTCGACGGCCAGTGATCCGCTCCAGATAGCATCCGGGCCGATCGCGCTCGCTTCGCCCGTCACGGGGAAGGTTATTTCCCGGTCGCCGACGGTCGCGGTGACGGTTTGCTTAGCATTGTCGCTCGCACCCTCGGTCCATTGGAAGATGACTGCCGCATCGCCGTCCATCGCGCTGTTGCAGGACAGCGTGATAATGCCGTCATCCTCGCTGTCGCCGAAGACAGCGGTGCGGGTTGCGGCTCTGTAGAACCATTGGCGCGTCTCGTCAGGGTCTACTCCGGCGACGGGCTGATCGCTCCGCGCGCCAAAAACGGGCGCGTTCTCGCCGATTTCCTCTCCAGCTTCGGAAACCTCGCCATCATTGGGCGCTCCGCAAGCTGCAAGCAGGACGGTCGCGGACAGGGCAGTAAGAATACGCATGTCATTCCTCTCTTTTGGTTGACCGCAGAATGTGTGAGATCCATGCCGTGTTCCCACGACGATGGTTAACGAATTGTAACCATTACGGTTTTCCGCCCATGCGCTTGTAGCGTGTTTTGCCGTAGCGGGTCTTCCGCGTGCCCGGCTTGCCTTCGTTGGAGCGGCCGACACGCGGTGCCTTCTTCTGATCGCTCGGCAAGCCGAGTTCGTCGTTTTCGAGATTGCGGATTTCGTCGCGGAGGCGCCCGGCCTCTTCGAATTCAAGGTTCGCGGCGGCATTGCGCATGCGTTTTTCCAAGTCTTCGATATAGGCGCGCAGATTGTGGCCGACGAGGTTGTTCACCTCGTCATCGCCCGTGCCGATCACTACGCCATCCTTGCTTGCCGTGTGCGCGACAATGTCGGCAATGTCGCGCTTGATGGTCGTCGGCGTGATGCCATGTTCCTCGTTAAATTCGCGCTGTTTCTCGCGGCGACGATCGGTCTCCGCCATTGCGCGTTCCATGCTGCCTGTGATGCGGTCGGCATAAAGGATGACCTTGCCATCGACGTTACGGGCCGCGCGCCCGATCGTCTGGATGAGCGAAGTTTCGGAGCGCAGGAAGCCTTCCTTGTCGGCGTCCAAAATGGCGACCAGCCCACACTCGGGAATGTCGAGCCCTTCGCGCAGCAGATTGATCCCGACCAGCACGTCGTAAACGCCCAGCCGAAGGTCGCGGATCAGCTCGATACGCTCCAGCGTCTCGACGTCGGAATGCATGTAGCGCACGCGCACGCCCGCCTCGTGCATGAATTCGGTCAGGTCTTCTGCCATGCGCTTGGTCAGCGTCGTGACCAGAGTCCGGTAACCCAGCTTGGCGGTTTTCTTGCATTCCTCGATGCAGTCCTGAACCTGGTCTTCGACGGGGCGGATTTCGACCGGCGGATCGATAAGGCCAGTGGGGCGGATGACCTGCTCGGCGAAGACACCGCCGGTTTGCTCCATTTCCCAGCTGCCGGGTGTTGCCGACACGCAGAAGGTCTGCGGGCGCATCGCGTCCCATTCGTTGAAACGCAGCGGGCGATTGTCGATACAGGACGGCAGGCGGAAGCCATGTTCGGCAAGCGTGATCTTGCGGCGATGATCGCCCTTGGACATCGCGCCGATCTGCGGCACCGTCTGGTGGCTTTCGTCCACGAAAAGCAGCGCGTTTTCGGGCAGATACTCGAACAGGGTGGGCGGCGGTTCGCCGGGCAGGCGGCCGGTCAGGAAGCGACTGTAATTCTCGATCCCCGCGCAGCTGCCGGTGGCGGCAATCATTTCGAGGTCGAAATTGGTGCGCTGCTCCAGTCGCTGCGCTTCCAGCAGACGGCCTTCCGCGTGAAGTTCCTTGAGGCGCTCCTCAAGCTCGAACCGGATCGCCTGCGCGGCCTGCTTCATCGTCGGGCCGGGGGTTACATAATGCGAGTTGGCATAAACCCTGACCTTGTCGAGGCTCGAACCCTTTTTCCCGGTCAGCGGGTCGAACTCGCTGATTTCCTCGATATCGTCGCCAAAGAAACTGATCCGCCACGCCATGTCTTCGTAATGGCTCGGGAAAATCTCCAGATTGTCACCGCGCACACGAAAGTTGCCGCGCTGAAACGCAGCGTCGTTGCGCTTGTATTGCAGGGCCACGAGCTTGCGGATCAGCTCGCGTTGATCGACCGTCTCGCCTTTCTTGATGTCGAAGATCATCGCGGAGTATGTCTCGACCGAGCCGATACCGTAAAGGCAGGATACCGAGGCAACGATCAGCACGTCGTCGCGCTCGAGCAGGGACCGCGTGGCTGAATGGCGCATCCGGTCGATGGCCTCGTTTACGCTGCTTTCCTTCTCGATATAGGTGTCGGAGCGCGGCACATAGGCTTCGGGCTGGTAGTAGTCGTAATAGCTGACGAAATATTCGACTGCATTGTTGGGAAAGAAGCTCTTGAACTCGCCATAAAGCTGAGCGGCGAGGATCTTGTTCGGCGCCAGGATCAGGCCCGGGCGCTGCAATTCCTCGATCACCTTGGCCATGGTGAAGGTCTTGCCGGAACCGGTTACGCCGAGCAGTGTCTGGGTTTGCTCGTTATCTCGCGCGGCTGCGACCAGTTCCTTGATCGCGGTGGGCTGGTCGCCGGCCGGTTCGTACTCGGACACAAGCTCGAACCTGCGCCCGCCCATCGATTTTTCGGGACGGGCTGGCTTGTGGGGTTTGAATTCACCGGTCGTATCCGGTTCTTCCAGCCCGCGGCGAATTACGAGTTCCGACATAGCGCGTGATATGGTGGGCTTCGTGCGTCAGCGCAACGGGCGGTTTGTGATAGCGGAGCATCATGTTACGCTGCTCGGCGGATCAAGAGGGAGGAGCAGGTAATGCGGATTGTAGGAATAGCAGCGGTAGTGTTGCTCGCAGCAAGTTGCGGAAACAGCGGTGCGGATGCGGACGGCGATGGCCAGATCAGTATGGAAGAGGCAACCGCCGAAGCGCAGAGTAGCGCCATACGTCCGGAGCCCGGCCAGTATCGCGCGGTCGTCGAGCTGATCTCGGTCGATATTCCCGGCGCCCCGCCGCAAGTCGTCGACATGATGAAACAGTCGATGGCGCAGCAGACCACTGAATATTGTCTCACGCCGGAAGAAGCAGAGCGCGGTTTCGAGGAAATGGCGCGCCAGTCCAACGAGGGTAATTGCACCTTCGATCGCTTCGATGTGGATGGCGGCTCGATCGATGCTGCAATGACCTGCAACCAGGATGGACAGAACATGAGCATGACCATGCAGGGCACCGGCACGTCTACATCGTCGGATATGACCATGACGATGAACGGCGACATCCCCGGCATGGGCTCGATGGCGATGACGATGAATGTCGAACATGAACGCATCGGCGATTGCGCTGGCTAAGCGTGTTGCAGCGGCTGAGACACTGCAACCGCGGCTCCTCACCCTGCATTCATGCAGGTGGAGAGACATAGCTACATCATGAGAATCGAGCCCGCAAACACACCCGTTGCCACTCCCGTCAATACACCCTGGCCGGCGGAGCTTGCCCGGCGCTGGGCGCTTGCGAGCGAGCCTTCTCCCGACGACCCGCCTACGCCCCGGCTGTCGTTCCTGCTGAAAGAGCTCACCTGGGTCGTTGCGCCGGTCAAGCATCGCCTGTCGCCCATGACTATTGGCAGAGCCGCCAATCCGCGTTCGGTGATGCTGCTGCCCGGTTTTGGCGCGCATCCATTGCGGATGCGCTTCATGGCCAGACAGCTCGAACGCGCGGGCCATACGGTGAAGCGGTGGGGTCTCGGCTTCAATCTCGGCGCGACGGCAGTGCGGTTCTCCAAGGTCGAAGAGCGCCTGCTCGATCTGTTCGAACGACGCGGAGAGAAGATCCACCTCGTGGGATGGAGCCTGGGCGGGGTCATGGCGCGAGAGCTTGCCAAGCGGCATCCGGACAAGGTCGCGCAAGTGATTACGATGGGATCGCCGTTTTCCGGCAGTCCGCGCGCCAACAATGGCTGGCGCGCTTATCAGGCCATCGCAGGACACCGCGTGGATGAGCCCGAATTCGATGCGGAACCGTCGGCGAAACCTCCGGTCGATACGGTCGCTTTATGGAGCGCGCGAGACGGGATCGTGCATCCGCGTTCGGCATGCGGCAGGCCCGGCGAGCGTGACCGCGCCATCGCCCTGCGCTGTTCGCATATGGGCTTCATTTACGAACCCGGGGCCATTAACGCAGTCCTCAGGGAACTCGACGGCGGTTGAAGGATAGTATCCTGCGAAGGGCTGGCGGCAAAAGCCCTGACAATCCAGCCAGGGGGACGATACGATCGGCGACGCCGACTATTTCGACGAAATGCACATGGCGGATGGAGGCATCCGTCCGGCATATGAAGGTTATGACGCCTGGCACCGCGAGCAGGACCCCAAATATCTTGCCCGCAAGCACCGCGACGCCGAAAAGCAGTTTCGCCGGACCGGCATCACCTTCAATGTTTATGGCGAGGACGACGCCGAAGAACGGCTGATCCCCTTCGACATGGTGCCGCGCATCATCAGTGCGGCCGAATGGCGCAAACTGACCCGCGGAATAGAACAGCGTGTCAGCGCGCTTAATGCCTTCATGCATGATCTCTATCACCGGCAGGAGATTATCCGAGCCGGGCGCGTACCCGAACGCCTGTTTCGCAACAACGCCGCATGGTTGCCGAATATGGTGGGCTTTACTCCGCCTGGCGGCGTTTACACCCATATCGTCGGCATCGACCTGGTGCGCACGGGGCCAGATGAATTTTATGTGCTCGAGGATAACGCCCGCACACCAAGCGGCGTTTCCTACATGCTCGAGAACCGCGAGACGATGATGTCGATGTTCCCGGAACTGTTTATGCGGTGCCAGGTCGAAACGGTTTCAAACTATCCGCGCCGGCTCGCGAAGAGCCTGGCTGCATGCGCACCGCCTGCCTGCAAGGGGAGGCCTGTCGTGGCCGTGCTGACTCCCGGCATATACAATTCTGCCTATTTCGAACACGCATTTCTGGCCGACCAGATGGGCGCAGTCCTGGTCGAGGGTAGCGATCTGCGGGTAATGGACGGGCGGGTCGCCATGCGTACTACGTCGGGATACACTCCCGTCGACGTAATCTATCGCCGGGTGGACGATGATTATCTTGATCCGCTGACGTTCGAGCCCGACAGTGTGCTTGGCGTGCCCGGTATCATGGATGTCTACCGTTCGGGCGGAGTAACGATCGCCAATGCGCCGGGCACCGGCGTGTGCGACGACAAGGCGATTTATTCCTTCATGCCGGAAATCGTCGAGTTTTATACCGGCGAGAAACCGCTTCTTCCCAATGTGAAGACTTGGCGCTGCGCCGATGAGGATAGCTGTCGGTACGTGCTCGACAATCTGGCCGAACTTGTCGTCAAGGAGGTCCACGGCTCGGGCGGCTACGGGATGCTTATCGGGCCGACATCGAGCAAGAAGGAGATCGAAGAGTTTCGCAAGAAACTTCAGGCGAACCCCAGCAATTATATCGCCCAGCCGACGCTGGCGCTTTCGACCTGTCCGATTTTTACCAAGAGCGGGCTGGCACCGCGGCATGTCGATCTGCGGCCCTTTGTTCTCGTATCGCCGGACAAGGTGGACATAACGCCGGGCGGGCTGACACGGGTCGCGCTCGAAAAGGGTTCGCTCGTGGTGAATTCCAGCCAAGGCGGCGGGACCAAGGACACATGGGTGCTGAAAGACTGATGGCCGGGGGAATCTCATGCTAGGCCGGACAGCTAACTCTTTGTTCTGGATGTTTCGCTATCTCGAGCGGGCGGAGAATACCGCGCGCCTGATCGATGCCGGGATGCGCATGGCGCTGACCCGCGATCTCATCACGGCTGAGGAGGAATGGCGCTCGGTCATTCAGACCGCAGGACAGCGTGCCGCGTTCGAGAAAAGGCACCAGACCTATACCGGCGTGCAGGCGTGGAACTTTATGCTGCGGGAAAAGGAAAACCCGTCGAGCGTTCTCTCCATGTTTGGCGAGGTACGCGATAATGCGCGACAGTCCCGCAACGCGATCAGCAGCGAGCTGTGGGAGGCGATAAACGACGGTTGGATCCAGATTTCCGACCTGCTGAGTAAGCCCGTTCCGGAGCAAAAGGTTGGCGAGGCAGTCGCGATGATCCGGCAGGCAGGCACGCTGGCACATGGCGCAATCGTCGGCACGATGTTGCGCAATGAAGGGTTCCATTTCGCCCGTGCGGGCACTTTCATCGAGCGCGCGGAAAGCACCGCGCGCATTCTCGATATCAAATATTACCTGCTGCTACCCTCGCTATCCTATGTCGGGTCAAGTCTGGATACCGGGCAGTGGGATACCGTGCTGCGCTCCGTCTCTGGCGACCGCGCCTATCGCTGGCTGAATGCCGGGCAGATTGATGCCGGCGGCATTGTCGAATTCCTGGTGCTCGACGACCGGTTCCCGCGCAGTCTTGCGTTCTGCCATTCCGCTTTGCGCGATCACCTGGCGGCGCTGGCGCGCTTTCACGGTACTGAGGGCGAGTCGAACGAATTGATGAGGCAGGCCGACATGACACTAAGCGAACTGACGATTGAAGACGTGTTCGAAAAAGGGCTGCACGAATTCGTGCTCGAGTTTATCTCTAGCAATGCCGCGATCACGCAGGCAATCGCTGAAGATTACCGGTTCCATAGCTGATGCGACTCTCGATCCGCCATACGACCCGCTATTCCTTCGACAGCCCCGTAGTCCATGCGCTGCAGCGGCTGCGGCTCACACCGAAAAAGACTCAAGGCCAAGAAATCGTCGAATGGACGATGGACTATACCAATGCATCGACCGAGTTGCAGTATGAAGATCAGCACCACAACACGGTTACGCTCATTTCGGTCGATGCCGGCGTGCAGGATGTTGTGGTGACCTGCTGCGGTGTCGTCGATACGCACGACTTCGCCGGAGTAATTGGCCTTCATGCCGGTCATTTGCCGCTCTGGAGCTTCTGCGGGCAGACATCGCTGACCAAGCCAGGAACGGGCATGCGCAGCTTGATCAAGGATTTGCGCGACGCCGACGTGACCCCGCTCGACAAGCTACACGCCCTGTCGGCCCAGATCCTCGAGAGTGTGGAATATCAGATCGGCACCACCGATGTGACGACCACTGCTGAAGAGGCGCTTACCGCTGGCCAGGGTGTATGTCAGGACCATGCCCACATCTTCATCGGCGCAGCGCGCGAGCTCGATATTCCGGCACGCTATGTCAGCGGATATCTGATGATGGACGACCGCATCGAGCAAGAGGCAACGCACGGCTGGGCCGAAGCGCATGTCGAAGGGCTGGGCTGGGTCGGTTTCGATATCTCGAACGGGATCAGCCCCGACCAGCGCTATGTCCGTGTAGCGACAGGGCGCGATTACCGCGACGCCGCACCGATCACAGGCATAAGCTTTGGCAGTAACAGCCAGGCGCTGGAAGTGGCCGTCGAGGTCGAACAGCAACAACAAGTTCAACAGTAAGGGTTACCCATGACATATTGTGTAGGAATGCTGGCTGAAAAAGGCCTCGTTCTGATGAGCGACACGCGCACGAATTCGGGCGTCGACAACATTTCGGTTTTTCGCAAAATGTTCACCTGGCAAGTCCCGGGCGACCGTATTATTACGGTGATGACTGCAGGGAATCTGGCGACAACTCAGGCTGTCGTCGGCAAACTCGAAGAGCGTACCAAGGCGCCGGACGAGCGGGACAATGCATTGCTGCAGTCACCGACCATGTTCCAGGTGGCCGGCGAAATCGGCAAGCTGTTGCGCGCCACTATTTCCGAGCGTCAGAGCGCCAACGGGGAGCGCGGACGAGGCAAGTTTACGGCCTCCGTCATCGTGGCCGGTCAGATCAAGGGAATGGAGCCGCGCCTTTTCATGGTCTATCCGGAAGGCAACTTCATCGAGGCCGGGCACGACACACCGTTCTTCCAAATCGGCGAAACGAAATATGGCCGCCCAATCATCATTCGCGGCTATGACCGCAACATGAGCCTGGAAGATGCAGTGAAGCTGCTGACCGTCAGTTTCGATTCCACGTTGAAGGCGAATCTGTCGGTTGGTCTGCCTCTCGACCTGCAAGTAATCGAACGCGACGCTTTCGAAGCCACGCACGAGCGGCGCATCACGCATGACGACCCGTATTTCCAGTCGGTTTCATCAAGCTGGGGCGATGCTCTGAAGAACGCATTTCACTCGCTTCCCGATTACAGCTTCGATCAAAATCCACCTGCATAAATCGTTTAGAACGCCAGGGCGTCAGATTAATAATGTATTTTCAGGATAATTAATCTCCAGATTGGAGATAATTTCGGGGCAATTGTTGCCATGACCCTAGTCAAAACTACCTAAGTAGTTCGTCGGATAGGGATGTTTCCCTGTGCTTCTACCTGCCCGTTTAACTGCTCCATTGTTGCCATTAACCAGGAGGCATACATGGAACAGGGTCGCATTTTGCATATTGTTGCAGGAACGAGCAGGGCTCGCGCGGAGCAGGCGCGGCTAGCCTTCGGGCTCGGTCGTCATGCTGAAGTTTACCAAGATATCGACGAATTGTGCGAACGGCCTCCGTCAAGCGGCGTCATCATTGCCCATGATGGTCCGAACCACACGGTCGAGCGAATAATCGAAAGCCTGGCACGTTTGGGGCGCTGGCTACCGGTCATTGCCACAGCTGAAGAACCGCGGCCGGGCCGGGTGGTCGAGGCGATCAAGTCGGGCGTGCTCGACTATTTGTCACTCCCGCTCCGAAAGGAGAGGCTCGAGCAAGCTTTGGACAATGTGGCGGTCGAAGCGGAGCTGTACGGGGCAGAGAAACGCCGCGCGGTCGAGGCGAGAAGCCGTATCGCAACTCTGACCCAGCGCGAGCGCGAGGTGCTGGACTGGCTGACCGAAGGGCTCAGCAACAAGCTGATTGCCCGTGAGCTGGGCATCAGCCCAAGGACGGTCGAAATTCATCGCGCCAATATGATGGCTAAAATCGGCGCTACTCATGCCGCCGAGGCAGTACGGTTGCGGATCGAAGCCGATCTGGCAGCGTCCGGCGACACCAAGACGCCGCAGCCTGCAACAGTCATACCCTTGCCGGTTCAGGCCCACGACCGGGTCGCAAAGATCGAGCGCACGCCCGAGGGCGACGCACATTTCTTGCCACCGCTGGGCAATGCGGCAACGCGGGCGGAAATGCCGATATCTGCAATTGCGCGTACCGCATGAGGTGCGGGGGGCGTTTACAAATCCTGCGCTAATTAGCGGCAGAAACCTCCGCCGCCATGCTCCAGATGCAAGTGGTCTTCATGCGCAATGTTGTATTCCGGGCCGAGCACTGTGCCGAAGCGCTTGCATGCACTGGTATGGACGGTGCGTAGAAACTCGCGCTCTTCGCGTGAGCCATCGTTCCAGGCTGCGCTGAGCGAAATGCGCCTGCCATCGGCAAGCACGAAGGCGGAAACGTCTATCGCCTCTGCCCGCGAGTGGGCCGATCGGCGGGGCGATCCTGCGACATTGCGGCACGAATAACTGCCCATTGTCTCGATCCGCGCAAGCGGGCTTCCAAGGATCTGCCGTGCAGCGCGGTCGACGCCGAAGCGTGCCCATGCGGCGAAATCGTTCGCGAGCGGGCACGCTACCGGGCCGATATTGGACAAGCCGAATTCACCCGCGTCGCCGGGGATCGCGCTCAATTGCACACTGCCGACTGTCTGACATCCGGCCCCGTAATAGCGATCGGGCAGCGGTGCGAAACGCGATCCAGCTGCACCCAATTGGGCAAGGCAACGATTATCGGAAGGGCGACTGATCGCAGGCGCGTTGCGCGCAGACGACACGGTCGGTCGTTCGGTGCGCTGTCCCTCGGGCACGGCACCGCAGCCCGCCAGTGCAATGGCCATGAAGAATGGGAGAAAGCTCTGCCGCATGCGCTCACTTTGCCGTGACCATGGTTAACGGAATCCTAATACTGCCGTCCATTCGACAACCATGAAAGTAACTTGACGATAGCCATTTAGGTAATTAGCTAAATGGCTATGACTTCCGTCTTCGATGCTTTGTCCCATCCGATCCGCCGCGAGGTGCTTGAAATACTCAAGGGCGGCGGGATGAGTGCGGGAGACATTGCCGATAACTTTCCCGTCACCAAACCGACCATGTCGGGCCATTTCGGCAAGCTCAAGGAAGCCGGACTGATACTGGGCGAGGCGCGCGGTGGACAGGTTATCTACACGCTCAATATGTCGACCCTGGAAGAGGCCCTGCATGGCTTTATGGGTCGGATGGGCATGGAGAGACCAGCGGCAGAAAGCCTGAAGGGAAAGACCGTATGAATGTGAAGCCGCTCCTTCTCACGAGCCTGATTGTCGCAGCCATCCTTGCCGCTTTCGGCATATGGGCGGCCGGACAATTGCCGCCGGGTACCGAGCTGCCGACCCATTGGAACGCGGCAGGCGAGGTGGATGACTGGATGCCTGCCTTGCAGGCGTTGCTGGTGGCGCCCGGAATTCTGCTGGTCACGGCCGTGATCTTTTCACTGGTCCCGCGCCTTGAGCCGCTCCAGAAAAAGCTTGCCGGTTCCGCTCCGGTTCTCAGGGCGAGCTGGATCGGCTTGATCCTGCTGAGCGGCTTTCTCCAGCTGCTGATTGCGGCGCCTGTCCTGGGCATAGAGGCTGAGGGGCACTGGGTGCTGGTCGCGGTCGGCTTGCTATTTGTCCTTATCGGCAATGCGATGCCCAAATCGCGCCCCGGTTTCTTCGTCGGTATTCGGACACCCTGGACGATCACCGATACCGATAACTGGGTGGCCACCCACCGGCTCGGAGGGAAACTGTTCATGATGGCAGGCGCCGCCTCGATCGCTCTCGGCATACTCGACGTGACGCCCGGAACGCGGATGATCGGTATGATTGCGGCGATGATTCTAGCGGTAGTGGTGCCATATATTTTTAGCTGGTGGCTTTGGAAAGCAGGCCGCAGCGATGCGAGCAGGGGATGATCAGATGAGAGCAGTAATCTTCAAATCACTGGCAGCCATGCTGCTTGTCGGAGGGAGCGCAGCCATGGCGGAAGACGTTGTGATCGATCGCGAGGGCCTAGGTGGCACACTGGCCGGAACACTGGCGGGGCCACTCGATAGCGGGCGTGCTGGAGTGGTGATCATTCCAGGCTCCGGACCGACAGACCGCGATGGCAACAATCCGCTCGGCGTGACGGCAGCACCCTACCGGCTGCTGGCAGAAGGCTTGGCGGAGGCTGATATCGCGAGCGTGCGCACCGACAAGCGCGGCATGTTTGCGAGTAGGGGCGCGATCCCCAATCCGAACGAAGTCACGATTGGCGACTACGCCGGTGATACGCTCGCCTGGGCAGAATTCATGCGCAAGCGCACAGGAGCGAGCTGCGCATGGTTACTGGGGCACAGCGAAGGCGGATTGATTGCGCTGCGCAGCGCGGTGAGTGCAGCGGAAGGCATTTGCGGTGTGATCCTGGTGGCGTCGCCGGGCCGGCCGATTGCGGATGTCCTGCGCGAACAGCTATCGGCCAATCCGGGCGCTGCGCCGCTCATGCCGGAGATCGAAGGTCACTTGGCAACACTGTCCGCCGGCGAGCGGATCGAGAGTGACGTGCACCCCGGCCTTGCAGCTCTGTTCGGCCCGCAGATCCAGACCTTTCTCATCAGCCTGTTTGCGCACGATCCGCAGGCGCTGATCGGCCAGATCGATCTTCCGCTTTTGGTGATTCAGGGGTCGGAAGACCTGCAGGTTAAGGACAGCGACGCGGCCAGTCTTCTCGAAGCCAATCCCGAGGCGGAGGGCGCTATGCTCGCCGGAGTGAACCATGTTCTCAAGGACGTACCACCCGGAGATGCGGCGGCCAACCAGGCCAGCTACGGCGATCCCTCGCTGCCGATTTCGCCGGCGGTGGTCGAAGCGATTACCGAATTCGTCTTGCGGGACCGCGACTAAGGCTCACGCAGGCGGGTCGGCGCATTGCTCCCACAGTTCGATCTTCACACCGTCGGGATCGAGTAGCCAGGCGAACTTGCCGTACCCCTCGTCTGCGGTGTCCAGGACATCAACACCTTTGTCTTTCAATTGAACGACCATGCCGTCCAAGTCATCGACGCGTAGGTTGATCATGAAGCCGCCCTTGCCGGGCTTGATATACTGGTCATCGGGGAAGTGACTGATGAGCGAGTAGGGCTTGTCCTTGGTTTCCTCCGACCACATCAATTGCGGCCCGTAATCGCCGTCGATCCCGAGCGTGTCGCGGTACCATGCCCGTGTCGCCTCGGGGTCCTTCACGGCGTAGAATACGCCGCCTAATCCCGTTACCTTTGCCATTCTGACCTCCCTCAGTATCCGCTGGCCTGCCCATCCTTGCGCATTTCCGTCGCGCCCGTGAGCACGCCGGTTTCCGGGTCGCGCGCGATCGCCTGGTAGCCGCCAAACATGATGCCGTTGGACACCACCTCGACCTTGTGGCCCATTGCCCGCAATGCTTCGGCGGTCGCGGCCGGGATACCCGGCTCTACATAGAGCGTGCCTAGCGGGTCGGCGGAGGGTCCGCTCAGCGCCTCGGTCGGCTGGCGGCCGCCATCGTGGTTGAGCCGCGCGGCATCGCCCGCTTCCTGCAGGTTCATACCGTAATCGGCGATGTTGATAAGCACCTGCACATGGCCCTGCGGCTGCATCCCGCCGCCCATCAGGCCCAGCGTCATGAACGGCTTGCCATCCTTTTTGACGAAAGCCGGAATGATCGTTTGGAACGGCCGCTTGCCGGGTTCATAGGCATTGGGATGTGCGGGATCGAGACTGTAGAGCTCGCCGCGGTCCTGGAACATGAAGCCAAGCCCGTCCGGCACCAACCCGCCGCCCATGCCGCGGTAGTTCGACTGGATCAGGCTGACCATCATGCCGTTTCCGTCGACTACGGTGAGGTAGGTGGTGTCGCCTTCGCCCTCAAGCTTGGGCTCGCCCGGACCGAACTCGGGCGTGGCGCGCGCCGGGTCGATCAGCGCAAAGCGTGTGCGTCCATACTCGTCGGACAGCAGCTCTTCGGGGAAGCTCTGGAAGGCCGGATCGGCGTAGAACCGCGCGACATCGGCATAGGCGAGGCGTTTTGCCTCCGTGATGTAGTGGATGACCTCAGGGCTACCGCGCTCCCACTGCGACAGGTCCACATTCTTGAGGATGTTGACCATTTGCAGGGCGGCAAACCCCTGGCTGTTCGGCGGCAGTTCGCACAGCTCGTACCCGTGCTTGTAGAGCGCGCAGGCCGGATCGACCCACTCGCTGGCATGCGAGGCGAAGTCGTCCAGCACGAAGGCGCTGCCTTGCCGCTGGAGGTAGTCCACCATCGTGCGGGCGAGCGCGCCCTCGTAGAAGGCATCGCGCCCGTCGCGCCCGATCGTCTCGAGCGTGCCCGCGAGATCGGGATTGCGGAACAGCTCGCCCGCTTCCGGCGCGGTGCCATCGGCGAACCACACCTTGCGGGCATTATCGAACTCGAAGGGGTAGCTTTCCAGCCGGTGCTCGTAAGCGCGCAAGGAGCGTTCGAGATACATGCCGATCACCGGCGCGATGGGGTGCCCTTCGCGCGCATAGGTGACCGTCGGGGCGAGCACATCGGCCATCGGCAGCTTGCCGAAGCGGCCATGCAGGGCAAACCAGGCGTCTACCGTACCGGGGACCGTTACCGGTAGCGGTCCGACCGGCGGCAGACTGTCCGCGCCGTCGAGTTTGGCGAGCAGCTGATCCAGCGTCTGACCCTTGGGAGAACGGCCCGATCCGTTGATCCCGTGCAGCTTGCCGGTCGCGGGGTCGTAGACGATGGCGAACAGGTCGCCGCCGATGCCGTTGCCGGTCGGCTCCATCAGGCCAAGTGCGGCGTTGGCTGCGATGGCGGCGTCGACGGCGCTGCCGCCTGCCTTGAGGATGTCCAACGCCACCTGCGTTGCCAGCGGATGCGCGGTTGCCGCCATCCCGTGTTCGGCGATCACCGGACTGCGCGACCAGTTGGCACCCACGGGCCGTCCGCCTGCACCGATCTGCTCTTCGACCGGCCGGGTTTCCTGCGCCTGAGCGGGCACGGCGGCCAGTGCTAGGGCGGCCCCGGCAGTCATGGCGGCGGTTGCGATCCTCATGAGTCTCTCCTTGAATGCGAGCGCATGTGTGACGCTTCGCAGCGGTGCTTGCAAGCCGTTGGATTGGACGGGCGCCACTCCGTCAGGATGGAACACATGGAACACGGTCCTGGGCAAAGAAACTGCAACCCCGGATTTCGGCATTGAAAAGAGGGTCTGGCGGCGAGATTACAGATGCGATCATATGCGCCCGATTAGTGCTCGATCGCAGTGTAGGAAACGCTAGGGTACCTTGAAGCGCCCGCGCCGCGACAAGTCCGCATCCTCATACGCTTCGAACCGGACCGGGATGGCGATATCGCGCTCGCGCCTGACGACGAAATGCAGATGCGGGCCGCGGGTAAACCCGGTCATTCCGACATATCCGATATGCTGGCCGCGCTCGACACGGTCACCCTCGCTTACGAGCACGCCCTCGTGCGCTAGATGCACGTAGTTCGCCATCGTCCCGTCGTCGTGCAGCACCACGATCATGTTCACCTGATCGATCAGTTCCTCGCCGCCCGAGCGGCAGAACCAGTCGACCGCGCGGACGACAAGGCCGCCGCGCGCTGCGTGTACGGGCTCTCCGACTTCTAGCTGGAAATCGAGGGCGTATCGCGATGTTTCCGAATGATGCGACTGCTTGCCATGGAAACCCTGGGACAAGGAATAGGACTTCCCCGCACGAAACGGCAGGCGATACAGATACGCGGTATCAGGCGATATCTCGCCTGACACGCCCATAAATGAACGGAAGCTCCAAGTGGCGCTCAACCTGTCGCGGGCCGCGGTTTTCCCGGCTGCATCAAGCTCCAGGACGGGCACCGTCGACAATGGTGGGAGCACGAGCGATCGGCTGTCTCGTGCGGGCGCAATTATCGGCTCCATGATCAATTCGGAAGGAGCAGGCCGTAGGTTGATTGCCTCCAGCACGAAGCCGTTTTCTGCTTCGGCCAGCCGCATCGTGACATTGGCGTTCGCGCGCTCCAGTGCGTCCGCTGCCACGCCTTGCAGACACTTGCCCGGTTCTGCCGCGTATAGCGGCGCGAGCGCAAAGGCTGCTATCGCGGTTGCAACAACGGTATTATATCGCGTCAATCGCATCATCGCCTTCCCCGTGTATTATACGATTAACGCACAGGAGCTGCCGTCACAAGCCGCGCGCCTTGTCAGCCTTTGACCGGTGAAGAGGACTCGCTGTTGCGCGTTGCCTTGCTGACTGCGACAATGGCGATCCATGCGGCGATGAAGCCCGGAACTATCTCATACAGCCCTTGTCCGCCGATGAAGTCTGCGTTGAGGCCCAGCATAATCCATAGCGCCACCACCCCAGCACCCGTCACCAGCCCGGCAACCGCGCCAGCGCCGGTCATCCGGTCCCATGTCAGTGCAAGGATGATGAGCGGTCCGAATGCCGCACCGAAACCGGCCCAAGCATTTGAAACAAGGCCCAGCACCTGGCTGTTTGGATCACGCGCAATGACGATGGCGGCCAGTGCCACCAGCGCCACGCAGACGCGCCCGACATTGACGGCCTCGCGCTCGCTGGCGTCCTTGCGGAAGAACAGCCGATAGAAATCCTCGGTCAGCGAGCTGGACGATACGAGCAGCTGCGAACTGATGGTCGACATGATCGCGGCCAGCAGCGCGGCAAGGAGGAAGCCGGTGATGAGCGGATGGAACAGCATTTCGGACAGCACAATGAAGATCGTTTCGGGATCGTCGACGGCAATTCCCTCACGCTCGGCGAAGGCGCGGCCTGCAATGCCGACGCCGATGGCCCCGACCAGCGAAACCGCCATCCATGTCAGCCCGATCATTCGGGCAGGGGCGACGTCGGCGACGCTGCGCACGGCCATGAAACGCACGATAATATGCGGCTGCCCGAAATAGCCGAGGCCCCATGTCACCGCGCTGACGAAGCCGAGCACGGTCAGCCCGCTCGTCAGGTTAAGAAAATCGGGATCGACATCGCGCAGGATCGCCCCGAATCCGCCTTCCGATCCGGGGCCAAGAATGACCACCAGCGGCATCAGCACCAGCGCCACGACCATGATGCAACCCTGCACGAAGTCGGTCAGGCTGACCGCCAGAAATCCGCCCACCATCGTATATGCCAGCACCACGCCCGCAGTGATCCAGATGCCGAGCATGTAATCGCTCATTCCGGCAGCGGGCAGCAGATCGGCGAAGGCGGTTTCAAACAGCTTGCCGCCGCCTACCAATCCGGCAGCGGTGTAAACGGTGAAGAAAGCGACAATGACGATGGCGGAGATCACGCGCAATGCCACCGCCTTATCGGGGAAGCGATTGGCGAGGAATTCCGGGATAGTCAGCGCGTTGCCTAGCTCTTCGGTCTGCTTGCGCAGCCGCGGGGCGACCACGATCCAATTGGCAACTGCACCGACGAATAGCCCGATCCCGATCCACGCCTCGACCAGTCCGCTGGCATAAAGCGCGCCGGGCAGGCCGAGCAGCAGCCAGCCGGACATATCGCTCGCCCCGGCAGACAGCGCCGCCACGCCGGGTGACAGATTGCGTCCGGCGAGCAAATACCCTTCGCTGGTGTCGGTCGAGCGTTTCCACGCGAACAGCCCGATCCCGATCATCAGGATGAAGTATAGGGCGAGTGTAATCAGCGTACCGGTTTGCATGGCATGTTGGTAACCGCATGGACGCCGCAAGGCCACCGCCCCCTATCCACCGCCCCCTACTCAGCGCCCCCTATTCAGTGATGCTCAGCCAATCTAAAGGCTTTGCCATGATCACACCGCTCGTGACCGGACTGATGGCGCTGGCCTTTTGCGTCGTGCACATCTTCGTGGGCAAGCTGCGCTTCCTCGATGTCACACCGCGCAGCCGCTGGTTGAGCTTCGCCGGGGGTGTCGCGGTCGGCTACGTATTCCTGCACATCCTGCCGGAAATCGGCGCGCATGGCGATGTGTTCGAAGAGGCGACCGGCCTGCCGATCGCGCTGGCAGAGGGTTTGGTTTACACGCTCGCCCTTGCCGGGCTGGTGCTGTTCTACGGGCTGGAGCGCGCCATTGTGCGCTCACGCGACGGGCAGATGCAGCGCGGCGGGCCCGAGCGCCCCGATACCGGCATCTTCTGGGCTCATATCGCGCTCAGCGCCTTGCTGATTTTTGTGGTCGCCTATCTGCTAAATCACCGGGAGGATCCCAGCTGGGCTGGCCTTGTGCTGTTCTTTGGCGCCCTGCTGCTTCACTTCGTCACCGCAGATTTTGCCACGCGAGCGGACTTTCCGGAAGTCTATGACGCTGCCGGACGCTGGGTGCTCGTCGGCGCCACGCTGGCAGGCTGGGCCGTGGGGCTTACCCTCGGAATTTCCGAATTGCTTATCGGCTGCCTGTTCGCGTTTCTCGGCGGCGCGATGATCCTGGTCGCCCTGAAAGAGGAACTGCCCGAAGAGCGGCAGAGCAGCTTTGCGCCCTTCCTGCTCGGCGCGGCGCTATATTCGGGACTGGTTTTGGTAGAGCAGGGGCTGCACTGAGACTGCGCTCTTTCCGTCGCAGACGCGCTGGCCGCCCAGCGTTCTGGCAAGGGGCTGGTGAGGTAACGAGTTTGCCAATACGCCCCGCTTTGTGCTGGCGGTGGCTGCGAGCAGCGCTGGCCTATGGTGTCGGGCTGCTGATCTGACGGATACGGCCTGCGTTCAGCCTTCGCCCGAACGCTTTGCGCGCTTGCGCTCGTGCGGGTCGAGGATTGCCTTGCGCAGGCGGATCGTTTTGGGCGTCACTTCGACCATTTCGTCATCGTCGATATAGGCGATGGCCTGTTCCAGCGTCATGACCCGAGGCGGGGTCAGGCGGATGGCATCGTCCTTGCCGGTCGAGCGGAAGTTCGTGAGCTGCTTCGACTTCATCGGATTGACTTCGAGGTCGTCCGGCTTGGCATTCTCGCCGATGATCATGCCTTCATAAAGCTTCGCGCCGCCCGAGATGAACAACTCGCCGCGATCTTCCAGCGCGTTCAGCGCATAGGGCACTGCATCGCCGGCTTCCTTGGAGATGATCACGCCATTTCCGCGGCCGTCGATCGGGCCTTTGTACTCGTCGTACTTTTCGTAAAGCCGGTTCATGATGCCGGTACCGCGCGTGTCCGACAGGAACTCGCCGTGATAGCCGATGAGGCCGCGGCTGGGGGCGGAGAAGGTCACGCGGGTTTTGCCGCTGCCCGACGGGCGCATGTCGGTGAGCTCGGCCTTGCGCTTCTGCATCTTCTCGACAACCGTACCGGAGTGCTCGTCATCGACGTCGATGACCACGGTTTCGTAAGGCTCCATGCGTTTGCCATCTTCCTGGCGGAACAGCACGCGCGGGCGGCTGATGCCCAGCTCGAAGCCTTCGCGGCGCATGGTTTCGATCAGCACGCCGAGCTGCAATTCGCCGCGGCCTGCGACTTCGTAACTGTCCTTGTCGGCGGCTTCGGTCACGCGAATGGCCACATTGGTCTCCGCTTCGCGAAGCAGACGGTCGCGGATCATCCGGCTGGTGACCTTGTCGCCTTCGCGGCCCGCAAGCGGGCTGTTGTTGACCGAGAAACGCATGGCCAGTGTCGGCGGATCGATCGGCTGTGCTTCGATCGGTTCGGTCACTGCCGGATCTGCGATGGTGTTCGAGACGGTCGCCTTTTCGAGGCCAGCAAGCGCGATGATGTCACCCGCTTCGGCGCTTTCTACCGGGACACGGTCAAGCCCGTCGAAAGCCAGCAACTTGGTCGCGCGGCCCACTTCCACGACATTGCCATCGGCGTCGAGCGCGCGGATCGGATCGTTGATCTTGACCGTGCCCGACTGCACGCGGCCGGTGAGCACGCGGCCCATGAAATTGTCGCGGTCCAGCAGGGTCGCCAGGAACGAGAACGGCCCGTCCGCATCGAGACCGGGCGAAGGGACGTGGTCGACGATCAGCTTGAACAACGGCTGGAGATCGCCCGAGCGCGCGTCCTTGTCTTCGCTGGCATAACCATCGCGGCCACTGGCCCAGAGCGAGGGAAAGTCCAGCTGCTCGTCATTGGCGTCGAGGCTGAGGAAAAGCTCGAAACATTCGTCGAGCACTTCGTCGGGACGCGCGTCGCTGCGGTCGATCTTGTTGACGACCACGATCGGCTTGAGGCCGAGAGCCAGCGCCTTGCCGGTAACGAACTTGGTTTGCGGCATCGGGCCTTCTGCGGCATCGACCAGCAGGATCACCCCGTCGACCATCGACAGGATACGCTCGACCTCGGCGCCGAAATCGGCGTGACCCGGAGTATCCACGATGTTGATCCGGGTTGTTTCCCCTTCATGCTCCCATTCGACACTGGTGCACTTGGCGAGAATGGTGATGCCGCGCTCTTTCTCCAGGTCGCCGGAATCCATTGCGCGCTCTTCGACGCGCTGGTTGTCACGAAAGGTGCCGGATTGGCGGAAGAGTTGGTCCACCAGTGTGGTTTTGCCGTGATCGACGTGGGCGATGATTGCGACATTGCGCAGTGAGCGGGACATGCGAGAAACTTTCGAAAAAAGGGGAGGGCGAAAAAGACCGCCTTGGTATCGCGCGCGCCTCTAGCGCCTATGCTGCAATGCGGCAAGCTTCGCGAGTGTGACTCCTAGGGCACAGCTTTGCGACAAATGGGTTGTTTCCGTTAAGATTTTACGTTGAGGCAAGCACTTGTGCCCCTAAGGGAACCCTCAAGTCGCCGCAAAAGCGATGCGATGGGTTCGTTTGGAGAGAGATTTTATGCGTTTTTCCGCTTCCGCCCGGCTTTTGGCCGGTGTTGCCGCTTTCGCCCTTCCAGCCGCCGCTTCCGCGCAGTCGGTCATCCAGGAAGGCACTACTACCGATAACGATGCGGAAATGACCGACGGCGACCCCGATGTCGCGCCGACGACCGATCCCAACGTCATCATCGTCACCGCGACCAAGCGCGCCACCACGCTGCAGGATACGCCGGTTTCAGTCAGCGTGACTTCGGGCGAGACGCTTGAGCGCGCGGAAATCCGCGACGTCAACGACCTCGTCACCGTCGCGCCTTCACTTCGTGTCAGCCAGAACCAGAGCTCGGCCAACACCACCTTCATTATTCGCGGTTTCGGTAACGGCGCCAACAATGTCGGCATCGAACCATCGGTCGGCGTGTTCATCGACGGTGTGTTCCGCTCGCGTTCTGCTGCGCAGATCAGCGATCTTACCAATGTCGAGCGCGTCGAGGTCCTTCGCGGACCGCAGTCGACCCTGTTTGGCAAGAACGCCAGCGCCGGCGTCATCTCGGTCGTCACGCGCGAGCCGCAGTTCGACTTCGGCGGGGCGGTGTCGGCCACTTACGGCAATTTCGACCAGATCGTCCTGAAGGGCGATCTTACCGGTCCGATTACCGACAGCGTCGCGTTTTCCATCGACGGCAGCTACAATAAGAACGACGGCTATGTCGAAGTCGTCAACCTCGACGACAACATCAATGACCGTAACCGCTATGCGGTTCGCGGTCAGCTATTGTTCGACAATGGCGGCGCGTTCCGCCTGCGGGCAATCGGCGACTATTCCAAGATCGACGAGCTGTGCTGCTTTGCCGGTAATGTCGTTGCCGGTCCGACCGTTCCGCTGATCTTCGCCGTCGGCGGTGCTGTGGATCCGGAAAACCTCTTTTCCGATCGCTCCTTCCTGAGCATTCTGCCGGAAAACGAGATCGAGAGCTATGGCGGCTCGCTCCAGGGTGATCTCGAGCTTGGCGCTCTCACGCTGACCAGCATCACTGCCTACCGCGAGCTGCGCAGCTTCAACGAACAAGACATCGACTTCACCAGCGCGGACGTGGCCACCGAGTTCCGCGACCAGTCGATCGATACTTTCACGCAAGAACTGCGTATCACCTCGGATTTCGACGGGCCGCTCAACTTCCTGCTTGGCGGTTTCTACTTCAAGGAAGACGTGGTTCAGAACAGCGGCGTCGGCTTCGGCGCCGACGCGCGCAACTTCTTCGACCTGCAGGCAGGCGGCGGAACCCTTGGAACACTTGGCTTCATCGAAGGCCAGCTCGGTCTTCCGGCCAATTCCTCGTTCACCAATGGCCCCGCCACTGCAGAGTTCTTCACGCTTAACAATGAAAGCTATTCGATTTTCGGCACGGTCGATTTCGAAGTCACGGATCGCCTGACCCTGACGGCGGGCTTCAACTATACGGATGACCAGAAAGATTTCACGCTTTCGCAGCAGAGCTTCGATCCGCTGGCGAATGTGAATTTCGTCGACGCCGTGATCGTCGGCGGCATCGCGCAAGCGCTCGCGATTCCGCCTTCCCAGGTTACGCCCGGCGTGATCCAGAACTTCGCGACCAACCCGGCGACGGCACCCTTCTTCCAGCAGTTTGCTGCGGTTGCCACGACACCGTGCAATCCCGGTGCCGGCATTGTACCCCCTGCTTGTAATCAGCTGCTGCCGCTTCAGGCGCTTCAGTTTCTGCCGCCTTTCCTGGCACTTCCGAACGCAGTCGAACCCGGCCGGACCAGCGACGACGACTTCAGCTACACGCTGCGCGCCGCCTATGATTTGACCGACGATCTGAACGTCTATTTCACGTACGCCACAGGCTTCAAGGCCAGCTCGGTCAACCTGTCACGTGATAGTCGTCCGCTTCAAGGCGAATTCATAGCCGGGCCGTTCGGCAGCACTATTCTGGCGCCGTCGAGCCCGATCCGCGATGCAGGTCTGGCTGTGTCGAACCTGTCGACCGGTACGCGTTTTGCCGGACCGGAAGAGGCCGAGGTGTACGAAATCGGTATCAAGGGTCAGTTCCCGGGATTCGGGTTCAATCTGGCTCTGTTCGACCAGACGCTGGACGGGTTCCAGTCGAACGTCTTCACCGGAACGGGTTTCGCACTTTCGAACGCAGGCGAGCAATCGACCCGCGGTTTCGAGTTTGATTCGACCATCTCGCCTATCCGCCCGCTGGTCTTCACCTTCGCGCTGACGTATCTCGACCCGACCTTCGACAGCTTCGTGAACTCGCCGCTGGGCGATCTCAGCGGGCTTACCCCGGCCGGTATCCCCGAGTTCACCATCTCGACTTCTGCCAATTACACGCATGAGTTCGGCAATAGCGGAAATCTGCTGATCGGCCGGGTCGATTATTATCACGAAAGCAATACGCAGATCCTTGATGGTCTGCTCGGCTTCCCAACGCTCGATATTGGCGCTGCGGTAAACGAGCAGTTCCGCCGCGAGGTCAACCAGACCAATGCATCGCTGACGCTGGTTCTGGAGAATGGCTTCGAGCTGTCGGGCTATGTGCGCAACCTGTTCGACGAGCGTTACATCACGACGATCTTCGACGGCGTGGCGCAAGGCGGCACGGTGTCGGGTTACCCGAACCAGCCGCGCACCTACGGCGCGACGGTCCGCTATCGCTTCTAAGCGAACGGACCGAACTGATTAAGGGAAGGGGGCTTTCGGGCCCCCTTTTCTTTTGCATACAGAAGCATGCTACACATTTTTTCATGCGACTGCGTGCACTTCTTCCCGATGAGTTACCTGCGGCGAGCGAACTCTGCCTCATGTCCAAGGCGCACTGGGGATACGACGCCGCATTTCTGGAGGCATGCCGTGAAGAACTGACGGTCACGATGGCCGATCTTGAAATCGGCCACATCCAGGTCGCGAGCGAAGGTTCCGCCTTGCTTGGGCTCGTACAGGTAAGCCTGGAAGCGGACGATTGTAGCCTCGAAAAGCTGTTCGTGACGCCCACCGCGATGGGGCACGGCGTCGGCAGGGCCTTGTTCGTCTGGTCTGTCGATACTGCGCGGGCGCTTGGCGCGCGACGATTGATCGTCGAGGCCGATCCCGGCGCGAGGGCATTCTATCGGCGCATGAATTGCGAGGACGCTGGTGAGGTGCTTTCGGGTTCCTTACCCGGGCGGAAATTGCCTCGTCTCGTATACGTTTTATAACGCCCGCAGTGCTTGTGCAGGCTTGGCTCCTAGCAGAGGCAGCGACCCGCCAAGCGCGAAGGCGAGCACGACGACCAAACCGCCGCCCAGTACGCCTAATACGGTTGGCCAGTGGGGTAGCCAGTCGAAATCGAACAGCTGCGTTACTACGAGCCACGCCAGCCCGCTTCCCAGCACCAACGCCACCAGGGCGAGAGCGAGGGCCAGCGCGCCGTATTCGATCAACTGCATGGCCAGCACTTGCTTCCGGTCAGCACCCAGCACGCGCAGCACGACCGTGTCGTAAGTGCGCGCGGCGCGTGCGGCGGCGATGGCTCCCAAAAGCACGGCGAGGCCTGCCAGAACCGCCACGCTGGCCGCAGCCAGGGTCGCCAATCCGACTTGCTCGAGGATCGTACGGGCCTGGACCAGCACGCCCCCCACCTCGATCACGGAGGTTGAAGGAAACTCGCGCACCAATGCTTGCAGCAGCGGCCCGGTGGGCGTGCCCTCGGCCAGTTCGATGGTCGCGGCCAGGTTGTGCGGCGCGTTGGCGAGCGCATTGGGGCTGAGCACGAAGACGTAGTTGAAGCCCATGCTTTCCCAGTCGATCCGCCGCAGATTGACGATCCGGGCGGGCACTTCGGTCCCCAGCACGCCAAAGGTCAGCATGTCGCCTATGCCGAGGCCCGCTGCTTCCGCAAACTCCTCGTCGATGGAGACCAGGGCCTCGCCGGCATGATCCTGTGGCCACCATTCGCCCTGCGTGATGACATTGCCCTCCGGCACGCCGGCCGAATAGGTGAGGCCGCGTTCCCCGCGCAGCGCCCATGCACCGTCAGGGATTTCTTCGAGTTCGGACGTCCGTGTCATTGCGCCTTCCGGCCCAAAGGCCAGCACGGCTCCGCGCAGGGCAGGGATGGAGCGAATGTCAGCTTCGGGGTCCTGCTCCCTGACGAGCGCTTCGAACCGGTCGACGCCGTCGCGCGGGATATCGAGCACGAAATAGTCGGGCGCCTGCTGCGGCACTCGGCTCTGGATATTCCCGTCGAGGGAGGTCTGGATAGCGGCCAGCAGAACGAAGGAAGCCAAGCCGAAGCCGAGCGCGGTTACCAGCGCGCCAGTACTCGAACCGGGGCGGTGAAGGTTGGCGAGCGCACCGCGCGCAATCGGGCTTGCCGGGCGGGGCAGCGAGCTTGCGACCTTTTGGATGAGCCAGCCGAGCAGTGCCAGCAGACCGAGCGCGCCCGCAGCACCTAAAAGGAAACCGCCGGACAACAGCGGATTGCCCGCCGTGATCAGCGCCAGCGCTATGATGGCAAGAAGGCCGCCTCCGACAACCATCAATGCCTTGGGATCGCGAGCAAGCGGGGCCACGCGCGACCGCATCAATGCCATAGCCGGGAAGTGCCGTGCCCGCATCAGCGGCGGCGCGGCGAATACGAGTGCCACCAGCACCGCGTATGCGAGTGCCACCAGCAGCGCTCCCGGATCGATGATCAGTCCTGTCTGCACGGGCAGCAGCCCATTGAGCGCGAGGCCGAGTAACGGCGTGATCGCGACGCCGACGATCAATCCGGCAAAGCTGCCAATCAGCGCCGCAGCACCGATCTGGAGGGCGTAGATCTTGGCTATGTCCTGACTGGACGCGCCGAGGATCTTGAGCGTGGCGATCGCTTGCCGCCGTGCGTCGAGATAGGAGGTGACGCCGCCCCCAATGCCAATTCCGGCGATCACCAGTGCGGCCAATCCGACTAAGGTAAGGAATTCGCTCATGCGGGAGACAAACCGGTCTGCGCCCGGCGAGGCACGGTCGCGGGTGCGGAAATCGAAGCCGGCTTCGGGAAACTGCGTTTCCAGAGCTTCCTGCACAGCTTCGGGATCCTGCGCGCCATTGAAGGCAACGCGGGTCTTGCTCTGATACATCGAGCCGGGGGCGACCAATCCGGCGCGTTCGGGCAGGTCCTGGCTGGAAATGATGGTCGGGCCGAGCTGGAAGCCTTCGCTCAGCTTGTCGGGTTCGTCGGCAATGATCCCGCCCACGCGCAAACGCTCGGTGCCGATGGCGATGGTATCGCCCTCTGCCACGTCCAGCCGGTCCGACGCGCCGCTACCAAGCCAGACTTCGCCAGCTCCTGGCGCGCCGACGCTGCGCCCATCGGTTAGCGTCAGTTCGCCGTACAGCGGATAGGCATCGTCGACCGCCTTGAGCCCTACCGGAGCCGCCTGTTCGCCATTTCGCGCCATTGCCTGAAGGCGGAAGCCTCCCGAGAGCTCGCCATATTCGGCAAGCGCTGCGCGTTCTTCTTCATTAAGCGTGCGCTGCCAAAGCTCGATTTCGAGATCGCCGCCGAGCAGGACCTGGCCGCGGTTCTCCAGCTCGGTTTCAATTGCCGCAGTCAGCGTGCCGATTGCTGCGAGCGCTCCGGTCCCCAGAAACAGGCACACCAGCAGCAAGCGCAGGCCGCGGAAACGGCCATTCAGGTCTCGCCTTGCGATCCGCCAGGCTTCGGCCCAGGTCACGTGGCCGCCGTGTCCGTCGCGATGCGGCCATCGGCGAGCGTCAGCACGCGCTCGCAATGCTCGGCAAGTTCGGGATCGTGCGTGATCACCAGCAAGGTCGCGCCGGTTTCAGCGCGGCGACTGAAAAGCAGTTCGACGATCTCGTGCCCGGTTGCGGCATCGAGATTGCCGGTAGGTTCATCGGCAAACACCAGCGACGGGCGCGGAGCCAGCGCGCGTGCGATTGCGACGCGCTGCTGCTCGCCGCCCGAAAGCTGCTGAGGATAATGGTCAAACCGGTGGCCAAGGCCGACGGCTTCGAGTTCGGCGCGCGCACGGTCCTGCGCATCGCGCTCGCCCGACAATTCCATCGGAGTCGCTACGTTCTCGATCGCAGTCATGGTCGGCAGAAGGTGGAAGGCTTGCAGCACGATGCCGATGCGGCCGCGCCGGGCATGAGCGAGCTGATCCTCGTCCATTCCGGCAAAATCCTCGCCCGCGACGCTCAGCGTGCCGCCACTGGCGCGTTCAAGACCGGACAGCACGGCCATGAGCGAGCTCTTGCCCGAACCCGATGGGCCGAGCAGGGCGACGGTCTCGCCTTTCGCAATGTCGAGGTCTATTCCACGCAGAATTTCGACCGGTGCAGCAGCACTGCCGAGCGTGAGAGTCAGGTTACGTGCGGATATCGCAGGGGGAACGCTTGTCACGCTGGTGCACTGGCATAGGGAAACCCGTTTCACAAGGAAACTTGACGATGCTGATGCGCTGCCTGTCGATTGCAATCCTGTTACTGTTAGCAGCCGCTTGTTCAAACGAGGCGCCAAGCGGTGCAGAGCCGCGCGCAGCCGAAGTGCCGGAGCCGGCCGATCCCGATTTCCCGGTGATGGGTCCGGAGCGCACGATCCTGGCATTTGGAGACAGTCTTTTTGCAGGATACAATGTCGATCCCTCGGATAGTTATCCGGCGAAGCTGCAAGCCTCGCTGCGCGCCGAGGGCGTCGATGCCACTGTCGTGAATGCAGGCGTGTCCGGCGACACAAGCAGCGCCGGGGCGCAGCGGCTCGCCTTCGTGCTCGATGGGCTGGCACGGAAGCCCGACCTCGTCTTGCTGGAGCTTGGTGGCAACGACATGTTGCGCGGGATCCAGCCCTCCCAGACACGCATCAACTTCGAGGCGATGCTGCGCGAGCTGAACAGCCGCGACATCCCGGCCCTGCTTTACGGCATGCGCGCACCGCCGAATTACGGGCCGGAATACCAGCAGCAATTCGACGCGCTCTACGGCGAGCTGGCCGGCTCGTTCGATGCAGAATTGATCCCGTTCTGGCTCGAAAGCATCTACCAGCGGCCCGAGCTGTTTCAGTCGGACCGGATCCATCCGACCGAACAAGGTATCGAAGAACTGGTAAAGGCGACGCGCGGCGAAGTGCTCGAAGCGCTACCGGAATCTTCCGAGGCTACAGCCGGATAACGGCTCCGCCGCTCACTTCCCAGATTACGGCCTCAGCTTCGATCCCTGCGAACGGAGTGATTTCAGTTCCGGTCAGCCAGAGCTGCGTTCCGCTGGCCCGCAAGCGGTCAAACAGCGCTGCCCGGCGGCCCGGATCGAGATGCGCGGCGACCTCGTCGAGAAGCAGCAGCGATGGCCGGCCCTTGGCTGCCAGCGCGGCGTGGGCAAGCGTCATGGCCAGCAGCAGCGCTTTCTGTTCGCCCGTGGACGATAGCGACGCCGCGACCTGCTTGGCGGCGTAGAAGACCTCCAGGTCATCGCGGTGCGGTCCGGCAAGCGTCCGGCCCGCGGCACGGTCCTGGGCGCGGCCGTCATACAAAGCCTGGCTGAGCTGCTCTTTGCCGACCGGACCTCCGGGCGCGTAGGTGAGGGCAGGGCGGGGGAAGGGCGCTTCGGCATGGCGCACAATCTCGGCCATCATTGTATCGACCAGCCGCGCTCGGCCGTCGGCAAGCCTTGCACCGTGCTCGCACATCTGGACCTCGATCGCATCCAGCCAGCTTCCATCGGGCTCGCGCAGGTCGGACAGCAACTTGTTTCGCTCTCGCAATGCGGCTTCGTAGCGGCTGGCATGACTGGCGTGCATCGGGTCGAGCGCTAAGGCGAGGCGGTCCAGATAACGCCGCCGGTCCTGCGCCGGGCCAGTGAACAGGCCATCCATTGCCGGGGTCAGCCATCCTATAGCCAGCCATTCCCCCAACGAGACCGCGCTTGTCTCCGCGCCATTGACGCGAACTTTGCGGCGACCGGGCTGTTGAGGCTCGACATATGTCCCCAGCCGGACCGCTTGATCGCCTGCAAGGTCGGCGCCGATCGAAAATCCGCCGCTACCGCCATGACGGATCATCTCAGCGAGGCCGGAGCGCCGCATGCCCCGCCCGGGCGCCAATAGCGAAATTGCCTCAAGAACATTGGTCTTGCCTGCGCCGTTAGGCCCGACGAGCAGATTGACCCGGGTCGCGCCGTCGAGCGCGGTTTCGGCATGATTGCGGAAGTCGGAAAGATTGATGCGGTCGAGCGCCATGAGCCCGGCAAGCGATACAAGTAGCTGCCAGCCAGCGCTACTCGAAAGACCGAAATCTAAATGTTGGTGAAAAATCCCAACATTGCGGAAACATGAATGGAGGCGCCGGCGCCCGCTAGGTTAACATTGGCTAATTTCCGCCATTCTTCGAGTTTGGCACACCTGTTGCAATGTATTGTTCATCCTCGGAACTCCGGGGGTTCAGGGAAAAAGGAAAACGAACATGACTCTCTTCAACGTAAATAACGCTTTCGCCGCCATCGCCGCTCTCGCCATTTCGGCAGTCGTCATGGCCACTGCGATTATCCCCGCAAGCCCCGCTGGCTTCATCGCCTGATTGCTACGACCCACTTACTCTTTGAAAGGATATACATGATGTTGAATTTTGACGGCAGCAAGCTCTTCGCAGCTGCATTCTCGCTGGTACTCTCGAGCCTTGCTCTCGCAGCTGCCATCGTCCCCGCATCGCCCGCTGGTCTGTTGGCATGAACGATATTCGCAAGACCAACCCAAGTGGTTCGCCAAGCAAAAGCTTCCGGCTCGACCACGATCGCGGCAAGTTGATGGGCGTGTGTGCCGGGATCGGCAATTACTTCGGGATCGACACCACGCTGATCCGTATCGGTTTCGTCGCAGCAGTACTGCTCGGTGTCGGCTTTCCGGTACTAATCTACCTAGCGATCGGATTGATCGCAGACTGAAGGGGCGCGGGAATTCCGCGTCCCTTTACGTTCACATGGCCGAGATACCGCCGTCGAGCTTAAGCTCCGCACCGGTCATGAACTTGCTCTCGTCACTGGCGAGATAAACCACCGCATTGGCAATATCGTTCGGTTCGCCGACCTTTCTGAGCGGGATTTGCCGAGCGAGTTTTTCCAAGAGCACAGTCTTGTCGATATTGTGATGCTTTGCCGTTCCGTCGAGGATCGGCGTGTCGACGAAGGTAGGGTGCACCGAGTTGCAGCGTATATCCATGTTGTTCTTGGCGCAGTGCAGCGCGATCGACTTGGACAACATCCACACCGACGCTTTGGAAGCGTTATAGGCCGGCATCGTGTCGCTGGCGATCAACCCGGCTATCGAAGAGATGTTAACGATTGATCCGGGCGCGTGTTCGCGCATCAGCGGCAGCGCCTTCTGCACCCCGTGAAAGATCGAATCCACATTGACCGAGAAACAGCGTTGCCAGTCTTCGAACTTACAGGTCTCGATATTGCCGGCCACGCCCATACCGGCGTTGTTCACCAGGACATTGAGCCCGCCGAGTTTTTCGCGCGCAGCGTCTATCGCGGCATCCCACCCGGCAGGGTCGGTCACGTCATGCTGCATACCGAACGCAGTGCCTTCGCCGTATGCATCGTTGATTAGCTTTGCGGTTTCCTCGGCGCCGTCGCCATTGAGGTCGGTGCACAGGACCTTCGCGCCCTCTTCGGCAAGGCGCATCGAATGCGCGCGGCCGAGGCCCTGCGCCGCGCCGGTTACCAGCGCCAGTTTGCCTTCACACCGTCCTGCCATCAATTCTCTCCCAGAATATCATCGGTGCCAGCAGCATGATGATACGCGCATCCACGCCGCAGCCTTCTTCGCGCTTGCTCTCCACGAAAGCGCGCACTTCGTCCAGAGGCGACGCGGTGGACGGCGATGTCCTCGCTATCGGTTCCGCCGCCTTCGCCGATTTTGCGCAAGTCACGCGCGCGGACCAGGGTGAAGCTTTCGCTGACCATGCCGGGGGAGGAGTAGAACGTGCCGAGGTCTTCGAGCCGGGCAGCTTCGTAGCCGGTCTCCTCAGCCAGTTCGCGTCCAGCTGCCTCAAGGTCGTCCTCGTCCTCGGCGCCTTCATCGTCGCCGATCAGTCCGGCCGGGAATTCGAGGCAGTTGCGCCCAGCGGAACGCGATATTGTTCGACCAGGATGATGTGGCCGTCATCGACAGCGATGATGACGGCAGCGCGTATGCCCCGCGTCCGCCCGACATATTCCCAGCGGCCCCGGCGCTTTGCGGTGATGAATTTGCCCTGCCAGACGATTTCTTCGGGCTTGTCCGCGTCTGTCGTCGCGCATCAGACCTCGATCAAACGGTCGGGCAATTCGTTCATGTCCTCCTCGCCGCGGGGGAAGTGTTCCGACAGGACCTTCCCGACATCGCGGACGCCTGCTGCCATTCCTTCGGCGATGTGGCCCTTTTTGATCTCGACGAGCATGTCGGCCATCGCCTCGCCCCAGACCTCGGCAGGCACGATGGCTGCAATCGGCTCGATCCGCGACGATTTCCGCGCGGTGTTCGCGCATCGACAGGTAGATCAGCACGCCAGTGCGGCCATGCGTGCGCCGTTCTGCGCCCACTTTGAAGTGCTTGATTGCCCGCGCATGCACGCGGCTCGCCTTGACCGGGCCGGGGATGGAGAGAAACCTCAAGGGGTTCCAGGTCAATATCGCCCAAGTCAGCACAAAGGCGATCAAGCCAAGCGCAATGGTCATGCTGGCAATCTCGCCAATCGTCCATTCGTGTATCCACCCGTCGATGAGCGAATCCCACAGGTCCATGAAGGGCTGCGGGAAGAGTGCGAACACGCTCATGGCTGTGAAGGACAACGCGGCGGCCCAGACCAGAATAACATCGGTATAACCATCGGACCGGTCGGCAAGGACGGTCACGATCTCGCCGCTTGTGGTGAGTTCCGCTTCGCCGACCGCATTGGAAACGATCGCGTGCTGCTCAGGCGTCAGGTAGGACATTTACCACCCCCCCGAGGCGCCGCCGCCACCGAAACTGCCGCCGCCGCCGGAAAAACCGCCGCCGCCGAAGCCGCCTCCGCCGCCCCATCCGCCGGAGCTGCTCCCGCCGCCCATCGCGCCGCGCGCGATTGCGGAGCCGACTTCCCACAGGATGATGTCGCGCGCCGTGTCGCCCACGCCGCGCTTGCCATAACGCCGCCGCCGACCGCGTCCGCGCAGCATCGGCAGGATGAAAAAGAAGAAGATGAAGCCGAACCAGATCAGGCCGCCGATTGGAAAGCCGCCACTGCTTTCACGGCGCTCGCCCGCCTGCTGCGCAATGGCGCGGGCTTCTTCTTCGGGAAGGATCAAGTTGCATGGCGATCGCATCCGTGCCCGCGACTATACCGCCGGGCATGTCGCCATCGCGAAAACGCGGCAGTATCTCGTTTTGGATAATGATGCTCGAAAGCGCATCGGTCATAATGCCTTCGAGACCATATCCGACCTCGATCCGTGTCTTGCGCTCGTTCGGAGCGACGATCAGCAATGCGCCGTCATTGCGTTCCGCATCGCCGATCCCCCATGCGCGGCCCAATTGGTAGCCGTAATCGGAGATGTCATAGCCCTGAAGGTCAGGGATAGTCGCAACGACGAGCTGCCTTTGCGATTGCGCCTCCAGATCGGCAAGCCGCATTTCGATCTGCGCTTCCACATCTGCCGGGATGATATCCGCCTGATCGACCACGCGGCCAGTCAGTTCGGGAAAATCCTGCGCCATGGCAGGCGACGCGAAGAACGCCGCCAGCAGGCAGATCAAGGAACTCAGGTGGCGCAATGGACCGCTCAGTTGGCGGTCATGTCGATGGTCGGGGCGACCTCGGCACCTTCGGTGGTCGATTCATAGGGCACCATCGGTTCCGCGCCGTGGATGATGTTCGCGCCGATCGTGTCGGGGAAGGTTCGGATAGTCGTGTTATACTGGCGCACCGCCTCGTTGTAGTCGCGGATGGAGACTGCGATGCGGTTTTCCGTGCCTTCCAGCTGGCTTTGCAGCGCTAGGAAGTTCTGGTTCGACTGGATTTGCGGATAGGCTTCGAAGCTGGCGAGCAACCGGCCGAGGCCCTGGCCAAGCTGCGACTGAGCCTGCTGGAATTGTGCCATCGCCTCGGGATCGCTCAGATCGTCCGCATCGATGTTGACGCTGGTCGCCCGCGCGCGCGCTTCGGTCACTTCGGTCAGGATGCCGCGCTCGTTCTCGGCGGCTCCCTGTGCCACTTCGACAAGGTTGGGGATGAGGTTGGCGCGGCGCTGGAACTGCGCCTCCACATCGGCCCACTTGGCCTTCGCATTCTCCTCCGCTGCCGGAACCGAGTTGATGCCGCAGGCGGATAGTGCAAGCGACGCTGCGACGACCATTGCGGTGCGGAAACGGGCGATAGGCGACATGTGAAATACTCCCCTTGGAAACTGTCTTATCCAGATAGCACGCCTGTGCGTATTTTCAAGATTAGAGCCTGCTTGTGACGAGACGGCGTCTTTGGCACAAGCGCATTAACGACGCGGTTTAGGGGATAAATGATGCTGCAGGATTTCAAGGCATTCATTGCAAAGGGCAATGTGATGGAACTGGCGGTCGCCGTAATTATCGGCGGAGCTTTTGCGACGATCGTCAAATCGCTCACCGACGAGATTATTATGCCCATTGTCGGTGCGGTTTTCGGCGGAGCGGATTTCTCGCGCTATTTCTTCCTGCTCGATGTGCCCGAGGGTTATGACGGTGCCATGGACGACTATGCCGCACTGCAAGAGGCTGGCGCAGCGATGATCGGTTATGGCAGCTTCATCACCGCGATCATCAATTTCCTGATTCTCGCTTTCATCATTTTCCTGCTGGTGCGTTACGCCAAGAAGGTGATGGAGGAATTCGAGCACAAGCCGGAAGAAAAGCCCGCTGGCCCGAGCGAAGTCGATCTGCTCAAGGAAATCCGCGACGAGCTGAAAAAGCGCGATTGAGCGGCGTAGCTTTCTCGCGCTCACTTCCAATTAATGCATTCTCGCCTATATAGGGCGTGCCGGTTTCGACCGGATATGGTGATAAATGGTGCTGTGTAATAGGTACAACGGACCCGGGGGCAGTACCCGGCGGCTCCACCATAACCCTCTGTAACACGGGGGTTTTGACGGGGCCGAACTAGGATCGACGTGTGCTGAAAGACGGTATTTTTGCCCGGGCTGAGTAACCCGTAAAACTGTTCACAACACATAAGTGCAAACGATAACGAAGCACTCGCAATCGCCGCGTAATTTGACGGCCTAACGGCCTGAATTTACAAAGCTAAAGCGCGGTTGGACCCACCGGGCAACAGAAGCGGATTCCGGGGCTCCGGGGGTAGCTAGCAACAGAAACCCCCACCTTTCCATTTTTCGAAACGAAAGATGCGCGGCGCTGGATCGCCGCAGCGTTACTTGTGTCTGCAATTGGGGTGGAAAGCGGTCACAACTTTGCATCGAGAGTGGTTGATAGTTCCAGCGGTCAGGTTGTCCTATATCAACGGATCAATCTACGCCAAGACAGGCGCGCGCGAGGCTACATTCGTCTCGCCGATACATTCACGCGATGGGGATTTGGTCGTCATGTATGAACGAGAGGATGACACGGCACAGATCACATTCCAGTGGGTAGTCGGTGACACAAAGGCGCATGAAAAGAACATTCGCGAGTTGATCAAGTCAGAACACACGTACGCGATTACGATAGTCTCTCGGTTAGTGGCATTGGCCCTAACTTATGTCGTCGCCGACGCTTTGCTGCCAGAGGCGGATTTCTTCGTGTTGCTTTGGATCGTTCTCGCTGCCAGCTTTTCGATATGGGTCTCAATTGGCATTGAGATTGCATACGCAAGGCTGCTCGAACGCTTACAGGCAGATGATCCGAGAAGAGTTGGTTGGAACTCCGTTTGGCTCAATTCCTCTGGAATCGCATGGTGCACTGAAACCAGCGAGGATTACACAAGTTGGTTTGGTGTCACAGGCGTAGTGGAACAAGAAGGTTCGCTATGGATAAAAAAGGGCGATGCGCACGGGTACTACATTCCTCCTCGCGTCTTTGCCTCGGTTGACGAATTAACTGATTGTCGAGAGCTGATTCAGAAACTTAGAGAAGACCCGCTTCCGCCAAAGCATCTCGGTTCAAGCCAAGAGCTTGTGCGTCACTGAGTGCCGGGTCTTTCTAATTGAACACCCTCTCAACGTTCGCAATCGGGTCGCAAGCGGCCCTTCAGCTCTCAGCGTCACTCGCCGCCAATCGCTTGGCCTTTTCGAACTTAAGGCAGTCCAGAACCTTCGCCCCGGCCATGAACACCGCGCCGGTGCAGGCGAGGAACAGCAGTTTGCCGCCGAAACCGGGATATTGCTCGAGATAGGCAGCGCCGCGTGCGGTTGCGCCCAGGGCCAGCGCATAGATGATCAGATACGCCTCCCAAGACGTCTTGATCACGAACAGGCGGCCAATCTTCTTGAGCACTCGCAAAACCTTCCCTTAACCTTTTGATCCGCAAATGCCGTGCCAGCGACGCTGGCCTGCGGATGACAGTGGTTAATGCAGCTGCGAGTGTAAGGCGCGGCCATAAATGGTGTCCAGCGCGTTAACCGTAAAACTGCGTAGGTGTCAGGCGAGTTCGTCCAGAGCCAGCACGCCGAGCAAGGCTTCGCGGGCTTCGATGACGGTCTTGGCGAGGCTCTCATCGCCGATATCGCCGGGGTCGATTTGCTCGGGCCAGGTCTGCGCGATGACGGATTCGATGCGCTCGGCCCTGGCTTCGTCCAGCAGGAAACGCGGATCGACGGCGGCCGGATCGGCGACCACCCTCAAGCGCAGGCAGGCAGGTCCGCCGCCATTGGCCATCGACTGACGGACATCGACCGGAAGGACTGTGCGAATGGGGCCGCCCAATGACGTCATCTGCTCGCACCATGCCCAAACGCTTTTGCTGTCACGGCATTCTTCGGGGACCACCAGCGCCATCTCGCCCGATGGCAGGGTGAGAAGCTGCGCGTTGAACAGATAGGTGCGGATCGCTTCTTCGAGCGTGACAGCGCTTTCGGGCACTTCGACCACTTCGAGCGCGGGGAAGGCCGCGCGGATGGCATCATAGGCGCCCTGCTGATCGGCGAACGCGCGCGCGTGGGTGAACAGGACGCGCTCGTTAGCCACCGCGACCACATCGTTGTGAAAGGCACCTGCCTCGATTGCTTCGGGGTTTTGCTCGATGAAAACGGTCTTTTCGGGGCCGAGTTCGTGCAGCCGGGCCACCGCCCGGCTCGCCTGTTCGTGCTGGCGTGCGGGGAAGCGGCCGCCCTGCTTGCCGTAGACGAAAACTTCGACCCCGGCAGAAGCATGGCCTTCACAAAAGCGCATATGATTGGCCGCGCCTTCATCGCCGAAGCTTGGCGGAACTGCATCGTGCACATTGAAATGGGCTGGGTCGGCAAAGGCAAGGTCGAGCTGGCGCTTGGTATCGCGCCATTCCTGGCCGCGGTGGACCATGGTGACCAGATTGGCCGGGGTCAGGTGACAGCGACCATCGGCAGTGTCTGCCGCGGGGCTGACTGTGGCGGCGTTGGCAGTCCACATGGACGAGGCGGACCACGCCGCGCCCAACAGCGCGCGATCGGCAGTTCCGTCCACCGCCAGCGCATCGAGCAGACGTATAATTGGGGCGCGGCAGGGGCAGCAGGAATCCCTGCGATAGGCCCAACTCCATATTGCTGCGCATCTTCGCCACGCCCTGAAGCGCCGCCTTGCGCGGATAGGAGGGATCGCCCTTGTGACTTGCGCTGGCAATATTGCCGAGGCTGAGGCCTGCGTAATTGTGCGAGGGACCGACTATGCCATCGAAATTGATCTCGACCGCCTGCTTGCAGCGCTCATCGCAGCACGCTCCAGACCTCGTCGCCTTCGCCTACACCAAGAGTGTTTGCGCATGCCTCGTCGATCGCGATCGTGCCGTCCTCGTCCATCTGGCGCATGCCGTAAGCACAGCGGAATGTGTCGAGCTTTCCGGTCGCCACCAAAGCGCGCTCGCCCATGTCGAGCTTGGTCGATGCGATGGTGGCAGGCGCGGCCTCCGCAATGCTCTTCACCTGATCGGTTCGAGCGGTCATTGTCGGGCCGCCGTCGAAGATGTCGACATAGCCTTCATAGGCGAACCCTTCCTTCTCGAGCATGCGCATCGCCGCTCGCCCGGACGGGTGCGGCAGGCCGATGACCTTGCGCGCTTCTTCGCCCAGCATTGCAATGTAAACCGGATGTTTCGGCATCAGATCGGCGATGAACTGGTTGCCGTTGATGGCGTTGAAATAGTCGGCTTCCTGGAAGCTCATGCCGAAGAACCGGCCGGCAACACCGTCCCAGAAAGGCGAACCGCCGCTGTCGTCGATGATCCCGCGCAGCTCCGCCAGAATACGGTCGGCAAAGCGCGAGCGGTGCATCGCGACGAACAGATAGCGGCTGCGCGCGAGCAGCAGGCCGAGCCCGCCCGCTCGCTCATTGGGGTGCAAAAACAGCCCGCCGACTTCGCTCGACCCTTCCAGATCGGTCGTCAGCGAAAGCAATTCTGCCCGCACCGTACGGTCGAGTTCTTGCGAATGCTGGGTGAGCGTATTGAGCCGGTAGGAATAGAACGGCCATTGCTGGCCGACCTGCGTGAAGAGCTGGCAAGTGCCGCGCACCGCGCCGGTCTCGGTATTTTCGAGCACGAGCACGAACTGCTCGTCGCCTAGCGTGTCGTCGTGGCGTGCGAAGGCCTTCTCGGCCCTTTCCAGCTTGCCGCCCAGGGATGACCGATCCGCAGGCAGATTGGTGAACCCGCCGCCGGTAAGTTTGGCCATCTCGTACAGGTGTTCGAGATCGGACGCGCGAGCGGCGCGAAGGCGGAAAGTCACAGCGGGTCTCCCGAGGCAAGCCGCTCCAGCACCAGCGCGGAAAGCGCGGCGCGTTCGGCGAGGCTGGGTACGATCATATATTCGTCAGGTGAATGGATCTTGGCGCCGCGCACGCCCATCGTGTCGACGACGGGCACACCGGTCGCAGCGATATTATTGCCATCGCAAACGCCGCCGGTCGGCTGCCAGCCGATGTCCTGGCCAAGGCTCGCGCCGCACTCCTTTACGAGGTCGAACAGTTTCTGCGCGCGCTGGTCCACTGGCTTGGGCGGGCGAGTTACACCGCCGTGACGGTGGACGCCGACATCGTGCGCCTGCTCAACGGCCGAAAGGATCGGCGCCAGCTGGCCGTCGAAACGCTGCATCGCTTCGGTCGATTTCGGTCGGATGTTGAAGCGCAGGATCGCGAGATCGGGCACGACGTTATTGGCTGCGCCGCCTTCGATCTTCGCCGGGTTGATCGTGATGTCATCTGCGGCAAGTTCGACGATGCGCAGCACCAGATCGCTCGCTGCAACGATGGCATTGCGCCCGTCCTGCGGATTGCGTCCGGCATGGGCGGAGCGGCCACGAATGGTGATCGAATAATTGCCCGTGCCGCCGCGTGCATGGGCGAGCGTGCCGTCGGGGAGAGCGGATGGCTCGTAAGTCAGCGCGGCATACTTGCCCCGTGCCAACTCTTCGATCAGACCCCGACTTGCGAGGCTGCCGGTTTCCTCATCCGAATTGATCATCACGTCATAGCCGAGCTTGGCTGCGTCGGCGCTCTGCTCGAAAGCCTTGAGCGCGTTGAGGATCACGCACAGCCCGCCCTTCATGTCGGCGGTGCCGGGACCATTGACGGTATCGTCATCCAGCCATTCGCAGCGACTGGAACGCGTGGTCTGCCGGGAAGACGGTGTCCATATGTCCGGTCAGCACCACTCGGCGCGCTGCCTCTGGCCGCACGCGAAGGACCATGTGCTGGCCATGCGGTTTTTCAAACTCGTGGCCTTCTGCGGAAATGGCGGTGACGGTTGCTGGATCGACGAGCTGGATCTCGCCCGGAAGGTTAGAAAACGCATCCGCCAGCTTTCCAGCCACGGTCGCGAGGCCTTCAAGATTGGACGTCCCGCTGTTGATATCCGCCCATTCGAGCGTCGCATCGAGCATGGCCTCTCCGTCGATACGGTCGGTCATCGCAGCGGTCAGTTCAGCGTCTGGTTTCATTGGCAACGGTCCTTACCCAGCCCGCTTGCCAAGTCCACCCCGCGAGCGGTTGCAAACCACGATGCGCTTGGCCATAGATCGCTTCGCTCCTCCCCGGGAACCGCCTAGTCTTTTCAAACCGCCATGTTCTGGCGGAAGCAATTTCGGGTAGATGTCTTCACATGACTGAATACGTGACACGCGCCGGGATCGAAGTCGATCCGGACCTCGCTGGCTTTGTCGAGACCGAGGTGCTCGCCCCGCTCGAGCGCGATACCGAAGCGTTCTGGAGCGGATTTGCCGAACTGCTCGATCGCTTCGTCCCGCTCAACCGTAATCTTCGGCAGATCAGACGTGCGCTACAATCCAAGATCGATAGCTGGCACCTCGAGCGCGCCGGAAAACCTCATGATGCTGCGGCCTATCGCGCTTTCCTGGAGGAGATTGGCTATCTCGTGCCGGAGCCGGGCGAATTCACCATCGGCACGCAGAATGTCGACCCCGAAATTGCGACGATGGCAGGCCCGCAACTGGTGGTTCCTATCCTCAATGCCCGCTTCCTGCTCAACGCCGCCAATGCGCGCTGGGGCAGCCTGTATGACGCGTATTACGGAACCGATGTGCTCGATGCCCCGCCGGCGCGTGCGGGTGGGTATGACGAGGATCGCGGCGCTGCTGTGATCGCGGAGGGGCGGCGCTTCCTCGACGCAACACTACCGCTGGTGGACCAGAGCTGGGCCGACATTGCCGATGACAAGGACGGCACGCTTCAGGATGAAAGCCAGTGGGCCGGCTTTACCGACAAGGGCCTGCTGTTCCGGAATAACGGGCTGCATATCGAAGTGCAGTTCGACCGTGATCACGCAGTCGGGCGCACCGACAAGGCGGGCATCAGCGATATCGTACTGGAAGCGGCTCTTACCACGATTGCCGATCTTGAGGATTCCGTCGCGGCGGTCGATGCCGAGGACAAGCTGGTCGGCTACCGCAACTGGCTCGGCATCATTCGCGGCGACCTGGAGGAGAGTTTCGACAAGGGCGGCAAGACGCTCACCCGCCAGCTTTCCGGCGACCTCACTTACAAGGATGGTCAGGGCGCGGAGCATACTCTGCCGGGGCGCAGCCTGATGTTCGTGAGGAATGTCGGGCACTTGATGACCAATCCTGCGATGCGGTGGCAGGGCGACGAGATCCCCGAAGGCATTATGGATGCCGTCATTACCGGTGCGATCGGGGCGCAGGATGTCGCCGGGTTGGGCCGTTATGGCAACTCGCGGCAGGGCAGCATCTACATCGTAAAGCCCAAGATGCATGGGCCGGACGAGTGTGCCTTCACCAATGATCTGTTCGACGCGGTCGAGGACCTCATGGAACTGCCGCGCCACACGATGAAGGTTGGCGTGATGGACGAGGAGCGGCGCACCAGCGCGAACCTCGGCGCGTGCATCCATGCGGTGAAGGACCGGATCGTCTTCATCAACACAGGCTTCCTCGACCGGACCGGTGACGAGATCCATACTTCGATGCAGGCCGGCGCGATGATGCGCAAAGGCGAGATGAAAAACGCTGCCTGGCTGCGGGCATATGAGGCGCGCAATGTCGGCATCGGCCTGAGGCATGGACTGTCGGGCCGCGCCCAGATCGGTAAAGGCATGTGGGCTGCGCCCGATTTGATGCGCCAGATGATGCTGGAGAAGATCGGTCATTTGCGCGCCGGGGCGAACACAGCCTGGGTGCCAAGCCCGACCGCTGCGACGCTCCACGCTATTCACTATCACCGCGAGGATGTGTTCGAGATACAGCAGAGGCTGGGCGATGTGCCGGGTCTCGGCGATTTGCTGACCATTCCGCTGGCCGACGGCGCAAACTGGTCGGACGACGAAATTCGCGCCGAGCTCGACAACAATTGCCAGGGTTTGCTCGGCTATGTCGTGCGCTGGATCGACCAGGGCGTCGGGTGCTCCAAGGTGCCGGACTTGGGCGATGTAGGTCTGATGGAAGACCGCGCGACACTGCGGATCAGCTCGCAGCACATCGCGAACTGGCTCCTGCACGGAGTGATCTCCGAAGAGCAAGTGATGGACAGCCTCGCGCGGATGGCCGCCAAGGTCGACGAACAAAATGCCGGCGATCCGCAGTACGAGCCGCTGCTCGAAAACCCCGGCGGAGCGGCCTTCAGCGCGGCGAAGGATCTCATCTTCAAAGGTGTCGAGCAGCCGAGCGGTTATACCGAACCGCTGCTCCACGCTTGGCGGCAGCGCAAGAAGGCAGGCGAATAGTATAGTTTCCGGAGCATTGTGCCCTAGGCCGTCTTTTATCGCTCATCTGAAACAGTGTTATTCTATGCTGGCAGCTGTTCCACCGGCCCAGCGTAGCGTTCACCATTAAGGAAAACCGCCTCGATGGATTGGGTATTGGCGATATCATCCAGCGGGTTTGCGCTCAGCAAGATGAGATCGGCTTCCTTACCGGGCTCAATCGATCCAATCCGTTCGTCAGCGTCCAGATAGCGAGCATTGACCAGTGTCGCTGCTCGCAAAGCCTCTGCCGGGGTCAAGCCGGCCCGCACCAGATTGCCCAGCTCGGTGTGCAAGGCGACGCCCGGCACCGCAAACGGATTGGACGCGTCGGTTCCGGCAAGGATATCAACACCAGCCGCATGCATCGCGCCGACCAATTTTTCCTGCGCAGCGTAGGCAGCCATAGCGTCTGCAACGCTGGCAAATGGGCCTCTCGCTTCGCCATAAGGCTTGACGATGCCCTGGTAGATTGCGCTCAGTTCGCTGATCAGTTCGGGGTCCGGTGAAATTCCTGGGTAGCGCCAGCGGGGATCGTCCAGCACCACCAGTGTCGGAACCATCGCGACACCGCTTTCCTTCATGTTGGCAAACAGCGACTGGGCCTTCGCCTCGTCATAAGTGCTTGCCATTTCGAGCAGGTTTGCGTGTATGAAATTGTAAGACGCTGCTGGATCGCCCGTGGCTACCGCAGCTGCAAACTGGTTGCGCCATGCGTCTTCCTCGGTCGACACGTCCATGAAAATACCGCGCAAATGCTCGGCTGTACGGAGCCCAGCGCCCATCGCTGCGGCATAGCCGACCTGCCCCGGCACGTGACCTACCAATGGCAAGCCGCGCAGCTTCGCTTCATCGGCAATGGCAGAAAACACATCGGGTGCCAGATCGGTGTAGACTTTGATCATGTCGCCGCCGGAGGCCGCCACGGCATTGACCAATTCGCGGCCCTGCTCGGGAGTTTTCACCGAGGCATAATGCATTGCCCAACGCGGGTTTCGCTCAATATCCCCGTCCAGAATGCGTAGTGCAAGAAACATCTCCGGGCCTTGAAGTGTGCCCTCGGCGATGTCCCGCCGCATGGATATTTGCCCTCTGGCCTCTGGCTCCAAGGGTGCAAAATGAGTGCCGAGATCGCGGATGGTAGTCACGCCGTAGCGCAGGAACAGCGGAAGGCCAGACTGGTCTGTATGGACGTGCATATCGATCAGTCCAGGGATCAGATACTTGCCGCTGCCATCGATGACTTCGTCGGCGATGTCGGGCGCAGCATCGGTTTCTTCGAAAGATACGATAGTGCCGCTGTCTATGATGACAGTTCGGTCCGGCAAGGCAGTGCCATTCTCGACATCAATCACCGTGACATTGGTAATGGCTAAATCAAATGTCTGTGCCTGAAGTGCTGTCGCTGCGCACAGGGTAATTGCCGCAAGGCTGCTGCGAAAAATCATCTTGCTCACTCCCGCTTCTCTCGTTCCCGTCTCGATCCTAGCTACGGGATGCGACCGGCAAAAGATGCAATCCGGTCAGGTAAGCGCCCGTGCCAAGGATACGAAATCATCGACGGACAGTGTCTCAGCGCGGCGAGTTGTTTCGATGCCCAGCCGGTCTAGGGCTTCCACCGCTCCAGAAACAGATTTCAGGCTCTGGCGGAGCATTTTGCGGCGCTGGCCGAATGCGGCGGCCGTAATCTGTTCGAGGGTCTTCGCTGAAACACCCTCCGGCATCGTGTCCGGTGTCACATGGACGATTGCGCTCATCACCTTGGGCGGCGGGGTAAACGCGCTCCGGTGCACCTTCATAGCCAACTTCGCCGCGCTGCGCCACTGGGCGAGCACGGCAAGGCGCCCATAGACTTTACTATCCGGCGACGCGACAATGCGCTGGGCGACTTCCTGCTGGAACATCAGCGTGAGCGAGGTCCATTTCGGCGGCCAGTCTTCACCATCGAGCCAGCGTGTGAAGAGCGCGGTCCCGACATTGTATGGTAGGTTCGCGACCACCGCATAGGGCTCGCCCATCAACGCATTGTGATCCAACTTCATCGCATCGCCTTCGAGCACGCGAAGTTGGCCCGGATAGGCCATCGCAAGCTCCGACAGGGCAGGCAGGCAGCGCGTGTCCATCTCGATCGCAGTCACACGTGCACCTGCCCGCAACAGAGCGCGGGTCAGCCCTCCGGGGCCGGGACCGATTTCGAGCACAGCCTTATCTGCAAGTTCGCCCGGAACGGCCGCAATGCGGTCCAGCAGATGTTCGTCGAAGAGGAAATTCTGGCCAAGAGCCTTCGACGCCGAAAGACCGTGCCGCGCAATGACCTCGCGCAATGGGGGCAGGTCAGCCATGTGCTAAGCGCCGCGTGGCGCATTCCCCGGCCATGCGTATCGCAGCGATCGTCGCGCCAGGGTCCGCAACGCCTTCTCCGGCGATTGCGAAGGCGGTCCCGTGATCCGGGCTGGTGCGCACGATAGGCAGGCCCAGCGTTACATTGACGCCCTCATCGAAATCGAGCGCTTTAACGGGAATCAAAGCTTGGTCGTGATACATCGCGAGCACGGCGTCATAGGTTTCGCGCGCGCGGCGGGCAAAGATCGCGTCCGCGGGATGAGGGCCTGTCGCGGCGATTCCTTCTTCCTGCAAAGCGGCAATGGCGGGAGCGATGATCTGCGCCTCTTCGCCGCCCATCCGCCCCTCTTCCCCTGCATGCGGGTTGAGGCCGCAAACGGCGATGCGCGGGGTAGCTATGCCGAAGTCCTGGCGCAGCGCATTCGAGAGGATCCGCGCCTTGTGGCGGATAAGGTTGACCGAAATCATCCCCGGCACATCTGCCAGCGAGCAATGTACCGTCAGCGGGACCGCGCGGAGGCTCGGACCGGCCAGCATCATTACGGCATCTCGTGCAGGCTTGTGGCAGGCTGCGGCGAGAAATTCGGTCTGTCCGGGATGGGTAAAGCCGATACCGGCAAGCTGCGCCTTTGCCACCGGCATGGTGACGAGCCCGCTTGCCTCGCCGCCGATGACCAGCTGGGTCGCCTGTTCGAGCGACGCGAGCGCCAGGCGGGCTCCATCGCTGTCAGCGATGCCGGGAGTATACGCACCGTCCAGCCCTGACACTACAGGCAAGGCGTCGGCAAATGCATCGAGTGCATTGGCGGGCGAAGAGATTGCCGCGACCGGCAGGTCCAGCCCGCGCCGACGCGCAGCCGCTATCAGCACGTCGCTGCCGCCCAGAACCGTAAAGGGAGGCAGGTCAAGCGATCCGCGCTGAAGCCATGTCTCGACGATCAGCTCTGGGCCGATACCAGCCGGATCGCCCAGCGAAACCGCGAGGGGCAGCGCGGAAGTGCTCAATTATACTCGATATAAGCGTCGTTGCGCAGATCGCGCAGGTAACGCTGGGCGCGCTTATTGACGCGCTCGTCCTCAAGCTGGGCCATCATCTGGTCGAAGTTCGGCCCGCCTTCCACTTCCGGATCGTCGCGGCCGCACAGCATCAGAACGCGTACGCCTTCCGTCACGGAACCGAATGGCGGGGTGGACTGGCCGATCTGGAGATTGACGATCGTCGACTGCAATTGCTCGGGAAGCGAACGCACGCGGATCTGGTCATTCGTGACCACCGATGCGCCGATTGCAGCAGCGGAGCTTTCAGCGTCGCCGCAGCCGCGGATCGACTGGACCTGCTGAGTGAATTGCTGAACGCGTGCGGCTGCCTCTTCCTGACTTCATGCCCGGCTGGAAATCCATTGAAATCTGCTTGAGCGACAGCACGGCATCGCGCGGATCGGCCATCAGGACCTGACGCTTGTCGATCAGCACCAGGATGGAATAGCCGCCCGGAATGGCGACCGGGCCGACAAGCTGACCCGGCTGCAATTGCTGCGCGGCTTCGCCAAGCGCTGCCGGAAGCTGAGCCAGACGGACCCAGCCCAGATCGCCGCCAACTGCCGCAGTCGATGCCTGGGAGAATTGGCGCGCATACGCCATGAAGCTGCCGCCTGCGCGAAGCTGTTCGACCAGATTTCGCGCGTTTTGCTCGACGGTGGCTGCGTTTTCCGGCGATGCTGCGAGGTAAATCTCGCCGAGGCGATATTCTTCCGTGCCGCGAGAGGCTTCGAGCCGCCCCAATACTTCGCGCACTTCTTCTTCCGAGACGTTCACAAACGGGGCGACGTTGCGGCGGATAAGCTTCTGCCAGGCAATTTCGCCCTGGATTTGACGCTTCAGCGAAACGGGCGAGGAGCCGACCGAGATCAGATAGGCGTCCATGGCATCGGGGTTCTGACCGAAATTCTGTCCGGCCAGACGCATGTAAGATTGATCTACCTCTTCTTGCTCGACCGGGATATCCAGTGCTGCTGCCGCCTGGATTTGCAAGGTTTCGTCGATCAGATTGCGCAGCACCTGCATGCGTACTGTCTGCAGGTCTTCCGCCGACAACTCCTGCTCGTTCGCTGCGAGCAAAAGCGCGACGCGGTGATTGACATCGGTACCCGTGACGACATGCCCATTCACAACCGCGGTTGCGGTGCGCATGTTGGGATCAGCTTCACCAAGCAGGGTAACCGAATCGGGCAATCCGAAAGGCGTGGGTTCGGTATCGGCCCGGGAGGCTGGCTGCTCAGGCGCAGCGGGAGCTTGGCCGGCTGCTGGTGCATCCTGCGCGGCAAGCGCGATGGGAGAGACGGCCATACCCGCGGCTGCGGCGAGTGAAATCAGGTTCGAAAGCTTAGAGGTCACGCGTGTCATCCGAGTTTGCGAGCGTCCCGTTAACGCCCAGATTGGCCAACCCTATGCAAAGAGAAGGCTGAACCGTTGCTGATTGGCCGCATCCGATAGCGCTTTTGCCGCGCCGTGCCAACGGCCCGCAAGAGGTTATCGAAAGCCCAAATTGCGCAGGCTGAAATAGAGCTGGAAGGTGTCGCCTCGCTCTGCATCTCCGCTCGTAACGTAGTCTCGCCGCCACGTGAGGCCCATCTCGAGACAGTCATCCTGATAGGCCACACCCAGCCGCGTGCGGATCGGCTCGAACCCGTCGGAGCCGAGCCTGGGATCCTCGTCAGCATTGGTAAGGTTGAACACGCCCGAGCCGAATACCGACCAATAATTGGCAAAAGCGACCCGCGCCGCCGCGCGCAATTCTTCGCGGTCCTGCAGGTCTTCAACCTCGGTGATGTCCCGGTTCAGGCGCAGATAGCCCAATTCGACGTAGGTGCGGCTGTTCCCAACCGTCGCGTCGATTTCGTTTCGCCTGATTCCAAGCGAATCCTTGTCCAGTCGGTAGCGGTGGGTGAACTTTACATTGTCGCGGAACCGAAGCTCTGTGCGCCCCACGAAATCGGATACTTGCTCCGACAGGCCGGTGCCGTCGGGGAACAGCTGACGCTCGCCATCGATGCGGTAGGATTGGCCGAGCGTCGACTTCAACGTCCATCCCGGGCGGCGCAGCTGCCAGTCGAACCCGTATGTAATGCGCGTACCTTCTTCGACGCGGTCGTATCCGGGGAATCGGTTGAGCGCGAAGAGGTTGGAATCCTCTAGGTCGATTGCGCGCGAATCCTCATTAGGGATGGCGAAGTTGCGGATTGGAGGGGTTGCAACGACCTGCACGCGCGGTGTCAGCACCTGTTCGCCCCCGAACAATGTGCCGACGAAAGGCCATTTGACGTCGAGAGCGGCCAGCGCGACACCGCGCGTTTGCCAGCCCGGATCGCCGCGGTAGAAGGCTGTCGTGGTCAGCGCATTCTCGTCCGAGTGATAGACGTCGCCGCGCAGCATGCCTGTCAGCTGGACAAGCTGGCCCATGCCGGTGATGCGCCGCAAATCCCACTGTGCGCGAGCGAAAGCACGCTGCGTATCCTGACCGTCGTCGCGGGCAAGCGCGAGGCTGTTGGCCTGCAATTCGACTTTTCCGCCGAGCAGAGGATCGTCCAGCCTCTTGCGATAGTCGATTACCGGCAGAGCTACAGGGATCTGGCCCTGGTCGGCATTCAGTCGCAGCGTCTGCGTGGCCCAGCCGGCGATGGAGAGATATGAGCTTTCGTCGACCCGCTCGATATCGATCATGGAGCGTAACCGGTCGTCACGGCTGATATCGTAGCGGCGCAAAAACGTGCGGTCGCTCGCTCGTCTGATCGAACTGGTCAGGCTCCAGTTCTCGTCGAACTGGAAGCGGCCATTCGCGAAGAGATACCCGCGCGGCTCACTGTCGAAAGACTCGCCTTTGCTGAAATCGCTGAAACGGCGGCTGTGCGTGGCATAGCCGGTGATCTGGAACGCACCCTTGTCGCCCAGTCGGCGATATTGCGCGCTGACCATCGGCGGCGCTTCGGTGAAGAGATAGGCGCTGGCGGTCAGGTCCTGATTGTCGGCCAGACGGAAATAGTAACTTCCCGAAACCTCCACCCCATTGCTTTCCGATATGCGCAGGTCGGGTACCAACACGCCCGAAACGGCACCTCCATCGGTGCGGATGGCGAGGCCGGGCAGGGGCACGATGCGGGCGCCGAAAAGTTCGAGATAGGCGCCGCTGAAACGCACGCGGTCGATTGCGGGATCGTAAACTACGCGATCAGCGGTGATGCGCCAGCTCGGGTTCTTGTCGCAGCCTTCGGGCGACACAACCGCGCAGCCGGAATAGGCGGCGCGGCGCAGCATGATCGTGCCGTCTTCGCCGCGCGAGCCGCTTTCCGCGGCCAGCCGTCCGCCTTGGCGCAAGGCGAGCAGCAGTTCTTCCATCGCCCCGGCTTCGAATTCGTCGGTCAGAACAATATCTTCGGAGAACAGTTGATTGCCGTTTTCGTCGACAAAGCGGACACGGCCGGACGCCCGGATTTGTCCGGTTGGGCGTTCCCAGACCACGCGGTCGGCCCGAAGCGATCGGTCGCCGCTACGCAGGAAAACGTCGCCCGCCGCGGTGACTGTGTCGCTCGGCTCGTCATAGCTGAGGATGTCGGCTTCGAAAGCGATCTGGCGGTTGCCAAGCTCGTTGAATTCGGGCGGAGGCTCTCCCGGGACTGGCGGCAAAGCTTGGGGCAGGGCCTGCGGCAGGCCTTCGTTCTGTTCGCCGGTATAGCGCGGGCTGGCGGGGTCGGGCACCTCAACCGGCTCCTGCGCCGTAGCCATTCCGGGCGCGGCGCCTTCCTGCGCTAGAAGCGAAGCGGGGGCGGCGATCAGCGCCGATACCGCGCAACCGGCCTGGATGGTGCGAAGCAGCCGCATGCCTTGCCTATCGCACCGGCCCTCACTAAGCGCAATCGCCATCCGGCCAGGCGCGACGATATGCCGCGATGCGACGCCGAACTGCAATAGTTTTGGAGAACCCATGAACATCGAATTCAGCCAGTCCCGTCCTGATGGGCTGCGGCTCATTGCCCATGTTACCGATAAGGGCAAGCTTCCCGGCGATCTGGAGACCAGTCTGAGCGCGGGCACCAAGGCAGCGCGGTTTTCCGGCGGGGCAGGGCAGATATTTGACGGGTTCGTCGAGCGCGGGGGAGAAGTGCTGCGCATCGCTCTGGTGGGGGCAGGCGAAAGTAGCGCGGCAGAACGTAGTGCTAACCTCGAAAAAGCTGGCGCGGCTCTCGCTGCGAAATTCCAGGCTTCGGGCGAAGAGCATATCGGCCTTGTGGCGGGCGACCTGTCGGCGGAAGCGCTGGCCTCTGTCCTTCTTGGCCTTCGCCTTCGTACCTGGCGCTGGGACAACTATCGCACCAAGATGAAGGACGAGCAGAAAGTCTCGCTCAAGACAGTGACCGTTATCGGCGCGCCCGACGGTACCGAAAGTGCATGGGCCACCGGAGCCGCTGTTGCAGAAGGCGTGGAATTCACACGTGAACTGGTCACCGAGCCGGCGAATATCATCTATCCAGAAAGCTTCGTCGAACGCTGCCAGAAGCGTTTCGAAGGCACGGGCGCGCAGCTGATTGTGCTGGACGAAGCCGAAATGGAAAAGCTCGGCATGGGCTCGCTGCTGGGCGTGGGTCAGGGCTCGGTGCGCGATTCGCGCATCCTCGCCATTCGCTGGAACGGCGGCGATCAAGGCGCGGCACCCATCGCTTTTGTTGGGAAGGGCGTGACCTTCGACACTGGCGGCATTTCGATAAAGCCCGGACCAGGCATGGAAGACATGAAGTGGGACATGGGCGGCGCTGGCGCCGTCGCGGGCGCAATGCTGACACTGGTCAAGCGCAAGGCAAAAGCCAATGTGGTCGGCGTGGTCGGTCTGGTCGAGAACATGCCCGACGGCAATGCGCAGCGCCCTGGCGACGTGGTTACCTCGATGTCAGGCCAAACCATCGAAGTTCTCAACACCGATGCCGAAGGACGGCTTGTGCTGTGCGATGCACTTCACTGGACGCAGCAGGAATTCCAGCCCGCGCGGATCGTCGATTTCGCCACACTGACCGGGGCCATCATCGTCTCTCTTGGAAATGAGCATGCAGGCGTTTTCTCGAACGATGACAGCCTGGCGGCCGATCTCGAAGCCGCCGGCAAGACTACGGGCGACAAGCTGTGGCGGATGCCGATTGGCCCCGCTTATGACAAGCTGATCGACTCCCCCATCGCCGACATGAAGAACATTGGCGGCAAGGGTGCTGGTTCGATCACCGCGGCGCAGTTTCTTGCACCGTTTCATCGCCGACGGAACTCCGTGGGCGCATTGCGACATTGCCGGAACCGTTTGGGCCGACAAGCCCGGCCGTACGTGGGGCAAGGGCGCTACCGGCTTCGGCGTGCGCCTGATGGACCAGCTGGTGCGCGACACGATCGAGACCTGATCGGGGTAATGGGCGGTCCGTCGGCAGGCACCGGGAAGATGCGGCGCAAGGGCGACCTGCCGCAAAAGACCTGCGCCGCCTGCGGGCTGCCTTTCAACTGGCGCAAGAAGTGGGAACGTGACTGGGACAGCGTGAAATACTGTTCTGAGCGATGCCGCCGCTCCGCAAAGGCGAGTTGATCGCATGCGTGTAGATTTTTACCAATTGAGCCGCGATCCGGTCGAGCAGGTCGTCCCGCTTCTTGCGACCAAGGTGCTGGCAACCGGTGCGAAGCTGGCAGTGGCCTGCGAAGATGCTGGGATGCGCGAGATGATTTCGCAAAGTCTCTGGGCTGCCGGTGGCGGCGCATTTCTCGCTCATGGACATGCGGACGAGCTGCATGAAGCCCGTCAGCCGATCCTTTTGTCAGAAGCGGGTAGCAAGGCGAACGGCGCAGGAATGGCGATTTTTGCAGACGGAAAATGGCGCGAGGAAGCGACCGGTTTCGAGCGGGTCATGCTGCTTTTCGGTGCCGAGAAAACGGACGACGCACGCAACCTTTGGCGTGCACTCAGCGACCAAGAGGGCTTCGATCTGCATATCTTCAAGCAGCAACCCAGCGGCGCCTGGCGCGAAGGTCGCTGAAAGGGCGGAACCACACGCCCTGCCGCCCGTCATGGATGTATGATCGATGGGGGCACCATCCTTAAAAGCCTGCTTACGCTCGCGCTCGCTGCGGCGCTGGCGGCGTGCAGCTCGAAGAATGCCGCCGAAGCCGAAGATGCACAGCCCGAGCGGGAACTGGGCTCTTACGAGATCGATGGCCAGACCGGCGAAATTCGCGCCCGGGTGACTCAAGAGGATGGCAGTGTCGCTACGATGCGCTCTGGCGAGAGCGTGCCGGTCGCCTTCCCCGAAGGGTTCACTGTCTACCCTGGCGCGGAGATCATCACCAATACAGTAGTGCGAAATGCGCAAGGCGAGATGATGGTTATAGCGATGGAGTCGGATGCTCTGCCCGCCGCGATCGTGGAATTCTACCGCGAACAGGCAAGTGCCGCGAATATCACAATCGGTCTCGATCTGTCGGCAGGTGGTGCCGAAATGCTGGCGGGCGAGGGCACGGACGGCCTTACATTTTCCCTCAGCGCATCGCGCGAGACGGACCGGACGATAATCAACCTCACGATTGGCGACGAGGGGGGCTGATCACAGCGCATAACGCTTGCCGCAAACCCGCAGCGGCGCTATCGGCGCGCGCGACACTCCCTATTCAGACAATTTCGAGGAATTCATCATGGCGGCTACCCGCACCTTTTCGATCATCAAGCCCGATGCCACGCGCCGCAATCTGACCGGCGCGGTTACCAAGATGCTGGAAGATGCCGGCCTGCGCGTCGTCGCCTCCAAGCGTATCCAGATGAGCGAAGAGCAGGCGAAGGGCTTCTATGAAGTGCATAAGGACCGTCCGTTCTATGGCGAACTGGTTGATTTCATGATCAGCGGCCCGGTCGTAGTGCAGGTGCTCGAAGGCGAAGACGCGGTGAAGCGCAATCGCGACATTATGGGCGCGACTAACCCGGCCGATGCCGATGACGGCACGATCCGCAAGACATACGCCGAAAGCATCGAAGCGAATACCGTGCATGGTTCGGATTCCGAAGAAAATGCAGCGACGGAAATCGCGTTCTTCTTCAACGAAGACGAGCTCGTCGGCTGATTTGCCGGTCGGATAATTCGTCCGAAAACATATCAAAGGTGAATTACGAGCCCCGGTCTAGCTGCTAGGCCGGGGCCGTGCATCGTTACTGCAAAACCGCCTGGAGCTTCATGGACGCGTTCAACGCGCGGGATTTTGCGCGCATGAATTCGTTGCTTGGCGACGAAATGTCATTCATCGACAGTACGGCCCGCAAAATTGAAGGCAAGGATGATGTCCTCGCCCTCGTCTACTGGCTTGTGAACGCCGATCCGAGTTTTCGCCAAGAGCCGGAAGATTGTTCGTTGCACGGGGACAAGGTGCTGATGCGCGGCCACATTGTGTCTACGCAGACCGGACGTTCGGGCCGGGCGTTGTGGGAAATCAACGTCCGAAATGACTGCATTACACGTTTCCAAAGCTACCGTGCCGAGGGCGCAATCCCATTGGTAAAGCTGTTCGAAAGCGCGGGCGAGCGCGATCAGTTCAAACTTCAGCGAACCGGCTGATTTGCGTGCGGTGGTGATGGTGGGGATCGCTTTTCGATACCTCTACCTCGCCTTCCATAGCGTTCAGTGCCGCTTCGGTCAGTTTCAATCCGAGGGCGCCGTAAACTTCCGCCATAGTGTGTGCCCAGTCGCGGTTGAGGTCCTGGAACCTGACTTTCACAACCCGTCCGTCGAAGCCTGACAGAGCGTTTCGCATCCGTTCACTGCGCAGGTCGAGTTTGCGGCGCCACTCTGTCTCCATTGTTTCGATATCCAGCGCATCGGACTGAAACGCGCTTTGCCCCGCGACCATTGAAACAGCGCTCGCGGTGACATCGTTATCCGCGCGCTCGGTCACGATTAGTCTAGCATCCGGGAATGTCGCCAAAAGCGGTGACAGGTCCTCGGCAAATTGTGGGCACTTGAGGATTCGCGGCCTCTCGGCATCGCCCATAGTTATGGCATCGGTTCGCAATATACGCGCGAACTCACGATAGACCGGGGCAGGATCGGCAGCTTCGTTGAAAGCTACGAAGGAAGGCACTTGCCACTGCGCCTCGTAAGCACAGGCATCGAGCGCTGCGGCGAGCCAGCCGATTTCCTCATCCGTGCGCGCCGCTCCGAAGGGGTGCAGTGTGTCGAGCCAGGGATTGATCTGGCGAGCAACGGCAAGACCCAGCCGCGTGCGGACCGGGCGTAGGTCTGGCCGCCGGGGTGCTGGGTTGTGGCTGTTGCAGAACCGCGTACCCGCATGCGCAGGGTCCGCCGCCAGCAGGCGCTGCACCCGCGTTGTCCCCGCGCGCATTTGGCCTACTACGATGATCGGCGGCGCGATAGTGGCTGACGCATGTTCGGGATGCCGCAGCCAGTGGCGCCCGAGCTGGTGCCGTTTGCGGATTGCAGCGACCAGCTGACCGTAAGCCATGGTATGTCCAAGGGCATTTAGCTGCGCCTCTTCTCTCAGACTGGTGCACAGCTTGCCCAACCGATCGCGGAAATCGGCAACATCCTCCTGCGACCGGATCGAGATTTCATCTTCCGGGCAGTAGCCCTTGCTGCCAATCGACCACAGAAACTCCGGGTCGAGCTGGGGACGTTCGGTCAAGCCTTTTTCCCACATCCACGCCATCGCGCGGTTGGCGAAGCGTGCTGCCGGCGAAGTGGCGAGGGGGTGCGGACGCGGCCTGGCCATCAGAATTGTTCCGCCGCCTCGATAAGCTTCGTCGCGCTCTTCGGAGCGACCGCGCGCCAGCTCCGCTCGAGCCACTCGCTCACATGGTTCCAATCGACTGCCGGGCGGTTGAGGATGATGCCGACCCACCCGCTCGCGCCGTAATAGGCCGGTTTGAAATAGCTGTGCGGCTGGGTTTCGACGAGGTGCAGCAATTCGTCCATGCCGCCTGTCTTTACCAGCAGAGCGACATGCTGCGACCCGTGATGACGGTCGCTGAAATAGGCGAAATACTTGCCGCTCTTCTCGCTTCCTGCGCGCCACCCTGCCGACCCATGGCTTTCGCGCTCATGCGTTTGCGGCAAGGCGAGAGCAAGCGCCCGGACCTTTGCCAGCAGGAAGTCCGGATCGCTTTCACGCGAAACGAATTCGGCGACGACGCGTGGGTAAAGCTGGTGTTCGGCCAGCCGGACGCGTTCTGAAAGCGCATCAGGCGTATCGCCCGGACAAATCGCCACTTCGATGCTCCCGAGTACTTCGCCCAAGTCGAGTTCCTCGGTGACGAGATGCACACTTGCACCGCCATGGCTGTCGCCCGCCTGAATTGCGCGAGCGTGCGTATCGAGACCCGGATATTTCGGCAGCAAGGAAGGGTGGATATTCAACATCTTGCCTTCCCAGCGCTCGACGAGGGATTTGGTCAAAATGCGCATGTAGCCTGCCAGTACGATGTAATCGGCGCGCGCTTCGGTTGCAGCCTGCTCCATCGCGCGATCGTGTGCTTGGCGCGTCATGCCCTTATGCGACTGGGCAAATGTGCCGACGCCTTCTGACTTGGCCAGCGCGAGCGCCTCTGCTTCGGGATCATTGCTGGCGACAAGGACCACTTCGTAGGGCGCACCCGGCAGGCGGCTGGCGTAGAGCAACGCCGCCATATTGCTGCCTCTGCCCGATACGAAAATCGCTATCCGTGCCTTGTCAGGCAAGGTGCTGCGCTTCCCAGGGTTGGGCCGAATGCCAGCGCCCGGCACCTCCAATGACAGTGCAACCACGCTCGCCTGTGTCGATACGGCCGATTGTAAACACCGTTTCTCCTGTAGCTTCCAGCTCGCTGCGAACCTGGCTCACTTCGCTTTCCTCGACAGCGAGCACCATGCCGATACCGCAATTGAAAGTGCGAGCCATCTCGGCCGGTGTGATGTTGCCTTGTGCTTGCAGGAAACCCATCAAACCTGGCTGATCCCAAGCGTCGGCATCGATAGCAGCGTGCGCTCCTGTGGGGAGAACACGGGGAATGTTCTCCAGCAGGCCGCCGCCCGTAATATGCGCGAGAGCGGTAATGCGGCCCGCGCGGATCGAGGGCATGAGCGATTTCACGTAAATGCGCGTCGGCTCGAGTAATGCCTCGATCAGTGTGCGGCTCGCATCGAAGGGAGCGGATTGGTCCATCTTCCACATTTTGTCCTCGGCAAGGCGCCGCACGAGCGAGTATCCGTTCGAGTGCACTCCCGAACTCGCGAGGCCCAGCAGCACCTGTCCCGGCGCGACCTTTTCGCCGGTCAGCTGTTCGCCGCGCTCCACAGCGCCCACGCAGAAGCCCGCCAGATCGTAGTCGCCCGGCGCGTACATTCCCGGCATTTCGGCGGTTTCCCCGCCGATTAGCGCGCAGCCAGCCTGCTTGCAGCCATCGGCAATTCCGGCGATCACTCGCTCGGCGACGCCGTTCTCAAGCTTCCCGGTCGCAAAATAGTCGAGGAAGAAGAGCGGTTCGGCGCCTTGCACGATCAAATCGTTCACGCACATGGCGACCAGGTCGATGCCCACGCTGTCATGGCGGTCATGGTCGATGGCGAGTTTCAGCTTGGTCCCGACGCCGTCATTGGCCGCAACCAGCAACGGATCGGCATAACCTGCGGCCTTCGGATCGAAAAAACCACCGAAGCCGCCAATCTCGCTATCCGCTCCGGGGCGTGCAGTTGCCTTGACCAGCGGCCCGATCGCCTTCACCAGCGCATTGCCCGCATTGATGGAGACACCTGCATCTTCGTAGGTGTAAGAGGGTGTGTTCTAACTCATCGCGCATGCAATACGCTTTCGCGCTTGGATTTCCATCAGCCATTGGGCAAAAGGCGCGCTGTTTTCCCCATGCGGACTCTTTCGATCCCATATTCTGCACCGCGCAAGGTGCTCTTGGCCGCCTTAGTGCTGGTTCTCGCCGTGTTTGTGGCGCTGGCAGTGCGTGCGCAGGTCGAGGGTGAGCGCGGGATCGCACCCGTCGCTGCCTCGGCCGACATTCAGGTCGGCGGTATCGACGTCGATACGCGCGGCGATACGTCGGAGGAGGCGCGTGAGGCCGGATGGGACGAAGCGGCGCGATTGGCGTGGGAAAAGATCGATGGGCCAAGCCTGCCCGATGCGCAGATCAGCGAGCTCGTGTCGGCAATCGTGATCGAGCGCGAGCAGCTCGGTCCGCGGCGCTATATCGCGCGGCTCGGTGTTGTGTTCGACCGCGCAAGGGCAAGCCGTTATCTTGGGACCGAGGGGCAGGGCAGGCGTTCGGCCCCCATGCTGGTCATTCCGGTTACAGCCAGCGCCGGAACGCGGTTGGTTTATGAGCAGCGCAACCCGTGGCAGCGCGCCTGGGCCGAATTTCAGCCGGGAACCAGCCTGATTGCCTATGTGCGTCCATCGGGGGCGGGCGGCGATTCGCTGCTTATCACGGCGGGCCAGACCGGACGGCGCAGCCGGACATGGTGGCGCAACGTGCTCGATCAATTCGGCGCCGCCGATGTGCTCGTTCCAGTCGCGAACCTGCGATATACCTATCCGGGGGGGCCGGTGGCCGGGACATTTACTGCGCGATATGGACCTGACAATCGCTATCTCGGCAGTTTCGAGATGACTGCCGACACGCCTGACGACTTGCCTGCGATGCTCGCACGCGCGGTCGAGCGGTTCGACGATATTTTCGAAGCGGCACTGGCCGATGGCACGCTGCGTCCTGATCCGACCTTGAACCTCGGCGCGGTCGATATCGACCCTGCGCTGCAAGCATTGCTCAATCGCGCCCGTGCATCGATCGTGCGCGAGCAGGCAGCGGTTGCACGCGAACCGACTGAAGCCAGCGGCGGAACCATTACCGCCGCGCCGGTCGACAATCCCCCGCCGGAAGGATCCGTCGCGCTCTACACGGTGCAAGTCGCAACCCCCGACGCTGCGGCGTTCGACGCCTCGATAGGCGCGGTTCGCGGCACTCCCGGTGTGCGTAGCGCCGGTGTTCGCAGCGCGGCAGTGGGCGGAACCTCTGTGCTCACTGTGGGCTACGCAGGCTCCATCGGGGATCTTGCAGGTGCTTTGCGGGCGCGCGGCTTTACAGTTCAGCAAGGGGCGAGCGCGCTGTCCATCAGCCGCTGAGCTCCGGCGTCCGTGTCCCAGTACGCCCTCCCGCTCGATTCGCGCAGTCCCGGCGACCCGGCGCGCATCATCATCGGCAACGCCAATCGCGCGGCCGCCGATGCGTTGTCCGATCCTTCGGACTGGCCCTTCCACACTGCCGTGCTGATCGGCCCGCCTCGCTCTGGCAAATCACTCCTCGCCAAATGGTTCTTGCAGGCAGGAAAGGGCGATGCGATCGAGGCGGCGGACACGATGGACGAAACCGTCCTCTTCCACCGCTGGAACCTTGCGCAGCAGGACGGCAGGCCGCTTTTGCTGGTGACCCAGAATCAGGCCTGGGCGATTACGCTGCCCGATCTTCGCAGCCGCATCGGGGGGTCTCTGCAGTTGGAAATCGGCACGCCGGACGACGAAATGATCGCCGGGCTGATCGAGGCACATGCAGAGCAGCGCAGGCTGGTTCTGGCCGACGGAGCCTCGGCTTATCTGGTCCCGCGAGTGGAGCGCAGCTTTCTCGCCGTCGAGCGACTTGTGGCCGCAATGGACCGGATTTCGCTTGAAAGACAGGTGCCCGCCACCATGTCGGTGTGGCGGGACGCGCTTGAGTCCGTTCAGGGGGCGCAGCAAGCGCGCTTGCTTTGACGGACGTTTGGTGGAAGGAATCGGTGCTGTAATGTTCGACCGGCTCATCGCCTATCTCGACAGCATACGCGCACGTGATCCCGCGCCGCGCAGTCGCTGGGAAATCCTCACCTACCCGGGTGTCTGGGCGGTGATGTGGCACCGCGTGGCGCATTGGCTGTTCGAGGCGGAGCTGTTTTTCCTTGCGCGAATAGTCAATCATTTCAGCCGGTCATTCACCGCAATCGACATCCATCCCGGAGCAAAGATCGGCCGTAACTTCTTCATCGATCATGGTTTTTCGGTAATCGGCGAGACCGCCGAGATCGGCCATAACGTCACCATGTATCAATGCGTGACGCTGGGCGGGACGAACCCGACCAACGGGATTGGCGGCAAACGCCATCCGACAATCGGCGACAATGCCATCATCGGCTCGGGCGCACAGGTTATCGGCCCGATCACTGTCGGCCCCCGTGCACGGATCGGTGCCAATGCGGTGGTCACCGACGATGTACCCGAAGGCGCGACTATGGTCGGCTTCAAGGCGCGCAGCACGCTGGTCCCCGTCGAGACCTATATGCGTGAGTTCATGCCTTACGGGACGCCTTGCGACGAGCCGTGCGAGCCTGACATGGGCCGTGTCGAGGCGCTCGAGAAGCAGCTTGAGGCAATGCGCGCGGAGCTGGAAAGCCTGCGCCGCGATACACCCGTCCAAACAGCCCGCAAAAGCGGTACCAAGGACTGATGCGGTCGTCTTCGGCGCAGTCCGGTTCGGGTTCGATACTTCCCTTCCCCGGACGCGGCGCGCAGCAAGTAGGCTTCACCCGCGAAGAGCTGCAGCGCATTCTCGATCTTTATGGCCGGATGGTCGCCGCCGGTGAGTGGCGCGACTATGCGATGGATTTCGCCAAGGATGCGGCTGTTTTCGCAGCTTTCCGCCGAGCGGCCGAGCGCCCGCAAATGCGTGTCGAGAAACGGCCATCGCTGCGCAACCGGCAGGGCATGTGGGCGCTGTTTGGGGAGCATGGCCAAGTGCTCAAGCGCGGGCATGAACTTGCCGGCGTCATCGCCCCGGTCGAGCGGCGTTTGCTCAAGGCAGTGGACGATTGAATGAAGAAGGCCCGCGCATGAAGCACGGGCCTTTTTTGCTGAATTATCCGGTCTGTTCAGGCCATTGCGGTGGCGGGCAATTTTTCCTGAACCTGCGTGGGCAGTTTGCTGACCACCGCTGCCCGTATCGGAGTCCATAGCGCACTGAGCGTCAGCAGGGCCGAACCGATCACGAAAGCGGTCAGTGCGAAGTTGAGCTCCACTGCGCCGAATTCGCGGAACAGCCAGGTCAGCGCCACCAGAACATAAGCCAATGCAGAAACCAGCAGGGCGCGCCGATCGACCGCAATCGCGATGATTGCGAACAACATATAGACCGCCAGCACTCCGATCGCCGCTGCTACGGTCAGCGCGCCACCATCGGTCACTCCGAACAGCGAAAACAATGGGTGCGCGAGCATCGGCGCAGCGAGCAGGTGCAGCCAGAAGGCCACATCGGCGCGCCGGGTCGAGCGCGCCGGATCGCTGATGTCCCAGCGCATGGCAAAGGCGAAGATCGCCAGGCCCGCCACGAAAATCAGGCCGAGAATCAACGTCTCTACATTATCGATATTTGACGGACCAACGGCGGCGACGACGAGCGCGATGATCGTGCCAGCGATCGCGGCGGTTCCTGCTGCGACTGTGATCGGCACCATGAAGCGGCGCCAATGCAGCCATGCAGCACCCGCCGTTGCCAAGGCCGCCGCGGCGACCAACAAGGCTCCGATAACATCGTTCGAACCGCCGCCTTCGATCACTGCCATCGCAAAGCCGAGCAGAGCAAAGAAGACGCCGCCGACAAACGCCAGCAGCAGGATGATGCTCGGCAAGGCCATGCGGCGCTTGGCGGTGAAGAATTCGGCCAGCATCCATGCCGTGCCGGCAACGAACAGTCCGCTCAGCGGTGATGGGCCGTCATCATTGCTCCAGAAAGCATCACCGATAGCGGCCACCGCGACTAGCAGGATGACCACGCCAATGGTGACGAAGATATCGTTGAAGCCCGTAATGAGGCGAAAATGCTCGGCATCGGCAGGCACCGCGTCACGCTGCGCTGCGACATGCGCTCGCAGCGCGTCGGCGGCCTCGCGCGACATCACGCCTGCTGCCACGGCCGAATTCAGGTCTTGCTGGCTGTACATAGCCTATTCCCTCCTGTTGACAGGACGGGAATAGGCCAGGTGTGTTACCGCGTCAATACGGCTACGGATTAGCTGCGTGCGGAGGACGGCCCGGTGCCGGTGACCTTCTGCATTGCCGTGAGAATGGCGCCCGATTGCTCGGAGCCGGATTGCGGCGCCTTGAGGTTGGAAAATTCGCTGATCTTGTCCCAATTCTCGGCGAAACCTTCAACGGTGCGTTCGCCGTCAGGCAGCCAGACGGCATCGTTCATCACTGTCCAGGCGCTGTGATAACCCCCGGCGCCAGCGCCGACGATGGCATTGGTCGGAGCTTCTTCGCTGACGAGGAAAAGTGCAGCGGGAACCACGTTCACCGGATCGAACAGCTTGAAGGCTTCTTCCGGGAAGAGATCTTCGGTCATGCGTGTGCCCGCCACCGGCGAGAGCGTGTTGACCTTGATATTGTACTTCGCGCCTTCCAGCTGAAGCGTCTTGGTGAGACCGGCTAGGCCGAGCTTGGCGGCACCGTAATTGGCCTGACCGAAATTGCCGAACAGACCGGTCGAGGATGCTGTCATCAGCACGCGGCCATAGGCCTGCTCGCGAAAGGTTTCCCAGCACGCCTTGGTGGCGAAGGCGGAACCGGTGAGGTGAACCTTGACCACGAATTCGAAATCGTCCGGCGTCATCTTCGCGAACGTCTTGTCGCGCAGGACGCCGGCATTGTTGATCAGAACGTGAACGCCGCCCCACTTCTCCTTGGCCTGCGCGACCATGGCTTCCATCTGGTCATACTCCGTGACCGAACCGCCATTCGCGATCGCTTCGCCGCCAGCCTTTTCGATTTCCTCGACGACCTGCGCGGCCATGTCGGAAGTACCGGTGCCATCGCGCGAACCGCCCAGATCGTTCACCACGACCTTTGCACCGCGGCGTCCGAGCTCAAGCGCATATTCGCGGCCGAGCCCGCCGCCAGCGCCGGTTACGATGGCTACCTTGTCCTTGAAATCAATGGTCATGGGGGTTTCTCCAGATGAGGTTTACGTAAAGGTCAATTGGCGGGATGCGTGGCAGTTTTGCGCCATTCTTGCAACCGCGATGCTGCTATCCGCAATGCCGTAGGGGCAGGTCGCCAGTCAGAGGCGCTGAAGCGCGGGAATCAGTTCGCCAAGCGAATCGATGACGGCATCCGCGCCAAGTTCATGCGGCGGTTTGTCGCAATAACCATAGCCCGCGGCGATGACCGGAACATTGGCTGCGCGCGCCGCCATGACGTCGTAGGTACTGTCGCCGACGAACACCAGCCGCGCGTCTCCGCATCGCTTTGCAGCCTCGACCACCGGATCGGGGGCGGGTTTGGCGCGACCTTTTCCCATCGTGTCTCCGCCGATGACGGTCTCGAAACGGTCGATGAGGCCCAAAGATGTGAGGATCTCGCGGGCGAACCCTTCGAACTTGTTGGTGACGACAGCCATTTTCACGCCGCGGCTTGCCAGCGTATCGAGCACTTCCTCGCAGCCCGCGTAAGGGCGCGTGTGCACAGCGTTGTGCTCGGCGTAATAGCCCAGCATCTGCTTGTAGAGCGCGCGAAACTCGTCGTCGGGCATCCCGCCTTGCGCGTCGACAGCCCTTGCAAGCATGATCTTGGCGCCGCCGCCGATCAGGTCTTTCGAACTGCCAACGGGAACTTCGTTAAAGCCGCCTAGCGTCAGCGCGTAGTTCACTGCTGCGCCGAGATCGCGAAACGTGTCGAGCAGGGTTCCGTCGAGATCGAAGCCGACGCTGCCGAAGGGAATGTCCGTCATGGTGCGCGGCGTGGAGTATGATGCTTCAAACCGCAAGCATTTGGTGGCAAGGGCATTTGCCATGAGCAACACCCACGAATTCGCCGCCATTATCCTTGCTGCGGGCAAGGGCACCCGCATGAAAAGCGACCTGCACAAGGTTCTCCACCCGATTGCGGGCAGACCCATGCTGAAACACCTTATGAGCAGTGTCGATGCGCTCTCTCCTGCCAAGAAGGTCGTCGTCGTCGGGGCAGGGCGCGAGCAGGTTGAAGAGGCGCTGGGCGGCGATGCCGAAACATGCCTGCAGGAACCGCAGCTGGGAACCGGGCACGCCGTGCAGCAGGCTGAGCAATTGCTGGAAGGGCATTCGGGCGATGTACTTGTGCTCTATGGCGATGTGCCGTTCGTAAGGGGCGAAACGATGCAGGCCATGCTCGACCGGCTTCATGCGGATGACAAACCCAAGGTCGTCGTCCTGGGGTTCGAGCCGGACGATCCAGGTCACTATGGCCGCGTGATCGCCGATGATGAGGGGCGCATCGTCAAGATGGTCGAATATAAGGACGCGGACGAAGGCGAGCGCGCTTGTCATCTGTGCAATTCAGGCCTGATGGCCGCGCGCGCCAGCGACATGTTCGGCCTGCTCCGCCGTGTGGGCAACGATAATTCACAAGGGGAATACTACCTCGTCGATATCGTGAATATTGCCAATGCCGATGGCGATGCCTGCGCGGTCATCACGGCCGATGACTTCAGGCGAGGTTACCGGGATCAATTCGCGCAGCGAACTCGCAGCCGCCGAAGGGCAATGGCAGGAGGAACAGCGCGAGCACTGGATGAGCGAAGGCGTCACCTTGCGCGCGCCCGAGACGGTGTTCTTCAGCTGGGATACCGAGCTCGCCAGCGACGTGACCGTCGATCCGAATGTCGTGTTCGGTCCCGGTGTGAAGGTATCCAAAGGCGCCCACATCAAAAGCTTCAGCCATATCGAAGGCGCGACGCTGGGCGTGAATACGCAGGTCGGTCCATTCGCTCGGCTGCGTCCCGGCGCAGTGCTGGAGAAGGATGCGTTTGTCGGCAATTTCGTCGAAATGAAGAAGGCCGTACTCGGCGAAGGCGCCAAGGCGAGCCATCTGACCTATCTGGGCGATGCTGAGGTCGGCGCGGGCGCGAACATTGGGGCAGGCACGATCACCTGCAATTACGACGGATATTTCAAGCATAAGACGGTGATTGGCGAACGTGCCTTCATCGGCTCGAACAGCGCATTGGTTGCGCCGGTCAGCATCGGCAAGGATGCCATCGTCGCCGCGGGAAGTGCGGTGAGCCGCGATGTCGGCGACGGCGACCTGCGCATGGTTCGCGGCGAGCAAATCGTGAAGCCCGGTTGGGCCGACCGTTTCCACGACACGATGAAAAAGAAGAAGGCGGCGGAGAACAAGCGGTAAGTCGCGAGGTTCGCACCTTTTGACCATGTGAGCCGTCCAGCAAGCCGCGGGATTGCTGACAAGGCGTCCCGCTTTCAACTGCTTTGCAGGTCTCTGCGTTAACGCTCGCGGCTTCCATCGATTGAACCGGCAGGTATCGAGGCGAGTACCGCCAAAAACAATGCCGCAAAGAAAAGCGGCTGATTGAAAAACAATGTCCCATCGAGCCCGCCCGTCACTGCCAAGGCTAGCAATCCGACGAACGCCGGCCACGCGGTCGCAGGCTGGTTTGCCAGTCTAGCGCGAATGGTAGGCAGGAACGGGACGACTCCCACGAGGACGATGAAAAGCCCTGCTAGTCCCCAAGCATGGAAGATCTGTATGAGCGCGTTATGCGGGTCCATTGCTGAACCCGCCTTGGCGATAATTTCGGGCGGTAACGCGAGGGCGCCGATCTGTCCGTGTCCGATAAATGGCCGTTCAAGGCCTTGCTCCACCAAGGCGTGCCAAAATTGCAGGCGACCGGACGAATAATCGGTTGAATCGTCCGTATAATTCATTGTCGACAATGCGTCCAAGAATAGACCTAAATCCGTATGTTGGATGTGTCGGCGCGGTTAACAGCGTAAGGGGCAAGGCGATTGCGGCGCTGAGATAGCTTGCTGCGAGAACCCTCACCCGATTTTGACGTGCAACAATCGCGACGAGGGCCGGGACGAGAAGCGCAGCGCCGATCGCTGCACGTCCGCCAGCCCATGCGAAAAGATGATACGCAGCGAACGTCAGTAGGAGTGCAAAAAGGATGCTGCGGCGACCTTTGCCGGCGACCAGCATACCCAGACCCAATCCCAAAAGCGCATCGGCATAGAAGACGTACATCCGCGGATTGTTTGTTCCGACACTGTAAGGGGACCATTCTGCGAGATTGGGACCCAACACCGCCCAAGCAACGAAATAAACAGCGAGCGAATGAAGAAGTAACCCGACTCCGAAAAGCGGTAAAAGTACCGGACGGATCGCCGCCCAGCGCCCGCGCAGCATTGACCACAGCGAAATCGCAAAAAGCCCGTGGACGATCCACGCGAACTGGAAGATCCCCGAAATCCGGGCATAGGGCGAGAAAACTGTCGCGGAAGTCGCTACGAGCAGCCAGCCTATAACCACTGCTTGTATCCGCCGGGGCATGGCACGCCAAGTTTCCTGCGGGCGTAATCCGGAAATAGCCGCGAGACCGATAAATGCGATCTCAGCTCCAAGAATATGAACCGCAAACCAGCGACCGTACGAAACCTCGATCGTACCTTCGAAACTGGCGATCGCATAGAAGGGTACGGCGAGAGCAATTAGCAGCAGCGCTGCGCGGGCGCGCCAATCGATACTCCGAATGTCGAAGGTTTTCCGGATGGCTTGTGGGCTGGGGCTAATCCTCATGCGGACGAACAAGCCCATCCCGACCGCTTCTGCCAAGCCTGTGGCGCCATCTCATCCCCGCCTAAGATCGCAACTTCGCGATCACCGAAGTCTGGCACAGTCGTCAGAAGCGGTGGAGTTTAGCTCTCGACCTTCTCCGCCAGAACGGTCAGCCCATTGTCTCCAACCTCGGCGAACCCGCCTCTGACCTCGATGGTCTCGGGCGCCGCGCCTTCGGTCTTGTAGACTTGTACGGCGCCGTCGCGGATGGTGGACATGAAGGGCGCATGGCCCTCCAGCACGCCGAACTCGCCTTCCGTCCCTGGCACGACCACCATGTGAACGTCTTCGGAGCGGACCTGACGTTCAGGCGTGACGAGTTCGAAATGCAAGGCCATCGTCTTAAGCGTCCTCGGCCATCTTTTCGGCCTTTGCGACCGCCTGATCGATGCCGCCGACCATATAGAAGGCGCTTTCCGGCAGGTGATCGTATTCGCCGTCGACCACAGCCTTGAACGATGCGACTGTGTCCTCCAGCTGCACGAATACGCCCGGGATCGAGGTAAAGACTTCGGCCACATGGAACGGCTGCGAGAGGAACTTCTGGATCTTGCGAGCGCGGGCGACGGTCAGCTTATCTTCTTCCGACAGCTCGTCCATGCCGAGAATGGCGATGATGTCCTGCAGGCTCTTGTACTTCTGCAGTGTTTCCTGGACCTTACGAGCGGTTTCGTAGTGCTCCTGCCCGACAACGCGCGGCTCAAGGACGCGGCTGGTGGAATCGAGCGGATCGACCGCCGGGTAGATGCCCAGCTCCGAAATCGCGCGGTTCAGCGTGGTCGTTGCGTCCAAGTGAGCGAACGATGTTGCAGGCGCAGGGTCGGTAAGGTCATCGGCAGGCACGTAGATGGCCTGCACCGAAGTGATCGAACCCTTGGTGGTCGAAGTGATGCGTTCCTGCAGGTTGCCCATGTCGGTCGACAGGGTTGGCTGATAGCCCACTGCCGAAGGGATACGACCGAGCAGTGCCGACACTTCCGAGCCAGCCTGAGTAAAGCGGAAGATGTTGTCGACGAAGAACAGGACATCCTGGCCTTCCTCGTCGCGGAAATATTCGGCCATCGTCAGACCCGAAAGTGCCACGCGGGCACGCGCGCCCGGAGGCTCGTTCATCTGGCCGAAGACCAGTGCAACCTTGGACCCTTCGGGCGTGGCGACGCCGTTTTCGTCCTTCTTGATGACTTCGGCGTCGAGAAACTCGTGGTACAGATCGTTACCTTCGCGTGTCCGCTCACCAACACCGGCGAACACGGACACGCCGCCGTGTCCCTTCGCGATATTGTTGATCAGTTCCTGGATGAGCACTGTCTTGCCCACGCCAGCGCCGCCGAACAGGCCGATTTTGCCGCCCTTGGCATAAGGGGCGAGCAGGTCGATGACCTTAATGCCGGTCACCAGGACCGCTGCTTCGGTCGACTGGTCGACGAATGCGGGTGCTTCGGCGTGGATCGGCATGGTTTTGTCGGCGCCGATCGGACCGAGCTCATCGATGGGCTCGCCAATCACATTCATGATGCGGCCGAGCGTCTTCGGACCGACGGGGACCGAAATCTGGCTGCCCGTGTTGATGACTTCGCCGCCGCGGGTCAGACCTTCCGTCGCGTCCATAGCAATGGTGCGAACGGTGTTTTCGCCAAGGTGCTGGGCAACTTCGAGAACAAGCGTGTTATCGCCGTTCTTGGTTTCAAGCGCGGTCAGAATCGCTGGCAGCTCGCCGGGGAACTGCACGTCGACGACGGCGCCGATGACCTGGCTGATCGTGCCATTGGTGGTCTGGTTGAGTACGGGTGCGGTGGCCATGTCTATTGTCCTGCCTTGCAGATCGTTATGCGCCCTGGGCGCAGACGGTTTCGGGGTCTGCGACGGTCCATTCGCCGTCGCTGGGGGTAAGGGTCAGCTGGTTGCGAAGATATTCATCGTCGCCGAGGCCGTATTCACAAATTACTTCGGTCGAGCCGATTCCTGCGCGCTTGCACGCCGACACGTTGATCGCTTCGGCTTCAGAACATGCCTTGGAAAACGCAGCGATCAACACATCTGCATCAGGAGCAGGTAGGCTCGGCGCGGCAGGTTCGGCGACCACAGTTTCGGCGGGCGCCTGGTCGGTCGCGGGTTCTTCGCTGCACGCAGCAAGAGCGAATATTGGAAGGATGAGAGCCAGTTTGTTCACGTCATAATCCTTAAAGTGCTTCTGCACCGGCGATGATTTCGATGAGCTCGGTGGTGATAGCGGCCTGACGGCTGCGGTTGTACTTGATGGTCAGTTCCTGGATCAGATCGCCGGCATTACGCGTGGCGTTGTCCATCGCTGTCATCGAAGCGCCTTGCTCGGAGGCTTCCCGCTCGAGCAATGCGCCGAACAGCTGCGTCTTCACATAGCGGGGCAGCAGTTCTTCGAGGATTTCCTCTTCGCCCGGCTCGTATTCCACCACGGCATCGCCGCCGCCCGCATTCTCCGGCGAAGGTACCGGTATCAATTGGTCGACCGTCGGGTCCTGCGCAAGTGCGGACTGGAACACCGGATAGATCAGGTGCGCAATGTCAAACTCGCCCTTTTCGAAACGTTCGATCAAATCGTCTGCAATGGCTCCGGCTTCTTCGAAACCCGGCGTGCGGACTTCGGACGTGTCGAACCACTTGTCGATTTTATCGGCATAGTCGCGCTTGATCGGTGCGCGGCCCTTTTTGCCGACGAGATAGAAATGCACATCCTTGCCGGCGGCGATCAATTCGCGCGCCTTGGCCTTGGCCGCCTTGACGATGTTCGAGTTGAGACCGCCGCACAGGCCCTTGTCGGTGTTGACGACGACCAGCAGGTGGCGCTTGTCCGACCCTGTCCCGGCGAGCAGCTTCGGCGCGCTATCGCCCGAGACCTTCCCCGCGAGCGAGGCCATCACTTCGCCCAGACGATCCTGATACGGACGCGCGGATTCGGCAGCAGCCTGCGCACGGCGCAGCTTCGCTGCCGCGACCATCTGTTTGGCCTTGGTGATCTTCTGGGTCGACTTAACCGACCCGATCCGATCCTTGAGTTCCTTAAGGCTAGCCATGTCGGCTCCCGTTTACATTCAGGCTCAGGCGAAGTGCTTGGCGAAGGTTTCGAGCGCGTCGATGACGGTTTTCTTGGTATCGTCCTCGAACTTGCCGGTGGTGCGGATGGTAGCCAGCACATCGGCATGTTCGCTGCGCATGTAGCTGAGCATTGCGCTTTCGTATTCGGTCACCCGGTCCGTCGGAACGGCGTCGAGGTAACCATTGGTGCCTGCGAAGATCGACACGGTCTGCTCTTCGAACGGCATGGGCGAAAACTGCGGCTGCTTAAGCAGCTCGGTCAGGCGCGCACCGCGGTTCAGCAGTTTTTGCGTCGAGGCATCGAGATCGGAACCGAACTGCGCAAAAGCCGCCATTTCGCGGTATTGCGCGAGGTCCAGCTTCATCGAGCCGGAAACCTTTTTCATCGCCTTGGTCTGGGCGGCACCGCCAACACGGCTAACCGAAAGACCGACGTTAATGGCAGGACGGATGCCCTGATAGAACAGGTCGGTTTCGAGGAAGATCTGACCGTCGGTGATCGAGATCACATTGGTCGGAATATAAGCTGAAACGTCGCCTGCCTGCGTTTCGATGATCGGCAAAGCAGTCAGCGAGCCGCCGCCCTCTGCCTTGTTCATCTTGGCAGCGCGTTCGAGCAGGCGTGAGTGAAGATAGAACACGTCACCGGGATAGGCTTCACGGCCCGGAGGACGGCGCAGCAGCAGCGACATCTGGCGGTAAGCCACGGCCTGCTTGGAAAGGTCGTCATAAACGATCACGGCGTGCATGCCGTTGTCGCGGAAGAACTCGCCCATCGCGCAGCCGGTATAAGGTGCAAGATACTGCAGCGGAGCGGGTTCCGAAGCGGTCGCCGCGACGACGATGGTGTAGTCCATCGCGCCGTTCTCTTCGAGGCTCTTGACGATCTGCGCGACAGTCGAGCGCTTCTGACCGATGGCGACATAGATGCAGTAAAGCTTCTTGCCTTCATCATCGCCCTTATGCGCGTCGCGCTGGTTGATGAAGGTGTCGATGGCAACGGCGGACTTGCCGGTCTGACGGTCGCCGATGATCAATTCGCGCTGGCCGCGGCCCACGGGAACGAGTGCGTCGATCGCCTTGAGGCCGGATTGCACTGGCTCGGAAACGGATTCGCGCGGGATGATGCCCGGTGCTTTCACTTCGACGCGGCTACGCTCGGTCGATACGATCGGGCCCTTGCCGTCGATCGGATTGCCCAGAGCATCGACCACGCGGCCGAGCAGGCCTTTGCCGACCGGCACGTCAACGATGGTATTGGTGCGCTTGACCGAATCGCCTTCACCGATTTCCTGGTCGGATCCGAAGATCACGGCGCCGACATTGTCGGCCTCCAGGTTCAGAGCCATGCCCTGCACACCATTGGAAAATTCGATCATCTCGCCGGCCTGCACATTGTCGAGGCCGTGGATGCGGGCGATGCCGTCACCCACCGAAAGCACGGTGCCGACTTCGCTTACTTCGGCTTCGGTGCCGAAATTGGCGATCTGGTCCTTGATGACCTTGGAGATTTCTGCGGCGCGGATATCCATGAGTAACGTCCTTTGATCAGGCCTTCATCGCCTGGGCGAGGGAATTGAGACGAGTGCGGATGGAAGCGTCGATGCGCTTCGATCCAATGGTGACGACGAGGCCGCCGAGCAAGTCGGGGTCGACCTTCGTGGAAAGTTTGACAGTGCGGCCTTCGCGCTGGGTGAGCTTGCCCTTGAGCGTTTCGAGCTGCGCATCGGTAAGCGCGTGGGCGCTGGTGACTTCGGCGGTCACTTCGCCGCGCTGTGCGGCGGCGATCGAACGGAAGGCGCGAATGATCGCGGGCAATTGGCCCAGCCTGCGGTTCTGCGCCAGCGTACCGAGGAAATTCTGCGTGAGCTGGGACAGGCCGAGCAGGGCAGACACGCCCCACAGAGTTTTCTCGGCAGCACCGCGCGAAACTTTCGGATTGGTCGTGAGCGCAGCAAGATCGCTCGATCCGGCCAAAGCCGCTTCGAGTTTCTCAAGGTCCGATTCGACCGCAGTTACACTGCCGTCCACTGGCCCGTTTTCGGTGGCCAGGTCGAACAGGGCCGATGCGTAACGCCCTGCCAGGCTAGCCTGAATACCGGCGGAAATCTCCACGCGTTCTCGTCCTCTTGAAGGTCCGGAAAATAACGATGCTGACCGCTTGCCGTTGCGGGTGCGATTAGGCACCCCGGCAAAGCTGGCGCGCGCCTAGCACCGCCCCTAATCCTTTGCAACCGGCCCGATGCACCAGGCGCATTCTTCTCCCGCAAGCTCGCTCGGTATATGATACCAGCAGGGAAACCAGAGGAGAGCCGAAATGAAGACGCGTGCGCTGGGGCCGAAATGCGGAGTGGAAATCGAAGATGTGCGGCTGAGCGAGGCAAAAGGTGCGACGCTCGATTCGATCCGGCAGGCGATCTACGAGCACGGGGTGGCTGTGTTTCGCGGACAGGACGATTTCACGCCTGAAGAACATATCGCCTTTGCAAAGCGCTGGGGCGGCATCGACGTGAACCAGTATTTTCCGCTCGAGGATGAGTATCCCGAAATAGCGGTGGTGCGGAAGAAGGCCGACCAGCACACCAATATTGGCGGAGCCTGGCACACCGACCATTCTTACGATCAGATCCCGGCGATGGGTTCGATCTTGGTGGCGCGCACGCTGCCTCCTTCGGGCGGCGACACACATTTTGCTCATATGGGCGCGGCCTACGATGCTCTTTCGCAGGATTTGAAAGACGAGATTGAAAGTATGGAGGCGTTCCACACCGCCGACCATGTCTATAAAGAAGACGGGCTCTATGCGCAGACCGATATGGGCAAGGAGCTGCGCGGACAGGATGTGAAAACCGGCGCCGTGCATCCGGTGGTCATCCGGCACCCGCATACCGGCCGCAAGCTGCTCTATGTGAACTCGGCTTTCACGATTCACTTCGTGGGCAAGACGCGCGAGGAGAGCCTCCCGTTGCTAAACAAGCTGTGTCACGCGGCGACAAGTGCCGACAATACATGCAGCGTCGTGTGGGAGCCTGGAACAGTGGCGATCTGGGATAATCGCACGACGTGGCACAATGCGATGAACGATTATCAGGGGCACGCCCGAGAGATGCACCGGATAACACTGAGCGGCGAACCGCTTGCCGCATAGCGAACTCAGCTCAGTGTTCGGCTCACCCACATCAGTGGGGCCACCGACGAGACTGCGAACCCAAGCGCCGCCACCGATTACTCGCCCACAATCTCGCAGGTGTAGACAAGCCGCTCGTTCGGCGTCGAGGGCAGGTTTGCAAGAACCGCTCCTTGTTGCTCGCCGAGTGTCGCCGCAGCACCTTCCGTTTCACATTTCGGTGCGTCGAAATCGCGCCGGGCTGCGCGGGCCTGGAGCATGGGCGTTCGGCCAAGCAGGTAGCGTTCGGTGCGGAAAACGCGGCGTTCCGGATCGAAGCTGTTAACGGACACCGTCTGCTCATCATTCGGGACGAGGACACGCGACCACGTTCCCGCATCAAAGCCATACTGCGTGCGGCCGTTGACGCAGCCGCTGGGCGCCCATTCGAACGTCAGTTCTTCGACCTGGGCATTGGTGATCCGGCTGCGCTGAGGATCAATAGCACAAACGAAATTGCGCGCTTCACCGATGTCGCCGCCGGACAATTGCGTACCAGCTTGACCGGAAGGCGGAGTGTCGCCATCGCCATCGCCGCCCGCCATCGTTGAGGCGACGCGCCGATCGATCTCGTCGATGCCGGGCCTGGTGAGGTGGAGCAGCAACGCGATCAGCATCATCCCGATGCCGACGGCAGCCACGATTTTATTGCGTTGCGGCCAGCCAGCCGCGCCATCTTCGTCGCCATAGATCTCGCGCTTCTCGACTGCCCACCAGATCAGGCCAGCCGCGATCAAGAGCAACAATATGCTAGCCAGCATTCGGTCGTCGCGCTCGTCGCGAACACCCATCTCGGCCTCGAAGCGTGCGCGCTCGCGTTGTTCGCGCAGCGTTTCGGCGCGGGTGGCGATGTCCTGCCGGGCCTGCATCTGTTCGCGCATCGCGCGCTCGCGCTCGTCGTCATCCAGATCGGCCAGACTGCGGCACTGCGTATCGTTGACCCGCGGTTCGACGTCGTTGGCGCGAAGGAAGGGCACGAGTTCGCGGTTGGATACCGCAAAGAAGAACTCCGCATCAGATCCGCCCGAATCCGCGCCGAAGCTGTTGACCCCCAGCACGCGTCCGCATCCGTCGAGCAGCGGTCCGCCGGAATTACCGCGCGCGATCGGCGCAGTGTGCAGGATCGTGTCGAACTGGCGGCTCGGGCGCGTGCCGGAGAGGAAGCCGCGGCTTTTCACCGGGGGCTGCGCCTGAAAAATGTCGCCGATCTCGAGACCCTGCGCGCGGTCGACATTCATCGGATAGCCGACCGAATAGACTTCGCCGCTATCGGCTACCGGACCGGATGCAAGGATCAGCGGAGGAAGGCGCAGATCCCGGTCGAGCCCGATCAGAGCGAGGTCGTTGCGGGGATTGGTCCGCAGCAACCGGCCGTAAACCGGTTCGTCGCCCTCGGCAGCGACGATACCGATGCGCAGGCCTTCATCCTGCATCGCATCGCGCACGACATGCGCATTGGTAACGATCTTGTCGCTGCTGATGGCAAAACCGGTGCCGTGGCTGACCGGATAAATCTCGCCGTCTTCCGTGCCGATGATGACGACACGGACCACACCGCGCGCAGCCGCGTCGATATCGGCGGCATCGGCATAGGCCGCAGCCGGGGCAAGAAGCGCGAGCAGCGCGGCGAAGATCGTGAAAATGCGTCCCATCCTGATGCAGCCTCTACCCGCCGAGGGACATTGACCGCAAGCTTCGGGATGCGCACTGTACAAGGTGTGTCCACAAGGACCCCTATGACGACGCAAAACCTCAATGACGACGAGCGCTGGCAAATCGCCCTGGCGAAGGACCGCCGCTTCGACGGGACGTTCGTGACGGGCGTGCATTCGACAGGCATCTATTGCCGCCCGTCCTGTCCGGCCCGCGCGCCCAAGCGGCAGAACGTCCGCTTCTACGCAAGCCCTGCCGAAGCTGAAGAGGCAGGACTTAGGGCCTGCAAGCGCTGCGCGCCCGACAAGCAATCGGCGGACGAGGCCGCTGTGCGCGTGGTAATCCAAGCGATCCGCGCCGGAGAAAGCGCGAAGCTGGACGATCTTGCCAGGCTGACCGGCTATTCGCCGACCCATTTCCAAAGGGTATTCAAGCGCGCAACCGGCTTGTCGCCGGCCGCCTATGCGCGTGGCTTGCGCGAAGATCGCGTGCGCGAGGCTCTTAGTGGATCGTCCAGCGTGACCGGCGCTATTTATGAGGCTGGCTACGAGGCGCCTTCGCGATTCTATGAAAGCATGGAAGGAAAGCTGGGAATGACGGCAAGCGATTGGCGAGATGGCGGCCGAGGGCGGCGGATTCATTGGAGCATCGTCGACACATCGCTGGGCAGCATGCTGGTCGCGGCAACGGAAACGGGAGTATGCTGCCTGTCTTTTGGCGAGGGCGAGGGGGATCTGCGCGCTCGCTTTCCCAACGCTGAACTCATTGAAGGAGGCGGCGAGTTCCGTGCGCTCTGCGAGAGAGTGACAGGCGCCGTAGAGCAGCCGGGATCGGCTCCGGATATTCCGCTCGACGTGAAAGGAACCGCTTTTCAGCAACGCGTGTGGCAAGCCCTGCGCGGCATTCCGCCCGGTGAGACACGTAGCTATAGCGAACTGGCCGCCGCTCTCGGCAATCCAAAGGCGAGCAGGGCCGTGGGCGGCGCAAACGGAGCAAATAACATCGCTGTCCTGATCCCCTGCCACCGGGTGATTGCTGCCGATGGCGGGTTGGGCGGCTATGCCTATGGCACCGATATCAAAGCGGAGCTGCTGCGCCGCGAAGGGGCATCCACCGACTAAGCTTGCCAAGGCATACACACCGCGCCATCACGCGCTCGCAATTAGAGCAGGGTATGATGAACGGCGAAAACGAAAGCGAAATCAAGCGCGATCGGTCGATCTGGCTGAAGATTTGGCAGTTTCCACTCATTGCATTGGTTGTCGCCTTGGCATTGGCAGTCGCATCAGCGTTTGCCTCTGGCTGGATGATGCAAGAGTTCCTGCATCCGAACGTCGATGGCGAACTCGGCAATATCCTCGGTGTGCTGCTGCTCGTCGCGCTCTCGCTCGCGATCTACAAACTTGCGATCAGGAAGCTCGGCACGAAGAAGCACGACGACCTGCCGTTCGACTTTTCTGCCTTGCGGGACACCGGACTGGGCTTTGTCGGCGGGGCGCTGTTGATCTCGGTCTGCGTTGGCCTTGCGGCGCTGGCAGGCGTTTACCGGATCGGCGGTGCAGGCGGCTTTTCGGATTGGGCGAGGATCATCTTTTTGATGGGGCTCTATGCCGGGTTCTTCGAAGAATTGCTGATGCGCGGGATCGTGCTGCGCTGGCTCGAAGAGCTAACGGGAAGCTGGATTGCACTCGCACTCAGTTCGCTGCTTTTCGGCTTTCTCCACGCAGGCAATGACAATGCGACCTTCTTCTCCTCGCTGGCGATCGCGATCGAGGCGGGCATCCTGCTTGGCGCTGCCTACATCCTGACCCGGTCGTTGTGGCTAGCCATCGGTTTGCACGCAGGCTGGAATGTTGTGCAGGCGCTGTGGGATGTACCGGTCTCCGGCAATGAGGTAGACGGGCTGGTCAGTGCTACGCTTGAAGGACCGAGCCTTCTCGCAGGTGGAGGCTTCGGGCTTGAGGCTACTATATTCGCGCTCGTGGTGGCGACCAGTGCGGGGATCTGGATGCTGGTAAAAGCCAAACGCGCTGGCCGGATCGTTCCGCCAATGTGGGTCCGCAAGGGCACGGCTATCGAAGCGTATTAAATCCGCGCCCAGCTGCTATCGGCCGGTGTGAGCGTGCCGAGGAAGTTTTCCGCACGGTCGAGATACGCTCGCTGCTTTTCCTCCCCCATCCTGTCCCAGTTCGAATAGATGCGCCCGATGCGCGGGTTGCTCTCGAAGCGGTCGCGGTGGCGGTCCATAAAATGCCAATAGAGCGAGTTGAACGGGCAGGCGTCCTCCTCTGTTTTCTTGCTCACCGAGTAGCGGCAATCCTTGCAGTAATTGCTCATCTTATTGATGTAATTGCCGCTCGCGGAGTAAGGCTTGGAGGCAAGTTTGCCGCCGTCTGCGTAGAGGATCATGGCGGCGACGTTGGGCAGCTCGACCCACTGATAGGCGTCGGCATAGACCACCAGATACCAATCCTGCACTTCGCGCGGATTGATACCTGCGAGCAGACAGAAATTGCCAAGCACCATCAGGCGTTGGATATGGTGGGCGTGAGCATTGTCTCTTGTCGAACGAATGCTGTCGGCAAGGCACCGCATGTCGGTTTCGCCCGTCCAGTAGAAATCCGGCAGTCCGCGCTGGGCGTTCAGCGCATTGTTGCTCTCAAGGTCTGGCATGAAGCGCCAATAGAAGCCGCGCACATATTCGCGCCACCCGATGATCTGGCGAATGAAACCCTCGACCGAATTGATTGGTGCCTCGCCATCATCGTAGCTCTGCTCGGCTCGCTGGCAAAGTTCCAGCGGGTCGAGCAGACCGAGGTTGATACTGGTGGACAGCATGGAATGGAACAGGTCGTCCTCGCCGAAAACCATCGCGTCCTGGTATTTGCCAAACTTCTCGATCCGCTCGGCGAAGAATGCGTCTGCGGCCCGTTCGGCCTGTTCGCGCGTTACCGGCCAGCCGAAATTTTCGAGACTGCCGAAATGGTCGCCGAATTGATCCTCGACCAGCGCAATGCAGTCTTGCGTAATGTCGTCGGGTGTAAATAGCGGCCGCTCCGGCGGATCCATTTCGTCCTTGGGCGAAGCGCGGTTGCGCTCGTCGAAATTCCATTCACCGCCTTTGGGCTTGTCGCCATTCATCAGCAGCCCGGTCTTGCGGCGCATCTCGCGGTAGAAATTCTCCATCCGCAGCGTCTTGCGGTCTTCCGCCCAAGCGTTGAATTCGGACAGCGAGCACACGTAGCGATCGTCGGAAAGTATTTCGACCTCGCAGTCGAACTTGTCCGGCCATTCCTCGATAGCTTGCTGAACGCGCCACTCGCCCGCTTCGACAACATGTATTGCGCGCGGATCGTGGCGCTCGATTGCGCGGGCGACTTCGCCGGTGAAACTACCGGAATTGCCCTCGTCGGTCAGACGGACATAGTCGACCGTCCACCCTGCATCATCCAGCTCGGCGGCAAAATGACGCATGGCCGAAAAAATCAGTGCGATCTTCTGCTTGTGATGCTTGACGTAAGTGGCCTCGTCCCAGACCTCCATCATCAGGATGACCGTATCGTCCTTTGTCCGGCCACGAAGGCTCGCAAGGGTGCGGGTGAGCTGATCACCGAGGATGGGGACGAGGATGGGGGTGCCGTCGTTTTGAGCCATGTCGCTGTAACGAAATAGTGCCGGCCGTGTGCCCGGCTTATTCGTCGTCTTCGGGTTTTTCGTCGTTCACTTCATCGGACGACATCAGCGGAATGAGCGGGCTGCCACCGGCCTGCGCCTGCCTCAGCGAGGCGATGGTGTCCTTGGCCCACTTGCCGCCGCCATGCGGATTATTGGCGATAATGTTCAGCAGACCGATCGCACGGTCGTATTGTCCTTCACTCGCGTAGTGCATTGCGAGTGCAGAACGGAACGCGCGCGATTCAGGACGAAATCCAAAGGCCGTTTCGAGCGCAGGGCCAGTCATATCGTCCCGCTTGCCCTCGCGCTGGAAAGTATTGGCCCAGAGATAGAGTGCGTAGGCGTCGGATGGGTCGCTCTGGTTGGCGCGAAGGAAGTATGCGCGGGCATGCTCCCAGTTAGCTTCATCGGGATCATCGTCATGATCGAATGGCTCGAGCAAGAGCCGCCCCTTCAGTACGAGCGCTTTCGCATGGTCACCGTCGAGCGCGAGCGCACGATCGACAGCCGTCTCGGCAGCGGCAAAATCATGGACGTCGTCCTCTTCCTTGCTGCCATGCTCCTTCATGTACTCGAGCTCGGCAACTTCGTACCAGGCATCTGCCGAGTTCGCGCGGGCGGCCAGACTGGTCAGCTTGCGATGCAATCCATCTTTGTCGGTGCTCGTGAGACGCTCCAGCCTCAGGCCGATCAATTCGGAGGCGAAATCCGGCAGCTGCGTCACCGAAACTGAATTACGGTAAGGGATCTCACGGTCGGATTTGGAATAGGCCATGGACTTGCGAACATAGCTCTTCAGAGACTTCTCCAGCTTCTCCAAATCGCCGAAGTTTTTCTCTGCGGCTTCGAGATTGTCCATCCCGCGATTGATGTCGCGCAGATAACGTACGATCTGGTCGCCGCGCTCATCGGGATCGGAATAGAACATGTGCGTCAATGCCCAAGCCCAGCCATAAAATGCACTGGTTTCCGCATTGGTCATTTCGTCGTAATCGGATGTCAAAAGGACTTCGATCGGAACGGATGGGCCGTTCTGGACCGACCATGCGCGGTGATGCGCCGGCTCGCCGAAAGTCCATTTTCCGCTTCGCTTAAAATCGGCGGTCGCAACGAACTCGGCAAACCCTTCCGAAAACCACGCCGGGGCGGGAATGGCGAAATTGTGATACATGAAATGATGCGCATATTCGTGAAACAGCACGCGCTTGCCAGAGAGGTCGCTTTTGTCCGAGCCATATGCGCGATTGCCGACGGCAAAAGTCTGTGCAGGCCTGACCGAATAGAAGCCTGCAGCATTACTTCTTGATAGGCGGCTCACATCATCGGAGTCGTCTAGCAGGTAGATGACCAGTTTCGCCGGCTCCTCTTTCACGGGACGCTTGAAAATCATTCTGAGAAGCGCGTCGAATTTCTCCGCCTCATGAGCGAAGTCTTCCAATTGGCCGGAGCGCCCATCCGAATAGATCGTGAAATGATGCGTATCCGCCCGGTGCCAAGTTTCGGCACTAGCCGAGACGGAAAATCCAAACGCTGCCATCAGGCAAAGCGCGGTGCGAGCGGCGCGTGAATTCATTGTAGCGGACCCCCTTACGTCTGCCGGTATTCTGACAAACGCTGTTCAAGATGCAACCCCTTGATTAAACGAAACTGTAGGGATCGATATCTACGTTCACCCGAACGCCTGCGGGGTGGTCGAGGTTGCCCAACCAGCTGCGGATTATGTCTTGTAGATTGGCACTGCGTCTGGCGTTTATCAGCAGGCGGTACCGGTACCGGTTTCGCAGCAGAGAAAGCGGGGCCGGGGCCGGGCCGTAAATAGCCAGTTCGTCCAGATTTGGGCGCGCCCGGCCGATCCGGTTGGCCGCGTCCTTTGCGTCGGATTCCTCCTCGCTGGATACGATGATCGCTGCCCAGCGGCCGAAGGGCGGCGCGCCTGCCATCCGCCGGGCCTCTGTTTCAGCCTCGTAGAAGGCATCGCGGTCGCCTTCTGCCAGTGCGGCAATCACTGGGGCATCAGGGTGGCGCGTTTGCAGGAGGACTTCACCGGGTTTGCTGCCGCGTCCTGCTCGCCCGGCAACTTGCGCGACCTGCTGATAAGTGCGTTCGGCTGCTCTCAGATCGCCGCCCTCCAGGCCAAGATCTGCATCTACCACGCCGACAAGCGTAAGCTCGGGGAAGTGAAAGCCTTTGGTTACAAGCTGGGTGCCGACGATTACGTCAACAGCGCCGGCCTCCACCATCGCCACGAACTCTGCTGCGCGTCCCGGCGAATTCAGCGTGTCCGACGTGGCCACGAATACCCGCGCGTCGGGCAGCCGTTCGGCAACCTCGTCGGCGATGCGCTCGACCCCCGGGCCGCAGGCGACGAGGCAGTCGGGTTCGCCGCATTCGGGACATGTCGCAGGAGGAGGGGTCTCGTGACCGCAATGATGGCACGCAAGCCGCTGGGAAAAGCGATGTTCGACCAGCCATGCGCTGCAATTGGGGCATTGGAACCGGAACCCGCAATTGCGGCACAGCGTCAGCGGCGCGTAGCCTCGGCGGTTGAGAAAAAGCAGCGATTGCTCGCCCTTGGCCAGCCGGTCTTCCAGCGCTTCAACAAGGCGCGGTGCCAGCCAGTGACCGCTACCCGGCTTTTCTTCCGTCAAGTCCAGCGTGTCGATATGCGGCATTTGCGCGCCGCCGAATCTGCTCGGTAGTTCTACCCGATGGTAGGTGCCGTTTTCCGCCATGGCGAGGCTTTCGAGCGCAGGCGTAGCACTGGCGAGAATGACGGGAGCGCCTTCGAAACGGGCGCGCATTACAGCTACATCGCGTGCGTTATAGCGCACCCCGTCATCCTGCTTGAAACTTACTTCATGCGCTTCGTCCACGACGATAAGACCGAGGTTGGCGAAAGGCAGAAACAGCGCCGAACGGGCCCCGACGACGACCTGCGCTTCACCGGCTGCAATTGACCGCCATGCACGCCGCCGCTCGGTCGATTTGATCGAGGAGTGCCATAAAACGGGCGAAGCGCCAAAGCGGCTTTCGAAGCGGCTCAGAAAAGCCTCTGTCAGCGCGATTTCCGGCAGAAGGACCAGAACCTGCCGTCCATGCCTGATTGCTTCGGCCACAGGCTCGAAATATACCTCGGTCTTGCCGGAACCCGTGACACCGTCGAGCAGGAACGGCGCGAATTTTCTGTCGGTGACAGCATTCGTGAACAGATCCGCCGCTTCCTGCTGGTCGGGCGACAAGTCCGGCGTTGCGAAATCAGCTTGGGCCGCCGGGTAGGGGCGGTCGATATCCACCTCGACCGATTCAAGCGCGCCCTGGTTCACCAATCCGCGCAACACGCCTTCAGACACGCCTGCAATGCCCGCCAGTTCGCGAATGGTAGCCTGCTCCTGCTCGAGCGCTTCCATCGCCGCCTGCCGCTGCGGTGTCATTCGCTCCGGCATCCCGCCCGACAGGCGGTATTCGGTCATGGTGGCCGGTCCCTTGAGCGCTCCACCCGACGACAGCGCCATGCGCGCAACCGCCGCCAACGGCGCAACATAATAGTCTGCCGTCCATTCGATGAGGCGCCGCAAAGGGGCGGAAAGCGGCGGCACCGGAAGCACTTCGCGGAAAGGTCGCAGCTTCTCGGCTGGAACGTCGTTGCCGGGTAGCCGTTCTGCTTCCCACACAATGCCGGTTACCGTCCGCGGCCCCAATGGCGCGATCACGACCGATCCGGGCTCGACCACCGCACCTTCCGGGATGCGGTAATCGAGGGGGCCGAGAGCGGCATTGAGGATGAGGCAGCGCACACGGGTCATTGTCGTCCTCACATATGGGCGGCGAGCGTGGGCGAGAACAAGAGCGTGTTCACAAGGAGTCGCGAATAATGGCAACAATGCTCGAACAACCGACCGGCCGCAGAGCTTTTCTCGGGACAACTCTGGCGGGCGGAAGCCTGTTCGCACTAGGCGGATGCGCAGGCGGGCTGGGCGGCTTCAGCCTTGTCGATGCGGTCCAGCGGATACTGTTCCTCTCGAGCGAGCGCGCGTTCGGCCGGATGCTTGCCGACGATGGCTTCTGGAACAATCAAGTGGCCCAGCTGGGTCTGGGCAATTTACTTGGCACACGGGGAAATGTGCTGGGCAATATCCTGACATCGACGTTGTTCAAGAACCGCCTCGAAAGAGCGTTCGGCGACATTGCCTATGAAGGCGCGGAACGCGCCGCGCCGCTGGTTGCCGATGCCGTGCGGGTTGTCGGCATTCGCAATGCGGTCGAACTGGTGCGCGGCGGTCCGACGGCTGCGACCGGCTTTCTTCGCGGAGAGCTTGGGTCGAGCCTGATCGAAGCTATGGTCCCCGAACTGGGGCAGGCCATGCGGATTGCGAAGGACCCGCTGGTGGGACAGGCGCTTGCCGCGCTCACCGGTGTGGATATCCCGCAGGTCGCGAACGGCGTCGCCACGCGCATCGACGACACGATCTGGAGCGAGATCGGCTCCGAGGAAGCGGCGATACGCGCCAATCCCGAGGCAACACGCGATCCGCTGATCATTGGTGCCTTCGGAGTAGGCGCGGCGCTCTAGCCGGAGCTCATGCCCCGCGCTAAAGCCTCCCGGGAATCACGTTTCCCGGGAGCGCCCAAAGCATGAAATTTTTCGCCGACACTGCCGAAATCGACGACATCAAGGAACTGGCCGCGACCGGTTTGCTGGATGGAGTCACCACCAATCCTTCGCTGATCGCGAAGTCGGGCCGGGATTTCATGGAAGTGACCAAGGAAATCTGCGCGCTGACCGACGGCCCGGTCAGTGCGGAAGTTGTCGCACTCGATCACGAGACGATGCTGAAGGAGGCGGAGACGCTGCGCAAAATCGCGGACAATGTCTGCATCAAGGTGCCGCTGACGATCGACGGGCTTAAGACATGCAAGGCGCTGACCGGTGAAGGCACGATGGTCAATGTGACCCTGTGCTTCTCGGCCAATCAGGCCTTGCTGGCCGCTAAAGCGGGCGCGACATTCGTGTCACCTTTCGTCGGGCGGCACGACGATAACGGCGTCGACGGGATGGAGCTAATCAGCGATATCCGTCTGATTTACGATAACTATCTGTTCGAGACCGAAATCCTTGTCGCATCCGTCCGGCACGTCACCCACGTATTGGAAAGCGCGAAGATAGGCGCGGATGTGATGACAGCGCCGCCCAAGGTCATCAAGTCGCTGTTCAACCATGTCCTCACCGACAAGGGTATCGAGGGTTTCCTCAAGGATTGGCAGGCCACCGGGCAAAGCATTCCGACCGGATAAGTGAGCGACCAGACACCCCTCGACCTGTTCAAGCAGGCACTGACCGGCACGGCGCGCGCGATTTCGCGCGAGCCGGAGATCGAGGTCGCGTGGAGCGCGGATGCAGCCAGCCAGTCCGGTACCAATATGCGCGTGCCGCTGCCCGGCCGCGATCTGCCCGAAGCACAGGCGCGTGAGGCGCGCGGCTTTGCCGACAGTTTCGCACTGCGCCTGCGCCATCACAATGAAGCCGTGCATGCGCGCGGCGCTCCGGCAGAGCCGATCGCACGCGCTTGCTACGATGCGATCGAACAGGTGCGCTACGAGGCGCTCGGGACGACCCGCTTCATGGGCATAAAGGCCAATCTGGATGCAGCCGTGGAGCAACGCATTGCAGGCGATCCAATCACTCGGGCCGACGAACCGGATGATGTTCCGCTGCCCACTGCACTTTCGCTCATGCTGCGCGAGGCGCTCAGCGGGGAGCCTGTGCCACAGCGCGCGGCCAAGGGTGTCGACATGGTCCGCGAATGGATCACCGAGAAATCCGGCGGCGACATGGCTGCGCTGGCCGAGAAGCTCGATGACCAAAGCGCGTTCCAGCAGCTTACGCTGGACATGCTGCGCAATCTCGACCTGACCTTGCCGCCCGACAGTGCCGATCCCGAGGGCGACGACGGCGATGACGATGAGGGCGAAAGCCCCGAGGACGACGACGGCGACGAGCAGGACGAAGGCGACGCCGATCCTCAGCCGAGCGAGGCCGCCGGCGAAATGGCAGAGGGCGAGGCCGACGGGGAAACGTCGGACGAGATGGACGGCGAGCAGGACATGTCCGACGGCGATCCGTCCGACGACGGCGAAGAGGGCATGCAGCCTGTCCGTCCGAATCGCCCATGGACCGAAGAGCCGGAAAATTTCGACTACAAAGCCTTCACCGATAGCTTCGACGAAGTGATCGAGGCGGAAGAGCTGTGCGACGTCGCCGAGCTGGAGCGGCTTCGCACCTATCTCGACAGCCAGCTCGCCGGTCTTCAGGGTGTCGTCACCCGGCTCGCAAATCGCCTGCAGCGCCGTTTGATGGCGCAGCAGAACCGTAGCTGGGACTTCGACCAGGAAGAAGGCGTGCTCGACGCAGCGCGGCTGGCCCGTGTGGTGGTCAGCCCCGGTTCCTCGCTCAGCTACAAGATGGAGCGGGATACCGATTTCAAGGATACGGTGGTCACGCTGCTGATCGACAATTCAGGTTCGATGCGCGGGCGCCCGATCTCCATTGCCGCGATCAGCGCGGACATTCTGGCCCGCACGCTAGAGCGCTGCGGCGTAAAGACCGAGATCCTCGGCTTTACGACGCGCGCCTGGAAGGGCGGTCAGAGCCGCGAGAAATGGCTCGCCGATGGCCGCCCCGCCGAGCCGGGCCGCCTCAACGATCTGCGCCATATACTCTATAAGAAAGCCGACGAGCCCTGGCGCCGCGCGCGCCGCAATCTCGGCCTGATGATGCGCGAAGGCCTGCTGAAGGAAAACATCGACGGCGAGGCGTTGCTTTGGGCGCACAACCGGCTGTTGGCGCGCGCAGAGGATCGGCGGATACTCATGGTCATCTCCGACGGCGCGCCGGTCGACGACAGCACGCTGAGCGTCAATCCGGCGGGATATCTTGAAAGCCATCTGCGCCGCGTAATCGACTGGATCGAGAAACAGTCTCCCGTTCAGCTCGCCGCGATCGGCATCGGGCATGATGTCACCCGCTATTATAAGCGGTCGGTAACGATCATGGACGTTGAACAGCTGGGCGGTACGATTATCGAGCAGTTAGCTGCGCTGTTCGAGGACGAGAACTAGGGCCTCAACGCATAGCGGCGACGCGGATCGCCGCGCATGATGTAGCGGGCGACCAGAAATGCGGCGGCAGCAAATATGACGCCGTTTGATGCTGCGAACACTACCCAGAATTGGGAAACAGTGAGTGTTTCGATGACACCGAAGCGCGGATTGGTCATCAGCTGGCTGAACCCGGCCATTAGCAATCCGGCGTAAGAAAATGCGAACCGGACTTGATGGTTGCGCAGCCATTCCGGATCGCGCGTGCGGCTCCATTGCCAAAGTGCGAAAGCGCCGACGAGCGAGCTCAATCCGCCGACGACGATGAAGAGGTGAAAAAAGCCCCAGCCGCTATTACCGAACTCCAGCACGGTGGCTGGCACGAAGACAACCACTCCGGTCGTGGTCAGCATCGCAGCCACGTAGACCTTTGCCCAGCGGCGATGCCTCTGGCCGCCTTTGGGAAGCATGAAGACCACCGCGCCAGTTATGATCGCAATCAATGCTGCGGCGACATGGATTTGCAGCAACCACCCAAGCTCATCGAACATATGGCATCTCCAATCCCGCGCACTGTATTGCAATGCCAATACACAAGCAAGCTTGTCGATGGTGGGCGGCTCGCCTAGCGCTGGTCGCCATGCAAGTATCCCAAGCCATCGCCACTCGCCGTTCCGTTCGTGCATTTCTCGACCAGCCGGTCGAGCGCGAGATTTTTGAAAGAGTGCTGGAGAAATCCCAGCGCGCGCCCTCGGGCGGCAATGTCCAGCCATGGCACGGGATCGTGCTGACCGGCGACCCGCTCCAGAAACTGTTCGACCGGGTGGCGCAGGAATTTCCCAAAGGGCGGGCGGCGCTGGCACCGGAATACGATATCTATCCTAAGGGCCTGGACGGCGAATATGAGCAGCGCCGCTTCGGCGTCGGCGAAGATATGTATGCGGCGCTAGGGATAGAACGCGACGACAAGACCGGGCGGCTGATGTGGTTTTCGCAGAACTTCCGCGCCTTTGGCGCCCCGCTGCTCATGCTGGTTCACACGCCGAAATATATGGGCCCGCCGCAATGGTCCGATATCGGCATGTGGCTCCAAACGACTATGCTGCTTCTGCGCGAGGAAGGGCTGGACAGCTGCCCGCAGGAAGCGTGGGCTGCCTATGCCCCGCAAATCCGCGAAGTCGTCGATATCCCGGATGATCACATCCTGTTTTGCGGACTGGCGGTCGGCTACCGCGATCCGGAAGCGCCGGTTAATGTCTTCGATGTCGCTCGCGCTTCGCTGGGCGAAGCAATCCGATGGGACGGTTTCTAAGAAGGTAACCGCGCTTTCCTTCGGGCAGGGAAATCGCTACACAACCCGTTCAAACTAAAAAAATAATGGTCGTACTGGGATATGGGGGCCGGGATGCGCACGCATCACGGCCGGAAGGGGTACGGTCTTGCCACGTAGGTTTATCAAAGCTGCTCTGCTGGTATCGGCAGCACTGACGATCCCGCAGCCCGCGGCTGCGCAAAGCCGGCCGGTGTTGCTGCGCGACTCGTTTCCCATCGGATCGGGTGACGGCGTCCTTTGCCAGGTCCAGGACCGCAGCATCGGCAACCCTGCAGCACAAAACAGCTTCGACCGCGCTTGGGCGGTGGTATGCCGCGATTCGGCGCAGCCAGTCGTGAACCTGTTCGCCTTTCGCGGGAATGTTGACGACCCCGCGTCTCTGGTCGCTCCGTTTCGGCGCGATGAAGTGGATTGTTCCTCCCAGAGCGGCGGCACGGATGCGGGCCTTCCCGATGCGAAGATTACCGTCTGCAAACTGAGGGGAACTTCGCTCGACTGGACGACGATTGTGACGCGCAGCGGGGACATCACATATGTGTCCGAGGGTTTCGCAGCGTATGACAGCGCTGCTGTGCTGGCGCTGCGTTCGGTCATGGAAAACCGCATTATCGAAGGAACGATCGAAGCCGCGACGACATCGGTCTCCGACCCGGTTGCCTTCAGCCGCGTCCAAGCCGAAACGCTACAACCCGCGCAAGCCCTTACCGAAGGCTATCGCCGCAATCTTGGCGGTGACTATGCCGAAGCAGCGGCGTATTTCGAAACGCTACAGGGCCGGTTGGAGCGCGACGGCGACGACCGGATCGATCCGGTTGAATTTCTGGTCAATCGGGCATTGCAGAAAAGCAATCTGGGTGAGTTTGCAGAGGCAGACCGGCTTTTTGCGATGGCGCGTGGGCGCACCAGCGGCGATCCTATCGACGAGCGCCTGCAGCGCAATTTCGAAGCCATTCACCTGCTTAATCGCGCTCGTCCGGACGAGGCGATCGCGCGGCTCGACCAGCCGCTCGCTGCCAATTTCCGGGGCGTGACGAATGAGGAGGGTCGTCTCTCCATCACCATCCCGATTGCCGCGCGCCTCAATGCCGACCGGCGCAGCGGGGTTGCCGGGATCAGCAGCGACGCAACACTGACGCCGCAGGAACGCGCTACCATCATCGATGCTCAGGCCCTGCAATTGCGCGGGACTTCGCTGCGCCTGCTCGGGCAGGATGAAGCGGCGAGCGAGGCGTTGCTGCGCAGTTATGCCGACGCCGTCCAGGTGCGCGATGGCCGGGTGACCACAATTGCCCGCATGCGCGCGCAAATTCTCGGCGAACTCGGAGCCATCGCCGAACGCGCCGGTCGCATTGGTGATGCCGATACCTATTTCCGCAGCGGCGTCGAAGTTCTCGAAGCACAATACCCTGAGCGTCGTGCGGTATCGAGCGCGCAGGCTCGCCTCGCGGCGTTCCTGCTGCGCAATAATCGCGGGGACGAGGGGCGCGCGCTTTATCGCGGTCTCGTGACTCGGGCGATTGCCGCGGGCAGCGCAGTGACCGGCTTTGCCAATCAGCTGCAACCCTACTTCGCCGATCTGATTGCTCGGCAAGGCAGCGACCCGCGAGCCCCGCAAGATTTCTTCGAAGCGGCGCAGTTGCTGGTGCGCCCCGGTGTCGCCGACACGCAGGCGGTCTTGGCGCGCGAACTTTCGGGCGGGTCCGATGAAGCCGCGCGGCTGTTCCGCCAGTCGACCGATCTCACGCGCGAAATCGAACGGCTACGCGTCCGGCGGCGCGCCCTGACCCGTGCTGCAGAAGCCGACCCCGCGCGGATCGAGGCAATTGCGGTGCAAATTGCCGAGCTGGAAAGCGCGCAGTCGCGCACGCTGGCTCAGCTGGCCGATTTTCCTAAATACCGTGCCGTGGCGCAGGGGGCGGTGACACTTGCAGATTTCCAAAGTCTGCTCCTGCCGGGGGAGGCCTATGCGCGCTCGGTCGTGGTCGGCGACAAGGTGTTGATGTTCTACGCCGATGCAAAGGATGCACGGGCATGGGACACCGGCCTTGTGCAACAGGATCTCGACGTTTCTGTGGACGTCATACGCGCTTCGATCTCGCAGCAGGAAGGCGGGCAGATCGTCACTTATCCATTCGATATGGAGATGGCGCGTTCGCTCTATACTGGCCTGTTTGCGCCGGTCGACGGCGAGATGGCTGGCGTCAGCCATTTGATATTCGAACCCGACGGCGCCCTTCTGCGTCTTCCGCTGGACTTGCTGGTGCGCGATGATGCTTCGGTGTCGCGGTATGATGCCCGGCTCCTGCAAGCCGATGCCGACGCCTATGATTTCACTGGCACAGCCTGGCTCGGCCGCGACCGCATGATCTCGACTGCCACTTCGGCGCAGGCGTTTATCGACGCTCGGCGCGCGCGCGCTTCGAATGCGGTGCGCGAATACCTGGGTCTTGGGCGCAACGAGCCGGTCGGTGACAGCAAACCGGCAACGCCGCGCATCGTTGCGGCTACCGGCAACGACACTTGCGGTTGGAGCGCCGCCGAATGGAACAATCCGATCGACGAGGACGAGCTTGTCGTCGCCCGCGAAGTGGTGGGCGAGGGGCGTTCGCAAATCCTGACCGGCGCAGACTTCACCGACACCGCGATCAAGCAGCGCGAAGACCTCGACGAATTCCGCATTCTGCATTTCGCCACCCACGGCCTGGTGACGCCTCCGCGCCCCGAATGTCCTACCAAGCCTGCGCTGCTCACCAGCTTCGGCGCTGACCAGTCGGATGGCCTTCTGACATTCGAAGAGGTTTTCGATCTCAATCTCGACGCTGACGTGGTCATTTTGTCGGCCTGCGATACCGCGGGCTCGGCCTCGGTCGAGGCGACGCGCGCAGCAGGTCTTACTAGCGGCGGGGGCACAGCGCTGGACGGGTTGGTGCGCTCCTTCATCGGCGCTGGCGGGCGAGCAGTGCTGGCGAGCCATTGGCCTGCGCCCGACGATTTCCGGGCAACCGAACGGCTGATGAGCGAGATGTTCCGCCGCGGGCAGAATGCTCCGATCGGCATGGCTCTCAAGCAATCACAGGCATTATTGATGGACGACGCGGAAACATCGCACCCTTTCTACTGGTCCGGCTTCGCCTTGATCGGGGATTCGCAGCGGCCTCTGCTCGCCGACCGGGGCAGTCCGGGCGTCAGCGACAATAAGGGGGAGGCTGACTGATGCGCATGACCCTTCGCACTTTCCGCGCGATGCTGTGTTGCGGTGCTCTGACGCTGCCCGCCATTGTGTCCGCCCAAGCCACTTCGCCGCAAGTCCCGACCCGCGAGGAAGTCCTGCGCGGAGAGGTCGACGATCAATTGCGCGAAGATGCGGCGGCTTTCGACCTGGAGGGGGCGTTCGAACGTGCGCCTTGCCCGCTTTCAGGGGCGCAATTTGCCGATATCACCCTGACGCTTGCTAGCGCGCGTTTTGCCGGCACCGAGGCGCTCGAGCCCGGCCTGCTCGATGCTGCGTGGCGGCCGTACGTCGGGCGAGAAATCGCACTTGCGGCAATCTGCGACATTCGCGACCGAGCTGCGACGATTCTGCGTTCGCAAGGTTATGTCGCGGCAGTACAGGTTCCGGTCCAGACCATCGAGAATGGCCAAGTTGAATTCAACGTCGTCTTGGCGAGGCTGACCGATCTTGTCGTGCGCGGCGACACGGGGCCGTCCGGGCGTTTGGTCGAGCGGTATTTCGACCGGATGCGCGGACAGGACGTGTTTCGCATCGGAGAGGCGGAGCGGTTGCTGCTGCTCGCACGGGATATTCCCGGTCTCGATGTCCGCCTGATGCTTGCCCGCGACCCTGCGGCCGATGCGCGTGCTGGCGACCTGGTCGGAGTAATCGACGTAATCAACACGCCGATAGAGGCCGACCTGGCTGTCCAGAATTACGGCACGAAGGCGGTGGGTCGCTTTGGCGGACAGGCTCGCATTCAGTTCAACGGCCTCACCGGGCTAGGCGACCTGACCGAGATCAGCGGCTTCGCTACCGCCGACTTCCAGGAACAATATGTTATTCAGGGCCAGCATGAGTTCGCACTTGGCGGCGACGGATTGCGTGTCGGCGCGGCGGTCACCCATGCCTGGACCCGGCCCGATGTACCCGGCGATGATGTCTTCGATGCGCGCACTTTGGTGGCAAGCGCCTATGTCTCATATCCGCTGCAGCGCAGCCAGGCACAGAATGTTTACTTGAGCGGCGGCTTTGAATTCATCGATCAGGACATCGAATTCAGCGGGTTACCCTTGGGCGAAGACAAGCTGCGGGTCGGATATATCGCCGCCGATCTCGACGCGCGAGATCCGATGAGCGTGGCTGGCCGCGGCGGCTACAGCGCGGTCGAGCCGCGTTATGCTGCCCGTGCACATCTCGAAGTGCGCCAGGGTCTCGACATTCTCGGCGCGAGCGACGGCTGTGGAGAGCTCTTCGTCAATTGCACCGGTGTGACCACTGCGCCGATTACGCGGCTGGACGGTGACCCCACGGCCTTTGTCGTGCGCGGCGATGCATCGTTCGATTATCGCCCCTCGCGGCTGGTTACCTTCAGCCTGCGTCCGCGCTTTCAATATTCGCCCGACGCAGTTCTGCCTTACGAGCAGTTTTCGGGCGGTAATTATACTGCCGGGCGCGGCTATGATCCGGGCGCGGTCGTCGGCGACCGGGGCTTCGGATCGCAATTCGAGATCGCTTACGGGTCACTCCTGCCCGAAACGCAGGACGGGTTCGCTCTCCAGCCGTTCGCATTCTACGACAATTTCAACGCCTGGACCGAGAATGACGGTCTGGGCGAGCAGACGCTCAATTCGCTCGGCGCCGGCCTGCGGGTCAATTATCAACGGCGGATTTTCTTCGAGATATTGGGGGCGATTCCGCTCGAGCGGACCTCCCTGCAGACCGAGCGCGGCGATGCCCGAGTGCTCGTCAATCTCGCCATCCGGCTGGGCGACTGAAGCATGATGACCAAGGGACGGAAGATGATGAGCAACACCGCAGCACGCAATGCTAACCGTAGCAGACTGATGGCGCGCGGTTCGGTGATGGCGCTGGCCCTGGGGCTGACTGTGGGACATGCGTCCGCTGCGCACGCACAAAGCATTGCTCCGCGCGAGAACGGAACCAGAGCCGTTCAGGCCGATGCCACTATCGTGGATGGCGAGGTAAGCATCTCCACGTCGCCAACCATCACTAATGTGGATGTCTTTTCGGAATTGGCGATTATCAACTGGACCACACTTGATGATCTCACTCTCGACGACACGAACGACTATATAAACTTCCTCCCCGCGAACACGGAGATGGCCTTTACCGGATTTGGTTCGGGTGGGAATTTTGCGGTACTTAACCGGATAATTTCAGCTCCGAACAGTGTCGGCCAGTTTCGCGGAATAGCTTTTAGCGGGACGGTATCGAGCTTTCTGGATGTTTCTCCCAACACCCCCACCGGGAATATCTGGTTCATCAGTCAGGGCGGCATCCTTGCTACCAGCACGGCCGTGTTCAACGTAGGCAGCCTGCTGCTGACCACAAGCGAAGTTACGAACTTCAGCGCCATTGCGACAAATTTTGGTTTGGAGACGAGCGGCACGTTCAGCGGGGTCAACGACCCGTTCTCTTCAATCATCGTCGCATCAGGTGCGTCATTCAATCTGCCGAGCGAGAATAGCAGCCTGATTTTCTTCGCCCCGACCATCGAGATGGGCGGCGATGCTGTGGTGAACGGACAGGTCTTCTACGCGTCGGGCGAGACAGGCGCTGCGGCCATGAACGATGTGTTCGGGGCGGGCGTCTCCGTTTTTGATGGTGCGCAACCGGGCAATCGTATTATCCACAACGGTACGACGACCGGGCCAGTTGCGCTCAGCGCGACCGATCCAATGGCATTCGATGTGCATAGCGTGAACTTCCTGGCACCAGGCACTGGGACAGCGTTGGAAGTGTTGGTTTCCGGAACGGTCGGCTTCGATCCGGCTGCGGCTGGAGCGATTGAAGAAAACGGCGTGATCAGGCTGACCGGTGGGGCTGTTACGATCGACAATGCCATCTTGACGTCGCGTACCGAAATCCAGAGCGACAGCGCCAATATCGTGGCCGGAAACGGGCAGTCGGTGGTCATGGGCGGCGACGGTTTCGGTGACTACGACCTGACGATCCGCGCGCAGGATGTCACCTTTGGCGCTCTTGCTGGCGGCGTGGTGGACATCGCTGGGACGGTAACCATCGATCCGTCTTCTCCGGCCTCCGCGACATTGGACTTTTTCGCTCTGGGCGATCCGGCTGGCGCCGTGCCCGCTGGATCGGTCGATGTCGGCGGTGATTTCCTGGCATTGCTCAATGAACCGAGCGCCTTTGGTACATCTACCAACCAGGCGGGCGGCGGCATCACGGGGTCGATCACGAATGGCGGCCGCTTTGCAGTTGGCGGCAGCATCGCACTCGATGTGTCGGCGAGAGCGGGCGAGAACAGTGCTGGCACTACCAGCGCGCAGGGCGGCAGCATCGCGGTTTCCATGTCCGGTACAGGCAGCGTGCTCAGCGCGGGCGGCGCTATTTCTTTGAACGCTTCAGCCGAACGATATTTCGAAACTAACCAGTGCTCAGGCCCCTGCGGCCCGATCCCCGGCGGTGATGCGTTCGGCGGCACCATAACCTTCACCGCGAGCGAGGGCACGATATCGGCCGATGGACTTTTCGCCGATGTCAGCGCTTCGGCAGAAGACGGTCGCGGAACGGAAGCCGCCGGCACCACATTCGATGCCGCAGCGGGGGATGCGCTGGTTGAACTCGGCAACACCGATGCAAGCTTCAACTCGATTAACGTCAGGGCAGCGGCGTCTGGCGGCTTTGGAGCCGAAAACCAGGATGGCGGCAACGCGATCGGCGGAACTGCAATCCTGACCAAAGGGCTTGGCGGTAGCCTTGCGACCGGCGAAATCACACTTTCTGCCGCAGCAAATGGCGGCGGTGGCGGCGACGACAATATGGGATTTGCGGCAGGAAACGGCGGCGATGCGACGGCGGGCACGGCCACGCTCGCTTTGGGTAACACGCCGACCGGCCTGCAATTCTTTAACTTCGATGTCGGGGCTGATGGCGGAAACGGCGGGAGCTATTTCTCGAGCCCGGGCTTCACCACGGCGGGCAATCCCGGCGGCGTTGGCGGCGACGCGACCGGCGGAACGGGCGATATCACGGTTGCCGGCGCCAATACGGTATTTGCCGGTGTGATTGAGGGCGGCATTGAGGCCAGCGCAACAGGCGGCAATGGCGGCACCGGCGAGGCATCGTTCGTCGAGGGAGGAATTGGTGGGGCGGGCGGAACCGGAACGGGCGGCAGTCTGACGATCACCGCCGAGACAGGCGCCACATTTGTGCAGGAATTCGATCTGGCAACCGGCGGCACTGGCGGCAACGGCGGCATAGGCGGCGACAATTTCGATCAATTGGGCGGGCTTTCCGGCGGCGATGGCGGCAGCGGCGGTGACGGGGTCGGCGGTTCGCTGGCGCTCTTCGCGGATGGCGGAACGATTTCGAGTATTGCCGGGCCACTGGAATTCACTTCGCGTGGAGATGGCGGTAATGGCGGTGATGGTGGTTTCGGGGACATCAGCGGTGCTCTTGGCACTAGCGGCGACGGTTTCGGCGGCGCAGTGTCCGTGCGCACCAGCGACAATGGCGGACCTGGAATTATTGACTGGGGCGATATCCGCATCGACACCACTGGTAGTGACGGTTTCGGAGCGAATTTTGGCGCGCAAATCGCCGGACAAATCGAGATCATCGATGAATTGACCGATCCGGCAGGTGTAATCAGCGCAACAAGTCTTGAGCTGGTCGATTTTTCATTCGACCCAGGTGCGCAGCCCAACGTATTCATCTCGGGCAATAGCGGGCCTATCACGGCGACCGATGGCTTTACGGTCAACGTGTCGGGCGATGTTGTCGTCGACATGGCCGGAGCGGGTCAAATCGTCTCGGATGGCGCAGTCGTCTTCCTTACCGATGGTGACGTGACAATCACGCATCTGGGTAATCCTGGCATAAATACGATTGCCGGCAGCATTTTTGAGTCGTCACTTGGCGGTAGCTTCACGGCCCGTCCGGGAAGCGTCATCTCGCAGCCTTTCGGACTTCACGGTCGATGCCGACGGCGCGATCGAACTTGCCGACGCCAGAGCCGGAGGGACTCTTTTCCTTGAAGCATTCGAGGATGTTATCCTCACGAATGCTCAAGCAGATTTAATTATCCTGCGCGCCGGCAATGAGGATGATGGTAGCAGCTTCAGCATCTTCGATCCGACCTTCGGGCTGACAATCAACGGCACCGTCACCTCCAATACCGGGATCGACATTCAGGCTGCGGGAACGGCGACTTTCGCCGCGGGCAGTTCGACGACTGCTGGCGACTTTTTCAACGTCAGGACCGGCGACGACATCATAATCGGCGCAGGAGCGCTTCTGGCAAGCGGAACGGCGACCGCTTCGCCGCCCGATCCCAGTGGTATCTTCGATTTCGGTGCACCCGGGACGATGCAGTTGCTGGCCGGCGATATCCCGCCGGGCAGTTTGACGGGGCCAGCACCGAGCCCGTTTGCATCGATCGTGTCGGCGGGGACCATCGACACGACCGGCTATTCGCTGACGCTGAGCGGTGGAGCGATCGATATGTCGGCGGGCACAGTGCGCAGCGGCGCATTGCAGGCCAATATCGTCAACGCGCCCTTCAGCTTCCAGGGCGACGATGACGGACTGCTCGTCAACGGTTGTCTCGAAGGCGACATCTGCATCGGGGCGCTGGTGGCCAACGGCAGTGTATTTGTCGGGAATGCGAGCCCGCAAGGTGTCGTCTCGCTGATCGTCGGGACCGCGACGATCGTCAATGCCGATGTCATCGACATCGCGACGAATGAAAGCCTCACGATCGGTTCGATTGTCGGCACAAGTTCGCTGGACGCTGCGAGCGATGTTTCGCTCGTAAGCAGCTTTGGGGATGTCGAACTGACCGATGTCAGCATCAACGCGCCGCAGATCGTTGTCGATGCGTCCAACGGGTCGTTGCTAGGTACGGGCCGACTGTTCGCTACGGGCGATATCGGTGTCTCGGTTGCCAATGACCTTTTTGCGGACACGATCGATGCAGGCGGCCAGCTCACCACGGCAACTGCCGTGGGCGGCGCCGCGGAAACGAGCTATGACTTGTCCGGCACCTTCTCGGTCGATACCTTCATAGAAGGCGGGCCGAGCGACATGGTCGTCAATGCAGGGACTGCGATTTCGATCGGGTTTGCCGATCCGGGCGGCCAGGCCGTTGTCCTGACTACGCCCGGCAGCCTTTTCCTCGGCGAGAGTGCGGTGGATGTCGCCAGCGTCACGTTGAATGGCTCGACGGTCGACTTCAATACGATCAACGCAATCGGCGATGTGACAGCGACGGCTTCGGCTGGGGCGATCGCCGGTACAGCCAATGGTGACATTACTGCAGGCGGCACCATCGACTTGCTCGCTTCCGACATAATATCGGTTGGAACGCTGAGTGCCGGGTCGGGCGTGATCCTCGACGGGGCGAGCATCGACTTCACCGCGATATCGACCAGCACTGGAGTTATCGATCTGATGGCACCCGGCGGGATTACCGGCGGCGACGTGATCGGCGGCGGCGCGGGCGATCTAGTCATCATCGATTCAGGAGCCGTGCTCACGCTCGGCGATGTGGTTTCGGGCGGCGATGTTGTTCTGCAGGCCGATACGATAGCTGCGGGCGACGTGACTGCTCCAGGAGCTATCCAGATCGATGGCGGGAGCTTGTCAGCAGGATTGCTCGACGCTGGGGCCGATCTTGCTGCGACGGTCGCGGCGGCTGCCAACGTGGGCGGGATCGTCACAGGCGGTGACGCGGCGCTGAACACCGGCTCGCTGACGCTGGGCGGCGGCGATATCGGCGGGGCGCTGAACGCGGCGACCTCGACGGGCGATCTCGCAGTAACAGGAGCTTTGGCAATTGGCGGCGATGCGGCGTTTGATTCTGCGGGAAGCCTAAGCCTCACGGTACTCTCGTCGGGTGGAGATGTTTCGGCGAGTTCCGCCACTGGAACCGATTTCGATGGGATCGACGCAACTGGTGATGCTGCCATCTCGGCTGGTGGCGCAGTGACCGGCGGATCGCTCTTCTCTGACCGGCTTGCCGAAGTATCCGCTGGAGGTCTCATCGGTCTTGTCGATTTGTCCGCTCTCGATGCCGATCTGGCTTCGGGCGGCGCTATTACGGTAGGTGATGCACTAATCGACAATACACTCATCGCATCGGGGCAATCGCTCGACGTCGGTTCGTCGAGCGATTTGACGGTGCAGGCGACTGCTACCGGCGGAGATGTGGTGATAGGCGTAGCGGGAGATCTGAGCGTCATCGATGCAGTCGCGACCGGCAACGTCCAGCTTACAAGCCTTGGCGGGTCCGTGGTCGTTGCTGGAGCCGGTGCAGGCGTGACCTTCACGCCGAACGGTGTTTTCGCGCCCCAGCAGGTGACGGCGAGCAGCGGCGATGTCTCGATCACTGCGGCGTCAGACATCCTCGTGCAGGACACGATCTTCGCAGGGAATGCCATTTTCCTGAATGCGCAAGGACTTGTCGGGATCGACGCGCTTTTAAACGGCCAATTTATCGATATCGCAGCGGGCGACATCGACATCGGAACCGGCGGTTCGCTTGGTAATAGCGGCCGAACCGGCGGCGTGGCGATCACAGCACTTCGTGATGCATTGATCGGCGGGGCGGGCGGGACCGGCACCGCATTCGAGCTAGACAATGACGAGCTGAGCCGGATCTCCAATGACGGAGTGCTTGCGATTGCAACCGACATTTCACCGACTGGCGCAATTCCGACCCTGACGTTGGGCGACGCGGAGCTCGTTGCTGGCCAGCAATTCGGCGTGGATAGCGGGTTGGTGCTGACATCGGGCAGCTCGATCTTCGTCCATGGCACGGTCACGATCGATTCTGCGGGTGCCGACACATTCCTGCTGCTCGACGCAGTGGACGCTGTCGACCTCGATTACGAAACCGCTTCCATCTCGGTTCGTGATACGGACGGACTGCTGACCGGAACAATCGATCTGCAAGCAGCGAGCATCACGTTCCTTTCCGACGCTGCACGGTCCGACATTGCGGGCATTCCGGGAACCGCGGTCAATGACAGGCTCTCGATAGCAGACGGCGCGCGCGATGCTCCGCTTTTCCAGACCGGCAATCTGTCGCTTTCGGCGAGCGATGCGATCCTGGTGCAGAACACCGGGCTGGGCCAAGGGTTCGATGACCGCCGGGGACTGGTTGCCGAAACGCTGACGATTGCAGGATCGCTGGACGGCACGACGCTGGTCGTTATTAACGGCATCATTGGCGGGCAGACCGGAATTGCCGCGATCGATGTCACCACGCAGGCTTCGGGCTTCGCGCCAGGCTCGACGATCAATGGCTGCCCGATCGGCGACATCGCGATTTGCGGACCGAACGCGCCAATGGTGCCGATGCCGGGACCGACCGATCCGCTTCCCGAATTCCTCTTTCCGATCCAGAACATCATCGACGAAGAATTGCGCGATGAAGAACAGACCGAAGATGGCGTGGCGGACGGCGACGAGGCCGATGCTCGCGGCGGCCAGGACATGCTGATCGACATCAGCGACCTGGAGGATCCATCGACCGATCCGCTGATCGACGATCCCGTCACCGGGGCTGGCAATGAGGACCTCTGGCAGCCGCCGGAGTGACCTAGGGCTGCAGCGGCAACGTCAGCCGCGCTGGTCTTTGGCGACTTGGCGAACAATGTCGGGATCGCGCCAGATCATCACGCCCATGGCCGTGAACCAGGCGAGCATGAGGAATGCCAGAAAGCGTTCGTAAAGACCGTCCCACGAGGTCGGCACCAGGAACAAGCCTGGCCCCATCGCGGTGAATAGGCCGCCCAGCATGTAAAGCGCGATTCCCAGGCGCTTGTCGATCTCGTAAAACTGGCCCGCTGTAAGCAGTACCGTCAGCGGAAATGCGATACCGAGCGTGTATACCAGATATTTATGGATCACCGGGCCATCCCCGGTGCTGTAGGCCTCGTACGCGGCGATGAGAAAAATCACGACTGCCAGCACCACCAGCAACCAGCACCCTATCTTCCAGTCCAGCCGATCAATCCGCCAGCGCAGCAAGCCTGCGGTGGTCGCGAGCACGCCGGCCACAAACGCATATATGCCTGCGTCGGCGAGCATATCGTAGTTTCCGGCTGCCAGATCGCTGATGGTATCACGTACGAGACCGACCTTGTCCGAGAGGTGAGCGCCGAGCAGGTCGCAGACAACCGCAATGACGCAGCCGAGAATAGCGATGCTTCCGAGAATCCGCGAAAGAGTGTCGGTGCCACTGTCTTTGCTCAAAGCTGTTGATCCTGTTGATTCGCGGCGACGCTTGGCGCATCGCTGCGCGCATGCCGGATCCAAGCACCACGCCCGAATTACATTTGTTTAACAGCCTCCACCGCCGGCTGGAGCGCTTCGTTCCGGTCCATGAGGGCGAAGCGCGCGTCTACACCTGCGGACCGACGGTCTATAACTACCCGCATATCGGCAATATGCGCGCCTATGTATTCGCGGATGTTCTGGGGCGAACGCTGAGTTGGAAGGGCTACGAGCTTACCCATATCATCAACATTACCGACGTCGGTCACCTGACGGACGATGCCGATGCGGGCGAGGATAAACTGGAGAAAGCTGCCGCGGAGAAAGCGCAGTCGATTTGGGACATCGCGAAGCATTACACCGAGGCTTATTGGGCAGATATCCGCGCGCTTAACATTCGCGAGCCATCAAAATGGTCGGTCGCAACCGATTACATCGAAGAGATGATCGCATTCGCGAAGGATATCGCGGACAAGCATTGTTATGAGCTTGAGAGCGGGCTCTATTTCGATGTGTCGACCGTCGAGGACTACGGGCGGCTCGCTCGGGCGCAAACCGACGAAGGTGAGAGCCGGATCGGCGATGTCGACGGCAAGCGCAACGCCGCAGACTTCGCGATCTGGCGCAGGACACCTGCGGGCGAGAAGCGCCAGATGGAATGGGGTTCGCCTTGGGGAAAGGGCGCGCCCGGCTGGCACCTTGAATGCTCGGTGATGGGGGAGAAGCTACTCGGTTTCCCCTTCGACATCCACACCGGCGGGATCGACCACCGCGAGATCCACCATCCGAACGAGATCGCGCAGAACCAGGCCTTTTGCGGCTGCGGCGGGCTGTCGGAAGCCACCAATAGCGGTGCGCGCATCTGGATGCACAATAATTTCCTTGTCGAGCGCAGCGGCAAGATGTCGAAGAGCGCCGGAGAATTCCTGCGCCTGCAATTGCTGGTCGACAAGGGCTACCACCCGCTTGCCTATCGCATGATGTGCCTGCAGGCACACTACCGCAGCGAGCTGGAGTTTTCTTGGGAAGGATTGGGCGCTGCACTGACGCGGCTGAAGCGTTTGGTGATGGCGGTCGAGCGGTTAGCGGACGCGGAGAGCGGCTCAGCCGAACATCCCAAGCTGGCGCCTTTGCGTGATCGGTTCGCTGAAGCGATGGGTGACGATCTCAATACGCCGCAGGCTCTTGTCGCACTGGAAGATGCCTTGGCGCTGAAGAAAGTCGACGCAAGTGCCAAGCGCGCCCTCGTCGAAGAGATGGACCATGTCCTCGGCCTCGACCTGTTCGATCTTGTGCGATCCGATCTGCGGATCATGCCGAAAGGCACCGAGATTACCGAAGCCGAGATCGAAGCCGACCTCATCCGCCGCAAGGAAGCACGTGCGGCGAAAGACTTTGCAACCTCGGACGCCATTCGCGAAAGCCTCGGTGCCAAGGGCGTAGAGGTGATGGACGGCGACCCGCTTGGCTGGGAATGGAAACTCGCCTGATGCGGCTGTGGCGGCTTGTCCGGGCTGCCTACACGGCGCTCGACGGGGCAGGGCCGCAGCAGCATGGAGCGAGGTATTCATCGCCGGGCCTGCCGGTTGTAAACTTCGCGTCGGAGGCCGGACTGGCCGTATTGGTGGCGCAGCGATACCTCGCGCCACAGCGAAAGGACTGGCCGACAGACTTCGTCCTGGGCTGGACCGAGATCGAGGCAATGCCGGAGCGCATCCCCGACGCTGGCGATGAGACATCGATACGCGCCTGGGTCGACGATTGGCTCGAAAGCGAACGGTCTTTGCTCGCTGCCGTCCGGTCTCGTGTATTGCCGGAAGGCGATATCGTGATGCTTAATCCGCGCCACCGCGATGCGGTGGCCATTCCGCCACTTACGACGCGTCCATTCGATTTCGCCGAATGCTTGCACCGCCCGCCCATGCTCGACACATACCGGAGCCGCCCATGACCAAAGCCGTTCTCTCTGCACTCATCCGCCCGTTAGTCGAACCGCGCCTTCCCGATTGGGTCGAGCCTCACTGGTTCATGACCAAGGACGAGGCGCTGGAGATGGCGCCGGATGCCGAGATCGGCTGGTTCGACCTGAACGAAAAAGAGCCGATGATCGAGATCGCGCATGCGGCGACGCGCCTCAAATGGCTGAACTCGATCTATGCGGGCCTCGATTTCCTGCCGCTCGACATATTGCAGCAGCGCGGCGTCGTGGTGACGAATGGCGTGGGCATCAATGCAATCACCATCGCCGAATATGTCGTCATGCTGATGCTGACGCACGCCAAGGGTTACCGCGATGTCGTGCGCGCGCAGGATCGCCGAATGGCTGCTCGACAGTCCGGGCAAGCGCGAGCTTGCCGGCGAGCGCGTGCTGCTGCTCGGCTACGGGGCGATTGGATCGCTGGTCAAAACGCGGCTGGAAGCCTTCGATATGGACGTCGTCCCGGTGCGCCGCTCAGGCGCGGATGGCGCGCTTCGGCCGGATGAATGGCGCGGAAAACTGGGCGAGTTCGACTGGATCGTGCTTGCGGTGCCATCGACCGCCGAAACCCGAAGGCATGATCGGTGCGGACGAGTTGGCGGCAATGAAGGACAGCGCAGTCCTGGTGAACATCGCGCGCGGCGACGTCGTTGATCAGGATGCTTTGGTCGCAGCGTTGCGGGACAAGTCGATTGATGGCGCGCTGCTCGATGTGACCGATCCGGAGCCCCTGCCCGAAGATCACCCGCTATGGTCGCTCGAAAACGCGCAGGTCACGATGCATCTGTCCGGGCCGCGCCCAGACAAGATGTTCATCCGCTCTGCCGACCGATTTATCGAAAATCTCGAACGATGGCAGAAAGCGCGAGAGCGTTCGATGCCGCCTGGCTAGACCCGAATCAATCGGGTACTGACTCCCGTCCACGGGTTTGATACCCCGTCGCCACTAAAGCGGAATGACCGGGTCGCGAATAAGACGACACACGCGCTGGCATGGCCGCGCATGCGCTAGGGGGAAATGAGTATGGCGGACACCAAGACCAAAGGCGTCCGATCTGTTCATCGAATGCCTCGAGGCAGAGGGCGTGCGAATACATATTCGGCGTTCCGGGGGAGGAGAATCTCGACTTCCTCGATAGTCTCAGTCACGGTCCGATTCCATCAAGTTGATCCTGACGCGCCACGAACAGGGTGCAGGTTTCATGGCCGCCACCTATGGCCGCCACACCGGCAAGACCGGCGTGTGCATCGCGACGCTCGGCCCGGGCGCGACCAATTTCGTGACCGCCGCGGCCTATGCTCAGCTTGGCGGCATGCCGATGATGATGATCACCGGCCAGAAGCCGATCAAGAAGTCGAAGCAGGGCCGCTTCCAGATTCTCGACGTGGTTCAGATGATGGGGCCGATCACCAAATATACGCACCAGCTTGCCGCGGGCGACAACATCCCCAGCCGCGTGCGCGAGGCGTATCGCCTGGCCGAGGAAGAAAAGCCCGGCGCAGTGCATCTGGAATTTCCCGAAGATATCGCGGAGGAAGAAATGCAGCGGCGATCCGATCCCGGCATCCGTTGCACGCCGCCCCTCGGCCGAACCGAAGGCGGTTCGCCAGGCTGTGCAGGCGCATCGAGAAGGCCAAGACGCCGATCCTGGTGATCGGTGCAGGCGCCAACCGCAAGATGACCGGGCGCATGCTCAACCAGTTCATCGAGAAGACCGGAATTCCCTTCGTTACCACCCAGATGGGCAAGGGCGTGATCGACGAACGGCACCCGCTGTTCCTCGGCTGCGCGGCGCTCTCCGCCGGCGATTTCTGCCACCGCGCGATTGAGGATGCCGACTGCATCATCAATGTCGGCCATGACGTGATCGAAAAACCGCCGTTCTTCATGAAGAGCGAACGGCGTCACCGTAATCCATGTCTCACCCGGACGGCAGAGGTCGATCCGGTCTACTTTCCGCAGATCGAAGTGATCGGCGACATCGCCAACGCGATCTGGCAGATCAAGGAAGACATCGTCGAGCAGGGCCGCTGGAAATTGCGATCACATGCTGGAATATCACAAGGCGGAGCTGGAGCACACGCAAACCGCTCGCGCAAGGATGACTCGCTTCCCGATCTTCCCGCCGCACCTGGTCGCAGCAGATGCGCGACGCCATGCCCGAGGACGGCGATCATCTGCCTCGATAACGGGGTCTACAAAATCTGGTTCGCGCGCGGGTATCACGGCCTATCTGCCGAACACCGTCCTGCTCGACAATGCGCTCGCGACCATGGGCGCGGGCCTGCCGTCGCGCGATGATGAGCGCGATGCTTTATCCCGAGCGCAAGGTGATGGCGATCTGCGGCGATGGCGGCTTCATGATGAACAGCCAGGAAATGGAGACCGCGGTCCGGCTCGGCCTCAACCTGACCGTCCTGATCCTGCGCGACGACTGCCTACGGCATGATCCGCTGGAAACAGGCGAATATGGGCTTTGAAGATTGGGGCCTGACCTATGGCAATCCCGATTTCGTCAAATATCGCCGAAGCGTTATGGCGCGCATGGCCACCGGGTCGAAAGCAGCGACGCACCTGACCGAAGTGCTGGCGCATTGCCGCGACACGCGACGGCGTGCATCTGATCGATTGTCCGGTCGATTATACGGAGAACGACCAGATCCTGAACATCGACATAAAGGAACTGTCGAAGAAGCTCTGACGCTCTCACGAATGAGATAAAAAATGCCCAAACTCAAAGATACATATCCGCTCTACCTCAACAATAAGGCGGCGCAGCCCAATACCGATCTCGAGGTGACGGATAAATTCACCGGCGAGGTCGCGTTCCGCACCGCGCTGGCGACGCCCGATGTGATCGACGAGGCGATTGCGGGCGCCGTCCGCGCGACCGAGCCGATGGCGCAAACTCGCCAGTTACGAGCGGCAGGACGTGCTGCAGCACTGTGTCAAGCGCTTCCGCGAACGGTATGACGAGCTCGCCTATTCGCTGTGTGTCGAGGCGGGCAAGCCGATCAAGGACGCCGAGGGCGAAGTCACCCGGCTGATCGACACCTTCCAGATCGCTGCCGAAGAAGCCGTTCGCAATTACGGCGAAGTCCAGCCGCTGGATATTTCCGCCCGGGCCAAGGGCTATATGGGCATGTGGAAGCGCGTGCCGATCGGGCCGTGCAGCTTTATCTCGCCGTTCAATTTCCCGCTCAACCTGGCCGCGCACAAGATTGCCCCGGCCATCGCGATCGGCTGCCCTTTCGTGATGAAACCGGCCAGCAAAACACCGCTCGGCGCGATCATCATGGGCGAGGTACTGGCCGAGTGCGACATCCTGCCCGAAGGTGCATTCTCCATCCTTCCCGCCAGCCGCGATGGCGCCGACCTTTTCACCGAGGACGAGCGGCTGAAACTGCTTAGCTTTACCGGATCGCCCGGCGTGGGCTGGGATCTGAAGGCCAAGGCTGGCAAGAAGAAGGTCATCCTCGAACTCGGCGGCAATGCCGCGGTGATCGTCGACAAGGATGCCGACCTCGATCACGCGCTCGAACGGATCATCTTCGGCGCTTTCTACCAGTCGGGCCAAAGCTGCATCGGCGTGCAGCGGATCATCATCCACGATGACATCTACGACAACTTCAAGGGCATGCTGGTCGCGAAGACCAAAACGCTGGTGTCAGGTGATCCCAAGGAACGCGACACGTTCATCGGCCCGATGATCTCCGACAAGGAGGCTGGACGCTTGAAGGGTTGGATCGACGACGCGGTTGCGGATGGCGCGACCCTGCTTTGCGGTGGCGGTCTCTCGAATGGCAACATGCTGGAGGCGACCTTGCTCGAAGGCGTGCCGTGCAAAGCGGACGCAAACCGGGAAGAGGCTTTCGGCCCGCTCGCCAATCTCAGCAGCTTCAGCGACTTCAACGAAGCGCTGGAGCAGGTCAACAATTCCAAGTTCGGACTGCAGGCGGGCATCTTCACGCGCGATATCCATCAGGTGCTCGACGCGTGGGATATGCTCGATGTCGGCGGCGTGGTTATCAACGATGTCTCCAGCTACCGAGTGGACAACATGCCCTATGGCGGCGTGAAGGATTCCGGCCTGGGCCGTGAAGGCATCCGTTTTGCCATGGAAGACATGAGCGAAATCCGTAATCTGGTCATTCGCCGGGACTGACACTCAGGCATCCTCCAGCAGCAACAGCTCGCATTGTACGACGAGTCGCGGATTGGGCATTATGCGGTGTTCGACTTCGGTCACAGCGGCATCCGCGACCAGATGGCCTGGGATGGTGAATTCGTGATCGGGCAGGTACGCTACAAAGCGCTCGCCGGCCTCTACCGCTTCATGACCGGCGAAGAGGATCGCCAACGAATGGCGCGTGCCCGCAAAGGTGATGCTGGCCCAGGCTTTCTCGCTATGGGTGAGAATCTGTCCGCGGTGTTCGCTCAAATTCGCGAGGGCTTCGCGCAAACGATCGCCGGATGTGCGCCGGGTGCGGGGCGGGCGGGGCGGTGTGCCTTCAACCGACATGCGCAGTCTCCCGGAAAGTGAGTTCACGGGCGGCATCGAAGCCATCCATGAACGAGCGAATGCGCGCGGCGGTCATTTCGCGCGGTTCCCGGCCCATTCTCAGATCGAGAACGAAACGGGGATCATGCGCGGCAAGGCGACCGAATTTGGTCGCCGCCATTTCATGTTTTCGGAGGAATTGTTCAACGGAACGGATCAGCATGCGACGGCTCCCAAAAGGCTGCTGGCGGTTCGGCGACTCGAGTCGCTGTTCCATCTTTGTTCCAATCTAAATCCTACATGTCTAGGATAAATCCTATACCGTAGGATTTTTCTTGCGCACGCTTGCTCAAGTGTGCCAATGCAGGACAAACTGGGGTCGTAATCCCGCAGGAGACTGATATGAAAGACGGCGAGGAGATGACGCCGGAGCGCGCGCGTCTCGTAGAATTGGCGCAGGAAAACCGCACCAGCCTCGCATCGCTATCCGCGATGATCGGGCGCAATTCCAGCTACTTGCAGCAATATGTCCGCAAGGGCAGTCCGCGTAAGCTGGAGGAGGGCGACCGCCGCCGCCTCGCAGAGTTCTTCGGCGTGGCCGAAAACGAGCTGGGCGGTATCGAAAATCACCGGTCGGCGAATCGATCGGACGAATTCGTAACCGTTCCGCGGCTCCCGCTGGATGCATCGGCCGGGCCGGGATCCTATAGTGCCGAGGAAATTTCCTTCGACGCATACCGGTTCTCTCGCCGTTGGCTCCGCGAAATGGGGCTGGAGGGCGCCGACCTCACGGCGATCCGGGTCGAAGGAGACAGCATGGAAACGCTATTGCGGTCCGGCGACGAGATTTTCGTGGATCGTAACAAGCGCAGCGGCGAGGGCATTCATGTCGTGCGCATCGGCGACGCGCTGCACGTAAAGCAGGTGCAGGCCAGCTCTCCCGGCCGCATCAAGCTGGTCAGCGCCAATGAAACCTATCCTGCCATTGAACTGGACCGCGAAGAGGTCGAGATTATCGGCCGCGTGGTCTGGAAGGGTGGGCGAGTGTAGCTGCTCGTTTCACGAGGGCGGCTGCGAATACCCCTCCGATTGCAGCGTCAGCATGTACTCGGCGATCAAGACTATGTCGTCATCGTCCAGATCGACGTCCATCTGATCGGGATAATTATGCGCATTACTCAAGAAAGCGATGAGCGTTTCGCGGGTCAGGTCCGGTGTGTTGGCTATATCGGCGAAGCCGGGCGCCTGCGGGAGGGTTGACAGCGCGTCCATGGTGACAGCGTGGCAGCTGCGGCAGGTTGCGTTGACCAGAAGCGGCACACCGTCATTGTCCCTGGAAGCCATTTCCGACGAAGGCTGAGCAGCCGCAGAGGTTTGCGGGGCTATCTCAACCGGCTGACAGGCAGACAGAATTGCGGCGGCGGTTATTGGGAACGGGAAAATGCGCATCGACGTCCTCCTCCATTGGGGGCTGCATTTACCACACAAGTGCAGCTGGCGCCTTGTTTTGAATCAAATGACCGCCCAGATTATCGACCATGACCGACCAGACCGCCGCCATATCGCCTCCCATGAAAGCAGGGATCGTCCCGGTGACGCCGCTTCAGCAGAATTGCTCGCTGATCTGGTGCACGAAAACGAACAAGGGCGCTCTGATCGATCCGGGCGGCGATCTGGACAAGCTGAAAGCGGCAGTGGCGAATAGCGGCGTCGAGTTGGAGAAGATCCTCATCACGCATGGGCACATCGATCATTGCGGCGAAGCAGGCGTGCTGGCGAAAGAATTGGGACTGAAGATCGAAGGCCCGCATGAAGCGGACAGGTTCTGGATTTCGCGCCTAGACGAGGACGGCAAGAAGTACGGCATCAATGGCCAGGTGTTCGAACCCGACCGCTGGCTTAGCGATGGAGACACGGTGACTGTAGGTGAACTCGAGCTCGAAGTCATCCATTGCCCCGGCCACACGCCGGGCCATGTCGTTTTCTTCCACCGGCCAAGCAAGTTCGCGGTCGTCGGCGATGTGCTCTTTCAGGGGAGCATCGGGCGCACCGACTTCCCCATGGGCAACCATCAGGACCTGCTCGACGCGATTACGCAGAAGCTATGGCCGCTGGGCAATGACGTGACCTTTATTCCCGGTCACGGCCCGACGAGCACCTTTGGTCAGGAACGCAAGACCAATGCTTTCGTGAGCGACTACGCGCTGTCCTGATCACTGGAGGGTCAGATGATCCCGGCCGCAACGAGCGTGGCCGCAATGGCGAGCCCGAGTAGCGTCAGCATCGTCACAAGCGTCCCGATCATTCGCAGCTTGTGCGGCCCTTCGGAATCCATTCCCAGCCCGTGTGCGACGCGTGCCAGCATGTAAACACCGGCCACTACCGCCAGCCAGGTGCCACCCCTGCCGCTCAGTTCAATCGCTGCAATCAGGATCAGCACAAACGGCGTGTTCTCGACGAAATTGAGCTGGGCGCGCATCCGGCGGGTCAAGGGGCCTCCGCCATCGTCGCCATGCAGGACTTTGCCTGATTGGCGCAATTGTCCGATCCGTATGCTGAGCCACAAAGTCAGGATTGCGGCAGCGGCGGCCGAAGTCAGCGTAATTGGCAGAAACATGACGGTGATCCCTCTGTTTGAGGGTGTGCCTGTACCGCGCCACAAGGCTATGCGCCAATCCCGTGTGGCGGGGTATCCACCGCTTGCCTTCCGTCGCAATATCGCTATAGCGCGCGGCTTCATCGTTCCAGTTGGAGCTTTCGGCCATCCGCATTGTCCCTTTACCCGGACTTGTGCGGCACCGGACCTTCCCCTAGGGCGACCACCAAAGCTGTTGAAATATGTAAGGTACAGGTGCCACCATGGCTGTCCCTAAGAGAAAAGTATCGCCCCACCGCCGCGGCAACCGTCGTGCGCACGATTCGCTCAAGGTTGAGGCTCATCACGAGTGCAACAATTGCGGCGAATTGAAGCGTCCGCACAACCTCTGCCCGCATTGCGGTTATTATAACGGCCGCGAAGTCGTAGCCGTCGGTCTCTGAACCGAATTAGCCGGAGAATGCCATGAATTTGCCGCGTATCGCCATTGACGCGATGGGCGGTGATGAAGGCGTGCGTGTTATGATCGACGGCGCGTCGATGGCGCGCCGACGGCATGACAAGTTCAAGTTCCTGCTGGTGGGCGACCGTGCGCGCATCGAAAGTGCGCTCGAAGATCATCCCGGCATGGCCGAAGCCTCCGACATCCTCCATGCCGACGATGTCGTCGAAGGCGATGAAAAACCGTCCAAAGCCCTGCGCCGCGCCAAGACTACGAGCATGGGCCTTGCCGTCAACGCTGTGAAAGCGGGCGAAGCGGGCGCTGCCGTCAGTGCCGGGAATACCGGCGCGCTAATGGCGATGAGCAAGCTCGCGCTGCGCACCATGCCCGGCATCGACCGCCCCGCGCTTGCCGCTCTGCTTCCCACGCTGGAAGAGCAGGATGTCATCATGCTCGACCTGGGCGCCAACCGCGAGTGCGATGCCCGCAATCTGGTGCAATTCGCGATCATGGGTGCAGCCTATTCGCGCATCGTGACCGGCTGCGCCGCGCCGCGCGTGCGGCTGCTCAATATTGGCACCGAGGAAACAAAGGGCACCGAGGAGTTGCAGGACGCAGCGGCAATCCTGCGTGCCGCTACCGGCCTTGAAATGAAATTCGAAGGCTATGTCGAGGCCGACAAGATCAATCGCGGTAATGTCGATGTGGTCGTGACCGACGGCTTCTCGGGCAATATCGCCTTGAAGGCCATCGAAGGTACGGCGCGGTTCGTCACCGACCTGCTGCGCCAGGCATTCTCGTCGTCGATCCGATCGAAGATGGGTTTTCTGGTTTCGCGCCCGGCGACCGAATTGCTGCGCCACCACCTCGACCCGAATAATCATAATGGCGCCGTCTTCCTCGGCCTCAACGGCGTGGTGGTGAAAAGCCACGGCAGCGCGAATGCCAAGGGTGTCGCCAACGCCGTCGAGGTAGCCGCGCGCCTGCTCGAAGACGATATCACCAACCGCATTGCCAGGGATCTTGGCGAACTTGGGCGAAGATGCGCTGCGCGAAGCCGCAAACGGCGAGGCGGGCGCGAAGTGATCCGTTCGGTCCTGCGCGGCACGGGATCGGCTCTTCCCGCCAAGGCGGTCAGCAATGCGGAATTGGCAGACCGAGTCGATACGAGCGACGAATGGATCGTCGAGCGGACCGGCATCCGCCAGCGCTACATCGCCGACGATACCGAAACCACTTCCAGCCTGGCGATCGACGCGTCGCGCAAGGCTCTGGAAGCTGCAGGGATCGACGCCAGCGAGATCGGCCTGATCATCCTCGCCACGGCAACGCCCGACCATACGTTCCCGGCCACCGCGACCCAGGTGCAGAAGGCATTAGGATGCCGAGGCGGGATTGCCTTCGATGTCCAGGCCGTGTGCTCAGGCTTCCTCTACGCGCTCGCCACCGCCGATTCGATGCTGCGGACCGGCATGGCGACGAAGGCGCTGGTGATCGGCGCCGAGACATTCAGCCGCATTCTCGACTGGGAAGACCGGACCACCTGTGTGCTGTTCGGAGACGGCGCCGGTGCCGTCGTCCTGGAAGCGCAGGACGTTGCCGAGGACGGCCCTGGCATCCTCGGCTGCCGTCTTCACGCGGACGGTGAGCATAAGGACATGCTCTATGTCGATGGCGGGCCCTCTACCACCGGTACGGTCGGCAAGCTGCGCATGCGGGGGCGCGAAGTGTTCCGCCACGCGGTCGTGAACCTTGCCGAGGTGCTTGGCGAAGTTGTTTCAGATACAGGGGTCGCAGTCGAAGATATCGACTGGATCGTGCCGCATCAGGCCAATGCCCGTATTCTCGATGCGACGGCTCGCAAACTCGGGCTGGCTCCCGAGAAAGTCATCGTTACGGTCGACCAGCACGCCAACACCTCGGCTGCGTCCGTCCCGCTCGCGCTCGACGTGGCGGTGCGTGACGGGCGGATCAAACCGGGCGATCTGGTGATGTTCGAAGCGATGGGCGGCGGCTTCACCTGGGGTGCAGCCCTCGCGCGGATGTAACCATTCGTCGAAAACTCAAGCGGTTGCGTTGCGGTATCCGCAAAAGCGGTATATAACAATTATCAATTCTCGTTCCGGGTCGCTTCGGAAAAAAGGAGCCCTACCCAATGCGATCGGTTGGAACTCTTACACGTGCAGATCTGGCGGAAACGATCAACCGCAAGATGGGCCTGAGCCGTGCGGAATCGCTCGATATGGTCGAAGCGATCCTCGACAAGATGTGCGGCGCGCTCAAAGATGGCGAAAACGTCAAGATTTCAGGTTTCGGCAGCTTCGTGCTGCGCGACAAGAAGGAACGTATCGGCCGCAATCCCAAGACTGGGGTTGAAGTTCCGATCACGCCGCGCCGCGTGCTGACCTTCCGCGCCAGCCAGCTGCTCAAGGAGCGCATCGCGAAAGGATAGTGGATGGCTGGGGTGTTTAGCGACGGTAAAGAAGAGGGCGCGCTGCGCACGATCGGCGAAGTCAGCAAGGCACTCGGCATCAAGACGCATATCCTGCGCTATTGGGAGCAGCAGTTCCCCTCGCTCAAACCCCTGAAACGCAGCGGCGGACGGCGCTACTACCGTCCTGAAGACGTCGCCACAATCCGCGAGATCGACCGGCTGGTTAACCGCGAAGGCTATACGCTGAAAGGCGCCAAGGCCGCGCTGAAAGGTGTGCCGGACCCGCAAGCGGCGGCGCAGGTGGCGGAGATCTCGGAGCGGCCGGACATTTCTGAACTCGTGACCATATTGAAGGCCGTCCGCGCCGACTTGAGGCGGGCGCTGGCAGCTTGACTTGACGCTAGTACGACAGGCGAGCGCGTCTGCAAACGACCCAATCACGGAACTTCATATACATCCTCGGTGTTCCCAGAACCGGTCATTCGAAACCTCAGAATGGGGCGGGTATCCGACGTTCGATGCCTGCCCATTGAGGTCTGGTCGGATTGATGCGAACGGCCGTGACTGTTTGACCGGGGGTGCCGAGCCACAGCTCCAAATCACCCTCTCTAAGCGTTACAGCCCATGGAGAAAGTTTGTTTAATTCGTCGCGGATTGTCTCGGGGCTCGAGCACAAATCGGAAGATGTTCGATCAACACACTCAAACTCGGCTTGAACGCTGCCAGACCGAAGCTTTTCTAGGATCGCCAAAGCCGCAAACCCTTGTTGAGCATCTACAGACGGATTGAGATGTGTGTAGCCAACGGAAGGACATATCCCAGCGTCAGAGATCGTGATTTCAGTCGTGCTGTAGGTGCCTGTCAAAATTTTAGCAGCGGTATCGTCGCTTGGCAGATCCTGAAAAGTCGCGGTCCAACGTCTTCTCTGGCACCGGTTTCCCAACACGCTGGCCTTTTCGACTAAGTGCAACCGAGTGGAATTCGCTGGAGCCATCTCTTCCTCGACTTCTTCCACTGCAACCACGGTGTTATGCTGATGCCCGCTCAATACGAGTTCACCTGCCATGGTCGGCTCTTTTTCTATCACTTCCCCTAAAGTGAGAAGCGAAGGCGTCAGTACGGCCAAAAGTGTTTCTATAATCACAATATGCCTCGCGTCGTGGTTTGTCCGCTACCTTCGACCTTTACTGTAAACCTGCCAGTCGGCAAGCCACCCCAACTGCAGTCGAAAGAACTACTCCGCCGCCATCGCTTCAGCTTCGCCCAGATCCACGCTGACCAGGCGGCTGATGCCTTTTTCAACCATCGTCACGCCGAACAGGCGGTGCATGCGGCTCATGGTCACGGCATTGTGCGTCACGATGAGGTAGCGTGTGGTGGTTTCGGCCACCATTGCGTCGAGCAGGTCGCAGAAACGGTCGATATTCGCATCGTCCAGCGGGGCATCGACCTCGTCGAGCACGCAGATCGGTGCCGGGTTGGTCAGGAACAACGCGAAGATCAGCGCAATTGCCGTCAGCGCTTGCTCGCCGCCCGATAACAGCGTGAGCGATTGCAGCCGCTTGCCCGGCGGCTGAGCGAAGATTTCCAAACCAGCTTCGAGCGGGTCGTCGCTGTCGATCAGGGCGAGATGTGCCTGACCGCCTTCGAACAGCTGGGTGAACAGGCGGCGGAAATGGGTATCGACCTGCTCGAAGGCGTCGCGCAGTCGCTCGCGCCCCTCGCGGTTCAGGCTGCCGATCGATCCGCGCAGACGATTGACCGCTTCGCCGAGCTCCGCCTGTTCCTGCTCGCTGGCACCGTGCTCCTGCTCGATCCGCGCAAGTTCGTCGGCAGCGACAAGATTGACCGGACCGATCCGCTCGCGGCTGGCGGTCAAGCGGTCCATTTCCTCCGATTCGGCTTCAGCTGCCTTGACCGCGTCTTCGCCAAACTCGAACTTTTCTGGCAGGTGCGAGGGCGGGCACTGGAAACGCTCGCCCGAGATGCGGCCCATTTCGACACGGCGGCTTTCCTGGTTCTCGGCGCGTGCGGCAAGCCCGGCACGGTTTTCGCGCGCTTCGGCGAGAGCTTCGTTGGCGGTAGCGAAATTGCGATCGGCTTCCTGCGAGGTGTCTTGCGCAGCCGCGACCGCAGCTTCGGCTTCGGCCAGTTCCTTGCCTAGCCGCGCACGCACCGCGTCGCCCTGTTCGATTTCGCGCATCAGGCCTTCGGGTTTGGCCGCGTAGACTGCGTGATCCTCTTCGATTTCCTCGAAGCGGCGCGCCATGTCGGAGAGGCGGCGGGCCGCATCACTCGAGCGCGCTTGCCAATTTGCCATGTCGGAGCGCTGGGCACTTGCCCGTTCGCGCGCCACGGCTAGCGCTTGATCATGCGCTGCCACTTCCGCGGCGGCGGCTTGCACGGCGGAGCGGGCGGCTTCGTTCTTCGCTTTTGCCGCCTCCAGAGAAGCGCGCCCGGCTTCCGGGTCGGGTAGCGATGCGCGCTTGCCCTCGGCGGCGGCCAAGTCGGCGCTCGCAGCGGCGAGCTGTTCTTTGTGGTCGGCGCTCGCGATCTCGAGCTCCTCCATCCGCGCTGCGATGCGCTCCTTGGCGGCTTCCGCCTGATCGAGAGCGCGCAATGACTGGCGTTCTGTCTCGCCCGCCTGCTGCACGCCGCGTTCGGCGGCCACCAGATTGCGCTGAAGGTCGGCGAGTTCGGTCGCTGCATGGTCTTGCGCGGTTTCCGCGGCATCGACTGCGCGCTGCAATTCGGGGAGTTGCTCCGCCAGTTCGGCATAACGGTTCTCCGCTTCCAGCCGGGCAGCCTCGGCGCCGCCTTCCCCGCGAACTACGAGACCGTCCCAGCGGCGCAGGTGCCCGGACTTGGTGACAAGCAGCTGGCCAGGCGCCAGCGTACGGCCGTCATCGGTCTCGGCCACATGGATAAGCGAAAGGCGCGCCTCCAACTCCTCGGGACATGTCTCGACATGGCCGGCGAGGCTGTTTGCGACGGCTTCTGGCGCATCGGCACCGGTCCAGTATCGACCCTCCGCATCGCCGTCCGGTAGGCCAAGCAGGGCCTTGCCATCTCGGCCCAAGGCGGCGGCGACCGCACGTTCATAGCCCTTCGCAGCGCGCACACCGTCGATCGCCTGCTTGCGGCCATTGCGCTTTTCGGACGCCCGGGCGCGGGCATCGCGGTCGCGGGACAGGGCGTCATGTTCGCGGCTGATCCCGATGAGCGCTGCTTTCGCTTCCGAAAAAGCGCTGGCAGCTTGGTCGCGCGCGCTTTGCAGATTGGCTTTGCGCGACTGCATTGCTTCCAGATCGCCGCGCAAGCTGGTCAGCGCTTGGGACGCCGCATCGGCCGCCTCGCGCGCCCGTTCGAGATCCGCTTCGCCGCCCTGCGCAGCAAGAGCCTCGCGCTGTTCGGCCATGCGGCGTCCGTCCGCTTCAATGCGATCCACACGAGAGTGTGCCTGCGCAATTTCGGCTTCGACCACGCGCCACTCGGCCTCGACACCGGCATGATCGGCGGTTGCCTTTGCCAGTGCCAGTTCGGCGGCGCGGCTGGCGCGTTCCTTGTCTTCGGACTTCGCCGCGAGCGCGGGCCGGGCTGACTCATCGGCCTCGAGGCGCTTTTCGCTATCAGCGAGTTCCTTCTCGAGCCGCGCAAGCGCTTCGCCCGCATCCTTGGTCATGCGGTCGGCGTCGCCGCGATCCTCTTCCAGCCGCGCGCGTTGTCGTTCGAGGTCGCGCAGCTTCTCTTCAGCTGCTTCCAGCTGGCTGGTCAGCGCCGCCATCCGGTGGCCGTGCGCGCTTGCATCATCGCGGCGATCGGCGAGTTCATCGCGCGCTTCGCCGAGAGCCCCTGCTGCGGCATGCTGCGCCTTTTGCGCCGCATCTGTGGCGGTCTTTGCTTCGTCCACCCGCGCATCGGCGCCCGCCGCAGCCTGCTTGGCCTCGTCGGCCGCCGCGGCTGCATCGCGCCAGCGAGCGAACACCAGCCGCGCCTCGGCGGTGCGGATCTGGTCGGACAGCTTCTTGTAGCGCTCGGCCTGCTTGGCTTGCCGCCGCAGCGCGGCGATTTGCGTGTCGAGCCCAGCCATCAGGTCTTCGAGCCGGGCGAGGTTCTTCTCGGTCGAGCGCAGTTTGCTCTCGGCATCGCGGCGGCGGACGTGCAGGCCTGCGATCCCGGCCGCTTCCTCCAGCATCTGGCGCCGTTCGGTCGGCTTGGCGGCGATGACCTGCGCGATTTTGCCCTGGCTGACGAGGGCGGGGGAGTGTGCCCCGGTGGCCGCATCCGCAAATGTCAGTGACACATCCTTGGCGCGAACGTCGCGGCCATTCACACGGTAGGCGCTGCCCGCGCCGCGTTCGATCCGGCGCATGACCTCCAGCTCTTCGGCATCGTCGGTCGCGCCCTGCAGCACCACTTCGGCAAAATCGCGCGGCGGGCGTTTCTCAGTCCCTGCGAAGATGACATCTTCCATTCCGCCCGAGCGCATGGATTTGGGCGAGTTTTCGCCCATGACCCAGCGGATCGCTTCGAGCAAGTTGGATTTGCCGCAGCCATTGGGGCCGACCACACCGGTCAGCCCGGGTTCGATGCGCAGCTCTGCGGGCTCGACGAAACTCTTGAAGCCACTAAGTTTGAGCTTCTTGAGGATCATCCCGTTGCCTGCCCCCTCGCGGCGCCCTACCTGGCGCCGGCGCGTTGCAGGAAGGGTTCGAGGTCGGTCCAGTTATTGGCGTCGACCTGCTGCCCGTTGACGATAAACGTCGGCGTGCCCTGAATGCCGAGTTCGGCAGACTGGTCGTTCGAATTACGGGCAATCGCCTCCATGCTGGCGAAGTCGGCGAGGCAGCTCTGCGCCTCCGCTCGTGCTCAGTCCAAGGCGGGAGAAGAAGTCGTAAAAGCCAGCCGTCGCAGCTGCCTGCACGAAGCGCTGATCTTCGGGGAGCGTGAGCGCCTGGCCGAAAGCTTCGCCATTCTGCTGAACCGCCTGCAACAATTCCGACTGGTTGCGCCAGACCATGTCGGAGCGCGGGTGGAAGGTTTCTTTCGGGCCGCAGCGTACCAGGCGTGCCAGCACGAGGTCGTGCGGGCCGTGGATCTGGTTGCGCAGTTCGAAACTGACGCGGCCAGTGTCGACATATTTTTCCTTCAACTGCTCGACGCCATTGGCGACGAAGGCCGCGCAGGTCGGGCAGGTGAGCGAAGCATATTCGACGACCTTGATTGGCGCATCGGGATTGCCGAGCATGTAGCCGTCATAGTCCGTAACCGTGACCACTTCGCTCCATTGCTGCCCATCGGGGGCAGCGACTTCGGCGACCGGCTCGCCTTCGGCTACGCCGCCGGCTTCCGCGCCGTTCGAGCCGCAGGCAGCGAGTGCCAGAGCAAGCGGGGCGGCGAGGGCGGTGTAAATCAGTCGGTTCGAAATCATCTTCAGTCGGTCCTTCGTGCGACGCTGGTGGAAGCTAGGGGAGATAGTCGGGCGGGCAAAGCGCCGCGGCCAGCCTTTTGAACAGATACGAATGCGGAGCGCTAGAGCCGTTCGTCGAGTTTCGGCTGGAGAGTATCCCAAGCATGCACACCGCCGAGCAGTTCGTCATTGATCAGAAAGCTTGGCGTGCCTTGCAATCCGAAGGTTTCGATATCGCGCTGGCTGGTTTCGGCGAGTGCGGCTGCCTTGTCCTCATCAGAGAGGCATCGGTCAATTTCGGTGCGGGTATAACCGCGCCGTTCCATGATGTCGTAAAACCCCAGATCGCTGGCCATCGCCTGACGCCGGGCGGAGTTGGACCCGAACTGCCAGCGCGCGCGCTGGGCCTGGCTGGTCTTGCCGGCGGTTTCGAACCATTCTTCCTGTTTCAGCATGATGGCGGCGTGGTTTTGCATAAAGCGGGCCGGGTCGCCGCACTGGGTCAGCAGAGCCGCCGTCAGGTCCACCGGATCGCGCAACAGGTGGCGGATTTCGAAGCTGACCTTGCCGGTCGGCACGTAAGCCAATTTGATCGCGCCTTCGCCATCGCGTGTGAAAGTGGCGCAGTGATTGCAGGTATAGCTCATGAATTCGACAAGCTTGATCTCCGCCTCTGGATTGCCGATGCGGTGACCGTGATCGTTCTCGTCGATCACGACGAGCCAGTTCTGCTTGTCCGGATTCTGCTTGGGCAGATCGTCTTGCGCGGAGGCGATGCCGCCTGCGAGCGCCAATGCCATCACAGCAAGCGATGCTGCGGCGGATTTTGCGAACTTCATTCTTATTCCTCGTCCTGCGACCCGTTCTCGTCTTGCGAGCCGAGCCCGCGCGCCAGTGATTCGAGCACCGTGCGCAGTTCCGGGTCGCCGATATCGCGCAAACTTTCGCCCAATTCCATCGGAATCGGCTTGAGCGACGGCGGCGCTGCGGGTTTCTTCGTGCTTCCTGGCATGCCGTCAGGCGGCTTAACCACGCCTTGCCGTATCTTCACACGCGAGACAGCCTGATAGCCGAAGAAGCGGTTCACCCGCTCGATGATTTCAGGGATGACATGCTGGATCAGCGGTGCGTGGCTGGGCTGGACGACAAGCTGGAGGATGCCTTCCGATTTCTCACCCGGAGGAAAGCGGATCGCCTCGGGCGCGCACACCTTTGCGTGGGTTTCGCCGACGATCTCGGGCCAGCGGCTAACGACGCTGGACTGCACGAAGCCGAAGCGGCGGAAGGCTGTACGGCCGATCTGCGGCATCAGCTCGCCGACCGGCTTGGCCGAGCCTCCGCGCGGTCGCTGATAGGGCCGGGCATTGGCCTTGCCGCTGGTTTTTGGATCATCCCGTTCCATGAAGGCCACGCTCATGCCATAGGCACGGCGTGTCCGCCACCGTCTCCGACAAACTCCTCGCTTGGTACGATCGCCACGCCCGCGCTTTGCCGTGGCGGGCAATGCCGGGCGAGCCTGCCCCGGACCCCTACCGGGTATGGCTTTCGGAAGTGATGTTGCAGCAGACGACGGTTGCGGCGGTGAAGCCCTATTTCGAAGCTTTCACCAGGCGTTGGCTGAACATCGACGCGCTTGCCGGCGCAGACGAGGCCGACGTCATGGCGGCATGGGCCGGGCTGGGATATTACTCGCGCGCGCGCAATCTGGTGAAGGCCGCGCGGGCCGTGTCCGAGATGGGCGGATTTCCCGATACCGAAGAGGCCCTGCGCGAATTGCCGGGGCTGGGCGCCTATACCGCTGCCGCTATCGCCGCGATCGCTTTCGGGCGTCGCGCGGTGGTGGTCGATGCGAATGTGGAGCGGGTGGTATCACGGTTGTTCGCAATCGAAGAAGCGCTGCCGAAGTCGCGCAAGATCATTCGCGAGCGCGCGGACGAGATCACCCCCGAGGCGCGCGCCGGAGACTTTGCGCAGGCGATGATGGACCTCGGCTCGGGAATATGCACTTCGCGCGATCCGAAGTGCCTGCTTTGCCCGCTATCCAGTGATTGCGCCGGACGAAACAGCGGCGATCCAGCGCGTTTTCCGATCAAGGCGCCCAAGAAGGCCAAGCCGCTGCGCCAAGGCATGGCCTACTGGATTGAACGTGACGGCGCGGTTTGGCTGGTGCGCCGCGAGGGCAAGGGTATGCTTGGCGGGATGCGCGCGCTGCCAGACGATGGCTGGGCAGCCAGCGGCGACGGATCGCGCAGGCCGCCGTTTGTGGGCGAATGGAAAGAACTTGGCCTGGTGCGCCACACCTTCACGCATTTCTCGCTCGAACTGTCTGTGCACGAACACAAAGTCGCACGCACCCCGCCGGGCGAGGGAGAATGGTGGCCGATCGACCGGCTGGAGGAAGCGGGCCTGCCGACGCTGTTCGCAAAGGCGGCCAGGTTAGCGCTCGCTTAGATGATGCCGCCGCCAATGCTGAGGCGGATGGCGGCGATCAGCAGCACGATCAGGCAGAAATTGCGTCCGCCATTGCTGCTGGAAAGCTGGCCGAGCACAACGCCAACGACGATCAAAGGCAGCGCGAACCAGTTGGCCCAGCCGAGCAGCGGAATGGTCGCCGGAATGACGATTACGAGCGATAGAATCCCGAGAAGGATAGAGGCTAAGTTAAGCATGTGTCCTATCTAGATAACACGGCCGCTCAATTCAAGGTTGCATTTTGCAATCGGGCGTTCAGAGTGCGCTGCCCATAGAGCCCTCCTCGCTAAACGACTGCGCCGCCTATAGAGCGCCGTTGCTGCACCCTTTTCGAATACAGGATCATTCATGGCCTTTCGCGATTTCGACGACGTTTCTCTTTCTCGCCGTTCCCTGCTTCGTTCGGGCGCTTGGCTCGGTGCCGGTGCGGCGTTCTCCAGCCTGCCGTTTGGTTCTTCGCTACTGGCGCAATCGCAGGAAGAGCGTGCCGGATGGGACACGGTCGCCGGGATGATCGACGAATATGTCGGTGAGCGCAAAGTCGCCAATATGCTCGCAATTCTTGGCCGCGGCACGGTCGATCCGGCCGTTATAGCGTCAGGCACGCTGACGCTCGGCCAGCAGGACCGCGCCGATGCAGACAGCCTCTATCGCATCTATTCGATGACCAAGCCGATCACCGGCATGGCGGTCATGATGCTGATCGATGACGGGTTGCTCGACCTCGACCAGCCGCTGGGCGAGATCCTTCCTGCTTTTGCCGATATGCAGGTGCAGAGGACCTATGACGGCTCGCTCGAAGACACTGTCCCGGCAGAGCGCGCTATTACCATGCGCCACCTGCTCACACATACGGCCGGGCTTGGCTACGGCATCGTGCAGAAGGGCCCGATCAAGGACGCTTACGAGAGGAATGGCATTTCGCCCGGACAGGTCAGCAAGCTGCCGATCCCCGGTCTTGGCCGCGCCGAACCCGCGCCAAGCCTGGAAGTGTTTGCCGACAATCTCGCCAAGCTTCCGCTGGTGCTGCAGCCGGGCGAAAAATGGAGCTATTCGGTCAGCCTCGACCTGCTTGGCCGCGTGATCGAAGTCGTCAGCGGCATGCCGTTCGACACCTTCCTCAGCCGCCGCATCTTCGAGCCGACCGGCATGGACAGCACCTATTTCCAGGTGCCGCGTGCACAGGTCGCACGCCTCACGACCAATTACGGCATTTTCGCGGGCGCGCCAGTTCCGCTCGATCCCGCGCGCGCATCGATCTTCCTCGAAAAGCCCGCATTTCCCTTCGGCGGCGCAGGCCTCGTGTCGAGCCCGCGCGACTATGACCGGTTTCTGGAGATGCTTCTCCATTACGGCGCCATCGACGGCAACCGGGTGATGAGCGAGGCAGCCGTGCGCGTCGGCACGTCGAACCTGCTGCCCGAAAACGCCTCGACCAAAGGCACTTGGATGGCCGGACAGGGCTTCGGCGCTGGCGGGCGTGTGCAGGATGGCAGTTATGGCTGGGGCGGGGCGGCCGGTACGGTGGCCTTCGTGAACTATCCTGCGAAGCTGCGTGCAGCGCTTTTCACCCAATACATGCCGTCCGAGGCCTATCCGATCCATGCCGCTTTCCCTGCGGCAGTGGTCAAGGATCTCGCCAGCCAGATGGCGAGCGCGCCAGCAGCCTCTTGAGCGCCGCGCCGCTCGCCTTCACCGGTTCTCGGCTGGACCGGGCGGATAACGTCCGCGCCGATTCCGAAGCGCTTGCCGGAATGATGAACTGGCGAGCGAAATTGCTCGCGCTCGATGGGCTCATGCCCGGCATGGACGATGCAGGCGGCCTGCAGTGGATGACGCTTGCCGATGCGCCCCCGGATGCCGATCTGGTTTTCTTGGGACTGGATGACGGCAAACCCTGTTTCGCCGCAGTGCCCGAAAGCGGTGATGCGGCCCCTCGCATGTCGAACCCGGCAGTATGGCAGCTGATGACTGCGCTGCCGCCGGACGATCTGGCGATATATGGCAGCGCGCGCAGCATCGTCGACTGGCACGCCCGACACCGGTTTTGCGCCCAGTGCGGCGGCAGAACGAAGATCGCCAAGGGTGGGTGGCAGCGCGATTGCCAGCAATGCGGCGCGCAGCATTTCCCGCGCACCGATCCGGTCACGATCATGCTCGTCGAATATGACGGCAGGCTGATGCTCGGACGCGGCAAGGGCTGGCCCGAGGGGCGCTTCTCCGCACTTGCCGGTTTCGTGGAACCGGGAGAAAGCATCGAGGAAGGCGTGGCGCGCGAAGTGCTGGAAGAAAGCGGCGTGGTCGTGCGCGACGTCAGCTATATCGCCAGCCAGCCATGGCCTTTCCCGTCGCAATTGATGATGGGCTGCCACGCATTCGCAGACGATGACGCAATCACGCTGGACGAGACCGAACTGGCTGAAGCGCGCTGGTTCACCCGCGAGGACGTGGATGCCGCGCTGGCCGGAGATGGCCCTTTCGTCGCGCCGCCCCCGCAGGCCATCGCCCATCACCTCCTGACATGGTGGAGCAAGAAATGACCCAGCCCCGTATGATGCGTATCGATATCTGGTCGGATATCATGTGCCCTTGGTGCCTCGTCGGCTGGGGCAAGCTGCAACAGGCGCTCGGCCAGCTTGAAGGAGAAATCGCGGCAGATGTCCGGTGGCATGCTTTCGAATTGAACCCCGAAATGGCGCCCGAAGGCGAAGAGCGCACAGCGCATATCGCGCGCAAATACGGGCGTACGATGGACCAGTCGAAGGCGGTGCAGGGCCAGATGCGTGAAGCAGCTGAAAGTGCCGGTGTTTCGCTAGATTACGCCGGCGACGAAAGCGATGCGCCGCCCGCGATGATGTGGAACACTTTTGCTGCGCACAAGCTGCTGACATGGGCGGCCGAGGCGCATGGTCCAGCCAAACAGACCGAATTGAAGCTCGCTTTGTTCACGGCCCATTTCAACAAGCGCCGCCCTATTGGTGAACACGAAACCCTGCTCGACATCGCCGAGGAAAACGGCCTCGACAGGACGGCTGCCGAGTCAGCGCTAGCCAGCGAAGAATACACCCACAAGGTCCGCGCCGAAGAGCGCGCGGCATGGGACATGAACATCACCGGCGTCCCCGCGATGGTGGTCGAAAACAAGTTTCTGATCCCCGGCGCGCAGGCCCCTGAAGTTTATGTCGATGCCCTGCGCCGCGTTGCTGAGAAGGTGGCGCTGCCAAGCTAGGCGGCGATATTTATTTCCGACTTGATTGCGCCCGCGGGCTGATAACTTCTCTCCTTCTGCGATCACCTTTTAGAGCGCTCGGGCTATCAGCCGCCCAGATCGGGCAGTTTTGAAAAGTCAGGCGCTTCAACGAAAATCCGGTCGGAAATTGCCTTTTCGCCGCGCATGAAGCGGTGCATCGCTTCGCCAACTTCCGGCGTCGTCATAAACAGATTGTGGCCGGTGTTCTCCACCACGATCTGCTGAACATTACTCAGTCCAGCGGTGGCCTCAAGATGGGCTTCCGGATAGGTTCGCCCGTCCAGTGTGCCGGTTAGCATCAGGACCGGCGTATCGCCGAAAGGCCCGTCGCGAAAATCCGGCCCCAGATCGACCTTTTTCAACTCAGTAAGGATCTGCGGCATGGGAAAATTCAAGTACGGCCCAACGGGAGAGCCAGAAACCTGCTCTTGAAATGCCTTGAGGCGAGCCGGGGTAATGCCGGACGCGCGGTCCATCGCGAGCGACATGGCAGAAAGGCTGATTTCCTCGCTTGGGGACGAGAAACGCTGCAGGACGAATGTGATCAGGGTCAGATCACCTTGATCGAGCTGGCGATACATCATCAACATTACCGCAGCATATTGCGGGTCCGCGATCATTCCGCCGCTGAATTGTTGCAGATGATGTTTTTGCAGCAGCAGATCATAAGCGCCGCCGTCGCGAGTTGGGACGCTTACAACCATTGGCTTTTCATCGAGCTTGGCGTGGACACGTTCCATCAGGCCGAGGATATCGGGATAAAGCCGTGCTGCTTCTGGCTGAGCATCAACGGCGGCCTGAAGGCGGGCAAAATAGCCGAGCGTGCGGACAGGCAGCTTCACCGTCTGATCAAGACCTTCGGTTGCGGCCATGATGACACGGTCCAATTCGTCGGGGATCGCGGAGAGTGCAGCCAAGGCAAGATGGCTGCCGTAGGAAATCGACCACAACGAGATTTGCTCAGCGCCCAGATGCTTGCGCAAATCGGATAGATCCATCGCGCTTTCCGCGGTTGTGAAACCGCGCAGGTCCACAGCTTCTTCGTCCCAGCGGGCGGCGCATTCACGCGCTGCCATACGGTAACGCTCGGCATGATCTGCTTCGCTTAAGCGTTCCATATTGCCGATCGTGACGCTTGATGTGCAAAGGCTAGGCTTTTCCGACCGACCGGTGCCGCGCTGATCGAAAGCGATCACGTCGCCATGTTGCCTCATGGCCATAAACAAGGGGAAGCGCGGACCTTCTGCTGTGCCAATGCCGGAGCCGCCCGGGCCGCCTGACAGATAGATGATCGGATTGCCGGGCGTATCGGTCGTCGCCGGGAAGCGTACATAGGCAAGTTCGATCATCGCGCTGGCCGGATCGCTGCGATTCATGGGCACGCTTAAAGAACCGCGATAGGCCTCGACCGTCTCTCCGGTGCGAGCCTCGAAAGTGATGGCTTCTTCATTCGGCGCGGCATGTGCGGCCACGGGCATCAAGGCCGGAGCAGCAAGTGCGAGTGCCAAGGCAGCGATCAAAGCTGGTTTTTTCATCAGGTCTCTTCCCGGTTGGTTGTTCGTGAATTGAGTCTGAAACTGACGGAACCGGAGGGTTTGGATAGGGCTTGATCTGTTAGCGGGGGGTTCTGATCGGTGAACGGGGGGACTTCCCGTTTATCGGAAGCTATAGAAATCGGGTGCTGCGTCTTGCTACCTTCTTTCTGTCGTTTTTGACGTTTTGTGCGGGTGTGCAGGCGCAAGAATACCAGAGTTTCATCGACTATACCGTTCGCGTTTGCGATGCGGAACCGGGGGTAGATACACCACCGGACTTCGGGCGGGCCGATTGCCGCTCGGCGCTGTTTTTCCAAGTCGACCCGCAAGACAAGATGCTCTGGGTCGAAATTATGTTTGAGGCTGAGCCCGCCTTGCTCGAAGGCGACAAGCCGCTGGGCCTTTTCGTAAGCGCGAAGGCTTCCAGCGAGGCTGCCCTCAATGGTGTGGCGATCGGCACCAACGGCATTCCGGGCGTATCGCAACTGAGCGAGGTGCCAGGCGCTATGGATGCGGTGTTCTTCGTGCCGGAGGGGACTTTGTTAGCTGGCAACAACCGTCTCGTAATGCGCCTATCGGCCATGAATGGCGGCATCACCCTTAATTCGCCGATCCACAACATTGCACTCGCGCCGTACCGGGATCCGCGCCAGCCCGGACCGGCAACCTGGTTTGCGCTTGTTACCTTCGGCCTGTTTGTTGCCGGTTTTGTGTTTTTTGGCGTGAGTGCGCTGCGCGGCAAAGACCGCGAGGGTTCTGGGCTGATTGCCGCCATCTCGCTATTGGCAGCATTGCAGCTGGCGGCCGAGGCGGCGCGTGACATCGTGCCGTATCCTTACCCGTTTCATGATTTGCGGCTGTCGCTGATCCTAGCCTTCGCGATCGGCTTGGGACTCAGCTTCGTTGCCTATGTACTTTTCCTATTGTTCAGATCCCATCCAAAGTGGCGGATGCTATCATTGGCCGCATTGCTCGCCACCATGCTGCTAATCAGCGCTCTACAGCCCGGCTTTGATACCAAGACAGGCTATGTGCTGATCGCAGCCTCCCTGGCCGCCGGATTGGCCGGGCTGGTCGTTTATGTGCAAGGCAACCGAAAAGGCGGATGGCTTGCACTGGCAGCGGTGGCGCTTGCCGGTGCAATCCTGTGGCTGGGCGGGCTGTTTCTCGACACCGTACTCTATCTGATCACCGCCGTTTCATTGTTGTGGTTGTTCTTCAAGCACGCAAGAGGCCATGGCCCGGCTGAGCACCCGGTGGCTGAACAGGAGGCGGCCAAAAGGATCGAAATGACCAGCAATGGGAAAGTCGAATTCGTAGACGCCAGCGACATCGTGCGTTTCAGCGGGGCTGGTGATTATGTCGAGGTGTTCCTGAACAGTGGACGCAGCGCCCTGCACAGCGCGAGCTTGTCCGCCCTGGAGCGGGATCTGGGGGATGACTTCATCCGGGTGCACCGCTCGCACATTGTAAACGCCCGTCTTGTGAAATCGCTGACTCGCGCAAGCGCAGGCACTGGCGAGTTAAGTATGTCCGACGGTTCTAAGGTTCCTGTTAGCCGGCGCAATATGGCCAGCGTGAGGGACGCTCTTGTTGATCGCTGAATACCGAGTTAGGTAGCGTTCGACCCTGGCATGATTGTGGCTGATTATCGGGCCGTTCGCTTAGCATCCAACCGAAGACGGAAAGGCGCGCTAAATCAGCCCCAAACGCTCCAGCTTGCCGGCCAGTCTGCCGGGCATGATGTCGCCGATGTCCTCGCCCGGTTCCAGATCGCGCGGCGGGTCGCCCTTGAGGTAGCGCCAGCCTTGGTGAGCGCGCTTCGGCTTAGGCAGAACGGCGATCAGTCGGGGTTCCAGGTCGATCGACCAGCGCCCGTCCTTGGTTTCAGTGAATCCGAGAATTTCGCTGCGGGCGACCAGATTGTGCTGGTGAATCCAGAATAGCGAACCGCCGATGCACTCCTCCCACCGTGTCGGGCGATAACGGGTGGTCAGGTTGGGGCTGCGCCGCGCTGCATACCAGCCTTCCAGATCGGCATAGCTCTTTGCGCCGAAAGCAATCTTGGTGAGGTTTAGCGGCATGGGTAGGTAGATAGGTTCAAGACTGGTCCGCTCAAGGCTTCAGACCACACCGCTTGCCACGGCCAGGCCGAGAAAAGCGAAAAATCCCATCGAATCGGTGATCATCGTCACGAAGACACTGCTCGCCACGGCGGGGTCAGTATCGAGCCGTTCGAAAATGACCGGAACGAGCACACCCGCCAGCCCTGCCACGATGACATTGACCACCATCGCCGCAGCAATCACGCCGCCGAGGAGTGGTGTGAAGAATACCGCAGTTGCCGCGCCGATCAGGACAGCGATGGTCGCTCCATTGAGAAGCGCGACGCGCAATTCGCGTAAGAGAATGCGCTTCGTGTTCGATCGGGTCAGCTGATTCATCGCGATAGCCCGCACAGTAACAGCCATGGTCTGGGTGCCAGCATTGCCGCCAATGCTGGCGACGATCGGCATCAGCACAGCGAGCGCCACCAATTTCTCGATCGCTGCGCCGAAAAACCAAATTATGCCGCTGGCGACCAGCGCCGTTCCCAGATTGGCAACCAGCCAGCGCACCCGTGCGGAATAGGCATCGCGGATCGGCTCGTTAATGTCACCTTCGCCAGCACCGCTCATCAGAAGCGCGTCCTCGCCCGCTTCCTCGGCGATAATATGGACGATGTCGTCCACAGTCATTTGGCCCACCAGCCGCCCGGCGTCATCGACGACGGCAGCGCTGATGAGATTGTACTTCTGGAACATCAACCCGACCTCTTCCTGATCGAGTTGTGCGGGGATTAGCGTCTGGTCGCGCTTCATCACATCGGTCAGCGCAATTGATCGCGGGGTGCGTAATATCCACGAAAGCGCACAAGTGCCGACCGGATGATGCTTTTCGTCCACGACAAAAATCTCGTAAAATTCGTCCGGCAATTCCTTTTGATCGCGCAGGAAGTCGATAAGATCGCCGATAGTCAGGTGCTCGGGGACGGCCACGAGATCGCGGCTCATCAGGCGCCCGGCGGTTTCTTCCGGATAGGCCAGCGCGCTTTCGATCGCGATGCGATCTTCCGCCTCGATTTCGGCGAGAACTGCTTGCTGGTCTTCGGCGTTCAGGTCTTCGATCAGCTGGACGGCATCGTCGGTTTCCAGCTGCTCGACGATGGTAGCAACCGCTTCCGGCTCGAGAGCCTCCATCATGTCTTCGCGCACGAAGTCGTTGAGTTCGGCCACGACCTCGCTGGTCATCAGATCGGTAATCGCCGCTGCAAGCTCGCGTCGTTCGGGACGATCCAGCAGTTCCAGAAGATCCGCGATGTCGGCCGGGTGCAACGGCTCGACCAACTCGTAGACTGCGACCTCGTCCTTGGCCTCCAGCGCATCTTCGACCTTGCGGATGAATTCGGGCTTGAAGGTATTCTCTTCATCGTGCCGTTCGTCATCGATCCGGTCGTCCGGACGAACGCTCTCGCCCGGCGCGCGTTCGGCCGTCAGCATGTCGGTATGGTCGTTAAGGCGAGGATCTTCGGCCATCGCTGGTCGGCTTAGGCAGGCAGGGCTGAAAAGCAAGCGGCTGCGCCATCGCTGCTGTCGACATGCGGCTCACAATCCCTATATCGGCGCCGAAACCTATTAGCTGGAGAATTTTGACATGGCCGACACGCTTACGCTTACCCTCGATGCCGGAAACGGAGAAGGCGGCGATGTAGTCATCAAGCTGCGCCCGGACCTCGCGCCCGGCCACGTCGAGCGGATTGCCCAGCTTGCCAAAGACGGCTTCTACGACGGCGTGGTGTTCCACCGCGTGATCCCCGGCTTCATGGCGCAGGGCGGCGATCCGACCGGTACCGGCATGGGCGGCAGCGAGCAGCCCGATCTCAAGGCCGAATTCAACCCCGAGCCGCACACACGCGGCACTTGCTCGATGGCGCGCAGCCAGATGCCCGACAGTGCCAACAGCCAGTTCTTCATCTGCTTCGACGATGCTCACTTCCTCGACGGCCAATACACCGTGTGGGGCCAAGTGGAGAGCGGCATGGAACACGTCGATGCGCTGCCCAAGGGCGAGCCGCCGAAGGCACCGGGCAAGATCGCCAAGGCGACGGTCTCTTAAGCCCAATAATAACGTCACCCCGGCCGCCGAGCCGGGGTCCAGCTTTCTTCCGTCGGCGAAGGCAAAGAAGTGGGACCCCGGAGCAAGTCCGGGGTGACGAAGCAGACCATGTGATCCCGGGAGCTCGCGGACGTTGACGCAATTTCAAGTCGTAATCGCTGCTATTGCGGTTTTACTCGGAGCAATGGTCGCATATCTCAATCCACGGTGGAACTGGCGGTCGACAAAGCTACGCAGGATCGTGGTCTGGCCGCTTCCTGTCTGGCTATACTTGATGCTAGGGCTGGGTGCTGTTCTGTTGCAGTCTAACCCAGGAAACGCAGCGGACGGGTTTGCGTGTCTCGGCATTTTTGCGCTTTGGCCAATCTTTGTCGGTTGGGCCTTCGGTTATGTTTTTGGATATCTGATACGATCAAAATGAAACCCACCACCGCCCCCAAGACCTACAGGGTCAAAAGCTTCGGCTGCCAGATGAACGTCTATGATGGCGAGCGTATGGGCGAAATGCTGTCCGAGCGCGGCATCGTGCCGGCAGCCGAGGGGGAGGATGCGGATCTGGTGGTGCTCAACACCTGCCACATTCGCGAGAAAGCGGCTGAGAAGATCTACTCCGACATCGGACGGCTGACCAAGGGCAAGACCCAGAAGAAAGCGCCGATGATTGCGGTAGCAGGCTGCGTCGCCCAGGCAGAAGGCGAGGAGATCATGGCGCGCGCTCCGGCGGTCAGCATGGTCGTCGGCCCGCAGGCCTATCACCGCCTGCCCGAAATGCTCGACAGAGCGGTTCAGGGCGAACGTTCGACTGACACCGACATGCCGGCGATCGCGAAGTTCGCGTCGCTACCGGTCAGGGGTGGAAAAGGCCGCAAGAGCGCGCCGAGCGCTTTCCTCACCATCCAGGAAGGGTGCGACAAGTTCTGCACCTATTGCGTGGTGCCCTATACGCGCGGTGCGGAAATCTCGCGTCCTTTCAATGACCTTGTCACTGAAGCGCAGAAACTGGTCGAAGCTGGCGCGAAAGAAATCACCCTGTTGGGCCAGAACGTCTCGGCATGGTCGGGCGAGGACGACAAGGGCCACGTCCAGGGTCTTGCGGGTCTTGTCCGCAAGCTTTCCGAAGTGGATGACCTCGCTCGCATTCGATACACCACCAGCCACCCTGCCGACATGGACGAGGACATCATCGCCGCCCATGGCGAGCTCGAAAAGCTCATGCCATTCCTGCATTTGCCGGTGCAGGCGGGCAGCGACCGAGTGCTCAAGGCAATGAATCGCAGTCACACGGTCGACAGCTATCTCAAGCTGCTCGAACGGTTCCGGGCGGCGCGGCCGGACCTGGCTCTCTCGGGGGATTTTATCGTGGGTTTCCCTGGCGAAACCGACGCAGAGTTCGAACAAACTTTGGCTTTGGTCGACGAGGTCGGATACGCGCAGGCATACAGCTTCAAATATTCGCCGCGCCCAGGCACTCCTGCTGCGACGATGGAAGGCCAGGTCGCGCCCGAGGTGATGGACCAGCGGCTCCAGCGCCTGCAAGCAGCGCTCAACCGCGATCAACTCTCTTTCAACGAAGCAAGCGTCGGCAAGACTTGCGCGGTGCTGGTCGAGCGCAAGGGCAAGCACCCCGGCCAGTGGCTCGGCAAGTCACCCTGGCTGCAAAGCGTGTGGTTCCAAGGTGAAGTAGCGATTGGCGATCTGGTGCAGGCGGAGTTGATGGAAGCCGGGGCCAACTCGATCGAAGGACGGTTGCTCTAGCCATCCTCGTTCGACGTGAGCTTGCGATATCTGGTCCATGTAGCATCATGGATTGCGCTACCTTTCGCATTGCGCGGGAGACTATAAAGAGCTTCCAGATATGCCCGATCGAAATCGGTTAGCCCGGCGACGTCTCCTGCTTCCTCGTGAAACAAGGACAGAATCGTTGGCGGCCAAATCGCAGTCGCGCCCGATACATCGTCCACCGACGCAAAACTCCGGACAGAGGCGTAGTCCGCCAGTTGCCGAATAGTCTTCCCTTCGACGCGTCCTTTGTCGATCAGAACAACCGAACCAATAATGTCGACCCGAATCTGCTCGGCAATGTTGCTGGCTACGAACGGGTCGTTCGTACGCACTTGGGCACCATCGATGTCAATTGTGAGAAACGCTTTCCCGTCCACGTCCTTTTCTTCGGTGACGTGCCATGCTTGGGCAGCACCATTCCCCCTCAGAACGCGCTTATATTCGTAGTCCTTTAATTGGGAGAACAGCCAATGACGGTCTGCTCGCAGTCTCTCGACTTCCGACCTGCTATCGTTCACAAAGGCGACTAGAGTGTTCACTTGGCAGCCCGTATTTGCCACGCCAATTCCGAAAGAGCGTGCGTTTTCCGACATCCGGTCGATGAGTGCAGCGCCAAATTCGGCGGAAATTCCGATAACGCCCACGCAAAGTTGATCGTAACGCTTCGACACCGGTTTATCGACCCGTGGCCGCCGCGAAATGGAGCGGGTAAGCACTTCGACGCGCTCTTCCTCGGTTTCCGGCATGCCTTCGACGATGATCGTTCCAGGCGCATTTTCAGCCGCTATCGTGTCCTGCGCATCGGCAGTGGAAAACGACAAGGAAGCTACCGCTGCAAATGCCATAGTTCTGACACCCAGGCTCGTGGTGGTGGAATGCTGGCCTTTTCTCAATATCATAGGAAGCGCTTTCTCATCGGCTTTCCGGTCAAGAAACCGGCGGCTCGGCAGGGTAAGTCAGATTACAATAGCCATTCTACCACATTTCGCATGTGATTGTTGGCGAAAGCGCGCCGTTGAACCGAAGCGTACGACCGTCAGCATCGGGATATGCTCGCAAATGGCAGGATTGAAGGCAAAATTACGAATGGCCAAGTCTTTCGCCCCTCCTGCGATGCGATTTGCTAGATAATAGCCATTCCCAACTTTCCACCATCATTGCGCAGACCCACTTGCGTAGCTTGTCCGAGAGCTTACCTTTCCGACTCGAAGATGAAGGGAGCGCATGGCTCGTAAACCAGTACGAAAGTCCGGGGCTCAGGCCGAACCGGCACTATCTAAACCGCCTGCCCCGCAACGCGAAATTCGCCGCGCCCGGGCCGAGGTCTCTTTTGACAACCAAAGCTTGCTCGGGGCGCTTTTCGGGCAATTCGACGCGAACCTCGTTCAGGTCGAGAACCGGCTCGGTGTGTTCATTTCCGCGCGGGGTGACGAGGTTCAAATCGAAGGGCCCGAAGACAGCGTAGCGCGCGCGCGCGACGTTCTGCAGACGATGTATGACCGGCTGGCCATGGGTCAGGACCTCGACGCGGGTGCTATCGAATCGCTGATTGCCATGTCGAACGAGCCGACGCTTGACGGGATTGTTGATGCGGAGCTGAAGGGCCCGCCGATCATGATACGCACTCGGCGCAAAACCATCGTGCCGCGCAGCGCGATGCAGGTGAGCTACATGCGGAGCCTGGCGCGCGATGACATTATCTTTGCGCTTGGTCCCGCCGGAACGGGAAAGACCTATCTCGCCGTCGCGCAGGCGGTGGCCCAGCTGATCAATGGCAGCGTCCAGCGCCTTATCTTGTCGCGCCCCGCTGTCGAGGCGGGCGAGAAGCTTGGCTTTTTGCCCGGCGATATGAAGGACAAAGTCGATCCGTATCTGCGCCCGCTTTATGATGCGCTGTACGACTGCATGCCGCCCGAACAGGTCGAGCGCCGTATTGCCTCGGGCGAGATTGAAATTGCGCCCATTGCGTTCATGCGCGGGAGGACTTTGGCGGATGCCTTCGTGATCCTCGACGAGGCGCAAAATACGACGCGCGAGCAGATGAAGATGTTTCTCACCCGGTTCGGCCAGAACAGCCGCATGGTGGTCTGCGGCGATCCCAGACAGGTCGACATCCCCGGCGGCGACCGGATGAGCGGGCTTGCCGACGCGGTGGATAAACTGGAGGGTGTGGAAGGGTTCGGCACGATCCGTTTTACCGTCGCTGATGTGGTCCGGCACCCGATCGTCGGACGCATTGTCGAGGCGTATGAGGGACCGACTGCCTAGGTGGATGTCGACGTCGAAATCGATGGGTGGCCGGAAGGCGATTGGGCAGGGCTGGCGAACCGCGCTGTTTGTGCGGCGGCCGAGGTGGAACCGACACTGACATGTTCGCGCTTGTCCGCCAGCGTGCTGTTTACCAACGATGCCGAAATTCACGAACTGAACCGCGAATGGCGAGGGAAGGATAAGTCCACTAATGTGCTTTCGTTTCCTATGCTGGAGCGCGCCGACCTGATTAAGCTGGCGGCTGACGGACCGCCCGAATTGCTGGGTGACATCGCCTTGGCGCATGAGACATGTGCCCACGAAGCCAGCAGCAAAGGCATCTCGCTCGCCGATCATGCAGCGCATTTAATCGTGCACGGCTTTCTGCATCTGGCGGGGCACGATCACGTCGATAGCGATGCCGATGCCGAGGCTATGGAAAAACTCGAGATCGCAGCGCTTGCAAAACTGGGTATAGCGGACCCATATGGGGACCGCGACTAGAAGGAGCGCTTTGCAAGGGCCATGCCCGACACTACAACCAGTTCCGGAGAAGCGGAGAGTAGCGGCGGGCTGTGGCCCGCACTCCGCCGAATATTCGACCCCGATGCGCGCGACCGCAGCTTGCGTGCGCAGATCGAGGAAACTCTCGACGAGCACGAGGAAGAAAACGGCGAGGACAATGTCGGGGAGCCCGGCACCGGCGACCTGTCGTCGGTGGAGCGCCAGATGCTGCGCAACCTCCTCCATTTCAGTGAACACGATGCGGACGACGTAGCCGTCCCGCGCGGAGAGATCGTTGCGGTTAATGCGACGGCGAGCTGGGCCGAGGTCGTCGCGCAGTTTTCCGAGCACGGGCATTCCCGCATGCCGGTCTACCGTGACCAGCTCGATGAAGTTGTGGGCATGATCCACATCAAGGATATTTTCCCGTTTCTGGCCAATAACGAGCCCCCGCCGCCCGACTGGACCACCTTGATGCGGCAGCCGCTTTACGTGCCGCAGACCCGCAATGCGATCGACGTGCTGGCCGACATGCGGGCGCAGCGAATGCATCTGGCGATCGTTCTCGATGAATTTTCCGGCACTGACGGGATTATCACGATCGAGGATCTGGTCGAGGAAATCGTCGGCGAGATCGAGGATGAGCACGACGAATCGCCGCCCGAACTGATCGTGCCAATCGGCGATGGCATGTGGGATTGCGACGCGCGCGCCGAACTCGACGATGTTGCCGAAAAGGTCGATCCACGACTTGGTGAAGTGGCCGAGTCGGTCGATACGCTGGGCGGGCTAGCCTATATACTGGCAGAACAGGTCCCGCAGGTCGGCCAGGTTCTGGATCATGACAGCGGCTGGAAGATCGAGATCACCGAGGGCGACGAAACTCATGTGACGCGCCTGCGCCTGCATTCGCCCGAAAAGAGCGACGAGGAATGATGCAACACTTCGTCCGATTTCGGCCGAAGCTGCTCGACAAGTTGCGTTGCGCGCAATAGTTCGGGGGCATGGCTGTCCGTCGTCTTCCACCCTTGCGCGCTCTCGAGGCTTTTGTTCGAACGGTCCGGCTAGGTTCGGCGCGCGCTGCGGCTGACGAACTGGGCCTTAGTCCGTCTGCGCTATCGCGCCGGATCGGTAATCTCGAAGCATTTGTCGGCAAGAAGCTGTTTACCCGCGCGCGGCAGGCGATGCAGCTCACCGACGAGGGGCAGGCCTTTTACGAGGCCGTGAATCCGCAGCTGGAGGCTCTGGCCCGAGCGGTCGAAAACCAGTCGGAAAACATGTCGCTTTTGCGCCTGCATCTGGGTGTCCTGCCGCTGTTCGGTAGCCAGCGCCTGTTCCCGCGTCTCGCGGAACTGCGCCAGACGCATCCGCTGCTCCATATCGATATCGATACCGGACCTCATCTGGAAGACCGTGTGGGGGATACGCTCGACGCCGCGATCATCCTGTCGCGCGGGCCGGCGAGCGGGCTCCATGCCGTGCGGCTTGATCACAATATGGTACACGCCATCGCCAGCAAGCAAGTTGCGAATGCAATTGGCGACGAGCCCGACGTCGAGCCGCTCGCAAAGCAGACCTTCCTGATCCACAACGAACTTCCGGAGAGCTTCGAGGCATGGAAAGCCGAGCTCAATCTCAAAGATCTGGAGCCGGCGGCGATCGATCATTACGATTCGGGGCAGCTGATGCTCGAAGCCGCAGCGCAGGGTCTGGGCATCGCAATCATGCATGACGACCACCTGAAACGCGCACGTGATACGCGGCTGACCAATCTTTACGGCGCCGAGGTCGAAAGCCCTTACAGCTACTGGTTCGTCTGCAAGCCCACTGCGCTGGAAGAGCGCCCGGTGCGGATATTCCATGACTGGTTGGTCAAGGCAGAACTTTAAGCGTCGGACTGGCTCTTCGCCGGAGCGCGATACTGGATCGCTTCGACCGTATGGCTGAAATCGCGCAGTGGCTTAGCCAGTGCTTCGACGAGAGCCTCTTCGATCTCCTCGCGGGCCTTTGCCGCAATGGCCTTGCGGCCGCGGTGATCTTCCGGGCTGAATGGTTCGAGGAAATTCAGGCGCAACTTAAAGGTGCCCTTGCGGGCCATGATGCGCATGGCGTTGTGCAAACCGCTTTCATCGCCGACCCAGCCAATCTCCTCGGACACTGCGGCGTAATCGATCATGACCGGCTGAACGAGGACGCCAGGCGGTGGCGGCTCCAGCACGCTGAGCATGCTCGACTTGAATGGTAGCAGTGAATGTCCATCCGTGACCGTACCTTCCGGAAAGACCGTAACCGACCAATTGTCCTGCAAGGCCTCGCGCAAGGCGTTGATCTGCTCGGCCACCCCTAAACGGTTCTCGCGCTGGACGAAGACAGTGCGGTTGAGGCCGCACAACCAACCGATCACGGGGACCTGCGATAGCTCATATTTGGCAACGAAAGCCGTGCCGCTTGCCCCGGCGAGCGCCAGAATATCGATCCACGAGATGTGGTTCGAAATGAAAAATACATCCCTGCGCAGCGGGGTGCCGACCTTCTCGACCCGCGCGCCTACGACACGCGCTGTGTAGCGCAGGAACAGCATCGGGAAGGGCGAACCGTATGCGAAAATGCGGAACGCGTAATGAAGCGGAACGAAGATCGCGAGCAGGATCAGAATGCCGATGATCCGTATGGTGAAGCGAACGCGGCCGATTGCACTTAACGGCACCTTCTCGCCGCGCATGGCGGCAAGCCTGCGGGCCGAATACCGTCTCTGACGTCGCAGTCGGCGGTCTTCAGTCTTCTCGGTCGAGCCGGACGCCATAGAGTTCCATCCGGTGGTCGACGAGGCGATAGCCGAGCTTCTCGGCGATTTGCTTCTGAAGCGCTTCCAGTTCGGGATCGACGAATTCGACGACCTTGCCGCTCTCGACATCGATCAGATGATCGTGATGTGCTTCGGGCGCAGCCTCATAGCGCGCACGGCCATCGCCGAAATCATGGCGGTCGAGAATGCCGGCCTCTTCGAATAGCCGCACGGTGCGATAAACCGTCGCGATCGAAATGCCCGGATCGATCCTGTTGGCGCGTTCATGCAGCATTTCGACGTCGGGATGATCATCGCTTTCCGAGAGCACTCGCGCAATTACTCGCCGCTGCTCGGTGATGCGCAAACCCTTGTCTGCGCAAAGTTGTTCAAGGTCGATACGCTGCTGCAAGTCCGGCTCCGCAAATGAAAACGCCCCGCTGCCATAGGCGGGCGGGGCGTTGTTCTCAAGTCAGCTCAAGCGGCTTTGTTCAAGTCTTCTTATTGCGTCCGCGCTTCTGGCCCGGCTTGCGTCCCAAGCCGATCTTCTTGGCAAGATCGCGGCGCGTTTCGGCGTAGTCCGGCGCGACCATTGGATAGTCCTGCGACAAGCCCCAGCGCTCCCGGTAGTCGTCGATCGTCAGCCCGTGCTCGGTCGAAAGGTGCCGTTTGAGCATCTTCATCTTCTTGCCGCAGTCGAGGCAGACCAGATGATCTTTCTTGAGCGAAGCGCGGATGGACACTGCCGGTTCGGGCGGTTCTTCCGCAGCAGCCTGAGCGCCTTCGACATTTGCGAGCGCCGAATAGACACTGCTGATCAATGTCGCGACTTCATCGACGGCAACATCGTTATTGCTCACATGCGCGGCAACGATGTCCGACGTCAAAGTAATCAAAGTTTCTTTCATATCGTCTTCGAACTGGTCCATTAAGGCACTCCTTCGGAGCGTCGCCTATGCAAATCGATGTGCTGTGTCCAATAAAAACTGCCCGAAACCTGTCGTCGAGCAAGATCAAACATCTCTTGCAAAGGTAATCGCGTCGACCGGGGAGCCGTCCAGAGTTCGGTAATAGCTCTTCCTGCGGCCTATCGGCGTAAAGCCACAGCGGCGATAAAGTGCTTCCGCCGGGTTCGCATCGCGCATTTCGAGGAAAATCTTCTCGCTGCCATGCTGTTTTGCATTTTCTATGAATAGTTTCAGCAATTTGAGCCCCAGGCCGCGGCGCCGCTTGGAAGGCTCAACCGCAACCAAAAGCAATTCCTCTTCACCGGCAGCGCGCCGGGCGAGGACGAAACCTGCCGCCTCTGCTCCTTGCGTTGTCAAATTCCCATCCGCGTCGACGGTAATGACGTGCGTATTCGGCAAAATGAGCGAACTTGCGACTTGCTGCCTCGTCCAAGCCTCTCGCCAGTGCGGATCGAAAGCGGAATCCATAATTGCCATGATCTGGTTGAGCTGGCCGTCATCGGTCATGCGGGCAGCCTCGCATCCGGCGGGCGACCGTAAATGGGTGTCAGCGCCTCGGTGAAGACCGTCTCGTCGAGCAAATAGGTATGCGCAGCATCGGGCAGCAGGGCGAGGTTCTCACCTGACCCACGCAGAGAAACGAGATCCGCCGCTTTCGATCCTGCAACGACTGCAATGTCTGAATGGGTGCTCGCGGCGCCCGGTTTCATGGACGCATGAGGGCCATCCGGTTTGCCGCCGGAGCCGAAGCTTTGAACGAAGAGTTCCCCGTGGCCGCCTGCCATCGCAACCAGGATTGGCACATTGCCGCGCTCTTCTCGAGCCATCGCGGCAACCAGGGAAAGAGTTGGATAGCCGACGACCTTGGCTTGCCAAGCAACCCCCAGGGCGCGGGCGGCTGCGATGCCGATTCTGGTGCCGGTAAAGCTTCCGGGGCCAAGCGAGACCCGTATGAGAGAGGCGCGCCCATGATCAGGCAACTCGGCAATCATCGGGACGAGACGCTCCGCATGTCCGCGACCGAGCACTTCAATGCGCGAATCAATCAACTTGCCTTTCTCGAACAAGGCGGCAGAGCACGCCTCGGTGGCACAGTCGATTGCAAGAATACGCATGGCGGCGCGATGTGCCCCAGCACCGCGCCTGCATCAAGCGTGCAATGTCAGGCTATGCGCGTGAACTTGTCGAAATCGGGGCGCGGGCTGCGGTCGAAAATGCTTTCCGGATCGCCATAGCCGATCGAGCAAACCCAATCGGCCTTAACGCGCGGATTGTCACCGAAAAACTCCTCAGTCACAGCATCCAGGTCGACGCCCGACATCGGACCGCAATCGAGGCCGACGGCGCGCGCTGCGATAATCATATACGCACCCTGAAGCGCCGAATTCCGCTTCGCCCCTTCCTTGCGCCCATCTTCATCGCCTTCGAACCAGCTCTTCGCATCGGTGTGCGGGAAGAGCCAGGGAAGCTCTTCGTGGAAATCGATGTCATAGCCGATGATGGCGGTGACAGGGGCCGCTTTGATCTTGTCCTGGTTCCCCTCGGAGGCAAGCGCGGACAATTTGTCTTTCTGGTCCTGCGATTTGACCCAGACGATACGCGCGGGCTGCATATTGGCCGAGGTCGGCCCCATCTTCATCAGCTCGTAAATGGCGTGAAGCTGATCCTCGCTGACGTCCTTGTCGAGCCAGCCATTATAGCTTCGCGCCTCGCGAAAAATTTGGTCGAGCGCATCGGCGGATAGGGTGTTGTCGTGAAATTGTTTGGGCATGAAAATCCTTCGCTGTCCTTTTGTCAGGCTGCGCGGACTTCAACGACCTCCGGCACATAATGTTTCAGCAAACCCTCGATACCGTGTTTCAAAGTGGCGGATGAGGACGGGCAGCCGGAGCATGCGCCTTGCATCGTCAGGTGAACGATGCCGTTTCTGAAGCCGCGGTACTGGATGTCGCCTCCATCGCCGGCAACAGCAGGCCGAACGCGCGTTTCGAGCAACTCCTTGATCTGCGCGACCACGTCTTCGTCCGCAGGATCCTCTTCGACCAGCAGCGCGTCCTCGTCGGCCGGGACCGCGATTCCAGCGGCGGTGCCCGGGATGAAAAGCGGAGCTTCAGAAACGAAATGATCAAGCAGGATGGAGAGTACCTGCGGTTTCAGATCGGTCCAGTTGACGCCGGGCGCAGCGGTGACGGAGATGAAATCGCTGCCGAAAAAGACATTCACGACCTCTCCCGTATCGAAGATCGCCTGCGCGAGAGGACTTGCTTCCGCAGCTTCGGGCGAGGCGAATTCGCGCGTGCTTGCTGGCATCACTTCGCGTCCAGGCAGGAACTTCAGGCTGGCCGGATTGGGCGTGGTTTCGGTTTCGATGAACATGACAGACGATGTAGGGATCTGCAGCCTTCCGAACAAGCGCGTAACTATTTACACGTGTTCACTCGCGCTTCACGCCTTTGGCTTCTATATTACACACATGACCAATTTTCCGCGCGCCTTGCGCCGTTTCGCGATTCTACTTCCGTTCGCGCTGCTGGCGCCGCAGCCTGCGCTCGCTCAGGCAGATGCGCTCCCAGCGCCGACAGCGCTTCAGACCGGTGACGAAACACCGTGGATCTACGAGGGCAGCGACGTCCCGCGCGATGAGGAATGGCTCTTCGGCGAGATGGAGAACGGGCTGCGTTATGCCGTTCGCCGTAATGGCGTGCCGCCCAACCAGATCTCGATCCGTGTTCGCATTGATGCAGGTTCGCTGCACGAAACGGATAGCGAGCTGGGTTACGCTCACCTTCTCGAACACATGGTGTTCCGCGAAAGCAAATACTTGGGCCCGGGCGAAGCTATCCCCACGTGGCAACGCCTTGGTGCGACCTTCGGCAGTGACACCAATGCCGAGACCAGCCCGACCCACACCGCATTCAAACTGGACCTGCCAAACATCAATCCCGCCAAGCTGGCGGAGAGTTTCAAGCTACTTTCCGGAATGGTGCGCGAGCCTGCATTGTCGGCGGAAAACCTAGCGGCCGATGTACCTATCGTGCTTGCAGAGAAGCGCGAACGCGGCGGTGCTGCCGCGCGCAGCGGCGATGCGACGCGAGAAACGCTGTTTGCAGGACAGCGGCTGGCAACGCGCATTCCCATAGGCACCGAGGCAACTCTGCGCGCGGCAACGCCCGCCAGCGTTCGCGCATTTCACAGCCGCTGGTACCGTCCCGAAAACACTGTCGTGGTCGCCGCGGGCGATGTCGATCCGGTTCAGTTGGCTGCATTGGTCGAAAAATGGTTCGGCGATTGGGACGGCAAGGGTTCTGCCGCAGCTGCCCCTGATTTCGGCGATCCCGTCGCTCCTGCAGGCACAGATCCCGCCAATCCGGTCGGCGAGACGGCAGTAATTGTCGAAGCCGACCTTCCGCGTAACCTGACCTACGCGGTCATGCGGCCATGGCGCCCGGTGCAGGATACGATCGTCTACAATCAGGGCCTGCTACGCGATTCGCTGGCGCAGGCGCTGATTAACCGCCGTCTAGAGGCGCGCGCCAGGGCCGGCGGAAGTTACCTGTATGCACAGGTCCAGCAGGACGATGTCAGCCGCTCGGCCGATGCAACCTTCATTTCGCTCGCTCCACTGAGCGACGATTGGAAAACCGCTCTGCTCGATGTACGCGCCGTCATTGCCGATGCGCTCCAGACGCCGCCTTCCGATGAAGAAGTCGCGCGTGAAATCGCCGAGTTCGAGCAGGTTTTCCAAAGCTCGGTCGCCGAGCGTTCCGTGCTACCGGGTTCGCGTCTCGCCGATGACATCGTTCGCGCGGTCGACATTCGCGAGACCGTTGCTGCGCCGGAAACCGTTTTGATGGTCTTCAATGGGATGAAGGATACCATCACGCCCGAGCAAATCCTCGAGCACACTCGCGGATTGTTCAGTGGAGCGGTCATCCGCGCAGCATATGTGACCCCCGACGCGGACGAAGCCACTGCCGAAGCCTTGCGAGCGACATTGGCCGCCCCGGTCGAGGCCGATGGCTCTTCGCGCCTCGCCGCCAGCGACATATCTTTCGAAGATCTCCCGCCGATCGGGACACCATCCGATATCGTGCAACAGGCACCGCTGGGTGTCCTCGATATCGAACGCGTGGACTTCGCCAACGGCGTAAAGACGATCCTGTGGTCCAATGATGCGGAGCCTGGCCGGGTTGCGGTCAAGGTGCGCTTTGGTGGCGGTTATCGCTCCCTCAGGGAGGCGGACACAGCCTATATCACGCTGGGCAAGATGGCGCTGATCGGCGCCGGTGTCGGCGAATTGGGCCAGGAAGAGCTCGACCGGATTTCTACAGGCCGCAAAATGGGATTTGAATTCGAGATCGGGGAGGGCGCTTTCACCTTCTTCGCCCAGACAAGGCCCGAGGATCTTGCCGATCAGCTTTATCTGTTTGCCGCGAAGCTGGATCAACCTCGCTGGGATCCCAATCCGGTATTGCGGGCGCAAGCTGCTGCGCGGCTTGCCTATGACGGCTATCGCACCAGCCCCGGCGCGATGCTGTCGCGCGATCTGGACGCGCTTTTGCGTGCAGGCGATCTGCGCTATGCAACGCCAACTCCGCAAATGATCGATGCAGCGACACCCGGCGGCTTCCGCGCCGTGTGGGAACCGATCCTGCGTCAGGGCCCCGTCGAAGTGTTGATTTTTGGAGACTTCGAGCGCGCAGAAGCGGTCGCGGCGCTCCAGAACACATTCGGGGCTCTCGCGCCTCGTGGTGCCTTGCCCGTCGAAGTCGCCTCTCGTGTGGCGTCTTTCCCGGATGCGGGCGCAACAACGGTGCTGGAACATCGCGGTGATGCGAACCAGGCCGCTGCGGTCATTGCATGGCCAAGCGGAGGCGGTGTCGCGAACCTTCGCGAATCCCGCCAACTCGAAATCCTTGTGCAAGTTTTCAACAACCGTCTGCTCGAGGCCATGCGTGAGCGCGCCGGGGCCAGCTATTCCCCGGTCGTTCGCTCCGAATGGCCGAGCGATATCCCAGGGGGCGGCCGTATCAGTGCAATCGCGCAGTTGCAGCCAGGCGACGTGCCAATCTTCTTCCAGGAAGCGGATCGCATCGCTCAAAACCTCGCCGCCACTCCGCCCGACGCCGATGAGCTCGAGCGGGTAACCGAGCCGCTGCGCCAGTATATTTCGCGCGCCTCGACCGGCAATCTGTTCTGGCTGTTCCAACTTGAGGGGTCGACGGTAGAGCCGCAGCGCATCGCGCTTCTCCGTTCATTGCTGAACGATTTCTCAAGCACGACGCCGGACACTATGCTGGCGCTGGCGAAGAAGTATTTCGGTGGCCGTGGAGGGTACCGCGTGGCGGTGATCCCCGAAGGTCAGGAACTCGTAACGCAAGTGCCCGCATCTGCCGCTGCGATTCTGGGCCGTTAATCAGGTTCGGTAAATCGGCCTTTTGGGCTGGCCAAGCAAAAGATGTTTGCCTCATACCGCGCTTTCGGGCTGCCCTAATAGCTGCTCGAACCAATGGGAATTGCAATGACGAAGGCGTGGACGCCAACCAGCTGGACGGAATTCGAGGCAAGGCACTTGCCCGACTATAAGGACGCTTCCGCGCTCGACCGAGCGCAGGAGACCCTTCGGTCCTATCCGCCGCTCGTCTTTGCCGGGGAGGCCCGCGCGCTGAAAGCTGACCTTGCCGAGGTTAGCGAGGGAAAGGCGTTTCTGCTTCAGGGCGGAGATTGTGCCGAGAGCTTTGCCGAATTCCACCCGAACAATATTCGCGATACCTTCCGGGTGATCCTGCAAATGGCAGTCGTGCTGACCTTCGCTAGCAAGCATCCGGTGGTGAAGGTCGGGCGCATGGCGGGCCAGTTCGCCAAGCCGCGCAGTTCGCCGACCGAAACGAAGGGCGACGTTACGCTGCCGAGCTATCTCGGCGATAATATCAACGGGATCGAGTTCGATGCTGCCACGCGCCGCAACGATCCGGAACGCATGGTCCGCGCTTATTCTCAGGCGGCTGCGACGCTCAACCTGCTGCGTGCATTTGCCGGTGGCGGCTACGCCAATCTTCGACAGGTACACCAGTGGACGCTCGACTTCATGGGCCGTAGTCCTTGGGCGGAAAAGTTCGCCGATCTAGCCGACCGGATCGGCGAAGCGCTCGATTTTATGGAAGCATGCGGCGTCAACGCACAGACGCTGCCGCAATTGGAGCGGACCAGCTTTTACACCAGCCATGAAGCGCTGCTCCTTCCTTACGAGCAAGCGATGACGCGGCAGGATTCGCTAACCGGCGATTGGTACGACACGAGCGCGCATATGGTGTGGATCGGCGATCGCACTCGTTTCGAAGGCAGCGCGCATATCGAATTCGCGCGCGGTATCGGCAATCCGCTGGGCATGAAATGCGGCCCGAGCCTGAAGCCCGATGCGCTGCTCAAGCTGCTCGACACGCTCAATCCGGCGCGCGAGCCCGGCCGGATTACGCTGATCAGCCGCTTCGGCCATGACAAGGTCGAGGCTGGGTTGCCGCCATTGGTGCGCGCAGTGCAGCGTGAAGGCCATCCGGTGGTGTGGAGTTGCGATCCGATGCACGGCAATGTGGTCAAATCGGACAGCGGCTACAAAACGCGCCCGTTCGACCGCATCCTCACCGAGGTGAAAGGCTTCTTTGCCGTTCACCGCGCCGAGGGAACACACGCCGGCGGAATTCACGTCGAGATGACCGGACAGGATGTGACCGAGTGCGTGGGCGGGGCTGTGGCGATCACGGACGATGCGCTTTCGGATCGCTATCACACCCATTGCGATCCGCGTCTCAATGCGGCTCAATCGCTTGAACTGGCCTTCCTGCTGGCGGAAATGCTCAACGATGAGGACGAGCAACGCCGCGCCGATGCTGCCTGAATGTGCAACGCCGGGCCGCGATTAACCTATGTTGGTCAAACGGATTTCTTCCTGAATCACCTTGCGCCGGGCGGGGTTCTTTCGCCATGAGGGCCGGCGACTGCTGCATTCTGGCAGTCCAAAGCATGAAGGGGTCGCCTCATGACCCGGGTCCAGCAGCAGTTCAACGAAGTCGCCGAAGCATCGCTGGCAGAGCGGTTCCGTGCCACGCGCGCGCTCAGCGAAGCGCTGGCGGAGCCGCTGAGCGACGCCGATGCGACGATCCAGTCCATGGAGGATGCCTCTCCGGCAAAGTGGCATCTCGCGCATACGACCTGGTTCTGGGAAACCTTTCTGCTGCGCGAACAGGTCGCCGACTATGCGCTGTTCGACGAGAAATGGCCGTTCATCCATAACTCCTACTACGAAGCCGAGGGCGAGCGGATTGCGCGTTTCTCGCGCGGGATGCTTTCGCGTCCGACGCTAGAGCAAATCCATGAGTATCGCGCTCATGTCGATGCTGCGATGGACCGCTTGCTGGAGGATCCGCGCCACGCCGAGCTGATCGCACTTGGGGTCGCTCATGAGCAGCAGCACCAGGAGTTACTGCTCACCGATATCAAGCACGCGCTGTTCCAGAACCCTCTTGGCCCGGCAATGTGGGAGGCCAGCGCAGCTAGTCCTACACCGGTGCAGCCACTGGGCTGGCACAAGCACCCAGGCGGGATCGCACGGATCGGGCACCAGGACGATGGTTTCGCCTTCGACTGCGAAGGTCCGGCCCACCGCGCCTTGCTCGAGCCGTTCGCGCTCGCCGACCGGCTGGTCACCAATGGCGAATGGCATGACTTTATCGCGGATGGCGGCTACGAAAACGCTGCTCTGTGGCTTTCCGATGGCTGGTCGTGGGTAAACGAGAACCGCATCGCCGCGCCGTCCTATTGGGAGGATGAGAAGCAGTTCACCCATGCAGGCTGGCAAACCCGCCATCCCGACGCGCCGGTCACGCATATCTCCTATTACGAGGCGGATGCCTATGCCGCATGGGCCGGACACCGCCTGCCGACCGAGTTCGAATGGGAAGCGATAGCGCGCGGGCAGGAGGGCGAGATGCCTGCCCATGATGCGGCGGGAGGCAATCAGCTGGACACAGCAACCCCGCCGACAACGCGCGGGGGCAAGGACCTGTTCGGCGATTGCTGGCAATTCACCCGCTCGGCATATCTGCCATACCCGCGCTTCCAGCCCGCAGCGGGCGCTGTGGGCGAATATAACGGCAAATTCATGAGCGGGCAGTTCGTGCTCAAGGGTGCAAGTTGCGCGACGGTGCGCGGCCACTCGCGCCCATCTTACCGTAATTTTTTCTACCCGCACCAGCGGTGGCAGTTCACCGGCCTCAGGCTGGCAAAGGATATCTGAATGAAAACCGGAAATGGCCTCGCACTTGTCGACAGGGACGAGCACGGCGTCGACCGCGCCTTTCGCGCCGATGTAATCGAAGGGCTGCGCGACCCGCACAAGGCCATCCCTGCGCGGTGGCTCTACGATGACGCAGGATCGGAACTGTTCGAGGAGATTACACAGGTTGAGGAATATTATCCGACGAGGGCGGAAACCGAGATTCTGGAGACAAACGCTGAAGAGGTTGCTTCGGCGATCGGTGCGGGCAGGGCAGTGGTCGAATTTGGCAGCGGAAGTTCGGTGAAGACGCCGCTGCTACTGCAAGCGATCGACCCTGCGGCCTATGTCCCGTTAGATATCGCGGGCGATTTCCTGCGCGAATCCGCCGCGGCACTGTCGGCGAAGTTTCCCGGCCTTCCGGTGCATCCTGTCGAGGCCGATTTCCTCCGCCAGGTCGATCTTCCCGGCGAAGTGGACGCGCTGCCCAAGCTTGGCTTTTTCCCAGGCTCGACGATCGGCAATATGGTCCCGCACAGCGCCGTCGATCTGCTGCGCTCGATGCGCATGACGCTGCATGCCGATCACGGTGTACAGCCCATGCTGCTGATCGGGATGGACCTGGTGAAGGACCGCGATGTGCTGGAGGCCGCTTATGACGATGCGGGCGGCGTCACGGGCGAGTTCAATCTCAATCTCGCCCGCCGCATCAATCGCGAGCTGGGCGGCACTATCCCGGTAGATGATTTGCGGCACGAAGCACGCTGGAACGACCGCTACGCCCGTATCGAGATGCATCTTGTGGCGGCGCGCGATATGACGTTCGAAGTGGATGGCGAAAGCTTTGCGATGGCCGAGGGTGAGAGCATTCATACCGAGAACAGCCATAAATTCACGCGCCGCAGTTCCAACCTGCTGTTGCAGGCCTGCGGCTGGAGTCCGCGCAAACGCTGGCTCGACAGTCAGGAGCGGTTTTCGCTGATCCTCGCCGAGGCTACCGACCCGCGCAACGCCCCATGAGCGTCGCAATCGTCGGTGCCGGGATGGCCGGTCTGTCCTGCGCTACAGCTGTGGCGGCGCAAGGAGTTTCGGTTCGCCTGTTCGACAAGGGGCGAGGGCCTGGCGGCCGTATGGCAACGCGCCGTGCGGAGGTTGGCGGACAGACACTGCGCTTCGATCATGGTGCACAGTATTTCACCGCACGTGACGAGCGTTTCCAGCGTGCCGTGACCGAATGGGAGGATGCCGGAGCTGTGGCCGCATGGCCTGCCGCCGGTGAGGGTACCTATGTCGGCACGCCTGGTATGAATGGTCCGATCAAGGCGATGGCGGAAGCTCTCGATGTGCAATGGGCGACTCGTATCGAGCAGGTCGAACGCAGCGGCGATAAATGGATGCTCAGCTCCGCGGACGCCGGCTTCGAAGCGACATCCCTAGTTGTGGCCGTCCCTGCCGAGCAAGCAGCGCCGCTGTGCGAAAAAGTCGCGCCCGGATTTGCACATCGCGCTGCATCGACGAGTTCTGCACCCTGCTGGGCCGTAATGGCGGCCTTTGCCGAGCCGCTGTCACTTGCCGTGACGTTCAAAGGGCAAGGTGCGGTTCGTTGGGCGGCGAGAAACGCTGCCAAACCCGGACGCGGCGGGAGTGAGACGTGGGTCATCCACGCATCACCCGAATGGTCTGCCGAGCATCTGGAACGGGACGCAGACGAGGTAGCGCCCGAGCTTCTCGAAGCGTTTTTCGCAGCTACCCGCAGTGCCCGCGCCGAGCCGATCCATCTCGCGGCACATCGCTGGCGCTATGCGATGGCGCAGCCGGTCGAGGGTTCGCCTGCGCTCTGGTCGCCCGACATGCAGCTTGGCATGGCAGGCGACTGGCTGTTGGCGCCGCGCGTTGAGAGCGCCTGGATTTCGGGGCGCGATTTGGCCGACCGAATGCTCGCCGATCCGGCGTTCATGGAAACGGCCTGATTGTTCGCCTATATTGCAGCGATGGACCTCGAGCCTGCCTTTTCTGCCGCTGCCGATATCATCCGGGCGATTCCGCGATCGGAATTGCTGATGATCGCCCTTGCTGCGATGATCGGCGGGTGGATCGGAAGCATGCTCATGCGGCGAAGGATGGCCGCCGGGCGCATCGTGCGGACGGCCAGCACAATCATCCTCGGTGCGGTATTGCTGACAGTCGTATTGCAACTTTCCCGTTTCGATCCCCGGCTTGCCGTATCAGTGCCGCAAATTGGAATGCCGGAACAGGTCGTGTCCGGCGGTGAAACCCGTGTCGAACTGGCGCGCGACGGACATTTCTGGCTGCGTGCTGAGCTGAACGGCGTTCCGGCGAACTTCCTGGTGGATACCGGGGCGACGATCACCGCTGTGTCTCAGGAAGTGGCCGAACGTGCGGGTCTGGAGCCGCGCAGGGGCGGCATCCCAGTGCGCATCTCGACTGCCAATGGTTCGGTAAATGCAGAGATCGCATCGGCGGACACGCTGCGCTTCGGCAATGTCGAAGCGCGCGGGCTGGATGTAGTAATCGCCCCAAGTCTTGGCACCACCAATGTCGTGGGCATGAACCTGCTCTCCCGCCTCGAAGGTTGGAGGGTCGAAGGGCGGACGCTGATCCTGGAGCCTTTGGCAGAGCAGGTGGCACCCTAGGGCGTTGACCGCATGGGCCGGGTTGCCTAGCCCGCGATCCGATGTCCGCAAAGCTTCCCGACCCGCCTACGCTGGCTAGCCTGCGTGATGCGGACAGCATCTCGCTCTTCATCGATTTCGACGGAACACTCGTGCCGATCGCGCCGCGCCCCGATGCGATCGAGGTACCAGATCAGTTGGCTGCGCGACTATCTGCGCTCGCAGACCGCATGGATGGCCGGGTGGCGCTTGTAAGCGGGCGCGCGTTGAGCGATCTCGAAGACCATTGCGGCGTGCTTGAAGTGGCGCGTGCAGGCTCGCACGGGGCCTCACGCCTGCATGCCGACGGCAAACGGCTGGGCGAAGCGCCCTCTCCGCTGCCGGATGTCGTAATCGCCGCATTGAGACATTTCGCCGCGCAAAACGGTTTGCTTTATGAAGGAAAGACGCACGGCGGCGCGCTGCACTATCGCTCTGCACCTAAGCTTGAAGACGGTGCGCGCGCATTCGTGTCGGAGCTTGCTGCAAACAACGCCTTGGCGGTAAAGTTCGGTAAGGGCGTGGCGGAGTTGGTGCGTCCAGGCGCAGACAAGGCAGGTGCAGTCAGCGCTTTCATGGCTGAAACACCGTTTCGAAATTCCCGTCCGATTTTCATTGGCGACGATGTGACAGACGAGGACGGGTTCTTCGCATCCGCACAATTCGGCGGTTTCGGTATTGCCGTCGGAGAGCGCACGAGCGTGGCTGCGAAATATCATCTCGACACCGTTGCTGCAGTGCACCAGTGGTTGCAGCTATGACGGCAGCGCAGCACACGCTCGAACTTTCCCCCATCGGCAATTGCCAGGTCAGCGCGCTGGTCGACACGTCCGGCGAAATCGTCTGGAGCTGTATTCCGCGCGTCGACGGGGACCCGGTTTTTTGCTCGCTGCTAAACGGGGACAAGAACGGCGAAGGCGTGTGGCGCTTCACGCTCGAAGGGCAATGCAAGTCCAGCCAGCGCTACGAGCGCAATACCGCGATTCTGGTCACCCGGCTCGAAGCGGAGGATGGCAGCGCCGTCGAAATTCACGATTTTGCGCCGCGTTTCGAGGGGTCGGGTCGAATGTACCGCCCCGTGGCGATCGCACGGATAGTTCGTCCCGTAGCAGGCGCGCCAAGGCTAAAGGTCACGCTTGCTCCGATGCATGGCTACGGTGCGGAGCTGGCCAAGACGACCAACGGCACCAACCATATTCGTTATCAGGCCGGTCCGGTGACCATGCGCCTGTCTACCGATGCACCGGTGGGATACATTCTCGAGCAGCAATCCTACCGCGTCGAAAGCGATCAGCACTTTTTCCTCGGCCCGGACGAACCGTTCAGCGGCAATATTCGCTCCGAAGTCCGGCGGATGGAAGCTAATACACGGAAATACTGGAAGCTGTGGGTGCGCGGCCTTCACATTCCGCTTGAATGGCAGGAGGAGGTCATTCGCGCGGCGATCGCGCTCAAGCTGTGCCAGCACGAGGAAACCGGCGCGATTGTCGCCGCCCTCACCACCTCGATCCCAGAGGCTCCGGGCAGCGAGCGCAATTGGGATTACCGCTTCTGCTGGATCCGCAATTCCTACTACACTGTGCAGGCGCTCAACCGGATCGGCGCGCTCGATGTGCTGGAGAAGTATCTCACCTATCTGCGCAACATTGTGGACGCGGCCAGAGGCGGGCAAATCCAGCCCCTCTATTCGGTTATGGGGGAGAGCGAGCTGCATGAGGCGGAGGCCGAGCATCTTGCCGGCTACCGCGGTATGGGCCCGGTCCGCATCGGCAATGCGGCATACAAGCAGATCCAGCACGATTGCTACGGTCAGATCGTCTTGCCGACTGCGCAGGCTTTCTTCGACAAGCGCCTGCTGCGGATGGCGGACGAGCGCGACTTCGCGCATCTGGAAGAGGTCGGCGAGATGGCGTGGTCAATGCACGACCAGCCCGATGCCGGCCTGTGGGAATTCCGCACCCGGCAGGAAGTGCACACCTACTCCGCTGTGATGTGCTGGGCTGCCTGCGATCGTTTGGCGAATGTCGCCGAAATTCTGGGCAAGCCGGACCGTCAGAAGGTGTGGTCCGACCGGGCCGAGGCAATCCATGCGCGGGTGGAAAAGGATGCCTGGTACGAGGATGGTCAGCATTACGGCGCCAGCTTCGAAAGCGATTATCTGGATGCCAGCCTGCTGCAATTGCTCGAATTGCGTTTCCTCAAACCCGATGACGATCGCTTCAAATCGACCTTCGCTGCAATCGAGCGTGACCTGAGGCGCGGCGATCACATGCTGCGATATGCCGCCGAAGATGATTTCGGCGCGCCGGAAACCGCCTTCAATGTCTGCACGTTCTGGCTGATCGAGGCGTTGGAAGTCGCCGGACGGAACGGCGAAGCGCGCGCAATGTTTGAATCCATGCTAAGCCATACCACGCAGTCCGGCCTGCTCTCTGAGGATCTCGATTACGAGACGAACGAGCTGTGGGGCAATTTCCCGCAAACCTATTCGCTGGTCGGGATCATCAATTGCGCCGGTCTGCTGTCGAAACCATGGAGTGAAGTTCGCTGACCGATACCGGCCGTCTGATTGTTGTTTCCAACCGTGTCGCTGTGCCCAAAGCGCGCGGCGCAGCGGGAGCACAAGGCGGTCTGGCTGGCGCGCTGAACGCGGCGTTGCAGGACTACAAAGGCGTCTGGTTCGGCTGGTCCGGGCAAGAGAGCGAAGATCGCACCGGCAACGTCAACACGCAGGAAGATAATGGCGTAACCATCGCCACGATCGACCTGTCGGCGCGCGATGTAGAGGAATATTACAATGGTTACGCCAATGCGACGCTATGGCCGCTGTTCCACTACCGTATCGACCTTGCGCAATATGAGCGTGAAACCGGCAAGGGCTATGAGCGCGTCAATGAACGCTTCGCGGAGCACCTGACCAGCTTCATCGAAGAAGGCGACCTCGTCTGGGTGCACGACTATCACCTGCTGCCCCTGGGCGAGCGGCTGCGCAGCAGAGGCTATTCGAACAAGATCGGCTTCTTCCTCCACACGCCATGGCCTGCGACGCGGTTGTTCGTCTCGCTTCCGTATCACGAGCGACTAGTGCGCACGATGCTGCATTACGACCTGATCGGTTTCCAGACGGATGAATGGCTCGGCAGCTTCCTGCATTATTGCCGCGAGGAACTGGGCGCCGATGTCGATAGCGAAAGTGGCCGCATAGAGCTGGACGGACGGGTCAGTCATGCGCGCGCCTATCCGATCGGCATCGACTGGGACCACTTCTCCGCGCTTGGAGACACCGGGGAGGCGCGCCAGGCTTGCCAGCGCATGATAGCCTCCACGCGTCACCGGACCGCGATGATCGGGGTGGACCGGCTCGACTATTCCAAGGGCTTGCCCGAGCGTCTCGACGGTATCTCGCGGTTTTTCGATCGCCATCCCGAGCACACGCGTGATCTCGTCTACATCCAGATTGCCCCGCCAAGCAGAGAAGATGTGCAGAGCTATCAGGAAATCCGCGCCGTTCTCGAGCAGAAGGCCGGGCAGATCAATGGCGCGCGCTCCGAAGTCGATCTGGTGCCGGTCCGCTACGTCAATCGCGGCTATAGCCATGCCGAGCTTTACGGGTTCTTCCGAGGCTCGAAGATAGGGTTGGTGACCCCGCTGAGGGACGGGATGAACCTGGTGGCGAAGGAATATGTGGCGGCTCAGGATTCCGAGGATCCCGGTGTGCTGATCCTGTCCCGCTTTGCCGGAGCGGCTTCGCAGCTTGACGATGCACTATTGGTCAATCCGCACAGCCCGGACGATCTCGCTCACGCGATCAAGCAAGCGCTCGATATGCCGCTCGCCGAGCGCCGCTCGCGCTATGAGCGGCTGGTGACGACGGTGCGCGACGACGACGTGCAGGATTGGACCGAAACGTTTCTGAACGACCTGCGCGGTTAACCGACAGCGCGGCGCGCCGGTGCCTCGCTCTCCGATTGCCATCCTGAATTAAACGCCAGAACCTCCTGCAAATCGCGGTGTCGCGGACGTTCCGCGCGGCTCTTGAGCAAGCGGTTTACCCTGCCCAGAAGGGAGTGCTGGTCGAACGGCTTGCGAATGTAATCCTGCGCGCCGTTATACAGCGCTGCCTCTTCGTCCTGAGCGCCGTCGATGACCGTGAACATGATGACCGGCAAATCGTAATCGCGGGCGGAACTGCGCAGTTTCCTCAAGACCTGTGGTCCGGTCATCCCGGGCATATCATTATCGAGCAAGACGACATCGGGGCGGCGTATGGCAAGCAGCGCCAATGCTTCCTCTCCGCTCGTCACCCATCCACATGCGTGCCCGGCCGAGATCAGGATTTCGCTCGCCAGTTCGGCAATGATTTCATCATCGTCGACAATCAGAATATGTGCCATCTCGGTCTCCTTGGTCTCGGGGGCCGGATAGCTGGTGGGCGCGCAAAGGTCGGTAAGCGAAAGACTACGCGGTAATACGCAAGCATCGCCTTGCTGCACGGCATTTGCCCTGCCACGCTGCTGCGCATGATTCGAACTCAGGATGCATCCGCTTTTTTGCCCACCGAGGGTATTCATAACTTTCGCGATTATGGCGGTTATGCAGTGGCGGGCGGCGGCCATGTGAAACGCGGGCTGCTGTTCCGCTCCGGTCAGCATGTCGGTGCAAGCGATGATGATCTGGCAGCGATTGAGGCGCTGGACATTCGCACCGTGATCGACCTTCGCGGCACGTCGGAACGCGAGCGCAACCCGTGCCGCCGCATCGAAGGATTTAGCGGAGAAGTGGTGTTTTACGACGGCGAAACCACCAGCAGTCCGCCGCATATGGATGTCGGCTCCGAAACAACGACAGCCGAGTTTGCGCGGCAGCGAATGATCGCGGTGTACACCCGCATGCCATCCAACCCGGCGATGATCGACATGTTCGCGCGCTATTTCCGGGTGCTCGCCAAGCGCGATGGGGGGAGTCTGGTTCACTGCTTTGCCGGTAAGGACCGCACCGGAGTTGCCGCCACGCTGCTGCTGCATGTCTTGGGAGCAAGCCGCGACGATCAGATGGCCGAATTCCTGCTGACCAACCGCGCCCCGACGCTCTCCGTTCTGCGCGACCAGTCAGTTCCTGGGATCGAGGAACGGCTGGGCCGCACGCTCGAAGATGATGCCATCCGCGCGCTGCTTGAAGTGCACGAAGACTACCTTCACACCTATCTTGCCGTGGTCGAGCGCGAGCATGGATCGCTCGACGACTACCTGCGCAATGTCATAGGTGTGGATGACGCCGCGCGCGACCAGCTGATTGAACGCTTCACCGGGTGACACCCTTAGAAGCAATACCCATATAGACGCGCGAACGCTGCTAAGGCTTACGAAAGACAGATTATGGCTACCCATCGCACCAAGATGCTCATCATCGGCTCCGGCCCTGCCGGATATTCCGCGGCGATCTACGGCGCGCGCGCCATGATGGAGCCGATTGTCGTGCAGGGCCTCCAGCCCGGCGGTCAGCTGACGATCACTACCGATGTCGAGAACTATCCCGGTTTCCGCGACGTGGTGCAGGGCCCGTGGCTGATGGAAGAAATGAAGGCGCAGGCCGAACATGTCGGCACACGGATGATGTGGGACACGATTGTCGACGTCGATATCGAAAACGGCAGCCCTTTCCGCGCAGTCGGCGACAGCGGTGACGAGTATATCGGTGATGTGCTTGTGATTGCCACCGGAGCGCAGGCGAAATGGCTCGGCGTGCCGGGCGAGCAGGAACTTGGCGGCAAGGGCGTATCGGCCTGTGCAACCTGCGATGGCTTTTTCTATCGCGGCAAGAAGGTCGCGGTGATCGGCGGCGGCAATACGGCTGTCGAAGAAGCGCTCTATCTGACCAATCATTCCGACGATGTGACGTTGATCCACCGCCGCGAAGAACTGCGGGCCGAGAAGATCCTGCAGGAGCGTTTGTTTGGCCATCCCAAGATCTCGGTGCTCTGGAACAAGACTGTCGATAGCTTCGAGGGCGATCCGCTGGCGGGCGGGCTGACGCACCTGCGACTGCGCGATACGCAGACCGGCGAGGACAGCGATTTTGCCTGTGATGGAGCTTTCGTGGCGATCGGACATGCTCCGGCAACGGAGCTGTTCAAGGGCAAGCTACCGATGGATGATGGCGGCTATCTGCTGGTCGAAGCGGGCACTCCGAAAACCGCGATACCCGGCGTGTTTGCTGCGGGCGACGTGATGGACCACACATATCGCCAGGCTGTCACGGCGGCGGGAACGGGTTGCATGGCCGCGCTCGATGCCGAGCGTTTCCTGGCGACCTTGGACTTCGCCGAGAGGATGCCGCAAACCGAAGCGGCCGAGTAACGCCGTCGCTGGCCTAGGCCGGCGATTCCACATAGCCGAACACCACCATCGAGGCGTGGAAGATCAGCACGATCAGCACGATGCTCGACAGGGCAAACATGATGAAGCGGACGATGACCTTGTTCGCCGTCACCTGAATGACCGAGTGGATCACACGCAGACCGACATAGATCCACGCCAGGAATGCGTGGCTCGCATCGCCGTGGCCGGTCACCGCGAGCACCAGTGCAACGGCGTAGAATAGCGTCGGTTGTTCGTGCAGATGGTTGTAATTGTCGGCTTTCCAATTGACCTTCTCCGGCAGCTGGGCACGCAGCCCCGCGCCTGTCGATCCCACCATCTTTGCGGCGTCGATATCCGGAGCGCGCTGCATGGCGGGAATACGCGTGGCGTACATCCACGCCCACATGATCATGGTCCAGATCATCAGCGCGACGACCGGCTGGAGGATGATGAATTCGGTCATGAAAGGGCTCCTGGATCATGGAACAACGTTGCCATCACCGCGCGGACGGCAAGGATGGTGAGGGCGATGGAGTAGAGCGAGAAGATGGCAATTCTCACGGGAAGGCGGTTGACCAGCGACTGCCACAGCGAATGCACGATGCGCAGCGCCACATAGACCCACGCGAGCAGCACATCGACCGCGCCTGCACCCATCAGCGCCAGGATCAGGACGGCCGGGTAGAACACGGTCGGCTGTTCCATCAGATGGGTGAAATTGTGCGACTTCCACATGACCTTGTCGGGCAGCTTGCCTTCAAGATCCTGACCCCTAACGCCGGGTTTGCCTATGCCGGTCTTGTCCTGAAGCGCGGCGATTGCGGGAAACCGGGTTGCCGCACTCCACCAGAGCATCATAAGCGACCACAGCACCAGCACCGCTGCTGGGGCGAGCATTTGAGCCTGCATCCCTGAATTCCCTCCCATTTTCGTCCGCGACACTACGCAAAGCGTGGTCAAAGGCAACCTATCCGCCGCCGATCGTCTTCGCAAAGGCCGCTGGATCGGTATTGCCGCCGGTGACCATGATCACCGTGCCCTCGTCGAGCGGCACCTTTCCTGCCAAGGCCGCAGCCAGCGCGGCAGCTCCGCCCGGCTCGACTACCAGCCGCAGCTTGGCAAAAGCGAAGCGCTGTGCCTCGCGCACCTCCTCATCGGTCACGGTCACGCCCGGTTCGATACGGTCCCTGAGGATGGCGAGGTTGATCGGTTTGGTCGCAGTCGGCTGCAGAGCGTCGCAGATGGTCCGGGGCGGGTCCTCGCCCACCTGCACGATCTCCCCGGCCGCCACGGCCCGGCCTACCATGTCCCAGCCCTCGGGCTCTACAACGTGGATGGCACTATCCCTGCATCCCAGCGAGAGACCGGCTGCGAGACCGCCGCCACCGCAGCACACGACGAAGCGCGAAGGATCGCGCCCTAGCTGTCTCCTCGCTTCGATGCCCGCGCTGCCCTGTCCTTCGATCACCCACGGATCGCCGAAGGCGTGGACGAGAGTGCCGCCGCGCTCCTCGATCAGTCTGGCGGCCACCGCATCGCGGTCCTCGCCCGGACGGTCATAGAGCACGATCTGAGCCCCCAGCGCCCGCGTCGCATCCAGCTTCACCTGCGGGGCATCGCGCGGCATCACGATCGTGGCGGCAATGCCCAGCTTTCGCCCCGCCCATGCCACGCCCTGCGCGTGATTGCCGCTCGACACGGCGACCACGCCTGCTGCGCGTTCCGCATCGCTTAGGTTCGAGAGACGCCACCAGCCTCCGCGGATCTTGAAGGCGCCGACAGGTTGCAGGCTTTCAGCCTTCACATGGCAGTGCACATCGCCGATCGCGACCGGCAGCAGCGGTGTCGGCGGCAGGATCGCCGCGATGCTGTCAGCGGCCGCCTTCACACCGTCGCCGCTAGGTTCATGATGTTGGATCATTCGGAGAGGGGTCCTTCAGGATGGAACACATGGAACACGGTCCTGGGGCGAAAAGCGCGCGGACCGCTATGGACCGTAAATCCGGCCTGACAGCTTACAAGAGGAAGCGATGAATTCATGCGCGCTCTATGGCTCAACAAAAGCTCGTAGGAAATCCCGGATCATTTGGCGGCGCGGGCGCATTCGATTAGAGGGCGCGCAAGATTCGAATTCGAGACGAAAGGTTTTTCATGTCGACAGTCCTGGTTATCGGCGCGGGCGGCGTCAGTTCCGTATGCGTGCACAAAATGGCAATGAACGCCGGTATCTTTACCGATATTCACCTCGCCAGCCGCACCAAGAGCAAGTGCGATGCCATTGCGGCCAGCGTGAAAAAGCGCACTGGAGTAGGCATCTCGACCTATGAGATCGACGCCGAAGAAGTCCCGGCGATGGTCAACCTTATCCGCAAGGTCCAGCCGAGCCTCGTCGTCAATCTTGCGCTGCCGTATCAGGATCTGCCGATCATGGACGCCTGTCTGGAAGCGAAGGTAGATTACCTCGACACCGCCAACTACGAGCCCAAGGACGAGGCGAAGTTCGAATACAAATGGCAGTGGGCGTATCACGACCGCTTCAAGGATGCGGGGCTGATGGCGCTGCTCGGTTCCGGGTTCGATCCCGGGCGTCACCAGCGTGTTCACCATCTGGCTGAAGAAACACAAGCTGAGGACCATCCGCCAGCTCGACATCCTGGACTGCAATGGCGGCGATCACGGCCAAGCCTTCGCCACCAACTTCAATCCGGAAATCAATATCCGCGAAGTCACCGCACCTGCTCGCCATTGGGAAAATGGAGAGTGGATCGAGACACCGGCAATGCAGGTTTCGACGCCCTTCGATTTCGACGAAGTCGGCACCCGGCAGGCCTACCTGATGTATCACGAGGAGCTGGAGAGCCTTTCAAAGTTCATCCCCGAGATCGAGCGCGCGCGGTTCTGGATGACCTTTGGCGATGAATACATCAAGCATCTGACCGTGTTGCAGAATGTCGGCATGACCAGCATCGAGCCGGTCCGTTATCAGGGCAAGGATATCATCCCCCTCCAATTTCTCGCCGCAGTCCTGCCCAAGCCGGAGTCGCTGGGCGAGACTACCAAGGGCAAGACCAATATCGGTGTGATCGCTACGGGCGAAGCGCTGGACGGGTCGGGCGAGAAGACCTTCTACATCAACAACATCTGTAGCCACGAGGCCGCGTTCGAGGAAACCGGCAATCAGGCGGTCAGCTACACCACCGGCGTGCCCGCAATGATTGGCAGCGCGCTGATGGTGCAGGGCATCTGGGAGGGAGACGGCGTGTTCAACATGGAAGAGATGGACCCCGATCCCTTCATGGACATGCTGAACGAGCATGGGCTGAGCTGGGACGTGAAGGAACTGGACGGGCCGGTCGAATTCTGATGCCGGTATGCTGATTTTTCTTAAACGCAATTGGGCCGAAGGGCGGGTGCAGCGGTGGGGCGCGCTGTTTGCCTTCGAGTTCGTCGTTGTTTTGCTTGGCGTCTTCACAGCTCAACTGCTGCAAGAGCACTTTGACCGCAGATTGGATGCAGAACGGTTCGAGGCGACTCGAGAGGCACTGAACGAACAGACGGAGGTCGCAGCCACTTCGCTCATGATCCGTGGTCTGCAAGCGCAATGCATTCGTTCCAATCTCGAAAGGGTGATCGAAGCGGTCGAACGGGATCAGCAGGTCGATTTGTCCAACGAAACGGCGCATCCTCCGCACCCAGCAGCATCCATGTCGATTTGGTCAAGCGAGGTTATACGTGATGCACGTCGTTTCATGTCACCCGGCTCGGTCAAGCTGTACGACGACCTTGCGGGTCAGGCCGCTGACGTGACTGAGCTTCGCCGCCAGGAAGAGGAATGGTGGGCCGCCCTATTACTTGCCCGCGATGGTGGCCAAGGTCTGAGCGACAGGCGCAAAACGGAGGTTTTGCTTGCTGCACATAAATTGCAGCATGCATTCCAAGGTTGGGAATACGCGATTACCTCGATGGCAGGCAATCTCATACGAACCGGTCAAGACGCGGACTTTGAGTATATCGAGCGTCTGCATTCGGGCGAAGGCGTTTGCCGCGAAGAGGTGCGCGGAATTCTGCCAGAGTGGCGCGAAGGGTTCGCGGAAGCAAAACGACGTCACGAGAGCTGAGATGAGAAAGTGGGCACCTATCGCTGTGGCAATGCTGTTCGGCTGCGGACGTCCGGGTGCGGAGGATTTGCCAGCCGCGGTCATCGATGCTGACTGGGCGCAAGTGCCACAAGGTGTCGAATGGGGGCAGGTCACGGCCGTCGATGTGGACAGCCACGGCCATATCTTCGTGCTGCAGCGTGGTTCGCGCGAATGGGCCGAGCCGTTTCCCAGCGAACCTATCGCGCAGGACACGATCTTCATGTTTGCCTCTAACGGACGGCTGCTGGGCAGTTTCGGCGACGCCGCTCTCGTCATGCCGCACGGGCTTTCGGTCGACGACGAGGACAACGTCTGGGTGACCGATGCCGGCCGCGAACAGGTTATCCGCTTCGGCCATGATGGCGGCGAGCAGGATGCGCTGGGCGAGCGCGGGGTGCCGGGGAGCGGTCCCGGCATGTTCGGCCGCCCGACCGATATTGCCTTCGATGGCGAGCGCATGATTGTCTCCGACGGTTACACCAATGCACGGCTCGCCATATTCGACCGGCTGGGCGATTTCGTGGAGGAATATGGCGAGGCGGGCAGCGGGAAGGGGCAGTTCGCTCTGCCGCACTCGGTCGCGCTCGATGAGGACTTCATCTACGTTGCCGACCGCGAAAACCGCCGGGTCCAGGTTTTCGATATGACCGGACAGGCGGTGGGCGAGCGCGGGCAGCGCGGGACAGGCTATCCCTATGCGGTCGCGGCGCTTGGCGGCGGCTGGCTGGTAGTGGCCGAGGGGCGCGACGCAGGTGATCGCAGCAGCGCGGTGATCCGGGTCTATCGCCCGGACGGTGAACTGGTAAAGGCCTTCGACGCCGGGTTGGAAGACGGTTCCAGCCGCGCGCACGATATCGCCATGGGGACGGACGGTTCGCTCTACATGACAGACGTCACCGGCGGCCGCATCGTCAAGATCGATCTTGCCCGCAGCGGCGAGGCTGAGGAGCAATAATGGAAACCAAAGCCGGCGATCCGGGCGCCTTCGCCCATTTCGACCTTTCGCGCGTGGACAGTCCCGCCTTCGTCGTCGACGCGGCGCGGCTGCGCGCTAACTGCCGGATTCTGGCCGATATCCGCGATGCGGCGGACATCAAGGTGCTGAGCGCGCTAAAGGCTTTTTCCATGTGGTCGACCGCGCCGATTATCGGGGAATATCTCGACGGGGTTTGCGCGTCCGGCCTGTGGGAAGCGCGGCTGGCATCCGAATTCTATGACGGCGAGATTGCGACCTATTGCGCGGCATACAAGCCCGAAGAGCTGGAGGAAATCTGCCGCCTTTCGGATCACGTGATCTTCAATTCGCCGCAGCAGATGCACCGTGCCGCGCTCATTCTGGAGCAGGGCCGGGCGACCGGCGGCGATTTCGATGTCGGCCTGCGGATCAACCCGCAAGTGCCCACCGGCGAAGTGCCGCGTTATGATCCCTCCAGCCCCGGCAGCCGTCTCGGCTTTCCGCTCGACCAGTTGGACGAAGAGCATATGGAAGGTGTGGAGGGCATCCACTTCCACAATCTGTGCGAGCAGGATTTCGAGCCGCTTGCGGCAACCTGGGACAAGGTGTTCGATGCTATCGAGCCGTGGTTCGGCCAGCTTAAATGGATCAATATGGGCGGCGGGCACCACATCACCCGCGCCGATTACCAGCGCGATGAACTCATCGAATTCCTGCGCGATGCGAAGGAAGACACAGGCGCTGAGATATACCTCGAACCGGGCGAGGCAGTGGCTCTCGACGCGGGCATTCTCGTCGGGACGATCCTCGATACCGGCGTGAACGACGTGCCGTTCGCGATCACCGATATCTCCGCCACATGCCATATGCCCGATGTGATCGAAGCGCCCTATCGCCCTGCCATGCTGGGAGAGCATGCAGAGCCGGACAAGGCGCCGGTGCGGCTCGGCGGCCCTTCCTGCCTCGCCGGAGATGTGATCGGCGATTACACGTTGCCCGTGCCGAACGAGCCCGGCCAGCGCATCGCTTTCCTCGATCAGGCGCATTATTCGATGGTCAAGACCAACACCTTCAACGGCGTGCAGCTGCCAAGTATCTGGCTGTGGGATAGCGAAACCGACACGCTCGAGCAGGTTAAAAGCTTCGGCTACGAGGATTTCAGGAACCGTTTGTCTTAGCTGCGTTCTTGGTGTGAACATCGCCGCGCTCTATAGTGCAAATTCGCTTGCTTTTTTGCACCGAATCCCTAATTGCGCGGCCTCTCGCTGCCCCAAGGGGACTCTAACCGCAAGGCAGCCTTGTCAGAACAAACCTTCTGGGGGTCCCTTGAGTTGCACATCTATCCTGACGCCCGGTCCGTAGTTCGCGCGCTTGCGCCGGACGAACCGGTAATCCTCAACCGCCCGCACGCCGCCACGCGCGCCGCCCGCTTCTTTGTCGAGAAGTTTCCGGGCAAGTCGCTCTACGCGGTGAAAGCCAATCCTTCGCCAGCGCTTCTGCAAATCCTGTGGGATGCAGGCGTAACGCACTACGATGTGGCTTCTATCGCCGAAGTGCGCCTGGTGGCGGCGACACTGCCCGAAGCGGTCCTGTGCTTCATGCATCCGATCAAGGCGCCCAGCGCGATCCGCGAGGCGTATCATGTGCATGGCTGCAAGACTTTTAGCCTCGATAGCGTAGAAGAGCTGGAGAAAATCGTCGAGGCTTGTCGCCACCCGGAGACCGGCGAGCCGGCCCGCGACCTGCGTCTGTGCATTCGTTTGCGCGTCTCTTCCGAGCATGCGGCGCTGAGCCTTGCGGCCAAGTTCGGCTGCGACCTGACCGAAGCGCCCGAACTTCTGCAGACTGCCCGTCAGCACTCCGACTGGCTGGGCGTGTGCTTCCATGTCGGAAGCCAAGCGATGACGCCCTTTGCTTATGTGCAAGCGCTGGAGCGTGCGCGCGTCGCCATAGGGGAAGCTTCGGTCGTGATCGACATGGTCGATGTCGGCGGCGGTTTCCCGAGCGTTTATCCCGGCATGGAGCCGCCCCCGCTCGAAGACTATTTCGCGATCATCAAGCGCCATTTTGAAGCGCTGCCGATTGCCTATAATGCGGAGCTGTGGTGTGAACCGGGCCGCGCCCTTTGTGCCGAGTACTCGTCGCTGATCGTGAAGGTCGAAAAGCGCCGCGGCGACGAGCTCTACATTAATGACGGCGCCTATGGCGCGCTGTTCGATGCCGCGCATGTCGACTGGAAATTCCCGGTCCGCGCGCTCGAGGATGACCTGATCAAGCCGGATATGGACTTCGCCTTCTACGGCCCGACCTGTGACGATGCAGACTACATGGCCGGCCCGTTCCCGCTGCCCGAGGACATCCAGGCAGGCGACTATATCGAGATCGGCATGCTCGGCGCTTATGGCGCGGCAATGAAGACCGACTTCAACGGCTTCGGTGCTCAGCTGAGCGTCACGGCCGAGGACGAGCCGATGGCAAGCCTCTACGACGGCAGCCGGGTCCGTCCGGCGACGGACAATGTGGTGAACTTGCGGTGACTTTTGGTCTTACGGCGTCCGATCCCGTGCTGGACCGGTCGAGCTGAAATCACGATTTCAGGCCGAGAGTTCCGACTTGGCGACAGCTTTTTCGGCTGAGCTTGTCTTGTTTTCCCGCCGATCAGCCGCAGATCCGCTGACGGGTATGAATGGCCGTGTGCGTGCGGCTTCCGATAGGGCCTTGAGCTTTGCAAAGCTGCCAGTGGTTGCACCGAGGATGGTAGTCATGGGATCGAGCGCCTTTTCGTGCACGACAATATGGTCGTGTTCGCCCCCCGGTAACGGCATAGGGCGCCCGAAATGCTTACCAAAAGGTAAATACCCACACCTTATGCGTGCTCGCGGCGACGTAAGGACTGGTGCGTAGGACGAATGGCTTCCTTCATCCCGGCTGACAGATGAGTGCAGTCAGTCGAAACCCACGAAACGTGCCGCCTCGTCGATGCTCTTGCGCTCACTCACGACTGCATTTGCGGCGAAGTCCTCATCCGGCCAGCCCATCGCGACAGCCTTCATGATGATCTGATCGTCCGGAATACCCGCATGCTCTCGCACCACGGGGCTTTGCATGATGCCCTGCGAATTGATGACGCAGCCAAGACCTCGGCTCCATGCGGCGTTGACCAGCAAGGTAGTAACCGCGCCGCAATCGAAGGCGGTGTCATCGCTTTCGGATAGCTCGCGATCATAGGCAATGATTACGCAGACCGGCGCATCGAACTGGCGGAAACCGCGCAGAACCCAGTCCTGCCGCCCGTCCTTGTCGTCACGCTCGATCCCCATCGCGCCGAACAACTGTTTCGCAACCCCGACCTGCCGCTCGCGGTGGACGCCGGCGAACGGTTGGCCTCGGCGAAATTCGCGGCTATCCGGCTCGCCTGCAAGAATGCGTTCCGTATTGCCGCGGCGGATTCGGTCCAGCGGATCGCCCGTGATGATGTGGAAGTGCCAGGGCTGGGTGTTCATGGAAGAGGGGGAGCGCATGGCAAGGCCCAGCACCTCAGCGATCAGTTCGCGCGGGACGGGCTTGTCCAGATAGCCGCGTATCGAACGGCGGCCGGAGACCACCTCTTCAAACGTCTGTGCTGGTGTGCCGCTCATGATCTCTCCATTGCTTTTCACGAACCGTCTAGACCAGCACAGGCGGCGGTCAAAGGACGCTACGGTCAAGCGGCCCCAAGCTCGCCAGCGAGATAGGCATCGCGCAGCTGGAACTTCTGGACCTTGCCCGAACCCGTCATCGGATATTCGCTGACCGGCACCCACACGTTCGGCGTTTTCTGCGCTGCCAGCAGTTCGCGGCAATGCGCTTTGAGCGCTTGTTGATCAAGCTCCGCGCCTTCGGCCGGGCGGATGAAGGCCGCGACGATCTCGCCCCATTTTTCGTCCGGCAGGCCGACCACTGCGACCTGCGCTACGGCAGGATGTTCCAGCAGTGCATTCTCGATTTCGACCGGGAACAGGTTTTCGCCGCCGCGGATGATCATCTCTTTCACGCGCCCGGTGATGGTAATGAACCCTTGCGCGTCCATGCGGCCAAGATCGCCGGTATGCATCCAGCCGTCGGCATCGATCGCCTCCGCGCTGGCCTCCGGATTGTCGTTATAGCCTGCCATCACATTGTAGCCGCGCGCGCAGATCTCGCCCACCGTATCGAGCGGAACAACTTCGCCCGTCGCCGGGCTTCTTATGGACACATCCACCTGGGCAAAGGGCTGGCCGATCGTTTCGGTCTGCTTTTCGATAGGGTCGCTGTCGCGCGTGCCTGTCAGCAGCGGCGAGGTCTCGGTCATTCCGTAGCCATTGGTGAACTTACAACCGAAGCGGCTCCTTGATCCGGCGGATCAATTCCGGCGACACCATGGATCCGCCGGCGCCGATTACCTCGATGGAGGTAAGATCGCGCGGGTTTTTGTCGTCGACCTCAAGCATCATCATATACATCGTCGGCACACCGTTGATGTAATTGACCTTTTCGGACTCGATAAGGACGTTGCACAGGTTCGGATCGAACAGCGGCGGGACCACCAGATGAGCGCCTGCCTGGCATGCGCCAAGCACCGAGACTGCGCAGCCCGTCGTATGGAACAGCGGCGCCACAAGCAGACCCTTCATGTGCGGGTCCATTCCAATCCGCTCATACGCGTGGCGCGAATTGTTGGTCAGGCCGTGATGGTGCAGCAGCACCCCCTTGGGAAAGCCGGTGCTGCCCGATGTGTACTGGATCTGCGCAATGTCTTGCGGGGTGACGTCGGGCCTGGGGTTGGAAAGAACGCCCTGCGCGTGAAGCGCATCGTGGTCCTGCATGTCGACCACTTCGCGGACGGCGCTGTTTTGCTCCGCGATGCGCCGAGCGATTTTGCCCATGGGATTTCCGCGGAAACTCTCCACGATCAACAGGCCGACAGCGCCGGATTGTTGGACGACGTAAGCGAGTTCGCGTTCCTGATAGGCGGGGTTACCGGTTACCAGCACCAAGCCTGCGATCCCGAAGGCATATTCACACAGGATCCATTCCGGGATGTTCGGCGCCCAGACCACGATCCGCTCGCCCGGCCGATACCGGGTCAGCAGAGCGTTCGCCAGCTTCTGAGCATCCGTAAGCAGTTGAGCGTAAGTCCAGCTACGACCTCTGGCTCCGGTCTCGTCGAACTCTTCAAGGGCGACGTAATCAGGCCATTTCTCAGCCGCGTCATACAGAATGCTCGGCACGGTTGTATCGCGCAGATCCAGATCGGTCTGGCGCGGAAAATGGCTCTCGGTCAGTTGGACTTCGTACATCGGGGTCCTCTCCTTGGCGGCCCGATGTAAGAGTCCGGCGACCCCCTCGTGGTTCGCCGAATTTGTCCGGTCAGGCGGCCTTGCGCCAGTTCCAGATCCAGCCGGTCCCAGATTTCGACCAGCGCATCGGTCAGTTCGTGCATCATTTCTTCGGTATGGGCCGGGCCGGGCGTGAAGCGCAGCCGCTCCGTTCCGCGCGGCACGGTCGGGAAATTGATCGGCTGCACATAGACGCCGTATTCGGCCAGCAGGATGTCGCTGATCTTCTTCGCCCGCACCGGATCGCCGACCATCAGCGGGACGATATGCGTGGTCGAATCCATGACCGGCAGGCCGGCCTCGCGCAGAATGGCCTTGAGCATCGCGGCATTGGCCTGCTGCGCCTCGCGCTCCTCGCTGGACGATCCTTGAGATGCCGCACCGACGCCAGCACGCCCGCGACCAGCACCGGGCTGAGCGAGGTCGTGAAGATGAAGCCGGGCGCATAGGAGCGGATGCAGTCGATGATCTTGCTGTCGGCCGCGATATAGCCGCCCATCACGCCGAACGCCTTGCCCAGCGTGCCTTCGATGATGTCGATCCGGTCGGCTGCTTCGTCGCGTTCGGAAATGCCGCCGCCGCGCGCGCCGTACATGCCGACGGCGTGGACCTCGTCGATATAGGTCAGCGCGTTGTACTTTTCCGCCAGATCGCAGATCGCGTGGATCGGCGCGACATCGCCGTCCATCGAATAGACGCTTTCGAAAGCGATCAGCTTGGGCGCGTCGGGATCTTCGGCAGCCAGCAGTTCTTCGAGATGCTCCAGATCGTTGTGGCGGAAGACGCGCTTTTCGCAGCCGGAATTGCGGATGCCGGCGATCATGCTGGCATGGTTCAGCTCGTCGGAGAAGATCACGCAGCCGGGCAGCAGCTTGGCCAGCGTGGACAGCGTCGCATCGTTGGAGACATAGCCGCTGGTGAACAGCAGCGCGCCTTCCTTGCCGTGCAGATCGGCCAGTTCGTTCTCGAGCTCGACATGGTAATGGGTGTTGCCGCCGATATTGCGCGTGCCGCCGGAACCGGCGCCGACATCGTGCAGCGCCTCTTCCATCGCGGCGATCACCTTGGGATGCTGGCCCATGGCGAGATAATCGTTGGAGCACCACACCGTGATCGGCTTGGGACCGTTGTGGCCGGCAAAGCAGCGCGCATTGGGGTAGGCGCCCTTGTTGCGCAGGATGTCGATGAAGACGCGGTAACGCCCTTCGGAATGGAGGCGGTCGATCGCCTGGTCGAAGATCTGGTCGTAATTCACGTCGTCACCGCGTTTGCGCCGCTCCGCGGCGGCTGTTACGACCCGAATAGGCGATTCGCCGCGATTTCGCCACCGCGATCTTTGCGAACGATTCGCAATAGCGATCAAAAGCGTTCAGATCTGATCGAGCCCGTAAGCTTTCAGCGGCCCCGCCAAGCTGCTCGAAATCCTCGCAGGGTGCCGGTCGTGACCGCGCGATCCGGCTGCGTTTGCGCCAAATCCCTGCCCTTCGTCAGATCGGCGATCCGCCGCGCGATCCCCTCCGCGCCGTCGATCAGGCGTCACGTCCTGGCCGAACGCTGCCTGCAATTCTCGCGCAGCAGCGGGAAAGTGGGTGCAGGCGAGCACCACCGTATCGATCTCGCTTCCCGCCATGCTGGCAGGCATCCGGCCACCTGCGCGTCGGCCACTGCGTCGACCGACACCGCTTCACCGCGCAATTTCGCTTCCGCCAGCATCGACCAGTTCGGGCGCGGCGTGGCGCAGCAAGCGTCTTGCCGCCGGCAAACTCGCGCTTCGAGATTGTCGACATAGGCCTGGCGGATGGTCGCTTCCGTCCCGAGCAGGCCGATACGTCCCGGTCTTGGTCATCGCGGCGGCCGGCTTGATCGCCGGCACCGTGCCGACAATCGGCATCTCCAGCACGTCGCGCACCATGCCCAGCGCGATGGTGGAGGCGGTGTTGCAGGCGATGCAGATGAGGCGCGGCTGATACCGCTCGCTCATCCGGCCCAGCAGTCCGGCCACGCGCGCGGCAATCTCCGCCTCGGTCTTGGTGCCGTAGGGCAGGCCGGCGAGGTCGGCGGCGTAGATCACCGGAGCATCGGGCAGCAGCTTCGCGCAGCTTCGGCCAGACACCGACAGTCCGCCGACGCCGGAATCGAACAGCAGGATTGGGGAGTCTGGCTGCAACGAATCTCTCACTCCGTTCGGGCCGCGCTTGTCGAAGCCCTGCTCTTCCTTCTATGCAGCGCTATAAGACAAAAGCGGCCCTTCGACAAGCTCAGGGTGAACGGATGGTAACTGAGTGACATTATCGAAGCATTTGGGTCGGCCCTGCTGGGCTATGCTGATCGGATCGATCCCGTTCGGCCTGCTGCTGACCAAGGCTGCGGGCCTGGGCGATGTGCGCAATATCGGCAGCGGCAATATCGGCGCGACCAATGTGCTGCGCACCGGCAACAAGGGGCTGGCGGCGGCGACGCTGCTGCTCGACCTGCTCAAGGGTTTCGTCGCCGGTGTTCCTCGCCGGGCAGATTTGGGCGAGGCATGGCGATGGCATTTGCCGCGGTGCGGCGGTACTCGGCCATTGCTTTCCGGTCTGGCTCGGCTTCAAGGGCGGCAAGGGCGTGGCGACCAATGCCGGCGTCGCCTTCGGCCTCGCCTGGCCGATCGGGCTGGCTTATGCGCTCGTCTGGCTCGGCGTGCTGGCGATTTTCCGGATCAGTCCTCGCTTGCCGGGATGGCGGCGGTGGTTGCGGCCGGCTGCGCCGCGCCGTTATTCGGATATGCCGCAGTTCGTCCCGGTGCTGGCGGCGATCGCCGCGCTGATCATCTGGCTCCACCGCGCGAACATCGCCCGGCTTGCTGAAGGGTGAGGAACCGAAGGTCGGCAGCAAGCCGAAGTGACGCCTTTCGCAAGACGAGGCGTTCGCCCGCATCCGGCTGCTGCGATCGCCCGATATCGGCCCGGTCAGCTATGCCCAGTTGCTGCGCCGGTTCGGTTCGGCGGCAGGCTGCGCTCGAGGCTTTGCCCGATCTGGCAAGCAAGGGCGGCAGCAGCCTATCGCGCCGCGCCCAGCCGACCGGATCGAGCGCGGAGGTCGACGCGGTCCGCAAGGCGGGCGCGAAGTATCTGTTTCACGATCAGCCGGACTATCCCGCGCTGCTGGCCGCTTCGACGGCGCGCCGCCGATCATCACCTATCGCGGCGATCTTTCGCTGGCGAGCGAAGCCCTGCGTGGCGATGGTCGGCGCGCGCAACGCCTGCGCCGCGGCGGTGAAGCTGGCGCGCGACTTTGCTGCGCGGGCTGGCGGGTGCGGGTTTTACCGTCGTGTCCGGACTGGCGCGCGGGATCGACGGCGCAGCGCATGAGGGCGCGTTTCCCGCGCACCATCGGCGTGATCGCCAGCGGGATCGACATCGCCTATCCGCCGCAACACGCCGAATTGCAGGAGCGGATCGCGAGCGAAGGCCTGCTGATTGCCGAACAGCCGCCCGGCACCGAACCGCGCGGCAGCCACTTCCCCAGCCGCAACCGCATCATCGCCGGGCTGGCATGCCGGCACGCTGGTGGTGGAGGCGGCGCCCAAATCCGGCTCGCCTCATCACCGCGCGGCTGGCGGGCGAGGCGGGGCGCGAGGTCATGGCGATCCCCGGCAGCCCGCTGGAGGCGCGCAGCCATGGCTGCAACCACCTGATCCGCGAAGGCGCCGTGCTGGTCCAGTCGGTCGAGGATGTGGTCGAATTGCTGTGCGGCTTCGACGGTGAGCCGCGCTCGACTTTCCGCGAAGCGTCCGGCGCGTTCGATTACGCGCCGGAGGATATGGCCGATGCCGAGCCGGCCGATATCGCGAGCCTGCTGACCACCGCGCCGGTGGCGGTGGACGAACTGATCCGCCAGTCGGGCGCGAGCGCCAGCGCCAGTGCAACTGGCGCTGCTGGAACTGGAAATTGCCGGACGGCTGGAACGGCACGCTGGCGGGCCGGGTGAGTTTGCGGATAGGATAAGGCGTCCAGTCCAACCGAACTGCCTGGACCAGCCCGTCAGGAGCCGGTCCTTTCCAACCGCCAGTATACGCGATACGTTACAGCGCCAGTTTCGCGCGATCGCTGGCGATCTTCTCCAAATCGCGCTGTGCCTTGGCAATCTTGTCGGCGGTTTTGGCCACATCGCTTTGTTCGCGATCGAGCTTGCCTTGCGCATTTCTCAAGCGCTCGCTGAGCCTCGGCCACATCGCTACGGTCGATCCAGCGCTTCGACCTGCAGTTTGGCGAGATCCTGCTACGTATCTTTCCCGCGCGCTTGTTGAGTTTGTCCCGACTTGGCGACATGTCTTTTCGCGTCATGCCTGAAGGCGCGGTGACGACAATACTGTCGTTGGCGGCACGCAGTTGTATCGTTGGTCTGGAGCGTCAACCGAGGCCGCTTGTGCCAGACCCTGCTGATCAGCGGCGATGCGCAATGCGATTCGATTTCGATCGAGGATTTCCAGTTGGATGAGCTGATCCAGGAAGCTTATCTCGCTGCCACCGCATTATCAGGCATCATATAGCCGTTTGCACAGGGCCTATTCAACGGATACTGCGTGACACAGAGCGACCGATCATCCCTGCTTGACCGCCGCTGCCAACCATCGCCACCCTCGCGCGTACCTACGCACACGTAAGGGACTTCCCAAACCACCATGCAACTGGTCATCGTCGAATTGCCAGCCAAGGCGAAGACCATCGAGAAATACCTCGGCAAGGACTTCAAGGTTCTCGCCTCCTACGGTCATGTCCGCGATCTGCCGCCCAAGGATGGCAGCGTGCGTCCGGACGAGGATTTCGCGATGGACTGGGAACTGTACCGCGACAAGCAGAAGCCGCTTCAAGGAAATCAGCCGACGCGGCCAAGAAGGCCGACCGCCTGGTCCTCGCGACTGACCCTGACCGCGAGGGCGAGGCGATCAGCTGGCACGTTCAGGAACTGCTGAAGAAGCGCAAGGCGCTGCCCGGCCAAGGTCGACCGCGTGACCTTCAACGCGATCACCAAGACGGCCGTGACCGAGGCGATGGGCCGCCCGCGCGAGCTCGATCAGCCGATCTGATCGACGCCTATCTGGCGCGCCGCGCGCTCGATTATCTGTTCGGTTTCACGCTCAGCCCGGTGTTGTGGCGCAAGCTGCCCGGTGCGAAAAGCGCGGGCCGCGTGCAATCGGTCGCGCTGCGCCTGATCTGTCGAGCGCGAGCGCGAGATCGAAGTGTTCCAGCCCGGACGAATACTGGTCCGTCGTCGCCAAGATGGAGCAGGACGGCACCGAATTCGACGCCCGGCTGGTCAAGTTCGACGGCAAGAAGCTCGACAAGCTGACGCTCGGCAATGAAGGCAGCGCCATGGCGGCCAAGAACGGCCGTCGAGGATGGCCGCTTCACCATCGAGGACGATCGAGACCAAGCCGCTCAAACGCAATCCCTCGCCGCCGTTCACGACCTCGACCCTGCAGCAGGAAGCCGCCCGCAAGCTGGGCTTTTCCGCCAGCCACACCATGCGCTGTGCGCAATCGCTGTATGAGGCGGGCGCGATCACCTATATGCGGACCGACGGCGTGCAGATGGACATGGCAGCGCGATCTCGGCTGCCGCGAGGCCATCGTCGGAGCGGTATCAGCGACGACTATCTGCCCGAAAAACCGCGCTCTTACAGCACCAAGGCCAAGAACGCTCAGGAAGCGCACGAGGCGATCCGCCCGACCAATTTCATCGCAGGACAAGGCCGGCAGCGGCGACGAGGCCAAGCTTTACGACCTGATCTTCAAGCGCGCGATGGCCAGCCAGATGGCGGCTGCCCAGCTGGAACGCACCACCGTCACCATGCGCGATGCCACCGGCCAGCACGAATTGCGCGCAACCGGTCAGGTGGTGAAATTCCCCGGCTTCCTCGCCGTCTATCAGGAAGGCTTCGACGACAAGATCGGACGATGACGACGACGGCCTGCTGCCGGTGATGCGCAAGGGCGATAGCCCTGCCAAGAAGGCGGTCGATGCCAACCAGCATTTCACCCAGCCGCCGCCGCGTTTTTCCGAAGCGAGCCTGGTCAAACGGCTGGAGGAACTGGGCATCGGCCGTCCGTCGACCTACGCCTCGCACCATCCAGACGCTGCGCGACCGCGAATATGTCCGGATGGAGAAAAACCGTTTCTTTGCAGAGGAATCGGGCGTCTGCTGACCGCATTTCTCGAACGCTTTTTCGCCGACCTATGTCGCTTACGATTTCACCGCCGGGCATGGAAGACGAGCTCGACGAGGTCTCCGACGGCGCGAGGAATACAAGAAGCTGCTCGCCAAGTTCTGGAAGGATTTCAAGCCCAAGACCGAAGAGGTCATGGAGAAAAAGCCATCCGAGGTTACCGAGGTGCTGGACGAATATCTGTCCGACTACCTTTTCCCCGAACGTGACGATGGCAAGGCGCCGCGTTTCTGCCCGCTGTGCGACAAGGAAGGCCGCGAGGGTGGCCGTCTGGCGCTGCGCGGCGGCCGCTATGGCGCGTTCGTCGCCTGCGCCAATTACCCGAATGCAAATTCACCCGCCGCTTCGCCCAGCCGGGCGCGGACGGGGAGGACGGCGGCCGAAGACGGGTGATGGGCAAGGACCCGGAAACCGGCCTGCCGGTCGAGCGCAAGACCGGGCGGTTTCGGCCCCTACATCCAGCTGGGCGAGGGCAAGGAAGCCAAGCGCGCGTGCATCCCCAAGGATCTCGACGATTTCGATCTGGAATGGGCGCTCAAACTGCTCGACCTGCCGCGCATCGTCGGCGAGCATCCCGAAACCGGCAAGGAAATCGAAGCCGCCATCGGACGCTACGGTCCGTATCTGCGCCACGATGGCAAATATGCCAAGCTGACCAGCACCCGCGATGTCTTCGATACCGGCATGAATGCGGCCGTCACGCTGCTGGCCGAGGCCGCCAATCGCAAGGGCGGCACGCGCGGCAAGGCCGAACCGATCAAGACGCTCGGCGCGCACCCGACCAGCGGCGGCGAAATGAAGGTGATGCCGGGCCGCTATGGTCCCTACGTCACCGACGGCACCAACAATGCGACGATCCCGAAGGACATGAAGCCCGAAGATGTGACCGAAGAGCAGGCGATCGAGCTGATCGACGCGCGCGTCGCCAAGGGTCCGGCGAAGAAGAAGCGCAAGGCGCCGGCAAAGAAGAAAGCCGCAGCCGAAGAAGAAGGCTGCGGCGAAGAAGAAAGCACCGGCCAAGAAAGGCAGCTGCGAAAGATGGCGGCCGACTGATGGCCAAGGAACGTTTCGAACGGCACAAGCAGCCCTGGAACGCGCGAGAAGCGGGCAAGCTCCGCATCCTCGCCGCCAAGGGCCAGGGCATGAAGGAAATCGCCAAGGCGATTGGCCGCAGCGAGGAATCGACCAAGGATTTCGCCAAGAAGAACAAGATCGAGATTGTCAAGAAGCGGTAGCGTGCGCCGAATTCCAGGCGGCAGTGTTCCTCTAGTCGAGATCAGTCGCTGAACTGCGCTTCAGTCACGTCCCCCAATCCAGCCCGATTTCCTCGTAGATTTCCTTGTCCTCGGCCCATTTCTCGTCGACTTTGACGTGCAGGAACAGGTGGACCTTGCGGCCCAGCATTTCCGACAATTCCTTGCGCGCAGCCTCGCCGATGGATTTGATCATGCTGCCGCCTTTGCCCAGCACGATGGGCTTCTGGCTGCTCGCGGCCGATCACGATCTGCTGGCGGATTTCGACGCTGCCGTCCTTGCGCTGGGTATAGCTTTCGGGGCGCACGGCGCTGTCATAGGGCAGTTCGTCATGCAGCTGCTGGTACAGCTGCTCGCGGGTGATTTCGGTCGCCAGCAGGCGTTCGGTGGCATCGCTGACCTGATCTTCGGGATACATGCCACACGCCTTCCGGCATCAGTCGCGGCGAGCGCGTCCTTCATTTCGGGCACGCCGTCGCCGGTCAGTGCGGAGATGAAAAACACCTCGTCGAAATTCGCCTTTGCCGCTCAGGTCCTCGGCCAGCGCCAGCAGCGGTTCCTTCTTGGCCTTGTCGACCTTGTTCAGGACCAGGATCTTGCGTTCGGGCCGTTTGGCCAGCGCCTCCACCAGCGGCTCCAGCTCGTGCCGTCGCTGCTTGATCGGATCGACCAGCAGCAGCACCGCATCGGCCGCCTCGGCGCCTTCCCAGGCGGCGGTGACCATGGCCCGGTCCAGCGTGCGCTTGGGCGCGAAGATGCCGGGCGTATCGACCAGGATCATCTGCGTCTTCGCGTCCGCTCATGCAGGGCAATGCCGAGCATCCGCGCGCGCGTCGTCTGCGCCTTGGCGCTGGTGATCGCGACCTTCTGGCCGACCAGCTGGTTCACCAGTGTCGACTTGCCGGCATTGGGCGCGCCGATAACGGCGACGACGCCGCATCGGGTTCGTGGCTGGGTATCGGTCATGCCGATATCTGTCTCCATGAATGCGCGTGCGGCAGCTGTTTCCGCCTCGCTGCTTGCTGCTTGCGGTGGCCTCTGGCTCGCCGACGTTGTGAACGGTGACGCGGACGGTGAATTTGGCCGAGTGGTCGGGGCCGGACCGGTCGATAACGGTCGTATTCGGGCGGGCGGTGCCGGTTGCCCGCCGCCCATTCCTGCAGCGCGCTTTTGGGATGTTTGCGACCGGCCTGTGTCGCCGTCGATCGGCTGTCCCAAAGCACGTGGATCAGTCGCGTCGCGGCGCTCGAAGCCGGCCTCGAGAAAGTTCGCGCCCAGCAGCGATTCCATCACGTCGCCGAGGATATTGTCGCTGTCGCGCGCCGCCATCGTCACGGGCCTGCTTGCCGAGACGGATGTGCGTCGCCAGCGCCGATCTGCGCGGGCGATCGGCGCACAGTTCGCCGGCTGACCAGGCGTTCAGGCGCTGCGCCAGCTTGCCTTCGGCGCACTGGATCTGCGTCGAACAGCCAATCGGCGATGGACAGCCCGAGCACGCGGTCGCCGAGAAATTCCAGCCGTTGGTAATCGTGCTTCGTCGCCGGTGCTGCCATGGGTGAGGGCGGCGAGCCACAGCGCTTCGTCGCTCGACGGTAAAGCCGCGCGACTTGCAGCCAGTCGCGGGTTTCGTCGGTGACAGTGTTCGTCATAGCCCGTCCCCCATACGCTCCCAGCGCGCGGCGGTAAACCATGTCCAGGGCTTGAGCCATTCGGCGCTGCCATCGGTGGACCACAACGATCATTTGCGCGCGCCCAACCAGCAAGTCGGTCGGCGACGAGGCCGACCCCGCCGCCGATTGCTCGCGCGTGAAAGCGGCTGTCCTGCGAATTGTCGCGATTGTCACCCATGCACGAACATCGTCGCCTTCCGGCACGGTGACCGGGCCGAAATTGTCCTGCGGCATACGTCCGAAATCGAGCATGTCGTAGCTGTTGCCCGGAAGGCAGCGTCTCGCGATAGCGGCGAGTAGCGGCACAGGATCGGGCCGATGCGCGTCTGACGCTCGCTCCGTCGCTGCCCACGCGCAGCGGTGTTCGCGGAGACGCGGCAACGCGAAAATCGTCGCATGCTTCGCTTGCGGCACGCCGGCGCCCGTTCAGGATGACCTGCCCGTTGCGCAGTGCGACGGTATCGCCCGGCAGGCCGATCACCCGCTTGACATAGTCGGTGCCGTCGACCGGATGTTTGAAGATGACGATATCGCCGCGTTCGGGCAGATCTGCGAAGATGCGGCCGGGGATGATCGGGTATTCGAACGGCAGCGACAATTCTGAGTAGCCATAAGGCCACTTTGCCGCGATCAGATAATCGCCGTTCATCAGGCGCGGCAGCATGCTTTCGCTGGGAATTGTAAAGGGCGAGAAGACGAAACTGCGGAACGCCAGAACGCCGAGCAGTACGATCAGACCAGTACGAGCCGCAGGAAACTCGAACCATCGCGGCATCCTCGCGTCCGGCGGTCTTGACAGGCGCGGCGCTCATCGCCTGTGTCGCCGCTCATGAACGAGGCTTGCAATCATTCGCGCGCATCTGAACCGCGTGACGACAGCCGGAAAAGGATTTTCACCGTGAGGCGATCAGCCATATGCATCCATCGTGGAAGCAGACTCGCAGATGCCTGCCGCGACCAGCGACCTTGGGCCATGCTGTTCGATGCCGACCCGCGATGGCGCGCGAACTGCGACAGCTGCAGAACTCGCGGCGGTCAAGGAGCGCGTGGCGAAGCTGTCCGGACCGCATCGAGTGGGGAGAGGGGCTGGATGCGGGCGGCATCCTGTTCGACTGGTCGAAAACCCATCTCGACGACCGATCTGCTGGAACGGCTTCGAGGCGCTGGCCAAGGCGTGTGATTTTGCCGGCAAGCGCGAAGCGCTGCTGTCCGGCGGGCAAGAGTCAACGTGACCGAGGACCGCGCGGCCGACGCATACCGCGACAGCGCGGGACGCGGTCGCGAAGCCGACGTCGAGGAAGCGATGGCGCTGCTCAGCCCGCATGAGGATGCTGGTCGAGGCGATCCATGAGGGCGCGCTGGGCGAGGTGAAGCACCTGATCCATATCGGCATCGGCGGCAGCGCGCTGGGCCCGGCGATGGCGGTCGATGCGCTGACCCGCGATCTTGCGCGTGGTCGATGTCCATGTCGTGTCGAACATCGACGGTGTTGCGCTGGAGCAGGCCTTTGCCGCCTGCGATCCGGCGACGACGATGGTCGCGGTTGCGAGCAAGACCTTCACCACAATCGAAACCATGACCAACGCCGCAAGCGCGCTGAAATGGCTGGGCTGAGAACGGCGTGGACGATCCCTCCGGGCGGGTGGTCGCGCTGACTGCCAGTCCCGAAAAAGCGGTCGAGTGGGGCGTCGACGAAACGCGCGTCCTGCCGTTTCCCGAAAGCGTCGGCGGGCGGTATTCGCTGTGGTCCAGCATCGGCTTTCCGGTCGCCATCGCAGCGGGCTGGGACGATTTCGAGGCGATGCTGGCGGTGCGCAGTGCCGTCGACGCGCATTTCGCGCGAGACCGAGGGGCGCGCCAACCTGCGCGCTGCGCGCGGCCTTTGCCGACCAGTATTATACCCGCATCCGCGGCTGCCAGACGCGCGCCGTGTTCGCCTATGACGAGCGGCTGGGGCTGTTTCCCGATTATCCTCCAGCAGCTGGAAATGGAGAGCAACGGCAAGCGCGTGACGGCAGGCGGGCGAGCCTGTCGACGGGCCGACCGCGCCGATCACATGGGGCGGGGTGGGCACCGACGCGCAGCACGCGGTGTTCCAGCTGCTCCATCAGGGCACGCATCTGGTCCCGGTGGACTTCATCGCCAGCATCGCGCCGGGTGACGAGCTCGACCCGGCGCATCACCGCATCCTGCTGACCAATTGCTTTGCGCAAGGGGCCGCGCTGATGGAGGGCGGCAATATGAGCGCCGACGGGAAGGACCCGGCGCGCGCATTTCCCCGGCGACCGGCCCAGCGCAACGATGCTGGCCGACGATCTGGACGCAGCCACGCTTGGGCGCCCTGATCGCCTTCCACGAACATCGCACCTTTGCCAACGCCGTGCTGATGGGCATCAACCCGTTCGACCAGTTCGGCGTGGAGCTGGGCAAGAAGATGGCCAACGAGCATCGACGCCGGCGAGGCGGACTTCGACGCGAGCACACAGGCGTTGCTGGAGGCGGCGGGTCTTCAGGCTGAATGACGCATGCGCTTTGCCCAGCTTATCTATCGAACGGTCTGATCATGGCCTGCTCGGAGCTGCGCGATACATGGCGCGAGGCTCGCCTTGCTAATCTTGGTCGTGGGCGGCTTCGGACAATGATAACCTACGGGAGCATCGCTCGTCCCGACTGGACTGGTCCGACGGCTTCTCCAGTCTTTGGGACGCTCATCTTCATCGTTGACCTTCCTCTCCGGTCCGGCATCCAGCGCGGTGGCGCCTTTTCCAGCGCTCATTGTTCCTCCGGCGCTCGCAGCTTGGCTGCTTCGTGTGGCATGGTCCGTGGTATCGACGATCATCTCAGCCGCGGATCAGCGCTTTGTCCGTTGTTCGATGGGCTGCTTTTGTGCTCAGCTGGGACGGCATCGGTACTGGACCGGGCAGCGAAAGTGATCGCAGCTTGCTGATCACGCTTTATGTCGTCAACGGGGTGATGCATTTCCTTTGGTCGCCGCTGTTCTTCACCGCCAGGCGACCGGACTGGGCCTTGATGCAAGTGCCGTTCTTGTGGGCTTCGGTTCTGGCGTTGACGGTTTTTCTGCGCGAATGGTCGGTGCTCGCCAGCTGGTTGATTGTGCCGTATCTGGCCTGGGTCAGTTTCGCGACGCTCTTGAACCGCGCGATCGTGCAACTGAACGGGCCATTTGGGCGCGACGCGGTCTGAGGATTTGCTGCGGTGCAGCGAATTGCATTGACTTGTGCCGCAGCATCCACATGACGCCCCATCGAGACGCGAGCCAGCGTGAAGCGGCGGAGCGAGAAGCTCAGCCCCGGCAGCCTTTCGGTTCTTTTTCTCAAGACTTCCCTTTTCACGCGGGTGGTTATTCACCCCCGCGCCGCGCCCGGATTCCATATCGGAATCCGTCGGCGCGCCGCATATATTGCGAGTTCAATACACAATCATGACAATCACGTTTCGACGATCTCGGGCTATCGCAGCCCGTCCTTCAGGCGCTCGACCTCAAGGGTTACAACAACCGACGCCGATCCAGGCACAGGCCATCCCGCCGGTGCTCGAAGGCCGCGACCTGCTGGGTATCGCCCAGACCGGCACCGGCAAGACGGCGGCTTTCATGCTGCCAAGCATCGACCATCTGCGCGACGCCGACAAGCAGACGCCGTTCAAATCCTGCCGCATGCTGGTGCTTGCACCAACCCGCGAACTGGCCGGGCAGATCGCCGAGAGCGCCAAGGATTACGGCGCGCTGGCCGGGCCTCAAGGTGCAGTCGATCGTCGGCGGCACTTCGGTCAACAAGGACCGCAACAAGCTGCACCGCGGCACCGACATCCTGGTCGCGACGCCGGGCCGCCTGCTCGACCTGATCGACCAGAAGGCGTTCAATCTCGACGGCGTGGAAATCCTCGTCCTCGACGAAGCGGACCAGATGCTCGACCTCGGCTTCATCCACGCGCTGCGCAAGATCAGCGAGCTGGTGCCGCCGACAGACCGCCAGACGCTGTTCTTCTCCGCCACCATGCCCAAGCAGATCAAGGAACTGGTCGGCGAATATTGCCGCAATCCGGTCCAGTGTCGCGTGACGCCTGCGGCCACCACGGCAGAGCGGATCGAGCAGTATCTGTTCATGGTCCAGCAGGACGAGAAGCAGTCGCTGCTCGAAATGATCCTGTCGGGCCGCCACCAGGTGCCCGGCAAGCTGGAGCGTGTGCTGGTCTTCGCCCGCACCAAGCATGGCTGCGACCGCGTCGTGAAGAAGCTGGCGCAGGTCGGGCATCCACGCCAATGCCATCCACGGCAACAAGAGCCAGCCGCAGCGCGAACGCGCGCTCGACGAGTTCAAGCGTGCCAAGACCCCGGTGCTGGTCGCGACCGACGTCGCCGCACGCGGGATCGATATTCCCGGCGTCAGCCACGTGATCAATTACGAGCTGCCCAATGTGCCCGAGCAATATGTCCACCGCATCGGCCGGACCGCGCGTGCGGGCAAGGATGGCATCGCGATCGCCTTTTGTGCCGAGGACGAGCGGCAGTATCTCAAGGACATCAACCGCAACACCGACGCCGAATTCGAACGTTTGCCGCTGCCGGAAAACTTCCGCGCCGTGGTCGAAGGTGTCGGCCCGACCAAGCCCCCGCCCAAGCAGCAGCGTCAGCGCGTGATCCGAAACCGCGCGGCGGTGCGCCCACGCGGCAAGCTCAGGCGCGGCGGCAGCCGAAAGTCGGCGGCGACCGTCCGGAGAAGACGGCGGCCAGAGCCGTTCAAGGGCAAACCTGCCGGTCGTGGACAGGGCGGCAGCGTCGTCATGGTCGGGCCGTGGCTAAGGCCGAAACCGTTCGCAGGCGAATAACTGACAGGGAACTCCTGCCAAGGTCGCTTCGGTTGGCAAGAGGCACTGCCCACAGAACAGGGAGGCCTCATGTCAGCCGAGTACGACCATGGCCGAATACGATTACGATCTTTTCACCATTGGCGCGGGCTCCGGCGGTGTTCGGGCCAGCCGTGTTTCGGCGGCGCATGGCGCCAAGGTCGCGATTGCCGAGGAATACCGCGTCGGCGGGACCTGCGTCATCCGCGGCTGCGTGCCCAAGAAGATGCTCGTCTACGGTGCGCATTTCGCCGAGGATCTCGAAGACTGCCAGAAATTCGGCTGGGACATCGAGAGGCAAGAGCTTCGACTGGGTAAAGCTGCGCGACAATGTGATGGCCGATGTCGACCGGCTCGAGGGTGCCTATACCGACACGCTGGAGAACCACGATGTGATCGATATTCGACGCAGCGCGCCGAGATTACCGGACCACATGAAATTACCCTGGCCGACGGCACGGTCGTTACCGCGAAACATATCCTCATCGCCACCGGTGCGCGCCCGCGCCTGCCCGAATGCGAGGGGGTCGAGCACGGCATTACCTCCAATGAGGCGTTCCATCTCGACAAGCTGCCCAAGAAGATCGTGATCGCAGGCGGCGGCTATATCGCCAACGAATTCGCGGGGATTTTCAACGAATTCGGCAGCACGGTCAGCATCGTCAATCGCGGCGACCAATTGCTGCGCGGCTATGACGAGGCGGTGCGCGATCGGCTGCTGCAGATTTCGATCATGAAAGGCATCGAGTTCAAGTTCAACACAGTGTTCGAATACATCAAGCCGTGCGAGGATGGCGGCTATTTCGTGAAGCTGTCCGATTGCGACGAGGAGCATGCCGATCTGGTCATGTTTGCAGTAGGGCGAGTGCCGAACACCGAGGGTCTTGGGCTCGACAAGGTCGGCGTCGAGCTTGGCGACAATGGTGAGATCAAGGTCGATCGCTTCAGCAAGACCAATGTCGATCACATCTACGCCGTCGGCGATGTAACCGACCGCGTCCAGTTGACCCCGATTGCCATTCGCGAAGGCCAGGCATTTGCCGATAGCGTCTTTGGGAATATGGAGCCGGTTGCGGTCGACCATTCCTGCATTCCCAGCGCAGTCTTCAGCCATCCGCCGATCGCCTCGGTCGGCATGACCGAGGGTGAGGCCAAAAACAAGCTCGGTAGCGTGAAGGTTTACCAGTCCGACTTCCGCCCGATGAAGAACGTCGTTGCCGGACGGAACGAGCGCAGCCTCTTCAAGATGATCTGCGAGGGCGATAACGAGCGGATCGTCGGCATTCACATGATCGCGCCCGAAGCGCCGGAAATGATGCAGGCAGCGGCGATTGCGGTGAAGGCCGGACTGACCAAGGCCGACTTCGACGCCACCACCGCGATCCATCCGACGATGGCGGAGGAACTGGTGCTGATGCGTTAATTCAGCAGCGGGCAAGGGACTGGACGCAATACGCTTTTGTTATGCGTATAGTCCTGCCCCTCCTCGCCATGTGCGCCGGTTGCTCCGGCGCGGATGCTCCGCCACCAGTGCCTGAGCGCGAGTATGCGACGCAGCTCGAGGCGCCGACGCCGGATTACAAGGCATTGTTGGCGCAGCCCCGCTCGGGCGGTGACTTCGAATATTCGCGCGATCGCACCGCGCCACTGCCGAAGGATGCCAAGGCGATTGGCGAGCGCTGGAAAGCCCGGCTAGAAGAACGCAGTGCGCTGCTCGGCTATGGACTTGCCGGCAAGGGACCGGATGGCCCGATCGACATGATCGATACTGGCCTGACAGCTGAAGAGTTCGACACATGGGCGGCGGAGAATGGCTGGGAGGTTCCCGGCCATATCCGCTGGAGCTTCGTGCCTGCGATGGCTCTCCCGAGCGTGAGCGAATCCGCAAAGGACAAGATCCGCGTGTGGCCTGCAGCGACGAGCCGTACAGGCATGCAGCTGGAGGCCCTCCTTAGCGGCGAGGTCTATTTGCGCGATGGGTGCTTTTACGTGACACCATTCGGGGGCGACGAGCACCTGGCATTCTTTCACGCCGAGGTCGGGGTAGACGTTGATGACGAGGGCTATCTCTACCTGCGCGAGCGGGTCGGCGGACAGTATCTGGGCAGACCAGGCGAAGACATGAGCTGGGGCGGCCCGGCCAGCGCCGATCAGGATGCCGATACCGTGGCCGCTCTTCGAGCGGAATGCGGCGAGGGCAAGATTTTCGTAGTCGGCTCGCCGGAAAGTTCGGAGCGTTTCTTCACGCGGTATCCCCATACACGCAATCCATCGCCGCCGCCTATTCCGCCCGATCGCTAGATTGCGTTTTGCAACCTGCCTGCTAGCCTCAGCCGCAACAATGGGAGATGGTAGATGGCGCAGACAGTTCTGGTCACAGGCGGCACGGGATTCATTGGCGGCGAGGTTATCGACCAGCTGCTCGCCAAGGGGCACACTGTTCGCACAACGGTGCGCAATATCGCCAAATCGGAGCCTAAGCTGCGCGCTCGCTGGCCCGATGCGGCAGGCCGTCTCACGGTTTTCCAGGCAGAGCTGATGGATGATGCGGGATGGGCCGAGGCCAATGCCGGTTGCGACGCTGTCGCCCATGTGGCTTCGCCGATTGCTGCGAGTACTCCCAAGGACGAAAATGAGATGATCGTCCCTGCGCGCGAAGGAACGCTACGTGCCTTGCGCTTTGCCAGGGATGCGGGCGTCAAACGTTTCGTTCAGACCAGCTCGATGGCCGCTGTCGCTTATGGCCGCAACGAGAAGGAATACACAGTCGATGAAAGCGACTGGACCGACCTCTCGCACCCGGACGTTTACCCTTACGTGAAATCGAAGACCATTTCGGAACGCGCCGCCCGCGACTGGATCGCGGCAGAAGGCGGCGACATGGAGTTTGTTTCGGTGAACCCGTCGATGGTTCTGGGACCAGTGTACGATCCCGATTTCAGCCCCTCGGTCGAGGCGGTGAAACAGGTGCTCGACGGATCGATGCCGATGGCACCCGACCTGGGCTTTGCTATCGTCGACCTGCGCGACACGGCGGAGTTGCACGTACGCTGTATCGAAGAACCCGGCCTTGCGAACGAGCGTTTTCTTGCCGCTGGCAAGTTTTACAAGATCATCGAGGTGGCCGACGTCATCCGCGCCAATCTGCCGCCAGAGCACACAAAGAAGGTGCCCAAGAAGGTAATGCCGAACTGGATGGTATCGATCCTGTCGCTCTTCAATCCCGGCGTGCGCTCGATCAAGTCGGAAATCGGCAAGAGCCGCCATGTCGACGCCAGCCATGCCGAAAAGCGGCTGGGCTGGAAGACCCGCCCGGAAGACCAGAGCATCGTGGATTGCGCCAAAAGCCTGATCGAGCATGGTGTCGTGAAGGTTTGACGGCGAGGAAACTGCCGCAGCGCCCCGCTGTGGGACGTTGCGGCGGCTGCGATTGCTTCGCGCGCCTGCGCCCGTCACAAGGTTCGGTGATACGAATCGGGGATAACGGGGAAGTTTTCTCATGAACATGCTGGCGTCGCGCGGGCAATTGCGCGCGAGTTTCATTCGCTGGGCGCTCTTCACCGTGCCGGCCATTCTGCTGCTTGGCTTCCTTGCGGGCCAAATGGGGAGCCAGAACACCGAATGGTTCCGCATGCTCGAAAAGCCGGCGATCTTCCCCGAGCCCAAATGGTTCGGCATCGTCTGGTCGATCCTCTATGTGATAATCGGCCTGTCGGTGGCGCTCGTTGCTGCGGCATGGGGCGCGAAGGGGCGCGGGATCGCGCTCGCCGCATTCGCGATCCATTTCCTGCTCAATCTCGCATGGTCGCCGATCTTCTTCGCGTGGAAGAACATCACGCTGGCGCTCTATGTTATCACGGCAATCGACGTGACGTTGATCATCGTCATCGTACTGTTCTGGCGCGTGCGCAAAGTCGCGGCAGTGATGCTGCTGCCTTATCTCGCATGGGTCCTGTTCGCGACGCTGCTCAATTGGCAGTTCCTGGAACTCAATCCCGGCGTCGACGGCGGCACGGGCATGGAAGCGGTCGAGCGCGTGCGTATCAGCCGCTGACTTGGCCCGCGGGGCTGGACAAATCCGTCTCCCCGCACCATCTGCACGCCCATGCAAAGCCAGAACCCGATCATCGCCGATTTCGTCAAGCTCGCCAATTCGGCTGCAGGGACATTTGCGGGCATGACCCGCGAAGCGCGTGAAAGTGCGCGTGAACGGGTCAAGGAAACGCTCGGCGGCATGGACTTCGTCAGCCGTGAGGAATTCGACACGGTCAAGGCAATGGCCGCCAAAGCGCGTGAAGAGAACGAAAAGCTCGCCGATCGGATCGCAGCACTTGAGGCGAAGCACGCCGCTGACTGACCTGGGTCTTCGCATGGTCGCAACGACAGGCTAGGCCTGTGTCATGCACCTTAGCGCACCCGCAATCCTGATCGCATCACGTCCACACGGCGAGACGGCTGTGATCGTGCGGCTTTTTACAGAGCAATCCGGCGTGGTTGCGGCCTATGTCGCCGGAGGGCGCGGGCGGCAGCTTCGCCCACTCATCATTCCTGGCAATGCGCTCGAGGCGGAAATCCGGGCCAAGTCCGACAGCCAATTGCCATTCGCGCGCCTGGAACTGGCGCAGAGCCGCGGGCCTTGGCTAACCGAACCCCTGCCTGCCGCAGCCATATCCTGGATCTGTGCGCTGACGGCAGCATCCTTGCCGGAACGCAATGCCTTTCCCGCAATCTACTCCGCGCTGACAGGATTGCTCGACGCCATATGCGCCGCACCATCCGCGCGAGGATGGGTCGGCGGGCTTGCTTCCTACGAGCTGCTGCTGCTGCGCGAGCTTGGCTATGGCGAAGGCTTGAAGCGCCCGCGCGAAGGCGATCTTTCGCACGCCCTTGAAATCCTCGACCAATTGACCCGCCCGATTGCCGCATACCTGCTTGCCGACACCCGCGCCGATGTTATGCCCGCCCGCACGCGGCTGCTCGAGCGGTTGAGGGAGATGCTGGCATGAAAATCGCTGTCCTGCCCGGAGACGGGATCGGTCCTGAAGTGACCGGCGCCGCCTTGCGCGTGCTGGAAAAGCTCGACCTACCGGACCTGGTTCTGTTCGAAGGCGACGTCGGAGCGATAGCCCATAAGCGGCACGGACACCCCTTGCCCGCCGAGACGCTGGAAATGGCGCGTGCGGCCGATGCCGTACTGTTCGGTGCGGTTGGCGATCCGTCTTGCGACGACTTGCCGCGCGAGCATCGACCGGAGCAAGCGATACTTGGCCTGCGCAGCCAGCTCGCCCTGTTTGCCAACCTACGTCCGGCAGCAGGCTGGCCCGGCCTCGAAGGCCTGTCGCCGCTCAAGCCGGAATTGGCGCGCGGGATCGATCTTCTGGTGGTCCGCGAACTCAATGGCGATGTCTATTTCGGCGATAAGGGCGAGCGCATCCGCGATGGCGAGCGCGAGGGCTGGGACGCCATGTCTTACCGGACAAGCGAAGTGCGCCGGATCGCGCACACCGCTTTCCGCGCCGCGCAGATCCGGCGCGGCAAGGTCACCAGTGTCGACAAGGCCAACGTGCTCGAAACCAGCCGTATCTGGCGCGAAACGGTAATCGAGGTTGCCTCGGAATATCCCGATATCGCGCTCGATCACATGTATGTCGACAATGCGGCGATGCAGATGGTGCGCAGCCCCGGCCAGTTCGATGTCGTACTGACGGGAAATCTCTTCGGCGACATATTGTCCGACTTGGCGAGCGCGGTTGTCGGCTCGATCGGCTTGTTGCCTAGCGCCTCGCTTGGCGAAAGGCGCACCGAATTCGGCACTTTCGGGATGTATGAGCCGATCCACGGAAGCGCGCCCGATATTGCCGGTCAGGGCAAGGCCAATCCGATGGCGGCAATTCTCAGCCTGGCGATGCTGCTGCGCCACTCGCTTGGACGGGAAACCGAAGCGGGACGGATCGAACACGCCGTTGCTCAGGTGCTCGCCGATGGAGTGCACGGTGCAGATTTGGGTGGAACGGCCAGCACTGGCGAAGTGACCGAGGCTGTCCTCGCCGCCCTCGACCACATATCGGGATAGCACGTTGATGGGAGGCGCGCCCGAACTTGCCATCATCCTCCCGACCTTCAACGAACGCGCCAACATCGCGTCGCTGATTGCGCGGGTTGAGAATGCGCTGGGCGCAACGAGCTGGGAATTGCTGGTCGTTGACGACGATTTTCCCGATGGCACCGCCGAAGAGGCACGCCGCCTTGCCAGCGCCGATCCCCGTATTCGGGTAATCCAACGCATTGGCCGCCGCGGGCTGTCGAGCGCAGTTATCGAAGGGTTTTGCGCAACATCTGCGCCTTATGCCGCGGTAATGGATGCGGACCATCAGCACGATCCTGCGCTCTTGCCGAAACTGCTCGAACCAGTGAAATCGGGTGAAGCCGACCTGGCGCTCGCCAGCAGATTTGCCGAGGGCGCGAGCATGGAGGGATGGAACCGGCCAGACCGCGCTCGGCTGTCCGGGCTTGCCAATCGTCTGGCGCGGCGGATTACAGGGCTGGAGCTTGGCGATCCGATGAGCGGCTATTTCCTGCTCCCAACGGCGACGGCCCGCGCGCTTGCACCGCGCCTTTCCGGCATCGGCTTCAAAATATTGCTCGATTTGCTGGCGGCGTCCGATGAGCCCTTGCGGGTCCGCGAGATACCCATGCAATTTGGAGCGCGGCAAGCCGGAGAAAGCAAGCTCGACCACGCCATCGCTTTCGACTTTCTTGTCGGCATTTACGACCGCCTTTTTGGCCGCCTCGTGCCAACTCGCTTTGCGCTCTTCGGAACGGTTGGCGGCATTGGTGTGGCGGTCCACCTCGCCATATTGTTTCTCGTGCTTGGACTGACGGGGAGCGAATTTCCATGGGCGCAGGCAATTGCGACCTTCGGCGCGATGACCTTCAATTTCTGGCTCAACAATTGGCTGACCTATCGCGACAAGCGGCTGGCCGGGACGGGGCCTTGGATGCGCGGCTGGGCCAGCTTTGTCGGCGCGTGTTCGGTGGGAGCATTCGCCAATATTGCGGTGGCAACTTTGCTGTATGCGCGCGGCGTGCCCGAACTGCTCGCCGCGCTGGCCGGCATCGCGATCGGCTCGGTCTGGAATTACGCGCTATCGAGCCGTTTCGTGTGGGGGCGGTTCTGAGGCTTCACCGCCAGCTTGCCAGCCACGTCCAGCGCTGGAAAGCCAGATCGCCATCCAGCGGAGCGGCGCTGAGTATCGGGAAGTAGAACACGAATAGCGCAACGCTGCCGCCAACCGTTAGAACGACCACCCAATAGCGGCGTGCACTCCACAGCCGCCCCAGTGCCAGTGCAAGTGCGGCAAGCAGAAACATGGTCGGCAGTGCGTAATGGTAATAAAACTGCACCGGCTTTTCTGCGACGATCCAGAAGCCGAGGCTGAGGACGTAAAGCCCGACCAGCGCTCCGCACACCGGCTCGCGCTGGACAATCGCGCGCAAGGCGCACCAGAGCAGCGCTATCAAACCGAGGATCATGGTCAGCGGGTTGCCGATCAGCATGATGCCGCGCTGGGCACCGTCGGCCACTTCGTAAAGATACCAGATCGCGCGTGAGTTGAGCATCCATTGCGGCCAGGTGCTCTGATATGGATGCGCTTTGATGACATCGGCGTGCAGCGCGAGCATGTCTTGCTGCAAGTGCAGGAGCGATTGCGCCCCACCAGACGATCCGATCGCCTGAGAGGCGAAGAAGTATGCCGGGGCGAAGGTGAGCGCATATATCGCCAGCGGCAGGACGCCAAGCCACAGTGCGGCTTCGAGCAGAGTGATGCCAGGTACCGGTGCGCCGCGCCGACTGACCAGCAATCGCCTCCGACCAGCCCGCCATCGCAGGACAAGAAAGGCGATGCCAGGTACTATTGCAAGCGGGATGGCGTTCCATTTGCTCGCCATTGCCAGGCCCAGAAAGGCGCCGGCAATCGCCAGACAGCGACGGCCATGCTCCGGCTCGCGCATGGCAGCAGCGCAGTGCCAGTAAGCCGCTGCGAGGAAAGCGATGTAGAAGATGTCCAGCATGGCAATCCGCGACTGGACGAAGAAATGGAAGCCGGTCGCCAGAAGAATGCCGAAAAACACTGTAGCGCCGCGGTCGAGGGTCGCAAACCAGAGCGCCCGCATGCTTGCGAACATGGCGAGACACCCGCCGATAAGGGGCATGACCCGCCATCCCAGAGCATTGTCGCCGAACAGCGCAATGCCCAGGGCGATCAATTCCTTGCCGAGCAATGGGTGTTCGCGGTTGGTGTAATTACCCAGCACGAGCAGCTCACGCGCTGCGGGAAGGTAATGAACCTCGTCGAAATAAGGCGTGCTCGGGATCGTGAGCCGGACTGCAGCAAGGGCAAGGAAGACCAGCGTCAGCGCGCAGCACCAGGCGATCGGATCAACGGGCTGCGGACGGGCCTGATTCATCTTGGCCGCCTGTAAGGCGAGGCTGCGCGGGCGGCAAGCGAGTTCAGGCGGTTTGAGCGGCAGTCCGTTCGAGCCAGAACAGGCGCGCAACCATGAACAGCAGGCCGATACTCGCAGTCGTACCGACGAACAGTGCCCACAGAAGTATGTTCATGCCCTGCGCCCGGGCGCGCGGGGCGATAAAATACAGCGCGATTCCAACCGATAACAGCAAGTCCCACCAGACCTGCACACCCCATAGGTTGGTCGTGTGATTCTGCCATACCGGCATGACGCCGGTTTGCGCTATGGTCACGGCGGTATAGGCGGCGAACCCGGCGCCCAGGGCGGCGGCCAGTATGGCGTTTCCGGTATCGACCCGGCTTATCACAATGTGCAGGATCACTAGCGCTGCGGCAGCACCCCCGGCGGCAAAGAGAATGTCATAGGGTGACATGGCTGACCTTTCGATTCGTTTGTAGCGACTGCTACACTTGTAGCTTACTGTAGCACTCGCTACAAGTGTGCCATGCAGACACGGAGAATGACCCGGGAGACGTTGCTTCCATTACTGGCCGCACATGTTCTCGAACACGGTATCTCATCGGCAAGCCTGCGTCCGCTCGCCAAGGCCGCGGGCACCAGCGATCGGATGCTGATCTATCATTTCGGCAACAAGCAGGGCGTGATCGACGCTGTATTGCGAGCACTTGCAGCGCAATTCACGGCTGGCCTCGATAGCGCTCTACCGGCGGAGCCTGCCGCAAACCGGCAAGAGACAGCGGCGCGTATACTGGCGATCACATCGCAGTCCGAACTTGAACCGTTCCTGCGCCTGTGGTGGGAGATTGTGGCTGAAGCGGCTGGCGGGAGCGAGAGCTTCCGGGAAACGGCTGCAAGAACGATGGGCTCGCTGCTGGCGTGGCTGGAGGCTCATATGCCGGCCGGTGATCCCGACCCGGCGGCGGGAGCTCGTCTGGTCTTGACGCTAATCGAAGGCGCGCAAATGCTCGATGCGATCGGCCGGGGGGACATTGGCACGGCGGCAATCGAGGCGCTTGAGCGGTGAAGCAGTAGTTTTGCTGGCGATTGGAGTGGAAAGACCGCGAACCTGTCGTTTTTGGGCAACAGAATCGAGCTATTGCCGATTGACGCCTTGCAAGACGATTGCTTATGACGCTGCCTGAATTTCCTTCCGCGGGACTGCGGGGGGGGAATTTGAAAGGGAGCACTAATGTCGATTTCGAAGATTTTTGCGGGCGCAGCAGCGCTTACGCTCGCAGCCGCGCCGATCGCGGTTTCCGCTGAAGAAGCAATCTCGCGCGATGCAGCCGCTGTCACTGGCGAAAGCGAACTCGGTGGGGATCTGCCTTGGTATGTCGGCCCGTTGATCATTGCAGCCGGTCTTGCAGCGATCATCATCATCGCTGTGGAAGATGATGAGCCGCCAGTCAGCGTCTGATCCTTCTTGAATATTTGATTGAGGCGGGGTGCGAATTGCCCCGCCTTTTTCTTTGGTCGCCTTCTTCTTTGGTAGTGAGTAGATCCGGGCACTGCATCTAGCGGCCCGAAAAATCGGTTGGGATGGCAATCGCTGCACGGCTGAGCTGTCGAAACCTGAGTTGAAAGCCCTTGAAAGTTTGCGGCAAAGCATGCACGCCCATCCATGCACGGGGTGTGTGTAATAGCGTTCGTGTATTTGCGGCTTCTTCCAGGCGCCGCTATGAGGTCGTTTAATATTGGACTGGGGATTGGCTGCTTTTTGGGACTCAATGCAGCAGCTGGCACCAGTAACGCTAACGGAGGATATATGATTTTGAAGAAACTTTCGGTCGCTGCGGGTGCAGTGGCCCTTGCTTCGGCTCCTATCGCTGCATCTGCTTCAGGTGCTGCGTTCGCAACTGAGACTGCTCCGGTTGCCGGCGAAAGCGAGCTGGGCGAAGGTATTGGAATCGGCGCAATTCTGATGGCAGCTATCGTCGTCGGTCTTGCTATTGTCCTTTTCGAGGATGATGACGAGAACAACCCGGTCAGCGTTTGATCGCTACCGGCTATATGAATTAGGGAAACGGGGTGCTTGTCGCCCCGTTTTTTTTAGCCGTCGACGTTGGCAGAAAGGACAATCATGAACGGTAAGTACTTGATGGCCGCTTTCGCTGCAGCGGCCCTGCTGCCTGCATCTCTTTTGGCTCAGGATCGCGATCTTCCTGTGCCAGAACATGTGTCGGAACTCGGCGGGCAGGGGAATATGATAGCAATCGCTTCGCTGGTAATAGCGGCGATCGGCATATTCGTGGTTCTCGACGATGAGGATGAGCCGGCTAGCCCCTGATCGCGCGGCGCAGCATCTTTGCGACCGGAAAAGTGCACGATAAAGCGGTCCATGCGCTTGCGCGCCTGCGCGACAATCGTCATGCAATTGTCACGTGCGACATCCATCTGGCCGATGGATTTGCAAATTTGCAATTCGACACTCAGGGAGTTCACAATGGTTACTCGTAAAATGGCTCTGGCAGCCGGAGCGGCTTCGCTCATTGCGCTGCCAATGGCTGCTCAAGCCGAAACAGCGATCTTCGCACCGGTTTCCGGCGAAAATGAAATCGGCGGCGAAAGCAATGTCGTTGGCGCGCTTATCGGCGCGGCAATCGCAGCAGCGATTGTGATTGCTCTCGTCGAATTGACCGACGACGACGATGACGAGCCTGTCAGCGTCTGAGCCGATTGATTGACTTGAAGAATGAAAGCGGGGCCAAGGCGCCCCGCTTTTTCGTTGCGGGGACCATTGCAGAGCCCCTAATGCCGCGCGCATGAAGAAAACCACCGGAACCGACCGCGCCGTCACATCAAAGTGGCGACCCGCCACGCAGGCGGTGCGCGGTGGCACGTGGCGTTCGGAACATGGCGAAACGAGCGAAGCACTGTTTCTAACGTCGGGCTACACCTATGACGATGCCGCCACGGTAGCGGCGCGGTTCGCCGGCGATGCCGATGGCATGACCTATTCTCGTCTGCAAAACCCCACTGTCGCGATGCTGGAAGAACGTATTGCGCTGATGGAAGGCGCCGAGGCTTGCCGGGCCCAGGCAAGCGGCATGGCCGCCATGACGGCAGCGCTGCTGTGTCAGCTTTCTGCCGGAGATCACGTCGTCGCGGCGCGTGCGGCCTTCGGCTCATGCCGCTGGCTTGTCGACGAGCTGTGCCCGCGTTTCGGGATCGAGAGCACCACGATCGACAGCGCCGACGACGATGCATGGGAAGCCGCCATCCGGCCCAACACCAAGGTCTTCTTCTTCGAAACGCCTGCCAACCCGACCCTCGATATCGTCGACCTGAAGCATGTATGCAATGTCGCCAAGGCGCATGGTATTACGACCGTCGTCGACAATGCATTTGCCACCAGCGCGCTGCAGCGCCCGATGGAGTTCGGCGCGGATGTCGTCGCCTACAGCGCGACCAAGCTTATGGACGGACAGGGCAGGGTGCTTGCCGGAGCGGTGTGTGGAAGCGATGCATTTATTGGAGAGAAATTGCTCCCCTTTCAGCGCAACACCGGACCTAATCTGGCACCGTTCAATGCTTGGGTGGTGTTGAAGGGGCTCGAGACGCTTTCGCTGCGCGCGCATAGGCAGAGCGAGAATGCACTTGAGTTGGGACACTTCATGGAAGATCGCGTGCCCCGCATGCTGCATCCCGGCCTAGCGAGCCATCCGCGTCACGAGCTTGCAGCGCGTCAGATGGATGCCTTCGGTCCGATTTTCGCGTTCGACGTCGGTGACCGCGCGACGGCTTTCGCCATTCTGGATGCGCTAGAGCTAGTCGATATTTCCAACAACATCGGCGATGCGCGCAGCCTGATGTGCCATCCCGCCAGCACCACTCATGCCGCAATGGGCGAGGATGGGCGTGCAGAGATGGGCGTGACCGATGGCTTGCTACGGATAAATGTCGGGCTCGAAGATATCGAGGATGTGAAAGAGGACATCGATCAGGCGCTAAAGGCAGCTGGTCTCTAATCTTCGCTGCCACCTGTTGCGGCAGGGGTGGTGAACCGATTCATCTTTTTCGAAATACGCCATTTTCAGAACACCGCCGCTGGCGAAAGGAATGAAGCCAAATGCCGAAGACAGTGGAATTCATCTTCGATTTCGGCGCGCCCAATGGCTATCTCGCTTGGTATCCGCTGAAGGACATTGCCGAGCGCACTGGGACCGAAATCCTGATTACGCCCATTTTCCTTGGCGGGCTGCACAAATTGACCGGAAATGCGCCGCCCATGGTCCGCGATGCGGATGTGAAGGGCAAGGTGGCTTACGCCGCGCTGGAGTTCCAGCGTTTCATCGACAAACACGGAATGAGCCGGTTCCGCGTGCATCCCGACCTGCCATTCAACACGATCATCCTGCAGCGGGCTCTGGTGGCTGTGGGAGCGGGCGAACGCAGCGCAATGCTGGACGCGCTTCTACCGGCTGTGTGGGAACGCAACATCGACTGTAGCGACCCTGACGTGATCGCGGCCGAGCTTTCGGCGGCAGGTTTCGATGCTGGCGCTCTTATCGCAAGCACGCAAAACCCATCTGTGAAGCAGGAACTGGCGGACAACACCCAGTCAGCGGCCGACCGCGGGGCGTTCGGCGTACCGACTTTCTTCATCGGCAGGGAGATGTGGTTCGGCAAGGAGCGCCTTGGCCAGATCGAAGAAGCATTGTCGGCTAGCTGAAGGGATCAGTTCGCTAAAGAGTAGCTGCATGCAATTTCGCTCGTGAATTACGGGACTGGCGCTTTTCGGAGAAAAACGAATTGCCGCCTCTTGTCCCGGGTGCGCGAATGGCTACCTTGGCCGGGTGATGAAAGCGCTCTTCCAGCATGCCGCCACTACCGACGATATCACTGTTCGAGTCGCGGTGAATTTTCTGCCCGAACAGTCTCAGCCGGAGCTGGGCAAATGGTTCTGGGTGTATCATGTGCGGCTCGAGAACGGCTCGCACGAGCAGGTTCAGCTTGTCACCCGCCATTGGCGTATCACCGATGCGCATGGCAGCGTGGCGCATGTCGACGGCGACGGTGTGGTGGGCGAACAGCCAGTGCTGAAACCCGGCATGACGCATGATTACGTGTCCGGGTGTCCGCTCGAAACCCCGTACGGCTCGATGGAGGGGTTCTACACCTTTCACCGCGAGGACGGCGTACCGTTCGAGGTGCGTATTCCGTTTTTCCCGCTTTCGGCGCCTGCAACGGCGAACTAAGCCGTGGTCTCTAGCGGTACCGGCGAACCGATATCGATTGCCGGCTTGAGCTGGAGCCAATCCGCCAGCATCTCCAGATCGCGCGTGACCGGATAGGTCGCGAGCGCAGCGCGGCCTTGATCCAGCCTGAGGATCAGTTTGCCTTCGTTCGGACTTTGGCGCAGCGAACTTGTCGACAGCGACACTTCCGAGCAGGCGCCCAGCCGCTGTGCGACGCGGATGGTGAGCCCCCAAGTCACTGCCTCGCGTAGCGCATCGTCGCTGGCGATCAAACGCAGGGTTTCGGGGATTCCGGTACGACCCAGCGCGCCGAACAACGCGGCGCAGAGGATCGCTCGTTCCGAGGCGTTGCAGTCCAGCCAGCGTTTGTCGAGCGACCATTCGGTGGCATAATTGATGCGCAAATTTGGCTCGACCCGCTGCAACGCCATTGCAAGCTGCGCGGCAGCAAGCCTTAGCCGCTCGCTGCGCTGCACTCCTCCATTGCCGACATCGACTGTCCATGCAGCCAATTTGGCCGCGTGCGTGATCTCGACGCCGCGCCGGGCCGTGAAGGCGGTGACCGCAGCCGCAAGCGGATCCTTCATCTGCACCAATGGATCGAGCGCGGAATACAGTAACCCCTCGCGCAGGCCCCACGAAGAAAAGATCAGTTCGGAGGGTTGCAAGGTGTCCAGCAGAACGCGCAGCAATGCGGCCGCATCGGGTAGCTTCTCCGCGCGCATTGCGCTTATCCCGCGTATGGTTGCCAGCTTAGAAGGTTTTGAGCGCAGGAGCTTGCGCGCCAGCCGATCGGCGTCATCCGGACCGAGCCGGAAGCCATGCGGATCGGTCAGCGGATACTTTGCCGCGTCCATTGCGTAAGCCGCAAGCGCCCGCCAGGTCCCCCCGACCATGAAGAGCGGTCCTTGGGGCGGTTCGGCCCAATTCGCCGCCTTCAGAACCTTTGCGATGCGGCGCTTGAACCCGGATTTGCGCCGCAGCGCCGGCAAGCGCAGTGTGCCGAGTGGCAGGCTGACGGAGACGGCGCATTCGTTGGCGCTGAGAACGGCAAGCTCCAGACTGCCGCCGCCTATGTCGACGACAGTTCCATCGGCCCCGGGAAAAGCCCCAAGAGCGCCCATTGCCGAAACGCAGGCTTCTTCTTCGCCGGACAGCAAGCGAACATCGATGCCTAACTTGCGCACCCGCGCGAGAAATTGCGCACCATTGCTGGCTTCGCGTGCAGCAGCAGTGGCAACCGCTTCGACATGCTCGATTTCAAGGTCGCGGATGATGAGCGCGTATCGCGACAGCGCCGCGAGCGCCTCGTCTATTGCCTCTTGCGGGATGGCACCTGTCTCCGACAGGTCGCGCCCAAGCCGTGCGGCGACTTTCTCGTTCCATAGCACCACGGGCGCGCGCGGTGGGTCGCCATAGATCACAAGCCGCACCGTATTCGAACCGATATCGATGACCGCGTGGCGTTTGTCGCGGCCCAGCGTGCGTTCGCGCCGGGCGATCACTTGCGCCAGTCGCCCAGCGAAAGCTCGGGCACGCCGTGCTCCTCGATGGAAGCGCCGCGGCCGGAAAGCGAGGGATTGCGCATGAAATAATCGTGGCAGGAGAAGCCGCCATCGCCAAGCGCCAGCCGCTTGTAATCACCATCCGCCTTGAGTAGCCAGCTGCGCTCGGTGTCCAGAATGTTGGCAAGCATCACTTGGTCAAGCACCTGATCATGCACGGTTTGATTTGTGATCGGCACCAGCACCTCGACCCGGCGCTCGAGATTGCGCGACATGGCGTCGGCGGAGGTGATGAACACCTTTGCCTGCTGGCTAGGAAGGAAGGCGCCGTTCCCGAAGGCCCAGATGCGCGAGTGCTCCAGGAAGCGCCCGATGATCGACTTTACCGTGATGTTCTCCGACAGTCCCGGCACACGCGCGCGCAACGAACAGATGCCGCGCACCACCAGCGTAATCGTCACCCCGGCCTGGCTCGCCGTATAGAGACGGTCGATTACCTGCCGATCGGTCAGTGAATTCATCTTGAGCCAGATAACCGCAGGTTTCCCGGTTTTGGCATTGGAAATCTCCGCATCGATGCATTCGAACAGCGTGTCGCGAACGTTTAGCGGCGAAATACTCAGGCGCTCGAGCTCGCGAGGTTCCACGTAACCGGTGATGAAATTGAACATTTTTGCAGCATCACGGCCATAGGCGGGATCGGCTGTGAAGTAGCTGAGGTCGGTATAGATCTTGGCGTTGACCGGGTGATAATTGCCGGTCCCGAAGTGGCAGTAGGTCCGGTATCCTTCCTCCTCGCGCCGGACGACCAGGCTCACTTTTGCGTGGGTTTTCCATTCGACGAAGCCGTAGATTACCTGCACGCCGGCGCGCTCTAGCTCCGAGGCCCAGCGCAAATTGCGCTCCTCGTCGAACCGGGCTTTAAGTTCGACTACGGCGGTTACCGCTTTTCCCGCTTGCGCTGCCTCGATCAATGCGTTGACGACGGGAGACTGATCGCCGGCGCGGTAGAGCGTTTGCTTGATCGATACGACCTGCGGATCGCGCGCCGCCTGCTGCACGAAATCGACCACCACCTCGAAACTTTCGTAGGGATGGTGGATAATGATGTCCTTCTCGCGGATGGCGGCGAAGCAATCGCCGTCATGCTCCAGAACACGCTCCGGATAGCGCGGCGCGAAAGATTCGAATTTAAGGTCGGGACGCGGCTCGTCGCAGATGGCATCGAGTTCGTGCAAGCCCAGCATTCCGGCGGACTTGGCGACCATTGCCGCATCGATATCGAAATGCTCTCGCAGGAGCGCCTCGGCTTGCTCGTCGCATTCATCGTCGAGCTCCAGCAGCACCGCCCTTCCGCGGCGACGACGCTGGATTGCGCTGCGGAACACCCGGACAAGGTCTTCGGCTTCGTCTTCGACTTCGATATCGCTGTCGCGCAGGACGCGAAAGACACCGTCGCCCTGGATGGTGAAGCCGGTAAAGAGCAGGTCGGCGCAATAGACGATCAGCTTCTCGATCGCGACGTAGATGGCTTTCTTCCCAGGTACCCGAATGAAGCGCGGCGACCCTTGCGGGATCAGCACCATTTCCATCAGGTCGGGCTGGCCGCCGCCGCGCTCGAGCCGAAAAATCAGGCCCATTCCGGCGTTTTGCACGAACGGAAACGGGTGCGACGGATCGATTGCCTGCGGTGTGATCAGCGGCAGGATGTCGCTTTCGAAGTAGTCGCGCAGCCATGTTTGCTTCTTGCTCGAAAGCTCGGCGATTTCCGCAATCTGGATGCCCGCCTCGTCCAACTGGCCGCAAAGCCGGATGAGCGCTTTTTGCTGGCGCTTTTCCAGCGCGCCCACTTTCTTGCGGATCGCTACCAACTGTTCGTGCGGCGTCCTGCCATCGATGGCAGTTTCTTCTATTCCGCGATTGGCCAACCCTTCGAGGCCCGCGACGCGGATCATGATGAATTCGTCGAGGTTGCTCGCGGAAATCGACAGAAAGCGCAGCCGTTCGAGCAAGGGGAAGCGATCTTCCTCTGCTTCTGCCAGTACCCGGCTGTTGAAAGCCAGCCACGAAAGCTCGCGGTTGGTATAGCGCTCGCGCGGCTCCTGCGGCTGTTCCGCTCTCTCGATCTTGTCTGGCGCGTTCATGACGACTGTGTTTTCGGCCCCCCGCTCGATGGTTGCAAGCACCAATGCTTCAGCGAATTTGCCACACTATCGGAAAGGGGGTGCGGGAGCCGGTCGCGCATCCCGGCTTGTGCCGCAATGCAGCATTGCCTAAGCCGCTTCTCCGATGAAGAGAACGCACCTGCCATTGAATGCCCTGCGTGTTTACGACGCCGCCGCACGGCACCTGTCCTTCACCCGCGCAGCCGACGAGCTGGCGGTGACCCCGGCGGCGGTCGGCCAGCAGATCCGCGCGCTCGAAGATCACCTCGGCACGGTATTGTTTCGCCGGACTAGCAAGGGTCTGGAGCTTACGCAGGAAGGGTGCGCCGGTCTGGATGCGCTGCGCGAAGGCTTCCTGAAGTTCGAGGAGAGCGTCGCTGCCATGCAGGCGGGGCAGGCCTCCGATAGCTACACGATTGCCGTTCCGCGCGAGTTCTACGCGCAATGGCTGGCCCCGCGACTCGCGGCGTTTTCAGATGAGAACCCGGACATTCGCTTTACCTTCGTGGCGGACGAAAACGCCGACTTCACCGAAGTGAATCTCGATTTCGCGATCCGGCTGGTGGATGGACCGGGCGATCTCGAAGGGGTCGAGCTGGCGCCCGCAAGCCGTGTGACCGTTGCCCGCGCCAAGGTACATGGCGGCGCGCCTGAACATTGGATCGACTGGGGCGTGGGCATGCCGGAAGATGCCAAGGCGCATGTCACAGTGTCGAATGCAGGACAGGCCTTGTCCGGCGCACTCGCAGGGCTGGGCCGCGCTCGCTTGCCCGAGCTGCTGGTCAAGGATGCGATCGACGATGGCCGGTTGGAGGCTCTGGAAGGCCCGGAGCCGGGTCGCCGCGCATATTGGATGGTCGCCCCGACACCGCAGTGGCGCACCAAGAAGGTGAAGGCTCTCGTCGCGTTTCTGTCCGGTGACTGACACGCCGAACCTTCGAACCACACGCTTTACCCTTCGTCCGATCAAGCACGAAGACACCGCAGCTCTCTTTCCCACCTTCTCCGACGAGAGCAATTGCCTCTACCTCAGCCATCCGCCGTTCGAGAGCGAGGACGCTCTGGCCGGGTGGCTGTTCGAGCCGGGCTGGAACGGCCGTACTTGGATTGCAGTCGATACGAACGGCGACGTGGCCGGTCGCTTCGTCGCCATCCCGCAGGAGGAACCCCGTGTAGAAGAGATCGGATATGTCGTATGCGCTCATCGTCAGCGCGAAGGCATTGCGCTGGAATGCGCCGCCGCGCTTGTCGCGCATTTGATCGAGGGGGAGGGCGCTCGCAAAGTCACCGCAGAAGCGGATGCGGAGAATACAGCTTCTATCCGCTTGCTTGAACGGCTGGGCTTCGCAAAGGAAGCGCATTTTCGCCAGCACGAGACGACGCATAAGGGCCTGTGCGACGTGGTGAAATACGGGCTGCTGGCGAGCGAGTGGCCCGCCGCGCCTGCCAGTTAGTTAGCGCCAACCGGTCGAGTTAACCGCCCGCCGGATAACTCGACCACACACTGCGACCTGCGGGGCCGAACGCAATCACTTGGTAGGCATCCTTCTGTCCGCTCATTTCCATTCCGGGCGAGCCCAGCGGCATTCCGGGCACGGCGAGGCCGGTCACGCCCGCTGGCCGATCCTTTAGCAAGCGTTCGACGTCCTTGGCCGGCACGTGCCCTTCGATGACATAGCCGTCCACGATTGCCGTGTGACACGATGAAAGATCGGCGGGCACGCCGTAAGACATCTTCACAGTACCCATTTGAGGATGCTCGATCGTTTCGACACTTGCTTCGCCCTTTGCGGCGAAATGGTCCTTTGCATGGTCCGCCCATGCCAAGCAGCAGCCACAATTAGGGTCGCGGTACATGGTGATGGCTGTTGCCTGGGCTGCGCCGGCACAGGCGGCCAACGCCAGACCCAGCGTCATTGCGAAAGCGGAGCGGCGAAAATTCCTCAGCGACATGGGCGGTGTCCTCCAAGCGGTTTCCATAGGGCATCGCTTGTCAAATGCTCCATCGGTGCGTCGATCACAAGGGCTAAGGCCGAAGCGCTGCTGCAAAACAAACCTTCAACTTACTGACGGAAACATATACCCCCCGGGGGTTTATGAGCGCGGAAGAGGAATCTGATGCAAGAGAGGAAGCAAACGGGCCATGTCGGGGCAAGTGGACGACATTCTTCGCGATGATCGCTACATCGATCGTGACGATGTTCGTACTTAAATATTCGAACGTTTATGAGCCCGATCACGTATTCTTCAGCCCGACACGCATGTGGATGGCTCTGATGATGTGCATGGCCATGGTCATCATCATGCTCGGCTTCATGTGGGGTATGTACAAGACACGCGTTACGAAGATCCTCGTCATGGTTGGAGCCATCCTCGGCTTCATCGTGTTCCTGTTCCTTGCTCGCAGGCAGCAAACCGTGGACGATGTGTGGTGGGGCAAAGCGATGATACCGCATTACTCCATTGCGGTGCTGACCAGCCGCCGCGCCGAGATATCCGACCCGCGCATGCGTAAGCTCGCCGACGCCATCATCGAGGCGCAGGTGAAGGAAATCGCCGAGATGAAACTGATCCTCGAAGATATCGAGGTAAATGGCGAGATGGGTGATGGCACGCCGATTGCGCCCGTTACTGCCGATCTGACGCCCCAATTACTGGATGAAGCAAAAAAAGCGGTCGAGCGCCCGATTACCCCGGATTTGCGAGAGGAAGTCGAGACGGGGACATGACGGTCAGCGTCGCTTTTCGAACAGTTCGACGAGCTGGTTAAATTTCTCGCGCTGCTCGTCGGCATCGCCGCTGGCAATCGCTTCTGCGACGCAGCAGGCGGCGTGGTCTTTAAGAACCTGGCTCTCGACTTTTGCTAATGCAGACTTGATCGCCTGAATCTGGGTCAGAACGTCCATGCAATAGCGATCGTCCTCGATCATTTGCGAGACGCCGCGCACCTGGCCGGCGATACGGTTGAGCCGATTGATTTTGCCGTCCTTCCGACCAGCCATCGCAGAGTTCCTTTGCAATACCCCTATGGGGTATCTATGTGAAGCGCACACAATACACAAGCAGTGCTGGACCCAAATGACACTGATCTTCGACCGACGCAATTTCATCCGTAGCACGATAGCTCTCGCGGCAGTCAGCGGCCTTGCCGTGCCTGCATGGTCGCGCGGCAGTTCGCTATCGCACGCGAAAAATGGTTTCGATGATGTTTCGGGGGACGACATCAGGCTTTCGATTGACGAGCACCATTTTAGCACGGGCGGTCGTTCGGGCCATGCCGTGGCCGTCAATGGAACGGTTCCAGGCCCGCTTGTAAGGTTGCGCGAAGGTCAGGATGTTCGCATCCACGTGACGAACAATCTGGCCGAAGATAGCTCGATCCACTGGCACGGGCTGCTGGTGCCGTTTCAGTTCGACGGCGTGCCGGGCGTGAGCTTTCCCGGTATCAAGCCAGGCGAAACCTTTGCCTACGAATTCCCAGTTCGCCAGACCGGCACATATTGGTGGCACTCGCATTCGGGCCTTCAGGAGCAGGCGGGACATTATGGCCCCATCGTGGTCGAAAGCGCGGATCCCGATCCTCGCTATGACCGCGACTATGTCGTCCTGTTGAGTGAATTCACACCGATGCATCCGCATGAGATCATGCGCAAGCTGAAGGTCGGCGAACACTATTTCCAACGGCAAATGCAGACCGCCAGCGAAGGCGATATGTCGGGCGAAATGCGCCGCATGTGGGGCAAGATGCGGATGAACCCGCGCGACATCTCGGATGTGACGGGCACTGCCTACACGTTCCTGATTAACGGACACGGCCCGGCCGACGATTTGCAGCTTGAATTCCAGCCCGGCGAGCGGGTGCGCCTGCGCATCATCAACGGGTCGGCAATGACATTCTTCAATGTGCGCATCCCCGGTGTGCCGATGACCGTGATCCAGGCCGACGGGCAGGATGTCGACGATGTCGAAGTGGACGAGTTCCAGATCGGCGTTGCGGAAACCTACGATGTGATAGTCGCGCCGCCAGCAGGTAGCCACGCTGTCGTGGCCGAAGCGATGGACCGGAGCGGAATGGGCGTTGCGAGCCTCACCAGCCACAGTGGCCACATCGCCGCGCTTCCGCCCCTGCGAGAAATCCCGACTCTCACAATGACCGATATGGGCATGATGGATCATGCTGCGATGGGCCACGATATGGGCGTGATGAGCGGTGAGGCCGAGATGGATCACGACATGCGCGATACTTCCCTGCTGCCGCCCGACGTTAAAGCGGGGCCGGGCGTGGACATGGTGAGCGCCATGCCGATGGACCGGATGGGCTTCCCCGGTCTTGGCCTCGACAGTGTGAAACACCGCGTCCTGCGCTACACGGACCTTAAGGCCAAGCGGATGAACCCGCACCGCGAGATCGACCGCGAGATGGAAATCCACCTTACCGGTAATATGGAGCGGTATATGTGGAGCTTCGACGGGAAGAAGTTCACCGCCGTCACCGACGATCCGATCCGTTTTGGTTTCGACGAGCGCGTGCGGGTGAAGCTGGTCAACGATACGATGATGGCGCACCCGATCCATCTGCACGGCCACTTCTTCGAGCTTGTGAATGGCGCGGATCACATGCACCAGCCATTGAAGCACACTGTGATCGTGCAACCGGGTGGTACTGCGACCTTCGATCTGACGGCCGACGAGCCGGGCGACTGGGCTTTCCACTGTCACCTCCTCTACCACATGCATGCGGGTATGATGCAGGTGGTGACGGTGCGCCCGTTCCCCGTGCCGGGTGGCGTCTGATGCGCACCATGTGGATTGCGAGCGCCGCTTTGGTCGCGAGCCCTGCCGCAGCGCAGGACCACTCGGCCCACCAGCCGCCGCCTGCCGAGAAGCAGGAGATGGACCACTGCGCGATGGGGCACCTTCCGCCGGAGAAGTGTCCTCCGAAAGACGAACCTGCCGAGCACCAGGGCATGGACCATTCCGGCCATGTTATGCCCGCTACGCCCACCGCTCCCGGCGCTGCGCCCGAGAGCGACCTGCCGCCTCGCGCGCTGGAAGGGCCGCGCCATGCTGCCGACGCGATCTGGGGCGAGGGCGCGATGGCGCCTGCTCGCCGCCAGCTGGCCCGCGAGAACGGCGGGATGACCACCGGCATGGTCCTGATCGAGCGGCTGGAAGCCCGCATTCCCTCCGATGGCGGCGACACTGGCTACGTCTGGGACGCTCAGGCCTGGTATGGCGGCGACATCGACCGCTTCGTCCTCAAGACCGAGGGCGAGGGCGAATTCGGCGGCGCGATCGAGGATGCCGAGATACAGGCCCTCTTCAGCCGCGCCATCGGCCCCTTCTTCGACCTGCAGGCGGGCGTCCGCTTCGACCCGGAGCCGGACAGCCGCACCCACCTGGTGCTCGGCGTTCAGGGCCTTGCACCCTACATGTTCCACGTCGACGGCGCTCTGTTCCTGTCCGACCGCGGTGACCTGACGGCGCGGATCGAGGGCGAGTACGACCAGAAGCTGACCCAGCGCCTGATCCTGCAGCCCCGCATCGAGGTCGAGCTGGCCGCGCAGGACATCGCCGAGCGGGAGGTGGGCGCCGGGCTCACCAAGATCGAGACCGGATTGCGCCTGCGTTACGAGATCGTCCCCGAGTTCGCGCCCTATGTGGGCATCGGCTACGAGGCGAAGCTGGGCGAGACGGCGGACATCGCACGCGCTGCAGACGAGGATCCGGACGGGCTGGCCGTGCTGCTGGGCCTGCGCGCCTGGTTCTGAGCGCCGACAGCGCGCCGCCCGCCACCTGCTTGCCCAGTATACGCCAAACCTCCAATGGTAGGGTTTCCCCAGGTCCATTCCTCATGGATGGAACACATGGAACACAGTCTTGAGGAAGAAAGCGCCACCCCCGGCACGGCGCCGCACGCGCTCGACGTATGCGGGTAAAATGCGCGTATCTTTGGGCGAGCGAGCGGAACATCACCGCGCCACCCATGCACATTGCAGCGCAGTAGGAAACTCGGGCGCTGCAGCTACTGTCCGCCGAACGCCTCGAACACGTCGGCAATGCCCGGCGGGTCGCGTTCCGCGCGCAGGCAGTCGAGCGCGGCGGCGATGTCGAGGTGAAATTCCATCACCCCGTCCGCCGTGCGTTCGAACCTGCCGCCCAGCGAGCGGGTAAAGTCCTTCGCCTCGCCATTGTCGGCCAGGATGTTGACGGTGAATTCGGTGAGCCCGTGCCGCGCCGCATCCAGCAGAATGGTGCCGGTGAGCAGCTTGCCGAGGCCGAGGCCATGATAGGCGTCCAGCACCGCGACGGAAAACTCGGCGCTGCCGCCTTCCTCCTTGTCGCGAAAGGCGTGGACCGCGCCGATGGCCGGATGATCCTCGCCCCCGCTATCGATCGCACCCCAGGCGATATGGTCGTGCCCGTCGACATCGACCAAACGCTCGATCACCCAGTCGGGCGGCGATTGCCCACCGGAGAAGAAGCGCAAATAACGCGAGCGCGGCGACATCTTGCCGATCCCGACGCGCAGCAATTCCGCATCGCCCGGCCGGATCGAGCGGATGCACACGGGATTGCCGTTCTCCAGATGCGTGTGGATAATGATGCCGGAAGTGTTGTTCACAAGCGGGCTGTAGCACGGATTGGCCGTAGAGAGTCGGGCCTACGGTGGATTCGGTCACATACGGTTCGGTTCACACATGGCCAGGAAACGCGGCGGGTCGCGTTCAGCAAGCAGCGGCTCTCACTTGATATAGCCTGCGGAAAGGCCATCTAGAAAACACACATGGCAACGACGATGCGCTACGTTGCAGAATGACGCGGCTTTGGATGTAGAAGCATTTCAAGCAGTCACTGAAAAGACCGGAGTTTTATATGCTTGACTGGTTCCGTCGCCGCTATCTCGACGTTCTCGGGTCGATATACATATATAACGAGCATCGCGGTTATACTGCAGTCGACCGGGTGCTCGACGCGGTTCGCTCTCGCTATCCCGATGATACGGAACTTGTCGAAGCAATCGAGAGCCATCGGGCAGACGAGCGCGCGCATTACGTGATGTTCCGCCGCTGGTTCGAGCTGCAAGGCAGAATGCCACTGTCGGTGGACCGGACATTTGGCCATATCGACCGCTTCATCGAAATCATGTTCCGCTCGCGGATCGACGATCTGGATACGCAAGAGGTCATCAACGACGACTGCCAGTTCGAACGGCTGTGCCGGATCATAGCCCTGACTGAACAGCGCGGTTACAAGCAGGTCGAGATTTTGCTCAACCACCGTCTGGTAAAAAGCGATCCCGTTCTGATGCGCATCTTCCGCATCATCAAGAAAGATGAACCCAGCCATTGGGCACCTTACGAAAGCTGGCTGCGCAAACATGGCAAGCGCGAACCCAAATGGTGGGAGCGGCGCATCGATACCTTCGTCCATTCCGAGCTGTTGTTCCTCAAACTTCCCTTGCTGTTTCTCAACCCCTTCACGCCGCGGCGCAAGGATTGGGCGGACAGCGGTGAGGTTCATCACGAAGAGTCCATGGTGCCAGCCTCCGCGTGACCGCCGGCCGCAAGATTGGCGCGCCGCGCTCTGCTTTGGCGCGTCTGTTCACGCCCCGTGTCGGGGGAATGTTGGTGCGCAACACGGTGGTGAGCACCGGCGTATTCCTACTCGGTCTTTTCGTCCTGTGGCTGCTGGTGCAGCAGCTGGGAATGGCAAAGGTGCCTGCCGCGGCTCTTGGCTTCCTGGCGGCGCAATGCGTTCATTATGCGCTTGGCCGAAAATGGATTTTCCGGGGCACGCAACGCGGCGTCGGTTCCGGTTTCGTGATCTTTCTCTTGAATGCCGGTTTGGGCATGGCGATTACGGTGGCAGGCTTCGCCGCGCTGCTTGAATATACATCGATGCATTATCTGGTGGCGCGAGTGGTGATCTCGATTTTCGCTGGACTCGCAATGTTCGTGGTGAACGCAACATACAATTTTCGCCGGGTGTGAAGTTGTGAAAGTCGCCTTGTTTTCCGGCAATTACAACTATCTGCGAGAAGGGGCGAACCGGGCACTGAACCATCTGGTGGGCTATCTCGAACGCGAAGCTGGCTGCAACGTACGGGTATATTCTCCGGTCACGGATACGCCCGCCTTCGAACCTGAGGGCACGCTCGTGCCGGTCCCGTCGATTGCCTTGCCGGTGCGCGGAGAATTCCGGCTGGCTTTGAGTCTGCCACGTTCGGCTCGGGAAGATCTTGCACGGTTCGCCCCGCAAATCGTTCATGTATCGACGCCCGATATCCTCGGTACACGCGCGCAAACATGGGCGAAGACGCGGGGCATCCCCGTAGTGGCGAGTATGCATACCCTGTTCGAGACATACCTCGAATATTATGGCCTCGGGCTGCTTCGCCCCTTGGCCGAGGCCCACTTGCGAAGGTTCTATCGCCGCGCCGATCATGTGTTCGCGCCGACACCTGCACTGGTAACTCAGCTTCGCGCGCTGCGCGGCGACGACCATGCGACTGTCTGGAGCCGAGGCATCGACAGGGAGATGTTTTCGCCTGACAAGCGGGACATGGCATGGCGCCGCGCACAGGGCATAGCGGACGACGAAGTGGCCGTACTGTTCTTTGGTCGGTTGGTGTTGGAAAAGGGTATCGACATCTACCAGGCGGTGATGGGGACCGCATATGGCCAGGCAAACTGCCGTGCTCTGGTTGTCGGCGCTGGCCCTGCCGAGAGCGGCTTCCGCGGGATCGACGGCGCCGTACTTACCGGTCATCTGGAAGGCGAAGACCTGGCGCGTGCTGTGGCCAGCGCGGATGTGATGCTGACACCCAGTACGACCGAGACTTTTGGTCAGGTCGTGCTGGAAGCGATGGCCAGTGGGTTGCCGATAATCAGCGCCGATGCGCCAAGCGCGCGCGCACTGATCGATCCCGGAGAGACGGGAACGCTTTGTGAGCCGCGCGATGTAAAAGCCTATGCGGATGCTCTCGAAGAACTCGTCGCCAATCCCGAGACGCGCCATTCGATGGGTGCCCGCGCACGAACAGCCAGCAAGGCCTATTCGTGGCACGCTGCCTCTCGCAGTGTCGCCGAGGTTTACGGAAGGATAGCGTCAGCCGAGATCGTGTCGCCGTCCGCCTGAAATCCGGTACCGGCAGGTGCATATTAATTTCAATGCCAACCTGCGCGGCAATGGCCCTCCACCCTTGACCTCGCGCGCCATCCCCACTAGATGCGCGCTCATCCGAGGCAGGATATGCTACCGAGTGTTACCTGCTCCGGCCAAATAGAACTGAACATTGCCGGTCATGTCCCGGGAGCCTTCGTGCCTAGCACCAAGGCTTTTTTCTATTGCAGCGAGGCTCCTCTTCACGAGGTCGCATCGCTCGGGGCATCCGTCAAAGTAACCCGGTGGCCATGAGGGCCTTGGGTGGAGTGTTTCAGGTTCCAGCGATCGCCCCGCATGGCTGCGCCTCTCGCGCCGCCGCGCGGCTCGCACGAACCGGACATCCACTCGCATCCCTTGGTTGGTCACCTTCACACGGTGAAGCGAGAAACTATGCCGACGATCAACCAGCTGGTCCGCAAGGGCCGCACCCCGCAGAAGGCCAAGTCCAAGGTCCCTGCGATGGAGCAGAACCCGCAGAAGCGCGGTGTTTGCACCCGCGTTTATACGACCACTCCGAAGAAGCCGAACTCGGCGCTTCGCAAGGTGGCCAAGGTCCGTCTGACGAACCAGCGCGAAGTCATCTCCTACATCCCCGGCGAAGGCCACAACCTGCAGGAACACAGCGTCGTGCTGATCCGCGGCGGGCGTGTGCGCGACCTTCCCGGCGTTCGGTACCACGTCCTGCGCGGCGTGCTCGATACGCAAGGGGTCAAGGATCGCAAGCAGAGCCGCTCCAAGTACGGTGCCAAGCGTCCGAAGTAAGGTTTTCCGGCTGGCGGACGAGCAAGCTCGTCGCGCCGCCTGACAAGAAGGAATTATCCGATGTCACGTCGTCGTCGTCCCGAAAAGCGGGTCATCCTGCCCGATCCCAAGTTTGGTGATCAGATCCTGTCGAAGTTCATGAACAACCTCATGCTGGACGGTAAGAAAGCCGTTGCAGAAGGTATTGTTTACAGTGCGCTCGACACCGTCGAACAGAAGGCCAAGGCCAATCCGGTGGAGCTGTTTCATACAGCGCTGGAAAATGTGAAGCCGCAGGTCGAAGTGCGTAGCCGCCGCGTTGGCGGTGCCACGTATCAGGTCCCCGTCGAGGTTCGCCCCGAGCGTGCCCAGGCACTGGCCATTCGCTGGCTGATCTCCGCCTCGCGCGGTCGCCCCGAAACCACCATGAGCGCGCGCCTCTCGGCCGAGCTGATGGATGCGGCCAACAACCGCGGCAATGCGGTGAAGAAGCGCGAAGATTCGCACCGCATGGCAGACGCGAACCGCGCGTTCAGCCACTACCGCTGGTAAGCTGTGTCGTGAAGCGCCTCTCCCCGCGCGGGAGGGGCGTCTTCAACTCGGCGCATTGATACCTACATGGGGGCGGACGAAACCCGCACCCGACTTTTCGAGGAATTACACATGGCTCGCGATTATCCGCTGGAGCGGTACCGCAACATCGGCATCATGGCTCACATCGATGCCGGCAAGACCACGACTACCGAACGAATCCTCTACTACACCGGCAAGTCCTACAAGATCGGCGAAGTCCATGACGGCGCCGCGACGATGGACTGGATGGAGCAGGAGCAGGAGCGCGGGATCACCATCACGTCCGCTGCCACGACCACGTTCTGGCAGAACGAAGACGGCAAGGGTGAAAAGCACCGCATCAACATCATCGACACCCCCGGGCACGTCGACTTCACCATCGAAGTCGAACGTTCGCTGCGCGTGCTCGACGGCGCGGTTGCCGTGTTCGACGGCGTTGCCGGCGTCGAACCGCAGTCCGAAACCGTGTGGCGTCAGGCCGACAAGTACGGCGTTCCGCGCATGTGCTTCATCAACAAGCTCGACCGCACCGGCGCCGATTTCTACTATTGCGTGCAGTCGATCATCGACCGCCTCGGCGCGACGCCGCTGGTGCTCTATCTCCCGATAGGCGCCGAAGCCGACCTCAAGGGCGTTGTCGATCTGGTGAACAATCGCGGCATCGTCTGGGAAAATGACGGCCTTGGTGCCGACTTCTCCTATGTCGAGATCCCGGCGGACATGGCCGACAAGGCTGCCGAATATCGCGAGAAGCTGATCGAAGCTGCCGTCGAACTCGATGACGATGTCATGGAGAAGTATTTCGAAGGCGAAGAGCCCGATGCAGCGACGCTCAAGGGCCTGATCCGCAAGGGCACGATGGACCGCAAGTTCGTCCCCGTGCTGTGCGGCTCTGCGTTCAAGAACAAGGGCGTTCAGCCCCTGCTCGACGCGGTTGTCGACTACATGCCGTCGCCGCTCGACGTTCCGGCGATCAAGGGCGTCCTGCCCGACAGCGACGAAGAACAGACCCGTCCGTCGTCCGACGAGGCGCCGTTCTCTGCGCTTGCCTTCAAGATCATGAACGATCCCTTTGTGGGCTCGCTCACCTTCACCCGTATCTATTCGGGCCACCTGACCAAGGGCCAGGTCCTGAACTCGGTGAAGGAAAAGAAGGAAAAGATCGGCCGCATGTTGCTGATGCACTCCAACAACCGCGAAGACATCGACGAGGCTTTTGCCGGCGATATCGTCGCGATTGCAGGGATGAAGGACACCACCACCGGCGATACGCTGTGTGATCCGGCGCACCCGATCATCCTCGAGCGCATGGAATTCCCCGAGCCGGTTATCGAACTGTCCGTGGAACCCAAGACCAAGGCCGACCAGGAAAAGATGGGCGTCGCGCTCAATCGCCTGGCTGCCGAGGATCCGTCCTTCCGTGTCACAACCGACCACGAATCCGGTCAGACGATCATCAAGGGCATGGGCGAGCTTCACCTCGACATCCTGGTCGACCGGATGAAGCGCGAATTCAAGGTCGAAGCCAATGTCGGCGCCCCGCAGGTTGCATACCGCGAGTCGCTGGCACGCGAAGTCGAAGTCACCTACACCCACAAGAAGCAGTCGGGTGGTTCGGGTCAGTTCGGCGAAGCGAAGGTCATCGTCACTCCGGGTGAACGCGGCCAGGGCGTGATCTTCGAAGACAACATCAAGGGCGGCAACATCCCCCGCGAGTACATTCCTTCTGTTGAAAAGGGCATGCGCGAGCAGGCTGAAAGTGGCTATCTGGTTGGCTTCCCGATCATCGACTTCACCATCCAGCTGATCGACGGCAAATACCATGACGTCGATTCCAGCACGGTGGCGTTCGAAATCACCGGCCGCGGCGCCATGCGCGAAGCGGCAAGCAAGGCGGGCATCAAGCTGCTCGAGCCGGTGATGAAGGTCGAAGTCGTGACTCCCGAGGATTACCTCGGCGACGTCATCGGCGATTTGAACAGCCGTCGCGGCCAGATCCAGGGCACCGACAGCCGCGGTAACGCGCAGGCGGTGGAGGCATTCGTGCCGCTCGCCAACATGTTCGGATACGTCAATGAGCTGCGTTCGTTCAGCCAGGGCCGGGCGAATTACTCCATGCAGTTCAGTCACTATGACGAAGTGCCGGCAAGCGTCGCGCAGGAAGTCAAGGAGAAGCTTGCGTAAGCAGGCCTACCAGTCTAGGGGCGGCGCCTGATTCAGCGGGTGCCACCTTTTCCCGCAGTTTATCTTCATTCAAACGAGGTTATTGAGTAATGGCGAAGGAAAAATTCGAGCGGAACAAGCCGCACGTAAACGTCGGCACCATCGGTCACGTCGACCACGGTAAAACCACGCTGACCGCGGCTATCACCAAGGTTCAGGGTTCGGCTGTCGATTTCGCAAACATCGACAAGGCTCCCGAAGAGCGTGAGCGCGGCATCACCATCTCGACCGCACACGTCGAATATGAAACCGAAAACCGCCACTATGCGCACGTCGATTGCCCGGGTCACGCCGACTATGTGAAGAACATGATCACCGGTGCTGCCCAGATGGACGGCGCTATTCTGGTCGTGAACGCTGCCGACGGCCCGATGCCGCAGACCCGCGAGCACATCCTGCTTGCTCGTCAGGTCGGCGTTCCGCAGCTGGTCGTTTATCTGAACAAGGTCGACCAGGTCGACGACGAAGAGCTGATCGAACTCGTCGAACTCGAAGTTCGCGAACTGCTCAGCGCTTACGATTTCGACGGCGACAACATTCCGATCATCAAGGGTTCGGCTCTGGCCGCTCTGGAAGGTCGCGATCCGGAAATCGGTGAGAACTCGATCAAGGCTCTCATGGAAGCTGTCGATTCTTACATCCCGCAGCCCGACCGTCCGGTCGACCAGGCTTTCCTGATGCCGATCGAAGACGTGTTCTCGATCTCGGGCCGTGGTACGGTTGTTACCGGCCGTATCGAAACCGGCATTGTCAATGTTGGCGACGAAGTCGAAATCGTCGGCATCAAGGACACCAGCAAGACGACCGTTACCGGCGTTGAAATGTTCCGCAAGCTGCTTGATCGCGGCGAAGCCGGCGACAACGTTGGTGCACTGATCCGCGGCGTTGGCCGTGAAGACGTCGAGCGCGGCCAGGTTCTGGCCAAGCCGGGTTCGGTCAATCCGCACACCGATTTCGAAGCAGAGGTCTACGTTCTGTCGAAGGATGAAGGCGGCCGTCATACGCCGTTCTTCGCCAACTACCGTCCGCAGTTCTACTTCCGCACCACCGACGTGACCGGTGAAGTTGTCCTTCCTGAGGGCACCGAGATGGTCATGCCGGGCGATAATGTTTCGATCGGCGTCAAGCTGATCGCACCGATCGCCATGGACGAAGGTCTGCGCTTCGCAATCCGCGAAGGCGGTCGCACCGTCGGCTCGGGCGTGGTCGCAAAGATCACCAAGTAAGCGCGTCGCGCTGATAGCGCGAAGCTTTGAGACAGGGCCCGGTTCTCCATGTGAGAGCCGGGCCCTTTTCATGAGAGCGGGCGAGCTTTGCGCACGCTTCGTCGCAGCGGATCGGGGGCAGGAGAAAAACCGCCGAGATCGGGGGTTGCCAGAAAGCATCCTCCTCCGTATATGCGCGCCAAGACACAGGGATTCGTCCCTGACATTCGAAGTTCAATAAGGCCGCCCGTACCGGGAAACCGGGCAAATCGGGGCCGGCCTTTGTTTTTTGAGAGATGGCGACATCTCTTTGGCTCTTTCGCATCGGTGTAGGTAATGGAAGCTCAGAATATTCGTATTCGCCTCAAGGCGTTCGACCATCGCGTTCTCGACCAGGCAACTGGCGAAATTGCGGAAACAGCGCGCCGGACCGGCGCTCTTATTCGCGGCCCCATTCCCATGCCGACGCGTATCGAGAAGTTCACCGTGAACCGCGGCCCGCACATCGACAAGAAGTCGCGCGAGCAGTTCGAGGTGCGCACCTACAAGCGGTTGCTCGACATCGTGCAGCCCAACGCCCAGACAGTCGACGCTCTGATGAAGCTCGATCTTGCTGCCGGGGTGAATGTTGAAATCAAGCTGGCCTAAGCGCTTTTGATTTCGGTCCTCCTGCCGGACCTTAATGGGCGGGGAAGTTTCAGGGGCACTCGATAGCCCCGCCGCACTCGCAAGATGCGGCAAGACATCGGGATACCGCCAGGCGTTTCTTCGGAAACTTTTGCCTGGGTCTGCGTCCCCCGTCTCGCTCAACCGGCGCTATGCCGCGAGAGCACTCAGCCCGGACGGGGCACGCATCAAAAATTTGGGTTGTGCATGCACGCGGGGATGGGCCTCACGTGCCTCTGTTTAGGAGTTACGACGATGCGCACAGGCGTTATCGCAAAGAAAGTCGGGATGACCCGCCTCTTCCAGGAGGACGGTCGGCACGTGCCGGTTACCGTAATGGCTCTGGAAAATTGCCAGGTCGTATCGCACCGCACTGCCGAGCGTGATGGCTATTTCGCTGTCCAGCTGGGCGCGGGCGAGGCCAAGCAGAAGAACGTCAACAAGCCGCAGCGCGAAGCTTTCGCCAAGGCTGAAGTTCCGCTGAAGATGAAGGTCGCTGAATTCCGCGTCGATAACGAGGAAGGTCTCCTTCCCGTTGGCGCGCGCATTTCTGCCGAGCATTTCGTCGCTGGCCAGAAGGTCGACATCACCGGTCACACGCAGGGTAAAGGCTTTGCCGGCGCCATGAAGCGTTGGGGCTTCGGCGGTCTGCGCGCAACGCACGGCGTCTCGGTATCTCACCGTTCGCATGGTTCGACCGGTCAGCGTCAGGACCCGGGTAAGGTTTTCAAGGGCAAGAAGATGGCCGGCCACATGGGCGACCGTCAGCGCACGCAGCAGAACCTCGAAGTGGTTCGCACCGATGCGGAGCGCGGCCTGATCTTCGTCAAGGGATCCGTCCCCGGCACGAAGAATGGCTGGATGCTGATCCGCGACGCGGTCAAGCTCAAGCATGACGATCTTCCGTTCCCCGGCGTGATGCGCCGCAACGAAGACGAATTCGCCACCGAAGAAGCTCAGCCGGGCCTCGTCGAGAGCGCAGCCGAGCACGAGGTAACGCCGGAAGTTTCCGCCGAGCAGCAGGCCAAACTGCTGGTTGAGCAGGAATCGGGTGCCGATAGCGAAGCGACCGAGAGCAACGCCGAAAGCGGAGCCGATACTGGCGCTGCGGACGGCGAGAGCCCTAAGAACGAAGGGGAGTCCTGATCGTGAAGGTCAAGGTCCAGAAACTGGATGGCAAGGCCGCCGGCGACATCGAATTGAACGATGGCGTATTCGGTATCGAGCCGCGCGCAGACATCCTCCACCGCGTTGTCACCTGGCAGCTGTGGAACCGCCGCGAAACGGCGCGCCCGACGCGTGAGCGTTCGGACGTCAATCGCACCGGTAAGAAGCACGGCCCGCAGAAGGGTTCGGGCGGCGCTCGCCACGGCGATCGCGGCGCTCCTATCTTCATCGGCGGCGGTAAAGCCCACGGTGCCCGCAAGCGCGACTTCAACAGCTCGCTGAACAAGAAGATCCGCGCACTCGGCCTCAAGATGGCTCTGTCCACGAAGGCCAAAGAAAGCCTGATCGTTGTCGACAGCCTCGATGTGAAGGATGCCAAGACCAAGGCGCTCAAGGGTCAGCTCGACAAGAATGGCTGGAGCGGGAAGGTGCTGGTGATCGATGGCGAGAACGTCAACGACACCTTCAAGAAGGCTGCAGGCAACCTGCCGGGGATCAACTACCTCCCGGCGATCGGTGCCAATGTCTACGACATCCTGAAGCATGACACGCTGGTCCTCACCAAGGATGCAGTCGAAAAGCTGGAGGCGCGTTTCAATGGCTAAAAATCGAGCAATCGAAGCACGCCACTATGACGTCGTGCTTGCCCCGCACATCACCGAGAAGTCGACGCTGGCTTCCGAGCACAATGCAGTGGTTTTCAAGGTCGCCAACGACGCGACCAAGCCGCAGATCAAGGAAGCGATCGAAGCTATCTTCGGCGTAACCGTGACCGGTGTGAACACTGCGCTGCTGAAGGGCAAGACGAAGCGCTGGAAGGGCAAGCCCTACAAGCGCAACGACGTCAAAAAGGCTGTTGTCACTCTGAAAGACGGCGATTCCATCGACGTCACCAGCGGTATCTGAGGGGCTAGGAACAAATGGCACTCAAGAATTACAAACCGACAAGCCCCGCACGGCGCGGCCTGATCCTTGTCGACAAGTCCGGCCTCCACAAGGGTGGTCCGGTCAAGTCGCTCACGGAAGGCAAGCGCAAGACGGGCGGCCGCAATAACAAGGGCCATGTCACATCGCGCGGCATCGGCGGCGGTCACAAGCAGAAGTATCGTTTCATCGACTTCAAGCGCCGTAAGTGGGACGTCGAAGGCACTGTGGAGCGGATCGAATACGATCCCAACCGCACGGCTTTCATCGCGCTCATCAAGTATGACGACGGCGAGCTGGCCTATATCATCGCTCCGCAGCGTGTTGCTGTCGGTGACAAGGTAGTTGCAGGCGAGAAGGTCGACACCAAGCCCGGCAATGCAATGCCGCTGGGCCAGATGCCGGTCGGCACCATCTGCCACAATGTCGAGATGAAGCCGGGCAAGGGCGGCCAGATCGCCCGTTCGGCAGGCGCTTATGTTCAGCTGGTTGGCCGCGATCGCGGCATGGTCATCGTCAGGCTCAATTCAGGCGAGCAGCGCTACATCCGCTCCGACTGCATGGGCACGGTCGGTGCAGTGTCGAACCCCGACAACCAGAACCAGAACCTGGGCAAGGCTGGTCGTCGCCGCTGGATGGGCATCAAGCCGCTTACTCGCGGTGTCGCCAAGAACCCGGTCGATCACCCCCATGGTGGTGGTGAAGGCCGGACCTCGGGCGGTCGTCACCCGGTCACCCCGTGGGGCAAACCGACCAAGGGTGCCCGCACTCGTAAGAACAAGCAGACGGACAAGATGATTATCCGTTCTCGCCACGCCAAGAAGAAGAGGTAAGGCCTAATGGCACGTTCCATCTGGAAAGGTCCGTTCGTCGAACTCAGCCTTCTTAAGAAGGCGCAGGACGCACAGGAAGTGAGCAGCAACAAGCCGATCAAGACCTGGTCGCGCCGCAGCACGATCCTGCCCGACTTCGTCGGCCTGACGTTCAACGTTTACAACGGTCATAAATTTATTCCCGTATCCGTCTCCGAAGAGATGGTCGGTCACAAGCTCGGTGAATTCGCGCCTACGCGCACATTCCCCGGTCACGCGTCCGACAAGAAGGGTAAGCGCTAATGGGCAAGGCAAAGTCTCCCCGCCGCGTAGCGGAAAACGAGGCGCTGGCCGTCGGCACCACGATTCGTGGTTCGGCGCAAAAGCTCAACCTCGTTGCCGAACTGATCCGCGGCAAGAAGGTCGAAGAGGCCCTCAACATTCTCTCCTTCTCCAAGAAGGCGATGGCGCGCGACGCCAGCAAGGTGCTCGCATCCGCGGTCGCCAATGCGGAAAACAACCATGACCTCGACGTTGACGCGCTGGTCGTGGCCGAAGCTTCGGTAGGCAAGGCGATCACTATGAAGCGGTTCCACACCCGTGGCCGCGGCAAGTCGACCCGCATCCTGAAGCCATTCAGCAAGTTGCGCATCGTCGTTCGCGAACACGAAGAAGAGGAGGCGTAAGATGGGTCAGAAGAGCAATCCGATCGGTCTGCGCCTGCAGATCAACCGCACCTGGGACAGCCGCTGGTACGCCGAAGGGCGTAACTATGCCGCGCTGCTCAAGGAAGACATCGAAATCCGCAAGCACATCATGAAGAGCCTGCCCCAGGCGGCGATCTCGAAAGTGGTGATCGAGCGCCCGGCCAAGCTGTGCCGGATATCCATCTATGCTGCACGTCCCGGCGTGATCATCGGCAAGAAGGGTGCGGATATCGAGAAGCTGCGTCAGACGCTGGCTTCAATGACCGACAGCGAAGTGAAGCTGAACATCGTTGAAATCCGCAAGCCGGAAATCGACGCCAAGCTCGTCGCTCAGGGTATCGCCGATCAGCTGATCCGCCGTATCGCATTTCGCCGCGCGATGAAGCGCGCCATGCAGTCCGCCATGCGTCTGGGTGCCGAAGGCATCAAGATCGTTTGCGGCGGCCGTCTTGGCGGTGCCGAAATCGCCCGAGTGGAACAGTACCGCGAGGGCCGGGTTCCGCTTCACACACTGCGCGCCAATGTCGATTATGCCGAAGCCGAAGCGCTGACCGCATATGGCATCATCGGCATCAAGGTCTGGGTCTTCAAGGGCGAGATTCTCGCGCATGATCCAACCGCGCAGGATCGCCTTATGATGGAAGCCCAGACGTCCGGCGTCCGGCCGGCTCGTTGAGGGTAGGGTAGAGCAATGCTGCAACCGAAAAAAACCAAGTTTCGCAAGGCCTTCAAGGGCCGGATCAAGGGCGACGCCAAAGGCGGTACGACTTTGAATTTCGGATCCTATGGCCTCAAGGCTCTCGAGCCCGAGCGTATCACCGCACGCCAGATCGAAGCGGCTCGCCGCGCGATCACGCGCCACATGCGCCGCCAAGGCCGCTTGTGGATCCGCGTATTTCCGGATGTGCCTGTGTCCAAGAAGCCTGCCGAAGTTCGTCAGGGCAAGGGCAAGGGTTCGGTCGAATATTGGGCCGCTCGCGTAAAGCCGGGCCGCATCCTGTTCGAACTGGACGGGATCCCCGGTCCGCTGGCCGCCGAAGCTTTCGAGCGTGCGGCGATGAAGCTGCCGATCAAAACCAAGGTCGTTGCCCGTCTGGGTGACACCTCGCACCTGGGAGGCGAATGATGGCTAACGCAGAAGACCTGCGCCAGAAGTCGGACGACCAGCTGGCAGAAGAGCTCGTGAACCTGAAGAAAGAGGCATTCAACCTGCGCTTTCAGGCTGCGACAAATCAGCTCGAAGCGCCGGCCCGCATCCGCGAAGTGCGCCGCACGATCGCCAAGATCAAAACGCTCCAGAACGAGCGTTCGGCGGCCGCCACGAAAGAGAAGGCTTAAACCATGCCAAAGCGCATCCTGATCGGCACCGTCACGTCGGACAAGACCGACAAGACCGTGACAGTGCTCGTCGAACGCAAGGTGAAGCACCCGCTTTACGGGAAGATCATCCGCCGTTCGAAGAAGTATCACGCCCATGATGAAACCAATGAGTATACGCTCGGCGACATCGTGCGCATCGAAGAGACCAAGCCGATTTCGAAGACCAAGACGTGGGCCGTCAAGGACCGTGTAGTGGCTGGCGGAACGCAGGCTGTCGAAGCGGATCTCGAAGTAGAAGCCGCCGAAGCCAGCACCACCTGATTACGAAGTAAAACGACAAGGAACTGCCGGGCGCCTGAAATGATGAGCGTCCCGGCAAGCCAAGAGAAGGAACCGGATCGATGATCCAGATGCAATCCAATCTCGACGTCGCGGATAACAGCGGCGCGAAGCGCGTCCAGTGCATCAAGGTACTGGGCGGCTCCAAGCGCCGCACTGCATCCGTAGGCGACGTGATCGTGGTTTCCGTCAAGGAAGCCCAGCCACGCGCAAAGGTGAAGAAAGGCGATGTCCATCGCGCTGTCATCGTGCGCACGAGGAAGGACGTACGCCGCCCCGATGGCAGCGTAATCCGCTTCGACAGCAACGCCGCCGTGCTCGTGAACAAGAGCGAAGAGCCGATCGGCACCCGTATCTTTGGCCCGGTGGTTCGCGAACTTCGCGGCCGCGGGTTCATGAAGATCATCTCGCTCGCGCCGGAGGTGCTGTAATGTCCGCCGCCAAGATCAAGAAGGGTGACACCGTTGTCGTCTTGTCCGGTAAGGACAAGGGCACCAGCGGCACCGTCGAGAAGGTCATGCCCAAGGACGGCAAGATCATCGTCGGCGGCGTCAACGTCGCTACCCGCCACCGCAAGCCGACCCAGCAGAACCCGCAGGGCGGTATCGAGAAATTCGCCGCGCCGATGCCGATCTGCAAGGTCGCTGTCGCTGATCCGAAGGATGGCAAGCCCACCCGCGTCCGTTTCGAAGAAAAGGACGGCAAGAAGGTCCGTGTCGCTGTGAAGTCCGGGGAGACTATCGATGGCTGAGTATACCCCTCGCATGAAGGCCAGGTACGAGAACGAAATCGTCAAGGCCATGACCGAGAAGTTCGGCTACAAGAATCGCCTGGCGGTTCCGAAGATCGAAAAGATCACGCTCAACATGGGCGTGGGCGAGGCTAGCCAGGACAAGAAAAAGGTCCAGACGGCTGCCGAGGAGATGGCTCTGATTGCCGGCCAGAAGCCGGTTATCACGAAGGCCAAGAAGTCGATCGCACAGTTCAAACTGCGCGAAGGCATGCCGATCGGTACGAAGGTCACCCTTCGCCGTGATCGCATGTTCGAATTCGTCGACCGGTTGGTCACCATCGCAATGCCACGCATTCGTGACTTTCGCGGGCTCAACCCGCGTTCGTTCGATGGCCGCGGCAATTACGCGATGGGCCTGAAGGAACAGATCGTGTTTCCCGAAATCTCGTACGACAAGATCGAGAAGGTCCGGGGCATGGACATCATCGTAACCACCACGGCGAACACCGACGAGGAAGCGCACGAATTGCTGCGTCTGTTCGGTTTCCCGTTCCCGGCTGCAGAGTCGGAAGAGAAGGAAGCGGCGTAAGCTGCGACCTTGCAAGAAGCACTAGGAAAGAGAGCTTAAGTCCAATGGCGAAACTGAGTTCGATCAACAAAAACGAGCGTCGCAAGAAGCTCGTCAAGCAGTACGCTGACAAGTTCGCGAAGCTCAAAGCTATCGCGGATGACAAGTCGCTTGACGATAGCGAGCGCCTGATCGCACGCCTGAAAATGGCAGAACTGCCGCGTAACGCGAACCCGACCCGGGTCCGTAACCGCTGCTCCACCACGGGCCGCCCGCGCGGCTATTATCGCAAGTTCGGTCTCAACCGTATCGAACTGCGCAACCTTGGCAACAAGGGCCTGATCCCAGGCCTGACCAAGTCGAGCTGGTGAGGATCAAGTAGATGGCTATGACCGATCCCCTGGGTGATATGCTCACCCGTATCCGCAACGGCCAGCAGGCGAAGAAGGACAGTGTCCTTTCGCCTGCTTCCAAGCTGCGTTCTAACGTGCTCGAGGTTCTCCAGCGCGAAGGCTACATTCGTGGCTATTCGCCGGACGACAGCGGCAAGCACCCTGCGCTGCGGATTGAACTGAAGTATTTCGAGGGCGAACCTGCGATCAAGCATGTTGCCCGCGTCTCCAAGCCGGGCCGCCGCGTCTATTCGGGTTCGAAAGAACTTCCGACTGTGCGCAACGGCCTTGGCATCACCATCGTCTCGACGCCCAAGGGTGTGCTTTCGGACAACGAAGCACGCACCGAAAACGTCGGCGGCGAAGTGCTTGCGGAGGTGTTCTGATGAGCCGCATCGGCAAGAAACCGGTAGCGATCCCCAGCGGGGTCGAAGCCAAGATCGAAGGTGACACTCTGTCGGTAAAGGGCCCCAAGGGTACTCTGACGATGGGCCTGTCCGACCTAGTCGAATACAAGCTGGAAGCGGATGAAATCTCCGTGACTCCGGCGAACGACACCCGCACGTCCCGTGAATATTGGGGCATGCAGCGCACGCTCGTTTCGAACCTCGTCGAAGGTGTGACCGAAGGGTTCACCAAGACGCTCGAGATTACCGGTGTCGGTTACCGTGCAGCGGGCCAGGGCAAGAAGCTCAAGCTTCAGCTCGGCTACAGCCACGATGTCGATATCGACGTGCCCGAAGGGCTCGAAGTAAAGACACCCGATCAGACGACAATAATCATCTCGGGAATGGACAAGCAGGCCGTCGGTCAGCTGGCCGCCGAGATCCGCCGCTGGCGCAAGCCCGAGCCGTATAAGGGCAAGGGTATCAAGTACCAGGGCGAGTATGTCTTCCGCAAGGAAGGAAAGAAGAAGTAAGATGGCAAAGCTCTCCCTCTTCGAACGTCGCCGCCGCCGCGTGCGCACCGCGCTCCGCAAGCGTTCCGGCACCAAGCCGCGTCTGTCGGTGCACCGCACCGGCCGGCACATCTATGCGCAGGTCATCGACGATGCCTCGGGCAAGACGGTTGCTGCTGCATCCACGCTGGGTGCGAAAAGCTCGGGCGCCAATGTCGACGCTGCCAAGCAGGTCGGTAGCGACATCGCCGAAGCCGCCAAGAAGGCCGGCGTAAGCAATGTCGTGTTCGATCGCGGCGGTTTCCTGTTCCATGGCCGCGTCAAGGCGCTGGCCGATGCCGCTCGCGAAGGCGGGCTGGAGTTCTGATGATGGCTGACGACAAGAAAACCCCAGATACCGAAAGCGCACCGACCGAAGGCGCACCCGAAGCCAAGGCCCAAGAGACCAAGGCCGAGGAAACGAAGGTGGAAGCCAAGGCGGAGACCGAGCACGCTGTTAAGGAACAGCCCGTGATCGACAATGCTGGCTCGACACCGACCCCGACAGTCGCTTCGACCGAAGCTGCCGACAACCAGTCGCCGGCTCAAGGCGCCGAAGGCCAGCCCCGCACGCAGCAAAATGCACGCGGCGGACGTGGCGGCGGCGGTGGCGGACGTGACAATCGCGGCGGTGGAAACCGCGGCGGACGCGGCGGCGGGCGTGACGGCAATCGCCGCGGCGGTCGTCAGGAAGAAGATGATGGCATCATCGAGAAGCTCGTTCACATCAATCGCGTCTCCAAGACTGTAAAGGGCGGTAAGCGCTTCGGTTTTGCAGCGCTGGTGGTTGTTGGCGACGGCGCAGGCCGCGTTGGTTTCGGCAAGGGCAAGGCCCGCGAAGTGCCGGAAGCGATAAACAAGGCAACTGCCGCTGCACGCAAGAGCATGGTTCGCGTCCCGCTGAAGGAGGGCCGCACCCTCCATCACGACGGCACGGGCCGTTTCGGCGCAGGCAAGGTGACCGTCCGCACGGCACCTCCGGGTACCGGCATCATTGCTGGTGGTCCGATGCGCGCCGTGTTCGAGAGCCTTGGTGTTGCCGACGTGGTCACCAAGTCGAATGGCACGTCCAATCCTTACAACATGATCCGCGCAACCTTCGATGCACTGACCGACCAGACTTCGCCGAAGTCGGTTGCTCAGCGTCGCGGGAAGAAGGTTGCCGACCTGCTCGGTCGTGGCGGCTCATCCGAGGCCGAGGCACAAGCCGACGCCGCGGCAGTGGTGGAGTAAGACAGATGGCTGACAAGAAAACGATCACTCTCAAGCAGATCGGTTCGCCGCTGCGCCGTCCCGAAGTCCAGCGCCAGATCCTGATCGGCCTGGGTCTCAACAAGATGCACAAGGTCGTAACCCGTCAGGACACCCCAGAGGTGCGCGGCGCGGTTGCCAAGGTCCCGCATCTTGTCAAAGTCGTAGACTAACATTCCTGGCCCTCGCGCAAGCGGGGGCCGGATCCATTCAGCGCGAAGAAAAGCGAAAGCGAGTGCACAATGACTATCAAACTTACCGACATCCGCGACAATCCCGGCGCCCGCAAGGTCCGCACCCGTGTGGGTCGCGGTATCGGCTCGGGCAAGGGCAAGACAGCTGGCCGCGGCCAGAAGGGCCAGAAGAGCCGTTCGGGCGTCGCCATCAAGGGTTTCGAAGGCGGTCAGATGCCGCTGCACATGCGCCTGCCAAAGCGCGGGTTCAACAACCCGTTCGGCAAGGACTATGCCGAGGTCAACCTTGGCATGGTGCAGAAGTTCATCGACGCCAAGAAGCTCGACGCCAAGAAAGACATCGACCACGCAGCGCTGAAGGCGGCAGGCCTGGCACGCGGCGGCAAGGACGGCGTCCGTCTGCTCGGCAAGGGTGAAATCACCGCCAAGGTCAAGTTCATCGTCGCCGGTGCGTCGAAGGGCGCGATCGAAGCGGTCGACAAGGCTGGCGGCTAGCGTCGAAGTGATCGCGGCCCCTACGCCCGAGCACGAAAAGAAGGCTGCTCGCCGCGAAGCGAATACCGCTGCCAAAAAGGCTGCGGCGAAGTAATTCGTTAAAATCGGGGAAGCGGGGTTCGACAAGCACGGCCCCGCTCCCTATCTATCCCCTCCGGGCCGGGTAGACCGGCACACGCATTCGGGATCGACATACCAACATGGCATCACGCGCCGACAATATCGCAAGCCAGATGAGCCTGGCGAATTTCTCCAAGGCCACCGAGCTGCGCCAGCGTATCTGGTTCACCATCGCTGCGCTGATCGTCTTCCGTTTTCTCAGCTTCGTTCCGCTGCCCGGTATCAACCCGGCCGCGCTGGCGCAGCTGGCGGATCAGACGCGCGGCGGCATCCTGGACATGTTCAACATGTTCACTGGCGGCAGCCTTGAGCGCATGAGCCTGATTGCGCTCGGCGTGATGCCTTACATTACCGCTTCGATCGTGGTGCAGATGGCTTCGGCCCTGCACCCCACGCTCGCGGCTCTCAAGAAAGAGGGCACGACCGGGCGCCAGAAGCTGAACCAGTACACGCGTTACGGCACGGTGTTCCTGTGCGCGATCCAGGGCTGGTTCGTGGCCATCGGGCCTTGAAAGCTTCGGCGCGGCCGAGCGGTCTGCAGGCTGTGGTCGATCCGGGCATGATGTTCCGCATCGGTGCGGTTATCAGCCTCGTCGGCGGAACCATGTTCCTGCTGTGGCTGGGCGAGCAGATCACCAGCCGCGGTATCGGCAATGGCGTATCGCTGATCATCATGGCGGGCATCGTCGCCCAGTTCCCGACCTTCGCGTCCAACCTGTTCGAAGGTGGCCGCACCGGCTCGATCGCACCGGCCATCATCATCGGCTTCATCGTCATGGTGGTCGTGCTGATCCTGATCATCAGCTTCATGGAGCGTGCCCAGCGCCGCCTGCTGATCCAGTATCCCAAGCGCGCGACGCCAGCGCGGCATGATGCAGGCCGACCGCTCGCACCTGCCGCTCAAGCTCAACACGGCCGGCGTTATCCCGCCGATCTTCGCCAGCTCGCTCCTGCTGCTGCCGCTGACGATCACGCAGTTCGCCGGTAATTCGATCGACACCACCAGTTCGACGGGCGGGTTCATCCAGTCGCTCAACCAGTATCTCGCGCACGGCCAGCCGCTCTACATGACGCTGTATGCCGTCGGGCATCATCTTCTTCTGCTTCTTCTACACCGCGGTTGTCTTCAACCCGGAAGAAACAGCGGAGAATCTGAAGAAGAATGGCGGCTTCATTCCCGGCATTCGTCCGGGCAAGCGGACCGAGGAATATCTCGATTATGTGCTGACGCGCATCACCGTTGTCGGCGCGATCTACCTGACGCTGGTTTGTGTGATTCCCGAATACATGATCGCACAGACGGGTATTCCGCTGTTCCTTGGCGGTACCAGCCTGCTGATCGTCGTGAACGTGACGGTCGATACGATCAGCCAGATCCAGTCGCACCTGCTGGCGCATCAGTATGGCGATCTCATCAAGAAGGCGAAGCTGAAGGGCCGGACGCGCTAACGCATCTGGCGGCAGCCGAAAAGGGGCACGCACGTGAATGGACATCATCCTTCTCGGGCCTCCGGGTGCAGGCAAGGGCACGCAGGCGCAAAGCCTGGTCGAGCATCACGGCATGCGGCAGCTTTCGACCGGCGACATGCTGCGCGCCGCAGTGAAGGCCGGCACGCCGGTGGGCATCAAGGCCAAAGAGGTCATGGACAAGGGCGAGCTGGTTTCCGACGATATCGTGTCCGCAACTGATCGACGCCGAACTGACTGCGATGGGGCCGGAAACCGGCGCCATCTTCGACGGCTATCCGCGCACCGCGGCGCAGGCCGATATCGCTCGACGGCATCCTTGCCAAGCATGGCCGCAAGCTTGATCATGTGATCGAGCTGGAGGTGAATGAAGACGCTCTGGTCGAGCGTATCACCGGCCGTTTCACCTGCGCCAAATGCGGCGCGGGCTATCACGACCAGTTCACACGCAGCCCGCGAGAGCGGCGTCTGCGACAAATGCGGTTCGACCGAATTCAAGCGCCGTCCCGACGACAACGAGGAAACGGTGCGCACGCGTATGGGCGAATATCGCGCCAAGACCGCGCCGATCCTGCCGATCTACGAAGAGCGCGGCATCGTCAGCCGGGTCGATGGCATGGCGAGCATCGAAGACGTCACTCACGCGCTCGATGCGATCCTGACCTGACGTGAACGCATGGGCTGACTTTTCGGCCCTTTTCAACACTGGCCTGCTGGCGTAACACCCCTCTTCGAAGAGGAGGATCGGGATGACGAGAGCTGCGTTTGGTGTTCTGGCAGCATGCCTTGCTGGTATCCCAGCGCCCTTGGCGGCGGAAGTTGTCTCCGACCAGCGATGCACGGTTTCGTCACGCGCGATACGGCGATAGTCCCCGCTACGCCTCTCGAAACATGGCTCGCGCTGATCAAGCCCGCCGACTGGTGGAACGACGATCACACCTGGTCGGCAGATGCTTCCAACATGACGATCACACCGCAGGCGGGTGGCTGCTTTTGCGAAACGCATTCCGGGCGACGACGCGCTCGGGCGGGTCCGCGATGGATGGCAGCGCACAGCACGTGACCGTGCTGCAAGCCTATCCCATGCGCGTGCTGCGCATGCGCGGCGGTCTTGGCCCGCTTCAGGGCGAGCCGGTGACCGGCATTCTAACAGTTACCCTCAAGGAAGAAGGCGAGGGCACACGTATCCTGTGGGAATACAAGGTCGGCGGCCCGATGCGCTATGAAATCGCGCAGATTTCAAAAGCCGTGGACGGCGTAATGAGCCAGCAGCTGGCCGGACTGGCCAAACATCTCGGTGGAGGAAGCGGAGATGCGGCGGCGGCGGATGATGATGATGAGCCGGATGAAGGCGATGAGGCTTCCAGCGTCGAAGACCAGATCGACGCGATGGGCGGCAGCTCGACGTAAGACCAAAGACCGCCGCCAGAGCGGTCGACGAGATCGAAGGGGCAATGGGCCTCGGTCGCGCAGTGAAAACGCCAGCCGCATGGCGCGGCCAAGGGGGGAAGTAAGTTATGGCTTCGGTATATGATCGCCACGTCGACCTGAACCAGTTCATGGAGGGCGTGAAGAAGCGCAATCCAGGACAGACCGAATTTATCCAGGCGGTACAAGGAAGTCGCGCAGGACGTCTTCGAATTCATCGAGGACAAGGAAGAGTATCACGAAGCGCAGATCCTGCGCCGCATCGCCGAGCCCGACCGGGTGGTGAGTTTCCGTGTCTGCTGGGAAGACGACAACAAGAACATCCGGGTCCAGCGCGGTTGGCGCGTCCAGAACAACAATGCGATCGGCCCTTACAAGGGCGGCATCCGCTTCCACCCGAGCGTGACCGAGAGCGTGCTGAAATTCCTCGCTTTCGAACAAACCTTCAAGAACTCGCTCACCGGCCTGCCCATGGGCGGCGGCAAGGGCGGGTCGAACTTCAACCCGAAGGGCAAGAGCAGACGCGGAAGTCATGCGCTTCTGCCAGAGCTTCATGACCGAACTTTACCGCCATATCGGCCCCGATACCGATGTTCCGGCAGGCGATATCGGCGTCGGCGGGCGCGAGATCGGCTATATGTTCGGCCAGTACAAACGCATCACCAATCGCTGGGAAGGCGTGCTGACCGGCAAGGGCATCGAATATGGCGGGTCGCAGATGCGCCCTGAAGCCACCGGCTATGGCGCGGTCTATTTCCTGCAGAACATGCTGCAAGCACAAGGGCGACGGCATCGACGGGCAAGACGGCCGTCATCTCCGGCTCGGGCAATGTCGCGACACATGCAGCGGAAAAGATCACCCAGCTCGGCGGGAAAGTCGTGACGCTGTCGGACTTCGGCGGCTTCGTCCACGATCCCGACGGCATTCGATCAGGAGAAGATCGACTGGGTCAAGACATCTCAAGAACGAGCGGCGCGGGCGGATCAGCGAATATGCCGACCACTTCACCGGCGCGACCTTCCACGGCGACGGCGCGCGCCCCTGGAATGTGGATTGCGATCTGGCGCTGCCCTGCGCCACGCAGAACGAGCTCAATGAAGACGAGGCCAAGGCGCTGGTCGACAATGGCTGCATCGCCGTGTCCGAAGGGCGCAAATATGCCGACGACGCTGGAAGGCGTGAAGGTCTTCCACGATGCGAAGATCCTGTACGGTCCGGGCAAGGCGGCCAATGCTGGCGGCGTTGCGGTATCTGGTCTGGAAATGAGCCAGAACTCGGAACGCATCAGCTGGAATCACGAGCGGCTTGGCGACATGCTGACCGAGCTGATGGAAGGCATCCACGGAAAATGCGTCGAATACGGCGGCAAGGACGGCGATTATGTCGACTATGTGAAGGGCGCGAATATCGCGGGCTTCAAGAAGGTTGCCGACGCGATGCTGGCTTTCGGCGTCGTCTGAATCGGTAGCGGATGGCGGCGCTGTAACCGGCGCCGCCATTGTCCGGGTTTTGACTGCCTGACGGCTTTGGGCTAGAAGCCTTGCATCAGGACGACGGCTACCCATATCGGTGGCCACGTCGTTATGCGCGTGGATTGCGGTTGACCGCGGGGTCGAATCGCCGTAAGCGCGCCCTTCATTCGACAGGTACGGCCAAGTCCGGCAGGCGCCCGCCAAAATGGCACGCCATCCGGGCTTTTTGCGTTAGGCACCGCGCCTTCGATATGAATAACAGCGATGAGATGAGGGTTAAGCTGCACCCGTTGCGGTACGCCCTCGTGGAGCATGGAGAAGTAAGTGGCTCGTATTGCCGGGGTAAACATCCCCACCAACAAGCGCGTAATCATCGCGCTCACCTATATTCACGGTATCGGCCGTACCACCGCCGCCAGGATCGTCGACAAGCTCGGCATCGATCGTGCAGCACGCGTTCAGGACCTTGGCGATGAGCAGGTTCTGCGCATTCGCGAAACGATCGATGAAGAACTGATGGTGGAAGGCGATCTTCGCCGCGAAACCGCGATGAACATCAAGCGCCTGATGGATCTGCGTTCCTATCGCGGTTTGCGTCATCGTGCCGGTCTGCCCGTTCGCGGCCAGCGCACCCACACCAATGCCCGCACCCGCAAGGGTAAGGCCAAGCCGATCGCTGGCAAGAAGAAGTAAGCTCGGACCTAGTCCAGAACTTTTGCCTTCTCGCAAGAACAAGGAATACATATCATGGCACGCGAACCAGGCCGGGTAAGAAAACGCGACAAGAAGAACATCACCAGTGGTGTCGCGCACATCAACGCCAGCTTCAACAACACGATGATCACCATCACCGATGCTCAGGGCAATGCGATCAGCTGGTCCAGCGCCGGTATGATGGGGTTCAAGGGTAGCCGTAAGTCGACCCCGTATGCCGCTCAGGTGGCCGCGGACGATGCCGGCAAGAAGGCCGCCGAACACGGCGTCCGCACCCTGGAAGTCGAAGTGAAGGGCCCGGGTTCGGGCCGTGAGAGCGCACTGCGCGGTCTCGCCGCTGTCGGCTTTACGATTACATCCATCCGCGACGTCACGCCGATCCCGCACAATGGTGTGCGGCCATCCAAGCGTCGCCGCGTCTGATCCGTACCTGCCCGGCAGCCTCCCGCAGGCCGCCGACACCTTTCTTACGGACCGGACGCTCTTGCCCAAGAGCGCCGGTCCTGTCCGCATCTAACCGGCTATAGGCCAATTAGGGGAAATCCATGTCCGTCAATATGAAGAACTGGCAGGAACTGAAGAAACCCAACACCCTCGACATCAAGGACGGTGGCGACAAGTCGCGCAAGACCACCTTTGTCGCGGAACCTCTCGAGCGCGGCTTCGGCCTGACGCTCGGCAATGCGCTGCGCCGCGTGCTGCTGTCTTCGCTGCAGGGTGCTGCGATCACGTCGATCAAGATCGAGAACGTACTGCACGAATTCTCGTCGCTTGCCGGCGTGCGCGAAGACGTCACCGACATCGTGCTGAACGTGAAGCAGATCGCGCTCAAGATGGAAGGCGAGCGGCATGAAGCGCCTGCAGCTTTCCGCGACCGGTCCGGGCGAAGTCAAAGCCGGTGACATTGCCGTGTCGGGCGATATCGAGGTCATGAACAAGGACCTCGTGATCTGTCACCTCGACGAGGGCGCGACGCTCAACATGGAACTGACCGCCGATAGCGGCAAGGGTTACGTCCCGGCCGTTCAGAACCGTCCGGTCGATGCGCCGATCGGTGTGATCCCGGTCGACAGCCTGTATTCGCCGGTTCGCCAGGTGAGCTACAAGGTCGAGAATGCCCGCGTTGGCCAGGAACTGGACTACGACAAGCTTTCGCTGATGCTCGAAACCGACGGCACGGTTACTCCTGAAGATGCTCGTGGCCTATGCCGCGCGCATCCTGCAGGACCAGCTGACGCTGTTCGTGCACTTCGAAGACGGCATCCCGCAGCCGAGCTCGGCCATGATCGGTCAGGCCGCAGAGCCGCAGGAAAGCGACACCAATCAGCTCAACCGCTACCTTCTCAAGAAGGTCGACGAGCTGGAACTTGTCGGTGCGTTCGGCAAATTGCCTGAAGAACGACAACATCATCTACATCGGCGACCTGGTCCAGAAGACCGAGGCCGAGATGCTCCGCACGCCGAACTTCGGCCGCAAGTCGCTCAACGAGATCAAGGAAGTCCTGAGCTCGATGGGTCTGCGCCTCGGCATGGACATCCCTGGCTGGCCGCCGGAGAACATCGAAGAAATGGCCAAGAAGCTCGAACAAGAACTGCTTGGCTAAAACCGGTCCCGGCGGCGCACCTCCCATTTCCGGGAAAGCGCCGCCAGCTACGGGCTACCTCATACGGGCCCATATCGAACGAAGGAATGAAATATGCGTCACGGAATTTCGCAGCGTAAGCTCAGCCGCAAGACCGGCCACCGCAAGGCCCTCTTCCGCAATATGAGCGCTGCGCTCATCAAGCACGAACAGATCCTCACCACGCTTCCCAAGGCGAAGGAACTGCGCCCCTATGTCGAAAAGCTGATCACGCTGGCAAAGCGTGGCGGCCTGTCGAACCGCCGGTTGGCGCAAAGCCGCCTGCTCGACGAAACGCAGTTGAAGAAGCTGTTCGACGTTCTGGCAGAGCGTTATTCGGATCGTGACGGCGGCTATACCCGCGTAATCAAGGCCGGTTATCGCGGCAGCGACGCCGCCCCGATGGCGATCATCGAGCTCGTCGACCGCGATGTCGACGCCAAGGGCCAGGACAGCGGCCCGGTGATGAACGAAGACGAAGAACTCGAAGACGCGTAAGCGCTTTCACGAGACCAAAGGTAAGGGCCGGCGGAGCGATCCGCTGGCCCTTTTCTTTTGCGCCGGAGGTGTCACAAGGGCGGACATGAAACGTCAGACCTTTGCAGCCTCGGTACTTTCCGGCGCCCTGCTGTGCACGCCGCTCCCGGCCTTTGCGCAGGCCCGGACGGATATCGACGCCGCTTACGACCGCGCGCTTGCCGCGGGGTACAAGGCGATGTTCCTCTGCAGCGCGGTCGCTAATGCGGAACTGTTCGGGGCGCAGCGGCCGGCGGAGAGCGTCATGCGGTGGGAGCTAACAGGCGTCCAGGCGCCGCTCGACGCGCTGGTGGCCGGCCTGCCCGCTGCAATAGAGCGGGGTGAAGACGGCGTGGTGGATTTCGTCAGTGTGTCTTTCGCCAATAACATGGTGCCGCGCGTCGCGGTGCATCGTCCGGACAGAGGGTGTGCGATCCTGCCGATCGGAGCAAAGGCTCCCGAGCCCGATACCGAAATCTTCGTGCGCAGTGCCGTAAGGTTTGACGCCTTCGATCTCGAGAGGCCAAGGGAAGGAGGCCAAGCGCTCGCGTCGATGGCCTTCGAGCCAAATTATGGTGAGGGCGCGCGAACGACTGCCGCTGTCATACTGCGCAATGGCAATATCATTAGCGAAGCGTATGGGCCGGATCATGGCCCCCGAATTCCGCAACGGACGTGGTCGGTCGCCAAGAGTATCGCCGCGACAATCATCGGTGCCGCCGTCCAGCGCGGCGAGGCTGATGTCTCTGCATCCGCCGGGCTGGGTGTGAACGAGGTCGATCCGCGCCGCGCTATTACGATAGACCACGGCCTGCGCATGGCATCGGGCCGGTATACCGATACACCCGGAAATCGTACCGACCCGCTGTATTTCGGCGGAGCTACGGTGGACGAAGTGGCGCTCGATTGGCCGCTGCTCCGCCCGCCGGGCACGGTATTCCGCTACGCCAACAACGACACACTTGCGGCGCTGCAGGCAATCGAAGAAACGTTCGAGGCGCATTCGCCCGCCGATGTGCTCTCCAGGCTCGGCATGTCGCACACGATCGCGGAGACCGATTGGCAGGGGAATTACGTGCTATCGAGCCAGGTCTGGTCGACTGCTCGCGATCTGGCAAAGCTCGGCCAGCTCTATCTCGATGACGGCATATTGCCCAACGGTGAGCGAATCCTGCCGGAGGGATGGGTAAAGTATGTCTCGTCACCGAGCGGTCCGCAGCCTGATGGTGCGTTCGGCTACGGTGCGGGCTTCTGGCTGCTCAACAATAGCGAAGGCGTGCCGCCCGATACCTTTGCCGCACTAGGCAACCGAGGCCAGCACGTGGTCATCGTGCCGAGCCGAAACACCGTGATCGTACGGCGCGGCGAAGACCCCGCAGGTACGCGTTTCGACATCGCAGCTTTCACGCGGGATGTTCTGGCCGCAATCGACTGATTTCGATTGCAACCGAGCGCTGCCGAACTACCTTTCAAATCAATCAAACGTGTTTCTGGAGAGAATGATGCGTCGCTGGACTGCTACCGTTTCCGCAATTGCCCTGGTCACCCCTGCCGCGCTCGCCGCGCATGACCATTCCGGCTCTACCGAAGAGGTTTCCACCTTCGAGATGATCTATCCCGAAACCCGCCGCGGCGACGTTGTCGAAACACAATTTGGCGAGGAAATAGCCGACCCTTATCGCTGGCTCGAAAACGATGTTCGCAATGACGAGGAAGTCGCCGCCTGGGTCAAAGCGCAGAACGACGTCTCGGAAGCCTATCTCGGACAGCTGCCGGGCACCGCGTGGTTCAAGGAAACGCTCGCCGAGTTAATCGATTACGAGCGCTTCGGCATCCCGAGCAAAGCGGGCGATCGCTATTTCTACAGCTATAATTCCGGCCTGATGAACCAGTCGCAATATTACGTTCGCGATGGCTGGGACGGCGAGGGCCGCCTGCTGATCGACCCGAATGAGTGGTCGGACGATGACGCAACCGCACTTGCAGGGACGTCGCCTTCGAAAAGCGGTAAGTTTTTGGCCTATTCGATCCAGGATGGCGGCAGCGACTGGCGCACGATCAAAGTGCTCGACGTGGATAGCGGCGAGGAGATTGGAGATGAGATCCAATGGGCCAAGTTTTCCGGCATGCAATGGATCGGCGATGAGGGCTTCCTCTATTCACGCTTCCCGCAGCCCGAGGAAGGGCAGGATTTCCAGTCGCTTAACTTCGACCAGAAGGTCTATTTCCACCGCCTCGGCACCTCGCAGGATCAGGATCAACTGGTTTTCGAAACGCCGGAATTCAAGGAGCGCGGCCACGGCGCGGGCGTCACCGACGATGGCCGCTGGGCATTCGTGGTCAGCTCCCTCGGAACCGACGATCGCTACGAAGTCCATGCAATCGATCTCGCCAAGCGCGACAGCAATGGTTGGGCAGCCAAGCCGGTCGTCACCGGCTTCGACGACAGCTGGTCCCCCGTCGCTTCACTGGGTGACGTCGTCTATTTCCGCACCAATAAGGATGCGCCGCGTTACCGCGTAGTGCGCGCCGACATGACCGCCGACACGATCGAGTGGGAAGAAGTGATCGCACAGGCCGACGAGCCTATCTCCGGCGTCTCGATCATCGGCGACACGCTGGTTGTCGAGTATATGAGGGATGCGAGCAGCCGCGCGGTCTATCACGACCTCGATGGCAATCCGATCGGCAGCCTCGATCTGCCGGGCATTGGAACGATTGCGGGCCTGGGCGGCGATCCGGGCGATAGCGAAACCTTCTACAGCTTCACCAGCTTCAACCAGCCCGGTGCCATCTATCGCCTGGATATCGAAACCGGCGAGAGCCAGGTTTTCGCGCAGCCCGAAGTTTCGTTCGAGCCAAACGACTATCAGGTCGAGCAGGTCTTTTATAATTCGAAGGACGGCACCCGTGTGCCGATGTTCATCGTGCGTCACAAAGACACGGTCGGACCGGCACCAACCCTGCTGTATGGCTATGGCGGCTTCAATGTGTCGCTCACGCCGGGCTATTCGCCAATACGGATGGCGTGGTTGCAGGCTGGCGGCGTTTACGCGCTCGCCAATATCCGCGGCGGCGGGGAGTACGGCAAGGCATGGCACGATGGCGGCCGCCTCTCGAACAAGCAGAACGTGTTCGACGACTTCATCGCGGCGGGGGAATATCTCAAGGCCAATGACATTGCGACGCCGGACGGGCTGGCAATTCAAGGCGGTTCGAACGGCGGTCTACTCGTCGGCGCAGTGGCCAATCAGCGCCCAGACCTTGTCGATGCAGCCAATGCCGCAGTCGGTGTGATGGACATGCTGCGCTTCGACCGCTTCACCGCCGGGCGCTATTGGGTCGACGACTATGGCTATCCTAACAAGAAAGACGACTTCGAAACCCTCCTTTCTTACTCGCCACTGCACAACATTCCCGAAGGAACCGAATATCCGGCGATGCTTGTAACCACGGCCGACACGGACGACCGCGTGGTTCCGGGCCACAGCTTCAAATACACCGCTGCGGTTCAGGCGGCGGACACTGGCAGCGCGCCCCATCTGATCCGCATCGAAACGCGGGCAGGGCACGGATCGGGCAAGCCGACCGATAAGGTCATCGCCGAATATGGCGATATCCTTAGCTTCCTGGCTTACAATACCGGTTTGGAAACTCCCTCCGAGTGATAGAATGAGGCCGTTCAGGAAACACGATATTTTCCTGAACGGTTTCTGTCGGCCCGATTCAGGCTCGTCTCATGGCGAATCGTTCATACCCGTTCTCAGCAGCCGGACACCCCCGTCCGGTTCCAAGACGAGGACGAGAACCCATGAACATCATCTCCAAAGCACTCGCCAAGGGTGGAATGGCCACTGCTGTCGCAGGCGCGATGGCGATGACGTCTGCCGCTCCGGCGCAAGCCGCCGACTATCGTGACCGCGATGGCATCGACGCAGGCGACATCATTGCCGGCGCCGTGATCCTGGGGGGCATCGCCGCTGTCGCATCCACCGTCGGCAAGGATCGCTACGACGATCGCCGCTACCGCGACGGACGCCACTACCGCGGTGACCGCAACAACTATCGCCGCGGCAATGGCCGCAGGGCTGTGGAACGCTGCGTCCGGACAGCCGAACGCGACGCGCGCCGCTTTGCCGGATACCGTTTCGCCGACGTGACGCAGATTCGCGACGTCGAGCGCACCCGCTACGGCTGGCGTGTGAAAGGCCGGATGGTCGTCGACGGTCAACGCGGATTCCGCGGCGCGAATTACGACCGCTATGATCGCAGGGACCGTCGCGGCTATGGCCGCAGCGATCGCGGCAGGTTCACCTGCCATGTCGAGCGCGGCCGTGTCGCTGGCATCAATTACAGCGGCATCCGCGGGCTCCGCTGATCCGCAGATAGGGCACACCATGGGCGGTTCAGGCTTGATGCAGCCTGCGCCGCCTAACCCTTTGCAACATTGGACGTACGGTGTCCGCTGGTTGGAGCGGGCCGAACAGGGAATTTGGATATGACCGTATTTAAGCTCGCCGCCGCACCTGCCGTGTTTGCCGCTCTCTCGCTCGTCGCAGCGCCCGCTGCCGCTGCCGAGCTGCCCGTACAAACTTCGCGCAGCGCTATCGCGCCAGACATGGCGTGGACACCGGGCGAAGATGTCGCCGAGAAGCACCGCCACTATCGCGGATACCGTGGATATCGCGGATATCGCGGACACCGTTATCGGAACCGGACCAGTGTTGGCGATGTGCTTGCAGGCGTGTTGATCATCGGCGGAATTGCTGCGGTCGCCAATGCAGCCAACAAGAACCGCGAGCGCGATTATCGCCGCGACTACCCCAGCCGTTATCCCGACCAGCGCAACCGCGACAGCGACGCGCGCGGCATCGACCGTGCCGTGTCCATGTGCGTGCGCGAAATCGAACGTGATGTGCGTGTCGATGAAGTGACCAGCGTCGACCGCAATGGCGATGGCTGGCTCGTCACTGGATCGCTCTACAATGGTGAGAGCTTCGCTTGCTCCATCGGCCGTAATGGCCGCATCGACGATGTCGATTTCGGCAATCGCGGCGCGCTGCTGGAACAGGGCGGCGATGCTCAGGGCGAGCGTTACGACGCCAGCGCGCAAGATCGCCAGCATGACGATGCACGCTATCAGTCTGCCTGGGCCAATGTCGACGATGGTCCGACGCAGCCGGCCGCGCAGCCTCTGCCGGACACGGCCACGCAAGCACAGCCTGCCTATCCCGGCGGTCCGGTGGACGGCGATCTGTCCGATGACGAAATCGGCACTGGCTACGCTGGCGCCGGCAACTAAGCCTCAATTGGGCGTGCTCTGCACTCGCTTGTAGGAGGGCAGGGCGACGTTCCATTGGATGGCCGCCGCGCGCAGCAGGAACCCTGCGCTCGCTGCGGCTATCCACACCAAAGCGCGCGGCAGGTCGAGCCAGTCCCCGGCAACGCACAGGCTTGCCGCGAGGGCGGCAGCGGTGACGTAAAGCTCGGGCCGCATGATGATCGATGGCCTCCCTGCAATCACATCGCGGATGATCCCGCCGACGCAGCCCGTGATGATTCCCATCAGGATCGCCGGGATCGGCGGCAGGCCGTAGCTCAGCGCCTTGGCCGAACCAAGCACGGCGTAGGCGGTAAGGCCCAGCCCGTCGGCATAATCGAGCAGCTTGCCCTCCCACCAGCGTGTGGGCGTGAACCAGGCGAGCAAGGCCACGACGAAGCAGGCGCCCGCCACCCAGCTATCCACAATCCAGAAGATCGGCGCCCCGATCAGCAGATCGCGGATGGTGCCGCCGCCGACACCTGTGACCAGCGCGAAGAAAGCCATTGTGACGAAGGTCTGGCGCTCCTTCGCAGCGACCAATGCGCCTGTCAGCGCAAACACGGCCACGCCTGCCACATCGAGCCAGTCGAGTAGCGGAGTGAGGATGGTCTCGTTCATGCCTGAGCGCGCGCCTTGCGCCGCCGGAACAGCAGGATGAAACCGAGCAGCGATCCGAGAACCGATAGCATAGCGAATACGATCAGGACGGGGTGACTGGTGTCCTCGCGCGTCTCCATATCCATAATGTGAAGTCCCCAGGCAAAGTCGAAAATTCGCCACCACCGCGTGCGCACTGCTTCGATGTTCCCCGTCTGCGCGCCGACATAGACATGCGTGCCATCCTCCAGAACGACCTGCCAAGCGGGCATCGGACGGCGGAAATCGAACGGAACATCCTCGGCCGCAAACAGCGTGCGCGAGACGACCTTGTCGCCGCCATCGATTTGCTCGGTCACCAGTAGTTGGGCCTCGACTTCCGACAGGGGACCCATCTCGCGGCCGTCGGGCGTATAGCGCTCGGAAGTTCCGTCGAGATACTCGATCCGGGTGACAGTCCGGCCCTGCTCGACGCGGGTCGAAACGGATCGCACCGGACGGGCGAGATCGTCGGGTAGGCCGACATTGATCTGCGTGTCGGGCGGCAGGGCCTGCTCCGGCACATCCAGTCTAAGATGATTGCCGCGTACCTCGTCGATCGGCTTGATCACCATGATCAGCCCGGTGACAGTCCACAGCAGGATCGGAAATCCGACCAGCCAGCCAAGCCAGATATGCCAGCGGGCAAACATCCGCATGCCTCGTCCCTTAGCCATCGCGGAGCCCCTTAGCCGTGCAGGATCTCGCCCATCGTGCGGGCGGCGTCGATGCAATCGAAATCGGAGAATTTCGGCCCCATGACCTGGAGGCCGCAGGGCAGCGCTCCCGTCGCGCCAATGGGCAATACGGTGGCGGGCAGGTTGGGGAACGTGGCCAGCCCGGCCCAGGCGAGCGTATCGGCGGCGGCGCGTTCTTGACCGTCGATGGTCACTTTGCCTTCAAAGAAGCGTTGGTCCTGATGCGGAATGGCCAGCACCGGGGCGGGCGGGGCGAGCACGAAATCATATGTCTCGAACAAATGCGCCCATGCCAGCTCGTTGCGGGTCTGCTGGTCGAGCATGTCGAACCAGTCCGTCGCACTCGCGCGCTTGCCATCCGGCGCCGGTGCGCCGCGCGCCATCGCGATGTTGAGCATTCGCATATAGTCGGCCTGCTGCCGTTCGAGATCCGGGACCAGCTCGCTATCGCGGTCGACACGGACTCCCGCGCTTTCAAGCGCAAGCAGCGCATCCTCGGTCGGCGCGCGAACATCGTCGTCGATCGGGCAGCAGGGATGATCGAGCAGCGCCAGCACACGGCATTCCCGCAGCGGCCTCTTCGTTGCCGCAACCGGCACATTGGCGGTGAGGCGCAGCAGCAACTCGATATCGTCGGCATCGCGCGCAATCGGACCGGCAATGGACAGCGCGCCGTCATGGGCATCGCGGCCCGCCATTGCAGGGTGGTCGTGACCATGTTTGCTGACCAGCCCCCAGCTCGACTTATGTCCCCAGACCCCGCAAAAATGCGCAGGCACACGTACCGAACCGCCGATATCGGTGCCGAATTCGCAAGGCACCATTCCGCTCGCGACCGCTGCCGCCGATCCGCCGGATGATCCGCCTGGGCTGCGGCCATGATCGTGAGGATTGTTGGTGCGGCCATAGACCGGATTGGCTGATTGCCAGTCCGCAAGATCCGGCGGGACGTTGGTCTTGCCGAGGAAGATCGCGCCTGCCGATTTGAGCTGGCTGACCACTTTTGCATCGCGCTTGGCCAACTGCCCGGCATACTCCTTGTGCCCCCAGCATGTGGGCAGGCCCTCGATATCGAAGCTTTCCTTGATGGTCATGGGCACGCCGAACAGCGGCTGGTCCGGCCCGCCGGTCTGGCCGTCCAGCCCCTTGGCAATACCGCGAGCCCGGTCGAAATCGCAGACCGCAACCGCGTTGATATGCGCATCCAGCTTCTCGATCCGCGCAATGGCGAGATCGACGACTTCCAGCGGCGAGCAATCGCCTGCACGGATTGAGCCAGCGGTGGCCATCGCACCTGGTTTGTCGGTCAGTATCGGATATGCCATCGCATGAATCCCCTTGTGCCGAACGGTTTAGGCAGTCGCGGCGCGGGGATCAAACCGATTGAGGCACGCGGCTGTCTATTCCTTGGGCGGAAGAGCTATAGGGTATGCCGTCTGAAGAACGCGTGCTCGGCAGCGTAGTCGAACAGGTCCCATGGGTAGGATGCAAGCTGAGGAAATTGTTCGGACCAGTCGTCGGGGTCACATTTCGCAAGCCATTCGATGGCCGGCCCTGCTGCATCGGCATATCTCGGCGATCGGTAGCCCGCCACGCCTTGCGCCTTGCTGCCGTCGATCATGAAGGAACGCGGCACGGACCAAGGCGTCCTGCCAACCTCAGCGCCATCGATCGGCACGATATCCACCGTCTTGTCGAGCGCTTGTATGACCGTCTTTCCAATAGCTTCGACATCTGGCGAATCCGCGTCTGCCACATTGTAGACACCGCCAAGCCCTTGTTCTGCTGCGTGAAGAGCAAGCGTGCCGATTGCGTGCACGTCAGTCGTCTGGAAGCGTGAGGAGCCGCGCAAGGCCAAGGGGATTCGTTCGCGCCCGTCGAGCAGCCGTTTGACGAACCACCATTCACGCGGATGGCGGCTCCACGGACCGTAGATCGCGCAGGGACGAAGGATCGTGGTCCGTTCGCCGAAGCCTTCGAGGGCTCGCTGCTCCATGCGGATTTTCCGCGTGGAATAAGTGTCCGGCCCCGGCGCGACGGTCGGATTGGCCTCGCTGACCGGTTCTGCAAACTCCGGAAAGCCGTTCTGGGCCGCCTCGTCGAGCGTGCGGCCATTGTCGTCACAATAGACAGAAGCCGATGATATCGCGATCAGCCGCCCGACGTCCTGAGGATCGTATCTCGCAACATCCTCCGCGTCGAAGGCAATCGTGTCGATGATGCAATCTGCTGTCGGTGCGGAATCTTCACCCAGCGTGTAAGAGGCAAACGGCGCGTCATCGACGTTCCATTCCGGTGCGCTTCGGGCATGGATCGTCGTCTTCCACCCTGCCTGCGCGAAGGCCTTTGCGGCAGCGAACCCGATCTGGCCTGCACCGATAATCGCGACCGATTTACTCATGCCCGATCTCCTTACGCGATGTCGTCAGCCCGAGGGCAAACCCGATGCCGAGGATCGATGCTGCGCCATATCCAATCAAGGGGCTGGGGTAATTGCTCATCAGCGACATGGCTATGAAGCCGAAGAAGCTTCCCGCCAGGGCATATCGCTGTGGTTTGGGCGCCCTGATCGCCATGAGCATTGCCAGAAATCCTGCGATCATCGCGGCGATCATCACGAGGCTCAGGGCGGGGACTACCGCAAAGCTCTCGTGCAAGACGCGCTCGGCGAAGGGCTGGGCAGGCAATTCGCCGCGCATTGCCGCGAGCAGAGTGGCAATGAAGCCGAGTATGGCCGCGATGCCGACTTTCCAGTCGCGCGTCACGTCGTGAAGAGCGCCAGCCGCGCAAGTCACGGCAAGAGCTGTTGCGGCGTCCGGCTGTAGCAGGGCGGCGAGTGTAGCGGTCAACAGGATCGGCGCAGCTAGATCGCGTTCGGCCGCGGCCAGCATCACCAGTGCGGGCACGGCAAGCATTCCGGCGTGGAGCTTGAACGGACCGAGCGGTACCCAGCGCGCGACGTCAGTCACTTGCGGTCCGGTCAGCAAGGGAAGGAACAGCAGCGCCAGCAGCACTGCGATCAGCACGCGTCTGTTCAGGGTGGAGGCGGGTGCCGCACCAAAGGCGATCCATACAAGCGCGAGCGTCAACGCACCGCCGTTGACGATTGCATATCGATCCGGCGCACCGCCGGCGGTGAGGTAAACAAGACCGGCAAGCGTAGGCAGGGCGAGCGCGAGGAGGCTGCCGGCCTTGCCCCGCGCTCGCTCTCGTATCGTCACCGGATCAGACGTGGATCGCCTTGCCCTGGACCGCCATCGCAGCTTCCTTCATCGCTTCGGCATGCGTGGGGTGGGCGTGGCAGGTGTAAGCGATGTCTTCGCTGGTCGCGCCGAATTCCATCGCAATGCCCGCCTCTGCGATCATCGTTCCGGCGACGCTGGCGATGCACCACACGCCCAGAACGCGGTCGCTTTCCGCTTCGGCGATGACCTTTACAAAGCCGTCCGGCTCGTGATTGGTCTTGGCGCGGCTGTTTGCCATCATCGGGAACTTGCCGATCTTCACGGCCTTCTTGTCGCCGCCCATTTTCTCGATGGCTTCTTCGGTGGTGAGACCGACCCCGGCGATTTCTGGCCAGGTATAGACCACGTTCGGGATCACCGCGTGGTTCACGATGCCCGTCTGGCCCGCGATGTTCTCAGCCACCGCGATGCCCTCATCCTCAGCCTTGTGCGCAAGCATGGGGCCGGGCACGCAATCTCCGACCGCCCAAACGCCCCCATCATCAGTGGCGACCTTGGTACGGAAATCGTGGTCGATCTCAATCTGCCCGCGCTTGTTCGGCTCCAGTCCGATGGCGTCCAGACCGAGGCCGTCCGTGTTGGGACGCCGACCGATCGACACGAGCACGCAATCGACCGTCATGGTCTCTTCTTCGCCGCCAGCGGCAGGCTCCATGGTGAGCGTCGCCTTGTTGCCCTTGACCGTGACGCCAGTGACCTTGGTCGACAGCTTGAAGTCGATGCCCTGCTTCTTGAATATCTTGCGCGATTCCTTGCGGATATCGCCGTCGAGGCCGGGCAGGATTTCGTCGAGATATTCGATGCACGTAACCTCCGCGCCAAGACGGCGCCACACGCTGCCAAGCTCAAGCCCGATTACGCCGCCGCCGATGACGACCATGCTCTTGGGCACTTTGGCCAGCTCTAGCCCGCCGGTGGAATCGACCACCACGCCTTTGTCGTTATCGATCTCGACACCGGGCAGCGGAGTCACGTTCGACCCGGTGGCAATCACGATATCCTTGGCCGTAACCGTCTCGTCGCCGACCTTGACCGTATGCGCATCCTGAAAGGTCGCGTGACCTTTCTTCCAGTCGACCTTGTTCTTCTTGAACAGGAATTCGATCCCGCCGGTCAGGCCCTTGACCGCGTCGCGGCGCTGGGCGTGCATCTGCTCGAGGTTGAGCTTGGGAGTTACCTCGATACCCATCTCGGCCATCATGCCGTTCTTGGCAGCATCGAAATACTCCGACGCATGGAGCATCGCCTTGGACGGAATGCAGCCGACATTGAGGCATGTTCCGCCAAGCGTCTCGCGGCTTTCGGCACAGGCCACCTTGAGGCCCAATTGCGCCGCACGAATTGCAGCGACATAGCCGCCGGGTCCGGCGCCGATAACAAGCACGTCGTAATCGTAAGAGTGGTCAGCCACCGGTTTCCTCCGTCGGCGCTACGTCCTGTTCGCCGGAGGCCGAGCCCCCAGCGCAGGTGAGCGCCATTTCCGTAATTCTTTCACGATTGATGGTCAGTTCGCCGCTCTGCAGGTCTTCGGCGAAATTGTCCGCGGCGCAATTGCAGGCACCAGTCACCATCCCGGCTTCGATCCCGTTATCGGCCGCCAGCTGTTCGCATCGCTCGACGAACGTAGCGCGCACCTGGTCGCCCAGCGCGTCGCCGGCCATATCGGTCGCCGCGTCGCAGGCTGCCAGGGGCAGGACCGCCAGAGCCAGTGTGATGAGTCGTAAAGCCATGCCGTTTCTCCTTACAGGTCGATCAGCATCCGGGTGGGATCTTCGATCGCTTCCTTGATAATCTTGAGTGCGGTTACCGCTTCGCGCCCGTCGATCAGGCGGTGGTCGTAGCTCAGTGCCAGGTACATCATCGGGCGGATCACGATCTCGCCATCGACCACGACGGGGCGGTCTTCGATCCGGTGGAGGCCCAACACCGCGCTTTGCGGTGGGTTGATGATCGGCGTCGACATCAGCGATCCGAATACGCCGCCATTGGAGATGGTGAAGGTGCCGCCCTTCATGTCGTCCATCGTCAGCGTGCCTTCGCGGGCGCGCGCACCGAAATCGGCGATGTCCTTCTCGATTTGCGCAAAACCCTTGGCGTGGGCATCGCGGATGACCGGGACAACCAGACCGTTGGGCGCGCTGACCGCGACCGAGATATCGACGTAGTCGTGGTAGACGATTTCCTCGCCTTCGATATACGCATTGGCAGACGGCACATCCTTCAGCGCAAGGCATGCGGCCTTGGCGAAGAATCCCATGAAACCGAGCTTGATATCGTGCTTCTTGGCGAACATGTCCTTGTATTTGCCGCGCGCTTCCATGACCGCGCTCATGTCGCAATCGTTGAAGGTGGTGAGCAGCGCGGCATTGTCCTGCGCGCCCTTGAGCCGCTTGGCAATTGTCTGGCGCATACGGGTCATCTTGACCCGTTCTTCCTTGCGCTCGCCGCCCGAAGAGCCGGATGGGGCCGACGCGGTGGCGGCCTGCTGAGGCACCGCGCCAGCGATGCTCTCGCCGCCGCCGTCCTTCTTGGCCTTGGCTGCGGCTACCACGTCTTCCTTGGTCAGGCGGCCATCCTTGCCGGAGCCTTTGATGGTCGACGGATCGACCCCGTGTTCGAGCACCGCACGGCGCACGGCCGGCGAGAGCGTCTGCGAGGCATCGACGCTTGGCGCATCGGTGGCTTCCTTCTGCTCGGCACGCTCTTCCTTGCCTTCCTCGGACTGCTGCTTCTTGCGGCCTGCTTCCTCGCCGCTGGCAGCGCCCGTTGCGCCTTCTTCGACGACTGCGATTACTGCACCTACTTCGACGGTATCGCCCACAGCGACCTTGTGTTCCTGGAGCACACCGGCGACGGGCGAGGGGACCTCCACCGCGACCTTGTCGGTCTCCAGGCTGGCAATCGGCTCGTCGATTGCAACAGCGTCGCCTGGCTGCTTCAGCCATTCGCCGACCGTTGCTTCGGTGACCGACTCCCCGAGAGCGGGGACTGCAATTTCCTTGGCCATATCTTCGCGTTTCCTTTGCTCGGCCTAAATCTTACGGGCAATCGCCGCGCGCCGCGGCACCGCCATCGGCCAGGCCGAGTGCGATCGAGACGAGAGCGTCCTGCTGAACCTTGTGGCGCTTGGCATATCCGGTTGCCGGCGATGCGGCCACTTCGCGCCCGGCATAGCAGGGACGCATGCCCTTTTTGCCAGCATTGTCGGCGGCTTCTTCGATCAACCGGTCAACGAAGAACCACGCGCCATTGTTCTTGGGTTCTTCCTGGCACCAGACGATCGTTTCGAGGTTCGTCATCCGCTTCAGCCGAGCGGCAAGCGGCTCGCCGGGGAAGGGATAAATCTGTTCGATGCGCACGATCGAGACATCGTCCAGTCCCTCAGCATCACGCCTTTCCATCAAGTCGTAAGCAACCTTGCCCGAACACAGGACGAGGCGCCGGACCTTCTTGTCCGGAATTTCCTTCAGGTCGGACTTGATCCGCATGAAGTGATGGTCGCCCATGAACTCCGCCGCATCCGATTTCGCCATCGGGTGGCGAAGCAGGCTCTTGGGGGTCATGATGACCAGCGGCTTGCGAAATTGGCGCAGCATCTGGCGGCGAAGAACATGGAAGTAATTCGCCGGGGTGGTGATGTTGCACACCTGGATATTATCGTTCGCACACAGCTGGAGGAAGCGCTCGAGACGTGCGGAAGAATGCTCCGGTCCCTGACCCTCATAGCCATGCGGCAGCAGCATCACGAGGCCGTTGGCGCGCAGCCACTTGACCTCGCCGCTTGCGATGAACTGGTCGATCATGATCTGCGCGCCGTTGGCGAAGTCGCCGAATTGCGCTTCCCACATGACCAGCGTCTTGGGATCGGCCATCGCGAAGCCGTATTCGAAGCCAAGCACGCCATATTCGGACAGGATGCTGTCATAGACTTCGAACTTGCCGTGCGGCAGCGTGGCCAGCGGGATGTATTTGCGCTCGTCGGTCTGGTCGACCCAGATAGCGTGGCGCTGGCTGAATGTGCCGCGGCCCGAATCCTGGCCGGACAGGCGCACGCCGTATCCCTCGGTCACCAGGCTGCCGAATGCGAGCGCTTCGCCGGTCGCCCAGTCGAAGCCGGTGCCGCCGTCGAACATCTCTTTCTTGGCTTTGAGCACCCGGCCGAGCGTCTTGTGGATGGTCACATCATCCGGAACGGTCGTCAGTGTGCGGCCAAGGCTGTCGAACAGCTTTTTCGGAATCGCGGTTTCGACGTTGCGGCGAGCGGTTTCCGGGTCGGCCGGCTTGTTCAAGCCCGCCCAGCGCCCGCCGAACCAGTCCGCTTCGTTGGGCTTGTAGCTTTTGGCGGCCTCGAAATCGTCCTCCAGCTTCGCGACGAATTCGTCGGTCAGTTGCTTGGCGTAATCGCCGGTAATCACCCCCTGCTTTTCCAGCCGCTCTGAATAGATCGCGCTGACCTTGGGATGTTCGCGGATGCGGTCGTACATCAATGGCTGGGTGAATTTCGGCTCGTCGCCTTCATTATGGCCGAAGCGGCGATAGCACCACATGTCGACCACGATGTCGCGCCCGAAGGTGTGGCGATATTCCATAGCCAGCTTGCTGGCGAAGGTCACAGCCTCCGGATCGTCGCCATTCACATGCAGGATCGGCGCCTGAATGCCCTTGGCGACATCGCTGGGATAGGGGCTCGATCGCGCAAATTTGGGCGAGGTCGTGAAGCCGATCTGGTTGTTGATGATGAAATGCAGGCATCCGCCCGTGTCGTATCCGCCCACGCCCGACAGGCCGAAGCATTCCCACACGACGCCTTGCCCGGCAAAGGCGGCATCGCCGTGGATGAGCACCGGCAGGACCTGGTCGTGCTTGTTCAGATCGTCGCGGATCGCCTGCTGCGCGCGGGCCTTGCCAAGCACGACGGGGTTCACCGCTTCAAGATGGCTGGGATTGGGGACCAGCGACATATGCACTTCGATACCGTCGAATTCACGGTCGGTGCTGGTGCCGAGGTGGTATTTCACATCGCCAGAGCCGCCCACATCGTCGGGATTGGAGCTGCCGCCCTGAAATTCGTGGAAGATGACCTTGTACGGTTTGGCCATCACGTTCGCGAGCACGTTCAGGCGGCCGCGGTGGGCCATGCCGTAAATGATCTCGCGCACGCCCAGCTGGCCGCCATATTTGATCACGGCTTCAAGCGCGGGGATCATGGATTCCCCGCCGTCCAGGCCGAAGCGCTTGGTGCCTACGTATTTCTTGCCGAGGAAGCTTTCATACTGCTCTCCGCGAACGACAGCGGCCAGGATTGCCCGCTTGCCTTCGTCGGAGAACTGGATGGTGTCTTCCGGCGTTTCGAACTTGTCCTGCAGGAACCGGCGTTCCTCGGTATCCGAAATGTGCATGTATTCGAGGCCGACCTTGCCGCAATAGGTTGCGCGCAACGTGTCGTAGAGCGTGCGGACCGTGACCCATTCGAAGCCGAATACGCCGCCGACGAAGACTTCCTTGTCCTCCTGGCCTGCAAGCCCATGCCATTCGAGCGACAGATCTTCCGGTTCCTTGCGGTGCGAAAGGCCCAGCGGGTCGAGATCCGCCGCCAGATGCCCGCGTACACGGTACAGCCGCACGAGCAGCATGGCGGAAATCGAATCCGCCGCGGCCTGCTCGATCGCTTTGGGATCGGACGGTTTTCCGGCTTTCCTCGATGCTGCCTCGACCGCGACTTTCATATTGGTCGGGTCGAGCGCCTGGGTCAGATCGGCGTCGGAATCGACGACCTGCTTCAGCCATTCGGGATTGCCCCAGGAAGGTCCGGGCTGCGGACCGTCCTGATCGCCCATTTCGGGAAGGAAATCGTGGCTTTCGTTACCCATTGCAGTCACCTCTCCTGAGGTAGTGCTTCAGTGCTATGCCAGTTCCTTCAGCATCGCATCGAGCGTGGTGCCGAGTTCGCTGGGCGAGGGGGAAACGCGGATACCCGCATCCTCCATCGCTGCGATCTTGTCTTCTGCGCCGCCCTGGCCGCCCGAAACGATGGCGCCTGCATGGCCCATCTGCCGTCCCGGAGGAGCGGTGAGGCCGGCGATAAAGCCGACCATTGGCTTGCGGCGGCCCTTGGCGGCTTCGGCCTTGATGAACTCGGCCGCTTCTTCTTCGGCGCTGCCGCCGATCTCGCCGATCATGATGATCGACTTGGTTTCGTCATCGCTCGAGGAACAGGTCGAGCACGTCGATGAAATTGGTGCCGTTGATCGGATCGCCGCCAATGCCGACTGCGGTGGTCTGGCCGAGCCCAACCATCGTGGTTTGGTGCACGGCCTCATATGTCAGCGTGCCCGAGCGCGAGACCACGCCGACCGAGCCCTTCTTGAAGATGGAGCCGGGCATGATGCCGATCTTGCATTCTTCCGGGGTCAGCACGCCGGGGCAGTTCGGACCGATGAGGCGCGACTTGGAGCCTTCGAGCGCGGCCTTCACGCGGACCATGTCGAGCACCGGAATGCCTTCGGTGATGGCGATGATCAGTTCGATCTCGGCATCGATCGCCTCGCAGATCGCGTCCGCTGCGAATGGCGGCGGGACATAGATGCAGGCTAGCGGTCGCGCCGGTTTCAGCCTTCGCGTCGCGCACGGTGTTGAAATTGGGCAGGCCGATATGCGTCGTGCCGCCCTTGCCCGGCGTCACGCCTGCAACCATCTTGGTCCCGTAATCGAGCGCCTGCTGGGTGTGGAACGTGCCGGTGTCGCCGGTCATCCCTTGTGTGATGACTTTGGTGTCTCTGGTTGACGAGAATTGACATTCAAAAGCTCCGTCTTGGTAATTTCGTTTCAGCGGCCGCCGAGCCAGACGCCGGTTTCGTAAATGCTGAGGCTATACTTGTCGGTGCGTTGTAGCCCCCGTGCCTGCGCGCAAATGGCGAATTGTGCACGGGCTCCTGCAAGAAAACTGTCTTGAGCGAAGGCTCTCGCGATAGGGATCGTTCTGGCTCGCCACGGCGAGGTCGAAACAATCGCGCGCGATGGCAAGGTTCTGGTCGACATCTTCGTCCGGGCCGTCGAGCGCCGCGTATGTGCGGATCAGGCGTGTGCGGTTCTGCGCACGCCAATCCACGCATGCCCGATATTCGGTGCCGTCCGTAAGGGTAAATGTCTGCGTGTCGCTGCAATATAGGCGCCGCTCTTGCGGAACATCCGCCGCAAAGAACCTCTGCAACCTCCTGCCTGTCCACCTCGCGCGCGTAGGCACTCGTGCCAAACGCGCAGAAGAGGGCAAAGGGGCGACCAGTTTATGCAAGGCTGCTATCCAGCCCCTTGCAGGCCTCGAGCAGTTCCTCGACCGCATCGACGCTGACCTGGAAGCCCTTCCTGGCTTCATCGTCCAGCTCGATCTCGACGATCCGCTCGACACCGTTCGCGCCGATCACGATGGGGACGCCGACATAAAGCCCGTCCACGCCGTACTGACCGTCGAGATAGGCGGCGCAGGGCAGGACGCGTTTCTTGTCCTTGAGGTAACTCTCGGCCATCTGGATCGCGGCTGTCGCAGGTGCGTAATAGGCCGAGCCATTGCCGAGCAGGCCGACGATCTCGCCGCCGCCGCCGCGGGTGCGCTTGACGATCGCGTCCATCTTTTCCTGCGTGGACCAGCCCATCTTGATGAGGTCGGGCACGGGAATGCCCGCCACCGTCGAATATTCGAGGATCGGAACCATCGTGTCGCCGTGTCCGCCCAGTACGAAGGCGGTGACGTCTTCCATCGAAACGCCAAATTCATCGGCGAGGAAGTGACGGAAGCGCGCGCTGTCGAGCACGCCTGCCATGCCGACGACCTTGTTGTGCGGCAGGCCGGAAAATTCGCGCAGCGCCCAGACCATCGCGTCCAGCGGGTTGGTGATGCAGATCACGAATGCGTCCGGGCAATTGGCCTTGATGCCTTCGCCCACGGCCTTCATCACCTTGAGGTTGATACCGAGCAGATCGTCGCGGCTCATGCCCGGCTTGCGCGGGACGCCTGCGGTGACGATGACGACATCCGCGCCTGCGATATCCGCGTAATCGCTCGTGCCCTTGAGATGCGCGTCGAAACCTTCGACCGGGCCAGCCTGGCTGAGGTCGAGCGCTTTGCCGGCTGGCATGCCCTCGGCGATATCGAACAGGACGACGTCGCCCATTTCTTTCATCGCTGCGAGGTGGGCAAGTGTGCCGCCGATCATGCCGGCGCCGACGAGGGCGATTTTATTGCGTGCCATGACGGAAGACGCGTCCTTCTATGCGTGGCGGGACAACGATGGGACACCCGGCCGTCTTGGCGCACACCTCGTCCCGCGAGGAGGCAACGCCCGGCGAACTCGACACGCGGCCTAGGCCTCGCAAATTGCGAATGCAACCGGCAAACACGCCTCTCCTGCAACTATCTTTGCAAACAGTTCGCAATAGCAATAGATGATCGGAGTGCCCTCGATATCACCTCGACGGACCACGTGCCAATAAGTTCCATCGCCGCAGCTGGCGATGGAAAATCCGCAGCAGGATTTCGAAAGGGAGGATCAGGCCGGAATGGCGGTATCGCCGGTGCGATTGGCGAGCTGCGCCGCGAGCTTGCGGTCGAGCGTTCCGCATATGCCCAGCCACCAGTCGAAGCCTTGTTCGTCGCCAGCGGCCAACGCCGCCTCGGCATGATGCTGCGCCGCCTTGGCGGCATCGAAGCCGTACTCGCCGAAATGGCGCAGTGCTGCTTTCACCAGCTCGTCGCTCTCGCGCAGACCCTCGCCGCCGCGCATTGCCCCCAGCCACCATTGTCGTTGGCGGCGCGCGCGCATGCCTTTTTGGCCAGCGCCCTGGCGATCGGTGAATGTGCGGTCGATCGGGCGGCGGCGAAATGGATAGGCATGGGACGCTCCGGGGGATGTGCGACTGGGGAGGCGGAGCGTTATACGCCTCTCCGCTAAAGCTTCGTTCCGCAGCACGGTTTCCGAGATGTAAACATGCGGCTTCAGCTCTCTTGCGCGCATTACCCGGCCGGCCTATTGGCGGCGGCAGGACACGGGTTGGCGCTGTAACGGCGCCCGAAGAGGGAAGGCGGTTAAAAGCCGCTGCTGCCCCCGCAACTGTGACCGGGGAGCGATCCCGCCATATGCCACTGTCGCCCGCACGGGGGATGGGAAGGCGGCGGGAAAGCGATGATCCGGCGAGCCAGGAGACCTGCCTGTATCCGTCGTTCAGCCATGGGCGGGGTGCACCAATGGCAAACGGGTGAGGGCGCATTCCCGCGCTCCCTCCGTCACGAGCGGCGTTTCGCTTTTGACAGGAGGTATTATGCCCAAATATCTGTTTTTGCTAAGTTGTTGTGTGGTTTCGTCGCCTGTATTCGCGCAAGAGGCCGAAGAAGCGGACGTCGGCGGCGAGATCATCACGTTCGTTCATGAGCTGCCAGAACGGCTCATCACAGTCACTGCCAGCGGCCTGTCGACGAACGTCAAGAATACCGGCCAGTCCGTGACCGTCATCGACCGCGATGAAATCGCTTCGATCCAGGGTGCCGACCTGACCCGTGTTATTCAGCGGATCCCGAGCGTTACGGTCAGCCGCAACGGACCGATTGGCGGGTTCACCGGAGTGAACGTGCGCGGCGCCGGGGCAGAGCAATTGCTCGTGCTGATCGACGGCGTTCGGGTTGCCGATGTTGCGGCGCCGGGAAGCGGATTCGACTTCGGCAATCTGCTTGCCGCCAATGTCGGCAAAATCGACCTGCTGCGCGGGTCCAATTCAACGATCTGGGGCTCCGATGCGATTGCCGGGGTGCTCGATATCTCGACCCGCGGCAAGGCTGGCCTGTCGGGCAGCCTCGAATATGGCGCGCGCGACACGCTCACTGCCAATACGACCGGCGGGCTGGACGGCGACCGCTACTACGCGGGCCTCACCGCCAGCTGGTTCCAGACCGATGGCTTCTCCGCCGCCGCATTGGGAGATGAAGCGGACGGGTTCGAGCAATTCGCGCTGGGCGGCTCCGCCTTCTTCGATGCGACCGACCAGATCGAGCTGTTCGTCAACGGCCGCTATGCCGTAGGCGATCTTGAGATCGACGGCTTTCCCGCCCCGTCCTTCGCGCTCGCCGACACGCGCGAGTCCCAAGAAACAACGCAATATTCGGGTGCGCTTGGCGCGTCCTATTTCGGGCAGGACCTTACCCTGCGCGCGACCTTCTCGCTCTCCGATACCGAGCGGACCAATACCGATCCGGCAATCGGCGAGACCTTCACCAGCGACGGGGAAAGCGAGCGCATCCTGCTGCGGGGCGAATACCGGTTGATCGGCGGGTTGAAGCTGGCTTTCGGCGGCGAGCATGAATGGCAGCGCTATGAAACGCTGTTCGACGCCGGCGAGGATACCGAGATCACCGGCGGCTATGTCCAGGCCGGGTGGGAGCTGGGCGACCTGGCTGCGCATGCCGGGGTGCGCATCGACGATCACCAGCGCTTCGGCAGCAAGACGAGCTTCGGCGCCGACGTCTCTTACGGCTTTGCCAATGACTGGCGCGTGCGCGCCAGCGTGGGCGAGGGGTTCAAGGCACCTACCCTGTTTCAGCTATTCTCGGAATTCGGCAATGAGACGCTCGGCCCGGAAAACAGCACCAGCTACGATCTCGGATTGGAGCGCGGCACGCGCGGACAGGGCGTCCATCTTGCAGCTACCGTTTTCCGGCGTGACAGCGAGAACCTGATCGATTTCGTATCGTGCTTCGGCTCGACCAGCGCGATCTGCGTGGACCGACCTTTCGGCACCTACGACAATACCGACCGCGCACGCGCGCAGGGTGTAGAGCTGGAAGCGGGGGTGGATGCACTCGGCACGCTGCGGTTGTCCGGCGTGTACAGCTTTATCGATGCGGAAGACCGCGCGACGGGCAACCGCCTTGCGCGCCGCCCGCGGCATTCCGCAACGCTGTTTGCCGATTGGGACACGGGTTTGCTGGACCGCTGGGATAGTAAAGGACTCGCGCTCGGCGCGGACCTGCGCATCGTCGGCGACAGCTTCGACGATGGCGGCAATCTCACACGTCTGGACGGCTACGAAGTGCTCGACCTGCGCGCAGCCCTGCCGCTGGGTGAAAATTTCGAGCTGTTCGGCCGCGTCGAGAACATCTTCGACGCCCAATATCAGACCGTTGCCGGCTATGGCACGCCGGGGCGAGGCGGGTTTGTGGGCGTGAAGGCGGCGATGTGAACCGGTTTGCGCTGTTAGCCGGGCTAGCGCTGGCGGGGTGCTCCCCGTCGGCGTCGCAGCCATCGGGGGCGAGCGCACCTACCATCGTCAGCCTCAACCCGTGTACCGACGCCATACTTGCTGAAATTGCAGCGCCCGAGCAGCTATTGGCGCTCTCGCATTATAGTCACGATCCGCGCGCGAGTTCGATGGATATCGAGACTGCGCGCCGTTTCGCAGTGACCGGCGGGACGGTGGAGGAAGTGCTCGCGCTCGATCCCGATATCGTTGTGGCCGGGGCATTTCTTGCCCCCGCGACAAGAGCAGGACTGGAGGATCTGGGCCTGAGGGTCGAGATTTTCGGTATCGCCTCGACAATCGAGGAAAGCTTGGCGCAGGTCCGCCGACTTGCGGAGCTTTCCGGCGACCCGAGTGCGGGAGAGCAGCTGGCCATGCGCATTCTGACAGCGACCCAGCCCGTTGTCGGCGAGCGTGCCAGCGCGGTCCTGTGGCAGCCGGGAGGGATCGTCCCGGGCGGTGAAGCTCTGGTCAGCGAATTGATGGACCGTGCGGGTTTCGACAGCCATTCCGCCCAGCGCGGATTGGGGCAGGCCGCTTACCTCCCGCTCGAACAGGTGGTTGCCGATCCGCCTGACATCTTGCTGGTGGCAGGACGCGAGGTTGGACAGCGGCATCCGGTGCTGGACGCCATCCCGGACATGCGGCGCGCGTCGCTCGACCCGGGCCTCCTCTATTGCGGCGGCCCCACAATCATCCGGGCAATGGAGCGGCTGAGGAACGTTCGCGCATCATGAACCGCGCGGTCGTCATATTCGCGGTGTTGCTGATCATCGCCTTTCCGCTGTCGCTGCTGGCTGGGCGTATATGGATCGACCCTGCAAGCACGCCCAATGCCGCACTGATCCTCGGCGAATTGCGCTTGCCGCGCAGCGTATTGGCGATGGTAATCGGGGCAGGTCTGGGAGCAGCCGGGGCAGCGATGCAGGGCTACCTGCGCAACCCGCTTGCCGATCCGGGCCTGTTCGGCATTGCGCCTGGAGCAGCCCTTGGTGCGGTAATCGCCCTATGGTTCGGATATGCCGCGAGCGCTTACCTGCTGCCGCTTTTCGCCTTGATCGGAGCGGGCGGCGCGATGGCGCTGCTGGCAGCAATTGCCGGACGAACCGGCGGAATTGCGCTCTTCACGCTTGCAGGGTTGATGGTGGCGAGCCTGGCCGGAGCGTTGACTGCGCTTGCCATCAGCCTCGCGCCCAATGCCTTTGCGATGAGCGAGATAGTGCTGTGGCTCAATGGCGCGCTGACAGATCGCAGCTGGCGCGAAGTCCGGGTCGCTACGCCGCTGGTGGCGCTGGGCGTAGCGCTGCTCCATGCCAGCGGAAAAGCGCTCGACGCTCTCACGCTGGGCGAGGATGTCGCGCGGTCGCTGGGCGTCGATCCTTCGCGGCTCTTGTGGCTTCTTATCGCCGGGATCGGCCTGACAGTCGGCGCGAGCGTGGCGGTCGCTGGCATCATCGGTTTCGTCGGTTTGATCGTCCCGCATCTTGTGCGTCCGCTAACCGACCGCAGACCCTCGCAGCTGATCCTGCCGAGCGCGCTTGCCGGGGCTCTGCTGGTGCTCGCGGCGGACAGTGCGGTGCGCATCCTCCCGCTCGTGACGGAATTGCGGCTGGGCATTGCGCTCAGCCTGCTGGGGGCCCCGTTTTTCCTGTGGCTGCTGCTGCGTATGCGGAAGGGACTGGCATGACGCTTTGTGCAAACTCGCTCACTATCGCGGGTAGGCTGGACGGCGTGTCGGTCAGCTTTGAGCGGGGCGAAATTACTGCGATTTGCGGCCCCAACGGTGCAGGCAAGTCGTCGCTGTTGCAGGCGATGGCCGGCCTTCTCGAAGCCGATAGCGGCGAAACTCGCTTGGGTGATACCGCCCTGAAGGAACTGCACCCGCGCGAGCGGGCAAAGCGTCTGGGATACCTTCCACAACACGCTGAAATTGCCTGGGACGTGCCGGTGCGGACCATTGTCGAACTTGGCCGGATGCCACACCGTGATCAGCGGGCCGAACCAGTCGATGCCGCGATATCGGCACTTGATTTGCAGGCCTTCGAGAACCGCCGTGCGCAGTCGCTGTCAGGCGGAGAGACAGCGCGGGTCTTGCTCGCGCGCGTGCTCGCGGGCGAACCGGAGTGGATCCTTGCCGACGAACCACTGGCCGCGCTCGACCTGTCACACCAATTGGCGTTGCTCGGGCATCTCAGGAAGCAAGCCGAGAGCGGCGCGGGCATCGTATTGGTCGTCCACGATTTGGCACTGGCAATAAACCACGCCGACCGTGTTCTGGTTTTGGATAATGGCCGGATCGTTGCAGATGGCGCGCCAAACGACGCGCTGGCTGCCGCCAATCTCGCCAATGTATGGGGCGTAAATGCGCACTGGATTGGAGAGAAAGGTGCGCAGGCACTCGTCGCGCGGCAAGCCGTTATGCGCAAATGAGCCGCGAACAACTCGTCGATCAGTGGTTCAAGCTGACCCGCAAGACAATGCCCGGTTTGGCAAAGGAGCGCGATTGGCCGGTGCATCTGGACCATTGCTTCCAGCGCATCCTGCTGGACAATGCGGTCGGCGGATTGTGGCGTGCTGCTATCGAGCCGCCAGCCTATCGCAACGCCAGGACTGAAACGCTCGCCAAAGCTATCGAGCTTGGCGAGCGTGTAGTTGCAGGCGAGACCGATCTCGCCAGCCTGAACCGGAAATCTCTCGAGTGGCGGGGCAAGCTTTAGCCAGCCGCCCCGCCGTCCCGATTATTCGCCCGTCGAGCGTGCGGGAAGCTTGCCGTCCGATGCTCCGCTGTCGATAGCTTCGTCGCTGCCGGGCACAAGGCCGCGTGCCTCGAGCATTGGCTGCACGTCTGGACGACGGCCGGCGAAGGTTTCGAACATGTCGAAATAGTCCATCGTTCCGCCGCGGCTGAGAACGGTGGCCCGGTAATGGTCGCCATTCTTGCGAGTCAGGCCGCCATTTTCGATGAACCACTTGCGGCTGTCACGGTCGAGCATCTCGGTCCACAAATAGCTGTAATAACCTGCCGAATAGCCGGCGGGAGAGCTGAATATGTGGTTGAAATAGGTGCTGCGATAACGCGGCGGCACCAGATCGACCTCGAGGCCGAGTTCGCTCAGCGCTTGCCGTTCGAACGCGTCGACCTCTGCGGGCGTGTCGATGGCAGCGGCCTGTGCCGGGCTCAGCGCGCTCCATTTCATGTCGAGCAATGCAGCTGCGACCACTTCGCCGAAATCATATCCCTGATTGAACTTGGCCGCAGCCTCGATCTTGTCGATCAACTCGTTCGGGATGGTTTCGCCAGTCTTGTAGTGCTTGGCGTAGTTCGACAGCACCTCGGGGTAGGTCGCCCACATTTCGTGGACCTGGCTCGGATATTCCACAAAGTCGCGCGCGGTGGCGGTGCCCGAGAGGCTTTCGTAGCGCTGGTCGGCAAAGAAGCCGTGCAGAGCGTGGCCGAATTCGTGGAATGTCGTGTTCACCCAGTCAAAGCTGACCAGCTGGGTTTCGCCTTCCGATGCCTTGGGAATGTTGAGCACGTTGTAGATGACCGGCTTCGTGCCCCAGACCTCGCTCTGGTTGACGAAATTGCTCATCCACGCGCCCCCGCGCTTTGACGGGCGCTGGAACGGGTCGAAATAGAACAGGCCCAACTCGCTGCCGTCCGCATCGAACACGGTGTAGGTCCACACGTCGGGGTGATAGACCGGCAGGTCGGTGCGGCGCTGGAACGTGAGGCCGTACAGCTTCTCAGCCATGTAGAACACGCCGTCTTCCAGCACCTTGTCGAGCTGAAAATACTCCATCACGGCATCTTCATCGAGGTCGTAACGTTCCGCCTTCACCTTATTGGCAAAACGGTACCAGTCCCACGGCTTCACCTCGAAATCGCCGCCTTCGGCTTCGATCATATCGTTCAGAAGCGCAGCTTCGCGCCGCTGTGTTGCGGCGAGCGCGGGGACCATCTGACCCATGAAATCGAGCGCGGTCTGCGGTTTTTCGGCCATGCGGTCCCACATCGTGTAGGTCGCCCAGTCGGGCTGACCGAACAATGCAGCTTTTTCCGCACGCAGTTCGGCGATCTTGGCTAGCAGGACGCGAGTATCGACGGCTCGCTGGCCATCGGCGCGGTGGTAAGACAGCTTGAACAGCTTTTCCCGCGTGGCGCGGTTTTCAAGGCTGGGCAGGACCGGTTGCTGCGTCGTGTTTTGCAGGGCGATGGCAAATTTGCCCGGCATGCCCTTTTCGGCCGCGAAATCGGCTGCGGCTTTGATGTCTGCGTCGGACAGGCCGGCAAGCTCGGCGCGCGTATCGACGACCAGCGGCTGGTCGGCCATCGCATCGCGGGCAAGCTGGGCAAATTCGGTGGTGAGTGTCGACAGCTCGGTATTGATCGCCTTCACACGTTCGCGCTCGGCATCGGTCAAGAGCGCGCCCGCCTGCACCATGCCTTCGTAGGTGTTCTCGAGCAGCTTGGCGTCTTCGCGCGTCATCGTCATCGCGGCGCGGTTGTCGTAAACCGCCTTCACACGGGCGAACAGTTCGGGGTTGAGCGAAATCGCGTCGGAATGCGCAGAAAGCCTCGGGCTGATCTCGGTGTTGATTTCGTCGAGCCGGTCGGTGGTGTTCGATCCGGTCAGCGCGAAGAAGACATTGCCGACGCGGCCCAGCATGCGGCCCGACTTCTCAAGCGCGACGATCGTATTGCCAAAGTCCGGCGCATTGGGATTGTCGATGATCGCTTGAACCTCGGCAGTCTGGATCGCCATGCCCTGCTCGAAAGCGGGGATGTAATCGTCCTCGCCGATCGCGGCAAAGTCCGGCGTCAGGAAAGGCAGAGTGCTGTCGGAAGCAAAATAGCCTGTGCCTTCGGGGATGTCCGGCGCATAAGCGGTCGTTCCGGGCAGGGTTTCCTGTGCAGCGGGGGTGGTCGCGCAGCCAGCCAGAAGGGCAGCGGCAGCGGTCGTGGCCAGAATGTGGGCCTTCATCGGAATGTCTCTCCAAACGTTCGTTTACGCGCCATGCGGAGGTGCACGCGCGCTAGATGGCAAGCAATTAACCGGGCGCGCTTGAACAGGGGATTGACTGCAATTGCAAGCTCTTCGCGACGGACAACTTCGGCGGACGTGTCTAGTCGTCGGATCAGGCGTCGGGCAGGGGGCGTCCTTCGCCGCGACGGGCCTTCCTTGCAGCCGCTTTTGCCGCATCGCCCATCGCCTGATGATTGACCGTGATGATTTTGGGCCGCCCGCCAGCCTCGTCGACTACCAGCCATAACGATCCAAGCTCAAAGAACGCGCCTTGCTCAGGAACCACGGTCATATTCTTGAGGGAGAGTTTGCCGAGAATCGCAAGCATGTGTGGATCAAACACCTCGTCGAACATCGCCTCGACCGTCTTGCGATCTTCCAGCGGCCGACGTTCGCCATCGGCGCCAATATAGACCAGCGGAATGCCTATTTCTTTCAGCATGCGCGCCTTGTTGCCGCTGCGGGCAGCTTCACGAATTGCGGTAATCGCGGCGTCGAACTGGCTAGCCGTGGTACCCGTTGCGCATGAAATGGCGCCGCCTTCGACCTGATCATGGGAGCGATCGAATTCAACGGCCCGACCGCGATCGTCTGCTCCCTGTTCGCTCCAGACCATCAATAAACAGTCGTCACGAGCAGTGGCCAGTGCAGCCTCGATAAACTGGGGGCCTTCTTCGATGACGGTAGTCTCGGCGCTCATTAACGCTATCGCTTCGTCATCATCGGGCAACGGCGAACAGGCCGCGGCCAACGAAAGCAAGCATAGAGCGGAAAAGGCGTATAGATTGTTCATTGTTCAGTCGCTGGGATTATAGCACGTACGCGGATCGTATGGGAGATTACTGGCTCATTATTACGCCGATGTATCGTCAGACGGTGCCTCTCGCGGGTCTTCGTATGAGGCATCCATGAAAATCTGGGCGCGGCGTTCGCTACGATATTCGAGGCCCTTGGCGACCTTTCCGGCAGCGTGGCGATAGTCGAGTTGCTCTGCAATTTGTGCATAATCGCCGGATTCGATGGCCGCATTCAGCCTGGGGCTCTCCCGTTCGGATACATTGCCTAGTCCGACATTATATACCAGATCGACGAGCGCATCGAACTCATGCTGATGTAGCGCCAGATCTCCGACGAGGATGCGCACGCCTTGCTCGGCTTCCTTCAGATCGCCTTCTAGAAAATCGAGAACCTGCTTCTCGCTTATGCGGTCCCCGACACGCAAATTATCTTCCGCTTCGATAAGGTGACCAACACCGACGGTAGGATAGCCTGCCACGTCGCGGTAAACGACGTAGCGAACACCTTCCTCTTCGATCAGCGCTTGCTTGAATTCTGCGCTCGCCGTCAACATGGCAGCCGGCTTGCGCTCGTTATCGTCCTGACCGTTTTCGGAAATAATGTGGACGGCAGCGGGGCGCTCCCTGGTATCCATCGATGTGCCAACAGGTCCGGTAAATGCCGAGACACCGACAGCACCCGCAGTCAGCAGTGCAATAGCAGCCTTGCGTGAGGACACGGAAGGCCGGATGCGAAACGCCTTTTTCGCCGCCTGAGCGAGCGCGTTTGAGAGCGCGGCGATGTTCCTGCTTGACCTGCTTGTCGTGTTCCTTGCGTGCGGCGCGAAACTTGCCGTCCAACGCGCCGCCTGGAGAGGTTCTCTGTGTCCGATCAAGCGGCGTGTCGAGATCCTTGATCATCTGCCGAACGCGCTCGTTTACATCGCCCTTGGGTCTCAAAGACGACGGATCGCTGCTACTGGAAGGGGATGACATGACTTGCGGTTACCTCGAATATTTCTGTGTCTAGAGGGCCGCGCCGACCGTTTGGCCGACTATTCGCCTTGTTCAGCAAATTGCCCTCATACCTGTCCAACCAACGGGCAGGAGGCGGTAAAAGGTCCACGCTTCATCGGACGTGGAGGGCGTTTGGTAGGCTGACGTTAAGTGCGGATTGCTCGCGTACAGACAATTACCCGTTTGAAAGATAAGGGAAATACACAGCCAAATCGATTTTGGCGGCATGCTAAACCGTTAAGGGAAAACTGCGCCGAGCGACCTAATTGCGGCTTGGCATGGGTACCGGCAGGGCGGTGGCGGCGGCGGCGGCGGCGCGGGGCGGGGGAGACCCTCTTCCCACCGGCAGCGGCGGCGGTGGCGGCGGGTTCAGCACGCTCTCTTCCGATTGCAGCTGCAATTCGCGGCCCTTTTCTCCGGTGCCGTCTATGAGTGTGATGAAATTAGGCCCGGTTCGCATCACTGCCGGGCTGGCGCGAAGTATTTCCATGACCTGCTGCCGCCCGTTGTCGCTTCTGTCGGCGGAAGCATCGCAGTTGCGGAGACCTTCGGCGACACGCGTCAGTCTGGCATCCTCGGTCCATTCTATCGCGACGGGTGCTTCGGGACATTCGGACCAACTCACCTGCCGGGACGCGATTGTGATAACCCCGCTCCGCTCGCCAATGCCGAAGCCGCTGTGACCCCAACCTTCGTAACTCAAGGCCATGCGCGGAACCCAGCGTCCCGCAATCTCGGAAAACTCGGGCGCATTCGCCAAACGCCACGTCTCCGGCTTTGCCAGCACAAGCTCGCCGGCATTGCTTTTCAGATGCAGCCGGTCCTCACCCAGCCGCCTGACTTCTGGGTTGGTCCCGAAGAACCGAAAATAGCGGCTATCGCGCTGCTCCCGCTCGTCACCGCAGCCCATGAGCGTCTGAAGGCGGGAGCCATCGCCCGTGTCGCGCAAAATGCCGTCCGAGCCAGAGCGAAACCGGATTGCCCGAACGATTGCAGCCGATCGCATAGGTCAGTCCCTCGCTGTAAACCTGTAACATAAGCGCCGCGCCAAGGGGTGCCATTTTCCCAGCTCGGCTCAAAATCATCGAACCGCTCGACCAGCCAGAAACCATTCTATTGCGGATAGTGAGGTAACCGGCTCGCCCGGATCGATGGCGCTTGCAGGCGCCTTCGCAGGGTCGCCAGGCTCGATCTCGGTGGAACAGGCAGTGCCTGCAAGCGCCAGGCAGCGTGATTGCGTTCGAGGAAACTCCTGCAGGAACGTCGCGAGGCGTTTCCGATGTGCGGCCAGCAGCAACGCATGCGGCGATAATCGCCGGAGATTGTGAGTTCTGATTGGCGTCATACCGGTTAAACGCGCATCGCCGACAAGCGCTCCCGGCGTTGTAATTCCTCGGGCCGGTCCCACATTGCCGGAACATCCTGCACAGCCATTCGCTCATTCTCCGACAGCCGGGGCGGGCGCAGCGCTGCGGGTTCTTGACATATCCGAACACAACGGGAACACGCCTCTTCATGGCACTTACGAAAATATCCGCCTCGCATGAGCTGTGCTCATGCTAACCCACATCAAGGTAAGGGGCGCGCGCGAGCATAATCTCAAGGGCGTCGATATCGACCTGCCGCGCGATGCTCTGATCGTGATCACCGGGCTGTCCGGATCGGGCAAGTCGAGCCTGGCGTTCGACACGATCTATGCCGAGGGGCAGCGGCGTTATGTCGAGAGCCTGAGCGCCTATGCGCGCCAGTTCCTCGAGATGATGCAGAAGCCCGATGTCGAGCATATCGACGGGCTGTCCCCTGCGATCTCGATCGAGCAGAAGACCACCAGCCGCAATCCGCGCTCGACCGTGGCGACCGTGACCGAAATCTACGACTACATGCGGCTGCTGTGGGCGCGGGTGGGCGTGCCCTATTCGCCCGCCACCGGCAAGCCGATCGAGGCGCAGACCGTCTCCAACATGGTCGACCGGGTGATGGAACTGCCCGAAGGCACGCGGCTGTATCTGCTCGCGCCGGTGGTGCGCGGGCGCAAGGGCGAATACCGCCACGAGCTGGCCGAATGGCAGAAGGCGGGCTTCACCCGCGTGCGGATCGACGGCGAGATGTATCCGATCGAGGAAGCGCCCGCGCTCGACAAGAAGTTCAAGCACGACATCGAAGTGGTGGTGGACCGGCTGGCGGTGAAGAAGGGGCTGGAAACGCGGCTGGCCGACAGTTTCGAAACCGCGCTGAAGCTGGCCGACGGGTTGGCGTATGTGGACCTGGCCGATGGCGTCGTGCCGGGGCGCGAGGACGAAGCGTCGGCTGGCGGCGCCAGGGCAAGATGAAAGGCGACGGGCTGCCCGCCAACCGCATCGTGTTTTCCGAACGCTTCTCCTGCCCGGTCAGCGGCTTCACCATCGAAGAAATCGAGCCGCGGCTGTTCTCCTTCAACGCGCCGCAAGGGGCCTGCCCGACCTGCGACGGGCTGGGCGAGAAGCAGCTGTTCGACCCGCAGCTGGTCGTGCCGAACGAGGCGCTGACGCTGAAGAAGGGCGCGGTGGTGCCGTGGGCCAAGTCCAACCCGCCGTCGCCATATTACATGCAGGTGCTGTCCAGCCTGGCGAAGGAATATGACTTCGACCTGACCACGCCGTGGCAGGACATGTCGGCCGAGCACCACGATATCATCCTGCACGGGACCGAGGGCAAGCGCGTGCCGCTGACGTTCAAGGACGGGCGCAAGCAGTACACCGTCAACAAGCCGTTCGAGGGCGTGATCGGCAACCTCAACCGCCGCCTGCTGCAGACCGAAAGCACCTGGATGCGCGACGAGCTGGCCAAGTTCCAGACCGCCCAGCCGTGCGAGACATGCGACGGCGCGCGGCTGAACGAGAAAGCGCTCGCGGTGAAGGTGCCCAGCGCGGACGGCCCACCGACATCTCCGCAGCCCACCCGCATGAGCGTATCCGATGCCAAGGACTGGTTCCTCGCCCTCGATGCGCAGCTGACCGACCAGCAGAGCCAGATCGCCAAGGCCATCCTGAAGGAAATCAACGAGCGGCTGGGCTTCCTCGACAATGTCGGGCTCGACTACCTCAATCTCGACCGCACCAGCGGCACGCTGAGCGGCGGGGAGAGCCAGCGCATCCGCCTCGCCAGCCAGATCGGCAGCGGGCTGTCGGGCGTGCTCTACGTGCTCGACGAGCCCAGCATCGGCCTGCACCAGCGCGACAACGACCGGCTGCTCGAAACGCTCAAGCGGCTGCGCGATCTCGGCAACACCGTGATCGTGGTCGAGCATGACGAGGATGCCATCCGCCAGGCCGATCATGTGGTCGATCTCGGCCCCGGCGCGGGTGTGCGCGGCGGCGAGGTGGTGGCGCAGGGCACGCTGAAACAGGTGCTCAAGTCCAAGAAGTCGCTCACCGCCGACTACCTCACCGGGCGGCGCGACATCGAAATCCCGGCCAAGCGCCGCAAGGGCAATGGCCACAAGCTGACCGTCCACGGCGCGCGGGCGAACAACCTGCAGAATGTCACCGCCTCCATCCCGCTGGGCACCTTCACCTGCATCACCGGCGTATCGGGCAGCGGCAAGTCGTGCTTCACCATCGACACGCTCTATGCCGCCGCCGCGCGCACGCTCAACGGCGCGCGCATCATCGCGGGCGCGCACGACAAGGTCACCGGCCTCGAATATTGCGACAAGGTGATCGAGATCGACCAGTCGCCCATCGGCCGCACCCCGCGCTGCAACCCGGCCACCTACACCGGCGCCTTCACCCAGATCCGCGACTGGTTCGCCGGCCTGCCCGAAAGCCAGGCGCGCGGGTACAAGCCCGGCCGCTTCAGCTTCAACGTCAAGGGCGGCCGGTGCGAGGCGTGCCAGGGCGACGGGCTGATCAAGATCGAAATGCACTTCCTGCCCGATGTCTATGTCACCTGCGAGGAATGCGGCGGCAAACGCTACAACCGCGAAACGCTGGAGGTGAAGTTCAAGGGCCTCTCCATCGCCGATGTGCTCGACATGACGATCGAGGATGCGGAAGGCTTCTTCAAGGCCGTCCCCCCGATCCGCGACAAGATGCACATGCTGAACGAGGTGGGGCTGGGCTACGTCAAGGTCGGCCAGCAGGCGACCACGCTGTCAGGCGGCGAGGCGCAGCGGGTGAAGCTGGCCAAGGAACTCAGCAAGCGCAGCACCGGGCAGACGCTGTATATCCTCGACGAGCCGACCACCGGCCTGCATTTCGAGGATGTCCGCAAGCTGCTCGAAGTGCTGCACCGGCTGGTCGACCAGGGCAATTCCGTGGTGGTGATCGAGCACAATCTCGACGTGATCAAGACCGCCGACTGGATCCTCGACCTCGGCCCCGGAGGCGGCGTGCGCGGCGGCGAGATTGTCGCGCAGGGCACGCCGGAGGAGGTGGCCGAGGTGGCGGGGAGCTATACCGGGCAGTATCTCGACGCCGATGCTGGAGCGCGCCACGCCGCAGTCGGCGGCAAAGAAAAAGCAGCCGGAAGCGGCGGAGTAGGGCGATGGACTATTCACAGAATTCAACGGATTTTGAGCTCGGAAGGCTTTTCGTGCACGCATGAAACCGACAAATTAGCCGAGTTCACGAAAGGGGATGAGGTAGTTTATCTGAAGAAGCTTTCCTCATCGCACCCATTGGTTTTTCATGGCAGGCATGCGTCTCGCTTGGGCGCTTTTTCGTCGATTGGTGGCGTTCTTCGAGATAAGCCTCAGACGAGTGCTTACCATAACTCCAACATGCGACACTTCGATCTTCGAAAAAACACCGGAAAAAAGCCAACTCGCTATGGCTTTGATTTTGCTTTCTCGTCAAAATCAGGCCTTCGTTCGCTTCTATCGATTGTGTAAGACCGGAGACCTGCATGGCCACGCTTTTGGATTGGAGCAATGTGGCCTCAGCCACTGGTCAGTTAGTTGAAAATCTAGGCCTCGATGACCAACGTGAGGCCTTCAGCCTCCTTTGCCTATCAACAATCCTGAAGATCGATTATGATGAAGCTCGCGGTGCTTTGACCGATGGATCTATGGATCGTGGTGTCGATGCGATCTATCTTGATGATCGCTTTGAGTACGGCTGATTCATATATTTCAATTTAAGCATCACAGTGATTTCAAGACGAGCCGTAAGAATTTCCCAAGCTCTGAAATCGACAAGCTTTTGAGTTTCATCAATGATGTGATGAAACAGACAGATGGGTTCGTAGAAACCTGTAATCCTTTGCTTCAGGATAAAGTCCTCTCGATTTGGGATTTCATTTTCAGAAGGTTCGTGCGAGGTGCGTGTGCATCTCTGCTCGAATGGCGAGAAGCTTGTAGCGAATGAACTGGAGCGCTTTGAGAGTAGTCTAGGCCCCTAAAGTTCTTTAGTGTGGTCGAGCACGATCTTGATCAAATCTCTGACCGGATTTCGTCGCGGTCTGAACACGATCGCGAGATTTCCTTGCGGATGCTCGAAGAGCAGATTTTCGAGAAGACTGATGGCAACGTCCGCGCCGTTATCGGAACGGCTCGAGCGGATGAGTTTATTGCGGCTTTGACAGACCCTAACGATCAATTCCAGCTTGATCCTTACCTGTTCGAAGAGAACGTGCGAATGTATCTTGGCGAGCAGAACGATATAAACCGGCGAATTTACGACACGGCAATCAGCGAAGAATTCCGGCCTTTTTTGGTATTTCAACAATGGGATTACCGTTGTTTGCAAGTCATTCTCTTATCAGCCGGGATTCAAAAACCCTCCCATCACTCTTCGCGCACCGCAGATTGTTAACGGCGGTCAAACCTCGCATGCGCTCTTTGAAGCGTCTAAAGTCGATTTCGATGCACTTCAAAGGGTGAGGCTTCTCCGTAAAGATCATCGAAACTAAAGATAAATCGCTTTGCAAAAGTGGCCGAGGCGACCAATAGTCAAACGCCCATCCGCAGTCGCGATTTGAGATCGAACGACCCTCTGATCCGCCTAAATCAGCTTTGGAGCCGCTTGGTTGGTTCCTTGATAGAAAGCGTGACCAGCACTCGGACAAGGGCGAAGATGTCCGCATTGATGCGCTGAAACTTGGTCAAATTTGGCTCGCCTTTGTTCGAAGCGAACCTGATCGTGCAAAAACGGCATCAGATCGCATCTTCGGCGAGTATTTCAGTCTGATCTTTGACCCGCTTGAAATGAGTGCAGAACGGGTTGTCGGAATTTGGCGTTTTTACGCTGCGTTAGAAAATCGTCGTCGGACGATCATTCAAGAGGCGCGTACGCACAGGGGACGGGAACGTTCTTCGAGGCTTTCTGGATGATCGAGGGGGTTTTCCACTTAGCGTATTCGGTGAAGCGGTTAGCGGAAAGGACTGGGGTCGACATATACAACCCCAGAAGACAATTCCTCTTATTGAAGTTGCGGCGGATCGGATCGAAAAATTCGTCCAACAGAGGCCTGGAATTTCGTATTATCGATTGTTCCGCTCGGCAGCCACCAAACACGGATTGTTTAAGTCGACTTTCTCGATCAAGAACAAGGCGAATTTGAGTTTAACTGAAGCCCTTTTCTAAATAGCCGTTAAACCTCCGCCTTCGCCCGCCCCATCGTCCAGTTCTCCTGCATCCTCACCTTCGGATTAGGCGCGCACCAGATCTCGCCGCTTTCGTCGAGCGCGGTGACCCAGATAAGGTTGTGCTCCGGCCCGTAGTCGATCACCGCCAGCGCCAGCCCCTTTCCGCGGTCGATGACGGTTACGGGCAGCGGCGGATTGAGCTGTGTGAACATGGGCGTGCGATCCTGCGGGGCGAGGGGCGATTCCCTGCCGCGATAGGTCAAACGCGACACGGCTTATTCCGGGTCCCGCTCGTCGCCTGCAAACGCAGGCTGTCCTACACGCAAATCACCCGCTAACTGGTCCGGTTCCCTGCCACTCAATCACAGGTGAACCATGTACGATCCCACTATTCCCCTCCCTCGGTCTTCGGAGCCTCCGCCCGGTCAGGATACTCCGCGCGCGCATATGCAGCGCTGGCTCGACCATGTCCGCGCGGGCCGCATCGGGTCGGGGCCCGGCACGACCAAGACCCAGCTTGCGCGCCATGTGCGTAACGAGCTGGCGGTGTTGGGCCGGATTTATTGAGGCGCGGCGGGTAGCGCGGGTTTGTCCGGGTTGAGGGGAGTTTTTTGTCTCATGCACCCACATCCGTGGGTGCGTCCCCGGCGCTGATCCTCCCTTCGGCCGGGCACCTGCGGGGCGGCAGCGCGGCCTTGCGGCCCTTTGGGCCGTGCTCTGCGACCAAGTTTACCGACTGGCACCCGGACGCCTGGTGCCAGCTAGCGACCTAGCGCCAAAAACCTGATGCCAGCCCGCCAGCTCGCGCTGATCGCGGCGCGACAGCGACGCCGGCGCGCGGAGTCGAAGCCGGAGGCGCAGACGGCCAAAGGCCACCTGCACGCGCGCCGCCCGGTAGGGCGGAAGCCCAAGCGAGCGCATGCGAGCGCCGGCGCCCGAGGCCAAACAAGAAGTCCTCTCCGCCCAGACCAAACCCCACCATCCTCCTCCCCCACAATTCCCGATCCAGGAACCCCGCCCATGACAGCCCTTATCCCGCACGAAAGTTTCACCGACACCACCGCCACTTCGGCGGATGGTCACCACACCGTATTCTCCCCGCGCAATCAGGCCTCGTTTCTCGAAAGCCTCCAGCTGTTCGGCAATGTCCGGCTCGCGTGCCGGGGGGCGTGTGTCTCTGCCCAGACCGTTTACCGGGCGCGGCGCGCGTCACCCGGCTTTGCGCGGGCGTGGGATGCGGCGCTGGTGGCGGCGCGCGCCTATGCGGAAGCTACGCTGGCGGACCGCGCGATCAACGGGGTGGAGGAGGCCGTCTATTACCACGGTGAGGAGGTGGCGCGGCGGCGGCGGTTCGACAGCCGCCTGCTGCTCGCGCATCTGGCGCGGCTCGACCGGCTTGAAGACCGCGAGGACATCACCGCCACGCTCCCGCTGCTCGACGATCAGATCGACGCCCTGCGGCGCGGGGAGGCGCTGCCCGATGATTTGCCTCAGGACCGTGTTCCACCTGTTCCATCCTGTAGTGCCAGCGGGGGCGGCTCCAACAGGGCGGGCCATGCGGGGGGCGGTGCGGAACGGGCACAGGATGAGGGCGGCCGCGTGTCTGCGCCTGCCGAGCTCGACCCGGACGATCCCTGGCACATCGACAATCGCCTCCAGCGGATGGAGGAGGCGCGGCCCGCAAACGCGCCAAGCCCGCATCTTCAAGGCAAGGGCCCCAATGACAGGGCCAATGACAGGGCCAATGACAGGGAAGAGGTCGAGCTACTCCAGCTGGAGGCCTATGAGGCGGACGGGCACGAATGGTGGCTGGTCACCGACGAAGCCGGAATGATGGAGTCGATCCTCTTCAACCACCTCGAGGAGGATGAGGAGGAAGAGAGTGCCGAACACGGGGAGGGGTAGTGCAGTGCCGCGGCCATAGATGCGGGTGCCGACGTGGCTGCGAACGCGGGGACCTGGCTAGTCCAGGCGCTCCAGCTCGACCCGGCCATGTCCGCGGCGGATCAGTCCGATCTCGCTGGCGGCGGCGCGGCTCAGGTCGATCGCGCGGCCCGGAGTGAACGGACCGCGGTCGTTGATGGTGACGACCACCGACTTGCCATTGCCGGGGTTGGTCACGCGGACCTGTGTGCCGAAGGGCAGCGTCTTGTGGGCCGCCGTCATCGCATGCATGTCGAACCGGGTGCCGCTCGCCGTAAGCCGCCCGTGGAAGCGGCGGCCGTAATAGGACGCAACGCCCGTACCAAGCGGGGTCGCAGCTGGAGCCTGCTCGATCGGCGGGTCGAAGGTGCCGAGATCGACCACTGCACCAGCAGGCTCGGGAGCCGGGGGCAGGGCGGCAAAGTCGGCAAAGCTGCCCGCGAACTGCGCTTCGGACACAAGCTCGCCCCCGCCGTCCGAAGGAGCGGCAGCAGAGGCGGGCGCGGCAAGCGCGCAGGCAAGAACAATGGTGCGATACGTGCGAATAGACATGGGACAGACCCCTCCGTCGGTTGCCAGCCTGATACAGGAGGAGGCGCCGCGAGTCCTTAACGCGCACGTAAACTGCCCCATTTCGACCACACTTCATCGTGCGGAAGGGCGGCAAAGCCAGATCGGGTGCCGGAGTGTGGGCTTTCCTACTACCTCTTGGGTGAGGCAGCAGGGCACTAGCAATTCGGTCAGATCGTCGGAGCGTGGCGGAATAGGCTCGCATGTCGCAATCATGGGGCGCCCATAGCAAATGGGGCCGGCATTGCTGCCGACCCCACTCTCACCAATGCGTGGTCATGTCCGAAGACGTGAACTTGGCATCCGATGTATCCCCTTCCGGTCCGTCCGAAGACGTTCCTTCCGGCTATATCACCGGCGCTCGCACCGGCATCCGGATCCACCCTCCTTCCGGTTTCGCTCCAGTCCGTCACTGCGCCGAAGCGCTGCTCGGTTTCCTTCGCGTGTGCCGGCCTTCAACAGGCGGTTCCGCGGTCTGGCTTCCCATAATGGTCGGTGCCTCAAACGGACACATCGCTTCCGGTCCGAAGACCTTTCTCGACGCCTCCTTCGGCGATCCGACCGGTTGGCCAGGCCCGTGCCAGAACTACATCGCGCTTCCTTCAACGACCGTACTCGCGTCTGACCGAAGTCTTCTGCAACCGGGCCTCAAGAGCCGCGTGGACAGGTTCTGCCACGTCATCCGGGTTTGAGAATTCTTTCGATCTTTCAAGTCGTTAAACCGTCAAGTTCGAGAGAGCTTCGTGCCCTTCCGATGACTTGAAACTGCCGTGTGCGAGCCGTGATTTGATCAAGGCTGGCAAGCCCGACTTATCCACCTTTCCACGATATTCCGCTGTGGACGAGAGTGGATAACTCAACGGGCTTCGTCGCAAAGCTACTCAACAGGCGTAGCGAAAGGACGATCGGCGCTCACCGGTCTCGTTTTGCGAGCAGTCTGAGCCGCAGGGCGTTCAGCTTGATAAAGCCCTCCGCATCCTTCTGATCATATGCGCCGGCGTCGTCTTCGAAGGTAACATGCGCTTCGGAATAGAGGCTGTTCGAGCTCTTGCGTCCGACAACGCTGGCAAGTCCCTTGTAAAGCTTCAGCCTGACAGTCCCGCTGACCTTCTCCTGGCTGAGGTCGATGGCCGCCTGCAGCATTTCGCGTTCTGGACTGTACCAGAAGCCATTATAAATGAGCTCGGCGTATTTCGGCATCAGTTCGTCCTTGAGATGCGCAGCGCCGCGATCGAGCGTTATCTGCTCGATCCCGCGATGCGCGCGCGCATAGATCTCACCGCCGGGGGTCTCGTACATGCCGCGGCTCTTCATGCCGACAAAGCGATTCTCGACCAGATCCAGACGTCCAATGCCGTGTTTGCGGCCGAGATCGTTAAGCGCGGCGAGCAGGGTGGCCGGGCTCATCTTCTCGTCGTTAAGCGCCACACCATCTCCGCGTTCGAAGTCGATCGTGATGTATTCCGGTGCGTCGGGAGCATCTTCGGGGTGGCCGGTGCGCGAGTACACATAGTCCGGGGTTTCCTCCCACGGGTCTTCCAGAACCTTTCCCTTCGGACGAGGTGTGCAGAAGGTTGGCATCGGTCGAAAAGGGGCTTTCGCCGCGCTTGTCGGTCGGGACGGCGATCTGGTGCTTCTCGGCCCAGGCAATAAGCGCCGTCCGGCTTGTCAGATCCCAATCACGCCATGGAGCGATGACGCGAATATTCGGGTCAAGCGCATAGGCCGACAGTTCGAACCGCACTTGGTCGTTGCCTTTGCCGGTGGCGCCATGAGCGATGGCGTCAGCCCCGGTTTCATGCGCGATTTCGACGAGGCGCTTCGATATAAGCGGGCGGGCGATGCTCGTGCCGAGCAGGTAGTCGCCCTCGTAGCGGGCATTGGCGCGCATCATTGGAAAGACGAAATCGCGCACGAACTCCTCTCGAACGTCTTCGATGAAGATATGTTTGTCGGGAATGCCCATTGCGCGGGCCTTCTGGCGCGCGGGTTCGATTTCCTCGCCCTGGCCGAGATCGGCAGTGAAGGTGACGACTTCGCAGGCCGCGCTCGACTTCCAGCCATTTGGCAATGACGGACGTGTCAAGACCGCCCGAATAGGCGAGCACGACGCGCTTGATATCGGATGAGGCGGAATCGGTCATTTCTGGCAAGCTCCTTGGGCCGCTGCGCCGCTAGCAGGCTCGCGAAAGCACAGCAACGGCGTGGTGATCAAGCTAAGCTTGCCTGACGCGAAGCAGCTCTCTTGGCCTTTCGGCGCGGGATGAACGAAAGCAGTAGCAGGGCCATGATAATAACGAGCGAAACAACAGCATTCGGCGCGCCTGACGGAATACCGTAGACGACCAGCGCGCCATTTCCGCCCGGGATAAGAGCAGCTGCCGATCCGATCATGATCCCGCCGATGAAACGGGTCACCCATGCAGCCGCGCTGTCCATGCGGATATGAAATCGTCCGGACCGCCAAGCGGCCGCGACGGCACCGGTCAGCAAAGCGAGCGCGCCAGCAGTCGCCTTGGGTGCGGATGTGGCCACCGTGTCACCGCTAAGCACTAGAGCCTGCTTCTCTAGCAGAGCCAGATAAGTCCAGCTACCGGCGAGTGAGTAAAGGAGACCGCCTACAATTCCGATCACGATCATGGCTGTGAACGGCCGCAAAATCCCTCCGCCAGGTGCGAGTGCCTGCGCAATATTCCGAAAATGACGCTGCCGCATCACCGAAATGGCCACGATCACCATGACCAGCCACAGGCTCAAGGTGAACGCTGTGGGTTCGCTCATTGATGAGAGCGTGCCTGCGATAGGGTCGCCTCGATAGTGCTGGGTTGCGATAGCCCCAGCAACCATCCCGGCAACTGTGCCAAGGTATGACAATTCGCCTCCGCTCAGCCGCGAAAGAGTGCCGAAGGCGCAGCCATCGTTGAGGCGCGCTCCTAGTGCGTAGAGGGCAGCCGCGCCGATCATCGTAGCAGTAATCGGATAGGCGTATGCGAGTCCGGTTTCGGAAGGTAGCAGCCATGCGAGTGGCAGGATGACTGCGCCGGCAACGGCTCCCGCGACAAGCATCGCAAGGAACCTCTGCTGTTTGCCGTAAACGACAAGATGCTTCGAGGCGATAACCGCGCATACGCTACCGCGGCGGATCGTAAAGCCCATGATAAAGGCGAGTAGCGTCGCCAAGATCGCGAGGATCGGATGTCCTGTCTGTGTCAGCTCTGTCATCGCTCTGTCCTGGTCCGACCCGGAGTTAATTAAAGGTTCGCGCGACCGAAAGTGAACGTGACCGTGAAAGGGGCGGGTTTGTCGCTCAGGCTCGCGACAACCCAGCTAACTTAGCCGTTCCCAGGATCGCATCGACGAAACCTTCCGGATCATCTTCTTGAATGAAGTGGTGGCCCTTCAGGGTTCGGTGCAGTCCCTTGGCCGCGCCCGGTACGCGCTCTTTGAAGATTGCATCGCCGCCGCCAGTAATCGGATCGCCATCGGAAAAAGCGAGGGTGAACGGCTTGTCGAACTTTTCGAGCACTTTCCACGCGGCCTTCTGATCGGGGACTGCCTCGTTTTCGCCTAACGGCACAAGCGCGGGAAAAATACGCGCCGCTGCCTTGCTGCCCCGCGTCGGGAAGGGCGCATCGTAGGCCGCTACCTCTGCATCCGACAATTCGCGGACGGTAGCCCGCTGGAGAATGCCACCGATGGGGAACACCGGGCTGTATTTCGCAAATCTGCGCCATGCGGTAAACGCTTTGGGCGGATCCTGTCCTTCGGGAAGCCCGCCATTAGACAGCACCACTCCGGCAAAGCGATCGGGCATCGCGGCGACCAAGCGCAGACCGATCAGCGAACCCCAGTCCTGACAGGCCAGCAGCACATCTTGAAGTTCGAGCGCCTCTGCCCATTCGCGCATCCAGGCAACGTGCCCGGCGTAAGTAAAGGCGGTCTTGCTGGTGGGCTTGTCCGACTTTCCGAACCCAATGAGGTCGGGAGCGATCACGCGGTATCCCGCTGCCGCAACCGCCGGAATCATGTGGCGATACAGGTAGCACCAGCTCGGTTCGCCATGCATCATCAGCACGACCGGACCATCACGCGGTCCTTCATCGAGGTAGTGCAGTCTGAGGCCATCCTTCAGTTCATGATAATGGGGCCGAAAGGGAAAGTTCGGCAGGTTCGCGAAACGATCATCGGGAGTTCGATAAATCTTGCTCATTTTGTGCCTTTCAACTCCGCCTCTGCATGCTCGATGTATGTACGTGTAATCGGCAGTGTCCGCCGATCACGGCTAAACTGGATCTGGTAATTGCCCATACTCCCCCATTCGAAGGCGGCGGTCGCCCCGGCGAGATAGAATGTCCACATGCGGTAGAAACGCGCGTCATACATGCGTTCGATCGCCTCGCGGTTGGCCTCGCACGCGGCATACCAAGCGCGCAGGGTCTTGGCGTAATGCAGCCGCAACGTCTCGATGTCGGTGTGGATGAGGCGATACTTCTCGCTGGCAGCCAGGGTCTCGGAAAGGGCGGGGATATAGCCGCCGGGGAAGATGTATTTTCGCGTGAAGGCGTCCGTCATGCCGGGGCCGCCAAAGCGCCCTATCGTGTGCAGCAGCATCACGCCGTCATCCGAGAGCAGATTGGCGCAGCAGCGGAAGAAAGTCTCGAATTGCGGGCGTCCGACATGCTCGAACATCCCCACCGACACAATCCGGTCGAAGCGTTCGCCTGTTTCTGCCAGGTCGCGGTAGTCGATAAGCTCGAAGCTGACACGGTCCGCTACTCCAGCGTCTTGTGCACGTGTGCGGGCGAGGGCGAGCTGTTCCTCCGACAGCGTGATCCCGGTCACCCGGCAATCGAAATGGCGCGCGATATAGATTGCCATGCCGCCCCAACCGCACCCGATATCGAGCACGCGCTGCCCGTCGGCCAATGCCAGCTTCGCAGCGATATGACGCAGCTTGGCCTCCTGCGCTTCGGCAAGCGATCCGGCGTCTTCGTCCCAATAGGCGCAGCTATATTGCATGTGCTCATCGTCGAGCATCAGGCGATAGAGATCATTGCCGATGTCGTAGTGATGTGAGACATTGCGCTTGGCGCCGACGCGGTTGTTGACCGATTCCAAGGCAAACTTCGCGCGATTGATAATGCGTCGGCGTAATGTGGGCCCGCGCAGCGAACCCTTCCGTTCCCACGCGGAATTGGAACGCAGTAGCTGCACCAGATCCATCACGTCGCCGCGTTCGATGACGAGGCGGCCATCCATGTAAGCTTCGGCTGCACCGAGGCGCGGGTCGAGCAGGATATCGCGCGGAACGGTCTTGTCGGTCAGACGGATCGTCACTTCCGGGAAGCCCGGCTGAGGGGCACCGAATGTGCGGGACGATCCGTCCGCGAAGGTGAGGTCGAGCACGCCTTGGCGGATCGTGCTCGCCAGGAACTTGCCAAGTACCGTCTTGCTCAAATGTTACTCCGCTGCGACTTTTTGCGCCGGGTCGAGGCTCCATTTCGGCGCCTCCTCTGCCGAACGTAGGCGGGCCGATTCATCGGCGATGTATTCGCGCGTCATCGGGATTGCGTTACGGTCCTTCACATATTGGATCTGCCAGTTGATCATCCCGCCATGGCGGAAGCTCTGTTCGGCGCCAGCAAGATAGAACAGCCACATGCGGTAGAACTCTTCGTCGTAGAGCTCGGTGATTTCCTTCTTGTGAAGGACCGTGCGGTTGTACCATTCCTCAAGCGTGTAGCAGTAATGGAAGCGCATCGCTTCGACATCCATGATCTGCCAACCATGCTTTTCCGACTGGGTAACGAGCTCGGACAGGGCGGGGATATAGCCACCGGGAAAGATGTATTTGCGAGTCCACGCGTCGGTATGTCCGGGGGGGCCGGCGCGTCCGCAGCAATGGCTCAGCATCACTCCGTCCGGTTTCAGCAGCCGGTTGGTGTGTTCGAAGAACTCGGGGTAATGCGGCGTTCCGACATGCTCCAGCAGACCGACCGAACTGATGCGGTCGAACTCTCCGGTCACATCGCGGTAATCGGTTAGCGAGAACTTGACCTTGTCAGCCACGCCCGCCTCTTCCGCGCGCTCCTTGCAAAATGCGATCTGGTCGGTGGCGAGGGCGACACCGAGCACCTCGATGTCGTAATTGCGCGCAAGGTAGAGTGCGAAACCGCCCCAACCGCAGCCGATATCCAGAATACGCTGGCCCGGCTTGATGTGCATTTTGGCTGCCAGATGTGCCTTCTTGTCCTGCTGCGCCTGTTCCAGGGAAGTCTGGCCCGGATCATCCTCGCGGTAATAGGCCATCGTGTATTGCCGGTCCTCGTCGAGGAACAGCTCGTACAGGCGGCGGGTCAGGTTATACGTGTGCTCGGCGTTTTTGCGGGCCTTGCCCTTCAAATTTACGCTGTCCATTGCGGCCAGCGCCTTCTCGGCGATCTTCTTGATCGGTCCCTGCGCCTGGATTGCCTTGTCGCCCTGCGCCTTGGAATTCATCGTGAAAAACAGGACCAGGTCGCGCACGTCATGCGGATCGTCGATCAGGAGCCAGCCCCACATGAATGCCTCGCCCGCGCCGACTTGCGGGTGGCGCGCAATATGATTGGCGGCCTTCGGATGGGTCAGCCGGATGCGCAGCGTTCCGTGTTCGCCCGCGCCGTCCTTTGACCCGTACTCGTATGTTTTCCCATCATGGTCGGTGACCACCATATGCCCGCGATGGATGACCGAGCCGAGCATCTTGTCGAGTAACCACATTGCGGTAGTGCCTCCCCTTAACTTGTTCGCCGAGCAGAAACTTGCCACTCTGCATCGGCAAGTCAAATGTTAAGGCGGAGCTAACGGGCATGACGGACGCAAAGACCATACCAACCAAGGTCGATCCGCAGGATTTCTTGGCTGCGGTCGAGCCCGAGCGCAAACGGGAAGAAGCCAGAACGCTCGACGCGATGTTTCGCCGTGTCACAGGCGAGGAACCACGAATGTGGGGCCCATCGATAATCGGTTACGGTGAATATCGCACCACCTATGACAGCGGGCGCGAAGTTCACTGGATGCGCACGGGGTTTAGCCCGCGCAAAGCCAAGCATTCGCTATATCTGATGGGCGGGTATTGCGATCCCGAGACCGGGGAGAAACATGGCAGCGCGCTGAAGCGGCTGGGTAAATATTCGCGCGGGAAGAGCTGCCTCTACGTCAACAAACTCGCCGATATCGACATGGACGTCCTGGAAGAGATGGTCCGCAACGATTTCGAGGAAATGAAGCGCCGCTACCCGGAATAGCGGCGCAGCTCAGATCCCTGCATACCATTGGTAACCGGCTCGGTCTTCCCAGTACCCGCCTTCGCCGCCAGCTACATCGTCAAGGCTGGCGACTGCTTCGATGGCGGTGAGATACTTGGCATGTTTGTACCCCAGCTGCCGCTCGATCCGCATACGTAGCGGCGCACCGTTGCGCACTGGCAGCGGCTCTCCATTGAGCGAATGTGCGATGATCGTCTGCGGGTGATAGGCATCGAGCAGGTCGACGCTTTCGTAGTAATCCTGCCCGTTGAGATTGTCGGCACAGCGGAAGACGATAAACCGCGCTCCGTCTTGCAATTCCGCAGCATCGAGAATGGTCGAAAGCTGCGGACCCGTCCATTCGCCGATCGCGCTCCACCCTTCGACGCAGTCGTGGCGTGTCACTTGAGTGCGCTGCGGCAGCCGGCGGATGTTGTCGAGGTCGAGCGACATCGGATTGTTCACCAGACCGCGCACGTCGAGCCGCCAATTGGCGAAACCCGCCGCGACCTGATCTTGGTAGTCGCCATTGGTCGGATCGGTCGAACCGTTCCCGCGGAAGAACGGCGAGATAGCGCTTCGCGGATATTCCGGCGCCAGCGCTTCGCGGTTGGTGAGTAAGCGGTGCGCGCCCTGATGCCATTTCTCGGCCGCATCCAGCAGCCTCGCACCTGCTTTCGTGTCGGCGACCTTGTTGCAGCCGGCGAGGAAAGCAGCGCCTGCGGCCACGATGAAGTTCCGCCTGTTGGTCTTAGGCTGCATCGCGCTTGCCTCCGGTAATCATGTCGCGGATCTGGTGGATCGGCCCGGCCAGAATGACGAGCAGAACATGCACGATAAAGAAGCCGAATACCGCAAATGCGAAAATGAAGTGCAGCGACCGCGCCGATTGTCGCCCGCCCATCAGCTCGACCATCCACCCGAAAGTCGGCTCCATCCCCGGGCTGATCCCGATGCCCGTAAACACCATCATCGGGAGGAATACGCCCAAGACCAAGCCATAGGCCAGCTTTTGCAAGAAGTTGTATTTGCCGCCGGTGTGATCGAAATTCAGCTTGAGATGCTGAACGACGTCGTTGAGGATCGCCGACGGTTTCCATTCCTTGCGAGTGGTTATGAGATCGCGTTTGAAATGCCGGTTCACCAGCATGGCGGCCCACATAAAAAGCAGCATGAGCGAAAATGGCCAAGCGGCGAGGATGTGCCAGTCGCGGGCGACTGCGAGGCTATACGATCCCGGAATGGTCATCCAATCGGGAAAGCGCGGCACGATTAGCCATGCCTGATCTGCGGCAAAGCCCCAGTCGCCCCAATAGAGGCGGCGATGCGCATTCGAGATGGTCAGTCCGGACATGAACAGGATCACCACGAAGATGAGATTCACCCAGTGCCAAAGCCTGGTGCTAAGTGCATGCCGCTTCATGCTTTCCCCCCTTCGCGCGCAAGATATATCACGTCCCGGTGCTGATCCAGCAGGTGCTGGCCGCTATCGACGAAAATGGTTTGCCCGCTCGCCAGCCAGCCGCCCGCCAGAAACAGCGCGGCATCGGCGATTTCGTCTGCACCGGTTTTTCGCTCCAGCAGATTCAGGCGATGCGAGACCTCGGTTTCGGCTTCTGTCTGATCGTGGCTGCGCAGGATCGCTCCCGGGGCGAGGCCATAAATACGGTCCGCCTGATCGCACCTCGCCTTGCTGATCATGGCAATCGTCGCATCGAGGGCACTCTTGCTCATGGTGTAGCTGAAAAAATCGGAGTTCGGATTTTCAAGCTTCTGGTCGGTGATGTTAATGACGCGCCGCCCGCCGCTTGCTGTGGCTTGCGACAGAAATGCTTGCGCCATGCGCGCCGGTGTTGCTGCGTTTACCCTCATCGTCAGCTCATTCGTGGCAAAGTCGAGCGCGGTTACATGATCTGCCGTGAAGATCGATGCCGAATTGATGAGTACGCGCCAATCCGGAAGCTGCCGCGAAAGTTCCGCGATCATGGCGACCGATGCTTTTCCGTCGGCCAGATCGCAGCAGACGGTTTCCGCGCTTTCCAGCTCCGCAGCGAGCGCTTCGGCGGCATCTTTTGAGCTGCGATAATGGATAACGACGTGCCATCCCGCTTCGCCGAACGTGCGAGCCAAAACCGCCCCCACGCGTTTGGCGCCGCCGGTAATCAGAACTGCAGGCAGGCTTGGGTCCATCGCGAACGTTGGAGCATATCGGGCGCCATAAGAAAAGCGCGCCGTCTCCGATCGGAAACGGCGCGCTCCTGCGACCCGGTGGGCTCTGTGTTCAGATCACCGGCATTTCAGACTGCCACGGTCGATTTCGCGGCCGATGACTGCGCCAACCGCGCCGCCCAGAATTGCTCCGAGCGTCCGGTCGCCGCGGCCAGCCAGCTCGTGGCCTGCAAGCGCGCCGACGCCGGCACCGATGACGAGGCCAGTCGTGCCGTTATCTCGGCGGCAGTAGTAGCGGCCGTCATCGCCGCGCCACATACGGTCGTTGCGCGAGATCCGGCGCGGTTCGGCATAATATCCGCGGCTGTCATAGACGCCGCGATCTTTGGCGCGCTTACCATGAGCGGGTGCCCAGGACGGAGGGTCGGCCGCAGCCGGTGCCGCCGTGCCGATGCCCGTAAGTGCCAGCGTGCCAGCGGCCATGGCAAGAGTAAATTTTTTCACGATGATCGCTCCCTGATGTCTTGATCCGTTATTTGGGCCGCTAACGACAACCTCGGCTGAATAAACGCTGTTAAGCCGAAATTAGCGATGAACCGAACTGCAACGCGGGACAAAGTGTTTAGCTGTCCAGCGCTTTTGCGGCCATGTCCCGGACACGCGGCGCCAGCCGATCGAGATTCGCGATCGCTTCGAGCTCATGGCTGGTAGCTTTTTCAGCCGGATCAAGAAGCTTGGCGAAGACGCGGGCGACGGTCCAGTCATCGTGGCCGCGCTCGATCCGTTTCAGGCGGTCGCCAGCCTTCGCCTCGCCTTCCTCGATTACGCGGAAATACCAACCGCTGCGATTCGACTGGATGATCGCTTTCACCATCGCCTTTTGCTGGAAACGGTGCTCGATCTTCCAGCATGGCTGTCGCGGCTGGCTGACTTCCAGAACTGCGCTGCCGATGCGGAAGCGGTCGCCGATTGCGACATCGGTTTCGACAATGCCGCGCGCGACGATGTTTTCGCCAAAGGCGGAAGCTGTGCCGAGCAGTGGGTGATGGCCGATCTGCGTGCGCCACCATTCGTAGTGGTCGAGTGGGTATTGATGCACGGCCATATCCGGCCCGCCATGTACACGCGTGTCGGCCACCATGTCGCCTTCGATACCGAAGCTGCGGATCGCCACCGGACCGCTGACAGGGCGCTTGGCGATGGCGCTCAATTCCGCGCCGTTAAAGGGCTGGGGCAGACCAATGCAGAATGCGGATACTTCAGCTTCCATGGTCACGTTTTCCTTACCGTAAGAGCCAGCCAATCGCGCTGCGTTCCATCGGAGGCATTTCCCGCATATCGTTCGGTTTTCAGGATATCAAAACTGGCTGCCCGATAGGTTTCCTCAAGCCAGTCTTCGCCGGGAAAGTTGTGCAGCCGCCCCAGCAAGTCACGCCCTTCGCCGTCGCCAAGCTTGTAGTTGGCGTAATGCAGCCCGTTCGGACGGAGCGTGCGGTGGATCGCATCCAAAAAGCCGGGTAGCTCGTCGCGCGCAGCATGGAGAAGGCACGCATGCGCCCATACCGCGTCGTATTCCTCATGCGCGTCGATGTCCTCGAACAACAAAACACGCGTGGGGAGGCCGGTTCTCTCATTGGCCTTTCTCGCCATCGCTGGCGTTCCATCGGTCGCGTCCACGTCGAAGCCCCGGCCGGCCATGAAGGCAGCATCGCGCCCTCCGCCGCATCCCAACTCTAGGACGCGCGCGCCGGGAGAAAGGCGCTTCAGAAATGGTTCGAGGTGGCGGCTCTGCCCTTGCGCGCCGCTGGCGGTGTAGGCAGGCGCCTGGGTCTGGTAGAAACGGATTGTCGCATCGTCGGCCATCGCTTGATCGATTGGCACGGGCACCGCAGCCACTGCAAGCCCTGCGTGGTCAGGCTTCGGCAGCCTCGCGGTCGAGCTGGGCGCGGCTTTTCTTCTCCGCAGCAGTCTTGAGCTGGCCGCATGCTGCATCGATATCACGCCCGCGCGGGGTCCGAATCGGCGCGGAGATACCATTCTCGAAGATAATGTTCGAAAATGCCCTCACGCGCTCGGGTGCCGAACACTCATAGGGCGCACCGGGCCATGGGTTGAACGGGATCAGGTTTACCTTCGCAGGTAGGTCGTATTGCTTCAACAAACGTACGAGCTCGCGGGCATCGTCATCGCTGTCGTTCTTGTCCTTGAGCATCACGTATTCGAAAGTGATGCGCCGCGCGTTCGATGCACCGGGATAGGCCGCACAGGCTTCGAGCAGCTCCTCGATGCCGTACTTCCTGTTGATCGGCACGATCTCGTCGCGGACTTCTTTTGTGACTGCATGCAGCGACACCGCGAGATTGACCCCGATCTCGTCACCGCAGCGCGCCATCATCGGCACTACGCCGCTCGTCGACAGCGTTATGCGCCTTTTAGACAGCGCCAGGCCCTCACCGTCCATCACCATCGCCAGCGCATCGCGCACATTGTCGAAATTGTAGAGCGGCTCGCCCATGCCCATCATCACGATATTGGTAAGCAGGCGTCCGTCCGACCGGTACTCCGTGGCATCCGGCTCGTCGGCAAAGTCCATTTTGCCCTTCGGCCATTCACCCAGCGCATCACGCGCCAGAAGAACTTGTCCGAGAATTTCGCCCGGCGTCAGATTGCGCACCAGTCGCATCGTGCCGGTGTGGCAAAATGTGCAGTTCAGCGTGCACCCGACCTGACTGGAAACACACAGCGTTCCGCGGTCGGCATCGGGAATGAACACCATCTCGAAATCGTGCCCGTCGGCTGTCTGGAGCAGCCATTTGCGCGTGCCGTCGGTAGAATGCTGCGCCTCGACCACATTGGGACGGCCAATGAAGAAGCGCTCGCTAAGCCAAGGCCGCATGGTCTTGGCGATGTCGGTCATTTCGGCAAAATCGGTCACGCCGCGATGATAGAGCCAGTGGTAGACCTGTTTCGCGCGCAGCTTGGCCTGCTTCGTGTCCAGCCCGGCCTCTTCGAACAGCTCGCGAATACGGGCCTTGGGCAGACCGATCACATCGACGCGCCCATCGGCTCGCGGCGTGATGTCGCGCGGGGTCGGGACCGGATCGACGTGTCCGGGGATCGGCATGAGCGGTGTGTCTGACATGGAGACGGCGCATATAGGCGCCAAAGCGCGGCTTGACCACCCTGAGCGCGCAACGGGTAGAACACCTTGCCCGCTTATGAATTGCGAGTTGCAGTCCGTTCAATGTGGGCGCGGTAGCCGTATCCCCAGAGCGCAAAAATTGGCTCACAAAATATGAGGGATCGAAGAATGACCAAGAAGTATCTGTTCGCCGCCGGCATCGCAGCCACCGCCGCGGTTATGCCAGTCGCAGCACAAGCACAGGACAATGACGATGCGCTCACCGGATTCCGCGTGGAACTGGTCGGCGGCATCGAAAGTCTGTCGCTCGACGGCGATATCGATGGCGTCTCCGTCGATGCAAATGACGAAGCATTCCTATACGGTGTCGGGATAGGATACGACTTCTCGATCGGCGGGATCATCGTCGGCATCGAAGCGGAATATAGCGATTCCAAAGCCGACTTCGACTTTGGCCCGGTACCGATCGATCAGGCCGGCTTTGAACGGATTGGGACTGACGGTGACGCCTATGTCGGCTTGCGGATTGGTGCCCCTGTCGGACCGCGCACACTTATCTATGCCAAGGGCGGTTTGGCCTCGACCGAAGTCGAGATTGAAAGTGCGATCCCGGCGCAAACATTCCTTAGCGAGCTGGATGATGAAGGCTACCGTGTCGGCGCTGGCATCGAACATAGCTTCGGCACGAAGTTCTTCGCCAAGGCCGAGTATCGCTACACAGATTACGGTTCTGCACTGACCATCGTAGAGGACGCTGCGGTCCAGTCCGTCTTCGAAAACGGGCTTAGCCAGAACCAGTTCGTCGTGGGCTTGGGCTTGCGCTTCTAACCCTGGCGTGGAATTTCTCAAAGGGGCGGTGTTCGCGCACTGCCCCTTTTTCGTAACGTCGTCCTCAGCCATAGCTAATAGCGACTACTTCCCACTCCTTGTCGCCTGAGGGAAGGCGCACAGTCCGGAGATCGCCCATCGAAGCGCCTTTCAAAGCATGGGCAAGCGGGCTCGACCAGCCGATGCGGAATGCGCTGACGTCCTGCTCGTCATCTCCGACCAATGTGACGGTCTGATACTTGTCATCTTCATCGGCGAGTTCGACTGTTGCTCCAAAGAATACCTTTTCCCGGTCGCGCTGTTCGGCCGGCTCGATAACGCGCGCGAATTTCATACGCTTTGCAAGATGCGCAAGCTCGCGGTCGATCTCGCGCATGCGTTTGCGGCCGTAGATATAGTCGCCATTCTCGCTGCGATCGCCGTTCCCGGCCGCCCAGCTCACGATTTCCACGATCTCTGGCCGCTCCGTGCCGAGCAAATGGTCGTAGCGCGCTTTTAGCGCGGCGTAGCCGGATGGCGTGATCGGGTTTGAAGGGGCGGACATGGCAATCCGCCCCTATAGATTTAGTACCTGCCTGTCAGCGCAGGAAGTCATCGGCTGTGCGCGCGCGGCCATAGGCTGTGCGGTTCGGATAGAGTTGCTCGTAGACCGCAGCATTCTCGATCACCCGCTGAACGTAGTTCTTGGTCTCGAAGAAGGGGATTTCCTCGATCCAGCGCTGCCAGCTGATTGATCCAGTGCGCGGATCGCCGTTCTGGCGCAGCCATTTGTTCACATTTCCGGGCCCAGCGTTGTAAGCTGCAAACGCGAGCGGATAGCTGCCGTCGTAGCGCGAGAGCAGTCGCTGGATGTGATTGCTGCCCAGTCGCAGATTATAGCTCGCATCGTTTATCAGCGATGCGGACATGTACTGCACGCCTGCCTTGTTCGCCTCTTCGCGCGCCGTACCGGGCATGAGCTGCATTAGCCCGCGCGCGCCAGCATGGCTGATCGCATTCTGCGCAAACTGACTTTCCTGACGCGCGATTGCGTGGGAGAGGGTGAAGTCCGCGCCCTGCGGCAAAGGCACCGTGGGGAAGCCTTGCACGACGAAACTGTCGAACCCGTCCGCACCTGCCGCTTCTGCCACGTTTACGGCGAGGTCACGGCGCCCAATTTCGCGGGCGAGTTCCGCCACGAGTGCGTGCTCCTCAGCCGTGTCGGCACTTTGGGCCAACTCGCGGTAAAATTGGATGCCTGTGCGCCAGGGTGCATCGCGCGCCACTTCGCGCACTGCCGCGACCAGCGGTAAACCGTTGAAGGCGGCGCGTTGCTCGGCTGTCGGCATAATTTCGGTATTGGCAGTTAAGGAAGGTACGGATCTGCCGATCTCTTTCAGCGCCAACTGGCCATAGAACCGGTCTGGATAGGCCGCTGCCATATCGAAATAACGGGTGGCTTCAGCCTGATTGCCAGCCTGCTTGGAAGCGTAGCCAGCCCAGTAAAATCCCTTGGAGCGGGTCTGGGGCGTCTGCGCTGCAGCGCCGTAGCGATAGAAGAGCGGCGCCGCCCGGTTTCCGTCACGAAGATCCCACAACGCCTTTGTCCCGCCTAGCCACATCAGCGACGTCCAATCGTCGCGAATGCGGTAGCTTTGTTTGCTGATATCCGTCCCGGCCGGAAACAAATCGTCGGCCTTCGCCGCGATCTGCACTGCCGGCTGAGTGCCCGCGCCGCGCGCCACGCGGAGCATTTCGGTGAGGAAAGTTTCAGGATCGTGCGGCGTCTCGGCGAAACTTGCCCGCGTCGCCAACAAATTAACGGCACGCGGCATATTGCTCGAGCTGCGATAATGCCGCGTCAGATTGAACACATAGCCGGGATCGGCAAGCGCCCCGGCCGGAACCGACAGACCCGCCGCGCTTGGCGTTTCCCCGCGAACCAGTGCGAGGCGCGCCATCGCCATTTCGCGCATTGCCGGGGTGACATTATTGATCTGCCGGACGGCTGCCTCGGCGTCGCCCTGCCACAAAAGCGCATCCATGCGCGCATCATGATCCTCGGCAGTGAATTGCGAGCCATAAAGGCCTTGCAAATACGCCTCGGCAGGTCCGCTCATCGTACCGCCACGCCACGCTTCGCGCGCTATCGCTGCCGCCTCGGGACGGTTGCGTGTAGCGAGCGCCAAGGCATAGCGGGCCTTCGCTCCATTCGTTAGCGGTGGATTGCGATCGAAGAAGGCAACCAGGGTCTCCGGCCCGACGGGATCATTGTCGAGCGCCTTTTCCGCACGCTGCTGCAACCGGTCCTGTTGCGGGAAGCCGGGATAGGCCGTAATAAAATTGGCATATTGCGCAAAACCGAGATTATCGGTCTCGCGCAAATATTCCCATTGCGAGATTGCTTGCGCCATCCGGCCCGGCTGGCTCGCCACGAGATTTCCGCGTGCGCGGTCCCAACTTGCAGCATCCTGTGCATTGGCAACTGATGGAAATGCCAAGGCAGAACTGGCGAGAAGAGCGAAAGAAAATAGAGATTTGCGGTCCATGGTGGACATAATGCCAAACGGCTCCTTATCAGGCGCTGAATGAAGACACCCAGCGCTCTCGGTTTACGCGTATTTATATCGTTCAACGCAGAGGATAGATAAATGTTCTCAGGATCAATTCCGGCTCTGGCGACTCCTTTTCGCGATGGGTCGTTCGACGAGAAGGCGTTTCGCCGCCTTGTCGACTGGCAGATCGAGAACGGGAGCAATGCGCTGGTGCCTTGCGGCACGACCGGGGAAGCCTCGACCATCTCCAATGCCGAGCACCACCGGGTCATCGAAGTCTGTGTGGAACAGGCCGCAGGCCGGGTACCGATTATCGCCGGGTGCGGAAGCAACGATACGCGCAATGCGTTGTTACATATGCAGTTCGCTCGAAAGGCAGGCGCAGCAGCGGGATTATGCGTAGCTCCGTATTATAACCGCCCAAGCCAGGCGGGCCTGATCGCGCATTTCAGCCATCTTGCCGAAAATAGCGACTTGCCCATCGTGCTTTATAACGTGCCAAGCCGCACCGTGACCGACATCGAGGATGAAACGGTGGTGGAGCTGGTAAACAAGTATCCCGACCGGATCGTCGCGATCAAGGATGCCAGCGGCGACTTGTCGCGGGTTGCCGATCACCGGATGGGGCTCGATCAGGAATTTTGCCAGCTGTCCGGGAATGACGAATTGTGGTTGCCGCATTCGGCTGCGGGCGGGGCGGGGTGTATCTCTGTAACTGCGAATGTGGCCCCGGCACTGTGTTCGGAGTTTCACGCCGCGATCGCCGCAAACGATCTGGTCCGCGCACGCGAAATCAATGACCGATTGTTCCCGCTGCATTATGCCATGTTCTCGGACGCCAGCCCTGCGCCCGTCAAATATGCGCTGAGCCGGGTTCATGACTGGATCGAGCCGGACGTGCGTCTGCCGATCTGCGAAGCGAGCGAAAGTTCACGCAAGGCAGTCGACGAAGCACTGGAGCACGCGGGAATTCTCTAGAGAATTTCATCCTCGTCGAGCATCGGCGGGCACGGTGTCGGCCCGGCAAGGACTCCGTCGGTTATCGACGTGGCATCCTCGCCATGGCTCTCATTTGTGTCGACATGCGCGACGTGGAACAATGCGTCGCCCTGGTTGACGACCGGGAGCGTTGCGTGGCCGATGATGACGCCATCGATCGGGCTGAGGAGGTCGGCGGGTTCCTCCCCGAACAATCCTCCGACACGGGCGAGCAGATCGCCCGCGCTGACGATATCGCCGGAACGCTTTGCACGGCGTGATACGCCGCCGCGCGGCGCGCGTATCCATGTCGAACGGCTCGCCCAAAGTGGTGGCGGCGCCTGGGGCAGCGACCCATCGGGGTCGATCATCCCAAGATGCGCGAGCACGCGCAGCACGCCAGCCGTGCCGGTCTCGATGGAATAGCGGTCGAACCGCAAAGCCTCCCCGGCCTCCATAAGGATCATCGGCGTTCCCATTTCGGCAGCCAGTGCGCGCATCGAGCCGGGGCGGAGCGAACTTTCGATGATAATCGGCGCCCCGAAGGCGGCCGCAAGTTCGGCTAACTTCGGATTGTCGGCATCGATCCGCACTTGGGGCAGGTTGTAGCGGTGCACGGCAGCGGAATGCAGGTCGATACCCAAAGAAGAAGGCTCGATGACATTGACAAGAAATGCGTTGGCCAGCTGCGAAGCAAGGCTGCCTTTCTCGTTACCGGGGAAGCTGCGGTTGAGATCGCGGCGGTCGGGCAGATAGCGGCTATGCGCGGCGAAGCCGTATATGTTTACGGCAGGTACGAAGATAATCGTCCCGGCGAGCGTCTCTGGAGACAGAGATTCGATCAGCCGTTGGATGATTGCCGTGCCAACGATCTCGTCGCCGTGGATCGCCGCGCTCACGAAAATGCATGGGCCAGGCCGGGCACCGTGCATCACCTGAAGAGCAAGGTGTGCGCTGAGCCCAGTGACTTGCTGGCTCACCGGGATAGTAAGAATTTCGGCGCTGCCCGGCTGGACGAGCGCATCGTGCAGTGGGAAAGGAGCGGGCTCGTTGCGATTGTTGGCCATTCGCCATCCATCGCGCTTTTCCTGTGTGTCGCAAGCAAAATTGGGCAGAGCCGCTAGTGCGCGACTGAAGCGGGCGGCTTTCTGGAACGCTTCAGTCCGCTGGATTGTGCTTTTGGACAAACCCGATGGCAGCTTCGAGCATATCGGTCCGGGTATCCGCCTGCGACAGCCAATGGTCCTCGCCCTTAAGTGCAATCAGCTTTACCGGTTTCTTCGCGTCTTTAAGGGCATCTTCCATAAGGACCGATTGAGCATACGGCACAACCGTATCATCCTTTCCGTGAATCAGTAGAACCGGTGCATTCGCAGACCGCGCATGACGAGTTGGCGAGAGCTGCTTGCGGTCGGCGTTCTCGCCGAGCAATTGCTCCGCACCGCGTTCGAAGATGTCTGTCCGGCCAGTGAAGAAATGCCTGAAAAACAGATCGAGGTCATACACGCCGTTCACACCTACCGCGCAGCGATAGATGCCATCCTGCATGGTGACGCCTGCCAAGGCCGCGTATCCGCCATAGCTTGCACCGACAATGCAGGCCCGCTTTGCGTCACCAATGCCTGCTTGATCAAGAGCCGCCAGACCATCGGACAAATCGGTCTGCATCTTTCGTCCCCACTCACCATCGCCAGCTCTTCGGAATTCTTCTCCTTTGTCAGTGGAGCCACGAAAGTTGGGCTGGAGTACAGCGTAGCCGCGTGACGCGAAAGCCTGCGCCCACCAATCGAAAACCGGTTCGTCATGGGCGGTGGGGCCGCCGTGTGGCATGACTACAACCGGAAGGCCCTTCGGCTCGCGGCCAGGAGGCAGTGTCAGTATGGCGTCTATGCTCAGACCGTCCTGCGCCTGATATCGAAACGTTTGGATGGCACCGATTGCTTGTCCTTGAATGTAGGCTCGCTCCAGACCCAGCATCGAGCGGGCGCCCGTTGTCGTATCAAGGCGATACCAGGTGCCGCTATCATAATTTCCACTCGTATTCATGATTATAGAGGATAAATCGGGCGTCCAGCCAGTCAGTTTTGCGACGCTATTCGGATACATGGCATAGGCGCCCTCGATCGCCTTGCTGTGTGTTGCTTCATTCATGACGATGTCGCCGGATGTCGTGACCGCACCCAAAACGCGCGAGTTGCGACCGAACATAATGCTTTGAAGTTCGACGTTGGCCCACAATTCGACAGGGACGCCTCCCGCAAGCGCGACTTGATAGTACCGCGTATTCTTCAGATCGCGATCGTACTCGCTGTAAATCAGAGCCGCGCCAGCTGAATCAAAACCGACGAGATTTATCTTTCCTCCACGTTGCTCTCCACGGGCAATCGCATCCCCGCGACTGTTTTCAATTTTCCACCGGCCTTTTTCAGTATCGACATCGAGTGTCGCGGCGACCGCGCCGTCGGGTCCAACCAACCAGTCACGAAACTGGTCTTCGTTCGCAGGGAAGGCGATTTGATCCGTCTCTCCGGTGCGCAGATTAACCGAATAAAGAGCCGGGGAGTAGTGGAGGATACGAGCATCTTCTCCTGATTGCTTTCCCATGCCGAGTCCGCCGAAATATCCGAACCAGCTCCCCTCGACCTGCCGAATGCCGTAAAAACCGGCAACGAAATTGGCGATGTAGTTCTGATTTGCAAACACTGACACGACTTCACGTCGGTCGTCCAATGGGATCACATTTGCGCGCGCCCACTCGCTTTTCGTGGTGCCATATTTCCAGGCCACCTGGTCGGTTTCGGAACGGCGAAGGAGAATTGCTTCGTCTCCGATCCAGTCGATGCCGCGCACTTTTGCGTCGCCGATCATCAATTGCTTCACCGGTACACCGCCCCGATCCTGGATGAGAATTTGGCGCTCATTGTTGATAATCATCAGCATGGCAGTGTACGCGCCACTCGGCGATGGCTTGGCCTCCTCGATGGCTGGCAAGGCGCCATACGCCTTTATCGGTGGAGCTTGCGCCGCTGAAGATGGCGCAGCGATAGAACAAGAAAGAAACGCCGCAGCCAGCGCGGCGTTGAATTTGTTAACGAGCATTTCGTGCGTCCCCAAACCCTCAATAGCGCTAGCCATTCTGCCTCCATGCTCCCGAATTTCAAGCGCAAATCGTCCCATTCCCCCTTTCGTTTTTACCGGCGAGTCCCTAGATGCGTGGTAATCATGGCTCGACCCAAACCCACGACTTTCGACAAGCAAAAGACCGTTGCCGATAACCGGCGTGTGCGGTTCGATTATCATGTCGAGGATACGTTCGAGGCCGGGCTCGCCTTGCATGGCACCGAAGTAAAGGCGCTGAGGGCCGGTCAGGCGAGCATCAAGGAAAGTTATGCGGAGGTGCGCGACGGACAGGTCTGGCTCGTCAATGCGAACATCCCCGAATTCAGTCACGGGAACCGCAACAACCACGAGCCGAAGCGCCCGCGTAAACTGTTGCTCCATTCGCGAGAGATCAATCGTTTGTTCGGTGCCGTCGAGCGCAAAGGCATGACGCTCGTTCCGCTGTCGGTTTACTTCAATTCGACCGGACGTGCGAAGGTCGAACTGGCGCTCGCCAAGGGGAAACAGGCGCATGACAAGCGTCAGGCGACGAAGGATCGCGACTGGCAACGCGACAAGGCGCGCCTGATGCGAGACCGCGGCTGATAGTTACCCAACTGCAAGGGCATTCGTGCTAAGGCAGAGACAGCCATGTCGGAAACTATGACCATCCCTGTATTCAGCTTGCGCTCGAGCCGCGGCGTCACCATTGCAAGTGTGTGGCTATGAAGAAGCGCAAATCGAAAACCGCAGGGGCCGATTGGCTGCGCAAACACATGCCCAATCGCGAAGAAATGGCGAAGAACAAATACCTCGCCCCCATCGCGCATCGTTTCCTCAGCCCCGAACTATGGCGCTTCACGCGGCGCTCGGTCCCGCGAGGCGTCGCGCTGGGGATGTTTGCCGCCTTTATCGTTCCGCTCGGGCAGGTTTTCCTTGCTGCATTTCTCGCATTACCGCTGCGCGCCAACGTACCGATTGCAGCGCTAGTGACATTCGTCACCAATCCGCTGACATTTCCGTTCTGGGCAGTCGTCGCCAACAAGGTCGGCAAAGTGGTGCTCAATATCGATGCCGCTATGAACACCGGCGCCGCGGAATTTGTCGATGATCGCGGCGGTCTTGCCGGTTTCTTCGAAACCGCCGGAGTTACAGCGATGGGCTTCGTCGTGCTCGCGATAGTCAGCGCTGCTATTGGCCGCGTCGTCGCAAGCTGGATCTGGCGGTATATCGTCGCTCGCCGCCGCCGGAAGAACCTTCTCGCCATGGCCGAGATGACCGCCAAGGGGCTGGAGGAAAGCGCGCAGTGATCGCAGGGATGGGGCGAGATGAAGGGGTTCGCCTGCCGCCGCTGCCACTTTTTGCGGGCCTGATTACCGCGGCCGTGCTGTCGGTGGGGATGGTCTGGCTGCTTGGGGAGACGGGCTTGGTCGCCGTCGCTTACGGTGGCGGCCTGCTGACACTTGCACTGGCAGCCCTTTTTGCAAGCCGTTTGCGGGTCGAGAATATACCCGAAACCGTTTCGCAGCCGGATTGGGCGGTGACCGCTGCTGCCATCGAAAACCGCCGCCGCGCAGTTGCGATAACCGATCGCGCAAACCGCATGACCTGCGCCAACGCATCGTATGAGGAGTGGTTCGGAGCGTTGAAACCACCTGGAGAGCTGGGCTTTGACAGCGAGTCACGCAAGGCGATCGCCGAAGCTGCGCGACAGGCGTGGCGCGATGGGCGTTCGAATGTCGACGAGTTGGCGTGGAACAAGGGCGAGCGTCAGTTTCGTCTGCATGTCGAGCGAGTGGGTCGGGGCGAGGAATATCTCGTCTGGCGTTTTGCCGAACTGATCGTCGAAAGAACATACGATGGTTTAGGCGACAGACTGCCGGGGGCATTCGGTACGGTCATGTCGCGGGCGGGCCTTGAAATGGCGCTGGTCGCACCCGACGGGGTGGTGCTGGCCAATACTCGCGGCCTTGCCGAGCGGTCGCGTGGTTCGCCCGACGAAACGCTGGTGGGTGAGGAATTCGTTCAGCTGCTGCGGACCGACGACCGGCAACGGATCTTCTTTGCGCATGAGGGCCAGCAGGGCACCCCGCAAACGCTAGTTCACATTCCGCTCGACGAGCCTGACAAGACCCGCACGCCCGATGCGGACCAGGCCCCATCGCTCATGATGCTCGTCGACAGTAGTGTGGGTATTGGCGGCAATTGGGAAGGGAGCGGCAACGGGGCGGTACCGCAACTGGAAGCCCTCCTGTCGGCCCTTCCGCTGGGCTTGGCGCTGACCAATCGCGATGGACGCCTTCTTTTTGCCAACAAGGCTTTCCTGCGCGCGGTCGAGCGCGAACAGGATGGCTTGCCGCAATTCCCATCCGATCTGGTGGTACACGAGGACAAGGGCGCTTTTGCGGATTCGGTGCGCAGGTTCGCCCGCGGCCCAGCGTCGAGCGGCGATATGGCCGTCCGCCTCTCCAGCAATACGGACGAGCCGATCTCGATCCGGCTAGCCGGCGTGCGGGGCATCGGCGATGCAGCGGTGCTGTTGTCGCTGTCCGACTCCACCGAGGAAAAGCGCCTGCGCCGCCAGGTCGCCCAGGCGACGAAAATGCAAGCGGTCGGTCAACTTGCCGGCGGCGTTGCCCATGACTTCAACAATGTGCTGACCGCGATCATCGGCTATTGCGACCTGATGTTGCTGCGCCACACGCCCGGCGACAGCGACTATGACGATATCCAGCAGATCAAGGCAAACTCGAACCGCGCTGCCTCGCTAACGCGGCAATTGCTCGCATTCAGTCGGCAGCAGACGCTTCGTCCGGTGATCCTGCAGCTGCCCGATGTTATCTCCGAAGTCAGTCAGCTATTGAAGCGGCTGATGGGTGAGACGATCGAATTCACCATTCGTCATGACCGCGAGCTTGGGCCCGTGCGCGCCGATCCGCAGCAACTCGAGCAGGTAATTGTCAACCTCGCTGTGAACGCACGCGATGCCATGCAGTCCCATGCGGCGAAGAGCGGCGATGGCAAGATCGGGCGGCTTACGCTGGCGACCCGGCGGGTTTCGGCGCGCGATGTGCGCAAGATGGGCATCGATATCATGCCTGCCGATGATTATACTGCGCTTATCTTCCAGGACACGGGCGGAGGCATTCCAGCGGATGTGATCAATAAGATATTCGAACCGTTTTTCACAACCAAGGAGCAGGGGAAGGGCACGGGTCTTGGCTTGTCTACCGTTTATGGCATCGTGAAGCAGTCAAACGGATTCATTTTTGCCGATAATGTGCTGGGCGCTCACGGCCGGCCGACGGGCGCGCGCTTCACCATATATCTGCCGGTGCACAAGGGAGCGATACCGGTCGCCGCAAAGGTCGAGGAGCTGGACGACCCCCGGCCCAGCGAGTGGACCGGCGGTGCAAACCTGCTTCTGGTCGAGGACGAGGATATGGTCCGCGCAGTTGCCGAGCGCGCTCTGACCCGAGCAGGGTATTCGGTCACAACCGCAAGCGATGGCGAGGAGGGCCTGGGGATCATCGCCAACGGAGACGGCGAGTTCGACATCATCGTCTCCGACGTCGTCATGCCGGTAAAGGACGGCCCGGCGATGGCCCGCGACATCCGCAAGGTCAGGCCGGACATCCCGATCCTGTTCATGTCCGGCTATGCCGAGGAAACCTTGCGCAACGACATCGACATCGAGAATATGCACTTCATTCCCAAGCCATTCAGCGTCCAGCAGATCAATGCGAAGGTGGCGGAAGTGCTGGCAGAACAGCCACGCTGATCCGGCTAGCGTGCGAACGTTGGATTTATTTTCGTTCCCTACTTGTTCTTTGAGAACAAAGCGAATACATACTCACCATCGTTGATGAGTCGAATGGGGCTCTGGTCTTTCGATGGAGGAGAATGCAAATGGCGGCGAACCTCAAGCTCGTGAACAAGGATAAAGACGTGGACCGTCAAAAGGCACTCGACGCCGCACTTGCGCAGATAGACCGCGCATTCGGTAAAGGCTCGGCGATGAAGCTGGGCCAGAAAGAGACGATGAACGTCGAATCGATTTCGACCGGATCGCTCGGCCTCGACATTGCGCTCGGCATCGGCGGCTTGCCAAAGGGCCGCGTAGTCGAAATCTACGGGCCGGAAAGCTCCGGCAAGACCACTCTGGCGCTGCACTGTATCGCCGAAGCCCAGAAGGCAGGCGGTACCGCAGCCTTTGTGGATGCCGAACATGCTCTCGATCCGATTTATGCCAAGAAGCTCGGCGTCGATATCGACGAACTGATCATCTCGCAGCCGGATACAGGCGAGCAGGCACTCGAAATCACGGACACGCTGGTTCGCTCGAACGCGGTCGACATTCTCGTGGTGGATTCGGTCGCCGCACTGGTTCCACGCGCTGAAATCGAAGGCGAAATGGGCGATAGCCATGTCGGCCTTCAGGCGCGCCTCATGTCTCAGTCGCTGCGCAAGCTCACCGGCTCTATCAACCGTTCGAAGTGCATGGTGGTGTTTATCAATCAGCTGCGCATGAAGATCGGCGTGATGTACGGTAACCCCGAAACCACCACGGGGGGTAATGCGTTGAAGTTCTATGCCTCCGTGCGTCTCGACATCCGCCGGACTGGCCAGATCAAGGACCGCGATGAGGTTATTGGCAACTCGACCCGCGTCAAAGTGGTCAAGAACAAGGTCGCACCGCCGTTCAAGCAGGTCGAATTCGACATCATGTATGGCGAAGGCATATCTAAGCTCGGCGAAATTCTAGACCTTGGTGTGAAAGCCGGTGTCGTCGAGAAATCCGGATCATGGTTCAGCTACGACAGTATTCGCATCGGGCAGGGCCGCGAAAATTCAAAGACGTATCTGAAAGAAAATCCAGAAATTGCTGCCAAGTTGGAAGCTGCGATACGCGGCCGAACCGACGAGGTTGCCGAGGAAATGATGGCCGGTCCGGACGCGGAAGACTGACCTCGTTTTCTCAAGCGGGAGCCTGACGCCGGTCCAACCTTCCCGGGGCCGCGTTATACGCCAAACTGTCCCTCGGCGCTCTCGGACACATGGAAAGCCGGTGCTGCCGGGGCTGTCCCAATATGCCCCCCGCCGCACCGGCTTTTCCGCGTCCGTTGCTGAAACACGCACTGCTGGTTCGATGATCAAGCCTGCCCTAGGGTCGCGCGAATCGAACAGGAGCTCTTCGCATGACCGTCACCGTACACCACCTCAACAATAGCCGCTCACAGCGTATTCTCTGGCTTCTGGAAGAGTTGGGCGCGGATTATGAGATCAAGGCGTATCAGCGGGAAGCGGAAAGCAATCTTGCTCCGCCAGAACTGAAGTCGATCCATCCGCTCGGTAAATCTCCGCTCATCGAAGACAATGGGCGCATGATCAGCGAAAGCGGCGCGATCATCCAGTATCTGTGCGAGCGTCACGGCGGGGGGACGTGGTTGCCCGATCCGGCCAGCGATGGGCATATCGATCACCTCGAATGGATGCAGTTTGCCGAAAGCTCGTTTTTCGTCCCCGTCATGCTCAAGATTTACGCCGGGCGACTAGGTGATGCAGCGGCTCCCTTGATGCCGCGCGTCGATGAGCAATTCGAAGCGCATGTCGGCTACGCCGAGGACAATATCTCCGATAGTCTCCATTTTGTCGGTGATGACTGGTCTGCTGCCGATGTCATGATGAGCTTCCCGGCCGAAATCGCGGTAATGCAAGGCTACGCCGAAAAGGCTCCGAAACTCTCTCGTTTCGTGGAAGCAATTCACGCGCGGCCGGCATGGCAGCGGGCGCGCGAAAAGGGCGGTGATTACTTCATCTGGTAGGCGAAACATCGTGTTCGGAAACGCGGCGAGTTTCCGTGCTTGTCGCAGTGCAGCACATTGCCTAATTGCGCATACATGACGTCGACCAACGAAATCCGCCGCAGCTTCCTCGACTTCTTCGCCGGGAAGAACCACGCCGAGGTGCCAAGCGCGCCGCTGGTGCCTTATAATGATCCCACGCTGATGTTCGTCAACGCCGGGATGGTACCGTTCAAGAATGTATTCACCGGCTTGGAGACGCCGCCATCACCGCGCGCGACCAGCGCGCAAAAATGCGTCCGCGCCGGCGGTAAGCACAATGATCTCGACAATGTCGGCTATACGGCGCGGCATCATACGTTTTTCGAGATGCTCGGCAATTTCAGCTTCGGCGACTATTTCAAAGAACAGGCGATCGATAGCGCCTGGATGCTCCTGACCAAGGAATGGGGCATCGATCCGAACCGCCTAACCGCTACCGTCTATCACGATGACGACGAGGCATTCGACCTGTGGCGCAAGATCGCCGGCCTGCCCGAGGAGCGGATCATCCGCATCGCGACTGCCGACAATTTTTGGTCGATGGGCGATACCGGGCCCTGCGGACCATCGTCTGAGATCTTCTACGATCACGGGGAGCACATCCAAGGCGGTCCTCCAGGATCCGCCGATGAAGACGGGGACCGATTCGTCGAGATATGGAACCTCGTATTCATGCAGTTCGATCAGCAAGCGGATGGCGAGCGCTTGGCGCTGCCTCATCCGTCGATCGATACCGGCATGGGGCTGGAACGCGTCGCGGCGGTCTTGCAGGGCGTGCACGATAACTACAAAACCGACACCTTTCGGGCGCTGATCGAGGCGTCGATGGGGTTCGCTGGCGCGGCAGACGAAGACGCGCAGTCGAGCCACCGCGTCATAGCGGATCACCTGCGGTCAACGAGCTTCCTCATCGCCGACGGGGTGCTACCTTCCAATGAGGGACGCGGATACGTCCTGCGCCGCATCATGCGCCGCGCGATGCGGCACGCACATCTTCTGGGCATAAGCGACCCGTTGATGCATCGCCTCGTGCCCTCGCTCGTCACCGAAATGGGCGCGGCCTATCCCGAACTTGTTCGTGGCCAAGCACTCATATCCGAAGTGCTCGAACGCGAAGAGACGCAGTTCCGCAAGACGCTCGACAAAGGCCTTCGACTGCTCGACGAAGCCACGGCCGACATGGGCGATGCTGGCACGTTGGACGGCGAAACCGCGTTTAAGCTCTATGATACATTTGGTTTCCCGTACGATCTGACCGAGGACGCCTTGCGTAGCCGAGGGCTCAGCGTCGACCGTTCGGGCTTCGACGCTGCAATGGCGCGTCAGAAGAAAGCCGCGCGCGCCGCCTGGAAAGGCTCGGGCGAAGCTGCAAGCGAAGAGGTCTGGTTCGACATTGCCGACCGCGAAGGCTCGACCGAATTTACCGGCTATACCGCCGCCAACGGCGAAGGAACCGTCGTCGCAATTGTGAGGGGTGGTAAAGAAGTCCAGTCTGTCACGGCTGGGGAGGATGCAATCATTCTGACGAACCAAACGCCCTTTTACGGCGAAAGCGGCGGTCAGATGGGCGACACGGGGCGCATATGGACGCCAAGTGGTTTCGAGTTCGAGGTGAACACGACGAACAAGCCGCTGGGGCGCTTGCATAGTCACGTCGGTAAGGTTTCAAGCGGTTCCCTTACCGTCGGAGATACTGTTCACCTCGAAATCGACGCAGATCGCCGAGATCACATACGTGCGAACCATTCAGCAACGCACTTGGTTCATGCGGCACTGCGAAACCGGCTTGGTAATCATGTCACCCAGAAGGGCTCGCTTGTTTCCGACGACCGCTTCCGTTTCGACTTTTCGCATCCCATGCCGCTCTCCGATGAAGACATCGCTGCGGTAGAGGCCGATGTTAATGCGGAAATTCGCGCTAATGAGACGGTATCGACAAGGCTGATGTCGCCAGACGACGCCGTTGCAGCAGGCGCGTTGGCGTTATTTGGCGAAAAGTACGGCGACGAAGTCCGCGTACTTTCGATGGGGCGCCAGAGCCATGATGCCAAGAATTACTCGGTCGAATTGTGCGGCGGGACGCACGTAGATGCGACCGGTGATATTGGAGTCTTCCGCATCGTATCCGAAGGTGCTGTCAGTTCCGGTGTGCGTAGGATCGAGGCGCTCACTGGCGAGGCGGCACGGCAATGGCTTGTTGCTAGAGAAGAGGCGCTGAAGACCATCGCCGGCTCCCTCCGCACTGGACCGGATGATGCGCCTGCCCGCGTGGCTGCGCTCTTGGAAGAGCGCAAGAAGCTCGAGAAAGAATTGTCGGAAGCCAAAAGAGCGCTGGCTCTTGGCGGCGGCGCTGCGAATGCGGGACCTGAAGCGGACGCTGAAAGCGTTGGCGGCGTCGCGTTTTCAGGCCAGGTTATCGAAGGCCTAAGCCCCAAGGAGCTGCGTCCGCTGCTGGACGAAACCAAGACCCGCATGGGTAGCGGTGTCACGGCAATCTGCGCGGTAAACAATGGCAAGGCAGCACTTGCGGTCGCGGTCACTGACGACCTCACCGACAAGATAAGCGCAGTCGAGCTAGTAAGGTCAGGTGTCGAGGTAATTGGCGGGAAGGGCGGCGGCGGCCGTCCGGACATGGCCCAAGGTGGCGGACCGGACGGTGCCAATGCAGCCCAGGCAATTGCTGCTGTGAAGAACGCGCTAGCGAGGCAAAACCCCTAGGCTGTCGCGCGGGCCCAAGCTTCTAGCTTCCGGGGGTATTCTTCGTCACGCCGCTCGATCCGCGGCTGACATCATGGCCGCCTGTGTCGCCGGGCTGACTGCGGTGCTGGCTTGCCGGATTGCTGACCTTCTGCGGATCCGCAACATTCTGTGGCTTGAATTTCTCGTCATTGGGTGTGGGTTTGGTGGGATCTGGATTGCTCAATTGAAGTCTCCTTTCCCTGACAATGCCTGGGGCGGGAAAGCGTTCAGAAAAATTAGCCTTCGCTGGTCGAGGTGCGCAGCTTCGGCGTATAATCGAGCTTGCCTTCTTCCTCGATCTTGGCGCGGAACTCGTCACGTTTTTCGTGGATCGAAGCGATGACCGGCCCCATTGCAACGCCAATATCGACCAACACAGCTTCGGAAAGCTGTAGCGAGCTTTCAAGTGTTTCGGGCACAGCATGGCTGGCGCCAGCGCGATAGAGGCGGGCAGCGTGGTCGCTGTCGCGCGCACGGGCAACGATCAGCAATTCGGGGTGCTCTTTGCGCAGCTTCGCCACGATCCGCTGAGCCAGGACAGGCTCGTCCATGGTCAGCACGACTGCCAATGCGTGATCGATGCCAAGCCTGTTGAGCGCATCGCCGCGCGCTGCATCGCCGAATATCGTCCGGACACCGCGCCGCTTTGCGCGCGCCACCAAGTCAGCGTCGGAATCGATAGCGACATAGGGCTGGTCATGCGTGTCGAGCATCTGCCCGATAAGCTGACCGATACGGCCAGCCCCAATGATAATCACCCGCGGCGTCGCCTCGTCCTGTTCCGTCAGCTCTGGCGCAGGCTCGACTCGCCTCGCTACAACCCGGCCAAGGCCGGCCAGCAGGGGCGTTATCGTGAGGCCGATAGCGGTGACGATTTGCCAGAATTGCGCAGTGCCGGGCTGTATCAATAGAGCAGAACTTGCTGCTGCCAGTACGATCAGGGTCGTCTCCGAAGGGCTCGCCATCAGGATGCCGGTTTCTGCCGCTGTGCTCCGGCGAGCACCCATGAGACGTAGCAGCACTCCGGTGACGAAGGCTTTGAAGACCAGCACTCCGACGACCGCCAAAGCGATCATGCCCAGATTATCCCAGATAGTGGTGAGATCGATACTCATGCCGACCGTAATCAGGAAAATACCCAGCGCGAGGCCTTTGAACGGTTCCATGATCCCCTCGACCTCCGAGTGGTATTCGGTCTCGGCAATAAGCAGGCCCGCCATGAGCGCACCCACAATTGGGGAAAGTCCCGCGGCCGCAGTCGCAAGGCTGGCGCCAATGACAACAAGCAGGCTGGCGGAAAGGAACAGTTCAGGGCTTTTTGTGCGCGCCGCAAGCGCGAATAGGCGCGGCAGCAGAAGCCTTCCGGCGACCATCATGCCGATCACCACGGCTCCGCCGATCAAGAGCGTGTCGACCAGGCCTTCCCACCCGCCGCCTGCAGCGCTGGGTGCCATGGCGCCGAGAATGAAGATGACCGGTACGATCATGATGTCTTCGAAGAGGAGCATGGAGAGGGCTGCACGGCCAACCGGTGAGGTTGTCCCCGAAATCGGCAACACGATGGCAGTCGATGAGAAAGCGAGCGCGAAGCCCAGTCCGACCGCGCCAGTCCAGAACTGCCCCATCATCATCAGGACAACCGCTAGACTGCTGCCGATAATAAGCAATTCAAGTGCGCCAAGACCGAATACAAGCCGCCGCATCTGCCACAATCGGTTGAAGCTCAGCTCTAGTCCGATGGCGAATAGAAGCAGAATAATCCCGAATTCCGCAAAGGGCGCCAGCGCCTCTGGGTCGGTGATCGTTATGTGTTCCAGCCACGGTCTTTCGAACACCAACTGGCCGAGGCCGTAGGGTCCGACGAGGATTCCCACCAGGATAAAGCCGATGACCGGCGTGATCCGGAACCGCGTAAACAGCGGTATAACAATGCCTGCCGCGCCAAGAATGACGAGCGCATCGGAAAGGATGGGAGAGGGTGCGAGTTCGCCGGCCATTCGCGTCTTATAGCGAGCGCTTTCAGTCAGTCACCCGCTTAACCGCCACCGGGCGTATGCGGGCCTTTTGGTGCGTATGAGGCGTCGCTGTTCTCGCCAATATGCGCAGTCACATTGCCGACCCGCTTGTCCCATTCGATGCGGTACAGATCGAAGCGGCGGTCGGCGAGGTTCTGTACCGTTCCTTCCGCGCGGGCCCAGCTGAGATCCGCCAGATTGACGTCGCTGATGGTCAGCGTCTCGACATTCTCGCTCGCCTCGGCGGCGATGCCGTCGCGAGCAAACGGAAAGTCGCAAGGCGTCAAAATACAGCTCTGTGCGTATTGAATGTCCATGTTCGCCACATTGGGAAGGTTGCCGACATTGCCGGACAGAACCGTATAGCACTGGTTCTCGATCGCGCGGGCCTGCGCGCAGTAACGCACCCGCATGTAGCCTTGGCGGCTGTCCGTGCAGAACGGCACGAAGATGATGCGTGCGCCTTCATCGACCAGGCGGCGCGCCAGCTCGGGAAACTCGCTGTCGTAACAGATGAGCACGCCGATCGGACCGCAGTCGGTCTGAATTGCGTCGATGGAATCGCCGCCCTTGATGTTCCACCAATAGGCCTCATTGGGCGTCGGGTGTATCTTCTCCTGCGCGTGGATCGACCCATCGCGCAGGCAGACATAAGCGACGTTGTGAATATCGCCGTCATCCATGCGAGTCGGGTGCGATCCGCCGATAATGTTGATGTTGTATTTGAGCGCCATTTCCGAGAGAGTCTTGCGGATACGCGGCGTGTAATTCGACAGGCACTCGATAGCTTCGAGCGGTGTCAGCTCCTCATCTTCCGCCGACAGCAGCATGAGAGTGAACAGCTCTGGAAAGACGATGAAGTCCGCTTCGTAATCGGCTGCTACATCGACGAAATATTCGACCTGCTTGATGAACTCGTCGAAATCTTTGACTGCGCGGGCCTGTAGCTGACAGGTGGCAATGCGCGCACTTTCGACATCGCGTGGCAAGCGGTGGCTCTTGGGGCTCTGTGCATCGACGTAAGGGTTATGCCATACCATGCGCACGGCATGCGATTTCGATTGTTTATCTTCGGGCAGATACCCTTCGAGAATGCCCTGAGGCTCGAAGCCATTGGCAAGCTGGAAGCGCAGCACCGGATCATGAATCTTGTTGTCGCTGACGAGTTCTAGATATTCTTGCGGAGTTTCGGCGCGATTGGTCTTGCGCCGCATGGCTTTGGCAAGGCCCGGCATACGTCCGCCGAACACGATGCCCGACAGCTCGAGCCGTTCGGCCAGAGCACGCCTCTCCTCGTATAGCCGCCGACCGATCCGCGTACCGCGCACCTTCGGGTCGACGCACATTTCGTACCCATAGAGCCATGCGCCCTTGGCATTGTGGCGGCTGCCGAAGCCGTTGCCGGTTACTTCGTCCCAGGTGTGATTGCCAAAGGCGACACGCCGGGACAGCCGCATGGATGCGCAATAGCCCACCAGCTTTCCATCCAGCTTGGCGACGAAGCAGCCGTCTGGATAATTGTTCAGCTGCCCGCGAATTTCGCCGTGGGTGTAGGCCGGCAGGTCGTCATAGGCGCGCCGCACCAGATCGGCGATCGCGCGCACATCCTTGAGATCGGCCTGCCGGACCTCGAGCCGGGCCTTGGTATCGTTGGCCATGGCTAAGCCAGCCGGTCCTTCAGGACCAATTGGCCATTTCCTTTTCCAGGTTCTTTACGATTGCCTCGAAGAACTGTTCGGTGGTGAGCCAGTTCTGCTGCGGACCGATCAGAAGTGCCAGATCCTTGGTCATCTGGCCGCTTTCGACGGTCTTGATGCAGACTTTCTCCAGCGTCTCGGCGAACTTGACCACATCGGGCGTCTCGTCGAACTTGCCGCGATACATCAGACCGCGCGTCCAGGCGAAGATCGAGGCGATGGGATTAGTCGAGGTCGCCTTGCCTTGCTCGTGCTGGCGATAATGACGGGTGACGGTGCCGTGCGCAGCTTCCGCTTCGACGGTCTTGCCATCGGGTGTCATGAGAACCGAAGTCATCAGGCCGAGCGAGCCGAACCCCTGTGCGACGATGTCCGACTGCACGTCGCCATCGTAATTCTTGCAGGCCCAGACGAACTTGCCATTCCACTTAAGCGCGGAGGCGACCATATCGTCGATCAGGCGATGTTCGTAGGTGATGTCCGCTTTTTCGAACGCGTCCTTGTATTCCGCGTCGAAGATTTCCTCGAACAGATCCTTGAAACGGCCATCGTACTTCTTGAGGATGGTGTTCTTGGTCGACAGATAGACCGGCCATCCGCGGTCGAGGCCATAGGCAAAGCTTGCACGGGCAAAATCGCGGATCGAGTTGTCGAGATTGTACATCGTCAAGGCGACGCCGGGACTCGGGAACTCGAATACGTCGATGTCGATGTTCTTGCCGTCTTCGCCTTCGAAGACCATGCGCAGCTTGCCCTTGCCGGGGATCAGCGTGTCCTTGGCGCGATATTGATCGCCGAATGCGTGACGGCCGACCACGATGGGATCCGTCCAGCCAGGTACCAGGCGCGGCACATTGTCGATCACGATCGGTTCGCGGAAGACCACACCTCCGAGGATGTTGCGGATCGTGCCATTGGGGCTGACCCACATTTTCTTGAGGCCGAACTCCTCGACCCGGGCTTCATCGGGGGTGATCGTGGCGCATTTCACGCCGACGCCGTATTCCTTGATCGCGTTGGCTGCGTCGATCGTGATCTGGTCGTCGCTTTCGTCGCGGCCTTCGATCGAGAGGTCGAAATATTTCAGGTCAATGTCGAGATAAGGCAGGATCAGCCGTTCGCGAATCCACTGCCAGATGATCTTCGTCATTTCGTCGCCGTCGAGTTCGACGACCGGGTTCTTGACCTGAATTTTCTGCATGTTTGCCCTGTCTGTCTGAAAATGTTCGTCTGAGGATGGGTTGGGCGCGCTTTAGCAGAGGGGGAGTGCCTTGCAAGGGAGGCTAAGGCGGCCACTCAGAAGGGACTTAATTCCTCGACAAGTGCAGACGGAGATTCGAGTGGCCGCTCTTCTTTCCGGGCGACGAATGGCGTCTGCCGCGTCCAGTTACCCTGCTCGGCACAATCGAGCATGAAGTGCGCAAGATCGGCGCGGCGAGTGCGCAAGGTCCCGGCAGGTAGGCCATCATCCGCAGTGAGAAAGTCGCCGGTGTGTGGGCGATTCAGCAGCCAGCCTGGGCGCGCGGCGGTCCATGCGATGTCATTGGTCACCCGCAACACGCGCTCCATTTCCGCCATCTGCCTGAAGATGTTTCGCAATGGCAGGGTGGCTGCGCGGAACCAGAGCGGCACATCTACATCCCGGTCCGCAAAAGCCGCGGAAATAACTACCAGCCGCTCGAGTTTTGCCTTTCGCATGGCTTCGACAATCCGCACCGCTCCTTCGGTATAGAGTGGCGGCGGGTCGTTGAGCGTCTGCGGATCGCGGCCGAGGCCCATTGCGGATATGACGGTATCGCAGCCTTCGAAATAGGGCGCGATATCGTCATTGAGAATGTCGGCCTCGCATGCCTCGAACGCGGGATGATCGCAAAAACCGTAAGGGAAATCGCGTTCGATACCGCGCACTTCGTGGCCGCGCTCGAGCGCTTGATCGAGGATATGGCGGCCGGTTTGACCGGCGGGTCCGAGTAGCAGGATTTTCTGTGTCATACCCGGCTGCGAACGCGCCGTAGCCAGGAAAGTGCCTAGCGGGGAGACAATAAAAAACCCGCCTCGCAGCGGGTTTCTTAAACGATGGTGGGCGTAGGAAGAGTTGAACTTCCGACCCCTGCAATGTCAATACAGTGCTCTACCACTGAGCTATACGCCCGCACCATCGGTATGCCGCTTATCGGCGGCAGGCGGGCCACTTAGCGACACGCCATGCGCCGTGCAAGTGACAATCGACCCCGATCAGAGCATGGCGGCGATCTTGTCTTCAAGAACGCGCTCCACCTCCACGACGAGGTCCTTCAGGTGGAAAGGTTTCGACAGCACCTTGGCATTGGGCTGTTCCCGGCTGGCCTTCAATGTAACGGCGGCAAACCCGGTGATGAACATAACCTTCGTTGCCGGGCTCAATTCATTGCATTTCTGCGCCAGCTCGATTCCGTCCATTTCCGGCATCACAATGTCCGACAAAAGCAGAGTCGTATCGGCCGTTCTCGAGCAGCGGCAGGGCAGCGGTCCCCCGGTCGACCGAATCGACACGAAAACCGGCCTGCACAAGCGCTCGCTCGAGATAGGCGCGCATGGCGTCGTCGTCCTCCGCCAAGAGAATCGATGCATAGCTGGTATCGTTCATGCTCTTCCCCATACACGAAGCCACTTAAAAAATCCTTTGATTGGCTGCACTGTCCTCGAATGGGGCACGGTTTGCCGTGGGCGGAACCTTTGACTCAGCGCAAATTTGCGGTCAGCAGTCAGCCGATGAACCATCGATCCGGCGACAGTTTGAATGGTGGGGCGCAAATTGCTCCGTTCTCGGTCGTCGCCCCAGCCGATCTGTCGACCCCGATCATTATTGCTGCCCCGCATGGCGGCAGAGCTTATCCGGAACACCTTACGGCGCAAATGCGGCAGCCCGGATGGTCGCAACTGCGCCTGGAAGACCGGCATATCGACACTTTGGCACGAGAAGTAGCGGTGATGACGGGTGCGGCGCTTATCACGGCGAATGCTCCGCGGGCCATGATCGACCTCAACCGCGCACCCGACGATGTCGATTGGAGCATGATTGCCGACAAGCCCGTAATCGAAGCGCCGCATTCGCTGGCTAACCGCCGAGCCAGGAGCGGATTGGGGCTCGTACCGCGCAGATTGCCCGGGCTCGGCGAAATCTGGCGTCAGCGGCTTACTCATGCGGATTTGCAGGAGCGACTGGAGGCTATTCACCGGCCATATCACATGGCTCTGGCGCGACTGATGGAGCAAGTGCGCGACAAATGGGGCGCTGCCCTCCTGATCGATCTTCATTCGATGCCGCCGCTCAAACCGCGCAGTCCGCAGGACAAGCCGGCTGAATTCGTGATTGGCGACCGGTTTGGCTCCGCATGCGACGGCGTAATAAGCAGCCGTGCGCTTGATTATTTCGGTCGGCAGGAACGGCGAGTGGCGCATAACCGCCCGTATTCCGGTGGCTACGTTCTCGACCGCCATAGCGCCCCGCGCCGGGGTCTTCACGCCATGCAGGTCGAAGTATGCAGATCGGCCTATCTGGACGGAAGCTTTTCCGAACCGAGTGCGCGTGCACCTGGCGTTGTGCGCCTTTTAGCCGGTCTTGTGCGGCGTTTGGCGCCCGAAGTGGCTGCGCTCGGCGGCTCGGAGAGTTTCCAGATGGCCGCGGAATAAAAAAACCACCTCGCGCAGATGCACGAGGTGGCCGAGGTTCAGGGAGGAAGTGCACTCGCGTGCACAACGCCAGACGAGCTATGAGGGGAAGCTGCGTCCGACAAACATGAAATGGTGGGTTTTCGCCCGGTTTCAAGCTTTCGGGCGGGAGAAACGGCCTATCGCCGCGCCCCCGCCACCGTTCGTCGCTGAAACGGTCTCAATTGACTGTCGGAGCAGCCTCAGCCTCAGCCTTTCGGCGCAGTGCCCTGCTGTGCCTGGCGCGAGAAGATGTTCCGCATCAGGTCGAGCGAGAACAAGTGCGCATGGATCAGCATGAGCAGGCCATTCCTGTTCCACTCTTCGATTTTCTCAGGTGCAACTTTCGTCAGCCGCTCCTGATCCACCATCTTGAACCCGCGGTAAATGAACGGCTTGTCCGGCGCGTCTTGCTGCGTGATCGAAATCTCGCCATCCATGAGCAGGTCGGCCTTGGTCAGCTCCTCAAGAAAGATGCGCGTGCGCTGCCCCGCCTGTTCGAAGTGCTCGCAGAATTCGAGAATCCGCTTAGTCGCCTCAGTCGCCTCGTCTTTGTCGTCAAAAAGAGGCTGGCCGTCGTCGAATTCGCCAACGGTCCCGCTCGTCGGGTCGAAACAAAGCGACAGTTCATCGCTATCCTGCTTCAACTTCGCGAGCATGAACGGGTAACGGCGCAGATAAGCGGGCAGATAAACGGGTTCGTTGATCTTTCCCTCATCGTCGACGAATGTGTTCACGCCTTCATTAAGGCCCATCAAGATGAGCGGAAGCGGGCTCTCACCGGACGAGAATACAATCGGGAAGTTTCGCTGAGCCTGCGCGAATTCGTCGACCGTGATCGGAATAGCATGCTGCGTCTTGAGGAATTCAGCCGAATCGAGGGCCTTCGTTTTCCATTTGCCGTGGTCGCGGCTGTTGAGCGGCATGAGGTCATTGTAGAACAGGGGCAGGGTGGGCTGCTGCGGCGCACTGGCCATGAAACTTCTCCGGATCGGAATAACAGAAATGTCGTATCGCGCGGCTGACAGGCCGGTCTAACGGCTCCCCGCGCGCGTGAAGGCACGCCCCCTAGGCGACCGCGTGGTCAGGTGCAAGCCGGACAAGCTTGCCCGGATTGAGGATCCCCAGCGGATCGAGTGCTTGCTTCACGGATCGCAAGATTGCCATCGCTACAGGATCGCCCAATCGCTCAAGTTCGTCGATCTTGGTTTGACCGATGCCGTGTTCGGCGCTGATCGATCCGCCCCATTGCGTCACGAGGTCGTGAACCATTCTGCTGACTTCTTTACCGTGCGACCCTTCCCATTGGGCCCGGTCGGAGCCGGCGGGCGCAAGGACATGAAAATGAACATTGCCATCCCCCAAGTGGCCGAATGCAATCGCCTTGTGATCGGCAAAACGCGATTCGACCTGGGGTATCGCTGCTTCGATAAAGTCCGCCATTTTCGCCACAGAAACGGAAACATCATGCTGCATCGCAGGGCCGATGGCGCGCTCGGCCGGGGCAATTGAATCGCGCAGGAGCCAGAATGCCTCGGCCTGAGTCTCATTGGCGGCGATAGTCGCGTCTTCAAGCAAACCCTGCTCGAGCGCGCTTTCTAGCACTGCCTGCGCCTGCCCTTGAAGCTCGTCGGCGCCTTTGCCGTCCGCAACGAGTTCGATGAGCGCATGCCAGTCGTGGCTTCCTGCAAGAGGCGCGCGCGCGTCCGGCAAATGGTCGAGCACTGCCTCCAGCGAATGGCGGGGAAGAATTTCGAAGCCTTCCAGCGCGTCGCCCGCCATCGCTTCGCAATGCAACAGCAATCGGCGAGCGGCTGGGGCATCGGGCAGGCCTGCCCACATCACGGCCCGGCCAGCTATTTGCGGCAGCAGACGCAGTGTCGCGCCGGTCACAATCCCAATCGTCCCTTCCGAGCCGATCAAGAGTTGCTTGAGATCGAACCCGCGGTTGTCCTTCTTAAGCGGCGTCAGCGCATCGAGTACGGATCCATCGGCCATAACCGCCTCCAGCCCGAGCACTTGCGCTCGCATCGTGCCGTGCCGCAAAACCTGCGTGCCGCCTGCATTGGTCGATACAAGCCCGCCGATCGTCGCCGATCCCTTGCCGCCCAGAGTGAGCGGAAACCTAAGGCCGGCGTCCTCCGCCGCGTCGTGAAGCGTTTGCAAAATGACGCCCGCATCGCAGACGATCTGGCCGGCATCGGCATCCAGATTGCGGATCTGGTTCATGCGCCTCAGGCTGAGGATGATGGCATCGCCGCTGGCATCGGGCGTGGCACCGCCCGACATACCGCTATTCCCGCCTTGGGGCACGATCGGCACAAGAAATTCGCCGCACAGACGGACCAACTTCGAAACCTCATCGACCGATGACGGCGAGGCAAGCCCGAGCGCCTTGCCCGTATAGCGACCGCGCCAGTCGGTCAGCCACGGATCGACCAATTCCTGATCTTGGGTGAAACCACGAGCACCGAGCAGATCGGCGGTACGTTCGAGAAATTGTGCATGGTTTTTCGATTCGGACATGCGGCGCACTTGCCACACTTTTCGTGCAAATCGCCAGACACTTGCCATCTGGTGTGCAGGGATTAAGCCGATGTTCAATCGACTTCGGTCAGTGAGGGTTTGTGTTTGGGGCTGCGCAATGCTTGCAGTCCAAGGGAGCTTACTACCGATCTCGTCATGAACAGCCTCGCTGCCCTGTTGGTCCCGCTGACCTTGCTGCTGCCTCTCGGGGCGAGCGAGGCTCCGCTTGATGAAAATGCCGCGAGCCTGAATGCCGATCATATCGTCGAGGCCGACGGAAAAGGCAACGCGCCGACGCGCCGCGCGGCTTCTTGGTTGCAGATCGCGCTGCCATTCGATGTCGGCCCGATTTACCAGGTGCGCATCGAAAGGCGCGTGATTCTGCGCGTTTCGCCGCGTCCCAACCCCGTCCGCCAGAACCTGATGTCGACGCTGCCTTCGCAAAACCGCAGTCGGCGCTTTGTCGAGCGAGACATGGATGACTGCGTGCCCGTCAGCGGCATTGCGGCGGTACAGGCAGACCGCGGCAACCGCCTGCTTCTCTTCATGCGGGACCGCAGCCTTGTCGCCGCAGACCTGGAAAAATCATGCTCTTCGCGGCATTTCTATTCAGGCTTCTACATCGAAAGCAACGATGACGGACGGCTGTGTATCGAGCGGGACATGCTGCAATCCCGTAGCGGCGCCAAATGCTCGGTTGCCGAAATGAATCGCCTGGTGCGGGTCGAAGACCAGTAAGCTGTCGTCCGAACGGGGCAATTTCTTGACTTTTTCGCTTGTTTGCGCGATGGCCGCCTTGCCTGCCATGCTTTTGCGCATCGCAGAGCTTTTTTCTTCCAGCTTTTATATTTGGACAACGCGACATACGCATGAACTTTGCCGACCTCGGCCTTTCTCCCGACCTTCTCAAAGCGGTCGACGAAGCGGGTTACACCGAACCCACGCCCATTCAGGCGCAGGCGATACCGCCCGTGCTGATGATGAAGGATATTATCGGGATCGCGCAGACGGGGACCGGCAAGACTGCCAGCTTCGTATTGCCGATGATCGACATCATGGCGAGCGGCAGGCGCCGCGCACTGATGCCGCGCAGCCTGATCCTGGAACCGACACGCGAGCTCGCAGCACAGGTTGCCGAGAACTTCGAGAAATATGGTCAGAACCACGATCTGAAGATGGCGCTGCTTATCGGCGGTGTGCAGATGGGCGATCAAATCAAGGCGCTTAATGAAGGCGTCGACGTGCTCATCGCTACTCCAGGCCGATTGATGGACCTGTTCGAGCGGGGCAAGATCCTGCTGAACGGCTGCGAACTTCTCGTGATCGACGAGGCGGACCGGATGCTCGATATGGGATTCATTCCCGATATCGAGTTTATCTGTTCCAAGCTTCCCGAACAGCGCCAGACGATGCTGTTTTCGGCCACGATGCCGCCGCCGATCGAAAAGCTGTCCAAACAGTTCATGACCAATCCCAAGCGGATCGAAGTGAGCCGCGCGGCGACGACCAACAAGGACATTACGGTCTTCAAGGTGCCGGTAAAGCCGCGCCAGAAGCGCGAGACGCTCGAATGGTTGCTCAAGCACGACCATGTCGAAACCGCGATCATTTTCTCCAACCGCAAGACCACCGTGCGCGAGCTCAATAAGCATCTGCAACGCGCAGGCTTCTCGAGCGGAGAAATTCACGGCGACATCGACCAAGGCACACGTCAGCAGGAGCTGGCGCGTTTCAAGTCGGGCGACATCAACATTCTTGTTGCCAGCGACGTTGCGGCACGCGGCCTCGACATCAAGGGTGTCAGCCACATCTTCAATTACGATACCCCGTGGCATCCCGACGATTATGTCCACCGTATCGGGCGGACCGGACGGGCAGGGGCCAAGGGCCGCGCCTTCACATTCGTAACGCCCGAGGATGCGGAAGCCATCGACAATGTCGAGAAGCTGACGGGTAATGTCATCCCCGTGTTCGGCAAGGACGACGTGCGCGTCGATATGAAGGGGCCGGAAAAACGCCAGCAGAAGCCGACAGACGCGCGGTCGGAAGCCGAGCCTCCGCCGGAGCGCAAGGCTAAGCGCGAGCGCTCACCGAAGAAACGCGAAAAAGCGCCGGAAGTGCGCGAGCCGGAAGCGGAAGTGAAGCGCGACACCAAGCCGAAGAACCCGCGCCGGAAAGAACCTGCGGGCGATCCGGTTCCGGCGGGTGAATGGAACGGCCCGCAACCGGGCTTTCTTGGAGTCTCGGCGCTTAATTAAGCGCCCGCCGTTGATCTTTCCTTTACGGTAATTGCGCCATACACTGGCAGTGATGGAACCGTGGCTCTCCAGTGCAAAGGGTATGGGCGAAGCACTCGCCCCCTTGGCGATTGTTTTCGCCTTGCTCGCGCTCGCCACCAAACGCGAACGGGTAATCGAAGCAGTCCGGCGGTGCCGCCGCGAGACGCAGACGAATATCGGGCTGCTGTTGATCAATTATATCTTGCTCGCGCCGCTCTATGTGCTTCCCGTCGCGGCTCTGCATAGCGTGCTGCCGAAGCAACCGCAGATCGAGGCGTTCTGGGAGGCGCTACCGTTCCTGCTACCACTGCTGGCAGCGCTTCTGGTGATCGATCTCATGGCCTATTGGCGTCACCGGCTGGAGCATCATCCGTTGATGTGGCGCTTCCATGCGACCCATCATGCCGACGAACAACTTCACTGGCTGACTGTTCTGCGCAAGCACCCGGTTGGCCATTTCCTGAGCATGGTGGTCGACAATCTCCCGGCGCTTTTGCTCGGCTTTCCAATCTGGGCTATTGTCGTGGCCAATTTGATCCGCAGCTGGTGGGGCTATTTCATCCATGCGGACGTTCCGTGGACTCTTGGCCCAGCGGGCAAAATTCTGATTTCTCCAGCGGCGCACCGGCTACATCATATCCGCGACGAGGAGCTGATGGGTTCGAACTATGCAAACACCGTTACCATCTGGGATCGAATGTTCGGCACCTGGATCGATCCGGCACCGCATGTGAATTGCGAGACCGGCATTGCAGAAGGTTCACGCGGCATCTGGGGGGAGCTGAAGCGTCCCTGGGAAAGGCGTTATCGGATGGGCGGCCAAACTGAAACTGAGGCGGACGAAGCGACCGCCTGATCTGCCATTAGTCCGCCGTTAGTCCGCGAGCGTCACAAAGCTGTCGATGACGCGCTTGGTGCCCGATTTCTCGAATTCGATTTCCAGCTTGTTGCCATCCTGATCGGTCACCGTGCCGTAGCCGAATTTGTCGTGGAAGACGCGTGCCCCGATCGCGACGTCACTGCGGGGTTTGGCAGCGAAGCTCGCTGCGCTGCGCTTGTTCTCGGTAATGCGAGGCTGTCTGGTGTCGTAGCCTGTGGCTAGCGCGCGCTGCCAGCCGGGGCCGCGCGTGCTGCTCTTGTCGGGACGAGCGGCCGAGACGTGGGCGAAGGGATCGTCGCCCTCCGACCAGTTTGCGCGCCAGAGGGATGCGCCGCCCGTCATAGTCGTTTCCTCCTCGACGTGTTCGTCGGGCAATTCTTCGACAAACCTTGACGGGATCGAACTGGTCCACTGGCCAAAGATACGCCGGTTGGCGGCATGCAGGATGGTGCAACGACGCCGCGCACGCGTTATCGCTACATAGGCAAGACGGCGCTCTTCCTCGAGGCTCGCCAGGCCGCCTTCGTCGAGTGAGCGCTGGCTGGGGAAGACGCCTTCCTCCCAGCCGGGCAGGAACACATGATTGAACTCCAGCCCCTTGGCTGCATGCATGGTCATGATGGTGACCTTCTCGCCGTCATTGCGCGCGTCATTGTCCATGACAAGGCCGACATGCTCGAGAAAATCGCCGAGCGTGTCATACTCCTCCATCGCCCGCGCCAGCTCCGAGAGATTCTCGAGCCGTCCGGCGCTTTCCGGGCTGCGATCGTTCTGTAGCATGTCCTCATACCCGCTCTCCACGAGCACCTGGCGCATCAGATTGGCGGGCGTCTCCTTCTCCGCAGCTTCGCGCCAGACGACGAAATGCTGGAGCAGGGCGACCAGCGTGTTGCGGGCACGCGCCGGAAGCTCGTCCGTGTCGCACAGATCGAGACTGGCAGCAGCGAGCGGCATGCCGGTTCGCCGAGCATGGCGGCGCATGGCCTCTAACGTCTTCGCTCCGAGACCGCGTTTAGGCTGATTGTAAATGCGCTCGAATGCCAGATCGTCGGCTGGCTGGGCGATGACACGAAGATAGCCGAGTGCGTCGCGAATCTCGGACCGTTCGTAAAAGCGGAAGCCGCCGACGATGCGGTAAGCCAGACCGATCTGTATAAAGCGATCTTCGAACTCGCGGGTCTGATACTGAGCGCGCACCAGGATGGCGATCTGGTCTAGCGGGCAGCCTTCGCGTTCCAGCCGCTCGATCTCCTCGCCGACGCGGCGGGCCTCTTCGGGTGCGTCCCACACGCCGATCGCGCGGACCTTGTCTCCCGCCGGCAGTTCGGTCCACAGCGTTTTGCCGAGCCGCTGGCTGTTGGCGTCGATCAGGCCCGATGCGGCGGCAAGGATCTGCGGTGTGGAGCGATAATTCTGCTCCAGCTTGACTACTTTCGCGCCCGGAAAGTCTTTCTCGAAGCGCAGGATATTGGCCACTTCCGCACCGCGCCAGGAGTAGATAGACTGATCGTCATCCCCGACGACACAGATATTCTTGCGGGTCTGGGCGAGCAGGCGCAGCCACAGATACTGGACCTGGTTGGTATCCTGATATTCGTCGACGAGGATATATTTGAAGCGCTGCTGATATTGCTCGAGCACGTCTGTATGCTTGCGAAAAATGTTGAGCATATGCAGCAACAGGTCGCCGAAATCGCAGGCGTTCAGGCTCTTCAACCGTTCCTGATAAAGTTTGTAGAATTCCTCGCCGCGGCCGTTGGCGTAGCTTTCGTTTTCGACCGCATCGAGGTCGCCTGGATTAAGCCCGCGGTTCTTCCAGCGATCGATCAGTCCGGCGAGCTGGCGCGGCGGCCAGCGTTTCTCATCGACATCGTTTTCCTGGATCAGCCGCTTGAGAAGCCGCAACTGATCGTCGGTGTCGAGTATCGTGTAATTCGACTTCAGACCGACAAGTTCGGCGTGTCGGCGCAGCATTTTCGCGCCGATCGAGTGGAATGTGCCCAGCCAGGGCATCCCCTCGACCGCCTCGCCGATATGTCCGCCCACCCGGACCCGCATTTCGCGCGCGGCCTTGTTGGTAAAGGTCACGCACAGAATTTCGCTCGGCCACGCCAAACGCATCGCGATCAGATGCGCGAGGCGCGCAGTCAGCGCCGCGGTCTTGCCGGTTCCTGCGCCGGCCAGCATGAGCACCGGGCCCTCGGTGGTCGTGACCGCCTCGCGCTGCGGTTCATTCAGCGTAGCCGCATAGGCCGGCAGCGCCCCATTGGGCTCAATTGCCGAATCGGGTCGGTGTGGGGCGGGGAGATCGGTCATCGTGCAGGTAGCGAACAGGTAGGGAACGCGCGCCTCGCGTGCAAGTGATGCGGCGCCGCGCAAACGTCTTCAGCCTACTTTTTGGGACCTCAAGGCGATTCAGTTCGTTGGCTGGGCGTATTCGAATGAAAAAGGAGATATCAATATGATGCGTATTCTTGCAGCCGGAGCTGCCTTGGGGCTTGCGATGACCGCCGCCCCCGCGCTGGCCGACGATCACAATATTGGCGCGAAATCGCCCGAAGTGGTCGAAACGAACGCTCGTGGTCAGGCAACCAAGGTCCGCATCGAAGGCCAGGTTTACGATGTGTGCATGAAGAACGACCAGGATGGCTGCATCAATCCGCGTGCCGCTGGTCTGAAGTGGGGCAACCGCCCGCTTTCTTATTGGCCGGGCAAGCCTGCCAGCAAGATGGACTGACGAAACAAAGGTCCAGCTCGCGCCGGCCCTCTAGTGGCTACGGCGCGGCGCTTGGAGGGGGCGAGACTGCCATGGCGGTCTTGCCCCTTTTTCGTGTGTGGTTGCCTTTATCCCGTAAAATGCAACTCGCCCGCTTTTTGGCACGGTCTGCGCCCGGGCGAGCAATGTCAGCGGTCGCTCGGAACGACCACCTTGTTTTTCCAAATGATTTCAGCGCACAAGGTCATATCGCAACCGCGAGGGGGTAGCGTTCGTCGCGCATGGTAACCTCGATAAGGAAAGTAACCCATGCGGAAGACATTTTTATATTTAATTGGCGGTCATCTGGCGACGATTTCGATACCTGCGCTCGCGCAGGACGTGCCAGCTACGCCGGTTCCGCCATTGCCGGATAATGTTGGCGGCGGAGAACTGACGCCGGATCAGATGGCGGCATATGAGACATGGCCCGACGACAAACGCGCCATGTATGATGCCTGGCCCACGGATGCGCAGGCCTATTTCTGGACCCTGCCGGAAGCACGACAAAGCTTGTTCTGGCGCCTCGGCGATAATGACAAGCTGGCTATCGTCGCCATGAGCGATCCGGACCGCGACGCGGCCTGGACGATGATCGAAGAACGCGCGGCAGCGCTGGGTGATCGGAGCGGGGATGCCGCCGAGACCCCAGCAGAGCCGTACACAGAGCCGGAAGCCGAGCCGGAGCCGATGCGTTAGGCATCGGTTAGCCTACTTCGTGTCGGGAGGGAGTCGCCAGAGTGTCAGGCGGGCCTTCCCGACACGTCGTTCCGCCTCGCATTGGAGCGTGCGAACTTTCAGCTCATCCTTGAAACCCGTTTCCAAAGCTACCCAAGTGGCAGGGCCGATCCAGCCGAGCCGAAGCAAGCGATCGAGCGCCACCGGTCCCGCATTTGTGCCATATGGCGGGTCCAGCAGGATCAGATCATGTGCCACTTTGGCAGGCCCGAGTTGCATGACAGAGCCCTGTTGAACCGTCGTCCTGGTTCGGGCGTCGAATGCGGCAATATTGCTGCGTATCGCTTTGACTGCCGCAGCATCCTGTTCGACGAAAAGACACGATCCCGCGCCGCGCGACAGGGCTTCGAGCCCAAGCGCGCCCGACCCCGCAAAAAGATCGGCGACGCTCAGCCCCTCGAAGGTGCCGAACCGGCTGTTGAGCATGTTGAAGAGAGTCTCGCGCGTGCGATCCGCTGTCGGCCGCGTCCCGTCACCCTTCGGCGCAACGAGCTTCCGCCCGCGCCATTCCCCCGAAATAATCCTCATTTCGTGCGCAGTGTCCGCCGAAAGCGCTCGACGTCGGTCTGTTTCACCTCTGCGGCCTGCCCGCGGGGCAGGTCTTCGAGCGCGAAGGGACCGTAAGCGGTGCGGATCAGGCGGTTCACTTCCAGCCCGAGATGCTCGAGCACGCGGCGTACTTCGCGGTTCTTGCCCTCGGTCAGGGTCATCACGATCCAGTGATTGCGCCCCTTCCCGCCCCGCTCCAGGTCGGCCTCGATCTTACCGTAGCGAATCCCGTCGACGGTGATGCCTTCGATGAGGTCGTCCAGCTGGGACTGGGAAATGTCACCGAATGCACGAACGCGGTAGCTGCGCGGAATACCGGTAGAGGGCAATTCCATCGCGCGCTTCAACTCGCCGTCATTGGTCAGCAGCAGCAGGCCTTCGGTTGTAAAATCCAGACGGCCGACCGGCATCGTGCGCGGTGTACCCTTTGGAAGTGCATTGATCAGCGCATCGTAGATCGTCGGGCGGCCTTTGGGGTCGCGCTCGGCGGTCAGCAGGCCCTGTGGCTTGTGGAACCGGAACAGGCGCGGCGCTTCGGGCTTTCCGACAGGTTTTCCGTCGACCGTTACTCCGTTGAGGCTGGTCAGCTTGATCGCGGGAGTGTCCAGCACCTTGCCAGCGATCGAGACACGCCCTTCGGCGATCATCCGTTCGACCTCGCGGCGGCTGGCAATGCCTGCCCGCGCGAGCAGTTTGGCGATCCGGTCGCCTTCTTCAGGTAGTCTTTCGCCCATTGGCGCCGCCTAGGCGGTCAATCGGCCGTGCGCAACGCCTCTTCGACACCCTCGTGATAGCGGCGAATGCCGCCTTCCATCGAGCCGAGGGTAAGATGCGGGACTGCACCGGTCGACAAGCCTTGCTGGCCGAGTTCCGCAGCGCGGAAGTCTTCGCTTGCGAATACGCCGCCATCCAGCAGCGCCCAGCTGCGTTCCCAATGGTCGCGCGCCTTGTCGGTGGCCGGCTCTTCGGGAATGAGCATGAAGTCTTCGACCAGTGTCAGGTCGTGGGCTTGCGGCATCATCACCATCAGGTTGAGATAATCGGGGCTCGGGATGATCAGCGCGCCCGGCAGCATCTGGTAGGCGAATGTGACGACGCGGCGCAGCGAATTCATGTCGCCCAGGTCGACGCCCTCCATTTCTTCGAGCCGCCCGACTGCGGCGCGGGCATGGGGGCCGATCATGTCCCCGCTGGTCACGCCGTCCTTGAAGAAAGGCCCGATGGTTTTCGCATGCAGGCGAGTGACATGATAGCTTTCGAGAAACGCATCCATGATGAGCTTCCAATTGCCGCGCACAGTGTGCGTCTTGCGGCGGAACAGGAAATGATCTGCCGTCCCGAAAGCGTCCATGTCGGCCCCGATCGTCAGAGCATCCGACCAGTCCGGATCGTCCTTGGGGCAGAACCAGATCAGCCCGCCGCTTTCCAGGCTGGGCAGCTCCACGAGCCCGTATTCGCTCTTGTCGAGCCCAGGGAAGCTGTCGGGGCGGGGAAGGGCAAGCAGGCGGCCATCGGTCGAATAGGTCCAGGCATGATACGGGCAGACCAGCTTCTTGGTGCACTCCGCGTCATTGCCCTCGACCAGGCGCGTGCCCCGATGGCGGCAGACGTTCAGGAAGACATGCACTGCGCCGTCGCCATCGCGCGTGATCAGCAACGGACGGCCCGTGCCATCGTGGGCCACCGCCATTCCGGGGTCCGGCAACAGAGCCGAAGGGCATAGCAATTGGGGAAGCCGGTCGAAAATAGCCGCTTTCTCGCGCATGAAGTACTCGGGGTCGGTATAGACGCTCGCCGGAACGGTGTTGATTGCCGCATCCGGCCTCGTGCCGCCTTCTGCGACGGCGCGCGCCAGCGCCAGCTGACCAGCGGTGGGTTCGGGACCTGCGGCAAGCGTTTTCGGAACGGCCATCTTTCCTGTTCCTTTCCCTTGGAGACGCACTAGTGTCGCAAAAAATTACCCAAAACGAAAGGACGCTAGGGAATGGCGGAAGCGGTCGCACAAAAGAAGAAGTCGAGCTGGAAGGCACTGGGCCTTGCCCTGCGGAACCGCAAAACCGCCTTTATGCTGCTGTTCGGCTTTGCCAGCGGCCTGCCGTTCGCACTGTTTCTGGGCACATTGTTCGCCTGGCTGACCGAAGCAGAGGTCGATCTGGAGACGATGGGAATCTTCTCGCTCATCGGCCTGGCTTACGCGTTTCAGTTTCTGTGGTCGCCGCTGATCGACAAAGTCGACATTCCCGTTCTGCGCAAGCTTGGCAAACGCAAGCAGTGGATTGTACCGATGCAGCTGCTGCTCGGCACGATTCTGGTGACGTTGAGTATCCTCGAACCGCGTACGCAGCTGGGCATGTTCAGCTTGCTGGCGGGCATCGGCGCATTCGCCAGCGCGACGCAGGACATTGCGATCAACGCCTGGCGTATCGACGTTGCCGACGATGAGGCGACGATCGACATTCTCTCGACCGTCTATCAGATGGGTTACCGCTTCTCGTCGCTGGTGGGCGGCGCTTTGGGCCTGATCATTGCCGCGCGGATCGGCTGGCCTGAAACATACATGATGATGGGTGCGATTCTGCTTTTCGCAGGTTTTGTGGGGCTTTGGGCCCCTAATGCGGATGGTGACGCGGCAGCGTCGGACGTTGTTGGTGATGAACAGGTTTACGCCCTGCGCAAAGCCGGCGAGTTGGCTCCGGCGGTGCGCAACCGCGCGCTGGCGATGGTTGGTCTGCTGTGGGCATTGGCGATCGGCGTGGTGCTGACCTTCATGATCATGTCGATGACCTATGCGCCGGAGGATCGGCCAAATCCGACCGACTTTACCAAGAACTTTGGCCCATGGATCATTGTTGCGACGATCATCCTGCCGTCGCTCATCGCAGGGTGGCTTGCGGCGCAAAAGAAACGTGGGACCAACCTTTTGGCGGAGGACGCACCGCAGGCGAGCGGCGGAGCCTACGCGCTTGACCATCTCTACCGCGCTCTCGTGCTGCCGCTGGTCGAGCTGGTTGGCCGGATGGGGTGGTCGCTGGTACTGATTTTCGCCGTGGTTCTGACATACCGTATCTGCGACGCGATCTGGGGCACCTTCGCCTATCCGTTCTATCTGGGCGAACTGCAATACACCAATGACGAGGTGGCTTTCGCGTCGAAGTTCTTCGGTGTCGGTGCGATCATCGCAGGGCTGGCATTCGGCGGGTGGATGCTGACCGCAATCGGGCGCATGTTCACTTTGGCGCTGGGCGGCTTGCTCGCGGCTCTGACGAACCTGCTCTATGCCGATATGGCTGTCGGCGGGGCGAGAATGCAGGTGGCGAGCGATGCGATCGGCTTTACCCGCCTGATCGAATTCATGGCTCCGTTCGGGTCGGACGGCCTGCCGCGCTTGACCTTTACGATCATGTTCGAAAACCTCGCCATCGGCATCGCGGGGGCGGCCTACATCGCGTGGCTGTCGTCGATCGTGTCGAAGAAGTTCAGCGCCGTCCAATATGCACTACTGTCTTCGCTGACGCTGCTGGTCGGCACCCTCGGGCGCGGGGCGCTGGGCGAAATGATCGAGAACCAGGGCTATTACGATGTGTTTATTCTCACCACCTGGATCGGCATCGGCGCCGTGGCACTGGTGCTGGTCGAATGGTACCGCGAAAGCCGGGGCAAGAAAGCGGCAGGAATCGTTGCACCCGAAGCGGGCGAGGTCGTTCCGGCGCAGTAACAGTATTCAGCCCGGCACTTCATTGTTCAAACGAAGGACTTCGCCCGCCAGATAGAGCGAACCCGATATAAGAACCGGCAGGCCGTCATCAGGAAGCCCCGCCAAGGCGGACGGCACGCCGTCTGCCTCCCGAGCGTCCGGACCGAATGCCTCCGCCCGGTGCCACTCTTGGCCCGGCACGGGGACTGCGGTGACACTGGCGAGGCTGCTCGCCAGCGGTTCGGTTAGCGATGCGGGATCTTTCGCCTCGAGCATCCCGATCACGAGATGAATCCGCTCGCCCGAAAACCGGGCGCCAAGCATTGCGCCTGCGTTTGGGTTGTGTCCGCCATCCAGCCATACGACCCGGTCCCGCGTCAGCGGTCCAGGTGCCAGGCGTTGCAGCCGCGCCGGCCAGACCGCAGTGCGAAGCCCCTCGGCAATCGAGTCTCGTGACACGGACACGTGATCCTGATGCCGCAGCATGGCGATCGCGAGCCCGGCATTCTCTGCCTGATGCGCCCCGGGTAATGCAGGGAGGGGAAGCGCCAGGTCGCCGTGGCGATCGGAATAGTGGAGGCCGGTCGAGGTGATGCTGGAATGCCAGTCTCGCCCTCGCATGGCGAGCGGGGCGCCGTGCAGAGCCGCCGCCCGCTCGATTTCCGATTCCGCTGCTGGCGGATAGGACAGAGTGACCAGCGAGCATCCGTTTTTCGTGATGCCCGCCTTTTCGAAAGCGATCCGTGCCAGCGGCTCGTCCGGCACGTCGTCTTCTGGCGCAAGAAGAAACTTTTCGTGATCGATTCCCAATGCCGCGATCCCGCAGGCGACCGGATTTTCGATGACATTGGTCGCATCGAGCCGCCCGCCAAGGCCGACTTCAACCACGCAGGCATCGGCGGGGACCCGTGAGAACTCGGTGAAAACCGCTGCGATGGTGATTTCGAAGAAGCTTGCATCAAGGCCTTCGCTCGCATCGATCACTTCGGTCAGCAGATCGCCCAGCCGCTCGTCCGAAATGAGCTCGCCCGCGATCCTGATGCGCTCGTTATAGCGGACCAGGTGAGGGCTGATGGTGGTGTGGACGCGCTTGCCATCGGCCTCCAGCATGGCGCGCAGGAAAGCGCAGGTCGATCCCTTCCCGTTGGTCCCCGCAACGTGAAATACCGGCGGCAGCGACATGTGCGGATTGCCGAGTCGGCCCAGAAGCGCGTGAATGGTGTCGAGGTTATACCGGCGGTGCTGGATGCTCAGCACCGAAAGCCGGTCTAGCTGCCGTTGGACCACCTGATTGTCGGAGCGGGCGAAATCCCGCATTGCTGGCGCTTATGCCGCCTGAGCAGGCTGGAGGTAATCCAGCACGGTTGCCAGTTGGTCTTTCAATTTGTGCCGGTGAACGACCATATCGACCATGCCGTGCTTGAGCAGGTATTCGGCGCGCTGGAAACCTTCGGGCAATTGCTCGCGGATGGTGTCCTTGATCACGCGCTGCCCGGCAAAACCGATCAGTGCGTCCGGCTCGGCAATGTGGAGGTCGCCCAGCATGGCGTAGCTGGCCGTGACGCCGCCAGTGGTCGGGTCGGTCAGCACGACGATATAGGGCAGGCCGGCCTCTTTCAGGCGGCGTGTCATCACGGTCGCCTTGGGCATCTGCATCAGGCTCAAGAATGCCTTCCTGCATGCGCGCCCCGCCAGCTGCGGTGACGACGATATAGGCGCATTTACGGGTAAGCGCGCGCTCTGCGCCCTGGCAAAAGGCAGTGCCCACGGCCATGCCCATGCTGCCGCCCATGAAACCGAAATCCTGCACGCCGACGACAGCCGGGTGACCCTCGATCGCGCCGCGAGCCGACCGTGAAAGCGTCACGGTGCGGGTTTTTCGCGCGTGCCTGTTTCAGGCGTTCGGTGTATTTCTTTGTGTCTTTGAACTTAAGCGGGTCTTCGCGAACGACCGGCTGCTCTAGCACATCGAAACCTTCGTCGAGCAGCTGGCGCAGTCGCTCATCTGCGCCGATCCGGCCATGATGCTCGCAGCGCGGGCAGACATAGGCGTTGTCGGCATATTCCTGCTGGAAAACCATCTCCTGACAGGAGGGGCATTTGATCCAGAGATCTTTCTCCGTGCTGCGTTTCGGCAGGAAGGAGAGCGAATTGCGGACGCGGTTGAACCAGTTCATGCGGAAGCCTTTGCGGCGGAATGGACTGCCTTGGCAAGACTTGCCGTGAGCTGTTTGAGATGCGCCGGCGCATCTATGCCATGTTCGCCGACAAGTTCGACCAGCGCGGAACCGACCACGACCCCGTCGGCGACATTGGCAATTTCGGCCGCCTGTTCGGGTGTTCTGACGCCGAAACCGACGGCGACCGGCAGGTCCGTCGATTGCTTGATGCGCGTGACGTTTTCCTCGATCGATCCGATCGCGGCCTGCTGCATCCCCGTGATGCCTGCCACTGCAACGTAATAGAGAAACCCGCCCGAACCGTCGAGCACCTGCGGCAAACGCTTGGCATCGGTGGTCGGCGTGGCGAGCCTGATGGGGGAGATGCCTGACGCGCGCAGGGCAGGGCCAAGCGCGTCGTCTTCCTCGGGCGGGATGTCGACGCAGATCACGCCGTCGATGCCAGCCGCCTGGCATTGCCCGGCGAACCATTCCGGCCCGCGCCGCACCATCGGATTGGCATAGCCCATCAACACCAGCGGAACGTCCGGGTGGCGCTGGCGAAAACCGGTTGCAATGGCGAACACATCCGCCGTGGTCGTGCCCGCGCCAAGCGAGCGAATGTTCGCTTCCTGAATGGCGGGGCCGTCCGCCATCGGATCGGTGAAGGGCATCCCCAGCTCGATCACATCCGCGCCGCCCTCGACCAGCGCGTCGAGATTGGCCGCGGTGTCGCCATCGCCCGCGGTGACGAAGCAGACGAGCGCGGGGTGGGGCTTGGAGAAGACGTTCGAGAGGCGGTGTCATCGCAAATAGACCGGTAGTGAACTTAAGAATCATCGAACTCACACCGAAAGCAGCTGAAAACGCTAGACTTTGCCAGAAACTGCTTTCGAAATTGATCGCGTCGTCGAAACCAGCGTCCCAGGCGACGTGAATAAATGATTGCTAGGGCAAACAGTGACCAAGTGAAAAGCCTAAGAGCATCGACTGCATTGTTTCGCCGATAAGCCACCTCTAGCTTTGCGTTCTTCTTTCTGAGAGGGCGAGCTTCACATCTCCACTCCCAAGCTTCTCGGCCACGGTGAAGATGTCCTTGTCGCCCGCGCCCGCACAGATTCGCGAGGATTACGCTGTCCTTCGGCCATTTCCCTCGCGCGCTTGGCCACCGCCGCGATGGCGTGGCTGGGCTCGAGCGCGGGAATGATGCCCTCGGTGCGGCACAGCAGCTGGAAGGCGTCCAGCGCCTCCTCGTCGGTGATCGCGGTGTATTCGACGCGGCCCGTGTCCTTCAGCCAGGCGTGTTCGGGGCCGATGCCGGGATAGTCGAGCCCGGCGCTGATCGAGTGGCCTTCGGTGATCTGGCCGTCCTCGTCCTGCAGCAGATAGGTCTTGTTGCCGTGGAGCACGCCGGGGAAGCCGCCGAGCAGGCTGGCCGCGTGTTCGTCGCCGTCGAGCCCGTGGCCCGCCGCTTCGACGCCGAGCATCTTCACATCCGCATCGTCGAGGAAGGGGTGGAACAGGCCCGAGCGCGTTGGAGCCGCCGCCGATGCAGGCCACCAGCAAGATCGGGCAGTCGGCCGATGCGCGTCCAGCATCTGCGCGCGCGCTTCCTTGCCGATCACGCTCTGGAAGTCGCGGACCAGTTCTGGATAGGGATGCGGGCCGGCTGCGGTGCCGATGATGTAGAAGGTGTCGTGCACATTCGCGACCCAGTCGCGCAGCCCTTCGTTCATTGCGTCCTTCAATGTGCCGCGCCCGCTGGTCACCGGTACGATTTCTGCGCCCAGCAGCTTCATGCGGAACACGTTGGGCTGCTGGCGGCGGATATCCTCCGCGCCCATATAGACGACGCAGGGCAGGCCGAACCGCGCGCACACCGTGGCGGTCGCAACCCCGTGCTGACCCGCGCCGGTTTCCGCGATAATGCGCGTCTTGCCCATGCGGATCGCAAGCAGGATCTGCCCGATGCAATTGTTGATCTTGTGCGCGCCGGTGTGATTGAGCTCGTCCCGCTTGAACCAGACTTGCGCGCCGCGCCCCTCGGGGGAGTTAGCGCGCAATGCCTCGGTCAGACGCTCGGCATAATAAAGCGGGGAGGGGCGCCCGACATAATGTTCGAGCAGGTCGTCGAACTCGGCCTGGAATGCGGGATCGGCCTGCGCGGCGCGATATTCACGCTCCAGATCGAGGACCAGCGGCATCAGCGTTTCGGCGACATAGCGCCCGCCATAATCGCCGAAATGTCCGCGTTCGTCAGGCTGGTTGCGGAAGGAGTTAGCTTGCGTTGTCATGATCGCGCACCGCTTTGCAGAAGGCGTGTATCTTGTCGACATCCTTCACGCCTGGCTGCGTTTCGAGGCCGCTGGAGGCATCGACCAGTTCCGTGCCTGTCTGCCGGATCGCGTCGCCGACATTGCCCGCATCCAGCCCGCCGGCAAGACCCCACGGCATATAGGCGTCCCACCCGTCGAGCAGGTCCCACTGGAAGCTCGTGCCATTGCCGCCGGGCAGCGCCTTGGCCGGGGCGTCGAACAGCAGGCGGTCGCACTTGCCCTCGAACTTGCGCGAGCGTTCGAGCGTTTCCTTCTCGCGCAGGCCGATGGCGCGCCACGTCTCGCAGCCGATGGTCTGCTTGACGAGCGCCATCCATTCCGGCGTTTCCCCGCCGTGGAATTGAATTACATCGGGGCGGATGTTTTCATAAGCGCGGGCAAGCTCTTCAGGCTCAAGCTTGACCGTGACCATCACCACCTTGACGCCTTCGGGCACCCGCATGCGCAGCCGCGAACCATCGCGCAAGGACACATGGCGCGGGCTCTTTTCGTACTGGACGATGCCAATATGGGTCGCCCCGGCATCGACCGCCGCATCGACAGTCTCGGGCGTGGAAAGCCCGCAAATCTTGATCTGGGTAGTCATGTTACCTCTAAAGCGTCGCTTCGATTGCGCGAGCCGCCCCCGCAGGATTATCGGCGCGGCTGATCGGGCGGCCTATCACAAGAACGCTGGCGCCGTGGTCGCGTGCCTTGCGCGGGGTGACGACGCGTTTTTGATCGCCGGCCGCCGAACCGGATGGACGCAATCCGGGGACGACGAAAAAGCCGTGCTTCCATCGGTCATGGACGGATTTCACTTCCTGACCCGAGCATACGATCCCGTCGAGGCCTGCATCTTGCGCCAGTTCTGCCAGCCTCATTACATGGTCGTGCGAGGATCCTTGCACACCGGTTCTACTCAAGTCGCGTTCGTCCAGGCTGGTTAGCATGGTGACGGCGACAACCTTGGTGTTCTCTCCCGCAGCCGCCTTGGCATCCTCCATCATCGCGCGGCCGCCGCTGGCGTGCACGGTGACGATGGCCGGTTCGAGCACGTGGATCGCCTGCATCGCGCCAGCTACGGTATTGGGAATGTCGTGCAGTTTAAGGTCGAGGAACACCGGCAGACCGCACGCATGCATGATCTCGTGGACGCCATGATGCCCGTGCGCGCAGAAAAACTCGAGGCCCAGCTTGATGCCCCCGACATGCGCACTGACCTGCTTGGCAAGCGCTTTGGCCGCTTCAAGCTGCGGCAGGTCGAGCGCCAGATATACCGGGTTGGTCACGACTTGGCTTCAGGTTCCGGGTCGACCGGATTGACGGCGTCTGGAGCGGTGGAGGTTCCAGCCGAAGTGCTGGGCGCGGGCGGGGTCTGGCGGTTGGACGCCGCCATGCGGGCTGCGCCTTCCAGCTGGCCGATCCTGCGCTGCAGGCGAAACTTCGTCGCGCGGTGGATCAGCCATGCCGGCACCACGCCGAGCAAGAAGGCCACGATGACCAGCGCCGGGACCTTCGTTTCAACGATCATGTTCTCCCACAGGCGAACTTCAACCGGTTCCCAGTTGAATGCGGTGAACACCAGCAGCGCCACCAGGATGAAGACCCAGAAGATCGTACGGACGATTTGCATGGGTTGTGCCTCCCTTGTGACCCTGCCTTGTTCCCGGATGCTAGGCGGAGCGCTTGCTCTCGTCTAGCCAAACACGCGGGTAAAGATCGTCTCGACGTGTTTGAAATGGTAGCCGAGGTCGAATTTGTCCTCGAGCTCGCGTTCCGAAAGCGCCGAGGTAACTTCCTCATCCTGCTTGAGCAGGTCGAGCAGTTGCAGCCTCCCATCGGAATCCCACACTTTCATCGCATTGCGCTGGACCAGCCGGTAGGCGTCCTCGCGGCTGACGCCCGCTTGTGTCAGCGCCAGCAACACGCGCTGCGAGTGAACGAGGCCGCCCATGCGGTCCATATTGGTCTGCATCCGCTCGGGATAGACCAGCAGCTTCTCGACCACGCCGGTCAGCCGGGCGAGCGCGAAATCGAGCGTTATCGTCGCATCCGGTCCGATGAAGCGCTCCACCGAGGAATGCGAGATATCCCGCTCGTGCCACAGCGCCACATTCTCGAGCGCGGGCATGGCATAGGCGCGGATCATGCGCGCCTGGCCGGTCAGGTTTTCGGTCAGGATAGGATTGCGCTTGTGCGGCATGGCGCTGGAGCCTTTCTGGCCGGGCGAGAAATACTCTTCGGCTTCCAGAACTTCGGTGCGCTGCAAATGGCGGACCTCGACCGCGAGGCGCTCGATCGACCCGGCAATGACGGCTAACGTCGCAAAGTACATAGCGTGCCGGTCGCGCGGAATGACCTGGGTGGAAACTGGCTCCGGCACCAGACCCATCTGCTCGGCAACATAGGCTTCGACCTCGGGGTCGATATTGGCAAAGGTGCCGACTGCGCCCGAGATGGCGCAGGTCGCAATTTCGGCCCTGGCATCCCACAAACGGGCACGGCAGCGCTCGAATTCGGCATAGGCCTGCGCCAGCTTGAGCCCGAAGGTCACCGGCTCGGCATGAATGCCGTGGCTGCGGCCGATGGTGGGTGTGAACTTGTGCTCTTCCGCGCGGACTTTGATCGCTTCCAGCAGTGCATCCATGTCGGCCAGCAGGATGTCGGTTGCACGGGCAAGCTGCACGGCAAGCGTCGTGTCGAGCACATCGGAACTGGTCATTCCCTGATGCATGAAGCGCGCCTCGTCGCCGACTTGCTCGGCAACCCATGTCAGGAAGGCGATGACATCATGCTTGGTCACCGCTTCGATCGCATCGATCGCTTGGACATCGATCTTCGGTTCCGTCGCCCACCAGTCCCACAGCGCCTTGCCCGCGCTTTCAGGGACGACACCAAGTTCGCCCAGCTTCGCTGTGGCATGCGCTTCGAGTTCGAACCAGATTCGGTACTTCGCCTCCGGCTCCCAGAGGGCGGTCATTTCGGGGCGGGAATAACGGGGGACCATGAACAACTCCGGTTGGGCAGTGAATTGGCTGCGCGGCTAGGCGTCGAGCCGGATAATGACAAGGTTGAAGCAATCGACATCCGTGGAAGCCTCTCACCGCCATCTGATGCCGAACCGTGCATCATCATCGACAAAGCGATTGCAAATGAACTGAGCTGCCTTAATCATAGTCCCGAATTGGTCGCATCAAGGGACGTAGTGCTTTGCGAAATCTGTTTTTATCTGCTGCTCCGGTGGCGTTGTTCTCGGTGCCAGCAATGGCGGGTGAGGAAGTCATTTTCGGTGCAGCTCCGGAATGGGTCGCGCAATCGGATTTCGATGCGGCCATGTCTGCCGACGAGGACGTCGTCCTCTATGATCGCCAGGTACGGCTCGATGCTGGCGTCGTGTCCAGATACACAGATGTCGCGCATCAGTTGAATACAGAGAATGATGTGTCGCGGCTTAGCACGCTTCAATTCGGTTGGATGCCGGACAAGGGCGATCTCACCATCCATCAGGTGGTGATCTATCGCGGCGAAGAAATCATTGACGTGTTGGCCACATCCCAACCGGAAGTCATCCGAAGAGAGCGCGGGCTTGAAAAGCGTCAGGTCAACGGATTGCTGACGGCAGTTCTGCGTGTTCCAGGGCTGATGGTGGGCGATGTCTTACGTTTCACGTCATCGGCCACGATGCGCGATCAGGCGCTTGAAGGCCAGATGCAGGTATCGGAAACACTGGTGGCCGAGCCTACCCGATTGGGCTTTGGCAGAATGCGGTTGTCGTGGCCTGAAGGTGCCGATGTGTCCTTCCACACGATGGGCCAAACGGGCGCTATTGAGGCCAATCGGCTGGATGGCGACATGGTCATCGATATTGCGCTGCCGATCGATGAACCGAAGGACATGCCCGATGATTCGCCCGGCCGTTATCGCGTCGATCCTACTGTTCAGCTGAGCAGTTTCGGTTCTTGGGCAAATGTGGCGGCAACGCTCGCTCCGCACTTTACGACCGATGGGGCGATCGCACCAGGCTCGGATTTATCCGATGAGGTCGCGCGCATAAAAGCTGCAACCAGCGAGCCAATCGAACGCGCCGCACTGGCACTTCGCCTTGTTCAGGACGAAGTTACCTACCTGATGGATGGAATGAACGGGGGTAATTACTTACCCCAATCGCCCGCTCTCACTTGGGACGTGAAATACGGTGACTGCAAGGCCAAGAGCTTGCTGTTGCTCGCAATGCTGCGAGCAATGAACATCGAGGCCGACGCGGTCCTGGTCGACACGAAGAACGGAGATGCTGTATCCATCTCGCAGCCATTGCCCGGCGCCTTCAATCACATGGTCGTGCGCGCTGAAATCGGCGGTACCGATTATTGGCTGGATGGAACCAGTGCCGGCACACGGCTCGCAACGATGCACGAAGTGCCGGACTTCATATATGCTCTTCCCGTCAGGGCAGACGGCGCGGATTTGATCTCGATCGAGCAACGCTGGCCTAAAGTGCCGGACCGCACCATTCGCATCGACTACGATCTCACCGCTGGCGTAGATGTCCCCGTCATGTTCGACGTCGAGGTGGAAACACGCGGTGTCATGGCCGCGAGAATGCGCGAACCTGCGAGTCAGAAGGTCGCGAAACAGCAATTGGCAGCCGCGACAAAATACTTCGACGAATTGGTCGACGGGGTCATTGTCGATGCCACCTATTCTTACGATGAAGAATCCGGAATTGGCCTGCTCCGTGCGAAGGGGATGGAGTTTGACGGTTTCGAATATGATCGTAGCGACGTTACGCGAGCGATTGTTTCTGCCACGACTAACTGGCAATTCGTGCCCGATCGCGCTCGCGCCGCGTGGCGCGATATCCCGGTAGTGGTCCGCGGACCGTATACCAGCGCATATGACGTAACCTACAGGCTGCCGAACGAAGGTGCGGGTGCCACATTGTCCGGCGTTCGTGATCTCGCTCAAACCGTCAGCGGTATACGGTTCGAGCGCGCGACTTCGCTGGAAAACGGAACTTTGAGGATCGTCGATCGGACGAGCTATGTGCCCGATGAAATCGCACCGGCCGATGTGCCCGCGCAGAAAACGGCGATGCGGCGGCTGGCAAGCGGGGATCCGGTGTTGCGGATCGCCAATCCCATGCGGCTTTGGGATATGTCGGATGAAGAGCTTGCGGCTGGTCTTGAGCCGCATTTGAAGGCCGTTGCCAAAATGTCCGATACGATGGACGACAACGAGGCTATCGTGTTCTTCGCCGCTACGATCAAGATGATGGCGCGTGACTATAGCAGTGCATTGATCGACATAAACGCGGTGCTTGAGGAAGAAGCGACAGTCGACAGGCTGACTACTAAGCTTAATCTTCTGAAAGTCATGGGTGAATATGAGCAGGGACTTGTCGTTGCGCAAGAAGCATTCGACTTGGCCGGAGATCTCGATACCGCAGCTTTGCTCGCCGAAATGATGGTGGCAAACGGACGCGCTAGCGAGGCTCTGGACCTGTTGGACAGTCTTGGCCTTGCGGGCGAAGATGCGGCCAACGCTGCTATGCTCTGGGGGGAATTTGCGGGCGACGCAGACCGCATTACAGAAGGCTGGGATCGGCTGTCCGATGCCTTGTTGGACCGCCCTGGGAACGGCGCGCTGCTGAACTCCAAGTGCTGGTTTGCGGGCACATGGGATTTCGATGCCGAGCAGAACCTGACTGTTTGCGAAGATGCCGTGCGCAAGATGGATTACGCATCGGCGGCGCTGGATAGCCGCGCGTTGGTTTACTATCGCCTTGGCCGCACGAATGATGCTCTTGCTGATCTGGACGCTGCGCTGCGCAAGACGCCCGAACAAGCGGCCAGTCGTTTCCTTCGAGGGCATATTCGACTTGAAGAAGGCGACATCGAAAAGGGCAAAGCCGATGTGAAAGCGGCTTTGCGGATTTCGCCTGACATTCTGGATCAGTACGCCCGCTACGGTATCAAGCCAAAGCTTTGAGGCGAGATTAAAGCAGCCCCTTAGCCCTCAGCGAAACGTGTCTGTCACCGCCCACGATCACATGGTCGTGGACGGTGATCCCAAGGTGCCGCCCGGCTTCGGTTATGCGATTCGTGATGGCGATGTCGGCGCGGCTGGGTTCGGGATTGCCGCTAGGGTGATTGTGCACGAGGATCAGCGCGGTTGCACCGATGTCGAGGCCTTTGCGGATGACTTCGCGTGGGTGGATCGCGGCCTCGTCGATCGAGCCTTCCTGGGCGATATGGTCGAGGATCAGCCGGTTTTGCGTGTTGAGATAGAGCACTCGCACGCGTTCGTGGTTGAGATTGCCCATGTCGATAGCGAGATAGTCTAGCAGCGACTGCCAGCTGCCGAGGACGGGGAGGTTCTGGACCTTGCCCCGCGCCATGCGTCGTGCGGCAAGGGCGACGCTCTTGAGCGCAGCTGCGGATGCTTCGCCCATGCCCTTTACTTGCTGGAGCGCAGCTGCCTCGGCCTCCATCACAGCCGCAAAGCTGCCGAAATGGGCGATGAGCGCCTTGGCGACCGGCTTGGTGTCGCCCTGCCGGATCCCTGCGAACAGCAGATATTCGAGCAATTCGTAATCGGCCAAGGCGTCCGGCCCGCCTTTCAGTAGCCGCTCTCGCAGCCGGCTACGGTGACCCGCTCCGGCATGCTTGCCCGCATTATCGCCTTGTTGCGGCAACCTTTTCCCCAATACGTCGTTAGCGGCAGATGAGCAGGGACGCCATTGCCTTCGCGGGGGCTTCGGCGCAAGTGTGGGAATGATGGGAGAGGCTGAGACGATGTCCGAGACGGGTAAGGCCTCCACTGCCTCGCGCCCGCGCTGGCGCAAGAAACGCTGGTGGACCGTCGTCGCCTTCGCAGGTCTCTTGATTGCCGCCTGGTTCTCGCGGGAAGACATCGCCAACAATGTTATTGCAGACGAACTGCAAAGCCGCGGCATCCCCGCGACTTACGAGGTCGAGCGCATTGGGGGCAGGCGGCAGGTGTTCACCAATGTCGTGCTGGGCGATCCGGCCGATCCCGACTTCACGGCGGCGCGGGTAGAGGTTCAGCTCGATTGGGGATTGGGACGGCCCGAGATCGGCCGGATTACGCTGACACAGCCGCGTGTCTTCGGCACATTGCGCGGCGGGGAGCTGAGTTTCGGCGAACTCGATCCGCTTATCTTTACCGATTCGGACGAACCGCCAGGTCTCCCGGACCTCGACGTCGTGATACGCGACGGTCGCGGACTGCTTGAAACGGATTTCGGACCGATCGGTATCAAGGTGGAAGGCGCCGGGCTGGTGTCGAACGGGTTCGAGGGAATGCTGGCGGTGTCGGCACCCGACCTGGCCATCGGCGGCTGCTCGATCGATGATGGCTCTGCCTATGGCTCGATAACGACCAGTCTAGGGAAGCCGGCTTTCGATGGCCCGATCAGAGCGTCTTCGGTGCTCTGCCCGCAAAGCGACCTTTCCGTGCGCGAAATCGCGGTGCAAGTCCGCGCCAGCAGTGATGACACGTTCGCAGCGTTTACGGGCGAGGGATCTCTCGAAACCAGCGCGGCGCGGCTGGCAACCTACGCAGCGGCGGGCAGCAATGGTTCGGTCGATGCGCACTGGCAGGGCGGGGTGCTGTCGGTCCAGCACACGCTGGCGATGCGCGGTGTCCGCACGCCGCAGGCTCTCGCCGCGCTGCTCACCCTCGACGGGACGTTTCGCGCCAATAGCGGGTTCGAGCAAGTGCAGATGGAGGGCAAACTCGAAGGTAACGGTCTGCGGCTGGGCAGTTCAGCGGAGAGCGGGATCGCATCTCTCGCCAATCTTGGCGAAGGAACGCTGATCGAGCCGCTTGCCCGTAAATTCTCCGCCGCACTTCAGCAGCAGGCGCGCGGCAGTGCATTCGAAGCGGATTTCAGCGCGCGAAAAACGGGGGACGTTCTGACGGTTCTTGCTCCGCAGGCCGAATTGCGCGGCGGCGGCGGCGCGCGGCTTGCTTCCCTGTCGCGCATCGAATTCAGCACTGCCGGTGCAGGACCGGCCAGGCTGAGCGGCAATGTCTCCGTCGGCGGCGCTGGATTGCCGCAGATCAATGGCCGGATGGAACGCGCGGCAAGCGGCGCGACTGTGTTCCGCTTGGCAATGCAGGAATACGCTGCAGGGGATTCGGCGCTCGCAATCCCGGATTTGCGGATAGCGCAGAGCAGCAACGGTGCGCTGCGTTTCGATGGCAGGGTAATCGCCGATGGCCCGGTACCCGGCGGCACAACACGGGGATTGAGGATCCCGGTAAGCGGATCCTACGTTCCCGGAGGTGCGTTCGCGCTGTGGAGCCAATGCACCCCGATCGGTTTCGATGCACTACAGCTTGCCGATCTGCGCTTCCAGCAGGGGACAGTAACTGTGTGCCCGGCCGGCGCTGGCGCAATTGTGCGCAACGGTGGAGCGGGAATGCAGGTGGCGGGACGCATCCCGAGCCTCGACCTTGCAGGCACCCTTGGCGAGACGGCGATACGGATCGGCAGCGGACCGGTGAACATCGCTTATCCGGGCGTTATGCGGGCGAGCCAGGTCGATATCGAGCTGGGTCCCGAGGGTGCCGCAAACCGCTTTGCCATCGGCGAGCTGGATGCCTCATTCGGCGATACGGTGGATGGCACCTTCGCTCAAACCGACGTCGATCTCGACGCAATACCATTCGATATCCGCGAAGCGCGGGGCAGCTGGGCCTATATCGACGGGCGGTTCGAGATCTCGGACGGAGCATTCCGCCTGCTGGACCGTGAAGAGCCCGACCGGTTCGAGCCCCTGCTTGCACGCGAAGCGTCGCTCTCTCTGGTGGACAATGTAATCACTGCCGAGGCGGATTTACGCAACCCAGACAGCGAACGCATGGTGACGCGCGTCGATATCCGACACGATCTCTCCTCCAGCACCGGCTACGCCAATTTGAACGTGCCAGGGTTGCGCTTCGACGAGCAATTGCAGCCAAGCGACCTCTCGTCGCTTGCGCTTGGCGTCATTGCGAATGCAGACGGCGTCGTGACAGGCACCGGGCGGATCGACTGGAACGGCGACGACGTTACCAGCTCAGGCGAATTCTCAACCGATAACCTCGACTTCGCTGCCGCATTCGGCCCGGTGCGAGGGGCGAGCGGCACCATCGTCTTCGACGATCTGCTGAGTATGACCACTGCGCCCAACCAGACCTTGCGGGTGGCCGGTATCAATCCGGGCATCGAAGTCACCGATGGCGAGGTTGAGTTCTCTCTGCGAGACGGACAATTGCTGTCGGTCGCGGGCGCCCGGTTCCCTTTCATGGGCGGCGAGCTGATACTGCGCGAAACCGATCTCAATTTTGGCATCGAGGAAGAACGCCGATATGTTTTCGAGATCGTCGGTCTCGACGCAGGCGTCTTTGTGGAGAGAATGGAAATCGGCAACTTGCAGGCGACCGGCCTGTTCGACGGCACCGTTCCGATTGTCTTCAACGAGAATGGCGATGGACGGATCGACGGCGGTCTGTTGATCTCGCGTCCGCCGGGCGGCAATGTCTCCTACGTCGGCGAACTGACCTACGAAGACCTGTCCGCGATCGCCAATTTCGCATTCGATGCTTTGCGCAGTATCGATTATTCGCAGATGAGCCTCGGTATGGAAGGCCCGCTGACCGGCGAAATCGTGACGCGGGTCCGGTTCGACGGGGTGAAGCAGGGCGCAGGAACGCAGAGCAATTTCGTCACGCGCCGCCTTGCCAACCTGCCGCTGCAATTCCGCGTCAACGTGCGCGCGCAATTCTACAAGCTGCTGACGTCGATGAAGTCGCTCTATGACCCGGCCTCGGTCCGCGACCCGCGTGAGCTTGGCCTGCTGTCCGATGACGGCGTGCGGTTGCGGCGCGAAATCACCGGCGAGGAAGCCGAACGCGATCTCGACCCGGAAGACATCATTCCGGATGTACCGGATACCACACAGCCTATTCAGGACCAGGAAAGCGAGTGAGCGCTATGAAACAGGGCGAATTGACGGACCAGGCGCGCTTTGCGAGAAACGCCTCTATGACGGGGCAAGGACAGCGAGCGGCTTGGAACGGGATAGTGACGGCAGGGTTCGCCGCGCTTGTGCTGACCGGATGCATTACAGTGAATGCGCCTGAGGAGCCAATCGTGATCGAACTGAACGTCAATATCCGGCAGGAAGTGATTTACCGGCTCGCGGAAGATGCGGGCAATACGATCGACGAAAACGCAGATATTTTTTGATGGGTGATATGATGAAACAGCTTCGCAAACCCGCACTTGCTCTCGCGGCGCTCGCCATGGGCGCAACTGGCATCGTCGCAAGCCCGGCCTTCGCTCAGCGCGATCCGGCTTATGCCGCCGCACGCTCGGCTGGTCAGATCGGCGAGAAGATGGACGGCTATCTAGGCATTGTTGGCGCGGAAAGTGCCGATCTTCGCCGGATCGTCAATGATATCAATATCAAGCGCCGGGCTGTCTACTCCGAGAAAGCTCAAGCGGCCAACGCCACGTTGGAGGAATATGCCTTTGCAGCGGGCTGCCAGGCAATCTCCAAGACGTCCGTGGGCGAGAAGTACCAGGGACCGGATGGTTCGTGGCAGACCCGCGGCTCCGGCGCACCCCAACGAGATTCGCGCTGTCCTTGACCAGGGCTTGAGTAAAGCTCTGTTGTTCGGCCGTGGTTGCGGCCCTCTCCATGTTGACTTGAATGTGACCCCCGCCTAAGGGGTCGTCGCCCTCGGCGGGCACCTCTTGCGCGTGCCGTGCATTTCCATAATGGAGGCTGGCATGAGCGAAGAGAAACCCGCACGGGAACCCATCGGCGAAGATGCGCGGATCGACGCGCTCGAAGGGCGGTTAAAGGCCGCACGCGAGCGTGAAGAACAGCGCAACAAGCCGCAAATGTCGGGCGCCGATGCGAATTATCGCAGCGGCAACCGGGTGCTTGCGGATTTGCTCGGCGGGATCTTCGGAGGTGTCGTGATCGGCGTGACCATCGACTGGTTTGCCGGAACGTCGCCTTGGGGTCTGTTAGTCGGATTATTCCTTGGGATAATCGTGGCTTTCAGGAACATCATTCGCACAGCGAACCAGCCCCCGAAAAACTAGGGCGCTGGCTCCATTGAACTAGAGATACAGGGACTAGACGTGGCAGCTGAGGCCCCCAAAGTCGATCCGATGAAGCAGTTCTCGATCGAGCCGTTTGCCGGCACGCAGAACTGGGAACTCGCCGGGTTCAATATTGCCTTCACCAACAGCGCCATGTGGATGTTGATCACCACTGTGCTGCTGTTCGTATTCGTGCTTGGCGGCATGAAGCGCGAAGTTGTGCCGGGCCGCTGGCAGATGATGGTGGAGACCTTCACCGGCTTCATCGACGACATGCTGGAAGCGAATATCGGCAAGGGTGGGCGCAAATATGTGCCTTATGTCTTCAGCCTGTTCATGTTCATTCTGGTCGCCAATATGCTCGGACTGATGCCGCTCGGCATTGTCGGCATCCACCCGTTTACGTTCACCAGCCACTTTACCGTAACGGGTGTGCTGGCGATTATCAGCTTCTCCATCGTTCTGATCGTCGGCTTCTGGAAGCATGGGCTGCATTTCTTCAGCCTGTTCGTGCCCAGCGGCACGCCGCTGCCGATGATTCCGATCATCTTCCCGATCGAGCTGATCTCCTTCCTCGTGCGCCCCTTCAGCCTGGCACTGCGACTGTTTGTTGCGATGATGGCCGGGCACGTGCTGCTCAAGGTTCTGTCCAGCTTCGTAATCGACGGAACGAATGCCGGGCTGGGCTTCGGCGTTCTGGTCGGCCTGCCCAGTTTCGCCCTGATGATCGGTATCAGCGCGCTCGAAATTCTGGTCGCAGGCATTCAGGCCTACGTCTTCGCACTTCTGACGTCGCTGTACATCAACGACGCCGAGAATCTTCACTAAGACCTTTACTCAACTAACGAATTTCCAAAGGAGTTTTCAAAATGGACGCAGAAGCAGCAAAGCTCATCGGTGCGGGCCTCGCAGCTATCGGTGCTGGTATGGCCGCCATCGGTGTTGGTAACGTTTTCGGCTCGTTCCTCGAGAGCGCACTGCGCAATCCTGGTGCCGCAGACGGTCAGCAGGGCCGCCTGTTCATCGGTTTCGCCGCCGCCGAACTTCTCGGCCTGCTGGCATTCGTCGTTGCCATGATCCTGATCTTCGTCGCGTAAGACGGATTTCAAATATCTGCCGGCCGGGTTCGCTCGGCCGGTGATCCCTTTTTCCTCGTTCGCTTTTCGAGAGCTGATATGCCCCAGATTGCACAGCTTGCCGAAACATGGTCCAGCCAGGTCTTCTGGTTGCTCATCTTTTTCGGCATCACGTTTTTCGTCATCGGCCGGGGCATGGTCCCCAAGGTGATGGAGACGGTCGCGGTGCGCGACAAGCAAATCGGCGACGACCTTGCCGCAGCCCAGGCTGCGCGCAATGCCGCTGACGAGCGCGAGGAAGCGTGGCGGGTGCGCGAGAACGAAAATCGCGCTGCCGCCCAGGCCATTGTGGCAAAGGCCAAGGATGCGGCTGCGGCCAAATCCGAAACGAAGCTCAAAGCGGCGCAAACCCGCCTGGACAAGAAGCTGGTCGAAGCCGAACAGCGCATAGCCGAAGCCCGGACGAGCGCACTTGCCGAGATCGAAGGCGTAGCTGCCGAAGCCACGCAGGACATCGTGCAGCGCCTCGCCGGCGTAAAGGTGGGCAAGCCCGCCGCCGAGGCAGCCGTGAAGGAGGCGATGACCCGTGGCTAATGCTCCTGAAGTTCTGACCACCGGTACGCCCAATGCGATTACCGAAGTGGGCGTGGGTGCCGCGAAGCATATCGAACCGTCGTTGTGGGGTCTTGAGCCCTATCAGTGGGTGTCGGTCTCGATGCTCGTGCTCCTGCTGTTCGCGATCTTCGGCGCCAAGGTGCACAAGAGCATCGGCGGCGGGCTCGATGCGCGCATCCAGGCGATCAAGGACCAGCTGGACGAGGCCAAAACCTTGCGCACGGAGGCGGAAGCTCTGCGCGATGAATATGCCGCGAAGATCGCGACCGCTGAAAAAGACGCCGAAGCGATGATCGACAACGCGCAAACCGAAGCGGACGCCATCCTTGTCAAGGCCGAGGCTGACAGCAAGGCGATGGTCGAGCGACGCAAGCGAATGGCCGAAGACACCATCTCCGCTGCAGAGCGCGAGGCTGTGCAGGAAGTGCGCAATCGGGCAGCCATGGCAGCCACCGCCGCAAGCCGGAAGCTGATCGCTGAAAAGCACGACGCCGAAGCCGACCGCGCTCTTGCCGATCAGGTCATTTCCGGCATCTGACGTGAGAATTCACCGCGCGGTTCGCGCGGGCTCAAAGGGACGAAGCGCGCCATCCCAGCGGATGCGCGCTTTTCTCTTGCCTGCGCTTCATCGCTGGCTATTGCGAGGCGTTATCAAAACTGAGGGCTTACAGTGAACCGCGCTTTCTTGACCAAACTCCACCTGATCGCAGCCGCTTTTATGTTTCCGGCGGTGCTCATGTTCCTCATCACCGGGGCGCTCTACACCTGGGGCAATAAGGGCGCGTGGCACGAGGACAGCTTCGACGTCGCGCTTGCTGCGCCAATGACCGACGAAGCGTCGCTGCGTGCGGTCGCACTCGATGCCTTGGCCGAGCGGGATTTGCCCGAGCCGAGCGGTTCGGCAAGCGTCAGCGGCGAGGGCGAGGATCTCTCGCTCAGCTGGACCGGAGCCCGCAGCGAAGCAAGCGTTGCCGCAACGGCAGATCCGCTCGTCGCCGAGGTGACAGTCAAGGAAGCTTCGTTTCACCGCTGGCTGGTTCAACTGCACAAAGCCAAGGGTAGCGTTGTCTTCAAGGTTTATGCCACGACACTGGCGATTGTGTTGTTCCTACTCGTGCTCAGCGGCGTGATCATGGGGCTACAGGTAAGGGCTTTGCGGCGGTTGACCATTGTCACTAGCCTCGCCGGACTCGCCGCGTTTATGGGATTCGTCGCTGCAGGCTGATTCTCACGGTTCGAGCACGATCTTCCCGATTATCTCCCCGCGGTCCATTGCACCAAACGCCTCGCGCCAGCTGGCGAGGGGCAGGCGCCTGTCGATGTGAGGCGTGATCCGGCCCTTGCTTACCAGGCGGTCGATTTCACTGGCGATCCGCTCGCCGCGATCAGGGAAGCGGCGAGCATACTCGCCGGCTCTTACGCCCACCACGGAGAAACCTTTGATCAGCGGGATGTTGACCGCGATCTCCGGGATGCGCCCGGCTACAAAACCAACGACCAGAAGCTTCCCGCCGAAGGTGACGCAGCGCGAGCTCTCATCGAACACATCGCCTCCGACCGGATCGAACACAAGATCGCACAGCCGGCCACCGGTGATCTCGCCGACCTCTTCGCGGAACCTGCCATGGTTCAGGATTACGTGATCGGCGCCCGATGCCGACCGAAGCCGCTCGCGCTTGGCAGGATCATGCGTCGCCGCAATGACAGTTGCGCCGAGCGCCTTGGCGAGGTCGCAGGCTGCCAATCCCACGCCGCCGCTTGCTCCGTGGACGAGAACCGTTTGGCCCTCTTCAAGCTGGCCTAGCTCCACCAGACCAACATAGGCGGTTTGATATGCCGCCCCCATCGCGGCTGCCGTCGCGAAATCCACGCCGTCCGGTATGGGCCGCAATGAACCTGCCGGGACGCTGGCGAGCTGCGCCATCGCTCCGGTCTTCGCGCCGCCGCGTACCCGGTCGCCTGGGGCGAAGCCGCTACCCGGCGATGCCTCGATTACCTCGCCAGCCAGTTCCATTCCGGCGGTGAAGGGCGGTTCGGGTTTGAACTGATACGTGCCGCGCGTCATCAGCAGGTCGGGATAGTTGAGCGAGGCAGCGCGCACCTGCACCAGGACCTGACCAGCCTCGCATTCCGGGTCCGGCATATCGACCAGCGCGGCCCCCGACAGGTCATCCGATAGCGATTGAACGCGAAGCGCCTTCACAGCCTAGAAATTGTCCTTGCCAGCCCTGAGCGCAGCGAATGTGTCGGCCGGGCTGCCTCCGCCCCACCGCGCCGCCAGAGCGGGATCGTCCGCTCTGAGGAACGGGTTAGTCGCCAGTTCGCGTGAGAGAACCGTCGGCACGGTTGGCTCGCCGCGCTCGCGCTTGGTGTCGATCTCCTGCGCATATGACGCAAGCGCCGAATTGTCAGGGTCTGCATGCAGCGCGAATTTCGCATTCGCCTGCGTATACTCATGCGCGCAGTAAAGCACGGTATCGCTGGGCAAAGCCTTGATACGCGACAGGCTATCCCAAAACTGCTGAGGCTGCCCTTCGAACATGCGCCCGCAGCCCAGCGCGAAGACGCTGTCGCCGACAAAGGCGATACCGGCATCCGGAATGTGGAAGGCGATGTGGCCATTCGTATGCCCGGAAACGTCGATTACCTGCGCTTCGAACTGGCCGAGCGAAACCGTGTCCCCGTGGCCGACGACCTGATCGATGCTCGCAATCCGCTCGACCTCTTGGGGGGCAATAACCTTTGCACCGGCTGCCTCGACAATCGCCTGGTTACCGCCCGCGTGGTCCGGGTGCCAATGGGTGTTCCAGATATGCGTGATCGTCCAGCCTTTGGCCTCGGCCTGCCTCAGATACTCCGCGCCGTCGGGCGTATCGATCGCTGCGGTCTCGCCGCTGTCCGGATCGTGGAGCAGGAATCCGTAATTGTCGGACAGGCAGGGAAACTGATGAACTTCGAGCATGATGTGTTTGCGGGCCCTATCGGTTCTCTGTTTGAGGGCTGCGACTGTAGGACACGACACTAAAGTAGGAAAGGCCCGCCTTCCCGGGATGGGAGGGCGGGCCTTTCTTGTTTGGCTGAAGGAAGTGGAAGAGCTTAGTCTTCTTTCTTCTTCAGTGCTTCGCCGAGGATGTCGCCGAGCGATGCGCCGGAGTCGGTCGAGCCGAACTGTTCCACCGCTTCCTTCTCTTCGGCGATCTGACGCGCCTTGATCGAGAAGTTCGGCTTCTTCGAACGGTCGAACCCGGTGACCATGGCGTCGATCTTGCTGCCGGTCTGGAAGCGATCGGGACGCTGCTCGTCGCGGTCGCGGCCGAGGTCGCTACGCTTGATGAAGCCGGTCGCGCCATCGTCGCCAACCTGCACTTCGAGGCCGCCATCGCGGACTTCGAGCACGGTGACGGTGACGGTCTGGCCGCGGCGAAGAGCGCTGGCATCCGCGCCGTCTGCCGACGGTGCACCCTTTTCGAGCTGCTTCATGCCGAGGCTGATGCGTTCCTTGTCGGTGTCGACATCCAGAACGATCGCTTCGACTTCTTCACCCTTGCGGTGTAGGGCGAGGGCGTCTTCACCCGAAATGCCCCATGCGATGTCGGACATGTGGACCATGCCGTCGACGTCGCCCGGAAGACCGATGAACAGACCGAATTCGGTGGCGTTCTTGACTTCGCCTTCGACCTTGCTGCCAACCGGATGCATCTCGGCGAATTCTTCCCACGGGTTGCGCTGAGCCTGCTTGAGGCCAAGCGAAATGCGGCGCTTCTCGCTGTCGACTTCGAGGACCATCACTTCGACTTCCTGCGAAGTGCTGACGATCTTGCCGGGGTGGACGTTCTTCTTTGTCCAGCTCATTTCCGAAACGTGGACCAGGCCTTCGATGCCTGGCTCGATTTCGACGAATGCACCATACTCGGTGATGTTGGTCACCGTACCGGACATCTTCATGCCGATCGGATACTTGGCTGCAACACCGTCCCACGGATCGCTCTCGAGCTGCTTCATGCCGAGGCTGATGCGCTGAGTTTCTTCGTTGATGCGGACGATCTGAACCGTCACGGTTGCGCCGATTTCGATCATCTCGCTCGGGTGGTTGACCCGCTTGTAGCTCATGTCGGTGACGTGCAGCAGGCCGTCGATACCGCCGAGGTCGACGAAAGCGCCGTAATCGGTGATGTTCTTGACCACGCCGTCGATAACCTGGCCTTCGGTCAGATCGTTGATCAGCTCGCTGCGCTGTTCGGCGCGCGTTTCTTCAAGGACAGCGCGGCGCGAAACGACGATATTGCCGCGGCGGCGGTCCATCTTGAGGATCTGGAAAGGCTGCGGCATGTCCATCAGCGGCGTGACATCGCGCACGGGGCGGATATCGACCTGGCTGCCGGGCAGGAAGGCTACGGCGCCGTCGAGATCGACCGTGAAGCCGCCCTTGACGCGGCCGAAGATGCGGCCATCGACGCGCTTGCCTTCGCCGAATTCGCTTTCAAGCTTGTCCCAGGCAGCTTCGCGGCGGGCGCGGTCGCGGCTGAGCATGGCTTCGCCATCGGCGTTTTCGATGCGGTCGACATAGACTTCGACTTCGGAGCCGACTTCGAGGCCGTGCTCGTCTTCGCCGCGCATGAATTCCTTGAGATCGACGCGGCCTTCGCTTTTGAGGCCGACATCGACATGGGCCATGCCGTTTTCGATTGCGGTGACGGTGCCCTTTACGACGCGGCCTTCGAAGCCGCCATCGTCGGCGCTGCCGAGTTGTTCGTTGAGAAGCGCTTCGAAATCGTCGCGCGTCGGATTGGCTGTTGTTGCCATGTGTTGCGTAGTCCTAACATTCGTTTTGCTACCGGCCACCGGTTTTACCGGGGTCTTTTACCGTCTGCTCGCACCATTGCGAGCCGTACGGGGCAAGAGGGCCGTGGTCTTCGCAGTGCCGGATGCAGCTGCAAAGGTTCATTAATCCAGCAAATTGGATGAACGGTCGCGCCACTATGCGATTGCGCCCCGATTGGCAAGCATTTTGCGGCGCGGCGAGGCTTGCGCGCGGTGTTGGATTTGGGTGACGAAGGCGACAGTGCAGATCGCCGTAAAAACAGCCGATGAAGCGCGGAGTTGCTGAGATTCCGCCGTGTTGGATCGGGGTGACACTCTGCCAATAGCAAATAGGGATCAGGTGCGGGGCTCATGCGACGGATGAACCATTCCGCGCGCGAGTAGGAAAGCGCTTTTTAGCCCTTGAGCGCGCCCTCGACTGCCTCGATTGCGGCGGCGATGGCTTCTTCCCGGTCGAGCGAACTGGTGTCGATGGTAATCGCGTCTTCTGCAGCCACTAGAGGAGCTACGTCGCGGTTGCGGTCGCGTTCGTCGCGGCGGCGTAAATCGTCGGCGATCTCGATCAGGGTGACGCCAGCACCGCGCTCGCGCATTTCGAGGAAGCGGCGTTTGGCGCGCGCCTCGACGCTGGCGGTGACGAACAGCTTGGCCTCCGCTTCCGGTGCAATCACTGTGCCGATATCGCGTCCGTCCAGCACGGCCCCGCCATCCTGCGTCGCAAAGCTGCGCTGACGCTCGAACAGAGCGTAGCGGACCGGGCGGTGGACCGAAACACGGCTGGCGAGCCCGCCGGTTTCTTCATCGCGTAGATGCGGGTCCGACATGAGCTCATCGGGAAAACTGCAAGCGGCCAGCGCGTCGCCGGAACGGTCGGGATTTCCGCCGTCCAAGAAGATCTGACGCCCCACCGCGCGATACAGCAGCCCGGTATCGAGATGCGGCAAACCGAAATGCGCGGCCAACGCCTTGGCAATGGTGCCTTTCCCAGAGGCTGTGGGGCCGTCGACTGCGATTATCATTCATACCTCTTGCTAGCTGCTGGGCGAATGCAGCCTTTTGCCGGGTAGAGCAAGCCGAGCGGTCAGGAAGTGTGACCATGGGCCAGCCTTCGCCGCTTCAGTTCCTTGCCCAAGCCAAACAAAGCGATCGCCATCCACACGATTTCCAGCACCATCGTAGGCAGATTGAAATTGACCGTCAGCGAGACGGTAAGCAGCGCTGCGCCGATGAAATTCACTATATTGAACAATACCATATTCATCGTCTTTGCCATATTGCTGTAAGCATAGGCGCCCACGATGCAGAAACTGCCGGCAAAGCCGATCAGATCGGCGATGAAGGGGGAAAGGTAATCGGTTATGCGGCTGACTCCTCGAGCAAGCTGACGAAGTTAGGGAAACTTGTCGCTATCGGTTCGGTGCTGTCGACGGTTACTCCATTCGTGCTGGCGAGGCCCGCTACGGCCATGCTCATGGCGACGCGGTGGTCGAGATGGGTTTCGACGGGGCCGCCGCCGGCCAGCTTGTCGCCGCCGGTGCCATCGATAATCAGGCCGTCCTCGGTCTCTTTGACACGGGCGCCTGCAAGCTTGAGCGCCTTTGCCATGGCGGACAGGCGGTCGCTTTCCTTGACTCGCAATTCTTCCAGCCCGCTCGTGATCGTGCGGCCCTTGGCCATGGCAGCCGCGACGAACAGCACGGGAAACTCGTCGATCATGCTTGGCGCGATCGCCGGATCGACCTCGATGCCTTGCAGCGCCGCGTGGCGGACGCGCAAATCGGCCACAGGCTCGCCGCCCACTTCGCGCCGGTCGAGGTCCTCGATATTGCCGCCCATCTGGCGCAAAACGTCGAACAGTCCGGCGCGGGTAGGGTTGAGGCCGACATTCTCGATCACCAGGTCGCTGCCGGGGACAACGGATGCGGCCACGGCGAAAAATGCGGCAGAGGATGGATCGCCCGGCACCTCGATATCGCAGGGCATGAGGTCGCATGGGCCGGTGATGCGGATATGCCGTTCGCCGTCCACCTCCTCCACCTCCAGCGGGACGCCGAAACCGCGCAGCATGCGCTCGGTATGGTCGCGTGTCCGCACTGGCTCGATGACGGTCGTCGTCCCCGGTGTATTGAGCGCGGCCAGCAAAATAGCACTTTTCACTTGAGCGCTGGCGACCGGCAGGCGGTAGGTGATCGGCACGGCAGGCTGGATCCCGTCGACCATCAATGGCAGCGTTCCGCCGGGCGAGGGCGTGAAATTCGCGCCCATTTGCGCCAGCGGGTCGATGACGCGGTTCATCGGGCGCTGGGACAGGCTCGCATCGCCGGTGAACGCCGCGGTTATCCCGTGGCTCGCGACAAGACCCATCAGGAGGCGCGTGGAAGTGCCGCTATTGCCCATATCGAGCGCGCCCGGCGGCTGGAGCAGGGTGCCGACACCCACGCCGTGGATGCGGTAGCTACCGTCGCTCCCTTGCGAAATCTTGGCACCCATTTGCGTCAGCGCGCGGCCGGTAGCCATCACGTCTTCGCCTTCGAGCAGGCCGCGAACGGTCGTCTTCCCCACAGCGAGCGCGCCGAACATCAGGGCGCGGTGACTGATCGACTTGTCGCCCGGCACGCGGATGCGTCCGGTCAGCGGGCCAGAGGGGGTGAAACGGTGGGCTGTCAAATGTATGTCCATGCGCCGGTAGCGGGGTGCAGCGAAGCGCGTCTTTGACAGTGCCACCCGCTTCTGGCAAGGCGCGCCGCGCTGTTGATTCCCGCACTTCCATTATGGTTGGGGGATCCCATCTAGACATACGAAATTTCTGCTCTGCCTGTTTAGCCGGCCGAGCCCATCTGAGGATTACACATGGTCAAACCGGAATGGGGCACCAAGCGGACTTGCCCGAAATGCGGCACCCGCTTCTACGATCTGGGCAAGGAAGAGCCCGCCACCTGCATCGAATGCGGCGAGGAATGGTTTCCAGAGCCCGTGCTCAAGTCGAAGCAGCCGATCCCCTTCGAAGAGGAAAAGAAGAAGGATGCGGAGCCCGATAGCGATCTGGCCGATGACGATCTGGAAGATATCGACGAGGACGACGATTCGCCCGACAACGATGTCGACCTCGGCGGTGACGACGACCTTGGCGTGACCAAGGGCAAGGGTGACGAGCCCGACGACGACAACTGATTTGGTCTTGCCATCGGCGAGGTGCGCGCATAAAGGGCGCGTCCTTGCCGAAAGGCAGGACTTTCGGGTATTATCGCCCGGTTACATGACTGGAACGGGGCCTTAGCTCAGCTGGGAGAGCGCAACACTGGCAGTGTTGAGGTCAGCGGTTCGATCCCGCTAGGCTCCACCAGTCACCGACCAAGACGGTTTATTCAACCGCACGCTGGCCAACGAGTTTTCGTTCGCCGGCGTTTTTCGCGTTTTATCCGGGTCTGCCGATCTGGTAAGGAGTTTGGCTAAGCGATGTTCGACAATCTGTCCGATCGGCTCGGCAATGTATTCGACCGCCTGAAGGGGCGCGGGGCGCTGTCCGAACAGGACGTGCGCGATGCCATGCGCGAAGTCCGCGTGGCCCTGCTCGAAGCCGATGTCGCTCTGCCGGTCGTTCGCCGCTTCATCGATGCCGTCACCGAAAAAGCCATCGGCTCCGAAGTGCTTCGCTCCGTCACGCCGGGCCAGCAAGTCGTCAAGATCGTCAATGACGAGCTGGTCGAGATGCTTGGCGGCGAGAAAAGCGAAGGGCTGATCCTGGAAGCCAAGCCGCCGGTCGTAATCATGATGGTCGGCCTTCAGGGCTCCGGTAAGACCACCACCACTGCCAAGCTCGCGCGTCATCTGAAGCTCAAGCTTGGCAAGAAGTCGATGATGGCTTCGCTGGACGTCAATCGTCCCGCCGCGCAGGAACAGCTCAAGGTGTTGGGCGAGCAGGTCGAGGTTGCGACCCTGCCGATTATCGAAGGCCAGCAGCCGGTCGATATTGCCCGGCGCGCAATGGAAAGCGCCAAGCTTCAGGCCGCCGACGTGCTGCTGCTCGACACCGCAGGCCGCCTGCATGTCGATGAAGCGCTGATGGCCGAGATGAAGGCGATTGCGGGCGTTTCGGCACCGACCGAAGTGCTGCTGGTGGTCGATGCGCTGACCGGTCAGGACGCGGTCAACGTCGCGCAGAGTTTTACCGGCGAAGTGCCGCTGACCGGCGTGGTTCTCACCCGCATGGACGGCGATGCGCGCGGCGGCGCGGCGCTGTCGATGCGCCATGTGACCGGCAAGCCGATCAAATTTGCGGGTACGGGTGAGAAACTCGACGCGCTCGAAACCTTCGATCCAAGCCGCGTTGCCGGCCGTATCCTGGGCATGGGCGATGTCGTCAGCCTGGTCGAGAAGGCCGCGGAATCGGTCAAGGTCGAGGATGCCGAACGCCTCGCCAAGAAAATGGCCAAGGGCCAGTTCGATCTCGAAGATCTGCGTATGCAATTGAAGCAGATGCAGAACATGGGCGGTCTGGGCATGCTCGCCGGAATGCTGCCGGGCATGAAGAAGGCCAAGGCCGCGCTCGCAGCGTCGGATATGGACGACAAGGTGCTGATCCACATGGACGCGATCATCGGTTCGATGACGTCCAAGGAGCGGACCAATCCGGCCCTGATGAACGCCAAGCGCAAGAAGCGCGTGGCCGCAGGCTCGGGGACCAGCGTGCAGGAAGTCAACAAGGTGATGAAGATGCACCAGGAGATGTCCCGCGCGATGAAGCAGATCAAGAAGATGGGCGGGCTCAAGGGCCTCGGCGCCATGTTCGGTGGGGGCGGCATCCCCGGAATGGGCGGCATTGGTGGCGGCGGCGGGCGGCGGAATTCCCGGTCTCGACGGGCCCGGACCCGGCGGCCTCCCCGGCATGGGAGGAAGCCCGAAGAGCGGGCCGAGCGTCGATCCCGACACGCTTCCCGAAGATTTACGAAACCTCTTAAACAAGAAATAATTCAGACAGTTACACTCGAAAGGTAGAATATCATGGCAATTGCACTTCGTCTCAGCCGCGGCGGCGCCAAGAAGCGCCCCTATTACCGTATCGTGGCAGCCGACAATCGCAGCCCGCGCGACGGCAAGTATCTCGAGCAGATCGGTATCTATAATCCGCTGCTCGCCAAGGATGATGAGAACCGCGTCAAGTTCAACGAAGACCGCGCGCGCTATTGGCTCGGTGTGGGCGCACAGCCGTCCGACCGCGTAGCCCGCTTCCTCGACGCTGCCGGCGTGCGTGAGCGCGAAGCCCGCAACAACCCGAACAAGGCCGAGCCTGGCGAAAAGGCCAAGGAACGCGCCGAAGAAAAGGCCGAGAAGCAAACTGCGGCCGCCGAAGCTCAGAAGGAAGCCGAAGCAGCAGCAAAGGCAGAAGCCGAAGCTCCCAAGGAAGAAGCTGCAACCGAAGAAGCACCGGCTGAAGATACCGCCACTCCGGCTGAAGAAGCTGCAACCGAAGGCGCGGGCGACGAAACCCCGGCCGAAGGCGAAGGCGCTACCGACGGCGAAGAAGCCGCCGACGAAAAGCCAGCCGCAGAAAAAGCCGAGTAGGCACTGTCTATGTCGACCAAGCCCGTCACCCTGGCTGCCGTTACCGGTGCGCACGGCGTGGCGGGCGAGGTGCGTTTGAAATTGTTTGGCGAGGGGTGGGAGACTCTGAAAGCGCACGCATCGTTTAACGATGGGGCGCTGTCTCTCAAGAAGCTCCGCAGCGACAATAAGGGCGGCGCTGTCGCCCGGTTCGCCGAAGTCCCCGACCGCACTGCAGCAGAGGCGCTACGCGGCACCGTCCTCACCGTACCGCGCGAAGCCCTGCCGGCGCTCGATGACGGTGAATTCTACTATTCCGACCTGCTGAAACTTCCCGTCGTCACGGACAAGGGCGAGGCGGTCGGCCATGTATGCGCGGTCGAACATTTCGGTGCCACCGAGATCATCGAAATCGAGCGCGAGGACGGCAAGAAATTCATGGTTCCCTTCACGCCTCACGCGGTTCCCGATTGGAACGAGCAACGCTTGGTGATTTCAGAGGACTTTCGCGATATATAGACGGCGATGAGCGCCGTATCGACAGACCTGTGGCAGCGCCTTGCCGACTACGAGATTGGGCCGGGCGATGCTGCGTTCACTTTCGCCCAAAGATTGTCGCGCGAAAACCGCTGGACGCGCGAGTTCGCCGACCGGGTGATCCGCGAATACAAGCGTTTCTGCTGGCTGGCTGTGGAGGCGGGGCGCGAAGTCACTCCATCGGATGCCGTCGACCAGGCATGGCACCTGCATCTCGCCTATAGCCGCGACTACTGGCAGCGCTTCTGCCCGGACGTTCTGGGCACCGATCTGCATCACGGCCCGACCGCAGGCGGCCAGATCGAGCGCAGCCGGTATTACAATCAATACGCCGACACACTGGCATCTTACGAGCAGGCTTTCGGCGCGCCGCCGCCGGTCGATATCTGGCCGCCTGCACAGCGCCGCTTTCTGATCGATCCGGACGCATTTCGCGTTAACCCCGCCGATGCTATCGTAATCGAGCGACGCTGGCTGTGGTTTTGGGGAAGCCTTGCCGCGGCGGCGCTTGTGGTTGCCGCTTTGGGAGGAGCAATGCTGCTGTGATGGAAACCGATTTTTCAACCTATTCGGGGGGGCAGTTTCTGCTCTTCTACGGCCTGCTCGGCGTGGCCGCGATTATCGCCAGCATCTGGGTGCCCGCATTCCTGCGCGACGAGGGGCATGACGGCGTAGTCACCGAAACATCCGAATGGGCGTATCTCGCGGGCGGGAGCCGCCGGCTGGTCGAAGCAACGATCGCGCGTTTGATCGGAGTGGAGGCCCTGAAGGTGACATCCGATCGCAAGCTGACTGTTGCGCGGCCCGATGGAGGCGAAAACGTCATCGAGAAGACGCTACTGAGAAAGGTGGGCAATTTTGGGCTTAAAAGCGCCCATCGGACCGCCGCGGACTATGCCGAACAGGTGGATCAACGGTTGGTGGACAAGGGCCTGCTGCTCGATCGCGGCGCGCGCTCGACCATGCGCCTGCTGACGGCCGCGCCAATTCTGGTGGTGCTCGCCATCGGTGGATACCGCTTATGGGCCGGACTTAACCAGGGCGAGCCGGTCGGCTTCCTGATCGGCATAATGGTATTTCTGACCGTGATCATGCTGGCCCGCATGGGCAAACTCAATCCGCGCACGCGGGCAGGAGATGCGGCACTGGCATCGAGTAAAGCCGTGCAGTCACGCCTGCGCAGCGCCCCGACATCGCCCGAACTGGGAACCGGCGTCGCATTGTTCGGCACGGCAGTGCTCGTCGGCACACCCTATTCGGAGCTGCATGCCATGCGGAACGCGGCAGGCGCGAATGGTGCGGGTGGCTATGCCGGCGACGGTGACGGCGGATCGGACGGCGGATCGGACGGCGGCGGAGATAGCGGTTGCGGCGGCGGCTGCGGAGGTTGCGGCGGCTGATACCCGGCATTAGACGGCTGGAATGACCAGCATCACCGCAGCAATCGTTCAATCCGCCCCGATACCGCTCGCGATTTCCGACGGTATCGAAAAGGCTTGCCGGCTCGCGCGCGAGGCCGTTGAAGGCGGAGCGCAAGTGGTTGCATTCGGCGAGACGTTTCTGGGCGGCTACCCGCTCTGGCTCGACGAGGCTCCCGGCGCCGCGCTCTGGGACCATCCGGGCAGCAAGGCGCTGCACCGTATTCTGATGCAGCAAGCCGTGGTGCCCGGCGACGAGCGGCTGCTGCCGCTGCAGGAACTCTGCGACGAGAGCGGTGCGGTTATCTCGATCGGCGCGCATGAGCGGGTTCGCTCCAGCCTCTATAACAACCAGCTGACTTTCCGCCCAGGCCTGCCGGTGCTCGACCACCGCAAGCTGGTGCCCACGCATGGCGAGCGGCTGGTCTGGATGCGCGGCGATGGCTCGACTTTGGGCGTACATCAGGCGGAATGGGGCAATGTCGGCTCGCTGATATGCTGGGAGCATTGGATGCCACTTGCCCGCGCAGCAATGCACAACCTGGGCGAGAGCGTGCATGTCGCGGCATGGCCGACCGTGCGCGAGGAGTATGCTCTGGCAAGCCGTCACTACGCGATGGAGGGGCGCTGCTTCGTCCTTGCTGCGGGATTGGTGCAGAATAAGGACGATGTGCTGGACGGACTGGAACGCGCAGGCGGATCGGATGTGGGCCGCGAACTGATTGAGGCCATCGAAGCGGATACGCTCAATCGCGGGGGCTCGATCATAGCTGCCCCGGACGCGCGCGTGCTTGCAAAAGCCGGCGAGGGCGAGGAAATCCTGACGGCGGAACTGGACCTGTCCGAACGCGACGAGGCGCTGGCTAGCCTCGATACCGACGGACATTATTCACGGCCCGATGTGTTCGAGCTCAGTGTCGATACGCGTGCGAAAAATGGAGTCGTCTTCGGATAGATCTGACTCACGCCGATTAAAAACTTTACATAGCCGAATAGTTATATAACATTTCGGTTATGAATGATGATCTCGACCGTTCATTCTCCGCGCTTGCCGATCCTACGCGGCGTGCGATCCTTGCGAAACTAAGCGAAGGTAGCGCTACGGTTGGCGAGCTGGCCGAGCCGTTCGCCATGAGCCAGCCGGCGATTTCCAAACATCTACGTGTCCTGGAGGAAGCGGGGCTGGTCGAGACGTCGATCGAAGGACGGGAACGTCCGCGGCGTCTCAAGCCGGGCGGGCTTGGCGAGGCTCGCGAATATGTCGAGCATATGGCCAGCTTCTGGCCCGACCGCTTCGACCGGCTCGATGCCTTCCTCAACGACGCAGCCGAACAAGGAAGAAGCACATGACTGAGATGCCGGTTTTCACCATCACACGGATGTTCGATGCTCCGCGCGAGAAGGTTTTCGATGCGTGGGCCAATCCGGCCAAGATGGCGCAATGGTCGGGTCCTCCCGGTGCGACGTTGACCACGCTTTCGGGCGAGATCGCAGAGGGGTCCATGCTTCACACCAGGTCTGACCATCCGCAAATGGGCACGACCTACACACTTGCCCTCTGGCGAGAAGTGAAGCCGCATCACCGGATCGTCTGGGAGCAAAGTTTTGCCGATGAGGCGGGTGAAAAAACAAGACCCGGTTTCTTCCCCGCCTGGCCGCTGACGTTATTGACCGAAGTCGATTTCGAAGATTTTGGCGAGCGCACGCGGGTGACCTTGCGCTGGACGCCTATCGAAGGATCGGACGAAGATCTGGCCGAGTTCGCACGTCAGATGACCTCGATGGAACAGGGCTGGGGCGGCAGCTTCGCCAAGCTGGAAGCGTTTCTCTCCGCAAGCTGAAGGGTTGCAATGCGCCCATGCGCTCCGCATGGCGCGCATCAATGACCTTCGCCGCCACCATACTCACCTTGTATCCCGAGATGTTTCCCGGGCCGCTGCGGCTGTCGCTGGCAGGGCGGGCGCTGGAAGAACAGCGCTGGTCGCTCGACACGATCCAGATCCGCGATTTTGCGAGCGACAAGCACCGCACGGTGGACGACCGGCCTGCGGGCGGCGGGGCAGGCATGGTGCTGAAGGCCGACGTGCTGGGCGCAGCCGTGGACCAGGCCATCGCGCAGCAGCCAAAGGCACCGATCCTGGCGATGACGCCGCGCGGGAGCCCGATCACGCAAGAGCGCATTCGCGAGATCGCTTCCGGCCCCGGCGTGACGCTGCTGTGCGGGCGGTTCGAGGGGTTCGACGAGCGACTTTTCGAGGCGCGGCCGCAGATCGAGCAGATCAGCCTTTCCGACATCGTTTTGTCGGGCGGAGAGCCTGCCGCGCTCGCCATACTCGACGCTTGCATTCGCCTGCTTCCCGGCGTAATGGGCGCGCCCGATAGCGGTATCGAGGAATCGTTCGAAAACGGCCTCCTCGAATATCCGCAATTTACCCGACCTCAGGAATGGGAAGGGCGCACGATCCCTGAAGTGCTGCGATCGGGGGATCATGCGAAGATCGCGGCGTGGCGTAAAGCCATGTCGGAAGATCACACACGGTTACGCAGGCCGGACCTTTGGGAACGTCATCGTGGCGTTCGGGACCAGTCTGCCTCTGATGCGCGGCATGAAACGAAGGACCAGGGCAAATGAACCTGATTCAACAGCTCGAGGCGGAAGCCATCGACGTTCTCGGGAAAGATATTCCCGAATTCCGCGCAGGCGATACCGTCCGCGTGGGTGTGAAGGTCAAGGAAGGCAATCGCGAGCGTGTTCAGAATTTCGAAGGCGTCGTCATCGCCCGCTCCAACCGCGGCATGGGGTCGAACTTCACCGTTCGTAAAATGAGCTTCGGCGAAGGTGTGGAACGTGTGTTCCCGCTGTATTCGCCGATCGTGGAAAGCATCACCGTGGTCCGCCGCGGTATCGTGCGCCGCGCGAAGCTCTATTATCTGCGTGGCCGCACCGGTAAGTCGGCGCGTATCGCAGAACGCCGGGACAATGCTCCCAAGGCATAAGCGCATTCATACTGTTTGCCAAAAGGGCGCTCCGGTCTATGCCGGGGCGCCCTTTTCGTTTGTGGGATGAACCGCTTGTCATGCGCATTTTCCTTGCTGCTACCTGTCTCGCCGCCGCCAGTCCTGCTCTTGCGGATGATCACACGGTGAGTGCTGCACCCGACCTTACGTTCGAACGGGTGTTCGCTTCGCCATCGCTGGACGGCCCGAGCCCGCGCGAGGCCAAGCTTTCGCCCGATGGCCGGTTTCTGACCCTGCTGCGCAACCGTGAGGATGACCGCGAGCGCTACGATCTGTGGGGCTATGACCGCGAGACGCGCGAGTGGCGCATGCTGGTCGACAGCGAAGCGCTGGGGACGGGCCGTGAACTGTCCGAGGACGAGAAGATGCAGCGCGAACGCGCGCGTGTCGGCAATCTCAAGGGCATCATTTCCTACCAATGGGACAAGAGCGGGGAGGGCGTGCTCGTCCCGCTGGACGGCGACCTCTATCTCGCGCGGCTCGATGGCGGTGTCACCCGCCTGACCGATACCGAAGCGACCGAGCTCAACCCGGCGCTGAGCGAAACCGGGGAATATGTCTCCTTCGTGCGCGACCGGCGGCTCTGGGTCGGCGAAGTGGGCGGCGAGGCAGCGCCTGTCACGCCGCAGGAAAGCAGCGAGGACGTCCGCTGGGGCGAGGCGGAATTCGTCGCGCAGGAGGAGATGAGCCGCCTGACGGGTTACTGGTGGTCGCCGGACGACAGCCGCATCGCCGTACAGCGCTTCGATGAAAGCATGGTCGGCATCGTCACCCGCGCGGCAATCGGCGCGACCGGCACCAAGGTGTTCGACCAGCGCTATCCTGTCGCGGGCAGTCACAACGCCAAGGTGCAGCTGTTCCTGATGGATCCTGATGGAACCAGCCGCGTCGAGGTGGACCTGACGACAGGGTCGCCCGATTATTACAATGCTGCCGATCCGTACGATTACTACCTCGCCCGCGTCGACTGGGCGCCGGATGGCAGCGCGGTATACGTCCAGCGCCAGAACCGTGAACAGACGTGGATGGATGTGCTGAAGGTCGATCCGGCCACCGGCGAAAGCGAGATCTACCTTCAGGAAGAGGCCAGCCAGCAGCATGGCGGCGCAGGCTATTGGATCAACCTGTCCGACGATTACAAATGGCTCGACGATGGCAGCCTGATCTGGTGGTCGGAGCGCGACGGATTCGGACACCTCTATCGCTACAATTTGCCGACTGCGCCGGGAGCGTATGTTCAGCTGACCAAGGGCGATTTCGTCGTCACCAAGCTGGTGGGCGTCGATCAGGGGGCCAAGCAGCTCTACTACCTCGCCACCAGTGAGGACGATCCGCTGGAGCAGCATGTCTATGCGCTCAGCTACGATGGCACCGCTGCGGCCAGCGCGAAGCGTCTGACAGAGCGCGGCTATACCCATTCCGCGACGATGGACGGCAAGGGTCAGACACTCCTGATCACGCGTTCCAGCGACGATAGCCCGCCGCAGATCTATCTCGCCAATGGCGAGGGCCAGCGGCTCGCTTGGGTGGAGGAAAACGCGCTGGGCGGCGATCATCCCTACGCGCCCTTCCTCGCCAGCCACCGGCCAACCCAATACGGGACGATCGAAGCCGAAGACGGCACGCCGCTTTATTGGGAGATGGTCACGCCGGAGATGGAGCCGGGCAAGCGCTATCCAGTCTATTACTACCATTACAGCGGGCCGGGTCCGCAGATCGTCAATCGCGGGTGGAACGGTGCGCTGCGCCAGGCGATCGTCGACAAGGGCTATATCTGGTTTGCGCTCGACAATCGCGGCACGGCCAATCGCGGGGTCGCCTTCGAGCAGCCAATCTACCGCGCGATGGGCGGGGTCGAGGTGCGCGACCAGAAGCTTGGCGCGGAATATCTGCAGACGCTCGATTTCGTCGATCCCGACAAGATCGCCATCGATGGCTGGTCCTACGGCGGTTATATGACGATCAAGCAGCTACAGGCCGATCCGGGGCTCTATGCGGCTGGAATTGCCGGTGCGCCGGTGACCCGCTGGGAGCTTTACGACACCCATTATACCGAACGGTTCATGGGCACGCCGCAGGATGATGCGGACGCGTACGAGACCGCAAGCGGAATTCCCGATGCGGCGAAGATTTCGGACCCGTTCCTGATCCTTCACGGAATGGCCGACGACAATGTGGTGTTCGAGAATGCGACCGAGCTGATCTCCGCGATGCAGGAAGCAAATGTGCCGTTCCAGATGATGCTATACCCCGGTTATACCCACCGGGTTTCGGGCGAGAAGATCAGCCCGCACCGCTACAATACGGTGTTCCGCTTCCTGGAGCATCACGGAGTGACGCCGCCGGAATAGGCGCTATCCAAGCCACTCCAGCGCCTTGGCCGAAACCTCCTTGGGCGATTCCACTTGTGGATAGTGCCCGACTGTCGGCAGCAAATGCGCGCGGGCGTCCGGCAGCACCCGCTCCCATTCGCGATAAGCATGCTCGCCCGATACCGGGTCGAGTGCGCCGTCGATCAGCCCGATCCGGTCCTGCGCCGTCTTCAGCGCGCCGACCCAGCGCTGCTCATGCTCTTCGCGGTCGCCCATATAGTGCAGCAGCTTGTGCGCGATGCGATTGCCGCCCTTGTATTTTATCAGCTCCCAGAACTCGTCCAGCTCCTTCGGGCTGGGCTGGGTGTCCGGGCCGAATACTTCGGAAAAGCTTTTGCCGAAGCTTTTGCGGGTCAGCATCACGCCGAGCAGAAAACCCAGCGGTGAGCGCCCAAGCTTCTGGACCGGGCGAGGGCGGTGAAGTTTCGGGAAAATTCCGCCGTTGAGGAAGACCATCTGCCCGAGGCCGGATGGCGCAAGTCCCTCCTGCTGGCGGGCGAGCAATTCCTGCCCGACCGACACGCCGTAATCATGCACCAAGGCGTCGAATTCGCTCACACCGAGATGGTCCAGAAGCGCGAGCTGCAAATCCGCCTGACGGTGAATCGAATACCCGTCACGCGGCTTGTCCGACAGTCCGAAGCCAATGAGATCGCAGGCGATTACGCGGCGTTTGGCGGTCAGCGCATCCCAGATAAGGTGCCAGTCCCATGACGCCGTGGGATAGCCATGCACCAGCAGCAGCGGCTTGCCTTCCCCAGCCGTCCAATAGGCAACCGAGAGCCCTTCGAATTCGAAATGCTGGGCGGCATCGCGCCAGTCGGACAGTTGCACCATAATCTCCGCTTTGCCGGCTGTGACCCTAAACCGCTTGCCTAGGTGTGCATGCGTCGCCATTTGCGCAATGCAATATATCTTCGGAGAAGCAATTTGGGTTATCGAGTGGCGGTTGTCGGCGCGACGGGCAGTGTCGGGCGCGAGATCATGATGGTGCTGGCGGAACGCGAGTTCCCGATCGACGAAATCGCGGCCGTCGCCTCCAGCCGCAGCCACGGGAGCGAGGTGGAATTCGGCGATACGGGCAAGATGCTCAAATGCCAGAACATCGAGCATTTCGACTGGGCAGGCTGGGACATCGCATTGTTTGCGGCAGGCAGCGGCCCGGCCAAGGATTATGCGCCCAAGGCAGCCAAGGCCGGCTGCGTGGTGATCGACAACTCCTCGCTTTACCGCATGGAGCCTGACGTACCGCTGATCGTGCCGGAAGTGAATCCCGAAGCCATCCACGGCTATTCGCAGCGCAACATCATCGCCAATCCGAACTGCTCGACTGCTCAGCTCGTCGTCGCGCTAAAGCCGCTCCACGATGCGGCCACGATCAAACGCGTCGTCGTCAGCACCTATCAGTCGGTTTCCGGCTCCGGTAAGGCGGGAATGGACGAGCTGTTCAACCAGAGCCGTGCGATCTTCGTCGGTGATCCGGTGGCACCGGAAAGGTTCACCAAGCAGATCGCCTTCAACGTCATTCCGCATATCGACGTGTTCCTGGACGATGGATCGACCAAGGAAGAATGGAAGATGATGGTCGAGACGAAGAAGATCCTCGACCCCAAGATCAAGCTGACCGCCACCTGCGTGCGGGTGCCTGTGTTCGTCGGGCATTCGGAAGCGGTGAATATCGAGTTCGAGAACGAGCTGACTGCCGAGCAGGCGCAGAACATCCTGCGCGAGGCACCAGGGATCATGCTGATCGATAAGCGCGAGGATGAAGGCTACATCACTCCGGTCGAGGCGGCAGGCGATAGCGCCACGTACATCAGCCGCGTTCGCGACGACCCGACGGTCGAGAATGGTCTGACGCTGTGGTGTGTCTCCGACAATCTGCGCAAGGGTGCGGCGCTGAATGCCGTCCAGATAGCCGAGCTGCTCGGCCGTGAGTGCCTCAAGAAAGGCTGACCGGGTGTCGCTGCGCCTCTCGCTTGCCGCGTCTGCCGCCATCATGTTCGCGGGCTGCGGTAGCGAGGTGCCTTCGCCGCTCGAGCGTCAGCAGATGGAGCGCGACCGGGCGGCGGCAAGGGCGCAGGAGGATGTGCCGATCGTGCTGACCGGCGACGGTCTCGCAGTGGACGGCGTCGTGGTGCGCTTCTCAAGCGATCGCGAGGCCGTGGAGGAGGTGCTGGAAGCGGTTCTAGCAATTGCGCCAGTACGCAGTGAAAACCGCGAATGCGGTGCGGGGCCGATGCAGTTCTCCGCCTATGGCGCCGGCCTGACTGCAAACTTCCAGAACGGGTTCTTTATCGGCTGGATAGCCGGCGAACCGGACGAGCGAATTGCCACGGCGGGCGGAGCGCGCGTGGGGATGCTGGCCGAAGTCATCAGGCAAGAACCGGGCTTCGGATTGCTGGCGCAGAGCACGCTTGATGGCGAGTTCCTGCTGGGCTCAAAGATTGGCGGGTTCCTTGGCGAGGAAAAGGTCGATGCGCTCTACGCAGGCGTGAATTGCTTCTTCCGCTAGACTAGGCGCGCCGGTTGAGCGACAAAGCGGCATGACTTTGACTGCCGACCTCTATTTCAGCTTCCGTTCTCCCTACAGCTATCTGTCGATCGGCAGATACCGCGAAATGACCGAGGAATATGACCTCGACATCGCGCTTCGCCCCGTCTGGCCGCTCGCCGTCAGACAGCCGGACTTTTTCGAGCGCAACCATCCCAACTGGCTGGGATACACCATGCGCGACATGCTGCGGGTGGCGCAGTATCACGGCATCCCGTTCGGCGCGCCGAAACCCGATCCGATCATTCAGGACCCGGCGACCCGCAAGATCGCTACTGAACAGCCCTATATCCAGCGCATCACGCGTCTGGGGCAGGCCGCCGCGCGCCGCGGCAAGGGTCTCGTCTTCGCGCATGAGGCGGGCAAGCTGATCTGGGGCGGGGCAGAAGGATGGCACGAAGGCGATCACCTTTCCGACGCTGCTGAGCGCGCCGGACTGGACTTCTCCGAACTGGGCGATGAGGTAGAGCGGGATGCCGATGCGCTGGACGCCGAAATTGCGGCCAATCAGGATGCGCTGGAAGCAGCGGGCCATTGGGGTGTCCCGACGCTGGTCTTCGGCGGCGAGCCGTATTTCGGCCAGGACCGGATAGAGATGGTCCAGTGGGCGATGAAGCATGCCGGGGTGGAGAAGCGGTGAGGGGCGAACTTACAGGCGGGTGCTTGTGCGGGCAGGTTCGATACACATTGGCCGAGGGTTTTCGGCTGAACCCCTACGCCTGCCATTGCACGGACTGCCAGACCCGCACCGGCTCGGCCTTCAGCGAACACATGCTTTTCCGCGCCGACGATCTCACAATCGAGGGCGATATGGATGTGGCGGAATACACCCAGCCCAGCGGGGCCCAGTCGCGCATCTTCGGCTGCTCCAAATGCAAGGCGCGGATTTACGCGGTGAACAATTCCCGGGAAGGGTTCGCGTCGCTGCGATGCGGGAGCCTCGACAAGAGCGCCGAGGTCGTGCCCGCCGCGCATGTTTGGGTTCGCAGCAAACAGGCCTGGATCGCGCTTCCGCCCGATGTGCCGCAGATGTACGAACAGCCCGAAGCCGCCGCCGATTGGGTCGGCTTTGTCGGGGTCGCCAGCCAGTGAACACCGAACACTTCGCCAGCTTCGACGGAACCCGGCTTGCTCTGCACCGCGTCGGCGAGGGGCGGCCCCTCATTCTGCTCCACGGCCTCTTTTCCAGCGCGCAGATGAACTGGATCAAATGGGGCCACGATCAGCGGATTGCCGAGCTTGGGTACGAAGTGCTCATGCTTGATTTCCGCGTGCACGGCGACAGCGACGCGCCGCATGATCCGGCGAAGTACCCCGAGAACGTGCTGGTGCGCGATGTTGCTGCGCTGGTCGAACATCTGGGTATCGACGATTACGATCTCGGCGGGTTCTCGCTCGGTGCGCGTACATCGCTCCATGCGGTGGCGCATGGCGTTCTTGAGCCTGCAAGGCTGATAGTCGGCGGCATGGGAACGGCCGGGCTGGGCGAATGGGCCAAACGCTCCGCCCACTTCAAACGCGTGATCGACGAGTTCGAGACTATCCCGCGCGGCGACCCCGCCTATTTTTCGATGCAGTTCCTGAAATCCCAAGGCGTCGACCGGGTGGCTGCCCGTTTGCTGCTGGACACCATGCCCGATCTCGACCTCGCCGAATTGGCCAAAGTCGTGATGCCCACGCTGGTCGTCTGCGGCGACGAGGACCGCGACAACGGCTCTGCCGAGGAGCTTGCTGCACTATTGCCCAATGCCGATTTCGTCCAAGTTCCCGGCACCCATATGGGCAGCGTGACGAAGCCCGACCTGGGCATAGCGATGGCAGAATGGCTGGGAGAAGCAACATGACCGATCGGCGTCCAGATCTGCGTTTATGGCTGTTCGGCCTGACCCTGTTCTTCATCGTCGTTCTCTTGGGAATTTGGCTCAAGCAGTCCAGCGGGATTGGCATTGTCGATCATCAGATTGCGGGCACGGCGGAGCGGGTGAACGAAATCCAGATGCAATGGCGTACGAGCGGGATGCGCTGGCTGGCGATTGCCGCAATGACGGGCGACCTGATTTTCATCGGAGTCTATAGCCTGGGCGCATGGCGCGCGGGGCGCAGCATATCTCGTATAAGCGCGCCTTTGCTGAGCGTGATTGGCTGGATTATCGCAGTAGCTGCGGTCGCCTTCTGCTTTACCGACTATGTTGAAACGATCCTCCAATTCATCCAGCTCGTCCGCGAACAGGGTAGCGATACGCTGGCCCGTACGGCTGCGGCCATGCAGGGCATGAAGGTCGCCAGCTGGATCGTGACATTTGTCGGAGTGCTGCTCGGGCTTGCAATCGCCCACTTTTCGCACAAGCGCGCTTGATCGGTTTCCGGCGCGCGTCCACAAACACTTTGTGCAATTGTACGGGGATGCCTGAATGAAACGTGCCTGGCTTGTTCCAATGCTGCTGGCTGGCTGCGCGCCGGTTGCGAACGACATTTCGCAGCCCGTGGCCGGTCCAAACATCGACGGCGCACTTTTCGTGGCTGGCAAATTCGGCAACACGCTGGCCAAGGTCGATCTTGCGAGCGGTGAGGCCGTCGCCCGTGTCGATAGCTGCGCCAATCCGCATGAGCTGGCGACCTCGCCCGATGAAGCTCATGTGGCGCTCGCCTGTTATGGCGGCCGGACGGTCGACATCTTCCGCACTTCCGACCTGGGCAAGGTCAAAAGTATCGAGCTTGGCGAGAATGCACGCCCGCACGGAATCGTCTGGCATGCCAATGGCGACCTTTATGCGACTGCGGAGGGCCGGCAGTCGGTTTACTGGATCCGCAACCCGATGGCGGCCGCCGAGACGTTCGAATACGCAACCGGCAAGCAGGGTAGTCACATGCTCGCAGTATCGCCCGACGGCAATCACGCCTGGACGACCGATCTGGGCTCCAAAACTGTCACGCTGGTCGACCTGAAGACCCGCCGTGCGCCGCAATCGGTCGAGGTAGGAGAGGAGCCGGAAGGTATCTGGCTCGCGCCGGACGGGGAAACCCTCTGGGTCAGCGCGCGCGGATCGAACAAGGCTTTCGCGCTGAACCCCATGTCTCTGGAAGTGCGCCGCGAGGTCGATACCGGCGCTTTCCCGCTGCGTATTGCCGTCAGCCCGGATGGGCGGCATGCGGTCACTTCGGACCTGGCCGATGGCGGCCTGACCGTGATCGACACTGCCAGCGGCAAGGCCGTGCGCTCGATCGCGGTATCGAGCCCGCAAGAGGCCGAGGCGCGTACGCAGGTCACGATCCTCTGGTCACCCGATGGCCAGCGCATCTACGTCGCCGAAACACGCAATGACACGATCGCCGAAGTCGATTTTGCCAGCGGAGTGGTACTCCGCCGCCTGCCCGGCGATGGCGGCGGTGACGGATTGGCGATCATCAAATGAAGCGCTCGCGGAAAAAGCTGTCAGCGATCGGGTGGCGTGAGCTTGTGCAATTGCCGGAGCTTGGCCTTGCAGATATCCCTGCGAAGATAGATAGCGGCGCGCGCACGTCATCGCTTCATGCCACGGTGCTGGAAGAGATCGAGCGCGACGGCGAACATTTCGTTCGCTTCGCCGTGGACTGGGACGGTGTGAGCCACGAATGCGAGGCGATCCACGTCGATTGGCGGGGCATAACCAGTTCCAATGGCGAGACGCAGAGGCGCCGCATCGTGAAAACTCCGCTAAGGATCGGCGATGTCGAGTTTCGCGCCGAAATCAGCCTTGCCGACCGTACCGACATGAAATTCCCAATGCTCATCGGCCGATCTTCGCTCAGGCGAAGGTTCCTGGTCGATTTCGGCCATAGCTGGCTACAAACACCCGGACTAGCTTCGGTGGAAGGACACAAGCCATGAAAATCGCAATGCTGGCACGCAATCCGAACCTCTACTCGCACAAAAGGCTGGTCGAGGCGGCGGAAGCTCGCGGACATACGCTCGACATCCTCAACACCACGCGCTGCACGGTCAACATCGCCAGCCACCGCCCGACGGTAATGTATAGGGGCGAAACGCTGAGCGGATACGAGGCCGTTATCCCGCGCATCGGCGCCTCGATCACCAGCTACGGTCTCGCCGTGCTGCGCCAGTTCGAAATGGGCGGTGTATGGCCGCTCAACGAAAGCGTGGCCATCGGCCGCAGCCGCGACAAGCTGCGCTCCACCCAGATCATGGCCAAGCACGGCCTTGGCCTGCCGCTGACGGCCTATGCGAACGACCCCAAGCAGGCCGAACAGATCATCAGGGCGGTCAACGGCCCCCCGGTGGTCATCAAGCTGCTGGAAGGCACGCAGGGCATCGGGGTGGTACTGGCCGAAACGCTCAAGGGCGGCGCTTCGATCATCGAGGCGTTTCGCGGTGCCAATGTCGCCATCATGGTTCAGGAATTTATCAAGGAAGCGGGCGGTTCGGACATTCGCTGCCTGGTCGTGGGCGGCAAAGTGGTCGCAGCGATGAAAAGGCAGGGCGCCGAAGGCGAGTTCCGCAGCAACCTCCACCGCGGCGGCAGCGCGCAGTTGATCAAGATTACGCCCGAAGAACGGTCGACCGCAGTACGCGCCGCCAAGGCGATGGGCCTCAACGTATGCGGCGTCGACCTGCTGCGTGCCAATCACGGCCCGGTGATCATGGAGGTAAACTCGTCACCCGGCCTCGAAGGCATCGAGAACGCCACCGGCAAGGACATTGCCGGGCAGATCATCGAGTTTATCGAGGCCAACGCCAAGTCAGGCAACACCAAGACGAAAGGCAAGGGGTGATGGTCTGCATTCCTGAGGCCTGAATTCTTACCCAACTCTACATACCTTTAGTCTTGTTTACATTTGTAAACGACCTAGTTAGGGTGGTTTGCATGATCCGATGACAGAGTATGCAGATGAGAACGATATTTGCGGTATTTCTTTGCAGTCTGGCTGGCTGCGTATCTATTGCGGAAGAGACTTACGAGACTTACGAATACCAGTTGGAAAACGGCTTCTGGTATGGAAACGGGATTTTTGAGGGTCGAACCGCATGGGTTCGTGACGGTCGACTGCATTTCGATGGTGAAGGCCGAAAAGCTACCGAGATAATCGATCTTAAGGGAGGTTACGTCGTTCCTCCCTATTGCGAGGGTCATAATCACAACATCGGCGGTCACGCGGACCTAGAGGCTGTCGAACAGACATCGCGCGCATATCTTAAAGATGGTGTGTTCTACGCGATGATGCCCGGTTCGTTCGCACAATATCGCACGCAGATTGCGGACAAGATCAACCATCCCAATTCAATCGATGTTGCTTTCGCCAATAACGGACTGACTGGCCCGGGTGGTCATCCGCGCGGACTTCGCGAGCGATTGATGGAGCGCTTTGGACTTTACCCGGAATTTACGCCGGAGACTCTGCCGGATAATGGCTATTTCGAAGCTGCCGATAGCGGGCAACTGCGTGAAAAGTGGCGGTTGATTACAGGTGAAAAACCCGATCTCGTGAAAGTCATGCTATATTTCTCGGAGGAATATGACAAACGGAAAGACAATGAGGAGTATTATGGAAAACGCGGGCTGAATCCTGCACTCTTGCCTGAACTTGTCAGATTGGCGCACACAGAAGGCCTTCGCGTCGCTGTGCATGTTAAATCCGAAGCGGACATGATCGCGGCTATTAAGGCTGATGCCGACATAATCGCTCACTTACCATCTTATGATGCGAGTTTGCGGCTCTCGGATGAAACGATCGAATTGGCTCGATCATCGCGCATAGCGCTCGTGACGACCTTCTCGCTCGCCAAGCGAATTGAACAGCGCGATCCGAATAAACATGCCGCGATACTGGAAGCTCAGAAGGACAATCTGGCACGCCTTGAAAAGGCGGGTGCGTGGCTCGTCGTAGGGAGCGACAACACTCGAGATACGTCACGAGCGGAAGTGGATCATCTCTCCAGCCTAAATGTACTTGCAAACGCAGATCTTTTGCGAATGTGGACGAGTGATTGTGCCAAGCTGGTGTTTCCTGACCGAAAGATCGGACGGCTGGAGCATGGATACGAGGCAAGCTTTCTCGTACTTGAAGACAATCCATTAGATGATTTTGCCAATACGGCAAAAATCGTGCTCAGGATCAAGGATGGAGAAGTGATCAGAACTCTCCGACTAAGCGCAAAAATTCTGCGTCACCGGAACGGCGGTTCATTGAAAGCGCGCAGCTTGCGGCTGTGCAGGCGCGGGCCTTCCTCGCGCAGGCGGCGGCACGCGGCGATGCCAATCTGCATATGCGCAGCGATAGCCTCTTCGTAGAATTTGTTGGCCTGGCCAGGCAGTTTGATCTCGCCGTGAAGCGGTTTGTCGGAAACGCATAGCAAGGTGCCGTATGGCACCCGGAAGCGGTACCCTTGCGCTGCGATGGTCGCGCTTTCCATGTCGATGCCGACTGCGCGGCTGAGCGACAGGCGACGCGCCGAGCTGGTGTAGCGCAGTTCCCAATTGCGATCGTCGGTCGTCACGACCGTGCCGGTGCGCATACGGCGCTTCAGGTCGCTACCGTGCTCGCCGGAAACCTCTTCTGCGGCGCCTGCAAGCGCTTGCTGGACCTCGGCGATGGCCGGCAAAGGGATCTCAGGCGGCAAGACCGGATCGAGCACATGGTCGTCGCGCAAATATGCGTGCGCAAGGACGTAATCGCCGATCTTCTGGCTGGGACGCAGGCCGCCGCAATGGCCGATCATCAGCCAGGCCTCGGGACGCAAAACAGCCAGGTGGTCGCAGATCGTTTTGGCGTTGGACGGGCCGACGCCGATGTTGACCAGCGTAATGCCGCCGCGCCCCTCAGCCGTGAGGTGATAGGCGGGCATCTGATGACGGCGCCATGCCGTGTCGGACAATTGCTCGCGCGCATTCTCGGTCTTTTCGGTCAAACGCAGCCCGCCTGCGCCCGCCAGTTCGTCAAAACCGTTCGAACCGAGCTGCGATCCGGCCCAATCGACAAATTCGTCGACGTAGCGATGGTAGTTGGTGAAAAGGATGAAACGCTGGAAGTCTTCCGGCCGAGTGCCGGTATAATGCGCCAGCCGGGCGAGGCTGAAATCGGTGCGAAGCCCATCGAAAAGCGACAACGGGATGGGGTCGTCGGGATTCTCGAGCTCGATTCCGTCGGCAAGCTCGTCGCCAATATCGGCAAGATCTGTCGAGGGGAAATAGCGCGCGATCTCATTGGGATCTACACCCGCCAGCTCAGCCCCGCCGCCACCGTCGAGCACATAGGGGAAGGGGATTTCCTGCTCGGATGAGCCAACCTCGACCTCCACCTCGTAATTCGATGCAATGAGGTTGATTTGCTCGGCAAGGTAGTCGCGAAACAGGCGCGGACGGGTGACGGTCGTGGTGTAAAGACCGGCGGCGTTCAATCGGCCAAACGCGCGGCTGCGATCTTCGGGATGGCCGCCGCCGCGAAAGCGCATGCGCAGCTCGGGATAGGTATAGGAGCCGTCCTTGCGGCGCTCCGGTGCGGGCAGGCGGTTCTCGCTCCCGAAAGCGAGCACATCTTCGCGCAGCCGCTCGACAGCGGCGTCATAGACGGTCTCCAGCTTGTCGAGGATCGTATCGATCGATTCCATGTTCAGGCCCTTTCTGCGGCTCTTGTTATGATTGTATGACGCTTTCCTGCAATAGGCTGCGCCCTCTTACAAAAAGGGCGCGGCAGGATGTCCCGCCGCGCCCATTTGTGTCGTCGCGTGTTTGTATCGTCGCCCAAAGAGCAAGCGAAGGTCAGCCTTCGCTGGTTTCTTCGGCTTCGTCTTCGGCGGAATCATCTTCCGCTGCTTGGGCTTCGATGTTCTCGACAGCGGCGTCTTCCAGCATTTCCTGCGGGATTTCGCCAGGCTCGAGGTTAGGGTCGATGCGCGTGGCGTCGGCCTGTTCCTCGATTTCCTTCTGCTCGTCTTCGAAAATCTGAGCCAGGACGTCGATGCCCTGTGTCTGCAGCTCGGCTTCGTCGTCCGAACGCGCTACATTGGCCTTCACCGTCACGTGAACTTCCGGGTGGAGGTCGACGCGCACGTCATGCATGCCGATCGTCTTGATCGGATTGCCCATGATGACCTGCTTCTTGTCGATCTCGTGACCCTGTTCGGCAAGGCCGTTGACGATGTCGCGAACATTGACCGAGCCATATAGCTGACCGGCGTTCGAAGAAGCGCGGATCAGGATGACTTCTGCGCCGTCGACCTTTTCGCCGGCCTTTTCGGCAACGCTGCGACGTTCGGCATTGTCTTTTTCAAGACGCTCCCGGTTGGCTTCGAAGACCTTCTTATTGGCTTCGTTGGCGCGCAGTGCCTTCTTCTGCGGAAGCAGGAAGTTACGGGCGTAGCCATCCTTTACAGTGACCACGTCACCGATGGTGCCGAGCTTTTCGATCCTCTGAAGGAGAATGATATCCATGGCTCTTCTCCTTACTTAACGAGGTAGGGAAGCAGGCCGATCTGGCGTGCGCGCTTGATCGCCTTGGCGAGTTCGCGCTGCTTCTTTGCCGAAACGGCGGTGATGCGGGAAGGAACGATCTTGCCGCGCTCGGACATGAAGCCCTGCAGCAGACGAACGTCCTTGTAATCGATCTTCGGCGCACTTTCACCCGAGAACGGGCAAGATTTGCGGCGGCGGAAAAACGGGCGGGCCATCAGTTACGCTCCTCGCGGTCGCGGCGCTTCTTGGTATCGCGCTCGTTCTTGCGCATCATTACGCTGGGGCCTTCTTCGTGTTCGTCGACACGGATGGTCATGTAGCGGATGATGTCTTCATTGATGCGGGTCTGACGCTCGAGCTCCTGCACGACGGCGCCGGGGCCATCGATGTTGAGCAGCACGAAATGCGCCTTGCGATTGCGGTCGATCTTATAGGCGAGGTTCTTGAGGCCCCAGGTCTCCGTCTTGGTGACCTTGCCTTCGTTCTTCTCGACAATTTCGGTAGCAGTGGCGGCCAATGCGTCGACCTGAGCCTGGCTCAGATCCTGGCGCGCCAAGAATACATGCTCGTAATGAGCCATGTCTTGGTCCTTTCAACTATGCCGATCGCTGGCTTGTCCCGCGCGGATCGCAGGGGCCCCTCCGGCTTTCTTCTCACCGTCGCCCTAAAGCAACGGATGCGCGCACATAGCGGGAATCGGTTCAAAAGCAAGGCAATTGACCGCTTGATGAAGTGGAACGTGCACGGCAGGGGCGGATTGGGTGTGAAACCACAGGGGAAATTCTAATGCCAGGCGGCCTTGTTGCGCTTTTGGATGATGTTGCGGTAATCGCGAAAGCTACAGCCGCTTCGGTCGACGATATCACCGTTGCCGCCAGTCGCGCCGGCGCAAAGACTGCGGGCGTAGTTATCGACGATGCTGCGGTCACGCCCAGCTATGTTACGGGCCTGTCGCCCGCGCGCGAGCTGCCGATCATTTGGGGCATCACCAAGGGCAGTTTCAAAAACAAACTGTTGATCCTGCTCCCTGGCGCGATCCTGCTGAGCGAGTTTCTGCCTGGGGCAATCATCTTCTTCCTGATGCTTGGCGGTCTCTATCTTTCTTACGAAGGCGCGGAAAAGGTGCTGGAGAAGCTCGGCGGAGAGAAGCATGGCAAAACGCTGGAAGATCCTATCGAAGACCCGGCGCAATTCGAACAGGAGCGCGTCGCGGGCGCGATTCGTACGGACTTGATCCTGTCGGCGGAAATCATGGCAATCGTTTTGGCCGAACTGGACCTCGATATCTGGTGGGAACGCGGACTGGCGCTCGCCCTCGTAGCAATCGTCGTTACCGTGGTAGTGTATGGCGCGGTGGCACTAATCGTGAAACTTGATGACATCGGCTTGCATCTTGCTGAAAAGCAGTCGGAATTTGCACAGCGCTTCGGACGCGGGATGGTTGCCTTCGTGCCGCACCTCCTCACTGCCCTCAGTTTCATCGGCACAATCGCAATGTTGTGGGTCGGCGGCGGCATTCTGTTGCATGGCACGCATGAGATCGGCCTGCACACGCTCTACGATGCTGCACACGGCCTCGAATATGCGGTCAAATCGACGACGGGTTCGCTGGGCGGGCTGCTTGGGTGGCTTACTTACGCTGCGGCCTCAGCAGTGGTGGCGCTGGTGATCGGATCGGTAATCGCGGTCGTTTTGCACAAGGTCTTCAAGTTCGAAGGCGCACACTGACCGCTACAGGGCGCTCCCAAATCAGACCGATTTCGCGAAAGCCTCGATATCGTCCATCGTCAGCAGGCTGACCGTCTCGGCTTCTTTTGCGATGCGCCCGACCATCGGCGACAAGACCTTGCCGCCCAGCTCGACGAATTGCTCGACCCCGTTCCCGTGCATCGCCATGACGCTTTCGCGCCAGCGCACACGTCCGGTAACTTGCTTCACGAGCAAGTCGCGTTCGGCGGCGGGGTCGGTCACGCGGCTTGCCGTGACATTGGCATAGAGCGGCACGGAAAACGCCGATGGCGCGGTCTCTTCCAGCGCTTCGGACATGCGATCGGCGGCCGGTTGCATGAGCGAGCAATGGAAGGGCGCGGATACGGGCAGCATGACGCCGCGCTTGATGCCGTGATCTTTGACGAGCGCCACTGCGCGCTCGATCGCCTCGAGATGGCCGGAAATGACGACTTGCGAGGGGTCATTGTCATTGGCGATTTCGCAAACCCGACCCTCGGCAGCCGCTTCGCATAGCGCGCCGGCCTTTTCTATGTCGGCACCGAGCAGCGCAGCCATTGCTCCGATGCCAACCGGCACCGCTTGCTGCATCGCCTGCCCGCGCAATTTCAGGAGACGTGCGGTATCGGTGAGCGAGAATGCGCCCGCAGCGCATAGTGCCGTGTATTCCCCAAGCGAGTGCCCGGCGACACATCCCGCCGCATCCGTCAGCTCGACGCCGAATTCGCATTCGAGCACGCGCAGGGTGGCGATGGCGTTGGCCATGATCGCGGGCTGGGCGTTTTCGGTCAGCGTCAGCTGATCCTCGGGGCCATCGCGCATGATGACGGAAAGCTTTTGCGACAGTGCTTCGTCGACTTCCTCGAACACTTCGCGCGCCGCGGCGCTCGCTTCGGCGAGATCGGTGCCCATGCCAACCTTCTGGCTGCCTTGTCCGGGAAAGATAAATGCGCGCATCGTGATCTCCTTGGATGCCGCGGCGCTTATGCCGATGGCGTAGTTCGGGCAAGACCGAAGGGCACGATCCGGTTGTCCGCCGTGTGTCCGATCTCGGCCCGCCCGAGGTATGGAATGCCGCACCGGGCGCACCAGTATCGAGCGATCTGTTCGGCAGTGCTGCCAAATGGCCGGTCGTTTTCCGGTACGTCGCTGATCGCGCCAAGACGCAGTCCGGCGATGTCGCCGAGATGGGCTGTGATGTGGAAGAACATGCGGTCGACGGCATAGAGATGCTCGGCCACCTCCTCCACCATCACGACATGCCCGGACAGATCCGGGGCAAGCTGCGTGCCGACCAGCATGGCCAGCGTCGTGAGGTTGAAGGCGGCATGCGGACGCTCGTCGATGGTCGGCTCCAAGCCCTCTGCGTCACCGGTCAGCCAGTCGAGCGCGCGGTGGATTGCCGCATCGCCGCCCTGGCGCTTGATATCGCCGACCAGAGGTCCGTGAGCAGGTCGCCCAATGCCATGCCGGTAAAGCGCGCCAAGCAGGAAGCCGGTGTCGGAGTAACCCAGATAATCCTTTTGCCGCGCAGCTTCGTTCATGCCTGCGACCGCGCGCGCGGCGATGCGGTTCGAACCATAGCCCCCCATCGCAAACCATACCGCATCCACAGCCGGATCGTTCGCGCAATCGAGCAGCGCAGCGAGCCGGGTTTCGTCATCCCCGGCAAAATGTCCATCCCTGGCGAAGCATTGCTCATGGAAATGCAGGGTAACGTCGCCGCGCGCGTCGGCCAGCGCCTGCACGGCATCGGCCCGCTCGCGCCTCAACCGCTTTCCCGGTGCACAAATCGCTATGTTTGTCGTCGCTTGAGCCATGCGCTTCGCTAGCGCGCTTGTGTTGCCGGACACAACTTAATACCGGTCCGCCATGAGCGAGTTTCCCACACCCGATGAATTACTGGCGCGTCCCTTCTTCTTCGTCGGCATCGGCGGATCGGGAATGTTGCCGCTGGCGCAGATACTGAAAGGTCGCGGCGCCGCCGTAGCCGGATCGGATCGCAGCTTCGATCAAGGCCGCACGCCCGAGAAGTTTGCTGCGATGGAGCGTCAGGGCTTCGACCTGCACCCGCAGGATGGCAGCGGTATCGTTTCCAAAGAGCAGATCGTCGTCGCCTCCGCCGCCGTGGAGGACACAGTACCCGAGATAGCGCGAGCGAAAGCGCTGGGCTGCCTGCGCATGACCCGCGCGGAGCTTAACTCGATCCTGTTCAATACCAGCGGCGCAGGCATCGCCATTGCCGGGACGAGCGGCAAATCCACCGTAACCGGAATGCTCGGCTGGATTCTGCATCACCTGAGCCGAGAGCCGACCATCATGAACGGCGCGGTGATGAAGAACTTCGTCTCTGAGGAGCGCCCCTTCGCCAGCGCGGTAGCGGGCGGACGCAGCATCTATGTCAGCGAAGTGGATGAAAGCGACGGCACGATTGCGCTATATCGTCCGGCTGTCGGCGTGCTGCTCAATGTCAGCCTCGACCACAAGAGCATGGAAGAACTGCGCCAGCTTTTCGGCGACTACCTGGAGCGCAGCCGCATATCGGTGATCAATGCCGACGATGCCGAGGCACTGGCGCTGCTGCCGCGCGCCGACAAGGTCATCACCTTTGGGATCGAGCAGGAAAAAGCGCAGATCGGCATTGTGCCCGGCAGCATTGCCGAAGGTCCGGTGCGCCAGGCGGCGATGGTGGTCGACCGGCACGATGGGAGCGAGCATCCGCTTCTTCTTGCCATGCCCGGCCGCCACAACCTGTCCAACGCACTGGCGGCAATTGCCGGTGCCGCGGCATCGGGCGTGCCGGTCGGCGCCGCTGTCGAGGCACTTGCGGGCTTCAGCGGACTTGCGCGGCGGTTCGACATTATCGGCACGACCCATTCGGCCATCACGGTGATCGACGATTTCGGTCATAATCCGGAGAAATGCGCGGCCACCTTGCGCACGCTCAAGGCGCATGAGGGCCGGATCCTCGCCTTCTTCCAGCCGCATGGCTACGGACCGCTTCGCCAGATGGGCGACGAGCTCGCGGAGACCTTCGCTGCCGAGCTCGACGAGAACGATCGCGTCATTTTCTGCGAGCCGGTCTATTTCGGCGGCACGGTCGACCGCAGCGAGGGCTCGGAACGCATCGTGCGCAAAATCGAGCAAGCAGGTGGCAGCGCCGAATATATCGAGAAACGCAAAGCCGTAAGCGACCGACTGGTGTCGCTCGCCCGTCCGGGTGACCGGATCGTGGTGATGGGTGCGCGCGACGATACGCTGACCGCGTTTGCGCAGGCGCTGCTCGAACAGCTCGATGCTTGACGCCGCGCCCGCCAGCGGCTTTCGCCGCAGCAATATGAATTGACGAAAAGGATGCAGGAATGTTCAACCTCGAAGGAATGACCGCCCTCGTAACCGGTGCCAGCGGCGGCATCGGATCGTCGATCGCTCGCTCGCTGGCCCGGCAAGGGGCGCGGCTGGCGCTGTCGGGCTCGAACCCGGCAAAGCTGCGCTCGTTTCGCGAGGAGCTGAACGATGATTTCGGGCACGACCACGTCGAAATCACGTGCGATCTGTCCAACACCGAGCAGGTCGAGGAGCTTATCCCGGCAACGGTCGATACACTCGGCAAGATCGACATTCTGGTAAACAATGCCGGCATCACCCGCGACAACCTCGCCATGCGGATGAAGGACGAGGAGTGGGAGCAGGTCATCAAGGTCAATCTGGAGGCTGCCTTCCGCCTCATGCGTGCCAGCGCGCGCCCGATGATGAAGGCGAGGTTTGGCCGTATCATCACCATCACCAGCGTCGTCGGCGCGACCGGCAATCCAGGGCAGATGAACTATGCCGCTGCAAAGGCGGGACTGACGGGCATGTCGAAAAGCCTCGCGCAGGAACTCGCCAGCCGCGGCGTAACCGTGAACTGCGTCGCACCCGGTTTCATCCGTACGGCCATGACCGACCAGCTGCCCGATGCGCAGAAGGATGCACTGAATGCGCGAATCCCGATGGGCCGCATGGGCGAGGGCGAAGATATCGGTTCCGCAGTCGTTTATCTCGCGTCGAAAGAGGCGGGCTACATCACCGGCCAGACGCTGCATGTGAACGGCGGCATGGCGATGATGAGCTGATCGGCAGATTTATCCCCAAGGAATTCGGCAGCATGCGAGGCGAACCTTGCCCGTCTTCGCGCCTGCGCTAAGGTCGAACGGCATTTTCCGGCGCTGCGGGGCGATTCCGGCCCCATGCGCGCCCAGAAGGGACGAATAGGACCATGAAGGCCACAATCGAACGCGCGACGCTTCTCCGCTGTCTCAGTCACGTCCAATCGGTCGTGGAGCGGCGGAACACCATCCCCATCCTCTCCAATGTGCTCATCGATGCGAGCGAGGACGGCGATCTCAAGGTCATGGCGACCGACCTCGATCTGCAGGTGGTCGAGCACATGGCAGCGGCCAGCGTCGAAAGCGCCGGCGCCGTTACCGTGTCCGCGCACCTGCTCTTCGACATTGCACGAAAGCTGCCGGAGGGTAGCCAGGTTGGCCTTGAAACTGCCGACAACCGCATGGACGTGAAGGCGGGCCGCAGCCGGTTCAAGCTTCCGACGCTGCCCCGCGACGATTTCCCGACGATCGTCGAAGGCGATCTTCCGACCAGTTTCGAACTGCCTGCCAAGACGCTTGCCGAACTGATCGACCGCACGCGCTTCGCCATTTCGACCGAGGAAACTCGCTACTACCTCAATGGTATCTTCCTGCACGTGTCGGACGAAGATCAGCCGGTGCTCAAGGCCGCGGCTACTGACGGCCACCGCCTTGCCCGGTTCACCATTCCGCGCCCCGACGGGGCCGAGGGAATGCCGGACGTCATCGTCCCGCGCAAAGCCGTCGCCGAACTGCGCAAGCTGCTGGAGGAAGCGATGGACGGCAATGTCCAGATCGATCTTTCGGCCAGCAAAATCCGCTTCACTCTTGGCGGGGAGGGCGGCGTCGTCCTCACCAGCAAGCTTATCGACGGCACGTTCCCGGACTACAGCCGCGTTATCCCGACCGGCAATGACAAGCTGCTCAAGCTCGATCCGCGCAGCTTCTTCGAAGGCGTCGACCGTGTGGCGACCATCGCCACCGAGAAGACCCGCGCAGTCAAGATGGGGCTGGACAAAGACAAGGTCACGCTGACCGTCACGAGCCCGGACAATGGCACGGCTTCCGAAGAAATCGCCGCCGATTACAGCGCCGACAGCATCGAGATCGGCTTCAACGCGAGCTATCTCAAGGATATCCTCAGCCAGATCGACAGCGACACCGTCGAACTGCATCTGGCCGATGCAGGCGCGCCGACACTTATCCGCAAGGACGAAAACTCGCCCGCGCTCTACGTGCTGATGCCGATGCGGGTGTAGAGCGCTCGCAAAGCTGCTCGCACATGGCTAGGGTCGCTCCTTCAGTTCGAGGGAGAGCCATATGCAACAGGTGCACGTAGACAAATCCGATCTTGGTCAGGCCGGGATTGCCGGGGTCGACGCAGGCCCGCTCGCTGACGATGCGGCCCGGCTTGAAATCGAAAGCTTCTCGGTCACCGCCAACAATATCACCTATGCGGTGGTCGGCGATGGCTTCGGCTATTGGAATTTCTTTCCCGCGCCGGAGGGCAAAGGCATCGTGCCCATGTGGGGGCATGCCAAGGTCGTGGAGAGCAACACCGCCGGCATCGCCGTAGGCGAACGGGTTTACGGCTATCTGCCGATGGCGACACATCTCGACGTCGTGCCGGGCAAGGTCAGCGCTTCTGGCTTTGTCGACATGGCAGAGCACCGCCAGCCGATGAGCCCGATCTACAACCAGTACAGCCGCCTTGCTGCCGATCCGGAACATGATCCGGCGCGCGAGGGCGAGCGTATGATCTTCGGACCTTTGTTCAAGACAGGTTTTCTGATCGAGTTTTTCATGCGCGCGGAGGAATGGTTCGGCGCAGATCAGGTCATCCTGACCAGTGCATCATCCAAGACCGCAATGGGGCTCGCCAGTGTCGCAAAGCACCGCTCACCGCAGATCAAGCGGATTGGTCTGACCTCCGCTGGCAACGTCGAATTCGTGAAGGAGGCAGGGCTCTACGACACCGTTTATTCCTATGACGAGGTCGGATCGATCGGCAATCAGCCAAGCGTCTCGGTCGATTTCGCCGGGAATGCCGCGCTACTTGCCAAGATTCACAAGCATCTCGGCGATGCGCTGAAATACTCCTGTCTGGTCGGCGCGACACATATCGAAGAGCGCGGTAGCGGCGGGCTGGGCGGAAGCAGCGACCTGCCGGGACCGGCGCCGACCTTGTTCTTCGCGCCCGACCACGCAGTGTCGCTATTCAAGGAGCTCGGTCCGGAGGAAGCGGGCAAGCAAATGGCACAAAGCTGGCATGCCTTCCTTTCCGATGTCGGCGATACGGTCGATATCGAGCGCCATTCGGGGCTGGAAGCCGCCAAAAGCGTCTATCTCGAAATGATCGGCGGCAAGGTCGATCCCGCCAAGGGGATAGTGATCGAGCCGTAAGTCTAACCGCAGGTCGAGCCTAGATTTCGACCGCGATCTTGCCGAAATGTGCGCCGCTTTCCTGATGACGGAAGGCGTCGCCTAGCCGCTCCAGCGGGAAGGTGTCGCTGATGACCGGTTTGATGCCGTTTGCTTCGATCGCGGCGATCATGTCCTGCTGCATCGCGCGGCTACCCACCGTAAGACCCTGGACCTTGAGGTTCTTGGAAAAGAGCAGGGCCGTCTGCACTGGCCCGGCAAACCCTGCCAGCACTCCGATCAGCGCAACATGGCCGCCTACACGTGTTGCCAGCATCGACTGGTCGAGTGTGCCAGCCCCGCCGATCTCGACAACGCAATCCACGCCGCGGCCGCCCGTCAGCTCCAGCGCCTTTGGACCCCAGGCTTCGGTTTCCTTGTAATTTATCAGATGGTCCGCGCCAAGTTCTCGCACGCGCTCGAGCTTCTCGTCGGAGGAGCTGGTAGCAATCACGGTCGCGCCAGCAGCCTTGGCAAACTGCAGCGCAAAGATCGAAACGCCGCCCGTTCCCTGCACCAGCACGGTGTCGCCCGGTTTCAGCGAATAATCCACGAATAAAGCTCGCCACGCAGTGAGACCAGCACAGGTGAGGGTGGCGCCTTCCGCATGAGAATAGCCGGACGGCGCCCGCGTGAACCATGTGGTCGGGGCGGTGACAGCCTCTCGAGCATAACCGTCGATCCCGTCGCCGGGCACTTTGGTGAACGCACTGATCGGCGGGCTGCCGTCCAGCCATTCGGGAAAGAACGTGCTGACCACATGATCGCCGGCCGCGAATTCGGTGACGCCTTCACCTACTGCGGTGACCTCGCCCGCGCCATCGGACATCGGAATGCGTCCTTGCTCGGATGGGATCATCCCCTTCACGACGGCATAATCGTGGTAGTTCAGCGAGCTTGCCTTGATCGCGACGCGAATTTCGCCGGGCCCGGGTGCGGGCGCATCGCCGATTTCGGTGAGCTCCAGGGCGTCGAGAGTGGAGGGCGCGGCGCCGGTACGGACAGCCTTCATTCTGCCGCTTCCGCAAGCTCGGCCCGCTGCGGTCCGCGAATGAGCCCGCCGGGCGCCTCCCCGGTCCATTCGCCTTCGCGGAAGGTTACCGTGCCGTTCTTGATCGTCGCGACATAACCGTCGGCCTTCTGAAGCAGGCGCTTGCCGCCCGCTGGCAGGTCGAAGGCGAGCCACGGCTTGCCCAGCTTCAGCCGGTCCATGTCGATGATGTTGATATCGGCCAGATAGCCCGGCGCGATGATACCGCGATCATCAAGGCCGTAGAGCCGCGCCGTGTCAGCAGCATTGGCGCTTGATGGCGTTTTCGAGCGTTATGCGTTCGCCGCGTTTGCGGTTCTTGACCCAATGTTCGAGCATGAAGGTAGGGGAGGCCGCATCGCAGATCGTGCCGCAATGCGCGCCGCCGTCCGATAGCGAGTTCACCGTGTCGTCCGAATGCTGCAGCGGATACAGGAAGTCGAGATTCTTGTCCGCGTAGTTGAGGATTGGAAAATAGATGAAGCCCTTGCCATCGTCGCGGCAGAGCATGTCGTAGGCATATTCCTGCGCGTCGGTTCCGGCCTTTTCCGCGCGCGCCTGAACGGTGGCGCTGTCTTCGGGCTCGTAATCGAAGTCGTCGTCCATCTCGTACATCAACGCCCATCCCTGGGTGAGGGCGACGACTACGGGCAGGATATCGACCGGTGCTTCGGTATAGTCATTCGCTTCCGACAAGAGCTGCGCCTTGAATGCCGGATCGAACAGCTTCGCCTTCTGCTCTTCCCACGGCAATTCGGCAATCGACTGCCAGCTTGGGCGGTAGACGAAGGGGTTTACCGTGCCCTGCCACGCCATGATGATGCCGTTTCCCCGCAAGGCGATCTGCGCGACAATTTTGGCGCCATTGTCGTTTTCGGCGCGCATCGTCTCGATCTGCTCGTCGAGCGGCAGTTCCTTGGCGATGGACTGGAGCGCGGCGAAGGTCACGGGAAGCCCGGTTTCGCGGCTGAGATTGCCCATCCATTCGAACTCGTTCCACTCGCGCTGGAGGTCGCTCGCCATTTCGAAGACGCCATGGCCGACGCGGCCCATCGCGCGGCCGAGCTCGACCAGCTCGTCTGCATTGGCGGTGGTGCCGGGAACGAGCACGCCCTCGACATCCTTGTGCAGCACTGTGCGACTGGTCGAGAAACCGAGCGCGCCTGCTCGCACGCCATCTTCGACGATCTTGCTCATCTTCGCGATGTCGTCCTTGGTCGGAACCGCGCCGGGCTCCTCGCGGTCACCCAGCACATAGGCGCGCACCGCGCCGTGGGGCACATGCGTGCCGACATCGACTGTGCGCGGAAGCTTTTCAAGCTCGTCGAGATATTCGGGGAATGTCTCCCAATTCCACGTGATCCCTTCGGCGAGCGCAGTGCCGGGAATGTCCTCGACGCCTTCCATCAGCCCAATCAGCCAGTCATGCTGGTCGGGCCGCGCGGGCGCGAAGCCGACGCCGCAATTGCCCATAACGACCGTGGTTACGCCGTGCCAGCTGGACGGAGCCATCTCCTGATCCCAGGTCGCCTGGCCGTCATAATGCGTGTGGATGTCGACGAAGCCGGGGGTGACCACAAGGCCGCCTGCATCGATCACCTCGGCGGCATCCCCGGTGACTTTGCCAACCTGGGCAATCAACCCGTCCTTGATTGCGATGTCGCCTGTGAAGCGGTTTTCACCGGTTCCATCAACGATGGTTCCACCGCGAATGACGAGGTCGAATGCAGGCATGTCTCTCTCCAGTTTTCTTTGCGAACCTACTTAGCACAAACCGGTTTGCAATGCTAAGTGAGTGATTATGGAGAGAACACCGAGCTGGGAGCCGCCCGAAGACAGCGGCATTGCGATCCGTTTCGTCGAGGCGAATGGGCTGACCTTCGAAGTGGCGGAGGCCGGTAAAGGGGAGCGTCTGGCGATCCTGCTGCACGGTTTCCCCGAACTGCATTACAGCTGGCGGCACCAGATGCCGATGCTCGCCGAAATGGGCTACCGCGTCTGGGCGCCGAACATGCGCGGCTATGGCGCGAGCGACCGGCCCGGCGGCATCGAAGCGTATCGTGTGAACACGCTGGTACAGGACGTCGCCGCGCTGATCGATGCCAGCGGTGCCAAGGAGGTGACGCTGATCGCGCATGACTGGGGGGCGATTGTCGCATGGCACTTCGCAATCAAGCGCCTGCGCCCATTGGCGAGGCTCGTGATCCTCAACGTCCCGCATCCCAAATGCGCCGAGCGCGAGCTGAAAAAATGGCGGCAGCTGCGGAAGAGCTGGTACATCTTCTTCTTCCAGATCCCGCGCCTGCCCGAGCGCTTGCTGCGCCGGAACAAGGCGGCTCCGATCGGCGAGGCATTCAGCAAATCTGCGATCAACAAACAGCGCTTTGACGATAAAACTCTGGCGCCATATCGCAGCGCTGCGTTACGCCCGGGCGCGCTCACCGCAATGCTGAATTATTACCGCGCGCTGTTGCGCTTCCCGGATGCTCGAGAGGTGGGGGATGGCGTCGTCGATGTGCCCACACTCGTCCTGTGGGGTGAGCAGGACATCGCGATCGATATACATGTGCTGGACGGGATGGAGGCTTACGTTGCGAACCTCACTCTGAAGCGATTTCCGGAAGCGTCGCACTGGGTGCAGCAGGACGTGCCTGATCAGGTCAATGCAGCGCTTAAGGGCTGGCTGGAGAGCGGCGCCTAAGCGGCAGCTTCGTCCGGTCCGGGCATGCGGACCGATAGCAGCACGGCAAGCCCGACGATGAACAGGATGGAGATCGACGCCATCCCGATCCTCTGGTCGTTGAACCACAGGGTGAACCATTCGACCAGCAGCGGCCCCATCCACACGGTAATCGTGCCGGCAATGGCATAAAGGCCGAAGAACTCTCCGCTGCGGCCCGGCGGCGCCAATGCGACCAGCATAGTGCGGCTCGACGAGATACTGGCGGTGGCGCATACCGCGACGACGCTGATCAGAGCCAGATAGGCCAGGTCCGAAGCGGTCTTGAACACCAAGCCGTCCCATACCTGCCAATTCTCGATCAGGCCGAACATCAGACTTTCGCGCGTAATGCCAAGCTGTACCGTGAGCGCCGCGACCATCCCGATGATCTGGATTGCAAGCGCTTGCTTGGTGCCGACTTTGCCTTCCAGCCAACCGCCAAAGATTCCTCCGGCGAAGGCCCAGGCCGATGCGAAGATCGCGTAGCACAGCATCTCGAGGAAACCCCAACCGAGGAACAGCGCGACATAGACTGCGCCAAGGGCCAGAAGCGCCGCCATTCCATCGGCATAGAACATGCGCGCGATCAGGAACTTCATCAACTCGCGGTACTTTGCAGCCTCGCGCAGTGTCTTGAGCACGCTGCGGGATCCTTCGGACACTGCTTTGCGCCAGCTTGCGCCTTTGGTGCCGGGATCATTGGCGTGGAGGAAAAAGGGTATGGAGAATGCCGCGAGCCAAACCGCGCAGATTGGCCCGGCAATCCGCATATGCTCGAACGAGGCGATATCGATGCCGAATTGCGGCTGCGAGAAGGGCCAGCCGATCAGTCCTGGAAGAACGAAAAGCAGCACAAGCGCGACGAAGATCAGCGTCGCAGCAAAATTGCCCAGCGCAAGGCCAAGCCCGGAAATCATCGGTAAACGGCCCGGTTCGCCGGCAACGCTCAACATCGCATTATGCGTCACTTCGGAGTAGGTATAGCTGACATAGGCAATCACCAGCAGCGCCATGATTGCAGGGATAGACAAGCCCGCTCCGCCCGGCATCGCAAACCACAACAGGGCCGAGCAGATTGTAATTGCGCCCAGGAAGACCGCCAGAATCGGCTTGAGCCTCCCGCCTCTATCGAGAGCAGCCCCCAGAAACGGTGCGGTAGTTGCGGCAATCAGTCCGGCCCATTTCGTCACCGAGGCGATCGTCGCCTGACCTTGTGCATTGGCAGTGGCAAGCGCCTCGTCAGCAGGCAAACCATCCAGCGTTCCGCCCGCAAGCAGATCTGCCCCGATGATGTCGCGCGCGAAATAGGGCGCGAAAATGTAGATCACGATCAGGATATAATAGGGATTGCGGGCCCATTCGAAGAACGCCCAGGAAAAGCCGGTGCGGCCAAGGGCGCCGCCTTGTCCGCTCGCGGCCCTTAGTGTCAGCGGCCGTGTTTCTGGTGCGGGATCGGCGATCTGCATGGTGATCCCGGACCCGCCGCCGTCAGGCCGCGGCCCGCTCCTGCGTGTCGGGAGCATCGAGGAAGTCGCGCAAGGCAGCGACACTTTCGTCCGCATGGGTCAGCAGGAACAGATGGCCGCCGCCTTCGATGATCTGCAACCGGGCATTCGGCATCGCACGAGCGAGAATTTTCCCGTTAACGAGCGGGACGATCTGGTCGTCATCGCCCATCATCACGAGCGTTTCCTTGGCCAGGAAGGGCAGGGCGGGCAGGCTGGTCCAGCCGATCATGGCGAGCAGCTGGTAGAAATAGCCGCGCGGGCTGGGCGGCTTGAGCCGTCCGATATGGCTGTCTTTCTGATGCGCCTGTCCATCGCGGTCGATCCCGCCGTAAAGCGTCTGGAAGTGCTCGTTCATGTACTTCGCGTCGACATAGCGGCGCGGATTGGCCATTTTCGTGAGAGCTGCCGGGTTGCCGGGCACCATCAGCATGCCGGCGGTGGTTGCCGCCAAAACGAGCCGCCGCGTGCGGCCCGGATGCTGGAGCGCAAAATGCTGCGCCATCGCGCCGCCCCAGCTCACGCCCATCACATCGACCGTATCGAGCCCGAGCCGATTCAGGATCTGCGTGGCGGTCCAGCTCATCGTGAAGGTGTTGTAGGGGATCGTCGGATCAGGGCTTTCGCCCGTTCCCGGCATGTCGAACATCACAAACCCGCGCTCTGTCAGCATTTCACCGAGCGGGGCGACCGCTTCGATGTTGGCTCCGATACCGTTGAAGAACAGGATCGGTGGGTGCTTGCTTTTCTTATCAAGGCGCCAATGCGCAACGCGCAGCGTGCGGCCGCCCACGTCCATCATTTCGATCGTGGCGGTCATTTGCTCGTCTTTGGATGCGGTCACGTGGGTGTCCTGTTCGGTTTCAACACGGCTCCATAACGTAAAGACCGGGGGCCGGGTCCAGCGGCTTATAGGTCTTGTTCCCCGTTTTTGCAGGAGCTTTCTTCTTCTTGCCCGAGCGTTCCTGAACCCAGTTCATCCAATAAGGCCACCAGCTTCCGGCGACTTCTTCGCTGCCTTTGAGCCATTCGTCGGCTGTGGCGGGCAGCGAGCCTTCATCCTTTTGCAAGTAATATCGGGCCTTTGGGTTACCCGGAGGGTTCAGGATCGCCTGCATATGTCCGGAATGCGACAGCACATAGGTGATGTCGCTCGATCCGAAGAGCTTGGTGGACCGGTATGTCGCCTTCCACGGGGTGATATGGTCCGTCACGCCGCCCAGGATGAACAAATCACTGGTGATCTTCGACAAGTCGATCTTGTGGTCGACCATCTCGACCTCGCCCTTCTTCGTGAAGGCCAGGGTTTCGAACATGGTCAGGAAATCACCCATCAGACTTGCCGAAAGGTTGGTTGCATCCGCATTCCAGAACAATACGTCGAAGGCAGGCGGATCCTGCCCGTGCAGGTAATTGTTGATGACGTAGTTCCAGATCAGGTCGTTGGGCCTGAGCCAGGCGAAGCCGCGCGCCAGATCATCGCCCTTGATGACGCCCGCCTTGTCGGCCCTGCGGCGGGCAAGCTTGAGGCCGTTGTCGGAAATCAGGCTACCGGCCTCGATATCGTTCTGTTTGGGATGCAAAACGCAGACCATCAGCGTCAGCGCGCCAAGCAGGTCGTCGTTGTCCGATGCCATCTTGCTGGCGAGCATCACGGCGGTTTGCCCGCCAGAGCACCCGGCGGAAACGTTGACCTTTTTCGAACCGGTTATCTTGCTGACCGCCTCCATCGCCTCTCGGCAGGAACGGACATAGTCGGCCATGTCCCAGTGCCCCTGGTCCTTGGCCGGGTTCTTCCAGCTGATAACGAAGGTCTGGATGCCGTTATCGACCTGGAATTTCACCACCGATTTTTCCGGCGACAGGTCGTTGATGTACATCTTGTTGATCTGCGGCGGGATGGTCAGCTGCGGGATTTCATAGACCTCGTCCGTGGTCGGGGCGTAATGCACCAGCTCCATCATGTCGGTGCGCAGCACCACGTTGCCCGGGCTGACCGCGATGTTTTCGCCCAGCTTGAACGGTTTCTTGTCCACCTGGCTGACCATGCCCTTGTTGTGGACCATGTCGTCATAGGCATTCTTGAGGCCTTTCATCAGCGACAGGCCGCCGCTGGTGATCGCCATCTTCTGCGCGCTGGGGTTGCCCGCAAATGTGTTGGTCGGAGCCAGCGCGTCGATGATCATGTTCGAGACAAAGCGAGCGCGGTCTTTCTCCAGCTCATCCAGTTCGAGCTTTTCCACCCAGCTCGCAGCGCCTTTTTGCACGGCCAGATAATACTGCATCCCGGCGCGCATGAAGGGATTGTATTGCCAGGCCGGATCCTTGAAGCGCTTGTCTTTGGGGTCCGGCTCGATCTCGCTTTTGCCGGTCATGATCTTGAGCATGTCCGCGCCCATTTCCTGGCTATGCTGGAGCAGGCGCTTGGGATCGGAAGCGGTTTCCTTCAGCAGCACTGCAACGGCGCCGAGCAGATCTTCGCGCGTCAGGCCGACCAGGGGGCCGAGCGCGTTGGTGGACTGGACGGCTTCGTCTTCGAGTTGTGCCATGTTTGGCTCTCCCACTGTGTTTTTTTGCATCCCTTGCCCAAGGCGAGAGCTTTGACAAGTTGACGCGAGAGGCAGGTTCAGGTTCCGCGAGCGGCAATCATCGCCTCGATATCGACGAACTTCTCTCGCGGAGCGCCATCCCGGGCTGCGGCGATTTCGGCCTCTTCGATCTTCTGCCAATCGCGGAACGTCACGACGTCGAGCGCTCGCCCCTTGGCAAGCGCATCGAAACCGTCCCGGCCCGCTTTGCGCGATCCGCTGCCGATATCCTCGGCAATCTTGTCGACGATCGAATAGCCGTCCGGCCGGTTCGTGCCGATTGTGCCAGAAGGGCCGCGCCGTGCCCAACCAACGCAATAAAGGCCGGGAAGAATGCGGCCCTCGTCATTGGCGAACTTGCCCGCACGCTCATCGAAAGGAATGCCCTCGATCGGCGAGGTGCGATATCCGATGCAGGTCACGACCAGATCGGCGGGCACTTGATACGTCTTGCCGGTCCCGATTGCGCGGCCGGTCTCCACCATGGTTTCCTCGACCTCGACTGCAGCGAGCTTGCCTTCCCGGCCAACCAGGCGTGTGGGGCTGGCGAAGAAATCGAACTCGATGGCGATGTCTTTCTCCCCGTGGATGCTCTCGGGTATGCCTGCAAAGCTGCGCAGAAGAGTGACCGATTTGCGCAGGCCGGGCTCCAGGATCGCGTCGTCGTCGATCGGCGGCAGATCGGCAGGGTCGACGCGCGGACTGGCACGTTCGAGATGCATCAGCTCGCCCAGTTCTTTGGGCGTCATCATGATCTGGTGCGGTCCGCGTCTGCCGAGCACGGTGACGGTTTCCAGATTGCTGGCCGCCAGAGCGTCGAGCGCGTGAGCGACGATATCCGAACCGCTGAATTCGCCCCGCGTTTTCGACAGGATGCGCGCGACATCCAGCGCGACATTGCCCATGCCGATTACAACGGCGTTCTTGCCCGACAGGTCAGGCGCGAGATCGGCGAATTGGGGATGACCGTTGTACCAACCCACAAATGCGGCGCTGCCGAAGACGTTGGGCAAACCCTCGCCTTCGAAGCCCAGCGTCCGGTCATTCGGAGCGCCGGTCGCCAGCACCACCGCATCGTAAAGCTCATGCAGTTCGGCAATGGAGACATCCTTGCCGATTTCGATGTTTCCGACGAACCGGACATTATCGGTCAGCGCGGTTTTCTCGTATCTGCGCGAGACACCTTTGATCGACTGGTGATCGGGCGCTACGCCGGTGCGGATAAGGCCGAACGGAACGGGGAGCATATCGAAGACGTCGACATGAACGTCCTTGCCCCACTTTTTCTGCACCGCTTCTGCCGTGTAGTATCCTGCCGGACCCGAACCGATAATCGCGATGTGACGCATACATACGCCTCCCCCGCTGGAGTAATGCCTTCACGGCATGGCCTAGGCAAGGGAGATTGCGGTCCTTCAAGGTTATCAGTTCTGCAAGGATTTGATCGTACACGCGTGCCACGACATCAGATCTTGGAAGGTTGGCCTTCGTGGCGATAAATGGGTTGTTCTCGCGCAAAGCACGCTCGGCGGACGGGGAAGTTGTCCGTTTCGAGCCGATCTCGGCATCGGATACTAAGGGCCGCGTGGAACTTCTCGATAGCTTCGAGCGGTCCGGACTGGGCTGGTTCTGGGCAACGGACAGAATTGGGCGCATCACCTATCTGTCACCCACAGCGGGAGAGCAATTTGGCTGGGCGGAGGACTTCGCAGTCGGCAAGCCGCTGACCGAACTCTTTGTACCCGACAAGAACGATCAGCAATCCGGTTCCGAACGCCCGCTCAAGTTTCTGCTTAGCGCACGCAACTCCCTCTCCAAATACACGGTTCGCGTCGCCGACCCTGAGCGCGAGATCTGGTGGACCATCGCCGGCAAACCGCAATTCGACGCCAAGGGAAAATTCCTCGGCTATCGAGGCAGCGCGAAGGATGTGACGTCCACGCGGGAGAGCCGGCTGAGGGCGGAGCAACTCGCCCAGTTCGACTCGCTCACCGGTCTCGCCAATCGCCATAACATGGAGAGCATCCTTGCGCGCACGCTGACCGCTTATCGCAATTCGAAGCGGTCCTGCGCGCTGCTCATGCTGGATCTCGATCGGTTCAAGCAGGTCAACGATACGCTCGGCCATCCAGCGGGCGATGAATTGCTGCGCCAGGTTGCTGGCCGTTTGAAAGTCGTCGTCGGCGAGAAGGGTACGATCGGCCGGCTCGGCGGCGACGAGTTCATGATCATGCTGCCCGACATAGACGATCGCGGCACTCTCGGGGAACTCGCACAGCGGCTGATCCAGATGGTTTCGCAGCCCTACTCGCTCAATGGTTCGCGCGCGATTATCGGCACGTCTGTCGGCATCGCGGCGGCGCCCTACGACGGGGTCGATAGCGAAGAGCTCACCAATGCGACCGATCTGGCGCTTTACGCAGCGAAGGCCGGGGGGCGCGGCACCTACCGCTTCTATTCCAGCGACCTGCGCGACGAAGCGCGGCTCCACCAGCAGATCGAAGACGACCTGCGCGAGGCGATCCGCAAGGGCGAATTGTCGATGCAATACCAGCCGATCGTGTGCGCCAAGACACATAAAGTCACCTGTTTCGAAGCGCTCATGCGCTGGCAGCACCCCGAACGCGGTGCCATCTCGCCCGGCGTGTTCATCCCCGTTGCCGAAGAGATCAACTTGATCCGCGAGCTGGGTACGTGGGCGCTTTACGAAGTCTGCGCCGATGCCGCCAATTGGCCGGTTCCGCTCGGCGTGGCTGTGAATGTATCGGCCATCCAGTTCGCGCACGGCGATTTCATCAAACAGGTGTCGAAAGCCATTAAGGAAACGCGCATCGATCCCAGCCGGCTCGTTCTCGAAATCACCGAGAGTGTGTTTCTTGGCGATGACGGACGCACGGAGACCATCTTCCGCGATCTCAAGAAACTGGGCGTCAAGCTGGCTCTGGACGATTTCGGGACCGGCTATTCTTCGCTCAGATATTTGCAGACCGCGCCGTTCGACAAGATCAAGATCGACCAGAGCTTTGTGCGCGGAGCAACCGAAAGCGGGAACAATAATCCGGCGATCATGAGCGCCATCATCGGCCTCGCCGAGGCACTGGACATGACGACCGTCGCCGAAGGGGTGGAGGCACTGGACGAGCTTGCGTTGGTAAAGGAGCGCGGGGCCAGCCACATCCAGGGCCGCATCTTCGCCATGGCGATGACGCAGGACGATTTGCTCGAGCGCCTGAAGCGAAACGAGCTCGAATTCGAACCGCGTGGGCCGGCTCGCTTTCGCTCCGAGCGGCGCACTGTCTTCCGCCACATCGGCGTGATTCACGAAGATTATCGGTATCGGGCCATGCTGCGAAACTTGTCTAAAACCGGGGCCATGATCGAGGGTATTAATGAGGTTCCGGTGGGCACCCATTTTGTGCTCGACCTTGATGGCGGCCAATTGGTTGTCGCGACTGTAGTGCGCTCCATGGGGATTTTGCAGGGTGTCGAATTCGAAATCCCGCTTATCAGCGACGGCGCAAACGGGCTGTGTACGCGTCACCGTGTCTCCCCTTACGAGATCGAAGCCGCCGGACGCCCGCTCGCCGCTCTCGCCGAAGATCCATATTCCATGCTGGTCGGTGAAGGCCGAACGCGGAATATCGGGAAGAAGCATTTCGAAGAGGTAGATATCGGCAAACTGCGCGAAAAGGCGGCTTGATCTATTCGGAAAATCCACGGTTTATCGGCTGTGCGTTAGGCTAAAACTAACCATTGTCGCGTAGGTCAAACCTCGAATACCGGTGTTTTCAGGGCTAGCGGGGTTTCGGCTAATGGGGGCAATGCCCTTCTCGGACTTCTTTAAGGGACGCAAAGGCGAGGGCGGCGATGCCGTATCCGGCTTCAATCTGCACGTGTCGGATAGCGACAAAAGCGTGATTGTATCCCAGCTGGAAGACGCAGGTGTCGCGTGGTTCTGGGCCAGCGACGCACAAGGCCGCACGACCTATCTCAGCCCATCCATTGTCAAGGCCATCGGAGTCGATGTCGAGCGTCTGGTGAGCCAGCCGCTGCAATCGCTCTTCGCGCCCGTCGCGGGCGAAGGAGATGGGCGCTCGCTCGGGTTGAAGCTCGGCACGCGCAAGAGTTTTTCGAACCTGGTCGTCGAATTCTGTCGAGCAAACAGTGGAACTCGTCCTGACCCTTAGCGGCAAGCCCTTGTACGACAACAAGGGAGAATTTGTCGGGTTTCGGGGTAGTGCACAGGACACCACCGACGAGTATCGCATCAAGGAAGAAGCCGAACGGCTGGCGCAATACGATTCGCTCACCGGTCTCGCCAATCGCCACCGGATGGAACAGCGAATTGATTCCACACTGAATGCTTTTCGCAGTGCCAAGCGGACCTGCGCATTGTTCATGCTCGATCTCGACCGCTTCAAGGCAGTCAACGACACGCTCGGCCATGCAGCCGGCGACCAATTGCTGCAGCAGGTGGCAGAACGCCTAATGGCAGCGATCGGTGGCCGCGGAGAAATCGGCCGGCTCGGCGGCGATGAATTTCAGGTCCTGGTGCCGGACATGGATGATCGCGGCGAGCTCGGCGAAATTGCCAAGAAAATCATCCAGATGCTTTCGCAGCCCTATTCGGTCGAGGAGGGGCGCTGCACGATCGGTTGTTCGGTCGGTGTGGCGATCGCGCCTTATGACGGTGTCGAACGGGCCGAGCTTTCGCGCGCGGCCGATCTGGCGCTCTATGCGTCGAAGAACGGCGGCCGCGGTCAGTTCCGCTTTTACGGTGCCGATCTGGAGCATGACGCAAACCTGCGCAAGCGCATGGAGGATGACCTCGCCGAGGCGATCGAGCAGGGGCACTTCAGACTGGAATATCAGCCGATCGTATCCCTGCAAGGCAACCGTGTGACTGCACTTGAAGTGCAATATGCCTGGGAAGATGAGGAGCGAGGGCGGGTGTCGTCCAAGACGTTTCTTCCTGTCGCGGAAGGCAGCCGCCTGATCATCCCCATCGGCGAATGGGCACTGCGCAATGCATGCGAGAAGGCAGCGGGCTGGCCAGATGCGCTGCGCGTTGCCTTCAAGATTTCGCCGGTGCAATTCGAATCCAGTCTGTTCGTCGACACGGTAAAGGCCGTGCTCGATGAAACCGGCCTTGATCCCGCACGGCTCGAATTGCAGCTCGAGGAGAATATCCTTCAGGGCGACCAGACCGCGATCGACAAGGCGCTAGCTGCATTGTTCAAGCTTGGCGTCCGCCTGACGCTGGAAAATTTCGGCAGCGGGATGACATCGCTCCCGTATTTGCGCCGCGCGCCGTTCACGATGCTCAAGATGTCGGAGAGCTTCTTCGAGCCGGTCATGGGCAACGAACACGGGGACATGGGCATGGTTGGTGCAATCGTGTCGCTGGCCACCGCAATGGGCATGGAAGTCGGCGCGAGCGGGGTGCATGCGCTCCCGCTGCTCGAGGAATTGCAGCAGAAGGGCGTCGGGCAGATCCAGGGCTTTGTCTTCTCGGACGCTGTCACCGCCGACGAAGTGGAGAACGCGCTGAAGGCAGGAGTGTGGACTATCGCGCCAACGGCCGACGGCAACCAACGCGCCAGCAGGCGCACCGTCCTGCGCAAGATCGGCCTCATCCACGAAGATCACTATTACGACGTGACCTTGAAAAACCTGTCGCGCTCGGGTGCGATGATCCAAGGGTTGAGCAACGTACCGAAGGAAACGCAATTCGTGCTCGATTTCGGTGGCGGCCAGCTGGCAGTGTGCGCTGTTACGCGGTCGATGGACGATACCCAGGGCGTGGAATTCGAACTCGCACTGGTCGATGACGGAGCCGGCGGGCTGTGCACACGCCACCGGGTCAGTCCCTACGAGCTGGCGGCGGCAGGCGCGCCGCTGCAAGCTTTGCCGGCTGGCAAATATTCGATGGGCGGAGAGGCCGGCGAAAGGCCGCAGACCTTCCCGCAGTTCAAACTGTCGGAAAACGCGCCGACACAAGGCGGGCCGCGCGACTAGTCCCTCGGCGATAGGGTTCGCCACTCGCTAAGATGTGATGGCCAAACGGCTCGAACCGGCCACGCTTGAATAGGCATTTCCCCAGGCTGGCAACCCCGCTGATGACAGGGCGAGAATGGCGGGCTAATGGCGCGGGGAGATGACTGAACTTTCCAAAATCCGTAACTTTTCCATCATCGCGCATATCGACCATGGCAAGTGCACCCTGGCCGACCGGTTGATACAGCATTGCGGCGGGCTGACCGCGCGCGAGATGTCCGAGCAAGTGCTTGATAACATGGACATCGAGAAGGAACGCGGCATCACCATCAAGGCGCAGACCGTGCGCCTCAACTACACCGCCAAGGACGGCGAGACCTATGAGCTCAACCTCATGGACACGCCCGGCCATGTCGACTTCGCATACGAGGTCTCCCGCAGCCTCGCCGCATGCGAAGGCGCGCTGCTGGTGGTGGACGCGGCGCAGGGCGTGGAGGCGCAGACCCTCGCCAATGTCTACCAGTCGATCGAGCACGACCACGAAATCGTCCCCGTCATCAACAAGATCGATCTGCCCGCTGCCGAGCCGGAGCGGGTCGCGGAAGAGATCGAGGAAATCGTCGGCATCGAAGCCGTCGGCCCGTGGCAGGATGGCGGCGCCGTCCTGACCAGCGCCAAATCCGGCATCGGGATCGAGGATGTGCTGGAAGCGGTCGTCGCCCGCATTCCCCCGCCCACCGGCGACCGCGACGCCCCGCTCAAGGCCATGCTGGTCGACAGCTGGTACGATCCCTATCTCGGCGTGGTCATCCTGGTGCGGGTGATCGACGGCGTGCTCAACAAGGGCCTGAACATCAGGTTCATGCAGGGCGGCACGCAGCACCTGGTCGACCGCGTCGGCGCCTTCACGCCCAAGCGCGTGGACCTGCCCGAACTCGGCCCCGGCGAAATCGGCTTCATCACCGCCCAGATCAAGGAGGTGGAGCAGGCCCGCGTCGGCGACACCATCACCACGGTGAAGGACGGGGCGGACAAGGCGCTGCCCGGCTACAAGGAAGTGCAGCCGGTGGTGTTCTGCGGCCTGTTCCCGGTCGACGCCGCCGATTTCGAGAAGCTGCGCGAAAGCATCGGCAAGCTGCGCCTCAACGATGCCTCCTTCTCCTACGAGATGGAAAGCTCCGCCGCGCTGGGCTTCGGCTTCCGCGCGGGCTTCCTCGGCCTTCTGCACCTCGAGATCATTCAGGAGCGCCTCAGCCGCGAATACGACCTCGACCTCATCACCACCGCCCCGTCCGTCGTCTACCGGGTGCACCTCGGCCATACCAAGAACGAGGATGCGACCACCATCGACATCCACAATCCCGCCGACTGGCCCGATGTGAACCGGATCGAGATGATCGAGGAACCGTGGATCAAGGCGGTGATCTACACGCCCGACGAATATCTCGGCTCCATCCTGAAGCTGTGCCAGGACCGGCGCGGCATCCAGACCGAACCTCACCTATGTCGGCGGGCGCGCGCAGGTCACCTACGAACTGCCGCTCGAACGAGGTGGTGTTCGACTTCTACGACCGCCTCAAATCGATCAGCCGCGGCTATGCCAGCTTCGATTACGAACAGATCGGCAATCGCGAAGGCGATCTGGTGAAAATGAACATCCTGGTGAACGCGGAGCCGGTCGATGCCCTGTCGCTGATCGTCCACCGCGCCGTGGCGGAAGAGCGCGGGCGCGGCATGTGCGAACGCCTTAAAGACCTGATCCCGCGCCACCTGTTCAAGATCCCCGTCCAGGCCGCCATCGGCGGCAAGATCATCGCCCGCGAAACCATCGCCGCCATGCGCAAGGACGTGACCGCCAAATGTTACGGCGGCGACATCTCGCCGCAAGAAAAAGCTGCTGGAAAAGCAGAAGAAGGGCAAGGCCCGGATGCGCGAATACGGCAATGTTGAGCATCCCGCAGGAGGCGTTTATCGCAGCGCTGAGGATGGGCGAGGAGTAACCTCATCCTGGATACGAGATTATGTGGCCACCCTAAGCCATTGAATGTGTTGTACTATACCGCTCCAGGAATATTTTCAGGAATATTTTTCTTGCTTTTAGGTTGGATCCTTGCCAGAGGCGGTGGGCAAATAGAAGGAGTCCGCTATGTCGGAATGGACGCAGGATCAGGCTATGTCGCAGCTCGATCCGATTTTTGAGGAACTGGATGCCATCTGCCGCGGCGGTCTTGCGCGTTACCAGCAATATCCTCCGGATATACGGATTGACCACGATGCCCGTGCCCGCGCTGCCTGCGTCTATGCTCACATGGAAGCGGATGCTCATGTGCGGCTGAATGACTTGCCTGACGTCAATCCGCTTGTAATTCGCGGATTGAAAGTCTGGATCATTGGAGAAATGGCCACCATCCGGTTTAAGAAGATGGATGAGGACGGACGGACGCGCAATTATCCAACTAAGCAGGCAGCCGATTATGATAGGCAACTTCCCCTTCCGCGGATTCCCTATCCCCCTCTCAATCTGGTTGTGGGTTACCTGCCCAATTCGCTTGGCACTGATGTCGAGCGAGTGCAGGTGGCGCGCCCAATGGGGAAGACGATTGACTGGTGTGCAGCGATTGTGCCGACCGACGAGCAGATTGTTGGTCAGCAACGCTGGGTAGATGTCACGCGGCAAGCGCGCTTCGGCTGACGCTGATACATTCTAGATTGGTGAATTATGGGACGGTTTAACCACCATATGCTGACTCTCGCGCGGACTTCGAGAGGTTTTACCCAAGCCGAACTCGCGGACGAGATGTGTATGGGGCAAGGCACGCTTTCAAAGTATGAAACCGGCGTTTTGGAAGCGCCGGACGAGTTTGCCGAGGATGCTGGCAAAGTACTCGGCTACCCGACGGGTTTCTTTTTTCAGGCGGGCCGCCCCTACGGTTTCCCACCGTTCCATTTTCGCAAGCGTAAGAAGCTCTCGGCAAAGGCTCTGGGTAAAATCGTCGCAGAAATGAATATTCGTCGGATGCATGTGGAGCGCCTTTGTGTGTCTTTCCGCGTGAACAGCAACCACTTCATTCCGGAAATTGATCGCGACGAATATCAAGGACGGACTAAAGAACTGGCCACGATCGACGACCTGGCCCGCTCACTGCGCGAGGCGTGGATGCTACCGCCCGGACCAATTGAAAATATCGTTGAGTTGATTGAAGAGAACGGCGGGATCGTCATTCCTTGTGATTTTGGAACCGACCTTCTTGATGCGATGAGCCAGAGAATTGATGGCTTGCCGGTCCTGTTCTTTGTAAACGTTAACTCACCTATGGATCGATTACGGCACACACTGTGCCATGAACTTGCTCACATGGTCCTGCACACGACAACTTTCAAAGAAGATAGCGAGATGGAATGCGAGGCAGATGAATTTGCTGGGGCATTTCTCTTGCCGCGCGACGAGTTGCGGAAACACCTACGACGTTTTGACTTACCCCACCTCGCAAATCTCAAGGCTTACTGGAAGGTGTCGATGGCTTCGATTGCAATGAACGCCCATCGGCACAAGCTCATATCCGATTATCAGAAAAAGAAATTTTTTATCGAAATGAGCAAATTGGGTTATCGAAAAAGGGAACCAAATGAACCCCCGCGCGAGCATCCGAAGATGCTTCGCCAGATGATCGAGTTTCATCGTAACTCCCTTGAATATTCCGATGAGGACATTGCGAATTTACTATCGGTGACGGTCGCTGAGTTTCAATCTCTTTACCAATTTGAGCCTCACCAGAAACCTCACTTGCGTATCGTGAACTGAACGACCTCGAAGGGAGAGTTCGGTTCGCGTTAGATTGCCGCCCGCTCAATTAACGCCAACGCCGCCTTCGGGTCCGCATCCACCATACCCAGCAACGTCCGCGCTGGAGCATCCGGCGAACGGCGGTGTTGCTCCCAATCGCGCAGGGTGGCGACGGGGACGCGCAGTTTGGCGGCGAATTTCACTTGGCTGAAACGGGTCTTGGCGCGGATGGCCTTGACGTCGGGGCCTGCGGCGACGCGACCCTTGGTGGTGTCGCCTTCGGCATAGGCAATGGCATCGGCCAGCCCAGCTGCGATCTTGTCGAATGCTTTTCCCATGATTGGGCTTCCGTTTCCTTTTCCCTGTCTGTCAATGATCTTGCGCCGGACGTATCGCGCGACCTAAACTCTCCTCTCAGTGTGCGGTCAACGAACGAAGCGCGTTGCGCTCGCCTTGGCTTAAATTTGCTTTCTCGCCCTTGCCGAACACGGTCAGCAGGAACACCGGAATGTCTCCACCGCCATAAACTAGACGATGCGATAACCACCGGATTTGCCCTTTCCGCGACCCGCCAGTCGCACCTTACGGACGCCGCCCGTGCCTTGCATCACGCGCCGACCTCCGGATCGGAGCGACGAGATCTACCGCATTCGCCATCTCTTCTGTGCTCATCTTTGCGTCCTTCGCGGCGCGGAGATAGCTTTCGGTTTCGATGACGGTCTGCATGTTGTGCATGACATACGGCATTGCCGTAGTAACTGCAAGGGCAAAGTGTGCGGCTTTGCCGAAAGGTAGCGGACTACCCCTCCCCTCCCGTTTGCGGGAGGGGTTGGGGGTGGGCGCGCTTTAGCGCTGGGCCGTCAGGCCCACCCCGCTGCGACTAGGCTCGCCTGCGGTTCACCAAGTCTCGCTGCCCCTCCCGCAAGCGGTAGGGGGTTAGGTACGCGGCACCTTACCCGGCCGCGGCTCCGCCAAACTCCCCAACCCGCACCTCGCCATCCGGCCAAAGCGCCTGCAAGCTCTCCGCCTGCAAAAACCCGCGATGCACGCGGATTTGTCCCGGTCGCTCGCGTTTCATATCTTTTCTCCCGCACGCCGATGTCCCGGCTGCGCCGGTTCAGCTTCGCTTCCCGGGCGCACGATCCTTCGGTGTTTATTTGTTTGGCCCCTGCGGGCGGGGCGCATCCGCGCCCCTTGCTGCCTCGCATAAGCTCGGGCGCGCGGTCGCGCTTGCGGTCCGCTGGTCGCGGACCGGAACAGTGCTCAACCTTACTGCTGGTACCAAGAACCTTGGCTCTAGCCAGCTACCTTGTGGCGGAGCACGGCGCGAAGCGCCGCAAGGGCGACCGCCCGCCCGCAGCGCCGTAAGGCGCGAGGATTTCGCGCGCCGGATGGCGTGCGGACAACAAAAATTCCCCCCAAGCACATCCTTCTCCGCCCCCTCCCAAAACCCGTTTCCTACATGCGCCGCCATCGTTACCGCTTTTCCCCATGGCTCGCCCGACCCTCTTCAACCCGCGCAATTCTGCCTCTTTGCGGGCCATTATCCGCCTCGCGGTTTTTTCTCTCTGGACCGTGTTCCATGTGTTCCATCCTGTAGGGCGGGGGGTCCTCATCTTGCGCACCCGCATCCGCTCGTGCGTCCTTGCTGGACGCGCAGCAAGCTGCACCCGCTGCGGGCGGGCAGCCGCCCTTGCGCTCGGCTTCGCCCCCGCGTGCTCCGCGACCAAGCCGAAAGCTGTGTGCCGGTGTCACACTTCACTTGGCGTTCAGCGGGGGGCTGGCTATAGGGCGGGCATGACGATCTCTCGCAAAGCCATCGCTGCGATGTGCCTCGCCGGCACCAGCCTGTTCACCGCATCATGCGCCGGTATCACCGGCGGCGGTGGGGGCGGCGGTCCGACCGACACCGCTTACGTGGCACGCGATGTGGAAACGCTCTATGCCAACGCCAAGGAACGGCTCGACGGCGGCAATCCGGTACTGGCGGCTGCGCTGTTCGACGAGGTGGAGCGCCAGCATCCCTACTCGCCATGGGCACGCCGGGCGCAGCTGATGAGCTCGTTCAGCTACTATGTGGCGGCGGATTACAACAAGGCCGTCGCCGCGGCGCAGCGCTTCCTGTCGATCCACCCGGGTAACAAGGACGCGCCCTATGCCTATTACCTGATCGCGCTCAGCTATTACGAGCAGATCAGCGATGTGCAGCGCGACCAGAAGATCACCGAGCAGGCGCAGACCGCGCTGAACGAAGTGATCCGCCGCTTCCCGCAGACGCAATATGCCTCCGATGCGCGCCTCAAGCTCGACCTGGTGCAGGATCACCTGGCGGGCAAGGAAATGGAGATCGGCCGTTTCTACCAGAAGAGCGGACGCTGGATCGCGGCGCAGATCCGCTTCCAGAACGTGGTCGATAATTTCCAGACCACCAGCCACGCCCCCGAAGCGCTCTACCGCCTGACCGAAAGCAGCCTTGCGCTGGGTGTCCCGGCAGAAGCGGTGAAGTATGCAGCTGTGCTGGGCGCCAATTACCCCGGCGGAAAATGGTACGACAAAGCTTACGAGCTGATCGAAGACCATGCCGCGGGCGTCACCGCCAGCTGATCCGGCGGGCGGGGAGGGTGGGTTCGCTCAGAGCCACCCAGCCTCACGCCGGACAGCGCGGTAGCTGCGGCTGACCGGCACGCGGCCGCCATTGGCAAGAACCAGCTCTAGCTTGCCGTCGGTATTCGCAGCACCATCAATTGCGCTCTTTGCGACCCACCAGCACCGGTGCGCTTGCATCCCGGCGCACCCGCCAGTCTCGCCAATCGCATCGCCGAAACGCAGCAACAGCATCTCCTGTCCCAGATCGGTATAGACCTGGACGTAATGCCCCTCCGACTTGATCGCCTGAAGGCTGGCCGATTGCAGTGCGGGCTTCAGCCGGCTCATTAGTCGAGGTGCGGTATCGATCATGGGTAATGCCGCTCGGCGCGCATCGAGCAGTTCGCCAATCCTCATGCGCAAGGCGGCTGAAGCGGCGCTGATCACCGCGCTGTTCGCGATATAGGTCGGCAAGGTCGCCCAAGGCGCAGTTCCGCCCGCGCTGTCGAGCGGGAAGATGATGGGGATCATCGCCAAGGCAAGCGCCCCGCCAAGTTTCAGCCACCAGAGAAGCGCGCTTTGGCACTGCCAGCGCGACCGCATGAGCGCGGCCTCGATCGAATAAGCGAACACGCCCGCCACCCCCGCAAGGGCCCTGCGATCCTTGTCGCGCAATCAACTAAGCACAGGGATATGGCATGGCAAATGCACTCAAGACTTTTCTGGCGGCGGTGTGCACCGCAGCACTCGTGCCTCCAGCGGCAGCGCAGAATCGCGAACCCACTCCAGAAACCGTAATCGAACCCATATTGCAGCGTTTCGTCACGGATTATCAGGCCGACCCGATGGCCGAAGATACCACGTTCGGCATCGAGATCGGCGAGACGCGCTGGCATGTGGTGTCGCAGGGCGATGATGGAAGACGCTTTGTCACATTGCACAAAGGCCTGCCGAGCGTAGAATACGCATATTATACCCTAAACCGCGAAACGCTGAACTTGCTCGATCAGCGGATATGGAATGGACTTAAGGCCACCGGCGCGGCGACTTCTGCGGACGTGACACCGTTCGACATGCTGACCACAGAAGGTTTCGACAAACCCGCCGATCATGAGGAGACCATGCGGCGATTGCTCTTCCACTTCTGGACGCGAGGGACGCCGAAAATCGTCGATTTCTCGCCTGCAAACAGCCGCGTGGTTCACGGCGCGCCGGCAACCGCACTCGATTACGATAAGGACTTTCGCAGCGCAGTCTATCACGTGCCAGGCGGGCTGGGCCGCGAACAGGCGCCGACCCTGTTGTGCCGTTTCCGCGCATGATCATCGTCATCGGCGGGCGAACGGAAGGCGAAATCGATGGCAAAGCATTTGCTGCCAAGGCCGGCCAAATGTTCTTCGCGCCGCCTGACCTTTCGGTCACTTTCCGGAACCCGCCAAAGGACGAAACCCTGTCTTTTGTCTGGCTGATGTGGGGCGACGGCGCATGATGACTGACGGGCTTGGGGTACGGGGCCAATGGCTCTAAGCGGCGATCATGTCAGCTATTGGGTTGTGCGCAGGATTGATCTGATGGCCGGTTTTGGGGTGGAAGCGGAATGTCTGCTTCTTGTTAGAAATAGCTGACGTTAGCCAGCAAAATGCACCATCATTATCGAGCCAGTTGCTGCTGGCACATTGTAAGCTGCATGCAGGATGACTGCTGAAGCTAATCCGAGCCTGACCCTCGCATACCCCCAGATCAGACCGCACGCGATCAGCGGGAGTGTCGCGAACATAGCAATGACGAGAGAATTTGCCGCGTAGTTTTGAAAGTGGAGAGTGCCAAACGCGACGGCCTGAGCATAGAATATGACAGGGAATACTCGGTCGAACCCGACGATGCGGCGGGCATTATCCAGCATTGAGAAAGCGAAAAAGATTGCAATTGCGCCAGTCACCACGATGAGCAGCTTTAGCGTATTGCCTTCTGAAAGGTACGGGTCGAGAAGCGCCGACCCACCATAAATCGCTATTAGACTGAGCGCCGAAGCGAGCACCGAGCGCCATGTGCCGGAAAGCCATCCACGAAAGATGATTTCCTCGACAAACGGGCCGAGGATAACCACCGACAAAAGAACTGACCAGATCGAGCCGCTCAGTGCTTCATTAAGCTGTTCTCCGGTTGTCAGGTCAGTCGCCAATATGACCGGCAGCGCAAGGATGGCGAAGATCATTGTGGTCACTATCGATAACGTGAACAGCCAAATGCCTGTCCTGGCCTTATCTCGTATCGATAGCTCCTCACTGACTATTTCAACGTCTGGCTGGCGAAGGAAAGCGATAAATTCGGAAACAGTGAGACCGAATGACCTTGCAGCATTGGTGAGGTTCTTAGTGAGCATTGCGCCGTGTAACGGGACAGCGATTACTTCGCTACCTGCTGCTGCGTGGAAATCCGCTATTGAAGAAACGGCCCGGCTGCTTGAACGTCAAAAGCTGGATCGTTTGGCGAATGACTGCTTTGTCCGGTCCGCCGAACTTATCCCGACATACTCGACAATTCCCTGAAAGCCCCAAGGCTGGCATCGCGCTTGCCGACCGGTGAACCCTGACCACTTGCAGCAGGGCCTGAGACACAGAAAACGCCGATATTTCTTCGCAGAATGGCCCGGTCGGAAAAAATTTCTCACGAATCTTGAAACCAGATCGATTTAGTCGCATTTAGATATTGCGGGACCGGGCCCCTCTGGCGCGCGTTTTTCGAAACGCTCGTGATGTCGGACCGTATCGGATTGCCGATGCGCGCGACGGGCCTTTCCCTCCCTCCCACCCATCGCAGCATCGGCCATCCGATCGACTTACAATTTGTCGAACGAGGAGACGATGATGACTGCGCGTACTTTTCGCCTGACCCAGATTCACCAGCGGGTCGATGAGCGCTTACGCATGGCGAGCCGCAATATGCGGCCCGACTGGCACGAAATTGCCACCTTGAAAAAGATGAAACTGCGCGTGAAAGATGCGCTCCACCGCGTGTCCAAACGCGGTAACTGATTTCGAGTCCCCCTGAGGCGATCCGGGTCGGTACTTTAGCTGGCCCGGGTCGTTTGAAATTTGAACCAAACAGGACCGTCCGTTATGATCCGAGCCGTTGCCCCCATGCTGAAGGATTTTCTGCAAAAGGAAAGCGCAGGCGGCATCGTGCTAATCGTCGCTGCTGTGCTGGCGATGATTGCCGCCAACAGTCCGCTGCTTGGTGCCTATCAGTCGCTGCTAGGCATGCCGGTCATTGTCGGTGCGGGGTCGTTCGTGATCGACAAGTCATTGCTCCTGTGGATCAATGACGGGTTGATGGCGGTTTTCTTCTTTCTCGTTGGTCTGGAAGTGAAACGCGAAGTTCTCGACGGTCAGCTATCGAGCTGGAACAAGGCCTCGCTGCCGCTGATCGCAGCGGTCGGCGGTATCGCCATTCCGGCGCTCGTATTTCTTGGCATCAATTCAGGATATCCGGAGAATACGGCAGGCTGGGCCATCCCGGCGGCAACCGATATCGCTTTTGCGCTCGGCATTCTGTCTTTGCTCGGGCCGCGCGTGCCGGTGGCTCTCAAGGCCTTGCTGCTCGCCATCGCGGTGATTGACGACATTGCTGCGATCTCGATCATCGCACTGTTCTATTCCGGTTCGATCGACATGACCATGCTCGGTTCGGCGGCCATCGTGCTTGTCGTTCTGGGCGCAGTCGGGCGGTTCAAAGTCTCTTCGAGCATCCCTTATGTGCTGCTCAGCATCGTGATGTGGGCCTTCGTGCTGAAGTCCGGCGTTCATGCCACATTGGCCGGTGTCGCAGCTGCGATGTGCGTGCCCATGATCGCGCGCGGCGGAGCGCGTCCGCTGGAGCGGATGGAGCATGCGCTGCACCCCTGGGTAGCGTTCCTCATCATCCCGATCTTCGGCTTCGCCAATGCCGGCGTCACCGTTATCGGCCTCGAGCCGTCTGCGCTGCTCGCGCCGCTGCCGCTCGGCATCGCGCTGGGTCTGCTGATCGGCAAGCAGGTCGGCATCTTCGGGTTTGCTTTCCTTGGGGTGAAACTGGGCGTTGCGCAGCTGCCGGAGCGTGTGACGTGGAAACAAGTGTACGGCATGTCGCTGCTCGCCGCGATCGGCTTCACCATGAGCCTGTTCATAGGCAATCTCGCTTTCGCCGATCCGGCCACGGTCGATGCGGTCAAGCTGGGAGTGCTATCCGGCTCTACCATAGCGGCCATTGCAGGTTATCTGATCCTGCGCGCCGTACTGCCTGAATATGCGGCCGATGATGACGCTCGCGACGACACGGGCGACCACGCAGTGGCGCACGGAGCAGCTTCACCGCAAACAGCCTAATCCACATAAAAAACGACGATTGAAACAGGAGAGACTGAAATGAATACCAAACTGCTTGCTTGCGCCGCGGCCATTGCGGTTGCCGCTGTCCCTGCCGCCACGCTGGCGCAGGGCAAGGACTGGAACTTCGGTGACGGCACTTCGCCCGAGCGTTGGTCCACCATCAATACAGACTATGCCAAATGCGACATGGGACACATGCAGTCGCCGATCGACCTGACCGATCCCGATGCGCGCGGCACTGTGATGCTCGACACGGACTTTGGCACCGCCAATGGGACACTCGCCATTGGCGAGGAAAAGGTGCAGATCGATTTCAGCGCCGGCCAGGGCCACGGCATGAATTCTGGCGGGCAGGCCTTCAATCTGATCCAGGTTCACTTTCATACGCCGTCCGAGCATGCGGTGAACGGCACGCGTTATCCGCTGGTGGCGCATTTCGTACACGCGACCGACGCGGGTAAGCTCGGCGTGCTCGGCGTGATGTTTGCCGAAGGCGCAGCCAACCCAGGTCTTGCTGCGCTGCTCGATGCGCATTCGCGCGGCAATGGCACGGCGCTGTCGGTCGATATAGAGGACATGATTCCCGATACGGTCGAGGTGTATCGCTACATGGGCTCGCTCACTACGCCGCCCTGCAGCGAAGGTGTGAACTGGCATGTCGCTGATCGTCCTGTAACGGCAAGCGCCGACCAAATCGCCAAGTTGAGTGCTGCCCTCGGCCCGAGCGCACGCTCGATCCAGCCGCGCAACGGCCGTTTGCTGGTCGCGCCGAACTAAGATCTGACCTGACGAAACACGCCCCCGCGGCACCTGCCTGTTTGCAACTGCGAACCGGCACGGTGACGCGGGGGTTTTTGCGCGCTAGATCGGCATGGAATGCTGACCAGGCTCGCCATCCGTAACATTGTATTGATCGAAGCGCTCGATCTCGACTTCGGGCGCGGGCTGGGCGTGCTTACGGGCGAGACGGGAGCGGGCAAGTCGATCCTGCTCGATGCGCTGGGGCTGGTGCTCGGCAACCGCGCCGACAGCGGTCTGGTGCGCGCGGGCGAGGACAAGGCTTCGGTTACTGCGAGCTTCGAATTTGCGTCACTGCCCGATGCGATTGCCGAAACGCTGGACGATGCCGGGGTGGAGATCGAGCCGGGCGAGCCCTTGCTGGTGCGCCGTCAGCTCAAGGCGGATGGCGGGTCGAAGGCCTGGGTCAACGATCAGCCGGTCGGCGTAGCGCTGCTGCGCGAAATGGGCGGGCATCTAGTCGAACTGCACGGCCAGCATGACGACCGCGGACTGGTGAACCCGCGCGGGCACCGCACGCTGCTCGATCGGTACGCCGGAGCGGACGTGGCGGCCGTCGGCGCCGCATGGCAGGCATGGCGAACCGCTCAAAGCCAGCTTGATGATGCACGCGGAGAGGTGGAGCAGGCCAAGCTCGACCAGGACCTCCTGCTGGCGCATCTGACCGAACTGACCACTCTGGAACCTCAAGCAGGCGAGGAAGCGCGTCTCGCCCAGAGCCGTGCGGACATGCAGAAGGGCGAGAAGCTTTCCGGCGATCTGGAAGAGCTGCGGCACCTTTGGGAAGGATCGGATTCTCCGCTTGCCGCTTTGCGCGTTGCGGCGCGCCGCCTCGACCGCATCGCGGCGGAGCATCCGCTGCTGACCGAGGCGCTGGCCGCTCTCGACCGTGCAGTGATCGAGGCCGGCGAGGCGGAAGAAACTCTGCAGGCGGCCGGCGAGGCGTTGGTCCACGAACCCGCCGCGCTAGACGCTGCCGAAACGCGGCTTTTCGAGCTGCGCGCCATCGCTCGCAAGCATCGCTGCGAAGTCGACGAGCTACCAGAAAAGATGCGCGAAATGCGCGCCGCGCTTGATTCCATCGAGGGCGGAGAAGCCCAGCTTGACGCGCTCGAAGATGCCGCAAGAAAGGCGCGCGAAGCCTATGAGAAGCAGGCGCGCAAGCTGCATGATGCGCGGGTCGCGGCGGCGAAGAAGCTCGACATTGCGGTGGCAGGCGAACTCTCGCCATTGAAGCTTGATGCGGCAAGTCTGCGTACATCGATCACCGAGCTGCCCGAAGATCGCTGGGGGGCGCAGGGTATGGATGCGGCAGAGTTCCTCATCGCCACCAATCCGGGCGCCGATTTCGCTCCGCTGGCCAAGATCGCCAGCGGCGGCGAGCTGTCGCGCTTTATCCTCGCGCTGAAAGTCGCTTTGGCCGAGCGGGGCGGCGCGGCAACGGTCATCTTCGACGAGATCGACCGCGGCGTTGGCGGCGCTGTCGCCAGTGCCATCGGTGAACGGCTGGCAAGACTGGCGGATGGCGGACAATTGCTCGCGGTCACTCACTCACCGCAAGTCGCCGCGCGCGGAAACACGCATTACCGCATCGCCAAATCCAGCCAAGGCACGGTCACCCGCACCTCGGTCGAGCGCCTCGACGATGCCGGGCGGCAGGAGGAGATCGCTCGCATGCTGAGCGGGGCGGAAGTCACACCCGAAGCGAGAGCGCAGGCGGACCGATTGCTGGAGGGTGCATGATGCGTAATGCGCTTTTGCTTACAGCGCTCGCGCTTGCGACTACCGCTTGCTCACCGTGGTTGCCGCAATATGCGCTTGACCAAGGCGCCACTGCGACGGGCTATTACCGCGATATTCAGACGCCGAAGCTTGCATTGCTTGAATACCGGATCGCCGATTACTTTGCATCGCGAAAGCGACCCTACGCTGTGGTCTGCGCCGCGGCTGCCAGAATCGCGCCGCATGATCCCGCTTCTCAGCCAAGACCTCTCGATCCGCAAGTCGAGCAAATCTTGCTCGCACGCTTTCCAGGACTATCGCCGCTGTCTGAGTGTAGGCGCGACGGGCTGGATATCGTCGCTGCGAGCAGCGGTATGGCTGCCGCTATAATCGACGTGCATGAATTCTCCTGCAACAAGCCGGACGAATGCCTGGGCTGGGCAGGCTATTATGCCAATGGCGAGCACGGATGGAGCTATTACCGGATGCGCTTCGAACGCGGCGAATGGCGGATCAAACGCGAGCGACTGGATATTATCGTGACCGGAGATGATCGATGAGGGTCGCAGCTGCACTTGGCACATTGGCTCTGCTCGGATGTTCGCAGCCTGCACCCGACCCAGTAACGGCAACCACACAGCCCCCGCATACCGCCGAGCGCGCATTGCCGGTTGTCCTGACCTATGCGGATGGACCCGCTCTTGAAGCGATCATGGCGGGCACTCTGCGCCGCCGCGGTCCGTGCCTGTTTCTCGACACTGGCGCGCAGCCTGCGCTGATCCTGTGGGGCGACGACGTGCGCGCAGCGAGGCTTAATGAAGATGACTGGCTGGTGACCAATTACACCACCAATCAGCGTTTCCGGGAAGGGGACTTTCTGCAAGGCGCGGGAGGGTCGCTTCCGAAGAGCCTTGATCTTGGAGCCGTTACGCCGGAGGAAATTCCGTTCGAGTGCGAGCGCTCTTCCGCAGTCATATTCTATGGGGTGAAAAAGGCAGACCCGCCCAACCGTGCCGGCGGTCCGCCAAATCCGCCGCCGCCGCCACCCCCGCCTCCCGGCATAATTGAGCAGGTCAAAAACAGCCCGCCCGCACCGGGATTCCCGTTCATCACAGTCGCAGGCATTGCTGATCCGCGCGAAGCTCTATTCGCCCACGTCATCGCCGAATACCGCGACAATGCTCAATTTACACAGCGGACGATTTGCCTGACCGATGCTGAGGGCGATCTGGTCGAGCGACTCAACTCTCGGTTCGGGCGGATCGAACCCGACCGGTCATGCGGCTGGAAACAGGGCGGCGTAATCCTCCAGAGCAGCGGGGAAAGCGCACTATTCATTCACGCCAAAGTCGATTGCAGCGGGCGAGAATGCGCCGCAGAGGGCGGCGCGACATATGGCAATCTTGGCGGTGAAGGCCACGGCTACCGCATGCGGCGCAAGAGCGATGGATGGACGATCCAAAAGTCGGGGATCATGTGGATTTCATGAAGGTAACGGAAGCCGAAGCGGCCAACGAACTCATGCGGCTTGCCAGAGCGATTGCGAGGCACGACCGGCTGTATCATGCCGAGGATTCGCCCGAGATCACCGACCCGGAATATGATGCGCTGGTGCGGCGCAATGCGGAGCTGGAGGCAGCTTTTCCGCAGCTGATCCGCGAGGACTCGCCTTCGCGCAAAGTGGGACATGCCATAGCTGCATCGCCGCTATCGAAGGTGGCGCATGAGGTTCGCATGATGAGCCTCGACAATGCCTTCGATGCCGAGGAAGTGGCCGAGTGGGTAGCGCGCGTGCGGCGGTTTCTTTCGCTGCACGACGATGCGCCACTTGGCTTCACGGCGGAGGACAAAATCGACGGGCTGTCCTGCTCCCTTCGCTACGAGAATGGAAAGCTGGTCCGCGCAGCGACGCGGGGTGATGGTCAGGTGGGCGAAGACGTCACGCCGAACGTGCAGCATATTGCAGACATTCCGCAGCAATTATCTGCGAAAACCCCCCCCGAAGTTTTCGAGGTGCGCGGCGAAGTCTATATGGAAAAACAGGCCTTTACCGCGCTCGAATGCTGCACAGGAAGAAGCCGGCGGAAAGCTGTTCGCCAACCCTCGGAATGCCGCCGCCGGATCGCTGCGTCAGAAGGACGCGGACGTGACAGCGCAGCGGCCGTTGCGCTTCTGGGCGCATGGCTGGGGCGCCGCGTCCGACGTGCCCGGTGAGACGCAGAGCGAGGTTGTCGAGGCGCTGGGCGAATGGGGCTTTCCGATCTCGCCGCTATTCACGCAGGCCGACACGGTCGCGGCTCTCATCGCGCATTACGAGGCCATCGGCGCTGCTCGGCCGGATCTTCCGTATGAGATCGACGGTGTGGTCTACAAGGTCGACCGGCTCGACTACCAGCAGCGGCTCGGTTTCGTGGCCAAGGCCCCGCGCTGGGCGCTGGCACACAAGTTTCCTGCCGAGCGCGCGGAAACCACGCTTGAGAGCATCGACATACAAGTCGGGCGCACCGGCAAGCTGACACCGGTGGGCAGGCTCGCCCCGGTGCTGGTGGGCGGTGTTACCGTGACCAATGTCACGCTGCACAACCGCGACGAAATCGCGCGGCTCGGCGTGCGTCCGGGCGACCGCATAGTAGTCCAGCGTGCGGGGGACGTTATTCCGCAGCTGGTCGAGAATCTGACCCGCGATGAAAAGCGCGAGCCGTTCCCTTTTCCCGAACATTGCCCCGAATGCGGTAGCGAGGCCGTGGCAGAGGAGGGCGAGGTGGACGTACGCTGCACGGGCGGCCTCGTCTGCCCGGCGCAGCGTACCGAGCGGCTCAAGCACTTCGTCAGCCGGGGTGCGCTCGACATCGACGGGCTGGGCGAGAAGACCATCGAACAGTTCTTCGCGCTCGGCTGGCTCGAAAGCCCGGCCGATATCTTTCGCCTCAAAACCCGCCGCGAGGATATTCTGGCGCTGGATGGCTGGAAAGAAAGGTCGGTGGACAATCTTCTCGCTTCTATCGAGGCACGCCGCGAGCCGGATGCAGCGCGGCTGTTGTTCGGTCTGGGCATCCGCCATGTCGGGGCAGTGACGGCGCGCGACCTGATGAAGCATTTCCACGAGCTACCCACCTTGCGCCAAGCTGCCGAGGAAGCGCGCGCAGGCGAGGCGGATGCGGGCAATGAAATCTCCGCCATCGACGGCATCGGCGGCGCAGTGGTCGAGGCGCTGGGCGATTTCTTTCACGAAGAGCACAACCGTGCAGTCTGGGACGATATCCTCACGCAAGTCACGCCGCCGCGTTACGAGGTCGAGACCAAAGACAGCGCGGTCGCTGGCAAGACAGTAGTGTTCACGGGCAAACTCGAAACCATGAGCCGGGACGAGGCGAAGGCGCAGGCCGAACGCCTCGGCGCGAAGGCCAGCGGATCGGTCAGCGCCAAGACGGACCTGCTGGTCGCCGGGCCCGGTGCGGGCAGCAAGCTGAAAAAAGCGGCCGAAATGGGCATAGAGGTGATCGACGAAGCCGCCTGGGCAGACATCGTAAAGGCGGCCGGATAATTGCTGGACCGGACGCACCCTCTGGCCGGCCGCATCGCGGCCGCTTTACGCGAGCGCGGTGAGAAGATCGCTGTCGCGGATGGTGCGACCGGCGGGATGATTGCTGCTTCACTGCTGACGGTGCCGGGTGCGCTCGACTTCTTTGTCGGCGGCGGCGTGGTATATTCCTTGCGCGCACGCGATGTGCTGTTCGACTTGCCGAAAGACGCCTATCGCGGGATGCGCGGGGCGAGCGAGGAATATGCGCTGCTGCAGGCGCGTGCAATCCGCGACAATTTCGGGGCCGAGTGGGGGATAGCCGAAAGCGGATCGGTTGGCGGGTCGAGCCACCCCACCGGCGCGCCTTCCGGGCGAAGCTGTGTCGCGGTCGTGGGACCTGAGGATGAATGGACGCATCTGACCGAAACGGGCAGCGATGACCGCATTGGGAATATGCAGGCGTTCACGATGTCAGCGCTGACGTTCCTCGACCAAGTGCTCGGGGAATAGTGGGCGAACCCGTCAAGTCGCAGAAAGTCTTGGAAACCTTCCGCCGAGATGCCGTTAGGTCTTTGTGCGACAATGGCTTCCCTTCTCCTTCGTTCTTTTCGCCGTGCTCGGCATCACCGTCCTTGTGGCGGGCTTCCCCGCGAGCGAGCGGAGTGCCAGCGATCCTCTGATCGAGCAGGCTCAGGCGATGACGCTCGATGAGGCGCGCTCGCCGGAGCTGGACGACCTTGACCAGAGGCTCAGCGAGATCGGTGGCAGTTTTGCCGGACATGTCGGTATCGCCATTACCGATGTTGAGGCGGCGCAGACCGTGCATTTCAATGGGCTGGAGCTGTTTCCGCAGCAGAGCGTCACGAAGCTGTGGGTCACGATGGCCGCTCTGGACACGGTCGACGCGGGCGAACTTTTCTTGGACGAGAGAGCGCGAATATCCCGCGATGAACTTACCGTATTTTATCAGCCGCTGCGCAGTACGGTGCTGCGCAGTGGACGCTTTGTGAGCGATTATGGCGACCTGATCGACCGCGCGATCACGCAAAGCGATAACACGGCGAACGACAAGATCTTGCGCCGGATTGGCGGCCCGGAAGCGGTGGACAATTTCCTCGAAGAAAACGATCTGGCAAGCATCCGTTTCGGCACGGACGAGCGGACTAAACAGAGTTTGATCGCAGGTCTCCAATGGCGTCAGGCCTATTCGGTCGGGCCAGCTTTCTTCGACGCCCGCGACAAGGTGCCGGAGGCTACGCGCCGGGAGGCGTTCGAAAGCTATCTGGCCGATCCGATCGACGGTGCTGCTCCCGCCGCCATGTCGATGGCGCTGGCCCGGTTGGTGCGCGGCGAATTGCTATCCGAACAGTCGACCGCCTTGCTGCTGAGTAGCATGCAGCGTACAAAGAGCGGACCGCGCCGTTTGAAAGGCGCCGTGCCGCCCGGCTGGGAGTTCGGACACAAGACCGGGACGGGACAATTCTTCGACGGCGAGCAGTCGGGTTATAACGACGTCGGCATTCTGACCGCGCCCGATGGGTCGCATTATACGCTTGCGGTGATGATTGCCCGAACCCGCGCGCCGACGCCTGTGCGTATGGAGATGATGCAGGAAGTGACCCGGGCGGCGATCGCTTACTACGAGGCAAAGCTGGCCGCCGAATAGCGTGTCAGGTCGCCGGCTGCGCCTGCGGTTCGTCAACCCATTTCATCACTCCGCCTGCAAACGGCGTCCATGCTCCCACTTTCACGCCCGCTTCGGCAAGCGTATCGGAGGTCCATTGGTTGCATGTGTTGGTGAGCGTGTAGCGGCCCAGCGTGTCGTAATTCTCGTCCTCGGGCTGGAACCCGAGATAGGTTCGGCGCACCTGCCCCGGCGCAAGGGGCGGGAGCATTGCCTCGATGCGCTGGACGAGCTGCAGATATTCTTCGGTTCGCAAGCGCAGTGGGCGATAGTTTTCGTCCGGCGCAGGGCGCACGAGATGGCCGATGCGCATCAGCCCATCACCGCCGCGAATTGCGATCCTGAGCGCGGTCGCAAGGTTGAGATCGCCCCACGTCGGCGTGTTGAGAAAAACCTCCCGTTCACCCCACCCGATGGAAATGTGAGTCGGGATTTGTCCATCCCTGCGTCGCTCGGCAGTCGTTGGGAAGGTGTCGCGCCAGTCCTTGGCCTGTGTGGCGATGGGCAGAACCAGTTCGGTGTGGATGCCATTGGTTGCCACCATGATTTCGATGCCGGTTTCCGGCTCGCTCCAGTGCGGGTTGCGAGGGATGGAACTACCGATCCAACCCGACAAAAAGAAGGCGAGCACGGCGGCGGCCGGCACAAGCAGCACGGCGGCCAGCAAGCGGCGCCGATGCCTCATCGGGCGCTTATCCGAAGCGTCGCTTGCGCAGCCATAAAATCGACCAGTCTCCCCTCACATGCCGTTTTGCAAGACGCAGCCCGGCTTGTCGATAGGCCCGCCGCACCGCCGGTTCTTGCGTTTCCAGCAGGCCCGCCAGCACAAGGCTGCCGCCTGGCGTCATCGCCCGTGCAAAGTCGGGTGCGAGGTCGATCAGCGGTCCGGCAAGGATGTTCGCGATGAGCAGGTCGTAAGGCCCGCGTAGCTGGAGCAATTCGTCATCCATTCCGTCGGCGACGACCATCGTCAGCTCGTTCGGACCAGCGCCATATTCGATCCTGTTCAGCGCTGCGTTGTCCTCGACCACCTGCGCGCAGATCGGATCGATGTCGCTCGCCGTCGCCCGAGCGGCGGGCCACAGATGCATGCCGGCGAAGGCCAACAAGCCGGTGCCTGTTCCGATATCGGCGAAATTGCGCGCGACGACGCCTTTGTGTTTCATGAGGTCGAGCATCGCCGTGCAGCCCGCCGTCGTTTCATGCTGACCGGTGCCGAAAGCCTGACTTGCAGGAATAACGAAGTCCACCGTTCCTGCTTCTGGCGGATGGTCTGGTGTGCGTACGAGGAACCGGCCTGCGCGGATCGGCTCCACGCCTTTCTGGCTTTCGGTTACCCAGTCGGTGTCGGGCAGTTTCTCGATGTGCCATTTCGGTGCGCCGCCAACGAACAAGGAGGCCAGGACGCGCTTGTCCGAGGCATTGGGCTTTCGCGGTAGCCATGCTTCGAAAATCCAGTCATCAGGTTTCTGCTCGTCGAGCTCGCTGGCCGAAACCGCGATATCCGCATCCCAGTCGAAGCGTTCCGAATGCGCCTCAAGTGCAGCCTCTGCGATGGGTTTGCTGAATGGCGCGGAAACCTTCCAGACGCTCATTGCGCGGCCTCTTCCGCGAGCCGTTTGTTGAGCCGCGTTTCTATGGAGGCGGCATAGCGCTTGCAGGCGCCGCTATCGGCCAGCCCGGTCTGGCTTTCCATTCGCTCGTGTTGCCAGCTTGCGGATGGATGCGGTGTCAGCAAGACGTCGCAATCCAGCGCTGCCAGATTTTGCAACCCGAGCCGATATGCGGCGATGTATTCTGGATATGACGAGAAACGATATCCGTCCGCACTGACCGGCGAAAGACTGTCGGCATAGACTATGGTCCGGCAATCCGATCCCTCACACGCCTCCCATTGCCAGCTCATCGCTCCCGGAGTGTGCCCGGGGGTAGCAATCGGCGTGATCGAGATGCCGCCGAATGTGATCGGCAGACCACTTGCTGCGAAACCGCCGATAGTCACGGGATCGAACGGGTCGATTGCCCCGAATTGCGGGTCGCTAGGTATGGCATTGCCGCTGCCCATCGATTGCGCCCCTTCCGGAGAGGAGAAGTAGCGCGCGCCGGAGCGGTCCTGGATCCTTGCAAGTCCGCCGACATGGTCGAAGTGTTCATGGCTCGAGAGCAGTAAACCGACATCCTCGACCCTGAAGCCGAGCCGTTCGATGTTCTTGAGCACCACATTGGCGCCCTCTTGCGTGCCGGAATCGATCAGCACGTGCCCGTCTGCTCCGGTGATCAGGATCGCGGCGATCCCGCATGTGCCGACGTAATAGGTGTTTGCATGCACCTGGAATGCGGGGCCGGGCTTGTCCCAATCGTCCCATTTCTCGCAGGCCTGCGCCCACCCGGCGAAAGGCTGCGAAGCTTCTGCGAGCGCAATGTCTGCATCAGGCGTGGCGCACCCCGACAGGGCTAGAGTGACCCCTGCGGAAAAGATTATTCTAGCGGACATAGCTCGCTCCATTGGCGTCGATAGTGGTGCCGGACATGCTGGCGGGCGCCTCCAATGCGCAGAAGGCAACAACCTTGGCGATTTCTTCCGGCGCGGCAACGCGGCCCAGCGGGATGTCTGCAAGCAATCCCGCACCACCGCGGCTCTCCAGATAGTCTCCGGCCATAGCTGTATCGACGAAACCGGGCGCGATGGCGAAGCTCAAAATACCTTCGCTCGCATAGGCGCGGGCAATGGTTTTGTGGAGCGCTAGCATGCCGCCCTTGCTGGCGGCGTAGTGCCAATGCGCTGGACTGTCCCCGCGATGACCCGCGCGGCTGGCGATATGGACGATGCGGCCGCCGACACCCCTTTCCTGCCAGTGCCGCACAGCGAAGCGGCTGAGCTGGGCTGCTGCGGTCAGGTTGATGCGCAACGTGTCTTCCCATCCATCCAGCCAGTCAATGTCCGAGCCATCAAGCGGATTGGCGGCGAACAGCCCGGCATTGTTGACCAGTACGTCGATCAGCCCGCCAGCCCGGCCCAACGCCTCCTGCCATAGCTGCGCGGGAGCATCTGGCTGGCTGAAGTCCGCGCGCAGCGTGTCATCCGCTCCAGCGTTCGTTGCCTGTCCGATAACTCTCGCGCCGCGGCTTTGGAGAAGTGAACGCGAGGCGGCACCGATACCGCGGCTCGATCCGGTAAGGAGGATGCATGTCATGCATCACCCTATTCGAAAATTTGCGCCAAATGTCGAGGTCCGCTGCCTTGCCTCATACGCTCCAGCCGCTAAGGAGGGCAGCAATCACGGCAAACAGGGACTGCACCGGATCATGGCCGAACGCCCACTATCACCGCATCTGCAAATCTGGCGATGGGGACCGCATATGCTGGTTTCCATCCTTCACCGCGCGACCGGTGACGGGATGGCCATCGTCGGCCTCGGCGTGTTGCTGTGGTGGTTGGGATCGCTTGCTGCTGGACCGGAAGCTTATGAGAGCTTCGCCAACCTGATGGGCAGCCCGATCGGCTTTATCGTCCTCATTGGCCTGAGCTGGGCGTTTTTCACACATATGATGAGCGGGCTGCGTCACTTCGTTCTCGATATCGGGGCGGGCTACGAACTCGACACAAACAAGATGTGGTCGATCCTTTCGCCCATTCTCGCCATCATCCTGACTGCCCTGTTCTGGGCCGTTATCTTCCTCAAGTGAGCATCAATCATGGCTGACGGAACACCAATCGGCCGCGTTCGCGGTCTCGGCAGCGCGCACCACGGCGCGCATCACTGGTTGCTCGCGCGGTTTACCGCCATTGGCAATCTGATCCTGATGCTCTTCCTGCTGGTCAGCCTCGCGCTGCTGCCGAACTATGCATACGGCACGGTCGCGGTTTGGGCCGCAAGCCCTGTTCCGGCAACGGCTTTGGCGCTGCTGGTCATCAGTACGTTCTGGCACGCGCGCCTTGGCCTGCAGGTTCTTACCGAAGATTACGTCCATGACGCAGGAACCAAGTTCGGTGTCCTTGCGCTTCTCAATCTCGCGGCCTTTGGCGGTATCGCCTTCGGCCTGTTCAGTATTGCCCGCCTCGCTCTTGGAGGAGCCGCCTGATGGCCACCGAAAAAACCGACTCCTCTGCAAACGGCAGCGCCGCGCCTGCATATGAGATTATCGACCATGTTTATGACGTGGTGGTCGTCGGCGCTGGCGGATCGGGTTTGCGCGCGACAATGGGTGCTGCGGAAGCAGGGCTGAAGACGGCCAATATTTCGAAGGTGTTCCCGACACGTTCGCACACGGTTGCGGCGCAGGGCGGGATCGCCGCATCGCTTGGCAATAACTCGCCCGACCATTGGTCGTGGCACATGTATGACACGGTCAAGGGTGCTGACTGGCTCGGCGACCAGGATGCGATCGAATACCTCGCGCGTGAGGCTCCGGCAGCAGTCTATGAGCTAGAGCATGCCGGCGTGCCGTTCAGCCGCAACGACGATGGCACGATCTATCAGCGCCCATTCGGCGGCCACATGCAAAACATGGGTGAAGGCCCGCCGGTTCAGCGCACCTGTGCTGCCGCCGACCGTACCGGTCATGCCATGCTCCACGCGCTGTATCAGCAGAGCCTGAAATACGATGCGGATTTCTTCATCGAATATTTCGCGCTCGACCTGATCATGAAAGACACGCCGGAGGGCAAAGTCTGCGTTGGCGTGATCGCGATGTGCCTCGACGATGGGCGCATCCACCGTTTCCGCGCGCAGGCCGTGGTGCTTGCGACCGGCGGATACGGACGCTGCTATTACACCGCGACCAGCGCGCATACCTGCACCGGCGACGGCGGCGGGATGGTGCTGCGCGCAGGCCTGCCGCTGCAGGACATGGAGTTCGTCCAATTCCACCCGACCGGGATTTACGGCGCAGGCGTGCTCATTACGGAAGGCGCGCGCGGCGAGGGCGGCTATCTCACCAATTCCGAAGGCGAGCGTTTCATGGAACGCTATGCCCCTTCGGCAAAGGACCTTGCCAGCCGCGATGTCGTGTCGCGCTCGATGGCGCTCGAAATGCGCGAAGGGCGCGGGCATGGCGCAGAGGGCGACCATATCCACCTGCACCTCGATCACATCGATCCCAAGGTGCTGGGCGAACGCCTCCCGGGTATTACCGAAAGCGGCAAGATTTTTGCGGGCGTAGACCTGACGCGCGAACCGCTGCCGGTGACCCCGACCGTGCATTACAACATGGGCGGCATTCCCTGTAACTATCACGGCGAAGTCGTGACCATCGGGCCGGATGGCAACCCCGACCATGTGGTGCCCGGCCTGTTCGCAGTCGGCGAAGCGGCATGCGTATCGGTTCACGGCGCCAACCGCCTCGGCTCGAACTCGCTGATCGATCTCGTCGTGTTCGGGCGCGCTACCGGCCACCGTCTGCGGGACATCCTCAAGCCCGGCGCCAGTCAGGCCGAGCTACCGGGCGACAGCGCCGAAATGTCGCTCGCGCGCCTTGACCACTTCCGCCACGCCAAGGGCGGTTCGCCCACTGCCGGCATTCGCGCCGAAATGCAGAAGACGATGCAGGCGCACGCCGCCGTCTTCCGCGACAGCAAGCTGATGTCCGAAGGCGTCGACAAGCTGACGAATATCAACAAGAGCCTGCAGGACGTCCACGTCACCGACCGTTCGCTGATCTGGAATTCGGACCTTATCGAAACGCTTGAGCTAGACAATCTGATGTCGCAGGCCGTCGTGACTATGGCGAGCGCAGAGAACCGCAAGGAAAGCCGCGGCGCGCATGCGCACGAAGATTTCCCCGAACGTGACGACAAGGAATGGATGAAGCACACCGCAGCCTGGTTCGAAGGCTGGGGCGGTTCGGGCGGGGAGGTGAAGATCGACTACCGCCCGGTTCATGAATACACGCTCACCGACGATATCAAGTATATCGAGCCGAAGAAGCGGGTTTATTGATGGCGGAATAGTGTCCGCTAACGACCCAAAGTCGGTCATACCGCTTCTGAAAGCTGCAACTCCATTTGCTGCCATTCAAAGGTTGGTGCAATCGGTGGGCGATCGTCAGCGATTACACTATTCGTGGAATGGCAAATTCGAAAGCGGATGACTGACGTTATCGTCGCGCAATTCTTTCGGCCGACCTTAGCGCCGGGCAGTGAATATCAGTGTCGCTGGACGAGCCTGTGGCCCGACCGAGATCAAAAGCGCTACGCTTGGCGGCATTGACGAAATTCAAGCTCTGATGCTGGCGATGAAATCCGTGCATTCCGAACTGATGGACACAGCGACCTCTACAAATCGGAAAGCTGACCTACATTCGAGCAATACGACTTGTGATTTGCCGCCGGGCTGGTCGATGGTCAGCTGTATGTGCCACCAGAGCGGAAGGGCAGCATAAGCCCTCGCCCGTTCCCGGAAGCGCTGCACTGTCAGCTACCCACCCCATTAACGGTCATAGCGACCCGCTCTTTTATTTCATCCGCTGCGCTCTGACGATTACCACCGGCTCGGCCAGCATCTGGCCCTTCATCCAGCCTTCGCCCTTGTCCGGGTCGAGTCGGAGCCGAGTGGACGCCTCCGACTACCTCCATGCCCGTCGGTACGACATAGCCGAACACTGCATAGCCCGCCTGCCAGACGGGATCGTCCGACTGGGGGTCGGCGTCCATGCCGGTCTGATCCTGCACCATGATCGAAAAATCGCCATTGGCGCTGCCGGGCTCTCCCATTGCCATCGACAATGCGCCGCGCGTGTGGCTGAGGCCCGTCTGCGTGGTCGGCTCGTGCGCAATGCCGGGCAGCACGCGCTCCGGGTCCCACTGCGTACCGCCCTGGATTAGCCCGTTGGGCTGCTGCCCCCAGTCGAGATGCATGGCACGGTAGAACACGGTTCCATCGAAACGCCCTTCGTCGACATAGCGCAAGAAATTGCCGGCGGTGATCGGCGCGCGTTCGGTTTCGAGCGCGATAGTGATGTCGCCCGCGCTTGTTTCGAGCACAACCGCCACGGTCTCCGGCCCGGCGTCAGGTGGAACAGCCTCGGCCGTCTGCGTAAGCGCGAGGAAGGCGAGAATCGGGGCGAGCCATGTCATTCGTCCCTTGTGATCGATCATTCGCAGAGAACCAAGCGGCATGAACGGCTGTTCATCCTCGCGCAATGTTTACAAGCGTAATCGATAGCTCTAGGACATCAGGCAACCGGTTCAGGGAGGATTGCAAAATGCCCAGAAAAGCCAAGACCGAACAAGGCGAACGCATCAGCGATGCGGAACATGCCGTCATGGAAGTGCTATGGGCGAAAAGCCCGATCACTGCCGTCGAGGTCTGCGACAGCATATGCGACAAGCGCGGGTGGTCGATGCCGACCGTTAAGACGCTGCTTTCCCGCTTGGTTGCCAAGGGCGCAGCCGCGACCGAGCCGCAAGGCCGCAAGTTTCTGTACACACCGCTGATTGTCCGTGCCGACTATGTCGGCGGCGAATCGCGGCGCCTGGTGGACCGCCTGTTCGGGGGTAAAGCCGCATCGCTGTTCGCGCATCTGGCCGACAATGAGGCGCTCACCGATAAGGATCTCGAAGAGATCGAAAGCCTGCTGAAGGAGATGCGGAAATGACCGAGGTCATGCTCACCACGCTCGCCTGGACCGGCGCCTTGATCGCGGTGGTTCTTCTCCTGCGCCGACCGGTTGCGCGCCATTTCGGGGCCAAGGCAGCTTACGCGCTGTGGTTCCTTCCTTTGCTGCGCTTGCTCATGCCGCCCATCGTGCTGCCAGCATGGATGCGCCCTGCCGAGGCGGTTTCACAGCCTGTTTTAGCCGCAGAGCCGGCAACCACGACCCTGGTCAGTATCGAACCCGCGGCTGTGCCGACTATCCAATCGGTCGGGGCCGTTCCCACGACTATCACCTCGCCAATCGATTTTGTCACGCCGCTCGTCATCTTGTGGCTTGTGGGGGCAGCGATCTTCCTGGTGCGGCGTTTTGCGCTCTATTTCACGATGCGCCGCAATCTTCTCGAAGGAGCGCGCCCGGTCGGTAATGTCGGCGCGATCCGCATGGTGGAATGCCGCGCGGCGGACGGTCCGGTGGCCTTCGGCGTGATCGACAAGGTCGTCGCGCTGCCGTGGGATTTCATGGCCAATCGCGACCGCACGACTCGCGATCTCGCTATTGCACATGAGCTGGCACACCATCGCGGCCATGATCTGCTGGTCAACTTCCTCGTCCAGCCTCTGTTCGCGATGCACTGGTTCAGCCCGCTTGGGTGGATGGGATGGCGCGCCATGCGCCGCGACCAGGAAGCCGCCTGCGATGCGCGCGTAATGGCTGCCCGGCCACAGGAGCAGCGCGCCCATTACGCCAATATCATCGCCGGCTTTGCGACTGCAGCGACGACGAACCCGCGCCTTGCGCTGGCCGCGCCGATGGCCTGCCCCGTACTCGGCGACAAATCGATAATTCACCGTTTGAGGAGCCTTTCCATGCCCAACCATTCCAAGCGTCGCCGGATCGCCGGCCAAGCCCTGTTCGTTGGCGCCGCTTTGGCTTTACCGATGACGGCGACGATCTCTTACGCCGCTCAGGATGCCGTAGAAGCGCCTGTTGCTCCGCCAATGACAGTGACCAGCACCGCAGCACCTGCTGCGCCGATCATAACCATGCAGGTAGAAACCGAAGTGGTGCGAGACGAAAGTGAATTTGAGCAAGAATTCCAAGATATTGAGGAAGAGCGCGAGGTGGTCGTTGAGCGCAACAGTGAGCGCGCGGAAAGAGAGCTCGAGCGCGCCGAGCGCGAAATGGCGCGTGCTCAGAAGGCGCTGGAAAACGGCGAGGCCCGCGTCGTTCGAATCGAGCGGAATTACCACAATAGAATGTCGCATCGCGGCGGAATGACGGAGGAAGAGCGCGCGGAACTGCAAGCCGAAATGCAGGAATTGCGTGAAAAAATGGGCAGCGAGGAATATCGCACCGAAATCCGTCTGGCTGTTGCTGAAGCGATGGATAGCGTCCCGGATATTCGCCATGAATGCGATGGCAGTGACGAGGTCGTCCGCGAATATACCACTGCCAAAGGCAAGTCCGTAATCGCCATTTGCAACAAGGCGACAATCAAGATTGCGATGGGCGCGATCAAGGAAGCGCGCAAAGAAATAAAGAAAGATCGGAATCTGTCTGAAGAAGAGCGCGGTGCAGCTCTGAAGGCACTCGACGAAGCGATTGAGGAAATGTCCGACCGGTCCTGACACAAAAACCCTGACGCCGGGACGCGACTCCGGCTCAGTCAAGGGGCGTCCGACCTGATTGGTCGGGCGCCCTATTCATTTGCAGCTACGCCGGCGCGGTCGGAATTCACACTAAATTCAGTTCATCGCTTTCACAGAACGGTTCACCGCTCACAGGAGGACTAGATGCGACGCGAAAGATCACCCGGTTTCAAACTTTTTCTGGCGGCTGCGATAGGCGTCGCGCTCATTATCCCGCTCCTGATGGTCTATGGACTGGTAAGCGATCGCCAGCATCAAGCCCGGACCGCGCAGGACACCATCACGCAAGGCTCGGGCGCGGCGCAGACTGTTTCTGGTCCGGTGCTGGTCATTCCCTTCACGGGCGAGCGCACTACAGTCGAGCAGGTAGACGGACGCTCGGTAACCCGTACGGTCGAGTTTCGCGATGAACTGTTCCTGTCTCCGCAGCGACAGGATGTGAACACCACTCTGATACCGGAGCGCAAGCGCAAGGCGATCTATGAAACCGTGATCTATCTGGCCGAGATGGAGGGCCGTTCACGCTTCGAACTTCCAGAGGACCTCGAGCGCTTTGGGGTGGAGCGTGACAATCTGCTGTTAGACGAAGTGCAAATACGCTTCGGTGCGTCGGACATGCGCGGAATGCGCGCAGCTGCAGAAGTCGATATTGCCGATGAAAGCATCGACTTGAAACCGGGCGAGGGCCTTGCGGCCAGCGGTGGTTCGGGTTTCCATGGAACTCTCGAGTGGACGGGCGGCGAGCCGGTCGAGGTGCAATGGAGCTACACCTTGCGCGGTAGCCGCGCGATCACGCTGGTCCCGCGTGGAGGCCAGACCGATTGGGCGGTGCGCTCGCCATGGCCGCACCCCGGCTTTTCGGGCAGCTTTCTGCCCGACGAACATGAGACGGATGAGGACGGCTTCACCGCCAAATGGTCGATCGGCAATCTTGCGCTTGGTCAGGCGATGGTGACGAACGAAGATATGGGGCCGCCAATCGTCCAGATGGCGGGTGACGCGCCCTATCCAATGGAGGCCGCCATCGAACGCGGAGCCAGAGCGGGCGGACCCAGCATGGCGGCCACGATCCGTCTCGTCGATCCGGTCGACCTGTACAGTCAGGTGGACCGGGCGGTTAAATACGGCTTCCTCTTCATCGGATTCACCTTCCTTGCTTACCTGATGTTCGACATCATCGCAGGCGCACGCGTCGCTCCGGCGGAGTATCTGCTCACCGGGGCAGGGCTGGTACTCTTCTTCGTGCTGCTGCTCGCATTTGCCGAGGTGATCGGCTTCGCGCTTGCCTATATCGTGGCCGCAGGAGCGGTCATCGGATTGCTGACGGCCTATAGCGCGGCCGTGCTTGGAAGCTGGAAACGGGCCGGCGTGATCGGCGGATTGCTCGTCGGTCTTTATGCGACACTCTATGTATTGCTCAGCCTCGAAGCGTATTCACTGCTGATAGGTTCGCTGATACTGTTCATCGCCCTCGCAGCGGTGATGTACGCAACGCGCGGCATCGACTGGTCGGGCATCGTCACGCGCGGCGAGGAGGAAGAGATACCGGTCTAAGGCAACGTGCCTGCGGTGAATGCGGTCCGGGGCTCAGTTGCCCTGGACCACTTCGCCGCGGCGAAAGGTAGTGGTCGTCCCATCCGGGTTGGTCACCACCGTCTGCCCGGTTTCCATTTCGTAGACTTCGTCCTCTGATACGGTCATCCGCACCGTTGCGGGCCGTGCGGGATAAGCGCAGCCGCGTGCTTCGCCGACACCCTTCAGAAAACCGCGGCGCGAGGCACCGGCCAAGATGGCGGCGCGCAGGTCGCGCTCTGCATCGGCTGCTCCGCTGACTTCGCGGATGATCCCTCTGAAAGGGATGAACGATGCCACACCCGCGCGCGCCACCTTGCCAGCGGTAATGTCCCGCCGCTCGTCCTGATCGAGATCGATATCTGGTCCAAGAACGACATCTATGCGTGCGATCTCGCGCACGATGTCCTGGCAATCTAACAGTTTCTCGCTCGCATAGGGCGCCATCACGGACTCCATCAGGATTTCGGGAATACCGTCCCCGCCGATATTGAGATCGCGCAGCGGCGTCATCGCGACGTCCTTCGCGTCGACGTCCGGGTTCATCACCCGATCATTATGGTCCTGTGCCTGCGCAGAAGCGCCTAAGCAGAGGCCTGCCAGCAGAAAAGTTGTTTTAACCGATTGCCGTAATTTCATCACACTGCCTATCGTCGCCCCCAAGCCCAAGGCGTAGCGCGCGCATGCGTTGTTCGCCAGTGCCGTGGGTGAAACTTTCAGGGTTGGCGCGGCGACCGGCACGCTCCATCAGCGTGTCGTCGCCGATTGCAGAAGCGGCCTGCATACCTTCCTCGATATCGCCCGGTTCGATCAGATTGCGGTTCTTGCCTGCCCATACGCCGGCATAGCAATCGGCCTGCAGTTCCATGAGGACCTGGAGTTGGTTCGACTGGCGCGGATTGGCCTGCTGCGCGCTGCGAATCTGCTGCGAGATTCCCGTCACGGTCTGGATGTGATGGCCATATTCATGCGCGACTACATAGAGCCGCGCGAAGTCTCCGCGATTGCCTGACATCCGCGCAAGCTGGTCATAAAAACCGGTGTCGATGTAGATTGTCTGATCACCCGGGCAATAAAACGGTCCCATGCCGGTCGAAGCCGGACCGCAAGCCGTGCTGAAACGATTGGCAGTGGCGAAACGAAGCGTCGGCTCCTCGAAACGTACATTTTGTTCTGCAAACGCACGCGACCATGTCTGGTTCAAAGACGACAGCGCGTTGCAGGTTTCGGTCGCATATTGGTTCGATGTGCAGATGGCCTGCTCGTCCTCATTGGCCGGCGCTTGCGCCACAGGTCCGCCGCGCTGCTGTACCGCATCGACGGTTTGCGCGGTCTGGAATGGGTCAAGCCCGAAAACGAAGTATCCGAGTGCCGCAATAACGATTGTGCCGCAGCCAAGCCCGCCGGCCTTACCGACGCCGCCGCGCCCGGTGGTGCCTACCTTGATGTTGCCGGTATTAAACGGATTGAGACGCATCTGGCTTCCCCCATGATTGACCGCGCCGGACGCATCGGCGATGGCATTGTTCGATATGGACTAAACGTGCGGAGGCCAAATTGTTTCTCGAAGGAAAAACGGCGCTGGTGACTGGCTCGACCTCGGGCATCGGACTCGCCATCGCGCGGGCGCTTGCGGGCGAGGGCGCACAGCTCGTGCTGAACGGCTTCGGTAACGAAGGCGAGATTGCGCAGCTGTGCGAGGAGATGGGCGCGACTCATAGCGCAGCGGACCTGACCGATGCAGCGCAGATAGAAACAATGATGGGCGAGGCTGGTCCGGTCGATATCCTCATCAACAACGCGGGGATGCAGCATGTGTCCCCGGTTGAGGACTTCCCGGCCGCGATGTGGGACAAACTGATCGCCCTCAACCTGACCGCTGCTTTTCATACGACGCGGCTTGCCGTGCCGGGTATGAAGGAGAAAGGCTGGGGCCGGATCATCAGCACCGCCAGCGCCCATTCCAAAGTCGCCTCGCCTTTCAAGAGCGCGTATAATGCCAGCAAACACGGCATCGCCGGTTTCACCAAGACCATCGCGCTGGAGCTGGCGGAACACGGCATCACCGCCAATTGCATCAGCCCCGGCTATGTCTGGACCCCGCTGATCGAAGGGCCAGATCCCCGACACGATGAAAGCGCGCGGAATGACCCGCGAAGAAGTCATCAACGACGTGCTGCTGGTAAAGCAGGCCACCAAGAAGTTCGTCCAGCCCGAAGAAGTCGGCGCGCTGGCCGTCTTCCTCTGCCGAGACGAAGCGCAAAATGTGAACGGCGCGAACTGGAGCATCGATGGAGGCTGGACGGCGGAGTGAACTCTGCGCTTCACCCGCGGGTTGAGCCGAGGTGACGACAGAAGGGGCGCCGCACTAGCGCCCGCTGCAAACCGTCGTTACATGGGCCGCCACTCAACCTCCGGCAGGCGATTCTTACGTGGTGCAAATCGACATTCCCCTCGGCCTTACTTTCGACGACGTACTGCTGCGTCCGGCCGAGAGCGATATCCTCCCGTCGATGGCGAATACCACCACGCGGCTGACGCGCGAGATCGGGCTGAATATTCCGGTCGTTTCCAGCGCGATGGATACCGTCACCGAGGCCGATATGGCCATCGCGATGGCGCAGCTCGGCGGGATCGGTGTGCTTCACCGCAATTTCGACGTCCATGATCAAGCCGCCGCAGTTCGGGCCGTAAAGCGCTATGAGAGCGGCATGGTCGTCAATCCCATTACCATTCATCCCGACGCTACTCTGGGTGAGGCGCAGGACGTCATGACGTCCAATCGCATCAGCGGCATTCCGGTGACGGACCGGGGCGGCAAGCTTGTTGGCATCCTCACCAATCGCGATGTGCGCTTTGCGGAGAATCCGCGCCAGCCAATCGGCGAGTTGATGACTACCGAGAACCTCGCCACCGTGCCGCTCGGCACAGGTCAGGAAGAGGCGCGCCGTTTGCTCCACCAGCGCCGCATCGAAAAGTTGCTGGTGGTCGACGATGCCGGGCGCTGCGTGGGGCTGATTACGGTCAAGGACATCGAGAAGGCAGTCGCCTATCCATCGGCGACCAAGGACCAAACCGGACGCCTTCGCGTCGCTGCTGCCACTACCGTAGGCGATACAGGTTTCGAGCGCACTGAAGCGCTTATCGATGCCGAAGTCGATGTGGTGGTGATCGACACCGCGCATGGTCACAACAAGGAAGTGTCCCGCTCGGTCGAGCGTGTGAAGAAGCTGTCTAACAATGTGCAGGTCATCGCCGGTAATGTCGCCACCGCAGAAGCGGCTCGGGCACTCGTTGGCGCGGGCGCGGATGGGATCAAGGTCGGCATCGGGCCCGGCTCCATCTGCACCACGCGGGTGGTTGCTGGCGTGGGCGTTCCGCAGCTGACTGCAATCATGGAATGCGCCGAAGCCGCCGAGAAAGAGGGCGTGCCGGTCATTGGCGATGGCGGTCTGCGCACCAGCGGTGATGCTGCCAAGGCTCTGGCCGCAGGTGCCAGCAGCGTCATGATCGGATCGATGTTGGCCGGGACCGAAGAAGCTCCGGGCGAAACCTTCATCTACCAAGGCCGCAGCTACAAGAGCTATCGCGGGATGGGCAGCGTGGGCGCCATGGCGCGCGGCAGCGCCGACCGCTATTTTCAGCAGGATGTTTCGGCGCAGAAGCTCGTGCCGGAAGGCATCGAAGGACAAGTGCCCTACAAAGGCCATGCCTCGGCAGTCGTCCACCAGCTTGTTGGCGGCATCAAGGCGGCGATGGGCTACACCGGCAGTGCTACGATCGAAGATCTGCGCAAGGGTGCCCGGTTTGTCCGCATCACTGGTGCAGGGCTTACCGAGAGCCACGTTCACGATGTGTTGATCACGCGGGAAGCGCCCAATTATCCGACACGCTAGATCATGACGCCCGCAGCGCGGGTCCAGACGAGTATCGAACTGCTCGACGCGGTCATAAACGCGGCGAAGAGCAAAGCTGCGCCCGCCGACCGCGTGCTGGCCGAATGGTTTCGCAGCAACCGCTTCGCCGGATCGAAAGATCGCCGCGCTATCCGCGAACTGGTCTATGCCGCGATCCGCGCTTGCGGGCCGATCCCCAAAACCGGACGCGCCGCCATGCTCCGCCTGGCCGAAGTCGATCCATGCCATTGCATCCGCTGTTCGACGGGTCGAACTACGGCCGCGCCCGCAATCGGCAAGCGAGAGATTGCGGCCGAGGGCGGCATTGCGCCGGCCTGGCTCGTCGAACGGCTCGCAAACTCGGACATCACCGGAAAAGAGGCGGATGCGCTGCTGGAGCGTGCACCGCTCGATTTGCGCGTAAACAGCTTGAAGCGCGAACGCGCCGCTCTGGAATTGCCCGTTGATGCCACGCCGACAGCAGCTCCCAATGGCTTGCGCATCGCATCGGGCACCGTGATCGAGCAGTGGTCCGAGTTTCGCGAAGGCTTGGTCGAGGTGCAAGACTCCGGGTCGCAAATCGCTTGCCTCGCCGTGGGCGCACAGCCGGGCGAGACGGTAATCGATCTGTGCGCGGGTGCTGGCGGCAAGACGCTGGCGCTGGCAGCATCGATGGAAAACCTCGGCAGACTTATTGCCTGCGATACCGATCGGGGGCGGTTGTCGCGTCTGGCTCCGCGTGCGCAGCGGGCAGGAGCCACGAATATCGAGTCGCGTCTGCTCAATCCTGGTCAGGAACTTGAAGCGCTCGACGATCTGATCGGCAAAGCGGATGCCGTGCTGATCGACGCGCCTTGCTCTGGCACCGGGACGTGGCGCCGCAATCCTGAGGCGCGTTGGCGGCTCGATCCGAAATCACTCGGCAGACGTGATCGACGAGCAGGCGCATATCCTTGCCTACGCACGCAAGCTGTTGCGTCCCGGCGGGCGCATCATATTCGTGACATGCTCGCTGCTGGACGAGGAAGGCGCAGGACAGTTCGACGCATTCCTCGCAGATAATATCGATCTGGCCGCCCGAACACTTGCGCTCCCGGCAGGGCGTCGCCGGGGGAAAGGCGTGCGCCTGACGCCGGATCACGACAACACTGACGGGTTTTTCATCGCCTGTGCAGGTTGAGCGTGTTACGAGACGGCTTCAAATGGCCGATCTGCCACCTTCCAAGCCTCGCGCATCCTTCAAGGAGAACCTCATGCGCTTTGCCCCCGCTGCTGCAGCGCTTTCGCTCTTACTCGCCGCAACGTCGAGTGTAAGTTTCGGAGCTGAGCGTGATCCCGCTCCGCGTGCAGCAATGCTGATCGCCGAGGGCGAGGCTTCGCTGGAGGCTGGCGACACGCAGGCCGCGATCGACGCTTTCGAAGCGGCGCTGGCGGTCGATCCGGGCTATACGCCTATTTTACTAAGGCTGGCCCAAGCTGCACGGTCCGATGGGCTGCAGGGCAAGGCGATCCGGCTTTACCGCGAGGCACTGATCCGCGATCCCGACAATCTCGCCGCAATCTCCGGTGAAGGTGCGGCTCTGGTCGAAAAAGGCGCGGTCGAGAAAGCGCGTCTCAATCTGGCCAAGCTGGAATCGCTATGCGGCAAAGGCTGCGACGAGACGAGCGAACTGGCCGCAGTGATCGCTGTCGGCCCAAGCGAGACGGTGTTGACGGCGGAAGCGGTCATGCCGGAAGCTGAGGTCGTGCAGGATAACTAAGCCCTAGATCAGCGTCCGAAACGACTCCACGACCGTGCGGTAAACGCGTTTTTTGAACGGGACGATCAGCTCGGGCAAATGCTCCGGATCGACCCATTTCCATTCACAGAATTCAGGCGGGTTGTGTGCCTCAAGGTCGATATCGGCATCGGCTCCGGCGAAGCGGGCGAGGTACCAGACCTGCTCCTGCCCGCGATATTTGCCGCCCCATAGTTTGCCGATCAGATCGTCAGGCAAATCGTAGCGCATCGGTTCGGCTATGCGCTCCAGGATCGTGACGTGTTCAGGCCGTGCGCCGGTTTCTTCGGCAAGCTCGCGCAAGGCAGCCGCTTCCAGTTCTTCACCTTCATCGACGCCGCCCTGCGGCATTTGCCACCAATCACCTTCCCTGTTGTCGATCCGGCGACCGACGAACACGCGGCCCTCGGCATTGACCAGCATTACGCCCACACAGGGGCGGTAGCCCAGCTCGGTATTCGCAGCGGTCATGCGGCCATGCGGTCCAGCTTGACCCGGACCGCGCCAAGGAAGGCCTCCAGGTCTTTCTGCCCGCTGGGAATAGCCTTCCTGAGCGTGGTGAAGCCGTGGATGATGCCGGGAAATTCGAAATAGCTCACTTCCGTGCCCTGCTGGATCAAATGCGCGGCATATTCGCGGCCCGAATCGCGCAGCGGATCGAGGCCTGCCGTGCAGATCACGGTGGGAGGCGTATTGCGCACATGGTCCGACCATCGGAGTGTGACGCGGATCGCTCGCGTCGCCGCCATATTGCTCGGTGAACCAGGCCATCGCCGCACCTGTGAGCAGGAACCCGTCACTGAATAGCGACAGGCTCTCATGCTTGCTGACATCGCTCGCGACGGGATAAATAGGTGCCTGAACGATCACGGGGACGTCAGCGGGTTTGTTCACCAGCTGGTTGGTCGTGACGATCGTGAGATTGCCGCCTGCACTATCACCGGTGATGACCAATCCGGTGATCTCGCGCCCCAGCGCTTCCGGTGAAGAGGCAATCCACCGCGCCGCTGCCTCGCAATCGTCGGGCGCGGCGGGGAAAGGATGTTCGGGCGCCAATCGGTATTCCACCGACACGACGGGCAGGTCAAGCCTCAGGGAAATCTCGGCGCACAAGGCGTCGTAGACCTCGGATATCGCCGATCACGAAGCCGCCGCCATGGATGAAGACTACGCATGGTCCGGCACTTCGCTCGGCCTTCACATCGTAAAAGCGCAACGGGATGTCTCCTGCCGGGCCGGGGCAGGAAAGATCGCGCTTCACCGCCATTTCCGGCGCATCGGCTTCCGCAATGGCGCCCATCGCGCGCATCTGCGTCCGGCCTTCCACGGCGCCGACTTCTTCGACACCTTTGCCGCCCATCTGTTCGAGCATGTCCAGAAACCCGCGCACATCGTCGCGTACGAAATGGTCGTCTGTCGCCATGGCCTCTTCCCTTTTTCTTGTCTTGCGCTTCTCCCTCCTAGTAGACTGCTGGCGCTTTTCCACTCGGCATTTTCCCGGTGGCGGAGAAAAACTTGATTGCCGGGGACCGGCACGCCTCCTACGTGCCAGCTTCGAGACGAGATTGATGTGCCTGAAAGCAGGCATGCTAAGAGGATTGCAGATGGCGACCCAGAAGGTCGAAGAACCGCAGGATGCAGCGCAGGCTCCCGACGCGGTAGTGGTGCGGTTTGCCGGGGATAGCGGCGACGGCATGCAGCTGACCGGCGGGCAGTTCACCCTGTCCACCGCGCTGGCGGGAAATGACCTGGCCACGTTCCCCGATTTTCCCGCCGAAATTCGCGCGCCGCAGGGCACGCTGTTCGGCGTGTCGGCATTCCAGATCAATTTCGGCAGCCGCCAGATCAATACGGCGGGCGATGCACCGGATGTGCTGGTGGCGATGAACCCGGCCGCGCTCAAGACGAATATCTCGGCGCTCAAGCCGGGCGGGCTGGTGATCGCGGACACCGGAGCCTTCACCAAGCGCAACCTCGACAAGGCGAAATACGACGCAAACCCGCTGGAAGACGACAGCCTCGCCAAGTTCGACGTCCTCGCCTTCGACATCAGCGAAAAGACTATCGAGGCGGTCAAGCCCTTCGGCCTCGGCAACAAGGACGCGCTGCGCTCCAAGAATATGTGGACGCTCGGCCTGGCGCTGTGGATGTTCGGGCGCCCGCGCGCGCCGATCCATGACTGGCTGAAGGCCAAGTTCAAATCCAAGCCCGACATTGCCGATGCCAACATCGCCGCTCTCGATGCAGGCCACGCTTACGGCGAGACGGCGGAGCTTTCAGGCCCGCTCAAGCAGCTGGAAATGCCGCCGGTCGAAAGCGCGCCTGGCCTGTACCGGACCGTTACGGGTGCGGAAGCGGTCTCGCTCGGCCTGGTGGCGGGCGCGCAGCTTGCCGAACTGCCGATGTTCTTCGGCGGCTATCCGATCACGCCTGCATCCGCGATCCTGCATCACTTGGCGCGGCTCAAGGAATTCGGCGTCACGACCTTCCAGGCGGAAGACGAGATCGCTGCGATTTGCGCCGCCATCGGCGCCAGCTATGCGGGCAGCCTGGGCGTGACGTCCTCGAGCGGTCCGGGCATCGCGCTCAAGACCGAGGCAATGGGCCTCGCGATCATGACCGAGCTGCCGCTGGTCATCGTCAATCAGCCAGCGCGGCGGGCCGTCCACCGGCCTTCCGACCAAAACCGAGCAGAGCGATCTTTACCAGGCGGTCTATGGCCGCAACGGTGATGCGCCGCTGCCGGTGATTGCCGCTCGCAGCCCTTCCGACGCATTCGAATGTGCGATCGAGGCCTGCCGTATCGCGGTGCAATACATGACGCCCGTCATGCTGCTCACCGATGGCTACATCGCCAACGCCGCCGAGCCTTGGAAAGTACCGAACCCGGACGATTTCGAGCCATTTCCGGCGCAATTCCTGACCGAACCGCGCGGCGAAGAGCTGCTGCCCTACAAGCGCGATGAGCGCGGAGGCCGTCCGTGGATCAAGCCTGGTACACCCGGCATGATGCACCGCATTGGCGGGATTGAGAAGGCGGCCGATACCGGTCACATCGATTATTCGCCCGACAATCACCAGCTGATGACCGACCTGCGCCGCAACAAGGTGCTGGGCGTCGATGTGCCCGATCAGGAGGTTGCTCTGGGCGAGACCTCGGGCAAGCTCGCGGTTGTGGGCTGGGGCAGCACTTACGGCCCGATTCATCAGGCCGTGCGCCGCAGCCGCGAGCGTGGCTGCGACGTCAGCCATATTCACGTGCGCCACATCTGGCCGCTACCGGGCAATCTTGGCGAACTGCTCAAGAGCTACGACCAGGTCCTCGTGCCCGAGATGAACACCGGTCAGTTCAAGACCGTGCTGCGCGACCAGTTCCTCGTCGATGCACAGCCGCTCACCAAGACCAGCGGCCAGCCCTTCCAGATTGCCGAGCTGGAACAAGCAATCGCCAAGTTCTTCGACGGCATCCCCGGCAACGAAGGCGGCCAAGTTCCCGCCAACGACCAGCAGCTTCCAAGTACGGAGGTGGATTGATATGAACGCACCCGCTAAAATCGAAACGACGCTCAAGGATTGGGAAACCGACCAGGAAGTTCGCTGGTGTCCGGGTTGCGGGGATTACGCGATCCTCAAGGCTGTGCAGCGCACTTTGCCGCAGCTGGGCGCAGATCCGAAAAACACCGTGTTCATCTCCGGCATCGGCTGTTCGAGCCGCTTTCCATACTACATGGAGAGCTATGGATTCCACACGATCCACGGCCGCGCGCCAGCGGTGGCGACGGGGACCAAGCTCGCCAATCCCGATCTCGACATCTGGCTGGTGACCGGCGATGGTGACGGGCTGTCCATCGGCGGCAATCACATGATGCATGTGCTGCGGCGCAATGTGAACATGCAGATCATGCTGTTCAACAACGAGATTTATGGCCTCACCAAAGGTCAGGCATCACCGACGAGCCGCGAGGGCACCAAGTCTCCCTCGACCCCGATCGGCAGCTACGACCATCCTGCCCGTCCGGCGGCATTTGCGCTAGGCAGCGGCGCCCGCTTCGTGGCGCGCGGGTTCGACGTGTCCAAGAAGCTTCCCGAAGTGCTGATCGCAGCGCACGCCCACAAGGGCGCGGCCTTCATCGAGATTTTCCAGAACTGCATCGTCTACAACAAGGATGTGTTCGACGATTTCGCTGCGCCCAAGGGTGCCGAGGATCGCCAGCTGTGGCTCGAAGATGGCAAGCCCATGCTGTTCGCAGGCGACGCAAGAGGCATCGCAATCGATCGTGATGCACTCACGCTCAAGGTCGTCGATGTGGCGGATGGCGACTGGCAATCGGCGGGCGTCATCGTCCACGATGTCACCAACCGCTCTGTCGCGCACATGCTCGTAGAAATGCCATTCGGTGAATTCCCGATGGCATTGGGCGTCCTCTACGACGATCCGCGCCCTACCTTCGAAGATGCAGTGATTGCTGAGCGCAAGATGGCAAGTGAGGGCAAGACCGCCAATCTCGCCAAGCTTCTGGCCTCGGGCCAGACGTGGACTGTGGACGGCACGGCGCAGGACCCGCAGTAATCCTGCGTATCGCCGCAATTTGAACAAATTCGGTCCCGCTTCGTTGAATTGGTGGAGCTGCAGCTGAGGCGCAGCAAAATCACCGAGGAATAAACCTATGAAGCACACCAGAACTACCGCCATTCTCGTTAGCGGGCTCGCACTTGCTATTGCAGCCTGCAGCGACAATTCCGAAGACGCGGAGACCGTTGAACCGGTGGTCGAGCAAACGGCCGAGTATGATCCCATGACGCGTGACTATACGCTGTCCGAAGATGCGACGACGCGCCGCGCGGAATTCGATGGAGATACCTTTCAGTCCGAATACTCTGGCTACCGCGACGAGATCGTCGGCGAGCAGGTCCAGCTTGGCGCTGACGCAGACGATTCCGGCATGACCGACGACGACCGCGCCGAAATGGCTGCCGCCGCCGAGCCGCGCGATGCAAGCACCAACATGCGTGCCCGCAAGAACATGACCTGGGGCTATCTCGATCGCAATGACGATGACCAGCTCTCGGTCGCCGAATATGCGATCTGGGCAATTCCTCTCGATCCGCAGGCAGAAGCGGCAAACGACAGTGGAACGCCGCAATTGACCGCAGAACAGGCCAACAAGGCCGCCGACAGTTTCTTTTACTACGATCTCGACGGCGACACCTATCTCGACCGCCGTGAATTTACAGCCGCAAGGCGGGGCGAGAATTTCGATCCGCAAGAGACTGCATAAAGGCTTGCCAAGACTTATCGGAAGGGCGGCGGGGCAACCTGCCGCCCTTTCCTTTTGCGCGTGGTCGATTAGGGCCAAATTTCTCAAGCAGCGGTAGGGCAAAGAAACTTCGATGGACAATCTGACGCATAGCCTTGTCGGCGCGTTGATCGGGCAGGCAGGCCTGAAGCGAAAGACTGGCCTGGCCATGCCCGCGCTGATTATCGGAGCGAATTTGCCCGACGTCGATGCGGCGTGTTTTTTCTGGCTCGATGGCGTGGAGCACCTGGGGTTTCGTCGAGGCATCACCCATGGACCGCCTGCTCTCGTTTTGCTGCCGCTAATTCTGGCTGGTCTGCTGTGGACGTTCGACCGGTGGCAGGCGAGCAGGGGCAAACGGCCCGAAAACCGCCTGCCGGTCAATTTCCAATGGCTCTTTCTGCTCGGCTTCATCGGCTGCCTGACCCACCCGGCGCTCGACTGGCTCAACGTCTACGGCATCCGTCTGCTCGAACCGTTCAGTAGCGAGTGGTTTTACGGCGATACGCTGTTCATTATCGACGTGTGGCTGTGGGCGCTGATGGGGTTCACGACTTGGTTCTCGCTCCGGCGCGAGAAGCGTGGGGGCGAGTGGCGAAGACCAGCCCGGATCGCTCTCTCGCTCGCCTTGGCGTACATCGGACTGAATTCGGCGATCACCTATGCTGCGGAAAACAACCGCGGCGTGATGACCGAACCCTACCCGGCGATAGTTATTGCAAGCCCCCCGCCGCTTGCATTCTGGGTGCGCGAACGAGTTATCCAGACAGATGATGGGAGCTGGTATTCCGACGCATGGACGGGAAAGCCCTTCGGTTATGGATACAATTCCCCACGGCCCGTGCGCTGCAAGTTTCCCGACTTGCACAGATTGCGCCTTGCTGACTCCGATCTCGATGCATTCTTGACCTGGTCGCGCGCACCGATGGCGCTCAAAGCAGTCGATGGTTCGATCGTGATGCGTGATGCACGCTTCATGATGGACGGGGCGGGGAGCGCGCAGTTTATCGTTCCGCTACCTGATGAAGAATGCGAGGAACTCGCGGACGACTTATCCCGTTAGAAAGCCATGACAACTCCACAAATCGTCTGGCTACGCCGCGACCTGCGTCTTGCCGATCAACCTGCGCTTCATGCCGCTGCTCAGGCAGGACCGGTCATTCCCGTTTTCGTGTTCGATGAAGAGCGCGGAGGCGATCATGCTTTCGGCGCCGCGCAGAAAGTGTGGTTGCATTACTCTTTGGAGGACCTTGGCAAGAGCTTGGGCAAGCGCGGGTCGAAGGTGGTTCTTCGGCAAGGCGACGCGGCGCAGGTGCTTGCCTCGATCGCACAGGAGACAGGCGCAAACGCGGTTCATGGGAATTACCATTACGAGCCGTGGTGGACCGAGGCGGAGGACGAATTACGCGATGCGCTCGGCGAGGGCTGCGAGCTGCATTTGTACGAAGGCAATTACTTGCTGCCTCCGGGCAGCGTGACCACCGGCTCCGGCGACCCCTACAAGATCTACACACCCTTTTCGAAGTCGATGATGGAGGTCATGCCGCCGCGCGACGCGCTGGACGAGCCGGACACGATCTCGTCGCCCGACAATTGGCCTGACAGCGATGATCTCGGGGACTGGGGTCTGCTGCCGACACAGCCCGACTGGGCCGGCGGCATCCGCGAATACTGGGAGGTCGGTGAGGCTGCCGCTTACGACCGGCTTGAGGAGTGGGACGGCATGGTCGCCGACTATGATGAGGGCCGCAACTTGCCCTCGATCGACGGCTCCAGTCGCCTCTCGCCGCATTTGCACTGGGGCGAGATCACCCCGGTTCAGGTGTGGCACAAGCTGAAGGGACGGCGCGGAAAGGGTTGGCACACATATGCCAAGGAGCTGATTTGGCGCGACTACGCGCAAAACGTGATCTGTCAGTTCCCCGACTATGCGCGCGACAGCTACCGTGATTACGACGAACGCAAATTATGGCGCAATCCCAATCGCTCCGATGCGATCCGGTCCGATCTGGAAACATGGCAGCGCGGTCGCACTGGCTATCCAATTGTCGATGCCGGGATGCGCCAGCTCTGGAAAACCGGATGGATGCACAACCGCGTGCGGATGATTACGGCAAGTTTTCTTGTGAAGCACCTGCTGATCGACTGGCGCTATGGCGAGCAGTGGTTCTGGGACTGTCTGGTCGATGCGGATTACGGAAGTAACGGCGTCAATTGGCAATGGATCAGCGGAACCGGCGTCGACAGCAATATGTTCAGCCGGATCATGGCCCCGCTTACCCAGAGCGAGAAATTCGAAGCGGGCGATTACATTCGCGAATATGTGCCGGAACTGGCCGAGCTGGATGACGAACAGATACATGACCCCGATGACGGCATACGGGGCGAATATCCGGTGAAAATGATCGGGCACAGGGAAGCGCGCGAACGTGCTCTGGACGCCTATAAGGAAAGCAAGGACGGCTGACTTGTCATCGCAGCGCGTTCGGGCATAGGGCGTGGCCATGACGACGCTTTCTTCCCCGCGCGGCGCTACCCTGATCGAGGGCGGCAGGCGGTTTGCCCGCAATCCGGGACTTTTTGCCCGCCTTATCGCCCCCGGTTTCGGCAAGCTAATCGACCGTATCGATGAGGCGCTGATTAGCGGCGCCATGCACGCAAAGCTGCCAGATGGATCGCGCCGTACGCTTGGCGGGCGTGCTCCCGGTTTCGAATGCGAGATCGACCTGCGCAGCTGGAACGGGCTTGTCCGGCTTGCCAGCAATGGGTCGGTCGGGTGGTACCAGGCTTGGGCTGCGGGCGAGTGGGTGTGCGATGATCCTGTCTCCCTGTTTGCCCTGTTCGGACAACATGCGGAGCGGCTTGGCGATACGGGGCGAGCCAAGGGGCCGTTCCGCCACGCGTTGAAACTAGCGCATTTGCTAAATCGGAACACGCATGAGGGGGCGGAGGAGAACATTTCCGCGCATTACGATCTCGGGAACGACTTTTACGAGGCATGGCTCGATCCGACGATGAGCTATTCATCCGCTATCGGTCTGGATGGCCATTTGGAAAACGCTCAGAGGCAGAAATGGGAAGCGCTCGCCAACCGGCTTGGCGGGGCGAAACAGATACTTGAAATCGGTTGCGGTTGGGGAGGGCTGGCGCGTTTTCTCGCGAAGGGTGGCGCTCACGTCGATGCAATCAGCCTGTCGAACGAGCAACTCGCCTTTGCACGCGATCACAATGCGGGACCGGATTTCCACAAGCAGGACTATCGCGACGTGTCGGGTTCCTTCGACGGCATTGTCAGTGTTGAGATGGTCGAAGCGCTTGGACGCAAATACTGGCCGACATTCATGGATTGCATCGCCCGGAACCTGAAGCCGGGCGGGCGAGCGGCGATCCAATATATCTCGATGCGCGAAGACCTGTTCGAAGACTACGCGAAAAGCGCGGATTTCATCCAGGCCTACGTGTTTCCGGGCGGCCTACTTATCAAGACCAGCGAATTTCGCGCGCTGGCCGAGGCGCGGGGCCTATCGTGGCATGACCAGGTCGACTTCGGGTTGGACTATGCCGAAACGTTGAAGGTCTGGCGCGAAAACTTCGATCGCGCGGTTGCCGAGGGCAGGCTGCCTGCCGGTTTCGACGAGACGTTTATCGGCCTGTGGCGCTATTACCTGATGTATTGCGAGGGCGGCTTTCGCGCACGCAGCATCGACGTTCATCAAGTTACGCTGGTCGCCCAAGGAGAGTGAAATGCGAATAGTACCGATGTTGCTGGCCGGAGCGCTGCTTTCTTCATGCGCGCCGATGGCTGTGGAAACAGAAACCGCGCCGCTGATGCTTGAGCGTGAAGGAGTGGCTTTCGTCACACCGTCGGTAGCGCGGGCGCCGGAAGAGCAGCAGGTTCTGTTCTGGAATTCTCAGCAGCGCTCGGCGCGGTTCCGCGACATGGAAAGCTGGTTCGGAGGGCATGAGGTCGAAGCCGATCCCAACCCGCGCATACTTTCTCAAGGCACTCCGCTTCCGGCGGAAGTCGCTGCGCAGCTTGATGCTTTGATGGCGGAAACCGGTGCTGCCGGTGTTATGGTCCTGCAGAATGGGCAGGTGCGCTATGAGAGCTACGGTCTGGGGCTTGGCCCGGACGACCGCTGGACCAGCTTCTCGGTCGCCAAAAGCTTCACTTCGACTCTGCTCGGCGCGGCCCTGCGCGACGGCTATATCCGCGGGCTGAATGACAAGGTGACGCGTTACATTCCCGGCCTGCGCGGCTCGGCCTATGACGAGGTGACTGTCGCCCAGCTTGCGACGATGACATCCGGTGTCGCGTGGGACGAGAATTATACCGACCCCAATAGCGACGTAGCGCAAATGAACCGGTTCGTGCTCGAATATGGCGAAGACGCAATTGTCGCACAGATGAAGGCGCTGAAACGTGAAGCTCCTCCGGGAGAGAAGTTCGTATACAAGACCGGCGAGACAAATCTGATCGGCCTGCTGGTCGAGGAAGCCGTCAGCATGCCGCTCGCCGCCTATGCGAAAGAGAATATCGTCGATGCGGCAGGTTTCGAAGGCGATATGTTCTGGATGAGCGATCCGCGCGGCGGAAACATCGGTGGGTGCTGCCTGTCGCTGAGGCTATCCGATTACGCCCGCTTCGGGCAGTTCGTGCTTGAAGGCGGCGGGGACATCGTGCCGGACGGATGGTTCGACGCGGCGACATCCGAGCAGGTGCCGTTCGGCAATGGCTTCGGCTATGGCTACCAATGGTGGACGTATCCGGGCGCAAATTACGGAGCGCAAGGGATTTTCGGCCAAGCAATCACGCTGATGCCCGCAAACGATCTCGTTTTGGCAGTGGTCAGCAACTGGCCCTCAGCTACCGACGGCGATAGTCGGCGTAAATGGCTGGGCGTGTCAGCAGCAGTGGCCGCAGCCACCGCCGACTAGCCTGCTTGTCGGTCACTCTACGATGTGCGGTAAACGCCTTCGCCCGAATAGCGAGCGAGGATGTTGTCATGCACGATCGGGCTCAGCAGTTCGGTAAAGGCGCAGCCGACCTGGCAGTTCTCCCACCACACTACCTGACCTTGAAGCGATTCGAGGCCGGGGAGGGTGAGCCAGCATACCTGACCATCGTGCATGCGGTTGATTGCCGCGGCGGAAAAACCGGAAATAGATAGATCGTGCACCACAGTCTGGAATGCACGGCCGCCCGACGCACGCAGCTGGCCCGGAATGGTCAGCTTGGTCCGCGGGGCGCAGCGATCTTCCTGCGCGACGAGTGTGTAACGGTCATGAACTGTATTCGACATGGGTCTGGTCCTGTCCGAAAACGGTCTCCCTGCGCACGCCCCAACGCGCGCAACTCGATCTTTGAGGCATGACACTTACCAAAGAGTTAAGAACAGCTTGCCTTTACGGGGCTTCAACACGCTCGCGGTGGCCGGTTTCAAACCCGTCTATCGCTAATTCGGCGATGCGATCCGCGACGACATCCGGTTGCTTTACGGTTGCAGGGTCTTCCCCGGGATACGCCTTTGCACGCATATCGGTGCGGGTTGCGCCCGGGTCGATGATCGCGACGCGGGTACCGGAAATCTTGGCGACTTCCTGCGCGTAGCTTTCGAGGAGATTGTCGAAGGCGGCCTTGGTCGATCCGTAGGCCGACCAGTACGCACGCGGATCGGCCCCGACGCTGCTCGTCAAGCCGATCACCCTGGCGCCATCGGCGCGTTTAAGCAGCGGATCGAACGCTGCGAGAAGCGCTTGGGTCGCGAGTACATTGATCGTGATCGCCTTACCGAACTGCTGACCATCGATCTGAGTAATCGGTGTGAGGGTCGGAAGATAGGCTGCTGAAATAACAAGGATGTCGAGCGTGTCCCAGCGCGATGCGACGGCCGAGGCTAGGCGCGCGATACCGTCATGCTCCTCCAGATCGACCGGAGCGATGGTCGACGTGCCGCCAGCATCGTGGATGGCGTCTTCCACACTTTCCAAAGCGCGGACATCGCGCGCGGTAAGGATGACGTGCGCACCCTTGGCAGCGAGCGCTATTGCTGTTGCGGCGCCGATACCTTTGCTGGCACCGGTGATAAGCGCAGTCTTGCCCGCAAGGGGCATCGCCCTCTCGCTCATCAAGCGACCTTCCCGACCGGCAGGTTGAGCTGGCCTTGCTCGCTTTCCTTTCGCGACAGATCGGTCAGTGATGTGGGATAATCCCCCGTGAAGCATGCATCGCAGAACTGTGGGCAGTCGGAATTGCGGGGCTTCTCGCCCACGGCCCTATAAAGACCGTCGATCGAAACAAAGGCGAGGCTATCGGCCTTGATGAATTCCCGCATGGGATCGATATCCATGCGCGCAGCAAGCAGCTTCGAACGTTCCGGCGTATCGACACCGTAGAAGCAACTATGCGCGGTCGGCGGGCTGGCCACCCGGAAATGGACTTCGGTGGCGCCGGCATCGCGCATCATCTCGACAATGGAAAGCGAGGTCGTACCGCGCACGATACTATCGTCGATCAACACAATCCGCTTCCCCTCGACAAGGCTGCGATTGGCGTTGTGCTTGCGCTTGACCCCGGCATGCCGCGCACCGTCGGATGGCTGAATGAACGTGCGCCCTACATAATGAGAGCGGATGATTCCGAGCTCGAAGGGAATGCCCGATTCCTGCGCATAACCAATTGCAGCGGGAACGCCGCTATCGGGAACAGGCACCACAAGGTCCGCTTCAACCGGCTTTTCGCGTGCCAGCTCCGCTCCGATGGCCTTGCGGGCCTCATAGACGCTGCGCCCGGCGAAATAGCTGTCGGGGCGGCTGAAATAGACATGCTCGAAAATGCAGGGGCGCGGCGAATGTTTTCCGAACGGATGGAGCGAATCTACATTGCCGCCGAAATCGACACGCACCAGCTCACCCGGTTCAACTTCGCGAACGAGTTCCGCGCCCATCACGTCGAATGCCACGCTTTCGCTGGCGAACACGGTCGCATCGCCGATCCGGCCCATCACCAGCGGGCGAATGCCAAGCGGGTCGCGGCAGGCAATCATCCCCTCCGGAGTGATCACGACGAGCGCATAAGCCCCTTCGAGAAGCCGCAGCGCGTCGATGAGCTTGTCGACCATCGTCGGATAGCGACTGGTCGCGACCAGATGGATTATCACCTCGGTATCGCTGGTGGATTGAAAAATCGCCCCGCGCCGCACGAGATCTTCGCGCAGCGAGCGGGCATTCGAAATATTCCCATTGTGCGCGACTGCGAAGCCGCCGCTCGCCAGATCGGCATAGAGCGGCTGCACATTGCGCAGTCCCGCTCCGCCGGTGGTGGAATAGCGCACATGGCCGGCAGCCATAAATCCGGGCAGCTCCGCCAAGGCGTCCTGCGAGGAAAAATTATCCGCCACATGGCCGAGCCCGCGGCGAGAGTAGAATTCCTTGCCGTCGAAGCTGGTGATGCCGACAGCTTCCTGCCCCCGGTGCTGCAACGCATGCAGGCCCAAGGCCGTCGCCGCCGAAGCGTCGGTCGCGTTGATTGCGCCGAACACGCCGCATTCTTCGCGCAGCTTGTCGCCATCTGCGTCGCAATATGGATTGGTGAAATTCATCGCCTGGTTTTCGCCGCCCATCCACCGCCATCTGGTGGCTGTCTGATCGCGTGCAGCCAATGGCGGTGTTACGCTTCGATTACAAGAGCAGTGAGACGCATTGAGGATTTCATTGCACGGCGAGGTTCACCTTCCTAAAGCGCATTAACTCAAATCGAGAAGACCAACAGACCTTTGCTGCTTTCCACATTCGAACGGACAATCGCCAAGCGATACCTGCTTCCGGGCAAGAGCGAGGCGTTTATCGCGCTGGTCGCCAGCATTTCCATCGGCGTGGTAATGCTGTCGGTGGCGATGCTGGTCATCGTGATGAGCGTGATGAACGGCTTTCGCGCCGAACTGCTCGACAAGATCGTCGGCCTCAACGGTCACGCTATCGTCCAGGCCTATGGCGGGAGGCTAGATGATTGGGAAAACACCCTTCAGGAAGTGCGGCAAACGCCGGGCGTGGTCGAAGCATCGCCGTTGATCGAACAACCATTGCTGACCACCTTCAACGGACGGGTGGAGGCAATACTCGTCCGCGGGAACACCATGAAGGACATCCGGGGTCTTTCGGACAAAATCGTCAGCGGCAATATCTCCGAGCTTGAACCGGGATCGACCAATGTGGCGATCGGCGTGCGACTGGCGCAAAATATCGGTGCGCGGGTTGGCGACACGATCACGATCATCAACCCGCAGGGACGCTCCACGCCCTTCGGCACAGTGCCGCGCCAGATCGGATACCGCGTGGCGGCAATCTTCGAGGTCGGCATATATGATTACGACCAGGCATTCGTGGTGATGCCGATGCAGGATGCGCAAACACTCTTGCTGATCGGCGATACGATCGGGATGATCGAGGTGACAGTTGCCGATCCTGACCAGGTCGGCGAGATACTTGATCCTGTTGCAAAAAGCCTGGCCGGACAAGCGGTGGTCAGCGACTGGAAGACCATCAACTCGACTTTGTTCGAAGCCCTTCAGGTCGAGCGTGTAGCCATGGCATTCGCTTTAAGTTTCATGGTGTTGGTCGCCGCATTCAATATTCTTTCCAGCTTGGTCATGCTCGTGCGCGCCAAAACGCGCGACATAGCTATCATGCGGACGATGGGTGCAACGCGGAAGAGCCTGATGAAAATTTTCGTCACGACCGGTTTCACTGTCGGTGCCTTGGGAACGATCGCGGGGCTGATCCTGGGCTTTGTCGTGTTGTTCTTCCGCGAACCGATCGTTCAATTCATCGGCCTGGTGACTGGCCAGAACCTGTGGGACCCGGAAGTACGGTTCCTCTCGACATTGCCATCGCGCACGGATCCGGTGGAGATCGCCTGGATCATCGCGCTCGCCCTGATCCTGAGCTTCCTCGCCACGTTGTATCCAGCGTGGAAGGCCGCCAGCACCGACCCGGTGGAGGTGCTGCGCTATGAGTAATCCCATCGTCGAGCTGCGTGGACTGACCCGCAGCTTTGAACAGGGCGGCGTTCGCATCGATGTGCTGCGCGGCGTCGACCTGATGATCCAGCCTGGCGAAATCGTTGCGTTGCTCGGCCCGTCAGGCTCTGGCAAGTCGACGCTTCTGCAAGCGGTGGGCCTGCTAGAAGGCGGGTTTGGCGGGGAAATCCTGATTGACGGCCATCGTGCAGAGAAGTCCAATGCCAGCGCCCGGACCGAGCTGCGCCGCGACCACCTCGGCTTCGTCTACCAGTTTCACCACCTGCTGCCTGATTTCGACGCGACCGAAAATGTCGTTTTGCCGCAATTGGTGGCAGGTCGTTCACGCGAAGAATCGGAAGCAAGAGCTCGGGAATTGCTAATCGCGCTCGGCCTCGAGCACCGGATGGACCACCGGCCAAGCAAGCTTTCGGGCGGTGAACAGCAGCGGGTCGCCGTGGCGCGCGGGCTGGCGAACCGTCCAAAACTTGTGCTCGCAGATGAGCCGACAGGTAATCTGGACGAGGCGACAGCCGACAAGGTCCTCGCCCAATTGCTCGAGCTGGTCCGAAATGAAGCCGGTGCAGCACTTATTGCCACGCATAATGAACGACTTGCGGCGAAAATGGACCGGATCGTGCGCTTGCATGAGGGCGTGCTCGAATGACGGACCCCGCGCGCGGTTCGAACGTTACTGGTGCATAGGGAGAATTTACATGACAGACCATCCAAGCACCTTCAAAGGCGACGATGCGCACCGCGCCGGCATTCAGTGGGACGACCGCGCTTCGCTGCACCGTGCCGATGATGGGGACGGAGTCCTTTACGGCACCAAGGGCCTGCGCGACGGGACCTTCGCGGATCTTATCAGACACATGATGTTGTTGCCGGTAGATGATCGCGCCAAATACTATATCGAGAAGGCGGGTGACCGCGAATACCACGCGCCGGAAGTTGCTGCGCTCGCGGCGCGCGACGATTTTCCCCGCTCGTGATGCTGGCTATGGGCCGCTTGTACGCTTAAGCCGGTCTCCTGTGATGGGAGAGCGAGCATGATCCTTGGCATAGCGGCCCTTTTTATGGCTCAGGCACAGTCTGCCGAGACCGTGCCTCCGGTTCCTCCAACGCTATCTTGTGACAGCGAAGGCCACGCGGGGTTTGATTTTTGGATCGGCGAGTGGGAAGTCTTTGCGAATGGCACCGATACAAAGGTTGCCGAAAGCCGGATCGAGCGGCTCTATCGCGGTTGCGCGGTGCGCGAGGTATGGATGCCACTGCGCGGGGAAGGCGGAACGAGCCTCAACCATTATGACGTCGTTAGCGGACGCTGGCACCAGAAATGGGTAGGCGGAGCGCCGGGAAGCGTCTCATTCGAAGGTGGCACGGTTGATGACAAAATGGTGCTGCAGGGATATTGGGCCGATGTCGGAGGTCCCGGCCGCGACGGACTGACGCGCATGACGTATTCCCCGAGGGAAGACGGGTCGGTGCGACAGCACGGCGAAGTCTCCTTCGATCACGGTCTGACTTGGGCCGACAGTTTCGACTTTATCTACCGCCCCAAGGGAGCCGACGAATGACCACCATCGCCGATTTCACAGTGACCGATAATCGCGGCAATCCAGTCGATCTGGCCGACAAGAAAGGCAAAGTCCTTCTGGTCGTGAACACTGCCAGCAAATGCGGCTTCACCCCGCAATATGACGGGCTTGAGAAGCTCTACCAGAAATACGACGATCAGGGCTTCGAAGTGCTCGGATTTCCCTGCAACCAATTTGGGGCGCAGGAGCCGGGTGAAGACACTGAAATCGCCGAGTTCTGCAAGGTCAATTTCGGCGTCACCTTCCCGCTGATGCAGAAAGTCGACGTGAACGGCGCTGACGCCAGCCCGCTGTTCGACTGGATGAAGGGTGAGGCCAAGGGTGTGCTCGGCACCACGGCAATCAAGTGGAATTTCACGAAATTCCTGATCGACCGCGACGGCAATGTCGTGAAACGCTACGGGTCGGCGGACAAGCCCGAGGCGATCGCCAGAGATATTGAAAAACTGCTGTAACCGATCGATCCGCCTGCGCGAATAGTCGGGCAACAGGAGGCTGGAATGCTTGAAGCGATTAACGAATGGATTTTGGCGCAGGGCGCGCAGTATAACGTAAATCCATATGTATTCGGCGCCATCTACCTGGGCGCAATACCTTTTTTTATCGCTTCGATCGGTTGGTTGGTGAAGCGGGCCCGGGCGGGAAGGTCGACGGTACTTCCGACAATGTCGGCCGGATTTTTCTTCGTGTCGGCGTATATCTATCTTGCAATTTTCGGGCAGGACATCCCGGCCTGGGTCTGGATATTCCTGGCAGCCCTGATCGTCTACGGCGCCTATTCCTCGATCCGCGATACCCGCAAGAAGATTGCAGCTGCAAAGGAAAGCGGCAGTGCTGCCACGTAACTGTTTACAGCCCTGTTGAAGGTAGGCGCCAGCAGCTTGTCCGGGGCGCCGAAGCGCCTACCTTGACGCTATGCCATTTGCTCCCTTCGTTCCGCTTCGCGTACTTTCGGCCTATTCGATGCTCGAAGGAGCGATCGAGCCGAAGGCGATGGCGAAACTGGCCAAGGAGCGCGGTTTCCCTGCGATCGCCATCTGTGACCGCAACGGCCTCTACGGCGCGGTCATGTTTGCCAAGGCCTGCATCGGCGAAGGCATCCAGCCGATCATCGGGACCCTGCTCGGCATTGCAAGGAATGAGGAAGGAAAGCAGGTCGACTACCTGCCGCTCTACGCTCAGAATGAAGCTGGCTATGATAACCTTTGTCATTTGGTGTCGAAAGCCCACCTTGATCGACCGCTCGAATTCGAACCGCATGTGCGGATGGAGGATCTCGAGGGACGGACGGATGGTCTTATTGCACTGACAGGCGCCGGGGACGGCGGCGTGACCCGCCTGCTTGCCGAAGAACAGCACGACCATGCGCTCGCGATGCTCGACACGCTGCAAGCGCTGTTTCCCGGCCGCCTTTACATAGAACTGTCCCGCCGCGGCGATGCTGTCGAAGAAGGGGCGGAAGCGGCGTTGGTCGATCTTGCCTATGCGCGCGATCTTCCGCTTGTCGCGACCAATCCCGCCAACTTTGCCGAACCGCATATGCACAAGGCGCATGACGCTATGCTGTGCATTGCCGGTTCGACCCATGTCGATGCCGATGAACGCAAGCGTTCCAATCCGGAAAGTTTCGTCAAATCGGCCAGCATGATGGACGAAGCCTTTGCCGACCTGCCGGAGGCGACTGCCAACACGCTCGTGATAGCGCGCCGCTGTGCCTTTGCGCCGCCCTATCGCGATCCGATCCTGCCGAGCCTTGCAGGCGACCTCGAGGGAGAGGCCAGGGCCTTGGCGGACGATGCGCGCAAAGGGCTGGAGGCGCGGCTCGAACCTTACGGCGAAATGTCGGAGGAAGAGCGCAAACCGTATTTCGACCGGCTCGACTACGAGGTCGAGATTATCGTCAATATGGGATTCCCGGGCTATTTCCTGATCGTTGCAGATTTCATCAAATGGGCGAAGGATCAGGGCATTCCTGTGGGGCCGGGACGCGGTTCGGGTGCAGGGTCGGTGGTCGCGTGGGCGCTTACCATCACCGATCTCGACCCGCTCAAGCTGGGGCTGCTCTTCGAACGTTTCCTCAACCCGGAACGCGTGTCTATGCCCGACTTCGATATCGACTTCTGCGAAACGCGCCGCGGCGAGGTGATCCGCTACGTTCAGCAGAAATACGGTCACGATCACGTCGCGCAGATCATCACATTCGGTAAGCTGAAGGCGCGCGCCGTTCTGCGCGATACGGGCCGTATCCTGCAGATGAGTTACGGCCATGTGGACCGGCTGTGCAAGATGATCCCGAACCATCCCACCGACCCGTGGACGCTTCCGCGCGCGCTTAATGGTGCGGCCGATTTCAGACGCGAATATGAAAACGACAATGAGGTTAAACGCCTCGTCGATCTCGCGATGCAGCTGGAAGGTTTTCCGCGCAACTCCTCCACGCACGCGGCCGGGGTGGTAATCGGCGACCGCCCGCTGGCGCAGCTGGTGCCGCTTTACCGCGACCCGCGTTCGGACATGCCGGTGACGCAATTCGACATGAAGCATGTTGAGAGCAGCGGGCTGGTGAAGTTCGACTTCCTGGGGCTGAAAACGCTTTCGGTACTGCGCAAGGCGGTCGATCTGCTCGAAAAGCGCGGCGTGGCAATCGACCTCTCGCTGCTCGAGGTGGACGATCAGGCGGTGTTCGAGCTGATGAAAGCGGGTAACACGGTTGGCGTCTTCCAGCTGGAATCCGAAGGGATGCGGCGCACGCTGACGGCGGTGAAGCCGACCAAGTTCGAAGACATCATCGCGCTCGTGTCGCTCTACCGGCCGGGTCCGATGGATAACATTCCGCTGTTCGGAAAGCGCAAGGCGGGCGAGGTTCCGATCGAGTACCCGCATCCCAAACTCGAGGGCATCCTGGCCGAGACTTACGGGATTTTCGTTTACCAGGAACAGGTGATGCAGGCCGCGCAGATCCTCGCCGGATACTCCCTTGGTGACGCCGACCTGCTGCGCCGCGCGATGGGCAAGAAGGTCCAGGCCGAGATGGACGCGCAGCGCCAGCGTTTCGTCGACGGATGTAAGGAAATCAGCGGTATCGAGGCCAAGCAGGCGAACGAATTGTTCGACTTGATCGACAAGTTTGCAGGCTACGGCTTCAACAAGTCGCACGCCGCCGCTTACGCGCTGCTCGCCTATCAAACCGCGTGGGTGAAGGCGCATTACCCGGAAGAATTTTACGCAGCATCCATGTGTTTCGACATGCACCAGTCGGAGAAACTCGCGCAATTCGTCGATGACGCGCGCCGCCATGACATTGCTGTGCTGGCGCCAAGCATCAATCATTCCGAGGCGGAGTTCACCGTCGAGCCGACCGACGTTGGCTATGCGGTTCGTTATGCGCTTGCCGGTATTCGCAATGTCGGCGGCAAGGCGATGGACGCGATCGTCACAGAACGCGAACAGAGCGGCGAGTACGAAAGCCTCAAGGATCTGTTCGAGCGGCTTCCCAAAGGTGCGATGAACTCCCGCGGGCTGGAGGCGCTGGCAAGTGCGGGTGCGCTCGACGAGCTGGAGCCAAATCGCGCAAAAGTGTTCGAAAACGTGGACCTGCTCCTTGCTGTCGCCGATGCGGCAGAGCGCGAAAGGTCCAGCGGTCAGGCTGCGCTTTTTGGCGGTGACGACCAGCAGGCCGGTGACCTCCGGCTGAAAGATGTCGATGAATGGTCGCGTGCCGAAATGATGGCCAATGAGCGCGAGAATTTCGGCTTCTACTTTTCCGCCCACCCGGTGGAATCCTATCGCCAGATCGCCTCCGGCAATGGCGCGCGCTCCTACGCCTCGCTTATGGAAATGCGTCTGCCCGCAGAAGGCCGTTCGCCGGCGGTCATGGCGGCGATGGTCGAGAAGGTGAACAAGGGCCGCACCAAACGCGGCAAGGACTTCGTGCGCGCCGATTTCTCCGACAGTTCGGGCCAGTTCAGCGCAGCCTGCTTCGAAGAAAGCATGGTCGAGAACTTCATCAAATGGTCGCAGGATGGCACTTGTGTACTGCTGCAGGTCGAACTCGACAGCCCAAGCCCGGACGAGCCGCCGCGCGTTACCGTTCGCGGAGCAACACCGCTCGATCAGGTGACGAATACCGCCCGCATGGTGCTCACGCTCGAGATCGACAGCGAGGAAGCGCTTGCCGCGCTGGAACTCGAACTCACCGAGCGCGGCAGCACCGGCGAAGTGCGTGCAACTCTGCGCACCGGTACCGACATCGAACCGACAGTGCGGCTCGGCAGCGACTTCAGGCTCGACGGAGAACTGGCGGAACGCTTGGCAAGCGTGCCCGGCCTTGCCAAGGTGGATCTTGCAACACGGCGAGGCGGGTCAAACCTCCGGCTCGTCGCCTAATACGCGCCCCGATAAGGGGCCACCCGACGAGGAGAGAGACGCCGATGAGCACCGCAGCCCTTGGAGCCATGCAGGACTGGACCATGCGCGTGACGCATGTGATCGACCATGCCGCACGCGAAGCGGGAAGCCGCGAGATCGTGACCCGCTGGGCCGACGGAAGCGAAACGCGGACAAACTGGTCGGGCATCCGCAAAGATGCGCTGAAGATGGCGCAGGCGCTCCAGTCGCTGGGCCTGAAGCAGGGCGATAAGGTTGCCAGCCTCGCAATGAACCACTCCCGCCATCTGGTGAGCTGGTACGGTGTCGCCGGGATGGGCGGAGTGCTCCACACGGTGAACCCGCGCTTGTTCGAGGATCAGCTCGACTACATCGTCAATCACGCCGAAGATAAGGTGATGCTGTATGACGCAGCATTTCAGCCCATCGTCGACAAGATGCGCGATCGCTGGAAAACGGTCGAGCACTATATCTGCTTCGATTTCAGGAGACCATAACCAGTCTTTCGAGGACTGGATCGGCGCTGAAAACGGCGATTTCGAATGGGTCATGGGCGAGGAAACCGACCCGTGCATGATCTGCTACACCAGCGGGACCACAGGCAATCCGAAAGGGGTGCAGTACGAACATCGCTCTACCGTGCTGCACGCAATCTCGGGCCTTCAACCTTCGGCATTCAATTTCAGCAGCTCGTCGGTGATGCTTCCCGTGGTGCCAATGTTTCACGCGGCCAGCTGGGGGCTCCCTTATGCGGGCGCGATGGCGGGCATCAAGTTCGTGTTCTCTGCGGTGAACGAGCCCGCCGTGCTCGACGAATTGATGAAACGCGAAGGCGTAACCGACAGTGCAGGCGTGCCGACCGTCTGGCTCGCCCATTTCCAATATTGCGATGCGCAAGGCATCGAGCTTCCCAAGCTGCACGCAGCCACCATCGGCGGCTCGGCGGCACCGAAGTTTATGATCGAGCGGCTGATGAAGAACGGCACCCGCGTGCAGCACGCATGGGGCATGACGGAAACCAGCCCCATCGGCACGGTTGGCGGACCGACCGCCGATTGGGCTCAGCTGAGCTTCGAGGAAAAGGTCGAGAAGACTGCCATGCAGGGGCGCCCGGTGTTCGGCGTCGAACTGCGCACCGTCGATCTCGACGATATGAAGACCCCTTTGCCGCGTGACGGCAAGACATCGGGCGCACTGCAAATTCGCGGGCCCTGGGTGATAAAGCGCTATTTCAAGGCCGAGGAGGACGCGGTTACTGCCGATGGCTGGTTCGACACCGGCGATGTCGGCATGCTGCACCCTGACGGCACGTTGCAGCTGACCGACCGAACGAAAGACGTCATCAAGTCGGGCGGGGAATGGATCAGTTCGGTCGAACTGGAAAATGCGGCGGTCGGACATCCGGCAGTCGCGGAAGCCGCCTGCATTGGCATGTACCACCCGAAATGGGACGAACGCCCGGTGTTGTTCGTCGTCGCCAAGGAAGGCGCGGAGAAGGACGGCGACAGCATTCGCGCCTTTCTGTCGGACAAGATCGCCAAATGGTGGCTGCCCGATGCAGTCGAATTCGTCGACGACATTCCGCACACAGCCACGGGCAAGATCAGCAAGAAGGACCTGCGCGCCCGCTTCTCCGATTACAAACTGGAGGCGTAAAGATGGCGCAAACCTACATCGACCCCAGCCGCGCCAATTTCGACGCGTTCAAGGATTTACCGCGCGACGAGCCGATCCATATGTTGAACCTGCTCCAATACCGTGAGGAGGCCCAATATCCTGTTGGTCATGACAATGCCGGCAAGGGCTGGAGCGGACGGCGAGCCTATGAAGAATACGGCAAGACCAGCGGCCCGATTTTCCAGCGTGTCGGCGGGGAAATCGCGTGGCGCGGTGCATTTCAGACGGTCGTCACCGGGCCGGAGCAGATGCAGTGGGACGATGGCTTTATCGCGCAATATCCAAATAGCGGCGCATTTTTCGAAATGATTAAGGATCCCGAATATCAGCTTGCGCTCGTAAACCGGACAGCAGCATTGACCGACAGCAGATTGGTTCGCTTCAAGCCCGGCAAGATTGGCGCAGAGTTCGGGTGACGATCAGTAACCGGCTCTCGTCGGGATGAAGTTTACGGCATGAAAACGCCCGCCGACCATTGCGGTGCACGCGATGACCGAAATTCGTCCATTGGCGCGGTCTATCTTGCAGCTACCCCTTGCGTCGCGCGTAGTGCCCGGCTCGAACGAGAGGTGTGAAACCAACATCTCGTCGCCTTCCAGACTGCCAACGAAAGTCTACCGATCCGCTGGATGGAAGATCGAACCGAAAGCTTGCTTCGACACTATCGTGAAGCACGGTCGCGCGATTACACAACCAAAGGGTGCCTCCCTCTGCCGCCTCTTGAACGGCAGGCGTGTACTCGCACCGACCGTCCAGTTGGAGCAACTGAGTAGGTGCAGGTGCCGCAATCTGAGCGAGCGTCACAAGAGTGGCGATGAGCATGGCGTGTTCTCCTCGAACCGAACCCTAATTGCAAAGCGTGAACAAAGCGATCGGGGGACTGGCCTCCGCTATAATAACCGCAATTGGCCCCCCAGCTCCGGCTTTCTGAACCGCGTACAATCGAGTTCGAACTTGGCTTTGCCGATATGCGCGCGCTTGCAGGCAATGCGGAAGCGAGCTCGAAACAGATCGGCCCACACGCCTGTCGGGCGAAGCCGGGTGAAGAAGTCGGGGTCGTTGTCTTTTCCGCCGCGGATCGAGCGCACGATATTCATCACCTTGTCTCCGCGCTCGGGGAAATGGACCGAAAGCCACTCGCGGAACAGCGGTGCGACTTCGTGGGGGAGGCGAAGCGGAATCCAGCCCACGCTCGCGACCCGCAGGGCCCCGGCTCGCTGGACGATTTCCTCCATGAACTCATCGGTGATTGCCGGGATGACCGGTGCGACCGAACAATGGGTGGGTACACCGGCCTCTGCCAATGTTCCAAGTGCTGACAAACGTTTACCAGGCGAAGCTGCGCGAGGTTCAAGCTTTCCGGACAGCTTTGCATCAAGGCTCGTCACCGAGATCGCCACTGCGACGAGGCGCAACCGTGCCATCTGCTCCAGCAGGTCGAGATCGGCCAACACCCGGTCGGACTTGGTCGTGATGGTGACGGGGTGCCGGGCGTCGAGGCAGACCTCCAGCACGCTGCGCGTAATGCGATAATCCTGCTCGATCGGCTGGTAGGGATCGGTGTTCGTCCCCATGGCGATCGGACGAGGTTTGTAGCGCGGCTTTGCAAAGGTTTCGCGCAGGATTTCCGCGGCATTCGGCTTGGCGAACAATTTCGTTTCGAAATCGAGGCCTGGTGAAAGGTCATGATAGGCATGCGTCGGACGCGCGAAGCAATAGACGCAGCCATGCTCGCATCCACGATAGGCGTTGATCGAGCGGTCGAAGAATATGTCCGGGGACTGGTTGAAACTGAGGATCGTCTTGGGATGCTCTTCTGTAACATGCGTGCGCAGTTTGACGGGCGGTCCGTCCAACGCCTCCATAAGGTCGCGCCAGTCGCCATCCGCCTCGCGAGTCGCAAGGCCGAACCGGGTCGAAACCTCGGCAGACTGCGCTCCGCGGCCAGCTTTCGGGGGCTCCAGGCTACGTTCCATGTAAAAGAACATACACAGAACATAGCTGTCGGTATAGCCTAACGTTCGCGCAAGCGGGGCATCAGGTCCACGAAATTGCAGGGGCGGTTCCGGCTATCGAGCTGCTCGGCCAGGATCATGTCCCAGCCATCCTTTACCGCGCCGTTGGAGCCCGGCAGGGCGAAGATATAGGTTCCGCGTGCGAGCACTGCACAAGCGCGGCTCTGGATCGTGCTGGTGCCGATGGTCTTATAGCTGAGCCAGCGGAATAGTTCGCCGAAGCCGGGAATGTCTTTCGTCTTGATGCGGTCGAGCGCTTCCGGCGTTACATCTCTTCCGGTGAGGCCGGTCCCGCCGGTGGTGATGACCGCATCAATATCCTCGTCATCAATCCAGCGGTGCAGATGCGCGGCGATTGCGTTGGTATCGTCCTTGCTGATTTCGCGCGAAACCAGCTCGTGCCCGGCGCTCTCGATCCGGGTAGCGAGAATGTCGCCGGAGCTGTCGTCGGCAGGAGTACGGGTGTCGGAAATCGTCAGCAGGGCGATCTTGACGGGCTTGAACGGGAGGCTCTCATCTACGGCCATCAGCGTTCTCTGGGAAACTCAGGCCAGGCGTTTTGCGCAAGGGCAGTGCGGCTCGGCGCATCGGCATCGGCCTGACGAAGATACATCCAGTAATTGCGCATGACGATATTCACATAGGCACGCGTCTCCCAATAAGGGATCGATTCCATGTAGAGCAGTGGATCGCCCTGATCGCGGACTTCGTTGTTCCAGCGCGCGACAGGGGTCGGGCCAGCATTATATGCGGCCATGACCTTGGGCAGGTGACCGCGCGTGTAGCCCGCACTGGCCAGCGCTTCGAGCGTGCGCTGCCCGAACGCCAGATTGGTGCGCGCGTCCTTGAGGTCGGAATTGGTGCTCATATTGATGGAAGCGGCGTATTCGCGTTGAGTGATCGGCTTGATCTGCATCAGCCCGATCGCGTTGGCAGGGCTGACGACGCGCTCGCGGAAATTCAATTCTTGCAGGGCATGGGCAAAGGCGAGCGCCGGATCGACGCGCCAGCCGCCGACCGGTTCCTGATAGGTGACCGGCCAGCGCAGGTTGGCAGGCGCTGCGGTACCGCTCGGTGCGTTATAGGCCATGAATTGCTGCGCTTCCGGCAATCCCAGCGCGCGGGCAAGACGTGAAAGAGCTGCAAATTCACCGGGATCGCCGACCCGGGCCTGATAGCGAATGGCCTCGTCCGCGTCCTCGCGCTGGCCGATCTCCGCCAGCATGACCGCCAAACGGGCCGAAGGCGCATCGGAAAGCTGCTGCCAGTCACGTGCAGTCAGATCGGGGAGCGAATGATTGTCCGGAAGCGGTTGCCCCAAGGCTTCCCGCGCAAGCATACCGTATAGGGTTTCAGCATAGGGCGCCGCAGCGCGGAGCTGGTCGGATGCGAGGTCGGGCTGGCGGCACCGTACCAGCGCACGGTGGGCCCAGTAATGGGCTGCGGCGCGCAGCTCCGTATCGGACGTCGCGGCGGCCGTGCTGCGGAATGCGTTTGCGGCTGTCCCGCAATCGCCGAGCCGCCAGGCCGAAAGCCCCACCACCCATTCGCCCTCGGCCACCCAAGGTCCGGCACCCTGCGCGACTGTCCGTGCCAGCGCGAATGCCTGCGCATCGCGGTTCTCGATATAGTAACTCCACGCTACCCGCTGGCGCCATTCCGCGCGGGCTTCGCGGGAAAGCGAGGAATCGATCCCGTCGAGCAGCAGACGTGCGCCGTCCGGGTCGTCGTTGCGAATGCGTTCGAGGATCGCCGACGACACGCTTTCGGGCATCGTGCCGTCATTTATGCCGCGCGGTCGATTGCGGCGTGTGATCCCCGGCTGGCTACGAAGTTCGCGCACTCGCGGCAGGCTCGGCGGGCGTTCGATACCGCGCTTTTCGGCGAGCCTGAGGATGCCGGGTGCCTGCGGCAGGTCGCGGTACCGCTCGAGCCAGTCTGCCAGCCGGCCGAGCTCGATCTGGGGGCTGTCGGGATGCAGGAAATACTTCGCCACCGCCGCGCCGTGCAGCGGGCCGCCGTCTCGCTGGCCCAGCATGATTTCGACCCGGTCCCAATTGCGCGCGTCGATCGCTTCGAATAGCGAGGCGTAATATCCCCGCTCATCGGCGGAAAGCAGCGTCGGCAACGCAGCCGACTTGCCTTGCGTGAAGTATTCGACGCTTTTCTGGGTAGCGTTTGCAGGAGCATGCAGCGCTGCGGTGGAGGCGATTGCGAGGGCGAGGGGTAGCCAGGCAGGCTTCATCAGGATGTCCATTCAAGCCAGTTTTTCCAGAATCGACGCTTGCGCGCCGCTGAACGGGAAAGATTTTCTAGGGATGGCGCCACAAGCAGCGGGATATCGCCGACCCGGTCGCTTTGGCCGCTATCGGCGGCCAGCGGTGCGATCGAACGTCCGAAGACCAGCACACGGTCCGCACCGGCAACGCCTATGTGATGCCGGGTCACCTCTGCCAGTCCGCGTCCGGCAAGGTCGGCCCAATCCGGCATGGCAACGCGGCGGGGAAGCGCGGAAGCGACGTACACCGCACTCTCATCGACAGCGGCGGCGCGCAGGAACGCTCGAAGCACGTCGCCCTGCAAACCGGAGAGCAGGGTGTCTTTATCGCCTTCATCTGGCACGCCGACCAGAACCATCAGGCTGGCTTTGGCGGGCCCGCGCGGGGCGATTCGCTCCGAAGCCCGGCTCTCGTCGAGACTAAGCTCGGACAGCCACCATTCGCGAAATGCAGCAAGGTCCGCCGACCAGTCCTCTCGCTCACCGCCGATCGCGCCGCCTTGCGACGGGGCGAGGGCGCGGTCGAGTGCGGTTGTTTGCTGGACCTGCGGCGGGGGCTTAACAGGCGCAGCGGCCGCTTCCTCGGTTTCCGGCGGGGCCAGCCATGTCGTAACGTCATCGGCGTAATCGCAATCGACACCGGCATCGCGCCACCAGTCGAGCGCAGCTTCGTAGCTGGAAATAAGGGTCGATCGATCGGTCATTTGCGTTGCTTGCAGGTCTTGACCTTGCAGCCCACGACAATCAAGGCGTTACCACGCGCAATTCGACGAAAAGAGAGAGTTATGAGCGAACGCGAATCGATGCCTTGCGATGTCGTCATTGTCGGCGGCGGAGTTGCGGGACTGGCCACGGCGATCCGGCTGAAACAGATCAACGAGGATCTGGAAGTCGTGGTGCTGGAAAAAGGCAGCGAAATCGGCGCGCACATCCTCTCCGGCGCGGTAGTCGATCCGCGCGCGATGGACGAGCTTTTGCCCGATTGGCGCGGTATGGATTGTCCGCTCGCCGAAACGCCCGTCACCGAGAATATCCATTGGATGATGAGCGCGGCGAAGAAGTGGGAAATGCCCCACCTCCTGATGCCGCCTTTCATGTCCAACACCGGCAATTACACATGCAGCCTCGGCAACCTCACCCGCTGGCTGGGGGAGCGCGCGGAAGAAATGGGCGTAATGGTCTTCCCGGGCTTTCCTGCCAGTGAAGTCATGTTCGACGAAGCCGGCAAGGTCATCGGCATCGTCACGCAGGACATGGGCGTGGATGCCAAAGGTGAGCACAAGGGCGATTACCAGCCCGGCATGGAAATCTTGGCGAAATACACCGTCTTTGCAGAAGGTGTGCGGGGCAACCTGACCAAGATGCTCAAGAAGACCTTCGATCTGGAGGCCGATTGCCAGCCGCAGGTTTACGGACTCGGCATCAAGGAGTTGTGGGATGTCGACCCGGCAAAGCACAGCGCCGGGAAGGTCATTCACTCGCAAGGCTGGCCGCTATCGGAAAGCGATAGCTGGGGCGGCGGCTTCATCTATCACCAGGCGAACAATCAGGTCGCGATCGGGTTTGTTACGGCTCTCGATTACAAGAACCCTTACGTCTCGCCGTTCCAGGAATTCCAACGCTGGAAGCAGCATCCGGCGATCCGCGAAATGCTCGAAGGCGGCAAGCGCGTCGCTTACGGTGCGCGCGCGATCAACGAAGGCGGCTGGCAAAGCGTGCCCAAGCTCGCTTTTCCGGGCGGCGTGCTGGTCGGCTGCGCTGCTGGCTTCGTCAACGTCCCGCGCATCAAGGGCAGCCATACGGCCATGAAGAGCGGGATGCTAGCCGCCGAAAGCATGGCAGCAGCCATCGCCGCGGGCAGCGAACATAGCGAGCTGATGGATTACGACGCGTCCGTGCGCTCCAGCTGGATCGCGGTCGAGCTGAAGAAAGTCCAGAACGCGCAGCCTGCCGTTGCCAAATATGGCGGCGATATCGGCACAGTGCTGGCGGGTATCGACATGTGGATGCGCACGCTCAAGATCGGCCTGCCAATCGCGATGAAGCACGAGCCGGATCACACGCATCTTTACCCGGCGCACCTGTTCAAGCCGATCGACTATCCCAAGCCCGATGGCGAGATCAGTTTCGACCGTCTTACTTCGGTCGCGTACAGTTACACAAACCATGCGGAAGATCAGCCGGTCCATCTGAAAGTTACGGACATGCAATTGCAGCGTGAAAGCGAGCTGGGGGTCTATGCCGGACCTTCCACCCGCTATTGCCCGGCCGGTGTCTATGAATGGCTCGAGGACGAAGATACCGGCGCGATGAAGTTCCAGATCAATTCGCAAAACTGCGTCCACTGCAAGACCTGCGACATCAAGGATCCGAACCAGAACATCGAATGGACCACGCCGGAAGGCGGCGGCGGTCCGAACTATCCGAACATGTGAGGCCGAGCCCGCTTGGACCTGACCGAAACCGCCTATGCGAAGATCAATCTCGCGCTGCATGTCCGTGCGCGGCGGGAGGACGGGTATCACGAGATCGAGACGCTGTTCGCCTTCGTGGATGCCGGCGACCGGCTGACAGCGAGGCCTGCCGATAAAGATACGCTGCACGTGCAAGGCGAGTTCGCCGACGCGCTGAGCCCGCCGTTCGAGAACCTGGCAATGCGCGCGCTCTCCCAGCTACCGCGACCGACTCCGCTTGAAATGCTGCTCGAGAAAAAGCTGCCGGTGGCGGCTGGACTTGGTGGCGGGTCGGCAGATGCCGGAGCGGTTTTTCGGCTGGTGCGCGAATATACAGGACTTCCCGATAACTGGCACGAGCTGGCTAGCGAGCTCGGCGCGGATGTACCGGCTTGCGTCGACAGCGAAATGGCCGTCGGGCGGGGAACAGGCACTGCGCTCGATCCCGTCGAGAACGACATGGCTGGCATGGCGGTGCTGCTGGTCAATCCGCGCGTGGAGCTGCCGACAGGTCCGGTATTCAAGGCGTGGGACGGTGAGGACCGCGGCGCTCTTCCCAGCGGAACCGCGCGTGAAATCGCCCGCAAGGGCCGCAACGACCTGCGCAAGCCTGCTGTTTCGCTGTGCCCGGTAATTGCCGACGTACTTGATAGCCTGAACGAGACCGAACCCTGGATGTGCGAAATGTCGGGATCGGGTGCGACGTGCTATGCGCTGTATGAAGATCATGAGGCACGCGACCACGCAGCTATAACCCTTGCCAAACAGCATCCTGGCTGGTGGCAGCTCAAAGGTAGTCTGAGATGATGGACGACAAGCCCTTCCGCCAAGTGGGCGAGGCTGGCCTGGCGCGCATTCTCTGCGTTGCCGATCATGCGTCGAACTTTGTGCCGGACGATATCGATCTCGGCATCGACCCGGCGTTGCTTGAGACGCATATCGCGGTCGATATCGGGGTAGAGGGTTTGGCGGACCGTCTTTCGCGCCGTCACGGCTTGCCTGCGCATATTGCCACTGCGAGCCGTCTTGTGTGCGACCTGCACCGCAAGGAAGACGAGGCAGCTGTTGTGCCCAGCAGCAGCGATGGTCACCTCATCGCCGGCAATATCGGTGCCGACGTGGAGAAGCGTCTCGACCGCTTTCATCGGCCCTATCACAACGCCTTGGCCGCAATGATCGACCGGGTGCAGCCCAAGCTGCTCGTGGCATTGCACAGTTTTACGCCAACCCTTGCAAGCAGCGACGAGGAGCGCCCTTGGGAAGTCGCCTTGCTTTACAATCAGGATGACAGCGCTGCGCAGCACGCAATGCGCATGTTCGGCGAGCAAGGCCTGACGGTCGGCGATAATCAGCCGTATTCCGGCAAGGAGCTGAACGCGACGATGGACCGTCACGCCGAAGCGCGCGGAATTCCTTACCTGACGATCGAAGTCCGGCAGGATCAGATTGCCAACGAGGCGGGGCAGGCGCGCTGGGCCATGATGATCGCCGATATTGCGGGCAGAGTGCTGCTTGCGCTTGAGACGCAGTAAGCTTTCGTTTGCGCTGCGCTGCTTGAAATTCTCCGCTCCGCCAGCGAAAGCGGGATCAGACGGAGAAACCCGATGACTGCCAAGTTCGACAAGTCCAAGCTGCCCAGCCGCCATGTATCGGTTGGCCCGGAGCGCGCGCCGCACCGCTCCTACTACTATGCGATGGGCCTGTCCGAAGAAGAGATCGCGCGTCCATTCGTCGGCATTGCCAGCGCTGGAAATGACAGCGCACCCTGCAATACGACGCTCAACGCGCAGGCAGACGTCTGCCGCCGCGGCGTGAACGACGCAGGCGGGATGCCGCGCCGGTTCAACACGATCACGGTGACGGACGGGATCGCAATGGGCCACCAGGGCATGAAAAGCTCTCTGGTGAGCCGCGAGGTGATTGCGGATTCGGTTGAATTATCGGTCCGGGGTCATTGCTACGACGCGCTGGTCGGATTCGCCGGGTGCGACAAGAGTCTTCCCGGCATGATGATGGCGATGCTGCGCCTCAATGTGCCGAGCATCTTCGTCTATGGCGGCTCGATCCTCCCCGGAACCTATAAGGGCAGCGACGTTACGGTGGTCGATGTCTTTGAAGCGGTTGGTCAATTTGCGTCGGGCAATTGCCCGCTGAAAGAGCTTCAGGCCCTCGAAAAGGTTGCTTGTCCGGGACACGGCGCCTGCGGTGGTCAGTTTACCGCGAACACTATGGCGTGTGTGGGCGAGGCGATTGGATTGTCCTTGCCAAACAGCAATATGACGCCAGCACCTTACAAGTCGCGTGAGGAAATTGCGGTGGCTGCAGGGCGGCAGGTGATGTCGGTGCTCGAGAAAAACCTTCGTCCCCGCGACATTTGTACGAGAGCCGCTTTCGAGAACGCCGCGCGCGTTGTCGCCGCAACCGGCGGATCGACCAACGCCGCGCTGCATCTGCCCGCGATGGCGCATGAAGCCGGGATCGAATTCAACCTTCACGACGTGGCGGAAATCTTCAAATCCACGCCCTACATCGCTGACCTGAAGCCAGGCGGCCGTTATGTGGCCAAGGACATGCACGAAGCGGGCGGGGTCTACATGGCCATGAGGACGCTGCTCGACGGCGGCTTTATCGACCCCGAACCGCTCACTGTCACGGGCAAGACCCTGGGCGAGAATATTGAAGAGATCGCCTGGAACCCCGACCAGAAGGTGTTTTACGAGGTTTCCAACCCAATCACGCCGACGGGCGGGGTGGTCGGCCTGAAAGGCACGCTTGCGCCTGAAGGGGCGATTGTGAAAGTTGCGGGAATGGAACGCTTGCAGTTCACCGGCCCGGCGCGCGTGTTCGAATGCGAGGAAGATGCCTTTGCCGCCGTCGAGCAGAAGGACATTGCCGAGGGCAGCGTGATCGTGATCCGTTACGAGGGTCCAAAAGGCGGTCCCGGCATGCGCGAAATGCTTTCGACCACGGCTGCCCTCTATGGGCAGGGAATGGGCGAAAAGGTTGCGCTGATTACAGATGGGCGGTTTTCCGGCGCTACTCGCGGGTTCTGCATCGGCCACGTCGGGCCGGAGGCGGCCGATTGCGGGCCCATCGCTCTGGTCGAGGACGGCGACAGCATCGCCATCGACGCAGAGGCTGGCACCATCGACTTGCAGGTTGATGCAGCAGTGCTGGACGAACGGCGCAAGGCGTGGCAGCCGCGCCAGCATGATTACCAATCAGGTGCCTTATGGCGTTACGCGCAGAATGTCGGTGCCGCCGCCGACGGGGCCGTTACGCATCCGGGCGCTGCGAAGGAAACCCACGTTTTCGCCGATATTTGAGCGGCGCATCCGCCATGCATGAGGCCGTCCTCACCGTAGATCAGATGCGCACCGCAGAGCGGGCCGCGATTGATGGCGGGATCAGTGAATGGGAATTGATGCGGCGGGCGGGACAGGGCGTTGCGCGGTGGATTTGGCGTATTGCAGCTGGGCGCCCCGTCACCGTGCTGTGTGGTCCGGGCAATAACGGCGGCGACGGCTATGTCATAGCCGAATGGCTGAGAGTGCGCGGTATCGCTGTACTTGTTGTCGCCCCCGCCGAACCGACGACTGATACTTCGCGAAAAGCGCGGTCGGAGTTTGGGGGCCAGGTCTGCGATACGCCCGAAAACGGCGGAGCAGTGCTTGTTGACTGCCTTTTCGGATACGGTCTGTCGCGCCAAATTTCCGAACCGTTCTCGTCGCTCCTCAAGAACGCTCTTGAAACGCACAACTATGCCGTCGCTGTCGATGTGCCGAGCGGCGTGGCGAGCGATAGCGGGGCATGGCTGGGCGCGCGCTCGCGTTTCGACCTGACGCTGGCTTTGGGTGCCTATAAGCGCGCGCATTTCCTTATGCCCGCGCGCGCAGACATGGGGGTCTGCCGCTTGGTGCCGATCGGGCTCGATCTTGGCAGCTTCCCCGACCAGGCCGTATTGAATGTCGAGATCGACGCGCCCGCACCGGACGCTCACAAATATACGCGCGGCCTGCTGGCCGTGGTCGCCGGGACAATGCCCGGCGCACCTCTGCTCTCGTGCGAAGCTGCGATGCGCGCAGGGGCGGGCTATGTGAAGCTCTTGAGCGCACACAGTCATCCCGACGCCCCCGCCGACCTGGTGATCGAAGATGGCAATTTGCAAGATGCGCTTTCCGACGACCGCATTTCCGCCTGCATAGTCGGGCCTGGACTGGGCCGGGATGCTGCTGCGCGTGATCGCCTCGGCGAGGTGTTGGCTGCAGGCTTGCCGTGCGTGATCGATGCCGATGCCCTGCATTTGCTCGATTGGGATCTGCTGGAAGGCGTCGATACGTCCAAATTGCTCCTGACACCGCATGACGGCGAGCTGTCTCGGCTGTGCAAGAGTTTCGACGTCGGCGGCGCGGTCAAGCTGGAACAGGCAGATCGGCTGCGTGACGTCACAGGAGCGGCTGTCTTGGCGAAGGGGCCTGACACTATCCTCGCGAGCGTAGCCGGGCTGCGCTTCTTTCCAGGCGGATCGAGCTGGCTTTCGGTCGCCGGAAGCGGCGATGTGCTGGCCGGGATTGCAGGCGCGCGGCTCGCTGCTCACGCCGACACTGAACGCGCCGCGCGCGAAAGTGTGATAATCCACCAGAATGCAGCCTGGATTGCCGGAGCCAGCTTTACCGCCAGTGACCTCGCCAAAGCGGTAAAGCCAGCGCTCGAGAGCGTCCTATGAGCGGCGGCGTGCCCATCATTCGCATCGCCGCAAAGGGAGACGGCGTCACGGCGGAAGGTCGCCATGTGGCCGGCGGGGTCACAGGCGACGTCATCGCGCCGGATGGATCGGTGATTGCAGGACCGCACCGCGCAAAGCCTCCGTGCCGTCACTTCGCGCACTGCGGCGGATGCCAGTTGCAACATGCGGATGAGGAGGTGCTAACTGCGTTCGTGACCGACCGGGTCGTCAATGCCGCCGCATCGCAGGACATTGCGATCGGGCAATTGCTCCCGACTCATCTGTCGCCCCCACAAAGCCGCCGCCGTGCGACCTTGCACGGCCTCAAGACCAAAGGCGGGTTTTTGCTTGGCTACCGGGAAGGGCGCTCCCACACGATTGTCGACATTGCCGAATGTCCGGTGCTCCGGCCCGAATTGACGGCATTGATCGCCCCCTTGCGAAAGGTATTGCGACAAGTCGCGGGCAGGGCGCCGGTCGATGTGACGCTGACAATAGCGGATCAAGGTGTCGACTGCGCCATCAAGGGCGTGGAGATGGACGGTCTTGAGGCCACCGAGGCAATGCTCGATCTTGCGCGCGACCATGGGCTGGCCCGCCTGTCGCTCGACCAGGGTTACGGCATGGAGCCGGTATGGGAACCCGAGCCGGTGACGATTACTCTGTCAGGCGCGCCCGTGGCATTGCCAACCGCCTCTTTCCTCCAGCCAACCGAAGACGGCGAGGCCGTGCTGCTGGCGGATGCGGCAAGCTATCTAAGCGAGAGTAAAGCCGTGGCCGATCTCTTCGCAGGCCTCGGCACCTTTGCGTTCGCCTTGGCAGGCCCGGCCAAGGTTGCAGCAGTCGAGGCAGCGCGCGACGCTCATCTCGCCTGCAAAATGGCAGCGAACCGGTCGGGCCGGCCCGTGGCAACGCTACACCGCGATCTGTTCCGTGCGCCTCTGCAGCCGGACGAGCTGACCCGCTTCGACGCGGTCCTGCTCGACCCGCCGCGTGCCGGCGCGCGTGACCAGATCGGCGAGATTGCGGCAAGTTCGCTGGAGAGCGTCGTCTACATCAGCTGCAATCCGGCAAGCTGGGCGCGGGATGCCAAGACACTGTTGGATGCGGGCTTCAGGCTTGAACGGCTGCGTCCGGTCGGACAGTTTCGCTGGTCGACCCATGTCGAGCTGACCAGTCACTTCGTGCGTTAGCTTTCGACGACCTTCAGCTCGGCAAAGGCGAGCAGGCCGCCGTACGTCTCCAGCATTTCGCCATCGACATCTTCATCCTCGATCGTAATCGACAGCCGATCTTCCATCTCGGTAAAAAGTGTGGCGACGGCCATGGAATCAAGCTCGGGCAGATGTCCGAACAAGCCGGTTTCTGCGTCAAACTCGTCGACCCGGTCTTGGTCCAGCGAAAGGACATCGCGCAGAATCTCGCGCATGGCGGTATCCAGTACCGCACGGCTAGGTTCAAAAGCATTGCTCGAAATGGCGGTTGTGCCGGTCATGTCGATCCCGTGAAACGCGTGGAGGCGCGCGCTGTAGACGGGGCGATTGCGGGGCGCAAGCGTCTGGCGTGATGCCGCTATAGCGCCAATTCTCCGACTGGACTTGCGCAATGCATGGCGCATGCCGATAGCGGGACCGGTATGGAGCGGAACGATCTCGAACCCACCCCGAGGCCACTCGACCATCTTGCCCAATGCGGCGAGCGTGATGCGCCTGCGTTGATCCTGCGCGGCGAGACACTGTCGTATGGCGACTTGGCCGACCGCGTGGCCGTCATGTCGGCGTGGCTGCGCTCGCGGATAAAGGCGGGCGACCGGGTCGCGACCTGGGCAGCAAAGAGCGAGGTGACGTGCGTGATGCCGCTGGCAGCAGCGCGGGCCGGTGTGATCCACGTTCCCATCAACCCGCTGCTGAAACGCGCGCAGGCGGCGCATATTCTGGCGGATAGCGGTGCCGCGTGCCTGATCGGCAATCGCGCTCGTCTGGTCTCGCTGGAAGATGGTGATTTGCCTGACGGGTGCGAGCCGTTTGAAGAGGGCGAGGCGATTGCTGCGGCTCAAAAGCTTGGGCATCGCTTGCCGCCTTCATGCCACGATCCGGACGATCTTGCGGCGATCCTTTACACCAGCGGTTCCACGGGGCGGCCCAAGGGCGTGATGCTTTCGCATGCGAACCTCTGGCTTGGCGCTGTCAGCGTGGCGCATTACCTGTGTCTGGAAGCTGACGATGTGACACTGGCAGTGCTCCCCTTGTCGTTCGATTATGGGCAGAATCAGTTGTTCAGTACATGGTATGCCGGAGGGGCAGTCGTGCCGCTCGACTACCTTTTCCCGCGTGATGTTGCGAAGGCATGCGCCAAGCACCGGGTAACGACGCTCGCGGCAGTCCCGCCCCTCTGGGTACAGTTGGCGGAAGTGGATTGGCCAAGCGAAGCTAGCGATCCCTTGCGCCGGGTCACCAACAGCGGCGGCGCACTGACGCTGGAACTGATCGAAGCGTTGCGAAGCAAGTTACCGGAAACAAAGATTTATCCCATGTACGGTCTGACCGAGGCTTTTCGTTCGACCTATCTCGATCCCGGTCTGGTCGAAGAGCATCCGACATCGATCGGGACTGCCATTCCCTTCGCCGAAATACTTGTTGTCGATGACAATGGCGACATCGCAACACATGGCGAAGAGGGCGAGTTGGTCCATTGCGGTCCGCTGGTGGCGAAGGGTTATTGGAAGGACGACGAACGCACCGCAGAGCGGTTTCGGCCTGCGCCACAGACCAGCCGATATGGCGGGCTCGCAGTCTGGTCGGGCGACCGGGTGCGGCGCGGCGAGGGCGGGTTGCTCTATTTCGTCGGCAGGCGCGACGCGATGATAAAGAGCTCCGGCAACCGCATCAGCCCGCAGGAGATCGAGGACGCAGCACGCGCCACGGGGTTCGTGTCCGAGGCCGCCGCGCTCGGCGTGCCGGACGAGCGCCTGGGACATGCGATCCATCTGTTCGTGAGAGGCTCGGGCGATGCCGATGATCGCGCATCGCTGAAGGCCGGTCTTGCACGAGAATTGCCCAACTTCATGCAGCCGCACGCGATCCACTGGCGCGATGAAATGCCGCTCAACCCCAATGGAAAGATCGATCGCACTGCGCTTCTGTCTATGGTGACCGGATGAGCGTCAAACCGAAACCGCTGGGACCAGTTCCGCCCCAATATGTCTCGATTGACGGCGAGTTGGTCATCGGCGGGAGAACGGCAGGCGAACTGGCCTCAAGCGCAGAACGCACCCCGCTATTCGTCTATTCGCGCGATATGCTGACCCAGCGCGTCATACAATTGCGCACCGCCATGCCCGACAGCATAAAGATCAACTACGCGATCAAGGCGAACAGTTTTGCTCCGGTCCTGTCCCATATGGCGAGCCTGGTGGACGGGCTGGATATTGCCTCCGGCGGCGAGCTTGAAATGGTCCAGGCAGCAGGGCTCGACACATCGCGCGTCAGCTTCGCAGGGCCGGGCAAGCGAGACGAGGAGCTTGAAGCCGCCATCAGCGCAGGCGTGACACTCAATCTGGAAAGCGAAAACGAGGCCCACCGGGCGCTGGGGATTGCGGATCGCTTGGGCGTCACACCGCGCTTGGCCATTAGGGTCAATCCCGATTTCGAGCTCAAGGGATCGGGCATGAAGATGGGCGGCGGGGCCAAACAGTTCGGCGTGGATGCCGAGCGGGTGCCTGCGCTCATCCGCCATATCGTTGGCGCAGGGTGCGACTTTCGCGGTCTGCACATTTTTACCGGGAGCCAGTCTCTCGACGCCGATGCGATCATCGAAGCGCAGGCCAACGTGTTGGTTCTCGCCGCCAAGCTGGCGGAAGAAGCCGGCGAAGCGTTGCCCAAGCTCAATATGGGCGGCGGCTTCGGCATCCCTTACTTCCACGGCGACGAGCCGTTGGACATCGCGAGGATCGGCGAAGCACTGGAAGAACATCTAGACGACCTGCCGGAAACGCTCGCCGGGGCAGAGCTGTTCTTGGAGCTCGGTCGCTATCTGGTGGGCGAGGCAGGTGTGTATCTGACCCGCATCATCGATCGCAAGGTAAGCCACGGCGAGACCTATCTCGTCACCGATGGCGGCTTGCACCACCAGCTCGCGGCATCGGGCAATTTCGGACAGGTCGTGCGGCGCAATTACCCGCTCGCCATTGCCGACCGTTTCGGCGTTCCCGCAACCGAGATTGTGAGCGTGGTAGGCTGCCTTTGCACCCCGTTAGACCGCTTGGCCGACCGCGCCGAATTGCCGCGGGCAGATGTTGGCGATCTGGTGGCAGTGTTCTGCGCCGGAGCATACGGTGCCAGCGCCAGCCCCAGCGCCTTTCTCGGTCAGGGCCCTGCAGCCGAACGGCTCGTATGACACGGGTCGTCACAAGTCGTTCGTGCCCTTCAACCGTTTCTGATAAGACCGCGCTATGTATTCAGAATTCTACGGTTTTGCGCAGGAAGCCTTTCGGAGTGAACCCGATGCGGAATTCTATTTCGACAGCCTGACGCACCGCAAGGCGATGTCCTATCTCGGCTATGGCCTGAAGCAGGGCGAGGGCTTCATCGTCGTGACCGGCGAACCGGGTTCCGGGAAGACGATGCTGGTGAAGCATCTCCAGCGAAAACTTGACCCAAACCGCGTTCTTGTTGCGGCGCTGGGCGATGACGGGGTGACATCGCGATCGATCTCGGCCGGGGTAGCGAAGGCGCTCGGCCTCGACACCGAGCCTCAAACCCGACGTTCCAGCGCGAGCAAGGTTGAATCATTCTTGCAGGAAAAAGCGCGCGATGGCCGGCGTGTCCTACTGGTCGTGGATGATTGCCACCGGCTTTCGGTCGACGCGCTGGAAGAGCTACGCGTGCTCACCAATATCCATCTTGGCACGCATCCCTTGATGCAGACTTTGTTGCTCGGTCAGCCGGAATTCAAGCGCCTGCTTTCGCAGTCCGGCAAGCTCTTGCAGCTGCGCGAACGTGTGATTGCGGCGCATAATCTGGAAGCGGTGCAGCCGGGCGAAATGGAAAGCTACGTCACGCATCGCCTGAAACAGGTTGGCTGGTCGGATACCCCGGAATTCCACAAGAGCATATGGCTGCCGCTACACAAGCGCAGCCGCGGCTCGCCGCGCTCAATCAATGAGCTAATGACGCAGTTGCTGGAATTTGGTGCGGGTGAAGAACTCTCGTTACTCAAGCCGGACATGCTGGCTGACGGAACAAGCGCCAAACCTTCCGGTACAAAACCAACACCACCAAAGGAACAAGCAATGGCCGACGACACGCCGTCTAAGGCGCGCACCGAGAAGAGATCGTCCGGCGGGCTCGGCGAGGCGCAGCTGCGCGCCATCCAGCAGGCTTTTTCCGAGCGTGATCGGGCATTCGAGCGCCTGCGCAAGGATGTGGCAACATTGCGTGCCAACAGTCCGGCTGAGGCGAGCCCGCGTCCGGATGCTGCGGATGGGCGACTTACGGTCATCGAAGCCCGGCTCGACGAACAGGACGCTGCGATGAAGCAGGTCTTGGCGGCGCTGGTTGAGATGCTCGAGGATGGACGGAAGCGGCACGCCGCCTGACGCACAGCTAGCCCGCCTCAGTCTTGACGCTCGCTGGCTCCGTGACCTAGCGCCATGTATTCATCGCTTTGCATTTCCTTGAGCCGGCTTACCGTGCGGTCGAATTCGAAGCTGCCATCGCCTTTGGTATAGAGATTTTCCGGCTCGGCTTGCGCAGCCGCGAATAGCTTCACACGCATTTCATAGAGCGCATCGACAAGCTTGGTGAAGCGGATCGCCTCATTGCGCATGTCCGGGTCCATCTTGGGTATGCCGACCACGATCACCGTGTGAAACGCACGCGCAATGGCGAGGTAGTCCGCCGCGCCGCGGTTCTCGCCGCAGAGCCGCTTGAAGCTGAACACGGCCACGCCCTTGAGCGCCTTGGGGACATGCAAAGTGCGTCCGCCGCCCAAGTCCAGTTCGCTGCTGGGGACGTGGTCGGCATCCTCCGGCTTGTAGTCGGTCAGGCGGAAGAACGCCTCGCGCACCTGAGATGTCGCTTCCTCACCCAGCGGTGCATGCCATGTGGCGATACCGCCCAGACGTTCCAGGCGGTAATCGACAGGGCCATTGAGCGAGACGACATCGAGCTCTGCCTCGACGAGGTCGATGAAGGGTAGGAAGAGCGAGCGGTTGAGGCCGTCCTTGTAAAGGTCGCTCGGGGGCCGGTTGCTGGTCGTCACCACTGTGACACCCTGTTCGCAGATCATGGCGGTGAACAGCCGCGCCATGATCGCCGCATCCGCAGTGTTTGTGACCACCATTTCGTCGAAGGCGAGACAGCGAACATCCTGCGCAATGTGCTTGGCCACCTTGGGGACCGGATCGCCGGGGTCGCTTTCGCGTGACGCTTTCATCATGCGGTCGACCTCGAGCATGAATTCGTGGAAATGCGCGCGGCGCTTTTCCTCGATGGAGAGCGTTTCCACAAACAGATCCATCAGCATCGATTTGCCGCGGCCGACGCCGCCCCACATGTAGACGCCTTGCGGCCTTGTCGGTCCCTTGCCGAAGAGCTGCGCGAGCAAACCGCCGGGCGCTTCGGCTTCCAGCTCCTTCTGCAAATGATCTAGGCGCACAGCGGCGCTGCGCTGGTCGGGATCTGCCTGCAACTCGCCAGCACCGATCAGCTTCTCGTACCGGGCAAGCAATCCGCTCATCGGCGAGGGGCAAACTTGCGCACGATGCCGGAGAATGCCGCGACAGTCGTGTCACCTTGTTCGACATCGCCGCGCACGAACACGAGGCTGCCGGTCTCCCGCACGATCTCGGTCACTGCATCGAGCGGCCGGTCGGGCTGGCCCGCGCCGACGAACTGGGTCGACAGCTCCAGCGTCACCGACGGGCCGGCATTTCCGCTGCCCAGCGTGTGCATGGTCGTGAACAGCGAGATGTCGATCAGCGACAAGGTGATGGCGCCGTGGATGATGCCCTGCAGATTCTCGTGCCTGCGCTCCGGGAACATGCGTAGGCGAGACCGGCCGTTTTCGACGCGGGTGATGAGCTTGCCCATCACCGCACCGTTGAACAGCGTGTCGTCCTTCAGGTTCCAGTGCCGCCAGCCCGGATTGTCCGGATCGGGCCCATGCTCGAAAACGTCGTCCGGGAGAGCCACGCCTAGATGTGGCGCTCGGCCATCATCTTCTTGGTTTCGGCGATCGCCTTGGCCGGGCTGAGGCCCTTGGGGCAGACATTCGCGCAGTTCATGATCGTGTGGCAACGGTATAGCCGGAAGGGATCTTCCAATTGGTCGAGCCGCTCACCCGTCATCTCGTCGCGGCTGTCGGCGAGCCAGCGATAGGCTTGCAGCAGGATCGCAGGACCGAGGAACTTGTCGGAATTCCACCAATAGCTGGGGCACGACGTCGAGCAGCAGGCGCACAGGATGCATTCGTAAAGGCCGTCCAGCTTCTCGCGCTGTTCGGGCGATTGCAGCCGTTCCTTGCCGCTCGGCGTGGTGGATACGGTTTGCAGCCACGGGCGGATGCTGGCGTATTGCGCATAGAAGTGGGTGAAGTCGGGGACGAGGTCCTTGATGACTTCCATATGCGGCAGCGGCGTGATGCGGATCTCGCCCTTGAGATCTTCGATCGCGGTAGTGCAGGCGAGGCCGTTCTTGCCGTTGAGGTTCATCGAGCATGACCCGCAAATGCCTTCGCGGCAGGAGCGGCGGAAGGTCAGCGTGGGATCGATCTCGTTCTTGATCTTGAACAGCGCATCCAGAACCATCGGGCCGCATTGATCGAGATCGACCTCGAAGGTGTCATAACGCGGATTGTCGCCCGTGTCGGGATCGTAGCGGTAGACCTTGAATTTCTTCACACGGCCCGCACCTGCAGGTGCGCTGTGGGTTTGCCCCTTGCCGTTGATCTTGGAGTTCTTGGGGAGCGTGAAGGTTGCCATGGTCTCGAAAGGTCCTGTTGCTGTGCGATACCACTTAGCGTGTGTGACCGCTGGCGCAAGGGTGTGCGCCTTGCTGTTCCAACAGGATGGAACACATGGAACACGGTTCAGGGCAAAACCTGAAACCGTCCGCGAAATCGCGAAGAATTGCCGTTTTCAAGGGGAACCATGCAGCCATCCCGCGGGTCTAAGCTGGCATGGACGATGTAGGAAAGCCGTTTCGCACAGCCGCGATCTTCGGGGCTAGTGGAGGTATCGGACAAGCGATTGCAACATCGCTTGCAAAGAACGGTACGAAGGTCTGGGCAGGCAGCCGGTCGGGTGATGGCGCGGGCGAGAATACCATTCCCTTCACATTCGATCTGCTGGACGAGCAGAGTATCGCCGAAGCCGCCAAGGCGATGGAAGCGGACCGGCCCGACCTTGTATTGGTAACCACCGGCGCGCTCACGCTTCCCGATGGCACCGGCCCCGAGCGCACATACAGGCGACTTGAGGGCGATGCGATGGCGCAGGCCTTTGCGCTCAACACGATCGGCCCGGCACTGATCGCCAAGCACATGCTGCCCTTGTTCGACCGCGATGCGCGGAGCGTCTTCGTCGCCCTATCTGCACGCGTCGGTTCGATCGGGGACAACCGCCTGGGCGGATGGCACAGCTACCGCGCCAGCAAGGCGGCGCTGAACATGCTCCTGAGGAACTTCGCCATCGAGATCGGGCGGACGCATAAGACCGCCATCATTGCCGGCCTGCACCCCGGAACGGTCGACACCTCGCTGTCAGAGCCGTTTCAGTCGAACCTGCCCGAAGGGCAGCTGACCGGTCCTGAGGATGCTGCGCGCAATCTGCTTGGGGTGATTGACGGTCTCGCGCCTGCCGACAGCGGAAAGATCTTCGACTGGAAAGGCGACGAAATTCCCTCCTGAGCGACTTGCTTTGCGCGGGTGTGAGTGCGCAGACGAGCTAAATCAGCCGCTGGCGCGCCATGCTGTCCGCCAAGATCGTCTCAATCAGCTGTTCCTGCGACCATCCAACCATAGCGGCGGCGCGGCCGAACACCTTTTGCGACCACAGATTGCAGTTGAGATTAACCTCGAGGAACGTTGCTTCGCCCGTGTCTTCGTTGAAGCGAAATTCGAACCGCCCGTAATCGAAGGGGCGATAGGAGGACCACAGTTTGCGGGTGTAGCCAGCGATAGTCGCGATTGCAGCCTCGTCTTCGAACGGGTCGAGCGAGTATTTGCCGCTGCGGTCGACCAGATCGCGCTTCTCGTAATAGGTGCGAAGATGGGCCGGATCTGCCTGGCGGAAGATCAGCATCGGCAGGATTTGCGGCTCGCCCGTGGTGAGACAGGGCACCTCGACATCGCTTCCTTCCACGAAGGGTTCGACCAGCGCATCATGGCCGAGGTCGTGGACAGCCGCGATAGCCTGTTTCACGGACGACCAGTCGCTTGCATCGGAAACGCCCCAGCTGGCCGAGGATGCATTGGGTTTCACGACGAAGCGCTCGCCGTCCGGATGCGTGTCCGGTTCTACCGGAGCGCCGCGGCGAAAGATCGCCCAAGGCGCGGTGGGCACGCCGGCAGCGACCGCAGCTTGTTTCGCCAGGTGCTTGTCATCCGACAGGCCGCGCAGGATCGGGCTCGCCCCGAGATATGGCAGGCCCGCTCGTTCGCACAAAAGCGGTGCCATCATCTCCGAATTAAAGAACCCCGCACGGTTGAGCAGCGGAAAGACAAAGTCGACATCCGGCTTGGCGAACAGAATGTCGAATGAGTCCTCGATCTCCAAATTGAGACCCAAGCCTTCGAGTACCTGGCGTGTTTCGCGGTGATAGTGAGCGTGGTTGCCATCATCAGGCTGGCCTTCGCCGTCCCAAAGCGCGTTCTTCGCAATGAACAGGATGCGCAGCCGCTCCTTGGCGGCCGCCGGAATTGTGAGGGGCTTCATTCGGCTGCAACCAGCCCTTCGCGATGCCAGCTTTCGGCAAGCAGTGTTTCAAGCAAATCGGAATGGCTGAACCCCGCCAGCGCTGCCGCTTTGGCCATCACCTTTTCCGACCACAAATTGCAGTTCAGGTTGATCTCGATAAAATTGATGTCGCCCGTGTCAAAGTCGAGCCGGAACTCGATGCGTCCGTAATCGAACGGAGCGAATTCACGCGCTACCTTATGCGCCATTTCGCGGATGCGCGGCGACAGTTCCTTGTCGTCGAAGGTCTTGAGCGCGCTCTTTTCCTTGTTCTCGACCAAGTCGCGCTTTTCGTAATAGGTCCACAGCCGCGTAGGGTCTTCGCGCTCGTACCATAGCATGGGAAGGGCAGTGGGCGCATTGTTCATGGTGATGAAGGCGCATTGTATGTCGTAGCCATCGAGGTATGGCTCGACGATCGCATCATGCCCCTGGCTGTGAATGTTCAGCACGGCATTGGCCACACCGCTCCAATCATGCTCTTCGGAAATGCCCCAGCTGGCCGAAGAGGCATTCGGCTTCACCACCCAGCGACCATTGCCCGATGTGGGCAAGTTCTCCTCAAGCACCGGAGCGCCCCGGCGGTAACAGAACCAAGGGGCGGTCGGCACGCCGGCATGGTCGCACACAAGCTTCGACACCGACTTGTCATCACCCAATCCGCGCAGAAACGGCATGGCCCCCAGATAGGGAATGTCATGGCGGTTGCAGAGAAGCGGTACCAGCATCTCGCTGTTCACGAAGCCGGCGCGATTGAGCAGCGGGAATACGAAGTCGACCGGCGGCTTGTCGAACAAGACCTCGTAAGAGTTGGCGAGCGAAAGGTTCAGCCCTAGCCCCTCCAGCGTCGTCCGCACCTCGTGGTGGTAAATCGCATGGTTGCCGTCAACGGGATGCATCCCTCCGCCGAACAGCGCATGTTTGGCCATGTAGAGCAGGCGCACCCGCTCCTTGGCCTCGTCCGGGACGCGTAAGGGGGACAATTGGTCTGACATCGGCGCGGCCTTATTGTGCATTTGCCGGCGCTCTACGGCCAAAACCCGCGCTCCGCTAGCCACCGGCTGCGGCAAATACGGCTTGCGCTTTGCTTTTTGATAGATAGCAATAGTCGCCGGAGTGGGGAGGGAGCAGGCCTATGGGGCTTAGATCCTGGTACGATGCGCATATTATGCCGCGCTTGATCACCTGTGCTTGCGGGCAGGAGGGGATCGAAAAGCGGCGTGCGCAGATCGTCCCGCTGGCCGAAGGACGCGTGTTCGAACTAGGCTGCGGCGGCGGTTTGAACCAGGCATTCTACGACACATCCAAGATTACGAGTTTTGCGGGTATCGATCCGCATGAGGCTCTTCTGGAAGGCGCGAGACAGCGCGCAAAGGAAAGAGGGTGGGATGCCGATATCCGCCAGGGGTATGGCGAGGACATCCCGTTTCCCGATCGCGCGTTCGACACCGCTGTTTGCACCTACACGCTGTGCACCGTGAAGGACCCGGCGAAAGTTCTGTCCGAACTTCGCCGTATTCTGAAGCCGGGCGGGAAGCTGCTTTTTCTCGAGCATGGGCGCGCACCCGACGCCTCGATTGCGAAGTGGCAACGCCGGGTTGAACCGATGTGGCGGCCGATGGCGGGCGGGTGCCACCTGACGCGCCCGATCGGATCGAGCCTGCGTGCAAACGGGTTCGAGGTCGAGCCTATAGGGCAGGCCTATCTGGCCAAAACTCCCAAGATAATGGGCTGGATGGAATGGGGTGTGGCCAGACGCCGGGGCGCCTGACCACACGTAACCAAACTCGTATTACTCGCCGAAGGTGCGCTGCCACCAACCGCGGCGCGGTTTGCCGTCACCCTTGTCCGCAGCCGCTTCGGCAGCTTGCGGCGTGTCGGCGGGACCGGATACCACGGCAGCATCTTCCTTCACCTGCTTGGCGACCGATTCAGCGGCTTCCTTATCGGCACGCATGGTGGCGGCAGGCTTCGCGGCGGAAGTGGCGCTGTCGGATGCCTTGACTGCCTTCTTACGCGGTTTGCGCTTGGGCTTTTCCGCAGCAGCAGGATCGGCTTCGGCCGGCTCGGCGGCTTTGGGCGCGTCGGCATCGTCGGCCTTCTTCCGGCGCGTGCGCTTCGGCTTGGGCTTCGCTTCCGCCTCGTCCTTGGCATCTGCTTTATCGGCCTTCGCGTCGGTTTCGCTCTCTGCGTCCACGTCGGCTTTTTTGCGGCGCGTGCGCTTTTTCGGCTTCGGCTTTTCGTCCGTGTCGGCGGCGGCTTCGGCGGTTTCCGGGCTGTCATCGGGACCGGCCACAACGGCCATGTCTTCGACGACCTGTTCCGAGACCTGCTCGAGGTTCTCGGCGTCCTCAGCCGTTACCTCGGACTGTTCGCGGCGACCGCGCCCACCCCGGCGCCCGCGACCACCCCGGCGGCGGCGCTTCTTCGGCCGATCTTCGCCGTTCTCGCCGTCGCCGTTGCCATTATCGTTTTCGGTGTCGTCATTGTCGGCGACGGGTTCGTCGCTGTCGTCGGCGTCGTTATCGTTGCTGGAGGAACCGCCATCATCGTCGCGGTTCTTGTTCCGGCCGCGGCCACCGCGGCGGCGACGCTTGCGCTTGTGACGGCCGTCGTCCTCGTCGTCGTTTTCTTCCTCGGCGACGTCGGCTTCCGGCTCGTCGTCGTCATCATCGTCATCGACGATCGGTTCGAAGCGGGGCGCGTTGGTCGGTTTGGGACCGGCACTGGACACGGTCATCTTCGCGCCTTCGTCCTCACCCTCGGGGATGACTTCGACATTTACACCGTAGCGCTGTTCGATCTCCATCAGATCGCCGCGCTTCTCGTTGAGCATATAGACTGCAGCTTCGGTGCTGGCGGCAAGCTTGATGATCGTGCCTTTGCCCTTCGCAGCTTCGTCCTCGATCAGGCGCAGCGCCGACAGGCCGGCAGACGACGCGGTGCGGACAAGGCCCGTTCCATCGCAATGCGGGCATTCGCGTGTGGTCGCTTCGAGCACGCCGGTCCGCAGGCGCTGACGGCTCATTTCCATCAGGCCGAAGCTTGAAATGCGGCCGACCTGAATGCGTGCGCGGTCGTTCTTGAGCGCATCCTTCATCGCGCGCTCGACCTTGCGGATGTTGGAGTGCCGTTCCATGTCGATGAAGTCGATCACGACGAGGCCGGCCATATCGCGCAGGCGCAGCTGGCGAGCGATCTCGCGCGCGGCTTCGACATTGGTTGCAACGGCGGTCTGCTCGATGCCGTGTTCCTTGGTGGAGCGGCCCGAGTTGATGTCGATCGAGACCAAGGCTTCGGTCGGGTTGATGACCAGATAGCCGCCCGATTTCAGCTGAACGACGGGATCGTACATTGCCTTGAGTTGGTCTTCCGCGCCATAGCGCTGGAACATCGGGACCGGATCCGAATAGGCTTTCACCCGCCGCGCATGGCTGGGCATCAGCAACTTCATGAAGGCCTTGGCCGACTTGTAGCCTTCCTCGCCCTCGACAATCACTTCTTCGATCTCGCGATTGTAAATGTCGCGGATGGCGCGCTTGATCAGATCGCTGTCCGAATGGATCAGGGCAGGGGCGCTGGATGACAAAGTTTTCTCGCGGATTTCATCCCACAGACGGGCGAGATAGTCGAAGTCGCGCTTGATTTCGGTCTTGGTCCGCGACAGCCCGGCTGTGCGAACGATCAAACCCATCGTCTTGGGCAGGCTGAGATCGGAAACGATCTGCTTCAATCGCTTGCGGTCGCCCGCCGAATTGATCTTGCGCGAAATACCGCCGCCATGTCCGCTGTTCGGCATGAGCACGGTATAGCGTCCGGCGAGGCTTAGATAGCTGGTGAGAGCCGCGCCCTTATTGCCGCGCTCTTCCTTGACGACCTGAACGAGCAGAACCTGGCGGCGCTGGATGACGTCCTGAATCTTGTAACGGCGGCGCAGCGCCATGCGCTTGGCGCGCGCTTCGTCGACTTCCTTGGCGCGGCTGCGACCGCCGCCCTTGCCGCCCTGACGGCGACCACGTCCGCGGCGCGCACGGCCCCTTGGCTTCTCGTCAGCATCGTCGCCCAACGTGTCATCGGAATCGTCTTCCTCGTCGTCTTCGTCGCTATCGTCGTCTTCGTCGTCGCCTTCCATCTGGCCTTCGTCGAAGGTTGCGACCTTGTCCTTGTCGGAGGTGTCGACTTCCTCGAGACCGTTTTCGGCGATTTCTTCGGCGAGCGCTTCGGAGCTTTCATCCTCGGCGTCATACTCGTCGCCGGGCATTTCGCCGCGCTCTTCTTCTTCGGCGCGCAGGCGTTGCTCTTCCTCGGCCGCTTCCGCTTCTGCGGCGAGCAGCGCTTCACGATCCTCTTTGGGGATCTGGTAGTAGTCGGGATGGATTTCGCTGAAAGCCAGAAAGCCATGCCGGTTGCCGCCGAAATCGACGAATGCGGCCTGCAAACTCGGTTCGACCCGAGTGACTTTCGCTAGATAGATATTGCCTTTGATCTGCTTGTGATCGGCAGATTCGAAGTCGAATTCCTCAATCCGGTTGCCTTTGAGAACCGCCACCCGGGTTTCTTCCGAGTGGCGCGCATCGATTAGCATGCGCGTTGCCATGTAGTAATCTCCATGCGCGAAGCGCCGGGTCTTGCCCGGCTGCGTTGTCGCGCTTCATTGTTTGGAAACCGCGGGCATTTTGCGTCGCGGTGTGAGAGTAACGGCGGCCAACCATGCTGGCGGAACGCCGGAATGCTGTGTCTGCGGAGAGATCACCGTGCCGCTGGGGCACTGTCCGGCCCGCAATGCTGCGACCGCAGACATACGCCTGTGTCGTGAATTGCGGGGAGGAACGTGATAAGTCCTGCATCAACCTGTCTTCATGTCGGGCCGGTGCAAAGTCATGCTGGCCCCTGATGCAACATGCGCTAGCACCGTGGGTATTCATCGGCAACCATATTGCGCGACACGCGTCCCGCAACGTAACACTCCAGGTAATGTCCCCGCGCGCTCAGATCTTGTTACTCGTCCTGCTGCCCGTAGCGATCGTCGCAGGGCTTATCGCGGCGGGCCTGAAAGTGCCGATGCCGGTAATCGGGCGCGACTATGTGATGCGCATCGCCTTGCCCGCGGGAGGGGCGCTCGATCCGGCGGCGCTGGACTCGATGGAAGACGATGGCCGCCCGCTCGTGGTGATCGATCCCGGCCACGGCGGGCATGATGCAGGCGCCAGCAGTGCGGGGTTCGAGGAGAAGGACCTGGTTCTTGGCCTGGCGGAAGCCCTGCGCGACGAACTGATCAAGCAGGGATCGGTGCGTGTGGCGATGACCCGCGACGACGACCGGTATCTGCAGCACCAGGAGCGATATGAGATTGCCCGCGCGCTGGATGCGGACTTGTTCCTGTCGATCCATGCCGATTCCGCAGGTGACGCGAGCGAGGTGGAAGGCGCGAGCATCTACACCCTGTCCGACGGTGCTTCGAGCCGCGCGGCCCGCCGGTTCATGCAGCGCGAGAACGCGGCCGGCCGCATCAATGGCCAGGAAATGATCGGACAGGGAGATGAGGTGAATTCGATTCTGGTGGAATTGTCGCGTCGCCGGACACAGCAGGAATCGGACGAATTCGCCGCGATCATCCTGAACCAGGCCGATGGCGAGATGGTTTTCCATCCTCAGGCGCGGCAATCGGCGCCATTATGGGTGTTGAGAGCGCCCGATATCCCCTCGGTCCTTTTCGAAAGCGGGTTCATTTCGAATCGCGCGGAGGCGCAGCGGCTCGCTTCGAGGGAGGGCCGACAAGCCTTTGCGCAGGTTCTGGCCCGCTCCATCCGGGTGTATTTTGCCCGCAATCCTGCCTCAGAGGGCGATGAGGCGAGCTGACACGCTTTGGTTATGGCAAGAGATAGCTTGCGCATGCTAAGGGCGCGGTCCAAAATCCGGGACGCGCATGGCCGATCAGACTTTCCTCGAATATTTCCGTTACCGGCTAGGCCGGGACCTGGGCCTGTCGCTGGACTGGTTCGGGACCAATTGGCAGGAGCGTAAGCTGTTCCGCTGGGGCGCTATCGGCGCAGCGGTGCTTGCAGTGTTTCTCGTATTTGCCTGGGCGCTGATTTCGCGCGGGCTGCCGGAAGCGGAAGGATTGCGGGATTACGAAACGCCGCTCCCCACCGTCGTGCGCGGTATCGATGGCGAGATCGTACATTCCTACGCCCGCGAGCGCCGCGTGCAGCTGCAATATGCCGACTTCCCGCAAACGCTGATCGAAGTCTTATCTCGCGGCGGAAGACAAGACGTTCTTCAGCCATAGCGGGGTCGATCTGACGGGCACGCTCAATGCCGTTTTCGACTACGCGTCCAAGCTCGGCTCCGGCGACCGCGCCGTCGGCGGCTCGACCATCACGCAGCAGGTCGCGAAGAACCTGCTGTTGACCGACGAATATTCGGTAACCCGCAAGCTGAAGGAAATGGTGCTCGCGCGCCGCATCGAAGAGGTGCTGTCCAAGCGCGAGATTCTCGAGCTCTATCTCAATGAAATCCCGCTTGGCCGGCGCAGCTTCGGCGTTCAGGCGGCTAGCCGTGCTTATTTCGACAAGGACGTCGGCGATCTCGATCTGCACGAAATGGCATTTCTGGCGATCCTGCCCAAGGCACCCGAACGCTATGGCCGGGAGCGTAATGCCGAACTGGCGGTGACGCGGCGCAATTTCGTGCTCGACCAGATGGCGAGCAATGATTTCGTGACCGATGCCGAGGCGGCGGCAGCGAAGAGCCGGCCGCTCGGCCTCGTCAATCAACGCAGCGAGCGCTCCGCCGATGCGGGCTATTTCCTCGAAGAAGTGCGCCGCCAGCTGATCGAGCAGTTTGGCGAGACGTCGGAGGATGGCGAGAACTCCGTCTACGCAGGCGGACTGTGGATACGGACCTCGCTCGATACCGAGCTGCAGGATGCTGCGCGCGAGTCCCTGCGTGCCGGGCTGCTGCGCTATCATGGCAATCGCGGATGGACCGGTCCGGTAGCGACGCTCAATCCCGACAATGGCGATCTGCTTTCGCAGCTGCAGTCGTCGAACCTCGGCATCAATTACGAAGACTGGCGCGTCGGCGTCGTGACCGAGCGCAGCGGTTCGTCGGCCACGGTCGGCTTCACTGACGGCGAGAGCTATCCGCTCACGAATTTCCCGGATGCGGTGAAAGTCGGCGATGTGGTTGCCGCAGAACGCAGCGGCAGCGGTTATCGCCTGCGCACCGTCCCCGAAGTGTCCGGCGGCTTCCTTGCGCAGAACCCACAAACCGGCCGTATCCTGGCGATGCAAGGCGGTTTCGATAGCCGTTTGGGAAGCTTCAACCGCGCCACGCAGGCCGATCGGCAGCCGGGTTCCACGATCAAGCCCTTCGTCTATGCGACCGGACTGGAAAACGGGATGACGCCTGCGAGCGAAGTGCCCGACCAGACCTTCTGCTATTACCAGGGCGCCAACCTTGGCGAAAAGTGCTTCCGCAACTTTGGCGGCGGCGGGGGCGGGGTGCACACGATGCGCTGGGGCCTCGAACAAAGCCGCAATCTGATGACCGTCCATATCGCGATGGACGCCGGCATGGACCAAGTCATCGACACGTTCGAAGCTGTCGGCATCGGCAGCTACGAGCCATATCCGGCCTTCGCGCTGGGTGCAGGCGACACGACCGTACGCAAGATGGTGAACGCCTATTCCGCGCTCGCTAACTGGGGGCGGCAGCACGGCGAGGGCACTGTCGTCGACTATGTGCAGGACCGCCGGGGCAAGGTGATCTGGCGCGCCGACAATCGCAAATGCGACGGCTGCAATATGGACGCTTGGGATGGTCAGCCCATGCCGCGCCTTGGAGTTAGCGGCAAACAGGTAATGGATCCTCGAACGGCCTTCCAGGTCGTGCACATGCTGCAGGGCGTGGTGACACGCGGCACCGCAGTGCGCTTGCGCGGCCTCGAATTGCCTTTGTTCGGCAAGACCGGCACCACGACCGGCCCGACCAATGCCTGGTTTGTCGGAGGATCGCCGGAAATCGTCGCAGGCGTTTATATTGGCCATGACCAGCCGCGCAATCTTGGCGGGTGGGTGCAGGGCGGCAATACCGCAGCGCCAGTATTCAAATCCTTTGTCGAGAAATCGCGTGACCGCTGGGCCGGGGAGGAATTCGTAGCTCCATCCGGCGTGCGCATGGTCAAAATCGACCGGCGCACAGGCAAGCGTGTTTTCGACGGGCAAGCCTCCGACGATCCGCAAGCCGCAGTGATCTGGGAAGCCTTCAAGCCCGACACCGAACCGCCCCGCGCCACGCGTCAGGACGAAATTGCCTCCAAGCGCGAGGAAATTCTCGCCCTGATCCGGCGCGGACGCGAGAATACGCGCAGGTCCGTCCGGCGGGCCGAAGAGATCGAAGAGCCAAGCGACTTCGTGGAAGAGCAGGGCGGCATCTACTAACGCTCGCAATACGAACGCCCTTGTGCGCCGGCCCGCTTTACAATCGCGGCTCGCTCGTTAAGCGCTCACGCTCTCAATCTGACCGGAAGGAACACCAGCATGCGTGCCGAAGGGCAGGCCCATATCGACAGGATCGACGCCGCGCTTGCGCTGGTGCGCCAATCGCTCGACTGGGATCAGGCACTGCGCCGTCTCGACGAGCTGGATGCGCGCGTGCAGGATCCGACCCTGTGGGATGACCCCAAGCAGGCTCAAGCCATTACGCAGGAGCAAAAGCGGCTCGAAAACGCGATCAACACCGTGCGCGAGATCGAAAGCGAGAAAAGCGACGCCATCGAATTCATCAATATGGGCGAGGCCGAGGGCGACGACGATGTCACCAATGAAGGGCTCGCCAGCCTGGAAAAGCTCGCCATCCGCGCAGACCGCGACAAGGTTGCCGCGCTGCTCTCCGGGGAAGCGGACGGCAACGACACCTATATCGAAATTCACGCAGGCGCAGGCGGCACGGAAAGCCAGGACTGGGCCGAGATGCTGCTGCGCATGTACAACCGCTGGGCCGAACAACGCGGTTACAAGGTGGAGACGGTGGAGTATCAGGCGGGTGATCAGGCGGGCATCAAATCGGCCACTTTGCTGGTAAAAGGCGAAAACGCTTACGGCTACGCCAAGACCGAAAGCGGTGTTCACCGCCTCGTGCGCATCAGTCCCTATGACAGCAGCGCCCGCCGCCATACAAGCTTCAGCTCGGTATGGGTATATCCGGTCATCGACGACGATTTCGAAGTCGAGGTCAATGAAAGCGACCTCAAGATCGATACCTACCGAGCATCGGGCGCGGGCGGGCAACACGTCAACACGACCGATTCTGCGGTCCGCATCACGCACCAACCCACCGGGATTGTGGTGGCGAGCCAGAACGACCGCAGCCAGCACAAGAACCGCGCGACCGCGATGAACATGCTCAAGGCACGTTTGTTCGAGCGCGAGATGGCCGAGCGTGAAGCGGCAGCGTCGGGCGAATACCAAGAGAAGAGTGATATTGGCTGGGGTCACCAGATTCGCAGCTATGTCCTCCAGCCCTACCAGATGGTGAAAGACCTGCGCACCGGCGTTACCTCGAGTGCGCCCGATGCCGTTTTGGACGGCGGACTGGACGAATACATCTCCGCCGCGCTAGCTCAGCGAGTGACAGGCGAGAAGGTCGAGGTAGAGGACGCGGATTGATGAAACGGGTGGGGGGAGTTGTGCTGGCATTTGCGCTGTTGAGCGCCTGCGACGCCACGAACGAGCCGCGTCCGGAGACCGCGCTGGCCTTTCCGCAGCCCGACCGCCCTGTCTCGGGGCTTGGTTCGAACGAATTCTCCACCGAAACCGAACGCGACAATCGCGGCGAGGCCGAAACGGTCATGGATCTGGCCGAAATCGAGCCGGGTATGCGCGTAGCGGATATCGGCGCGGGCGAGGGTTATTACACCGTCCGCCTGGCAGAGCGCGTAGGCGAGGAAGGCCGCGTGCTGGCACAGGATATCGACCGCGGAGCGCTGGAACGGCTCGGCGACCGGATCGTGCGCGAACGCTTCGACAATGTCTCGATTGCGCAAGGCGGTGCGGACGACCCGCACCTACCGGAAGACAGCTTCGACCGGGTGTTCATGGTCCACATGTATCATGAGGTCAGCGAGCCATACGCGCTGCTCTGGAGGATGTGGCCCGCCCTGCGCGAAGGCGGGCAGGTAATCGTCGTCGATGTCGACCGGCCGACGGACCAGCACGGTATCGACCCGATGTTGCTGGCGTGTGAATTCGAGCAAGTCGGCTACCGGCTGGTGACATTCAAGGACCGGCCCGAGCTGGCAGGCTACTATGCACAGTTCGAGCGGGCGGCTATCAGGCCCGAACCGGGGGAAATCGAACCGTGCCGCGGAGACGCGATCGGTTCGACAAATGCGGGCTGATAGCCCGCTTCAGGAAAGACACGTAGATTATGGCATTCAAAGGGCTCAGCCCGATCAACTATGGCGGCCGCGAAGTGTGGCCGCTGGTCGAAGGCGGCAAGGGTGTTTCTGCCACCAATCACGCAAGCTCGGGCGCGTGGGCTGCGGCTGGCGGCATCGGCACGGTAAGTGCCGTGAACGCCGACAGCTACGATGATGACGGCAATCCCGTCCCGCAAATCTACGACGCGCCGACCCGTAAGGAACGGCACGAGCAGCTGATCCGCTATGCCATCGATGGCGCGACCGAGCAGGTAAAACGCGCGCACGAAATTTCCGGCGGCAAGGGCGCGATCAATATCAATGTTCTGTGGGAAATGGGCGGCGCGCAGGAGGTGCTCGAGGGTATTCTCGAAAATACGCCCGGCATGGTCGCCGGTGTCACCTGCGGGGCGGGCATGCCCTACAAGCTGGCCGAGATCGCCGCGCGGTTCAATGTCTGCTATTTGCCGATCATCAGTTCTGCCCGCGCGTTCCGGGCGCTGTGGAAGCGCAGTTACTCCAAGGTGCCGGATCTGATGGCCGCAGTGGTTTATGAAGACCCGTGGCTGGCAGGCGGGCATAACGGCCTCTCCAACGCCGAAGACCCTCGCCAGCCGCAGGATCCCTATCCGCGCGTGAAGGACCTGCGCGAAACGATGCGCAAGGAAGGCGTGTCGGAGGATACGGCCATCGTCATGGCAGGCGGCGTGTGGTTCTTGCGCGAATGGGAAAACTGGATCGACAATCCCGAGCTGGGCAAGATCGCGTTCCAGTTCGGCACGCGCCCGCTTATCACGCACGAGAGCCCCATCCCGCAGGTATGGAAGGACATGCTGCGCACTGTCGAACCGGGCGATGTGCTGCTGCATAAGTTCAGCCCTACTGGCTTCTATTCCAGCGCTGTCAAAACTCCCTTCTTGTACGACCTGATGCATCGTTCCGACCGGCAGATCCCGATCTTCAAGCGCGACGAGGAGGATGGGACGATACCGCTATCCGATCACGGGAAATCCAAGTATTTCTGGGTCCATCCCGGCGACCAGCGCAAGGCGCAGGCGTGGGTGGCTGAAGGCTTCACCGAGGCGCTGAAAACGCCGGACGATACGGTCGTCTTCGTTACGCCGGAGAGCCGGGACATCATCCGCAAAGACCAGCAGGACTGCATGGGATGCCTGTCGCATTGCCAGTTCTCCAGCTGGAAGGATCACGACACCTATACGACCGGCCGCCTCGCCGATCCGCGCAGCTTCTGCATCCAGAAAACGCTGCAGGATATCGCGCATGGCGGCGACCCGGACGAGAACCTCGCCTTTGCGGGACACGCGGCTTACCGCTTCAAGGAAGACCCGTTTTACTCGAACAATTTCACTCCGACAGTGAAGGAATTGGTCGACCGGATTTTGACGGGGGACTGAGGGCGACGGGCGAGGTTAGCGCCACAATTGCATTGAACGGATCGCGTTCGGCATTTCCTTGTCGGTGTCCGGGCGCGAGATCGTGCGTTCCAGCAGGCGCCATTGCTTGCGGCGAACCGAGGAGCGACGCCACAGGTCCATAATCCAGGTCGGGCCGGACCAGTCGTGAACGCCGATTTTAGCCTCGATGGTCATCTGCGCGGCAAACACGGCCGTATTGCCGTGGCGGCGCACATAGACGTGGTCGAAGTGATAGCCCGTGCATTTGAAGCGCGTTGTCGCGGCTTCCAGCCAGCTCGCCCGGTCGAGGATGGCAGCGTCGGTCGAACCTAGCAGGAAGATGAAATCACGCGCGGCGACGCGTTTCATTTCATTGCGGTCGCGCTGCATCCACGCGCGCATCCAGCGATGTTCGAGCGCTTCGATCTTGGATTCGAATTCGTTCACTGGGATTGTCCGTAATCTGTTCGCAGGCGCGTTATTGGCCGAGGCCGGTCAGGACCTGATCCGGGGGGCGGTGCCCATCGGCCCACATGCGAATATTGGCGACGACTTTCATGCCCAATTCTTCGCGGCCCTCGCGTGTTGCGCTGCCAATATGCGGCAGGGTCATCACATTGGGGAAGGCGAGCAGACGCTCATCAACATTCGGCTCGTCCGGGTAAACGTCGAGCCCGGCCCCCGCGAGCTTGCCACTTTCCAATGCCCATAGCATTGCATCTTGGTCGACGAGGTCGCCGCGCGCTGTGTTGATGAGGCAGGCGCCGTCTTTCATCAGGCCGAAGCGCCGTGCGTCGATCATGTGGCGGCTCTCATCATTCGCCGGACAATGCAGGGTTATGATATCGGACAGTCCGACCAGCCCGTCCAAGCTGTCGATATAGCGCGCGCCCAACATTCGCTCGACCGATTGCGGCAGGCGTTTGCGGTTGTAGTAGGCAATCTCCAGCCCGAATGCGCGTGCACGGTGCGCCACCGCCTGACCGATCCGGCCCATTCCGACGATGCCGAGCACTTTGCCTGCAAGTTTGCGGCCCAGCAACGCAGTCGGTGTCCAGCCGGTCCACTCACCGCGCCGCACCAAAGCGACCCCTTCGCGCACGCGGCGCGGTATGCCGATGATCATCTCCATCGCAATATCGGCCGTGTCATCGGTGAAGACACCCGGCGTATTCGTGACGAGAATCCTGCGTGTCGCCGCGGCGGCAAGGTCGATGTGATCGGTGCCCGCGCCGAAGCTGGCGATCAGACCAAGGTCCGGTCCCGCCTCGGCCAGCATGTCCGCATCGATACGGTCGGTGACGGTGGGCACGAGCACGTCGCTGAGCGCATGGCTTCGATCAGGTCGCTGCGCGACATCGGGCTATCGTCCGGGTTGAGAGTCGTTTCGAACAGATCGGAAAGGCGGACCTCGACCTCGGGCAGCAGCTGCCGCGTGACGGTGACGCGGGGTTTGCGTTCGAGGCGCTTCTGGGGTGCAGGTTCGGACATTGCGACTGCGCTAGGCCTTGGCGAAGGCGCGGGTCAAGACGGCTTATGCGCGCGTAGCGAATTCGTGTATTTGCAGGTTGCGGGGAGGGCGCCCTTGCGTGTAATTCACCAAACGCGATGCACCGCATTATTCTCGTCCTCTTCCTGCTGGTTTCAGGCACCGCTCCCGCTTTGGCGCAGGAACGCGAAGTGCCCTATTGGGCCACAATCCGCGACAGCGCGAGCAAGCTCAATATGCGCGTCGGGCCGAGCGCGGATTACAAGATAAAGTGGGTTTATCAGCGCCCCGGCCTGCCGGTGCAGGTCGATGCGGGTTCACGAGGGCTGGCGGCTGATACGCGATCCCGATGGCGAGCAGGGCTGGGTGGTCGCTCGCCTGCTCGACCCAAAACGCGGCGCGATCGTTGCGGGTGAGGGCAATGCCGCCATGCGCGCCGATGGGGGAGCGAATGCGGCGGTCAAATGGTGGCTGGAGCCCGGTGTGACTGGCGCTCTGGGGAGCTGCGACGAGGGCTGGTGCCGCTTCACCGTCGGCGACAGGTCCGGCTATGTGGAGCAGGCCCGGCTATGGGGCGCAGACGAGGAATAGAGCGCGCAAATGAAAAAGGCGGACCCGCAGGCCCGCCTTTCGCAATTCGATATAAGCTAGATCAGCCGACCTTGCGGATCGTCATGGTGCCGTCGTCGGTCTGGACCGTGAAGCTGCCATCCGCGCCCGGTTCGCTGCCAGCATAACACTGTTCAGGAGCGGGGCCTTCGGGATCTTCGCACATTTCGTTGCCGTCGGTGCGCCAGGTGCCGGTTTCGATGACGTTCCCATTCGCAACCGTTTCATAGGTGCCGTCTTCATTGACGGTTTCCGTGGCGACCGTGCCGTCTGGCATCGTTACTTCGTAAACGCCGGCTGCACCGTCATTGGCGGCGGGTTCGATCACTGCGGTATCGTCGACGATAACCTGGTCGGTATCATCGGCAGGGCTCCCGCACGCTGCGAGCATTCCGACGGCGACAAGTGGCAAGAATTTTTTCATGATAGTCTCCCTTCTCAACGCATAACGCCGAACGGGCGCTATGGTGCCCGTCAGCCTTACACCAGTTCCAGCGCCACCGCCGTTGCCTCGCCGCCGCCGATGCACAGGCTTGCGATTCCCCGCGTTTTGCCCTGCTTCTTAAGAGCGTTGAGCAGTGTGACGATGATCCGCGCGCCGCTTGCGCCGATGGGATGACCGAGAGCGGTGCCGCCGCCATTGATATTGATCTTGTCATGCGGGATGCCGATGTCGCGCATCGCGAACATGGCAACGCAGGCGAATGCCTCGTTGATTTCCCACAGTTCGACATCGTCCGCGCTCCACCCTGCGCGAGCAAGCACTTTCTCGATCGCGCCGATCGGGGCGGTGGTGAACTTGCTCGGTTCCTGGGCGTGGGCAGCCATCGCCACGATCTTGGCGACAGGCTCCTGACCATTCTCCCTGGCGACGCTTTTGCGGGTCAGGACCAGCGCGGCTGCACCGTCCGAAATCGAGCTGGAAGTTGCCGCGGTGATAGTGCCGTCTTTGGCGAAAGCGGGGCGTAGTTGCGGAATCTTGTCCGGACGGCCCTTGCCGGGTTGTTCGTCATGCTCGACGGTATGCTCACCCTTGCGGGTCTTCACTGTCACAGGAACCACCTCGCCCTCGAAAGCGCCGCCATCGATGGCGGCGTTGGCGCGGCGCAGGCTTTCGATGGAATAATCGTCCATCTCTTCACGCGACATCTGGTAGTCATTGGCTGTGTCCTGCGCGAAAGTGCCCATCGCGCGGCCTTCCTCATAGGCATCTTCCAGCCCGTCGAGAAACATGTGATCATAGGCCGTGTCATGGCCCAGCCGCGCGCCCGAGCGGTGCTTCTTGAGCAGATAGGGCGCGTTGGTCATGCTCTCCATGCCGCCCGCGACAACATAGTCGATCGTGCCGGATGCGAGCGCCTCCGCGCCCATGATCACCGTTTGCATGCCGCTGCCGCAGACCTTGTTGACCGTGGTTGCCTCAACCGATTTGGGCAGTCCGGCCTTGACCATCGCCTGGCGCGCGGGTGCCTGGCCCAAACCGGCAGGCAGCACGCAGCCCATATAGGCGCGGTCGAATTTTTCTCCTGCGACGCCCGAACGCTCGACCGCAGCCTTGACCGCAGTGGCGCCGAGATCGGTGGCAGACACGTCCGCAAGGGCGCCCTGCATACCGCCCATCGGTGTACGGGCGTAGGACAGGATGACGACGGGGTCGGATGCGCTGAAGTGTGACATGCTTGTGTCGGCCTTTCGCTTCTGGGATAGGATCGCGTGTATTCGGGCGAGATAGGCACTGCGGTTTTGCAGCGCAACACGGATCAATGGAGAGTGTTATGGCTGATAACCAAAAAAGCGAAATGGAAGCGATCCTGCGCAAACAGCGCGCCGCCCATCACCAGATGCGGCCCGAACCGCTCGCCCTGCGCAAGAACCGTATCGAGCGCGCGATCAAACTGCTGAAGGACAATGCGGAAGATCTCTGCAAGGTCATGAGTGCGGATTTCGGCAATCGTTCGCCGCAACAATCGATGATGACCGACATCGTCGGCACTGTGAATTTCGGCAAATACTGCATCAAGAACATGGAAAAGTGGGCCAGGCCCGACAAACGCCATGTCCAATTCCCGCTCGGCCTGCTGGGCGCCAAGGCGGAGGTTCGTTACGAACCCAAGGGCGTCATAGGTGTGCTTTCGCCTTGGAATTTCCCGGTGAACCTGACCTTTGGTCCGCTGATGCAGATATTCGCAGCCGGCAACCGGGCGATGATCAAACCGAGCGAATTTACCGAGCGCACCAGTCTGCTGATGCGCGAGCTGGTCGAAGAGCATTACACGTCCGACGAATGCGCCGTTTTCACGGGCGGCCCGGAAGTGGCCGCGGCGTTCTCCGAGCTTCCCTTCGACCACCTCGTCTTCACCGGCTCGACCGCGACGGGGCGCAAGGTCATGGAAGCAGCTTCGAAAAACCTGGTGCCCGTTACCCTTGAACTTGGCGGCAAGTCGCCAGTGTTCATGGGCGAGAGTGCTGATTTCGCCGCGGCGGGCGAGCGTATCGCGATGGGCAAGATGATGAATGCCGGGCAGATCTGCCTTGCGCCAGATTACCTCTACGTTCCCGAAAGCAAGCAGGACGAGGCTGTGTCCGGCGTGTGGGAAGGTACAGCGAAAATGTATCCTTCGCTGCTCGAAAACGACGATTACGCTAGCGTCGTGACCGATCGCCACTTCGACCGGCTTCAGAGCATGGTCGCCGATGCCCGAGACAAGGGCGCCGAAGTGATCGAGGTAAATCCTGGCAATGAGGATTTCTCGAACACCAACGCCCGCAAGATGCCGCTGACGATCCTAAAGAATGTCACCGACGATATGCAGGCGATGCAGGAGGAAATCTTCGGACCGATCCTGCCGATCAAGACCTACAGCAAGATCGACGAAGCCATAGATTATGTGAATGAGAACGACCGCCCGCTTGGCCTGTACTATTTCGGCCAGGATGGCGGCGAGCAGAAGAAAGTGCTCGAGCGGACGATCTCGGGCGGCGTTACGGTGAATGATGTGATCTTCCACGTTTCGATGGATGATTTGCCGTTCGGCGGTGTCGGTCCATCGGGTATGGGCAGCTACCACGGGGTCGAAGGCTTCCGCGAATTCAGCCATGCCCGCAGTGTTTATACGCAGGCCAAGGTCGACGTCGCGAAGCTGGCAGGGTTCAAACCGCCCTACGGCTCCAAGACCGACAAGGCGATCAAGTCGCAGATGAAGTAGCAGCGGGCGCTACTTCGGCGCGCCTTCGCTTGTTGCACCCAATGCGCGGCTTTTGCGGTATTTTGCACCGTCCGCGCCCTTGCGCCTGTCCCGTCAGCGGCCTAGAGGCGTGCCCAATCTTGCCCCAAACGGGAATCATTCGTGGTCGACCTCGAACAATATCTGCCTATCCTCATTTTCCTGTTCATCGCCGTGGCTCTTTCGGCGCTGTTCGTGTTCCTGCCGATGGGCGTCTCGCGCCTGACCGGCTCGCACAATCCGACCGAGGCGAAGCTCAGCGAATATGAATGCGGCTTTCCCGCATTCGATGACGCGCGCAGCCAGTTCGACGTACGTTTCTATCTCGTCGCCATCCTGTTCATCATCTTCGATCTGGAGGCAGCCTTCCTGTTTCCCTGGGCGGTGAGCCTGGACGACACCGGATGGACCGGATGGATCGCGATGATGGTTTTTCTCGTCATTCTCACCGTAGGCTTCGCCTATGAGTGGAAGAAAGGCGCGCTGGAGTGGGAATGATCGCATGAGCCAGCAATCGACAACCAGCCCTTACGGACGTGACGCCCTGGTTCAGCCAACGGCGCAGCCGGGCGACATACGTCAGCCCGATGCAGAGTATTTCAACGCCCTGCAGACCGAGGTCAACGACAAGGGCTTTCTCGTCGCCAGTACCGAAGACCTGTTTCAATGGGCGCGGACCGGCAGCCTGTGGTGGATGACGTTCGGCCTGGCCTGCTGCGCGGTCGAGATGATCCACGTAAACATGCCGCGCTACGACATGGAGCGCTTCGGCGTCGCCCCGCGCGCTTCCCCGCGTCAGAGCGACGTGATGATCGTCGCGGGTACGCTGTGCAACAAGATGGCACCGGCGCTGCGCAAGGTTTACGACCAGATGTCGGAGCCCAAATATGTGATCAGCATGGGCAGCTGCGCCAATGGCGGCGGCTATTATCATTACAGCTATAGCGTCGTGCGCGGCTGCGACCGGATTGTGCCAGTCGATATCTACGTGCCCGGGTGCCCGCCGACCGCTGAAGCGCTGCTTTACGGCGTGATGCAATTGCAGCGGAAGATCCGCCGCGTCGGGACGATCGAGCGCTAGGATGGCCGTTCTCCATCCCGCACCGCGCTACACCCGCATCGACGGGTTGCAGGACACGCTTTCGAAGGCGCTGTCGGCGCATCTGATTGGCGCGCAAGAAGAGCATGGCGAGCTGCAACTGACCGTCAAGCGCGGCAGCATCGAGGATGTCCTGCGCACTCTGCGCGACGATTTCGAATACCAGCAGCTGATGGAAATCGCCGGCGTCGATTACCCGGGGCGCGAAGAGCGTTTCGAAGTGGTGTACATGCTGCTCTCCGTGACGAAGAACAGCCGCGTCATCATCAAGGTCAGCGCGGCCGAAGAACACGCCTGTGCCGACGGTTACGACGTTATGGCCCAACGCCGGGTGGCTCGAGCGCGAAGTGTTCGACATGTTCGGCGTCCTGTTCGACGGGAATACCGACCTTCGCCGTATTCTGACCGATTACGGTTTCGAGGGGCATCCCTTCCGCAAGGATTTCCCGCTGACCGGCTATACCGAACTGCGCTATTCCGAAGACGAGAAGCGCGTGGTTTACGAGCCGGTACAGCTGGCCCAGGATCTGCGCCAGTTCGACTTCAGCTCGCCTTGGGAAGGCGCCGACTATGTGCTGCCGGGCGACGAAAAGGCCGACATGCCGCCCGTCGACGAACCAAAGGTTACCGAGAGCACCGAGGATACGGGTGCGGGCGACCAGACCGACGCCAAGGCCGCCGAGAAAGTCAGCGCTGGTTCTCCAGCCGAAGCCGAATCCGGCGAAGACCGTACGCCTCCGCCCGAACCTACCGAAGACCAGCCCGACCGTCCCGATCGCAAAGGCAAGGCCAAGGATACAGGCGCTGCGACCGAAGTGGATGCAGAAGAGGACAAGGGCGGCGAATGAAGCGGCTGACCGCCTTGACCTGCATCGCTGCCTTGGCTGCATGCTCTCAGCCTGACGCCCAGAGCGACACTGCGGATGATTTCGCAGCGCGCGTGGGCACATCGGGCGCTCCGGCGCGAGAATGTCGGGCGCTCCGCTGGACACGACAGGCTCTACCGCGCCTGCCTCCGCCTGGCACTGATGTGCGGCAGCTGGAACAACTCGGCGATATCGCAACATGTGATCTCGGCCCGCGAGCGGGCGGCTGCGCATTCAGCTCCGGCGGGCCGAAATGCTGGTTGCAGCAGCGCCGCAGGATCGCAGCATTCCGGGCAAGGCGACGGTGCGCGTCGGCGGACAGCTGCTGCTGCTCGATGCGCCTCCCGGCGGCTATGACGCCGTGCGCGCGGGCACGACGTTTAATGGCGAAGGTATCTCGGTCCTCGTCACTGTTGGCGGAGCGGGAGCCGCGAACATGACGGTTACCGATGCTTCCGGCCAGCAGCGCGCATTCGACGGAAGGTGGGTGTGCTCATGAGCATGCAGCTCGAACAATCGCCGACGACCGGCGATGAAGTCATCACGAATTACACAATCAACTTCGGGCCTCAGCATCCTGCGGCGCACGGCGTGCTTCGCATGGTCATGGAGCTCGACGGCGAGATCATCGAACGGATCGATCCGCATGTCGGTCTGCTCCATCGCGGCACCGAAAAGCTGATCGAGCACAAGACCTATCTGCAGGCGCTGCCCTATTTTGATCGGCTCGATTACTGCTCCCCGCTTTGCCAGGAACACAGCTATGTTCTGGCGATCGAGAAGCTGCTCAATATCGAAGTGCCGGAGCGCGGACAGTATCTGCGCGTGCTGTTTGCGGAGCTGACCCGCATCTGCAACCACTTCCTCAACATTGGCGCGCATGTCATGGATGTCGGCGCGATGACGCCGAACCTGTGGGTGTTCGAGCTGCGCGAAGACTGCATGAACTTCTTCGAGCGGGCATCTGGCGCGCGCATGCACGCCGCATGGTTCCGCCCCGGCGGCGTTCATCAGGACGTGCCCGAAAAATTGCTCGTCGATATCGGCGAGTGGATCGACGGCCGCCTGCCCGAATTGTTCGGTGACGCGATGAGCCTCGTGCTCGACAACCGCATCTTCAAGCAGCGCAATGTCGATATCGCGGTGGTGAGCAAGGAAGATGCGCTCGCCTGGGGCTTCTCCGGCCCGATGATCCGCGCAGCCGGCATCCCGTGGGACCTGCGCAAATCGCAGCCATACGATGTCTATGACCGCATGGAATTCGACATTCCCGTCGGCACCAATTCGGATTGCTACGACCGCTTCGTGGTGCGCGTGAAGGAAGTTTACGAAAGCGCCAAGATCATCAAGCAGTGCCTCGCCGAAATGCCCTCCGGCCCGGTGGCGAGCAGCGATGGCAAGGTCTCCCCGCCCAAGCGCGCCGAGATGAAGCAGTCGATGGAAGCGCTGATCCATCACTTCAAGCTTTACACAGAGGGCTTCCACGTGCCCGCCGGCGAAGTCTATGTCGCAACCGAAAGCCCCAAGGGTGAATTCGGCGTCTATCTTGTCAGCGACGGCTCGAACAAACCCTATCGCTGCAAGATCCGCCCGACGGCCTTCAGCCACCTTCAGGCGATGGACTTCATGTGCAAGGGCCACATGCTGCCCGATGCCACCGCCATACTCGGCGCAATCGACGTGGTGTTCGGGGAGTGTGACCGGTGAGACGTCTGACATCATTGGCTTTGCTGCTCATGACCGCCTGCTCAGGAAAGGTGGATCCAGCGTCTGATGCAGGAGCTGACAATGCTAATGCGTCCATCGACAAGGCACCCTATGCCCCTGTCAAAGAGGTGGATGCGCCAACGGTCGCCACCCTCGAAGCGAATGGCTATCTGCGTGCGGACTACTATCCAGTCGGCTGCATCATCCCCGACCAGCCCGAAGCCATGTGTGATGCCACCGGCGCGGAGTTTATGGATCAGTCCGAAGTGACTTACGAGGATTACGACCGATACGAATACGTCTGTCCGGCGATTGACGGCGTTGAAACTGATGAATGGAAATGTAAGAAGCAGGAGCAGGTCAATGGCTGACCGCTCCCCCGCACCCGATACGCCCGAGCTGCGCGAGCGTTGGGGCGCTTTCGAGTTCTCCGAAAGCTACCGTGCACGCGCGGACAAGGCGATTGCGCGCTATCCCGAGGGGCGCCAGAAATCCGCCGTCATGCCGCTGCTCGATCTTGCCCAGCGCCAGGTCGGCGAGGAAACCGATACGCAGGGCTGGCTGCCGCTGCCAGTAATCGAATATGTCGCCGACTATCTCGACATGCCGGTCATCCGCGTGCTCGAAGTCGCCACCTTCTATTTCATGTACAACATGAAGCCGGTCGGGAAATTCCACGTGCAGGTCTGCGGCACGACGCCCTGCATGCTGCGCGGCTCGGACGGCCTGTTTGAAACCTGCAAGAAGCGCGGCATGGCCAAGGGCACAGTGTCCGAGGACGGCCTGTGGACCCTCACCGAAGTCGAATGCATGGGCAATTGCGCCACCGCGCCGATGGTCCAGATCAACGACGACAATTACGAAGACCTGACGCCCGAGCGGCTCGACACAGTTCTCGACGCGCTGGCCAAGGGCAAACAGCCCGAAAACCGGCACGCAGAGCCGGAAGGCACAAGACCACGAACCGAAGGACGGTCCGACGACGCTCAAGGAAATGGTCGACGCCAACCACGATTACCGGGGGGAGTGGTGATGGCCAACGTACCTAAGAACGGCATGCAGCTTGTTGCCGCCGGCTTGCTCGCGCTGGCGATTTTCGAGGCGCTTTCCGGCGATCGCTGGGTCGTCTGGCTGATCCTGTCATTCCTCGCCTTCGCATTCAGCAAGAAGGCAGGAGAAGTTACCGGAGGCGAAAGCGATGGATAGCTCGCTCGTAACAATCATCATCGCCGTTATTGCGGTGATCATCGCGTGGAAGGTCTTCAAGGGCGTCGTGAAGACTGTTGCACTGCTCGGGATTCTCGCGATCGCTGCGTTCGTGGTCTTCGGGGGCGTTCTCTGATGCTGGCTGACAAGGACCGCATCTTTACCAACCTTTACGGGTTCCAGTCGTGGACCCTCGATGCTGCCCGCAAGCGCGGCGATTGGGACGATACGAAGTCGCTGATCGCGCGCGGCGAAGACAGCATCATCGAGGAAATGAAGGCCTCAGGCCTGCGCGGACGGGGCGGGGCGGGCTTTCCGACCGGGCTGAAATGGTCGTTCATGCCGAAAGAAAGCAAGGACGGTCGCCCAAGCTTCCTCGTCATCAATGCCGACGAATCCGAGCCGGGTTCGTGCAAGGACCGCGAGATCATCCGCCACGATCCGCACAAGTTGATCGAAGGCGCACTGGTCGCCGGTTTCGCCATGCGCGCGCGGGCGGCGTATATCTATATTCGCGGAGAATATATCCGCGAAGCCGAAACATTGCAGGCTGCCATCGACGAGGCTTATGATGCCGGGCTCATCGGCAAGAATGCCAGCGGCTCGGGCTATGATTTCGACGTTTTCCTGCACCGCGGTGCCGGGGCCTATATCTGCGGCGAAGAAACCGCGATGATCGAGAGTCTGGAGGGCAAAAAGGGCCAGCCGCGCCTGAAGCCGCCATTCCCGGCGGGCGCGGGACTTTATGGCTGCCCAACGACAGTCAACAACGTCGAGAGCATCGCGGTCGTGCCCACGATCTTGCGGCGCGGCGGTAGCTGGTTCGCCGGTTTCGGGCGCGAGGGTAATGCGGGGACAAAGCTCTTCCAGATCAGCGGGCATGTCGAACAGCCCTGCGTGGTCGAGGAAGAGATGAGCATTCCCTTCCGCGAGCTGATCGAGAAGCATTGCGGCGGTATTACAGGCGGTTGGGACAACCTCCTTGCAGTAATTCCGGGCGGTTCATCGGTTCCTCTGGTTCCGGCCGAGCAGATCTTGGACTGCCCGATGGACTTTGATGGCTTGAAGGAAGTCGGCTCGGGCCTCGGCACCGCTGCGGTGATCGTGATGGACAAGTCCACCGACATCGTCCGTGCCATCAGCCGGATCAGCTACTTCTACAAGCATGAAAGCTGCGGCCAATGCACCCCCTGCCGCGAAGGCACAGGGTGGATGTGGCGCATGATGGAACGCCTGCGAACCGGCGATGCCGCGATTGAAGAGATCGACATGCTGCAGCAGGTTACCAAGCAGGTCGAGGGCCATACGATCTGCGCGCTCGGCGATGCGGCGGCTTGGCCCATTCAGGGCTTGATCAAACACTTCCGTCCCGAGCTTGAGCGCCGGATCGAAGAACATAACGCGCAATTCGCGGAGGCAGCGGAATGAAGCGCTTGCCTAGCGATATGTGCGGCGCTTACGGGTGTTCTGGCGATGAGTAGCGAGCCCGTTCATGCGCAATGGACAGGGTCTCGCATCGGCACGAACGCGAAGAAGTCCGACCCGGGCGAAGTCATGCAGGTAACTGCACAATGTATTGCCGAGCGGGGCCCTTCCTATGCAGAGAAAATCATGCGCGAGCTTCCGGGCAGCGACGAAGAGTTTCGTCTGATCCGAACGAACGAAGGCGACATTTCGAACTGCATGGACAATAGCGAGACTGGCAATCGGGTCGGTGGAACTGACATTTCACTGCGCGGGGCTTCCGGCAGGCTCTGGCAAGCGAGATGACGCGGAAGCTGGTTCGAAAAATTGATGTCGACCTCGCTCGCCTCGGTGGAGGAGAGCCATGGTTCCTCGATCGATGTGCAGCGGCAGCTCCGGAAAATGCCGAGTTGGATATGGCCTATCTTTCGCTGCTTGAGTTTGGCGATTGCGTGGTGTCGATTGTCGCCGGAGGCTTCGCTTGCGTATCTGCGAACCGAGGTCGGCGACGGAAGCAGAAGCGAGCCGTGTCCAGGCCTTGTCGCCCGCGTTGTCGTCTTGCCTTACGGCCGGGACCGATCTTGCCCTGGATTTCAAGACGCTGCGGGTCGCTCTGGCTGAACCTGTCTATCAGCGTCTTTCCCGTATAGCTCCCGGAAAGGTGAAGGATGCCTAAGGTCACCGTAGACGGACAGGAAATCGAGGTTCCCGATGGCGCGACCGTGCTTCAGGCGTGCGAGCTTGCGGGCAAGGAAATCCCGCGCTTCTGCTATCACGAGCGGCTGAGCATTGCGGGCAATTGCCGCATGTGTCTGGTCGAGGTGAAACCCGGACCGCCCAAGCCGCAGGCGTCCTGCGCGCTCCCGGCGACCGAAGGCCAGGAAATCCGCACGGATAGCGAGATGGTCAAGACCGCACGTGAAGGCGTGATGGAATTCCTGCTGATCAATCACCCGCTCGACTGCCCGATCTGCGACCAGGGCGGCGAATGCGACCTTCAGGATCAGGCGGTGGCCTATGGCCGCGGCGGTTCGCGCTATGACATGAACAAGCGTGCGGTATCCGAGAAGTATATGGGCCCGCTGATCAAGACGATCATGACACGCTGTATCCATTGCACCCGCTGCGTGCGGTTCTCCGAAGAGATCGCCGGAGTGGATGAAATCGGCGCGCTGTATCGCGGCGAAGACATGCAGATCACGACCTATCTCGAGCAGGCCGCCAGACACGAGATGTCGGCCAATGTGATCGATTTGTGCCCCGTTGGTGCGCTTACTTCGCGCCCTTATGCGTTCGAGGCGCGCCCGTGGGAATTGACGAAGACCCTTTCCGTCGACGTGTCCGATGCTGTGGGTTCGAACATCCGTCTCGACAGCCGGGGCCGCGAAGTCATGCGCGCGCTTCCGCGCATCAATGACGACGTCAATGAAGAATGGATCAGCGACAAGGCGCGCTATCAGGTCGACGGGCTGATGCATCGCCGCCTCGACAAGGTCTGGATTCGCAAAAGCGGGAAGCTACAGCAGGCCAGTTGGGACGACGCATTCAAGGCTATCGCCAAGGCCAAGCCGGGCAAGAGCATCGCTGCGGTTGCGGGCGATATGGTCGATTGCGAAACGATGTTTGCTGCCAAGGCGCTGCTCGGCGCGCTCGGTTCGGACATGCTCGAAGGCCGCCAGACCGGCATGGATTACGACACGTCGAACCTTGCTGCGGTGAATTTCAATTCGACCCTGGCCGGGATCGAGCATGCCGATGCGATTCTGATCATCGGCAGCCACGTGCGCTGGGAAGCGCCGCTGGTGAATGTCCGCCTGCGTAAGGCGGTCAAGCGCGGCGCGAAGGTGTTCATCGTCGGGCCGGAATGGGACCCGACCTATCCGGCGACCTTCCTCGGCAACGACCTCGGCGTGCTGAACGATCTTCCCGGCGAGGTTGCGGATGCGTTTAACGCTGCGGAACGCGGCGCGGTGATCGTCGGCGGCGCAGGGCTCAAGGGCGCGCATGGCAAGACGATGGCGCTGGCGAGCGATTGGGGTGCCGAGTTCAATGTACTGCACTTCTCTGCCGCTCGCATGGGCGGGCTGATGCTTGGGTATGCGCAGAAGGGCGGCATTGCCGACATCGTTTCGGGCAAGCCAAAAGTGCTGTTGTCGCTGGGTGCGGACGAGTTGGATTATGCCCCGTTCGAAGCCAGCCTGAAAGTGTATATCGGCCATCACGGCGACAAGGGCGCGCATGCGGCGGACATCATCCTGCCAGCAGCATCCTTCGCCGAGAAGGACGGCACTTACGTCAATACCGAGGGCCGCGTTCAATATGCCGAGAAGGCCGTTTTTGCGCCCGGTGACGCGCGTGAAGACTGGACCATATTGCGCGCGCTGGCCGATGCGCTGAAGGTCGAGGTCGGCTTCGACAGCTTTGCCGAATTGCAAAGCGCGATGATCGCCCAAGTCCCGGCATTGGGCGAAGAAGGCCTGGCCGATTACGGCGCGCTTCCGAGCGCCGATGCGAACGCGAAAGCCGAAGGCACCATCGCAGCCTATCCGATCAAGGATTTCTACCTCACCAACCCGATCGCACGGGCAAGCGCGGTGATGCAGCAATGCTCAGCCGAACTGCTTGGCGGCGATGATGTGCGGGAGGCCGCGGAATGACCGATTTCTTCCAGTCGCTCGGCATGTCTTATGAATGGGCGTGGGGTGTCGCGACTGTTTCCGGCGTCCTGCTGATCGCTCTGCCGCTGATGCTCGCGGTCGCGATGATCATTTATGTCGACCGCAAGGTGTGGGCGGCGATCAATCTTCGCCGCGGTCCCAATGTGGTTGGACCCTTCGGCCTGCTGCAAAGTTTTGCCGACGGTCTGAAGGTTTTCCTTCAGGAAACCATCATCCCTAGCGCGGCGAACAAGGGTATTTTCCTGCTCGCGCCGATCGTGACATTTACCGTGGCGCTTGCCGCATGGGCGGTGATCCCGTTCAGCGCGACGGCGGTTCTGGCGGATATCAATGTCGGCCTGCTCTACATTCTCGCGATCAGTTCGCTGTCGGTATACGGCATCGTCATGGCGGGCTGGGCTTCGAACTCGAAATACCCGTTTTTCTCCGCCATGCGCGCTGCGGCGCAGATGATCAGCTACGAAGTCTCGATCGGCTTCATTCTGGTCTGCGTCGTGCTGTTTGCCGGTACGTTTAACCTCAACGATATCGTGCGCGCGCAAGAGGGCTTCGGCCTGGGCATCATCAACGCCTATGTCGTGCATCCGTTGCTGTTCCCGATGTGGGTCGTGTTCTTCATCTCCTGCCTCGCGGAAACGCAGCGCGTTCCCTTCGACCTTACCGAGGCGGAGAGCGAGCTGGTCGCTGGATATCAGACGGAATACAGCTCGATGAGCTTCGCGCTGTTCTGGCTCGGCGAGTATGCCAACATCCTGCTGATGTGCGTCCTCAACGCGATCCTGTTCTTCGGCGGGTGGTTGCCGCCGATCGACTGGGCGCCGCTTTATTACGTGCCGGGCATCGTCTGGCTGCTGCTCAAGACGTTCTTCTTCTTTTTCATGTTCAGCTGGGTCATGGCGACCGTACCGCGCTATCGCTACGACCAGCTGATGCGGCTTGGCTGGAAGGTCTTCCTGCCGATCAGCCTGATTTTCATCGTCGTTATCAGCGGCTACTTGATGGCCACGGGACATTTCGGATGAGCACTCTAACGCAGCATATCAAGGCGTTCACCTTGTGGGAGTTTGTGAAGGCACATGCCCTCACGCTGAAATATTTCTTCAAGCCCAAGGTGACGATTAACTATCCTTACGAAAAGAATCCGATCAGCCCGCGTTTTCGCGGTGAGCATGCCTTGCGCCGCTATCCCAACGGAGAAGAACGCTGCATCGCTTGCAAGCTTTGCGAGGCGGTCTGCCCAGCGCAGGCCATTACCATCGAGAGCGAACCGCGCGACGACGGTAGCCGCCGCACGACGCGCTACGACATCGACATGACCAAGTGCATCTATTGCGGCTTCTGTCAGGAAGCCTGCCCGGTGGATGCTGTGGTCGAGGGACCGAACTTCGAATATTCGACCGAAACGCGCGAAGAGCTGCTTTACGACAAGGCCAAACTGCTCGCCAATGGTGACAAGTGGGAGCGAGCGATTGCCGCGAACCTTGAAGCCGACGCGCCCTATCGCTAACCGCCGCGCAACCGAATCCGGGGGCTCCTGAAATTTCACGATGATCCAGACCATCGCCTTTTACCTGTTCGCGTCTATCGTGATCGCTTCGGCGGTCATGGTGATCACGGCCAAGAACCCGGTTCATTCGGTCCTGTGGCTGATCCTGGCCTTCTTCAATGCTGCCGGACTGATGGTGATCGTGGGGGCTGAATTCCTCGCGATGCTGCTGGTCGTGGTGTATGTCGGCGCGGTTGCGGTGCTGTTCCTGTTCGTGGTGATGATGCTCGACATCGACTTTGCGAGGCTTCGCGCCGGTTTCACGCAGAACGCGCCGCTGGGGCTGGTGATTGCGCTGGTGCTGCTGGCCGAGCTCATTCTTGGCCTTGGCGCTTATCAGGCGGGCACGATCAAGCTTGGCACGGCCGCAGTCGCCGCCGAGCCGATCCTTGGCCAGAGCAATATTGAAAATCTCGGTATCGTGCTGTTCACCGACTACATCTTCCTGTTCGAAGCGGCCGGCCTCATCCTGTTGGTGGCCATGATCGGCGCGATTGTGCTGACCCACCGCCCGCCCAAGACGCAGCGCGGCCATCAGGATATCGGAAAGCAGGTCCGCCGCGATCCGAATAAGGCAACGGTCATGAAGAACCCCGAAGTCGGCAAGGGGATCGAACTGTGATCGGCATAGAGCATTACATCATCGTCAGCTCGATCCTGTTCGTGCTGGGCGTGCTGGGCATCTTTCTCAACCGCAAGAATGTGATCGTCATCCTGATGGCGATCGAACTGATCCTGCTCGCGGTGAACCTCAATCTCGTGGCATTCAGCGCCTTCCTCGGCGACCTCGTCGGGCAGGTCTTCGCCATGCTCGTGCTGACGGTGGCCGCAGGTGAAGCCGCCATCGGGCTTGCAATCCTTGTCATCTACTTCCGCGGGCGAGGCACGATTGCCGTCGACAGCGTCGACAGGCTCAAGGGATAAGCGCGGCCGTGCATACCTCCATCCTACTGATCGTGTTCCTTCCGCTGCTCGCCGCTATCGTTGGCGGGCTTGGCAACCGCGCGCTTGGCAATACGATCGTCAAGTCGATCACGACCGGTGCGCTGTTCATTTCTTGCATTCTTTCGTGGCCAATCTTCCTCGGCTTCCTCAGCGGAAGCGCAGAGGCGAGCGTCGTGCCGGTGCTGCAATGGGTGCGCTCCGGCGATCTGAGCTTCGATTGGGCACTGCGCGTCGATACGCTCACTGCGGTCATGCTGGTGGTAATCACCACCGTCTCCGCGCTCGTGCATCTCTATTCATGGGGGTATATGGACGAAGACCCGGACCAGCCACGGTTCTTCGCCTATCTCTCGCTTTTCACCTTCGCGATGCTGATGCTCGTGACTGCCGACAACCTCGTCCAGATGTTCTTTGGATGGGAAGGGGTGGGGCTTGCGTCCTATTTGCTGATCGGTTTCTGGTTCAAGAAGCCCAGCGCCAATGCCGCTGCGATCAAGGCTTTCGTGGTCAACCGCGTGGGTGACCTCGGCTTCATGCTGGGTATTTTCGGCACCTTCCTTGTGTTTGGCACCACTTCGATCCCGGAAATACTCGAAGCGGCACCTTCCATGAGCGGCGCGACGATCGGCTTCCTTGGCTACCGGGTGGCGACGATGGATGTGCTTTGCATCCTCCTGTTCATTGGCGCGATGGGCAAGTCCGCGCAGCTTGGCCTGCACACATGGCTGCCCGACGCGATGGAGGGCCCGACGCCCGTTTCCGCGCTGATCCACGCTGCGACGATGGTAACCGCGGGTGTGTTCATGGTTTGCCGCCTGTCGCCGATGTTCGAGACAGCGCCGGTTGCGCTCGCCATGGTGACATTCATTGGCGCTGCGACCTGCATCTTCGCTGCCACGGTCGGCACGACGCAGTGGGATATCAAACGCGTCATCGCCTATTCGACCTGTTCGCAGCTCGGCTACATGTTCTTCGCGGCAGGTGTCGGCGCATATGGCGCGGCGATGTTCCACCTGTTCACGCACGCTTTCTTCAAGGCGCTGCTGTTCCTCGGTGCAGGCTCGGTCATTCATGCCATGCACCACGAGCAGGACATGCGCTATTACGGCGCGCTGCGGAAAGAAATCCCGATCACGTTCTGGGCGATGATGGCGGGCACGCTGGCGATTACCGGTGTGGGCGTTCTCTATGTCTTCGGCTTCGCTGGCTTCTATTCCAAGGACGCCATTCTCGAAGCTGCATATGCGCGCGGCACGGAGCTATCCATGTTCGCGTTCTGGATGGGCGCTTTCGCTGCGCTGCTCACCAGCTTCTACAGCTGGCGCCTGATGTTCCTGACCTTCTGGGGCAAGGCGCGCTGGATCGAGAGCGAACACATCCAACATTCGGTCCACAAGACGCCGGAAGAGGCGGGCGAGGATACAACTGGCGGCTATCACCCGCATGAAAGCCCGATCTCGATGCTGATCCCGCTCGGCGTGCTTTCGCTTGGTGCAATCTTTGCCGGCTTCCTGTTCAAGGATGCATTCATCGACGGCGAGGCCTTCTGGGCAGGCTCGATCTATTATAACGAAGCGCTGATCCACGCGCTGCATGGCGTTCCGTATTGGGTGAAACTGACCGCGACATTTGTGATGCTTCTCGGTCTGGCGATCGCTTGGCTCGCCTATATCAAGGATACATCGATCCCGGCGAAGGCTGCCGAACAGCTCGGCCCGATCTACCGGTTCTTCTACAACAAGTGGTATTTCGACGAGCTCTACAATTTCCTGTTCATCAAGCCCGCATTCTGGCTCGGCCGCAAGTTCTGGAAGCTGGGCGATGTCGGTACGATCGACCGCTTCGGCCCCAATGGCGCCGCATGGGTGGTTGAGCGCGGCTCTGCGCTGGCTCACCGGTTCCAGTCCGGCTATGTCTACACTTACGCCCTCATCATGCTGCTCGGCCTTGTCGCCGCAGTGACCTGGGTTCTTTTCTGATGGGGTTCCCGATCCTCTCCCTGATGCTGCTGGTGCCGTTTGCTGCGGCTGTCGCCTGCCTGTTCCTGGACGCCAGAGCCGCCCGCATGACCGCGTTGATCGCGACCTTGGTCAATCTGGGCCTCGGTATCCTGCTCTGGCTGAATTACGACATTGGCGGGGCGCAGTGGCAGTTTACCGAACGCGCCGATTTGTTCGCACAATTCAGTTATGCCCTGGGAATCGACGGCATTGCGTTGATGCTCATCATGCTCAGCGTATTCCTGATGCCTATCTGCATTCTGGCAAGTTGGGATAGCATCACCAAGCGCGTCGGCGAATACATGGCCGCCTTCCTGCTGATGGAAGTGCTGATGATCGGCGTTTTCGCCGCGCAGGACATGTTCCTGTTCTACATCTTCTTCGAAGCCGGTCTGATCCCGATGTATCTGATCATCGGCGTGTGGGGCGGCGATAATCGCATCTACGCCAGCTATAAATTCTTCCTCTACACGCTGCTCGGGTCGGTCCTGATGCTGATCGCGATGATGTGGATGGTCAACGAGGCTGGGACCAGCGACATTCCGGCACTGATGCAATATGACTTCGCGCCGGGGGCACAGACCTGGCTCTGGCTCGCATTTTTTGCCAGCTTCGCAGTGAAGATGCCGATGTGGCCGGTTCACACTTGGCTGCCCGATGCGCACGTTCAGGCGCCGACTGCCGGTTCGGTCATCCTGGCTGGTGTCCTGCTCAAGCTCGGTGGTTACGGCTTTATCCGTTTCAGCCTGCCCATGTTCCCGGAAGCCAGCGCTCAGTTCGTCTGGCTGATATTCGGGCTTTCGATGGTCGCGGTGGTTTACACATCGCTCGTCGCGCTGGTGCAGCAGGACATGAAGAAGCTGATCGCCTATTCCTCTGTTGCGCATATGGCGATCGTGACGGCGGGTCTGTTCGCCTTTAATGTGCAGGGCCTGGAAGGTGCAATGATCATGATGCTGAGCCACGGCCTGGTATCGGGCGCGCTCTTCCTGTGCGTGGGCGTGATCTACGACCGGCTGCATACGCGCGAGATCGACCGTTATGGCGGCCTGTCGATCAACATGCCGAAATATGCGATTTTCTTCCTGCTGTTCACCATGGCAAGCATCGGGCTGCCCGGCACAAGCGGGTTCGTGGCCGAGTTCCTTACCCTTGCGGGTGTCTACAAGGTTTCGACATGGGCCACACTGGTGCTGACCACCGGTATTATTCTGGGCGCAGCTTACATGTTGTATCTCTACCGCCGGGTAGCATTCGGGGTGCAGAAGAATGCGGATGCTGCCGCGATGTCCGACCTTACGATGCGTGAATGGATCATGCTTGGTCCGATCGCGGCAGCGGTATTGTGGATGGGTGTCTACCCCGAAAGCTTTCTCGCTCCGATGCGGCAGGACATTGCTGTGCTTGACGAACGGCTTGCGCGCGCAGCGCCCGCTGGCGATTCCGCGCTTCGCATAGGAGAACCGATGGAGCACGCGGCCAACTTCCTGCCCGGTGAACACGGGGAGGGAGAGCACTGATGTCGATCCTGAGTTCCCTCTATTTTGTTGGCGCGGAAATCATGCTCTCGCTAATCGGGATGATCCTGCTGCTGGTGGTCGCCTGGACGAGCGACAAGACCGCTCGCGGTATCACGATCGCTTCGGTTTCGGCGCTGTTCGGCGCGGTGTTCTGGGCGGCGCATCTACTGGTTGATCCGGCTTATGCGCTGGGCGGAGACGCTTTTGGCGGGCTCTACCGGCTCGACGGGTTCGCCAATTACGCAAAGATACTGATCTTCCTGTCGACCATCGCAGTGCTGATTGTCGCACCTCGTTATTTCGACGCGCGTGGGCGTTACCGCGGCGAATACCCCGTGCTGATCCTGTTCAACGCAGTCGGCATGAGCATCATGGTGTCGGCGACCGACCTGATGTCGCTCTATATCGGCCTCGAGTTGTCGAGCCTTGCCTCCTATGTGCTGGCAAGCTTCCAGCGCGATGACACACGGTCGAGCGAAGCGGGGCTGAAATATTTCATCCTCGGCGCGCTCGCATCGGGCATACTTCTCTACGGGATGAGCCTTGTTTACGGCTTCGCGGGCAGCACGAATTACGTCACCATCCGCGGCGTATTCTCTACCGACTTCTCGACTGGTGCGCTGTTCGGCATGGTGTTCGTGCTTGCCGGCCTGGCATTCAAGATCGCAGCCGTGCCGTTCCACATGTGGACGCCCGATGTTTATGAAGGGGCGCCTACTCCGGTGACTGCCTTCTTCGCGAGTGCGCCAAAGGTCGCGGCGGTTGTCATGCTGGTCCGCATGGCGCTCGACCCGTTCGGCGAGCAAACGCAGGCGTGGCAGCAGATCGTTATCTTCGCCGCGCTCGCATCGATTGTTGTCGGCGCGCTGGGAGCGATCGGACAGGAAAACCTCAAGCGGCTCTTGGCCTATTCCTCGATCAACAATGTCGGCTTCATCCTGATCGGCCTTGCTGCAGCCAGCGCCACCGGAGCTAGCGGCGTGCTGATCTATCTCGCTATCTACGCAGCGATGACCGTGGGCAGCTTTGTCGCACTTCTGATGTTGCGCGACCGGGACGGACGACCGCTGGAAACGTTTGCGGATATTTCGGGCCTCTCGACCACCCGGCCAGCGCTGGCGTGGTGCCTCCTGCTGCTGATGTTCAGCCTTGCCGGCATCCCGCCACTGCTGGGTTTCTGGGGTAAGTTCGTGGTCTTCCAGGCAGCCGTGCAGGCAGACATGATCGCGCTCGCAGCAATCGGGATCGCAGCTAGTGTCATTGGTGCCTTCTATTACCTTAAGTTCATCAAGGTGATGTTCTTCGATGAGGCAACCGGCGATGTCGAAACGAGCAGCCCGATCAGCCATTGGGCTGTTCTCGGCCTATGTGTTCTTTTCATCTCGCCGCTGGGTTATCTGCTGACCCCGTGGCTCGGTGATGTGACGCTGCGAGCCGCCGAAGCGCTGTTCTACATCGTTTGATCGAAACTGTTTCTGAGACCGGATCGACCAATGCCGATCTGCTTGCCCGCGTTTCCGGCGGCGAGCAGGTGGCCGAGGGCGACTGGCTCGTCGCCGATCGCCAGAGCGCGGGGCGAGGGAGGCAAGGCCGCACATGGTTCGACGGCTCGGGCAATTTCATGGGCTCGACCGCCGTGCGCATCACTCCCCAGGATCCACCCGCTGCCAGTCTGGCGCTGGTGACCGGCTTGGCGGTTTATGAAGCGGTCGTTCAGGCTCTGCCAGACCCCGCGCGATTGCAACTCAAATGGCCAAACGATCTGCTGCTTTCCGGCGCCAAGCTGGCGGGCGTCCTGCTGGAGCGTACTGGCGATACTATCGTCATCGGCATTGGCGTAAATCTGGTTGCCGCACCGGAGCTGCCGGACCGCGAAACCATCGCGCTCGGGCAAATCGGCATGGCACCGGACCGCGATATTTTTGCGGCTAATCTGGCGCGTTGCTTTGCCGCGGAACTTGAGCGGTGGAGGCTTTACGGTCTGGACAGCCTGGTTTCGCGCTGGACCAGCGCCGCGCATCCGCTCGGAACACCGCTGACGGTTTCCCCGCCGGGCGATAGCGTCATTTCGGGCAAGTTCGGCGGCCTCGATTCAAGCGGTGCCTTGCTGCTACGCTTGGCGGATGGCTCCGCCCGTGTCATTCACGCCGGCGACGTGATGCTGGCCGACGGAGGAAACTGATGCTGCTTGCTGCCGATGTCGGAAACACCAATGTAGTCTTCGCGCTCTTCGACGGCCGCGATCTTAAAGCGCGCTGGCGTATCGCAACCGATCCGCGGCGCACCGGCGACGAATATGCCGTGTGGATGCTGCAATTGCTCACGATCGAGGGTTATTCGCGCGAAGACGTCAATCACTTCATCATTGGCTCGGTAGTGCCGCGCGCCATCCATAATCTGTCGGTCCTCTCGCGGAAGTATTTCGGCGTCGAGCCGATGATTGCCGGACAGGGCGACACCGAGTGGGGCTTTGAAATCGATGTCGAGCAGCCCGGCTCGCTCGGAGCGGACCGGGCGCTCAACACCATTGCCGCGCACGAGAAGTACAAGGGCGACCTGATCGTCGTCGATTTTGGCACCGCAACCACTTTCGATGTGGTGGACTTCAACGGCGCATATAAGGGCGGAATTATCGCCACTGGGATCAATCTGTCGCTCGATGCGCTGGTAGGGAACACGGCCAAGCTTCCCCGTATCGCAATCGAGAAGCCCGAGACCGACAGCGTCATCGGGCGCACCACCGAAAGCCAGATGCTGATCGGTGTCTACTGGGGCTATGTCGCAATGATGGAAGGTATCGTAGCTCGCATGAAAAATGAAATTGGCCGACCGGCGAAAGTAGTCGCCACTGGCGGCTTGGCGCTGCTGTTCGATGAACAAACCGACCTGTTCGATGCCGTCGACAACGATCTGACCCTGACCGGGCTCGCAATCCTGGCTGAGCGAGCGGCGTCGTGAAGAAGGACTTTACTCCCGAACAGGAACTGCTGTTCCTGGCGCTAGGCGGCTCGGGCGAGATCGGGATGAACGTCAACCTCTATGGCTGCAATGGCCGGTGGATGATGGTCGATCTGGGCATGACGTTCTCCGGCAACGAGTATCCCGGCATCGATCTGGTGTTCGCCGATCTCGAATTCATCGAGGAGCGTGCAAAGAAGCTCGACGGCATCGTGCTGACTCACGCGCACGAAGATCACATTGGCGCCGTGCCCTATTTCGCCGCCGATCTTGGCGTGCCGCTCTATGCGACACCGTTCACTGCCGAGCTGGTCAAGCGCAAGCTGGAAGAGGCTGGCATTGCCAATGAAGTAGAACTCAACATAATTCCGGAAGATCATGGCGAGTTCGACGTCGGACCGTTCACGATCAGCTATATCCCGCTCGCCCATTCCATTGCCGAGGGCAATGCGCTGCTGATCGAGACACCTTACGGACGCATCTTTCACACTGGCGACTGGAAGCTGGATGATGAGCCCATCATAGGCGAACCCGCGACGGAAGATGAGCTCGTCGAGATTGGCGATGAGGGAATATTGGCGCTCGTGTGCGATAGCACCAATGTGTTCAATCCTGAGCCAAGCGGCTCGGAAGGCGCGGTCTACAAAGGCCTGCTGGAAGAGGTCCGCAAGCATTCCGGCAAGCGCGTAATGGTCACGACGTTCGCCAGCAATGTCGCGCGCCTTCACACGCTCGGCGAGATCGCTCTTGAGACGGGCAGGCAGATTTGCGTCGCGGGCCGTTCACTCGACCGGATTATCGAGGTGGCGCAGGACAATGGCTATCTCGAAGATTTTCCTGAGCCGGTCGATTTCGATACCGCAATGGGATTGCCGCGCGGAGATGTCCTTATTCTGGCGACCGGCGGGCAGGGCGAGCCTCGGGCAGCACTGTCGCGTGTGTCGGAAGGCAACCATCCACTCAAGCTCGTCCCGGGCGATGTGGTACTGTTTTCCAGCAGGCAGATTCCGGGCAATGAAATCGCCATCGGTGCCGTCCAGAACAGGCTCGCTCAACGAGGGATCGTAATGGTCACCGATCGGCAGAGCGAGATTCACGTGTCCGGACACCCTGGGCGTCCTGAACTCGAAGCGATCTATGGCTGGCTCAGGCCCGAAGTGCTGGTGCCGGTGCATGGAGAGATACGGCATATGCAGGAGCAGGGCCGGGTGGGGCGCGCCTGCGGCATCCCGCACTCCGTCGTTCAGCAGAATGGCGAGATCGTGCGTCTCGCTCCCGGCGCTCCCGGCAAGATTGCCGACGTCCGTTCCGGCAGGCTTGTGCTAGACGGCGATCTAATCATTCCTGCCAATGGCGAGGCCGTTGCGATGCGCCGCCGAATAGCGCGCGAGGGCGTGGTGACCGTCGTCATCGACAAGGACAAGTCCATCCGGATCGATACCCTCGGTTTGCCATTGGATGAGGACATGGATGCGTTTCGCCATGAAGTCGAAAGCGACATCGTGAAGGCGCTTTCGCGGATCAAGGGCAAGGACGCCCAGGACGTCGCGAGCTGGCACGAGCCTGCGCGGCTTGCAGCACGAAGAGCAGCGACACGCTGGTCGGGCAAACGGCCGCAAGTCCGCGTGATTCTGCCGGAGTAGCGCGATGCAGTGGACGTCCATCCTGGCGATCTATGTGCTGTTCTGGGTGATGTGCGCCTTCGTGCTGCTGCCCTTCGGTGTGCGCACGCACGACGAGCTGGGCATCGAGAAAGTGCCTGGTCAAGCGGACAGTGCACCGGGCAATTTTCGTCCCAAGCGCTTGCTGTTGCGCGCGACGATCTTTGCCGCCATCGCAACTGCAATCTACATGGCCAACTACAGCTATGGATGGATCACGGCCGAAGACATCAATATCTTCGGAACTCCGCCGAGAGGCTGAGCCGACGAGCCTTACGTTAGTCGCGCAGGCGCTCGATGGCCTGCGCGAGAGCGACATAAAGCTTGCCCATATCGGAACTGAGCACTGTCACGCTCAGGGCGTTGCCGTTGCGGGTCGACAGGAGCGAGCGCAGCATTGTTTCGAAGTCATGGATGTAGCGGCTGACATGCTCGTGGAAGTCGGGCTCGCTTTCATAAAGGTTGGCAATTTCGCGTAGCTCGGTGTTCTCGAGTAGCTTGACTGCGCGCCGCGTGAATATTCCGCGGTCGCCCTTCAAATAGGCAGTCCAGGCCGTGTCTGTCACATCGGTCGACAGCGCCTTGCCGATGTCGATGGCATTCGAGTTCAAGCTGTCTGTAATCAGCGCAACGCGGCGAGAGAAGTCGTTGTCGGTCTGCTCTTCGGCCTGCTCCCGCGCACGGGTCACTCGTGCTTCGAGGTTCTTGGTCAGCTCGTTGACCTTCGTAAGCTGGTCGCGCAGCTGGATCGCCGCCTGGCGTGAATTCTCGGAAGCCTTTGTGCTCGCAATATCCAGCTCGCCGATCGCGCTTTCGACGCGGTCCTTTACCGCACGGTCGATCGCTGCGCCGCTTTCCTCTCCAATGCTTGCGGCGAGAGCGTGGACCCGGCCCGCCTGTTCCGTTTCGATGGACTCGAGCGCGGCGCGGGCCTTGTCCTCCAGCGCCGCGATAGCTGTTCGCAGCTCGCCCTGGATGCGCTCGGACGAGGCTACGCTGCTGTCGTCGAGCGCTGTCAGACGCGAACGCAACGTATCGAGTGCCTCGCTCTGTTCGGATGTCGTACCGACAATGCGTGCCGCGATATCCTCAAGGTTCGCGGCTGCCGACATTCCGCGGTCTTCGGCTTCGATCACTGCATTGCCAAGCCGCTCGCCCATCGCCTGCGCGTCGCCCAACGCCGAACGCAACGCTTGCGTACGGGTTTCGGCGGTTTCGAGGCGGGTTTCGAACTCGCCAATGGCGGCGGGTAAGTCATCCTTGCTTTGCCTTGCACTGGCTTGCAGCAGTTCAAGCATGCGGACGCTGGAATTGGTAAGGGCCGAGAGAGCAGACTCGACCTCACTCAGCGCGCTCTGCGATGAGTTGACCGTGCCGGCGAGCAGTGCGCTGCTTGCAGATATGCGCGTTTCAGCTTCGTCGGCGCTCTTTGCGATACGCGCGGTTTGTTCGCCCATCGCAGCGAGCCGGCTCGCGATCTCCTCGCCCTTTTCTGCGAAAGCTTGGATATGCTCCGCCTGTTCGTCTCGGCTAACGGCGATTTGCGAATCGATCTCGGCCATCCGTGCCGAGAGCGTCTGCAAGGCATGGTTCTCCGCATCGGCGAGCGCATTTTCGCGCTCCGCAAGCTTTGCAGCGAAAAGGCCGTCGCGGCGCGCGAGGCGTTCGTCTACTCGCTCCGCCTCGGCCGCCAACGCCTGAAGTTTCTCGTTGGATGCCCGCAGAGCGTTGCTGTCGAGGGTTGATATCTCGTCCAGCGCCGCGCGCATCCGGTCCCTCATTGCGTCAATCTGCAGCGCCCAAACCTCGGTTGCTGCGGCCTGACCTTCACGAATGTCTTCGCTGGTCAGCGCGGCAGTCTCACACAGCGCAGCGATCCGTGCGTCGAGGGCGGATATCGCTTCCTCTCGCTGCGTCGCATGGTCACTTGCAAGGGTATCCAACTCTTCATGAAATGCTACGGCGCGCGAGCGGATTGCCGCCAGCGCTTCGACCTCGCGGCCATCGAGCTGCGTACGAAAGGCATCGCTTTCTTCGCGCAAGGCATCGAAGCGCGCAGCAGAAATGCTTCCGAGCTCGTCGGCCTGTTCGCGGAATGCCGTGATCGCAGCATCGACACGTTCTTGCAGCGAAGAGACCTGCCTTTCGCTTGCGGTGCCAAACTCGTTCAGCCGTTCGAACCCTGCCACCAATTCGGACAGCTGGCCTTTGGCCGTCCGCCCAGCATTGCCGATCTGGTTTGATACGTCGCGTGCAGAATTCGCCACGACGGGTAGATCGCCGCGCAATTTGTCCATGTTTTCCAGAGCTGTCGTGCTAACGTTTGCGATCCGGTCGACCTGCTCGCCATTGTCCTGGACCAGCGTTTGCAGCCTTTCGGCATGTTCGGAAATCCGCTCGCTTGCCGACCGCCCGAGAAATTCCAGATCACGTGTTTGTGAACCGAGAAATTCGCGCGCCAGACTCAGCTCGCGATTTACGTTCACCAACTTTTCCTCAAGCCGCGCAGATTCCAGCGACAATTCACGAGCAGCGTCGCCGAAGCGCGATGCCTCACGTGAAGACGAGCGCATTGCGATCAGCCAAGCAAGCAATACCAGTATGACCGGCATCGCCCAATCGGTGGTCCATGCGAGCCACTGCTGTAAGCCAGCCCCGGCGACCATCGCATCGATGTTCGCCGTTACATAGAAACCTGTCCAAACCGTGACCGCAAGCACGGCCAGAACGGGAATCAGCCACGCGAGCGAGCGATGGGCCGGCTCCTCTTCCACCCATTCGTATTCGTGGTCCGGATCCGGTTCAGCCTCGAGTTCGGCGGTGTCTTCCGAGCCGATTTCCGGCGTTTCGCCTTCGGTGGGCTTTTCGTCCCCCGGGACGGCGCGAATGTGCGATCCATTGCTCATGGTCGTAAACCTATCACATTAGGGGCAGGCTTAAAGCCGTTTTAACCGACGCGATGCGCAGCATGTCGAGGTCGCGGCTCCGAACCGGGACGATCTGTGTCGTTTTCGTGGGAAACCGAGCGCGGCAGGGTAGCAGGTTTTTGGCGATGCGGGCCATGTAGCCTAAGGGTGGACGACCTGAGCCGCTTCGTCACGGGACCGATATTTGCGCATCGCTTTGCTTACAGCCCAAGCCGAGATTCCTGGAAAACCCGGCCAACGCCTTGCCTTCAGGCGCTTTGTCGGCCGGACAGTCCTGTCTCATCAGGTAGACTGCGCATTGGAGCTCGGCTGCGATACGATTATCTGCCTCGTTAGCGGTGTGGGGCAGGACGTGCTCGCGAGCCAGCGCCGGGTTGAGGATGCGGGCAGCCGATTCCATCTTATCGACGGTCCAATGCGAATGCTTGCGATGGTGAAGGCGGATGACGATCTATTCGTGTTTGCCGATGGACTGTTGCCTGATCCTGAAATTGTAACAACAAGCCTAGATAAGCGTCCGGGAGTGCTGGCTTTTCCTGCCGATCCGGCAGTATCGCGCGGCTTTCAGCGTATCGATGCGACCCGCGCTTGGGCTGGCGTCATGCGCATCAGGGGCGACCGGGTGGAGCGTCTGTCTCAACTTCCGGAGGACGCTGATCCTGCTGCCGGATTGCTGCGGATTGCACTTCAGGCGGGCGCTCGAACAGTATCGCTCGACACTGCAATGATATTCGAAGGACGTTGGCAGGTCGAACCAGAGACAGCCTCGCTCGCCGACCACGAGCGCCAATGGATCGCGCGGCAGGGACAGCCGGTGAGCTTCACAGCCCCCGGACTTGCGGTAGCGGAGCGGATGGGTGTTCGATTTGCAAAAGACGTGATCGGCACCCGGTTGGAGGTGGCGCCGCTATTGGCGGCAGTAATCTTCGGAGTAGCGGCAGGCATTTCCGCCTTGCTCGGTCATCCGGTCGTCGGACTGGCACTGGCCTTGCCGATGGCGTTCGCGCTGCCCGTCACAGCCGTGGTCGAACGAGTCTCCCGAGTCGGCTCGCGCATGCGGCGCAAGCTGCCTTTGACGGACACTTTGCGAGGCGCGGCCGATCTTCTGATCGCGAGCCTGATCGCGCTCGCTTCACCGCAAGAGGACGGATGGCTGCGCCTGTTCGTGCCGTTGATGCTCATTGGCCTCGCCCGGCTCGGCGAACATCGCGGTCCTGCAAGGTTACGGCCGACCTATGCGGACCGGATCGCCCTGCTGGCCATTCTCGTGCCGGCGGCGATGATGGGTGCGGTGCAACCTGTCGCTGCCGTTCTGGGACTGCTCGCCCTTGCCGGACTGTTCCTTTCAGACATAACCCGCGATTAACCACAGCGATGGTATGAGCATCGCATGATCGAGCGGCGAGCCACAACCCAGGCAGACTGGCCGGAAACAGAAGCGCTGCGCGAAGCACTTTCGCGCGGTGACAGGCAGATTGCGCGCGTTGGGCCGATACTCGAACATTTGTTGAGCGAGAACGACCAGTCCCTCTTTACAGACGAGATCGTCGCGCGGGTTCGCGGAATGCTGCGAAGTCTGGGGCAGCAATTGCTTCGCGCCCAGGCCGAAGCAACAGGCCAAAGGGGGCAGGATAGCTTTGCGAGCGCACATGTGGACGAGTTGGTCGAGCGGTTCTTCGGCCACCGTGAGTTGGTTGCGCATTGTCATGCCATCACCCTTGAGTGGCAATTGGCAGAACGCTTGCATGACCGCCACGCTCTAGACCCGGTGCTTTCTCCGATGTTCCGGCAGCTGGTGGGGGACGAGAACAGCGACATCGCCAGCGCATCGATGGCAGCTTTGGCGGCGCAAACGCGCTTCGCCCAGTCGCAGCGCAGGATGGAGTTGCAGGCGGGCGAACTACCTGCGGAGCTCTTCCATCAAGTTCTCCTGCTATGGCGCGCTTTCAATACCGATGCTTCCGATGATGCCATAACCCGCGCCGAATTGCGTCTGCGCTCGGGCTATGACGAGGGGGCTGGCAGGCGCGCTTTACTGGCCCGCGTTGTCGCGGGGCTGGGACCACAAGCCCACGGTGCACTTTCGGTCGACCACGCTGGCGCAGCGCTGTTTCTGACGGCTTTGGCTGCACGGTCTGGCCAAACACGGGAGCAGGCGACTTGGTCCGTCAGCGGCCAGCACGTGGCCCGGTTGCTGCTGGGTTTGCGCGCTGCCGGCCTCAAACCTGCGGAAGCGCAGGCGCAGGCGCTCAAGATCGATCCGCGTTCCGAGACTTTCGGCGGGTTGGACGAGCTCGGCACGCGTGAAGCCGCGCAATGGCTCTCCGACATGGCTGGTGGGGACTGATATGGGAAGCGTGACCACGCAATATATCGCCCGGGGGCGTGTCGATGAGCATGGATGCCTCGTCCAGGCTGACGAGCCGCTGGCAAGCCTCCAAAGGGCGTGCGGCGGAGATATCGGCGGGACCTTAGCGATCCCGGAGCTCGACGAGCTGGCAGCGAAAGCTCGCCACTTCGGCTTTCGCATCGCGCGTGAGTTCTCGGCGATCGACGGCGAAGAACGGATCGCGGCTTGGGTGGAGATCGATCCACTCGGCACCGCCGACAGCGGCTTGGGTGGATGCGAGATCGGTGTGGTCAGCTGGCACGGCGAGCCGCTCCCACCGGAGGATGACGCCGATACTGCGCGCCGCAAGACCGAGATATTCCGGCAGTTGGCCGAGTTCACTGCAAGGCTAGACCCAGAGCAGCAGATCCTGTCGGCCGACACGGAGGCAGGCGATTTGGCCCAGTTACAATCTGCGATTGTAGATAAGCCTGGTGCGCCATGGACCGATTTCGTCGAATTTCCCGGCAATGCTCACGAGCAGCCAATGCACTGGCGCCTGCTGGACGGCGCGCGCTGCACGGTTCCGGGATCTGCGCGAGTGTGGACCGCGTATATCGAGCCGTTGGGGCAACCCGATCCGGGCAGCGCGGGTTTTGTACTGTATTTATCCGCGGAAACGCCGCTGTTGAGCGGCGATGCGTCGGCAAGCAATGACGCTGAAACCGGCGTTCCTTCTCTTGGGCGCGATCTGTCGCCAGTTTTGCGGCAGCCGATCAACCGTATCATCGCCAATGCCGAGACAATTCGGACGCGGCTCGCCGGCCCGCTTGCCGATGAATATAGCGATTATGCCTCCGACATCGCCGTAGCGGGCCAGCATTTGCTGTCGCTGGTGGATGATTTGTCGGATCTCGAAGTGGTGGAATTGGGCGACTTCGCTACAGCGCCAGACCGCATCGACCTCGGAGAGGTGGCGCGGCAGGCGTGCGGTATCCTGAGCGTGCGCGCACGGGAACGGGATATCCAGCTGGTGTCTCCGGTCGAAGGCGAGAGCGAACTGGCCATCGCCGAATTTCGCCGTGTGCTCCAGATCCTCATCAACCTTGTAGGAAACGCGATACGCTATTCGCCCGAGAGCAGCCAGGTTTGGGTGCGTCTCGACCGGATTGGCGAGCGCGCAATGGTGACTGTCGCGGACCAGGGCCACGGGCTGAAGGAAGGCCAGCAAGCCAAGATTTTCGATAAGTTCGAAAGGCTTGGGCGTAGCGGCGACGGCGGGTCTGGTCTTGGCCTCTACATCTCGCGCCGAATTGCGCGCGCGATGGACGGAGACCTGACTGTCGAGAGCGCGCCAGGGCAGGGCGCTCGCTTTACGTTGAGTCTGCCTGCTGCAGACGAGCGGCGGGCTGTACCCCGCACGGGGCCCGGGGCAGGCATTCCGCCTCCAGGGTGATGGTTTGCTCCTGACATGAAAAGGGGCGCCGAAGCGCCCCGTCTCGTCAGATTTCTTTGGGAAATTCAGCGTTTGCCGATCTGCACATAATCGCGCTCTGTCGGCCCGGTGTAGAGCTGCCGCGGACGGCCGATGACCTGGCCAGGATCCGAGATCATCTCGTTCCATTGCGCCACCCAGCCAACGGTGCGGGCTAGGGCGAAAAGGGCGGTGAACATGGTGGTCGGGAAGCCGATCGCCGACAGGATGATGCCCGAATAGAAGTCGACATTCGGGAACAGCTTCTTTTCCTTGAAATAGTCGTCGTTCAGCGCAAGTTCTTCAAGCTGGAGCGCGGTTTCGAAAACCGGGTCCTTAACATTCAGCGCATCGAAAACTTCTCGTACCGTTTTCTGCATGACCACGGCACGGGGATCGTAGTTCTTGTAGACCCGGTGACCGAAGCCCATCAGGCGGAAAGGATCGGTCTTGTCCTTGGCGCGCTCGATGTAATGGGGGATACGGTCTGGAGTGCCGATTTCCTGCAGCATGTTGAGCGCGGCTTCGTTTGCGCCGCCATGAGCCGGGCCCCAAAGGCAGGCGATGCCGGCAGCCGTACATGCAAACGGGTTGGCGCCCGAGGAACCGGCGAGCCGGACGGTCGACGTCGATGCGTTCTGTTCGTGGTCGGCATGGAGGATGAAGATCCTGTCCATCGCCCTCTCCACCGCAGGGTGCAGTTCAAATTCCTCGGCCGGAACGCCGAAGGTCATACGAAGAAAGTTGCCCGTATAGCTCAGGTCGTTCTTCGGCTGCATGAAAGGCTGGCCGATCGCGTATTTGTACGCCCAGGCCGCAATGGTCGGCATTTTGGCGATCAGACGATGGCTGCTGATCTTGCGATGCTCGGGATCGGAGATGTCCGTGCTGTCGTGATAGAACGCGGACAAGGCACCGACCACACCGCACATGATCGCCATCGGGTGCGCGTCGCGGCGGAAGCCCTGGTAAAACTGGCGCAGCTGATCGTGCAGCATTGTGTGGCGCGTGATCGTGTAGTCGAAATCGTCGAGTTCATCCGTGGACGGGAGCTCGCCGTTCAGCAGCAGGTAGGCAACTTCCATGAAGCTGGAATGCTCGGCCAGTTGGCCGATCGGGTACCCGCGATGGAGCAGCACGCCCTTTTCGCCATCGATATATGTCAGCGCGCTCTCGCACGAGGCCGTCGACTTATAGCCAGGATCGAAGGTGAACTTGCCGGTCTGGCCGTAGAGCTTGCGGATATCGATGACGTCGGGACCGGTCGTGCCTTCCAGCACAGGATATTCGTGGCTCTCGCCGCCAGTTTCGAGTGTAGCCTGCTTGTCGGCCATAGCCGTCTCCTTAGCTGTTGTTCGCCGTGCCTGCGGGTGCGGCCTGCGCGTCGATCCGCGCGAGCGCCTCATCCTTACCCAACAGGACCAGCACATCGAAAATTCCGGGGGATGTCGTCGTCCCCGTCAGCGCCGCACGCATGGGCTGCGCCAGCTTGCCGAGACCCACTTCAAGCCGCTCCGCAAGCGCCTTCGTAGTGGCTTCGAGGGCCTCGATTGTCCAGTTCTTTTCGGCATGAAGTGCCGCAGAAACAAGCCCCAACCGCTCCCGCCCGGGCTCATCGAGCAAACCGGCTGCCTTTTCCGTAAACTCCAATGGACGCTTTGCGAACAGAAATGCAGCGCCTTCAGCGAGTTCGTCGACACTCTTCGCGCGCGTTTTAAGTACGGGCATGGCCGCTTCCAGCAAGCCGATATCGGCAGCTGCCCCAATTCGCATCGCGGCCAATTCGGCCAAGCGAGCGTCGTCCGCCTCGCGAATATAGTGTGCGTTGAGATTTTGTAGCTTCTTGATGTCGAAGCGCGAGGCGCTTTTGCCCACGCCATCCAGATCGAACAGCTCGATCGCCTCTTGCTTGGAAATCTCTTCCCTGTCGCCGTGCCCCCAGCCAAGCCGGAGCAGATAGTTGAAAAGCGCTTCGGGAAGGATACCCTCATCGTCGCGGTAAGCTTCCACGCCAACCGCGCCATGCCGTTTGGAAAGCTTCGCTCCGTCGGCGCCGTGGATCAGCGGGACATGCGCATAAACCGGTTCGTCCCAGCCCATCGCTGCGATGATAGGCAGCTGGCGGAAGGCGTTGTTGAGGTGATCGTCGCCGCGAATGATGTGGGTGCAACCCATGTCGTGATCGTCGACTACAACCGCGAGCATGTAGGTGGGCGTTCCGTCGGCGCGCAGCAGGACGTAGTCGTCGAGTTCTTCATTGCGGACTACCACCCTGCCTTGCACGGCGTCTTCGATCGCGGTTTCGCCCTCGGTCGGTGTCTTGAGACGGACCGTGTACGGAGCATCCGCGGGCGCTTCGCCAGGGTCACGATCGCGCCAGCGGCCATCGTAGCGCATCGGCTGTTTGTTCGCGCGCTGCTCCGCGCGCATCGCCTCGAGATCGTCTGATGTGGCGAAGCATTTGTATGCGTTACCGGTCTCGAGCAGCTTGAGCGCCACCTCGCGATGCCGGTCAGCTCGCTGGGACTGGAACACAGGCTCTTCGTCATAGTCGAGGCCAAGCCAATCGAGGCCCTCGAGGATCTTGTCGATAGCCTCCTGTGTGGAGCGCTTCTGATCGGTGTCCTCTATCCGCAGCAGGGCTTTCCCGCCATGATGACGGGCGAAAAGCCAATTGAAGAGCGCCGTGCGCGCTCCGCCAATATGGAGGAAGCCAGTCGGCGAAGGAGCAAAGCGCGTTACAACTTTTCCGGCATCCGGCCCAGCCTTCGAACCACTACTGCTTGCCATTGCTCGCGTATTCCTTCCTAAGTCCCTCCATGGCCACGCGAAATCCGCATGTGCCCTTGGGGGAAGGGGACAATCGTCCCGATGTTGCAGTGCAGCGCCAATGGCGCATGCGCCGACGCTTGTCCAGCGGTGCAGACAGGGTCGAAACCTTCCTCGCGCAGGCCGGTTTCGACCGCGGTCCCTGGCTCGTCGTCGCCTTTGCGAGCGGCATCGGTTTGTGGTTCTGGCTGAAGGAGCCGTGGCAGTGGCTCGCCGTCATTCTGGGTGGCCTTTTATCGTGCCTGGTCGCTCTTGGAGCGCTGCGCGGACGCGAGGGGCGCGCAAATATGATGCTTGCTCTCGTCGGTATCGGGCTTGCTGTCACTGCCGGAACGAGCACGATCTGGGCGCGCTCCGCGATGGTGGGCACCGAAGCGCTCGACTACCCGCGTGTAGAGTGGCTGGATGCTCGGATTCTCGCACGCGAAGAACGACCGGCGGAAGGCCGCGTAAGGCTCGTCCTCGCAACCCGCGACCCGGAAACGGCCAGAGCGATCCGCGTGCGCGTGAATGTGCCCGAAGCGAAAGACCTCGGAGGCCTCGCCGAAGGTGCGCGCATTCGCGTGCGATCCCGCCTGATGCCGCCGGCGTCGCCATTACTTCCTGGCGCATATGATTTCGCTCGCCGTGCATGGTTCGACGGATTGGCCGCAACGGGCACTGTCATCGGCGATATCGAGGTGCTGGAGCCTGCAGAGCAGGGTGGCTGGCTGGCCCGAACACAGCGCGTCCTTTCGGCGCACGTTCGCTCCAATCTCGGCGGCTCGGCAGGCTCGATCGCAGCAGCCTTCGCCAGCGGTGACCGCGGCGCGATCAGCGAAGCGGACGAAGTCGCGATGCGCGATGCCGGGCTGACTCACCTGCTTTCGATCAGCGGCCTGCATGTGAGCGCAGTCATAGGGGCGGGGTATTTCATCGCGCTTAAACTGCTGGCATTGTGGCCGTGGCTGACCTTGCGGGTCCGCCTACCAGTGATGGCGGCAGCAGTCGGTGCCTTGGTCGGGATCGGCTACACATTATTGACGGGCGCGGAGGTGCCCACGGTTAGAAGCTGCGTCGCGGCGCTGCTGGTTCTGACCGCTTTGGCGCTTGGGCGCGAAGCCTTGTCTATGCGAATGATTGCAGTCGCTGCTTTGATCGTCTTGTTGCTGTGGCCGGAATCGATTTCCGGGCCGAGTTTCCAGATGAGCTTTTCCGCCGTCATCGCAATCGTGGCGCTCCATAATTCCAAGCCCGTGAGAGACTTTCTTGCCCCGCGGGAGGAAGCATGGATCCGCTGGGCGGCGCGCAGGACGGCCATGCTGTTCATTACGGGCATGGTGATCGAAATCGCGCTCACTCCCATCGTTCTGTTTCATTTCCACCGTTCCGGGTTTTATGGGGCGTTCGCCAACGTCCTTGCCATCCCGCTCGTTACTTTCATCTCCATGCCCCTGATTGCGGTGGCGCTGGTGCTTGACCTTGTTGGCTTGGGCGCACCGGCGTGGTGGCTCGTCGGCGTTTCGCTCGACGGATTGCTGGCGCTTGCACACACAACTGCGGCACAACCCGGAGCAGTTAAGCTGGTGCCGCAGATGGGGCTTGGTACCGTCACTCTGTTCGTGGCGGGCGGCTTCTGGCTCGCTTTATGGCGCGGCAAGGGGCGGTTGTGGGGACTGCTGCCCGCGGCAATCGGCGCTGTGTTTCTCGTCACCACACCGGCACCAGACCTGCTGATAACACGAGACGGGCGGCACGTCGGCATCGCAGGCGAGGACGACCGATTGCTGGTACTTCGTGACAGCCGCAGCAGTTATGCGCGCGACAATCTCCTGGAACTTGCCGGGCTGGAGGGCGAACCAGTGTCGCTCGACCAGTGGGCGGGAGCACAGTGCACCAGAGACTTCTGCGCGTTAACCCTCAGCCGCGGCGGACGCGACTGGCACTTGCTCATGTCCAGGAGCAACGATCTGGTGGAAGAACGCGCGCTGGCCGCTGCATGCGACAGAGCCGATATCGTCGTTGCCGACCGCTTCCTTCCGCGCAGTTGCAAACCGCGCTGGTTGAAGGCCGACCGCCGCTTTCTCGAGCGTGAGGGAGGGGTGTCGGTTTATCTATCCGAGCCGCGAATGGTCAAAGTCGCAGACAGCCAGGGCGAGCACGGATGGTGGCGCGGCGGCGAGCGTTAGATGCCCGTGCCGCGCCGAACCGATCAATGATAGCGGCGGAGTAGTCCCGCCAGCTTGCCCTGAACCTGGACCTGCTCGGGACGGTAGACCTGAGCGTCATAGGATGAGTTGGCCGGGTCGAGCCGGACTTTGCCGCTGTCGCGGTGGAGGTATTTGAGCGTCGCTTCTTCGTTTTCCACCAGCGCGACCACAATTTCGCCGTCGCGGGCGGTGTCGGTGCGACGGATGAGAGCGAAGTCACCGTCGAAGATGCCTGCCTCGATCATGGAATCGCCGGATACTTCCAGCGCGTAATGATCGCCGGGGCCGAGCAATGCAGCAGGTACCGGCAGGCTGGACTGCCCCTCGATCGCTTCGATCGGAGCACCGGCGGCGATGCGGCCATGCAGCGGGACGTCGATGACATCATTGGCCGGTTCCGGCGCAGCGGTGCGCGGCGCCATGGCGGCGCTCACCGCATCATTGGCAGCGCGCGGCGATGTCACCGCATCTTCGGGAAGTTTGACGATTTCGAGCGCACGTGCCCGATTGGCCAAGCGGCGAATAAAGCCCCTTTCCTCCAGTGCCGAGATCAGGCGGTGAACGCCCGACTTGCTCTTGAGGTCAAGCGCTTCCTTCATCTCCTCGAAAGAAGGGGATATCCCCGTCTCTTCAAGCCGAGCCTGTATGAACCTGATCAATTCGTGCTGCTTCGCAGTCAGCATGGCGTGGTCTCCCTGATGCCACATTGGTTCCGCCTTCGTCGTCGAAAGCGGGGTGAACGAATGTGGAACAAGTAGGCAACGTGATTCGGCAAGTCAAGCGTTTCAGCCGTTTTGGAGCTGATAACAAGGAACAAGCGTTCCCGTTTCGGCCTCACTGGCACCAGCAGGGCGATCGATCAACAGGTCTGCCACGGCAAGCGTTCTCAGCGCACTGCTGTCGCGCTCATCGCATGGAATGGCATGCCCGCCTACGAACCGCGCGCGCAGGAATTCCTGGCGGCTTCCGCCTTTCGGAAGGGGCGCTGATATCGGCAGTGAGATAGGTGATGGCAGGCATTCCCCGGATGCCAGCAAGGCGCGGATGGCAGGCAGGACGAACAGGAAGCCTGTCACATAACTGGACGCAGGATTGCCGGGCAGGCCAAGCACTAGCTGTGAGCTGCGCTTGGCGACCAGCAGCGGCTTGCCCGGACGGATGGCCACGCGCCAGAAGCCCAGCTCTGCCCCCAATGATTCAAGCGCGGGCTTGACCAGATCGTGCTCCCCGACAGACGCACCGCCAATTGTCACCAGCAGGTCTGCGTCGGCTGCATCGTCGATTGCGCTGGCGAGGGCGGTGACATCGTCACCGATTGGTCCCACGAGCGACGGATCACCGCCTGCACCGCGCACCATCGCGGCGAGCATGGCTCCGTTCGACGCTGGAAGTCGGTCCGGCGGGCATTGCGCCACTTCGCGGACCAATTCGTCACCGCATTCGAGGATCGCGACGCGCGGCCTGCGCGCGACTTTCAAACGGTCGCAGCCCGCCGCGAGTGCCAGCCCGATCTGCCGTGGTCCGACACGGCTTCCGGTACCGAGCAAGGTCTCGCCATGCTCGAAATCGAAGCCCTTGCGGCGGATGTGCTTTCCGACTGTGGGAGCCTCGATGGCCTCCACCATGTTCGCGGCAACCTGGGCGTCTTCGACAAGCAGGACGCGGTCAGCGCCTGCAGGCAGGGCGGCACCTGTCGAGACGCGCGTGGCTTGTCCGGCTTTGAGCGAACCGTCAAACGCATGTCCAGCGCGCGCCTCCCCCGCGATGACCCAAGGGCCGTCTCCTGCACATGCGAAGCCGTCCATCGCCGAGAGGTCGGCATAGGGCTGCGTGCGCCGCGCGGTCAGTGGTTTGGCGAGCGTTCGCCCATCGGCGTGGGCAGTAGGCACGGTCTCGGCCCCCAACGGCTCGACCAGGGCGAGCAACCTGTCCCACGCCTCTTCGAGCGGGATCGGTTCACTCACGCGTCGACGCTCCAATCGCCGGATTTCCCGCCGCTTTTGGAGAGCAATCGGACATCCTCGATCACCATCGATCGGTCGACTGCCTTGCCCATGTCGTAGAGCGTAAGGAGCGCGACGGACACGGCGGTCATCGCTTCCATTTCGACCCCCGTTCTCCCGGTGAGAGAGGCAGTTGCGGTCACGCGGATTCCATCCGTTTCGGTTTCGAAAGCCACTTCCACCGCGTCCAGCGCAAGCGGATGGCATAGAGGAATGAGCTCACTGGTGCGCTTGGCGGCCATGATCCCGGCGATGCGGGCGGCGGCCAGTGCATCGCCTTTGGCGCCCGAACCTTCGCTCAGCGCCGCAAGCGCCTCCGCCGACATGCGGATGCGCCCGCCGGCCACCGCTTTTCGCGCGGTTTCCGGCTTCCCGCCGACGTCGACCATGCGCGCTGCGCCTTGGTCGTCGAGATGCGTCAGGCGGCTCAATTCACCGCACGCCAAGCACGGTTGGAACGAATGAAACACGGTCCTGAAAAGGAAATCTGAACGTACACGGTGGAGGACCAATTGCATGAGGGGAAGGGGGCAAAAACGGAGTGCATCCATCCTTCTTGCCAAAGAATGCGGCCGTAGGACACCCTAGCCGTTCAGCAGGAGCCGTTCAGCAGGAGCCGTTCAGCAGGAGCCGTCCAGCAGCGTTCGCGTGGCTGCTTCGACATCAGGCTGGCGCATAAGGCTTTCGCCCACGAGAAAGCTGCGAACGCCCGTTTTGGCGAGCCGCACACAATCGGCATGCGTTGCGATCCCGCTTTCGCCGACCAGCAAGCTGCCTTCCGGGGCGAGCGGAGCGAGACATTCAGTTGTGGCGAGGCTGGTCTCGAAGGTGCGCAGATCGCGATTATTCACTCCGATCAGCCTGGATCGCAGTTTGGCGGCACGCTCCATCTCGGCCTCGTCATGCACTTCGACCAGCACGTCCAGGCCGAAATCGGCTGCCGCGCTTTCCAACTCCGCCAGCAAGCCGTCATCAATCGCCGCGACAATCAACAGGATCGCGTCCGCTCCGAGCGCGCGCGCTTCCGCCACCTGCCAGACATCGACCATGAAGTCTTTGCGGAGCGCTGGTAGATCGCAAGCGGCGCGGGCAGCGACGAGATAATCGTCATGGCCCTGAAAATATGGCTCATCGGTCAGCACCGACAGGCAGGATGCGCCTCCGGCTTCATAGGCACGGGCGTGCGATGCCGGGTCGAAATCGGCCCGGATCAGCCCCTTGCTGGGCGATGCCTTCTTGATTTCAGCGATCAGGCCAAACCCGCCGCTCTGCGCCCGTTCGAGCGACGCATGAAACCCGCGCGGCGCGGACTGCTCGCGCGCATGTGCTTCCAGATCGGTCAACGACACAGCGGTCTTGCGGCGTGCAACCTCGGCGCGCTTCGCGTCACAGATTTCGATCAGCTTGTTCATTCAAACCGCCAGATCGATCCAGTCGGCAAGCAGCTTCGTCGCTTTGCCGCTGTCCAAAGCCTCCGCTGCCATGTCGGCCCCTACAGCCCAGTCGTCCGTCTTGCCCGCAACGATCAAAGTCGCCGCCGCATTGAACTGCACGGCTTCGCGGTACGAACCGGGTGCGCCCAGCAACAGGGCCTCCAGCGCTTTTGCATTGTGCTGCGGATCGCCGCCGCGGATCGCCTCCACTGGCGAGTGCGGTAAACCCGCGTGGACGGCGTAAATTCGCCGCATCTCGAATGCATTTGCGGTCACGTCCGCCAATTCGTTCCCGCCTGCCAGGCTCAGTTCGTCCAGGCCTTCGTCGCCAGAGGCGATGAATGTGCGCTCGGTACCGAGCTTGGCTTTGGCCTCGGCATAGATCGGGACATAAGCGGGGCGGGCAATGCCGATAAGCTGGCGCTTGACGCCTGCCGGGTTCGATAATGGGCCCATCAGATTGAAGATCGTGCGCTTGCCGATGCGTTGGCGGATGGGCTGGATCCGGCCCATTGCCGGGTGGTGATTCTTGGCAAAGAGGAAGCAGATGCCAAGCTTTGCCAGCGTCTTTTCCGCCGTGCGCCCGGCGGCTTCCATGTCGAGCCCCAGCGCCTCCAGCGTGTCTGCCGCGCCCGATTTGCTGCTGGCTGCACGGTTGCCGTGTTTTGCGACCGGAATGCCGCACGCAGCGACGACCAGGCTGACCGCGGTGGACACATTGAGCGTGTGATGTCCGTCGCCGCCGGTCCCGCAGCAATCGACCGCATTGTCCGGTGCATCGACCGGGATCAGGCGCGCGCGGAGGGCGCGGGCCGCACCAGCGATCTCGCCGGAGGTCTCACTGCGTTCGGTCATGCCGGTCAGAAAACGAGCGATTTCCTCTTCGCTGGTTTCACCGTCCAAAATTTGTCCGAAGACTGTCTCGGCCTCGGTCTCGGAAAGATGCTCGGCGGGGTCGGGAAGGGTGGTCATGCTGGCTCTCTCGCCTTCATTCCGCAGATTTCCAGAAAGTTCGCGAGCAGCGCGTGGCCGTGCTTTGTGGCTATGCTTTCAGGATGGAACTGCACGCCATGAATTGGCAGATCGCGGTGGCGAAAACCCATCACGCAAGTTCCGTCCAGCCCCGGCGTCGTGCTTGTGGCATTGACCACAAGTGCATCGGGAACATTCTCCACCACGAGCGAGTGGTAGCGGGTCGCCTCGTATGGCGTGGGAAGGCCGGAGAAAACTCCGGTGCCGTCATGGTCGATCTGGCTGGTCTTGCCATGCATCAGCCCGCCGCGCACGATACTGCCGCCGAAATGTTGGCCGATAGCCTGATGGCCCAGGCAAACGCCCAACAGCGGTATCTTCGCATCGGCGCAGGCTGCCACGAGGTCGAGGCTGATGCCCGCCTCGTTCGGGGTGCAAGGACCGGGCGAGATAAGCATGCCATTGGCCCCGCTCGCGGCGGCATCGGCGGCGGTAAGCGCGTCATTGCGCTCGACACGAACCTCGGCGCCCAGTTCCATCAGATAATGGACGAGGTTGAAGGTGAAGCTGTCGTAATTGTCGATCACGAGGATGTCGGTCATGTCGCTGGCCCTTTTGCCGCATCGCGCGGCCGCTTCAAGCAAGGAAAGAAATGCGGGCGGTCAGCCGGACTTTCCGGCCAGGCGGTCGGTGGCGCGCACCAAACCGTCGACTATGCCCGGTTCGCTTGCGGAATGTCCTGCATCATGGACCATCCACAGATCGGCTTCTGGCCATGCCTTTTTGAGCGACCAAGCAGACGTTGGCGGGGTGCAAATGTCGTGCCGCCCCTGAACGATGATGCCTGGAATGCCGCGCATCTTGTCGACATTCTTGAGGAGCTGGGCTTCTTCCAGAAAGAAATCCTCGAGAAAATAGCGCGCGCAAATTCTGGCGAAGGGCACCGCTTTGGCAGGGTCGGCAAAGCTATCCAGCAAAGCCTCGTCGGGCAGCAAGGTCGCCACATTGCCCTCCCATAAAGACCATTCCTTCGCGGCGGCAAGGCGCGTTTCCTCATCCTTGCTTGTGAGGCGGTCGTAATAGGCTTGCACAAGATTGCCGCGCTCGCCTTCCGGGATCAGGCCGCTGAAATCGTCCCATTGCTCGGCCATGATCTCGCTGGCGCCGTACGAATAGAGCCAGTCTTTCTCCTTCTGGCGGGCCAGGAAGACGCCGCGCAGCACCAGCTCGCTGACGCGGTGCGGGTGGGTCTGGGCATAGGCAAGCGCGAGGGTCGATCCCCAGCTGCCGCCGAGAGCCTGCCATTTGTCATGCCCGCACATTTCGCGCAGCCGCTCGATATCGGCGACGATGCGCCAGGTGTCATTATGCTCGATCTCGGCGAAGGGCGCCGATTTTCCGCAGCCGCGCTGGTCGAATAAAAGGACGTCGTAAAGCTCGGGATCCCATTGCCGGCGGTGATCGGGCGACATGCCTCCGCCGGGCCCGCCATGCAGGAAGACGGCGGGCTTTGCGCCCTTGGTGCCGGCCCGCTCCCAATAGAGCGTATGCCCTTCGCCGACATCGAGCATGCCGGTGTCAAAGGGTTCGATCTCTGGGTACAGCGTTCGGCGGTCTGAAGTCATTCGTTCGCGGTGGCGCGTTTCGTCACAACGATCAAGGGGCCAAGCGGCGCGCCGGTATCGAGCCGGTCGGTCGCCGGGTTCCACAGTGCCGACACATTTCCGTCGAGGAACAGCGCATTTTCGACGTCAAGCTCGTTGCGATAAAAGCGCGCCAGCTTGCCGAAGCTGAGCGGCGCGTTGGAGATCACGAAATGCGCCCGTCCGCGCTCGTCGACGCCGACTGCATTACGCACCAGGCGAGAAGGCCCGTCGTCGGTAATCTCGGGATGTATCTCGCCATCTACCACCAGCATCGGCCCCGACTGCGTACCGAATTGCGGACGGTCCGTGACATTGGCCAGGAACCACTGGGTCGAACGGACATGCCATTTGTCATCGCTGCCGTAAAACACGCCATTGGGCTTGAGGTGAAAATTGCCCTCGCCATCGGCGGTATTCAGCGTCTTCAACCGCTCCGAATCCTCGACGTAATAGCCGACGGGGTCGCCATCATCGTCGTACATCCCTGCGTTCATGGCAAAGGCGATCACGCCGGCATCGCGCGACCGGGCCAAGCTGGCAAGGCTGCGGTAATTCTCGCCGGAGCCGTTAGCTAGGGCCGTTTCGATCCGGTGCCGCGCCGGCACGGCGAGACAATGTGTGAGCGGCGCGTTCTCGAATATGACGGAGCGGCATGCGCTCTCGACCTGGCTCGCACCGGCAGATTCGGGATTGGCCGTGGGAGAAGGTGCAGGCGCATCGACTTTTCCATCGATCCGGGCCCGCGCAACAGCCTCGCCCGCAGGCTCCTGTTCGCAGCCGGTGAGGACGAGCGCCGCCGCGAGCATGAGAGCGTATTTTATCATTGGCCGAATTCCGCTTCGCCCGCGATGCGGAAGGCTTCCTGCGCCGCTGCCTTGAGCGCGCCGGCCTTGGCGCGGCATTCGCGCGCTTCGTAGTCCGGATCGCTGTCTGCGACGATACCGGCACCCGCCTGCACATGCATGGTGCCGTCTTTCACCACGGCTGTTCGGAGTACGATGCAGCTGTCGATGGAGCCATCGGGCGAGAAATAACCGACGCCGCCAGCGTAAGGCCCGCGCTTTTCAGATTCGAGTTCGGCGATGATCTCACAAGCGCGGATTTTGGGCGCGCCGCTGACCGTGCCAGCCGGAAAACCTGCAAACAGCGCGTCCAGCGCGTCATGCGCCGGATCGAGCTGGCCGACGACATTGCTCACGATATGCATGACATGACTATAGCGTTCGATGGTGAAACTATCGGTCACCGCAACGCTGCCTTGCGCTGCGACCCGCCCGACGTCGTTGCGCCCCAAATCGAGCAGCATCAAGTGCTCGGCACGCTCCTTTGCGTCGGACAGCAGCGATTTCTCGGCAGCCCGATCTTGTGCGCCCGTCGCGCCGCGCGGGCGAGTGCCAGCGATCGGCCTGACGGTAACTTCGCCATCGCGTACACGGACGAGGATCTCCGGGCTCGATCCCACTACCGCGAAGCCCGGCAGGTCAAGGAAATAGAGGAATGGCGAGGGGTTTACGCGGCGCAACGCGCGGTAAAGCGCCAACGGCGGAAGCGGGAAGGGGCAGGTGAAGCGCTGCGCCAGCACGACCTGGAAGATGTCTCCTGCCGCAATGTATTCCTTCGCGCGCAGAACCATGTCGCGGTAGTCGTCCTCGGTCATCTCGGCGGTAAGATCGGCAACGGGCAATTGCGCGGCGGTGCTCGGCTCGAGCGTCCCGCCATCGGCGAGCTTGCGCAACACCTCGTCGATCCGGTCGGCTGCTTCGTCGATGGCGCGGTCCGCGTTTTCGGCAGTCCAGATAGGCGCGATGCAGAACAGCTCATCGGTCAGGCTGTCGAACACAAGCACTACGGTGGGCCGAACGAAAAGCAGGTCCGGCAGGTCCACCGCCGGTTCTCCGGCGGGCGGGATGTCCTCGACAAGACCGATCGTCTCATAGCCGAAATAGCCGACAACGCAGGCGAGCGCATGGGGGAGTTGATCGGGAATGTCGATCCGGCAAGCGGCAAGTAGTAACCGCATTTCGGCAAGTGTATCGCCTTCGGCCGCGACGAATGCGCTGCGATCGTTTGCCCAGTCGCGGTTGATCTCGGCGGAGTGCCCTTCGGCGCGGAAAACCAGATCCGGGGCGATGCCTAGCAGGCTGTACCGGCCGCGAACCTCGCCGCCCTCGACCGATTCCAGCAGGAAATCGCCGCGGCCCGGTTCGATCAACCGCACGGCTGCGCCCACCGGCGTCAGTGTATCGGCGACAAGCTTGCGCCACACCAGCGCGGGTTCACCCGCCGCCAGTGCCTTGCGCGCCTGGTCTGCGCCCTCAATCCTGCCCAGAGCCGCCTCCTAGTTCGCGGCCGTCGCGCCGGTCAGCTGGCGCCGGACCGCCGCGATTGCGTCAGGATTGCGCTCGACACCCATTTCCTTGCGAAATGCGGCTACGAGCTGATCGGTATACTCATCGCTCAACTGTTGGCCGAGCTGCTGGCGGGCCTGCTGGATGAGCGGGTCATTATCGTCGATCTCGCCAATCGAGATGTCTCGCAGATCGACCACGAACCAGCCCAGATTATTGGCAGCAGCCAGCTTTTTCGACGTGCCCTGAGCCATCGAAAACAACAGAGCGAGCGGGGGCGGAACGCGCTGCTCCTGACGGCGGGCGAGTTCTTCGCGGCTCAGCGAGATGTTTTCGGTCGGCGGCAAGGTGGGTCGTTCGGCAGAAAGAGCCACTGCAAGATCGGTATCGTTCTCGAGCCGCTCGATCACTCTGTCCGCTGCCGCGCGCGCAGCCTTCGACCCCTCTGACAAGCGCCATGCAGTTACAACATTGTCGCGAATTTCGGCAAGCGGCGCAGCAGCAGAGAGCGTGATCTCGGCGACATCGAACGCGACATATGTTTCGCCGCGCGCGACTTCGCCGACTTGGGGCTCGCTCTCTTCCATCTGGAATGCCGTCGTCAGGACAGGGGCGAGAATGCCGGGCAGAGCTTCCTGCGTCCCATAAACCTGGCCCGCAGCGGTTACAGGGCGTGAGGATTGCACTTCCAGACCGAATTGCTCGGCCACTTCGGGCAGGGTTGCACCGCCATCAAACAGCTCCTCCATTTCGGATGCCAGATCGGCGAGGGCGTCGAGCCGCTTTTCTTCGCGCATCGTCTCGGTCAGTTCACCGCGAACCTGCGCAAGCGTACGAGCGGTGCGTGTGCGCACGTTATCGATCCGGGCGACGTGCCAGCCCAGCGGGCTGCGCGCCGGTTCGGTGATTCCGCCTCGCCGTGTGTTGAAATAGGTTTGTGCAACCGCTTCCGAAGTATCGCTGCGCAGCTCGCTACGGCTCGCAGAATTGGTCACAGAAACCTGAAAGCCTGCCTCGCGCGCCACACTTTCCAGCGATGCGCCACTGCTGACCCGGTCGCGGATCGTCGCTGCCGCCTGCTGAGTTGGGACAATCAGCTGGGTGTAGCCGCGATCTTCGCTGGCGGCATATTGCGCGCTGTCCTGCTGGAAGCGCCGGGCGATCTCCGCATCGGTCGGAGTGATGGAATCCTCGATCGCTTCACTGCCGAATGCAACGTAGCGAATAATGCGGCGCTCAGGACGGATGAAATCGTCGCGGCTATTGGCATAAAACTTCTGCAAGACCGCATCGCTGGGGTCGGCGCTTGGCGCGTAAGCACCTGCTGGAAGGAAAGCGATCGCTCCTTCGCGGCGCTCCTTGAAGAGCTGCGCATAGCGGCGTGCCAAAGCTTCCGGCATCCGCGCACCGAAGGCGGCAGGTGTGAGCAATTGCTGCGCAATCAGACCGGTGCCGATGTCGCCGCGGACCATCGCGTCGGTCAGGCCTTGCTGCGCGAGCGCACCACTATAAGCTTCCTGACTGAAATTGCCGTCTGCACCGCGGAACGAGCCGATCTGCTGAATCTCGCTGTTGATAAGATTGTCGCCCGCCCGCAGCCCGTGCTTGCGCCCGTAAGTCTCGATCGCATAGCGGTCGATCAGCTGGTCGAGCACTTCTTCCAAGCCGCCCTGAGCCACGAACGCCTGCATAGAGATAGTCGGGTTTTGCTCCCGCACGCGGTCCACCGCATTGCTGGCCGCGCGGCTCAGCTCGGCTGTGTCGATCCGGTCATCTCCAACCACGGCAACCCGGTCGCCGCCGGCAATACCGCCGAAGGTCGCGTTATTGGCGACATCCGAACTGGCGAATGCAAAGGCAATCAGGCCAAGGAAGGCTAGCGTGATGGCAAGGCCAATCTTCGATTTGAAGAAACTGCGGAAAAAGGTGAGCATGATCGGGAGCAAGATCCGGTAGTTGGCAGGGCCAGCTTTGCGGCAAGCCCATGCGGTGCGATAATTCGGAGGCGTTCCATATCCGCCATGCGACCTTGCCGCAACAGGTCGCGAAGGGTTTTGACTGGATCGCCATCCTCGTCTAGCGGACCCGGCTTGGCCGTCCCTATATCTCGGGACCGCATTTCCAATTCAGCAGGATCACATCATGGCCGAACGGCCCTATATCGTCGGAAACTGGAAGATGAACGGCACGCGTGTGATGCTTTCCGAAGCACGCGCGATCGACCGGGCAGCCCAGCGTTACATGAAAGTGGAGGTTGCGCTTGCGCCGCCTTACACCCTTATCCACGCCGTTCACCGCGAGGCTGAGCAGATCGGCGTTGGTGCACAGGATTGCTCGCCGCGCGAAGATGGCGCGCATACGGGCGACATCTCGGCCGCGATGATTGCCGAATCGGGCGCGAAGTTCGTGATCCTCGGTCATAGCGAACGCCGCAAGGACCATGCGGAAAGCAACGACGCTCATCGCCGCTAAGACGAACGCAGCGCTCGAAGCCGGACTGCAGATCATTTTGTGCTGCGGCGAAAGCGTAGACACGCGCGATGCCGGCAAGGCCGTCGACTTTGTTCTGGGTCAGCTGCGCGACGGCCTGCCAAAAGTGGACGAGCCGATCGAGCGCGTCACGGTGGCTTACGAGCCGATCTGGGCGATTGGCACCGGGCGCACGGCGAAGAGCAAGGATATCAACGAGATGCACGCGGCAATCCGCGGGCTGCTCGTGGAAACCTATGGCGAGGACGCTGCGGCGGAAATGCGCATTCTATATGGCGGCTCGGTCAAGCCCGAGAACGCGCGCGAAATACTCGGCCTGCCCGATGTGGATGGCGCGCTGGTCGGCGGGGCCAGCCTGTCGGCGGAAAGCTTCCTCGGTATCGTGCTGGCGGCGTCCGAAGCCAAGAACGACTAGGCTTGCGGGCGCCCATGCGGCACCCTAAATGGCTCGGCACACTTATTTGAGCGGATTTTCGAATGTTCCTTTTCCTTACCGTCCTCCAGGCCATCACGGCTGCCGTTCTTGTCGGCGTGATCCTCATGCAGCGTTCCGAAGGTGGCGGGCTCGGTATCGGCGGTAGCCCCTCCGGCATGATGAGCGCGCGCGGTGCGGCGGATTTTCTGACCCGCTCGACAAAGTGGCTGGCTGTGGCATTTGTGATTCTCTCCATCGCGCTTGCGGCAATGGCAACAAGCTCGGGCGGATCGACGATCAAATCCACACTCGACCGTTCGATTACTCCGGCCCAGCAGGACCCGCTTGGCGGCGTTCTTGGCGGTCCGGCCGAACCGAGTGCTGCCGCACCCGAAGCTCCGGCAGAGCAGCCCGCGAATGACGATCCGCTCGCCCAATAAGGCTTTTCGGCAGGCAATTGTGCACATCCTCATTGGTTAGCCGTGTTTCTGCGGCTTTCCGCTTGCGCCGACTCACCGACCATCCCTAAGAGCCAACTCCCATGGCGCGGTATATTTTCATCACCGGCGGCGTGGTCTCCTCGCTCGGAAAAGGTCTCATGGCGGCAAGTCTTGCTGCCCTTCTCCAGGCGCGTGGCTACAAGGTCCGCATTCGTAAGTTCGACCCCTATCTGAATGTCGATCCGGGGACGATGAGCCCCTATCAACACGGCGAAGTCTATGTGACGGATGACGGGGCCGAGACCGATCTCGACCTTGGCCATTACGAACGCTTCACCGGGGTCTCCGCAAAGCAAAGCGACAATGTGACCTCCGGGCGCATTTACCAGCAGATCATCGCCAAAGAGCGGCGCGGCGACTATCTGGGCGCGACCGTGCAGGTGATCCCGCACGTCACCGACGCCATCAAGGACTTCGCGCTCGCCGACCAGGACGATCTCGATTTCATCCTGTGCGAAATCGGCGGCACGGTGGGTGATATCGAAGGTCTGCCGTTCATGGAGGCCATCCGCCAGCTTCGAAACGAGCTGGAGCCGATGCAGACACTGTCGGTGCACGTGACGCTCGTTCCTTACATCGCGGCTGCCGGTGAGCTTAAAACCAAACCGACCCAGCATTCCGTGCGTGAACTCGCCAGTCTGGGTATCAAGCCTGACGTCCTGCTGTGCCGCGCCGAGCATGAAATCCCGGAAAGCGACCGCCGCAAGATCGCGCAATTCTGCAATGTCAGGCCTTCCGCCGTCATTCCCGCGCTCGATGCACCCTCGATCTATTCGGTCCCGCTTCAATATCACCGCGAAGGGCTGGATGCCGAAGTCTTGCGCGGTTTCGGTATCACCGACGCGCCCGAGCCAGACCTGACCAGATGGAACGACGTGGTCGACCGCTACGCAAATCCCGAAGGCGAAGTGACCATTGGCGTCGTGGGCAAATATGTCGGACTGCAAGATGCGTATAAGTCGCTCAACGAGGCGCTGGCGCATGGCGGAATGGCGCACCGCGTAAAGGTCAACATCAAATGGATTGATGCCGAAGTGTTCGAGCAGGACGAGAGCGATATCGCCGCCCAGCTCGAGCCCATGCATGGCATTCTGGTTCCCGGCGGCTTCGGCGAGCGGGGTAGCGAGGGCAAGATCGCCGCCGTCCGCTTCGCGCGCGAACGCAAGGTGCCATTTTTCGGCATCTGTCTCGGAATGCAGATGGCGTGCGTCGACGGTGCGAGAGATGCTGGAGTAACCGGCGCTTCATCCACCGAGTTCGGCGAAACGCGAGAACCCGTTGTCGGTATCATCACCGAATGGATGACCGAAGAAGGTCTCCAGACCCGCGAGGCTGGCGGGGACCTAGGCGGCACGATGCGGCTCGGCGCTTATGACGCAAAGCTCGGCGCGAACAGCCATGTCTCGGCCATCTATCACGGCGCCCTGGAAATATCCGAGCGTCATCGCCATCGCTACGAGGTCAACAGCGCCTACATCCCATCGCTCGAAAAAAGCGGGCTGGTGTTTTCCGGTATGTCGCCCGACGGCTTACTGCCGGAAATCATCGAACGTCCCGATCATCCATGGTTCGTGGGTGTGCAATATCACCCCGAACTGAAGTCGCGACCCTTCGATCCGCACCCGCTGTTTTCCGGCTTTATCGGCGCGGCGCTCGACCAGGCGCGTCTCGTTTAAAAAAGTGTCAAACTGGGACGCACCGGCTAACCCCTTGATAGGTTAATCGTAATTTCGCCAAATCGAGGCGTAGCTGGCTATTCTCCCACGTGAGCGACGCCTGGCGCACTTTATCTTTTGATAATTTCGCGTAACACAGCCTCAACATAGCAAATCTTGCGAGGGCGATTGATATCGCCCACGCTCTTCAGACTGCGTTGTGGGTGGGCTTGCTTCGAAACTGAGTGTCTTCTGCGACCCGGACAATCGATTTCGAAGCTTGGCGGCGTCAAACGTCGCGGGGGGCGGATCCTAGTGGTCCGCCCCCCAACGTTTTCAATTATTTATGTGTGAAAGCTCAAGCAGCTTCGGAAGAGCCTTTGCCGCCTTCGCCCGTCTGGACGATCTCAAGCTTCTTGCCGCCGATAGCGACTTTTTTGGGTTTCATCGCCTCGGGCACTTCGCGCACGAGATCGATCGTCAGAATGCCATCGGCAAGGTCTGCACAATCGACGCGCACATAATCGGCGAGTTCGAAACGGCGTTCGAAACCGCGATTGGCGATGCCAACATGCAGCATTTCACCGTCGCTTGCCTCTTCGCGCTTTTTGCCCTGGATTGTCAGAAGGTTCTGCTGCGCAGTGATGTCGATATCTTCGGCGCGGAAGCCCGCGAGGGCCAGCGTGATACGGTAGGTATCTTCGTCGCGGCGCTCGATGTTGAAGGGCGGGTAGTTGTCGCCGGCAGTGTTGCGCGCCTGACCTTCCAGAAGGTCGAAAAGCCGGTCGAAACCGACGGTGGAGCGGCGATAAGGGGTGAAGTCTGTACGGTTCATCGAAACAAATCCTCTTCTGAGCAATTTGGTATGTGTACGGAAGCCCGCATGATACGGCGCCTCCAACGTTACGCCGGTGCGCCATCATGGCCGCATCGGACATTTTAAAGATAGTATGGTGGTGCAGGGCTTCAAGAGGTTTGCTGCACTGCCTGAAATTACAAGGTACTCGAGGATCGACATGGCCCAACCCGACGTCACGCTCTACACGAAATTCGGCTGCGGCTACTGCTCGCGCGCCAAGCGCCTGCTCGACGAAAAGGGTGTCGAATATACCGAGCACGACATTACTATGGGCGGTCCAAAGCGCGACGAAATGCTCGAGCGTGCGCCGGGTGCACGGACCGTACCGCAGATTTTCATCGGCGATACGCATGTCGGCGGATCGGATGAACTCAACGCCCTTGAACGCGAAGGAAAGCTCGACACGCTGCTGGCCGCCTGAATGACCCGGATTGCTGTCCTGCAGATGACCTCCGGGATCGATCCCGAGACAAATGCCCGCACGATTATCGAGGCCGCAGCAGCTGCCCGTGAAGGCGGTGCCAGCATGCTGTTTACTCCAGAGATGAGCGGCTTGCTCGATAGCGATCGGGAACGCGCCAAAGCATCTGTGGTGCGCGAAGAGGACGATGCCGTCCTCGCTGCCGCTCGCGCCGCCGCCAAGGAGCACGGTATCTGGATCGCTCTGGGATCGCTTGCAGTCGAGCGCACAGACGGGAAGTGGGCGAACCGGTCGCTGGTGATCGACGCCAATGGCGAAATCGCGGCGCGCTATGACAAGATGCACATGTTCGATGTGGATCTCTCCACCGGCGAAAGCTGGCGCAAATCTTCTGCCTACACTGCCGGGGATAAGGTCGTAACGGCGGACACTCCGGTCGGCCGGCTCGGGCTGGCCATCTGCTACGACATCCGGTTTCCGGCCTTGTTCGACGCGCTGGGCAGGGCGCAGTCCGATCTGATTGCAGTGCCCGCCGCATTTACCGTGCCGACGGGCCGCGATCACTGGCACATCCTCCAGCGAGCGCGAGCGATCGAGGCCAGCGCCTACGTAGTGGCAGCGGCACAGGTCGGCGTGCATGAGGATGGCCGCACGACCTACGGACACAGTCTGGTTGTCGATCCGTGGGGTGAAGTGCTGCTCGATATGGGAGGCGAGGGGCCAGGTCTTGGCTTCGCCGACATCGATCCGGCCCGAATCAAGCGCGTGCGCGAACAGGTGCCGAGCCTTGCCAACCGGCGCAAAATCGCCAACTAGCCGCAGCATGATCGTTTTCGACCTTTCTTGCGACAATGCCCACCAATTCGAGGGCTGGTTTCGCTCATCCAGCGATTTCTCGGACCAACGGGAACGCGGTCTCTTGTGCTGCCCAACTTGCGGGAGCGAGGCCGTGGACAAGGCACCCATGGCGCCGTCAGTCCCGGCGAAGGGTAACCAGGCACTGGCGCAGCGCCCAAGCGAGCCCAACGCCGACTTCGTAGGCAAGCCCTCGCATCCGATGGCCAACACTCCCATGCCGCCTGAGGTAGCCAAGGCGTTCGGCGCATTGGTCAAGGCGCAGGCGGCCGCGCTCAAGACGAGCGAGTGGGTGGGCAAGAAGTTCGCCGACGAAGCGCGCTCCATGCATTACGGTGAGAAGGAAGAAGCGCCGATCCACGGGCAGGCCACCAGAGACGAAGCTGAAGCTTTGGTCGAAGAAGGCATTGCGGTTGCACCTTTGCTGGTGCCGGTCGCTCCGCCCGAAGAACTCAACTGATTGCCATCGACATCATGCCTGCTAAATGGCTCGCCGGGCGCCCGTAGCTCAGTTGGATAGAGCATCAGATTCCTAATCTGGGGGCCACAGGTTCAAATCCTGTCGGGCGCACCATTCTCTCCGCTCCCGTAAAGCTTCCACGATAGCGCAGCGAGCGCCGTCAGGAGGATGCACGAGCCGAGAATGTAAAGCGCCGTGCCATTCCAGCCATAAGCATCATAGACCGCGGTCCCGGCGATACTGCCGATACCGCCGCCGATGAACATCATCACTATGTAGATGGTAGTCAGGCGGGTGCGCAGCTCCGGCTCGAGCGCCAGGAAGGTCATGCGCGAGGTAACGTCGATGGCGGGCCCGACGAGATTGCCGATGAAGATGGGAATTGTCAGCAGCCACAAATTGCCGCCGAACGGTATCAACAGCGCAATTCCGAAGGTCTGGATGATGGCAAAGTAAAGCCGCGCCTTTCTTGGCCCGACACGGTCGGCAAGCCTGCCAAGGCGCGGGGTCGACAATATGCTCACGGCGGCAAAGCCGGCGAGATATCCGACGACGTCGGTGCCATATCCCATCTGCGGCGACGTAAGATACAGCGCCAGCCCCAACCAGAGCGCGATGAACTGTCCGAAGCCAATTCCCTGGATAGCTCCTGAAATGATGATCTCGCGGTGGCTTCTCAGCAGCGGGAAGATTGATAAAACAAGCCCGCGATAGCTCGATGGCGCCGCCCCTCCTTCGATCTCCAGCTTCGGCATTATCCGCGGCAATGCCACGGCAATCGCGATCATGGCGCCGGTTGCGATCCAGTAGACTGCGCGCCAGCCGACATACTCCGCCACAACGCCCGCGCCGACACGTGCGATCAGTATGCCGAAGATCACCCCTGCGGTCAGAGTGGCGGTCACATGGCCGAGCCGCTCGGGAGCGACACGTCTGGATGCATAGGCTGGCAACAGGTAGGGCGCGATAGTGAAGAACCCAAGCAGGGTGGATCCAGCGGTGAAGACTGCGAAGCTCTCGGCGATCGTCATGATGGCCAGACCGGCGCATTGTCCGACGGTGAAAAGGAGCGTCAGCGTCCGGTTCGAAAAACGATCCCCCAATGGCAGCAGCAGGAAGATGCCGACTGCCAAGGCCAGTTGGTTGAGCGCTGGCACCAGCCCGATCCGGGCATCGCTCACGCCGAAGCTGTCTGCCACATCGCCGATGATCGGATGGATGTAATAGGCATTGGCCGTCACGACCGCAGCGGCCAGCGCGAGCATCAGCTCCTGCCGCCGAGTCAGCCGCGGGGGCGCGGGCGGATTTTGCATCGGCAGGTCTCCCGAAGCCTGCCGGCCGCGATCAGCTTGCCTCGCCGACCTTCCCGCCCAGAGGCACCTTCTCCTTGAAGGTGTGCGTCACATAGGGGAAGGGGATTTCGATACCCGCATCGTCCAGGCCGGCCTTGATGGCGCGCACGACCTTATCCTTGGTTTCCCATCCGGCACGCGGCGTCGAGCCGCCCCACCAGCGGACGAGGAAATCGACCGAACTGGAATTGAATTCCTGCGCGAAGATGTCGAGTCCCTTATCGTGTTCCAGCCCTTCGACGCCCTCCACAGCCTTGCGGATCACATCTGCAGCGTGGTCGAGATTGGTATCGTAAGACACGCCGACCACAACTTCATGACGTCGTTTATCTTCATCGGTCAGGATCTCGACCGGGTTCTTGAAGATCATCGAGTTGGGCACGATCGTCAGCTCGCCCGACAGACGGCGGACATGGGTCTCGCGCAGGCTGATGTGTTCGACTTTGCCCTTGATCCCTTCGCATTCTATCACATCGCCAATACGCATTTTCTCGCGCAGCATGATCAATATGCCCGCCATGAAGTTTTCGAAAATGTCTTGGAAAGCAAAGCCGATGGCAACGGCGCCGATCCCGAGACCTGCGATCAGGCTGGCAGGCGTCAGACCCGGCATTACGATAGTCAGAGCGATCATGATGCCGATGACCCAGATCGCGAGTTTTACCAGCGTATCGATAAGGTTTTTGAGGCTTGGGCGGACGTCCGCTTGCCCGACGAGCGTATCCGCGATCTTCACAGCGAACCGCGCGACGATCCATGTCAGGATCAAAATGATGACCGCGATGGCCAAGTTGGGGAGGGCGCGCACCATTCCTTCCGCCATGTCGACAACCTGGTCGCGCAAGGTGGCTAAGGTGTCGACATTGCTGTCGTAGGTTTCATTCGGCGTTGCAGGCGCAGGCTGGCTCATTCGAATCCTTCTTTCGCGGCCAAACGAATGGCGGCGAAGGGGGTTCCTAAATGGCTGAAATCAGCCTTTGCCGTGTTCTTCGCGGGCGATTTCGTGAAGCCAGGCTGCGTGTTGCGGAGCCTTCTTGGTTTCGCTCCATTCGTCGAGCATGGGCACGGCGACGCGCTTCAGCTCGGCATATTGCTCCTGCGTGCCGATATCGGCCGCCAGCTCTACGCGGTGACCGTTCGGATCGAAAAAGTAGATCGACTTGAAGATACCGTGATGTGTCGGACCGAGGACGTCGATGCCAAGGCTTTCGACATGGCTCTTTGCAGCTAGCAGTTCGTCTTCCGAGCCGACGCGGAACGCCAGGTGCTGGACCCAGGCCGGTGTGTTCTCGTCACGGCCCATTTCCTTCTGTTTGGGCAGTTCGAAGAAGGCGAGGATGTTTCCGTTACCCGCATCGAGGAAGACGTGCATATACGGATCGTATTCGCCGGTGGAGGGCACGTAGTCTTCGCTGAACGCGCTGGTGTATTCCATGCCCAGCACATCGCGGTACCATTCGACTGTCTCTTTCGCGTCCTTGCAGCGATAGGCGGCATGATGGACGCCGCCAAGCTTTACCGGATGGCTTGATTGCTCGTTCATTCTGCGGGCTCCGTTTGCGGCTCGTCGACATGCAGCGCGCCGCGCTTGATCTGGTCGCGTTCCATGCTTTCGAACAGGGCCTTGAAATTGCCTTCGCCGAAGCCGTCATCGCCCTTGCGCTGGATGAATTCGAAGAACACCGGTCCGACCTGCGCTTCGGCAAAGATTTGCAGGAGCAGGCGGGGTTGACCGCCCTCGGTGGTGCCGTCGAGCAGGATGCCGCGCATCTGCAGTTCATTCGCATCTTCGCCGTGGCCGGGAAGACGCTCTTCGAGCATTTCGTAATAAGTTTGCGGCGGCGCGGTCATGAAGGGCACGCCGAAGTCCTTCAGTCTGTCCCATGCGGCGACGAGATCGTCACAGATCAGCGCGATGTGCTGAATGCCCTCGCCGTTGAACTCCTTGAGAAACTCCTCGATCTGGCCTTTGCCGCCTTCGCCTTCTTCGTTGAGCGGGATGCGGATCTTGCCGTCGGGCGCGGTGAGCGCCTTCGACGTCAGGCCGGTATATTCCCCCTTGATGTCGAAGAAGCGGATTTCGCGGAAGTTGAACAGCGTTTCGTAATAGTCGGCCCAATAGGCCATGCGGCCATTATAGACGTTGTGCGTGAGGTGATCGATGATGTCGAAGCCCGCGCCTTCCGGGTGCTTTTCAACGCCCGGCAGATATTCGAAGTCGATATCGTAGATCGACAGACCTTCCTCGCCCTCATCGGAATAGCGATCGATAAGATAAACGATCGCCCCGCCGATACCGCGAATGGCCGGAATGCGAAGCTCCATCGGACCCGGCTCGTTCGAGACCGGCTCTGCGCCGCGCGCAATCAGCTCGTCATAGGCCTTGGCGGCGTCCTTGACGCGGAAACCCATTCCGCAGGCTGAGGCGCCGTGCTCGCGTGCAAAGAACCATGCGGCGCTGCGCGGTTCGTAATTGGCGATGAGGTTGATGTTGCCCTGCCGCCAAAGCTGGACGTCTTTGGAACGATGGCTCGCAACCTGCTTGAAACCCATGCTTTGGAAAACCGGTTCGAGCTTGCCCTTTTCAGGCGCGCAGAATTCAACGAACTCGAAGCCGTCGAGGCCAATGGGGTTTTCGAACAGGTCAGGCATGGTGTTCCTCACGGGATTGGCTGGTTAGTTTCAAAGGTAACTATATCGCAGTCAGCGGGCCGCTGTCAACTTGGGCTCTCCCAAACTCAACCGATGCAGCGCATTTGCGGTTCCGATCCGGCTTGCCCATCCGCGCTTGCTCATCCGCGTTTGCCAAGCCATCATCGCAGCGGAGGAGAGATGCGATGCTCAAGACGGCCGGGATCAATCACGTGGCATTGGTGTGCCGCGACATGCGCGAGACGATGAATTTCTACACCAAGATACTCGGCATGCCTTTGGTCAAGACCGTGGAGCTTCCAGACGGCGGACAGCATTTCTTCTTCGATTGCGGAGGAGGGTCGAGCGTCGCTTTCTTCTGGTGGAAGGATGGCCCGCCCGCCGCGCCCGGCATCGCCTCGGTAGAATCCTTTCCGTACAAGGCGAAGACAGCGGTCGGCTCCATGAACCACCTCGCCTTTCACATGGAAGAGAGCGAACTCGAAGCGGCGCTCGGCCGATTGGAGGAGGCGGGCGTCGACCACACGCCCGCCGTGATAAACCACGATGACAGTCCCGGCGGTATGGCCATGGAGATGCACGAAGACGTGTTCGTGCGCTCGGTCTATTTCACCGATCCGAACGGCATCATGCTGGAATTCGCTGCCTTCACGAAAGCCTTCACGCCGGGCGATGTGCGGCACCAACCAGCAAGTGCGGAGGCTTGATTGATGCCGAGGTTGCGTCAGGTGCCAAGAGAAGAAGCTGATAAAGAGGTCGCGCTGCCGCTTTATGCATTGCTGTTCGGAGCGCGCGATCCGGTAGCCCAGCCGGGCACCGATACCGGCACGCCGGGGGACTGGTGGACCGTGTTTGCGAACTCGCCCGATACGCTGAAACATGCCGCGCAAGGGTTTGCCTATTACCGCAGCCCTGAACGCAAGATCGATCCCGTTTTGCGTGAGCTTGGGCAAGCATGGGCAGGGTTTTCGACCGGGAGCCAGTTCGTGTTTTCCCAGCACTGCAAATCACTGCGCGGCCTAGGTGTCGACGAGCGGAAGATTGCCGAATTGCCGCATTGGCAGGCGAGCGATGCTTATAGCGATACCGAGCGGCTCGTCCTTGCCTATGCCGACTGTTTGGTCACCCATCGCGGCCGCGTGCCAGAAAGTCTTTTCGATCAGCTTAAGGCGGCGTTCGGCGATGTCGAGATACTCGAACTCACCTACATCACCTGCCTCTATGACATGCATGCCGTGATGAGCCGGGCGCTCCGCACCGAATTCGATGACCGCGACGATTGCGTCAGCGAAGTCGATGCGCCCGAGGGTTTCGATCCGCGCGACATGGTGCGGGACGACCGCTAGACCGCACGCTCCCGCGCATATCGCCGAAATTCCGCTTGCCTTGGCAGCTTAACCATGATTCTGTGCGATGTAATGAAGCGCTGGCCCGGAAATCGCGAAAATCGTCGCCGCAAGGCAGTGCAGGGCGTCGCTTTGTGCGCGCTCTTGCTGATGGGCGGCGCGGCGATCGCGGGCCCGTCGGGGCTTCTTTCCTGGAGCGAAAATCTGCGGCTTCTCGACCAGCGTGAGGAGCAGCTGGCTCAGCTCAGTGAGAAGCGTGACGCGCTCAAGAACCGTGTCGAACTGCTTCATCCCGATCGCGCCGACCCTGATATGGTGGGCGAATTGCTGCGCGAGCAGATGAACGTCGTCCACCCGGATGAAGTCGTCATCCACCTCGAAGACTGAGCTTCACTGCCACCGAATATCGAAAATGGAGCGCGCCTAGGCGTTGCGCGCGGTGATTTCTTGCGCCAATAGGCTGACCGCATCCTCCCCCGGAAACGAAGGACACGACAGCCTTGGCCAAAGCCCCTCGTAGCAAGAAGAAAACCGCACCTGCCGCAATGGATGACGATTTCGTCCTTCACTCGCTGCAGGAGGAATTCGAGAAGAAGAAACGGTACAAGGCGTCCGATGAGGAGATGCTGGCCTTTTATGAGCAGATGCTGCTCATTCGCCGCTTCGAAGAGAAGGCGGGCCAGCTGTATGGCCTCGGCCTGATCGGTGGTTTCTGCCATCTCTATATCGGCCAGGAAGCTGTTGCGATCGGGCTGCAAAGCGCGCTCGACAATGACAAGGACAGCGTGATCACCGGCTACCGCGATCATGGCCACATGCTCGCCTACGGTATCGACCCCAAGGTCATCATGGCGGAGCTGACCGGGCGACAGGCCGGTATCTCCAAGGGCAAGGGCGGCTCGATGCACATGTTCAGCACCGAGCATAAATTCTACGGCGGCCACGGCATTGTCGGCGCGCAGGTGGCGCTTGGTGGTGGATTGGCTCTGGCGCACCAGTACCGCGGCGACGGCGGGATCTGTCTTGCCTATTTCGGGGATGGCGCCGCAAACCAGGGCCAGGTTTACGAGACATTCAACATGGCCGCGCTGTGGAAACTGCCGATCGTATTCGTGGTCGAGGATAATCAATACGCCATGGGCACGGCCAGCTCGCGCTCCAGCGCGGAGACGCGTTTCCATCGCCGCGGTACCGCATTCCGCATTCCCGGCATCGAAGTGAACGGGATGGACGTGCTGGAAGTCCGCGCCGCTGCCGAAGTGGCTTTCAAGCATGTGCGCGAAGGCAACGGCCCGGTACTTATGGAGTGCAACACCTACCGCTATCGCGGGCACTCCATGTCCGATCCGGCAAAATATCGCACGCGCGAGGAAGTTCAGGACCAGAAAGACCATCACGATCCTATCGAAGGGTTGAAGAAGGCTCTGATGGAGAAGGGCAAAGACGAGGACGAGTTGAAGGCCATCGACAAGGGTATTCGCAAGACCGTGTCCGAAGCGGCGGACTTTGCCGAAAGCTCGCCCGAACCCGATGCGAGTGAACTCTACACCGATGTTCTGGTGGAGGAGTACTGAGCCATGGCCATCGAACTGAAAATGCCGGCGCTTTCGCCCACCATGGAAGAAGGCACGCTTGCCAAGTGGCTCAAGTCCGAAGGCGATGCCATCGAGCCAGGTGATATCATCGCGGAGATCGAAACCGACAAGGCCACGATGGAATTCGAAGCCGTCGATGAAGGCACTCTCGGCAAGATTCTGATCGAAGAGGGCACCGAGAATGTCCCCGTCGGCACTGTCATCGCGATGATGGCGGGCGAGGGTGAAGACGCTTCCGACGTGGAAGCTCCTGCTCCTGCCCCCGCTGCCACCGAGATCGATGATGTGCCGGGCGAGGGCAAGGATGTCGGACGCGCCGATCAAAATGGCTCGGTCACGCCGGAACGTCCAAAAAATCAACCCAAAGCCGATCCCGAGGTGCCCGAAGGCACCAGCTATACCAGCACCCCGGTTCGCGAAGCCTTGCGCGATGCTATGGCCGAGGAAATGCGCCGCGACGACCGCGTTTTTGTGATGGGCGAGGAAGTGGCCGAGTATCAGGGAGCCTATAAGGTCACTCAGGGCCTGCTCGACGAATTTGGCGCCAAGCGCGTCATCGACACGCCGATCACTGAATATGGCTTTGCCGGTATCGGTACCGGTGCTGCGATGGGCGGTCTGCGCCCGATCGTCGAATTCATGACTTTCAACTTCGCTATGCAGGCCATCGACCACATCGTGAATTCGGCTGCGAAGACGAACTACATGTCCGGCGGCCAGATGCGCTGCCCGATCGTTTTCCGCGGGCCCAATGGTGCGGCAAGCAGGGTTGGTGCGCAGCACAGCCAGAATTACGGCCCGTGGTATGCGAGCGTGCCCGGCCTTATCGTCATCGCTCCTTACGATTCAGCCGACGCCAAAGGCCTGATGAAGGCTGCGATCCGCACGGAAGATCCGGTTGTCTTCCTCGAAAACGAACTGCTCTATGGGCGCAGTTACGATGTGCCGGACCTCGAGGATCACGTTTTGCCGATTGGCAAGGCACGGATCATGCGCGAAGGCTCCGACGTGACGATCGTTACTTATTCGATCGGTGTCGGCTTCTCGCTCGAAGCTGCCGAGACATTGGCGGGGGAGGGCATTGACGCGGAAGTCATCGACCTTCGCACGCTGCGTCCGCTGGACAAGCAGGCGGTCTTGGACAGCCTCGCCAAAACAAACCGACTGGTGATCGCAGAGGAAGGCTGGCCGACCTGCTCTATCGCCAGCGAGATAATCGCGATCTGCATGGAAGACGGCTTCGATGATCTCGATGCACCCGTCCTGCGAATATGCAACGAGGACGTGCCGCTTCCCTATGCGGCAAACCTCGAGAAGCTGGCGCTAATCGACGCGCCCCGGATTGTAGAGGCGGCGAAGAAGGTCTGCTACGCGGACTGAAGCGGCGACAAATCGATCACAAATCGATCATGACCAGCGATCGTCAAAGCGGTCGCATCGAGCCTTCCTTGGCCTGGGATTGGGATTATAGATCCTGCTAAGGTCGCGGTCGTCGCGAACATAGAAAGCGGCTTCACGGCGGATCTGCTTTGAGCCCAGCAGCCAATCGCCGAACAGTGGTTTGTAGTTGTATACGACCTCTGCGAAAATCACCGCGCTGTTCGGTTCTGCCCTAACTTGGGTAGCGCCGGTACCCATTCCCTGAAAGCCACCCGAACCGCTGTTCGGTTCAGTATCGCCTTCGCTTCCATACAGCGATGCGGCGTTGTATTTGCCTTTGCAGCGCTGCCACTTGACGGTCTGAAGTCCGGCGCTCGTCTGCTGCAGACTCGTGACGATAACCCGCCCGTTCTCCCATATGTCGATATCATCACCACCCTGAATTTCAGCGCCCAGCAAGGTATCGTTGACATCGACTTCTCGCAGTTGCGGTAGCCCTAGCGGTACGGTTTGCTTTGCCCGCGAGAGGTTGTCAGCCACCGTCATGGCCATCTGGCTAACGCGCATGTTTGTGACCGCAAGGTTCGCAACCTCGATGGCGGTAAATCCAAGCACGACGAAAAATGGAAGCACATATGCGAATTCCACCAGGACCACGCCGTCTTCACGGTGCCCAATGCGCATAAATTTGTCGAAAAGCTTCTTCATGGACAGATCTCCACACCTACACGCGCAGCTTGTGCTGAGAATGGCTGGTTTCGCAGGAATGTATTCGCCTCAAGCGTAAGGCGGTCTGGTTGACCTATCATGTTCCAAAATGGAAAAATGCGCTTGTAGTCGACCTTTGCATTGATCGAGACGACGTCTTGAGCGCCTCCGCGGCCGGTCAAGCCCACGTCGGTGTCGTACGACCGGTTTCCGTTCCGATCGACATAACATTCATTGCTGTCCCATTGGTCATTCGAATTCAGGTCGGTAAAATCCTCTGGAAGCTGCAGGTCGTTGTAATTCTCGTAATAGGTTGGATCGATGGTGAACGAGATATCGGTGTCGGGGTTGGAAGCGGGCAGAACTGTTAGAACTTGCTGATTGACGCGAGTTCGAATCGTCGAAAACTGCGTATTCTCCAGCGAAGCGGTGCGCGCGCCCTCTTCAATTGCGCCTTGCAGTACCGCTTTCGTATAAATCGCAAATCCGAAATCGAATATTGCCATCAGTATGAGCAGGAACATCGGCGCCACGATTGCAAATTCGGTCGCTGCGATCCCTTCGTCATTGCTAGCGACACTTGAACGTGGCGACTGCTCGCACTCCCTGTCTTTTTCGAAATGGGTCATTCTACCAGCCTCAAATCTGCGACATCTCGGGCGATATTCCGAAAGGCGTTCTGCAATTCGGTAGCGTTATTTGCTTGATATGCACGCCCTGGGTCCGCGCAATTCGACAGATTGCCGCTGACCGATGTTCCGAAGGCGATGGCCCAGACGCTAACTACACCGCGCTGCGCGTCACAGAGGGCTTGGAAGCGCCGAGCGTGAAGGGTCGCTGCGTTCTCGCCGGTTGCACCGGTTATGCGCTCTGCCATTCGCTCGACACCATAGGATGAGTAGGTGTCGCTCGCGGATACCGGCGAACCGTCGGTCAGGAAGATAACGTGCCGGCTGATCTGCCCGCCATTGGGACCGACCAGATTTCGCGAGGCGAACATCCCCTGTGGCGAGATCAGGCGAAGCCCCCAGACCATACCCATATCGAGATAGGTAAAGCCACCTGGCGTCAAAGAATCGATGTAGGTGTCGAATTCGGACTCAGTCATGACATTGAGATTGCGCACGCTCGCCCCGGGGCACGTGTATCCTGGCTTGCCGTAATAGCTCGTTGTCGTTCGTTCGGCGACGCGTTGGCGGTCATGCGTCAATTCACGCAGGACCGGGCGCCAACGCCAAGTGTCGTCCGTGGTCCCTCCATCAATCCAGTTGAGATCTTTGGCTGCGGAAGGGATGGGTGCAAAATTCGCTACGGCAGTCGTATCGCGCTCTTCGACACAGCCATCCCAGGTGGTCGACGATGAATTCAACCCGGACTGGTCGGCTAGCGCACGAAGCTGGACCGGATCGTACGATCCCGACGTCGTGACCGTATAATCGGAATCGAACGACGAGATGTATTGAAGCGTATTACCACCCTTGAAAGCGGAAACATCGTACGAGACCGGTCGGTACGTCCAATTCGTGAACGCGAAGCCGGTCTGCTTGGTATAGCGCTGCTGGGTGACACGGCGCTCGCACGTTCGGTACGCACCTGTGTTGCTACCGCCGCTATCGCTCCATGTGCCGGACACACGAGCGAATGAAAGCTGATCGTAAAACGTCCCGGTCGACGGCCTGCTGTTGGTCCAATTCGTAGATCCTTCGGCACGATAAAGGATGCTGTCCCCGTTCCCCTGCCCGGGATAACTTGTCCGCGGGAACATGGTGACATCGAGGTTTATGCCGCCGATATTGAAGGCTCTGTTCGAGGCATATTGCTCGCAATCGAATGTCGACATGGGTGTCGACGCGCCATCATAGGCGACGAAAGGGGCGTAAGTATCGACTTGGTTGCGGTTGAAGACCTGTTCGAAGACGATGGTAGGTGTATTAGGATCGGGCGCCCAATCGTCGGTTACAGGCGTAGTGAAATTCGCTACGCGCGACTCGACCTGCATCGTATTCGCTAGATGGGTCAAGGGCAGTTCACCCTTCGTCGCATCAGGCGTCGCCCTGAAAAGCTCCGATACGTTGACCGCCTGACTATATGGCACGAACCCGTAGCGAATTTGGGATTGGGTATTGCCAACAAGCTCTGCGGCGAGTGTGTCGTAAAAGTCTTTCGCTGCCGCCTTCATGGAGTTGATTTTATCAACCCCGCCAATCGGATCGCCCATCGACCCGGTAACGTCTAGCACCATCACAATGTCGATATTCGGGACCTGGATGTCGGCGCTGCATTTCACACCCAGCGGCTTGCTGGTGATACCGAATATCTGCATCAGCGCCATTGGGACTGTTGTGTTCGCAGTCCCGCTAAGCTTTCCTTGTGCATCCGCGGATGACGTGAAGGTTGTGCCCGTTGTACCGTAGTCCGTATCTTGGAAGTTGAAAGCAAACATGGACTCGGCCCGCGTACGTGCGGCGGCCGTGTAGACGTTGGTCGACATTGCCTTGCGCCCGGCAAGAACGCCAGAATCGCACGCAGCCTGGATGCGGCTTTTCGTCAGATAGAGCCGACTTGCATCTACCGCACCGCCCACCACTCCGAGTATCGGAATCACCGATGCGGCGGTTATGGCAAGCACGTTACCGGAACGATCCTTGCGCAGTCGGGAAAGAAGTCCGATAGCGGACGACTTTCTGCGGTTATCGCATGGTTGTTGCATCGGTGTAAGCTCCCTGTTCACATGCCCTTTAGCTGCCCATGAGAAATGGATCGTTTAACGCTATGGTTAACATAAGCTTTCAGACCCCTGCCTAAGGTGCCTTTACGGCCGGATTACCTGAGCGCTGCGATTGCAAGTGCGCCATCGTCAAGCCGTCCACACTTCGAGGCGGTGTTCGACTTCGACCAACGGCTCGCTAACATCGTCGCGAGCGCGAGCGATCCGCTGTTGGGACAGATCCAACTCGCTTGGTGGCGAGAAAACCTGTCTAGGTCGGGACTGGGCGCGAAGGGAATCCCGCCTGAATTACAACAGTTAAGTCTTGCATTTGGGAAGGCCGCCGCAAATTTCGGCTGTCTGGTCGACGGTTGGGAACAGTTATTGGCCCACGAAACGATAGACCGATCAGCGATAGAACAGTTTGCAGAAGCCCGAGGGCGAGCGGTCAGTGAAATCGCCCGCGCAGTTTCCTCCCGTGATTGCTCCGAAAGAGCGTTCCATGCCGGGAAGAGATGGGCGCTCGTCGATTTGGCGCAAAACACCGATAGCGAGGAGATTAGAACACGCGCGATTGGTGCCGCGCGCCAGGTTTCGAGCTATGGGATCATCAGCGCGCGCGAGATGAGGCCGTTGGCCATTCTCGACGGACTTGCGAAGCGAGCGCTGCGAAAGAACCTGCCCGCACTCTTCGGTGACAGAATGAGTCCCATGGTCCTGTTACGGCTTGGCTTACTAGGTCGATAGACTATCCTGAAGCGCAGGAGAAACGCATGAATCGTATCGTTCTTGGGGCTGTTTTGGCGCTCGTTCTGGTCGGGATCGGCACCTTTTGGTGGCAAGGCCGGGCCGAGGTGGAGCGCGGGGCACCGCCGCCCGCGCCAGTGCCCGTCTTAACTGCCGAGAATGACGGCGCGGTCGATATCCCTATGTCCGATGTCACCGACCTGCAGGGCCCGGCGCCGCCAGAAGCAACCGAACTCAGCCGCGAGAACCGGCGCTTTTTCCGCTACGACCGCAACCGTGACTGGCGCATCAGCCGAGCCGAGATGCTATCGTCGCGTACGGATGCCTTCAGGAAGCTGGATGTCGATGGCAACAACCTGCTTACGTTTGAGGAATGGGCGGTCGCGACCGTCGAGCGTTTCGAAGGCGCGGACGCCAACGGAAATCGTGAACTTACGCCAAGCGAGTTCGCTACCACGCAGCCCAAGCGCCGCGCGAAGCCCGCCTGCCGCTGTTAAGCGGGTTCCAGCTCCAGCATCGCTAGCCATTCGCCGAAATCGGCCTTTGCACGCGATGTATAGGCTTCCTTGCGCTGTTTCTTCTTCACCTCATGCAGCGGCGGGAACAGCCCGAAATTGATATTCATGGGCTGGAATGTGTCCGCCTGCGCATCGCCCGTTATGTGCGAAAGCAACGCGCCCAGCGCGCTTGTCCTAGGTGGCTCTTGCCACTCCCGTCCGGCCAGCTCATTCGCGGCCATCAAACCCGCGACCAGCCCGACTGCAGAGCTTTCGACGTAACCTTCGCAACCAGTGACCTGTCCGGCAAAGCGAATATTGGGCGCATTCTTCAGGCGCAGCTGTCTGTCAAGCACTACAGGGGAGTTCAGAAAGGTATTCCGGTGCAGACCGCCTAGCCTTGCGAACTCGGCATTTTCCAGTCCGGGTATCGTTCGAAACAGCTCGATCTGCGCACCATACTTCAGCTTCGTCTGGAAGCCGACGATATTCCACAGGGTGCCAAGCTTATTGTCCTGCCGCAGCTGCACTACGGCATGGGGCCAGCGTCCTTGCGGGAATTCTGGCGTCGTATCGCGCGGGTTGTCGAGCCCAACCGGCTTCATCGGGCCATAGCGCAAGGTATCGACCCCGCGCGCGGCCATCACCTCTATCGGCATGCATCCGTCGAAATAGGGCGTATCCTTTTCCCACTCGCGGAATTCGGTCTTCTCTCCGTCCATCAATCCCCGATGAAAGGCGAGGTACTGCTCTTTGGTCATGGGGCAGTTGATGTAGTCACCGTCCTCATTGGACGCCTCTGTGCGCTTATTCCAGCGCGACTGGATCCAGCAGATGTCCATGTCGATGCTGTCGCGGTGCACGATGGGCGCAATGGCATCGAAAAAGGCGAGCCGGTCCTGACCTGTGGCCGAAACGATGCTGTCCGCGAGAGCCTGCGCAGTGAGCGGGCCCGTGGCGACGATGGCAGGGCCAGAGGTAGGCAAGCTGTCGACACGCTCGCGCATCACTGTGACGTTAGGGTGCTCGTCCAACCGGCGCTGAACTTCGGCCGAGAATACGTCGCGGTCCACCGCCATCGCGCTGCCTGCGGGGACGCGCGCGATCTCGCCTGCTGCCATGACAAGGCTGCCGAGACGGCGCATTTCGTGATGGAGAAGGCCCACCGCGTTCTTCTCGTCATCATCGCTGCGGAAGCTGTTCGAACACACAAGCTCGGCCAGGCCATCTGTCTGATGTGCGGGCGTCATGTCGCCGCTGCCGCGCATTTCCGACAGGCGCACCTTGAAGCCTCGCTGCGCCAGCTGCCAGGCAGCCTCGCTGCCTGCAAGTCCGCCGCCGATGATGTGGATGTCATGAGTCATGTTTTGGGTCACAGGCGCGCACCTAGTGCTTGTCACCCCCAAGCATCAAGGGGTAGCGCGACAGTTCAAGCGGGAGGACCCATGTCGAAACGAGCATTGATCGATCACCGACCTTGGCTTCTTGCCAGCCTTGCAGCGGCGATCAGCTATTTCTTCGTCTCGGACGGTAATGTGCCGGGCGTCTTTCTGATGATCTGGAAGGGGCTGGGGGCAGGGCTGCTGTCAATCTACGTCTGGCGGCGCACACGCGGCACGGATGGCCTTTTGATGGCGATTGCGCTCGCCTTTTGCTGCTTTGCCGACATGGTACTGGAGTTTTCGCTGCTGCTGGGGGCAGGATTGTTTGCCATCGCGCATGTCATGGCCATTGCACTCTACCTACGCAATCGAAGGGAAAGCCCGACCGGCAGCCAGATGGCAGCAGGCGTGACCCTTTTGGCAGGCGTGCCGTTGCTCACAGCGCTAGTCACCTATCCGGCAGAAAACTGGCACTTGGCAACAGCTTACGCGCTTGTTCTCGGAGCGATGGCAGGTGCAGCCTGGATCAGTGCCTTTCCCAGATACCGGGTCGGATCGGGCGCTGTCCTATTCGTCGTTTCCGACCTGCTGATCTTCGCCCGCGAGGCCGGACGGATTGACGCCGGCATCGCCGATTGGCTGATCTGGCCGCTTTATTACGGCGGCATTTTCATGATCGCGACCGGCGTCGTGCAGACACTTCGTCATGAGAAAGTCGTGCCGTAGCGGGAGCTTCTCCCCCGGATGGCTGCCACTGCTCAGCCGCCCGGCTCGCCCTCGATGTTCTTGTCAGAATGCGCTGTGGTGTGTGGCTGCGTTACGCTGGCGTCGCGGTCAGCCCGCTCCTCGGCCATCGCTTCTTCAGCGATGTTTTCCGGTTCTTCGGTCTCGTCGATCAAGGCCGCGCCTACGATATTCTCGCCTTTCGCGACGTCGAAGATGCGCACGCCTGACGAGCCGCGGCCGGAAATCGAGAAGCCACGGTGCTCGTCAAACCCGTTCTCAATTTCGTGACGGAAGTCGATGGGCAGGCGAATAAGCTTCGCCTGGTCGGTCACCAGCATTAGCTGAGAGCCGTGCTTGACGGGGAAACTGGCAACCACGGGGCCATTGCGCTCCGGATTGCTGTCCGGCGTGCCGATGTTCGTCAGGCCTTGGCCGCCGCGCCCGATCGTGCGGTATTCATATGCAGACGAAATCTTCCCGTAGCCCTTCGCCGTGAGCGTCAGGATGAACTCCTCGCCGTCTTGCATTTCGGCCAATGCAGCTTCGCTTAGCGTCCGCTCCGCATCGTTGTTCTTCCAGTAAGCCGCGCGCAAATAGGCTTCGCGCGTACCCATGTCGGGCACAAGCGGGTCGAGCACGGCCATCGAAACAACCTTGGCGTCGTTCTTGAGCGCCATACCCCGGACCCCGATACCGGTGCGGCTCTTGGTTTCGCGGGCATCCGTTGCCGAGAACCTGATCGCTTTACCTGCGTCCGAGGCGAGGAAGATTTCCTGGTCTTCGGTCAGTAGTTCGACGCCGATCAGCCGGTCGCCGCTGCCATCCACAAATCCCATCGCGTATTTGCCGTTCGTAGGCACATTGGTGAACGCATCCATCGAATTGCGGCGCACCATTCCCTGCTCGGTGCCGAATACGATATTGAGCTTGGACCATTCGCTCTCATCCTCCGGAAGAGAGAGAACATTGGTTACCCGCTCATCCTCGCCAAGAGGCAACAGATTGACCATCGGGCGGCCCTTGGTCTGCGGGCTACCTTCCGGCAGCTTCCACACTTTCATCCGGTAGACCCGGCCCGTATTGGTGAAGAATAACACGGGGTTATGCGTCGAAGTGACAAACATTTCGACGACCGCGTCTTCTTCCTTCGTGGCCATTCCGCTACGGCCTTTGCCGCCGCGTGCCTGCGCCCGGAACGTGTCGAGCGGAGTGCGCTTGATGTAGCCGCCATGGGTCACCGTCACGACCATATCTTCGTGCTCGATCAGGTCTTCGTCTTCGAGACCGTCCCATGCGGGCGCGATCTCCGTGACGCGCGGCGTGGCATAAGTGGCTCTGATCTCGTCGAGTTCGCCGCGCATGACTTCATACAGTTTCACGCGGTTGGCCAAGATCGATAGATAACCTTCGATGTGGTCAGCGAGGACCTTGAGCTCATCGCCAATCTCGTCCCGCCCGAGCGCCGTAAGACGATGAAGGCGCAGTTCGAGAATGGCTTTAACCTGACGTTCGGAAAGCCGGTACGTGCCGCCTTCCTGCTCATCACTGGGCTCGATGGCTTCGACCAGAGCGATATACTGGGCTATGTCGCCAATCGGCCATTCACGCTCGAGCAGTTTCGCGCGCGCTGCCGCAGGGTTGGGCGCGCCGCGGATCATGGTGACGATCTCGTCGAGATTCGAAACTGCAACCACCAGGCCGAGCAAGATATGCGCGCGGTCGCGGGCCTTGTTCAGCTCATACTTTGTACGGCGCGTGATGACTTCTTCGCGGAAGCCGATGAACGCCTGAATGATATCGCGCAGAGTAAGCGTTTCGGGCCGGCCGCCGCGGATGGCGAGCATATTGGCCGGGAAGCTCGATTGAGCAGGCGTGTGCCGCCAGATCTGGTTGAGCACGACTTCGGGTGTTGCATCGCGCTTGAGATCGACGACGACGCGCATGCCCTCGCGCGAACTTTCATCGCGGATATCGGAGACACCTTCGATCCGCTTTTCCTTGGCGGCGTCGGCGATCTTCTCGACCAGCCCGGACTTGCCGACCTGGAAGGGGATGGAAGTGAGGACGATCGACTGGCGGTCACCGCGCGTCGTTTCTATCTCGTGCCGGCAGCGCATCAGGACCGATCCACGGCCAGTGGTATAGGCCGCACGCGCGCCGGATTTGCCCAGGATCAGCGGGGCGGTGGGGAAGTCCGGTCCGGGAATGATCTCGAACAATTCTTCGGAGGTGATCGCGGGATTGTCGATGAAGGCAAGGCAGCCGTCGATGACTTCGCCGAGGTTATGCGGAGGCACATTGGTCGCCATGCCGACTGCGATACCGCCCGCGCCGTTGACGAGCAGGTTAGGGAACCGGGCCGGCAATACGGTCGGTTCCGAGCGAGAACCATCGTAATTCTCCGCAAAGTCGACGGTATCCTTGTCGAGGTCGTCAAGCAGGCTGTTGGCGACACGGGCAAGACGCGCTTCGGTGTAGCGCATCGAGGCAGGCGGATCGGGATCCATGCTGCCGAAATTGCCCTGGCCATCGATCAGCGGCACACGCAGCGACCAGTCCTGCGTCATGCGGGCGAGGGCATCGTAGATCGCGGAGTCGCCGTGCGGGTGATAATTACCCATCACGTCGCCGACGATCTTGGCGCTCTTACGATAAGGTCGCCCTGCGACGAAGCCGCCTTCCTGGCTGGCGAACAATATGCGGCGGTGGACAGGTTTCAACCCGTCGCGCACATCGGGTAGCGCGCGGCTGACGATCACGCTCATCGCGTAATCGAGATAGCTCGTCTTCATCTCATCGACGATGTCGATGCGGGTATATTCATGGCCGCTGGCAGGCGGATCGATGAGGTCGGTTTCGTCGCTCAAAACAGCACGCTTTTCTGGTTGCGGACCGCGGTCCGGGTCATGTCATACAAGATAGGTGATGCGGCCTGACATTGCCACCTGAATGGATCACCAAACCCGCTCGAACCGGCCTTTTTCCACACATGCCTGCTGCTTGAGGCCCACGAGGCGCAGAACACGCAAATCAGCCAAGCTGAACAGTGAGATTGGCCGTCATTCAATGACCGTTCAGCGCGTTTTCCCTACAAATATTTGCAATGGGAACAAGCACGCGCCATCAACCTTTCTATTGAAAAGGGATGCGCAGCGATTTGCGCCCGGTTCCTGATCCACTCTTGGGAGATTTCATCATGGTTTTCACTCGTCCTGCCAAAACGAAGCGGAGCGCCTCTACGTTCGCGCTGGCTATCGCTCTTGCAACTGGTGGCGTTTTGACCGCCACTGCAATCGAAGCGCCCGCGCACGCGCAGAAAAAGAAGAAGAAAGACAGCGAGGAAGAGTCTCGCAAAATATTCGAAGGACTTTGTGGCTGTCTACACACCTGCGAACGACGCCTGAGTGCCGAAGGTGCGGATCTCGCAGCTGTAGCCGCGATGATTTCCGGCGTCGAAGCCGCGATCGAAACGCCCGGCGATCGTCAGGCCGCCGGTAATCTGATCTATAATCTGGGTCAGAAACAAAGCGACATGGCGATGCAGCTTCGCGGTGTCGAGCTGATGGTCGAAAGCGGCCTGACCCCTACCGGAACGCCTCGGAACGTTCAACTTCCTTGCCGGACAGTTGGCTTATCAGATGGACGACTTCACCAAGGCACGGACCTACCTCTACTCGAGCCGTCGATGCTGGTTATACCGAAAATGATCCGCAAGCGCTGATCGCTGAAAGCTATTTCGCTGAAGACAATTATGCCGATGGTCTTCGCGTTCTTGGCGAAGCCATCGACGCACAGAAGGCAGCAGGCCAGCGCGTCGACGAACAATGGCTCAAGCGCGGCTTGGCAATGGCTTACAATAACAACGTCAGCACGGAAGCTCAGCGATATGCCCTGCTTTATGTTACTGAATACCCTAGCGATGTCAGTTGGGGTGACGCTATTGCGGTGACGTTGAATACGAACCGTTACGAGAACCCCGAGGTGCTCGATATCATGCGCCTTGCACGCCGCACGAACACGTTTCGTGATAGCAATATGATCCTGGAATACATCGAAGCTGCCGATCCGCGCCGCCTTCCGGGCGAAGTGGTCGCGGTGATCGACGCTGGTATCGCATCCGGACTGCTCGACAGCAGCGATACCTTCGTATCGGAGTCGCGGAAACAGGCAGCCGGGCGTGTGGATGTCGATAAAACCGATCTTCCTGATCTTGCCAGTGATGCTCGCGCAAGCGGTGCAGCATTGAATACAGTGATGGCGGCTGGCAACACATTCCTTAGCTATGGCCGGGGCGCCGAGGCCGAGGAGTTCTTCAACAAGGCTTTGACGATGCCCGGTGCGGATACGCCGATGGTGCTTACCCGTCTTGGTATGGCGCAGGTCGAGCAGGGCAAGTTCACCGAGGCGCAAGAGACCTTCAGAAAGGTCGAGGGCGCCCGGCAGGCAATCGCCAATCTGTGGGCGATCTATTCGACCCAGCAAGCTGGCGGCTAACCGCTTTCTTCTGGCCGCGAAAAGGGGCGCGAGACTTTGGTCTTGCGCCCCTTTTTCGTCGCTTCAGCGTAGGCGCTTCACATAGACCTGATTGTCATTGCGCCGCTCGACCGAGAAGTTGTCCAGCGTTTGGAATAGCTCGCTAAGGCTCTTGAACCCGTAATTGCGCACATCGAAACTCGACCTGTTCCCGGCGATTTGTCCCAATTGCTGGACCTTTGCAAAGCCCTTGTCATCGCGTCTCGCCTCCGAATAGGCGGCGGTGATCAGCTCCATCAGATCTTCGTCGACCGTGCCGCCGCTCTCTTGGCGGGCGGACTTTCTATCCCCGGGGCGGTCGGCTGCGTAATTGGCGATGAGTTGCTTGATGTCGATGAAGCGCGTGCACACCGACTTGAACGCTTGCGGGGTCTTCGATTCGCCGAAGCCATAAACAAGTATGCCATCCTGCCGCAGCCGGGTGACGAGCGGGGTGAAGTCGCTGTCGGATGTCATGAGCCCGAAGCCATCGACCTTTCCCTGATACAACAGGTCTATCGCATCGATCACCATCGCCATATCGGTCGCATTCTTGCCCTTCGACACATCGAATTGCTGCTGCGGCCGTATCCCGAACTTGTTCGTGATCTTGTCCCAGCGCGAAAGATTGTCTTTTGCGAAATTGCCATAGGCACGGCGGATGTTGACCTGACCCAGCTCTGCCATGACGGTCAGTACCGGATCTATACCTTCGGGAGTGGTATTGTCTGCATCGATCAGCAGGGCGATGTTGGTAAGAGACTGTTCCGACATGACGTAGGTCCATGAGCGTTACGTGGCCCCGCCACAAGCCTTCATTCCACCGCTTCGAACTCTCCGCTGTCGTCGTTGCGGACGTAAAGAACGCCTTCGGAGATGGCGAAGAACAATCCGCGCAATTTCAGCTCACCGCTGGCCTCACCTTCCTGCACGCAGGGGAAAGTACGCAAGTTGGCCAGACTCACTCCGACTGCAGCCAATTCCATCGCTCTCTCGGCAGCCCGGCCGGTAGTGCCAAGTCTGGCTGCTATCGGCTCTCGGGCTTCGTCGAGCAGGTTTATCCAGTCTGCGATAAATCCACCTTCGCCGCGCCGACTGCCGCGCAGGTCCTGGCTCAACGCTGCCTGACAACCGCCGCACATACCGTGGCCCATCACGACGATCTGCCTGACTTTCAGAAACTGGACCGCGAATTCGAGAGCTGCTGATACTCCGTGGAGGCCGGGCGATGTTTCGAATGGCGGGACCAGACCTGCAACATTGCGCACCACGAAAATCTCACCCGGATCGACATCGAAGATCTGCGCCGGATCGACTCTGCTATCGCTGCACCCGATGACCATCAGCTTGGGGTGTTGGCCCTGCTCGACCAGTTCGTCGTAGCGCGCGCGCTGGCGCGGATAGGCGCCTTTGCGGAAGCGCTGATAGCCTTCAAGAAGCTGGGCGAATTCCGGCATCAGAAACGCTCGCCCCGGATGACCTCCACGTCCCACATCGACAGCAAAAACCCGTGCGAATTGAGGATCGGTGCGATATCTTCGGCGAGTGCCTGCGCTTTTTCGGCCGGGGCAATCGTCAATACGATGACTTTGTCCGTCCCCATCACGCGCTCCTCCCGCCAGCGGCCGTCACGGCCCTTGCCGGATTGGACCGGCGTAATCGTCCAGCCGGTTATGCCCGCACGGTCTATCGCATCCGTCACCCGTTTAACGAGCGCGGAATCGGCAAGAATTTCGATGCGCTTGCGGATGACGGTTTCGATCATGGTGCAGCCCCGGTTTGACCGATCAGCATCGACGCGAACGCGCTGATCAGGCCGATGTTGATCAGAATGTTGAACGGGAAGGTGATGCTGAGCGACATGGTCAGATAAATGCCCGGGTCGGCCTCGGGCAAGGCAAGCCGCATTGCCGCGGGCACGGCGATGTAGCTTGCGCTCGCGCACAACACGCCAAGCGCGGCAGCCGATCCGGCATCCAGCCCGATTCCTGCACCAGCCAATGTTCCAAGCGCCCCGTTCACCAGCGGCAGCAGGAGTGCAATGACGACAAGCCTCCAGGTTATTGCTCGCGAGTCCATAATCCGGCGTGCAGCAATTAGTCCCATGTCGAGCAGGAAGAGGCAAAGCACGCCTTTGAAACCAGCGGCGAAGAAGGGGCTGACTTCGGCAAAACCGTCTTCGCCTGCGATCATGCCAATGGCGAACGCGCCAAGCAGCAAGACGACCGAAGCATTGAAGAACACCTCGTGAAGCAATTCGCCCTTGCTACGCCCGTCCTCGCCGCCGAAGCCGCGCGCAAGCAGCAGGCCGGAGAGGATTGCCGGTGTTTCCATCGCCGCCATGACCGCGACCATATAGCCGCCAGGCGGTTTCGCTTGCAGTTCGAGAATTTCGACTGCGGTCACGAATGTGACGACGCTGACGGAACCGTAATGCGCGGCGACGGCACCTGCGTTAAGGCGGTTCAGGCGCCCAAAGGATTTCAGAACCGGATAGGCCATGAAGGGTAGCGCAAAACCCGCAAGAATTCCGACCCCCAATGCCGCTAAGACCGTAGCATCGATACCGGATTGCGACACCGCAACGCCGCCCTTGAGGCCTATCGCGGCCATCAAGTATAGCGACATCGCTTTTGCAATGGCTTCTGGAATGGCAAGCTCCGACCGCGCGAACGCAGCGAGCAAGCCCAAAACGAAAAACAGCACCACCGGTGAGGTGAAGGTCTGTATCACACTCGCATCCATAGGAATCGCGCGTAAGCGCGATCATGCGAGCAAGCAAGTCCGCTGAGCTGGCAATACCCGCTTCATGATGCGTTCACGGACAAACGGCAGAACAGGGTCAAATCACCGTGTTGGAGGGAACACATGAAACGGATCGCTCATAGCTTCTTAGTGCTAGGCGCGTTGTCGGTATCGGCATGCGGGCCGAATTATTTCGTCAAGGGCAAGCCTTTGGCTCCCGCGCAAGACCTCACGATCGTGACGATGCCGACTGGGGCGGTCGCCAGCAACAATCACGGCAATTCCTGCATCACCCCCTGCAAGCTGCCATTGCTAACCGCACGCGGCGGCGAGATTATGATCAGCAAGGACGGCTACCGCACCGAATTGCACTACATCGGAAGCGATATCTCCGAAGCGCGCGTCGTGCGGCGCGCTGCATCGAACGCGGTGGAAGCAATCGATCCCGATCCTGTATCCATTGCGCTGACAGCCTTGGGGAACGCCGTGTCCGGCAAGGGTGCGTTGATGGACCTCGACCGGATGCGGATCATGTCCGAGCTGATCCCGTTGGAGGATGGCGAAGAAGACGTGCTTGGCCGCGATGCTCCGTTGACCGGCGAGCGTATTCCTATCGATATTTCCGCGCCTGTTCTGCAATAGCCCTCCGCGTCTTGCGGAGGTGTCTCCTCCGGCCTAGATGGTCCTCGTCATGAACGACCTGTCCTCTGCACCGAAGCCCGAAGCGCCGCGCCCTCCGCGCCAACGCAAGCCCGACTGGATCCGCGTGAAGGCGCCGGTGGGGAAGGGCTATCAGGAAACGCGCAAGCTGATGCGCGACCTCAATCTCAATACCGTTTGCGAGGAAGCTGCCTGCCCCAATATCGGCGAGTGCTGGGAGAAGAAGCACGCGACGGTCATGATCCTGGGCGATGTGTGCACGCGCGCCTGTGCGTTCTGCAACGTCAAGACAGGCATGCCGCGCATTGTCGATCCACTTGAGCCGGAACATACGGCAGCAGCGGCAGCGCAGATGGGCCTCGAGCACATCGTTATCACTAGTGTCGACCGCGATGATTTGCCCGACGGTGGAGCAGGGCAGTTCGTTAAGGTGATCGAGGCGCTCCGCCGAGAGACGCCGGGCACCACGATCGAGATACTGACCCCCGACTTCCGCGGCAAGATGCGCCCGGCTGTCGAGGCAATTTGCGAAGCCGGACCAGACGTTTACAATCATAACCTCGAGACGGTCCCGCGTCTTTACCCCACGATCCGGCCGGGTGCACGATATTACGCATCTTTGCGATTACTGGAGGAAGTGAAGTCGCACGATCCGATGATATTCACCAAATCGGGCATCATGCTCGGGCTGGGGGAGCAGCGCCTCGAAGTGCACCAGGTCATGGATGACATGCGCAGTGCGGATGTCGATTTCATGACGATGGGCCAGTATCTCCAGCCCACGCCCAAGCACGCCAATGTCGAGGATTTCGTGACTCCCAAGGCGTTTGCGGCCTTTGGCTCTATCGCTCGGGCGAAGGGCTTTCTGCAGGTCGCTTCAACTCCGCTCACGCGTTCCAGCTATCATGCAGGCGATGACTTCGCCGAGATGCGGGCTGCGCGGGAGGCAAAGCTGGCAAAATCAACAGCCTGATGCCCGGAATTCACGAGACACGGAAGCTGCCCTATAGCTGCGAGCAGATGTTCGACCTGGTCGCAGACGTCGGGCGATATGAAGAATTTCTCCCGTGGGTGGTGGCCGCACGAGTTCGGTCAGACAGCGAGACCGAAATGGTTGCCGACATGCTGGTCGGCTTCAAGGCGATCCGCGAAAAGTTTACCTCCCGCGTAGCGAAGGTGCGCCCCGAAGTAATCGACGTTCACTATGTCGATGGACCGCTTCGCGATCTCGACAACAAGTGGACCTTCCGGCCCGCGGCCGACGGTGGGTGCGAAATCGATTTTTGTGTCGATTTTACTTTCAAGAACAAGATTTTCGAGGCGATGGCCGGCCAATATTTCGACCGCGCGTTTCGCAAGATGGTCGAGGCATTCGAGCGCCGCGCCGACGATCTTTACGGATTGGAGGCTGCTCCGGGAGCGGCATGACCGGGCAGTAGCAGCTCCAGTGCGCAAAGCGTGGCCTGACTGCGAATTTCGGCTCGGGTCTTTCCGTCGAAGCTCTTGAGCTCGCCTTCCGGCTCGCCCTCGTCGCCGCGGACGATCTTTGCGAAAACGACCGTGCCCACGGGCTTTAGAGCGGTACCGCCACCAGGCCCGGCAACGCCGCTGATCGCAACAGCAATGTCGGCTCCGCTTTTATCAAGCGCACCCTTTGCCATCGCCCAGACGCAGGCGATCGAAACAGCACCGAAAGTCTCGATGATTTCACTCGACACATCGAGCATCTCCATCTTCGCTTCGTTCGAATAGGTCACGAAACCACGATCCAGAACCGCAGATGATCCCGGTATTTCCGTCAGCGCCGCGGCGACGAGGCCGCCCGTGCAGCTTTCGGCCACCGTCACTGTGCGACCAGCGGCAGTGTTCTCCTCGACTACCTTGCGGGCGAGGGCATCTATGTCTGCTGGAAGCAGCGTTTCCCGGTCCATGCGCAATCCTCCGTCAGTCCCTTACAACGGTGGCAATCGCCTGTGCGGCAATACCCTCTCTGCGGCCGGTAAATCCAAGCCGCTCGGTGGTTGTCGCCTTGACGCTTACCTGCGCGATGTCAACGCCCAGAAGCTGCGCAATCCGTTCTCGCATGGCAGGACGGTGCGGCCCGATTTTCGGCGCTTCGCAAATGATGGTAAGGTCGACATTGGACAATCGGTAGCCCGACTTTTCAACCAATTCAGCCGCATGCAGGAGGAACTTGTCGGAACTTGCCCCCTTCCACTGAGCGTCGGACGGAGGAAAATGCGTGCCTATGTCGCCATCGCCAATTGCACCGAGAATGGCATCGACAAGAGCATGGATCGCAACGTCTGCGTCGCTGTGACCGGCCAGCCCCTTGTCATGTTCGATATGGATACCGCCAAGCCATAGCTGCTCGTCCTCCACGAGCCGGTGCACGTCGTAACCCATGCCGGTGCGCACAGCGGGCAGGTCGGTCATGAAATCCTCCGAAAATGTGAGCTTGCGCAGCCTTTCGTCGCCCGGAACGTGGACGACCCGTCCGCCGTTCGCGCGAAGAACCTGCGCATCGTCGCCCGCGTTATTCTGGCCGCGCCATGCCTCGTGAGCCGCAACAATGGACGAGTAACGAAAGGCTTGAGGTGTTTGCACCCGTCGCAATTTTTCGCGCTCGGCCGTTCCTGCCATCATGCCATGATCGTCGATCGATAGACTATCGACTACCGAGAGAACCGGGATAGCACCCTCACTGCTTTCGAGAGCCTCGAGCAATCGAGCCAATACTGCTGGCGGTAGGTCGGGACGGGCCGCGTCATGGATGAGTACGTTCGCACAGCTTTGCGGAAGCGCAGCCAGCGCATTGGCGACGGACTGCTGCCGTGTCTCACCACCTTCGACAAACTGGATGACTTCCAATCCTTCGAGTGCCGTGCGCGCGGCGTCCTCGCCGCCCGGAGGGATCGCGACCACCACCGGGTCTGCGCCGGCGTCGAGCAGCGCTTCGACCGAATGCCGCACCACAGGCTTACCGCGCCACTTTGCGAATTGCTTGGGGACTGGTTGTCCCGCCCTCAAACCCTGACCAGCGGCCACCACGATAGCGGCGAATGGGGGGAAGGGTGTGGTGTCTGTCATCGCTCCGCGGGTAGCGACTTGCCCGAATTGCTGCAATGCACTATGTGGCTGCCCAATATTTAGGCAGTAAACTTCACGATGATCCAGCCACCTCGCCCTCCCAAGCCGATCAAGATCGGCCCGGTCGCAATCGACACGCCCGTCGTGCTCGCCCCGATGACGGGCGTGACCGACATGCCGTTTCGCAAGCTTGTGCGACGCTATGGCTCGGGGCTCAACGTGACCGAGATGATCGCGAGCCAGGCCGCCATTCGCGAAACGCGCCAAGTCGTCCAGAAGGCGGCGTGGGACCCGATCGAGGAGCCGGTGTCCATGCAGCTTGTGGGCTGCGATCCCGAAAGCATGGGCGAAGCGGCGAAGCTGAACGCAGGATCGCGGCGCCGACATCATCGACATCAATTTCGGCTGCCCCGTGCGCAAGGTCGTCAATGGCCTCGCCGGGAGCGCCTTGATGCGCGAAGTGCCGCTCGCCGCCAAGCTGATGGAAGCGACGGTAAAGGCGGTCGATGTTCCCGTGACGGTCAAGATGCGCATGGGCTGGGACCACGACAGCCTCAATGCGCCAGAGCTTGCCAAGATCGCCGAGGATATCGGCGTCAAGATGATCACGGTCCACGGGCGGACGCGCAACCAGATGTACAAGGGCGAGGCCGACTGGGCTTTCATCCGGAAGGTCAAGGACGCCGTATCGATTCCGGTCATCGTCAACGGCGACATCTGCACGATCGATGACGCTGCAAAAGCGCTCGAACAGTCGGGCGCGGACGGCGTGATGATCGGGCGCGGCGCTTACGGCAAGCCGTGGCTGCTGGGCCAGGTGATGCATTGGTGGCAGACCGGCGAAACGATCGCTGCACCCAGCTTCGACGAACAGTTTGCGATGCTGGTCGAACATTACCAAGCGATGCTCGACCTTTATGGCCGAGATATCGGGGCCAAGGTCGCTCGCAAGCATATTGGTTGGTACACCAAGGGCATGCACGGTTCGGCAGAGTTTCGAAATCACGTGAACTTTATCGACGATCCTGAGCAGGTGCTGGGCGAGCTGGAGCGCTTTTACGAACCGTTCCTTCACCGGCGCGCAGCGTGAGCGAATGCCGCGGAGCGCCTGATGCAGCGGCGCAGATCGCTGGGCTGATTTTCGCGGTATTGCTGCTGGATGAAAACCAACGCATTACTGAGGCCAATCCTGCTGCAGAGGACCTGCTAGGCCGCAGCACGAAGAGGCTTGTGGGGATGTCCTTTGCAGATGCTTGCCATGTCGAGGATCAGCGCATTGCCGAAGGATTGCGCGACGCCGAAGGTCAATTGATCGCGCGAGGGATTGCTATCGTCGCGAACAACGTAACACGGATCGTGAATCTGACCGCCTCGCCGCTACCATCCGATCCAGGCTGGCGGATTGTCACCCTTTCCGATGCGGGTCAGCAAGGCGAGAGCGGCGCCGAACTTGCCGAAAGCGAAATCGGCGCGCCCGCGATCCTTGCGCATGAAATCAAGAACCCGCTGTCGGCCATCAGGGGTGCCAGCCAGCTGCTCGCCCGCCGGAGCGAACCGCAAAATCGCCCGCTCGCCGATCTGATCAGTGCGGAGGTCGACCGGATCGCTCGGCTGATCGACCGGATGCAGCAGTTGGGCAGCCGTTCGGTCGATCCGCTGGGGCCGATCAATCTGCACGAGGCAATCCGCACCGCGATGGCGACAGTGCGCGCCGCTCGGCCGGAGGGGCCGGAACTTGTCGAGGAATTCGATCCATCTCTGCCGCCCGTTCTGGCGAGCCGGGATGCGCTCGAGCAAGTCGTCATCAATCTGCTGGCCAACGCCTGCGATGCGGCAGATGGCATAAAGGGCGCTCAGGTTATCGTCCGTACCCGCTATGTCAGCGGACTGATTTTCAAGGCTGTTCGGCTGGGCCGCGCGTTGCGGCTGCCGATAGAGGTCACGATCAGCGATCCGGGCGCGGGCGTTCCCGAGGATATCCGCAACCACGTATTCCGGCCATTCGTCACCAGCAAGCCCAAGGGGCAGGGTTTGGGCCTCGCGCTCGTGCGCAAACTCATCACCGACATGGGCGGCAGCATAGCGCATGAGCGAGACGCCGCAGCGGCAAGGACGCTTTTCCGTATCAACCTTTCGGTAGCCAACGAGGACCACAAATGACCAAGCGCGTCCTTCTCGTCGAAGACGATCCGGGCATCGCTACCGTCGTTACAGAGGCCCTGCGCGAGGAAGGCTACGCGACTGAGGCATGCGAAAGCATCGAGCGGCGTGATGCATTGTTGGCCAGCAGGACTTACGACGTAATGCTGACCGATATCATGCTGAAAGATGGTGACGGGCTTGCAACAATCGACGCAGTGCAGGGCGGCCGCTCCGGATATGCCGGTTATCGTCCTTTCCGCTCAGAACACGCTCGATACGGCCATCCGGGCGAGCGACACCGACGCGTTCGAATATTTCCCCAAGCCGTTCGACCTCGATGATCTGCTGCGCGCGGTGGAGCAGGCAGTTGCCGACAGGCCTGGCGTGACCGGTCCGCCGGCCGGGGAAGGGGAGGGCCTACCCTTCATTGGCCGTAGCCCGGCGATGCAAGGCGTATACCGCATGATAACCCGCGTGCTGCGCAACGACCTGACGGTTCTTGTGACCGGCGAATCCGGCACCGGTAAGGAACTGGTCGCCGATGCTATTCATCAGCTGGGCGCTCGTAAATCGGGGCCGTTTATCGCGGTCAATGCAGCCGCCATTCCGCACGACCTTATCGAAAGCGAATTGTTCGGGCACGAGAAGGGCGCGTTCACCGGAGCTGTCACGCAATCGATTGGCAAGTTCGAACAGGCGCAAGGCGGCACGCTGTTTCTCGATGAGATTGGCGACATGCCGCCTGCTGCGCAGACCCGTCTGCTTCGCGCTTTGCAGTCCGGCAAGATTCGCAGGGTAGGCGGGCGTCAGGAAATCGCCGTCGACGTTCGTATCATTGCGGCTACCAATCGCGCGCTTGAGCCTATGATCGCTTCGGGCGCCTTCCGCGAAGACCTGTATTACCGCCTGGCCGTGGTACCCGATCCACCTGCCACCTTTGCGCGAACGGCGCGAGGATATCGAAGCTCTGATTCGTCACTTCCTTGTGCAAGCGGAAGGGGAAGGGTTGCCGCGGCGCACTATCACCCGCGACGCCATCCGCCTGCTGGAGCCGCGCCAATGGGCGGGAAATGTCCGCGAACTTCGCAATGTCGTTTTCCGCCTCGCATTGATGGCGCGCGACGATGTGATCGACCCCGATGCCGTCACGGCCTCTCTGCCGCCAAAAAAGCTGGCGTCGGAAAACCTGTCGGGCAGCAGCTTCACGGCGGCACTGGCCGAGTGGCTTGCTGGCAGACAGACGCCAAACGGCACACTCTACCAAGCCGCATCGGCGGCATTCGAGAAGCCGTTGTTCGAGCACGCGCTGAAGCAGACCGAGGGCAATCAGCTGCGCGCCGCCGAGCTTTTGGGGATCAATCGCAACACTTTGCGCAAGCGCCTTGCCGAGCTCGACATCCGCCCCGAAGCGTTCGTCCGGCGGCGATGACGGCCCATTGGTCGAAATAATGCTTGCATGAATGCCACACTATCGTTGTAAGCTGGCAACGATGGCCACCCAGGCTCAAGCAGAACCCTCAGGCGCGCGCCGCCATACGCCGAGATGGCTGCGCCGTTTCGTCGTGACGTCACGACGTTCGAACCTATTCACTTGGCTTGAAATCGGTTCTGCCGTCGCCTTCGTGCTGATGGTCGCAAGTACCTATGCAGCATTCACAACAGCACCGGCGGACGGGCAATTGCTGCCATCGCGGCAGGTTGCAGGCTTGCTCATCGGAACGCTCGTGCCGGCGATGGGACTGTTGGTTCTTCTTGGTCGCAGACTCGCGCTCAGGCGCGCTGCCGGCAGCACCGCGCGGCTCCATGTCCGTCTCGTATTTCTCTTCTCGCTGATCGCCGCTGTCCCGACCTTGCTGGTGGCCGGTTTCGCGGCGTTCCTCTTCCAATCAGGAGTCGATTTCTGGTTCAGCGACAATTCGCGCGGGCTGATGGAGAATGCGAACGAGCTTGCAGAAAGCTATTACGAACAGAACCAGGTCGATGTCGGCGACAATACGATCGCCATGGCCGGGGACCTTCGCTTCTACCTCGAACGCGAAAGTCTGGTCAGCGACAATTGGCCCACGCTCTATCGCTATCAGGCTGAGCCGCGCGACATCACCGAAAGTGCGATCCTGCAGGCGATGCCGGATGGATCGCTGCGGACTGCCTTCGTTTACGGCGTTAGCGAAGGCAATGATCCGCGCAGTTTTGTCGCGCAATCGCGCGAAGCGCTTGCGAGCGGTCAACTGGTCTCGATCAGGGGAGGGCCCGTCCGTATCGAAGCCGTCGCACCGATCGACCGGGAGAGCGGCATCTACCTCTACAACGCGCGCAGTTCGGAAGCCGCCAGTTTCCGCAGCTGGGAAAGCGCGAAGTCGATTTCTTCGGCTTACGAGGTGCTCACCCGGCGCGCTCGGGCGCTGCAACTCCGCTTCAATCTCGCACTGTTTTTCGTAAGTCTGGCGCTGGTCGGATTGGCGGTGTGGTTCGCGCTGCGCTTCGCTGATCGTCAGGTTGAACCCTTGACCGACCTTGTCGCAGCCGCGCGCGAGGTCGGATCGGGCAACTTTGCTTTGCGAGTAGAAGGCCGGACCGGGGGTGATGAGATCGGTCTGCTGAACCGCGCATTCAATCGTATGACCGCACAGCTCGAGAAGCAGACCGATGCGCTGGTGACCGCCAATCGCCAGATCGAGCAGCGGCGCGGCTTCATCGAAGCAGTGCTCGAATTGGTCAGCGCCGGGATCATCTCAACCGACAGGGAGGGGCGCATTCTGCTTATGAACGGTCCGGCGCAGTCGCTCCTGCGCGGAGATGGCGCCGCTCTGGAGCAAAGCGCGCTCTCCGAACTCGCGCCGCAGATCGCTGTGATGGTTGAAGCGGGCCTGCCGCAAGGGATCGTCAGCTACACCAAGGGCACCGAACTTCTGACGCTCGCGGTCAAGATTGCCAGCGACCGCGACGGGCACGTCATCACCTTCGAGGATATCACCCGCCAACTCCTCGACCAGCGCCGCGCCGCATGGTCCGATGTCGCGCGCCGTATTGCGCATGAGATCAAGAACCCGCTCACGCCGATCCAGCTCGCCACCGAGCGTCTGAAGCGCCGCTATCGCAAGCAGATATTGCAGGACGGCGAACTGTTCGATGAACTGACAAACACCATCGTGCGCCAGGTCGGCGATCTGCGGAAGATGGTCGACGAGTTCTCGAGCTTCGCCCGGCTTCCCAAACCCAATTTCCGCGCTGAGGATGCCCTCGACCTCGTCCGGCAGGCCATGTTCCTGCAAGAAGTCGGAAACCCTGAGATAGGCTATGATCTGTCCGGCGATGTCGATGGCCCGCTTACCATCGAATGCGACCGCCACCAGCTTGGTCAGGCCGTGACCAATGTCCTGAAGAATGCTGCGGAGGCGATCGAGGCGCGCGCGCGTGATGCCGAACCGGACTACCGCGGCCGGATCGGTGTGACGATCGCAGCGGACGAACATTCAATTGCCATCATGGTCGACGATAACGGGATCGGCCTGCCCAAAGACCGCGAGCGCATCGTTGAACCTTATGTGACCACGCGCGAGAAGGGGACCGGACTAGGCCTCGCGATCGTTACCAAGATTGTCGAGGAACATGGCGGCGACATGACGTTTATCCCACGTGACGAAGGCGGAACGCGCGTGACCCTGCGCCTTGCAAGGCAGCCCAATATCCCGGCAGGCGAACATCCTACCCGGGCTGCATGATGGAGAGTATTTGAAATGGCTTTGGACATTCTGGTCGTCGACGACGAGCGCGATATCCGGGACCTCGTCTCGGGTGTTCTGAGCGACGAGGGATATGAATGTCGCACTGCCGGCGGCAGCGACGAAGCCTTGTCGGCGATCGACGAGAAGCGGCCCAGTCTCGTTCTGCTCGACGTATGGCTTCACGGCAGCGCAATGGACGGGCTTGAAGTGCTCGACGAGATCAAGGTTCGCGAACCCGACCTTCCCGTCATTATCTTCTCGGGCCACGGCAATATCGACACTGCCGTCTCGGCTGTGAGCCGCGGGGCAATGGACTTCATCGAGAAGCCATTCGAGGCGGAACGCCTGTTGCATCTGGTCGAACGCGCAACCGAGACGGAGCGTTTGCGCCGTGAGAACACGCGCCTGAAAAGCGATATCTCGACGGGCGAGGAGTTCACCGGCAACTCGGCGGCAATCACTGCCGTTCGGGCCACCTTGAAGCGCGTCGCCAATACCGGCAGCCGCGTGTTGATCTCCGGTCCGGCAGGGGCGGGGAAGGAAGTGGCCGCGCGTTTACTGCATTCCTGGAGTCCCAGAGCCGACAAACCATTCGTGTCGGTGAACTCCGCCCGGATCACAGCAGAGCGGTTCGAGCATGAACTTTTCGGCGAGGAGCAGGACGGCAAGCTCATCCGCGCAGGCCTGCTTGAAATGGCTGACGGCGGTACGCTTTATCTCGATGAGGTCGCCGATATGCCGGTCTCCACCCAGGCGCGCATTCTTCGCGTTTTGACCGAGCAGAGCTTCGTGCGCGTCGGCGGATCGCGGCAAGTCGGTGTCGATGTCCGTGTGGTATCCTCGACCGCGCGCGACTTGCAGAATGAGATGGAGGAAAAGCGCTTCCGCGAAGACCTGTTCTACCGGCTGAACGTGGTTCCGGTGACCATCCCGTCGCTATCCGAACGCCGGGACGATATTCCCGCGCTCGCCGAACACTTCTTCACGCGCTATGCCGCTGAGCAGGGTTTGTCGGCGCCGACGCTGGGCGATGAAGCTGTTGCCGCGCTTCAGGCTTACGACTGGCCGGGCAATGTGCGCCAGCTGCGCAATGTAGTTGAACGGACGGTCATACTGACGCCGCGTGATGAGCTCGAAACCGTCGAGGTAAGCATGCTGTCGGGAGAGATCACCGGTGGGCAAGCTGGGCGGCGGAAGCGAGATGACCGCATTGATGGGCGCTCCCTTGCGTGAAGCGCGCGAAGGTTTCGAGCGGGAGTACCTCTCGGTCCAGATCCGCCGTTTCTCCGGCAACATTTCCAAAACCGCGAATTTTATCGGTATGGAGCGGTCTGCTTTGCATCGGAAACTCAAGCTTCTCGGCATGGCGGAACGCAAGAACAGTCAGCGCAAGGGCCAGTAAAACGCCAGATAGAAAAGACCTGTTGCCCTGAGCGCTTGCCGATCCCACATTGTGCCTAATCCGGACGAATGCGGGCCTGCCCACCGTCGTCCAGAATGCGGACCGCAAAAAGCGGCCGCCAACAAGAAGGATACCGGTAAATGTCCAGCGAAAGAACGCTTTCGGCGCGTCCAATCCCGCCAAAGCCAGATCCCGAGCCCAAAGCGGCCAGCAAGGCGGGCGGCAAGCAGCCAAGCCTGCAAGATGCATTCCTGAACCTGCTCCGCCGTAACAAGACACCGGTCACGATGTTTCTTGTGAAAGGCGTGAAGCTGCAGGGCATCGTCACCTGGTTCGATAATTTCTCGATCCTGCTGCGGCGCGATGGCCAGTCTCAACTGGTCTATAAGCATGCAATCTCGACGATTATGCCGGGGTCTCCGATCGATGCGGATCAGTTTGCGAACCAGAAGCAGAACTCCAAGCAACGCCTGCTGCAGGATGTATTCCTGAGCCGCGTCAGCGAAGCCGAAGCCGATGTGACGATGTTTCTGGTCAACGGCGTCATGCTGCAGGGCCAGATCGCTGCGTTCGACCTTTTTTGCATGCTGCTGGAGCGCGAGGGATACGTGCAGCTTGCTTACAAACATGCAGTTTCGACCATTCAGCCCGCAACCGCAGTTGACTTGAGCGAAGACTGGGAAGGCGACGACAGCTGAGCTTCGATGAAAACCTGATGGGCGAGGTTTCGCGCGGTGCGCGTGCTATCGTCATCTGTCCCGACATTCGGAGCCAGACCTACGATCTCGAAGCCGATGCCCGGCTTGCGGAGGCGGAAGGGCTTGCGCTCGCCATCGGAATTGTCATCGCCGACAGCTCGATCCTTCCCGTCCGACAGGTCCGCCCGAACACGCTGTTCGGGTCGGGTCAGGTGGACAATCTCAGGATCGCTTGCGAACAGCACGAGGCCGAACTGGTGGTGGTCGATGGCGCGCTCAGCCCGATCCAGCAGCGCAATCTTGAAGAGAAACTCGAGCGCAAAGTCATCGACCGTACCGGCTTGATCCTGGAGATTTTCGGAGAGCGGGCTGCGACCGCCGAAGGCCGGCTCCAGGTTGAACTAGCGCATCTCGACTATCAGCAAAGCCGGCTCGTGCGCAGTTGGACTCACCTGGAGCGGCAGCGGGGCGGCTTCGGCTTCCTCGGCGGCCCTGGCGAAACCCAGATCGAGGCCGACCGCCGGATGATCCGTGAGCGGATGGCACGCCTGCGCAGGGAGCTGGAGCAGGTCCGCAAGACCCGCGCGCTTCATCGCGAACGCCGGGGCAGGGCGCCGTGGCCGGTTATCGCTCTGGTGGGCTACACTAATGCTGGAAAATCCACGCTGTTCAATCACTTGACCGGCGCAGATGTGATGGCGGAAGACCTCTTGTTTGCTACGCTCGATCCGACGATGCGAGCGATCGCCTTGCCGGGTGTCGAGAAAGCAATCCTGTCCGATACGGTCGGCTTCATCTCCGATCTTCCCACCCAGCTGGTCGCAGCATTCCGCGCGACGCTCGAGGAAGTGACCGGCGCCGACATCATTTGCCATGTGCGCGACATGAGCAACGCCGATGCACAGGCCCAGAAACACGAAGTGCTTTCCATCCTCCGCGATCTTGAAGTCATCGAGGGCGATGAGGGTGAAAGCAGCATCCCGATCCTGGAAATTTGGAACAAGTGGGACCTGATCGGTTCCGAACGAAGAGACGAGCTCGCTGAACTTGCCGACGATGACGATATGGTCGTGCCAATCTCTGCATTAACGGGGGAGGGCGTCGATGATCTTCTATCGCGTCTCGGGGCAATCCTTACGAGCAGGGCGACCACCCATTCCTTCGATATTCCGGTCGGAAAGGGGGGCAAGCGCATTGCCTGGCTTTACGCCCATGGCGAGGTGCTGGAGGACGTCGAAACCGACGAAGGGGCAAATGCACCGCAGAGAAGGATCAGCGTGCGTTTGAATCCGAAGGAATTCGGGCAGTTCGAAACGCTGGCCGACTAGCCGATGTCGCGTTTGGCCCGCTGCCAGTAGGCCTCCTGGTCTTCGAGGCTTAACGTACCGAAATCTTCCCCGCCTTCGGAGGAAAGCTTCTCCATCTGACGAAACCGGCGTTCGAATTTGGCATTCGACGCCCGTAGTGCGTGCTCCGGATCGATCCCGTAGCGTCTGACGATATTGACGGCGACGAACAGGACATCGCCTGCTTCCATCAGCCTCTCGTCATCTGTGCCGGCTTCGTCCAGCTCATCGAGCTCTTCGTGCAACTTTTCGATCGGACCAGTCACGTCCGGCCACTCAAAACCAACTCTTGCAGCGCGCTTCTGGAGCTTGTCTGAGCGCATGAGAGCAGGAAGAGCATTGGCCACGCCGTCCATCGCGCTTTCGGCACCTTTGTGCTTACGCTCGGCTGCTTTGAGCGCCTCCCAGCGGCGTTCGCCCATCGTGCCACCTTCATCCCCGAAAATATGCGGATGGCGCGCTTCCATCTTATCCGAAATCGCTTTGGCCACGTCGTCGAAATCGAACAGGTCAGCTTCTTCAGCCATCCGCGCATGAAAAACGACTTGCAGAAGCAGATCGCCAAGCTCGTCGCGCAGTTCGCCCATGTCCGCACGTTCGATCGCGTCCGCGACCTCGTAAGCTTCCTCGATGGTATAAGGAGCGATGGTTTTGAAATCCTGCGCGAGATCCCATTCGCAACCACGCTGTGGATCGCGCAAGCGCGCCATTATAGCGAGTAGGCGGGCTAATTGATCGAGGCGCTCTGTCATCTTGGAGTGATAATATATATTATGTTAAATAAGAGATGGGTTAGAGTGTCAGCGAGGTACCCCATTCAACCGCCTGCAATCGATATGAAAAGAACGACCACAGCGAAAATCGCTCCCCAGGAAAGAGCCATCACTGCGCCTTTCTTCCACGACAATCGATGCGCAGACAGCGCGCTCACGGCAAGGATCAAAAATCCGAGAAGTGAGATGATCGACACGATCGAATATTCGTTCACGCTGCCATCTCCAACCCATCGTAACCTACGGTCACATTCTTCGGCACTTCAGCGCATAATGTCCGATAATCCATACTTTTGTCGAGATGCGTCAATACGACGTTGCGCGCCTTGCATCGCTTGCCAAGGTCCAGCGCCATTTCCAGATGTGCATGCGTTGGATGAGGATCGCGGCGCAGGCAATCGGTCACGAGGATATCGACCCCTTTGAAGCACCGCACCATCGCGTCCGTTACTGCGCTGAAATCGGTCGCGTAAACGATCGAATGTCCATCGGCCTCCAACCTGAAGCCGGTCGTTTCGCTCGGCCCATGCGGCATTTCGACGGTGTCGAGCCCAAATCCGCATGTCATGCGCACCGACTCGACGTTCTTCAGCTCGATCAGTGTCGGATAGCCGTGCTGTCCTTCGAACACATAGTCGAACCGCCGCAGCAAATTCTTCATTGTCGATGAACTGGCAAATCCCGGCAGCGCGTTGCTGCGACCATACCGCATGACCCGCAGATCATCGATGCCGTGGCAATGATCGGCATGGTCATGCGTCCATAGCACCGCGTCGACTTTCTCGATCCTGTTATCGAGCAATTGGCGCCTCAAGTCGGTCGACGTATCGATGAGCACCCGCTGGCCAGCGTTATTCTCGACAATAAGCGAGACGCGCGACCGACGGTTGCGGGGTTCGTCGGGATCGCAGTCGCCCCAATCATCGCCGATGCGCGGCACTCCGGTAGATGTGCCCGACCCCAGCATAAGAAACTTCACGCGTTCGCCCTTGAGAACAGCTTGTAGAAGTTTTGCGTCGTATATTTCGCCAGATCGGCGAGTGTTTCGCCGCGTAATTCCGCGATGAATTCTGCCGTATTACGCACAAAGCCTGGCTCGCATGTCTTGCCGCGGTGCGGAACCGGAGCGAGGAAGGGGCTGTCGGTTTCGACCAGTAAACGATCTTGCGGGATCGTCTTGGCTATCTCCTGCAAGTCCTTGGCATTCTTGAAAGTTACGATACCGGAAATCGAAATAGACAGACCCAGGTCGAGGACGCGCTGCCCAAACTCGGCCGACGCGGTGAAACAGTGAATGAGCGCGGGAAATTCGCCCTTGGCCATCTCGTCCTTCAAGATAGAGGCCGTGTCTTCCTCCGCATCGCGCGTGTGGATGATGACCGGCAACTGCGTTTCGCGGGCGACGGCAATATGCCGCCTGAAAAGCGCTTGTTGAACAGTGCGATCCGAATGGTCGTAGAAATAGTCGAGCCCGGTTTCGCCGATGCCGATGACGCGGTCCTGCTGTGTCGCTTCCAGCAGCGCCGCTTCATCAAGCTCTGCATGATCGTCGGCATTGTGCGGATGGATCCCGACGCTTGCATAAACGTCAGGTTCGCGCTGCGCTGTGCCCACGACCTGCGCCCATTCTGACTGCTTGGTCGAGATGTTGAGAAACGCCTCCACACCGGAAGCCCTTGCGCGGGTCAGGACAGCGGCCTGCTCGTCTACCAGTCCCTCATATTCGAGGTGACAATGACTATCGACCAGCATCACCCCTCCCCCACGTCCGGCAGCTCCAGGCGCGGAAAGACCGGTGACGGTTTGCCGATTGCGTGCCCTGCACTTGCAAGCGCGCCAAACCATCCCTCGTCGCGCAGATCATCGTAGCTCCGGCGATCCTCATCGACGCCGAGCTGATCCAGAACGATCGCCGCCTTTGTCGGGATCACCGGCTGAATGGCGAGCGCCAGATCGCGGATGGCGATGAACAGTGTGAGCAGGACGGCTTTCATGCGCTCGGGATCGGTTTTCTTGAGTGCCCACGGTGCCTGCTCATCGACATACTGGTTGCATGCCCAGACCGCCTGCATCCACGCCTCGATCCCCTGAGAGAATGCCAGTGCTTCGAATTCGCGCGACAAGTCTTCTCGGCACGCATCCTGCACCTTGGTGAGCAGCGTTTTGTCGTAGCCATTCGGCTCGAAAGCCTCGATTTTGCCGTCCATATTCTTGGAGATCATCGATAGGGTGCGCTGTGCAAGGTTGCCGAAGCTGTTGGCAAGCTCCGAATTACACCTGTTTACAATTGCTTCCGCCGAGTAGCTGCCATCTTGCCCGAAGGCGACTTCTCGCATCAGGAAATAGCGCAAATTGTCGACGCCGAAGCGTGTCGCAAGCTCCAGAGGATCGGTCACATTGCCGAGTGATTTGGATTCCTTCTGGCCGCGATTGAGTATGAACCCGTGGCCGAACACTTTTTGCGGCAGTGGCAGATCGGCGCTCATCAAGAATGCCGGCCAGTAGACCGTGTGGAACCGCACGATGTCCTTGCCGATCAGATGCAGGCTCGCGGGCCAGTATTTGCGCCATTCGTCAGTCTCTTCGGGATAGCCGAGCCCGGTGATATAATTTGTGAGCGCGTCGACCCATACATACATCACATGATCGTCGCTGCCCGGAACCTTCACGCCCCAGTCGAAGCTGGTCCGGCTGACCGATAAATCGCGCAAGCCTCCGGACACGAAAGCGATCATCTCGTTCCGTCTGCTTTCCGGCTCGAGAAATCCCGGTGTGTTGAGCAGCTCAAGGATGCGGTCCTGATATTTCGACAGGCGGAAGAACCAGCTTTCCTCCACCGTCCATTCAACCGGTGTACCTTGCGGCGAGAGCTTCTCCTCGCCCTCCCCCACAACAAGCTCGCTTTCGTCGTAATAGGCCTCGTCCCGGACCGAGTACCAACCTTCATAGCGATCGAGATACAGGTCACCCTGCGCCTCCATCGCTTTCCAGATCGCCTGGCTGGCGCTGTGATGATCCTCTTCGACTGTACGGATGAAGCGATCATAACTGATGTTCAGAGCCGTATCCATCTCACGGAAATATCCGGACATTTCGTCGGCCAGCTCGCGCGGGGTCTTGCCCTGCTCCTCGGCTTTGCGAGCCATTTTCAGGCCGTGCTCGTCCGTTCCGGTCTGGAAGCGAACATCGCGCCCGCGCAGGCGCTGGAAGCGCGCGATAACGTCGGCGGCGATCGCTTCATAGGCGTGGCCGATATGCGGCCGGCCATTCGGATAGTTGATCGCGGTCGTGATATAATAGGGATCAGGCATGGGCGCGCTCGCTAGCCCCACCCGCCTGCGCGAGCAAGGTGCCGATTTCCATCACCAGCAAGCCGGGATCATAATTATAGGTGGGCATTTCGCCGGTAAGCCTAACCAGATCCTCATGCGCGACAATACGTGCATTGCGCTGAGAGGGCGACGCCTCCGCCACTCCGTCACAAACGGCAGCGCGGGCAAGATCCAGTGTAGCTTTCAACCGGTCGCGGTCCGGCCGCGCACCGATCGCGCCCGCCAAACGGCCTCGAAGCACGAATGCGGGATCGCCTTCGCCTAGGATTTGCCGCATCAATTGCGCGATTTCGCCCAGGCCGAGCTCCACGAAAGCGAGCGCAGCGCCGGGCGAGCCACCGGCAGCGGCGATTGCTGCCTCACGCGTCGCCGGCGTCGCATCAGGTGCCTGAGCCGCAAGAAGCCCGGCAAGCTCGCCATCCGACAAAACGGGAAAGCGCATCATACGGCAGCGTGAACGGATGGTTGGAAGCAGCCGGGCAGGACGGTGACTGACGAGCAGAAAAAAGGTGCCAACCGGCGGTTCCTCTAAGCTCTTGAGTAATGCGTTTGCGGCATTGCGCTCCATATCGTCGGCAGGGTCGATGATCACCGCACGCCGCTCGCCCATGGTCGGACGTGTATTCAGGCGCTGCTGCATGGCACGGATTTGCGCAATACGGATGCTGCGGGCCAGCTCGAAGGGCTTGCCATCGGCCCGTTTGCGGTCTTCTTTGTCGTCCTTGGCACCATAGGTAAGCACATGGATATCGGGATGCTGCTGCAGGTCCGGAGCAGCGCCGACCAGTTCACGCGCCGCGGCCTGTGCGAACTGCATTTTGCCGATGCCTGCTTTCCCTGCGAGGAGCCAAGCGTGGTGCATGCGCTCTCCGGCAAGCGCGGTTCGCCAAGCTTTCCATGCTTCCTCATGACCAATCAGCACGGCAATGCGCCTTCGATCATTGGCGCGGCCGCTCTTGCAACGCGCGCCGATACTTCCTCGACGGTGCCCTCTCCATCGACGATCGCAAAGTGCTCCGGGTCCTGATGTGCGAACTCGACAAACGCTGCATTCACTCGGGCGTGGTACTCCGAATCGCGCCCGCCAATTGCATCGGAGGTCTCTCCATCGCGCGATGCCAATCTGCGCGCGACACTTTCCTCATCTGCGGTAAGCACGATTGTCAGGTCGGGACACTTCCCTTTGCTGCCGTGCTCGTGAAGTGCCGTGATGACATCATCGCCAAGGGCGCCGGCAGCGCCTTGATAGGCCCGGCTTGAATCGACAAACCTGTCGCAGATGACCCATTGACCACTTGCAAGCGCGGGCTCGATCAGCCTTTCGACATGATCGCTGCGAGCGGCTGCGAACAAAAGCGCTTCTGCACGCGGTGCCCAGCCGTCGCCAGGTGGGTGTAGGAGCAGCTCTCGTATAGCCTCGGCGCCAGGAGTGCCGCCGGGCTCGCGGGTAAGGACGACATCTACGCCCTTCTCCCGCAGTGCATCGGCCAGGATACGCGCCTGCGTGGACTTGCCCATCCCCTCGCCCCCTTCGAACGCAATGAACTTTCCACGCATTGCTAAAAGACGCCCGCAAAGCCGTTGAAGACACGCTGAAAAGCATTGGCTTCGAGGACCGCATGCTGTGTGATCAGCGGCACCGAACCAACCTCCTCGCCATTTATCGCGATGTGCAGGCTAGCGACCTCCTCGCCTTCGGAGACTGGTGCCTTGATCGGGCCCTCATACCGGATCGAGAGCCGGATTGCAGCGTCGGCACCTTGCGGGACTGCAACGCGCACGGGGCGCCGGGCAACAAGTCCAACGCTACGCACGTCACCGCCCTGAACGCTCGCAAATCCAATCTGCGCGCCTTGATGAAACAATCGTCGGCTCTCGAAGGCGGAAAAGCCCCACTCGATAAAGTCGCGGGCAGCGCGGTTTCGCACTCCTGCGCGCGGGCTGGCGGCGACCACCATTACGAGGCGCCGCCCATTGCGCTTGGCGCTTCCGAGAAAGCCGTAACCGGCCTGGTTGGTAAAGCCGGTCTTGATCCCGTCCGCCCCATCGACGACGCCGGAGATCGGATCGTGGTTCGGCTGCGTGATGCCCCGATACTCGAATTCCCGGGCACCGACGAAATGAGCGTATTTCGACGGGTGCCGCGTAATCATTGCCTGTGCCAGAGTGGTCAGATCGCGCGCGGTTGTGAATGTTCGCCCTTCGTCCATCCAGCCATTGGGCGTGCCGAAGCGGCTGTCGCGCATGCCGATAGCGCTTGCCTTGGCATTCATCGCCTCCACCCACGCAGTGACCGATCCGGCAGCCGCCTCTGCCAACGCTACAGATGCATCATTCGCCGAAACCGTGGTTACGCCGTGGAGCAGCGCATCGACCGTGACCCGGTCATTGGCGTTGAGATACATGGTCGATCCCACACCGCCCCATTGCCGAAAGGCTTCGCGGCCAAAGGTAGTGGTCTGATTGGTGAATAGCTCTTTCGCCTCAAGTTTCTCGAATGCGAGAAACGTGGTCATCACCTTCGTGATCGAGGCAGGCATGAAGCGGCGATCCGCTTCGCGTGCGAACAATGTTTGTCCGCTGGACATGTCAATCAAAAGCGCAATCGGCGCGTCTTCCGCGGTCGGCGGGGAAACGGTGTTGCCTTCGGCTGCTTGCGCCGCAGCAGCGAGCGCCAGTGTCAAACCGCCGAAAATCCAAGCGCTACGCTGACGCACGTTTACTCCCATGACCAAAGCCGTTCGCTCCACGATCGGCAGCGCGGCCTATAACGCTCCGCTGCGCCATAAGCGAGACATCGACATCGACGTTCGCACAGCTTGATCGCCCGGCAGAACCCTAGCGTGCGATCTCGTCCGCCAGCAGGCCAACGCTCATTGCGTAGTAATTGGAGCAATTATACTCGAGGATTACCCGGTAATTGCTTGTGAGAAGCCACGCAGACGTTCCCGGACCATCGGGCTGAAACAGGCTGACGAGCGTGTCATCTGCCAGCGGGCGTTGCGCCTGCACGCCCAGCGCGCGCCATTCGGCAGCGGTCTTGTACTGGCTGTGACGTTCATGAACACGGCTGCAAACCGGCGCATCGATTTTGGTGCGATAGGCATCGACATTGAAACCGCGCGGTACGAAGGCTCGCACGCCCCAGGGTTGTCCTGACCGCCATCCAGAATCGCGGAAATAGTTCGCAATGGAGGCTAGCGTGTCGGCTCGGTTGGTGAAAATGTTTGCGCGGCCATCACCGTCGCCGTCTGCAGCCAGGCGCAGATACACGCTTGGCAGGAATTGCGGATTGCCGAAGGCGCCAGCCCAGCTGCCCTTGAGCTGAGAGCGTGAATAGCCCTTATCCGCCACCTTCATCAGATCGACGAACTCGCCCGAGAACAGATCGCGGCGGCGCCCCTCCCACGCCAATGTCGCGAGCGCTTGAGACAAGTCGAAGCCGCCACGTACGGCGCCGTAAGCCGTCTCGTGGCCCCAGATCGCAACGAGTATTTCGCCTGGAACGCCGTATTCACGCTCGATCGCTTGCAGCGTGCCGGTGGCAGACTGGAATTGCCTGCGCCCACCGCTAATGCGTGCATCGTCCACGTGGCGCGCGATATATGGTGCCAGCGGAGGATATCCCGTCCTGTTAGGCGATCCAGGCTGGCTCCGATCGAGTTCGATCACGCGGCGGTTCGGCACCAGACCGGCCGTCATCCGGTCGAGTGTCGCTTCGCTGACCCCCTGCGCGCGGGCGCGGGAGATCAGAATTTGCAGGTAGCTGTCGAACGACATGTCCTGCGCACTTGCAGGAACGGCGGGGATCGTCAGGGCGGCGGCGGCAATTGCGGCTAAAAATCGTCCAGTTTTCATGGCTCTATTGTCGCACAAGACACCGCTTCGGTAAAACGCTTTCGTCGTTTAGGTGAAGCAGTTCGACGAGGGTGGTGACAATCCGCCGCGAGGTGGCTAGCTGGGCGGCGAGCGGACAGGTGGCAGAGCGGTTGAATGCACCGGTCTTGAAAACCGGCAAGGGTGCAAGCCCTTCGTGGGTTCGAATCCCACCCTGTCCGCCACTTGGGAAATCGGGGTCGCAGCGTAATGATCACAGATGATCGTATTATACTCGGCCTGCTCGGCCTCGTGCTCGCCTTTGCCTTTACGACCAAGGACCGGCCGGGCTGGCAGAAGTTCTACACCTTCGTGCCGATTATCCTCGTCTGCTATTTGCTACCTTCGCTGATGGTCACGTTCGGGCTGATCGACGTATCCGAAAGCCAGCTGTGGCCGGTAGCGAAGGATTACTTCCTTCCAGCAGCGCTGTTCCTGATGACGCTGAGCATCGACATGAAGGGCATTATCGGCCTTGGCCCGAAAGCCCTGATCATGTTCTTCACGGCGACCATCGGCATCGTGATCGGCGGTCCGTTGGCGCTTTACCTCGTCGCTCAGGTCGATCCATCGATCATCGGGACCGGAGATCAGGCGGCCTATCGCGGTCTGGCGACGCTCGCGGGAAGCTGGATTGGCGGCGGAGCCAATCAGACTGCCATGCTGGAAGTCTATGGCTACGATCAGTCGCGCTATGCCGCGCTCATCGCGGTTGACATCATCGTTGCCAATATCTGGATGGCTTTCCTGCTTTATGGTGCTGGCGCAAGCGAGCGCGTCGATCGCTGGCTTGGTGCGGACAGCACGGCAATCGACCGCTTGCGCGATAAGATGGCCAATTATACCGCTTCGGTGGAAAGAGTCGCCAAAGCACCGGACTTGGTCCTGCTAGTAGGATCCGCGCTCGCCGTGATCGGCATTTCACACTTTTTCGGCGGAATGCTCGGTGATTTCTTTGCAGGTGCGACTGGTGACGAAAGCGTCCTTGCGAGCAAGTTCTTCTGGGTGGTCGTGTTTGCCACGACGTTAGGCTTGGGAGCGAGCTTCACGCGTGCACGGTCACTGGAAGGGATCGGCGCGTCCAAGTTCGGCACCGTATTCATCTTTTTGCTCGTCGCAGTGATCGGCACAAAGATGAACATCCTGCAGCTGGCAGATGCGCCGGGCTTCATGGCCGTGGGGCTGATCTGGATGTTTTTCCACGTGGTATTATTGCTCACCGTCGCCAAGCTTATCAAAGCGCCGTTCTTTTTCGTGGCGGTCGGCAGCAAGGCGAATGTGGGCGGAGCCGCGTCCGCGCCCGTCGTCGCCGCAGCCTTCCACCCGCCCTCGCTCCGGTCGGGGTGCTGCTTGCCGTTCTCGGCTATGCACTGGGCACTTATGGCGCCATTCTGTGTGCAGAGATGATGCGGGCTGTGTCGGGGCTTTAAGTGTTGGAGGCTTGCGTATCGGTGAGGTCCTGCGCGCGCCTCTGTTCGACCGGATAGTCGGTTGGTGAAACCGACGATTGGTTTCTCAAAGCGCTATGGTCTTCCACAAGCCCGCCGTCACGGTACCCTTCGGCGATGCAATCGTCGCCCTGCGGATCGTCATGTATTTCGTATTCCATCATTCGTCTCCTCACCGATTGAACGGACAGGCGAACCAAGTGGATCGTCCAATGCGATAAGCTGATGATTTTACGCGCTGAAAAGCTTTCAGCTGGTAATGGCGTGCCGTTTCAGCGCCTCGTAGTCTGGCAAACAGGCCTCCGCGACGTCGCGATACTTGCTGGCAAGCTCAGGCAGTGGCCCAGGCGGCGGTCCGAAGCCGGTCGAGGCGTTTACCTTGTCGTACCAATGCGCGCCCCAGATGCCATCCGTGTCATGCGCGCCCGGTTGCCACGAGAGCATTGCGGGATCCCACACAATGCCGAGCGCGGTGCAAAGCTTGGAGAGCACGCCTTCCGGGTCTGACAATATGTCAGCGCTATCCACGACCGGCGGGGCATGTCCCAAACGATCCGCCTCGCGCTCGAAATATTCACGCTGGCGGGCGGTGCCCAGATGATCGGCCCGGATGGCGGTGCGCTTGTTGGCATAACTCGCCGCGACCCGCCGGGGATCGCGAATGAGGAAGGCGTGGCGCATATCCGCCAGATCCCAAAGGTGCACCGGACCTTCCATATGGTGGGGCATATGCTTCTGGTACCAGATCGCGCTGCCGTCCGGTGCGTCGCCTCGCAGAGTCTCGGCCACCGATTTCCAATCTGTGTCCATCGACGCGATGATTGCACCGGCCATCGGCTGTGGGTCGCCGGTTTGTCTTAAATACGCGCCATAGAAGGGTTCATCGCTGACGAAGGTGTCGGACCGCGACGCGAAGCTGCGCATCATGGCCGTCGATAGATTGCGCGGGCCCGACCACATGGCGATGCGGATTGTCATGCGACATTCCGGTCCATTAGCTCACGGTAAAGACCCTGAAGCCGCTCGACCATTGGCCCCCTGCCCTGCGTCAATTCGCGACCGTCGACGCTGGTTGCAGGCACTACGCCAGCGAATGTTCCGGTGACGAACGCTTCATCAGCGCCATATACGTCCGTGAGCGAGAAATTTCGCTCGAACACCGGTATGTCGTTCTCCCGGCAGACCCGGATCACATTCGAGCGAGTGATGCCGCCAAGGCAGTAATCCCCGCTGGACGTCCACACCTCGCCGCCGCGAACGATGAAGAAATGTGTGGAATTGCACGTTGCGACGAAGCCGTGCGGATCGAGCATCAAAGCTTCATCCGCGCCTGCCTGAGCGGCCTGAATGCATGCAGTGATGCAATTGAGCTTGGAATGCGAGTTGAGCTTCGGGTCCTGAACCGCCGGATCGCCGCGCCGGACATGGACCGTGAACAATTTGATGCCATGTTCGACCGTGGTCGGCAGCGCCGCCTTATATTCGGGGACAATCACGATTGTCGCAGGCGAAATGACCACTCTGGGGTCCTGATAGGGCGTCGAGCGAATGCCGCGTGTCACCATCAAGCCGGATATGCACGCCTTCTTCGTCCCGCATTCCGTTGGCGTCGATTATCCCGTCCAGACGTCCGATCAGTTCGTCACGTGACAGTCCGATATTCATCGCAATGGCTTTGGCGCCTTCGTAAAGCCGGTCCAGATGCGCAGCCAGAAATGCGAACTTTCCGCGATGGAGGCGCAGTCCTTCCCATACCCCGTCGCCGAGCATGAACCCGCTGTCGAACACCGACACGACTGCCTCGGCGCGGGGATAATGCGCTCCGTTCACATCGATCAATATGTTCGCATTGCGCGGATCGGCGTCGAAGTCATGCGTACCCTTTGCCATCAGTCGCGCCCACGCTTGAGTATCTGGTCCATCTGCTCGCGCAGCACCGGGTCCCATTCCTCGCGAAGTTCCCGCACCTTCGCGATGAGCGGTTCGTTTTCGTGAAAGGGGACGCCAATCTTATAGAGGTCGGCGACTTGCGGCATATAAGCCCGGTCGTTTTGCTCGAACGCATCACTTGCAGCCTGTGCCTGCTGACGGTCCATTCCCAGCGCTTCATATGCTGAGCGGCCCATGCGAAGACTGCTATCGTAGGTTTCACGAATGATGTCGCGGCAGCCGAACGACCACAATTCGTACACGTGATTGCGATCGACGGCCCGCGCGGTCACGTGCAAGTCGGGGTAGCTCTTGATGGCGTATTTCACCAATTTGTCGATCTGTTCCCGCTCGTCGAGCGCGACGACGAGCAGCTTTGCCCGCTCGATCCCGGCTGCATGAAGCAGATCAGGCCGAGTTGCGTCGCCGAAATAGGTGCGAAACCCGAACTTGCGCACAATCTCGAGATGACTGGAATCGTAGTCGATCACGGTGGTTTCGAAACCGGCGGCCTGAACCATGCGGTCGACTATCCCGCCGACCCGGCCGCGCCCGGCGATGATGACCGGGTTTTCCTCGTCGATGGTGTCGGCCTCTCGCTCCTGACCCTTGCAATATTGCCGCGCAATGACCTTGTCATAGAGGATGAAGAGCAGCGGCGTGACCAGCATGGTCAGGGCGATCACCAGCAGTAACAGATCCGCCAGCGGTCCATCGAATACCGCGTTTGCCAGAGCGAACGCCACCAGTACGAAACCGAACTCGCCCGCCTGCGCCAGACTTAGCGAGAAGAGCCAACCTGCTTGTTTGCGTATCCCTGCGAACCAGGCAATCGCAAACAGGATCGCAAGCTTCGTCCCGATCACCACAGCCGCCCAGAACAGCACCTGATCCCAGATCGAAAATGCCAGCGCAAAGTCAATTCCCGCGCCGACTGTGACGAAAAACAGGCCCAGCAATAGACCTTTGAATGGAGCGACATCGCTTTCGATCTCGTGGCGATATTCGCTATTGGCAAGCACTACGCCCGCGAGAAATGCGCCGAGTGCGGGTGACAATTCAACCAGGGTCATCATCAGCGAGATGCCGATAACGAAGAGCAATCCTACCGCAGTGAAAAGCTCGCGCAGATTGGCCTTGGCGATGAAGCGAAAGATCGGCCGAGTGAGATAGTTCGCCAGTAATACTACCGCGACGACCGCCGCAATCCGCAACATTGCGCCTGCCCAGGCCGGCAGCGATGCGATAATGGACATACCACCACCATGAGCTCCCCCGCCATGGTCTCCCGCGACGACGGTCGCGAATTCCGGGAGCGCGAGCAGTGGAAGAATAGCCAACAGCGGGATGACTGCGACGTCCTGAAATAGCAGCACCGAAAAGCTCGCTTCTCCGCCCTGACTTTTGAGAAGCCCTTTCTCAGTCAATGTCTGCAAGATGATCGCGGTAGATGAGAGCGCAAGGACCATGCCGATCGCAAGCGCGGTCTGCCACGCATTGTCGGCCAGCAGAGAGATTCCGGCAATGATGATGGTCGTGCCCACCACTTGCGTCCCGCCCAAGCCGAGCAGCTGGCCGCGCATTCCCCAAAGCTTCTTTGGTTCAAGCTCCAACCCGACCAGAAACAGCATCATCACAACGCCGAATTCGGCAAACACCTGCAATTGTTCGATATCGACACCAAGGCCGAGCAGCAGCGGACTGATCGCCATACCTGCAAGCAGATAGCCAAGCACCGACCCAAGTCCGAACCGCGTAGCGAGCGGAACCGCCACGACGCCTGCAAACAGGATAACAAATGCGATGACGAGGAAGTCGGTCATTGTTTACAAACGCGCCCCCTCCGCAGCGACATCAGATATGCAGCGCCTGACCATAGGCCGACAGCACGCTTTCATGCATCATTTCGCTGAGCGTGGGGTGCGGGAAGATGGTCTGCATCAACTCCGCTTCGGTCGTCTCGAGCTGCTTGCCGACGGTGTAGCCCTGGATCAGTTCGGTCACTTCCGCGCCGACCATATGCGCGCCCAGCAACTCGCCGGTCTTGGCGTCGAACACGGTCTTGATGAAGCCTTCCGCCTCGCCCAGCGCGATGGCCTTGCCGTTGCCGATGAAGGGGAAGTTGCCGACCTTCACCTCGTGGCCCGCGTCCTTCGCCTTGGCTTCGGTCAGGCCGACGCTGGCGACCTGCGGGTGGCAATAGGTGCAGCCCGGGATGTTGTTCCGGTCGAGCGGGTGCGGGTGGACGTCCTTGTTGCCCAGCTCCTGCGCGATGGCTTCGGCAGCGGTCACGCCTTCATGGCTCGCCTTGTGCGCGAGCCACGGACCGGGCGTGCAATCGCCGATTGCCCACAGGCCCTTCGACTTGGTGCGGCCATAATCGTCGATCTGGATGAAGCCGCTGTTCCATCTCGGCCAGCTTGTCGAGGCCGATGTTCTCGGTGTTGGGCTGGATGCCGATCGCGACGATGACATGGCTGAACTCGTGTTCGGCGCCTTGCCCTTCGCGTCCTTGATCTTGGCCTTCACGCCCTTGGCGCTCGCCTTGAGGTCCTCGACCCCGGCGCCGGTCATGATCGTCATGCCCTGCTTGGTCAGGCTCTTTTCGAGGAAGGTCGAGACATCCGCATCCTCGACCGGCACGATGCGGTCGAGCATTTCGACCACCGTCACCTCGGCGCCCATGTCGTTGTAGAAGCTGGCGAACTCGATCCCGATCGCACCCGAGCCGATCACCAGCAGCTTGGTGGGCATCTCGGGCGGCGTCATCGCGGTGCGGTAGGTCCAGATGCGCTTGCCGTCGGACGGGCGCGAAAGGCAGGTCGCGCGCGCGGGCACCGGTCGCGACGATGACATGCTTGGCGGTGAGCTTCTCCTCGCCCTTCTCGCCTTTCACCGTCAGCGAGGTCGGGCCGGTCAGCGTGCCCTCGCCCATGTGAACGTCGATCTTGTTCTTCTTCATCAGGTGCGTGACGCCCTGATTGAGCTGCTTGGCGACGCCGCGGCTGCGCTTCACCACCGCTTCGAGATCCGCCTCGATCTCGCCGGCGACCTTGAGGCCGTAGTCCTTGGCGTGGTGCATGTAGTGCAGGATCTCGGCCGAACGCAGCAGCGCCTTGGTCGGGATGCAGCCCCAGTTGAGGCAGATGCCGCCGAGCAGTTCGCGCTCGACGATGGCGGTCTTGAGGCCCAGCTGCGAAGCGCGGATCGCCGCGACGTAGCCGCCGGGGCCGGAGCCGAGAACGATGAGGTCGTATTGGTCAGCCATGTTGGGTTAGCCTTGGGTCAGTCCGACAGGATGGAACACATGGAACACGGTCCTGGAGATAAATTCTCTGGGCCGTGCAGATGCGAGAAAGCGAAAGGGAGGACAGGCGCACATTCGAGCTCATGCCTTCAGCAATGGCGCGACTGGGCAGTTCTAGGACAGCCGTGCTTCATGCCGAGATCGCCGCGACTGCGCGCGGTCGTGTCGTCCTCGTCGAGCAGGACGAATTTGAAGGTTCCGCTTGCGACCATGGTAGTTGCTTCGCCATTGCGCTCGCGGGCGATGGCTTCGGCAGCTGATGGTGAGCGAGGTGTTGCCGGTAGCGGCGATCTCGCAATAGACCGACAGCTCGTCGCCCACCTGCATCGCGCCGGGAAAGGCGAAATCGGTCGCCGAGACGACTACGGCCTTCCCTTCGCCCTCGCGGCTAGCCAGCGCGCCTGCGCCGAGCGCCATCTGGCTCATCAGCCACCCGCCGAACACCCCGCCATAGGGGTTGGTGTCGGCCGGCATGGCCGTGACGCGGATGAGGGGTTGGCGAGCCGTCATTCACCCTCTCCAAGCTCCGGTAGCGCGCCTTGCGCGCAACCTTTGCTATCCTCTCCCGAAATGGGAGAGGAATGGAGCTCGATCAAGAATCGCGCGCGAACACCCTCGAGATTGCCTAGAATGTCGTTGTTCCAAAAGCGGAGCATCGGCAAAGCCTTCTTCTGCGAGCCAAGCGTCACGCTGCCGGTCCTTCTGGTTGTTGGCATGCTGTGAGCCGTCCGCTTCGACGATCAACCGTTTCTCGAAACAAACAAAATCTACAATGTAAGCCCCGATCTGGACCTGCCGTTTGAACTTAAAGCCATCCAGACGTTTGGCTCGAAACATCGACCAGAGTTTGGCTTCGGCCTCCGTGGGCCCCCTCCGCATTCGCTTGGCCAATCGAAGCAAGTTTCGTGTACTTCCACTCCTCTCCGCTTGCCGGAGAGGAAACGAAGACTTGCGAGCTTGCTCGCTAGTCGCAGTTGGAGAGGTCAAACCACCAGCCCCATCGGGTTCTCGCACAGCTGCTTGAAGGCCTCCATCAACTGCGCGCCATCGGCGCCGTCGATGGCGCGGTGGTCGAAGCTTCCGCTGGCGGTCATCACGGTCGCCACCTGCAGCGCGCCGTCGACCACGTACGGACGCTGCTCGCCTGCGCCGACGGCCATGATCATGCCCTGCGGCGGGTTGATGACCGCGTCGAACTGCTTGATCCCGAACATGCCGAGATTGGAGAGGCTCGCCGTGCCGCCCTGGTATTCGTGCGGCTGCAGCTTGCCCTCGCGGGCCTTCTCGGCGAGCGCCTTCATGTCGGTGCTGATGCGCGCGAGGCCCTTGGTGTCGGCCTCGGTGATGATCGGCGTGATCAGGCCGCTGGGCGCCGCCACCGCAACCGAGACATCAGCGCGGGTGTATTTGTGTATCGTGTCACCCTGGAAGCTGACATTGCACTGCGGCACGCGGATCAGCGCGCGGGCGAGCGCCTTGATCAGCAGGTCGTTGACCGACAGCTTGACCCCGTCCGGCTCGAGCGAAGCGTTGAGCTCCTTGCGCAGCTCCAGCATCGCATCGAGACGCACATCGACAGCGAGATAGTAGTGCGGAACGGTCTGCTTGCTCTCCGTCAGGCGGCGCGCGATGACCTTGCGGACATTGGTGAGCTTTTCTTCCTCGTAAGGCGCGCCGAATTCGCTTTCCGCCGGCGTCTTCGCGGGCTTGGCCGGCTTGTCCATCGACATCGTGGGACGCGGTGCCTGTCTCGGCACCTTCGACGTCCGCTTTGACGATCCGCCCATTTGGGCCGGATCCCTTGATCCCCGAGAGATCGATGCCCTTCTGTTCGGCAATTCGCTTGGCCAGCGGCGAAGCTATGATGCGATCGCCGGATGGCTTGGGCGCGTCGCTCTTCGCAGGGGCACGGGCCGGCTCGGCGCTCTCGCGTGGTTCAGCCTTGGCCGGTTCCGCCTTTGGCTCTCCCGTCGGCTCTCCCGTCGGGTCCTCAGGCGCGGCTTCTTTGCCCTCCGCAGGCGCTGCGGCTTGCCGCGTCGTCAACGTCCTCACCTTCCTCGGCGAGGATCGCGATGACCGTGCCCACGGCGACGCCTTCGGTGCCCTCCTCTACCTGGATCGCGGCAATCGTGCCCTCGTCCACGGCCTCGAATTCCATGGTCGCCTTGTCGGTTTCGATCTCGGCCATGATATCGCCGGACTGCACCTCGTCGCCGACCTTCACGAGCCATTTGGCGAGCGTTCCTTCCTCCATCGTCGGGGAAAGTGCGGGCATCTTGATCGGCGTTGGCATGGGTAGCTGAGCGTCCTTTACCGGGGAGGAAGTATGCGTCAGCGTGTCTGGCGAATTTGCGCCGCGCGGGCAAGTTCCTTGCGCATGGTTCGGCTTTAACCGATAAACCGCGAACGAGGGGGAAAGACTGGTGCGAATATTTCTGGTGGTGATGGACGAGACGGAAGAGGCGAAGCAGGCGCTTCGCTTCGCATCCGTCCGCGCGCAAGTCTCGAACGGAGCGGTGCACATTCTGGCGCTGGTGCCGCGGCAGAACTTCAACGCATTCGGAGGCGTTCAGGCGACCATCGAGCAAGAAGCGCGTGAGCGGGCCGAGGTCATGGCGAACTCGGCTGCGGGAAACATCTTTGCCGAAAGCGGCAAGATGCCCACCATCGCCGTGCGGCCCGGAAATCCGCAGGAAGTGATTGCCACCTATCTCGAAGAAAACGAGGGCATTGCGGCGCTGGTATTGGGTGCGAGCAGCGAAGGCGGCCCCGGCCCACTGGTCACGCACTTCGCCACCCATGCGGGCGGACTAACGTGCCCGCTCTATGTGATCCCCGGCGGCCTCGAACGGGCCGAACTGGACCGGCTCGCGGGAATGCAGCCCAAAGAGACCCCTAAAGAGATCTAAGTCAGCGTCCCCCGCGTCGGGTAATCGTTCTTCATCACGTAATCGATGCCCTCCAGCAGGTCGTCCAGATCCGGTCGGGTAAACGGCGCATTCTGGATGACCTGGAAATAGACGCTGCGATCGGGGTTGAGCAGAAACAGGCCGGGTTCGGAGAACATCTCAGGTTCCTCGCTGCCTTCGCGTTTTTGCGAAATGAACAGCCCCCAGTCGCGTGCTTGATCTTCACTCAGCGAATGCGCCAACGGAAGATCGTGCGTGTCCCATTCCTGGTGCGCCACCTGTGCGCGTTCGGGGCTGTCCATCGAAATTGCGAACACGTTGATGCCGCGTGACGTGAAGTCCGAAAGCCTGCCGCCCAGCTCCTCCAGCTGGCCCTTGCAGATCGGGCAATGCTTGCCGCGATAAAAGACCAGCATGGTGAACTGCTCGGGCGACTGGTCCGAAAGTTTGAAGCGCGCGTCTATTGTCAGCGGCAGGTCGAGATCGGGGGCTTGGCTTCCGGGCTTGAGCATTGGGTATTTCTCCTTTGCTCATCAATGACTGGCCGGCCCTGGCCGTTCCGCTATTTCCGCTTGCGGCCCTGATGGCGGATGTTCCTGGGCTGGCCACGTTTACCGGCGGCGTGGTTTTGCCGCGGCGCTGGCTTGTCCTTGCGGGCCGGACCGCGATTGCCGCGCTTTTCGATCGGTGCGCCGTCGCTGCCGGGAACCTCGAACTTGAGCGCGCCGGTCAAAGCATTGGCCTCGGCCAGCTTGAGTTCAAGCCGGTCGCCGGACGAATAGCGCGTGCCGCTGCTCTCGCCGATCAGCGCCTGTGCCGCCTCGTCATAGCGGAAGTATTCGCGGCCCAATGAGGAGACCGGCACGAGGCCATCTCCGCCAAGGCCCAGGATGGTTGCAAAAAAGCCGAAGCCCTGGACACCGGTAATTCGGGTTTCGAATGTCTCGCCAACGCGGTCCGAAAGCCATGCTGCAACATAACGGTCGATCGTGTCGCGCTCTGCTTCCATTGCGCGGCGCTCTGTCTGGCTGATCGCGTCTGTTATCTGGCTGAGCGCAGACTTGTCACGGTCGGAAAGACCGGTCGCCTCGGGCAGGTCGAGCTTCGGTTTCGGCTGTTCGAGCTTATAGGCATCGACCAGGGCGCGGTGCACCAGAAGGTCGGCATAGCGGCGAATAGGCGATGTAAAGTGCGCGTAGCTGCCTAGCGCGAGGCCGAAGTGTCCTGCATTGGCCGGGCCGTAATAAGCCTGCATCTGCGTGCGCAGCACGGCCTCCATCACGAGCGTTTTTTCCTGCTCGTCCGTTACATCCTTGAGCATGCGATTGAACAGCCCCGGCGTGACGACTTGGCCAAGCGCAAGGTTGCGGCCTTGCGTTGCGAGATATTCGCGTAAGGAGATCAGCTTCTCGCGGCTGGGTGTCTCGTGAACGCGGTAGACGACGGGAGCCTTCTTGGCCTCCAGGGCCTTGGCCGCAGCGACATTCGCGGCAATCATGAAATCTTCGACCACGCGGTGCGCGTCGAGACGTTCGCGAACGGCGATCTCCTCGATCTTGCCGGCATCATTCGAGCCGCACCTGGCGTTCGGGCAGTTCGAGGTTCAGCGGATCGCGCTTGGTCCGCGCTTCCGCGAGCAGCTTCCATGCGTCCCACAGGTGTTTGAGGTTATCCGGAGCGTCCCCACCGTCGATTGCTGCTTGCGCATCCTCATAGGCGATATTCGAGGCCAGCCGTACGATGGCGCGAGTGAACCGCCAATTGGTGACTTTGCCTTCGGGCGAGATGTGCAAGTGGCACGCCATCGCCGCACGGTCCTGATCCTGCTTGAGCGAGCAGACCTCCGCGCTGAGGATTTCGGGCAGCATCGGCACCACGCGGTCCGGGAAATATACCGAATTACCGCGCTTGCGTGCTTCACGGTCCAGCGCACCACCTGGGCGGACGTAATAGCTGACATCGGCAATCGCGACGATGGCATTGAAGCCGCCCTTCCCGTCCGGCTCGGCCCAGATGGCATCGTCATGGTCGCGCGCGTCCGCCGGGTCGATGGCAACGATGGGCACGCCGCGCAGGTCTTCGCGGTGGTCTTGGGATAGCGGCAGTTCAGCAGCAAGCTCTGCTTCGGCCAGCGTTTCTTGCGGGAAAACATGCGGAATGCCGTGTTTGGCGATGGCGATCAGGCTGAAGCTCTTGGGCGCCAGCGGATCGCCGACCACTTCGATAACCTTCACTCCGGCGCGCGGCGACTTTCCGGTGCGCTCCGCGAGGACAAGCTCGCCTGCCTCCGCTCCGCCGAGATCGGCGATGGGCGAAGACGTGCGGACGCGCTTGTCGACCGGTGCGAGCCACGCCTTGCCGGCCTTGTCGATTTCGACCACGCCCATCAGACCATCGGTGCGCGACGGCAGCTTCTTCATGGGATGCGCGCGCCAGCCCTTTTCGGTTTGCTCGGTGCGCGAAAGGATGCGGTCGCCGCGTTTGAGCGCGGCCATCTTCTTCAACTCGTTCACCAAAAAGCGCGGAGGTTTACCCGGTGCGTCGGGTGACCAATTGTCGGGTTCGGCGAATACTTCGCCGTCGTCTATGTCGACCACGCGCAAGACGGTGACTTTCGGAATGCCGCCCATTCGGTGATAGGCGGTTTTCTTGCCGTCGATCAGGCCTTCCTCGGCCATATCCTTGAGACGCTTTTTAAGGGCTATCTTTTCCTGCCCCGAAAGGCCGAATGCCTTGGCAATTTCGCGTTTGCCGGCGGGCCGGTCGCTACCTTGTACGAATTCGAGAATCTGTTCTTTCGACGGCAGGCCGGGCGGCTGGCTCTTCGGCCCGCGCCGTGATGTATTGTTCTTCTTATGCATGGGCCGTCATATCGTGATCGCCCGCCGCACTATCAATAGCTGCGCGCTCAGTATGCCCGGGCGAGCAGCACCCGCTCAGTCGCAGGTTCGCCCGTGAAAATGCATGGGCCGTCGACCGGTGCCGCACCCATCGGCACATTGCGGATCGTCAGCTTGAGGGCTTTCAAACGCTCGACTACCTTGTCCAGCGCATCGCCCGTCGGCTTGGACCATTGAACTTCGACCCAGCCCGGATAGCGCTTGTCGTCGGAGAAGAAGGCTTTGACGTCTTCGAACGAGCCCACTCCGCGTGTGATGTTCGCCTCGCGTCGTTCACGGGCTTCGATCAACAGCGCGGATTGCATCTCTGCGAGGACATCGGGGATCATCTCCCCGGCCATTTCCCGCGTCGGTGTCTGGAAAGCGGGTTTGCCGTTCTCCATGTTCCAGAGCGCGTCTCGCCGCAGCATGGATACGGCGCCGTTTTCCATGTCACGGCCCCCGACTTCGATGATTACCGGAGCGCCCTTGCGCACCCAGTCCCACCGCTTGGCCGCAGCCTTGCCGGGTTTGGTATCGAGCAGCACACGGAGGGGTTCGCCCAATGCGGATTGCCCGGCGAGCGTAGCCCGTAAAACTTCGCAATATTCGACCAGCGCATCGTCTTCGGGCTTGTCGCGCAGCATGGGCAGAATGACGACCTGCCACGGAGCAAGCTTGGGCGGCACGCGCAGCCCGTCATCGTCGCCGTGGGTCATGATCATCCCGCCGACCATGCGCGTCGAAACACCCCAGCTGGTCGTGTGCGCGAGTTCTTCCGCGCCTTCGCGGTTCTGATATTTGATGCCGCTCGCCTGAGCGAAATTGGTCCCGAGATAATGGCTTGTGCCGGCCTGCAAGGCCTTGCCGTCCTGCATCATCGCTTCGATCGACCAGGTTTCAACCGCGCCGGGAAACCGTTCGTTTTCCGGTTTTTCGCCGGGAATGACTGCCAGCGCCAGATCCTCGTCGGCGAACGCGCGATAGACTTCGAGCATCCGCAACGTGTGCTCTTTCGCCTCGGCCTCGTCGGCATGGGCGGTATGGCCTTCCTGCCAGAGAAACTCGCTCGTGCGCAGGAACATGCGGGTGCGCATTTCCCAGCGCACAACATTGGCCCATTGGTTGAGCTTCAGCGGCAGATCGCGCCAGCTCTGGATCCAGCGCGCCATCGCGTCGCCGATGATGGTTTCCGATGTCGGGCGGACAACCAGTGGTTCTTCCAGTTTCGCTTCAGGATCGGGAATTAATCCGCCATCCGGTCCGGCGATCAGCCGGTGGTGCGTGACCACCGCCATTTCCTTGGCGAAGCCTTCGACATGCTCGGCCTCACGCTCGAAATTGGAGAGCGGAATGAAGATCGGGAAATAGCAGTTCTCATGCCCGGTCGCCTTGATCCGGTCGTCGAGCAGCCGCTGCATGCGTTCCCAGATACCGAAGCCCCACGGCTTGATGACCATGCAGCCGCGCACGCCCGATTCCTCGGCCATGTCGGCGGCGCTGATGACGTCCTGATACCAGGCAGCGAAATCGTCATCGCGCCGGGTGTTGAGGGCATGGCGAATGTTGGCGGCCATCTGGATGTTCACTTTTTAGTTGATCCCTGGAAACGCCCTGATCGTTCGTGACGAGCAGGCGATGTCCGGGACTTATTTGTCGAGTTCGTCGAGCTTCTTCTGCATCGCGGCCATCTGTTCGCGCAGCGCCGCGATTTCATCGTCCTGCTTCACCCCGGATTTGGTCGTTCCTATTGCCGCACCCGGAATGAACGCCTGCGATGCGGCGCGCATCATAGCCATGTTGGTTTCGGCAATCTTGGCGAGCGGATTGGCGGTCATGCCGGTCTTCAGCGCACCTGCCAGTTCTTCGCGGTGCTTGCGGAAATTGGTCATGCTGGTTTCGAGGTAAGCGGGCATTAGCGACTGCACGGAATTACCGTACATCGCGATAAGGTCCCGCAGGAAGCTGACCGGAAGCATCTGCTTGCCGCTGCTTTCCTGTTCCATGATGATCTGCGTCAGAATCTGATGGGTGATGTCTTCACCGCTTTTGGCATCGACGACCTGAAAGTCCTGATTCTCGCGCACCATCGCGGCGAGCGCGTCGAGGGTGATGTAGCTCGACGTGTCGGTGTTGTAGAGGCGGCGGTTGGCGTATTTCTTGATGATGATCGGTTCACCATCGGGGGTGCGGCGGGCCATAATTGCAAGTCCTTGAAAGGCTATCACCGGCGCTTAGCACCTGCACAATGTGCAGCGCAACATGACGCTTTCGTCAACCGAAGCGGCGACCCAGTACTGTCAGCAATTCATATTGCGAAAGAGAGGTTTGCCGCGCCGCATCCGGCAGGTCGTAAGGCAGCGAAACCCAGTCCCCCTCGCCCAGATCCGGCACATTGCCCAGATCGACTACGATCATGTCCATCGACACTTTGCCGAGTATGGGAAGCGTGCGGCCGTCATGTTCGAATGCCGCCCCGCTCCAGGCCCTTAAGATACCGTCTGCGTAACCGAGCGAAAGCACGCCTACCCGCATGGATGTGTCCGCCGTGAAAGTCGCATTATAGCCGACACTCTCCCCAGACGAGAGATCGCGCACGGCGATGATTGCGGCTTTCGGAAATGCGACCTGCCGGATGTGCGATGCCAGTTCCGCTCGAGGCACGCCGCCATAGAGCGAGAGGCCCGGGCGGGTCAGATCGAAATGGTAGTCCGCTCCAAGCGCGATTCCGGCACTGTTGGCGAGGCTTTCCTGGTGGTGCGAAACAAAGTCCCGAATAGCTTTGAAATCAGCGAGCTGGCGCGCGTTCATGGCGCTGTCTTCATCGGCGCAGGCGAGATGCGACATCAGCACCTGCACGTCGAGCGCCTGCACGATATCTTCGGATATTTCGTCCGGTCTGATACCGAGGCGGTTGATGCCGGTGTCCACCATCAGGTGACAGGCACCGCCGCCCGCCTCGTTCCAGACTTGCGCCTGATGCAGCGAATCGATGACCGGTACCGCGCAGGTAGCCTTTGCGAAACTCGCTTCCGCTGCGTTGATCGGTCCATGCAAGACAGCGACCTGCTGCGCAGGTACATGCTCGATGACGGCGGGCACTTCGGACCAATGCGCGACGAAGAAATCCATGCAACCCGCATCGCGCAAGACCGGGACGCAGCGGTCTGCGCCGAGCCCGTAGCAATCGGCTTTCACTGCCGCCCCGGCCCTCGCACTGCCACTTAAGCGGTCGAGCGCACGCCAGTTATCCGCCAGTGCAGCTGTGTCTACGTCCAGACGCAGGGTAGGTGGCGGCAGTTCAGACATCGTCGGAGAAGTCGGTCGGCGGTCCGCCCGGCAAACCCCACCATGCAATCAGCACTCCGAATGCCACGACGGCCCAGGCGTACCAGAGCCCCGAATAGATGTCCCCCGTGCGCGCCACGATGAAGCCCGAGATCAGGGGCAGGAATCCGCCCAGGTACCCTGCACCGATATGATAGGGGATCGACATCGACGAATAGCGGATTTTCGGGGGGAACATCTCCGACAGCAAAGCCGCGACGGAACCATAGGTGAGCGCAGACAGACCGCCTGCGACCAGCAGCAGCGCTATGATCCCGATGATGTTCAGGAATGGCGGAAATTGCGGGCTGAAATCGAACCCGCTTTGGGTTAGCGCCAGCTTGTAACCCGTCGCGCCGGGCCTCGCCGCTTTCCAGCCAGTCACCAGCCACCGCGACCGGCTCACCGCCGACTCTGATGCCGAGTGTATCACTCGCCTCGACCGAATAAGCCACACCGCTCGCGGTCAGCGTTTCCAGCAGTTTGCCGCAATCGGTCTGTTCCCGGTCGAACAGCTCCGCGAAAGGATCGGTTGTGCAACCGCGCCCCGACACAACCACCGGCGTATCCTCGGCCGCTTTGGCTAGCCCCGGATTGGCAAGACTGCCCATGGCCCAGAAAACCGGGAAGAGCAGCGCCAGCGTCAGCAGGGCACCGACGATAATCGGCTTGCGGCGCCCGACCCGGTCGGACCAGCGCCCGACCACGATATAAAAACCCATCGAGATCAGGCCGGCGATCAGCATGATCCATTCCACCAGCCCGTCATCGACCCGCATCGGACCGCGCAGGAAAGACAGGCCGGAGAAGAACGCGGTGTACCAGATCACCGTCAGCACGCCCGCCACACCGAACAAAGCGACGAAGATGCGTTTCGGGTTACCGGGGTAGGTCATGCTCTCGATAAAGGGATTGGCCGAGGTCTCGCCCGATTCCTTCATCGCCTGGAACACCGGGCTTTCCGACAGCTTCAACCGCATCCACAGCGAGATACCGAGCAGGATGATCGACAGCAGGAACGGCACGCGCCAGCCCCAGGCTGCAAAGACGTCCGGCGGGAAGATCGCGCGGCAGACGATCACGACGAGAATCGAAAGGACGAATCCGCCCACGACGCTGGCCTGAATGAAACTGGTGTAGAAGCCGCGTTTTTCGGGCGGGGCGTGCTCGGCCACATAGATCGCCGCACCGCCGTATTCGCCGCCCAGCGCCAGCCCCTGAAGGATGCGCAATCCGATAACGATGATGGGTGCAGCAATGCCGATGCTCGATGCGCTCGGAATCAGACCCACGCCCGCCGTGGCAATGCCCATGAGAGTGACCGTCACGAGGAACGTGTATTTCCGTCCCAAACGGTCGCCAAGGTAGCCGAACAGGATTGCGCCGATCGGCCTGAACCCGAAGCCGATTGCGAAACCGGCCCAGACCAGCAGTATTTGCAAGGTTTCGTTACCGCTCGGGAAGAACGCCGCACCGATCAGACCAGCGAGTGTGCCGTAAATGAAAAAGTCGTACCATTCGAAGACCGTACCCGCCGAACTTGCGGCGATGACGAGCCGGATTTCCTTCTCGGTCGGCTCGCGCTGCATGACTGCGCTTGTGGTCTGCCCCTCCGCCATGATCGCGGTATCCTCCCTCGCTTCGAACGGATGTGCGTCTAACGTGGCAGTCCTGCATTGGAAAGCGCAGCTAGCGCAGCTCTCCACGGCAACAGGATGGCTTCATGCCTACCGGGATGTGCAAGGGCAGTCTCCAGCATGTCCAGCCTGGTCCAGACCGGCATAGCCTCCTCTCCCTTGAGCCACCGGCCCAGCGCTTCGAGCGTGCCGGTGAGCACCTCCATATCGGCACCACGCGCGGATGCGGCGAAGATTGCAGCGGATGCTTGGCCGATAGCGCAAGCTTTCACCTGCATACCGATATTCGTGATGCGCTTGTCCGCATCCAGATCGCAGCCTAGCACGATCTCGCTGCCGCATGTCCGGGAGCGCGCATCGCCTGTGCAGTCAAACGCGCGGCCCAGCGGATAATCTGCCAGCGAAACCGCCAGCGCGAGCATATCAGGAGTATAGAGCGGAACCGCGGGCTTTGCTGCGGACATCTGCTGCAACTATTCGGCAGCTTCGGCTTCTTCGCCGCGGAGCTGTGCGCGCCGCTGCGCGATCATTTCGACCAGGCTGCGCGAGCTTGCGTCCACCAGATCGTAACTACGCGACATGCTGATCCAGTCGGGCCGGCCTTTATAGCCCCACACCGTGTCGTAACCGAGCACCAGAAGCGAAAATGCGATGACGACGATCACCGTGCCCTTGAGCGCGCCAAAGCCGAAGCCGAGTACGCGGTCGATCGGACCGAGAACCGATCCGCGCGATACCTTGCCGACATTGCTCGCGATCACTTTCATCGCGGCATAGGGGATCAAGAGCAGCATAGCGAAGGCGAGCACGCTGGTCGCGACGCTCTCACCGATCAACTCGTTGAGCGCTCCGGTAAGCGGCGTGTGCAGATAGCGGATCGCAAAGAGGGCCAGAATCCAGGCGGCAAGCGACAGAACCTCCTGAAGGAAGCCCCGCATGAATCCACCAACGGCAGCTATGCCGACGATGCCCAAGACAATGAAATCAAATCCCGTCATGACCCGGCAAGGTGATTATTGTGCCTGCATCACGCGGTCAACGAGATTGGTGAGTTGTCCTACGACGCGGTAATCGAGTGCCGACGAACCGTTTCCAGCATCCGATGGGCCGAAGCCGAGCGCAAAGCCGAGCTTTGCCGATTCTTTCAATCGCAGTCCGCCATGCGCAACCGGGCGCACTTCTCCGGCGAGCGAAACCTCCCCCAGCCAGACACTCCTGTCAGGTAAGGGCTTGTCCGCCAGCGCGCTCACCAGCGCCGCCGCCACCGCCAGATCTGCTGCCGGGTCGGACAGGCGGTATCCGCCCGCAACGTTCAGATAGACCTCTGCCGAGCTGAAATTCAGGCCGCACCGCGATTCGAGCACCGCGAGCAGCATTGCAAGCCGTCCATTGTCCCACCCGACCACTGCGCGCCGGGGTGTGGCGCCGGACTGAAGCCGGACGATCAGCGCCTGGATTTCCACCAGCACTGGCCGCGTGCCTTCCATCGCCGGGAACACAGCACTGCCAGCAAGCTGCTCCTCGCGGCCGGACAGAAACAGCATGGACGGGTTTTCGACCTCCTCCAGACCGTCGCCCGCCATCGCGAAGACACCGATCTCGTCCACTGCGCCGAAGCGGTTCTTAAGCGCACGCAGAATCCGGTATTGATGGCTGCGCTCGCCCTCGAAGCTCATCACCACATCGACCATATGTTCGAGCACTCGTGGTCCGGCGATACTGCCGTCCTTGGTGACGTGGCCGACCAGCACCATCGCAACGCCGTTTTGCTTGGCATAGCGGATCAGTTCGAACGCGCAGCCGCGCACCTGGCTGACTGTTCCCGGTGCGCCTTCGATCGTGTCGGAATGCATTGTCTGAATGGAATCGATCACCAGCAAAGCCGGCGGCTCCATCTTGCCCAGACTGGTCAGTATATCCCGAACCGATGTTGCTGCCGCCAGCCTGACCGGTGCATCCGAAAGGCCGAGGCGCGCCGCACGCATACGGACCTGCCCCGAAGCCTCTTCTCCGCTGACATAGACACAGCTCTTGCCTTCGCGGGCAACCCGCGCGGCTGTCTGGAGCAGCAGTGTCGATTTGCCGATTCCGGGATCGCCGCCCATCAGGATGGCCGAGCCGGGGACCAGACCGCCGCCCAATGCGCGGTCGAACTCCGCAAGGCCGGTGGGCTGCCGGACGGGGACTTCGCCCGGCGTGTCTAGCGCCACGAACTCGACCGAGCGGCCGCCGCTGGCCAGATCATGCTTTTGCGAAAATACAGTCGCCGGGGCATCCTCCACCAGCGTGTTCCATTCCGCGCAGTCGGCGCATTGGCCCTGCCAGCGGTGAGCAACGCTGCCGCAGGCCTGACAGACATATCGACGTTTCGGTTTTGCCATCGCTTTTCGAATAACCGGAACATTGCAGGAACGCAATTGCCAAGCGCCTGCGCTTTCGCCACTATCCCCATATGCGGCAAAAGGAACTTCGGATTGCGCTGGTCTGCTATGGCGGTGTCAGCCTGGCGGTCTACATGCACGGGGTCACCAAAGAGCTCTGGCATCTGGCCCGGGCAAGCCGGGATCATCATGCCGATGTCCAATCCCCCGGCCCCGTTCAAACGGCGTACCGACGCCTGTTCCAGTGCATTCAGGAACGGCACGAGATGCGACTGCGGGTCTTGCCGGACATATTGTCCGGTGCGAGCGCAGGCGGGATTAACGCAGTATTCTTGGCCCAGGCGATCCATTCGGGACATTCGCTCGATCCGTTGACCGAGCTCTGGCTCGACAATGCCGACGTAGACGAGCTGACCGATCCGGATGCGCGCCCGCTCTGGCGCTTTGCCAAGTTCTGGGCGCAGCCGATCGCAAGCTGGGTGCTCGACCGTCCCGGCAACATGGTCGATGACAGCGTGGCGCCCGAAACGCGCGCGGAAGTGCGGCGCAAAGTGTCCCATCTGGTACGTGGGCGCTGGTTTGCACCGCCCTTCAGCGGTTCGAATTTCTCCTCGCTGCTGGAAAATGCGTTCGCGGCAATGGCGGCGGAAACGGCGGAGGCCCCACTCCTGCCGCCGGGCCATCCGGTCGATTTGTTCGTCACGGCCACCGATTTTCGCGGCTATCTTTCCCCGCTCCGGCTGAATAGCCCGCCAACGGTGGAGGAGAGCGAACACCGCATGCCGATCGCGTTCCGATCGCGCACGCCAGCGCAGCCGAACACAGATATAGCGCACCCCCTCGAGCTTGTTCTGGCAGCTAGGGCGACCGCGAGCTTCCCCGGCGCATTTCCGCCGCTGCAACTGCAAGAAATCGACCAATTAGCCGCGCGAACTGGCCGCGTGTGGGATAGCCGCCGGGGATTTCTTGAGCGGGTCATGCCGATTCATGTCAAACAGGACAGTATCAGCAATGTCTCGCTGATCGACGGGTCGGTGCTGGTAAATAAACCGTTCGAAGGCGCCATCAGTGCGCTTCAAGGGAGACCGGCTCAGCGCGAAGTTGACCGGCGGTTTGTCTATATCGATCCGCGGCCCGATCGTAGCACTGGCCTGCGCGACACTGACGATCGCCCGGTGGGCTTCTTCTCGGCCATCTTTGGATCGCTTTCCACGATCCCGCGCGAACAGCCGATCCGCGACAACCTCGAAGTGCTTGAGCAGCAGAGCCGCGAGGCGCTGAGCCTGCGCCAGATTGTGATCCGCCTGAGGCCCGAGGTTGAATCTGCGGTCGAAAGACTTTTCGGGCGCACGCTGTTTCTCGACCGCCCGACGCCGAAACGCCTCGCCAATTGGAGACAGCGCGCGCAGCAGGCAGCCGCCGAGCAAGCGGGATATGCTTTTCAGTCCTACGCTCAAGCGAAGCTCGCCGGGATCGTCGGCAGGATCGCGCGGCTCGCGCATGCCGCAGCGCCGCAGCTTGGCCTACCCGATGACCAGCCAATCGTGGCGGCGCTGTTTGGCGAACTCGCTCGGCGGGGGTTGTCTTCGCTCGCAGCACCCGGCGGCGGAGCCCACAAGGATGCGATCCTGTTCTTTCGCGATCACGATATCGGTTTCAGGATCAGGCGCCTGCGCCTTCTCGCCCGCAGACTGGCGCGCGACTGGGACGCCGATCCGGAAATTTCCGATATCGCGCTCGATGAAGCGCGCGAGGCTGTTTACGCGATCCTCTCGCTCTATTTCGACCGGGAAGGCCTCGCCAAGCTTGGCAAGGAATTCGGCGATGCTTGCGCCGAAGTGATCGATGATCCTGGCAAAGTGCTGAACCTGCTCGCCGCGAAGCGCGACCTCGTCGAAGTCGATAATACGGCGGAAGTGATGCTGGCCGAAGCGCTGGAGCGGATGCCGAAAGATTTGCGGCGGCGCATGCTGCTGACCTATCTGGGCTTCCCCTACTACGATGTCGCGACCCTGCCGCTGCTGCGCAATGAAGGCCTCACCGAATTCGACCCCGTGAAGGTCGATCGCATCTCGCCTGAAGATGCGCTCAGCATACGCGATGGCGGAACCAGCGAAACCCTGCGCGGGACCGAGTTTTATAATTTTGGCGCCTTCTTCAGCCGCGACTACCGCGAGAACGATTATTTATGGGGCCGTCTGCATGGGGCCGAACGGATGATCGACCTCGCGTGCTCGACGCTTGATGAGCCGATGAGCGCTACAGAAATCGCCGGATTCAAGCGCGAACTCTTCCTCGCCATTCTCGACGAGGAAGACGAGGCGCTGAGGTGCCAGAAGGGCCTGATCGCGACCCTGCGGGCGGAAGTCCGCGAAAGGCTCGGTTAGCGGTTTGCGATGCTGGTGTGGATGGCGGTGATGAAGCCATCGGCATCGATGAAACCCTCGCCCCGGTTGAAATCGGCAAATGGTGCCGCGGCCTTGATCTGGTCGAGCGTCTGCCCCTCGTCGTGCAGTGCCTCAATGCGCGAGACGGCTTCGCCGACAAAGGCCCGGTAGGCAACAAGTTCAGCCTTGTCAGACATCGGCCCATGTCCAGGAATGACTTTGGTATCGCTGTCGATCATTGCAATTACGAGATCGAGTGACGCCATCTTGTTGAAGACGTCCCCGCCCGATGCCGTGTCGACGAATGGATAACCCGGAATCTTGAAATAGAGGTCGCCCATGTGGACGACATTGGCCTCTCGCCACGTAACTACGCTGTCGCCATCGGTGTGCCCGCCGCCCAGAAACGCAACATCCATCGTATCGCCGTTGAGGTGGAAACGGACACCCTGATCGAAAGTGACGACCGGCAGCGCGGCTTTGGGCGACGGCGGCGTGACACGCTCACCGCGCCGCTGTTCGCTCGCCATGCGCTGGCGGACATTGTGGTGCGCAAAGATGGTTGCGCCAAACTCGCCGAAATGCTCGTTTCCGCCAGTGTGGTCGCCGTGCCAATGCGTGTTGATGACATGACCTACCGGCTCTGCGCCGAGCGCTTCGACTGCCGCCTCGATCTTCGACGAGAGCGGCGCAAACTGGTCGTCGATCAGCACTGTGCCATCCTCGCCGTAGCTCACGCCGATATTGCCGCCGGCACCGAACAGCACCGCGATGCCGGGTGCAATCTGCTCGGTGGTGATCTCGACGTCGTCGAAATTGCGCTGGGCCATCGCCGGTGTAGCGAGTGCCATCGCGGATGCGGCGAGCACGAGCGCGGAGCAAGTTTTCATTTGCAGTCCCCTTGAGTTTTCAGCAGCGAAGCTAGGCAAGCGATGCTTCGCTGTCGAGCGGGGAATGGTCACGTTCCGAGCGCGGATTTCAGCTTGTCGAAGAACCCGCGGCTTTCGGGGCATTCGTCGCCCGTCTCCGTTTCGCGGAACTGGCGCAGCAATTCCTTCTGCTCCTTGGAGAGCTTCGTCGGCGTTTCGACGGCAATCTCGACCACCAGATCACCGCGTCCGCGCCCTTGCAAAACAGGCATACCGCTGCCGCGCTGACGCAATTGGCGGCCGGACTGGATACCCGCCGGTATCGACAGCGCAATCGGCTCGCTTGCCAGATCGCGCAGCTCGATTTCGCCGCCCAGCGCAGCAGTTGTGAAGCTTACCGGAACGCGCGTGGCGAGCGTCGTACCGTCTCGCTGGAATATCTCGTGCGGCTTGATGTGTACGAATATGTAGAGATCGCCCGCCGGCGCTCCTCGCGGCCCCGCCTCGCCCTTGCCCGATAGGCGTATTCTGGTGCCGGTATCGACGCCTGGCGGAATGTCCACTGCTAGCTTCTTGCCCTGGTCGACGCGCCCTTCCCCGCCGCAATCGCGGCATGGGGTCGTGATGACTTCGCCGCGCCCGTGGCAATTGGGGCACGGCCGCTCGACCACGAAGAACCCTTGCTTGGCGCGTACATTTCCATAGCCGGAGCACAGGTTACAGGTGCGCGTGCCAGTGCCCGGTGTCGCACCCGAGCCGCCGCATGTATTGCAGCTTTCGCTGACCTCGATCTCGATCTCGGTGGATTTGCCGTGAAAGGCGTCCTCGAGCGATATCTCCATATCATAGCGCAAGTCGGCACCGCGCCGCGCCCGCTGACGTCCGCCGCCACCGCCGCCGAAAGCCTGACCGAAAATCGTTTCGAAGATATCGCCGATATCGCCGAAATCCTGCTGACCACCGCCCGCACCGCCTTGCGCGAAGGCAGCATGGCCATAACGATCATAGGCTGCGCGCTTCTGGGGATCTTTCAGGCAGTCGTAAGCGACGGAAATCGCCTTGAATTTCGCTTCGCTCTCGGAGCAACCCGGATTGCGGTCGGGATGATGCTCCATCGCCAGCTTGCGATAGGCGGATTTGATAACCCGGCCTTCCGCATCGCGCGAAACGCCCAGAATTTCGTAAAAATCGATCTCGGTAGCCGACATGGAATAAGTCCCCGCCCAAACGCTAACCGCCACCGGCGCTGGAATGCACCGGTGGCGGTTTGCATATCATCGGGCTCAGCCCTTGTTGTCTTCGTCGACTTCGGAGAATTCGGCGTCGACAACATCGTCGTCGTCCGACGATCCGGCATCGCCTTCCGAACCTTCGTCTCCCGCAGCAGCAGAAGCGGAATTGGCCTGTTCCTGCTCGTAGATCGACTGGCCCATCTTCATGGCCACGTCGGTCAGTTCCTTGGACTTGGCTTCGATAGCTTCGTTGTCCTCGCCTTCGAGAGCCGTCTTGACCTCGGCAATCTTGGCTTCGACATCGGCCTTGAGCGAGGCGTCGATCTTGTCGCCATGCTCTTCAAGCTGCTTCTCCGTCGCGTGGACGAGACTGTCTGCCTGGTTGCGGGCTTCGGCGCTTGCACGGCGCTTCTTGTCCTCGTCGGCAAACTTTTCAGCGTCTTGCACCATCTGCTCGATATCGGATTCGTTGAGACCGCCGGAGGCCTGGATGCGGATCTGCTGTTCCTTGCCTGTGCCCTTGTCCTTGGCGGACACGTTGACGATGCCGTTGGCGTCGATGTCGAAGGTCACCTCTACCTGCGGAACACCGCGCGGCGCAGCAGGAATACCGACCAGATCGAACTGGCCGAGCATCTTGTTGTCGGCGGCCATTTCGCGCTCGCCCTGGAACACGCGGATCGTCACGGCCTGCTGATTGTCTTCGGCAGTCGAATAGGTCTGCGTTTTCTTGGTCGGGATCGTCGTATTGCGGTCGATCATGCGCGTGAACACGCCGCCCAGCGTCTCGATACCCAGCGAAAGCGGGGTCACGTCGAGCAGCAGCACATCCTTGACGTCGCCCTGAAGGACGCCGGCCTGAATGGCCGCACCCATGGCGACGACTTCATCGGGGTTCACGCCGGTGTGCGGCTTCGAACCGAAGAAGGTTTCAACCACTTCGCGCACTTTGGGCATGCGGGTCATACCGCCGACCATGATCACTTCGTCGATCTCGTCCTTGGAGACGCCAGCATCCGCCAGCGCCTTCTTGCACGGGTCGAGCGTGCGCTTGATCAGATCGCCGACCATCTTCTCGAGGTCCGAACGGCTGATCGCTTCGACGAGGTGCAGCGGAGTGGACGAGCCACCTTCCATGCGCGCCGTGATGAAGGGCAGGTTGACTTCGGTCGTCTGGGCAGAGCTCAGTTCGATCTTCGCTTTTTCTGCGGCTTCCTTGAGGCGCTGCAGGGCCAGCTTGTCCGTCCGGAGATCCATGTTCTCCTTCTTCTTGAACTGGTCCGCGAGATATTCGACGATTGCACTGTCGAAATCTTCACCGCCGAGGAAAGTATCGCCGTTCGTCGACTTCACTTCGAAAACGCCGTCGCCGATTTCGAGGATCGAGACGTCGAACGTGCCGCCACCAAGGTCGTAAACGGCGATCGTCTTGCCGTCGTTCTTGTCGAGGCCATAAGCGAGCGCGGCCGCGGTCGGCTCGTTGATGATGCGCAGCACTTCGAGGCCGGCGATCTGGCCGGCATCCTTGGTCGCCTGACGCTGGGCGTCATTGAAGTAGGCGGGAACGGTGATGACGGCCTGCGTGACGGTTTCGCCAAGATAGCTCTCGGCGGTTTCCTTCATCTTCTGCAGGATAAATGCGGAGATCTGGCTGGGCGAATATTCTTCGCCGCCGGCCTTCACCCACGCATCGCCATTCTTGCCCTTGACGATGTCGTAAGGGACCAGCTCGGTATCTTTTTTCGTCACCGGATCATCGAAGCGGCGGCCGATAAGGCGCTTCACTGCGAATACGGTGCTGTCTGGATTGGTGACCGCCTGGCGCTTGGCCGGCTGGCCGATCAGTCGCTCTCCATCCTTGGTGAAAGCGACGATAGAAGGCGTGGTACGTGCGCCTTCGGCATTTTCGATGACCTTGGGTTTGCCCCCATCCATAACAGCGACGCACGAATTCGTGGTGCCGAGGTCGATACCAATTACTTTATAGCCGCTCCTAATGTTCGACGAGCGGGCGTCTGAAAAGAGTTAGCCGTAGCGGGAGAAACGGGCTGCTGCATGAGGTGTGTCGTTAATTAATATATAGATGTAGCTGGTGATTAGTCTAACGCTCTAACCCGTTAACTGACCGGAAAAGATCGCTTCTAATCAATTTCTCATCTGGCGACATTCTGGCGATATCAAAGGGGTAAAACCAAAAGAATTCTTCACTAACAGTTCACCAATAGTTCTTTGGCAATAGTTTTTTACCGAAGTTGGGAACAGTTCCAAAACCAGTGGGTTCCGGATAGCCTTTAGCCTACCCAGAACGGTTCATCAAAGATATTTAATTTAACCTCGTCAATTAGCTTAATCTTATCCATTCTGACCGAAATTTCATCAACAGGAGTACTGACACTATGGCCACCGTGCCGTTTAGCATTGTGATCACCACTTACAATCGTTTGGATTTGCTCAAGCGAGCCATCCAGTCAGCGCTCGATCAAACCATTTCCTGTGAAATTGTTGTGGCCGACAACGCCTCTACAGACGGCACCCAGGCATATCTAGAGACTTTAAAAGAAACGCTAGACGGGCAAATTGTATATGTGCGAAACGACTCAAACTTAGGCCATGCCGGAGCGGTAAATGCTGGCGTAGAAGCAGCTAGCGGTGAGTGGATAAAGCTAGTAGATGACGACGACTATTTAGCAACCCGCTGCATTGAAGCGATCAGCCAGGCGATTGAGCTGCGGCCTGAAGCCGTCATCTGCTCTTGCCAAGCGGCCCAAGTAGACGCTGCGGGAAAAGAGCTTAGCCGCACCGCACCTACTGGCCCTGGCGACATCTTTTACATTCCGCAAGCAGACATTCACTATGGCATGCTGCTCGAAACAGTCCCCTTTGGTACGCCTATTCAAGTAGCTGTCCGGCGCGATGCCTTTCTCAAATCCGGCGGATGGGATACTGCCATGACCAGCTGCGACGATATCGACTCTTGGATTCGCGTGGCGGAGTACGGCGATGCGCTCTTTATCAATCAGTGCCTGACCTACCGCACGGTTTGGCCCGGTGGCTACGACCAAAAAATCAGCATTCAGCGTCGCCTAGAAACCAATATTCTGATGAAAGACCGGATTTATCCTAAGGTCAGCCAGCAGCATCAGCCACAGCTGCCCAAGCTAGAGACCATTCATCAATATTTGCACTTACACTGGGCAATCGTCGCTCTTAAGCAAAAGCAGCTCAAAGCCACAGCGGCCTTAGGTTTTCCAGCAATGCTTTCGCCTGCCGCGTGGCAGCTATTAAAGCAGGCCGTTGACTTTAGAAAGCAGCGGTTAGCCGCGCCCATCGAGAAAAAGGTGTTGGCCTAGCAGTTCGGACCTAGCGCCTTCGGCACAACCTATCGAAATAGGCCATTTGTAGCCGGGGCGGCTGCTAGGTTATACTGCCAGATCTGCAAGCAGTTTTTTTGGAGAAATAATGTCTCGATATAGAGGTCCTCGCCTAAGAGTGGTGCGCCGCTTGGGCGACCTGCCGGGTTTAACCCGCAAATCGGCTCGGAAAGCGTATCCCCCTGGACAGCATGGTCAGGCTCGGAAAAAGAAATCTGAGTACTGTATCCGTCTAGAAGAGAAGCAAAAGCTTCGTTACAACTATGGTGTTACCGAGCGCCAGCTCCTCCGCTACGTGAAAAAAGCACGTAGAGCCGGGGGTTCTACAGGACAAGTGATTTTACAGCAGCTAGAGATGCGTCTTGATAACACCATCTTTCGCTTGGGCATGGGGCCAACTATCCCTTCTGCTCGTCAGGTTGTAAATCATGGCCACATCACGGTCAATGGCCGTGTGGTTAGCATTCCTAGCTATCAGTGCCGTCCTGGTGATGTAATTGGGGTCCGCGGAAAAGACGCTTCAAAGAAGCTAGTGACCGCTAACCTGGAGTTTCCAGGCCTGGCAAACGTTCCCACTCACCTGGATTTCGATAAGGGCAAGCTAGAAGCAAAGGTCACAGGCGTGATCGAACGCGAATGGATCGCCTTGAATATCAATGAGCTGCTGGTGGTTGAGTACTACTCACGCCAGGCTTAAGAAAGCTCAGGCTTAAGCAGTGCTTGCTTAAGAAAGAAAAAGCCCTCTCGCTAGCTCAAGCGGGAGGGTTTTTCATTAGAGCTAGATTTTTGGCAGATCTAGATTTTTGGCAGAGCTAGATTTTGAATAAATCTGCACACCCAGCTTTACTCGCCTAACGCTGCGTAGCCGCTGATTGCCTATGCACCGACAACAACGCCACCGTTTGGATGGAGAACCTGACCGGTCATATAAGACGAATCTTCAGACGCTAAGAAGACAAAGCAGGTGCCGACTTCGACTGGCTGGCCGGGGCGCTTCATTGGCACTTGTTTGCCAAAGCCTTCGACTTGTTCTGCCGGAAAGGCGTCGGGAATAAAGGGCGTCCAGATTGGGCCGGGGGCAACGCCGTTGACGCGGATGCCTTTGTCTAGAACGCGCTGAGAGAGCGATCGCAAATACGCTAAGTTAGCGCCTTTCGTAGTTGAATAGCTGAGCAACGGCGCATTTCCCTTGTAGGCGTTGATCGACGTTGTGATGATAATGGCGCTCCCCTCTTTTAGGTGGGGTAGAGCCGCTTTCGTAAAGTAGAACATCGGAAAAACGTTGGTGCTGAAAATGCTGCCCAGCCGAGCCGAGTCAATTTCCTCCCAATCTTCTTCCATGTATTGCTCTGCCGCGTTGCTTACCAAAATGTCGAGCTGGCCGAATTCATCTACGGTCTTTTGCACAACCTCTTGGCAAAACGTCTCATTGCTAATGTCTCCTGGCAGCAGCAGGCATTTTTGCCCCTGCGCTTCTACTAGCGACTTAGTTTTCTCGGCATCTTCGCGTTCGTCTAAATAAGAAATCGCAACGTCAGCGCCTTCCTTTGCATACAGAACCGCAACCGAACGACCGATGCCGCTATCACCACCCGTAATTAAAGCAACCTTGCCTTTGAGCTTTTCGCTGCCTTTGTAGCTATCGCGATCAAAAATTGGCGAGGGTGTCATTTCAGACTCATGAGCAGGCTGTTTGTCTTGTGCCTGCGCAGGAATTTGGTCGGCAGAAATAACCATGTAGTATCTCCTTTGTAAAAAGTAATCTCTTTCATAAGGAAAGCGGCTTTTTCTTTTTCTTTTATCTTCCCAAAGCAGCGTTTTACAATAGCTCGCTCACAAACTTCTATACCGCAAGAAACAGCGCTCACCAATCAGCTTTCGCTGCGCTAGGCACAATGGCTGCTAGCCAACAGCAGCTAGTCAGATTCTGTTGGTTCGGTGGCACTGATGATGGTTCCGGCAATGCGGAAGGCCCAACCACAAACAGCAGCAAAGAATAACAGAGTTAGCGGGGCTAACCCAGCAAAGGGAAAGACAACTAGCAAGAGGATAGAAAGCAGTATAGTGAGTCGGACCCAGTCATTATTCATAAGTCTTAGATTTGTGTGTGTCAGTCTTTTTACTGTAGCGGTTTGATTTAGCGTCTGTCTTCAGTCGGAAGACAAAGGTACTGCCATTGACTTAATGTTTACGCTAGAGCTATTAGGTCCTAGAGCTGCGCACGGCTCTAGGTAGACTTTTTAGCTGCCGGTTTAGATATGGCCGGTTTAGATATGGCTTTGGCATATGGCTTTGGCCGCATGCTTGGTCACACCCAATGTTCAGATTCAATGTTCAGATACTGACTAGGAACTTTTATGAGTACTTTTTCCTTCGCAAATGAGAGCACTCCGTTTGCCAGATTAAAGCGCGTGGCCATCGTGCTAGTCGCTGGCTTGTTTTTCTTGATTATGACAACTGCTTGCTCTGCTGATACAGCTGCTAAAGCTAACGATGTGCCTGATGCAACGCCTGCTGATGTCAGCCGCGCTCAAGGTAATCTCAGTGATGAGGCTGTAAATGTAGATGAACTCTCTCAGCAGGGCGCTTCACAAGCAAAGCGTAGCGGTAGTCCATCGATTCAGTAGAGTCAGTAGAGACTGGTCATCAGTAGAGACTGGTCATCAGTAGAGGCTGGTCAATAGAGAGTCAATAGCGACTGGATATTTTCAATGAACGAGGCGGCAAGCAGTTCTATACCTTTGCTGTCAGGATTGGCAGCGCTGCTGCTGGCAGTCATTCATATTTTTGCAGGTCGCTTTAAGTTTTTAAAGCGATCGCCTCGCAGTCGATGGCTGTCTATGGGCAGCGGGGTTTCGGTCGCGTATGTGTTTGTTCATGTGCTGCCAGATTTGAGCGCGGCGCAAGCTGAGTTTCGTGAAAGCGTTGCAGTGCTGTTGGCGATAGAGCACCATGTGTATATCATGGCGCTGCTAGGAATGATGGCATTCTACGGTTTAGAGCGAGCAGCTAAGGTCTCTCGGCAGCAGAGTATGGACGAGGGGGAGGGGGATGCCACGCAGCCAGGCGTATTTTGGCTGCACATGGTGTCTTTTGGGCTGTATAACGCACTGATTGGCTATTTACTGATGCATCGTGAGGAGCCAGGTGCGCTGAACTTGATTACCTATGCGATCGCAATGGCACTTCATTTTGTGGTTAACGACTACAGCCTCTGGGAAGACCATAAACGCTCGTATGACCATATCGGCCGCTGGATTTTATCAGGAGCTGTGGTTTTTGGCTGGGTAATTGGGACTCAAACCATGATTAGTCGGGCGTTCACCGCTGTGCTGTTTGCTTTTCTGGCGGGCGGCGTAATTTTGAATGTGTTGAAAGAAGAGCTGCCAAAAGAAAGAGAAAGCCAATTTTGGATGTTCGCACTGGGCGCTATTGGCTATTCGGGGCTCCTGCTGGCTCTCTGAACACTTTCTTTACTGGCCTGCTTTTTGGCCTGCTTTTACTGGCTTTTCTCTACTGCCTGCCTTTAAAGGCTTTTCTTTGCCTATAGCATTTCGGTCGATATCGTTTCATCAGCCCGAAATGTGACCGACGCCGGTAGCTGAATGCCAATCGCTTCAGCCGCTGCTAGGTTAACCGATAGCTTTAGATCTTCTACAAACTCTACGGCTAAATCATCTGGCCTATTTCCTTTGAGCACTTTAATTACCATTGCACCCGTCTGGCGACCTATGTCGTAATAGCTGAAGCTAACAGCTGCGATCGCACCTTGCTTCACGGCCTTTGCACTTGCGGCAAACACAGGCACCCGGTTGTCCTGAGCCACCTGAAGTACTGGCTCTAGTACCCTTGCATTGTCAGAGAGCACATAAATTGCATCGACCGCTCCAATCAAGCCACGAATTGAGCTGCGGGTCGTCTCTATATCTGCGTCAGCCGTAGAAATGGTTACTGCCTGAATTTCTAGATCTTGATCTGCGGCGTTTGTATTGATTAGCGAAACTAAATCTGCCGACTGATTTTCCTCGCTGCTGTAAACGACGCCTATCCTGGTTGCCTCGGGCAGTATCTCTTTGATGAGCGCTAGCTGCTGAGGAATCGGCGGGCGATCGCTCACGCCGCTAATATTGCCACCGGGTCTATTAATCGTTTTAACTAGTTTGACGCTGACAGGATCGCTCACCGCTGAGAAAATAATTGGTGTGTTTCTCGCCGCTGCAACAACAGACTGGGCGCTAGGCGTTGCGATCGCTACAATCACATCTGGCCTTGCCCACGCATATTTATCAGCGATCTGAGCTGCCTTTACCGGGTTGCCCTGGGCGCTGTGCCATTCCCATCGCAGCGTTTGGCCTTCTTCATAGCCCGCCTCAGCTAACGCATCTTTCACGCCATTGCGCACCGCATTTAGGGCTGAGTTTTCCATCATCTGAGTGACGGCAACAAAAGGCACTTCGTCAGGATTGCCTACCGTTTGCCTGCTGCTGCTACAGCTAATCAGAATGGTGCTGAGCACGCCTACGCATGTTAAAAGCATCAGGCTCAAAAACTGGGTACGGCTAATAGGACGCATGTTTTGCCTGTTCACAATGCCTATTCATAATGCCTACTCATAATGCCTGTTCACAAATAGCACTAGCGAGTCCAAACGAAACCAAGATGGCGGTTGTTCATTGCGGTGTCTATCATCGTTGCATGACATCTGGGTATCAATATTTTTTGCTGGGCAATCTAAACATAGTGCACCTTCTCGTCGATATCTATAGCTGGCTGTGCCGCTAGTAGAGAAGAGCTAGTAGAGAGGAGCTAGTAGAGAGGTGTGTTTTTAGGAATTTCTTCGTTTCGGTACTCAGCATGTTCTTTCGATCTGCTATTGATGCTTGGTTTTATCTAGGGGTTGTGAGTTTCCCTTTACTTACCGTCAGAATTGCGATGTCTGTATTGGCAGAGGCAAACTCGACTATCTTGTCTTTGGTGGTGAGCGCGATCGCTCCTCTCATCGTTTTACCGGCCTGGCTGCTGTTCAACACCTACTACCGAATTGACGCCACCGTTTTATACATATGCTCTGGCCCATTTGCTTGGGTAGTGCCGCTCGACCAAATTCATATGGTCACCGCAACGCGATCTTTCTACTTTTCGCCCGCACTTTCTCAAAATCGTCTGAAAATCACCTACGGCAGAAACCAAAGCATTTCGGTTTCACCCCGTTACAGAGCAGCTTTTCTCAAAACCTTAGGGTTCAATCCGGTCTCTGTTCTACAGTCCCCAAAAAGCAGACCCAATCCCTTCGCTCTAGGCGAAACCTATCAATAAGGTCGCTGCGCCCGTCATCGCAAACTCCAGTCGTTACACAGATCAGTTATCACAGATCAGTCGCCGCCGTATTTGGCTTTTAACTCAGCAACGCGATCGTCATCAATTTTCTGAATCAAAACGGGCGGCACTTCAAAGGTCCGCCCCGCTTGCAATATCGTTAGGTCTGTAGCGGCGCTCATGGTGCTTCGGCGCTCTGTCTCGCTCAGATGAAGTGCCTCGAATAGATGCTCGACTGTCGCTGGAATAAACGGCGCGGAAGCGATCGCATATAGCCGAATTAAATTTACGCAGGTGCGAATAACCACTGCCGCTTCGTCTTTGTCTGTTTTGAATAGGCTCCACGGTGCGCGCACGTCAATATACTGATTGCCCGCTGCCCACAGGGCATTCAGGGTTTCGGTCGCCTTGCGAAATTCTTTGTTTTTAAGGTGCGATCGCAACTCCTCAATCATCACCTTGCACTTTGCTTCTAGCTCAGCTTCCGCCTCACCCGGCTCACCGCCCGCAGGCAGCTCATTGCCAAATCGCGACACCGTAAACTTTAAAATCCGGTTGATAAAATTACCAAAATTGTCTGCCAGATCCTTATTTACCTTGGTTTGAAACTGCTCCCAGGTAAACGCCGAATCAGCCGACTCCGGTGCGGTCGCCATCAGCATATAGCGCCAGTAGTCCGCAGGCGCAATGTCCAACGCCTGGTCCAAAAACACTCCCCGCTTCGAGCTAGTCGAAAACTTTCCCCCGTAGTAGTTCAGCCAGTTAAAGCCCTTAATATAGTCTGCTAGCTTCCAAGGCTCACGCGTCCCCAAAATTGTCGCAGGCCACATAATTGTGTGAAACGGCAAATTATCTTTCGCCATGAACTGCGTATAGTTCACATCTTGCGCGTCGTACCACCAGCTTTTCCAGTCAGCCCCAGCCGCATCGCCCCACGCCTTTGTCGCCGACACATAGCCGATCGGGGCATCAAACCAAACATAAAAAACCTTATCTTCAAACCCTTCCTTGGGCACCGGCACCCCCCACTTCAAATCACGGGTAATGCCTCGGCTTTGTAGCCCTTCGTCTAACCACTTATAGGCAATCGACTTTGTCAAATTCGGCCACTCGGTTTGCTGATCAACCCAGCTACGCACGTCATCGCTCAGTCGATCTAGCCGTAAAAATAGATGGCGGCTAGTGCGAACCTCTACATTTGTACTGCCAGAAACCGCCGAACGGGGATCGATCAGATCTGTCGGGCTCAGCATCTTAGTACAGTTCTCACACTGATCGCCCCTGGCTTTTTCGTAGCCGCAGTTTGGGCAGGTGCCTTCTACATAGCGATCGGGCAAAAAGCGCTGGTCAGTAATGGAATACACCTGACGGGTCTCATGCTCTTCAATAAAACCCTGCTCATCTAAAGCGCGATAAAAGTACTGTGTTAGCTCTTTTTGTTCTGCTGAAGAGGTTCGACCGAAATAGTCAAAAGACAGACCAAACTTTTGATAAATCTCTGCTTGGCGCTCGTACTGCCGCTGACAAAAATCAGCGACCTCTAGCCCTTCTTCTAGCGCTGCAATCTCTGCGGGTGTGCCGTGCTCATCCGTCGCACATATATAGAGCACTTCCTCGCCCTCTTGACGCAAAAAGCGAGCGTACACGTCCGCAGGCAGCATAGAGCCAACCAAATTTCCCAGATGCTTAATCCCGTTGATATATGGCAGGGCGCTGGTAATGAGATATCGCATATAGAGTGACGAAAGCGCGTAGGCTAAGCAGTGTTTACAAAACTCTCTTCAGCCTAGCGGGTTTGGGGTGCGCCTGACTAGTCACCTGAGTGGATAGCAGACGTATGATTTAACGCTCGTCAGTGCGTAGTGCTTAGGATGCCTTCTTAAACGGTGTGGGGAAAGCCACGGTTTTAGGCTGAGAGGATGGCGCTGGTGACGGTGCAATGGATAGAGAGGCTTTCTCCACTTTGCCATCAGCTTTTTCGTCAGCTTTTCCATCAGCCTGCGGGCTCAAAATGTCTTTATAGTCATAGCAATGCGTACCCAACAGCCGGTCCCAGAAGGTGAAGTAAAGCCCATAGTGCACGTTGTATTTACGGTGATGAAACCAGTGATGCATGGGGCCAATCATCCAGCTGCCGAGCCACCGGCCAAATGCTGAGTCGGCAAACATGCGGAGGCTGAAGTGATGAATGAGTGCGCCGAGTGTCATTACCAGCACAACCGCGCACAGCACACCTAGGTGCATAGGAATAATACACACGGCCCCCATTAAATAGAGCGCTTGAATCAAAGCTTCGACGGGGTCAAAGCAGAAGGCGGTGAGAGGAGTGGGATTGTTGGCATAGTGATGGCCTTTATGCATCCATCGGTAGCACTTAGGGTGATGAGCCAGACGATGGGTGAAGTAGAAATAAGTATCTTGCAGAAACAGCACTAGGCAGAGGCTAAAGCCGATGTACCACCAGCCATACGCAAAAGGATCTAAATATAACCGGGTATAGCCCAGCGTGTAGACGGTGGTCATCATTGACGCACAGATCGCGAATATGGCTGAAGACGCCAGCGACAACAAGACATCGTGACGAACAGCGAGCCAGAGACCGCCTAAAGACAGCTTTTCTTTGAGCCGCTGGGTGGCAACGGGTGTAGGCCGAGCGCTACGCCGCAGAAAGAACAGGCCATAGAGGCCACCAGAGACAAAGAGGTAACCCAATGCGGTTACCAGGAAAAATATCAGACTGTGCCAGCACAGATCTTTTATCAGTAGAGAAAAATCCAAAATCTATCCGCACCAGCAAGTTACGTTTTAATCCATTGCAGTTTACTGGGTTGCTCTACTCGCTCAAAGATTTTGATGTTTTTTATTTCAAAAAGCTTTACAAAAGGACGTATTTCTCAAAAACTGCTCACTCAGACAAAGCGATCGCTTCTCATAATGTTTATAGGCAACAATTTCCAGAGTGCTTTCTTCAAGAGAGCTTCAGAGATACATCCGTATAAGTACGAAACGTCTAGTGTGCGTTAAATCATGAAGTAATGTTACGAAAACGGCCTTACATTAAAAAGTGTTGCGCATTCTTGATCCCGTTGTTAGCGTATGCGTGTTGATTCGAGCAAGCGCTAGTTTCTTTATTTTCAGGTGCTAACGCTGGCTTGTTTCAACGGTATCTACATGCTTTATAGTTCAAGAGGTCCGCTAATCATGAACTCTATTCTGTCTAGCCGACTAGTCCAGTCATGCTTCAATGGCGTAGGCTATTGCGTTTCTGCTTTACAGCGCTTGCTAATGAGAGTTGCTGTGTTCATTTCGCTAAAGCTCTGCCTGTTTACTGTTCGTGTTTTGCTAAATTCTACTGGCCGCAATCAAACGGGTTCAGCCGCGTAAGGCCCGCTTTGTTTCCTTTTTTCTAGTCACTCCACGTCTTAATCATTCGACTTCGTAATCACTCCACTTCATTTCACAGCTCTAATTTTCATAGGCAAAAGATTGCAAGCGCCTGGCTACGGTAAACGCGCTTGCGACTAACACCACGCAAAAAATAAGGTCTCTACTGATGAATATCAAAGGTAAGATCGCCTTGATTACTGGTGCCTCTCGGGGTATTGGTCGGGCGATCGCATACGAACTTGCCAAAAATGGCGTCCGCCGTCTGATTTTAATTGCTCGCAACAGCCATCAGCTTCACCAGGTGGCTGACGACATTCGCTATCTGAATGTAGAAGCTATTCCAATCGCGCTCGATTTGACTGTGCCTAGAGATGTCAGCGTCGTCATGGCTAAGGTTTGGCGTGACTATGGCGATATCGATCTGCTGATTAACTGCGCCGGGATTGCTTATCAGACGCCTTTTCTAAAGTCGCGCTCTAGCCAAGTGCAGGCTGAAATGTCTCTTAATATGATGGGAATGTATACCGTCACTAGCGCGATCGCCCGGCGAATGGCCTCCCGGCGCAGCGGCACCATTGTGAATGTCTCTAGCCTTATGGGCAAAATCGCCGCGCCAACAATGGCAACCTATTCAGCGACCAAGTTTGCAATTGTTGGATTTACCAAGGCGCTACGACTAGAGCTAGCACCGCACAACGTCAAGGTGATGACGCTATTGCCGTCTTTGACCGACACCGACATGGCCAAAGATCTGCAAAAGTTTCACGGTGTGATTTCGATGAGCCCAGAGCAGGTGGCAAAAGCGCTAACGCAAGGGCTCGGCAAAGATTCGTCAGAAGTACTGGTGGGCTGGCAGTCACATTTGGCAGTGTGGTGCGATCGCGTTTCGCCTTGGCTATTAGAGCGCATTTTGCACCTAACCGCGCCGCGTCAGGTTCTAAAGACTTTAGTCCCATAGAGATTAGTTTCTTAGAGAACTGCTACCCTAGAGAACTCCTATCCTAAAGAGCGAAGACGCTCGCTAGTAACTGTTCTCACATGACTACCCAAGATATATCTGCCTCGGTCTCGACTCAAGAGATGCTGTACGGTGAACGAGCGATCGCAGAAGGCGAGCTAATCACCTTCCCCAACCCTAGACCGGGGCGAGCATACACTATCGACATCACCCTGCCCGAATTTACCTGCAAGTGCCCATTTTCGGGCTATCCAGACTTTGCCACCATCTACGTTCGCTATGTGCCTGACCAAAAGGTGGTAGAGCTAAAGGCCATCAAGCTATATATCAATAGCTATCGCGATCGCAACATCTCTCATGAAGAATCTATCAACCAAATCCTAGACGATTTCGTTGCCGCCTGCGATCCGCTATCGGTGACCATCAAAGGCGACTTTTTACCCCGTGGGAATGTACACACCGTCATTGAAGTTTCGCATCAAAAAGCAATTGACTAAGTGTCAGATGGCTAAGTGTCAAATGGCTGAGTGTCAAATGGCTGAGCGTCAGATGGCTAAGTGTCAGATGGCTAAGCGTCAGAGCTAAAAGAGACGCGACTGACAGTGTGCTGGCAATCTCGACAGAAGATTAAATAGCCTGATCGTTTCAGCCAAACACCCTGCGCTTTAAAAAGAACAAATCTCTACGGCTCCGCTTAGGGTTCGGTGCTCAGCATTTCCGGTGGTTGAGCGGGTAGCTGAGCAGGTAGCTGATTGAGCAGGTAGTTGAGCGGGCTCGTCAAGCCACAGGCGTGCAAGCGTAGCGCAAAGCGTCGCCGCAGGCGCAAAGCGTCAAAGACAGTTGGACAACTGGAACACAATTTTTCTGTTCTTTATTGTGTGTTGTTCTTCAGTGTTCGTTGTTCGTCAGTATGACGCCTCGGCATATACGGTTCGGTCTGTCGTGTCCGCATACTGTGTCTAATAGTGCGCTGGGCCTACGTATTGGCAACTATAAAATGCTTATATAGCAAGGGTTTTGAGAGAGTCTATTCATAAAACGAAAACGTTCATCCTTACGTTTAAAGACTGCGCTGAATAAGATTTATAGAACAGTAAAGATAGAATAAATGCGCATATCCTCCAAGGAAAACTGCAGTCAAACCTAATATATTCGTTAACAACAACAACTTCGCTCGCCGCAGGTACTCAATGCCCTTGAACCCCAAAGCAGCCAGTTTGTTTTCTCCAGATCGCCCCAAAAATCCATCTCCATTATTCATTCACTTATTTATAAAGAGACGCCCTATATGAAAGTGGCTTTCATCAATCAGCCTTGGAATAGCGTTACAGCGCCAGTGAGCGCAGGCTCAATTCCTATTTGGACTTACGAAACAGCTAAACGCTTCGTTCAAAACACCCCTATTCAAGACACCTCTATTCAAAACAGTCCATCGGCTCAAGCAGCGCAATCTGGGCACCAAGCGGTTATTTATGCTCGACGCGACGGTCAGCAATCTGCCGCAGAAACTTGCGAGGGCATCGAGTATCGGCGCGTCTCTGTAGCGGGCATGCGGCACTATGACAAGGTGGCCGCAGTAGGAGAGAACTTGTTTCCATCGCTCCTATACGTTGGCGCTTGGTTTTACAGCCTGCCTTACATCCTTAGAATTGCTGTAGATTTGCGGCGGCAGCAGTGTGACGTGGCTCACGTTCATAATTTTTCTCAATTCATTCCTGTCATCAAGCTTTTCAATCCCAAAATTAAAGTCGTGCTTCATATGCACTGCGAGTGGCTCAATCAGTTTGAGCGGGCCGTCATTGCAAAGCGTTTGGCTCAAACTGATCTGATTATTGGCTGCAGCGATTACATTACAAATAAGATAAAAGCACAGTTCCCTGAGTTTAGCGATCGCTGCCAGCGTGTCTTCAATGGCGTTGACATCGATCAGTTCAAGCCCGCTGAAGCCGCTGTCAAAGAAGCCGCTGTAAAGGAATTCGCCCTGCAAACAGCCACTCACGAAAAAAGAGCTTTACAAGGAACCGTACAGACAAATGACACGGATGAAAAAACCGGCCCCAACGTGCTGTTTGTCGGTAGAATCTCTCCAGAGAAAGGGCTGCATACGCTCATAGAAGCCTTTGCTAAATTGACCGAGCACTTCCCCACCGCGCGGCTGCACGTCGTCGGGCCCAACCAGCCCACAGCTTCCAAGTTCCTTGCCGATCTCAGTGATGACCCGTTAGTGAGCCGTCTATCTGAGTTTGGTTCTGTTGACTACCTAGCCTATCTAAAAGAAAAGCTCCCTTCCAAGCTCAAAGACCAGGTATTTTTTCCGGGCGCTGTCTCTCACCAAGCGCTACATCACTATTTTCAAACTTCAGACATTTTGGTAAATCCTTCTGTCAGTGAATCTTTTGGGATGAGCCTAGCCGAGGCGATGGCAGCTGGCATTCCGACTGTTGCAACCCAAGTGGGAGGAATGGCTGATGTTGTTGTATCTGGAGAAACCGGTTTTCTAGTGTCTCCCGAACAGCCAGATGAGTTGGCTGATGCAATGGCCCAGCTGCTGAGCGATCGCACACTTAGAATGCAGTTTGGAAAAGCAGGAAGAGCTAGAGCCGTAAATGTTTTCTCTTGGGAGATGATCGCGTCAGACCTAAAGCACTGCTATATTCAGATGTTAGGTCCTAACGAATCGCCCGAAGGTGGTTTTGTCAGACAGCTACGTACACGTTTGAAAGCCCGTCGCTTGACAATGGGACAACCACAAATGCGAGACGCAAGATTATGACATGGCTACAGTCTCTATACCGAAAGCGGTTTGAACAGGTGATGGCAGCGCGATCGCTCACCGATCTGAGCCAGTCTGCCATCGTCTTTGCCCCTCATCCGGACGACGAAACCCTTGGCTGTGGCGGGACCATCCTGCGCAAAAAAGCAGCAGGCGCAGCCGTCAAGATTGTCTTTGTAACAGATGGTAGCCGCTCTCACGCAGCGCTAATGGCCGAAGCTGAACTCCGCACAGTTCGAGAGCGCGAAGCCTTAGCAGCCGCAGCCGCCCTGGGCATAGCCGCCACAGACGTTACCTTCTTAGGCTTTGGCGACGGTCGGCTAACCGAGAACCTAACCGCCGCCATCGAAAAAATCCGCGAATTCCTACAAGAAAATCCTGCCGCCGAAATCTTTATTCCCTCCCACCTAGAAACACCGCCCGACCACGCGCTTACCGGTCAGGCGGTGCTTGCGGCGCTAGCCCAGCTATCCCTCACGCCCGATATATACGCTTATCCCATATGGTACTGGCATCAGTGGCCCTGGGTGCCGCTACGCAAAGGCGGCGGCAAAAGAAAGTTTCTCGAACAGCTCAAAACAATTTTTACCAGTAAACTAGGCACCACTATCTTTAGCGACTTTCAACATGCAGTACACATCCAGCCTGTCCTGAGTCAAAAAAGAGCCGCCCTCAACCAGCACGCCTCCCAAATGAGAAAACCAGAAGCCATGCCGCAGTGGCCCACGCTAACAGAGGTTGGTCAAGGTGACTTTCTCGACTGCTTCTTTCAAAACTACGAGATTTTTCATAGCCCGCCGAAGTAAGATCTAGCCAGATTTGGCCCATCTAAATCAAACAAACTCACACAGCCAATAGCCCGATAGCGTGACCACAGCGTTGGCCATTTAGCGTCATGCCTTCACACTGGTTAGACTCCTTGCATCGTGCCATCTATGTCGTGTCATCTATGTCATGACATCTGTGTCATGACAGCAGCGCAGCGCGGCAAAGTACGTAGCCTTCTCTTTGAGAATAACTCCGTACTTTAGATACAACGCTGACTCTTGTTAGCTCTCAACCTGTACAGGCTCGACCGGTGTTACCGTCACTGGGCCAAACTCTGCCTGACTTCGGTGCGCAACAATTGCCACTGAATACTCACCTTCTGGCACCATCTCTCCGCTAGGGTCTACTAGCGTTACCCAGTCTTCAGGCTCTGCTTCCCCATCGACAAACCATTTCATCTGCTGTCGATAGCGCAAATGGTTACCAGCGGCATCTGTTTCTGAAAAGCACTCTGAGATCAGCCGATACTTCGTGTCCGCTTTGTGGTCATAGTTACGGTAGGCCGAAAGCCAGGCAGGCTTCTCTTTTCCCTGCTTATAAGAAAACTCTGAGCCAACGCCTTTATAAAAGGAGTAGTACCAGGAAATACCAAAGCTCCAACCTCGACGAGGACTCACATCAGCTTCGTCAGGATGACCGCCCCACATAGTCAGCAGGCCAAAGCCATATAGGTTTTTATCGTCTTGGTTGCGCAGCGTCAGCGTAGTCTCTACTCGTCTCCCACCAGGAAACGCGCCGGTTACATTCAACAGTCGGTCGTAATCTTCGTAGCCAGGTTTGGGCCGTACTCGCCAGCCATCGTCATCGGTAGCAAAAGTTTCCCATAGGCCATCTTGCACGTCTAGCTGCCGACTGTCGATATTAGACCAGTCGGTGGTTATCGGTAGCACGACGGGCGCTGGCTGATAGTCAAAAGAAAGGGTGGTAATTTCGGGCTCTCCCCGGTTAGGGGTCGCTTCTATGGTTAGCTCGTTGGACCCTTCTTTTAGCGCCTCTGCCCGCATCTCTAACGTAAAAAATGGCGACGGCACTCTAGGACTATCCGGCGAGAAGGTAATCCAGTCGCCTGCATTGACTCGATATCTAATTTGCTCAACGTTCTTAGCGTATCGGCCACTCACATTAGCGCTTAGTGCGCCTGAGCGGCGAGAAACTGTTTCCGGAAAATGCAGTATTTCTACGAGCGACTGAGAACCCTGATTGGCACAGCCATATATGATGACGCCGCCTGTAGCTAGGGCAGTTGTTCGCAAAAAGGAACGGCGGCTATAGGCGAAAGGTTTATTATTTGAAGACATACGTCAAATTTGCGCGATCGCTAGAGGCGATTTAAATCGTTAGGGAAAATACTCTCATATGTTCAAGGTTCCCGTCATGATTCAGCCGGGTTTCATACGCTCTTTATGGATATGCGTAGAATGAATATTCGTAGAGCAGCTCAACTAGAGGCACTAGTGTAGAACCGCAGGGCAAACTGCCAAAACCATCTAGACGCCAGGAATAAAGCGACTGCTAGCAGAGCCGAACCCAATAGCCAGATCGGTTCGCTGCGGCCAATCATCATTTGTGCTGGCACAGTCGTTAAAAATGCGACCGGAACAACAAAGGTAAAAAAGATTCTGTAGGCAGCAGGATAGCCTTCTATAGGGAAGCGACCGGCTTCCAAAAGGGCTCTAAGAACTTCTGTCACGTTATAGACTTTGACAAACCAAATGCTGGTGGCCCCTAAGATAAACCACAGGCTGTAAAGACTAGCAATGCCGAGTAATAAAGGGGGCAGCAGGGATAGGTAGTCTAAGGGCAATAAGCCTATTTGCTTGCCCGCGTAGATAACAATAATCGCCCCGAATATTAAATCCGGCACGCCCCACGGCGACACCGTATGCGTTGATAGCCAAAATTGAGAGCTGATAGGCTTTAATAAAACAAAATCGAGCGTGCCTTCTTGCACGTAGCGAACGATTTTGTTCAGATTTGGGACCAGAAACGTTGCCGAGATGCCTTCTAGTATCGTAAAAATGCCCAGTACTAGTAAGGCTTCGCTCCAAGACCAGCCTGGGAAAGCATAGTCCGTTCTATAGAATAAGAACAGTCCAAACAAGCTGCCAGCTAACCCGCCAAGACTGCTGATGACCGCAACGACAAAGTTAATCCGATACTCTAACTCAGCCGCAATAGACACCTGCCAAAATAGCTTTAGCACCTGAATGTATCGCGTTAGCTCCAAAGCCCCAATCCCAGATTTATCTTCAAGATAGCTTAACTTTAGGCCAATCTTGGCAAAAAGTTCAGATTGAAAGAGTCAGGCCAGGAAGATCAGGCTAGAGGCGTCAAAAAGAAATTTTCTCTGGTGTCAGATAGACGTTGAGCTTCTCTTGCAGACGCTGCCGGGCGCGGGCGATGCGCGACTTAACAGTCCCCAGCGAAACGCCTGTAATATTTGCAATTTCTTCGTATGACAGGCCTTGCAGTTCTCTCATAGCGATAGTCTGTTGAAAGACTTCAGGCAGCTCTGCCATGGCAGTCTTAAGGTGATCGTTAAACTCTTGCGTCATCATAGTGTCGGCAGGGGTAGGGGCGTTAGAGGGCAGTTCCCAATCGTACTGGCCGTCGCTAGAATAAAGCGGCGCGTCCAAAGAAATAGAGCCCTTGTATCGTTTTCGTTTGCGCAGTTCGTCGTAAAACAAGTTGGTGGTAATTCTACCTAGCCAACTTTTGAATTTAGCAGGTTCCTTTAGCCGGTGAACACTGCGATACACCCGAATCCAAACTTCTTGTGCTAAGTCTGCCCTATCCGACCAGTCAGAGGCCAAGTGATGCAGCAGCTTGTCAACGTAGCGCTGATAGCGACTGACGAGTTCCTCAAAGGCAGCTCTATCTTTTTTTAGCTGGCTCTGACAGCGCAACACTAGCTCTCCATTAGACAGCTCACACAGCGGCACTTCAATAGCGTGAATAGACGCGCTTTCAGCGGGCGCGGCTTGGCTAGAAGCGGCCTGGCTAGAAGCGGCCTGGAGAGGAACTAATGGTGCTCTTTTTTCTGCGACGGCTGCAAATCGCGCTGATTTTGGCACGATTTGCAAAGCAGTTTTGCGAAATGAAACCGGCTGCCGTGTACAAGATTGTTGAGAAGATAGGCTACTCATTAATTTCTTAGAATCTAACTCCAATTGTGATGACTGCACGCTGTGATGAACTGCTGAAAGCTTTCTAGAAGGAAGTCGAAAGCAAGCAATATAGTGAGATTTTGAGCAAATCTGAGTCTTGGGCACCAAACAAAAATTCGATAATGGCTGATTTCGAGCGGTCGAATCTAGATAATTTCCAGATGACTTCCAGATGATTACTGGGCTTTGCTGAGTAAGTACTTATGACTACGGTGTGTTCTTGCTCTTCGTCAACATAGTAAACATTACTTAGGCCGCACATCAGCTAAATAGCCTAATCTTCTTCCTACGCTTACTAAATGATTAAAACGGTATGATTTCTGTTTTGACTGTAAACGACGACAAAGATACAAAATCATACAAAAAAAGACTTGTTAGCAGAGCATAGTTTTCAGTCTCGATTATTCGCATCACGTCGCCATACAGATAGTATGTGCTTGCAGACTATGTGGTTTATCTTACGCACCCATACCGGAGTAGTGCTTTAGGCCAGCGTGCCAGAGTAATCGGTTAATCAGCAGCGCGATCGCACCCCAGCCAAACATAACTAACAGCCCTTTGGGTAAGTCTACGGGCTAGCCAATTAGCAAATTTACGGGGAAGTAAATTAGGTAGGGAAAAGGTGTCCACAGCGCGATCGCACGGACAGATGCCGGGAAAAGCTCTAGGGGAGCAATCATGCCAGATAGAAAGGTATAGAACAAGAACCAAAACTGTTCGATAGCGGTGGCGCGCTCTACCCAAAACGCCAGCATGGCGAAGGTGTACTGAATGAGAAATCGCAGGCAAAACGAAAGCACTAGCACTAGCAAGCCCCAAAAGCAGGCGTAGGGAGTCGGTATCCAAATAGCCTGTGGATACAGCAGGCAGAAAAGGCCAACTAGCAACAGGATGAAGGGAATGCGGGTGAGGCGCTCGGCGATGTGGCCAAAGAAATGCCGCCATACGGGGTCAATAGGCTGCAACAGCAAAGGTGAAAGCTTTCCCTGCACAACTTCTTTTTCAAAGTCCCAAATCACCCACACCACGGTCATCTGACGAACGAGAAAGACGCCCAGGAAGTAGCGGGCGAATTCTGTGGGTGTGAAGCCAAGGTTGCCGCTTTGCGCAGCCTGGTTCCACAGGCCCAGAAAAATGAGCGGCAGGCTGCCCGACAGCACCCAAAAAATGAGTTCAGCGCGGTACTCCAACATGTAGGCGTAGTAGACGGAAATAAGGGTGCGAGCGATGTGGAGAGGGCGGCGCATGGAAAGTGATGAGTGATAAATGTATGATCGGGAAATGTGTGGTTAAGCCAGTTGGCTAGTTGAGCCAGTTAGCTGGAAAAGTGCCGAAGATGGGCCTGTTAAGCTCGCCCGGTTTCAAAAACCTTGGCAATAACGTCTTCGATGGGAGGCTCTGTGATTGACAGATCTTGGATCTGCAGGGTGCTGAGCAGATGCGAGACTGCTGCCGTAAGATCTTCGACAGGGATTAAGAAGGTTGCTTTATGTCCGTCGAGCTTTTGCAGGTTGCCGTAGCGCAGCAGCTGATCTTTATTGATGGGTTGGTTGCGATCGCACTCAATCGAAACCTCGCGGTAGGGTGCAAACTGCTCTAGCAGGCCGTCTAGCAGACCGTCGTAGATTAAAGTGCCTTTATGAATGACAAGGACGCGATCGCACAGAGCAGTAATATCTGCCATGTAGTGGCTAGTGAGCAGTATGGTGGCACCGTATCTGTGGTTGTATTCCTGCAAAAACTGGCGAACGGCGCTTTGAGCGTTGACATCAAGCCCTAGCGTCGGCTCGTCTAAAAATAAAACTTGGGGACGGTGCACCAGGGCCGCAAGCATTTCAGCCTTCATCCGCTCGCCCAGAGAAAGCTTGCGAACGGGCTGTTTGAGCTGATCTTGGATGGACAGCATTTCAGCTAGCTCACCAACGCGCTGACGGAAGTCGGCGGGGCTGATATTGTAGACGGCAGCGTTGATGCGCAGTGAGTCTAGGGCAGGCAAATCCCAGATTAGCTGCTGCTTTTGGCCCATGACCAGGGTAATTTTTTGCAGAAACTGAGGCAGACGCTTAAAGGGTTCGTAGCCAGCGATGCTGACGCGGCCACTGCTCGGATGGATAAGGCCGGTGAGCATTTTGAGCGTGGTGGTTTTGCCTGCGCCATTGGCACCCAAAAATCCAACAATTTCACCAGGCTCAATGCTAAAAGAAACCTGCTTGACCGCTTCGATGTCGCGGTAGGTACGCCGAAAGAAGTGGGTCAAGGTGCCTTTGAATCCGGGGTCTTTGACGGCAACCGGATAGACTTTGCCTAAATTTTGAACGTCAATGATAGGTGTAGTAGTCGGCATATGGCGAGGGCCTAGTCTGGGGCAGATGACCTGAAGTATGACCTAAAGTATGATTTGGAGAATGGCTTGAAGGATGGCTTGAAGGCGGTGCGCTTCATCGTTGCTTCATCATAGTGTGGCTAGCGCTACACTTATAGAAAAGCGTAGAAAAGCGATCGCGATTTTGATGGAATTGGCAGAGACGGATTTGCAGGTGATTCGCCAGGTAATTAGCCGACAGATTGCAGCGTTCCGAAAAAGCGATGCGATCGCGGCTTTTGCCGAAGCGGCTCCCGGTATTCAGCAGCAGTTTGGAACAGCAGAAAATTTTGCGGCAATGGTTGAAGCGGCCTATCCTTCCGTCTACAGGCCGCGTTCGGTCGTTTTTGAATCTATCCAGATGGTAGAAGGGCTACCGACTCAACAGGTGATGCTGATGGATCGAGGTGGACGGCTGCTGCGAGCAACCTACATGATGCAGCGGCAGACAGACGGCGATTGGAAGATTGCAGGCTGCTATCTGACACCCATGGGATATGAGGAATAAGTTAGAGAAAGGCTCGCTGGGAAGTGGCCATAGGAAATTGGCCGCAGGAAGTTGACCGCAGGAAGTTGACCACAGGAAGTTGACCATAGAAAGCGACCGGATTTGACCTAGATTGCCTGCTCAGCCGCGTACCGTTCGTAGAAGTGACCAATCAGGTAGAGCGAGCCGCAGAGAACGGTCGGTTGCGTTTGGATAGCCACCGGCAGCGCTGCCGCCAAGTCTAGATGCGTTTGACAGTGGGCTAGAGCCGGGCATACCTGATGAGCGATCGCACTTAAATCTTTAGGCTCAGCGCTTAAGTGACCGGGCACAGGAACTAGGTGCAGGCGATCAGCAGGCCGCAATAGCGCTTGTAAGACCTCTGTATGATCTTTGGTGGTCAGCATTCCCATCAGCCAGGTAATTGCCTGATTGGGATAGGTGCTATCAACGTAGCGTCTTAGCGATTTGGCGGCGTCTGGGTTGTGGGCTCCGTCAATGAGCAGCGCCTGGCCCTGCCACTGGCTTAGCTGCAAACGACCGGGCCAGCGAACGCTTGCCATACCCTGCTGAATAGATTTATCAGAGATTTTCCAGCCCTGCTGACGTAGCACTTGGATAGTGGCGATCGCACAGGCCGAATTCACCCGCTGGTGATCGCCTAGCAGCATTTGGGGATAGGCGATGCCGCTGTAGCGCAAAGCGGTGAGCGCTGCGCCGGGTATCGAGTGGTCAGGGACTGTTGTCGCTGGGGTCACCCAGTGGAGAGGCGCAGAAAGCTGAGCGGCGCGAGTAGTGACGACGGCTGCCGCGTCTGGAGGAAGAGGGCCTGCCGATCGCGGCGACGCCAGGTTTGAGAATACCGGCCTTTTCGCGGGCAATTTTTGCTAGCGTATTGCCTAGCCGCTGCCAGTGATCGCGGCTAATAGAGACGATGACAGTTGCTAGCGGGCGATCGCACACGTTAGTGGCATCGAGCCTGCCGCCTAGCCCGACTTCCACCACCGCAACATCAACCTGCTGCGCGGCGAAATAATGCCAAGCCGCCGCCGTAAATATTTCAAACTGCGTGGGTATAGGATCAGCAGACGAAACCGCTTCCTCTACAGCCGCCAAATTTGTTTGCAAGTCTGCCCAGCTAATCGGCTGATCGTCAATACAGATGCGCTCTGTCCAATTAATTAAATGAGGCGAGGTATAGCGGCCCGTACGATAGCCTGCGGCTGTGAGCACAGCAGATAAATAAGCGCAGACCGATCCCTTACCATTGCTGCCCGCAACGTGGATAATTGGCACCCTATGGTGAGGATTGCCTAAGTTTGCCAGCACTAATTCAATCCGCTCTAGTCCTAAATCCACACCGAAACGCGCGTACGTTTGTAGCTGACTTTCAACCGCTTGCTGGCAGCTATCTCGACTATTAAAAGAAGTAGGATTGACCATGATTCGATAAAAACAAAAAAAGGAGGTAGTCACCTACCCCCTAGCGTTGGAATATTCTTCCTCGTACTTTAGTTGCCTAGACCGCTTCCAGATTCTTTTCGCCTGTCCGAATTCGCACAATTTCATCGACCGGGCTAATAAAGATTTTGCCATCGCCGATTTCACCCGTGCGAGCTGACTCAATGACTTTACTCACCACCATGTCAACTTGAGCATCTTCGACGACAATTTCTAGCTTGAGCTTTTGCAAAAACTCTACCGTATATTCAGAGCCCCGATAGCGCTCTGTTTGGCCTTTTTGACGGCCAAAGCCACGGACTTCGGAAACGGTCAGTGCCAACGATGCCCGAATTTACTAGGGCGATTTTGACCTCGTCTAGCTTAAAAGGGCGGATAATCGCTTCGATTCTTTTCATAATGTTCAGTACTGTTCTCCCAGTTATCAGTCGGTTCGCCGGTTGTTTTCGATAGCGATCGAGTCAGCGCCAGCTGAGTATAGCTTGAGTCACATTGCGACACAGCTTTGTGCAGATTGCTACACGTCTCGGTGCACATCCGCTTACTACCATAGAAGATTTTACCGATCGTTTAGCAAAGGCTTCATAATTAAGAATCCAGCACCAAACGCAGTCACAACAATCAAGATAATAGAAAGTGCGAGCCAAATACCGCCAATTTCCTTATCTTCTTTGCTCTCTAGCGCTGAACTACGATATTCACCGGACTGCTCGGTAAAGAGCTTGGGTAGCACCTGTGCCTGAGGCACTATTTCCGACTGCTGGCTGATTTTTTGACGAGTAGACGCCTGCTGACGGCGGCTGGCTTTGGGGCTAGCCGTCGAAGCCGTTGGCTGAGCTGCTGAGCGCTTAACGCTAGGTATCCGCTCCGAGCCGTTTGTTGGGGTGTTTGCCAAGCTGTTTAAAAGCGCGGTGAACCGGAGGGCGATTTTTGAATCGGGCTGGGCACTCGGCGCGGCTGCGGAATCGAGCGAGAGACGGTATTGGCAGCAGGCATGTTGGCAGCAGCTTCTGTATAGACATGAGGGCTGGCTAGCTGATCTGTAGACTCTGCCGAGGCGGCGGCTTTTCTCGCTTCGCCTTGAGCGCGAACTAGCTTGGCGAGCGTATCAGGCGCAATTTGCTCGGGGAAAGGCTCTGTTGAGGGGCTAGGAAACTCACTGGGAGCCGTTTGCCTAGCAATGCCTGCAAACTGCCCAAGATTGAGGGTGGCCTGCACAAAGTTGTGGATTTCTTGCTTGAGCCGTTGATTTTGCGCTGTTAGCTGCTGATTACGGCTATTGAGCGAATCAATGACTGCTTTATTGGCCCGAAGCTCGGCGGCTAGTTCTCTGTAGACCGACATCGGTACAGAAGGAGCGTAGCGGGCCGGAGCTGATGGGGTTGGCTCAGCGTGATGGGAAGGCTTCATAGAAAGTGTTAGCGTTTTTTGTGCTTTTTCAGGGCTTTTTTTAGGCTACGAGGCAGAAGTAGTCAAATTAGAGCAACGACGGTGACATTCGTCAAGCCGAATACGGTATCTGTCGAGTTGCTTAAGACACTTGCCGTATCATTCATCAAATTATCTCGTTGCTACTGACTGACTAGTTGTACCCTATTTCGGCAGGATTCTTATGGTTGCTCTAATTTTTTTGAGGGGTCTCTTGTTTCTTGAGGAAACCGGTTAAGGGAGTCGGCTGAGGCGGTTGATTGAGGCAGCCAGTGGGCCGCCCACTGAGCAGCGAAAAGGGCTGCTTGGGTGCGATCGCGCAGAGCCAACCGACTCAACACGCTAGTAACGTGGTTTTTGACGGTTCCTTCTGACAAAAATAGCTGCTGAGCAATTTCTTTATTGCTTGCCCCTTGCCCAATGCAAATCAAAACTTCTTTCTCTCTGGGCGTCAGGGCTTCGAGTTCAGGGGGAAGGGTTTCAGGGGGAAGGGTCGGCGGCGCTTGCGTAGCCGGAGAAGACACCTGAGAAGACGCTTCAGAAACGGCAGACTGAGAAACTTGAGTGATCATTTTCTGCACGATTCCAGGGCCAAACTGACTGTAGCCTTTGGCCACAGCGCGTATCGACATTGCCAGTTCTTCAGACGGGGTGTCTTTGAGCAGATAGCCCTGCGCGCCTGCGGCCAGTGACTGAGCAATCAGCTCATCGTCGTCAAAGGTAGTGAGCACCAGCACTTTGAGGGTGGGATACTGACGAGCGATCGCGGCGGTGGCGGCGACGCCATCCATTACGGGCATTCTCATATCCATTAAGACGATATCTGGCAGCGATTCTGCTGTGGCCCGAGCCGTCGCGATTTGAGCAAGCCAATTTAGGGCGATCTGCCCATTTTCGGCCTCGCCAACTATTTCTAAATCGGCTTCGAGTGATAGCAGTGCACTGAGCCCTTCACGAATGAGCTTTTGGTCTTCGACTAAAAGAATTTTAATCATTAGCTATCGTCTCACTATCGGTAAGCTCACCTGCAATCGGGTTCCGCTATCTGCGCTGTTGATCGCAAAAGTGCCGCCCACAGATTCAGCGCGATCGCGCATACTTTGCAGGCCAAATCCCGTTTGGGCCTGAGCGGGATCAAATCCCTGGCCGTTATCTTCTAGGCTGAGGGTAACCACTGCTGCCGAACTTATCAGATTGAGCTGAGCCTGACTAGCCTGGGCATGTTTCACAATGTTTGTGAACCCCTCCTGCAAAATTCGATAGAGCAAAATCTTGAGGTTGTTCGGTAGGGCCTCAGTCAGTTCAATCTGTTGGGTAATGGTCAAATGGCTATCCAGATTAGAGTGAATATCTTCAACTAAATGGGCGATCGCACGCTCTAATGTCTGTCCTGCTAGCGGATCTTGCCTGAGCGCGGCCACCGACTGCCGCACTTCTTGTAAAGACTGACTGCCTAGCCGTTTGGCATTGCCCAGAAACTGCTGCGCTCTAGCCGGGTCTTTTTCCCACAGCTTAACCGCACTCTCTAGCTGAATATTGAGCGCGGTAAGTGAATGACCTAGCGCGTCATGAATATCGCGGGCAATGCGGCTGCGCTCTTGGTCCATCGCCAGCTTTTCAATTTCTTGGGCAGAGCTGCGCAGGGTTTGATTGGCCTGTCGCAAGCGCTGCTGGCTTTGGCGTTCGGTGAGCAGAGCGTTAATTAGCAGCACGACTAAGAGCAAAGAAAGCCCGAAAAGAACAACGAAGTTGAGCTGAAGACCCACGATTAGCTCTTGCAGGCGATCGCGCGCTTCTGGTGGTAAGCGGCGGCCTATGCCCGTTAGCGATCGCAGCCGAAACAACAGTCCACCAACGAACAGCACAAAGGCAGTTCCCGTTAGGATTAACCGCCCAGCTAAGCCATACATCAAGCAGCTGCGAATGACCAGCACTACATAGACAAACGGAAAGGTGCGACCGCTATTTAAAACGGTGGCTGATGGCAGCAAAATTAGCAAAACCTGGCCCAGCGTATGCCCAAACTTGGGCAACGGCCTCGCAGGTAAATACAGGCCCATGCATCCAAATAAAACGAGCGCTATTACCGCTAAAAGGGGATTGTGATACCAATCTGGCGGCGGCCCCTGGTGATGAAAACGGCCAGCAGGCCCCCCCAAGGTCTCTCTAAGCAACCGGCCAGGCGGTGCCTCCAAAGCACTGACAATAGCTACCGCAAGCAGTCCCCACTCTAAATAAAGCAGGAAGCGAAACGGATGATTATGTAGCTGAATAGCACGGTTCATACGTTGCTTCATTCTGATTTATACCGCCTGATTCATACCACCTGAGTCACACCGCCTGAGTCATGCCTACAGCTATCGCCTGGTTTAGCCGAATGCCCCAGCTTTTATTGAAGACCAGTTTCATCCTATTTGTTTCTACATCATGACTTTAGTCATAGCTATAATCATGGCCTTTGCAGCCTCTCAACCGGCTAAAGCATCGCTTAGATTTGAGACAGAATCGGCAGAGGGAACCTAATAAAATGCTGAATACTGGTAATTTGCAAATGCCCTCACGGCGCTAAAACGATATGCCCCCCAAAAAGCAACGCCTTCTTATCTGGTTACAACGGCAGTTTCAAATTAAGCCAGGGAAACCGGCCTATATTTACGGTGCTTGGATGCTGGTGGTGCTCAGCGGCCCTATCATAGCGGGGCTGTTGCTAAATCAGCCAAAGCTCAGCACCATTCCGACTATCTCCGCGCTGTTTGTAGGGCTAGTGCGCATCAATGGCACCCACCGTCAGCAGGTGACGGCAACAGGTGTCGCCACCGTCGGAGTGACGCTAGCACTGCTGATAGCAAATCTGGTAAGCGGTAGCTTTTGGCTACGCGATCGCGGCTACTTTCATCGGCATTTTTCTCTTGGCGCTAGCAGGCTCTCTTGGCACGACGATGGCTAGCATTAGCTTAGTGACTTCGCTGATGTTTATCGTTTCTCTTGCTCGGTTTTCTTCATTTCCTGACTGGGGGGCAATTTTAGAACAGTGTGTGCTTTGCTTTGCCGGTGGGCTGTGGCCGATGCTGCTAGCTTCGGGAGTATGGGCAATCAGGCCATATAAGCCTGCTATACAGGCGGTTGCCGAGTGCTATGCCGCGTTAGGTAAGTTAGCGCGGCTGTCAGGAGAGCGGGTGTCTGGTTCGCAGCAGCCAGACTGGCCCCAGCGGTTTTTGCAGGGGCAAGATGCCGCAATTGAAAAGCTGAGCACTGCGCGTGGTATGTGGACATCGGTGTGGGCTACAGAGAAAGCAGAAAGTCCTAGAGGCTCTCAGCTATTGGTCACGATTGAAGATGCCAATCAGATTCTTCATGTGCTAGTCGCCTTGACCGAGCTAAGTGCGATCGCGTCTCAAAATCCACTGCTCAAGACGTTGCAGCCAGAAACTAGGCAAGCCATAGAACAGATTGCCAATAGCTTGCAGGCAGTGTCTACGACGCTTAAGCAAAACCGCAGCTCTCTGTTTTCAGATGAGCTGTTAAGCGATTTGGAGCGCAGCATAGCGGCACTCGAAAACAAATGGAAAGGGCTGCGCCAGCAGATATATGAGCAAACCCTAGAAGTACAGGCAAAAGACTATGCCGCGCTGGTCAATTTCAACAAAATAGTGACCAGCTTAAGCCAGCTGTCAGACCAAATTCATAGAGATATTGAAACCGCAATAGCCCTCGCGACCCAAAAGCGCCAACGAGGCGATCGCGCCAGCACTCGTTCAAACGCTCAGTCAGCGCTCAAACGACCAGTCAAACGACCAACCAAACACTCAATCAAGCGCCCAGCAAAAAAGATTTATTCTCACGCAGCCAGAACCCGAAACGCTACTCACAACTGTTGCTAATACGTTTAAAGACAACTTCACCTTTCGATCTGTTATTTTTCGCCATGCGCTGCGATTGGCAATTGTCGTTGCGATCGCCCAGCTAATTGCCGAGTTAACGCCTATTCCTAGAGGCTACTGGATTACCCTAACGGCCTTAATTGCGCTGAAGCCCAACTTTGGCGGCACCGCGCAAGCCATCGGACAGCGGATTTTGGGCACTTGCGTCGGTGGGATAATTGGAATGGTGCTAGTGACATTTAGTCACAACGCGGTGGTCAACATGCTGCTAATTTTTGGGCTGATGTTTGCCGCGATGTCACTGCGGCCTCTTAGCTACAGCGTCTTTATTGCGCTGCTGACACCCGTAATTGTTTTGCTATTTAGCGCAGTCGGCATCGGGGGATGGGAAATTGGCGTTCAAAGAATTGTGGATAGCCTAATTGGGGGCGCGCTTGCTTTTGCGGGCAGCTATCTGTTCTTTCCTAGCTGGGAAAAGCAACAGCTTCCGGCCCAGCTAGCGCAGACCATTCAAGCCAATCTCGCTTATTTCCAAGTTACCGTCAGCCAATGTTTGCCTACCGATTATTCACTATCGGCAAATACTCTACCAACAGGGACTCTAGACACAAACACTCTAGACACAAACACCCTGGCCGATAGCGAGACAGAAGCTGAAGTAGCTGCCACTTCGCTAGCTCGGCTACGCCATCAGGCGTCTTTAGAGAATGCAAATGCCGAGGCCAGCGCTCAAAGACTCTTTGGCGAACCACGCCATATTCGAGGAGAGATTGAGCCGGTGATGACGTTGATTTTGTACGTTCGGGTTTTGTTCAATGCGGTAACGGCGCTGGGCGAGCATAGTCAAGATTTTGCGCAAGATTTCAGCCGAGATTTTGGTCAGAATTTCAGTCAGGATTTCAGAGCAAAACCTAAAACGGGTTCTGTAGAAACAGACAGGCTTACGCAGGTCGAACAACTTTTGGCTGCGACTGAGCACGCCTTGCTGAATTTAGCGATCGCGCTCAACAGCCAGCAGCCGCTCCAGTCCTTGCCGCCCTTAGCTGACTACCTGGCGACTATCTGCGATCGCGTAGAAGAGTTGCATACAGCTCGACTGCTAGAGATGAAAGATAAAGTAAGCAGCAGCGCTACTGCAACGACACCGACCCTGCAAGCTATCCAGATTCAAACGCCCATAGCCACTGAGCTTAGCCGCATTGTGCGGGCTGTCACCGTCATGCACAGCGCAGCTAGCAGAATTCACCACATCGCTAGCTGAGGACAGTACCAAGAGCTACAGCACCGAAACTACAGCATCGAAACTACAGCATCAAAAACTACAGCACTGAGGAAATAACGAGCCCGCAGATTCCAATAAAAAGAACCGCCGCAATAGCCAGCATGGCCACACGCAGCCCCTCTCCACCTTCAACGCTATCGAGTGCAGGGTAAAAATAAACGTTCCCTCTAGTCAAAGATAGTTGCCGCTTATCCACGAGGATTATTGATGTAGACTCTGTTGCATTGATAGCTAGTTCAGCAGACAGATCAACAAGCTTGATTCCGGCTGCAGCGAGCAAACTGGCTGCGGCAGGTTCGACAACTTTTTGAACAACAGTGACCTTCTGCCAACTGGGTGACAAGCGACCATAAAAGCCAAGCCTAGACCTTATCGCCATTGCATTAGCCTGGTTCAGATCAAGCGTACACAAAATAATTTCGCGGTCGGTAAGAATATCAATTGTACCCCCATGCTTACCAACAGGCACGTCAACAGAGACGCCTTGGCCCTCTTTTCTTAGGCGTTTAGCGTAGGCTTCTTTTAAGTCTGCATCCGTCTGGAAGGCCATGTCCATACCAGAGGTATTAGGGCTCTATCTCACTTATTTATACACCAAACTCAACCACAGGGCATGGGTAGTTTTCACTATTCCGTAACCCTGTAGTTAGGCGAGCTGGTTAGACGAGCTAGGTAGACAAGCTAGGCTGGCAAACTGGCTGGCAAAGCAGCTAGCAGAGTTCACTACATCTCTGGTGGAGTGCATCCTTCTACGCACTCTCCTGCCGCGTTAAACGACAGCGTTCTGCCACTAAGCGGAACGTAAACGGGCGTCTGGGTCGCCTCAATAAAAGCAGCGGTTCGAGTATCTGGCTGCACCTGGCCCTCGCTAGTTGCCGCTTCATTCGCGTGGGAGGCAATCACGCTAGCAGGCGCAATCAGCTCATCAATCACGTAGGCGGCTTCTGTTGGCCCGGTTGTGTAGGTATCACCGATATTAATCACGGCTAGCTGCGCTCCGTACTGGCCACCCACAACTGTTTCTTGCTCAGCCGTTACTCCTGTATCTCCCGATAGGTAAACCACTAGCCCGTTAGAAAAGGTAATCACATATCCAGTCGGTGGCCCCACATAGGCGCTTAGGCCCGCAGCCGACAGACTCTCTCCTAGCTCGCCTTCGATAAAGTCACCGCTAAGCCCGTTAGAGTGAACTGCCGGTACTGTTGTAAAACTAACACCGTCAATCTCTCGCGATGCGCCAAAGCGAACCAGTTGAACAGAACTAGGATCACCGCCTAGCCCCTCTACTTTGTTAGCCAAAAACTGCGACATTTCGCTGCCTACAATCATATTTGCCGATTGGCCGACGGCAATTTCAACGCTGTTGGAATTGGGTATAGTGCTCATACTTGCCTCGGGCTGCGCGCAGGTGCCCTGATTGGCCGCTGTAATTCTGCGATCGCCCAGATGATCACCGTGCACATGGCTCACCAGCACAACATCAATTTCACCGAGCCGAGGATCATCCGTCCCTGCCACAGTTCGCCCAGCATCGTACAAAATCCGCAGCCCGTTAGGATCTTCTAACACCAGCGCCCGATCAGAAGCACAGAACTCACCATCGTGACTGCCCAGCGGCGTAATTTTAACGTCTTCAGCCGAGGCCGCCGCCGTGCCGAAGCCTAATAAAGCGGTGGACAGAAAAGTGGTGGATAGAATAGCGGATAAAGCAGGCCATGCGAGCCAATTGTGTCGTGTCATACTAAGAGAATTCTCCTAACTAAAAGATCTCGTTTTACAGGTTTTGGTGGTCTACCGTCTCTATGGGTCTACCATCTTTAATATATGCACAGAATGCACAAACGCGCCCAGCACAAAGCCCTCATTGGCTATCCATCTGCAATAGAGAATGGTCGTCAATGAAGGCTATTTCTACTGATGCTTCAGCATATTCACAAATGTATTCGCACACGCATTTGCAATAGCTGAGGCGTTATTTAGCAGGCGATGGTCGTCTCTTGAGTAAATGCAGGCTGAGTCTTCTCAACGCTTGGCTGCCTAACTTTAGGTACTAGACTGCTGAATCGGTATTTGGATCAAAAATTCTGTTCCTTTACCGAGCTGTGAGCAGCACTCAAGGTTGCCCTGGTGCTTGTCAACTACAATCTGGTAGCTAATCGACATGCCGATACCCGTTCCTTTACCAACTGGCTTAGTGGTAAAAAAGGGATTAAAGATTTGGTTTCTGACCGATTCGGTCATGCCAGGGCCATTATCAGCGATCGCAATTTCCACCCATCCCGCCCTAAGCACCGCTGTGCGAATACAGATCTCAGCATCTTGCTCTATCTGCGGCTGTTTGGTGTTGGCCTGCTCTATGTTGGCCTGCTCTATGTTGGCCTGCTCTATCGCATCGATGGCATTGGTCAAAATATTCATAAACACCTGGTTTAGCTGCCCGGCATAGCACTCAACCGTTGGCAAATCGCCGTATTCTTTAATCAGCCTAATCGACGGGCATTCCGACTGATAGCTGAGCCGATGCTGCAAAATCAGTAGCGTACTGTCAATTCCCTCATGAATATCAACAGCTTTATAGGCAGCCTCGTCCATTCGAGAAAAGCTGCGCAGCGACAAGACAATTTGGCTAATCCGATCCGTTCCCATCGTCATTGAGGTTAGGATCTTGGGCAGGTCTTGCTGGAGAAAAAGCAGATCGATTTCTTCAACTTTAGATTCAATAGTAGGAACAGATTGAGGACAGACCTGCTCATAAAGGCCAATCAGCGACAGCAAATCGTGAGTATATTGCTGTATGTGACTTAGGTTTCCGGCAATGAAATTGACGGGGTTGTTAATCTCATGAGCCACACCCGCAACCAGCTGGCCCAGGCTAGACATTTTTTCGGCCTGCACTAGCTGAGTCTGAGTCTGCTGAAGCTCTGAGATTGCTTTCTGTAACAGCTTATTCTGAGATTCGAGCTGAGCTTTCTCTACTAGCTGGCTTTGAGCCTTGTGAAGTTTTTCAATAGTCTGCTGCAGCAAATCGTTTTGAGATTCGAGCCGAGCTTTAGATTCGGCGATTTGGCTAATTCGGGCCAGCAAATCAAAGCTTTCATAAAAACTGAGAAACCTCACGGCGACAATAACAGTCACCAGATCGGCTACTGCCTGCCAAGTCAGCATATCTGGCACGCCAAGCTTACACAAAGCGTGCATGCCATGCCCAAGCGCGCAGCTGCCAAAAATAGCCGCCACTGCCACCACAACAGGGCTGACCCCCGCCTGCCGATTACGCCAGACTCCATAAGAAATACCGGCTGAGATCGCGACGTAAGAGCCCGAAACAATCAGATTTTCGGCTACTATCAACGCCGGGAGATGGGGAGTGAGGAAGGAGGTCATGGTTGGGAAAAAAGACCTCAGTCCTTTCAGACGAAAGGTTCTTTCAAGGGAGTATCTTTGAATGAAGTATTCCCCAACCCACTTGGCTTCGAAACGCACGGCGAAACGTACGCCAGTGACCACGTTCCGCTAGTCATATCTGCCTGGTCATGTCTGCCCATTCAGGCCTATCTGGTCATGTCTGCCGTGAATCCGCCTCGACTAGATATCTCACTAAATACCACAACCAAATATCGCAAGCTGCGGGTGATACTTAGCTAAACCTAGCCGAGGCTTGGCGCTGATCTTTTCAGTAATCCTTTAAAGCGGCAATCCTCTAAAGCGCAGTAGGATCAACAGAAGGGGGTAGCAATACGGTGTCGATGACGTGAATTACGCCGTTGCTAGCCATGACATCTGGGGTCACAACATTAGCACCGTTCACTGTGACGCTGCCGCCGTCAGCAACGATATCAAGATCAGAGCCTTCGACCGAGGGCACCATGCCAGTTTGAACTTCGCTAGAAGGCACTTCGCCCGCCACAACGTGGTAGGTGAGAATCTGCGCTAGAACTTCTTGATTTTCTGGCAAGAGTAGCTGATCTAGAACGCCTTCAGGTAGCGCGGCAAAAGCTTCGTCAGTAGGCGCAAAGACCGTGTAGGGGCCTTCGCCATTCAGCGTTTCTGTTAGACCAGCGGCATCGATAGCAGCTACTAGCGTATTGAATGAGCCGTTGGCGCTAGCGACGTCTACGATAGTTTCGCCTTCTGTCATCATCTCGTCTTCGGCGGGTGCCTCGGCGGTCGTATCGGCGGGTTCTTCGGTGGTTGTATCAACAGCAGTGTCTTCAGGTTGGCTATCGCAAGCAACCGCGACGGGCAAGATCATCAGAGCAGCCGCAACGCCTGCCAGTTTGGAGAAAGACAGTGAAGAGAGTGTAAAACGCATGGAATTCCTCAAAAAAATAGTGGAAAAAGAAGTTGAACAAAACGGGTCTCTTTTTCTCGCTAGCCGCTAATTACGACCTGCGGAAAAGAGATTTTTTATTCTGCACTTTTTGTTCTGCGCTTTCATGATAGGGCCTAAAAAATAAGATTTTCTTACGGCTTTCAGTGCATTTTCATTACATTGTCGTAATTGAATCCTTTATAGAAATGCTGTACTGGGAGATTTTTGAGAGATTTGTTTCTTTTTTGCCGATAAGAGGCTCTAAATTTCGGCTATGGGAGGGTTGACAGATGTGGCTAAGCCACTAGTTATAGGTGTCACCGACCGCTCGCTCGCTTGCGTGCAGCAGCGTGTAAAAGCAGGGAATGATAAATAGCGTCAGCAGGGTCGCGATCGCTAGGCCAGAAAAAACAACAACGCCCAGTGGCTGCAAAAATTCGGAGCCTTCGCCGATGCCCAAGGCTAGGGGAAACATGCCAAGTACGGTGGTAATCGTCGTCATTAAAATTGGGCGCAGGCGCTGCGGGGCGGCTTTGAGAATGGCCGTCAGGCGATCGCACCCTTCCTGCTCATAAATCTGGTTGGCCAGCTCTACCAAAATAATGGCGTTATTTACCACAATGCCCACCAGCAGCACCGCGCCTACAATCACCGTTGCGCCAATGGCTGTCTGGGTAATAAATAGGCCAAAGATACCGCCCGCCAAAGCCAGAGGCACAGTTAGCATAATCACCAGCGGATCGATCAGTGAGTTGTACTGCACGGCCATAACGGTAAAGACCAAAAAGGCCGCAAGCCCGCCGAGAATGCCGATGCCGTCTTGGATGGCCGCGTTGCTCTCGGCGCTAAAGCTGGGCAGGCGCGTAATGCCCTCGGGCAAGGAGAGGCTCTCTACGATGCGGCTTGCTTCTTCTAAGGCTTCGCCAAGGCTTGCCCCTTCAGCCAAATCTCCTTCGATGATAAAGACCTGCCGCTGGCTAATACGCTGAATTTCGCCAGGGGCCTGACCGTCTTCAATTCGGGTCACGTCGCCTAGCCGCACGGCCTGCTCGCTGCCATTTAGCAGGGGCAATTGCGCTAGCTCGGTGAGGTTTTGGACAAGGGCAACGGGCGTTTGCACCCGGACATCGACCAGGCGATCGCCCCGCTGAACCTGGGTGGGCACTGAGCCTGATAGGACGGTTTGCACAGTGCGGCCAATCGCCTCAGCAGACAGGCCCGAGTCAGCGGCCCGCTCCCAGTCGGGGCGGATTTGAATTTCGGGCTGAGGGGGGTCGGCGTCGGGTGAATAGCTAGCGAGCAGGGCCTGCTGATCGAGCGCGTCTAGCACCTGCTGCCCGGCTTCTTCTAACAGACGAATATCGCTGCCCTGCAAAATGACATCGACGTCGCTGCGCACTGGCGAGTTGCTCAGCGTCAGGCCCCGCACGTCTCCTGGAGAGATGCGGATTCGAGTTTGCACTAGGTTGAACTGATTAAATTCACCATTGAGGCGATCGCTAAACGATTGGACGTCGGTGCCGGGAACCAGCGTAAGCGTACTGGTGCCGCGCAGCGCATTTTCACTGCTGCTATTGCCAAAGAGAAAGCCGCCAGCGGTGCTAAAAACATATTCGGTTTCAGGCTGCTCTAGCAGTAGCTGATCGATGGCGCTCATGACCGTGCGGTTTTCTTCTAGGGTGGTGCCGGGGGGAAACTGCACAAACAAATTGGCTTGGCCAGTGGCAATGCTCGGTAAAATCTCCTGCGGGATATTGGGCACCATCAGCAGGCTGCTGCCACCCATGATTAAAAAAGCGATCGCAACGGTCAAAATTCGCCGCCCCAGCACCCAGCCCAATAGCTGACCATAGCGCCAGGTCGCTCGCTGTAGCTGCCGGTCGAACTGGCGAATCAACCAAAAATTACCAACCCCGCTCGACCGGCGAATCGCCAGCAGCCGTGAGGTCAGCGCCGGAACCACCGTCAGCGCCACAATCAGCGACGCCGCCACCGCAAAGCTCACGGTCAGCACCAGCTCATTAAACAGCAGCGAAATGAAGCCGCCAATTAGTAAAAATGGCAGCACTGCCACCAGATTTGTCGTTGTAGACGCAAACAGCGCCGACTCTAGCTCGCGGCTGCTCGCTTCCGCCTGACGAATCACGGCCTGACTCCCTAAGCGATCGCTTTCTTCTGGGCCTCTGGTTTTTATGCCATTAGTTTCTGCGCCGTTAGTTTCTACGCTCTTGGTTTCTACGCTCTTGGTTTCTACGCCCTTAGTAATATTTTCGAGCATGACAATGGCGTTATCTACCACAATGCCAACACCAAGGGCCAGCCCGCCCAGGCTAAAAACGTTGAGCGACAGGCCAAACACGCCCATCAATAAAATTGCGACCAGCGTCGCCAAAGGGATAGCGACGATGATAATAAAAGTTTGCCGGAGCGATCCGAGAAAGAAGAGCACGGCAATTCCGGCTAGCCCTGCGCCTGTGAGCCCTGCGATCGCCACGTTGCTAATGGCATTGCGAATAAAAACAGACTCATCTAGCGTGGCATTGAGCACCAGATCTTCTGGAATCAGGCCCGAAGTGCGCAGCGCATCGAGCTTAACTTTGATTGCATCGACCACGCTAACCGTGTTGGCCGCAGGCTGCTTTTGAATGCTCAGTTTGACCGCAGACTCACCGTTAAGCGTCACAAAAATGCGCTGTTCTTCGGTGCCGTCAATCACCTCGGCAAAGTCTCGCAAATAGACCTGCTGAGGCGCAGCCGGATCGCCCACGTCAAAGATCAAGCTGCTGATCTCGTCGGCTCCTTGAAACCGGCCTGCTACTCGCGTTAGCGGCTCGTCGTTGGGCCCATCAATTCGCCCGCCAGACGTGTCCTGGTTGCGCGCAGAGAGGGCATCTAAAACGTCATTGATGCCCAGATTTAAAGACTGTAGCCGAGCCGGATCGAGGTTGATGCGAATCTCTTCTTGCACGCCCCCGGACACGTCTACGCTGGCCACTCCCGGCACCGTATTTAGCTCGCGAGCTAGATCTTGATCGGCAAATACTCTAAGGTCTACGCCCTGTAGCGAAGCAGAAGTTAGGGCAATTTCGTACACCGGTAGCTGAGACGGGTCGAACTTAAACAGTCGCGGCTGTCCGATAGTTTCTGGCAAGCTGTCGCGGGCGCGGTTGAGAGTGGCCGTAGCATCGTTGAGCGCCTGATCGATATCGCCGCCCGGCTGAAAATAGAGATCTAAGCTGATTCGGCCTTCTCTGGTTTGAGAGACTACCTGCACCACCCCTTCGGTAGCGGCTAGCGCCTGCTCTAGCGGACGGGTGATCTCATCGACTGCTACTTCGGGTGAGACCCCAGGCGCGTCAGCCCTGACCCCAATGCGCGGATAGGTAATAGACGGCAGCAAATCGACGGGGAGCTGCTGCACAAAGAACAGCCCCAGCACGACAACGGCCACCGTTAGCATCAGCGTTGCAATGTGCTGCCGAATAGCGATGACGCTGATGCTAAGACCGCCTGGCGCAGACTGAGCAAAACCATCTGAAGCGTTGTTTGAAGTCGGGCCCCCGATTGGAGACGCGGATGAAGCAGGAAGTTGTTTCATTTAGGCCGTTCAGGTTTCAGGGTCGTAAGCTAGTGAGGGTTGCGCTGAATGGAGCAGCTAAGCTATTTGGCTTAGGCTATTACGCTTAACGCGCTCAAGATACGCAGGCTTAAGGTATTTGCGTTTAAGGTATTTGCGCTAAAGATATGCCAGATAGGCCGCTCAAGATATGCGGGCTTAAGATAGCTGCCTAGTTAGGGCTTTGCTCGCGGTCATCAGATAAAATGCTGAGCCGTACGGCCTGCCCGGACGTGAGTAGGCGATCGCTCTGCACAATAAACGCCTCGTCTGGCGCTAACCCCGAGAGAATTTCTACCCGGTCATCGTCTTGTTCACCGATTCTGACTGGACGTGCGATCGCCTTTGCCGCGTCGCCTTCCCCTTCTACCACATACACCGCCGCGTCATCTTCACCAATTTCTAGGGCGCTAGTTGGCACCACCACCCGGTCTTCTGCGTTTGCACCAAACTGCACTCGCGCCAGCAGCCCGCTACCGATTTGCCCATTCAAATTAGGAATAGTGACCTCCACTGGCAGCAGCCGAGAAGTGGCATCTGCTAGCGGCGCAATTTGGGTAATACGCCCCAAAATACTGCCTTCGCCAGAAAAGGCGTCAAGCGTGACTTGGGCTGGCTGATCTAGGCTGAGCTGAGCCAAATCGAGTTCGGAGACCTGCACCGTGACTTTGATCGCACCGAGATCGCCAAGTTCAAATAGGGTTGCGCCAGATTCGACATAGCTGCCGATATCGACCTGCCGAGAGAGCACTACGCCTGAGATGGGCGATCGCACATCCGTATCAGAGAGCTGATTTTGCTGCTGTGCTACAACTGCCTGCTGAGCTTCAATCCGGCTAGCTGCCGAGGCTGCCGCCTGCCGCCGCGATGCCACCTGCGCCTGGGCAGATTGCAACGCCTGCTGCGCATTCACTACCGCGAGTTCCGAAGCTTCAGCCGCCTGCAGTGAAATTCCACCCTGGTCGGCCAGTCCTCGCAGTCGGCTGGCATCTAGCCGAGCCTGATCGAGCGTTGCCTGTGCATTGACGGCCACTGCCTGCGCGTCGCTAATAGCCACCTGTGCCTGCGCCGCTTCCGAGCGCCTTGCCGCCAGCTCAGCTTCGGCCTCACCCAAATCAGTAATCTGCAAATTACCGTCAAGCTGCGCCAGCACGCTTCCCTGGTCAATCAGGTCACCCGCATCTGCACTCAGATCTATCACCTCGCCGTTTAGCTGCGTTCTTAGCGCCACCTGCTGAGCCGGGCGCGTCGTGCCGGTATACGCTAGCTGACCCGAGAGCGATCCGGTTTCTGCCCGGATCGTCTTAACCGCAACCGGGCCTTGATCGTCTCGTCCGGGCGGATCACCACCGCCAGGTGCCTGAGCTTTACTGGCGGTAAAAAGACCGCATCCTGACAGCAGCAGCGGCGGCAAAACTAGCAGCGGCAACCCTAGCCCTAGCCTGGCTACCCGCTGACCCAACCACGTAAACCTGAAGCGACTATCCATATTTTTTTTGCGTAACAACGGATCGACACTTTATAAACATGATCATTAACACAATCGACAGTATAAAAGCATAAGCAGCCCGTTGTTTTTGCCACAATGAAGACAGTAAAACCAAAAAAGACAGCGCAAATATCAGGTAGGTGCTGTCTAAGGGAACAAAAGATGATCACATCAAGGTTGAAAATCGGAGAGGTTTCGCAACAGACAGGCGTTGCTGTTGGTGCGCTGCGCTATTACGAAGCGCTAGAGCTGCTCTCATCAGAAAGAGGGCGTAACGGCTACCGGTACTACTCACCGACTGCGGTTAAGCAGGTGCAGTTTGTCAAAAAAGCACAGGCGCTGGGATTTTCGTTAGAAGAGATTAAGCAGGTGCTAACAGTTCATCAGCAAGGGGATGTGCCTTGTGATTTGGTGCAGTCGCTGCTGCAAGAAAAAATAGAGCAGCTAGCAGCACAGATTAAAGAGATGCAGACGTTTAAAGACAGCCTAGTGAGCTACCGCGATCGCTGGTCATCTAGCCAGCCGAGACTCCAACCTGACGATATTTGTCCGCTCATCGAAACCATCGATCTAGATCAGAACCAGCCAGATCAAAGCTAGGCGGCTAAAGCCAAATAGCAGAAGCCAGATTGCAAAGACCAGATAGCACAAATCAGATAACGGCAGCAAGATAGTAGAAATTAAATAACAAAAGTCAACTAAGCCGATCAGCGTAAGCCAATTGGCGTAAAATTTTAGGAATAAGCCAAAATTTTCGCGCTCGTGCACAAACACTCACAAAACATCCACAAACATAATCCAGGATGAAAATAAGGCTAAGAGGCTGCATGAAAAGATCTAGCACCGTGTGTTTCGGCACTTTTGAGTACTTTTCACACCCTTATTAGAGGATCACGCTCCGAAAAAGACAATTTACCGCAGCAGCTAACAGTTGCGTATTTATGAGGAGGCCATCATAGGTCTCCTGCTAAAAGACCTATGCCCGATAGTTTTTACAGCCAGGAGGCACCTATACATCTGAGACAGGCATACTTTAGGGTGAAGCGTTTCTTAAAGCTTTATGCTTTGTTACAGGACGTTTCGCTACAGGAATTCTCCTCAGAAATCAGCATTTTTTCATCAGGTCGAGGGGCGGCTAGTCAGGCCCTGCGATCGCTTATGCGCCAGCTAAGGGCTGGAAATTTCTCGGCTTTACCAGAAATAGAAGTCGCCTCTAGGGCGCTATTACTAGGGGCCAGAAGCCAGTATAGCGCTGAGAAACATAAGATTTACCTAGCCTCGGATTTTGTGAAAGAGGCCGCAGAAAACGTGCTAGTGACCGTTCTGTTACAAGAAATGATCGCCGCGATTGAAAGTCTGACGAGCCAGAAAGCGCTCGACCTAGAGTAGTGACTATAGTCATAGTCACTATAGTCATTAAGGGCCCTGCCTATAGGGTTTTAGGTTCGGCGATCTACTTGGCAACCGTCTGCGCATCGCGATCGCTAGGTGTGATCAGCGCTTGACCTTTCAGTGGCTTCATTTCTTCTGGCACATCTTTTAGCAGCAGGGTGTAGATCTCTGTCGGCATTTCAATATCGTGGGTTTGCAGGGCCTCTTTTACCCGCTGAGAGACCTGCGATGTCGTTTCTAAAAAGCCCGCCCGATGAGAATCCACCCAAAAGCGAACCTCCAGATTGACGGTACTTGCAGCTAGCTCACGTACCAGTACGGCTGGTGCGGGGGTAGGCTGTACAATTTCCAGCGCGCTGACGGCCTGAATGATGACCTCTCTGGCCTCTGCAATATTGGCGTCATAATCAATCCCGACAATCACTGAGCTGCGCAGATAGTTTGTTGCCGTGTTATTGGTAATGCTCGCTTGAAACACTTCTTGGTTAGGGATGTAAACCATCCGACCGTCGTACGTCCGCAGCGTGGTCGAACGCAGCTGCACCTGAGTAATGGTGCCTTCATAGCCGTTAATCACGACCTGATCGCCAATATGAAAAGGCCGCGCCGAGAGCAAAATGACCCCTGAAATATAGTTGCTCAGCACGTCTTTTAGGCTAAAACCGATGGCCACACTAGTCAGGCCCAGGGCCCCGAGCATGGTGGCAAAATCTATGCCCCACACGCCCAGCGCAATCACCGCACCGCCTACCCACACCGCGCCATAGCCTAATCGCCCAATCAAAACCTCTGTACTGCGATCGCCCTCTGTTTGCTCGGCCCACTTGAACGCACTAAAGCGAACGCCCTTGGCAACCAGCCAGGTCACCAAAATCACAACCAGCACGCCAATCAAAGCAGGAATATTGGCAACCGCATCTCGCCCTAGCTGCCTAATGGTGCCATTTAGCCGCTGCGCTACGTCAATGGCAACCGGCGGCTGAGCAAAACTCTGTGTCATCTGCTCGGCCCAGCGATCGGCCAGCGTTTCTAGCGGCAGACCAAAATCTTGCGCGTCTTGCCCAGTGACCGTCATCAAAACGCGATTGTTTGCTTGTAGGTTAATCAGCGGCTGATCGGATACGGGTGACGTTTGTACGGCGACGTCACCGCCCGTTCTCTCTAGCAGACTGGCAATGCGGCGGTTAATGATAGCAGCGCGATCGCTTGCGCTCAGATCGTTCAAGCTACCGACTTGAAAAATCGTCTGCCCACGGATCACAACATCGGCAAAATAGTCGCCGTTGTTAGGAAGTGCGATCGCACTTGGGCTAGCACTCTGAGATCCAGATTCTTCCGAAGCGTCTCCCTCTAAAGCGGCTCCTTCCAAGGCAGCCCCTTCCCCTGCCATCTCTGGAGATACAGCCTCTGGAGATCCAGTCTCTTGAGATCCGGCAGGCGATGCCAACAGAAAACCTAGCAGCAGAACAAAAGTCCAAGCAATAGCAAATAAAGCCGCTCGAAAAGCATATTTTTTTGTTGCCTTGTTTTTCATATAGTCATTTTTATACCGTTATCCTCATACGGTCATCTTTTACATGTCATCTTTCGTATGTCATCTTTTCAGAGACGACTTGCAACGCGTTGGCCCAGGCACTATTCTGCAATAGCAGATTTTGCAGGAACAGCGTCTTCGGCAGCAGAAAGATCAACATTCTCTAATTCCTCTACCTTCACATCATCCACCTGAAAGCTATCGACAATCTGTTTGAATGTACCGGCCAAGGGCACCGCAATTATCAGACCTAACAATCCGCCAACCTGAGCGCCAATAAGTAGAGATAGCAAAACCCAAACCGGATTAAGGCCCACTGCATCTCCTAAAATGCGCGGCGTAAACACGTTATCAACAATCTGATCGGTGATGATACAGGCCGCTAATACTTCACCCGCCAACCACGGATCGCTAAGACCTACCGCAACGCTAATAAAGAAAAAGGCCAGCCAATCCCCAAACGGTATCAGCACAGAGAAACCCACTCCTAGTGCAGAGATCAGCCAGAATGGAACCTGTAGCAGATAAAAAATAGCCGCCAGACTCGTCGCCATGATGGTGGCAATCACTGCCTGGCCAAAAAAGTAGTTCTTGAACTGTAGACCTAACGCTCGACTGACCTGCTGGCCGATATCGTTCGGCAGCCACTTAAACAGCCCCTGCCAAAAAGACTTTCCATACAGCAACAAATACAGAGTCAGCACACAAGTTACAAGAATATCTAGCAGCTTGTCGGCAAACCCTAGCAAAAATTCCAATAGCTGACCGGGCAGCAGCTTTAACTCTACGGGCAGCAGATTCGCCAGCTGCGCGGTCAGATCGCTAACATCAATCTCATCGGCAGTTTCTAACTTGTCAATTTCCGTATCTAGAATCTCTAGCTGCTGAGAGCCAGAGGCTAACCAGTCGGGCAGCTGCGTCGTCAAATCGGTGATTTGATTGAGCAAGACAGGGACAATCGACACCAGCGCCAGTGCGATCAGTCCCAGCGCCAAGATGACAATAATCAAAACGCTGTAGGCTCGGGCAATGCCCTGTCGCTCCATCAGCGAAACCAAATAGTCCAGCAAAAAAGCCAGCAGCGTGGCGACGACAAATAGTGTCAAAAAAGACTGAAAATACTGAATGCCCTTAAATAATAGCCAACCGTTAAAAATCGTCAGCGGAACCGCCAACTCCCACACCAGCCACTTCGGCAATCTATCGAGTAAAGTATTCAACGTAAGTTATTTAGCTCGAGCCTAGAAAATTGAGCCTGAAAAATTGAGCCTGTCAACAAGCGACAAAGACTTCTTTTGCCTTTGAAGCCTGCCTTAGATCTTGCCCATTCGCTCTTGATTATTGCAGGCTTAGACATCCGATCAACTGTCCACAGACGGAGAAAAGGTGATAGCCTCGTTAATGGCGCTGTTCTGTGCCGCTATTAGTTTCTAGTTGCTAGCCAGTTATCGTCATCAGCTAGCCATAGCCATCAATCAGAAAGTAGCCAACTAGCGTGTTTTAACTGCATGGCCCCTCCTTTAGATCCGTCATCGCCTAGCCGTCGCCCCGATCGTCAGCGCGAGCATCAGGCCAATGAACGGACCTTTTTAGCTTGGCTGCGAACCTCTATTTCGCTGATTGGCTTTGGTTTTGCGATCGCCCGCTTCGGCCTCTTTCTTCAAGAGTTTGAAACGGCTCAAATGTCGGCTTCTAGGTCAGCTGCTGGCGGCTTTACCTCTTTCTTCAGCTCTAGAGTCATTGGCGTCAGCCTAGTCGGCTTTGGCGTGCTTTCAATTATTTTGGCAGCTTGGCGCTTCAATCAGGCTTTCGATCAAATTGAGCGGGGCCGCTACCGGCCTAGTCGCTGGGCTATTTGGCTAATTAGCGGCATGGTAGCAGCGCTGGGGCTATTGAGTTTGCCGCTGCTGTTTTAGTTCTTTAAAGGGGGCTTTTTTGGGGCGCTTTTTAGAGGCTTTTTTGGAGCGATCGCACACTCTCAAAAATCAAAGGCAGCGCCCCAATCCCAATCACCACCGCCAGGCACAGGCTCACTACCTCGTCTACCCAGCACCAGTGAAAAGCCCAGATCAGCACGGCCGAAACAATCACCCCTGCCGAGCTAACCGTATCTGCTAGCACATGCAAAAACGCACCGCGCACGTTCAAATCGTGCTGACTGTGGTCATGCAAAATAGACGCCGCCATAATATTAACGCCCAGCCCCACAATCGCCGTTACCAGCACCACCTCACTAGAACCCACCGCATGTGCACCGCCCTGAAAGCCGCCCTCGCCGCCGCCCTGAACCCGGTTTAGCACCTCCCACATCACCCACACCGCCAGCACCAATAGCCCCACGCCATTAGCTAACGCCGCCGCAATTTCCGCCTTCTGTGGGCCCAGCGTCTGCTTTTGCCGAACGGCCAAATGCGCTAGCCAAGCCGCCCCAATCGCCAAGCTCAACGCCAAGCAGTCAGAGAGCATATGCCCTGCATCTGTCATCAGCGTCAGGCTTTGGCTCCACCATCCCGCCGTCCACTCAAACAGCGAAAATCCACCAGAAAGCAGCAGCCCCGCACGCAGCACGCGCAGCTTGTGGTCAGGCAGCTGATCAGGCTCAGGTAGCTTACCTTGCAACAGATTTTCCGGCGCTACATTTGCTCGCAGCAAGTCTCCCTGCGATAGGTCAAAATCTGAACAGTCAATATCCGGACAGTTACAGCGGCGCATGATGCTTAAATTAAAGTCTCCAATATCTTACCTTTCAGGCTTAGCCCAGCGCTTGATGCCGTGGCCACTTTCTAGCAACAGCAGCATCTGGTCAATATCAAACCCACATCCTAAACCCACATCCTATACACCTCTCAACCTGAGCTGTCAGGCTGTCATACGGCGTATCGTTAGCGACTCCGACAAAAACAGACTAGAGATCTCACCAAACCAAGTTCTGTATCCAGCTTGACTAAAGCTCAACGCAATCCAACCTTCAGTACCAATGCTTGGCGTAGACATGCTTAGCATAGCCATGGATTGGCACAGGCCTAATTAGGCTAGGCGAAGACCAGTCGACAGCTGACAGAAATATTCAACAACAAAACTGAACAACAAAAAAGCATCTTTTGTTGTTTTAAATAGTCCTATCTATGTAATTTTCGCTACACACTCATATCTCAAAAGGTAGTTTATTACACGTAAGTGTCCACGTCATGACAGACACATCGCATTCGGTGGCTGTCGCGATAGAAAAGCATGTTTCGATTAGAAGATCGCAGTGAAAACTTGCGACGAAAAAAGGTGTGATAAATAGGGGATTGCCTGCCATGAGAGATACGAAAGTTTGGTTTATGAGGCTAGCGAGACAGCTATACAGAGCGCTACAAGACACATTGACTGGGAAAAGCACAGCAGAAAGACCGCTCACGAAAAGACTAAAATCACCTTTTGCGCTTGCGGCAGTGACTTGCCTTGCACTCTGGGCCATCAACAGCCCGCTCAAATCCTTTGCCTGGTCTGAAATCGCCCAGGCAACAACGGGCACCGAGAGCTACATGGTTAGATCCACTCCGGACCACGTCATTTGGGGCGAGCTGTTCAAACCAGATAGCGAACCTATTTTGACCGTTGAATCAGGGGCACAGGTCACCATAGAAACCATCTCTCACGAAGGAATCCTAGCCGATCAGGGTGATACGGTTGAGTTCTTGACCGGGCAGGGGATTAAACAAGAAGACATTTTGCCCGATCAGCTTGAGGTGAAAGCCAACGTAGAGAAAACCGGCCCTGGTCCTCATGTGATTACCGGTCCTATTTATGTAGAAGGCGCAGAGCCAGGCGATGTGTTAGAGATTAAAACCGTGGGAATTGAATATCGTGTGCCCTACGGTGTCATTTCTAACCGGCATGGCAAAGGCTCGCTGCCAGGAGAGTTTCCGGTGGATGAAGCCGACATTTATACCAAAGTCATTCCCATTGATATGGCTAAGGATATTGGGGTCTTTCGTCCTAGCAACGGCCAGCCCGATTTGGGGATTCCGCTAAAGCCTTTTATGGGCATTATGGGCGTAGTGCCAGCCAATGTAGAAGATGCTGTAAACTCTATTCCACCTGGGGTCTATGGCGGCAACGTGGATATTAAACGGCTGGGCATTGGCAGCAGCCTTTATTTGCCAGTGCAGGTGCCCGGAGCCCTCTTTTATTCTGGCGATCCGCACTGCGCGCAAGGCAATGGAGAGGTTGCTCTTACGGCTATTGAGTGTTCGCTAACGCCCACGTTTGAGCTGACGGTGCATAAAGACATGGCCTTAGCGCAGCCGATGGGAGAAACCGAAGATGCCTGGATTGCAGTGGGGTTAGATGAAGATCTAGACGAGGCGATGAAGGAATCAGTTAGAGAGTCTTTGCGAATTGTCAACAACGAATATGAGCTAACTGAACAAGATGCGCTATTGCTAGGCAGCGCAGCGATTGATTTTGAGGTTTCTCAGGTAGTTGATATTGTTAAAGGAATTCACGGGGTGATTCCAAAAATGCTGTTCGAGCCGCTAGAATAAAGTCGAGTTGAGATCTCTTTTAGGACAGAACTGGTAGAGCAGAGTTGAGATGGTCAGTCCTAGAGGAGATCAGTCCTGAAAGAGACCAGTTCTAAAAGAGATAGAACTCAAAAGAGAGCGAATCTAAAAGAGAATCGAGTTTTTTCCAGGCTCGATTCTCTCGAAGCCAGTAGCAGGCTGCTGCCACGAGTCGGGAATAGGATCGCGGGTAAGCGACGGGCTAGGCGACGGCTCGTTTTGTAAGTCTTGAATCGTCTGCTCGAACTGATGCGCGCCTTCTTCAAAAAATGTGGTTTCGCTGCTGCGTAGGCTTTGATTCACCGCATCCGTAATGTCTCGGGTAGAAAAAAAGGCTTCGGCCAGACTAGACCCAGGTTCAAATAGGTCTTGGGCAGCAGCAGGTGCTGACAACGACATCAGCGCAGCAAGTAGCGCACAGCCACCCAGCAATTTGTTCCGCGTAAAGATTTTTGAGTTAGTAACTGGCCAGATGGTTCCGAGCCAGATAATTTTGAACCAGACAGTTGAGCGGTTGAGTGGGCTCTGTAGGGCTGATTTACGTTGGACTGATTTACGTTGGACTAATTTACTGAGGGCGTGCATGAGACGAGAGCGCGCATTAGTAGCTAGCGCTGAATTACGGGGGCTAAGAGATCTTTACATATAGCATTTTACGAAGGAAGATAACCTCGACCCTCAGAAATAGGAATATGAGTAGGAGTAGAAAGAAAGAAAGAAAGAAAGAAAGAAACAGAGAGAGATGCATTGACAGCTCTGGGCATCTCTATTTTCTATCAGTTTGACTTGGCCGCATCCGACACGTAGCAAACCCCACCGTATTTGTTAAACAGGGGGCTTAGCTGCGCAAGGATGCCATCGAGCTTATCTACCGCGCAAAATGACAGAATATATACATTGCTAAGCGTGGTAGAGACAAAGTCAAAATCATCTGAAACCCGGCCTCTATCACCTTTGCCCACAACATCGCGAATGACCGAATAGCCTGCCACTTCTAGCTTATCGAGAAGCGTCAAAACCCGATCCGTTTCCTTAGAAGCAACGATAATCTCAATACGTTTGACTAACTGCATATTCAAAGGATCTCTCAAACTATTTTTGCTATCAAAAAACTAGCCCGTTGCCGCTGGCCAAAATCGCTGGATGACTTGAAAATAAATGGGAATGCCAATGATGATGTTAAACGGAAAGGTCAGTGCTAGCGCCATCGAAATGTAAAGGCTTGGGTTGGCTTCGGGCACCGTCATTCGCATAGCGGCAGGCACCGCAATATAAGAGGCGCTAGCGCACAGCACCGCAAACAGCAGGGCATCGCCTGGGCCCATGCCAATCGCGCGCGCGATCGCAATTCCCATCATCGCATTGGCTACTGGCATCAAAACAGAAAACCCGATCAAAAAGCTGCCACCGCTGCGTAAATCTTGCATTCGGCGCGCGGCTACTAGGCCCATATCTAACAAAAAGAACGTCAGCACACCGTAAAACATATCGCCCGTAAACGGCTTCAGGCTATCCCAGCCCTGTTCGCTCGTTACCAGCCCTACCAGCAGGCTGCCAACGAGTAAGAAAACCGACCCGTTTAAAAAAGACTCTCTTAGCACTTCTGTCCAGCTAAAGTCTTCTTTTTGCTTTTCACTGCCGTCGCTGTTCGTTTTCTCTTTACTCGCAAATATCCGTACCAGCAATAGTCCCACAATAATCGCCGGAGATTCCATTAGCGCAAGCGCTGCCACCATATGCCCGCCATAATCGACGTTTACCCGCTCTAGAAAAGAGCTAGCCGTCACAAACGTAACGGCGCTAATAGAGCCGTATGTGGCCGCGATCGCAGCCGAATTGTACAGATCTAACTTCAGCCGCAGAATAAAAAACGAATAGATCGGGACGATGGCCGCCACCAGCACAGCGGCGATTAGGGCACCGGCTACCTCAGTCGTTAGCCCGCTCTCATGCAGCTCATGCCCGCCCTTAAACCCAATCGCAAACAGCAAATAGAGTGAAAACAGCTTAGGAATCGGCTGCGGAATTTCTAAATCTGACTTGGTGAAAACAGCGATTAGGCCAATAAAAAAGAACAGAACTGGCGGATTGAGAACGTTCGACAGAATCAAGCTAGAGTCCATATTGCACCAAACTCATATTGTGCCAAGCCCCTATTGCACCTAATTCTATAGGCGCGTTAAATGCGGATACCGCCAATCAACCTAGCACCTGGCGCACCCAATTGTTGTGACAATATTATGGATAAAATCTATGGATAAGATCAGCTATGGATAAGATCAGCTCGATGCAGTTTGGGCTTACTCGTAGCGCACGTTGCGATAGTCAATCCAGCCATCTTCGTGAGTGCTGCTCGGATCTTTGTGCGTCCAGTGAATTAGCCCGCCACGGTCATTCCACTCATATTCGCCTTTTATCGAAACGCGATCGCCTTTGCGCAGCCCGCTTAGCCTCGGGGCCATATCAATATTATGAACCACTAGCAGCGTTTGATTGCGCGAGATTCGAACGACAAACCGCTGATGCCGCGATCCTGTCATATCGTCCGAGAGCACCGATTCTACTGTTCCAGGCACATTCTCTACAATGACGTTCGACTGCTGGTTTTTAAACGCGTTTGTTACAGACTGACTGCCCATCACCTCAGCCTTATTATTTCGATAGAGATAGCTCGGGGCTGCTAACACAGGCACCATCCCGCCTAAAAACGTCCGTCTATCCATTCTTTTTTTGCCTGAGTGATTTGCTCTAACTTGAATATATAATACAGACGTGAGACCGCTGCCTTCATAGCATTCTAATGAGCCAAACCACTCCCCCTGATAATCGCGAGCCTGATAATCGTGAGCCTGGCAATCGTAAGCTAGAGCAGCTCCTTTTCGACATCGCAGAGCATGCCAGAGACGAAGACTACGATGAGCTATACGAAACCCTTTTAACAACTGAGCTTTTTGTATCTGTAGAATCGGCTTCGCTAGACGCCACTCAAAATCACCGAAAGCCAAACGCAGTGGCCCAGGCAGATGCGTCTACCCCTTTACAAATTCACAAGACGACAGGCCCCAGAGAAGACTTGTTTATGCCCGTAGCCACTAGTGAAAACGCGCCGATTTTGACAGAAGGCTATGTAAAAATGCTTTGGTTGGAAGCTTTAAAAAAAGCGCTTACCATAAAGTCGGTTGCCGGTATCAAGCTGCAAGGCGAAAACTCTTGGGTGTGCTTTTACAAGCCACAGATTGAGCAAATTTTGAGCCTATATGCAAAGGACGCAGGCTGAAGACAAAAGCTGCTTTCATCTTTAAGGGCTAGGGAGGGGCTAGGGGTGCTTTTCTTCAGGTTCATAAGCTTACAGGTCTTGCTGGCAGTAAGGCTGCTAAAAAGCTGCTGGCACAACTGATGAAATGCTAGAAAAAATCTTTGGCCTCAGGCAATTCTTTTGCTCTAATCGTCAGCGCCCTCGCCGCCATAATGTCCAAAATTTCGTTTCCCACATTCTCGTAATCTCGCCAGCCCGCTTCTGCGCGCGCATCTTTTACGCCGTATACCGGTATTCCCTTCAGCGCCGCCTTTTGAAACGCAGCAAATCGGCGAACGCCCTGACGAAACACCGGCAGCTTCGCCTCTTCTAGCAGCTCTCTGACCTCTTGCCCTGCCTTGCTAGGCTTAGGCGGAATCGAAGTGATCAAAATTCGATAGTGACTGGTGCTAATTTCTTTGAGATATTCTACCGTCAGTACCAGCGCGTCTAGAGCCAATACGTCTGGTGTTGTTGGCAAAATCAGCAGATCGCAGGTTTTAGCTAGCGCAGAAAGATCGTCTGGTGTAGGTCTTGCCTGCGTGTCAATTACAACATTGCCATCGGGAATAGCCTCGCCCCACTCGTCGATTACCGGAAAGGGCAGCTCGCCACGGCTAGCCCAGCCCAGGGCTGAACGGTTAGGATCGGCGTCAATCAGCATCGTTTCGGCCTGCCCTTGAAGGAAGGCCGCGAGGTGAATAGCTGTCGTCGTTTTGCCGACGCCGCCTTTGAAGCTAGCAACGGTGATGATCATGAATGGGCCGAGGCGTAGAAAGCGAAAGGTGAAGTTGACTGTCTACAGTGTATACAGAAGGAAGGAGTAGATATAGCGATATGGAAAGTTTGACAGATGGTGATTGAACTACCCGATGTCGCGGCAACGCGATCGCTTGGACGCAGACTAGGTGAATTGCTGCCAGCCGGGAGCGTGCTGCTGCTCAAAGGAGACTTGGGCAGTGGAAAGACGACACTGGTGCAGGGGCTAGGGCTAGGGCTAGGCATTGAAGAGATTGACAGTCCGACATTTACGCTAATTAATGAGTACACGCGGGGACGCCTGCCGCTGTATCACATCGATTTGTACCGGCTGTCGGCGGCTGAGGCGGACGGGCTGTATTTGGAGACATATTGGGACGGGGTGGAAGTAGAGCCGGGAATTGTAGCAATTGAGTGGTCAGAGCGGCTAACACATTTGCCGCCAGCACCGGTGGAAGTAACGCTGAGCTATTTGCCGACGGGGCGACGCGCACAGATCTTAGGAAAGTCACTGGCGATTGAGCAGCTCTGCTAGTCATAGGCCAGGGTTAGTAATTGGTCAAAATTGGAGAAGGGCTGTATTACCAGCGATCGCGCCCACTTGCAGGCCCAGCCAGGGTGTCTTCGGTCTTAATCACCACGTCGCGCACTAAACGTTCACTAAATCTGGCAACAAATGCGATCGCCACGTAAAAGTAGATCTGGTCTTCCGTATCTTTACGACTATGCGGATATACGGCATACCGCCGCCCGCCACAAAGATTGTTCGAGATTTTTGACGGCTGTTTTGTGGGGTGCGATCGCGCCTACTCTGCCAATCGAGTGTGTGCGATCGCAAGCCGGTTTTGATTAGTCCAATCAGATACTGCACCCGCCACTGCACTTCAGCCGACTCAGCCGCCAGCTTTTTAGCTTCTAGCATGTCCACCCAAAATTCAAGATAGGATTCAATGTGGGAACTCAATCTGTTTTGTTAGCGGTGGATCTGGCTCTGTCGGTGTTATTTCTAGCAGCGTTATTTCTGGCAGATTTGCTAGCGGCTATTCACTGTTGTTACCGTCAGCAGTTGGCTTCCTCGCCGCTTCCTCGCACAAAGTAAGTTCAGCTAAATAGGTCTGGCCGCTTTTGCCATTAACTACCCGCCATTTCATACGGCAGCTGCAGAGCCGATGCTGAAACTATACCGGTCATAGTCCCCCAGTTGATCAAAACTCGATAGGCAGTCGATAGATTTTCACCAAACGTCACGACCCCATCCTCATGACCAGCCATTACAAAAATTCGCTGCTGACGCAAATCGCTTTCACTAAACAAGCGCTGCGTTTCCGCCGCCATCTCAGGTGTGCCATAAGGAACGTCAGCGCCAGTCGTAGGCACCTGATGCAGCAGTTTTTGCCATAGCTGCGGGTGGTGAACGTGGATAATCGCGCCGATAGCGGGCTGGGCACTGTAGATAACGCCGTGGGTCAAAGATTCTGATGAGGCTTGGCGCTGACCGATGCAAGTGAGCGTGTTTTGCGTTGGATCGAAAGTGGTCACTAGGGCGTAGTCAGCCGCGCTGAGCGTGGGCAGATGGCCAGTTTGGGTGCCAGTAATGATGAACTGCGGCGGGTGATCGGGTAGGTGGCAGTCAGAGAGAGGAGGAATAAAGATCTGGGAAAGATTGCCAAAGCCAATGCCGTTGGGATATTCACCGATGAAGTTGAGCCGATGGAGCGCATTGCGATATCGGGTGAGATCGGTAATCTCACTCGCTGCGATGTCGTCTCTTTTAATCCACTCGCAGCGATATTTTATATAGCCTTCATCGATCATTTTTTCATCGATCATTTCGTAGTGCCCTTGCTGTAGTGTCCTTGCTTAGACTTCACTTAGACTTCTCTGGTCGTCACTGCTTCAATCTCTTTTTCTTCTTTCCCCTTCTCTTCTTCTTGCGCCTCTTCTTCTTGCACCTCTTCTTCTTGCTTCTCTTCTTTCGCTTTCTCTCTTATAGGCATTTCCAATTTGTTTACTTCCAAATTCTCTTTTAACAATAGTACAAACAA
>CAWCRA010000005.1:0-693508 GCA_963797945.1 uncultured Alphaproteobacteria bacterium | reverse complement strand
CTGTCCGGTTTCGGCCGAAAACTTAGACAATCCGAACTGTATTCCTCTTTATCGCCTGCTTCTTCGAAGTGGATGCTGCGCTCGGCGAACAGCGCAATGACGTCTGCAGCCGTTCGCGTATGCTGACTGACCTTGACGCTGGTGAACGCGCCGCCTCCAGCGACCGCCATCGGCAGCAGGAGTTGGTCCTGTAAGTATGGCCCTGCGAAAGCCTCAGAGGCTTCGTACCCTGCCATTCGTTTACCAGCTGTCTTGCCGATGCGTTCTGCGGAAAAGTCCGTGTTTCCCAGCCGGACACAATTTCAGTGACATTCTCGAAGCCGGATCTGAGCATCAGGCCGACGCCGGGGCCCCTGGTCAGCGGGAAGCCGCCACGCAGAATAATTTCATCCTGCTCCCAATCTGGAAACTCCTCGACAGCTTCGCGAACACGCCCAGCAATCTTGTCGTCGAGCGACGCATATAGGACTCGATCCTACTGCCCGTTGGCGCGCCGCGTTCGATGCATTCGATCTGGCGAAAGGGAGCAGGCTCGATATTAATCTCGATCCCGGCCACCGCCACGCGGGAAGAACCCATGCCGCTTGATCCGCATGGCGACCTGAGGCCCCATCCGTGCGAAGATGGGCAGGAAACACTTCTCGATGAAGTCGAACGGAGGTGCCATAGAGGCATGAGTTCCGCCCTCGATGACGAGATGCGACGGTTACCGGCGAGCGCAAAGGCACCACACAGTTTGCAAGACAAGCGCAGCTCGAGCCTGCCGTTCCCACAGCAAATTTGTAGTCCCCGCCGCCACATCGCCCGGACGGAAGACAATGCGGTCGGAACCAAGCGCGAGCCCCTCGCACTCGGCTTCTCCGATCTGCAAGCGGCCTCAATCGCGGTCAGATGCTGGCGCATAAGACCGGGCTGATCGCGTCCCCCGCGAATTTTTTCGATGGTGAATGGTTCCCCGGTGACAAGCGACAGCGCGCACGCATTGCGCAAAACCTGTCCTCCGCCTTCACCTTCGGAACCGTCGATCGTAATCATTTTCTATTCCAATTTTCTTGGCTGATAGCAGCGTGAAGGGGCTCTACCCCTTCACGCATACCACCTGTTTGAGCGTGTGCACGATTTCGACAAGGTCGGCCTGTGCGGCCATGACTTTCTCAATCGGCTTATAGGCTTTGGGCGTTTCATCAATGACGCCCTCATCCTTCCGGCACTCCACTCCTTTCGTATCGGCGATGTGCTCTTCGAGAGAAACCTCCTTCTCTGGCTTGAGTCCGGCTTATGATTGGCCAGCGCCATGCGAACAGCTATCGAAGCTGTCCGCATTGCCCAGCCCGCGCACGATGAAGCTTTTTGCCCCCATTGAGCCGGGAATGATCCAGCGTTCCCTTGGCCGCACGCACCGCACCCTTGCGGGTCACAAGCACGTTTTCACCGAAGTGGTTCTCACGCGTCACATAGTTGTGATGGCAGTTCACCGCTTCCATTTCAGCCTGAAAATGGCTTCGCCATCGGCCCCGCAGCGCGGCGATGACATGAGTCATCATCACGTGCCGGTTGAGCTTGGCAAAGTCCTGCGCCCATTCGACCGCTTCGACATAGTCGTCGAAATGATCGGTCCCTTCTGGGAAATAGGCAAGATCCTCATCGGGCAAGTTGATGTGCCATTTGCGCATGTCCTGTTTGGCCAATTCGATGAATAGAGCGCCCAATCGCATTGCCGATACCCCGGCTGCCGGAATGAAGCATCACCCAAACCCGCTGGTCCCTGACTAGGCACAGTTCGATAAAGTGGTTTCCCGTGCCAAGCGTGCCGATGAACGAGATGGTTCGCGCGTTCGAGTTTGGGATATTCGCCGTGAGCCGGTCGAATTGGTGGACAAGAGTAGCCCGAGCTTCGATCGCCTCAGAAGGTGGATCACCCCATGCCCCTTTGTCGCGTCCACCGCGCCCCGAAGAACGGCCATGTGGTACAGCCTTTTCGATTGCGGAGCGGATAGCTTCCAGATTGTTGGCAGGTCGCTCGCCATTAGCGAGGTGCGCGCAGCCATCATTCCGCAGCCGATATCGACTCCGACAGCAGCTGGGATCACCGCGCCCTTTGTCGGGATGACAGAGCCAACAGTTGCGCCGATGCCGACGTGCACATCTGGCATGGCTGCGACATGTTTAAAGATGAACGGCATTTTCGCTGCGCGGCTCAGCTGATCGCGCGCCTTGTCGTCCACGGGTACGCCCCGCGTCCACATTTTGATTGGCGATCCGTCTTTCACGTCGAGTGTTTCGTATCCGGTCTGTGTCATTTTCTAATTCCCTTGCGAGCCCTTTCGGGGTGGCCGGCCAATTCCGACCACCCCGGCCTCGACGATGCCGAGCGTTCGACTGCCCGGCCCAAACATCGTTGCAGCTAGCGTGCCAATTCGATTGATTGGCATGGTAGCGATCTACAACCTATTGATATTAGATATTTTTATTGATTTTGTCAGAGATGTTCTACGAGATCAACCTTGAGAGAAAATTATCGTATCATATCGTAATTTATCCTATGGGATAGGAATGAACAAAACGACCGTCATCGGATTTCTGGGCTCACACTGGACGCAAGCAAGCGCGATGAGCTCGGCGGTGGAACCGATGGCGGCCAACGGTGGGACTGTGCATGCAGCCCGATCTCCGTGTAGATCGGCTCGTCTTGCTCCATGGCTCCCAACACGAAAATCTCGTCCAATACATTGCCGAAGATATCGCCGCCGTATCGCCTGAGACGGTGGTTGAACCGCATACGATCAGTTTTGACGATGCCTGGGATTTTGAGGGGTCATACCGCAGCTGCTTGATTTTGCTCAGGCATTCGAGTTTCAGCCGGATAGCGAAGACTATCTCGTTCACATCACAACTGGCACTCATGTGGCGCAGATATGCCTGTTCCTACTAACCGAAGCGCGCTCGATCCCCGGCAAATTGCTGCGAACGCAGCCAAAGCGCGGTAGTCCGGAACCGTCTGGCGTGTGGAATTCGATCGATCTGGACCTTTCGCGCTACGATAACATCGCTCAACGGTTTGCAGAGGGCAGCCGCACGAACACATCGTTTCTTAAGGGCGGGATTCCGACACCCGCAATTCGCGCTTCAACGCCATGATCGACGAAATCGAGCAAATAGCCCCTCGCGCTCCTCTGCGCCGCTCTTATTGTTGGGGCCGACAGGCGCAGGCAAAAGCCTGCTTGCACGCCGCATCTACGAATTGAAAGTGGATCGGCACAGGCGTTCAGGCCCCTTCGTCGAAGTGAACTGCGCGACGCTGACAGGTGATAGCGCGATGTCGGCGTTATTTCGGGCACCGCAAAGGGGCCTTCACAGGTGCAGTGGCAGAGCGCGATGGCCTTTTGCGCAAGGCTGACGGCGGGATGCTGTTCTTGGACGAGATCGGAGACTAGGTTTGACGAGCAGGCAATGATCCTGCGCGCGGTAGAAGAGGGGCGCTTTCTACCTGTCGGTTCTGACAAAGAAGCCTCAAGCAAGTTTCAGCTGATCGCAGGAACCAACCGCGATCTTGTGACAGCCGTTGCTGAAGGCAAGTTCCGCGATGATCTGTTCGCTCGGCTTAATCTGTGGACCTTCGATTTGCCAAGCTTGGCTGAGCGTCCGGAGGATATCGAGCCGAATATCGATTACGAGCTCGATCGTTTCGCATCCGATGAGGACATGCGCGTGACCTTCAACAAAGAAGCGCGAGCCCGGTATTTGGCCTTCGCTACCAGCGCGGTGGCAACGTGGAGCGGCAATTTCCGCGACCTCAGCGCCAGCATTACCCGTATGGCAACTCTCAGCCCTGATGGTCGCATAGACCGGCGGACGGTGGATGCTGAAATCACCCGGTTGGGAAAGCTATGGAGCGGCGGGTCAATGACATCGCTTGCAGATGGGCTTTCGCAAGTCATGTCGCCGGACCAGATCCACGAACTCGACCCTTTCGACAGGGCTCAACTGACCGAAGTCATTGCCGCCTGCAGCCGCAACCCGTCGCTATCCGCTGCTGGCCGCGAACTGTTCGCCGCGTCGAGGCTGCGACGCAAGTCAACCAACGACGCTGACCGGCTGCGTAAATACCTCGCACGGTTTGATTTATCATGGGAGGACGTGGCGTAATGTGGGCCGAATGCGGGCTGTCCAGTTTCGGCGCAACGGGCTATGCTATGCGAACCTTTCGCAAACGGCCGTCCGTCGCTTATCTCATTGAAACTTTCTCCGACGTCAGCTACTTTAAAGATATGAAGGTGAACTCAGAAAATTCGCTAAAGACCGCTTCGAAGAGCTTTGCTAAGCATGGGCACAGCTGGACTGCGGTTCGCAAATCTGCAAAGCGCGTCAATGGTGTTCTCGTTATCGAACGGGAAAAAGGGCAGAGTAAGCCGACTGCTGTCGCATAATGGGAGGCGTCTCGCTCGCGCTTTTGGTAGCGCTCGTGGCCGTCTTTCCAGGCATCCTGACACTCGCCTCATTTTACGCCAATTCAGGCACTGATGCGGTCAAGGTAACGCCTCCCCCGCTACGCTCCATTTATGCCATCGCGATGATCGGTTTGTTCGCGATGTTGTGTCACTTCTTCTACGTAGTCATTCTCTGGCTGCTGGAAACCGCCCCATACAAGCTAGTAGGATGGTCGCTCGCCGACCCTTACGCTCTAATCTCTGCTGATTGGAGCGTCCTCTCGCGTGCAGAAGTGTTCTGGGGGTTTGCAGGCGTATTTTTCTTGAGCGTCACCGGCATTCTCCTTGGGTGGCTTATCGCTCTCTCTGACCACGAAGGCCGCGACACATTTCTGTACGGTTGGCTATGGCCGATCATTCGCGATAGCCGCAACGATAATGCTTTCATCAACGCTTTCGCCTTGACCACCAATCAGAATGGCAAGGATTTCCTTGGGTACGAGGGCACGATTACTAACCTCGTGCTCGATAGCGACAAGAACATTGTTTGAGCATCTCTGATCAATGTCGAGGTCTTCTATCTGCGAATGAACCAAGACGGTCCGAAAAGAGTGTCGGGAAAGGTAGAGATCGCCAATCTGGTGCTCAGAAAGGATGATTTTCAAAACATTGCATTGGAAATCATTAGGGACGAAACAATTGAGATTGAACCCACCGAAAGTGGTAAGGGAAGTGTGCGGTTGCGATGGCCTGTTTATCGCGCTGCACGACCAGAAATGCAGAGCTTACAGTAAAGCATGATAGCGGTTGCGGTTTGCAGCGTTCTTAACGGCGTAGCGAGTTCGTAGGAAGGTCGGTACGTTGGCCATCAGCTATGTAAGCAACATCGCGGAAAGCTGGCTTGAAGCCGGTGCTGTCTAACGGCTTTTTCGGGCCGAGCTGAAGAGAACAGTCATTCGGGACCGGCCCTATCAGCAACGGTGGAGACCCACTGAACGACGCTCATTCTTGGAGTTTATGACCAATGCCTACGCGCCTGTACCTTCCAGCCATTGATCACAATGGACGGGATGGTTGGAGCGACTTGTTGATAAGTGGTAGCGACGGGCGGAGCACCCTTGCATATGATAATATTTCCTGCCACAAATGTGGCATTGAAAATTATCATGGCGGTGGTCGATGGCATATGTAGCGCAGAAGGTTTGGGAAGAAGCGGAAGCTGAAGCAAGGCTTCAGGAGATCGGTCTCGATCGAGAAGCTCTTATTAGGGTCGCCGCCGTCGCAATCGGTCAAGCCAACAACGTGACGCGGAATTTTGCCCGTAATGCTTGGGGCACCTTCGCCTACCACCACGGTATCGCAGAACTTCGCAATCAGTTCGTTGGACCGACCTGGGCATCTGACGTTTCCGATGGCATCGAATCAATCGTGGACGAGGCGTCAAAACGGAAAGTCACCTTCCAGAATGTCGATCAGGCTATGGGTAAGAGTGATCCCAAGCCGCGGTCACCGAAGGGCGCGGGGGCTGAGCGAGCAAGCGAGGGCAACCTGCCGTTGTTTCCAGAAGCCCCCAAGTTTGCACCTGCTGAAACGGACACGTATGAGCTTTGGGCTCTCATGGTCGATGAGGCGGGCAATCTCGAACTGTCTAGGCCGGTTATCATGGGCGGCACCTTTTCCATTTGTCGCGAGCGCATCTACTTGGCGGAAGCGACCGACTGGGTTGGCCCGGACCCGAAGGGCAAAGACGATGACGATATCGCTGACGACTTCGAAGTGAGCGTTGTAAAGAAATAGGTGCGCCTATGTTCAATCCGAACAGGTTAAGCCTCGCCCGAAAGCGGCGCAGGCTTACCGGCAAGGACTCGCTGAGCTTTGCGGGCTTACCCCAGTGACGATTTCGCGCCTTGAAAAGGGTTTGAACGAACCCGAAGAGGGCTCGCTCGAGCGTCTCGCTGCGGCACTCGACTATCCTGTGGACTTCTTCACCGGCGACGATGTCGAGGAGATACCTGCAGAAGCGATCAGTTTCAGAAGCTTGAAGAAGATGAGCGCGAAGGAGCGTGAGGCATCGATCGCAGCAGGCGGCTTAGGCCTTCTCGTATCCGACTGGGTGGATGCACGCTTCAACCTGCCTGACGTCGCTTTCCCCACGCTGGACCACAATGACCCAGAGCAGGCAGCAGTAGATCTGCGCCAGGCATGGCTTCTCGGCGAGAAGCCGATCGGCAACATGATTCGCTTGCTAGAGTTTAAAGGGGTGCGGGTTTTCTCGCTCACGGAGCGCACAGGCAATGTCGACGCCTACTCCTTCTGGCGTGATGAAAACCCCTTCGTATTCCTCAACAACTTCAAGACGCCGGAGCGAAGCATTTTCGATTGCGCCCACGAATTGGGCCATCTGTTTCTCCACCGTCACCAAGGACCAAAGCACCACAGGGGGGCTGAGTATGAGGCCGACAAATTTGCGTCAGCTTTCCTCATGCCCAGAAGCGACGTGCTTGCCCAGATGCGTCGGTTTGTGACCGTCAATGATATCTTGAACAAAAAGGGGCGCTGGAAGGTTTCAGCAATGGCTCTTACCTACCGCTTGCGCGACGTCGGAATTCTATCAGACTGGCAGTACCGGTCGACGTGCATCGAGCTTTCTCACAGGGGCTATCGTAGCGCCGAACCGATCGGCGTCGAACGAGAATCTTCAGTGCTTTGGAAGCGTGTTCTCCACCAGCTATGGGCAGACCGCTTGACCAAAGAGGATATCGCAAGGGGAATAGGCATCCCGTTCGACGAGCTTGAGAGCTTGCTATTCGGGATTACTCAGCCTCTCGCCTGCTGACGATACCAGACAGGCTAAAGGCTTACGCCTAGTTTCATGACTGAAATTGAGAATGCACCGATTGAATTGGCGGGTGTCGAAGCGGGAAGGTGTATCGCGGGAGGGCTCGTTAAACGGTCTTCATTTTCGTGACCGCTGATACGGTCAAGCTGCCAGTCTGCTCTCAGGTGGACTTGGGGCTGTCGGGAACGTCCGAAATTAGGGCGCGAAGCGGACTACGGTTTGACCAGCTCAAGGTGACAAACTTCAAGAGCCTGCGCCAATTCAAAGATCGTCACGATGGTCGGATTGCGCTTACCGCGCTCAAGATCGCTGAGGTATTGCTGGGTCAGACCTGAGCGCTCTGCGAGATCTTCTTGCGTCCACCCCCGTTCCTTGCGCAGCCGCGCGCAATGGTCACCAACGAGCTTGCGCATGTCCATGCACAAAGCATTGGCGCAGCAGCGCAGATCAGTTTATCTACTATAGTATGTAAACGGTTCTGAGAGTGATAGGTGCTCGATTTCAATACGCTTCTCGAACAAGCAGGGCTCGAGCCAAACAAGACCCTGATCGTTCGCCACGCTCCGGTAGAAACCGAGTTGAAGCGAGTGCTGCCCTGGCTCGTGGTAGACCGCCCGGAGCTGTGGCGCGCCTATCAACAGATCCAGTGGAAGTCGCTTGAGAAGGCGATGATAAAAGCTCAGTCTATCGCATCCTTCATCGGACAGGAAGCCGGCCATGCGACGTTTGCTGGTCTCTACAGCATTGGAGACCATCAGGCACTCGGCCACGCCGGTTACGACGCTTTCCCCGGCAATGCTGAACTGACGGAACTGGGAATGACTGGGCGAACGCCCGATATGCCTGACTGCCTTGCGTTCGAGTTAGAGCAGCTTAACTGCTGGCATGAGTGGGTCGGGCATCTCACCATCCGATGGCCCTTGCCCCACCAGAGTTGGTGGCGCTGGGCAGGGCGGGGGACCTTCCCTGTCGCGACCATCGAAGCCGAAAGCCTGTTCGTGCGCCATATGCCCGACTGGCGAAAACTGGTGCTTACATGGGCGGAGCTGCGAAACCTGCCCGCGTCTTGGGCGGCGGCGCTGTCGCAGTGGCGCGGTGTCTATTTCATTCATGATTGCGTGCGCAGCGCTGGATATGTTGGATCAGCCTATGGCGCTGACAATCTGCTAGGCCGTTGGCGCAATTATTCCCGAAGCGGGCACGGCGGAAACCGAGAGCTGCGCAAGAGCAATCCTGAAGACCTGAAGTTCAGTATTCTCCAGCGGACCTCGCCCGACCTTGAGCCGCAGAGGTGATATCGCTTGAGGCAAGCTGGAAGGACCGCCTTCATACGCGCGATGATGGACTTAACCGGAATTGAGGATTTCATTGCCGGTCAAGCAAATGGGTTATCCTTACGCCCCCCAAGGATCACGGTCATCGAGCTGTTTGGCATTCAGGCTGGTCTCCTGAACATCATCGTTCATTTCTATCGGTCCTTCGTTCGAAGGCACGCGGAAACGGTCCTTGTCCTGAACCCAGAGCAGTAGCTGCGAAACTGCATCGACCTGATCATCGTGCGCCGAACCGGGGAAGCCGAGAAGTTCTCCTGTAAAGTCTCCTAGCCAGTGGGCGGTATCCGGCAGGAACAACCGGCCTTGCTGAATTATCGCGCTTGCTGCCATGGCACGCTCAACCTTTGACCCCTGTGGATGGCGCGGGATTGGAAGGGGAACCCCGAGGGGCTCTTCGGCTTGCAGCGACTGGATGAGCTGCTGGCCTGAAGCGGCATCCTCGATCAGCAGGACCTGAACGCCGTGCGAGCGAGCGAGCTCAATCGTTTTCGCCTTAAGGGCTGGAAATTTGAGCCTCGCTCGGAACACGTCGATGACGTGTATATGCTTACCTGTCACATGAGCCAGCACGAAGGCTGAGTAATCGTTGAACGGATTGTCCTTGCTGGCGGTATCGAGCGACATCACGATCTGACCCCCGACAGGATCAAATATCGATGCGTCGTATGATCGGAGCCAGGACTTCTCGATCAGGTTGCCGATTTCGGGGATGGGATCTTGCAAATATTGACTGGCAAACACGTACGGACTTGCAGCCTTTCTTGCTAGCAAGGTCTCGAGAGATTGGCGCGCTGGATGAAGTGCGCATCCCTCGCGACGGCGCCAGATCCTATCCCGCGTTAGCGGGATATCTTCGTCGGACTGTGCAATCGCGGGAAGACAAAGTTCACGGAAGCCGCCCTGCTTCTGCAGGAAACCGACGAGATCTGCTTCGTGCAGCCGCTGCATGACGAGTACGATCGCGCCGGTCATCTGGTTGTTGGGCCGCTGGGCAAGCGTCTCGTCAAACCAGCGATTGACCCGATCGCGTGCTTTGACAGACAGCGCGTCTTGAGCCTTCAGCGGATCGTCGACAATAATGATGTCTGCGCCGAAACCGGTTGTTGCCCCTTCGACCGAGGTCGACATGCGCCCGCCGCCGGCGGTCGTGCGAAAATAGGCGACTGCCTTGCTGGCAAGTACCGTGTTCGGGAACGCACCGGCATACCATTTGCTGCGCATGATCTTCCAGACAATCGATCGCGTGGTCTTCGGAGAGGTCCTGACCATACGTCACACACATGAAGGATAGTGCCGGATTGCGGCCCAGCATCCACGCGACCCACGCAACCGAAATGATCCGCGTCTTGAGATGCCGCGGCGGTATCGTGACCATCAGTCTGCGGTTCTCGCCGGTGCGAACCATGTCGAGCTGGTGGATGATCGCATCAATATGCCAGTTGTGCTCGTAGGCGTCGTGACCCCCAAGTTCATTGAAAGCCAGTCTCAGGAAGAACCCGAAATCCTGCCGCAGCATGGCAGAGATGGCATCATCGCTGCTGACCTCAGTCATGGCTGTGCTCCCCATCGTCAGTATGAGGGGGGTCATCACGGAAGAGGTCGGGATCCACCTGCCGTTCGGCTGACAGTTCCTCGAGATATTGATGGAGGATCTCTGCGTCGCTAAGCTTGTGATAGCGGCGCGCGGTTTCTTCCTTTCCCTCGGCTATTTTGCGCCTGCGGTCATCCACCATGCCGATCGCGCGAATATCGCCCCGGCTCGCATTGCTGATAAGACGCAGGTCTACGCCTTGGCCCTTGGTGACCTTGCGCTCCTGTCCATCCTCACGAACGATGATCTTGCGACCCAGCTCGCGCTCGAAGAAGGTATCGTGGTTCTCGGTGCCTTTGGCCCGCCGCCCGCGACGCCGGCCGTCACCTTTCCGGAACTGGCCGGCCTTTGGCGGCTTGTTGCGCCCGACGATGTAGCTTCCATCATCGCTGGTATTGCCGTCGCGGTACGATGATCCGTCCTTCCGCCTGCCGCCATCAAAGGGCCCGTTGCCATCCACGCCGCTCATGATTGGTCACCAGCGCGTTTAGCCTTGATCTCGGACAGAGGAATGCTACCATTCAGCAAGGGCTCGCATCCTGTAGCCTCACTCATGCGGCGAAGGATAACATCACCGTAAACGGGATCGAGTTCGACCAGCCGCGCGCGCCTTCCTGCCATCTGGCATGCGACGCCGGTAGTGCCGGAACCTGCGAAACTGTCGAGGACGATGTCACTGTTCTTCGTGACGTCGAGAATTGCGTCCCGGATCATGAATTTGTTTTTGCATGTCGGATGATCGGCTAGATCCTGCATCCGGCCCGCGCGGAACACATTTGCGGATGGGTAGCGCCACACGTTTGAGCGATTGCGCTGGCCCAGCGCGATATTGCTCTTGTGCGTCCCTTCGCTGATTTTGAACACGTAGCAAAGTTCGTGTGCAGACCTGTAGAAGCTGCCGAGGCCGGGGTTTTTACCCAAACCACCATGTTCTTAACTTCATGAAATACACCGTCAGCCGCGGCGAGCATGTGCGGCGCTCCGCGCCAGTCCATGAAGACATATCCAATTGCTCCAGGAACGCAGTGTTCTACAATCGCCGCGAAGGCCGGACGCAGAAGGGTTCGCCCGAACTCAGGCAGCGAAACCTCTCCTGCCCCCATGACGAAATCCTGGTGGCGGACCTTGCCGTTGCCAGAAACATTATTGGCAATTTTGCAGCCATATGGGGGATCGATCATTACCATTTGCGCCAGCTCATTCTTGAGCAGAAGCTTGAGGACAGACAGGTCCCGGGCGTCGCCCAGAATGAGGCGATGGTCGCCGATCGTCCAGAGGTCACCTATACGGCACAAGGGAGCCGAAATTTCGTCACGCAGATCGACCCGATCCTCCGCGCTTTGCTCATCGCCGTCATCGAAATTGATGATCCCGTCGATCTCGAAAGTGTCGAAGCCGGTTAGCTCGACCTCATAGCCAAGCTCAATCAGGCCTGAGAGTTCGGAGCGCAGCAGCTCCTTTGACCATGACGCATCCTCGGCCAACTTGTTATCTGCGATGATGTAAGCGCGCCGGTCAGCCTCAGTCATCTTGCCCAGATTGATCACGGGCACGATGGTTTCGCCGTTCAATTTGGCTGCTTCCAATCGGCCGTGGCCGCATATCAAATTGCCAGCATCATCGACCAGAAGGGGATTGGTCCAACCGAATTGTTTCAGGCTGCGGCGAAGCTTCTCAATCTGCTTCCTTGAGTGCTGACGGGAATTGTTTGCATACGGGACAAGCTCGCCTAGCGGGCGATATTCAACTGCAAGATTTTTGGACGGAGTGGCTTTGAGAGAAGTCAATATTAGACATAGGAAATCCCTTTCCGCGGATCGGAGGTTCAAACACTGATTTCCGTGGTGGGATTGCCTGCCTGAGCAGAGCGGGATTTTTGTCTCACATCTGGGTCTCGAGATCAATAGGATTTTACTGATCCCAATTCGGCCTGTTCGGTCCCAGAATGGTGCCTCTCACTTCCCACGACAGCTGGAAATGGGAAAGGCGGTCTACGTCCGCGAATTTCCGAGAGAAGCTCTCTGCGGGTATCTTAAATGAGGTCATTGGGGCCACTTTTTCCCACTACTTTCCCATATGACTGGGAAAATGGCGAAGAGACGAGTTCGCTCCGGACTGCGTCGCGCACCAAACAGTCCTTCATGGACTTCACAAAGTCGCCGGATGATGGACCACAGCCCGAAAGGGCGCGCTTCTCTTACGGAAATCACTTTTTTTGACTCGATGCTCGAGTAGCATTTCACCAATTGGAAAATGTCGCGGTCGTCTGACAATTGTTCCCACAGAGGTATCCAAGCATACCAACCGCTCTTCGATCCCCTTTTCCACACGATCATCGGTGATCTGCACCGTTATGCGCACGAGCGTCACGCCTTTGCCAAAACTCGCCGCAAGATCATCGGAGTCGACCAGCTCAACGCTCGTCGGCTCATTACGGTCAGCGAGTGTGACTAGCATCGGGTACGCCGATTGCGGAGGCCTTGCTCCCAAAGTAGCCCAAGGCGCTACGGGTGAAATTAACGCCACGCAAATCGCGAGTGAATTTGGCTGCTGGGCGCATTCCAAATAGGTGACGAGACGTCTGGACTGAGCGTCCTCAACTGCTTGACACTACGATGCTCAGTCAATCAGGCAGCGAATACCATATGCAAAAAGTGTCCTGCGACATAGGCCAGAGTAGCGGCAACTCCGCCCATTGCCAAAGTCTGTAGCCCGGACCGAACCGGGGAAATGCCGACCACGCGGCCTTTCCCCATTCCCAAGGCAAAGAACGTTACGGCACCGAGGCTAGCGCTGGCGAGGAACATCGCGTTGAAATTGCCGATCCCGATCAGGAATGGAAGTAGCGGGACAGCTCCGCAAATCGAAAAGGCCAGGAACGTTGTTAATCCTGCCCTGAGTGGGTGCGATGATACGTCGCTCAGGCGCAGTTCCTCGGCCATCATCGTATCGATCCAGACCTCCCTGTTGGCGGTGATGACCGCGACGATCTCGTTCAGGCTCTCGCCCGCAAACCCTTTTCGCGCGAATATCTCGCGAATTTCATCGCGCTCGCCTTTCGGGAAGGTATCGATCTGCCATGCTTCGTCTGCGCGGCTTCGACTGACCTCTTCCTGACGCGCGCGGGTCCCGAGATAATTGCTAACAGCCATGCTGAACCCGTCTGCGATCAGGTTGGCCACGCCTAGGATAATGACGATCGTCGTGGCCAGTTGGCCGCCCGCGCTGCCAGCCACGACAGCAAATGTCGTGACAACCCCGTCAACGCCGCCAAGCATGAAATCTCCCAAAGGGCTTTCACCTCGGGGGTGAGCCAAGCGGCTGCGAATTTTATGAGGAGCGTGCTCGCCTTGAATATCTCGAGATGGACGCGCCAATTGCTCAGTCACGCACAACCAAAAGTAATCAGCGCCAAGTTTCGGGAATGCATTACTGGGTTCCTTCGTCGCTTATTTGGTATCAAGCGTGAATGCATTCAGCTTTGGCATGGCGGCAGGAGCAGCGGCTGTAATGACGCCGGGCACTGACTTATGCCAGGCAGATGCAGTCCGGCGCCTCTACAAGCAATCGCAATGTACGCCGCGATAAAGCGAGTCAGAGCCATCACACTTGGAATAGATGCGCATATTCCAGCAGGCGAGTATCCAGTCGAGTCAGTGCTGCGTGACGCCATGGCAGATATTGCGGTAAGCTTCTGAACGAAGAAAGCTGCGTGAGAATGTGAAGGCTGCCATAGGCCGTAATTGGGGAGCCCGATCCGTGGACGAACATGACCCTCTGCCACGAAGCTACTCGAGAATAGCGCTGGGCAGCTTTGTCCTGATCGGACTGGTGCTGTGCTACCTGATTACCGCGCCCTTCGTTCCGGCGCTGGTCTGGTCGGTAACGTTGGCAGTTCTGTTTGCGCCGGTCGAGGCAATCCTGCGAACGCGGCTCCGAGCGCGCGCCCTGTCCGTATCCGTCACTTTGATGCTTGCGGCAATCATGGTCGTCGCGCCAGTGATCCTGGTCTCGCGCGCGCTAATCGATGCGATTGTCGGCAGCGCCGGAAATATGGATGCCTGGCTGAGTGACGATTGGCGCAGCGCAGCAAGTGAGGTTCCTGGAATGACGGCACTGCTGGCATGGGCTGATGGCCGTTTGGACATTCAGCAAGTTCTAAAGTCCGTGGGATCGCAATTGCAAAGCTGGGGGGCGCAATTCGTCGTTGGCTCGCTCGCAGGCATTATCAACCTGCTGCTAACGTTCTATTTCCTGTTTTACTTGCTGCGCGATCGTGACTGGATGATGGCCAAGCTGAGCGAGTTGATGCCGCTATCGACGCGCGAATTCGGCGGACTGGCAAATCGGCTGCAGCAAACTGTCTTCGCAACAGTCTGGGGCACTGCCGCGGTATCGGCATTGCAGGGCTTGCTCGGTGGGCTGATGTTCTGGTGGCTCGATCTGCCCTCACCCATATTCTGGGGGATCATCATGGGCGCGCTTGCCATCGTGCCGTTCCTCGGAGCATTCGTGATCTGGGTGCCAGCGGCAATCTTTCTGGCAGCGAGCGGTCAATGGATGGAGGCAGCGATGCTTACGGTATGGGGCACGCTGATTGTCGGGCTGATCGACAACATCATTTATCCGGTGCTCGTCGGCCGCCAGCTCGCGCTGCATTCCATGATATCATTCATCGCGATCATTGGCGGGATTGCGGTGTTCGGCGCGCATGGCTTTGTCCTTGGGCCGCTGATACTGGCGGCGACCCTGTGCCTGCTCGAGACGCTCAGAAGCAGGATGGATGGAGCGGTTCGGGTACCGACAAGCGATTAGATCAGTCCGCGCGGATGCCAGCTGTCGACGGAATCCAGTGCCGGATCCTGAACTTCCGCAACGCTCGCGAAAGCCTGGCTTTGCGACAGGAAGACCTTTCCGCTGAGCTCCGACAGGAATGCACACCGCTGCAAGCGGTCCATCACTGGGCCTTTCACTTCCGACAAATGCAGCGCGATTTCGCCATCGGCCAGCCGGTGATTGATCGCCTCAAGGCTTTCAAGGCCCGATGCATCGATCGAGTTGACCGCCGAGCACATCAGGATCACGTGTTTGACCTCCGGCTGATCGGCAACGCGTTCCAGCACATATTCTTCCAGCCAGCGCGCGTTGAGATAGGTCAGCCCTTCATCAACCCGGATCGTCAGTACATGGGGCAGCGTGAAGACCTTGTGCCGTTCGACATTCCGGAAATGCTCGGTCTCGGGCACCCTGCCAACGACAGCCGCGTGCGGGCGCGAGGCGCTCCACAAGTAAAGCAACAGCCCTGCGGCCACCCCCGCGATAACGCCGCTCTCCACCCCCGCCAGCAAGGTTATCGAAATGGTGATGGCATGGGCGGCAAAATCGCTCTTGGAATAACGCCATAGTTTCAACGGCGTTTTCAGATCGACCAAACTCAGCACGGCGACGATTATCGTGGCCGCCAGAGTTGCCACCGGCAGGAAGAAGAGCAGCGGCGTCAGAAACAAGGATGCGAGCGCAATACCAACCGCAGTATAAGCTCCGGCGGCAGGCGTTTGCGCGCCGGCATCGAAATTGACGACCGAACGCGCGAAGCCGCCGGTGACCGGATATCCGCCGGACAGGGCGGAGGCGATGTTCGATGCGCCAAGGCCGATCAATTCCTGATCCGGCGCGATGCGTTGCCGCCGCTTGGCCGCCAGCGTCTGTGCCACCGAAACCGATTCCACAAATCCGATGATGGAGATCAGCAGGGCCGGTACCCATAGCTGGCTCCACAATCCCGCATCGAAGGATGGCACGGCGAATGGCGGTAGACCCTGCGGCACCGCCCCGACAATCGCCACGCCCTTGGCGCCAAGGTCCAGCGACACGACCGCAATGATTGTGGCGATGACAGCCACGACAGGCCCCGCCTTCGCTGTCATGCCGGCTGCGTAGTCTTTCAGTCCGAAGCGCATCAGGAGGGGCTTCAAACCCTTGCGCACCCAGAACAGAAACGCCGCAGCAGTAGCCCCGATCGCGAGTGTCCAGCCATTGGTTTGCCCTATTCCTTGCGCCAGGCCGGCAAGCATCGCGGGCCAGGTATCGCCGCCTCCCGATATGCCGAGAATATGCTTCAATTGACTGGTCGCGATAAGGATTCCGCTGGCCGTGATGAAGCCGGATATCACCGGATGGGAGAGCAGATTGGCCAGAAAGCCGAGTCGTAGGAAGCCCATGATCGCCAGCATGATGCCGGACAGCATTGCGAGCGTAATCGCAGCTTCGAGATATTCCGCAGTTCCCTGCATTGCCACCGCCCCTGCGGCTGAGGCCGTCATCAGCGAAACGACTGCGACCGGTCCGACTGCGAGCGTTCGGCTGGTGCCGAACAGGGCATAAGCGACCAATGGCAGGATCGAGGCGTAGAGGCCAACCACCGGCGGCAATCCAGCCAGCATTGCATAGGCAAGGCTTTGCGGGATCAGCATGATCGTAACGATCACCGCCGCGAGCAAATCGCTGCTCAGCGTCAGCCGGTCATAATTACGGCCCCATTCGAGGATCGGAAAATAGCGGGCGAAGCGCAGCATGCCGGGCGCTCAGTCCGGTGCCAGTCCGAGTTCTCCGGCACGGTTCCATAATTGCTGCGACCGATTGCCTGTCCGGCAAAACGCCAGTACCGGGCCCTTGGCCGCGCTCAACACATCGCCCATTTCTCGCGCATCGAGATCGGTCATCTGGCCCGGAACGATGGGGATATGGGCATAGCCGAGGCCCAGCCGCTTCGCCTCTCTGGCCAGATCGCCAGAGCATGGCTGTCCGGCCTCCTCGCCATCTGGACGGTTGTTGATGATCAACGCGAATCCGCGAGCGGCGCAGTCTGACAGGTCGTCAGCATGCAGCTGGGGGCTTGTCGCAAAAGTGGGCGTGTGGCGGGTTATTTCCATGGTCAATCTCACTTTCATCCCGGAACCGGCGGAGCCTTTGGCCGGAAAATCGAGAGATCGGTTCCGGAATGAATCCACATGCCCGCCAGCATCGCCCCGGAAAAAAGCCATGGCTGCCAGCCGCCCAGCGCTAGTCCGGCCAAGGCCGGGCCAGGGCAGTAGCCGGCAAGTCCCCAGCCCAAACCAAAGACGGTTCCTCCGAGCAGCAGCTGACGATCAATCACGCGGTTCTCCGGAATGTGAAACGTCTCGGCAAATAGCGGACGGCCCATTTTCGAGACGATTGCGTAGGCGATGGCGGACGGTACCAGCGCAGCGCCCATCACATAGGCAAGCGTCGGGTCCCAGTTTCCGAATACGTCGAGAAAAGCAACCACACGCGCGGGGTTGACCATCTCCGAAACGGTCAAGCCTGCGCCGAAAACGATGCCAGTCAGAAGGGCGGCGAAAAGATTGCGCATCACGCCAATCCTCCGAGCAGAAGTCGACTTATGCCTACGATCATGAAACCGGCGAACATGAAGGCCGCCGTGGCCGCGATCGAACGGGGGGACAGCCGGGCCATCCCGCATACGCCGTGCCCGCTGGTGCAGCCATTGCCCAGCCGCGTGCCGAACCCGACCAGCAGCCCTGCGATCACCAATACCGGGATGGACGATGTGACTGCAATCTCGGGGGTTCGCACCAGCGTGTTCACAATCAGTGCACCAAGCGGCAGACCGACAACAAAGGCAATCGCGTGGCTCCGGCTCGGGCCGCTATCGGCCATGCCGGTTGCCCGCGCGATCATGCCGCTAACCCCGGCAATTCTGCCGGACATCAGCAATAGCAATGCTGCGGCGCTGCCGATTAGCAAACCTCCTGCGATTGCTATGAGAGGATTGAGCGGTTCCATGAGCGTGCCTCGACTTGACGGTTAAAGAGTGTTGAGCGGGAGTTTGAGGTAGCGCGTGCCGTTGTCGTCCGGCTCCGGAAAATGACCGCCGCGCATATTGATCTGGATCGACGGAAGGATGAGGCGCGGCATTCCAAGCGTCTCGTCGCGCAATTCGCGCATGTTCACGAACGTCTCCTCGGTCACGCCGTCGCGGACATGCACGTTGCCTGCGCGCTGGGCTGCGATGGTGGTCTCCCACGCAAATTCATCGCGCCCTGCCGCCTTGTAGTCATGGCAAAGGAATACGCGAGTATCGCCGGGGAGCTCCATGAGCCGCTTTATCGAGCGGAACAGAGTGGCCGCATCGCCTCCGGGAAAATCCGCTCGGGCAGTGCCATAATCGGGCATGAAAAGGGTATCGCCGACGAAAGCCGCATCGCCGATGATATAGGCCATGTCCGCAGGAGTGTGTCCTGGCACATGCAGTGCGATGAGAGGAATTCCTCCCACTTCCATTCGGTCACCATCGGTGAGCAACTGGTCGAATTGCGATCCATCGCGGGCGAACTCGGTGCCCTCGTTGAAGATCGTCCCGAAAACCTCCTGCACGGTTAGAATATCGCGCCCGATAGCCAGCTTTCCGCCAAGATTTTCCTGCAGATAGGGCGCGGCGGACAGGTGATCGGCGTGGGCATGGGTTTCCAGCAGCCAATCGACGGTCAGACCTTCGGCGCGGACATAGTCGATGATTTCATCGGCAGAGGCAGTGCTGGTGCGCCCCGATGGCTGATCGAAATCGAGCACGGAATCGATGATTGCGGCATTCTTGAGCGCTGGATCGTGCACCACGTAGCTCGCGGTAAAGGTCGCTTCGTCGAAAAACGCCTGCACGACGGGCCGATGCACCTTCCCGCTCAACGCGCCCTTCACTTGTTCGGTTGCCGATTTCAGGTTGGGGTCGGAATGCATGACGGGCTCCATTCAGGTCAATACAAATTAGCGGTGCGGCAAATGCGCGCATTACGGACAGGTACCTAGCTTCGCGGTTGGTGGGGATCTGGTGTGAGTTCGGGGCAGAAAATGTCCTGCAGAAGTTCCAGAACCCTAAGCGCACGCGGGTCCTCGATACGGTAGTAAAGCGACTGCGATTGCCGCCGGAATGTCACCAATCCCTGATCGCGAAGTTTGGCCAGGTGCTGGGACAGAGCCGATTGGCTGAGCCCCACCCGCTCGACCAAAGCGCCGACAGGAAGCTCTCCCGCAGCGGCCAGGTGACACATCACAAGCAAACGCGGTCCGTTGGACAAGGCGCGCATCAAAGCCGCCGCATCTTCCGATTTCGCGGTCAACTCGTCGATAGAGAAAGCGGTGTCCGACTCGATCATCGTGCTAATATATAAGATAACGCTAATTTAGCAATATCTAATTATCATCCGATATCCGGTGGGCGGACGAGATACGGAGGTATCCCTATGGTTACAGTGCATTTGAAAGACGAACCTTCCCGATGACGAAGCACGTTACAGAGAGAGGTAAGCCATGCTCGCAGCCAAGCCACGGATAGTCATTCTTGGTGGAGGATTGGGCGGAGCGATTGCCGCCTATGACATCGACGCCAAGATGCAGAATTCCGCTGAGATCACGCTTGTTTCAGACTCGCCGCAATTCTCGTTTACCCCTTCCAATCCGTGGATCGCGGTCGGATGGCGGCAGGCTGAAGCGACCCAGATCGATCTTGCCAAGGCCATGAGCCGCAAGGGCATTGCTTTCATTCCGCAGGCCGCAACGCAGATATCGCCAAACACCAACTCTCTCACGCTCGCCAATGGCACTACGCTGGAGTATGATTTCCTGGTCATCGCGACCGGACCGGATCTTGCTTATGACGAGATTCCGGGATTTGGCCCTGCCGGTCACACCCATTCCATCTGCCAAACGCATCATGCGTCCGAAACCGCCGCAGCGTTCGAAAAACTCTGCGCAGATCCGGGCCCTATCGTCGTGGGCGCGGTACATGGCGCGTCCTGCTTTGGTCCTGCTTACGAGTTCGCCATGATCCTCGACACCGAATTGCGGCGGCGCAAGCTGCGCAACAAGGTGCCGATCACTTACGTTACGCCCGAACCCTATATCGGGCACCTCGGGCTGGACGGCGTTGGCAACACCAAGACTTTGTTGGAAAACGAGATGCGCGCCCGGCACATCAAATGGATTACCAACGCCCGGGTTGATGCGGTGGAACCAGATGTGATGAAACTGTCAGAGCTGCGCGAGAACGACGAGGTGATTGCTCATGCCGAACCGTTCAAATTCGCCATGCTGCTCCCGGCCTTTCGCGGCATCGCGGCCCTTCAGGGGATAGAAGGCCTGGTTAATCCGCGCGGGTTCGTGATTGTTGACGAGCATCAGCGCAACCCCGCCTTTCCCAATGTCTTCGCCCTGGGTGTATGCATTGCCATTCCGCCAGTCGGCAAAAGCAGGGTGCCGGTTGGTGTCCCCAAGACGGGCTTCATGATCGAAAGCATGTCAGCTGCAATCGCAGCCAATCTGCGCGCGATTGTTCTTGGTTTTGAACCAAGCGCCAAGGCGACTTGGAATGCAATTTGCCTCGCGGACTTCGGCGATGGCGGGGTCGCTTTCGTTGCACAGCCACAAATCCCGCCGCGCAACGCTAATTGGTCAGCACAGGGGCGCTGGGTACATTTCGCCAAGATCGCGTTCGAAAAATTCTTCCTCCGCAAAATCCGTCTTGGCCATCCCGAGCCAGCCTATGAACGCCTCGCGCTGAGGTTGCTGCGGGTGAGCAAACTCGAGAAGGCAGCCTGAGTTTGCAAGATCGCGGCGCGATCGACCGAGCAGACCACCAAATTCCGCCTATTCTGGCACCGCACAAAAAAGGTCATCCTGCTCATATGTATGAGCGGGATGACCTAAAGGCATGAAAGGGTCGACTGTCCCATGCCTCATCTTGGGGACCGGTACTTGGCGAAACCGCCAGTGAGCACTAGCCTCACTATTGGAGCGAGAACTTAACGTCTAAATTCACGATACCGAGATCGGGATGCTGCGTTTTTCCGCGCGTTGCTTGGTGTCGCGAGGAATGTTGACAGTCAGAATTCCGTTTTGGGTGCTCGCCTCGATCGCGTCCACTTCAGCGTCTGCGGGCAAAGTGATGTGACGCTCGAAACAACCGTAGCTGCGTTCGGACCGGGTATGCGTCCGATCGCTTTCGGAATGCTCTTCCCGTTTCTCGCCTTTGAGCACCAGCATATCTTTCTGCACCGACAAATCGATATCTCCCGGCGCGATACCGGGCACTTCGACGGACACCTTGTAGGCGTCGTCGGTTTCGGTCATTTCGACAGCCGGTACCGGCATGGACGATGCGAGGCGGGTTGCGCTGGAAAAAGCTGGCCACCGCGCCGGAAATTCATCGAGTATGTGGTCGAGTTCACCGCGTAGTTTCGAAAACGGTTCCACGAGATGATCTGCCAGATATTGTTTGGCACTGTCCGATTTTTGGCGGACCAGGGACTGATCGGTCATGATAATCTCCATTGTTCTAAACGGCATTGGGGCCGCCCGAACAATCTGATAAAACCGCTCTGTCCGGCAGAGGATACGCAAACCTCCGTAAGGCTGCTTCGCCAACCCGTTCAGCAGACAGATCGCGGCGATAAGCATCCGGCAATTCTCGCACGAAACCTGCATCGTCAGGCGCGACCGTGAAATACGCTATGAACAGCGGGATTGGCCTGCCAAGGGCGACAGTCTGGGTCTCGTTCGATGCCACAACCTGATCGACCATCTCAGCCGTCCAGCCCGCATCATTCAGCAAAACCGTGGCGAACTGCAACGCGCGATCGACGCGAATGCAGCCATGGCTGCGCATCCGCTCCTCCAATTGGAAAAGCTCGCGATTCGAGGTGTCGTGGAGCAAGACGCTGTACGGGTTGGGCATGACCAGCTTCATCCGGCCAAGAGCGTTATTGTCGCCCGGCATTTGCCGATAACGTCCGCCGCTGTAGATATAGCCGCGCGCCCGTGCAGCTACGGGATCGCGCCGCACAAACGCCCCGATGCCTTCTGCCGCTATGCTGGCAGGGATGTTCCACCATGGGTTAAGTACCACCCCGGTGACTTCGGTCTGGAAAACGGGCGTTCTGCTGGACGTTTTCCCGACGATCACTCGCCATGTGTCGACCGGATCATCGCCGTTCCACAACATTAATTCCTGCGCGGCAATATTGACGATCAGATAACGGCCGTGCCGCGGAATTGCCAAGGTCCGCCAACGCGCCAGATTGCGTGCCAACAGCTGCCGCCGGGCTTCATCGGGTTCAGCAGAGTAAGCAGCGGCAATGGCGCGGTAGTGCGGGTGCCTGACGCGTTCCGCCCGCAACAACAAATCCAGTCGGTCCTGCGTTACCGCACGGTTTATCTCACCTTGAAGGTCGCCAATCGCGAGGCCCTGCGAAATGTGCCAATTTGTCGGTAGAGCAGCGCCGCAACACATGCCGTGATAGGCGGACAGCAACTCCAAAGCCGCTGCATTCGCGGCGCGGTTCAAGACTTCCCCTTGCCCCGTATTGATCGCCGCATTTAGGTTTGCGGTTGTCGCATGTGGCAAGACGATTGCTTCCTCCGCCGCGCGGCGGACCCAGCTTTCAAGATTTGCAGCCTGTGCGGTCGTCCATCGCGCCTGGGCTTCCTCTGACACTTGGGACTGCGCCGCCATTGGAAAGATGAAAGCCATTACCAGGCCGAGGAGGAGCTTCTTCATGCTCCTCTAGTGCTTGTCCGCCACATGCACCGGAATAAGGATACCTCCTTACAGGCCGAACCAGTCATTGAAGCTAGCGTAGAACTGCCGCTCGGCGACATGCCATTGGGGAAGCTGCGGGGATGTGATTGCTGGGCTATGCTTGTCACCTAGAGGGAAATAATGTTGGATATGCTTTGTTACCCCGCGCCTGAAAATTACTGTGCGCCTTGTGCCGGATTGCAGCGCAAATGAGGCGCCTGTCATCGCAAGGGGGCGCAGCACTGCAATCCTTTGGTGGTCCGCTCGACCTTCATGCGCTGATCGATACTGTGCCCGACGCTATGATCGTGATCGATACGACCGGCCATATTCTGTCGTTCAGCAAGGGGGCGGAGCGCATGTTCGGCTATACAGAAAAGCAGCTGATGGGCGAGAATGTCAGCGTATTGATGCCATCGCCTGACCGGGAACGGCATGACGGTTATCTGATCCACTACCTCGAAACCGGCGAAAAGCGCATTATCGGTATCGGCAGGGTCACAACGGCACGCGCTCGCGATGGAGCCACATTTCCGATTGATCTGTCGGTGGGGGAAGTCAGCATTGGGGACAAGCGTGTGTTCGCGGGCTTTATCCGCGACCTGACCGAAAGCAATCAGACCCAACAGCAGCTGCATTCATTGCAGGCCGACCTCGCCCATGTCTCCCGCATAAGTTCAATGGGCACTCTGGCCACATCGATTGCGCACGAGCTGAACCAGCCGCTGACGGCAATCACCAATTATGTGGAGGCTGCGCGCGACCTCCTAGACCAGCCAGAGGAGGAAGATCTTGCGAATATCCGCCATGCGCTTGAAGAATTTGCCGCCGAGGCAGTGCGGGCAGGTCAGATCGTCCAGCGTCTGCGGGATTTCATTTCTCGCGGGGAAGCCACCCGCGAGTTCGCCAGCCTTTCCCGGCTGGTCAAGGAGGCGACGGCGCTGGCTCTGATCAACGGCGATGCGCGCGATGTCGATTTCGGTTCCTCGCTCGATAGTGATGACGATCGGATCCTTGTCGATCCGGTGCAAATCCAGCAAGTGCTCTTCAACCTGATCCGCAATGCGCTCGAAGCGATGCAGGACAGCAAAATCAAGAAACTCGTCATTTCGAGCGAGCCCAACGCCGAGAACATGATCGTCGTCACAATCAGTGACAGCGGACCAGGGCTAGACAAGCACGTGGCCGAAAGGCTGTTCCATCCGTTCATCAGCACCAAGGCGAGCGGGATGGGGCTCGGCCTGTCGATCTGCCACACGATCGTCAACGCTCATGGCGGCAAGATCTGGGCCGAACCGTCACCGCTTGGCGGGACTCAATTCCATTTTACCCTGCCCAGTGCGAGGAGCGATCCCGGCGATGGCTGATTTCCCGATCTATCTCGTCGATGATGATGATTCCGTTCGCCGGTCGGTCGGCTTCATGCTGAAAACCTCTGGATACCACGTCGAAGCCTTTGAAACGGGCGACGAATTCCTGTCGCAAGTTCGGCATCTGGAACCGGGCTGCATCATGCTGGACATCAGAATGCCGGGCAAAGATGGCCTTGAGGTTCAGGCAGAGCTGAATGAGCGCGGCATTACCTATCCTGTAACGATTATGACCGGCCACGGCGATGTGGGTATGGCTGTCAAAGCGATGAAGGCTGGCGCATGCGACTTCATCGAAAAGCCATTTGAAAAGGCAAAACTACTGGATGCACTGGAACAGGCGGTACACCGCTTGAACGATGATGATCGCCGCCATGCGCGGCGCGAAGATGCGCAGATCTTGCTCAAAGGCCTGACATCGCGGGAACGCGAGGTGCTGGAGGGGCTTGTTCAAGGTTATCCGAACAAGACGATCGGCTACGATCTGGGCATCAGCCCGCGAACGGTCGAAATTCACCGGGCCAATCTGATGAGCAAGCTGGACGTGCACAACCTTTCGGACTTGTTGCGGATAGCTTTTGCGGCAGGACTGGGCGGAACCAGCTAAGGGCGAGCGGATGGCCCGCTCAATCCCAAACCCCCTGAGCTTGCGGCAGCGTCCGTGTGCCGGATGCTGGCGATCAAGTTGGTTGCGCTGACACAATCCGAAACGGCAGACGCTCTCCATTGGGTTCAGTCAGAGTCAGATATTCGCCGACCTTCAGAGGGTGGTTTTCCATATGGAAAATGCTCTCATCATCGTCCTCGCCAACGGCATAGGAAAACACCCAGCCGCCTTTGGCCTTCAGGACATAACCTGACTGGTCGGCCTCGTTCGGCCAGTATCTGCGGATTGTAGCTCGCTGCGGATCGGCCTTGCGGGCAGCCTCGTCGATCAACCCGTTTTCATCAAGTGGCAATCGGATCAGGTATGATCTGCTGGGAGAGCCCGATGGAAAGTCTTCCGTCCGGGCGAGTTCCAATTTGACGATATGCCACTCGCTCATATTTCAGCTCTCCTTTATTACCGCTTTTCATCCCAGCCATTTCGCCATTGGCGAATACGCAAACATACGGATGACCGCAGAATTCGGCCGGCAAAGCTGCACTGACGAACCACGATGGATTATCAGTCAGGATGTTTGCGTAATTACGCCGGAGCGATGCGAACTATTGTCTCGACTGACACGGAAATTGACGCCGCGAAGGGAAAGAACATGCGTTCGATATTGCTGCATATTCATGAAGATGATTGCCTCGAGGCGCGGCTTCAGGCTGCGCTCGATCTTGCACGCCGGTTTGACGGGCATGTGACCTGCCTGCAGGCAATACCGTATGATTTTGGCGTTCCTGGTGACTTCTACGGCGCAATGGGCACGCCGCTTGGGGCGGAATTCAAAGAAGGTGCAAAGCGCCTTCGGGAAAGGCTCGAGCCGCGGCTGAAGAGCGAAGGCGTGCGTTATGACTGGCACGACAGCGACGGATCTGCACCGCGCCTGATTGGCAAATATGCTCCGCTCAATGATATTGTCGTCGTGGGCGCGCACAACGCCGCGGGTAGAGCCGCCAAGCCTTCCGTCCTGGCGTCTGACCTTGTCGGAAGATTACGTGCGCCGCTGCTGGTGGTACCAGCAAGCCTCAAATCTCTCCCCATGGACAAACCGGTAGCGGTGGCGTGGAATGGCTCGGCAGAGGCGGCCCATGCCCTGCAAAGTGCCATGCCAATAATCCTGCAGGCAAGCGAAGTGCATGTGCTGTCGATCGAGGAAACCGGAGAGCGGCAGCGATCCGGACCTGCCGCCGACGATGGCTGCATCATATCTGGCGCGTCATGATATCGAAGCGGAGATCGTCGAAATTCCGCATGACAAGCATGAGACCGCTTCGATTGCAGCCAAGCTGGCTGGTGCAGCCGAAGTACGCAGGGCTGGCATGATCGTGATGGGAGCCTATGGCCGGTCGCGGCTGCGTGAACGGGTTCTTGGCGGCGTCACATACGAACTGCTGCAAGATCCAGCGATACCACTGCTGATGTGTCACTGAGCCTGGAACCGCTTTCGAGCAAAGGCGAAAGTGCCGTCAAGATTGCGTGCCCGCTTCCGCTGCAAATTCACATGTCTGGTGCCGGAAACTCCTCCGGACTGCGGTCCGGTTCGTCAAAATCAGGCTGTGGAGGGATCGATCTCCGGACTGTCTGGCGATTGGGGTTCATCGGGCTGCGCCGGAGTTTCCGGCGGGGATCGTGGAGATATACGATCAGGATCGGGCGGCGGGGTGGTAGCCATGGGATATTCAACCTTTGAAGACCGGGAAAGCAACGGTCTTGTTCTAGCGGGACCACTCACCTTGCAAATAAGGGTTTGTCCGAGGTGCCGGCCCTGACCATCGCCTTGCACCCAGCAGCAGATCCGAGCTTCGAAGCTGCAAACGTAGGTTCGAGACCGGAGACAACGGAAGCCTTGCGGCCATTTAGCGACACGCCTCAAATGGCTCAGCAACGTGAAATGCTCGCACACGATCTCGATGATGGAAGGATGCTCAGCGCGCAACGCGGGTTGAGATCGCAGCAATGTAATTATCTTCGTGAGTCGAGCTAGGACGTAACCCATGTTCGATTATTTCGACGCCCTTTTGCTGGCCCGCATCCAGTTCGCCTTCACGGTAAGTTTCCACTTTATATTCCCTGCGTTTTCCATCGGACTGGCCAGCTATCTGGCTGTGCTGGAAGGCTTGTGGCTGAAGACCGGCAGGCAGATATATCTCGATCTGTTCAAGTACTGGCTCAAGATCTTCGCGATCACTTTCGCCATGGGAGTCGTGTCCGGCATCGTGATGAGCTACCAGTTCGGTACCAACTGGTCGGTGTTCTCCGACCGGACCGGACCGATACTGGGTCCATTGATGGCATATGAAGTGCTGACCGCCTTCTTCCTGGAGGCTGGCTTTTTGGGCGTAATGCTGTTCGGCATGGAGCGGGTCGGCAAGAAGCTGCATTTCGCCGCCACGCTGATGGTGGCGTTGGGCACGCTGATGTCGGCGACCTGGATACTGTCGGTCAATAGCTGGATGCATACACCGACCGGGTTCGAGATGGCCGCTAACGGACAGTTCGTCCCCGGCCCGAGCTGGCTCGATATCATCTTCAGCCCCAGCTTCCCCTATCGCCTGTTCCATACGGTCAACGCGGCCTATCTCACCACCGCTTTTGTTGTTGGCGCGGTAGGCGCATGGCATCTGCTGAAGGATCGCGGCAACATGCACGCTCGCAAGATGTTCTCCATGGCGATGTGGATGGCGGCGATTGTCGCGCCGATCCAGATCGTGGCGGGCGACCTGCACGGGCTCAATACGTTGGAGCATCAGCCGCAAAAGGTCATGGCGATGGAGGGCCATTATGACAGCCATCCCAATGGCGCGCCGCTGATCCTTTTTGGCATTCCGAACGCGCAAGAGAAGCGAGTTGACTACAAGATCGAGATACCCAAAGCCTCCTCGCTGATCCTCAAGCACGATCTCGATGCGCCCATGGCGGGTCTGGATACCATTCCCGATGATGAGGAACCGCCGGTCGGCATCGTGTTCTGGTCGTTCCGCATTATGGTCGGATTGGGGTTCGCGATGATGGGTATCGGCATGTGGAGCCTGATCGCGCGCTGGCGCAAATCGCTTTATGACTGGCGCCTGCTGCACCGCGCCGCGCTGGTGATGGGGCCGTCGGGCTTCGTTGCCGTCATCGCCGGGTGGATCACCACCGAGGTCGGCCGTCAGCCTTATGTCGTCTACAACCTCATGCGCACTTCGGAGGCTGCATCACCGCTCGATGCGCCCGCCGTGGCCACTTCTCTGCTCGCCTTCGTGATTGTGTATTTCGCGGTATTCGGCATCGGCGTATGGTATATTCTGCGCCTGATGAGCCACACTCCGCATCTCGGCGAGACCGGGGTCAAGCGCGGCGACACCGGCCCGATCCGCACCGCCGGTATCACGCCGGGTCCGTCGCAGAACCCGGGGCACGAGCAGACACTTCCCACCAGGCGAGGAGGATGTGTGATGGACCTCACCGTAGTCTGGGCCTTCATCATTGCTTTTGCCGTCTTCGCCTACGTGGTGATGGACGGGTTCGATCTTGGCATCGGTATCCTCTTCCCAACCTTCGAGGCTGGGCCGGAGAGGGACCGGGCGATGAACTCCATCGCGCCGGTATGGGATGGAAACGAGACTTGGCTGGTGCTGGGTGGAGGCGGATTGTTTGCCGCCTTCCCGCTGGCATATGCGGTAATCCTGCCAGCCACCTATCCGCTGATCATCGCCATGCTTCTGGGATTGGTGTTTCGCGGCGTGGCGTTCGAATATCGCTGGCGCGATCCGTCGCATCGCCGGTTCTGGGACGCGGCATTTACTGGCGGATCGATCGTCGCTGCCATGGCGCAAGGGATGACGCTGGGCGCCTTGTTGCAGGGCATCGAGGTAACCGGCCGCGCCTATTCGGGCAGCTGGTTCGACTGGTTCACACCCTATACCTTGCTTACCGGCGTCGGCACGGTGGCTGGGTATGCCTTGCTGGGTGCAACCTGGCTGGTGTGGAAGCTCGACGGGCCGAGCCAGCACCATGCGCGCAAACTCGGCAAGCGGGCTGCTTGGGCGACCTTCGTTCTGATGGGCGGCGTCAGCGTGTATAATCTGGCGCTGAACGTCGAATATGCCGACCGCTGGCTGACTGCACCGGAAATCTACTTCGCCGCGCCCGTACCGATACTGACCGGGCTGACGGCACTCGCTCTGCTGCGGGCGCTCTCGGTAGAGCGGCACAGCAAGCCGTTCTGGCTGTCTCTGCTGCTGTTCCTGTTCGGGATGACGGGTCTGGGGGTTACCATGTGGCCTTACGTCGTGCCGCCGGGCCTGACGATTTGGGACGCGGCCGCCCCGGAACGAAGCCAGATATTCATGCTGGTCGGCGTTGCGATCACCATGCCGCTCATCATTGGCTACACCGCCTGGGCATATTGGGTCTTCCGCGGAAAGGTGGGACACGAGGGGTACCATTAATGTCGGCGCCGGGTGAAATACGATCTCCTCTGTGGAAGCGCCTCGCATGGATGGCGGGCATATGGGGCGCAAGCGTCGCCAGCTTGGGCGCAGTCGCGTGGATCATAAGAATTTGGCTCAAGGCCTAAGTGATTTTCAAAAGCGATGTACCCTGACTCGGGATGCCCGCTTGCGCGACAAGGAGCAGCCCGAGAACCCGTTGCGAGAAATGCGCACCGGCCACCTTCGACCAAGCCTGCGGAACAAGGCCCCGCTCCACTATCGGGCGATCAGGTTGGCCCGCCAGTACTCATTGTCCAGGTAACAGCGGAGAGGTGCCTGGCGGGCTGCGCCCTTGTTTCTGAACCACTTTTCCTTACTCCCGAACCACCGACAAGTTTGGAGGGCGCGTGGCGCAAAGCAGCATCGTTTTCACGCTAGCATCCTGCGTGTTCTTCATGGGTCTCGTCGCCTGGATCAGCTGGTACAAGACCCGCGGAACTGTCGATGACAAGGATGGCTATTTCCTTGCAGGGCGCGGCCTGGGTGCGACCTTTATCGCCGGCTCGCTGCTGCTCACCAACCTTTCGGCCGAACAGCTGATCGGGCTCAATGGCTCTGCATATGGCTTCAACATGTCGAGCATGGCGTGGGAAGTGACCGCAGCGGTCGCGACTATCGCTATGGCGCTTGTCTTTCTGCCGCGGTATCTTGCCGGGGCCTTCACGACCCTCCCGCAATTTCTCGCCGAACGCTTCGATGACGGGGTGCGGCGGATGTCGGTCGTTCTGTTCATGCTCGGCTATGGGCTCGTGACGATCCCTTCGGTGCTCTATTCCGGCTCGATTGCGGTGATGCAGCTGTTCGACGTGCCGGGCCTGACCGGGCTGAATTATGTGCCTGCGCTTGTCGCGACGGTCATCGTCATCGGCGTGACTGGGGCGGTTTACGCCGTGCTCGGCGGGCTGAAAGCGGTCGCGATCTCCGACACGGTAAACGGGATCGGGCTACTGATTATCGGCATACTCATTCCCGTCCTCGGGCTGATTGCCCTGGGACAGGGCGACTTTGCCGAAGGTCTTGGCCGCTTGACCAGCGAACACCCCGAAAAGCTAAATGCGATCGGCGGGGCCGACGATCCGACGCCTTTCGGCACGATCTTCACCGGGATGATTTTCGCAAACCTCTTCTACTGGTGCACCAATCAATACGTGATTCAGCGCACCCTCGGCGCACGCTCGCTTGCCGAGGGTCAGAAGGGGGTACTGGCCTCGGGTTTCTTCAAGATCATGGTGCCGTTCATGATGATGATCCCGGGGGTCATTGCATATCACTTATACGGTCCGGGCTTCGCCACGATCGACCAGGCTTATCCGCGGCTCGTTAACGATCTTCTGCCGGTATACTTATCCGGCTTCTTCCTAGCCGTGCTGCTTGGCGCGGTGTTTAGTTCGTTCAACTCATTGCTGAACAGCGCCGCGACGCTGTTCGCGCTCGATGTCTATGCACCAGCACGCAAAGGTCGGGTGGACGACAAAACGCTGGTGCGCACCGCCAAGATCGCCAGCGTGATAATCGCATTGTTCTCGTTTGCCGTCGCCCCGCTGCTCCATTTCGCGGAAGCCGGGCTATGGCAAGTCATCCGCATCTTTACCGGCTTCTACAATATCCCGACCATTGCGATCGTGATCGTCGGCCTGTTTACGGCCCGCGTCCCGGCGCTGGGCGCCAAGATAGCGATCGTCTTCCATGTCGTAACTTACGGCTTGCTGCGCTTTGTTTTCGACGATGCTGTGACGCTGCACTTCATCCACCAATATGCGCTTCTCTTCATCGCCGAAGTCGCGATCATGCTGGTGGTGGGATATTGGAAACCGATGAAGCAGGCATGGACCTTCACGGTGCGCGACGAAGTCGACCTGACAGAATGGCGATTTGCAAAGCCGCTGGCGATCACGCTCTTTTCCTGCGTAGTCGGGCTATATCTGCTGTTCTCTCCGCTTGCCCTCGCATCGGAGGGTGGATTCAGCACGACATTTTACGTGCTCGGCGCAGCGCTCGCCGTATTCAATGCTTTCGTTTGGGAGTTCGCGCGCAGGCGCGGCCGTCAGCTGATCAACGATGCCAGTACGCGGCGTTTCCCCGCGAACGGACGCCGCCCATGCATCACCAGGAAGTTGTCGAGCAACGCCACGTCACCCGCCTGCCACTCCAAATCGCGGGTCAGTTCCTCGGCGGCTGCAATAGCGGGAGCCATATCCGCCTGAGTGATGGGCGATCCATCGCCGAAAGTTACCGACTTGTCCGCCTGATTGCGTTTATCCGACCAGCCACGAAATGCCGCGATCAGCTGGTTGAAAAAGGTTTTCCTCCCGTCGGCGAGCGTTCGGATTGCGGGCAGAACGGGCGTGGTCGCGCGCAGGCTGTCATCACCGCGCCACTCCCATTCATAGCCGAGATCGGCCAGCCGCTTCTGCGCCCCTACGCGGTCCGTCACGCCGAGCGTGCTGCGCCAGCTACGCCCCTGCCCGGAGCCCGCGTCGTCGGCTCCCGGCATGACATTGGTGTAGCGAACGCCGTGCTCGGAAAAGCGCGCGACCAGCTCAGGGCTTTGATGGGCCATCTTTTCCAGGAGCCAATCAGACCGGCAGACGGGCGTCGCCCCGCCTTCCTCCGGCGCGACCTCGCAATAGAAGAACAGCTTGGAGGGGTAAAACGGCGTCTGCGCCATTTCGTGATGCAGGTGAATCTCGGTGCTGGCGGGCGCTTCGTTGGCGGTGAACACGCGGCTCGTCACATTAAACCGCACGGCATTGGAAAGCGACTCTTCATAGGTAAATCCATCCTCGCCATAGGCCGCTACGGCAGCGTCGAATGCGAGAGCATCGGGCACATCGAAACCGCGGAGCAGTAGCGCCCCCGCTTCCGACAGTGCTGCATCCACGGCAGGTTTTTGCGCCGAAAGGAACTGTGCAAGGCTGCCATTGCCTTCGATCAGGGCGGGAAAGTTACTCATGCTTCCGCCTCAGTCGTAAATTGGGTGGAAGGTGTTGAAAGCCGCCTCGGTGAAGACGCCCGGATCGTTGAAGCGGTGCCCCGCATCAAGCGCGCCGATCGCGGCCATCTCGCCCTCTGTCAGCGCGAAATCCATGATGTCGAGATTCTCGCGCATGCGCTCGGGCTTGGAGGTTTTGGGAATGATCGAGGTACCCCGCTGCACGCCCCATCGCAGCACGATCTGCGCAGGGGATTTTCCGTGTGCCTCGGCGGCTTCCTGCACGGCAGGCCTGCTAAGCACGCTGTCTCCCTCGCCCGCCATGTCCAGTTCGACATATGAAAGCGCCCCCAGCGGCGAGAAAGCCGTAACCTGGATGCCGTAATCATGCGCAAGCCGAACCAATTTTTCCTGTGTCAGGTAAGGATGTGCCTCGATCTGTAGAGTGTGCGGAGCGATCGCGGCGTAGCTCATCAGGTCGTGAACGAGAGCCGAGTTGTAATTGCACACGCCGATGTGCCGGGTGAGGCCCCTGCCGACAAGATTCTCCATCGCGCCCCAAGTTGTGTGCAGCGGCACTTTCGCGCGATGCATCCGAGGTTCCGGCGCACCGGGATCGTGCACCCATTCGGGCGGGTAGCGGGTCTCCAAGGGGACGAATTCGAGCGCGATCGGGAAATGAATCAGGTATAGGTCGAAATACTCCAATCCCAGATCTTCGAGCGACTTTCGCGCGCCCAGTTCGACATGCTCGGGCGCGTGGAATGTGTTCCAGAGCTTGGACGTGATCCACAGGTCCTCACGCGTCACTAGGCCGCCGGCTATCGCGCGGGCGATGCCTTGGCCGACTTCCACCTCATTGCCGTAATCGCAGGCGCAATCGAGGTGGCGGTAACCTGCTCGGATCGCTTCGTACGCGGTGTCGGCAGCCTCCTCGCGGGCGACTTTCCAAAAGCCGAAGCCGATTTGGGGAATGATATCCATGTTCAGTCCTGATCCTTGAAATCGAGCGATACCGGCATGCCCGAAGCAATGCTTTCCTGCGCAGCGACACCCATTTGCACAGAGCGAAGCCCGTCGAGCGTTCCGATGGCAGGAGGCTCGCCAGAGGTCAGGCAGCGGTGAAACTCGCGCAGCTGGAAATATGTCGCGCCCCAGTGATCGCCAGCCTGCAAGGCGTCCGGCGGAGTCGCTACCGGCTCTTCAACCGGACCGCTCTTGCCGCGCGGCGACCAGATCACGCTGGCACGCGGGATAGCGACTTCCAGCTTCCCGTCCGGACCGAGGGCGTAGATATCCTCTTGCTGCTGCGACCCTTCTGCAAACATGCACAAGTCGAGCACCGCGCGTGCGCCGCGCTGGAAGTCCACAATGACCAGCGCATTATCGATTATGTCGGGCACCTCGCCGCCATACCGCTCGTCGAGGTGGTTCACATCCTGCGCGCCGCTGGCAAAAACGCGGACGGGTTCGTCCTGCAGCACGACCCGCATCAGGTCGAAGAAGTGGCAGCACTTCTCGACCAGGGTCCCGCCGCTGTTGCGATTGAACCGGTTCCAGTCGCCGACCTTTTCGAGGAACGGGAAACGATGCTCCCTGATCGAGACCATCTTGACTGGCCCCGTTTCGCCCGCATGCACCCGCTCGATAAAGCGGCTGACAGGCGGCATGTAGCGGTATTCCAACCCTACCCAGATGGGCGCTGAATAAGACTGCGCCGCCTCATGCAGCGCATGTGCATCGTGCAGCGCCGTGCACATCGGTTTTTCAAGCAGGATCGCCGGCCCGTGCGCCATGACTTGTTGCATGACGCGGAAATGCGTGAAATTCGGCGAAGCGATGATCACGGCGTCGGGCTTCGTGTCAGCCAGCATCGCCTCTGCATCGCTATGGATCGATGGAGACTGGCCAACTTGCTGCGCCATTTCCTTGGCAGCTGTCCGCGACCCCTCATCCGGATCGGCGATGCGCAACCAGCTGCGCTTCTTCGACCAAGGCGATGTTGCGCATATGCTCGCGCCCCATCATGCCGCAGCCTAGGATTGCATATGTCCGTTTCGCACTCATGCAATGCCCTTATCGCAGGGCGGAGGCAGCGTCAGCCCGGTATCGCGAACCTTTTCAGTCCTCCCTGGACAAGAGCAGGAACTCCCATGCGGGCAAACGCACCTCATCGCCCGCCGCGATGGTGACCGCTTCGCCAGTGCCGAACGCCCGATAGGCTCCTTCCGGTAGCGCGTCGGAGAAGGTCGCTGCGACCGGTTCGCTGGAGAAGTTGAAAAGGCCGAGCACCTTGTTGCCGTCTTCTTCGCGCACCCAGGCAAGCAGCTGGTCGGGCGCGCTGTTTTCGACCTTTTGCATCCGCGCACCCCATTCGCCGTTTTTCAGCGCAGGGTTGGCCTTGCGAAAGGCGATCAGGTCGCGGATCAAGTCGCCATAGGCGCAGTCTTCGCTCTCGCTCCAGTCGATCGGGTCGCGCTCGAAGAATTCGAGGCGCTTGGCATTGCAGGCCTCCATGCCATTGTGGACCAGCGGTAGTCCTTCGCCGGTGAAGGCCAGCGCGGTCATGACCGCCAGTGCCTCGCCGTAATTCTCGTAGATCGTGCCTTCCCACGCATTGCTGTCGTGGTTCTCGATATAGGTCATGCGCATCGCCTGGCGCGGCCACAGGCTCTCGTTCTCCGCATAATAACCATAAAAGCTGGTGGCGTTGCCCTTGCCCTGCGCAACGTTCTTGGACGTGTTGTGCCAGTCCCATGCATAGGTCGCATCGAAAGCTGCGTGATGCCATGCGGTCTGCTGCACTTCGCCGAGCATGAAGACGGGCTTGATCGCCTCGAGGCGCTCGCGGGCAGTTTCCCAAAAGTCGACCGGGACATATCCGGCGACATCGGCGCGGTAACCGTCCACGCCGAATTCGCGCACCCAATACTCCATTGCCGAGCCGATATGCTCGCGCACGCCTGTCTTCGACCAGTCCAGATCGACGATGTCGGACCAGTCCCACCACGGCGTCGGCCGGAAGCCGCCATCCCAGCTTTTCTCGTACCAATCGGGGTGCTGGCTGACGAACGGGTGGTCCCAAGCCGTGTGGTTCGCGACAAGGTCGAGGATGACCTTGAAGCCTTGCGCGTGCGCAGCCTCGACAAAGGCGCGAAACTCGTCCTCGGTCCCGAATTCGGGATTGACGCCGAAATAGTCCTTCACCGCATAGGGGCTGCCAAGCGTGCCCTTGCGGTTGACTTCGCCGATCGGGTGGATCGGCATCAGCCAAAGGATGTCGACACCGAGCTCCTTGAGGCGCGGCAGCTCTTGCTGGGCTGCCTCGAATGTGCCCTCCCGCGTGAAATGACGGGTGTTGATCTGATAGAGTACGGCATCGCGCGACCAGTCGGGGTTTTCGATCGTCACCACCGGCTTGGGCTGCCCAATCGGACTGCTGCAGCGACAGGGGCTGCAAGGGTGGCGAGCAGGCTGGCGAGCGAGGGGGGCGAGGAATGCGCGCTTCATCATGCAGCCTCCTTCTGCGGGATCGCCGATGCGACGCGCTGCATCGCGATGCGCGGCGATCATCCAGGCGGCGGCTGCGAACAGCATGGTCCAGATCGGCTCGCCCGGGAAGAATGCCTTCATCAGCGAACCCATGACTGTCGCCACCAGCAATTGCGGGACGACGATGAAGACATTGAACAAGCCCCATGAAAATTCCGAGTTTCGCCTGCGGCAGGTTCGAGGCGAGGATCGCATAGGGCATGGCAAGTATGCTCGCCCAGGCGATCCCGATGCCGATCTCGGCTACTATCAGGGTATTCGCATCACGTATGAAGAAGAACATAAGGAAGCCGAGCGCGCCGAGGGTCAGACAGATCGAATGCGTCGTGACCTGCCCGAACTTCCGGCTCATGACTGGCAGCAGTGCAAGCGCGGCAATGGCGGCGACGCCGTTGTAGACGGTGAAGAGGACATTCACCCAATTGGCGCCGTCATTATAGGCGACGCTCGCCGTATCGGTGCTGCCGAAGACATATTGCGTGACCACCGGCGTGGTGTTGATCCACATGATGAACAGCGCCGACCAGCTGAAGAACTGCACCAGCGCTAGCCGCTTCATCACCTCCGGCATGCCGGAAAAATCCCCGACGATGCTGGAGAGCATGTTGGCCGTGCGGCCCTGCTTGGCGAGGCTGATCGCGAAAGCGCTGAGCAGGCCGTAAATCGCCAACAGCGCGCCAAGCAGCAGGACTTCCTTTTCCAGTTCCAGCGCGTCGACCGAAGATTACCACGGCGAGTCCGGCAGCGATCCATATGGCACTGGAAAGATAGGTCTTGCTGCGCGAGCGCGCGAACCGGCTGATCGCTTGCCTGATCTGCGCCGCCCGAAAACGCAGCCTGTTCTTCGGGGCTGTATTCCTTGGTCGTGACGACCGTCCACAGAACCGCGAGGAAGAGCGCGGCGCTGCCTGACCCAGAAGCTCCAGCGCACCGTGTCCGGTATCCCGCCGCCGGGCGCGACATTGGCGACGCCCAGCTGTTCCAGCAGCCACGGAAAGATCGAACCGACCACTGCGCCTGCCCCGATAAAGGCGGTTTGCACGGCATAGCCCGCGCTATGCTGGTCGGTGTTGAGCATGTCGCCGACGAAGGCGCGGAAAGGCTCCATCGAAACGTTGAGCGAGGCGTCGAGCACCCACAGCATCGCGGCTGCGAACAGCAGCGGGGCGCCGACCAGCGGGCTCAAGCGGCATCACGAACAGCGAGATCGCCGCAAAGATCGCGCCGGTCAGGAAATAGGGCCTGCGCCGCCCGAGCCGGTTCCACGTCTTGTCCGACAAATGCCCGATGATCGGCTGAACGATCAATCCGGTAAGCGGTGCAGCCACCCATAGCGCGGGCAAATCGTCCATGCTCGCGCCAAGCGTCTGGAAGACCCGGCTCATGTTGGAATTTTGCAGCGCGAAGCCGATCTGGATTCCGAAAAAGCCGAAGCTGATATTCCACAGGCCCCAAAAGCCCTGTCTGGGTTTCTGCATGATTGTCCCTCATCCCAAAACGCGCGTGTGATTGGCGGGCTTCGCTGCCCGCTCTTGCGTCACGTGTCGGACGGTGGTTGCATGAAGCACTCGCCGGGACAACACGCATACGAATGCTGGAGCCGCGTAGCTACCCGGTGCTTGCGCGAACGATGAGCGATCCGGCCAGTTTACGCGGCGGCATATCGCGCCCTTCGATCTGGCCCACGATGGTTTCGACCAGCGCCTCTCCCGCACCGCGCGTGTCCTGCGTCACCGTGGTGAGCGGCGGGCTTGCCAGGCTGGCGGCAGGAATATCGTCGAAACCGGCCACCGCCACATCTGCCGGGACCTTCATTCCCGCCTTGGCCAATGAACGCATCGCGCCGATTGCCACCAGATCGCTCGCTGCGAAGATGGCATCGAAGGCGGTGCCGCTGGCGATCAGCGTTTCGGCCGCTTCGAAGCCTGCCAGTTCGGTGGTGATCGCATCGATTTGCAGCGCGGGATCGATCGCCATCCCGGCAGCATCCAGGGCTTCGCAAAGCCCCGCATACCGCCCCGCAAGTTCTGGCCCCTTCTCGTCGACCTGCCCGAGAAATGCGATCCGCTCGCGGCCTAGCGATAGCAGATGCTCCCCCACTTCGCGCCCGGCAGAGACATTGTCCGTGCCGACTGTCGCTCCGCTCGCATCGCGGCTGACCGACCCCCAGCGCGCGAAATGCGTGCCCGCATCGCGCAATTGTTCGAGCCGGGCCTGGTATTCGGTAAAATCGCCGTAGCCGAGCAGTATCAACCCGTCGGCACGGTGGCTGTCCTGATACTGGACGTGCCAGTCGTCTTCCATCCGCTGGAACGAGATCAGCAGATCCAGCCCGCGATCCGCACAGGCACGCGTAATCGAGCCGAGCATGGCCAGGAAAAAAGGGTTGATCATGCTGTCGTCGGGCGTCGGATCCTCGAAGAAAAGCAGCGCGATCGTGTTCGAGCGCTGAGAGCGCAGGGACGAGGCATTCTTGTCGACGGTGTAATTGAGCTCGCGCGCAATGGCCTCGATCTTTTCGCGCGTCTTCTGGCTCACCGCCTTGTCCCCGCGAAGCGCGCGGCTGACGGTCGGCTGGGATACGCCCGCACGATAAGCGATATCGAAACTGGTCGGCTTGCCGGTCGGCGCGCGGCCCATCGAAATTCTCTCCCCAAGGCCGCTGTCCCCGCGGCCTTTGACCATGTCTATCTTGTTGCAGCGGCGCATGCAAAGCAGGCATCCTGACCGCTGTCACAAAACTGTTGCAAGCAAGCACCAAGCCGCTGCGCCGAAATCATAACATACGTATGCCATCTTCCGTGAGGGCCCTTAACCCCCTTATCCAAGATGCCGGGAATACCCGCGCACTGCAGCGCGGGAATGGGATGTTTGACCGGTTCAGGCGATAAAGCCAGCCGGGCCTTTCGGGGAGAGGACTACAATGAAATTGCGTTCGAATCTTGCTGGCCGCGCCAGCGTATCTGCCCTTGCACTTGCCCTGGCTGGTGGATTTGCCGCGGCACCTGCCCATGCGCAGGATGCCGACCAGACCGAGGATGGCCCGGAAGTCACCGACAGCCGATGAAGACAATGTCATCATCGTTAGCGGTTTTCGCGAAGCGCTTGCCAGTGCGGTCGCCGAAAAGCGCCGCAGCGACCTGATCCTTGAATCGGTGACGGCAGAGGACATCGGCAAACTGCCAGACGATTCGATCGGAGAATCGATCGCTCGCCTTCCCGGCGTTACTTCGCAGCGCCTTAACGGCCGCGCGAATGTCATCGCCATTCGCGGCCTTGGGCCGGACTTCTCGCAGACGCTGCTGAACGGGCGCGAACAGACATCGACCGGTGACAACCGCGCCGTCGAATTCGATCAATATCCTTCCGAAGTCGTCAATCAGGTGGTGGTATACAAGACGCCGTCCGCCAGTCTCATCGGTCAAGGGCTCGTCGGCACGATCGACGTTCGCACCGTCCGTCCGCTGGAGGTTTCCGAGCCGGTCCTCGCCATCGGTGCCAAGGGTTCCTATGCCGACCTCGGCGCGCTCAACGCCGGGTCCGAGGAGTTCGGCTACCGTGTGAATGCGACTTTTGTCGACCAGTTCGCCGACGACACACTGGGCGTCGCGGTCGCGGCGGCCTACACTGACGAGCCTTATCAGCTGCAGGAATTCAACGCCTGGGGCTATGCCGGAAGCGGCGAACCGGGCAGCCCGTTCGTTATCGGCGGCAGCAAGAGCTTCGTCACTTCGACCCAGCTCCAGCGCTTCGGCGTTATCGGTACGGTTCAGTATGAAGCGACCCCGAACTTCATGGTCACGCTGGACGGGTTCTATTCCAATTTCGACGATGACCAGTCGAAGCGCGGTATCGAGTTGCCGCTCGGCTTCCAGGCTTTTGGCACCACCTTCGATCCATCGACCGCGACAGTTGTCGATGGTCCTTTCGGCGGCTTTGCCGAAGCTGGCACGTTCGAAAATGTCGAAGGTGTGGTCCGCAACGACGTATTCCAGCGGCAAGCCGACCTCTATTCGGGCGGTCTCAATCTCGAATATGAAGGTGACGATGGCTGGAGCGCATTCTTCGATTTCGGCTATTCGCGCACCGACCGTGAAGAGCTGAGCATCGAAAGCTATTCAGGCACCGGCTACAATGTCGGCGTCGGCGCGACCGACACGATCGGGTTCATGTCGAACACCGAAGGCACGACCTTCAATCCCTCGCTCGATTACAGCGATCCGAACCTGATCTTCCTGACCGATCCGCTCGGCTGGGGCGGCAGCCGGGTCCAGGCCGGTTACTACAATAATCGCATCCTCGAAGACGAGTTGTTCCAATACCGCCTTGGTGTGGCAAAGGAACTGGACGGCTTCTTCTCGGCAGTGCGCGCAGGACTTGCCTATACTGATCGCTCGAAGAGCCTGACGCCTGACGAGTTCTTCGTCTCGCTCGCCGGCGGCGCGACCGAACTGCCAATCCCGACCGATGCATTGCTGCGTCCGACCAATCTCGACTATTTGGGCCTCGGTCCGATCGTCAGTTACGATGTGCGTGACCTGATCGCGGATGGCACACTGTTTCTCGAAACGAACCCTTCGAACGACATTCCCGCCAAGGCTTATCGCATCAGCGAAGATCTGATGACGCTCTATCTCCAGCTCGATGTCGAGCAGGAGCTGGGCTCCGGCGTGCTGACCGGCAATGTCGGGGTGCAGGCCATCAATACGGTTCAGAAATCGACCGGTGTGGCGTTCGTCGATATCGACGGCGATGGTAACGGTGACCGCGTGCCGCTCGCGCTTGGTGACGACTTCTGGGACGTGCTGCCAAGCCTCAACCTCTCGCTCCGCCTCGACAGCGATTGGGTATTCCGCTTCGCCGCGAGCCGCCAGATCCAGCGTCCGCAACTCGACGATCTGCGCGTAGCGATCAGCTACGGCATCAATAACAACGAAGCCGAAAGTCCGACCGGACTCGCGCCGTTCATCAGCGGCGGCGGCGGCAACCCGCTCCTGCGACCTTATCGCGCCAATGCAGTCGATTTGAATGTCGAGAAGTATTTTGCAAACGGAGCGGGCGTGATCGCATTGCAGGCCTTCTACAAGGATATCGTGAACTACATCGACGGTTCGCGCGTCGTGTTCGATTATGCCGGCTTCCCGACCCCTGCCGGTCAGACGCCCGCCACGACGATCGGCTTCCTCGATTCCGAAGTGAACACCGGCGGCGGCGACTTCTATGGCATCGAACTTGCCGCGACCGTTCCATTCGACATGTTCACAAGCGCGCTGACCGGCTTCGGTGTGACCGGCGGTGTCGGCTACACCAAGACCGACATCCTGAACGCCAATGGCGACAAGGATGAAATCCCCGGCTACTCCGAATGGGTCGCCAACGGCACGGTCTACTATGATCTGAACGGTTTCAGCGCGCGCGGCAGCGTCCGCTATCGTTCGGAGTTCCTGGCCGATTTCACCGGCTTCGGTGGATCGCCCACGCGCCGTCTGGCGCGCGGCGAGACGATCATCGACGCCCAAATCGGCTACGAATTCCAGCCGGGAAGCGCGCTGGAAGGCCTTTCGGTCTACGTCCAGGGTCAGAACCTGACCAACCAGCCCTTCGTGTCGCAATTCGATGTGCCCGAACCGCGTGCGGTAATCGACTACCAGGAATACGGACGTCGTTTCCTCGCCGGCTTCACATACAAGTTCTGAAGCCGCCGAGAATGACCGGGCGGGCTCTCTTCTCTCCTCGCCCGCCCGGTCTTTCGACAAGCGAATATCGCTGCGGTAACGCAGGCCGATACAATCGCGGCGAAAGAGCAGGATCGTGAGCCAGACAAGCGTCTCACCGTATTGCCATTGCCGGAGGCGGCACAGCGGGTTGGATGACCGCCGCGATCCTCGCGCGCTTTCTGCCCGAACGCTACCGGGTCGAACTGGTCGAGAGCGAAGCCATCGGCACGGTCGGCGTAGGCGAGGCCACCATCCCGCAAATCCGCAGTTTCAACGCGGCGCTGGGTATCGACGAAGCGCAATTCGTCGCCGCGACCAAGGCGACATTCAAGCTCGGCATCGCCTTCGATGGCTGGCGCGAGCCGGACCACACTTACATGCATGCCTTTGGCCAGGTTGGACGCGGCGCCGGGATCGTGCCTTTCCACCAGTATTGGCTGCGCGCTCAGGCCGAGGGGCTTGGCCGCCCGCTCAAGCATTATTCGCTGAACGAAATGGCCGCGCGCACGCTACGCATGCCGCCCCATGGGCAGATCAAAGGCGGCGAGCTGCCCTATGCCTACCATTTCGACGCCGCGCGCTTCGCAACTTTCTTACGCAATTATGCCGAGGTGCGCGGCGTCACGCGCACCGAAGGGAAGATCAAGGCAGTCGAGTTGGACGGCGCAGGCGGCAATATCGCGGCGCTTACGCTCGACAAGGACCGCCGCATCGAGGCTGACTTCTTCATCGATTGCACGGGCTTTCGCGCGCTGCTCATCGGCGATGCGCTGGGTATCGGGTTCGAGGATTGGGCGCATTGGCTACCCTGCGACAGCGCAGTAGCCGTGCCTTGCTTGAACGGCGGGGATTTTACGCCCTATACCCGCTCGATCGCGCGGCAGGCCGGGTGGCAGTGGCGCATCCCGCTGCAACACCGCATCGGCAACGGCCACGTCTATTCCAGCGCGCATATGTCGCGATGACGAGGCGGCTTCCATTCTACTCGAACAATCTCGACGGCAAGCCCGCAGACGATCCGCGCCAGCTGCGCTTCAAGACCGGGATGCGCGCCAAGCAATGGCATCGCAATTGCCTCGCTCTGGGCCTTGCGGCAGGTTTCATGGAGCCGCTGGAATCCACGAGCATCCACCTAATCCAGAGCGCCCTCTCACGCTTTCTCAACCTGATCCCGAACGGCGCGCCAGGCGAGGCTGCGATCGAGCATTTCAACGCGCAGGCAGAATTCGAGTGGAGCCGGATCCGCGATTTTCTGGTGCTGCACTATTGGGCCAACGGCCGCGAAGGCGAGCCCTTCTGGGACCAGCTGCGCGCCATGGAACTGCCGGAAACGCTGACCGCGAAACTCGATCAGTGGCGCGAGAACGGGCACATTCACCGCGAGCATGAAGAACTGTTCACGGAGGTCGGCTGGTTTCAGGTGCTCGCGGGGCAAGGCGTCGAAGCTGCAAACTACAGCCCGCTTGCAGGCGATCTCAGCCGCGACGAACTTGTGCAGCTATTGGCGGGAACCGAAAAATCTCTCGTCGAAACTGCCAATACGATCCCCTCACATATCGATACTGTGCAGCGCATGTTGCAGCAGGCCGGACACAAGGACGCAGCCGCATGATCCGCACCGCTTTGCCCTTCCTCGCACTTGGCCTGGCCGCTTGCGCCACTGCGCAGGCCACGCCGCCCGCAAGCAACGAGTCTTTCCGCGAGCGCGCGCCGGCAGAGGAAATCGTCTATTTCGTGCTGCCCGACCGGTTCGAGAATGGCGACACGTCGAACGACCAGGGCGGCATGTCCGGCGGCCCGCTCGAAACCGGGTTCGATCCCGCGCATAAGGGCTTCTTCCAGGGCGGCGACCTGAGGGGGCTGACGCAGCGTCTCGACTATCTGGAGGGTCTTGGCGTCACCGCGATCTGGTTCGCGCCGATCTTCCAGAACAAGCCGGTGCAAGGACCGCCCGGAAACGAGAGCGCCGGGTATCACGGTTATTGGGTCACCGACTTCACCCGACCCGACGCCCATTTCGGAAGCCGCGAGGAATTCCGAACCTTTGTCCAAGCGGCCCATGCGCGCGGGATGAAGGTCTATATGGACATCATCACCAACCACACCGCCGACGTGATCGGCTATGCCGAGGGCGATGAGGCGGGCTATAAATACCGCGGCAAGGGCGACTTTCCCTATTCGCGGCGGCTCGGCCTCACAGGGGCGCCGATCAATGAAGGGTTCCAGGGTGACGAGGTCCAGACCGACGAAAACTTCGCCAGGTTAACCTCGCCCGATTATGCCTATACCCCTGTCATCCCGCAGGCAGAGGCTGGAGTGAAGAAGCCCGACTGGCTCAACGATCCGATCTATTATCACAATCGCGGCGATACGACCTTCAAAGGCGAGAGCAGCCGCTTCGGCGATTTCGTGGGGCTGGACGACCTCTTTACCGAGCACCCCCGCGTGCTCGATGGCATGGTCGATATCTACGCCAGCTGGATCCGCGATTTCCGCATTGACGGTTTCCGTGTCGACACGGCGCGCCATGTGAACCCGGAATTCTGGCAGACCTTCGTGCCCGCCATGCTTGAAACAGCCGAGGACGTAGGCATTCCGAACTTTCACATCTTCGGCGAAGTCTACCGCGACGACCGCGACAGCGGGTATATTGCGCAATATACCCGGCGCGACGGTTTCCCGGCGGTGCTGGATTTTGCTTTCCAGCAGGCCATGCGCGAGGCGCTGGGCAAGGGCATGGGGACTTTCGTCCTGACCGAAATGTTCGACGGCGACGTGCTGTACGAGGGCGGCGAGCAGGCCGCTCTCGCCATGCCGACCTTCCTCGGCAATCACGACATGGGCCGTTTCTCCACTTTGATAGAAGAGGACCTGCCCCAGATTTCGCAGGACGAGCTCTTGGCGCGCGTCCAGCTGGGCCATGCCATGCTACTCACATTGCGCGGCTCGCCAGTGATCTATTATGGGGATGAACAAGGGTTCGTCGGCGACGGCAACGACCAGGCCGCACGTGAAAGTATGTTCCCGAGCATTACCGACAGCTACAACGACAACGATTTGATCGGCACCAATGCGACCACTGCGGCTGAGAACTTCGATACTGCCCATCCGCTCTACCGCCTGATCGCGGAGCTCTCCGCCGTTCGCCGAGCGCATCCTGCGCTTGCGACCGGGCGGCAGCTCGTGCGCGAGTACCGGCAGGAACCCGGCATTTTCGCCGCCAGCCGCTTCGACCCGGAAACCGGCACCGAATATGTGCTCGCTTTCAACACGAGTGCCGAGCCGATCGCTGCGAACACAGTTGTCGGCTACAATGCACGAGCATTCGAAACGCTGTCGGGCAATTGCCCTGGCCGCGTCACCGCTCCGGGTAGCGCGGCCTTCACTCTGCCGGCATTCGGCTGGGCGGTGTGCCGCGTATCGGAGATTGCCGAATGAACGAACTCTCCATCCAGCCCGAACAACCGGCGCCGAGAAGCGACGATGCCGTGCCGTGGTGGAAGGGCGCAGCGATCTATCAGATCTATCCGCGCAGCTTCATGGACTCGAACGGTGACGGGGTCGGCGACCTGCCCGGCATTACCTCGCGGCTTGGTCATGTCGCATCACTGGGGGTCGATGCGATCTGGGTGTCGCCCTTCTTCAAATCCCCGATGAAGGATTTCGGCTACGACGTGTCCGACTATTGCGATGTCGATCCGATCTTCGGCACACTTGCGGATTTCGACGAGCTGTTGGCCGGCGCGCATTCACTGGGCCTCAAGGTGTTGATCGACCAGGTTTATTCTCACACTTCCGACGAGCACGATTGGTTCGCGCAAAGCCGGTCGAGCAGGGGCAATGACAAGTCAGACTGGTATGTGTGGGCGGACGCCAAGCCCGATGGATCACCGCCGTCCAACTGGCAATCGGTTTTCGGCGGGCCTGCATGGACCTGGGATGCTCGGCGCGGACAATATTATCTGCACAACTTCCTGAGCAGCCAACCTCAGCTGAATCTGCACCGGCGCGACGTGCAGGACGCAGTGCTCGGCGTAATGCGTTTCTGGCTGGAGCGGGGCGTCGACGGTTTCCGCATCGATGCGCTCAATTTCGCGATGCACGACCCGCAATTGCGCGACAATCCGCCCGCGCCCGCGACCGACAGGCAGCGGACGCGGCCATTCGATTTTCAGCTCAAGAAGTTCAACCAGTCGCATCCCGATATTCCGCGTTTCATCGAACGGATCCGCGGGTTGACCGACGAATTCGATGGCATTTTTACCGTCGCGGAGGTCGGCGGGGACGAGGCCGATGGAGAAATGAAAGCGTTCACCCATGGCGAAACGCATCTGAACTCGGCCTATGGCTTCGACTTCCTTTATGCCGATAGGCTGACCCCCGGACTGGTCTGCGCTGCGCTGGCGCAATGGCCGGACGAGCCAGGTGTCGGCTGGCCAACCTGGGCGCTCGAAAACCACGATGCCCCGCGCGCGCTGTCACGCTGGTGGATGCCGGATGAGCGCGAAGCGGCGGCGCGGATGAAGGCACTGCTGCTGGTTTGCTTGCGCGGCAATATCATCATTTATTACGGCGAGGAACTGGGCCTTACGCAGGTCGACGTGCCATTCGAACAGCTTCACGATCCCGAGGCCATAGCGAATTGGCCGCTAACCCTGTCCCGCGACGGCGCCCGTACGCCGATGCCATGGGAACAGGGCCGTGATTGCGCCGGTTTCGGCAGCTACGAACCATGGCTTCCGGTGGGCGAGGAAAACCGCTCGCGCGCGGTCGACACGCAAGAGGGCAAAGATGCGTCCCTGCTTGCCGCAACGCGCCGCTCGCTCGCGCTGCGCAAGAACAATCCGGCGCTCCATCACGGCAGCGTGACCGCGTGCCGCACGGGCGGCGACTTGCTCGATCTGGTGCGCGAGGCCGATGGCCAACGTGTGCGCTGCCTGTTCAATATCGGCAATGGTGCGATCGAGCTAACCGGAGTGTCCGGCAAGCAGCTGTACGCCGAAAACGGCGCCACAGATGCGGGCTTGCCTCCCTTCGGCGTCCTCATATTGGAAGAAACCGCATGATCCGTCTGATTGCGCTGCTGTGCGCACTTGTAACCCCTTTGTGCTCCCTGAGCGCGGAGACCGTATCGTCCCCCGATGGACGGACGATCGCTACCCTCGATGCGGACGGCGAAGGCATTCCGTACTACGAAATCGCGCGCGATGGTGTGCCGTTGGTGGCGAAATCCAATTTCGGCTTCACCTTCACCGATGCCGACCCCATGCGGCGCAACTTCGAGGTTTTGGCAGCAGATATCAGCGAAGCGGATAAACGCTGGGAGCAGCCTTGGGGTGAGCGCCAGTGGATCGCCGACCGCCACAACGAGCTTGCCGTCACATTTCGGCAGCGTGACGACGATGCCCGCACGCTCACAGTGCGGATGCGGGTCTTCGACGACGGGATAGGCTTCCGCACCGAGTTTGCCGATAGCGCCGCGCAGCCCGTCTGGCGCATCACGGAGGAGCTGACCGAGTTCAATCTCGCCAGCGATGGCACGGCGTGGTCGATCCCGGCAGGCGATTGGAACCGCTACGAATATCTCTATGAAAAAACGCCGGTGTCGGGGCTTTCCACAGTGCATACGCCGGTAACGATGGTGCTGGAGAACGGCACCCACATCTCGTTCCATGAAGCGGCATTGGTAGACTATTCGGGCATGTGGCTGCGGCGCATGGACGGCACCCGCTTCCGCGCGACGCTTGCCCCAAGTCCGCGGGGGGCAAAGGTCATTCGCCAAGGCGCATTTCATACGCCCTGGCGCACGATACAGATCGCCGACGGACCCAAAGGCCTGTTCGAAAGCAATCTGATCCTCAACCTCAACGAGCCCAACAAACTCGGCGATGTCAGCTGGTTCACGCCGCACAAGTATATCGGCATCTGGTGGGAGATGCATCTCGACCGGAGCAGCTGGGCCAGCGGTGAAAAGCACGGTGCGACAACCGAAAACGCCAAGCGCCATGTGGATTTCGCCGCCGAGCACGGCTTTCGCGGCGTGCTGATCGAAGGCTGGAATGTCGGCTGGGACGGAAATTGGTTTGGCAATGGCCGCGACTACAGCTTCACCCGGGCCTATCCCGATTTCGACATCGAGGAAGTCGCCCGCTATGCCCGCGAGAAGGGCGTCCGGATTATCGGCCATCACGAAACAGGCGGCAATATCGACGTTTACGAACGCCAGCTCGAGGACGCTATGGCGTTCTATGAGCGGCTGGAAATCGACGCCGTGAAGTCCGGCTATGTCGCCGATGCAGGCGGGATCATCGCGCCCGATGGCGATGGCGGCGAGACCTTCGTCTGGCACGATGGGCAGGAAATGGCGAACCACCACCTCAAGGTCGTAAGAGAGGCCGCCGAGCACCGGATCGCGGTCAATCCGCACGAACCGATCAAGGATACCGGCCTGCGCCGCACCTACCCGAACTGGGTCAGCCGTGAAGGTGCGCGCGGCGCCGAATATGATGCCTGGGCCGTGCCCAAGAACGATCCCGGCCATGTCCCCGAGCTCATCTTCACCCGAATGCTGTCGGGACCGATGGATTACACCTCGGGCGTTTTTTCGCTCGAAGGTCGCGGCGCTGCGGCTCCGGATATTCCCAGCACTCTTGCCCGGCAGCTTGCTTTCTATATCGCGATCTATTCCCCGATCCAGATGGTTGCGGACCTTCCGGAAAACCTGATCAAATATCCGCGCGCCCTCGATTTCACGAAGCGCGTGCCGGCCGACTGGAGCGAGAGCTTGCTGCTGGGCGGTGCCGTCGGCGAATTCGCCATCATTGCGCGCAAGGATCGGGCATCGGACAGCTGGTGGGTCGGCGGTGTTACCGACCATACGTCCCGACGTGTCGATGTACCCCTCGACTTTCTCGACACCTCCCGGCTTTACCGCATGACCGTCTGGAAAGATGGTGACAGCGCGGACGGCCTGGGCGATGATCGCCACGCCATGATCGTCGAAACCACCACTGTAACCACCGAAAGCCAAGTCGCCATCGACATCGCGCGAGCAGGCGGTTTCGCCGTCGAGCTCAAACCCGCCGAATGAGCGAGCCTCGCCCGCCCCGCGTTGTCGTGCTCGGCGGCGGTAGTGCGGGGTGGATCACCGCCTGCCTGCTGCACAAGCAATGGGGTGAACGCGGCGGCAGCGTGACAGTGATCGAAAGCCCCGAGATCGGCATCATTGGCGTCGGCGAAGGCTCGACACCGCAGCTCAAGGCTTTCTTCGACCACCTCGGCATCGAAGAAACGGACTGGATGCCGGCCTGCGATGCGACATTCAAACTCGGCATCCGTTTCACCGGATGGAGCGAGCGGCCGGGGTTCGAAAGCTACTTCCACCCCTTCCCCGGACCCGTGGATATGCATAGCGAGCCCGCCTTCGTTCAGAACTGTACGCTTGCACGCCGTGGTTTCAGCGTGCCCGCCCACCCCGACGACTGGTTCCTTGCAAGCGTGCTGGCTAGGCGTGGCAAGTCGCCGCATGCGAGCCAGAATTTCCCCTTCGCACCGAGCTATGGCTACCACTTCGACGCGTACAAGCTCGGCGCATTTCTGCGCGATTGGTCCGCGCAGCGCGGGGTGACGCACATCTCTGCCAAGGTCTCCCAAGTCGAACTGGCGGAGGGCGGAGATGTTGCCGCTCTGGTGTGCGATGACGGACGGCGCATCGAGGGCGATATCTTTGTCGATTGCTCGGGCTTCCGCGCCATGATCGCGCAGCAAACGCTTCGCGGCGAATTCGTCTCTTTTGCGGACAATCTCTTCAACGATAGCGCCGTGGTTATGCCGACTTCGCATTCCGGCGAATTCAAACTTCAGACCGAAAGTTTAGCGATGCAGGCAGGATGGCGCTGGCAAATTCCTCTCACCAGCCGCATCGGCAATGGCTATGTCTATTCATCACGGCATATCTCGGATGAGGACGCAGAGGCCGAGCTACGAGCGGCAATCGGGATGACCGATCGCGAGCAGGACGCGCGCTTCCTCAAAATGAAAATCGGGCGGATGGCGGAGAGCTGGAGCGGCAACTGCCTTGCCGCCGGTCTGGCGCAAGGGTTCATAGAACCGCTTGAAGCGACAGCGCTGCATATCGTGATCGCAACCGCGCTCGAGTTCGCTCGAGCATACGAGGAAGGCGGGTTTGGCCCTGCGCATCGCGATACCTTCAACCGGTCGATCGCAGCGCGCTACGACAGCATTCGCGACTATATCGTCGCGCATTACCGAATGAACCAGCGTAGCGACACTGCGTACTGGCGCGAAAATGCGGCAAATCAAGAGATACCGGATACCCTCAAGGCGATGATGACAGCCTGGTTCACGCATAAGGATATCGCGGGAGCGAACAACGCCATTTACGAAACACCGCAATATGCCGCGATGAGCTGGCATTGCTTATTCGCCGGCTACGGTTCGTTCCCGCCGCCATCGAAGATGCAGGATTTACCTGTCGGGCGGGCCGGAGCGGATCTGGCAGCGACCAGATCCATGCTGGAGGCCTGCGCCGACAACTTTCCCGACTACATGCCCACCAGATAGAAAGTGATCTCAGTGGTGCGTCGTTGCTCCGTCCATATGGCCGGCGCGATAATCGGCAAGCGCAAGAAGCCACGGTAGAATGGGTGCGTTCGGGTCGCATGTGTGCAGTTTTGCATGCGCTGTGTGCAGCGTGGCATCGACCAGCTGGACGGCAAGAATGTCCGTCGCCTGCCGTGCGAAATACATCTCCAAAAACTCCTGAAACTCAGAGAGCAGCACGCGGTACGCGCGCTTGTCGCCATTCACCGAGCGCGCCATGAGCGAGCGCCAGCTCGGAGGGTCTGGGTGCAAAAGCGCAAGCCCCGCATCGAGACGTTCCATCAGCCGATGAAAATCTGTGTAGATGCGCGCATTGCGCTGATCTCTTGCGTTGACCAACCGAGTGCCCACCTGGTGCTTCTCTGAATATTCAAGTGTGGTGGTTTGCATCGTCTCGTCCTTGGTTCATCCCGAATTCGACGTCGATAATGCTCAGATGCGGCTCCCGCGTATTTCGATTTGGCGCTATTTCTTTTCGTTTTCTGCAGGATGGGATTGTTTCGCATAACCGAAAATCCATCAAGGAATTCGAAAGAATTCCGCCGGCGAAACAGCCACTTTGATGCATTGGCGAAGATCGGAGAAAGATGACCGAAGGGAAAGATGCCAAGGTGGTGGCGGATCGCGGCAGTGTCCAGCTCGTTGCAAGCTTACTGAACCTTGAAAAGCGGCGCCTTAAGCCGGGTTGCTACGATTCCTGCGCGAAAGCTTTGGACGCTGTCAGCCGCAGGGTCGAATTGATGGCCCTGATCGACAATCTCTTTCATGCAGAAGCGAAAACCGATCACGTTGCCTGCATCCGTGCCACCGAAACGATCGCGACGTTCCTGGCTTCGTCATACGCCCTGACGGAACGTCCGCGCGACACGCGCGGAACATGTCTGTTATCCTTGCCGGAAACGCGCGGCATCGCGCTTATCCTCAATGAAATCGTTGATGCATATTGTCGGCCGAACACCAATTACTGTGCAGCCACCATGTCGATCAGCGTCACCAATGAACCGGAGCGCATCATTATCGATCTTCACCTCGATCCAGCCGCCCAGAACGAGATGGACATCAGCATGTTGCTTATTGCAGACTTGCTTGCTCAACATCGAGCCGAACTTTCTCCCGAACATGTCGCAGGCGAAAGCGAGTGGCGCATGGTCTTTCCGCTTGGTCATCAGGACGAGCAGATCTAGGATGGAATAGAGTGCAATGGCCAAGGTTGTCATCATCGAAAACGACAGGATCGCTGCGCGCGACCTTTCCGAGATTCTGCGGGAGCTGGGGCACGAACCTGTCGGGCCCGCCGCGACTTTCGAAGACGGGGTTGCGCTGGTTGACGAATTCGAACCCGATTTGGCCCTTATCGACATTCACATCGACGGTAACCGCGATGGCATTGCGTTGGCCGGCGAACTGCGTGAAGAACATTCGCTCGCGCTCGCATTTCTTACGGGTCATGCAGACCATGAAACAGTGCTTCACGCCTCGGCGACACAGCCGAACGGGTATCTTATAAAACCCTTCGACAATGCTTCGGTCGACGCTCTGGTGAACACTGCGCTGGCCAATTTTTCCAAGACCGCTAACGCGATCGATGCTGAGGCATTACTGAAGGACGGAGCTGGCTCGGACATGGGCCTCAGTCGCGGTCAGAAAAGTCAGATCGAACAATTTATTGCACGCAATCTCGGCGATGCCATCCGCAATGAGACACTTGCGGATTTGGTGGGCCTGGGCCCTTCAGCCTTCGCACGCCAGTTCCAGGCATCCTTTGCCATGACACCGCATCAATACATCGTTTCGGAACGAATTGCCGAGGCGAAGCGCCTACTGCGCAACACCGCATGGCCTATTTCGCAGATTGCGCTCGCGATCGGGTTTTCAAATCAGGCCCATTTCGCAACGACATTCAAGAAGGCGACCAATGTGACTCCGCTCGGCTACCGGAAGGCCACGCGTTAAGCCTGACGCCGCTGACAAAGATCGCGGCACGCCTTGCGCTGTCCCGGACGATAACCGATAGATTGCTCCCGGCTTTGACGGAGGCATGATGATCGTGACAGGGGGAGACGACAGGCTGAAGCCCCGCTTGGTCTTGCGCTTCGGCATTTCCGGACATCGCCCTCCCCGCTTGGCCGAAGAGCAGTTCGAAGCAATCTACGCCGAATGCCAACGCCTGTTCACGCTTGCGCGCGATGAACTCGCCAAGATACACGCGCGCCATAGCGAGGTTTTTTCGGCTGCCGATCCGCTTCTGGAACTGGTGACGCCGCTCGCGGCAGGCGCCGATACCATCGCATCCGAGGCAGCCAGGGCGGCGGGTGTGCCCTTGGCTGCAGCATTTCCCATGCCTGGCGAACATTACCGCAGCGGCTTTTCAGACAAACAATGGGCGCGGGCCGAAGATCTTTTCGAAAGCGCGGAGACCCGCTTTGTGCTCGATTCTGGGCAAATGGCTGACGATCATGCCTTCGAGTTAATCGGCCGGCTGGTCGTTGCGCAATCGGACATCCTTATTGCGGTCTGGGACGGCGACGATGCGCATGGGCGCGGCGGCACCACGCAAATTCTTGCCGAAGCGGTCGCCGAACATATGCCGGTGATCCATATAGATGCATCCGGGCAGGAGCCGTCCATGCTGTTATGGAGCGGCGTCGAGGAGATCGTGCCCGACCGCCCTTCGCTGGGCGGGGTCGGCCGAACCGAAGCGATTGCTGCGCTCCCAGCGCTCATATCGGCGCTCACCGCCCCTCCCATTACAGGCGACGAGGCGCGCGGCCTGCGCCGTTTTTTGAGCGAGAAACCCTCGGTGCGGCACCGCGCATTTTCGTGGCCGCTATTGCTTGTCGGTGCAGGCACCAGAACCCTCGCCAGCGTTCGTTTCCGCGGCCCGACCACGCAAGAATGCAGCGAGACGATGGAGCCATTGATCGCGCCCGTTAAGGAGCACGGGTCCTTCGGAAAATTCCTGTCCGGGCCGTTCCTCTACCGCTTCGCCCGGGCGGATGCGGATGGCAACAGCTACGCCTTGCGCTTTCGCAGCAGCTTCGTCCGCAATTTCGCGCTCTCCGCGCTCGCCGTGCTGCTCGCATTGTCCGGCCTGCTCTGGCCCGAGGGCAAGATCTTCCTGATTTCTGCGGAGCTTGCCGTCATCTTCGCCATCATCGTCAACACCCACCGCGCCAATCGCAAGGGGCTGCACCGCGCCTGGCTCGACCATCGCCATCTGGCCGAGCGATTGCGATTGCTCGCACTCCCGGCGATGCTCGGCCAGCTTTCGCTTCGCGATGTCGAGGATGGCACGCGCCAGCCAGGCTGGATAAGCTGGTACAGCCGCGCAAGCGCGCGCGAGCTTGGTTTGATCGAAGGCCGCTGCGACCGCGCCTATCTCGAGAGCCTGCGCGCGTCCGCGATCAAGCTGCTCGATGACCAGACCGAATACCATCGTCATACCCGCGTTTCGATGAAGGCGGCAGACCATCGGCTGCATCTATATGGTGACGCGTTGTTTGGCCTCACGATCATCACATGCGCCATTTGGCTGGCGCTAAAACTCTGGCAGGGCAGCGCAGTGATTGCGGGCTTAGAACTGACCAACGCAGTGACCTTTGCAACTGCCCTGTTCCCCGCCCTTGCAGCCTCGCTTTATGGCATCCGCATGCAGGGCGACTTCGCCGCGACGGCGGAACGGTCGGACATGTTCGCCAAACGGCTGCACCAGCTCAAGCTGGCAATCGAGCGCGAACCGCTGAGCTACACGCGCTTGTCCCAGCGCCTACACCGGCTCGGCGAGATCATGCTGTCCGACGTTCAGCAATGGCGCTCCAGCTACCAGACCAGGCCGCTTTCCCTGCCAGGTTAAAACCGGATTTGGTACCCGGTCTCATTGAGAGGCTTGGAGCTTGAGGCGCTCTGGAGTAAGCGTCATTGTTATGGGTCGCAAACTTCTGGTTTGCGAAGGGAAAATCGATGAATTTGGCGAAGCGGTGGCGAAACTCGCCCGTGGGCTGGATGTCGCCATCCTGATCGGCGCATCATGAGCGCGGACCCCATCCGCGTAGCTGTGGTTGGCGGCGGCTGCGCCGCCATGGCTCTCGCCTGGGAGCTCTCGCGGCCCGAGCACAAAGGTCGCTACGAAGTATCGATCTATCAGGAAGGCTGGCGTCTCGGCGGCAAGGGCGCATCCGGGCGCGGGCCAAGCGGGCGCATCGAGGAACACGGCCTACACATCTGGCTGGGCTTCTACGATAACTCTTTCCGCATGATGCGCGAATGCCATGCCGAGCTGGAGGCAGCGGGCGAAGGCGACATATACGGCGATTGGCGTGATGCGTGGACGCCCGAAAACGACATCGCCCTCTATTCGGTGGCCGAAGATGGCGGTTTCACGAAATGGGCCGCAACGATGCCGCCGCGCGCAGGGCTGCCGGGTGACCCGCTGCCTATGGGTACCGCCTATTCGCTATCATTCTACATGGCCCGCGCTTTCGAGCTGCTGCGGGCATTGGTGCTGGACACCAGCGTGGACGGCAAAACCGTTTTTACCGAGCTCGAGCAGGCGACACCGGGCGATCTTGCCGAACGGTTCGCCTACCTGACCAAACTCGGCACGTTTGCCTCGGCGGCTACTTTAGCTGAGGGGCTCGGCGTTCTGGCGGCGCTCTTGCGCTCGGTCACACCGGCAGGGTCCGAAGGTCTGCTGAAAGCCGCAGAAGGCGTGCTGGCACAGCTTCGTCAATGGGTCGAGGATCGCTGGATCGCGGATGATTCCAACCGCTTCATGTGGGAAGTTGCCGACCTGACCGTCGCGACGATCACCGGGCTGCTCCGTTACAATGTGCTCTCCCATCCGCGCGGGCTGGACGCGATCGACGACTACGAATGCCGCGAATGGATGCGTATCAACGGCGCTTCCATCCGCGCGCTGCAGTCACCGTTCCTGCGCGGCCTTTACGATCTCTCGATGGGGTACGAAGATGGCGATGCGAATAAGCCGTCGCTTTCCGCAGGTCAGGGACTGCGAGGTACTTTGCGCACGTTCTTCGGCTATCGCGGAGCCTTCATGTGGCGGATGCGGGCCGGCATGGGAGATGTTGTTTTCGCACCGCTCTATACCGCCATGAAGAAACGCGGGGTGCGCTTTCACTTCTTCCATCGGCTCACCAATACAGGGCTCGGGGACGGCAACGACCATGTAGCCACGCTACAATTCGATGTGCAGGCCAAAACCAAAGGCGGAGGCGAATATAATCCCTTCGTGGAGGTGCAGGGCAAGCCGTGCTGGCCCTCGAAGCCGCTTTGGGACCAGCTGGCTGATTGCGAGAAGCTGGAGGAGGATGGCTGCAATTTCGAATCGCATTGGGACCGCACCAGAGCCGAGACGAAGACGCTGAGAGTTAGCGAGGATTTCGATTTCGTCGCTCTGACTGTGGGCATCGGCGCCATCCCGCATGTCGCCAGCGAAATTGTGGGTCACGACCGGCGCTGGAAGCTTATGTGCGAAAACGTGAAAACGGTCGCCTCGCAGGCATTCCAGCTGTGGATGACCAAGCGCCTCGATGAGCTTGGATGGGAAGGTCCGGCCTACATCACCGGGGCCTTTGCGAAGCCGTTCGACACCTGGTGCGACATGGCGCATGTCGTGCCGGAAGAACGATGGCACAAACGGCCTGCCACCTCGGTCTATTTCTGCGCCGCCCTGCCCGATCCCGCCAACCCGCCTGAGGACAGCGACACCGGCTATCTCTCCATGCGGACCGCGGAAGTGCGCGCCAGCGCGGAGGGCTTTCTCGAAGGGCCGATCAGGGAAGTCTGGCCTGAAGCCTATGATGAAGATGGCAATTTCGACTGGAATTTGCTGAGCGCTTCTCACGATGTTTCGGAATGGGACGACCTTTCCGGCAAAGATCGCTTCAAGTCCCAATACTGGCGCGCGAACGTCAACCCGTCGGACCGCTACGTCATCCACACGCCCGGCAGTTACCGCTATCGAATCTCGCCGCTCGACCGCACTTACGACAATCTTACTATCGCCGGCGACTGGACCGATAGCGGGTTTCATTCAGGCTGCGTCGAAGGCGCAGTCATGTCGGGATTACTCGCCGCACATGCCCTGTCGGGATCGCCCAAGCTCGAGGATATAACCGCGTATGACCACCCGTAAATCCTCCTCCGGCAAGGCCGGTAAAGCATCCAAGCTTCGCGTGAAGCGGCCCGAACCGGCCCGCACGATGCCAGATCGCAGCGGAGCGAGCGCGCGGCTTGCCGCCCAGGCGGCGGCCAAGGCACAACTGGGCGGAGAAGCGCCGCCCTCCAGCACCGGCGGCGATGCCAAGCTGGACGAGGCCGTCGCGGGCGCCGTGCAGAGCGGCTACGACGTGCTTGCCGAAGCCATTGCACAGGGCCGCGCGGCGGCGGGCAGGCTGCGGCAGGGCGATCTTTCCATGCCGACGGCTTCGGCCGACATGCAGGCGTTATCTCTACGAATGATCCAGCTGGCCCGCCAATTGAGCGCGGCCACGCTCGATATGTGCGAGCAGATGGTTCAGCAGCTCGGCACTGGAACCGTCGGCGCGCCTCCTCCTGGCGAGGTGGCAAAGACCGTCCCGCCGTTCCGTAAGGCAGCTGCCAAACCCGCTTCGGCAGGAAATGGCCCGGACCTGCAAGGAAAGCTCGCTTTCGCAACGCGGTTCGAGGGTGCCGGGAGCGCACGCACACTCACGCATAGCGTGTCGCGCCCCGATATACCGGCGCTGCCGGAACAGATCAGCGCCACGCCGCTACAGCCGCGCAGTGGCAAAGGAAAACCGCTAATCGCGTCGGCCTTTGCCGTCGATATGAGCACAGGACGAACCGCATCTGAGCGTGAAGATCCCCAAGGCGCAGCCGGAAGGATTTTACGACGGAATGATCGTGGCGGAAGGACAGGAAGTCCCGCTCGGTATGCTGGTCATTGAGGTGCAAGCGCCGTGACGGTGTCAGGTGCAGCGGAGCAATTTGTTCGCGGTCCCGCACCGGGCGCGGCAGTGCTTGCGCGCTACGCGGAAGCGACCCGCGCAGAGCTCGATCACTATCTGCATGTCGACAGGCCGGCGGAGTTTCTCGACGACATGATGGCGGAATATCCGCGCCGCGGCGGCAAGATGCTACGGCCCGGGATCTGCATCGCCAATGCGCGGATATATGGCGGCTCGCTCGAGCTGGCGGCGCGCTGCGCTGCTGCGGTAGAGCTGCTCCACAATGCCCTGCTGATCCACGACGACGTACAGGACGGCAGCGATCTGCGCCGGGGCAAGCCGACACTCCATGCGATGCACGGTATTCCGCTGGCCATAAACGCCGGCGACGCTCTCATGTTCACTGCTTTCCGGCCGTTGCTGGACGCGCTGCGCCCGCTCGGCGGGCAGGTCGCCCAGCAGGTCATCGAAGCAACCATTCAGATGGCCCGGCAAACGGCGGAGGGGCAGGCGCTCGAGCTGGGGTGGCGCGACCACAATGTTACCAAGCTCGGCCAGACCGATTATCTCAGAATGGCGCTCAAGAAGACCGCCTGGATGGGCATGATCTGGCCGGCGCAGCTGGGGGTGCTGATCGGCGCGCGCGGCCGGGTGGATCCGGGCCGCGTCGTCAGCTTCGGGCACTTCCTCGGCATGGCGTTCCAGATCGAGGATGATCTTCGCAATCTGTCCGAAGACCCCGGATATGGCAAAGAGCAGAACGGGGATTTGTTCGAGGCCAAACGCACCTTGATGCTGATCCATGTGCTGGATGCTGCCAATGCTGCGGAGCGATCGCGCATTCAGGCCTTTCTAGCGCTGTCACGCAGCGAGCGGGATCCGGCGGACGTCTTGTGGCTGGCCGCGCTGATGCACCGCAAGGGGTCGGTGGAACACGCACGCCGCGTCGCCGCCGCCATGGCCGGCGCCGCGCAGCAGGAATTCGCCGTTGCCTATGGCGATCTTCCACCAAGCGAGGACCGCGACTTTCTCGAAGGCCTGGTCCGCTGGGTGTTCGAACGGCCATGAGCGCCAGGGTCCTTCTATACGGTGCCAATGGCTATACGGGCGAGGCTATCGCCATGCGCGTGGCGCAGCATACCGACATCGTGCTCGCCGGCAGATCGGCCGACCGGATCGATGCAGTCGCAGAAACACTAAAGGTAGAACGCCGGGTTTTCGACTTGCGCGATCACCGCGTGGTCGAGGCGAACCTGCGGGACATCGACATCGTCCTGAACTGCGCTGGGCCGTTCGACCGAACCGCTGCGGCGCTGATTTCAGCCTGCGTCCACACCGGCACGCATTACATGGACCTTGGCGGTGAATGGCCGGTGTTCGCGCATATCCTCGATCACCATAAGGCGGCGGAAACGGCGAACATAATGCTCCTCCCCGGTATCGGCTTGACGACCGCCGCGACCGATTGCCTGATGGCCCGTGCGGTCGAGATCTGGCCCGACACGCACCGGCTCTGCGTGGGCATATCTCGCGCGCAGGTGATTTCACGCGGCAGCGTTGCGACCGCTTCCAAGCTTCTCGATCAAAATGCCCGCATCCGGCGGGACGGGAAAATCCACCGCTTTCCTGCTGGCACCCTGACGAGACCTTTCGATTTCGGAGACGGCCTGAGCGAGTGCGCCGCGATGAGCTGGGCCGACATCGTCACCGGGTCGATGGCAACCGATGTCCCGAACGTCGAAATCTATTCCGAAATGAACTGGATGGAGCGCGCCGGCTATCGCGGGTCGGCGCTGGCAATGGGCGTCACCGGCGTGCGCCAATGGCGCGAGTTTGGCGGCGTGGTGGCCAAGGCCTGGCCAGATGCACCACCTGAAAATGCGCGCGAGGCAGCGCGGTTCGTGATGGTGGTCGAAGCGCTCGACAAATGGCGCCGCGTCAGGCGACTGCGCCTCAGAACATACGATGGTTATCTGACGACGGTCCTTGCTGCCGCCGAAGCATTGATGCGACTTCAAGAGATGGAGCCCCCCACGGGTTTCCAGACGCCTGCACGAGCGTTCGGTTCGAACTTTATCGTAGATGCGGGCGCGGGCGTGTATCTCGACGAGCCTGTGCTGGACGAAACCGGGGCAGCGGTTTCGTGAGCCGGGATCGAACCGAAATTCCCTATGTCCAGTCCGTGGGCAGTCAGGACGTTCCGCCGCCCTATCACTTCCCCACCGTCGGCGTGCATTCCTTCGTCTGGAAGGCCGACATGCTGCGCGTCCAGCAATATTGCGACCGCTACCTGAACCTGCGCGACCGGGATGAGCGGGGCTTTGAGTATCGTCCGGTGCCGGCCTGGCCTTATGCGATGCTGCTTTTTCTGGACTATCCCGAAATGATCAGCACATTCGGAAAGCCGTTCGGAGAAATTCCCTATTCCGAGCGCGGCATCACCAGCCAGCGCGAAGCTTTCGTCGCCATCCCGGTCGTGCGGTACGGGACCAACCCGGCGAACTTCTTGGCGCATGCGGCCGTCGAATGGATCGTGCCGGTCATCGGTGTCAGCGAACCCTGGTCTTCGGTATGCGGCCGGGAGATGCTCGGTCTCGGAAAGATGCTTTCCGAAATCCGGATCGCGAATTCGCCCGGTAATGGCGCGTTTACCGGATCGGTCGATCTACCGGGCTGGCTGGAGCGCGGACCTGGCGAAGTTCAAGCCGTCCACCCATTCCTGAAGGTGACGACCGGCCCGGTTCTGCCGGTTGCCGAGAAGCTGACCGGCGCTGGGTCGCTCGCCGACCTTTTGCACAGCCCGGAGGCGGGCGGTCTGATGGAGACGATGGGCAAGCTGTCCAATTTCGTCGACCTGTTCTCGCTCGGAACGATACCGACCGTTATGCGGACCGTCGGACTGAAGCAGTATCGCGACGCAGCATTTCCCACAAAGGCGATCTATCAGGCGCTCGTCACCTGCCGGTCATTCTATTCCAACCTGACCGATGTGGAGTTCTTCGACGAGAGCGATGTCGACATCACCTATTACGACACCGGCAGCTTCCACGATGTTTTGACGACTCTTTTCGATCTCGGACCCGAGCCCTCCGGCCAGTCTATCACCGCCAAACCCGAGGCGGCGTTCCGGTTCACCTCCGACATCGATTTCGACTGGATGCGTGTAATCCATGAATTCGCCATCGACGGAGATGACGGCATCCAGCCGCGCGCGGCGCGCAGCGATCTGCAAGCACCCTGGATCAAGCCGTGGCAAGGCGTATTGCGGGGCCTATCGCAGCGGATTGATCGGCCGATGACCGACTTCGTCGATTCCTTTTCGTCCAATCATCTGCTGCCAAGCTGGCATACCAAGGGTGCCAGGCACTGGTGCTTCGTGATCGACGTCGGCCACCGCAATATGCAATCCTATCTCGACACGCATCTGAACGCTCCCGGCCCGGACCGCTCGCCGTATTACTACACGGTGGCATCGGAACATTGCAGCGGGATTCTGACGGCGGTCGACCACCCTCGGTTTTCCAGCGAGAGAGACGGCATAGCGGGATGGGATATGGTTTCGCACCGCGAAGTATTCTGGTCCTTCCCGGCGCTGAGGTACCAGGTCGATAATCAGAATTTGCTCAGCAATCCGAGGCGTGTCTGGATTCAGCCATTCGCTTTCGATTCCAACGCTTCGGTCATGTTCGCCAGCCGCGAAATCTGGGGCAGCGAAAAACAGCTGGGCGCGATCGATTACGAAGGCGCCGATGCAGCGCGGCTCAAGATCCTGCTCTCGACACAGGGTTTCAGACATTTCAGCCCGCATTCGCGCTCGGAGGCGATCGGAGTGCTGCGCATCACGTCCGATCCGGGGATCGAGCCGGTCGCATATTCGGAGATCTACGATCCTGAGAATTTGGCCGGTTTCGGGGGTATCCTGGCCGAATATGCGCCGCCCAAGGGAACAGCGCATCATATCTCGCCGAAGATTCTCGGTGTCCCTCACGCGATCGAAATCAACACGTTAAAACAATTCCGCGATGTCTTTGACATGCGCGTGGCAGCCTATCGCGCGATCATCCGGACACATGCAGTGCATTTCAATGTTCGTGAACCGCGCTTCTACAAGGGCGAGGACATCACAGCAGAGTTCATCTGGTCCGCCAGTATGGCGCAGAAGTTCGAACGACTGTTTGGGAAATCCGAGCAAGATACGCAGGAAGCGACGCTTCGCAGCAGCGCGATCGACGAAGACCCGCACGAGGCAGACTGGAAAATGCCGGTCTTGCAAATGGCCGTGAAGTTTGCGTCTTCATTCGTGTCGGATTCGCGGTTTACGGTGGTCGACACGCTGCACACTTACGGCGCCCAGGTGAACAGCTAGCGCGCTGGCTCGAGCGATTTAGCCGCTTCGGCCTGAAAATCGTAATCGACCCATTCTGCCGAATCCGGCCAGTTTCCACTGTCGATCCAATATTTGCATAGCCCAAGACGCGCGCAGAGCTGCATGAAACGCGGTTCGCGCAGAACATGGCTCCACGGACCGAGGATCGTACCGGGGAAATACGCGCTGGGCCGGGCGCCGTCGGGGTGAAAAACGAAGTCGTAGGAAGAGCGTTCTGCAAGATCGAGTGCCTCTTCGATGCAGCCAAGCCCGGCTATCGAAACGACCAAATTCAAGGGCAGCGTGCCGGTGTTGTCTAGAAGCTCGACATAGCGCGATACCCGCCTTTCTACGAGAGCCGGGTCCTTGTTGCGAAGCGCCTGGGCATAAGCGCAGGCGGCCCGCATATCCCGGCGCTGCCAGCCGGTCAGACGGTCATTGTCCTTCACCGCCTCGTCATATTCCTCCCAAAAGCCGAGCGCCGCGGCGGTATTGACCAGTGACAGCAAAATACCAGGGTTCGCTGGCCATTGGCGGTGCAGCTCGCGGTGCATGGCAATCGATCGCTCGTAATCACCGACATACGCCCGCATTTGCGCCACATTGAGCCGCGCCGACGGCATCAACGGATTGATTTCGCAAGCCCGTTCGGCAAAATCCAGGCCATCGCGGAAGCGGCCCACGCTCCAGCAGAACGTCGCCATATCGGTCAGAGCCGCCGCATCGCGGGGCGCCACCCGAAGCGCTTTTTCGAGCAACTGCTCGCGCTCGGAATACGCACCCCAGGGCTGGAGCATGGCGAGAGCGCTATAGGCACCGCCCCGCCCCTGATCCAGGCGGAGCGCCTCGTTCGCGGCGTGCACTACGCCATCGCGTCCCTTTTCATACGGCTGCTTGTTGCGTCCCGACCGCAGCACCCAGGAGCGCGCGGTCGCCAGCAATTCCCATGCGGGTGCAAATTTCGGCGCGGCGTCGCTCACTTGCTCGAGCAGCGGGATAGCATTCAGCGCACTATCGTCGAACAGCGCATCGCCCTCGGCCAGAATGCCCCGCGCGCGCATAAAGATATCGTAGATGGCAGGCTCGAGCGGCTGTGACGTTCTGGCAGGGCACGAGCGCGACCTTCAGTGCACGTGCGACTGCCTCGGCAATTCTTTCCTGAAGCGCGAAGACATCTTCGAGATCACCGTCGAAGCTGTCAGCCCAGATAGCGCTGCGGGTGGAGCATTCGACGAGTTCGGCGCTGATCCTGACGCGCGCACCGCCGCGCCGGACCGATCCGTCGAGCAGATGGGTCGCCCCCAAGGCGGCCGACACTTTCCCCGTGTCCTTGTCGCTCCCGCGAAACTGAAAGGCCGAGGATCGCGCCACGACTTTAAGTGCGGAGCCACTGGCAACCGTGCGCTGGATTTCTTCCGAGACACCGTCGCAGAAGAAGGTCAGCTCCTCGTCGGTCGAAAGATTATCGAACGCCATGACCGCGAGCAGTGGCTCGGACCTGGCAGACGCGGGCGGAATGCCGAGCTGCGGTACCGCGGAGTTGGAAGCTGCGGTCGCCGCCTTCTTTCCCGTCAACTCCTCGATGCTCGAGACAACCTTGCGCCACGCCGCTGCCGTCATGTCGCCGTCCCACCCGGCACTCTGCTCGCAATGCACGCGGTTGAACGGAAACGGGGGAATGACGCCATCGACGCTCATTTGCACAAGTTTACCTGCCTCATGGGCAAGATCGGCCTCGGCTGGAACCCAGCGCGATTTGCGGGCGTCTTCGGACCAGAGAACCAGAACCGCATTGGCCGTTTGCAGGTTTTCCTCGATCACCACGCTAAACTCGCGGTGTGCAGGCAAGGCATCGTCTATCCAGACCGAGAAACCCTCGGACTTCAGCGCTTCGGCCGCGGCCTGCGCAGTGGCAGCCGTAGAACGCGCATATGAGACGAAAACGTCGGCCAAGGCCGCCCCTCCAAGCGTTGAACCGTCCGGTTCAACGCCAAGCATAGTCCTATTGCAAGCATATTGCCCGCAATTTGCGCGTTTTTGATGCACGTCACAAATGGCTGGACAGCGCCGGGCGTGCATTGCACTTGCCCGCCTGCATTAACCACTTCCCGGCAAGCTTTCGCAACGCGCTTGCGCGTTAAGCTGGTCGCAGGGACAAGCATAGGACGAATTGAATGAGCGGCGAGTGGGTGATCGGCATAATCGGCGGATCGGGATTGTATGAAATAGATGAGTTGGAAGACCCGCAATGGATCGAGGTGAAGTCGCCTTGGGGCGAGTCGTCGGACGAAATCCTGTGCGGACGGATCGCCGGCAAGAAGGTGCGTTTCCTGCCGCGCCACGGCAGAGGCCACCGTGTCCTTCCCGGCAGCCTCAACGCACGTGCCAATATTGACGCGCTCAAGCGCGCAGGATGCACGGACATTCTGGCGATCTCCGCAGTGGGCTCGCTGAGCGAAGAGCTTCCTCCGGGCCGGTTCGTGACAGTCGACCAGTTCATCGACAACACCAAGGGCCGCGCCTCGACGTTCTTCGACAACGGCTTCGTCGCTCATGTGGCGATGGGCGATCCGGTCTGCCCCCGCCTTTCCGGAATGGCGGCGCAGGCGGTCGACAAAGTCGGCGGCAATTGCACCGAAGGCGCCACCTACCTCGCTATGGAGGGGCCGCAATTCTCCACCCGTGCGGAAAGCAAACTTTACCGGCACTGGGGCGCCGAAGTCATCGGCATGACCGGAATGCCGGAAGCCAAGCTCGCCCGCGAGGCAGAGCTTCCCTACGCGCTGCTCGCCATGGTGACCGACTGGGACAGCTGGCGCGACAGCGAGGCTGTAGTCGACGTTAGCGAGATCATCGCGCAGATGCAGGCCAATGCCGAAATTGCGCGCAAGGCAGTCGAACAGTTCTGCCGCGACCTGCCCGACACGCGCGAAGCCTCACCCATCGATACGTCATTGTCCGACGCCGTCATCACGAACCCCGACAATTTCGACCGCGAACTGTTGTCGAAACTCGATGCGGTGGCCGGGCGCCTGTTTGCAGAAGCACGGCAGAATTGAGGTGATCGATCTCCTCGTCATCGGAGGCGGGATCAACGGCGCAGGGATCGCGCGCGACGCGGCGGGACGCGGGCTATCGGTCGTATTGTGCGAGAAAGACGATCTCGCCTCTCATACCTCTTCCGCGAGCACCAAGCTGATTCACGGCGGCCTGCGCTATCTGGAGCATTTCGAGTTCAGACTGGTGGCCGAATCCCTGCGTGAGCGCGAGGTTCTGCTCGCTGCCGCGCCGCATATAATCTGGCCGCTACGGTTCGTGCTCCCGATAGCCAAGGGCATGCGTCCGGCCTGGATGCTGCGGCTGGGGCTTGCGATGTACGACCGGATCGGCGGAAAGAAATCGCTGCCCGGAACGACCTCGGTCTCGCTCACTCAGCCGCCTCATAAATCGATCCTTCAGGAGCAATTCGTGCGCGGCTTCGAATATTCCGATTGCTGGGTCGAGGATTCGCGGCTCGTGGCGCTGAACGCGCTCGATGCGAGGGAGCGGGGCGCGGAGATTTTGACCCGCACCGAATGTATCGCGCTGGAGCGGCACACGGACCACTGGAAGGTGACGCTCCGAGGCGCGGATGGCGGGTGTGTTGTGCAAGCGCGCGCAATCGCCAATGCGGCGGGACCATGGGTCGACCGCACAGCCAAACTCGCGCTCGGCAAAGGCACCCCCAGCCATCTGCGTCTGGTCAAGGGCAGCCATATCATCGTCCCGCAAGCCTATCCGGGCGAGCATGCCTATCTGTTTCAGGAGCCTGACAACCGGGTCGTCTTCGCCATTCCCTATGAGCGTCATTTTACGCTGATCGGAACCACCGATGTTCTGTTCGAAGGCGAACCGGGGCAGGTCGAAATCAGCGCCGAAGAGATCGACTATCTGCGCGAGGCGGCCAGCCGATTTTTCGTCAGCGGCGTCACTGCGGATGAGATCGTGAGCACCTATTCAGGCGTCCGCCCGCTCTACGAAGACAATGCCGCCAGCAATTCCACCGTGACGCGGGACTATGTCTTCGAGTTGGATGCAGAGGGCGGTGCTCCGATCCTCTCGGTCTATGGCGGCAAGATCACCACTTTCCGTAAGCTGGCGGAACACGCGCTCGGCAAGCTTTCGCGCCATATCGAGATGGATGGCGCATGGACGCGCGATGCCGCGCTCCCCGGCGGCGACATGGACGATTTCGCTGCGTTTCTCTGGGATGCGGGCGAGCGTTATGCATGGGTGCCCCCCGAAATGCTTCTGAGGCTGGCCCGCGCTTATGGCACACGGATCGACGCAGTGCTCGAAGGTGCGAGCGGATTGCCGGACCTTGGCGAGCATTTCGGCGGCGATCTCTACGAGGCGGAATTGCGCTATCTGGTCGACGAGGAATTCGCGCGCACTGCCGAGGATATATTGTGGCGCCGCAGCAAGCTGGGCCTGCACCTGTCCGCGGATGTCGAAGAGCGGATTTCCGCGTGGCTGGGCAAGGTACTCGGCTAGTTCGAGTTTTCTTGAAAGCGCGCGCGCGCAGGTTCAAGGGGCCATCATGGCTACCGCAGTTTCCGAGTCGCGCATGGCGCCCAGAACACCTTCGAAATCCGTCGATCGCACTGCAGTTCGCAAGGCCTACCGAGCCGAAGAAAATGCCTGCGCTCAGCAGCGCGTGGACGAAGCGCGCAGTGTGTCTGCCCTGCATGGCGAGGCTAGCGCGCTGGCCATCGACCTGATCGAAGGCGCACGGCAGCAAAAGGCGAGCGGGATCGATGCTTTCCTGCAGCAATTCGGCCTCGCCACAGAAGAGGGCATCGCCCTGATGTGTCTGGCCGAAGCGCTGCTGCGGGTGCCGGACAGCCGCACAGCGGACGCCCTGATCCGTGACAAGATCGGCGATATCGATTGGGCCGAGCATCTGGGCGAAAGCTCCTCCACCTTCGTCAACGCCGCGACGTTCTCTCTGATGCTGACGGGCGAAGTGCTGGAGCGCCCGCAAGAGCGCCAACGCGGGATGAGCCGGACGCTCAAATCGACGATGAACCGGCTCGGCGAACCTGTGATCCGCAAGGCGACGTTGCAGGCGATGAAAATCCTCGGCGGGCAGTTTGTTTTCGGACGCACGATCGACGAGGCGCTCAAGCGGGCCGCGCCCGAGCGCGCCAAGGGTCTGACGCATAGCTTCGACATGCTGGGCGAAGCGGCGATGACCTATGACGATGCCGAGCGCTACCGTGTGTCCTACGAACGCGCGATCGAACGGCTGGCACGCGAGAGCGATGGCGGCGTCGGTGCGTCCCCCGGCATCTCCGTCAAACTGTCGGCGCTGCACCCGAAATACAACTTTCTGCATCACGAACAGGCAGTCGCAGAACTCGTGCCGATGCTCCGCGAACTGGCCGAGAAAGCGCGTGATGCAAATATTCACTTCACTATCGACGCTGAAGAAGCGGAACGGCTCGAGCTTTCGATGGACATCATCGAAAAGCTGGTCGCCGACGATGAATTATTCGCGGGCGGCTGGACCGGCTTCGGCCTTGCCATCCAGGCTTACCAGAAGCGGGCGGTCCCGCTATGCGACTGGGTGGCAGAGCTTGCGCGCAAATATGGTCGCAAGCTGTTCGTCCGGCTGGTCAAGGGCGCCTATTGGGATACCGAAATCAAGCTGAGCCAGGTCGGCGGCTATAATGATTTTCCCGTCTTCACGCGCAAGGTCGCAACCGACGTGTCCTACCTCGCCTGTGCGGAAAGGCTCCTGGCAGCCAGCGATGGAATCTACCCGGCTTTCGCTACGCATAACGCCTATACAGTCGGCGCAGTGAAAGCCTTGGCCGCAAAGCACGACGCAGAATTCGAATTCCAGCGGCTGCACGGAATGGGCGAGGATGTCTATCACGCGCTTGGCCGGATCGAGGGTAATCGCAAGACACCGGTGCGCATTTATGCGCCCGTCGGCAGCCACCGTGACTTGCTCGCCTATCTGGTGCGCCGCTTGCTGGAGAACGGGGCCAATTCCAGCTTTGTCAACCGTATGGCCGATGCGGACGTCCCGGCGCAGGAACTGGCGACCGATCCGGTTGTAGAGCTGGCCGCACTCGAACCTAAGCGCAATCCCGACATACCGCTGCCAGGCGACATCTTCCCGAACCGTGCCAATTCGGCCGGGATCGACTTGTCCGATCCGCTTATCCGTGAACCATTGCTCGCAAGACTGGAGACACTTGGCGAACAGCGATGGCACGCCGAGCCTACATTCATCTCCGAAGAAGAGGGCGAAACCGCCCCTATCACCCAGCCGCAGGACCTCACTCACGAAGTCGGCACCCGGCGCGACAGCCTGCAGGGCGAGGTCGAACACGCTATCGGGCGCGCCGGAGCCATTCAGCCCGGCTGGAACGCGCTGGGCGGCGAGAAGCGCGCACTTCTGCTCGAAGCAGCCGCCGACCTGTTCGAAGAAAACACCGACGAAATCCTGTCGCTATGCCAGCGCGAGGCGGGCAAGACGCTGGTCGATGCCGTGCTCGAGCTGCGCGAAGCGGTCGATTTCCTGCGCTATTATGCGGGCGAGGCGCGGCGGCTGTTCACGCATTCCTTCCCGCTGCCCGGACCGACGGGCGAAGAGAACCGCCTGACCATGGTCGGACGCGGCGTATTCGCGACGATCAGCCCGTGGAATTTCCCATTGGCAATTTTCATCGGGCCCGCCGCAGCCGCGCTTGCAGCCGGTAACACCGTGGTCGCCAAACCTGCCGAGCAAACGCCCTTGATCGCAGCACTTGCCGTGCGTCTTGTGCCACGAAGCGGGCATTCCCGAGGAAGTCTTTCAGCTGCTGCCAGGTGCCGGCGATGTCGGTCAGTTCATCACCTCCGACCCGCGCATCGCCGGGGTGGCCTTCACCGGCTCGACCGATACGGCGCTGGCGATCAACCGCTCGCTTGCGGCGCGCGACGGGCCGATCGCGACCTTCATTGCGGAGACCGGCGGCCAGAATGCCATGATCGTCGACAGCTCCGCCCTTCCCGAACAAGTCACGCGCGATGTCGTCGCAAGCGCATTCCAGAGCGCGGGCCAGCGCTGCTCGGCTCTGCGCATGCTCTATATCCAGGACGACGTCTTCGACGAGATGCTGGCCATGATCCGGGGCGCTTTCGACGCATTGGAAGTGGGCGACCCCGAGGATCTTGCCACCGATGCGGGACCGGTCATCGATCCCGACGCCAAGGCCGCGCTCGAACGCCATGTCGCGCGGCGCAAGAAAGCCGGCCGCACCGTCTGGAGGCACAAGTTGCCGCGGGGAACGGCGAAAGGCTGCTTCGTTGCGCCGACGATTATCGAGATGGATTCGATTCTCGACCTGAAGCGGGAGAATTTCGGTCCCATTCTGCATGTCGCCCGGTTCAAGGCGGAGCATTTGGAACAGGTCGTCGCCGACATAAACGCCACCGGATTTGGGCTCACGCTTGGCCTGCACAGCCGGATCGAGGCCACGCGGCGGCTTGTCGAGGCAAGGGCGCGCGTCGGGAACTTCTACGTCAATCGCAACCAGATCGGTGCCGTGGTAGAAAGCCAGCCATTCGGCGGCGAAGGCCTGTCAGGCACCGGCCCCAAGGCTGGCGGTCCGAACTATGTGGCGCGGTTCGCGACCGAGCGGGTGGTCTGCATCGACACAACCGCTGCTGGCGGGAATGCAACGCTGCTCGCGGGTTAAAAACTGTGCTGCGTTCAGTGCTTGAAGCGTTCATGTGGCTTGGGATAGAAGCATGCTGATGAGACGCTTCTTCAAACTGTTTATCGCGATCATTGCACTCGGCTGGGCTCCGGCCGCCACTGCCGAGGTGGTCGCGCATTTTCACAGCTTCAACGGATCGGTGTTTTTCGGCCGCTATCCGCACACCTTCGTGGTGCTGGAAGGCACTGTCGATGCGACGGGCGAGGAAGTGAACGAGAACTTCGGTTTTTCCGCCCGCCGCGCGACACCAGCAGTTTTGCGCGGTCCGGTGGAACATATGATCTTGGTCGAAAAGCCCAAGATGATCCGCAAGACCAATCGCCATTTCTCTATCACGCTGACCGACGATCAGTACCGCGCTATCAAGGCGATGATCGCCGAGTGGCGCGACCAGCCGGGCAAGTATTACGACCTCGACACGCGCAATTGCATCCATTTCGTTGGCGAGATCGCCAAGCTAGCAGGGCTTGAAGTCACATATCCCGACGACATGCTGCGCAGGCCGAAGAAATGGCTGAACTATGTCGGCGGGCTCAATCCAGTCCTGGGCGCCAAGGGCATCGATTAGAGGATAAGCGCAGCGCTACGCTTGCCGTTCGCGTGCGGCTGGTGGATCACCCCGGCATGGCGATTCTCTCCGACAAATGGATCCGTGAAAAGGCGCAGAACGAAGGCATGATCGAGCCTTTCGTGGAGGCGCAGCGGCGCGAAGGTGTGATTTCCTACGGCCTTTCATCCTACGGTTATGATGCGCGGGTCGCGCCCGAATTCAAGATCTTCACCAATGTAAACTCCGCGACGGTAGACCCGAAGAAATTTGATGCCGACAGCCTCGTCGACCGCGAAACCGACGTCTGCATCATCCCGCCCAATTCCTTCGCATTGGCGCGCACGGTCGAATATTTCCGTGTGCCCGAAGATGTGCTGGTCATCTGCCTCGGCAAGAGCACGTATGCCCGCTGCGGTATCATCGTGAATGTCACGCCGCTCGAGCCGGGCTGGGAGGGGCATGTCACGCTGGAGTTTTCTAACACCACGCCGCTCCCCGCAAAGATCTATGCCAATGAAGGCGCATGCCAGTTCCTTTTCCTGCAGGGCAACGAGCGCTGCGAGACGAGCTACAAGGACCGGGCGGGCAAATATATGGGCCAGCGCGGGGTCACGCTCCCCCGTCTATAGCGCCCTTTGACTCTCCGATGCGCCTCCCGCATGAGCGCAGGCAAAGGAGAGACATGGCATGGCAGACAGAAAATCGCGCGAATTCGATATCGTCGTTTACGGGGCCACGGGTTACACCGGGCGTCTCGTCGCGGAGCATTTTGTACGCGAATATGGCGGCAAGCCTGACGCCCCCAAATGGGCGATGGCGGGTCGCAGCCAGGAAAAGCTTGAGGCCGTGCGCGATGAAATCGGCGCGCCTGCCGATACCCCGCTCATCGTCGCCGATGCCTCCGATCCGGCCAGCCTGACAGCTATGTGCGAACGAGCCAAGGTCGTGCTGACGACGGTCGGGCCATATCAGCTCTATGGTGATCAACTGGTTGCGACCTGCGTGGCGACGGGCACCGATTATGCCGATCTGTGCGGCGAGCCGGCCTGGATGCATGAGCAGATTGGCGAACACCATGCCAATGCCAAGTCCACTGGCGCGCGCATTTGCTTTTCCAGCGGGTTCGATTCCATTCCCTTCGATCTCGGCGTGCTGATGCTGCAAAAGCATGCGACCGAGAAGTTCGGTCACCCGGCCCCGCGGGTACGTGGCCGCGTCCGCTCGATGCAAGGCACTTTCTCGGGCGGCACGGCGGCAAGTCTTGGTGCGACGATGAAGGCGGCGGCAACCAATCCCAAGATCATCGGACTATTGCGCGATCCCTTCGCATTGACGCCGGGCTTCGAAGGTCCGGACCAGCCATCCGGCTTGGTGCCGCGGCACGAAAAGGACCTCGACAAATGGTCCGCGCCCTTTGTGATGGCACCGATCAATACGAAGAACGTGCACCGTACGAACTTCCTGCTCGGCCATCCCTATGGCGAGGACTTCCGCTATGACGAGATGGTGCTGACCAGCCCCGGCGAGGCAGGGAAAGCGGCGGCAACTGCATTGGTTGAGATGGCCAAGAACCCGTTTGGCGCCAAACCGCCCAAACCGGGCGAAGGACCGTCCAAGGACGAGCGGGAAAACGGCTTCTACGACGTCCTGTTCGTAGGCGACATGCCGGATGGACAGTCGATCCGCTACGGGGTCAAGGGCAAGTACGATCCGGGCTACGGTTCCACCAGCCGTATGCTTGCCGAAACCGGCATGGCCCTGCTCGACAGCGATGCGGACGGCGGCGTCGGTACGCCCGGCTCCTTCCTCGGCGAAGCCCTGGTTGAACGCCTGGAAGAACGCGCCGAGCTGAGCTTCGCGCTCGAAAGCTAATCCCTTAGAAACTAAGCCGGGCGCTCACTTTGATATTGCGCCCGGCGAGCGGGACGAAATCCTTGGTAAAGCTTGCATGGCGGCGGCCGGTGACATCGAAGATGTTGTCGGCCTGAAGCAGCAAGCTAACGCTGTTGTCGCCTTGGATCGGACGCCACCCGATCGTGGCGTTGACGAAGGCAAAACTGTCCGTCGCGGTTTCGAACGGCGCGGTGCGGGTCTGCTCGCCAAACCACTGCACTTCCGCACGCATATCGAAGGCACTCCATTCTCCCTCCAGTGCGCCGAGCAGACGTAATGGGGGAATGCGGGGAAGCGGTGTATCGTCCGCCAGCGTTGCCCGGATATAGTCGCCGCGAAGGTCGGCAAAAAGCGCAAATCCGCCATTATCGTAAAGCGGGAAACGCACCTCGCCTTCGATACCGTAATAATCGGCATCCTGCTGCAGGTAATTGAAGACCGGAAGGTCGTCCTCTTCCAGACCGGTTTCGGTAAGATAGATATAGTTGTCGAATTTGCTGGCATAGGCCGACAGTGCCAGCTCCACCCGCCCGATCTTTCCGCGCACGAAGAGCTCCCCGCCCCATGCGCTTTCGGTAGAGAGGTTTGGATCGCCTACTTCAAACGCTTGCGTGGCGATGTGCGGGCCATCGGAATATAGCTCTTCGGCACTCGGCGCACGTTCCACGCGCGAAAAAGTCGCGCCAAAGCGCAAAGCCTCGTCGGTTTCGTAGGCAAGCCCGAGCGCGCCAGAGAAGCTGTCGAAATTGCGGCCCAGCCCGATGGTCTGCGCTTCCACCGACGTAGTCTCATATCGCAGCGCGCCTTCCAGCTGGACCGGGCCTGGGCCATATTCCTGCAAGGCGAAGATGGCGAATTGGTTGGTCATATTCGGCGGGACGTAGGCTTCAGCGCCGAATGCATCGAAATCGCGGAAGAAATACTGCACCCCAAACGAACCGCCCCAGCCGTCCTGGCGGTTCTGGACGAATTCCGCGCGGCTTTCGAAGCCCTGTACGTCGAAAACCGTGCCGATTTCATCGCCTTCGAATTCGGTATGTGTGTAATCGGAAAAACCCGAGCGAATGACGAGGCGCTCGATGAACCCGTCGCCAAAGGCGATGTCACCGCGCAAGTCCGTGCGGAACTGCTCGAGGCCGATCGTTACGCGCTCCTCGCCTTCTTCTTCGCCAGCGTCTTCGCCGCCCTCTCTGCCCTCGCCTTCACCATGCGCGTGCCCCGCGCCCGGACGGCCAGGAACTCCGTAGAAGGTGTCGTAGTAGCCTACGCCAACGCCGAGCGTGGACGGGCCGGCGAAGAAGCTGACGCCGCCGTTGATGCTGTAGGTTTCGGTGGCACTATTGGGCAAAACGCCGCGCTGCGCCGCCGCTTCGCGCAGTTCCTCGGCCTCTGCGAATTCACCTTCGGCCTCTTCTTCTGCCGCTTCTTCGAGCAGTTCGGCGCGCAGACCCTCGGCAACGCTGAATCCGGCAATCTCAAGATCGTTGGTGTTGCGGTAATTGCCATCGATATGCGCGACAAAGCCGCCGCCGAGTGGGACATCCAATCCTGCACCGACTTCACGGAGGTCGTGCGCGGTGTCGGCCCGGACCAGCGCGTCGATATGAACAGGTTCGTCCGGGATACGGCGCGGAATGCGCTTGTCGATTACATTGACCGCGCCGCCGATTGCCTGACTGCCATACAGGAGTACTGCCGGTCCGCGCAGCACTTCGATACGTTCGGCAGTGAGCGGATCGATCGTCACCGCGTGGTCGACCGAGGTGTTCGACACGTCGATCGAACCAATGCCATCCACCAGCACGCGGACGCGCTCGCCGGAAAAGCCGCGCAACACCGGACGCGATGAGCCCGGTGAAAAGCTGGTCGCGGAGACGCCAGGCAGCTTAGCCAGCACTTCGCCGATCTGGCCCGCAAGATTTTCCTGCAATTCCATACCTTCAAGGATCGAAGTTCCGGCGAGGACGTCCAGCTGGCGAAGGCCTTTGGCACTGACCACGATGGTCCCATCGGCATCGATCCTGCGATCGTGCAAATCATCTACGATGCGCTCGTCCTCGCCATCTTCGGGAGCAGGCTGGTCTTGCGCGACCGCGGGAGCGGTAATGAGCGTTGCCGCGAGAGCAACCACGGAAACTCGTGAACGAATCAAATGATACAACATAACGTCGCTACTAACCATGAAGTCATTAGACGCAAGACCTTTGTCGGCGAGCCGCCGATTTAGTCCGGCGAACGACACGCCCGCGGCGACAAGTCAGGGCTAACCCGCCTGTCATCCGCTATATAATTCATGAAATAATGGAGCGGGCGAGGCGATTCGAACGCCCGACCCCAACCTTGGCAAGGATCGCCTCCGGCGGTCTCGCCAAGTTTCTCCGACAATCTCTCCGCGGATGGAAAACCCTAGACTTCACAGCAACTTGAGGCGCTATCCGCCGTAGCTCGGGAGGTAGCGGAGAGGTCTCGCCGCGGACTCGGATGCCGGTAACCTAGCCGGTATCCTCGGGTTACCGGAGGAGACGGGCACATGGCAAGACAGCAATCAGCCTACCGGCATAGAGACGAAGCGGCGCTTGGCGAACGCTGGACTTCGAGCGCATCCGACCCGCCCAAGGCGCGCTGAGCACCTCGAGGTACGCGACACGGCCTGCGACGGGCTCCGGCTCCGGGTCATCCTCGACCGGGAACGATGACGCTGGTGCAGTCGTGTACCGTGTCGCCGGGGCCGGTCGCCGTGGGCAAGCGCGGGCGGCCCGGGAAAGGCACGCACCCGGCGCTACACGCTCGAGGAGCTCCTTCGAGGTCCAGTACCGCGATGCCCGGAAGCTGGCGCTCGAGATCCTGAGGCTCGCCGCGCAACGGCGTTGATTTTGCCGCAGCAGCGGAAGGAGGAGGCGCTCCGGCCGGTCCGCCCGCTCGGTCGAGGCGCTGATCGATCGCTTCATCGACGGAGTACGCGCAAGCGCAAGAGGCCGGGAGGACCTCGCCCGCAACTGGCTCGAGAAGCCCGAGCTCGAGAAATGGCACGGCCGGGAGCTTGTCCGACATTATCCCGCGCCGACATTCACGCGCTGCTCGACAATGTCGGCCGGAAGCGCGGCCAGGCGGCCGTGATCGAGATGCGCAAGCACCTGAGCAAGCTCTTCCATTGGGCGATCGACCGCGAGCTCATCCAGTCCAACCCAATCACGCGCCTCGACCGGGACGAGGTGTATGTCGAGCGGGAGCGGGTCCTGTCGATCGACGAGCTCCGCCTGGTATGGGACGCCTGCGGGGACGGGGACATGGACAAGAACCTCGGCTATCCCTTCGGCCCGATGTACCGGATGCTCATCCTCACCGGCCAGCGCCGGGCCGAGATCGGGGAAATGGAACGCGGCTGGCGGAAGGAGGTCAAGCTCGACATGGATGACGAGGAGACCGTTCCCGCTGTCATCGTGCCGCCCTCGAAGCACAAGAGCCGCCGGGGCCACACCTTCTATCTCTCGCCCCCCGCCGTCGCCATCCTCGACAGCCTCCCGGACCTCGGGGGCAAGTTCGTGTTCTCCTCGACGCGGCGGCAAGACGCCGGTGAGCGGGTACTCGAAGGGCAAGGCCCGGCTCGACCGCATCCTCGCCAAGCGCGCGGCTGAGGCGGCAGCGGAGAGGGACGAGGAGCCGCTCGAGCCGCTCGAGCATTGGACGCCGCACGACATTCGCCGCTCGGTCGCCACCGGCATGGCCGAGATGGGCGTCCCCGGTGAGCACATCGAGCAGGTGCTCGGGCATTCGATGGAGAAGCTCCAGCCGGACCTACAACAAGCACGCGTACGCGTCGAGGTCCGGGAGGCGATGCTGCGCTGGGGAGCGCTTTGGGCCTGACGCCGGATAATGTCCGAGAGGCCGCCCGCCGGGCTTGGGCCGATGAATCGGAGACCCGAGCAGCAGCAACGGCCGAGCGCGATGCCCTGATCGGCGCTGTACGAAGGTCGAAGCGAGCGCTGGACGATCAGCGACCGGGCCGGGGCCGAGCTCGAGCAACTGCCTAAGCTGACGGCGTCCGAGATCGAGGCGCTGGAAGTGGACCTCGAGTGCCCGCACGAGAAGTGTTCCAATGCCGATCGGCCTCTCCACCCTCCATTTGCGACTGCGTTCATGGCGTCGAGATGTTCGACGTGACCCGGAGCCTCCGGGGTGCCGGGCGGCCGGAATGGCGGCCGGGCCTCTCCGCCGCCTGCATTCGTGCTGTGCGACTGGTTCCGGGAAGCGAACGACCGGCCGCCTCCGGGCGAAGCTGTACAGCAAGAGCTCCGTGCGGACGTTGACGATTGGGACGCTGACCCGGAAGGTGTTGCTTATGACCCGAGCGAGGACGTTAAATGGCTCGCATCAGAGTTCGCACTCCTCGACCCGTCGCTCAGCGCGCCGGACGCAGAACGGCCGCCCGCTTGACCTTCTCCAAGCAGACAACTTTGTTGAGCTATGGCGCGATGCGCGGGGATTGAAGCGCTCCGGCAAGAAAAATGCCTCGTCGGGAATTAGCGGGACCGACTAGCTCCACCAAGTACGCGAATACCCTCCCGGACCGCAGCGAACGCGCGGGGATAGGAGGACGACATGGCTGAACAGGCCCCCACCGAAGAGATCACCCCGGACGCCAAGCCCGCGCCGGACACCACCGATGAGCCCAAGCGCTCCGCCTCCCCGGCATTCATGCTCCGGGCAGACGTGATCGAGTTCACGACGCTGAGCAAATCCGTTCTTCGTCGGCTGATGATCCGCGACGAGTTCCCGAAGCCCGTGAAGCTCTCGCCAAATCGCGTCGCATGGCGACGGGCCGAGGTCGAGGAATGGGTGAACAGCCGCGAACGCGTGAGCGAACCCCAGGCCGCCTAATCAACCATACCGCCAGTCCCGGAAGGAAAGGCGGGCCGCCCGACCTGAGGACACAAGTCGAACGGCCCTAACCCCTACGGATTGGAAAGGGAGACTTTCCGTGAATGACTCTACTGGACCCCGTGCCGGAGGCGAAGGCCGAAGCGTTGAGGGCGAGACCCTCCGCCCGGACCTCGACATGGCATTTGGCTTCCTGCGCCAGTACAGCCCGGCCGGGCCGTGGGTCCTGTCCGCAAACGAAGGGCAATACCGGCCCCTTTAAGACCGAGACCTTCCGGCCCGAGACCGAGGCGGCCGGTCGGGATTGGGTGCGACGGCTCAACGAGACCGAGCACCATATCTACTTCATGGTCAATCCGCCGATGCGCGACCTCGACAGCAAGGAGAAGAAGGAGGACGTGCGCGACATGGCCGTCCTCCACGTGGATATTGACCCGAAGAAGGGCGCGAACGCCCCGCCCCGGTCGAGGCTCGTGCCGCTGCGATTGCCGCGCTCGAAAAGGCCGAGCACGCGCCCCCACCCTCGATCGTCATCGACAGTGGCGGAGGGGTGCAAGCGATTTGGCTGCTGGGCGAGCCGCTGTACATCGGCGGCAACATTCCGGCCGCCGAAGATGCCGAGCTCTACAATCAGTATCTCGAGAGCAGAAGCTGGGCGGGGATAGCTGCCATAATCTCGACCGCGTTCTTCGGCTCCCCGGCACGATCAACTGGAAGCGAGAGCACGGGCGTGAGCCCCGGTTGGCAACGCTGCTCGAGTTCCACGATGACCGGCGCCATCCCTTGGGCGAATTCACCGCCGCGCCACCTAGGAATGCCTCTCCGACAACCGGACAGGCGAGGGTACAGCTCGAGGGCGCGCCACCCCGTCTGCGTGACTTAGACGAGCTCCCGCCCGCCGTGACGAAGCGGGCCCGAATGCTGATCGTGCAGGGCGATGACCCCGATGACGCGCAGCGGTACGATTCGCGCTCCGAGGTAACCTTCGCGGTTTGTACCGAGCTCGTCCGCGCCGGATGCAGCAACGAACAGATCGCCGCCGTGCTGCTGGACCCGGACTTCGGCATATCAGCCGCACACCCTCGCCCAGAAGCGGCTCCCTCGAATATGCCGTTCGCCAGATTGAGCGGGCGCGGGCCGAGGTCGAGGATGATCCCATGCTCGCCCGGCTGAACGCCGACCATGCGGTGATCGCGCTGTACGGCGGCAAGACCAAGGTCGTGTCGTTGGGAGCCGAGCGAGGTTGACCCAGCCGGACCGAGATCGTCGCGCAGTCGTTTGACGACTTCCGCAATCGCTACATGCACATTCCGGTTCAGAGCCGGCTCGGACAAGGACGGCAACCCGAAGTACACGCCCGCTGGCAAGTGGTGGCTCGAGCACCGGATGCGGCGGCAATATCGCGCTGTCGTGTTTCGGCCGAACGAGGAAGACGAGCGAGGACGAATACAACATCTGGCGGGGGCTGGCCGTGAGGCCGAAGTCGGGCGAGTGGCCGCTTTTGCGCCGCCTGATCGGGGATGGCTTGGCCGGTGGTGACGAGAGCCTAGCGGACTACATCATTCGATGGTCGGCATTCGCCGTCCAGAACCCCGAGCGTCCGGCGGAAGTGGCTCTCGACCTTCATCGGTGGCAAGGGGACTGGCAAGGGGACCTTCGCCCGCGTGCTGTGCCGCATATTCGGCCAGCACGGGCGGCGCGTCGCCGGGGAGAAGAGCCTGACCGGCAACTTCAACAAGCATCTCCACGGTTGCGCATTCCTGTTCGCTGACGAGGCCGTTGCGCCCGGCGACAAGGGCGCGGCCGGGCTCGCTGAAGGCCTTCATCACCGAAGATCGAGATCATGATCGAGCCGAAGGGGTTGAATACCTTCCCGGCACCGAACCGATTGAAGGTCATCATCGCCTCGAACAATACCTACGTGGTCGATGCCAGTGACGATGAACGCCGGTACGCCGTGTTCAACGTGTCGAAGCGCTTTGCTGCACCGCCGGGCGCGAACATGGACGATGAGCGTATGAGGTTCTGGCGCGACTTGCGCGCCGAGATCGCCAACGGCGGGACCGAGGCCTTCCTGCATGACCTGCTCGCGATCGACCTCGGCAACTGGCATCCGCGCTATGATGTGCCACAGACCTCGGCCCTGAATCGAGCAACGGGTCGAAGGGTTGAGGGGCTTCGACCGCATCTGGTTCGATGCTCTCGCCTCAGGTGAGTTGCCGTCGCTCCCCGGCCTGCGCGATATCGGCGGCGGCCAGTTCGTGCTGCCGACCACGCAGCTTGTGGAGTACTGCCGAAAGGTAAGCCGCCGCAACGATATCTCGATGATGCGGATTGATAATCTGCTAGGTCCCGGCCAGCCTGACAAGGATGGCGTTATCCATACCCCAGGGCATGGGCTTCGAAAAGTGGAGGAGGCGTCGGCCCGAAGGGACGGGTGATTCCGACGCTGTCCGAGGCGCGCGCCGCATGGGACGATTGCCGCTTCCGTTGGCAATGGGACGCATCGGACCGCTGGGGCTTTGAAAATGTCGTGATCGACAATCCCACCCGCGATGATGATCGGGAGCGCCCGGCTGGAGACGATGAGCCATACTGATCGACCCTGCCGCCTAGGGTCGTCTTATCCCCGCCGACCCTGAATGCGGAAAAACCCAAGAAACCTGTGCCGAAAACCGACCCTTTCGACCCTCTCGACCTTAAGCCCAAGTCGGGAGGGCCGGAAGGCGTAGGGGCTCGGGTCTGCCGCGTTTTCCTTTTCCTCTTAATCCTTGTTTAGGGTCGAGAGGGTCGAGAGGGTCGAAAAAAAGCACAGAAAACGTGGCCTCCTGAGTGTTCGACCCTGCCGCGACCCCACCGACCCTGCGGCGGCTGCGCCGATGCCTGCTTGGGCAAATGTCCCGCCGCCCGCCCGCTTGAACCGCTGGTCCCCGCGCGCGCGGGCGCGAGATCGCCACCACCGGAGCCGGGTCTAACCTAAGCGAAGGTTCAGGCCTGTCTGTCGCCGCGCCACCGTTGCTTGGGCTTTCGCCATCGACCGGCAGCGCTAGGTTACCGCTCGGGTTTCCCGCGCACGAGGAGCTACGCACTGAGTAGTATGGTGAGGGCCTCAATAGCTTTTTCCGCGTACACTCCGATATCCCCCTCCGCGAAGGCACCCGACAAGAAGAGGAGCGGAGGCAAGACCCATCGAGCCAAGGCCCCTTTGTTCTCGCTCTCTCGCACAATGGCTTGTGCAGCACGTACATGTAGCAAGGCCGCGTCCTGAGGGATGCTTGACGGAAAAGCTCCGTTGTAGGTTTCGATGAGCTGGCGAAGCTGTTCCAGTTGCTCCTGCGCGCCCGGGCGATGCTCCCCGCGTATCGCGAGACGCACAGCATCGGCGTGGACAAGCGCGTGACGCACTCGCTCGATGCCGGTGTCTTGGGCGATGCCGTCGCGAGCGTCGCCCAGCAAATGGCCGAGAACCTCCGCCCGCAGCTTCCGGCTCCGGCCCGGGTGATCGACCATGAATAAGGACAGCGCCCTCGACCTGCTCGCCTTCGCCGTGGGCTGTCGCCTGATGACGTCCGGACGAGCGCCGCGCGCTGCGCATCTCGGTCCTGTTACGAGATGGGCGAGGCCGCGCCTGCGACCCCCGAACTGGCCGTCCTGTGGCATGAGGACCGCCTGATTCGCGGCGAGCGGGAGCCCACCAGCACCTATGACCGCTGGACGCTGATGCGCGCCCGGGACGAGGCCGCGCGGCCTGCCTTCGACGAACAATTCTGGCGACTGCGCCGGACCGACCTCGAGGCCGCAGGCTTCGAGCCGAAGGAGGCGCGCGACGTGATTGCCGCGCTCCGCGCTTCCTTGGGCAACACCACCACCACGGAAAGCGATTGGAGACGACAATGGGAATTTGGAACAAGCCGCATAAGCCTGAGACGGCGGAGCCCGACCGGCTGCGCGAGATCGCCGCAGGCGAAGGTCGACGCAGCGCATCGGCTTGTCCGCCGCCATCGCTGGCAGAGGCGGCACGGCCATCGAACGCCCTCTTCGATGCCGACCGGGCATTCCTCGCTGAGTATCGCCAGCGCCACGGTGAGCGCCGCATCCGGCTCGTCGCCCTGATGCAACCAGCTTTCGCGGCACCCTGTTGCAGGCGACCTCGAGCTGAACGCGCCGGACCTGCTGAAGCTACCTCGACCAGCCGCGCCAGTCCCGGGCGAAGGCCCAGACCGTCGCCTCCCTGATAGCCCGGCAGGTCGAGAATGACCTGTCCTCCCTCCCCCGTCGAAGGAACCCGCACAATGACCCTGCCCAAGAAGATGATCGTGACCGACCTGAGCGTGGACGAGATTTCCTCGGTCGATATTCCCGCCGTGAAGGGCGCAACCGCCGTGCTGATGAAGAGCGGCTCGGTCGCCATCCGCAAGAACGCGGCCGAGATCGCCGCCGGACAGGCGGAGCCGCTGTATAAGGCCGCCGACTATGCCGACGCGATGATGGTGCGCGCCGGCGAGATCGCCGCGCAGACCGGCACCACCGTGAGCAAGGCCCTCCTCGACCACTCCGGCACTGACCCGGTGATTATCGAGCTGGCGAAGGGCGAGCGCGCGGCCGAGATGGCTGCGATGCGCTCGAAGCAATCCGCTGTCTTCGAGAAGAGCGCGCAATGGACCTGACCGAAGAGCGGGCTGCTGGGCTACTACCTGGCCAGCTTCGACGAACGGACCCGGGCGGCGCATCTACGCCACGCTGCCTGCACGCCGCGCGACCGAGCCGAACCGCTGGCCGACAATCCCGATGGTGCGCCGCTTCGCGCGCCTCTTCGGGGTGTCGATGGCCGAGCTCGGGGCTTGGTTTGGGCTGATGTGCCGCATCGACCGCGGCAAGGAGCTCTGGGTGGACGTGTTCCGCAACGCGCCGGGGACGGACGACGCGAAGCGGCTGATGACGAGGAAGCAATCGCGCGCCTTCGGCACCATGCTTGCGATGCTCGAGGTGGCGTGACCGAGCGGCCGCGAAACTACCGCAAGCGCCGGGACGTGTTCGACGAGCCGGTGGAGACGGTGACGCGGCCCTGCCTCCGCTGCCGTACGCCCATCGAGAGCGAGGGGCCGCACCATCGCCTGTGCTACGGGTGCGCGAACAGCGACGTGAGCCCCTATGCGCTTGTAGCTTGGGCCCGGCGCGCACTCTGCCTATCAGCTCGGTCAAGGTTGTCGAGATAGCGCTTGTCGCTTGCCAAGCGACGAAGACGTCCGCGTGGAGCGTGCCGAGGTCCTCCACCATCGCGGCGCGACCCTCCTCGGTCTGGATGCGGTAGTTGTGCTTCGCGAAGAAGCCGTGCGCGAGCCTGTTGCGTAACGTCGAGACCCGACCGCAGCACGTGATCGAGGTTGGCGTCCACGTCGAGGTGTCCCCGGACCTCCTTAAGCAAGCGTCCGAGAGCGCTCTGTCTATTGTCGCTACCAGGTCACCCGCCGCGTCGGGGTCGGGCACTACGTGCCAACCCTCGTCGAGTGCGCCGGAGCGCCAAGAGGATCGTGCCGAGCTCGGTCTCGAGCAAGCTGCGCAGCCTCGCTGCAGATTCCCGTACTTCGCGTACAGTTCGTGGCGTTCGGTCAGGCTGTCGTATTCAATGGTCAGTTGGTTTTGGGTCATCACTGGCCTTAATCCCTCGGGTCTCGCGGTCAAAAAAGCATCTGTCCGACCGAAATGGGGCCGCCCCTCATAGGACGTCAGCGTCTGGGGCCCCACTGTGCTGGTTCGTGCTGACCGTTACGATGCGTGCCGGTTGCGAAACACATCACTGCTTCATAGGCCGCTGGCGACCGTAGCCACAAGTCCTCAATGTCTTATCGCATAAGTCGCGAACGTCCTATCGTATCGCTTGCAAATCGCTCTCTTTGGCGCATTATCAGACCATCGAAAGGCAGTACGATGAGCGACAATACGCAAAAACGATACCGACGCCAAGGTCGTCGACTTCGCCAACCTTATGGCGATGGCCGGAAAGCCCGACACGCGCAAGGCCTCGGAGAAGAAGTTCGGCAAGCCCGTGATGACGTCAGGCTTCTCGCATCACACCCTCTATGCTGATGAAGGCGCAAGCGAGGATCGGGCTCAACCCCGTCCAGTTCAATATCGTGATGCAGCTCCTCGATCAGTGGTGGGCTGCGGAACGGAGGCCTTGGCCGTCGAAGGCGACGATTGCCGAGCGCATGGGAATGAGCCCGCGTCAAATTCAGCGACACATCGCCGAGATGGAGGGGGCTGGTCTGATTCGCCGGATCGGCCGGACGAAGCCCGGCAAGGGCAAGACGAGCAACGAGTACGACCTCTCGGGGCTGGTGAGGAAGATGCAGGAGCTCGAGCCCGAGATCGCGCAGGCGAAGGAGGAGGCGAAGGCACGGAGCAAGGCGCTCACGCAGCCCAAGCGCAAACAATCGGCTTAGGTCCCGATGTAGCGTTCTTCGCGCATCGAAGTCCCGTACGTGAGACAGCCCCGCGCCGCCGGGGAGAGGTATCCGGGACTATGGACTGACGGAAACGGCCCGTGGGACGCTGCGGGCCGTTTCTAACTCGCGACCCGCCTGCGGTAACCTAGCCGGTAACCCTAGGGTCCGACCCAAAGGCCGTATTATCACGAAAGTCTTGGAAAAACTGGAGCGGGCGAGGCGATTCGAACGCCCGACCCCAACCTTGGCAAGGTTGTGCTCTACCCCTGAGCTACGCCCGCTCACTGACGCTCCCGACGACATTGGTCGTGGGTGAGGAGGCGCGCGATTAGCAGCGGCTTGCATAGCGCGCAAGGGGAAATTCGCGCCGCTTGCTATCAGTGCTCGCGCCCTTCACAATCGCTGCAAAGGCCCCACATGGGACCGGCAAACAGGAACTCCCGAAAGGACCGATTACGTGGCGAGCATGGGCCTCAGCATGGACGAGCAAAAAGCCGTCGACCGTTTCCGCACCGAGGTGGTCGAACCTTCGATGAGCAAGCTCGTCATCCTGGATTTCTGGGCGGAGTGGTGCGGCCCTTGCAAGGCGTTGACGCCCACGCTGGAGAAGGTTGCCGCCGATTATGCCGACAAGGGCGTAGTGCTGGCCAAGGTCAATGTGGATGAAGAACAATTCATCGCCAGCCAGTTTCAGGTCCGTTCGATTCCCACCGTCTACGCTCTATTTCAGGGCCAACCGGTCGCCGATCTGACCAATGCCCGCAGCGAATCGCAGCTCAAGGAAGTGCTCGATCAATTGCTCGAGAAACTGCCGTTAGATGGTGCGGGCGGCGGCGATGCAGCTGCCAAGGCAGAGCAGGATGTTGCGAAGTTTGTCGCAATGGGGGAACAGGCACTTGCAGAAGGCGACGCAGAGCGCGCCGCCGGAATTTTCGCTCAAGTGATCGAAATGGCGCCGGAGAACGCGGCAGCTCAGGCAGGGGTGGTTCGAGCACTCGTCGAGGCTGGACATATCGAGGAAGCGGCGGCGGCCCTGGCGGCCGCCGACCAGGTCCCGGCACTGGCCGACGATCCGCAACTGGCTGCTGCCAAGATCGCGCTGGAGTTGGCGCAGAACGCGCCCGATGATGGCGAGCTGGCGCAATTGCGTGACAGTGCTGCGGCTAACCCGGCAGATATGGATGCGCGCCTCGCCTATGCAGAAGCTGCTTACGCCGCCGGCGAGCGGGATGCCGCAGCAGATGAACTCCTGGCGATGATCGAGGCTGACCGCGAGTGGAATGAGGGCGCCGCGCGCGCCAAGCTGCTGCAGATATTCGAGGCCGTCGGCCTGGAAGACCCATGGGTGGTCACCACCCGCCGGCGCCTCTCCAAGTTATTGTTCGGATAGGGCGCCCACTTGCGGCTTTCGATCTTTCCCCTGCCCGGCGCAATTCTCTTCCCCGGATTGCAATTGCCGCTGCACATGTTCGAGGAACGCTACCGCGCATTGGCGAGCGATGCGCTCGCGCGTGACCGCCGGATTGCCATGCTGCAACCGCGACGCGGCGGGGACGACGCACCGCTCTATACCGTCGGATGCGTTGGACGGATCGGTGATGTGGAAGCGCTGGAGGATGGCCGCTTCAACGTCATCCTCGAAGGTGAAAGTCGGTTTCGCATGGTGCGCGAGCTCGATGTCGCCACGCCGTTTCGGCAGGTCGAAGGCGAACTCATCGAAGATCCGGATATCGAGGTTCTCGCGAGTGTCGAACGGGCTGCATTCGAGCAGGAAGCCCGCATCTTCGCCGATATGCAAGGCTATAGCGTCGACTGGGATTCGGTCGAACGGCTCGACGATATGTCGCTAATCAACGGCGTCGCGCAGATCGCGCCATTCGACGTCGCAGCGAAGCAGGCTCTGCTCGAGGCGCCAGACCTCGGCGCGCGGAGCGAGTTGATGATCCAGCTGATGCAATTCTTCGCCTTGCGTGACGGCGGCGACGACCGCGCGACATTGCAATAGCGAGCGTTACAGGCCGAAACTGCCCCGCAAGCCGTCGATGACATATTGCGCGGCGAGCGCAGCGAGGAGGACGCCGAGGAGGCGAGTGATCACCGCTTCGACACGGTCGCCGAACAGCTTCATGAGCGGGCCCGCGGCGACCAGAGCGATGGCTGTAAGAATCAATACCGCGGCCAATGCACCAAGCACCACCAGCGATTCCTCAATACCGTTGGCCTCGTTCTGCAACAGCATGACAGCCGCAATTGCCCCGGGCCCGGCCAGCATCGGCATGGCCATCGGGAAGACCGATACGTCCTCGACCTGATCGGCGGCGACTTTTTCCGCACGTTCCTCGCGCCGCTGGGTCCGCTTTTCGAACACCATTTCGAAAGCGATCCAGAAAAGCATCAGGCCGCCCGCAATGCGGAATGCATCGAGTTCGATGTGCAAGGCGCCGAGCAATTGTTCACCCAGAGTGGCGAAGAACAGCAGGATTGCCGCCGCGATGGCGCTTGCGCGCAAGGCCATGCTGGTGCGCTGCTTATCGGTCGCGCCCTTGGTGAGCCCCGCATAGATCGGCGCGCAGCCAGGCGGGTCGATAATCACGAACAGCGTGATGAAAGCGGATAGGAAGAGGTCGACCATTATTCGGACCGCGCCGCCACGCTCTGTTCGAGCGCCTGGGTCCATTGGCCATCCTCGAAGTATGAGGCAGTGAAAATACGGGTGCCGTCGGACAGATGGCTCCACTGCCACGTCAGCGATCCATCACTCGACAAACCCCCTCCCGTACGCGAGCCATTTTGCGCACTAGCATCACGGGGCGCTGCCGGACTGCCCGCCTCCGGGCAATCGGCCACGACGCCGCGAATAGACGTCAGCGCGCTCACCACGATTTCTCCCTCGCTCGGCTCGTCCGGTTTGCGCGGCGGGGGTTGCGGATCGTCGGGTGCGCCGAAGTCATATACATAGCGATAGGTCCGGTCCGGCTGACGTTTCCAGACAGTGACGTATGTGCCGACCAAACCGCTTGGCTGTTCGAAGCGGCCCTGGCTCACGGCGAGATCGCCGCGGCAGCTGGTCCACACCGAACGCGCGCCCCACTGCACGGCCTCGTCGGGATCGGTAAGGGCCGAGAAGTATGCAACAGCATTCACCGGACCATTGCGGCCGTGGACTACGCCGTCCTCGGCGGCAAATCTGCGGAAGGCGGTCCACTGCCCATCATTGCGGGCTGCTTGCGCAAATTCGCTTTCGACCGCGACTATTGCCCCGGGGCTGGGTGTGGAATTGAGTACCCGGTCCGCAACTGTGCGCGAAACGCTGCTGCGCGGTCCGCTGCTCGAGCATGCGGCGATCAGCCCTACGCAGGCCAGGGCAGCCAATGGGCGGATCACAGTGCACCCTCCGGCAAGTCGAGCCCGGCATTGCGATAGGCGGCGACCAGAGTGTTGCGCAGCAGCACCGCGATTGTCATCGGCCCGACGCCGCCCGGTACGGGAGTGATTGCCCCGGCGACATTGCTCGCGCCGCCGAAATCGACGTCGCCCACCAGGCGGCCCTTGTCCGCGCCGGGTTCAGGCGCGAGCCGGTTTATCCCGACATCGATCACGGTCGCGCCTGGCTTGAGCCAGTCGGCTTTGACCATTTCGGCCCGGCCCACGGCAGCCACGACAATATCGGCCCGGCGCACCACGGCGGCGAGATCTTTCGTGCGGCTATGTGCAATGGTGACGGTCGCATTGGCATCGAGCAGCAATTGCGCCATCGGCTTGCCAACGATGTTCGAGCGCCCGATCACGACCGCCTCCAGTCCCGAAAGATCGCCCAGCCTGTCCGTCAGGAGCATGATGCAGCCAAGCGGGGTACACGGCACGAAACCGCTTTGTCCGACCGCCAGACGGCCTGCATTGGTCACATGAAAGCCGTCGACGTCCTTGTCGGGGCTGATCGCAGCAATCACCGCTTGTTCGTCGAGATGGCCGGGAAGCGGGAGCTGCACGAGAATGCCGTCGACGGCATCGTCACCGTTCAACCGCTCGACCAAAGCCAGCAGCTCGTCCTGCGTCGCATCAGCATCCAGCCGATGCTCGAAACCGTTCATATTGGCAGCCGTGGTCGCCTTGCCCTTCGAGCGGACATAGACCTGGCTGGCTGGGTCCTCGCCAACCAGCACGACGGCGAGGCCAGCCTTGCGGCCGGAGGCTTGCTCGAACTTCGCAGCCCATTCGCCCACCCGCTCGCGCAATTTGAGAGCGAACGCTTTGCCGTCGATCCTTTCGGCTGCCATCACATACCTCGGATCACGCCGCCAAGCACGATCAGGACGATGTTGAGCAGAATGATGAGAACGAGCGGGGAGAAATCGATCGCCCCGGTGCTCGGCATGATATTTCGGATGGGCCGCAAGAGCGGATCGAGCAGACGATTGATGGCCATATAGAAGCCCGACAGGAACTCGTTCGAGCTGTTCACCACATTGAAGGCGAAAAGCAGCCCGATGATGAACTGGATGATGATCAGCATCACCAGCACATTGGTGAGCATCGAGATGATTTCGTAAATTGTATAGAGCGCTTGCATTGATGGGTTCGCCCGCTGGTAATGGTCTGATTGATGTCTGTCTTAGAAAGCTAAGACGCCTTTCGCCAGCGTCAACCGGCACTATCCCCTAAGTTGTCGCGCGCGCGGACGAGGGTTCCCGCCCCGCCAGCGGTGAAGAATTCGACCAGCATGGCATGCGGCACACGCCCGTCGAGGACGACCGCCGCGTCGCATCCGGCCTCGACAGCCTTTACGCAGGTTTCGAGCTTGGGGATCATTCCGCCTGCAATCGTTCCATCTTCGCGCAGCTTGGCGATGGCCGCTGGATCGAGGTCGGTCAGCAGTTCGCCCTGCTTGTCGAGCACGCCTGCCACATCGGTCAGCAGGAACAGACGCGCTGCGCCGAGCGCGGCGGCAAGGGCACCGGCCATGGTGTCGGCGTTGATGTTGTAGGTGTGTCCATCCTCGCCAGCGCCGATCGGGGCAATCACAGGGATCATCCCGGCTGCAGTGGTCGTCTCGATCACGCTTGTATCGACATGCGAAGGTTCGCCTACGAAACCGAGGTCGAGCACGCGCTCGATCGCGCTGTCGGGATCCTTCTGCGTACGCTCTACCTTGGTTGCGGTGACCAGTGAGCCGTCCTTGCCCGACAGCCCGATAGCCTTACCGCCCGCACGCGTGATCCAGCCCACGATCTGCTTGTTGATCGCACCGGACAGAACCATCTCCGCTACATCGGCGGTCGCCTTATCGGTTACGCGCAACCCGTCGATGAAAGTGCTTTTGACGCCCAGCTTCTCCAGCATCGCACCGATCTGCGGACCGCCGCCATGGACGACCACCGGATTGATTCCGACAGCCTTGAGCAGCACGATGTCGCTGGCGAATTCATGCGCGGCGGTCTCGTCGCCCATCGCGTGGCCGCCATATTTCACCACAAAGGTGCGCCCGGCATAGCGCTGCACGTAGGGCAACGCCTCGATCAGCGTTTCCGCTTTCGCCCGGATGGCATCGGTATCGATAGTATCGCTCATGCGAACGCTCGCCCTTCGCTGGATCGAAAGAGCAGGCGCTTAGCGGGTTTGTTGCCGCTCGCAAAGGACGGTTAAGCGCCCGGACTTGGCCTGCGGCGCTCAAAACTGTATCATCCCATCAGCAATAGAACCACGGGAGGGGTCCTTTGACGGATGAACCACAGAACAAGCCGGCAGACGCAGCCATTGAAAGCGATAGCGCTTCTGCTGCGCCAACACGAGTAGGCCCGGCCGGCACACCGCAACGAACCGGTAGCCGGCAGGTGCAAAATGAAGGGTTCGACCTTAACCGCCCGACTATCGTCAGCATGCTTTATATCGCGAGTTTCGTGACCGGCATCACCGGGCTGGTTGGCGTCATTCTGGCTCATGTCTGGAAGGGTGAAACGCACGATGCCTGGATGACCTCGCATTATTCCTACCTCATCCGGACCTTCTGGTTTGGCTTTCTTGCGAGCATCGTCGCATTTGTGTTGAGCTTCGTTCTGATAGGCATGCTGCTTTTCCCGGTGATTGCCGTGTGGGTTCTGGTACGCAGCGTGATGAGCCTGCTGCGCGCCCAGAAGCGCGAACCGATGCCCGATCCGCAGACCCTCTTGTTCTAGCAGCTTCCCGCGAGCGCGCAGTCGATGAGCAAGATACTGCGCTTCCGAAAACCGCGACGTCGCTGGACGAGACCGGGAGACTATCTCGGTCGCAGGCACCACCCACGCCAGGCGCGATTTCTCAGCAAGTCACGCTCGCGGCAAAACACATGGGCGCAAAGCTGGCACGCCATGCGGCCATTCGTTTTCGTGATTTTTTTTGCCATGGCAATCGTCATTTATCGGCAGCCAGAGCTGGTGGGCGCCCCGGACTTCATCAGCACCGATCCGCAACGAGTAGACGCGCAATGGACCTGGTGCGGAGGAGGCCGCGGAGCGCATTGCGTAGTGGACGGAGATACATTTCGCATCGGCGGGACCGACTTCAGGATCATGGGGTTCGACACTCCGGAACTCGATGCAAGATGCCCTGCCGAGGAGCGAGTAGCGAAGCTTGCGCGGGCCCGCCTGCGCGCCTGGCTGAACGAGGGCGCATTCTGGATGAAAGGCCGCTGGGATGATCCCACCGATAAATACGGTCGTCAGCTGCGCGAACTCTATCGGCACGACCGGGCGGGTCGCCGTGTATATCTGGGCGAAACGATGGTCGGCGAAGGCTTGGCGCGCCGCTATTTTGGCGGACAGCGCGAGAGCTGGTGCTTGAACTCGGGCGAATGAACTCGGGCGAATGACGTGCTTGACGGTGCGTGGTCTGCGCTGGTTCGGCTGCTCGGTATTTCACGAAATCGAAGCAGGCTTCACCGATGGAGAGACTGCGCCAGCGCTGCGTAGTTCGCATGTCCTGTCACCGGTGCGACCCGCTCCGCCCACATGGCGTCGATCTGATCCGCGATAGCAGGAGGTACGGTCTTCGCGTCGCTGCCTTTTGCCTGCACCTTGGTGGAATCGCTATCGGCCGGAATGCCGAGCCGCTCCTCCATCTTGGCGCAGACCATCGCGTCGTCGAACTTGTCCTTATGCGACACCATGAACTCGCGGCTGGTATGTTCCTCGACCATCGCGGCGAGATCACCGGTCAGGGCGATACCAAGGAACTCGGCCATGCGGCGGATCATGGCGGGGCGGTTCTTCACCACCCCGCGATAGTCGGCGAGCAGCGTATCGGGCTCGTCCCGGCGCGCCCACCAACTCAGTAGATGCGTGAAGTAGTCGCAGCCGTTCGGCCCTCCGCCCATCCACAAAGGGAAGAATTCCTCGATCGGCAGGGCGCCGCGTTCGATGTGCCAACCGTCGAAGAAGCGGAAGAAGGACACGAAGGTCTCGTGCGGATCGCGCAGCGTCACGATGTAGCGCATGCCCGCAGGGAGGCGTTCGTATTCGCGGTGCGACTTGAAGCCGCGAGGGCGCGCGCGCTGCGGGGCAGTCATGTCGAAATCGAGCATCACCGCCGTATCCTCCCACGGGGTCATGCGGCTGATGTCGTCGAAGTCCATGTCGCCAGAGCCGGTCGCCGCGCCCATGCGCAATTGGTGGAACATCTGCTGCATCATGGTGGTGCCGCTCTTGGCCCAGCTGGTGATGAACACGTCGCCGTCCTGCGGCGCATAGGGCTTGAAGTCCCTGGGGTCGCCGGCGTGCAGGACTGCCATATTGGCCCCAAATTGCTCGATAGTGCCCGCGCGCCCGCTTGGCTGGCTCATGTCCATATTCCCCGTATCGCGCGCCCCGGTCCTGCACTGGTCGCATGAAGGCATGCGCGAGGGCAAGCCCAACAGGATGGAACACATGGAACACGGTCCTGGAGAGAATTGCTCAGGCGGCATCTCGCACGCCAACAAGGAACGGGAAGGCGAGTGCAAAAGCCATGGCGCGCAGCATAAAGCAGGCCTACGCGGAGTAGGAAAACGACAGCCCGGCATGGAGGTAGCGTAAGCCTGGCGAGGCAGACGCAAAAGGGGCACCGAGCCAGCCGGTGCCCCTCGATCATTTCTGCAACCATTACGCCTCAGGTGCGGCGGCGGCTGACCTTGGTGTAGGCGGCCGGTGACGCTGCCGTATCATCCAGATAGATCACGTGATCGTCCCTGATGTCGAGATTTTCGACCGCGACCATCCGTCCGTCATTCAAACGTACGGCAAGAACGTGCTCGTGGTCCTTGTCCACCAGCATGTCGTCAACCGTACCGTAGTCCTCGCCGGATAGCGAACGCAGGGGATATCCGCGAATGTCCTGCTCCTCATGGACTAGCTGCCAATCGGAAAGGGTGTCGAGTTCTGCGAACCTGTCATCGTTCTTCATGGGGTTTCACCTCCGTTTACGACATCCACACTGCTCGCGCGGATATAAGCCTGGTTACCGCCAGCCAGATCGGTGCGGACCGTTTCGGGCATGTCCGACATGTCGAGCGCTTCGACGCTGCCGGTGATACGGACGCGCGAACCGGGATTCACATCGACCAGCCCTTCGCGCGCGGTGTTGGGGGTCTGGACTTCGTCGAAGCGCACCAGTGTTTCGTTGGCACCCTCGCCCACGGTGAAGCTCTCGTCCCCGATCACGCGGTTGACGGCCACTCCGCTCAGATCGACATCGGTGCCGATCATCGTGGCGAGCGAGCCAAGCGCCGCGACGCCGGTAAGTGTTTGAATATTGCCGTCGATATCGGCATCTGCATCCACCGCGTTTACATCGGCATCGCCGACAATCGCGGTATCGTCACCGTCTAGCAGGTCCGGCGTATCATCGTCATTATCGAAGATCGCCCACAGCAGCGCGATAATGCCGGCGAGCAGCAAGAGCCACCATAGCCACGACATCGAAGATTTCTTTTCTACGGGTATTTCGGCCATCAAATTTCCTCCATTTAAGGCCGACCGAGCTCACCGCACACTGCGGCAAGCTTTCGCGACCCTGAACAAATAGCGGTCGAGCGCCGCTGGGGTTCCGGCGCAGCAATATACCGAAAGGTTGCGCATGGCGTTTGCGGCGGGCAGGCTTGGGCTATGCCAGCCCGATCCCTTTGCCTTGCGCTCACGCTCGCCATCACTGCCTGCAAGCCTGCACCGCCCATTCCTGTCCTCGGCGAGGAAGTCAGCGCGCTCGACCTGTTCTGGACCAACCTGTCCTCGCATTGCGGCAATTCCTATGCCGGCCGCCTCGTCAGCGAAGACGAACGCGATGCCGACATGGCCGATGCGGCAATGGTTATGCATGTGCGCGATTGCGAAAATATGCGGGTCGCGATCCCGTTTCATGTCGAAGACAAGAGCGCGCCGGGCGGCTGGGACCGCAGCCGCGCATGGGTGCTCACCCGGTCGGAAGGCGGCGGCATCACGTTGAAACACGAACACCGCCACGAAGACGGCAGCCTCGACGCGGTAACCAATTACGGCGGCACGACGCAGGACATGGGCAGCGGCAACGCACAGGATTTCCCCGTCGATGACGAGAGCATCGCCATGTTCGAGCGCGAGGGGCTGGATGCCTCGCTCACCAATGTCTGGCGGATCGAAGTCATCCCGGCGGGGGGCGAGAACCCTTATTTCGCTTACCAGCTGACCCGGCGCAACGACCCCACGAGGCTATTCCGCGTGAAGTTCGATGCAAGCGAAACGGTGGATACGCCGCCCGAGGTTTGGGGGCGGTCGACTGAGCGCTGATCCCGGCGATCATCTGGGTCACCCCTACCTGTGCGGGAACGACGAGCCGCGCGGCATCACCCCGCGCCGCGTGCCTTGGTGACGATGGCGGTGAGTTCGTCGAGCAGGCCGAGCCGCTGTTTCTTGAGCGCTTCGGCGCGTTCGTCGCTGGCCGCTTCGTTCTCGCTCTCGATGCGGTGCACCTGGCGGTTCACGTCGTGATATTGGTCCGCCAGCTTGGCGTAATGCGCGTCCTGCTGTTTGAGGCGCGTGACCAGCTCGCGGTCGCGGGCGAAGATCGTCGTCAATTCGTTCGGCGTGTGCTGCGACATGGGTGATCCCTCTCATGGTGGTTGGTCTTGGGATGCGTAGTAGCACAGGCTGCCGGGCGTTCCTTGCGCTGGATCAAACTTGGAATGTGGGGATGGGATGACGAGGTCGAGGGGGCGGTCTGGGTGGAGAGGAGTTTTTTGTTTGCGCCTCAGGCGCCGGCGTTCGCATCCGCTCACTTGGCTTTCCTCGCTCCCTACGGTCGCTGCGGGCGGGCGGTCGCCCTTGCGGCCCTACGGGCCGTGCTCCGCGACCAAGCAAACAGATTAGCGCCCCGGAACGTGGCGCTATTTCCGTTAGTTAGCGGCGGAGCACGGTCGGCGACCAGCCGACCGCAAGGCCACGCGGCCGCCCCGCAGGTGCCCGACCGATAGGGAGGAACAGCACCGAGGACACACCCACGGATGTGGGTGCATGAAACAAAAACTCCTCTCCACCCAGACGACCCCGTCTACCTCGCCAGCCCACCAAAGAGCCGGCGCCTGAGGCACAGACAAAAAAATCAGGGTCAGAGCATTCAGATAATCAGTTTGCTGGGAAGCGAAACTTCACCACAGCAGGACGAGAATAAAGGCACCAACCGGGCAGAGTGGCGATCAAGAGGGAGAAACCAACCGCTGTCGACCACCTCCCGGACGCGATAGGCGCACCCCGCTATCGGTATAGGTCGTTTCTCCAATCTTCCGAGGTTTTCCCGGCTTTAGCTTACTCACATCGGCCATATGTCGATGTGTACGCTTTCAGGCGTTTATGCGCATTTGACGCAGAGAGCAGCGGCTTCCTGGCAACCGACCCTCGGCGGCACGACACCGCGCGAGTGGATTCGCCGGACCTATGGCAAGCGCCGCATCTGCTATCGGGACGCTGAGCAGGTCGGTGTTTGGGCTGATGCTGAATGCGATTCAGGCGACGAATCAAGGAAATAATTGAACCCATTCTGGTCAGTCCGAATTCATTTCCTTTATGCGGAGAACATAGGTTTGCATCTCATCGCCAACTTCCAAATTGGCTTGAACCGTAGTGCCAACATCAAGAGAAATATTGTCGATTGGCAGCGATACGACCACTAAGTCCTCGCCCGCCGGATCGACGCTTCAGCAAGGGCTTCGAATAAGGTCCTCGCTTCTATTTCTGCCCCACCCTATGGGAATTTCGGTCGAGCTTCAGCGTGTGCCATGGTCCTTATTCACAGAATCTTGATACAAACGATCGGCTGGTGAGATACTATGCTTCGACGGGGCGGTCGAGTTAATGACAACCTTTCATCATCTAAAACGGGATCACTTTATCCTTGTAGATATCGACAATCCTTGCCGTCACCTTATCAATCTCTGGGAAAAGCGTGCTGGCGTCGATTGCCAATGAGCCAAGGCGCCGTCGAATTTCCAACTTCGCTTGCTTTTTAATAACTATTTTCTCGGATTTGATAGACTTTTTGTACGTCGGGCTTTTGCCTGAGTCAAACCGAATAAAATAAACGATCCCGATTGCGCGCTCATGCGCTGATTGGCCCTCTTCGCCGTGACAACCACCGGCCTAAAAAGATCAACCTTCTTTATCTCCACTCTCTACGGCTTTTCCGCTTTGATAAATTGAACCAAGCGTCCCATAGGCTGCAACTCGCGAAGGTCTGCGATTGTGGATGCTTTCGTCGTCTCCAAAGTATTGCGCTCATCTTGGCTCAGGTTCGCAACATTAGCCATGCAACTTACGACTGACTCAGAATCGTAGAATTGTGCAGCGTTCCTCATCGGCAGAAAAAGCGAGAACCGCGCCATCCCGATCATCGAACGGTTCTTCCCAAACCGAGAAGAACAGGGGACGAGCGGATTTTTTGACATCCAGCAGCCGCGTAGGAAGGCCGTAATGTTGCATTCGAACAAGTCGGTCGAACATTGATGTGTCATGCAAGAAGTCGTGCGGATACAGACTAATTAGTTCGCGGATCATCTCCGCTTCGAATTCCGCAACGTCTGGCTCTTGTCTGAACAGGCTCGGCTTTGCTTGCCACATCGTATCTCCGTGCCCGCGAAACGATATATTCTTCCATGAGTAACGGCTTACCTTGTCGAAGGCTTTTAGCGCAGCCTCGAAAGTGGTGACCTCTTCCGACATGTGTTACGCTGCCCTACTCCGCCGCCACGCTCCCCGCGCCATCATCGCCGAACAGTCCCGGACCGTCGTCGACCACCAGCTCTTCCTCGTTCGCGGCCTTGGCGTTGTTGCGCTTGTCGAAGCTGGACCACACCGTGTTCCAGTCGCCCTTGGTGGCGCCCTTGGAATATTCGGTTGCGCGCTGTTCGAAGAAGTTGGCGTGCTCCACCCCGTTCAGCAGCGGGGCGAGCCAGGGCAGCGGGTGATCTTCGATCATGTAGATCGGCTGCAGGCCCAGCTGGCCCAGCCGCCAGTCGGCGATGTAGCGGATGTATTTCTTGATTTCCTTCGGCGTCATGCCGGACACCGGGCCCATTTCGAACGCCAGGTCGATGAAGTTGTCCTCCAGCCGCACCGACTTCTGGCAGATGTCGATGATGTCTTCCTTCACCGCCTTGGTGTAGCAATCGCGTTCCTGCACGAATTCGTGGAACATGCGGATGATGCCTTCGCAGTGCAGGCTTTCATCGCGGACCGACCAGCTGACGATCTGGCCCATGCCCTTCATCTTGTTGAAGCGCGGGAAGTTCATCAGCATGGCGAAGCTGGCGAACAGCTGCATGCCTTCGGTAAAGCCGCCGAACATGGCCAGCGTGCGGGCGATATCCTCGTCCGTGTCGACGCCGAATTGCTGCATATACGAATGCTTGTCGGCCATTTCCTCATATTCGAGGAAGGCGGAATATTCGCTTTCGGGCATGCCGATCGTGTCGAGCAGGTGGGAATAGGCCGCGATATGCACCGTCTCCATATTGGAGAAAGCGGTGAGCATCATCTTGATCTCGGTCGGCTTGAACACGCGGGCGTATTTGTCGTGGTAGCAATCCTGCACCTCGACATCGGCCTGGGTGAAGAAGCGGAAGATCTGGGTGAGCAGGTTGCGCTCGTGCTCGGTCAGCTTTTGCGCCCAGTCGCGGCAATCCTCGCCCAGCGGCACTTCTTCGGGCATCCAGTGGATCTGCTGCTGGCGTTTCCAGAAGTCGTAGGCCCACGGATATTCAAAGGGCTTGTAGGTCTTGCGGGCTTCGAGCAACGACATCTTGTGTCTCTCCGGATTTGGCGTGAACGACCTATATAGGGAATCACACGGGTGATTCGATAGCAAGCACGAACATTTACGCGGGGAAAAGATGTTGATGGCGCCGCAGTGTGTCTTGTGGGCCGGAAATACCCGTCCTGCGACCAAATGCCCTGCAATCTGCGACGAATTGAGGAACGCTGCATGCTCCTAGTGCATTGATTTGGCAAAGGAGTTTTGAACATGTCGCAGTATGAACCGAACGACAGCCGCAATGTCACGCTTTCGCCCAGCAGTGCGCCGGGAGAGCCGACGCGCACTGGCCACCGCGAGGAGATGGCGGGCCGCCAGGAAGAGCAGCAATCGCGCAAGAGAATGCCGGAAAGCAGCGACAAGCAAGGCGGCTGGCACGCATCGGAGCAGCAGGAGCAATCCAGCGGCGCGCAGGCGAGCTACGGCAATAGCCGCGATGCCTCGGGCCAGATGGAGCAGAGCGCCTACGCAGGTAGCTCTTCCAGTGAAGACGGTTCGTCCGGACAGATGGAGCAGAGCGAGGGCGCGAACAGCAACGAAAGCTATATCGGCGAAACATCGCCAAACCCCGCGCGACGCGCAAAGGCGGATGCCTCGCGACCGCTCTCGGGCAGCTAACGTCTAACCATTTCTGGGGAGTTTCGGGTGCGCCCGGTTTTCCCTTTTTGCGGGCATTCCCGCACCCCCGGCGCCTCGCTCCTTTGGTGGAGCGAGGCGTCTCTTATTGCGGGTGACCAGTGTACCCGGTGCACGCTATAGGCCCATTATGGACGGGTCAGAGCCAAGCTTTCCGGGACAGTTCCTGATCGGCGCATTGCCCGCCGTGATTCCCTGCGACTTCCGCGAAATCATGCTTGCGCCGGGAATGCGAATGGCTGTGCACGAGACGCTCGCTGTGACCGAATTGCACTTTGGCGATGGCAGGCTGGCCGGGGCCGTGCTGGGCCTTGCCGTCGACATGCATTTGGGCAGGACTGTGCACGGCACGCTCACTCTGCCGATCGAACCGAATGCAGGCCGCGCCGAGATCGCCGATGCCGCGCATGACCGGCTTGCGGGGAGTTACTTGCTGGTCATTGCCGATACGCAAGGCTGCTCCGTTTTCCCCGATGCGAGCGCCAGCATGGGCGCAGTGTTCGACCGCCGCACCGGCCTGGCGGGATCGAGCGCGGAACTGGTCCTCGGCGATGCGTATGACGCGCGGCTTCGGCCGGATCTGATCGCCGCATTCGGGGCATCGCGGGACGGATGGTTCACCGCCGGACTGACCGCGCATGACGATTTGGAGCGCCTACTTCCGAACCATCATCTCGAACTGCCGCAAGGCATGATCGCGCGCAGCCGGATGCGGCCCATGCCCGGCTATGTCCGTGACCCGCGCAGGGTGATCGCCGCCATCGCAGAGGAAATCGCCGTCGTTAGCGCCGCCGTGGCTGCCGAGCATCAGACCGCGCAAACGCTCACCGGCGGGCATGAGACGCGCGCAATGCTCGCCGCCAATCGCCAGCTTGCACCGCATCTCGAATTCGTGACCGTCGCGGTGCCCGGCGCAGAGCGCGATGTTGCACTGGCGCGGCGCTTGGCAAGCTTGGCAGGTCTGTCGCACGGCGTGCTGCGCGGAGTGTGTGCGTCGGAGCTTCAGGCCGAGGCGTGGAGTCGCGCCGCCGGCCACGCGCTGGCCGGCATGAACCGCGACTGGCATCCTAGCGTCGCGCCGCTCGAGGATGCCGTTCTTCTCGGCGGTTTGGGAGGGGAAGTCGGGCGAGGCTTCCTGTGGCCGCGCGGGATGACGGCATGGCAGGCGGTGACGCCCGAGTTGATCCTGAGGCGCCTCAAGCTCCCAGCCCATCCGCTGCTCCTTGATCGGACCACGCGCTGGCTGGCCGCTTTGCCGGCAGGGCTCGATGCCTTTCAGCTGCTCGATCTGGCCTATCTTGAATTGCGCATGGGTCCGTGGGTGTTCGGCCAAGGCTATCCGCGCTCCGGCCCGCGCGACCTCCACCCGCTTATCTCGCACAGGCAATTCGCGCGCATGTGGAGCCTGCCGCCGGAATTTCGCCGCAATGGCGGGCTGGCAAGGGCACTGGTGGCCGACTGCTGGCCGGAACTCGCGAGTATCCCGGTCAATCGCTATGGCGGCATACGTGATATCGGTGCGCTCACGCGGGTGATGATCCGGCGGCCCGACCGCGTGCTCGGGCGGCTTAGCCGTGCGCTCCGTTAGCTAGGCGGGCGCTTCTTGAGAAACGCCAACGCGTCCGCACCGAGGCGCTCTCGCACCTGCCCGGGAGGGGAGCCACCGAATGACCCTGCCATAATGGCGCGCGCGAGGCCCCACTCGCCGCGCAAAGCGAACCCCAGCGCCTTCGCCAGCGACCATCCGATCGATAACGGCAGCGCGAACGGCATGTGCCGGGCGATAAAGCGGAAGCGGCTGCGGTAATTGAAATAGGTCGCGAAGGCGGAAGACGGTCCGGTGCGCGCGGCGCTGCCGGTGCTGGTTCCGCCAATATGCCGGACTACGGCTTCGGGCACGGTAACCAGCGGGAGATCGCCGCGCCGCATGGCCCAGTCGACCTCTTCGTAATAGAGGAAATAGTCTTCCGGCATCAGACCCGCGCGCTCGATGAAAGCACGTGAGGCGATGCAGCTGGCCCCGCTGACGTAATCGAGGCTCGATCCGGCAGGCGGTGATGCGGTGCCCGCATGCTTGCTCCAGTTAACCGAGATACACCGCCCTGTCAGTTGAGAGATGCGCCCGCCATCGGTTTGGACAATGTCGGGCCGGTCATCGAACACGATGCGTCCGCCCATCAAGGCAAACGGTCCTTTTTCTGCCATCTCAGCGAAGTGCATGGGGGCATCGGGGGCGGCTCGGCCATCGGGATTGAGCAGCCAGAACAGGTCCAGCGCAGGATCGCGCATGAGCGCTTCGAGCGCGCGATTGGTGGCATGGGCGAAACCGCGGTTGGCATCTGCTCGCAGCAAGGTCAGCCAGGCCCCGCCGGAGGGTGCATCGCCCACACTCGCCTCTGCGAACTCGGCCGCGTCCAGATTGCGGTCGGCCCAAGCGCGGATCGCTCCGGCCGTATCATCGGGACTGGCATTATCGACGATCACCACTTGCAGGCGCGGGCCGTCTGATTGCCGCAAGCTGTCGAGGCAACCGGCAATCACGTCGCCCGACCCATATGCCGCGATCGCGACCCCGATGCTGTCCGCGGCGGCTCCCATAAAGTACCCATGCCCTGACCCCGAAAAGATTGCCAGCGACCTATTCCAGCAGCACCCCACGAGCCGTGGCTGAGCCTCGACGAGACGAGGAACGGAAGTGACTTTCTATCCGTTAGTTAGACATAACCCATTTAAACAAAAGGCAAATTATGTTTGAGAAGCTACGCATCAACGAACACATGGAAGTCACGAATTACGAAGGCCAGCATGTCGGCACCGTGGACGCAGTCCAGGACGATGCCATCAAGCTGACCAAGTCCGACAGCGGCGATGACATGCACCACTTCCTCTCGCTCGAAGACGTCGAGAAGATCGAGGATAACCGGGTGTATCTCAAGAAGAATGCACGCATTCCAGCAGGCCTCGGCAATAAAGCCGTGATGGAAGCCACATAACCATAAAGCGGTCGCATCCGGCCTAGCGCCGGATCAAGAAAAGCCCGGCCTCTTCAACTCGCAATGGGTTGAAGGGGCCGGTCTTTTTCTTCCCGCTGAACGCAATTAAATCGGAAAAACCACCAAAGAAAAGAATGACCCTGTCAAGCAGTTGCTCGCAAAGGTATTCTCCGAAAATCTCGGCATTTCATCCTCACTGACAGGCGAGGCATTCCTCGTAATCGGTTGGTCCGGCGGCCTCTGCCATCAGTTCGATCTTGGCGGCGTCGGCGGTGTTGTCCGCTTCCACTCCGCCTGCGAAACCGGCGCGCTGCACGCTCTTCGAACGCAGGTAATAGAGCGACTTGATGCCCTTCTCCCACGCCTGGAAGTGCAGCATCATCAGATCCCATTTGTCGACATCGGCGGGGATGAACAGGTTCAGCGACTGCGCCTGATCGATGAAGGGCGTACGGTCGGCCGCGAATTCGAGCAGCCAGCGCTGGTCGATTTCGAAGCTGGTCTTGAAGGTCGCCTTTTCTTCCGTGGTCAGGAAGTCGAGGTGCTGGACGCTGCCGCCCTTCTCCAGAATCGAATTCCAGATATTGGTCGAATTCTTGCTCTTCTTGTCGAGCAGCTTTTCCAGATACGGGTTCTTCACGATGAAGCTGCCCGACAGGGTCTTGTGCGTGTAGATATTGGCCGGGATCGGCTCGATGCAGGCAGAGGTGCCGCCGCAGATGATGCTGATCGAGGCGGTCGGTGCGATCGCCATCTTGCAGCTGAACCGCTCCATCGCGCCCATGTCTTCGGCATCCGGGCACGGGCCGCGTTCCTTGGCGAGGACCATGCTGGCCTCTTCCGCCTTGGCGCTGATGTGCTTGAACATCTTCAGGTTCCACACCTTCGCCATCGGGCTTTCGAAGCCGATATTCTTGGCCTGGAGGAAGGAATGGAAGCCCATCACGCCCATGCCGACGCTGCGTTCGCGCGAGGCGGAATATTTCGCGCGGGCCATTTCGTCGGGCGCGCGGTCGATATAATCCTGCAGAACATTGTCGAGGAAGCGCATGACGTCCTCGATGAAGGTCTTGTCCTCGTGCCATTCTTCCCAGTTTTCCAGGTTGAGCGAGGACAGGCAGCACACCGCCGTGCGGTCGTTGCCGAGGTGATCGACGCCGGTCGGCAGAGTGATTTCGCTGCACAGGTTCGACGTCGAGACCTTGAGGCCCAGATCGCGGTGATGCTTGGGCATCATGCGGTTCACCGTGTCGGCAAAGACGATATACGGCTCGCCGGTGGCAAGGCGGGTTTCGACCAGCTTCTGGAACAGCGCGCGCGCATCGACGGTGCCGCGCACTTCGCCCGTCTTGGGCGAAAGGAGATCGAATTCGCTGCCATCGCGCACCGCTTCCATAAACTTGTCGGTCAGCAGCACGCCGTGGTGCAGGTTCAATGCCTTGCGGTTGAAGTCGCCCGACGGCTTGCGGATTTCGAGGAACTCCTCGATTTCCGGGTGCGAAACGTCGAGATAGCAGGCCGCCGAACCGCGGCGCAGCGATCCTTGCGAGATTGCCAGAGTGAGCGAATCCATCACCCGCACGAAGGGAATGATGCCGCTGGTCTTGCCGTTGAGGCCGACCGGCTCGCCAATCCCGCGAACATTGCCCCAATAGGTGCCGATGCCGCCGCCCTTGGAGGCGAGCCAGACATTCTCGTTCCAGGTGCCGACGATCCCGTCGAGGCTGTCGGAAACCGAATTGAGATAGCAGGAGATCGGCAGGCCGCGCGTGGTGCCGCCATTCGACAGCACCGGCGTTGCGGGCATGAACCACAGCTTCGAGATATAGTCGTAAAGCCGCTGGGCATGTTCGGCATCGTCGGCATAGGCATCGGCGACGCGGGCGAACAGATCCTGATAGCTTTCGCCTGGCAGCAGGTAGCGGTCTTCGAGCGTGTCCTTGCCGAAATCGGTCAGCAGTTCATCGCGCGAAGAATCGGTCTGCACGTCGAAACGGCGATCGAGCACCTTCTTGCTATCGGGATCGACGGGAGCGCCGGACGCAGCAGCCTTCGCCGCTTCGGTCATTACCGATGCGGACATCTCTGCGAGCGCTTCGCTGCCCTTGTCTTCTGCAACCATCGGTACTGCCTCTTTCTCGGCCTTTTCGGCCATGTCGGCTTTGGCGGCGGGAGCCTGCGTTTCGGACTGCCGGCCCTCGATTTCCTGTGTCTCGCTATCGAAGTTCATTGCCGCTTCGTCCCCAATTCTAAAATCCATCTCGTGTCCCGCTCCACCTTACCGGCGACCGCGCGATGTCGCGCCGATCGTTCTTTTTATGTTCGACTCGAACGGGATGCCCCGTCCTAGCAATTCGAGAGGCCGATGGGGACTGAAACTTATCCCCTTTTTGCCCACAAGCTTAGCGCGGGAAGACTGGCCCCCTATATGGGTGCTCGCCCTCCTGATAGCTAGGTCTTGTGGGTACCCCCGGCATCCGAACCACTAGATACTGAATCAGACACGCCCCGGAAGCAAGAGGGTATATACTAAATTAACCCTACGGCAGCGCGCAAACGGCAGGTGTGTTGTCCTGCTGCATCGCAGCGACGCGTGGACCAAGCTGGGCTTTGCGAGTGCGCAAGCCGGAAAATGAATCTGCGAAAAAATTTTTGCGTGCACAAGGACTGCGCGGACCTTGAGATTCATTCGAATCCGGTCGCGCAATTTCCGAATCCTGCATTATGCGGAAACTGCGCTCCTGGCATGCGCCGCGATCTCGCCGGCAAGCTCATCCACCAGCTCCAGCGGCAGGTCGTGCCCCCAGCCCGGAATGGTCTTTATCTTCGCGCCAGGAATGTGGTCGGCCGTCTCGCGGCCCCCTTCGCACGGCACCAGCGGATCGTCTTCGCCATGCAGCACGAGCGTCGGCACAGTGATACCCTTGATCATCTCGCGGCGATCGCCGTCCGCGACGATGGCGGACAGGTGACGAGTCGGTCCTTCGGGATAGAAACTGCGCTGGACGCTTTCACGCGCACGGTCGCGCAGCCGCGCTTCATCGGACGGGTAACCGGGCGAGCCGATCGTGCGCGCCAGCATGACGCCGTGATCGACCAGTGCCTCTTCCTCGGTACTCTTGGGCCGCGTCACAAGCGCCTGCAGCGCCTCTTTCTTCGCCGCGGGCAGCTTGGGGTTGCCGGTGGTGGAGAATATCTGCGTGTAGGAAAGGCATCGCTCGGCGTGCCGCGAGGCGACATGCTGTCCGATCATTCCGCCCATGCTTGCACCGACGATATGCGCCTTGTCGATGCCCAGCGCATCGAGCAGCCCGGCCGCATCGTCGGCCATGTCCGCCAGAGTGTACGGCACTTTTGGCGTCAGACCGACCTTGGACATGAGCGTCATCTTGATTAGCCCCGGCGCCTTAACACCGTCGAACTTGTGACTGAGGCCGATGTCGCGGTTGTCGAAGCGAATGACCCGGAAGCCTTGCCCGACCAACTCTTCCACCAGCTCGATCGGCCACAGCGTCAACTGCGCACCGAATCCCATAATTAGCAGCATTGCCGGGTTCGCCGGATCGCCGTGATCCTCGTAATGAATGCTTATTCCATTGGCCTGGGCTTCGGGCATTGAGGGCACCTGTCCTGCATCGATTTGATTTGGACGATCCAGAGACCCCATTTGCTCGCATGAATCAACTGTGATGCCCGGATCGCGCGTGGAACAGGCAAGAGGAAACGCGCGCCGCCGAAGGAGGGGCGGCGCGCGTTCCCGTCCGTCCGGGTCTTTACGAGCCGAGGACGATCAGAGTTTCGCTGACCTCTCCGCGAGCGAACCGCGCACGTTCGTCACGCTGCATCTCGGCCATCACTTCGCGCCTGCCATATTCGTCCTGAGCAAAGGCGATATTCGCCTGGAACTGCGCAGAGTGGGCATTGCGAACCGGAGCCTGATCGAGACCACGCAAGCGGGCGACAGCATAACGCGCGGTGCGTTCGCCGGCATAGTCGCTGGTATTGGCGACCACCTTGAAATCGGCAGGCTTCCCGCTGTCGTCCAGTGTGAACTGGATTTTCACGAAGCCGGTGTTTGGCGTGCGGAAGTTGCGAAACCCCGCATATTCGAGGTTGCGATTGAGGTCCTTGCTCACTTCTTTCTGGAACTGCTTCATCGCTTCGCGGGATTCCACGACGATCGGCTCCTGAGCGGAAACGGGTGAGAGAACAGGCACGCACAGTGCGGCTGTGGCGAGCGGGGCGAGCATCATGCTGGTAAGTTTCGACATCTGATCATCCTTTAAAGTCTGCGGATGATCGGCCACCAAGGGGACCACCAAACCGAGTGCAGCCCCTGAAGAAACTCAGGTTGCGGTGTCAGTGGTCGATCGGATGCGGATTGCCCAAAAGTCGGGGGACTGGGACACTGCATCTGCCATTATGAAAAGCACGAATGGCTCGCCGTCTCCAGCACGCTTCGCCGGATGACTGCTTTGCGTCTACAGATGTCGACTTCGATCCGACGAACGGTTTTCGTCGGCCTCTATCCCGTCAGGGCACCAGCACTGTGTCGCGGGCGACCGAGTCGGTTTGGGGATAGTCGAGCGTGAAATGCAGACCGCGGCTTTCGTGTCGGGCCAGGGCGGATTTCACGATCAGATTGGCGGCCTCCAGCAGATTGCGCAATTCGATGAGGTCGGTGGTGACGACGAAGCTGCCGTAATAATCCTCGACCTCGCGCCGCAGCATATCGATGCGATTGGCGGCGCGCTCCAGTCGCTTGGTTGTGCGCACGATGCCGACATAGTTCCACATGAAGCGGCGGATTTCGGTCCAGTTCTGCTTGATGACCACCTGTTCATCGGAATCGGTGACGCGGCTCTCGTCCCAGTCGCGGATGGTGGGCGGTTCGGGCAGGTCGGCCCATTGCGCCAAGATGTCCTTGGCCGCCGCTTCGCCGAAAACGAAACATTCCAGCAGGCTGTTTGAAGCAAGGCGATTGGCGCCGTGGAGCCCGCTTTCGGTGCATTCTCCCGCTGCCCACAATCCCGGCAGATCGGTTCGCGCATCCAGCCCCACGACCACGCCGCCGCAGGTATAATGCTGCGCCGGGACGACCGGGATCGGATCCTTCGTCATATCGATGCCGAGACCGGTCAGCTTCTCGTCGATGGTCGGGAAATGCTCGCGCACGAAGTCGGCTGGCTGGTGGCTGATATCCAGATGGACGTAATCGAGGCCGAAGCGCTTGATCTGGTCGTCGATCGCGCGGGCGACCACATCGCGCGGAGCCAGCTCCATCCGTTCCGGATCGTAATCGGCCATGAAGCGATGTCCGGTTTCAGGATGCAGCAAATGGCCGCCCTCCCCGCGCACAGCCTCTGTGATCAGGAAGTTCTTGACCTCCAGATTATAGAGGCAGGTCGGGTGGAACTGCATCATCTCCATATTGGAAACGCGCGCGCCCGCGCGGTAGGCCATGGCGATCCCGTCGCCCGTCGCCCCGCGCGGGGCGGTCGAGAAGAGATAGCAGCGTCCCGCACCGCCAGCCGCAAGCACGGTAGCGCGGGCGACATGCTTCACCACTTCGCCGCTTTCCTCGTCGAGGGCGTAAGCACCCCACACTCGTCCGGCGCCCGAATACTCTGCCTGATTGCGCCCGGTGATGAAGTCGATGCAGGTCTGGCCGGGAAGCATGGTGATATTCGGATTGGCGTCCGCCGCTTTGAGCAGTGCCTCCTGCACCGCCCAGCCGGTCGCATCGTCAACATGAACTATGCGGCGATGCGAATGGCCGCCCTCGCGGGTCAGGTGGAGATCGCCGCTCTCCTTGTTGAAGGGCACGCCCAGCTCGCATAAGCGGTCGATACTTTGCGGTGCGCGCTCTATCACGAATTCGACCGTCTCGCGGTCGTTGAGGCCGGCACCGGCCACCATCGTGTCGCGCACATGATTGTCGAATGTGTCGCCCGCATCCAGCACGGCGGCGATCCCGCCCTGCGCCCAAGCGGTGGAGCCGCCGGTCAGCGATCCTTTGGCCAGCACACAGACCTTGCGCTCTTCGGCCAGTGCAAGTGCGGCGGTCAGTCCGGCGGCGCCGGACCCGATCACGAGAACGTCGTGCGATGCTTCTTTCATGTGCGCGCTCATGGCCGGACAAGCAGCATGCGGCAAGAAAAACACGGTTGGGCGATTCCACCCTTTCGCGCGCGAGAAGCACGTGGTGTGGCGTGGTTAACGGGGAATCGCAAAAGGGAAGGGTCGCACCACATGAAAATCGGGCACCTCGCCTGTGCTTTCGGCAAGCACAGAGTGGATGAAACTGCCGTCAAGGGCAGAATTGGATACAGGGTAGGGCGTTGCCGCCGTTGCTCCACATCTCTGGAAGAACGCTACAAGGATGACTGGGGAGTGCTCCAGCGGCACAGTGCGGGGCTGGATTACCGACTCTAAGAGGGTTTATCCCGCGCCGGTCAGCTGGACGAATACATCTTCCAGATCGGCCTCGCGCGTGGTGACGTCTTCGATCGCATAGCCGTGGCTCTGCACCAGTGCGAGCACATGGCCGGCGGTGGTCTTGTCGCGGTCATAAGTGACTTCGAGCCGTCTCGGCGAGACGACTTCGGCCTTGATGAAGACATCCTCCATCGGCGGTCCGGCAAGATCCTTGTCGACCGCTACCGAGACGATCTTCTCGCGCGCCATATCGACCAGCTCGCGGGTCGGCTTGTTGGCGATGAGCTCGCCGTGATTGATAATGGCGATGCGGTCGCACAGCTGTTCGGCTTCTTCGAGGTAATGCGTGGTCAGTACCACCGTCACCCCTTCGCCGTTGAGCTCGTTCACCAGCTCCCACAATTGACGACGCAGCTCGACATCGACTCCGGCGGTCGGCTCGTCGAGCACCAGGATCGGCGGCGAATGGACCATCGCTTTGGCGATCAGCAAACGGCGCTTCATCCCGCCGGACAACGTGCGCGCATAGGCATCGCGCTTGTCCCACAGATGCACGGCCTTGAGCAGCTCCTCGGACCGTCTGTGCGCCTTTGTGACCCCGTAGAACCCCCCTTGGTTCTCCAGCACCTCGAACGGGGTAAAGAACGGATCGAAGACGATTTCCTGCGGCACGATGCCGATGGCGCGCTTCGCATTGCGGCGCTGTTCGTCGATGTCGAAGCCCCAGATTTCGGCGCTCCCGCTGGTCTTCGTCACCAAGCCCGCGAGGATATTGATCAGCGTCGACTTGCCTGCGCCATTCGGCCCGAGCAGTCCGAAGATACCTCCCTGCGGCACGTCGAAACTGACGCCGTTCAATGCCAGCTTGCCACCATCGTCGCCCTGCGCGGCATAGCGTTTGACGAGATTATCGATGCGAATTGCTGGGGGCAGAGACATGCACCTGGCCCTATAGGCTTGAGGGCAAGGATAAAAGCCACTATCCGCGAGTGCCATGAGCATACCGCCACCCGAAGTGATCAAGGTCGATACAACCCGCGTGTCCTGCGACGGGGCCAGCAACATCCGTGGTGGCACCAATTTCCGCCCTGCCGCGCTCGGCCATCCGAAGATTTATCTGGAGATCGACGAGCATGGCTATGCCGATTGCGGTTATTGCGACCGGCGTTTCGTGCTCATCGGCGGACCCGCCGACGGGGCCGACCAGTCCGCGCTGACGGACATTTCCGAAGGCAGCGATCCGGGCCATCGATAACCAGCGCTTTCGCATTGGCGCGCGCCGCCCTATCTAGGCGATCATGACCCTCCCGATCGACGCTACCAGCCTTCTCTACGCCCCCGACAAGCTATCGCCGGACGAGGCAAAACGGCTCACAGCCAAGCTGCTCGGCCAATGCGACGACGGCGAACTTTACCTGCAATTTGCGGCGAGCGAGAGCTTCAGCTTCGATGACGGGCGGCTGAAAAGCGCCAATTACAGCCGCGATTCGGGCTTCGGCCTGCGCGGGGTGACGGGCGAGACGACCGGCTTTGCCCACGCCAACGATATCAGCGCCGCCGGAATTGCGCGCGCAGGCGAGACGCTCAAACTGCTCGATCCAGCGACTGCCGCCAAGGCGCCGCCGCCCGTGCGAACCAATCGCTACATGTATACCGAGGAAAGCCCGCTCGATCTTGTCGCCTTCGAGGACAAGGTGGCTTTGCTCGAGAAAATCGATGCCATCGCAAGGGCCAAAGACCCACGGGTCGAGCAGGTCAGCGCCGGCCTTTCGGCGAGCTGGAGCGTCATCGAAATCGTCCGCGCAGACGGCTTCGTCGTGCGCGACATCCGCCCGCTCGTTCGGCTCAACATCGCTATTGTCGCCGAGCAGAACGGCAGGCGCGAGCGCGGCAGCTTCGGCATCGGCGGGCGCTATCTGCTCGGCCGGTTGATGGACGAAGGCGAATGGATGCGCGGCATCGACGAGGCGGTTCGTCAGGCATTGGTCAATCTGGACAGCGTGGCCGCGCCTGCTGGAGAGACAACCGTCCTGCTTGGCCCCGGCTGGCCCGGCGTGCTGCTGCACGAGGCGGTCGGACACGGCCTCGAAGGCGATTTCAACCGCAAGGGCACCAGCGCCTTTTCCGGCCGGATCGGAGAGCGTGTAGCGGCGCCGGGTGTCACCGTGGTCGATGACGGCTCGATTGCCGAGCGCCGCGGATCGCTCAGCATCGACGATGAAGGCACGCCCACCGGCGAAACCGTGCTGATCGAGGACGGTATCCTGAAAGGATACATGCAGGATCGGCTGAACGCCCGTCTGATGGGAGTCGAGCCCACCGGCAATGGCCGCCGCCAATCCTACGAGCATGCACCGATGCCGAGGATGACCAATACCTTCATGCGCTCGGGCGAAGATGACCCGGAAGAGCTGCTCAGCCGCGTCGATGATGGTATTTACGCCACCAGCTTCGGCGGCGGGCAGGTCGATATCGTCTCGGGCAAGTTCGTCTTCGCCTGCACGGAAGCCTATAAGGTCGAGAAAGGCAAGATCGTCGCCCCGATCAAGGGTGCGACGCTGATCGGCGACGGGCCGAGTGTGCTCACCCGGGTCTCCGGCATCGGCAATGATATGAGCCTCGATGAAGGCATCGGCGTGTGCGGCAAAGGCGGGCAAAGCGTGCCTGCCGGGGTGGGCCAGCCCACCTTGCTGATCGACGGGCTGACGGTTGGCGGGACCGGCTGAGGCACGGCTCAGCGCTCATTCAGGGATTGTGCTATAGTGATATCTCTCAAGGGGTCCGACAGCAGGAGACGTTCGATGCAACTGTTAACCAAGACTGCACTCATTGCCGCCGCCGCATTCGGCTTGCTTGCTGCTCCGTCCGCCATGGCCAAAGAGCAGGGCGATGATCGCGCGCTGACCGAAGGCGAAGCGAAACTGGCCAAGCTCCTTGAAGGACGCGTCGCCGGTGAACCCGAGAACTGCATTCGCACATTCCCCTCGCGCAGCTTCACGATCATCAATGATACGGCACTGGTTTATCGTCAGGGAAAGACGCTGTGGGTGAACTACACGCGCACGCCCGACGCTATCGATGACGATGATGTTCTCGTGATCCGCAAGTTCGGTTCTGGTACCAGGCTATGCCGGCTCGACCAGGTGACCACCCAGGACCGCTTCGCCGGGTTCTTCACCGGAATCATTTTCCTCGACGACTTCGTGCCTTATCGCGCGGCCGAGGAAGGCTGAGTTTCCATAGCTCGTGGCAGCCGCGAAACGACCTTGGGCCCGCGGCCTGCTCCATACATGGTTTCATGAACTGACCGAGGCCGACTGGTTCGGCGGCGGTGCGGATGTCGATACATTGCTGCGGCGGCGTTTCGAACGCGCGCTGCTAATGCTCGGCGGCCGTTCCGCACAGGAATTTCTTTGCGACAAACGCACCGCGCAAGCAGCGATCCTGCTGTTCGACCAGGTCCCCCGCAACCTCTACCGCGACACCGCGCTGGCCTTCGCGTGGGATCCACTCGCGCTCCGCCTGACGCACGGCTTTCTGGGGCATGGCTGGCATGAGGACCTGCCGCGTGAGGCCCGGCAATTCGTCTTCATGCCGCTCATGCATAGCGAGGAGGTGACCGATCAGCTGCTGTCGCTCGCCCTGTTTGCGCGTCACGTCCCCGGCTCGCTGTCATTTGCCCGCTCGCATCACCGGATGATCGCGCGTTTCGGACGCTTCCCGCATCGCAATGACGTGCTTGGCCGAAAAACAACCGCTGCCGAGCAGCGCGCGATCGATGCAGGGTTCACCTGGTAGAGGCCTCATGAACCAGCCGAGCCATCGCGCCCTGCGAAATGAGGTTTTGCCGCCGATCTCTTGCGCCGAAGCATAGACCTTCGCGGCGCGTCATTACCCTCAGCCGCATCGTAGAATTCGCTCGACAGGATAGGGAGCTGCTCGACAAATACGCCGTAGACAATGGCCACACCCCCGTTCGAGCCAGTTTCGCAGATCCCGCGTGAAACGACGGTGGTGCGCTCGCCATCCTCCCTCATGATGTCGGCCATGAACTGGAAGCTCGACCCTTGCTCGATCGCCTTCGAAACTGCGGCGGAGACCGGCTCCCGATCCTCGGGCGCGTAATAGGCAATCGCTTCATCTAGCGAGGGCGGGCCCTCGCTGATCGCACGCCCGTGAATGCGGAAAACCTCATCCGACCACCAGACCGAACTGTCTCCGGTATCGACGCGCCAATGGCCCACGCCGCCTATCCGGCCAGCCATGTGAAGCGCTTTCCGGGCGCGGCGCAGGGCGGCGCGATATGCCGCGATCCGGCCAATCACCACGAAGACAAGCAGGCAAAGGCCAAGTACGATGGCAACCGCAAGGCCGGGCGGGAGAATGACGGGCGAGTTCACGCTACTCCGCTAGCATAATACTCACAAAGATCGGTTACCGGACAGCTTTCGCATTTTGGCGAACGCGACGTGCATATGCTCTTGCCGAATTGGATCAGCCAGAAATGGCCGTCGGCCAGTGCCCACTCAGGGCTGCGATCTTCCAACTGCTGGGCAGTCTTGTCGGCGGTTTTCGCCTCGGTCAGGCCGATCCTGTTGCACACCCGGTGGACATGGGTGTCGACCGCAATGACGTCCTTTCCGAAGGTGAAGCTGAGCACGATATCGGCGCATTTGCGGCCAATCCCGGGCAGGCTCAGCAGGCCTTCACGCGTGTTCGGCACGACCCCGCCATGGTCGCCGATCAGCGCTTCGCAAAAGGCGCGGATGTTACGGGTCTTCATATTGTAGAGCCCGCACGGCTTGATCGCCGCCGCAATGTCGCGGTCATCCAGCTCGAGCATGGCTTCGGGCGTTGTAGCCAGTGCGAACAGGGCCCGTGCAGCTGTGGCCGTATTGCGGTCGAGCGATTGGGCAGAGAGCATGCAGGAGATGCATGAACGGAAGGCGTCCGGCTGCCCCTTCGGCCCCTTGGCATCCCTGGTGCGTCCCGGCATCGCCTCCGCCAAGCGGCGATAGACTTCCTCGATCTGTCGCTCGCCCAGCATGATTGCTTAGCGGGCCGCGCGCGTCTTGGTTCCGGTTTCTGCCATCCCCGTGGCGCAGAGCGACTGCGCCGGACAGGACGCGCAATCCATATGGCTCGGGCGGCAATAGGTCCGGCCAACCTGTTTCATCAGCAGATGGTGTTCGTCATAATCCGCCGCGCTCCATTCGCCCGGCATTGCGGGCATGATGGCGGCAAAGGCGCGCGCCGTATCGGCCTTGGCCGGCACCATGCCCATGCGCTGGAGGATGCGAGTGTGATGCCCGTCGAGCACGATAGCGCGCCGGTCCAGCGTCGAGGCATTCATTACGCCCGCTGCAATCTTGCGCCCGATGCCGGGCAATTGCTCAAGCCACTCCATCGCTTCGACGGTATCCATCTGCTCGAGATGCGACAGGTCTACGCAGCCGCGCCGCGCGACCAGATCGGTTAGAGACGCCTTGAGTCGCTGCGCTGCGACATTCGGATATGTCTGGCTCGAAAGCTCGGCCTGCAACGCATCAAGCTTGGCCTCGGCCACCGCTTCGAAGCTACCGAACCGTTTCAGCAGCCTGTCGGTCGCATCGTTCGACACCTCGGACTTGGTCCGCGCCCCGATGACGCCCTGCACCAGCACCCATTCCGGCGCTCGCCACTCCGCCGCCGCACGCTCGATCCTGCCGAACCGCTGGATCAGCAACGGCTGGAGGCGGCGCAGGATATCGGTGCGCGGGTCGGGGCCGAGGGGGAGCTGCGCGCTCACCGGTTACGGCAAGCCTACTGGCGAAGCTGGCCGCGAATGGCGCCCTTGGGGAATTCCGCTGTGTGGACGTTGACGTAATAGTTCGAAAGCCCTTCATCGAAGGCCTGCTGGACCCAAGACGTGTCACTGCTGCACCCGCGCCACCCGCCTTCGGTCGCTTGCGCGAGAGCCAATACGACAGGCCCGTCAGTTCCAGCCGCACCGCGGTGAATATGCGCGCCTGTGATCGGGCCAAGCCCTTCGAGGTCGTTGAGATCCCAGCACACGCGGGCCAGTTCGTCGGCAAAGCTAATTTCCGCATCGCCCGACCCATCGGGATCGCCCGCGTGCACTTCATTGGCACCGCTCAGTTCTGCGTTGTAGGTCGAGGAAATGGTTTCGGTATAGGCTTCCTGCAACGTCTCGCATGCGCCCAAGGCGGCAACGGGAACGACCAGCATCAAGGCACGGAGTTTCATGGCAAATTCCTTGCAAATTAGCGAAAGGGAATACTCACCGAACGGCTGCGCACTCCAGCTGTTCCGGGCAGAGCGCTATTCCCACTCGATCGTGCCCGGCGGTTTGCTGGTGTAATCGTACACCACGCGGTTGATGCCTTTCACCTCGTTGACGATACGGGTCGCCACATTGCTTAGAAAGCTGGCGTCGAAGGGATAGACGTCTGCCGTCATCCCGTCCGTGCTGGTCACCGCGCGCAGGCCGCAAACACTGTCATAAGTGCGGCTGTCGCCCATCACGCCGACAGTCTTCACGGGAAGCAGCACGGCAAATGCTTGCCAGATCGCGTCGTAAAGCCCGGCATTGCGGATTTCTTCAAGATAGATCGCGTCGGCCTTGCGCAGGATGTCGCAGCGGTCTTTCGTCACCTCGCCCGGAATGCGGATCGCCAGACCCGGACCGGGGAAGGGATGGCGGCCGACGAATATCTCTGGAAGGCCGAGCTCGCGGCCCAGTTCGCGCACTTCATCCTTGAACAGTTCGCGCAGCGGCTCGACCAGCTGCATATTCATGCGCTCGGGCAGGCCGCCGACATTATGGTGGCTCTTGATCGTCACGCTCGGCCCGCCGGTGAACGAAACGGATTCAATCACATCGGGATAGAGCGTGCCCTGCGCGAGGAAGTCTGCGCCGCCGATCTTTTGCGCTTCAGCTTCGAACAGGTCGATGAACGCGCCGCCGATGAATTTGCGCTTCTTCTCCGGATCGGTCTGTCCGGCCAGGCCGCCTAGGAACATGTCTTCGGCATCAACATGGACCAGCGGGATGTTGTAGTGGTCGCGGAACAGGGTCACGACCTGCTCCGCCTCGTTCATGCGCATCAATCCGTGGTCGACGAACACGCAGGTCAGCTGTTCGCCGATTGCCTCGTGGATCAGGACGGCGGCGACCGCGCTGTCGACCCCCCCGGAGAGGCCGCAGATAACCTTGCCATCGCCCACTTGCTCGCGGATTTCGGCGATCTTGGTCGCGCGGAATTCCGCCATCGTCCAGTCGCCCTTGAGGCCGCAGACGTGGCGCGCGAAATTGGCGATGAGCTTGGCGCCGTCGGGTGTGTGGACCACCTCGGGATGGAACTGGATGCCGTACATTCGCCGCCCTTCATGGGCGGTGACCGCATAGGGTGCACCGTCGCTGGTCGCGACGGTTTCGAAGCCGGGGGCGAGCTCGATGACCTTGTCCCCGTGGCTCATCCATACCTGATGCTTCTCGCCGATCTGCCACATTCCGTCGAACAGCGCGCAGTCGGAATTGATCTCGACGAAGGCACGCCCGAACTCGCCCATGTCATGGCTCAACACGTCGCCGCCGAGCTGTTTGGCCATGACCTGTTGGCCATAGCAAATGCCGAGGATCGGGATGCCGGCATCGTAAAAGGCTTCGGGTGCAAGCGGGGGGTCTTCGTCGTTCACACTGGCGGGGCCGCCCGAAAGGATGATGCCCTTGGGCTTCATCCTGTCGAAGGCTTCCTGTGCGGCGCTGTATGGCGCGATTTCGGAATAGACCCCGGCTTCGCGCACGCGGCGGGCGATAAGCTGGGTCACCTGGCTGCCGAAATCGACGATCAGGATGGAATCGGGGAGATGTTCTGCCTGCATCCCGCGCGGTTAAGCAGGGGCGCTTATCCTGTCCATAGGCCAGAAAGCACTGCTGTTGCGCATTTTGCAACTTGGCTCCCGGTTTTCTCACTTTAGTTCACGCGCAAGCAACTATATTTCACACTCACGAAGCCGGCGCGGATTAGTCCCCCTCCCCCAACGCCGGCGATTATCAGGAGACGTGACATGCGCATAGCAGCTCACATCCTGGCCCTCCTTGCGGCAAGCATGGTCAGTGCGCTGATCTTGTCACCCGGTTTCGTATAACCGGCCCCGCAAGGCGATATGGCAGCGAGTAGAGACGCGGCCGCCGAATTTTATCCCTCTCCCCCAGGTCGGCGCCGCGTCTCGAAAGCACGTTTTCCCAGTAAGGGTTTCAGTGCGACTTGGCCGGCGATTGTCCCGGCGCAGGTGCGCATTTCTTGCCTTTTGGCGGTTTGCCCGACAACCTCACTGGGCGGCGATTGACGATCATCGGATCTTCGACCAGCAGCTTCCCGCCATCCTTGTCCACTTCGACCACAAGACAATATTTGTATTTCTTGTCGAAAGCGTTGCCGTCCTTGATCGTAAGCGCTCTACCGTTTCCATTATCCGGTACGATGATGTCGTAATTGCCCGAGGAAGGCGCTGGGTCGCTTGGGCCCGGTTCCTTGCCTTCGCCTTCCAGTATCCAGATGCTTTCGTTGGACGGGCAGCGGAATTGGGCGGAATAAAGCCGCCCATCGATTTCGACTGCGTTCGACACCCAGTTCAGTTCGACATCGACTTCCGCACTGGCCAGTTCCGCATCGATATTGCCATTCTTCTTCACGTAGATCTTGTCGAGCGGCGAGATTTGCTGGAACTGGAATTTGCCCTTGTAATCGTAATCCTTCTTGTTCGCCTCTTTCACGTTATCGACCGACACGTTGACTACCACAGTAAGCGACATCTCAGTTCTCCTTCACAGTGTTTCACGACATGGGGCCCCGCCGGATCAGATCATCGACCAACGAGTCGACGCCGAGCCTCCTCAACTCCGCGCGCAATTCGCTGGCCAGCGCTTGCTGTCCAAGTCGTTCTGCGGCCAGCGCGCGAATTGCATCGGCATTGACGTCGATACGATCCGAATTCGGCTCGAGCGCGATCGCGCGCGCATAACTGCGCGCAGCGGCAGCCCGGTCCCCTTCACGCTCATAGGCGAGCGCATCCACGATATGCGCCATTGCGAGTAGCGAGGCCTCCCCGGCATCTTCCGGGTCGAGCGCTTCCGCCCATTTCTGGGCCAGCGCATGCAACCTTGCCGGAGACTGCTTGGCCCGGTCGGTAAGGGCCCTGCTAAGCTCCAGACTTGCCGGTAGCGCAGTGTTCCAGTCTTTATTCTTCGGATCACGGGCGCGCAAATCCGCAAGCAACCGCTCGGCCGCATCGAAATCGCGCGATGCGTCCTGCGCGCGGCCCTCGCTCCAATTCAACTCGGCCCGCTTGGCATAGGCAGGCATGGTCATTTCCATGGTCAGAGTGTGATCCGGATCGGCCCGCAGCAGCTGACCCGCCATCTGAAGAGAGCGGTCGAGCGCCTCGCGTGCTTTGGCTCGGTCGCCGGTCAGGATCAGCAGATTGCCCATTCCTCGCAGCGCAAATGCCGCAAAGCGCATAGCCTCGAAGTTCTCCGTCTCCGTCGCCAGAACCTCATCATAAAGCGCGATTTCCCGGGCGCGCGCCTGTGTCGAACCTTCGAAGTCACCAAGGGCGTTCTTGTTCGTGGCAACCCAGCTTAGGCCCTGACCAAGTTCGATCAGACGCGAGCTGGGCCGGCCTTCCTGCTGCGCAACGCGCTCGACTATTTCGACGCTTCTTTCGAAAAGGCCGAGACCATCCCGATACCGGCCTTCGTCATTGGCGAGCGTCCCCAAATTCGACAGAGAATAGGATTCCTCCATCTGCCAATCGAGGTTTGACCGGTCCATCGCTGCAAGACGCTTCGAGATGTCGGCGTAATCGCCCATGGCAGACTTGGCCCGATCCATCTGGCCGCGCTGCCAGGCGATGTAGCCGACCCAGAACAGGCTCTGACCGTGGTCGAACAGGCGTTGAGGATTGTCGCTGTCTCTCGCCAATAGCTCCCCGGTCGTGCGGGCCGCCTGCTGAAATGCAGGCAGGGCGCGTTCGTTGTCACCGCGCAGATTATGCATCTCGGCGACCATCTGCACGGCCCGTGCGCGGCGGCCCAGCTCGTCGGGCGTCAGGTCGTCGAGTTTTTGCCGGGCGTAATATTCCATCGCGCGCCCGCCGACCGAGTCCAGAACGTCCAGACGCCCCACCGGCTCGAGCTGCTCGCGCAGGTCGGTCAGCATATACTCGATCAGGTCGCCCGCCTCGGCCCGTTCCACCCGTGCCGTATTGCGCTGCTGGATCGCGAACACCGCAAGACCGATGGCGACGATCATGCCGAGCAGGGAAAATCCGGTTGTGATCGCGAGCCGGCGATGACGCTGCCGGGTCTCGCGGTCGACCAGCACGTCGAGTTCCACCCCGACCAAGCCCGCCACGAGTTTCTGCACGCCCAGCTTGCGCCCATCTCCCTCCGGCCTGAGATCGGCCGCAACCGGCTCGGCCTTCTCGTCAGTAGGTGCGCCGCCTTCGTAATGTACCAGCAGCGGAGGTGGCATATTGTAAGGGGGCTCGCCATCGACCACCGCCAACAGGACATTCCTGTCGCCGTGTCTGCGCTTGAAGACGTCGATCTCTTCCGCAATCCACGGCGATATCGCAGCAGAAGGCGAGCACAGCACGATCATCGCTTCGCTGTTGGCAAGAGCCGTTTCGATCGCCTCTCCCAAATTGTCCGAGGCAGGAAGCTCTTCGCGATCCTTGAATATCGGCCTCAGCCGGCGCTGGTGCTCCTCGATGGCAAGCCCCGACGGCAGCCGGTAATTTTCCAGCTGGCCGTGCAGCCACTCCGCGATCTTCCGGTCGCGGTGCGAATAGCTGATGAACGCTCTGTAGCGCCGATCTCCCAAGCATTCCTCCACGCTTGAATTCGTCGATTCGGCGACCCTGTCTATGCCGATCAGTGTGAACGGATTTCCCGCGAATGCAATGGAGTGCCGTTTCGTAACCTATCGGCTTTGGCGCTCGTATTGCCACTCGACAGCCGATAACGGCAAGCAAATATTTCAGATGAACTCAAAAAACGAAGGAAACAAATATGCAAACTTTCACTTACAAGCTCGTCATGTTCGCCATTGCAGCGACCGTTAGCGCCGCCAGCCTGAACGCAATTATTATCTAATTGCCGGGTACCTGTTCGCACATAGTAAAGGCGGTTCTGGCGAAAGCTTTATGCTTTGCCGGATCCGCCTTTTACTTTTCTATTTTTTGTCAGTGGAGGGCAAGCTGCTCGGCGGTTTCGCGCAGTTCCGTCTTCAGCAGCTTCCCTATATGGCTACGCGGCATTTCGTTGATCGCGTGAAGGCGCGAAAGACGCTGGGTCTTGCCGAGACGGGCGTTGACCCTCCCGAGAATAGCGTCGACATCGCAGGCCGGTCCCGCATCGCCGAGCCGGACGAAACCGACCGGCGTTTCTCCCCATTGGCGTGACGGCATACCGATCACGGCGGCCTCGATTACTTCGTCCTCCTTGAGCAATTCCTCCTCCAGATCAACGGGATAGATATTGAATCCGCCCGAGATGATCATGTCTTTCGCGCGCCCGACCAGCTCCACGAAACCTTCCGCGTCCACGCGCCCGATATCGCCCATGCGCTGCCAGATTTCTCCGGTCGCCGGGTCCTGCCAATATCCTTCCCGCGTTTTTTCCGGCTGGTTCTTGTAGCCTGCCATCATGGCCTGCGAGCGCCCGACCAGATTGCCGGGCGTTCCGGCGGCGACTGCGCGGTCCTCGTCATCGAGCACCTTGAGCTCGCTACCCGGCGCAGGCCTGCCGACAGTGTGCAGCTTGTCCGGGAATTCGTGGGCGGCAAGCAGGCAGACGACACCCCCTTCGGTCATGGAGTAGATCTCGATCAGCGCACCCGGCATGCGGTCCAGGACCTCGCGTTTCAGCTCGGCGGAGAACGGCGCGGAGGTGCAGTATTTCAGCGCCAGAGAGGACAGGTCGAAGTCTTCGAAAGCCTCGAAATCCATCAGGCGCTGGTACTGGACCGGCACCAGCATGGTTGTGGTGGCGCGGTCCGCTTGCGCATGTTCGAGCCAGCGCACGCAGTCGAATTTGCGCATGACCCTCACGGTTCCGCCCGCCAGCAACGGCGGCAGGAAAGCGACCATTGTGGTGTTCGAATAAAGCGGCGTCGAGGCCAGCGCCCGCACTTCCAAACCCGCTTGCCGGTAACTTGCTGCGGTTGCCGCGAATTGCCTCCAGCGCATCAGATGCGAGTGGACGATACCCTTGGGCGTGCCGGTCGTGCCCGAGGAATAGATGATATTGAAGGGGTCCTCCTTCTCCGGGATGAAATCGGGCGCGCGCGTGCCTTCGCGCGCCATCCAGCTATCGAGCTCTTCGTCGAGCACGATGCGTTCAAGGCCGGGAAAACAATCCTCGCCAAGCTCGGCAAGCTTCGCGCGGTCGATGAAGATGTGACGCGCGCCGGAATCTTCCGCCATCCCGGCAAGCTGTTCCGCGCTGGCGCTGGTGGTCAGGGGCGCAGCCACTCCGCCAGCACGCACGGCGGCAAGGAACACAAGCGCGTAAGGGATCGACGAATAGCCGAGTATGGCGACCGACTGCCCGTGCTCGAGCCCATCTTCCGCCAGCCGCGCGGCAATGCGCTCGATCCGGTCATCGAGTTCGCGCCATTTGAGTTCGCCATCATCGTCACGCATGGCGATGGCGCCGGGCTGCGTTGCGGCCCAGCGTGCGATTATTGCGGGAAAGGAGCCGAAGGGCTGGCTAAGGTCTTCGTTGGTTGGCGCGGTCATGGCCCGCGACACTAAATGTCGCGCGCGGCTTGTCGAGTCAGCATTCGATTACATTTACCGCGAGGCCGCCAAGGCTCGTTTCCTTATACTTGCTCGACATGTCGAGACCGGTCTGGCGCATCGTCTCGATAACCTGATCCAGCGTCACCATGCTTTCCGCACCGGTGCGGTGCAGCGCGAGGCGCGCGGCGTTGACGGCTTTGACCGCACCGATGGCGTTTCGCTCGATGCACGGGACCTGCACAAGGCCGCCTACGGGGTCGCACGTGAGGCCAAGATTGTGCTCCATGCCGATTTCGGCGGCGCTGGCGACCTGCGGCGGGGTCGCATTCCAGACCGCGGCGAGTGCACCAGCTGCCATCGAGCACGCCACCCCGACCTCGCCCTGGCAGCCCATTTCGGCACCTGAGATGGAAGCGCGCTGCTTGTAGAGCAGCCCGATCGCCCCGGCAGTGAGCAAGAACTTACGCCTACTTGCGGCGCAGGTCTTGTCGTCCAAGTCTTTGCAATAGAAGCGCATGACGGCGGGAATGATGCCCGCCGCTCCGTTGGTTGGCGCGGTTACCACCCGTCCTCCGGCTGCGTTTTCCTCGTTCACGGCCATGGCAAAGCAGTTGAGCCAGTCGAACAGCTGCTCGCGCTCGTTGGAATGCGGGGCCGCTTGCAGGCCCGCCCACATGGCCGGGGCGCGGCGAGCGACTTTCAGGCCGCCGGGCAGGACGCCTTCCTGCCGCAACCCGCGATCGACGCACGAATCCATCGCGTCCGCAACCCGGTCGATGCCCGACAAGGTTTCCTCGCGCGGGCGGAAAGCATCTTCATTGGCCAAGACGATGGCGTCGATCGACGTGCCTTCTCGCTCGCATAGCGCAAGGAGCTCTTCAGCCGAGCGAAACGGGTGAGGGACCGACACACCGCTGGCCACCTGGTCGTCCTTGGCAGGGCGCTTCAGCTGAGCCTCGCTCGCTACGAAACCGCCGCCGGTGCTATAATATTGACGCTCGGCGAGCAGCTCGCCAGCTTCGCCAAACGCCTGCAGCAGCATGCCATTGGGGTGAAGTTCGGGGATGATATGGCCCGCAAGGTCGATATCGCGCGACGGGTCGAACGATATCTCCCGCGTTTTGCCAAGCAGCAGGCGCTTGTCGCGCGTAATTGCGGCAAGCACACGCTCGCCTTCATCGGGATCGAGCGTTGAAGGCCGATACCCGCCCAGCCCCAGCATCACCGCGCCGAGCGTCCCGTGTCCTGCTCCTGTGAGGGCGAGCGAGCCCTGCAATTCAGCCCGAATACGCACTGCCTGCGCCTCAAGCCCTCGCTTCGCCAGCAACCGCACGAACATGCGCGCAATCCGCATCGGTCCGACCGTATGAGAAGACGACGGACCAATCCCGATCCGGAAGATGTCGAGCACCGAAAGCATCGCTTCGCCGCATGCGCCCAAGCCCTTGATTGGTCAAGCATCACCGCGCGCATCTCCGCCCCGATCAAGTGTGGGGAAAAAACACGCGAAAACTTTGGTTTTATGCCTCGCCGCGCCTATATAATGGACATGGAAAATACCCCCGACGCAACACCGGAAAACACTCCCGCAATCGATCCGAACAAAGGCCGCCAGATGGGCGAATACGGCGCCGATTCGATCAAGGTTCTCAAAGGCCTGGATGCCGTGCGCAAACGCCCCGGCATGTATATCGGCGATACCGATGACGGATCGGGCCTGCATCACATGGTGTTCGAGGTATCGGACAATGCCATCGACGAGGCGCTGGCGGGGCACTGCGACCTCGTTCTGATCGAACTTAACCCCGATGGATCGGTCAGTGTCGAAGACAATGGCCGCGGCATTCCGGTGGACATGCACAAGGAAGAAGGCGTGTCTGCGGCCGAGGTCATCATGACCCAGCTGCACGCTGGCGGTAAATTCGAAAACACCTCCGATGATAACGCCTACAAGGTATCCGGCGGCCTGCACGGCGTTGGTGTATCGGTGGTCAATGCGCTCTCCGAATGGCTGGAACTGGTCATCTGGCGCAATGGCAAGGAATATTGGATGCGTTTCGAGCACGGCGATGCCGTGAACAGCCTCGAAGTGCGCGGCGATGCGCCGCCAGTTGCCAGCAATGGCGACGACAACGGCCTGAAGAAGGGGACCCGGGTCACCTTCATGCCCAGCACCGGTACGTTCAAGAACGTCACCGAGTTCGATTTCGAAAAGCTGGAGCATCGCTACCGCGAGCTGGCATTCCTCAATTCGGGTGTGCGCATTCTGCTACGCGACACGCGGGGCGAAGAAACGCTGGAGCATAACCTGTTCTACGAAGGCGGGATTGCGGCATTCGTCAAATATCTCGACCGCAACAAACAGGCGCTGGTTGCCGAGCCGATTTCCGTCAGCGCGGAAAAAGACGGCATCGGCATCGACGTCGCGCTGGAATGGAACGACAGCTATTACGAGAATGTCCTCACCTTCACCAACAACATCCCGCAGCGCGATGGCGGCACGCACCTCGCCGCATTCCGCGCCGCGCTTACCCGCACGCTTAACAATTACGCACAAAGCTCGGGCCTGATGAAAAAAGAGAAAGTCAGTCTGTCCGGCGAGGATATGCGCGAGGGCCTGACCGCCATCGTGTCGGTCAAGCTGCCCGATCCCAAGTTCGGGTCGCAGACCAAGGACAAGCTGGTCAGCTCCGAAGTGCGCCAGCCGCTGGAAAGCCTGATGGGCGAAAAAATGAGCGAATGGCTGGAGGAAAACCCGGCCGACGCAAAGGCCATCATCCAGAAGGTCATCGATGCCGCCGCCGCACGCGAAGCCGCGCGCCGCGCCCGCGAGATGAGCCGCAAGGGCGCCATGAGCGTCGCTTCTCTACCCGGCAAGCTGGCCGACTGTCAGGACCGCAATCCGGAAAATTGCGAGCTATTCCTGGTCGAGGGCGATTCCGCAGGTGGCAGCGCCAAGCAGGGCCGCGACCGCAAGACGCAGGCGATTCTGCCGCTCAAGGGCAAGATCCTGAATGTTGAGCGTGCGCGTTTCGACCGGATCATTTCGTCAAAAGAAGTCGGCACGCTGATCCAGGCGATGGGCACCGGCCTGCGCGACGAATTCAATCTGGACAAGCTGCGGTATCACAAGATCGTGATCATGACCGACGCAGATGTCGACGGCGCGCATATCCGCACGCTGCTGCTTACTTTCTTCCACCGCCAGATGCCGGAGATCGTAAAGGCAGGGCACCTCTTCATCGCGCAGCCGCCGCTCTACAAAGTTGCGCGCGGCAAGAGCGAGGTCTATCTGAAGGACCAGGCCGCTTATGATCGCTATCTGATCGAGCAGGGCACGGACGGACGGACACTTGAAACCAGCGACGGTCCGATCCGCGAGCCGGGCCTGTCGCAGCTCGTCCAGCATGGCCTGCGCATTCGCAATCTGATGGGCTTCGTGCCGCGCAAGTACAACACCGACATTATCGAGGCGATGGCGCTTTCAGGCGTGCTCGAGCCTGACACGACTGATCGCAGCGCTGCCTTGGAACGGGCCGCCGCGCATCTTCAGATGGGCGATCAGGATGCGAAATGGTCGGCGGAAACCGGTCCCGACGGGATGGTGCGTTTCCGCCGGGTCTGGCGCGGCGTGACCGATGTTCATGAAATCGAAGCGACCTTTCTTACTAGCGCAGAGGCGCGCAAGCTGCACCGCGTCGCCACTGAACATTCGGATGTCTATGCCTCGCCTGTCCGGCTGGTGAAGAACGCTACCGGAGAAGCCGAGCCAATCGACCCCGAGAGCGCGGGCGAAACCGACGCGGAGGCTCCGGCGATGGCCGACGACGAGGCGATCACTCTGCCGACCCAGCTGCTGGATGCAGTCATGGCCGCGGGGCGCAAGGGCCAGAAGATCCAGCGTTATAAGGGCCTGGGCGAGATGAATGCCGAGCAGCTGTGGGAAACCACGCTCGACCCGGACAATCGCGCACTGCTCCAGGTGAAGGTCGAGGACGCGGATGTAACCGACGAGATTTTCACCCGCCTGATGGGCGATGTGGTCGAACCGCGCCGCGAGTTTATTCAGGACAATGCACTGAATGTCGCCAATCTGGACGTCTAGAAAATGATGCCCCGCGAAAGCACAGGCGACCGGGTCGAGCGGGGCGGCTTTCTGCTTTTCCTGGCGCTGATCTCGCTGGCGACACTGGCCATCGTCTGGCCATTTGCTGCGCCGCTGCTGTGGGCAACGCTTGCGGCAATCATGTTCCAGCCGCTGTATCGCTGGATCCTCGCCCGCAGCAAAGGGCACGAGAACCAGGCGGCCATTGCCACCTTGCTGATCATCCTGTTCGCCGTGATCCTGCCCGCGTTCTGGATCGGCAGCATGGTGGTCGAAGATGCGATTGGTGTCTTCAACGCCTTTCGCGAAGGGCGAGTGGATGTTGCCGGATGGATCGCCGGGGTGAGAGATGCCCTGCCCGGCAATCTCCAAAACTCGCTCGATTCTTCCGGCTGGGCCGATCTCGACATATTGCGCGAGCGATTGCAGCAATTGGCCAGTGAAAGCGCCGGGCTGATTGCGCAGCAGGCCATGGCAATCGGAAGCGGCGCGCTTGGCCTCTTTCTCGCATTCGGCGTGTGGCTTTATGTTACCTACTTCCTCCTGCGCGACGGTAGCGTTATTGCGCCGAAGGTCCTCGCCGCTCTGCCACTGGAGGGCGCAATTGCAGATAGGCTGGCCGACAAGTTTCTCGGCATCGTGCGCGCCACCATCAAAGGATCGGTCGTCGTTGGTCTCGTGCAAGGCGCGCTCGGGGCGCTTACTTTCGTCATTGTGGGCATCCCGTCGGCAATGCTGCTTGGGCTGCTGATGGCCGTCGCTTCGCTACTGCCCGCGCTTGGGCCTGCGTTGATCTGGATACCGGCAGCGATCTACCTGCTTGCATCGGGCGCGGTGTGGGAGGGCGTGGTGGTCATTGTTTCGGGCGTCGCCGTGATAGGTATGGCGGACAACATCCTGCGCCCGATACTGGTCGGACGCGAAACCGGCATTCCCGACTGGGTCGTTCTGATAACCACACTTGGCGGGATCGCAGTTCTCGGCTTGTCGGGTATAGTGGTGGGCCCGCTGGTGGCTGGCCTGTTCATCGCGTCATGGACAATCATGCGCGAACGGCGCGAGGGCGTCGGCGTGGCTTAGGCGGCGCGTAGCCCTGCACACGCCTTTGGACGATCCGGCCTTGACCGTCAGCCCGGCAAACATCGTGTCGATAATCGCTGCCAGCTTGTCCTCTTCAAGACGCTCGTCGATGATCATCATCAATTGCGGCGAGGTGTAGCAGACGACCATCTGGTTGATCAGCGTCAACGCCCGGTCAATCGTCAGCCCTTCGAAATAACCTTCGTCCTGCGCCTGGGCAATCAGTTCGGTCAGATAATGATCCGCCAAGTCGATGTAGCCGCGCACATGATCGAACTTGGCCGTGCCAAGCTCGCAATAGAGCGCGAATAGCGCGGGATCCTCACGAAACCGCTCCCGCTCGCGCAGGAAACGGCGGGCGAAGAATTCGTAAAACTTGCGCTGGATCGGCAGCTCGGAGGCGATGACGTCTTCCATCGCGGCGATATCATCGGCGTACCAGTGCTCGACGATGGCATCGAACAAGGTATCTTCTTCGGGAAAAAGTGCCTCGACCCGCGACCGCGACGTACCGGCTTCGGCAGCGAGATCTGCCCGATCGATGAGCTTGCCGCGCTTGGCAATCAGCGTCATCGCCAGCGTTGCCAGACGCTCGCGCTCGCGTGCCTTTTCGTCCTGCGTCACGTTTGGCGTCCTCCATGATTGGCGCCGTCATCGTGAAACTAGTTAGAGCACTGCCGCGTCAGATTAAAGGCGCATTGGGTTGAAAACTTTGCAAGGCGTCGTGCAGCCGAAAGTTATGTGGCGTCCTTCGGCGGCCACGGAACGAAGGCCGAAACACGCCGCTTGTAGTCGGCATATTTGTCGCCCTTCGACTTATCCATCCCCTTCTCCAGCAGCGCTGCGCCAGACCATTTGGTCAGCGTAAAGGTCAGAAATATTGGCCCTGCAACCGTATAGAGCGCCCATTCCCAGCCGACGGAGGCCACCACAAGCCAGATGCCCCACCACGCGCAGGCGTCGCCGAAATAATTGGGGTGTCTTGTATAGCCCCAGAGGCCGGTATCGAGCACCTTGCCCTCATTGGCGGGATCGCCCTTGAACCGGGTCAATTGCCAATCGCCGACCCACTCGAAGAATATGCCGACGAGGTAGAGCGCCAGACCGGCCCAGGCGAGCGGCGGGATCGCATCGCGGACGCCCGCTTCAATGATGCCGACCTGCGCCGGGCTGGAGACGAGAAACAGCAGCACCGCTTGCCCGAGCCAAATCTTCACCAGCGCGGCGAGGGCGAAGCGGCCTTTCTCGCGGTCTTTCCTGAGCATCCGCTCGTAGCGCTTGTCCTCACCCTCCGCCCACCAGCGGGCGAAAAGATATAGGCCGAGGCGAAACCCCCAGGCCGCTACCATCACCATGATCAGCGTCGCGAGAGCGCCTTCATGGCTGCCCGGACCATGTAGCCAGCTTGCGATCGCAAGGATGGCCATGCCAGCGCCCCAGAACGCGTCGATGAAAGAAACGTCGCCGATGCGAACCGAGATTGCCCACAGCACCAGCACGATGCCGACCAGAATGGCCGCATTGACGAGCAGCAATTCGATCATTCGGCATCCTCCTCCAGCAATTTGCGGGCCTGCGCTTCGAGAACTTTATAGCGTTCGTAGTCGGGGCGGCTGGCTCGCAGAAACGCAGCGATTTTCGCCAGATCGGCAGCGTAATTGCCGCTCGGCATGATCGGTTCGCCAAAACCGAGCCTACGCTGACCCCAAGAAACCCAGGCCGGCACGATGGGCACTCCGGCCGCCTGGGCGATGTGATAAAACCCGGAACGCCACTCGCCGTTCGAGCTGCGTGTCCCTTCTGCGGCGATCACCAGAGCAAGCTCGTCACGGCGAGCGAATTCATCGGCGACCTGCTCGACGTAATTGGCACGCTTGGTCCGGTCGATCGGCACGCCGCCCATGTCGAACATGAAGCGCCGCATCATCCCCTTGAACAGTGTGTGTTTGCCCATGAAACTTGGGTGGACGCCCTCCTCGGCGGTCGCCCCGGTGAAAAACACAAAGTCCCAGTTCGACGTATGCGGAGCGCCTGCGATTACGTATTTTGGAATGCCTGGAAGCGGGCTTTCGATCTTCCAGCCCTGAAGTTTATAAATCCACCAGATAATCCGCCGCACGATGCGCGACAGGATGGTCGGTTTGCGCACCACCGTGCTATTCATGCTCTCTCCCACGGGTCAGCTCTAACACATGCTAGCAAGAAAACGAGCCTACATCCGGAACACGCCAAAACTCGGCCGCTCGGGTATTGGCGCTTGCAGCGTGGCACTGAAGGCCAGCCCGAGCACATCGCGCGTCTGTGCCGGGTCGATCACACCGTCATCCCATAGCCTGGCGGTGGCGTAATAGGGATTGCCCTCATCCTCGTATTTCTGGCGGATGGGGGCCTTGAATTCCTCGGCCTGTTGCTCGGTCCAGCTATCCGCATCGCGGTGAACGGTGGCAAGAACAGATGCGGCTTGCTCTCCGCCCATCACGGAAATGCGCGCATTGGGCCAGGTGAACATGAAGCGCGGTGAATAGGCTCGTCCGGCCATGCCGTAATTGCCCGCGCCGAAACTACCGCCGATCACCACGGTGATCTTGGGCACGGTCGCGGTGGCCACTGCCGTCACCAGCTTGGCACCGTGCTTGGCGATGCCCTCGGCCTCGTATTTCCCGCCGACCATGAAGCCGGAGATGTTCTGGAGGAAAAGCAGCGGGATGCGACGTTGCTGGGCAAGCTCGATGAAGTGTGCACCCTTCTGCGCGCTTTCAGAAAACAGTACGCCGTTATTGGCGAGGATCGCGACAGGCATGCCCCAGATATGGGCGAAACCGCAGACCAGCGTGCTGCCGTAATGCGCCTTGAATTCGTGGAACTCGCTGCCGTCGACGATGCGCGCGATGACCTCGTGCACGTCGTAAGGCGCACGGACGTCATCAGGGATGACAGCATAAAGATCATCCGCATCGAATTTCGGCGGGCGCGGTTCATTCAGCGTGATGTCCTTCGCCGCAGCGAAGTTCTCGCCCGAGATGGCTGACGATATCGCGCACGATGGTCAGCGCGTGCTCGTCGTTCTCGGCCAAATGATCGACCACACCCGACTTCTTCGCGTGCAGATCGCCGCCGCCAAGGTCCTCGGCGCTGATTTCCTCGCCCGTGGCGGCCTTCACCAGCGGCGGGCCGGCGAGGAAGATCGTGCCCTGGTTGCGCACGATCACCGTCTCGTCGGACATGGCGGGCACATAGGCCCCGCCCGCGGTGCAGCTACCCATGACGCAGGCGATCTGCGGGATGCCGAGCGCCGACATATTGGCCTGGTTGAAGAAGATGCGCCCAAAATGGTCGCGGTCGGGAAACACCTCCGCCTGGTGCGGCAAGTTTGCACCGCCTGAATCGACGAGGTAGATGCACGGCAGGCGGTTCTCCTGCGCAATCTCCTGCGCGCGCAAGTGCTTCTTGACCGTCATCGGATAATAGGTGCCCCCCTTCACGGTGGCATCGTTGCACACGATCATCACCTGACGGCCCGAGACGCGCCCGATCCCGGCGATTAGACCCGCGCCGTTGATCGTATCCTTGTACATGCCGTTAGCGGCAAGCTGCCCGATCTCCAGGAAGGGAGAACCCGGATCGAGCAGGCGTTCAACCCGCTCACGAGGAAGCAATTTGCCGCGCGAAACATGCCGCTCGCGCGAACGCTCGGGTCCGCCAAGCGCAGCTGAGGCGACACTCGAGCGCAGATCGCTCGCCAACGACTTGTTATGCTCGAAGCGCGCCTTGGCATCGGGCGCTTCGCGGTCGAGCGTGGAAGTGAGAACGGGTGCAGTCATGGAGAAGGCTCCTCGTCTATTCTCCGCTGCCCGTCCAGATAATCGTCCGCGTCGCTGCGCAGGTAGTCGGGGACATTGGTCCCTGGCAACCATCTGCCCTTGATCCATTGTCGCGCCGCGCGGCGTATGCGCTCGGGATATTCATCGGTCCCCGGCCCGACGATCGGGATGCCGAAACTCTCGGCAGTCTCCGCGATGCCCTGCTCATCGAGATAGCAGCCCGCCAGCGCGCCGTAACGCGCCAGTTCGAGTTCCTGCGTCCAAAAGTAGATATTCTCAGCTCGCACGCGCCGCTGCATGTCATAGACCTCGCGGCCGCGATGCGGGCTGACCATTTCGAGCCAAATGTCGGGGATAAGCAGGTCTACCGGTTCCCAGGCGCGCCATTCGTGCGCGTTCCCCTGGACGATCTGAACTTTCTCGCCGACGTTACCTGGCAATCTTTCGAAGAGCTTGAGCTGCTTGTGCATTGCAAGCACCGCTACGTCGGCCTCGACCGCGGTCACCTTTTCGACCTCCGGTTTCAACGCGCTCATCGCTGCAGCCCAGCCGAGACCAAGACCGAAGATGACCACGTGCCCCTTCGAAAACTCCACTCCGATCTGCTGGCTTTCGATTTCCATCGGCGAGATCGACATCCACACCTCATTGCCGCGCACTAGCACGACCATCTCGCGCACCCGCTGGAGGCCGCTCCAATAGCCTTGCGCTACGGTCGCCTGCGTCCGGCCGATAGTCCATTGTCCGAGCGTCTGCGGTTGATAGTACTCGGCAAGCTGTGCTTCAGGTGCGAAGGGCAGATCCCCAACATCGACGCCAGTCAGGTCGGGCTCTTGGCTTAGCTGCCGAGGGACGTTGGGCGAGGGTGTTTTCACACTGGAATGCTCCGTTACCCCGCCGCCCCGATCAGTTCGCGGCCGATCAGCATGCGGCGGATCTCGTTCGTCCCCGCGCCGATATCGAGCAGCTTGGCATCGCGCAAATAGCGCTCGACCGGCCAGTCGAGCGTGTAGCCTGCGCCGCCCAGCGCCTGCACGCTTTCGGCGGCCACGCGGAAAGCGTTCTCGCTCGAAAGCAGGATTACACCCGCGGCGTCGAAGCGCGTCGTCTGACCCGCATCGCACGCCTTGGCCACGGCATAGGTATAAGCGCGCGCCGATTGCAGCGCGACATACATGTCCGCAACCTTGGCCTGCATAAGCTGGAAGCTACCAATGGGCTTTCCGAACTGCTTGCGCTCGCGCAGGTAGGGGATGACAGTGTCGAGACAGGCCTGCATCACGCCCAGCTGGATGCCCGAAAGCACCACGCGTTCGTAATCCAGCCCGCTCATCAGCACGCCGACCCCGCCATTCATCGGCCCCATGATGTTTTCTTCGGGCACCAGGCAATCGTCGAACACCAGCTCTGCCGTGGGCGATCCGCGCATGCCCATCTTCTCGATCTTCTGGCCGATCGAAAACCCTTCGAAATCCTTCTCGATCAGAAAGGTCGTGATGCCGCGCGATCCGGCGTTGCTGTCGGTCTTGGCATAGACAACCAGCGTATCGGCATATGGCGCATTGGTGATCCAGAACTTGGTGCCGTTGAGCAGGTAGCCGCCCTGTACCTCTTCGGCCTTGAGTTTCATCGAAACCACGTCCGAGCCTGCACCCGCCTCGCTCATGGCCAGTGATCCGACATGCTCGCCGCTGACCAGTTTCGAAAGGTATTTGGCTTTCTGCTCGGCACTGCCCCAGCGGGCGATCTGATTGATGCAGAGGTTGGAATGCGCACCGTAAGACAGCCCGACGCTGGCACTGGCGCGGCTCACTTCTTCCACCGCAATGACGTGCTCCAGATAGCCGAGTCCCAACCCGCCATCTTCTTCACTGACGGTGATACCGTGCAGGCCCAGCTCGCCCATCGGGGCCCACAATTCGCGCGGGAACCAGTCTTCGCGGTCGACCTTATCGGCCAGCGGCGCGATCTGTTCGTCGGCGAACCGCGCGGTGGTTTCGCGGATCATATCGGCTGTCTCGCCGAGCTGGAAATCGAAGTCGGGTGTGGCGCGCATGCTCTCTCCTTGCCGGGCTCTCGCCGCTCTAATGCCGCGCCCTAGCGAAGCGGCGGCGCATGGGCAATCGGGCCGCTGCGCAAACCCTTTGTGCTGGTTCTGTTTTTGCCCTAGTCACGCTCATCCAGTGGATAGCCTGAGTACGACACGAACACTTTGGCCCCGCGACGAGGGGCCTGCGCCGAGCTATTGCGGCGAAGACGAGCGGCTGTCTGTCATCGCCTCCTTCGGGATGGACCGTCTGGACGGCGATGCGGAGTTGCAGCGCATTACCGGCTTCGCTGCCGACCTTTGCCAAACACCGCTTGCCTTCGTCAGTATAGTTGAAGAGGCGCGCCAGAGATTCCTCAGTACTGAGGGCACAGAGTTAGCCGAGACGCCGCGTTCAACCAGCTTTTGTGCACACACTATGCTCAACGGCCAGATGCTCGAAGTCGAGGACGCGTCGGAAGATCCGCGATTTGCGAATTACGCCATCGTGACCGGGGAAGAGCACGTCCGATTCTATGCGGGAGCGCCGTTGGTCTCTGCTGAAGGCGCTCCGCTCGGGGCGCTTTGCGTTATCGACACCGAGCCGCGCCCCGGCGGACTTACCGATCTGCAGCGCAGCGGCCTGGAGGTTATGGCGGATGCCGTCATGCGCCGCATGTCGCTACGCCGCGCGAACATCGCTGCCGACAATGAGATCGCCGAGCGCGAGGCACGGTTGCGCTCGATCATCGATAGCGTACCGGGCATTGCTTGGTCGGCCGATCCAGAGGGCAGATTCGATTACTTTAATGCGCGCTGGCAACAAGTCACGGGGGCCCAACCGCCCGAAAACGCCGGTGAATGGCGTGATTTCATCCATCCTGAAGATTTCGACGGATCATTGACGAAGTTTACCGCTGCACTCGAGAACCTGGCCTCGTTCGAAGACGAATGGCGCTTGAAACAGTCTGACGGCTCTTATCGCTGGGTACTCAGCCGCGCCGTTCCAGTCAGCGAGGGGGAGCGCAAGTCACGCTGGTTCGGCACGCTGATCGATATCGACGTCCAGCATAAACTGTCGGATAGCCGCGAGTTGCTCGCCGGCGAGCTATCGCACCGGATCAAGAACATCTTCGCCGTTGTTTCAGGGCTCGTCGCAATAAAATCGCGGCATCACGATACGGTGGACGTATTTGCGCAGGATCTGAACAAAACGATCCACGCACTCGGACGTGCGCACGACTATATCCGTCCGGTGGAAGGTCGCAATGGCGACAATCTGCTGGGCTTGCTGAAAGATCTCCTCGCGCCATATCAGAATGGCTCCGGCGACCGCATCAGCATTGCCGGAGCGGACATCCCCATCGGCAACCGCGCCGCTACGCCCCTGGCGCTGATCTTCCACGAACTGGCGACAAATTCGGCGAAATATGGCGCGCTTTCTTGCGACACGGGCCGGATCGAGATTTCGCTCACGATGGAGGGAGGCGATCCCGAGGCAGCCATTCGCTGGGTCGAATTTGCCGGCCCATGCCCCAGCCAGCCCGAAAGCGACCGCGAGGGGTTCGGTTCGCGCCTGCTGAGGCTCGCGGTTGAAGGCCAGCTGGCAGGCAAGTTCGACCGATCGTTCTCAGATGACGGGCTCATTTGCGAAATTCGCATTCCGGCAGTAGCCCTTCATGGGTGAATGCGGCGCTGCGCGAGAAAGGGTTCCGCCATGCGAGTGACTATTCCGATTGCCTACCTTCCCGTCTTGACAATCGCCGCCTTGGCCTTGGCAGCCTGCGCCCCTGCTAGCGATGAACCGCAAGAGAAGACTGGCACGGAGACTGCACAGGCAGGGAATGCGGAAGACCCTTCACCAGATGTGCCGCTACCATCCGAATTCAACCGGACCGCGTGGCGCATCACAAGCGACGATGGTGCGCGCTATACCACCTATCTCGATGAAAACGGCCGCTACCGCGACTTCCGCAATGGCGATCCTTGGCAGGAGGGGACCTGGGAGACGGATAGTGAAGATCGTCTGTGCTTCTTGCCGGATGAAGAAGGTGCAGCGCTCTCATGCTGGACGCCCGATCGGATGGACGGCAATGACGCCATGATCGCGAGCGGGCAAGGCGGCACACGCATAAAGCTGCAGCAGGTCGATTACATTCCGCCTGCCGAGGCCGACACAGATTCGTGACCCTGCCTCGCAATCCGCTGCTCGCATTCGATAATATTACCAAAACCTACGATGGCACGACGGCGGTCGATCATGTCTCGCGATCGCTCGGGCAAGGCGAATTCGTTGCATTGGTAGGGGCGTCGGGATCCGGGAAATCCACCCTGCTGAAGACGGTCAACCGGTTGGTTCTACCCGATGAAGGCCGGGTGCTGTTCGAAGGTGACGATGTAGGAGAAGTGCCGCTGGCCGCATTGCGCCGGCGCATCGGTTACGTATTCCAGGGAATCGGCTTGTTCCCGCATATGACCGTTGGCGAGAACATTGCCATCGGTCCGCGACTGTCTCGCGAAACGCTCTCCCCCGCGCGCTCCGCCGAGCTTCTGGCGCTGGTCGAGCTGGAGGCGGAAATGGCCGGACGCATGCCCGACGAACTTTCCGGCGGTCAGCGCCAGCGCATCGGTGTTGCACGCGCCTGGCGGATGATCCCCACTTGCTCCTGATGGACGAACCCTTCGGGGCGCTCGATCCGATCACGCGTGACGCGTTGGGCGAGAGGGTACGCCGTCTGCATGACGAACTTGCGCTGACGACGATCCTGGTCACGCACGATATGGCCGAAGCGCTGCTGCTTGCGACGCGTGTTCTGGTGATGGACGCGGGAAGCATCGTCGCCGACGAGACGCCGCACGCCTTGCTGTCCGGTGCAGGCGGAGATGTGGCACAAGGCCTGGTGGCTGTGCCGCGCGAACAGGCCAGGCGGCTGGCAGGCCTGACGGCATGACGGGCCTGACGACGACGGGTTTGTGGCAAACGCTCATGGGATTGGGCGACCAGCTCTCCGCGCATGTCCTGCTGAGCGCCTCGGCCATAGCTTTGGGACTGGTCATCGCGCTACCATTAGCCGTGTGGGCAAGCCGTAATCCAACCGTGGCGAAGATTGCGCTTGGCTTTGCCAGCCTGGTCCAGACGATCCCCGCGCTGGCTCTGCTGGCGCTGTTCTTCCCGATTCTCCTGAGCCTGCGCGCGGTATTCGGCGAAGGATTGCCGACACTCGGTTTTCTGCCCGCACTGCTTGCGCTGGCGCTCTATGCTCTGCTGCCGATCCTTAGGAATGCGGTCACGGCGCAGGCCAATCTCGACCCCGGCGTAATCGAAGCGGCCGATGGCGTCGGCATGAGCTCGATGCAGAAACTGCGCTTGGTCGAAGCGCCGCTGGCTGCGCCTTACATTATGGCCGGAATTCGCACCGCTGCCGTGTGGACTATCGGTGCAGCGACACTGGCGACGACGATCGGCCAACAGAGCCTCGGCGATCCGATTTTCGCCGGCTTGCAGACGCAAAACTGGGAGCTGGTGCTGGCGGGCTGTATCGCGAGCGCCGGCCTGGCAATGATAGCGGACGGCCTGCTCGGGCTTGTCGAACGCGGTTTCGCCATGCGCCGACGGTGGCTTTGGATTGGGGGGATGATCGCCGTGCTCATTGGAGTGGGCGCTGCCCTGTTCGCGCAATTCGGCGGTCAGCTACAATCCAATCAGCGCGCGCCGATCGTTATCGGGGCTAAGACCTTCTCGGAACAGTATGTTCTCGCCCGTCTGATCGGCAGCCAGCTTGAGCAGGCAGGTTTCGACGTCGAGTATCGCGACGGATTGGGTTCCGCCGTAGTCCATTCGGCGGTGACCTCTGGCGCGATCGATATTTCGATCGATTATACCGGCACGCTGTGGGCCAACCAGATGAGGCGCACCGACAATCCTGGGCGCGAAGCGATGTACGATGCGCTCGTGCGCTGGACCGACGAGACCAGCGATGCGTCGATCTTCGGCAAGCTCGGCTTTGAAAATGCCTATGCCTTTGCCATGCGCGAAGACCGCGCAAAGGCGTTGGGCATCGAGACGCTGGAAGACCTGTCGCGCCTGTCCCCTCGCCTGACGGTCGGCGGCGATCCCGAATTCTTTGAACGACCCGAATGGGCTGCAGTCCGCGAAGCTTACGATTTCGACTTCGGCTCGCAGCGCAATTTCTCGCCGACCTTCATGTACAATGCGCTGCAATCGGGCGAGGCCGATGTGATCGGTGCATATACGTCCGACGGGCGAATTGCGGCCGACCGGCTGGTAATCCTCGACGACACCGAAGCAGCTTTTCCCAGCTATGATGCGATCATCGTCCTCAGCCCCGAAGCGAGCCGGAACGAGCGGCTTAGAGACGCCCTCGAACCGTTATTGGGCGCTATCGATGTTGCGGCAATGCGCGAGGCGAATTTCGCTGTCGATCGGACCGGCAACAAGTTGTCGCCTGCACAAGCAGCGCAAGTGCTGGCCGAGCGCGCAGGCCTTTAGTCTAGCGGGCGCGGGTCCATATTTGGGTCTGGCAGAACGGCCCGAGGCAGCCCTTCACTTCCAGCGTATTGGGATCTTTGCGCCGCAGGATGGAGCGATAATCCTTGCCGTTGCGCGGATCGTAGATGCGTCCGCGCCAGACGTCATCATCCATGCGGAAACTGGACAGAAGCGGGGTCCCGAGCAGCTTGCGCGTGCGCTTGGAAGCATCAGGATTGTTCACGTCGCGCTGATCCATTCCGCCTTCGGGCGCCACGAGATAGCGCGAGAGCTTGCCGCACCACGTCGCGCCGCATTTCTGGATCGTAACCTCGGCATCTTTCTCGGGTGTAATCCATTTTCCCGCAATCGGCGCTGCAGCGATGGCGGGGGTGGCCGAAAAAACGGCTGCGGCGGCGAGAAAAGAGGCAAGTATCTTCATATGTGTTCCTTCTCCCATGCTCCTATCATTCGCTTCCTGAACGGGGAGCGACAGGCAGGCCCACGCCTTCCGGCCAGCCGGGCGGAGTTAGTGCCATGACTTTGAAAAGCGCGCCCATCTGCTCGCTTCCGACAAGCCTGGCATGGGCCGCCTCGAGTTCGCCTATGCGTTCAGGGTGGAGCGCAGCAAGAGCCTTGGCGCGCAAAGCGATTCCAAGTGATTGGAGCCATGCCCCCTGCGTTTCGGTCTGAACACGAACGTCATTGCGCTGGGCAATCTCGGCTAAGCTTTGAAAATCGACAAGCGCGGTCAGATCGGCGATGCCGGGATGGGTCAGCGGATCGACCTTTCGGTGTGTATGAACGGCCTGAAGGGTCGAGCCGGCCTTCCGCTCGAGATCGCCATAATCGATGAGGAGCGCAGCGCCGCCCTGCTTGCGCAAACGCAGCGAGATTTCTTCGACTGCGGCGGCCGCTCCGGGACAGGTCTCGATAATCGCGCCCGGCGGACTATCCAGCATTTCGGGTGGGACCGCCTCGCGCATGGGCTGGTCGCCTGCAACAAAAGCAAACTCGTCATCAAGCAACCCAACCATCCGTTCGCGCCAGCCCGCATCGCTCAGGACCAGCTGGCGCACCGGCAGCGCGTCGAGAAATTCATTGGCCACCAGCAGCATCGGTGCGTGATCGGGAAGCGTCGACAGATCATCATGATGCGTCGCATGACCGAGCGCTGCGGCTTGCAGCTTGCGCAGGGCCGGCGATCCCTCGACAAGATGCAACGCCGGATCGAAACCCTGCCCGCGCATCACCCTTAGCGCATCCTTGCAGAGCGTCCCGCGCCCCGGACCAAGCTCGACATAGATGCAGTCGTCAGGCCTTCCTGCGCGGCTCCAGATGTCGACCAGCCACAAGCCGACCAGCTCGCCGAACATCTGGCTGATTTCCGGTGCGGTGGTGAAGTCGCCCGCGCTGCCGAGCGGGTCGCGCGAAGCATAATAGAGCGCATTGCTCTCGCCCATGAACCGGGACACCGGCATGGGGCCATGCCGCTCTATCAAACGGCGGAAACGGCGGGCGAGATCCGGCTCGCCTGGATCGCTCATGCCGGGGCTTGTTTGGTGCCTGCGATGGTCGGCTTGCGCATCAGGCCATAGATCACCAGGAACAGTCCGAGCGCGATCATCGGCAAGCTAAGCCATTGTCCGCGCGAAAGGCCAGTTTCGACTGCCACGTAAGCGAGATGCGCGTCGGGTTCGCGGAAGAACTCGTTTACGAAGCGGCCAAGCCCCATACCGGTGGTGAAAATACCGACCAGCAGACCGGGACGGAAACGCGCAGGCGTCTTCCAGAATGCCAGCATCATCACGACACCTAGCAGCAGCCCTTCGAGGCCGGCCTGATAAAGCTGGCTGGGATGGCGGGCAGCGTCGCCGCCGCCGGGAAAGACCATCGCCCAAGGCACGTCGCTTTGCACCGCACGCCCCCACAGCTCGCCATTGATAAAGTTGGCAATGCGGCCGGGGAAATAGGCGAAGGGTACCGACACGGCCACGTAGTCGCATACGCGCAGCCATTTGAGATTGTTACGCCACGACACGAACAGGATTGCCAGCACCACCCCGATCAGTCCGCCGTGAAAACTCATTCCGCCGGTCCACAGCTTGAACATGTCGAGCGTCCCGAACAGCTCGGGCCGGTAAAAGGCGACATATCCCATCCGCCCGCCCAGGATCACGCCAAGCGTGGCATAGAAGAACAAATCGTCCGCATGGCGCTGCGCCATCGGCGCGCCCGGTCCCTTGATCATCTTCGACAGGTGCCAATACGCAAAGATAATTCCGGCCAGATAGGCCAGCGAATAATAGCGCAGCTGGAAGCCGCCGATCTCGAACAGATAAGGCCGCAGCCCCAGTTCGGCCCATTGAATCGGAGCATCCGCAGCCGCGGCGGCAAGTAGTGACAGCAAGGTCTATTCCTTTTAGAGACGTGGCCTGAGACGCTCACGTCCGAACGGTTCGGGGCGGCTTTTGGCATAGCAGGGGAGTTGGGGAAAGCCTGCGCGCGTATCCGGTCCGTAAAACGGGCCTGGAGGCGCAATGCCGCGTGACACTGATGGAGAGGATACCGAAAACCGATGCCTACCGATCTCGACCGCGACATCCACCGTATTACCGACGCCGTTACCGCCCCCGGGCAAATGTTCGAAACGGTCACAGTACAGCGCCGGGGCGTCGATATGCCCGCGTTCAAGAATGCTCCGCCGAGCCTGGCGCATTATTTCGCGCATTTTTGCAATGAGCATAAAGACACGCCCTTCCTGGTGGATGGCGACCTGCGGCTGACCTTCGGCGAAGTATACGGCGCCGCCGTGCATGTGGCGCACGGACTGGCAACGAAACACGGCGTCAAGAAGGGCGACCGTGTCGGCATCGCCGCGCGAAATTCCGCCAATTGGATGATCGCCTATATGGGCACTCTGATGGCCGGTGGCTGCGCCACCCTGCTCAATGGCTGGTGGACCGGTGAAGAGCTTTCTTACGGCATCGAGCTTTGCGAATGTTCGATTCTGCTGGCCGATGAACAGCGCGCTGCGCGGCTGGACGGTGTCGACCATCCGGCGAAGATCGTCATCTTCGATCACGGGGTGCCGTCCGAAGGGCTGGCACCGGTCTGGGCCGAAGGCGATACCGCCATGCAGATGCTCGGCCAGATCGGCCCCGACGATCTGGCAACCATCCTTTACACTTCCGGTTCGACCGGCCACCCCAAGGGCGCTTATTCCGACCATCTCGGCGTCGTATCCGGTACGATGAACTACGTTTGCCAGACCGCCATGATGCTGCAATTGCTGACCGAGCGCGGCGACGCCCCGACTGCGCAGCCCAGCGCCCTGGTGGCGGTCCCGCTGTTCCACGTCACCGGCGAAGTCCCGCTGTTTCTGCAAAGCTTCGCGATGGGCCGCAAGCTGGTGCTGATGCCCAAATGGGACGCGACCGAGGCGCTGCGGCTGCTCGAGAAAGAAAAAGTGACATATTTCGTCGGCGTGCCGCTGATGAGTTTCGAGCTGGCCAGCCACCCGGACCGCGCAAATTACGACCTGTCGCAGTGCAAGACCTTTGCCGCTGGCGGATCCGCGCGCCCGGTCGAGCACGTCAACAAGATCAAAAATGCTTTCGAGGATGGCTACCCCGTGCTCGGCTATGGTCTGACCGAAACCAATGGTGTCGGCGCAGGCAATCTGAACGAGAACTACCTCGCTAAACCGAACTCCACCGGCATGCCGTCCAAGCCACTGGTGGAGATGGCGATCCTCGACGACGACGGTAATCATCTGCCCTCCGGCGAGGTGGGTGAGGTTTCAATCCGCACCGTCTGCAACTTCCTTGGTTATTACGGCAATGAAGAGGCAACCACGGCCGCTTTCAGCGACGATGCGTTCTTCCGCACGGGCGACCTCGGCTATCTGGACGATGACAGCTATCTGTTCATTGTCGACCGCAAGAAAGACATCATCATCCGCGGCGGCGAGAACATTTCCTGCATTGAGGTGGAGGAGGCGATCTATGCTCATCCGAAAGTCGCGGAATGCTCGGTCTTCAGCCTGCCCGATGAACGCTTCGGCGAAGTGCCCGGCGCGGTCTATCTGGCCAATAAGGGCGAGACGCTGAGCCAGGATGAACTGCGCGATTTCCTGAAGGAACACATCGCGCCCTTCAAGATTCCGCAGCAATTCTGGCAGGCCGAAGAAACGCTTCCGCGGCTCGGTACGCAAAAGGTCGACAAGCGCACGGTCAAGGCGACCTATGCCAAGGATTTCGCCGCCGCGTGAGCGCAGTCCGCCTCTCCAACCAGCGCGCGATAATCGATCGGCGCGCGCTCGCGGGGAAGATATCCGACCTGGCGCGCGAGCAAGGTGACAAGGCGCGCCCTGCTGTCGTGGCTTCTTTGAAGGCAGCGCTGGAAAGTGGCCGGGACGAAATGGCGCGGCGTCTGGCGAAAAACCCGTCTGCGGGGCACTCCGTGACGGCCGGGCACTCCTTCCTGATCGATCAGCTCGTCCGCGTCATTTACGACTACGCTACCACGCATGTGTATCCGGCACCCAATCGCACGGCGGCCCAGCGCATCTCTGTCGTTGCGGTCGGCGGCTATGGGCGTTCGGAAATGGCCCCGCATTCGGACGTCGATATCGCCTTTATCACTCCGGAGGGCGGCGCGCCGTGGTGCGAACAGATCATCGAGACGATCCTCTACCTGCTATGGGATCTCGGCCTCAAGGTCGGGCATTCCAGCCGCACGATCGACGATTCCACACGATTGGCGCGCGAAGATCTGACTATCAGGACAGCCCTGATGGAGGGGCGCTATGTCTGGGGCGACGAAGCTCTGTTCGATGAGGGCGGCCGGCGGTTCTGGGCCGAAGTCGTACACGGGACCGAGAGGCAATTCGTCACCGAGAAGCTGGCCGAGCGCAACCAGCGGCACAAGCGGATGGGCGACAGCCGTTACGTAGTCGAACCCAATATCAAGGACGGCAAAGGCGGCTTGCGCGACCTGCACACGCTCTACTGGATCGGCAAATATATCCACCGCGTACGCAACGCATCGGAACTGGTCGATGTAGGGCTGTTTACTCAGGCGGAATATCGCAGCTTCCGGCGGGCTGAAGGCTTCCTGCTGGCCGTAAGAAGCCATTTGCACATAGTTACCGGACGCGCCGAAGATCGTCTGACCTTCGACTATCAGCGTCAAATCGCCGAGCGCATGAAGTTTGCCGACCGACGCGGGAAAAGCTCGGTTGAGCGCTTCATGCAATATTACTTTCTGCAGGCGAAGCGCGTCGGTAGCCTGACCGGCGTGTTCCTCTCGCACATCGACGAGCAATTCGCGCAAAAGGGCAATCGCGGCGGTTTCTTTGCGGGGTTTCGCGCCAAGCCTCGTATCCTCAAGGGCTATGTCGTCCATGGAGGCCGCATCGCCGTGCCTTCCGAGGACTGGTTCCGGAAGGATCCGGTGCGCCTCATCGAAATATTCCAGCTCGCCGAGGCGGAAGAGCTGGAAGTACATCCGGAAACCATGCGCCAGGCCGACCGAGACAGCGGACTAATCGACAGCGGCACACGCGAAGATCCGCGTGCCAACGCCTTGTTTCTCCAGCTGCTGTCCGGCCGCAACGATCCTGAAACGGTCCTGCGCTGGATGAATGAGACGGGCGTGTTCGGCCGGTTTGTGCCCGATTTCGGCAGGGTCAATGCCCAGATGCAGTTCGATATGTACCACCATTACACGGTGGACGAGCATACGATCCGTGCCATCGGCCTGCTCTCCCAGATCGAGAAGGGCCTGCTCGCGGATGATCACCCTCGCGCCACCAGGCTCATTCACAAAGTCGCAAGTCGGCGGGCCGCCTATGTCGCCGTGCTGCTGCATGATATCGCCAAGGGGCGCGGCGGGGACCATTCGGTGCTTGGCGGCGATGTAGCGGAAGAACTCTGCCCGCGTTTTGGCCTGACTGCGGCAGAGACGGACCTCGTCGCATGGCTGGTGCGTCAGCATCTGCTGATGAGCGCCACCGCCTTCAAACGCGACCTTACAGACCCCAAGACCATTGAGGACTTTGTCGCGCGCGTGCAAAGCACGGAACGGCTTCGCCACCTGGCGATCCTAACCGCGGTCGATATCCGTGCGGTTGGGCCGGGTACGTGGAACAGCTGGAAAGGCCAGCTGCTTGGCGAGCTTCACGATGCTGCGCAAGAGCGGCTGCGACTTGGGCACATGCGCCATGGCCGCGAAGCGCGCGTCGAACAGAAAAAGGCCGCGGTCCGCCAAAAGATCGGCGAAAGGGCCGCTGAGGTCGAGGGGTACTGGGACAGCTTCGGCGATGCCTATTGGGTCGCCGAGCAAGAGGATATCGCTGCCCGCAACATCGTCCATTATGCGGCGGCGCGCACGGCGAACGATGCACTATCGATTTACAACGAGTTCTATGAAGAACGCGGTGCGACATTGATCACCGTCGTTGCCGCCGACCACCCCGGACTGTTCTACCGCATCGCCGGCGGCATTCACCTCGCCGGCGGGAACATCATCGACGCGCGCATTCATACCACCCGCGAAGGCTGGGCAGTCGACAATTTCCTCGTTCAGGACCCGCATGGCCGCCCGTTCCGCGAAGAAGCCCAGGTAGAACGGCTGGAGAAGTCCATTGCCGATGCGCTCGCCAACCGGATCGATCTTGCCCCGCGGCTGGCGCAGCGCCCTCTACCGCATGGCCGGTCCAAGGCGTTCGACGTGCGCCCGCGCGTCGTTTTCGACAATAAGGCATCGAACCGTTTCACCGTCATCGAAGTGAACGCCCGGGACCGTTCTGCCTTGCTAAACCGTCTCGCGCGGGCGCTGTTCGAGGAAGGGTTGGTCGTCCATTCCGCACACATCACCGCCTATGGCGAGCGCGCTGCGGACACATTCTACGTGACCGATGTGACCGGCGGTAAAGTCGTGTCACGCGAACGCCTCGACAGGATCGAGGCCGCTCTGCTCGACGCGGCAAGTGATGCATTTCAGGCACGGCTGGAAGACGCCTGACACAAGGACTTCGGTCTATTGTTGCAACTTAATTACATCTCACTATGCATTAACGCCATAAGAGAGTGAGAGGAGACCCCCTGATGAATATTCGTTTCGCATCGTTGCGGACGCTGGCGCTGCTGGGCGCCGGTGCCGCACTCGCCCCAAATGCTGCCCTGGCTCAAGACCAGACAGAGAATGACCCGGTCACAAATGCGGACGTCGTGGACGATTCCATCATCATCGTTACCGCACAAGGACGCTCGCAAGTTCTGGCAGACGTTCCGGTAGCCGTATCTGCCATATCCGGAGAAGCTCTCCAGAATTCCGGCGCCAGCGATATTCGTGAACTGAACCAGGTGGCGCCATCGCTGCTCGTCTCTTCGACCGGTAACGAAGCCAACGGTTCGGCACGTATTCGCGGCATTGGTACGGTCGGCGACAACCCCGGCCTCGAAAGCTCGGTCGCGGTCTTCGTCGACGGCGTCTACCGCTCTCGTTCCGGCAACGCACTGTCCGAACTCGGCCCGATCGACCGGGTCGAAATCCTGCGCGGTCCGCAGGGTACATTGGGCGGACGCAACGCTTCTGCCGGTCTTATCAGCATCTACACTGCTGCGCCCGAATTCGATCTGAATGGTTATGGCGCGTTCACTTACGGCAACTTCGATGCGATCAAGGTCGAGGCTGGCATCAACGCCCCCCTCGGCGACACGATCGCTGCACGCGTCGACGGCGTTTATTTCGAACGCGACGGCTTTTACACCGACGTAGTCAACGGAACCGACGTCAACAATCGCGATCGCTACCTCGTCCGCGGGCAATTGCTGTTCGAACCGGGCGACGACATCACCTTCCGTCTCGTCGGCGATTATTCGAAGAAGGAAGAAGACTGCTGCGCGGCCACCTTCGTGCAGCCCGATTTCGCGCCGCTGGCGCGCGTTTCTCCCGGTTTCGACCCCTTCACGCGCCCGGTCGGCGGCACGCCGGCACTTACCGACGCCGGCAATCCGATTATCCCGGTACTCCTAGCACTGGGCAACGACCCCCGAGCGTTCACACAATCGACGTTCAATCGCGATATCTATCCGACGGCCGGTCGTTCCTATGCTGGCGAGACCGAAGATTACGGGATTTCGGGCGAGCTTAATTGGGACTTCGGAAATGTCTCGCTGACCTCGATTACCGCCTATCGCGAATATTCGAACAATCAGGGTTCTGATACGGATTACACCGGGGTCGACATCCTTTACCGCGCGCCCGGCCCCGATGCAGGTGCACGCGAGTTCGAAACCTTTACCCAAGAAATTCGCCTTTCGGGCAGCGCGTTCAATGACCGCCTCGACTGGCTGATCGGCGGTTACTACGCCAACGAACAACTCCAGACCCGGGACAACCTCCGCTTCGGTACGCAATACGGAACGTTCGTGAGCTGCCGCATCGCGATCGCCATCAACCCCGCTCTGGTCAATCCGGCTGCGCAGGATTGTATCGGTGCGGGCGTGGCTGCGCTCGATGGCACGCTGACGGGCACGCCGGCCTTCGGCGCGGCTACTCCGGCCATTCTCGCCGGTATCACCAACCTCTCCAACGTCAACGACCTTGGCGGGACGGGCGATATCTACAATCAGACGAGCGAGAACTTCGCGTTCTTCACGCATAATATCTTCAGCATCACCGATACGGTCGATCTGACCCTTGGCCTTCGTTACACCAACGAAACGAAGGACTTCGATTCGACTTTTGCCAACGATAACGTGATCTGCCCGCAGAACCGCGCGCTGCTGTCGGGCCTGCTCGCCACGCCTCTCGCCGGTCTTGCCGGGGGCCTGATTGCGCTCTCCTGTCAGGGCAACTCGACTTCGGAACTCGACGGCATATCGCTCAATGACAGCCGTGACGAGGACGAGTTCACCGGAACGGCGATCCTCAGCTGGAAGCCGACTCCCGACCTGCTGGTCTACGGTTCGTATTCGCGCGGCTACAAGGCAGGCGGGTTCAACCTCGACCGTTCGGCTCTTGGCAATCCGGTGACTTTCAACGTGGCCAATATCTCACCGGCAAGCCTCCAGTTTGAAGAGGAAACCGTCGACGCGTTCGAAATCGGAGCGAAGTACTCGACCCGCGAGTTCGGCGTTTCGGTCGCGGCGTTCCGCCAGGAGTTCAGCAACTTTCAGCTGAACACCTTCAACGGTTCGGTTTTCCTCGTGCAGAACGTAAACAGCTGCAACACCGACCTCGGCGGTCTCGATCAGGATGCAAGCGCCACGACCGGTGCATGCTCGGCTGACGAAGTGGCTCCCGGCGTGATCGCTCAGGGTGTCGAGCTCGAAGGCTATGTCCGTCCGCATCGCGACATCAACATAACGCTAGGCCTGACCTATGCCGATACGAGCTACGAAGACAATCTGATCGGCGACGATACGGGCGCTCCGCTCGATCCGGCACTGCGTCTGCTTCCAGGCGACAATCTGTCGAACGCGCCGGAACTGGTCGCAACCTCGTCCTTCACCTGGACACCGCCAATCGGAACCTCGGGCCTCGAAGGCCTCGTATACTTCAATGCCCGTATGACAGACGATTTCAACACGGGTTCGGATCTTCTGTTCGGCAAGGAACAAGATGGCTACGTAATCGTGAACGGACGCGTCGGTGTCACCAACATTGCCGACCGTTTCGCGATCGAAGGCTGGGTCTCCAACCTGTTCGATGTCGATTACACGCAGGTTGCGTTCAACACTCCGTTCGTCGCTCCGCAGCAGACCTATTCGGCATTCCTCGCCGAGCCGCGGACATATGGCATCACGGTGCGCGGCAAGTTCTAAGCCAGCGCTTACTGAGACAAGAAGGGGCGCCCGCTGCGGCGCCCCTTTTTTTGCGCATCGCTTCGCTACTTGAGCGAGTCTTTTACGCGCTATCGCTTCGCTACTTGAGCGGGTCCTTCCTGCGCTACCGCTTCGCTATTTGAGCGAGTCTTTTATGCGCTACCGTTTCGCTGCTTGAGCGAGTCTTTTCTGTGCTACCGCTTCGCTACTTGAGCGCCGTGTCAGCGCTGCCCGCGTTCGCCAAACAATGCTGTTCCAACACGCACGTGCGTAGCGCCGAGCATGATCGCGGTTTTATAGTCTCCGCTCATGCCCATGCTCAGCCCCTCGACTCCATTGTCGCGGGCAAGCTTGTCGAGCAGCGCAAAAAACGGCGCGGGCTCGATATCGGCCGGCGGCAGGCACATGAGACCGGCCACAGGAATATCGGCATCGCGCACCCGCTCAAGAAACGCAGGCAGTTCCGCGACTGGGCAGCCGCCCTTTTGCGGCTCTTCGCCGACATCGACCTGGACGAAGCAGGGAACCCGCCGCCCAACCTTGTCGAATGCCTTCGCCAGCGCTTTCACCAGGCTCCGGCGATCGAGCGCATGGATATAATCGAACAGCCGGGCAGCATCCTCGGCCTTGTTGGACTGAAGCTGGCCAATCATGTGCACTTCCGCATCGGGATAGCGTTCGCGCAGCTCTGGCCATTTGTCTTCGGCTTCCTGCACGCGGTTCTCGCCGAAAACGCGCTGACCCTGCGCCAGAAGCGGCTCGATGCGCTCGGCAGGATGGGTCTTGCTCACAGCGATCAGCGTCACATCGCCGGGTTCACGCCGGGCGATCTTGCACGCTTTCGCAATCTCGCCGCGAACGTGCTGGAGCGGAGTATCTGCATTTTCCATCGCTGCGCGCTATAGCGGGCTTGTGAGCCACTTCCAGACCCCGCGCGCGCCAAGCGCTCTACCATTTCTTTGGTTGCTGTCCGACGAACGTAACGATGCCGGGCTGGAACAGGCGCTGACCGCGCTGCCCAGCGGATCGGCATTTGTCTTTCGTCACTATCACTTGGCAAAAGAGGCGCGCCGTAAACGGTTCGAAACGCTCTCGTCTCTAGCGCGCAAAGACGATCATCTCGTAATTCTGTCGGACCACGAGGATGTCGCAAGAGCGTGGAAAGCCGACGGCATATACGGGTCGCCCGCACGAATTGCCGAAGGAAAAGGCCTGCTGCGAATATCGACCGCGCATGATGGCGATGAAATCCAGCGGGCGGTGGCCGCGGGCGCGGATGCGATCTTCCTGTCTTCGGTCTTCCCTTCGCGCACCCACCCGGGGGCGCCTACATTGGGCATACAAGGGTTCAACGTGCTGGCACAGCAATCGCCAGTGCCGGTGATCGCCTTGGGCGGGATGACGCGCGAGCGCGCGGAACTGCTCGATTGGCCGCGCTGGGGAGCGATCGACGGGCTCAGTTGATATACGCCGCCCGTCGCACTGCGCTTGACGCGCGAGTCCTGCAGGATTCATAAGCCGGTTATGGCTACCCGAGCACTCACCGCCAGCGACTGGAAAGCGGCCTTCCGCCGCTCGGTCCGCCGCGCGCTGCAAATCGGCGCAGCGACCCTTCTCGCCGTATCGACCTTGTTTCTGGGGTTGGCGCTCGCGAGCTACACGCAGACCGACCCCAGCGCCTCCACTGCGGCGTCGGGCAACCAAGTCGCGAACTGGATGGGTGCGAGCGGTGCGTGGATCGCAGATTCGGTTCTGATGGCTTTCGGTCTTCCCGCTATCCTGCTCCTGCCGTTGCTCTACATCTCGGCGCGCAAGTTGTGGCGCGATGTCGAGACCGACAATGAAAAAGACGATGCGCGCTGGTGGCGCCCGCTCGCGCTGCTGGTGGTGGCAATGGTGCTGATCTCCACCGTGCTTGCGCTGCTGACCGATAGCACTGGCGGCAGCCTGCCTGCGGGCCCTGGGGGCTTGGCAGGCCTGCTCGGTGAAAATGCTATCGGGGCCGTAGCGGCCCGCTTCCCCGAAAACATTGCTCCGTGGCTGGTCGGCGGATTGGGGCTGGTGAGCCTCGCTGGCGGCCTGGCGCTCATAACTCGCGTCTTCGCGATCGACTGGCGCCGTTTCCTGACCCTTCCCGACTTCCTCACCCGCAGCCGCAGCGGCACCGTGATCGAAGGCGACACCGTCCCGCTCGCGCGCAAGCAGAAGTCGCGGAAGCGGGCCGAAGACGCCGCAGAATCGATCGTAGAGCCAGCCGCGCCGCGCCGCGCGCCCGACATACCGGATCCAACCTCCGCCCCGCGTAAGGCCAAGGCGGCGGCCAAACCGAAGCAACGCGATATGTTCGCCAGCTATGACCTGCCAAGTCTGGACCTTCTGGCCGAGCCCCCTGCGGAAAAGGCACCGAAGCTCGACAAGCTGGCGCTCGAACGCAATGCCCGCCTGCTCGAAAACGTGCTCGACGACTTCAATGTGAAAGGCGAGATCACCGCGGTGCGTGCTGGCCCGGTGGTGACCATGTACGAACTCGAACCGGCGCCCGGTATCAAAGCGAGCCGCGTGATCGGGCTTGCCGAAGACATCGCCCGCAATATGAGCGCGGTCAGCGCGCGCGTGTCTCCCATACCGGGCAAGACCGTGATGGGGATCGAACTCCCCAATGCGGACCGCCAGATGGTCAGCTACCGCGAACTCGCCTCCAGCGCCGACTTTGCCGATAGCAAGGGCTCGCTACCGATCATTCTTGGCAAGGACATTGCGGGCGAACCGATCATCGCCGACCTTGCCGCCATGCCTCACCTGCTCGTCGCGGGTACGACCGGGTCGGGCAAGTCCGTCGGGCTCAATGCCATTTTGCTAAGCTTGCTGTACCGCTTCACGCCCGACGAGTGCCGTCTGATCCTGATCGATCCCAAGGTCCTCGAGCTCAAGACCTACGACGATATCCCGCACCTTCTCAGCCCGGTCGTCACCGAACCGCACAAGAGCGTGCGGGCGCTTAAGTGGGCGGTCGAAGAGATGGAGCGGCGCTACCGGATGATGAGCAGCGTCAATTCGCGCAATATCGCCGGGTTCAACGAAAAGGTGAAAACTGCGGCCGCCAAGGGCAAACCGCTCGGGCGCCGGGTGCAGACCGGCTTCGATGCCGAAACCGGCGAGGAACTCTACGAGGAAGAGCAGCTCGATTACGAACCGCTGCCGCTGATCGTGCTCATCGTCGATGAACTTGCCGATCTCATGGTCACCATCGGCAAGGAAATCGAGGTCCTGATCCAGCGCCTCTCGCAGAAGAGCCGCGCGGCCGGCATTCACTTGATCATGGCGACACAGCGTCCCTCCGTCGACGTCATCACAGGTGTCATCAAAGCGAACCTGCCCACGCGTATAAGCTTCAAGGTCACGAGCCGCATCGACAGCCGCACGATCCTGGGCGAACAGGGCGCAGAACAGCTGCTCGGCAAAGGCGATATGCTCTACAAGCCCAATACCGGCGCGATGGTGCGCGTGCACGGCCCGTTCGTTTCCGACGAGGAAGTCGAACATGTCGCCGACCATTGGCGTGCACAAGGCAAGCCGGAATATGTCGATGCCGTCACCGAAGAGCCCGAAGACGGCGGGTTCGACTTCGAAGACGAGTTCACCGCCAGCGACAATCCCGAAGAGCGGAAATACCGCCAGGCCTGCCAGATCGTGATCGAGAATCAGAAGGCAAGCGGCAGTTGGCTTCAACGGCAGATGGGCGTGGGCTATAACACGGCTGCCAAGTGGATCGAACGCATGGAGAGCGAAGGCCTGGTAGGCCCGGCAAACCATGTCGGTCGGCGTGAGATATTCCGGGACCGGGATGGCAATCCGCTCTGACCCTCGGCCCGAAGGCCGCCAATCTCGAACATGTCTGCACGATGCCTGTCGTCGGTGATGCTGGCCGTCAGAGGGCCTTATAGCGCCGCCCATACTGCCGGATGCAAGACAACCTTCTGATTATCAACCAGTTTCTATGACTAATGCTTAAGGTTAGGAAATTCTAAAGCTACCCTCCGTATTACCACGGGGATGAGCAAGAAGGCCGTTCTCGAGTGCATTCGCCGCGCCCTGTTCGCCGGCCTTGGTTTGGGCGCAGCTGTGCTCACTCCTGCCGCCGTGACTGCACAGGATAGCGGCTGGAGCCTGCAACCCAACGCTCGCGCAGAAGTGGGCTTTGTCAGCGCGGAAACCGCTACTCGCGACGAACAGATCGTGGTCGATGGCGACGCATTTACACTGCGCGGCCAAGTCTCGTTCGATCTGGAGGACGATGATTCGCGCTTTCGCATCGAGGCCGATAGAATTGAGGTTATCCGCCTCGGCGATGGCCGATCCAACAGCAATCGCGATCGCATCACCGTCGAATTCGAGCAGGAATTCGGCTCGAATTGGGAGGTCCAGCTTCGCGGCCGCTATTACGATGATCTGGTCACGGCGGAGTTGAGCGATACAGACGAGTTGCAAGGCTCGGTTCTCGTCACGTACGAACCGGCACGTGCCCACCGGTTTAGTCTCCGCGGCAGCTGGAGGGATCGCGAATACGACAATGGGCCCGCTTCTCAGACCGAAGGCGAGGGACCGCGCGTCGATGCGCAATATCGCCATCGCCTCGGACGGTACCACTATGTCACGGCAGACTTCCGTGCAGAATCAATCGATTCCGACGATCCATTGCGCGGATATTCGCGCGAATCCGCCAAGCTTTCCTATACGCGGCCGATAACCCGAGACGTTCGCGTCCGGCCGGCGCTCGAATACTTGAATACGCGTTTTGACGATCGGCTGACGCCGGCAGGCGAAAGGCGCGGGGACGAGCTCATTGTGCCCGAGCTGGAGCTGCTCTGGTGGCCGGGCAAGTGGCGTGTTGAAGCCGAAGCAAAGTATATTAGTTCGAGCAGCAACCTCGCGACGCGCGAGCGCGAAGGTTACCGCCTGACATTATCGGTCGGGTATGTTTTCTGACCTGATTCCAAAAATCAGGCGGATATGGAAGCGCGCCACCCCGCAAGTCCGGCGGCCCTTCTATATCGGCTTGGCGGTCGGCCTCGGCTTAACAGCACTTGTGCTGCTGGGCTTGATGAACACCGGAAGCTTCCTCGCAATGCCCTCGTCCTTCGAGGGTATTGCGACATCGCAGGCGATCTGGGGTCTCAAGCCGTCCAATCTCATGATGGTTCTGCCACTGGGCGCGTTTCTGGTGGTGCTGGCGCGAAGTTTCGTGGGACTAAAGGCGTTCGGGCTCTTCACGCCCATGCTGATCGCGCTCGCTTTCCTCCAGATCGGCCCGGTTATGGGTCCGCTCGTCCTGGGATCCTCTGTCCTCGTAGGCATGATTGTAGCGCCTGCCCTGCTCAAACTGCGCATGACTCGCGTTGGCTTTCTCGGTGTCCTGATTTCGCTCGTAGTACTCGTGCTGGTTGCATTGCAGATTATTCTCGACACCGAATTGCAAGTCGATGCCTTCCCGGTGGTCGTGTGCGCACTCGTAGTCGAGCGCTGGTGGCGGCAGTGGGAGAAGGACGGCGCTTGGGAAGCGGCATCTATGGCTTTCAGCACATTCATGATTTCGATCGTGATTCAGTTCGTGATGGTCTCGAACATTGCGCTGATGCTGATTGAGGCTTCGCCGCTTCTGATGCCCGCAGGGACTGCGGTCGCGATTGCTATTCTTGGCCGATATCGAGGCCTACGCCTTACCGAGATCAAGCGCTTCGCACCGATCTGGCTGGAGCGGCGAAGGCTGGCGAGAAATCAGCGGCTCGACGACGAGGCCGTTGAGAAATTTCTTTCGAAAAGAAGTGCCATCGATGAGGCCAAGGAGCGTGCCCCGCCGATGGAAGGTATGTGGGTCATCAGTTCCGCCGAGGATCTAGCGCCTTCACGGCGAAGGCGCGTGCCTCAACCGAAGCCCGATGGCGAGGCGCAGTTTGCGTCTCGCATTGGCGTGTCTGGCAGACCTCCGATCCACAATGCCTGGATCGTCCGCTCCGAAGAGGACGTCTGAAATGTTCATGGACATAGGAAACCGGCTCGTTGGAAAGAAGCCTGTGCGCACGCTGGCGCCCGCAAATGTCGGCGCCATCGACGAGATATTGGGCATCAATCTGCGCAATGCTCTGATCGCCAAGTACAATCCACGCGCCGCGATCGAGCGAGCACGCGACAAGGTTGCGGCGAAAGTCGCGCTGGAAGCAGCCGGGATCGCCTGCACAGGGACGGTCGCAGTGATCGACGACTATCGCAGCCTGATGGAGTTCAAACCTTTGGAGGCGATGCCCAATTCCTGGGCCATCAAACCAGCACGTGGGTCGCAGGGTGACGGCATTCTTCTCGCAGTTCGGCGCGAGGGAAATACGTGGTTCAAGGGTTCGGGCACGCCGCTGACCGAAGCTGATGTCCTCGATCACATCCGCAAGATCGTCGATGGCGGTTTCTCCGGCGATTCTGCCAGTGAAGACGCCGCGTTGATCGAGCCGTTGATCCTGGCGGATCCGGCGCTTGCGAGACTGGTACCCGATGGCTTGCCCGATTTACGGGTGATCTGTCTGCATGACGAGCCCCTGATGGCTATGGTCCGTCTGCCGACCATTGAATCCGACGGGAAGGCCAATCTACACCAGCGCGCGATCGGTGCGGGCGTTTCACTCGAGACCGGTCGAATAACGCGTGCGCTGGTAAAAGGTGAACCGATCACCCACCATCCCGACACCGGTGCCAATCTCATCGGATTCGAGATTCCCGGGTGGGACCGTGTCCTTGAACTTTCCAGCAAGTGTGGCCCCGCCGTCGGGCTTGGGTACTCCGGGTCCGATATCGTACTCGACGTCAATGAGGGGCCGCTAGTGATCGAGGTGAACGCCCACCCGGGGATTGAAATCCAGAACATCAACCAGTTGGGCTTGAAGGCGCAAATGATCCAGCTCGGCGAGGATTTTCGCTAGCGAGAATGTTGACGACCGCGATGCAAATCCGCTCTAGATGGCGCGGATGTCTACGCAGGACGCGCCACCGGCCGAAAACGAAAATCCAGGCAAGCCGCTCGACCGGATTTCAGCGGTCGTACGCGAATGGTGGACGAATGACGTCACCAAGGATGTCAGTCACGAAAAGGTGATGCTGCGGATCACCGACGAAAGCGCGTTGACGCCGCGCTATATCTTCATGACCTGCATGTCAGCCGGTATCGCAATTCTCGGCATGCTGCTGTCGTCTCCGGCAGTGGTCATCGGCGCGATGCTGCTTTCGCCGCTCATGGGACCGATCCTAGGCGCCGGATTCGCGCTGGCGGAAGGGAAATTCACCTGGTTGAGGCTGTGCGCAAAGGCGCTGGCTGCAGGCACGTTGTTCGCGGTTCTGTTCTGCGCTTTGATCGTCTGGCTGTCTCCGCTTCAGACTGTGACAGAAGAAATTGCAGCGCGGACGCGGCCCAATCTCTTCGACCTGCTCGTGGCATTGTTCTCGTCCCTCGCGGGAAGCTACGCGATGATCAGGGGCCGCGAAGGCACCATCGTAGGGGTCGCAATCGCAACTGCCTTGATGCCGCCGCTCGCGGCAGTCGGCTATGGGCTGGCGACCTTCAACATGACGGTCTTCGGCGGAGCCTTGCTCCTTATGTTACCAACCTGCTGACGATCGCGCTCACTGCCACGGTGATGGCGCGGCTCTATGGGTTCAAGTCGAAACGCGCGCAACAGCATGGACTCACCGAGAGCATCGGGGTTGCCGTGGTATTCGTGATGCTGGCGATCCCACTAGGGATTTCACTGAGCCAGATTGCGCGGGAGGCCAATGGGCAGCGCATCGTCAACACGGTAATCGACGAAAGCTTCGATCCGCGCGCGCAAGTCGAACAGCCGGTCATCGACTGGGACGCAGAGCCAATCGTCATCACAGCCACTGTATTCACACCGGAATTCCGGTCGAATGTAGAGACCGAGATCACTCGCCGCCTGCAACAGCTTTTGGACGAGGACGTGACGATAGCGATCGAGCAGTTTCGCGTCGGCACAGACCCGGGGGCCGCAGAGCAGGCTGCCTTAGCCAGAGTACGTGCGCAGCAGCAGGCAGAAGCCACCGAAAGGCAAATTACCGCGCTTGCAGAAAGGCTGGCACTGGTTGGCGGTGTCGAAGCAAAGGACGTCACTATCGACCGCGAGAACAAGCGCGGCCTGGTATCTGCAGCGCGGCTCGATGGATTGACGCTCGCTGGCTATCGCGCGCTTGAACAGCGGGTGTCGCGCCAGGTGCCCGGCTGGCAAATATTTTTGCGCCCCCCCATGCTCGCCCTGCCTGCGATTCCTGTCGCTGAACAGGTCCCCGATAGGAGCGCGCTCGACCTCGTCCTGTGGGCCGCCCAGCGTACCGGAGTGCCGGTAACCGTGTCCGGCCCGCTCGGGGCCAGTGCGGTGGTTAGTGACCGTATGACGGAACTCGGCATCGACCATGACATTGCGCCGAGGGAGAGTGCCGACGCTATCGCAGTGACATGGTCGCCGGGAAGTTGAAGGCGATTCGGCGACTTGCTGCAACGCCGTTTCGCACGTAACGGCCCGGGCACGAAAAGGAGTCCTCCCCATGCGCGTCGGTTGCCCCAAGGAAATAAAGAACCACGAATACCGCGTCGGTCTGACGCCCGAAAGCGTGCGCGAACTTTCGTTGCAGGGCAACGAAGTCTGGATCGAGAGCGGGGCCGGAATGGGCATCGGCGCGACAGATCTCGAATATGAGGCTGCCGGGGCAAAAATCGTCGAGGGTCCGAATCCAATCTTCGCCGAATGCGAAATGGTGGTGAAGGTCAAGGAGCCGCAGGCAGAGGAACGCGCCAAGCTGCGCGAAGACCAGATCCTTTACACCTATCTACACCTGGCGCCCGACCCCGAGCAGACCGAGGATCTGATCAGAAGCGGTGTCACGGCGATCGCGTATGAAACTGTCACCGGTCCCGGTGGTACTCTGCCGCTGCTCAAGCCGATGAGCCAGGTTGCAGGCCGCATGAGCGTTCAGGCTGGTGCGACGGCGCTGGAGAAGGCGCATGGCGGGCGCGGCGTACTGCTCGGCGGTGTGCCGGGCGTAATGCCGGGCAAGGTCATCGTTATCGGCGGAGGCGTGGTCGGCTTCAATGCGGCGCAGATGGCTGTGGGGCTTGGCGCCGATACCACAATTCTCGACCGCGACCCGGAGGTGCTCGAAAAGGTCGGCACCCATTTCGAAGCGCGCGCAAGCACACGTTTCTCGAACAAGGCAAATCTGGAAGAAGCCGTGTGCGAAGCCGATCTGATCATCGGCGCGGTACTAATTCCCGGCGCTGCCGCACCCAAGCTGGTGACGCGCGAAATGCTCAAATGCATGAAGCCGGGCAGCGTCTTGGTCGACGTTGCGATCGACCAGGGAGGATGTTTCGAGACCAGCAGGGCAACCACCCATGCCGAGCCGACTTACGTCGTCGACGATGTGGTGCATTATTGCGTCGCCAACATGCCGGGCGCCGTCGCGCGCACCAGCACCTATGCGCTCAACAACGTGACCTTGCCGCACGCCCTGCGCATTGCGCGCATGGGCTGGAAGAGCGCATTAGCCGCCGATCCGCACCTCGCTGAAGGGCTGAATGTCCACAAGGGCACGGTGACTTACGAAGCTGTCGCGAGCGAACTTGGGTACGACTATGTGCCCACTGCAGATCTTCTTAACTGAGCGAAAACCCTTAACGGCCCATAAACCGGTTCCGGCCTATGGCAGTGGGATGCGCGTTTCTCATCGCCTCCTATCGCTGCTCGTGGCGATTGCGGCTGCCGTCTTGGCATTCGCAGCGCCGGTGAACGCGCAGGGCACACAGATGCAGGTTGCTCCCGGCTGCTTCGCCCATTCTTCGCAAAGCCGCGCTACATCGGAAATGATCGACGCGTCGCCGCGCTGGGTATGCACGGGCGAGGAGGGCTGGGACGCAACTGCGCCGGTTTCGTGGATCCGGTTCGATCTCTCGGCAGTATCCGTCGAGGGCGCGCCGCGCATATTCCACACGCGCAACTCGCGGTTCAAAGCCATCGAGATCACCGCGGTGGACACCGACGGCACGGCGCGGAGTGTCAATTATTTCGAGGCGGACGGACAGCCAATCCCGGCAGGGCCGATCTTCACCCTCGACCTGCCCGAAATACTGCCGCAAACCCAAGCGGTCGTTGTCAAAATTGTTGCGCCGCACAACGCTCCGATGGTTACCGAAGCACGCCTTGCCCCATCCGCCGAAGAGGCCGGTTGGACGCTGCGAGAGCTGATCATGATCGCCGTAATCCTGGGCATGCTGGTCACACCGCTGATCTTCGACATCAATTTCTATATCGTGCTCCGCGAGCGCTTCGTTCTGTATCATGCAGGCATGGTCACTGCGATGATCGTCTATGTCATGTTCGCTAGCGGTCTGATGGCGATGTTCAAACCTATCTCGGTGCCAGTAATGGCGGTTGGCGGAGCGCTGACCTGGGCAGTAGGCATCGCGCTGTCCGCATTTTTCCTCCGCGCCTTTCTAGAACGCAATGCGCTGCCGAAAATGTTCCGCCGAGCGCTGTATATCTCGGGGTGGTGGACTCTCATTGTCGTGGGCTTTGCATCCTTGCAGCTGCATGCGACCCAAAGCTTCGACAATCAGCTATACTTTCTCGCTTTCATCCCGGTCATCGCAATTTACGTGGCGAGCCTGGTGGTGGCGCTACGCAATGGTAGCCGCGCGGCACGTTTTGTCGCCATCGCCTGGATCCCGCTGATCATAGCCGCCATCGATCGCCTTCTTCGAGGCATCGGCGCCTATATCGGCCCATCGGAGCTGGATCAGGCGCTTTATGTTGGCCTCGCGATGGAAGTTGTGCTGGTCGCGCTCGGCATTGCCGACAAATACCTTGCTATTCGGCATCAACGCGACCGGGCATGGGCTGCAGCGCGCGAGTTCGAGAATATTTCCGCACGCGATCCGCTCACCGGCCTGTTAAATCGCCGCGGCATCGATAATCGCTTCGACCGACTGCGCGAACAAGGATATGAAAGCTTTGCGCTGTTCGACCTCGATCATTTCAAACTCGTCAATGACACCTACGGCCACGAGACGGGCGATGCGGTGCTGCGAGTGGTGGCAAACGTCCTGCAATCCGATCCCGAAGCCGTCGCATTCCGCATGGGCGGCGAGGAGTTCCTAATCATCCTGCGCGGCGACGATACAGAAATTCGCGCGGAGCGGCTCAGGCAGATGATCCCTGTGAAAGTGGCGCGAGAAGTGGATGCGCTTTCCACCGTGCTTACGGCCAGTGTCGGCCTCGTTCATGCACGGCGCGATGCCTTTCCGGATCTGGCCTTCCCCACTATCTATCGGCGCGCAGACCTCCTGCTTTACGAAGCCAAGGAGGGGGGACGAAACCTTCTTGCCAGCGAAACCATCCGGCCAGAATTGGATGACGATCTTGAGGCGGACATGCCGACCACGCGCGACGCTGCCTGAAAGCTTCAGGCGAGAAAAGGTGCTGCGATTCCCGGCCGGATGCGATGGGGCCGGCGGCTTTCCCTGTCGATCATTGCCCAAGTCGATTTCACACTGACCAGTGTCTTGTCAGCAGCGTCGCGGAATTCGACACAACGATCGAATTTCGCGCCCTTGGGTTCTCCCGGAATCCACGTCGTGGCGAGAACTTTTTCACCCGGACCGACATTGCCGCGATAGTCTATCTCGTGCCGGATCACGACCCAGATATAGGCATCGACGTCCTGGTCCCGGGCGACCGCGCGCCAATGTTCGGTTGCAATCTCCTGTACCCAGCGCACCCACACGGCATTGTTGACATGACCGAGCTCGTCGATCGTGCCCGCATCAGCGATGAAGGCGTGCGAATAAGGTCGGCTCATTCCCGCTGGCCCTCGCCCATCTGAGTCAGAATGAAGGCGAACTCCTCCGCGGTTTCGTAGATGGACTGGAACCGGCCCGACTTGCCGCCATGTCCCGCGCCCATATTGGTCTTGAGCAGCAGCGTGTTGTCGTCCGTTTTCAGTCTCGCGCAGCTTGGCAACCCATTTGGCGGGCTCCCAATAGGTCACGCGGGGATCGTTGAGCCCTGCAGTGACGAGAAGCGGCGGATAGTCCTGGGCGATCACCTGATCATACGGCGAGTAGCTCATTATATAGGCAAACGCCTGCTTGCTCTCGATCGGATTGCCCCATTCCTGCCATTCGCCCGGCGTCAGCGGCAATTCGCCATTGAGCATGGTGTTGAGCACATCGACAAAAGGCACATGCGCCGCCACCGCGCCCCACAGATCGGGATCGGTATTGAGCACGACGCCCATCAGTTCTCCGCCCGCGGACCCGCCGCTGGCGCTGATCTGGCCTTTCTTGGTGTAACCCTTTTCCACCAGGCCCTTCGCCACATCGACGAAGTCGTTGTAGGTGTTCCAGCGTTCGTTGAGCTTGCCTTGCAGATACCAGTTGCGGCCCAGATCATCCCCGCCGCGAACATGCGCAATGGCATAGGCATAGCCGCGATCGACCAGGCTGAGGCGCGTTGTCGAGAAGTTCGGCGGATAGGCAAAGCCGTATGCGCCGTAGGCATAGAGGTGCAGCGGTCCGCCCATCAGGCGATCCTTGCGATACACCACGCTCACCGGAACCATGACCCCGTCGCGGCCCTTCACCTCCAGCCGTTCGGTCGCATAGAGCGACTTGTCATAGCCGCTCGGAATTTCCTGCTGCTTGAGCAGCTCCAGCTCGCCCGTGGCGACGTGATAATCGTAGACGGAGTCTGGCGTGACCATGCTCTCATAGCCGATGCGCAGCTTGTCCTGATCATATTCGGGGTTGTTGCCGAGCCCGGCACTGTAGCTGGCTTCCGGGAAGGCCACCGGTGTGACGGCTGCCGGATTGTCGTATTGCCGCAGCTGGACTTGATCGAGACCGTTGAGCCTGCCTTCGGTGATCGTGAAATAGTCCTTGAAGAGCTCGAAATCCGCCAGATAGAATTCATCCGAGCCCTCTATGACCGTCGTCCAGTCGCCCGGACTCTGAGCGAAGCAGTCGCCAGACGGAAATTCACATGGTCGTCATTGGTATGGACCCATAACGCGCCGTCGCGCACGTCGACGTCATATTCGGTCCCCTTTTGGCGCGCGGTTTGACCAGGATCGGCTTCGGCAGTCGGATCGTCTGCCGGTACCAGTCGCACTTCGCTCGTCTCGTTATCGCCGGTGGCGATGATCAGCCAGTCTTCCTGCGCCGAAAGCCCGGTGCCGACGCTGAAGCCTTCATCCTCGGTTTCGCGGTAGAGTTCGACATCGTCCTCGACCGGCGTGCCGAGCACGTGAAGCGTAGCTTCGCGCGTGCGCCAGTTCTCGTCGGCGAGGCCGTAAACCAGCCCCGTATCGTTCATCACCCAGGTAAGGCCGGTTCGGGTGCCCGGAATGACGTCGGGCAGCAACTCGCCCGTCTGCACGTCCTTGATCCGCGCATCGAAGCGTTCGGCACCGCTTGTGTCGGTGGAAAAGGCCAAATACCGGCCATTCCGCGACACCGAGAATGCGCCTAGCCGGAAATATTCCTTACCCTCGGCCAGCTCATTTTCGTCGAGCATAAGCTGCGCGTCGCCGCCGGCGAGCGGGCGGCGGTAATATTTGCGGTATTCCTGGCCCTGCTCGAACTCCGACCAGTACAAGAAATCACCGCGGCGCTGCGGCACGGTGGAATCGTCTTCCTTGATCCGCGCCTTCATCTCTTCGAACAGCTCGTCCACGAGCGGTTTGTGCGGCTCCATATGCGCTTCGAACCAGGCGTTTTCCGCTTTCAGATGCGCGAGCACATCCTCGTCATCGACGACCGGGTAGGATTTGTCGTAAAGCCAATCATACGGATCGGAAATCGTGATCCCGTGGTGGGTGTAGCTATGGTCACGCTTTTCAGCGACCGGCGGGGAAGACGGCTTGGTCACGGATGTATCCTGTGCCTGAACGATGGAAGATGGGGCGATGCCTGCCAGCGAAATGGCGGCGACGATAAGAAAGCTTTTCACGGCAAGTTGCTCCCGATGCGCAGGCGCCAGCGAGACGGGTGGAAAGCGCTGCCAGACCCCTGTATAAGCTATTTCCTGATTATGCCGGGGATGCCCGGCCTGCAAGCGCCATCTCCATGAACGCAGGACTTGGCCAGATCGAAGGATTTACGCCGATGTTGATGCACACTCACGAAGCCCGTCTCGACGCGCTGCGCCAGGAACTGAAGGCACGCAGCCTCGATGGCTTTGTCATCCCGATTTCCGATGAGCATATGAGCGAATATGTCGGCGAGTATGCTCAGCGGCTCGCATGGCTTACCGGATTTGGCGGATCGGCCGGCAGCGCCGCTGTCCTGACGGATGGGTACGAGGGCAATGGCGCGGCAATCTTCACTGACGGGCGCTACACGGTGCAGGTGCGCGAGCAGGTCAATGGCGAGTTGTTCGACTATGAGCCAGTCCCCGAAAGCTCGCCTGCCAAATGGCTCGCCGCCAATGTGCGCGAAGGAGCCAGAATTGGCTACGATGCCTGGCTTCACGGGATCGAATGGGCAGAGGCCACGGCTGCGCTGCTTGCCAAGAAAGGCGCAGAACTGGTCGCAGTCGGCGGCAATCCGATCGACGCGGTCTGGCAGGATCGTCCGGCCCCGTCGGATGCGCCTGCGACGCCTTATGCCGATACATATGCTGGCCGCTCCAGCGCGGAAAAGCGCGCCGAAATCGCGGACTGGCTCAAGCAGGAAGGTCATGACGCCACTATCGTGACGGCACTCGATTCGGTGGCTTGGTTGCTGAACGTGCGCGGCGCCGACGTGGCGAACACTCCCGTTGCCTTGTCGTATGTCGCAGTGAACGCAGACGGCACGGCTGATTTCTTCATCGCGCCCGAGAAGGTCACACCCGAATTGGCTCAGCATCTGGGTAATGCCGTGAAGCTACGCGACAGGGGCGAATTCGAAGCGGCACTGGCGTCGATGAAAGGCAAATCCGTCGCCGTCGATCCGAAGCATGCCGTGGCCGGCATCTTCCACGCGCTTCAATCCAGCGGGGCGACTGTCGTGCGCGAAAGCGACCCCACGGTGCTTGCCAAAGCGGTCAAGAACACGGCCGAACAGCAAGGCCACCGCGATGCCCAGGCGCGCGACGGGGCGGCGGTCACTCGCTTCCTTCGCTGGATGTCTATCGAAGCGCCGAAAGGCGGTGTCGACGAATTGGCGGCGGCGGCGAAACTGCGCGAGTTTCGCGGGCACGACCCGGCGCTGAAGAATACCAGCTTCGATACCATAAGCGCCGCAGCGCATCATGCCGCTTTGCCGCATTACAAAGTCGACGAAGACAGCAATATTCCGATTCCGCCATCGAGCATCTATCTTGTCGATTCCGGCGGGCAATATCTGGGCGGCACCACCGATATCACCCGCACGATCTGGGTCGGTCCCGGCGAACCGAGCGCTGAAATGATCGACCGCAACACGCGCGTCCTCAAGGGTCACATCCAGCTTGCCACGGCAAGTTTCCCTGAAGGCACCAACGGCGGCCAGCTTGATACGCTTGCGCGGATGCATCTGTGGCAGGCCGGGGTCGATTATGGCCACGGCACAGGCCACGGCGTCGGCAGCTACCTGTCGGTGCACGAGGGGCCGCAGCGCATTTCCAAGCCCGGCGGCGCATTTGCCGGAACCTCGACGCCACTACTGGCAGGCATGATCCTCTCGAACGAGCCCGGCTATTACAAGCAAGGCGCATTCGGGATCAGGATCGAGAACCTGATCCTCACCGTCCCGGCCGAAATCGACGGCGCGGAGGGCGGTTGGCTCGGCTTCGAGACGCTGACCTTCGTGCCGCTGGACCGCCGACTGATCGACAAATCGATGCTCTCCGAAGCAGAAATCGGCTGGTGCGATCGCTATCATGCAAAGGTTCGCGAAATCATCGGACCGCGCCTGGACGGGGACGACCTTTCATGGCTCGAGGCGGAATGCGCCCCCTTGTGACCAGAACAGTGTTCGCGTAATGTTCCACGTGGTCGCGAGTCGCTGAAGAGGAGAAAGCGAATGCTGGGCTATGTTACGGTGGGTACAAACGATCTGAAACGCGCGGCCACATTCTATGACGCCATTGCCAAGGAAATGGGCGTGGGGCGGATGATGGATTTCGATACGTTCATCGCCTGGGGCAAAATGGACGGCGCGGCGGGCATTGCAGCGACCAAGCCGTTCGACGGCGAGAATGCTACCGTCGGCAATGGCACCATGGTGGCCTTGCAGGCAGATAGCCGCGAACAGGTGCAGCGCATTTATGACCTCGCTCTGGCCAATGGCGGAACGGACGAAGGCCCTCCTGGTGCGCGCGGCGAGCCGGACGAGAACGGCATGGTCTTTTACGCGGGCTACTTCCGTGATCCCGACGGCAACAAACTGAACGCATTCCTGATGGACAAAGTTGCGTAAGAGGGTTCGGCACTGACTGTCAGCCTGATTAACCGGCGCGCCTAACTGATACAATCCGCGACAATTCTCGCCGATCCGGGCAAAGTGCTGCGACATTGGGCGCTTAGAAGGGGATCACGAGTTGCGGCGGGTTCGTCTCGTTCCCTCCCCCTGAACCAAGCCCGCCGCAGCTCTCCCGAACTAAAATTGGAGAGCACCCATGCGTAAGATAACCCTCAGCCTTTCTGTAGCGGCACTGGCCCTGACCGGCGCAACTGCAGCACTTGCCGACCATCACCGCCACGGTATGGCCAAGCCCGACGCGGACGGCGACGGTGTCGTCACCCGGGCCGAGATGAGCGCACATGGTGCAGCCATGTTTGCCCGTCTGGACAAGACCGGCGATGGCGTGATCGACGCCAGTGACCGAGCCGAGATGCAGGCAGAACGGTTTGCTACCGCCGACGCGAATGGCGATGGCGAAGTGACCCAGGCCGAAATGCAAGCGGCGCGTGAAGCTCGCCGGGCAAAGCGTGCCGAACATCGTGAGGAGCGCGCGCAGGCCAATGCCGATCGCCGCGAGCAGCGTTTTGCGCGTCTCGACACGGATAATAGCGGCGGCCTGTCCAAGTCGGAACTCGAAGCGGCGCGTGAGATGCGCGGCGAGCGGAAGGGGCGGCGTGGCGGACGCGGCGGTCCGATGCGCATGCTGCAGCGCGCCGATACCGATGGCGACCAGGCTGTCACCCGCGCCGAATTCGACGCAGCGCAGCTTAAGCGGTTCGAGCGGGTCGACACCGACAATGATGGCACGATCACGCAAGCCGAACGCAAGAATGCACGTGAGGCCATGCGCGAGCGCAGGACGGAACGCCGCCAACAACGGCGCGATCAACGCGGCAACTGAGCTTGCAGCACGCAGGACAGCTGGATTAGGCGCGGTGGGACAATGAAATGACCGAAACCGCGCCCATTTCCATTTTGCTCGTCGATGACGAAGCTTCGCTTCGCGAGCCCTTGGCCGAATACCTTACCGGCCAGGGGTTTCGCGTGCATGAAGCCGAAAGCGGGGCTACTGCGCGCAGCGCTCTGCTCGATCATATGCCGGATATCGCTTTGCTCGATATCATGATGCCGGGCGAGGACGGTCTTTCGCTTTGCCGTCATCTGGTCGAGGCGCGCGGGCTTCCAGTCATTCTGCTCACCGCAAAGGGCGAAGCGATGGACCGCATCGTCGGTCTCGAAATCGGCGCCGACGATTACATCACCAAGCCTTTCGAACCGCGCGAGCTGGTCGCACGCATTCGCACTGTCCTCAGGCGTGTCGACCGCAGCGCCGCCGCCGGCGGCGAGACGGACGATCTGGCTTACGCTTTCGAGGGTTGGCTGCTCGATCCGCTCAAGCATCGGCTGACCGATCCCGATGGTGCGGTCGTGTCTATCTCGACTGCGGAATTCCGCCTGCTGCGCGCGCTATGCGATCACCCGAGACAAGTCCTCGATCGCGATCGTCTGCTCGACACGGTGCAGGGGCGCGAGGCAAATCTGTTCGACCGGGCAATCGACAACCAGGTCAGCCGCCTGCGCCGCAAGATCGAGGCCGATAGCCGCAACCCGCAATTGATCCAGACCGTGCGCGGAGGCGGCTACCGCCTTGCAGCGGACGTTTCGCGCGTTCCGCGCCAGGCCGGCTGAGACGTGCGCATCTGGCCCCGTAGCCTTCTCGGCCAGACCCTTCTGGCAGCCGCGCTCGCACTCGTTCTTGCGCAGGCCATTTCCGCCGTCCTGCTTTATCGCGGGTCGGAACAGCGGCGCGAGGCTGCGATGGTCAACGCGGCGGCATTCCAGTTCGTCGGCGCATCAAATCCCAGAGGCCGAGCTTCGCCTCCGGAGCGTTTCGACAGGCAACGCGCCGCCACGCAGCAAGGCGGGCGATTCCCGCGTCGGCTGCGGTACCAGCTGCAGGACGAAAACCCCGTACTCCCCGTGGAAAGCCGGGAGACGCGGATCGAGGCGAGCCTGCGCGTCACGCTGGAGGCGCAGGGCATCGCGGTGGAAGATCTGACCGCATCGATAAGGCCGATCTCTCAAGACCCCGCGATAGCCCGTATGGCGGCGCGTTTTCCGCGCATGCACAGCCGTATTCTGGCCGATGAACGAGACATTCTGGTCGCAGGCCTACGCCGCGAAGGTGCTGCGAAATGGGAAGTCGCGCGCGTGCCGGTGCGCGAACGCGAGCGCCGTTTGATGGGTGCGATTTTGCTGCAGACAGTCTTGCTGACGATCGTCCTGCTGGTGCTGCTCTATCTCATCTTACGCCGCATCACCCGGCCGCTCGCGCTCTTGCGAAAACGAACAGAGCGCTTTGCAAACACCGGCACGCCCGACGTGCCGCTCGCGCCAAGCGGCCCCGAGGATGTGGGCAAGCTTATCGCGGCGCACAATGCGATGGAGGCGCGGATCGGCGCCATGCTGGACGAGAAAGACGTGATGCTCGGCGCCATCGGCCACGATCTCAAGACGCCGCTGGCGGCGCTGCGCGTGCGTATCGAAAGCGTCACCGATGCAGTCCAGCGCGCGCGCATGGCCGGGACGATTGAAGAGGTGACCAGAACGCTCGACGAGATACTCGAACTTGCCCGGGTCGGAAGATCGGAAACGGCGCCGGAGCACGCCGAACTGTCAGCTCTGGCCGCGTCGGTGGTCGAAGAATTCGAGGATATGGGCCAGCCGGTCGAACTTGTCCCCGGCCCGCGTATTTCGAGGCCGGTGGAGATCACCTGGATCAAGCGCGGTTTGCGCAATCTCGTCACCAATGCCGTGCGTTATGGGGGCGAGGCCCGTGTATCGGTCCAGCGGGAGGGCGGCGGTGTCGTTTTTCGCGTCGACGATGACGGTCCCGGCATCCCCGAAAACCGCATTGCAGCGATGATAGAACCCTTCAGCCGCGGCGAAGCGAGCCGCAACCGGGCGACCGGCGGTGCGGGTCTCGGCCTCGCGCTCGCCCGGGCAGTGGCGGAGCGGCACGGAGGGACGCTTGTTTTGGCGAACCGGGAGGACGGTGGATTGCGCGCCGAAATTCGCTTACCCGGCACGTAACCTTCTGCGTTCAAGCACCGAAAGGCTCCGGCATGACCCATATTCTTTACGGTGCCCCCGTATCGCTCTTTTCCGGAAAGGCGCGCGCCTATCTCGACTGGAAGGGCGTCGATTACCGCGAAGAGCTCGCCCGGCGAGAAGTGCACGAACAGGTCATCGTTCCCGGAATCGGCCGCCCGGTTATCCCGGTCGTGAAACTGGACGACGGCAGTCTGGTGCAAGACACGACCCTGATCATCGACCATTTCGAACGGGCCGAGGACGGGCCACCCGTTTATCCCGAAACGCCGCGCCAGCATTTCGCAGCGCTCATGCTTGAGCTTTACGGCGACGAATGGCTGGTGATTCCGGCGATGCATTACCGCTGGAACTACAACGAGGAATGGATTTACGGCGAATTCGGTAAAACCGGCCTGCCCGATGGCAGCGAGGCCGAGCAATACGTCGTCGGCAAGGAGATAGGACAGCGCTTTCGCGGGTTCACGCCTATGCTGGGCGTCAATGAGACCACCATACCGGCAATCGAAACAAGTTACGAGCAGCTACTCCGCGATCTGGACGCGCATTTCGCAAAGCACCCTTATCTGTTCGGTACCCGCCCTTCGATCGGCGATTACGGCCTGATCGGCCCGCTCTATGCCCACCTCTACCGCGACCCGAAATCAGGCGAGCTGATGGAGCGGATCGCCCCGCGCGTCGCCGAATGGGTCCGCCGCATGGTACACGTGTCCGAGCCCCTAACCGGCGAATTTCTGGCCGACGACGAAGTTCCGGAAACGCTTTACCCGGCCCTTGCAAGGATGATGCAAGAGCAGTTGCCCAACCTTGCACATACAGCCGAGCTTCTGGGCCAGTGGATGCAAGCGAACGACGGTGACGAACCGCCGCGCGCGGTCGGGATGTCCAAATTCACCATCGAAGGCATTGGCGGTGAGCGGATGGCGCCGCCCTATTCGCTCTGGATGCTCCAGCGCGCGCTCGATTATCGCGCCTCGCTCGACGATGAAGGCCGCGCCGCATGCGATGCCCTGCTCGCCAAGGTCGGCGGGGAAGCGCTGACCGATATCGAGCTGCCTGCCCGGATTACCTTTACCGAGCATCGCATCCGGCTTGAACGCTAGCGCATCAACCCGCCGATGAGGTTGCGGACGAACCGTCCTGCAACCGGACCTGCGAGATCGGTGGCTATCGAGCCGACTGCCGATGTGACGCCGGACTTCATCGGATTGGCGCGCGATCGCTTGCCCAGCACCGAAGCCGCAGCCGCGCCCGCCATCGAGCCGGCGGCGACCTTGGTGCCGCGGCTGAATGCCTTCTCCCAGATCGACTTGGTTTTGCGCGGCTGTTTGCGGACCTCTTCCTCGCCTTTCTCGGCGACCTCCTCGGCCGTCGCGGCTGCGTCTTCCGCCTTGGCGAGCAATACCTCTTCGGCGCTCTCACGGTCCACACGTTCGTCGTACTTGCCGTCCAGCGGGCTGACCGAGCTGGATGATCGCACGTTCCTTCGCATTTACCGGCCCCAGACGGCTGCGCGGCGGCTTGATGAGCGTGCGCTGGACCACGGAAGGCGCACCATCGTCCATCAAGGTCGACACCAGTGCTTCACCCACACGCAGTTCGGTGATCGCTTCCTCGACATCGAGATCGGGATTGATGCGGAAAGTTTCGGCAGCGGCCTTGATCGCCCGCTTGTCGCGCGGCGTGAAAGCGCGCAGCGCATGCTGCACCCGGTTGCCGAGCTGCCCGGCCACTTCCTCGGGGATGTCGATCGGGTTCTGGGTCACGAAAAACACGCCCACACCCTTGGAACGGATCAGGCGGACGACCTGCTCGATCTTGTCTTCCAGAGCCTTGGGCGCATCGTCGAAGAGCAAGTGCGCTTCGTCGAAGAAGAACACCAGCTTGGGCTTCTCCGGATCGCCGACTTCGGGAAGACTTTCGAACAGTTCGGCAAGCAGCCACAGCAGGAAGGTCGCGTAAAGCTTCGGGCTGCGCATCAGCTTGTCGGCGGCCAGCACATTGACATAGCCGCGGCCTTGCTCGTCCAGCTTGAGGAAATCATCGATCTCCAGCGCAGGCTCGCCGAAGAAATTGTCCGCGCCCTGGCTTTCGAAGCTCAGCAGCTGGCGCTGGATCGCACCGACGGATTGCTTCGACACATTGCCATATTTGCCGGAAAGCTCTTTGGCATTTGCACTTGTCCAGGCGAGCACCGATTGCAGATCGGCGAAATCGAGCAGGAGCAGGCCATTGTCGTCGGCATGACGAAAGACGATTTGCAGCACGCCTTCCTGGGTGTCGTTCAAATCGAGCAGGCGAGACAGAAGCAGCGGCCCCATCTCGCTGACCGTCGTACGGACCGGGTGACCCTGTTCGCCGTACAGGTCCCAGAAGATCACCGGGTTATCGGAATAGGCGTAATCGTCCATGCCCAGCTGTTCGGCGCGCTCCTCCAGCTTGTCTGCATGCTTGAAAGTGGGCGATCCGGGCATGGCGATGCCGGACAGATCGCCTTTCACATCGGCCACGAAAACCGGAACGCCATTGGCCGAGAAGCTTTCGGCGAGACCCTGCAGCGTCACTGTCTTACCGGTGCCCGTCGCACCAGCGATCAAGCCGTGGCGGTTGGCGCGTGACAGATCGAGATGCTGCTGTTCGCCATTCGCGGCGAGACCCATGAAAAGTTGGCTCAAATCCTGTCCCTCAATCGGTTTTTTCCTGCCCCGGCGGTGTGGCGCAGGCGCATGGCCGCGGTCAACCGTCTCGACACGGCGAATCGAACGGCTAAAGACTGCCGGTGATGGACAAACGCACGCCAATGGTTCTGCTCGACGATGCGCGGGCCGAAGGTGCGGCGGATGCGCTGCTGTTCACCGCGCCGGTCCAGACGTTCGTGGCCAGACGGCCCGAAGAGGTCGCGAGCGTATTGGCTGCTGCAGACAAGGCGCGCGAGGAAACAGGCGCCACGATTGCGGGCTACATTGCCTATGAGGCAGGCCTGGCGCTCGAACCGCGCCTCTCCAGCATCGCTCCAGGGCGCAGCGGCGCAGCAGGCCCCTTGGTGTGGCTTGGCCTGTTCGAGACATCGCAAAGCATAGCGCCAGATGAAGTCGAGGGGTGGCTTACTGCCAATGGCGGCGCTGCCAAAGCAGGCGTCGGGCCGCTCGACCCGCAAATTTCGCAGGGTGCTTACGAGGAAGCCTTTGCCGCGCTTCAGGACGCGATCCGTGCGGGCGACATCTATCAGGCGAACCTCACCTTCCCGCTGGCAGGGGGCTTCACCGGCGATCCGCTGGCGCTTTACGCGGCGCTGCGACCGGCGGCGAAGGCTGGCTACGGCGGGCTGGTCTTCGATGGCGCGCATTGGCTGCTCAGCCTTTCGCCGGAGCTGTTCGTATCGCTGCGCGACGGCACAGCGAAAACGAAGCCGATGAAGGGCACGCGCCCGCGCAGCGACGATCCTGCACTGGATGCGGCGTTAAAGGATGATCTCGCCGCTTCCGAGAAGGACAAGGCCGAAAATCTCATGATCGTCGACTTGCTTCGCAACGATCTGAGCCGCGTGGCCAAGGCTGGCAGCGTGGCGGTTGATGCCCCCTTTTCCATCGAGAGCTACCCTACGGTTCACCAGATGGTCAGCACGGTGCGCGCCGAACTGGCTCAGGGTGCGGGCGCCATCGATCTGGTGCGGGCTCTGTTCCCCTGCGGCTCGATCACCGGCGCGCCCAAGATCCGCGCCATGGAGCTGATCGCCGAGGCCGAACGCGATGCGCGCGGGCCATATTGCGGGGCAATCGGACGGATCGGGCCGAACGGCGAAGCTGCGTTCAATGTCGCAATCCGCACCCTGCGCCTGACAGAGATCGAGAATGAGCGCGGCAAGGCCGTCATGGGCGTAGGCGGCGCGATAGTAGCCGACAGCGAGGCCGGTGCGGAATGGCGCGAGGCTTTGTTGAAAGGGGGCTTCGCGCGCTCTTCTTCCGCCGACCATTCGGCACCCAATTTCGACCTTATCGAAACGATGCGCTTCGAGCCGGAAGCGGGAGTTCTGCGGCTCGAACTGCATCTTTCGCGCATGAAAGACAGCGCGGCCGAGCTCGGTTTCACATTTGACCGTCACGAGGCACGAAACCAGCTTCACGCCATCTGTTTCGACCTCGAAGCTCCGTCGAAGCTGCGACTTCTGGCGGCTCGGTCGGGTGCAATCGCTCTTGAAGCGAGTTCGCTGTCCGAACCGTGGCCCGAGCCAGCCCCTTGTATCGCCCTGCCCTTGCCCGTCGATCCGGGCGATTGGCGGCTACGCCACAAGACCTCCGATCGCGGGTTCTACGAGGACGGGCGGCGCGTCGCCGAGCGACACGGCGCCTCCGAGGCGCTGTTTGTGCGCGACGATGGTCTGATGACCGAAGGCTGTGTGACCAATCTCTTCGTCCGGCGATCCGACGGCGTTCTGCTCACCCCGCGCTCCGATCTGGGTTTGCTGCCCGGAGTGCTGCGTCGTTCGCTGATCGATAGCGGCGAGGCGATCGAGGCCGACATTACCCTGTCCGATCTTTCGGATGGATTCCTGCTGGGCAATTCCGTCCGCGGGCTCATGCACGCGGAACTTGCCAAATGAACACTCCGGAAATCATCTTCGAAGACGGCGAAGCGTTGGTCATCGACAAGCCGGCCGGCTTGTCTGTCGATCGCCCAAGGCGCGGCGGCGCATGTCTGGAAGACCATTTCGAGGCATTGAAGATGGGCTTCCAGCGCCCGCCGATCCCGGTGCACCGACTCGATACCGATACCAGCGGCTGCCTGCTGCTCGCGCGCAACCCCAAGGCGCTCAAGCGCTTTTCGCGCAGTTTCGAGGAGCGGCAGGTGACGAAACGCTATCTCGGCATTCTGGACGGCGTCCCCGAAGCCGAAGAGGGCACGATCGAACTCGCGCTTTCCAAGATCAGCAGTCAAGAAAAGGGCTGGCGCATGATTGCAGCGAAGAAGGGCAAGCCTTCAATCACGCATTGGCGCAAAATGGCGACCGTGGACGGACGTACCTTGGTGGAATTTCGCCCGGAAACCGGCCGCACCCACCAGATCCGCATCCATGCGCTGGCCGGGCTCGGCATGCCGCTGCTGGGCGATCCCGTTTACGGCAACGGCAAAGGCGCGCCGCGAACCATGCTTCATGCCGCAGCCATCACCATTCCGCGCGAAAAGAAAGCCGATATCGCCGCAGCCGCTCCCCTGCCGGACGATTTCACTCAAGCCGGCTTCTCCGATGGGTAGAATTGTCGACCGGGCGCTGGAGATTGCGGAGGAGAAATTCATCGCCGCATCCGGCCCCGGCGGTCAGAACGTCAATAAAGTCGCCACTGCCGTGCAGCTGCGGGTCGATATATTCGAACTCGGCCTGCCGCCGGATGCTTTCGAGCGGCTGAAGGAGATCGCCGGAAGCCGCATGACCAAGGCGGGAGAGATCGTCCTGACCGCCAATGAGCACCGGACACAGGAGCAGAACCGCGAAGCGGCACGGGTACGGCTGATCGCCGTGCTGGACGAGGCACTGACCCCGCCCCGCGCACGCAAGAAAAGCCGCCTCAACCGGGTCGGCAAGACCAAACGATTGAAGGCCAAGAAAGAGCGCGGGGCAGTAAAAGCCAATCGCGGAAAGCCAACGCGCAGCGACTGGTAGAATGCTTGACTTTTTCTGGTGAATCACCCAATGGGCGCGCCTTAACGGGCGGCGCCGGTGCGTCGCCCCTGTTTTTTCGGCCGGTTTCCAAACCCTGGGGCAGGCCTCATACGATCTTTAGGAACACGCCATGGCGAAGCCCGCAACCGTCAAGATCAAGCTCGTCTCGACCGCAGATACGGGCTTCTATTACGTGACGAAAAAGAACCCGCGCAACATCACCGAAAAGATGACGTTCCGCAAATACGATCCCGTCGCGCGCAAGCACGTCGAGTTCAAGGAAGCCAAGATCAAGTAATTGGCCCGTTCGCTGAATGGCGGGAACCGTCTTAATTCAGCGGTGGTTCAATGCTCCGACACTAACACGCGGAGCATGATCAAAGTGCAATACCCGATTCTCAAGACCACTGGCACCGCAGTCGCGCTCGCGCTGGCCGCAGCCTTGCCTGTGTCCTTCGCTGCGGCTCCCACTCCTGCCCTGGCGGCAACAGGCGATCTCGACCGGGCGGTCGAGGCCCTTCGCAGCATTTCGACCATGAAAGCGGGCTTCTCGCAGACCGACCGGCAAGGCCGTGCGGTTGGCGGAGAGCTGACATTGAAGCGCGGCGGCAAAATCCGCTTCGAGTACGAAAAGAGCGCCAATATGCTCGTCGTATCCAACGGCAAGTCGCTCTATCTGGTCGACTACGATGTCGATCAGGTGCAGCGCTGGCCGATCAAGAATTCGCCGCTTGGTGCGCTGCTTGACCCGACCCGCGATGTGAAGCGTTTCGGCAAGCTCCTGCCGACAAGCCATTCCGATGTCGTCAGCATCGAAGTGCGCGATCCAAAGCGTCCGGAATTCGGCGTGATGACGTTGATTTTCACCCGTGATGCGTCTGCGCCTGGCGGGCTCGAGCTGACCAATTGGGTTGCTATCGACTCGCAGAATCACCGCACCACTGTCCGACTCAGGAATCACCGCTACGGCATGAATGTTTCCGACAGCGAATTCAGGTTTCGTGACCCGCGCCGTTCATCTCGTCGACCGGGCTGAACAGGTCGCCGACCGGTTGGTTTGTCCTTGCGGCAAACCGAATCGCTTCGTTCATAATGCGGCAAGGGCAGGAGCCTATTATTGAGCGCATAGGACGGTTGAAGGTGGGGTTCCCCCCTGTTGCTCTATTCTTCGGTACCCCGTTCTATCCAAGCGTGACGAACGCAAAGAGAAACCCTCGTGCCAATGCCCCCGGTACGAGGGTTTTTTGCGCCTCAGTTCCAGCCGAATGCTTTGCGGATGATGTCATAGACGACGTTCTGCTCGATGACGCCGCGAGCCTCTTGTGCACCTGGCCCTTGCGCATAGAGCGCCACATCTTCACCTGAATGGGTTTCCGATCGCGTCGGAATGGCCGCTTGCTGCAGGGCGTTGACCCCGGTTTGCGGCGTTTCGCGTTCGCCCGAGATTGCCCCTGGGCCGTTGGCATAGCCCAGTGTCGTGTAAGGCTTGCCGTCTTCTGCCAGAATGGGGCCTCCATCGCCCTCGCCTTCGCGGCGGTATCACGAGACCGAGAATGTCGTTTCCGCGCCTCGGATAACCCGCCATGGTGAACACATGGCTGTGATCTGCGGTCACTATGATGAGAGTTTCGGCGGGGTCGGTATTGTCGATTGCGTGCTGGATCGCACGGGCGAATTCGACCGCGTCTTCCAAAGCCCAGCCGGCCCGGCCTGCGTGGTGGCCATGGTCGATTCGCCCACTCTCTACCATCAGATAGTAGCCGTCTTCGTCGCGGGACAGCCGCTGGATCGCGCTTGCCGTCATTTCGGTGAGCGTCGGTTCGCTGGAGGTGCCGTCGCGCTGTGCCATGTAGGTCATATGGCTGGGTGAAAAGAGCCCGAGAACGGGCCGATCCGCCGGTGCTTCGGCAAGAGCGGCTTTATCGGTCACATATGTTCCGCCAGAGCGAGCGAGCCAGTCGGTAGAAAGGTCGGCCGATGGGGCCGGGCGCCACCCGTTCTTGTCCGAGCCGAAAAACGCTCCCGTTCCGCCGCCCAAAGCAACATCGAAATCGAACTCCACCAGTTGCTGCGCAATATCGCGGCATCCGAGGCCAACCTGTTCCTCGGGGAGGAAAGCTTCCCATTCGCGGTCGACGCTGCGCGCATAGACCGAGGCCGGTGTCGCATGGGTGATGCGCGCGGTGCTCACGATGCCCAGAGCAAGGCCGCGCTCCTTCACCTCTTCGCCCAGCAGCGGGAGGTGGTGCTGCTGCCCCGTCCGGCAATCGCCCCGCAGCGCTTCGGGACCGATGCCAAGCAAGCCTATTTGCGTCTTGCGGCCCGAATGAATTGCCGTCGCCGTGCCTGCGCTGTCGGGGACCTGCGCATTGGTGTTGTAGGTTTTGACCAGCGCCACATTCTCGAAATTCTCGAACGGAAGCACGTATTCTTCCCCGGACTGGCCCAACTTTTGCCCGGCATAGATGCGCATGGCCGTGATCGTGGAAATGCCCATCCCGTCACCGATAAACAGGATCACGTTCTTGGCCGTCGGCGACTCCTCGACCACTGGCACGCCTGCTGCAGGGCGGGCATAGTCGCCGCCTGCGGAACACCCCGCCAATAGCGCGCTGACTGCGGATGCGGCGAAAAGGGTGCGGATACGGTTCGGCTGCATCGGTAACTCCTGCGCGATAGCGGATGGCAGGCTATTACATGGCACGCGGGAAAGACAAAACCGAGAAACTTGCCGCATCAATCCGCCGCGCGTAAGTCCGCTCTCATGGTCTCCGTCACTACCTGGAATATCAATTCCGTCCGCCTCCGCATGCCCATCGTCGAGCGTTTCCTGAAGGAGGAAGCGCCCGATGTGCTGTGCCTGCAAGAAATCAAGTGCCAGGAACACCAGTTCCCCTATGAGGCCTTCCGCGCCCTGGGCTACGAGCACTTCGCCGTGCATGGCCAGAAGGGGTATCACGGCGTGGCGACGGTCGGGAAAGTGCCGTTCCGCGATTTTTCCAAGCATGATTGGCAGGACAATGGCGAGGCGCGTCACATCGGTGTCGAGCTGACCGATCCTGCGCATCAGGGCATGGTCATCGAGAATGTCTATGTGCCCGCTGGCGGCGACATTCCCGACCGCGAGCAAAACGTGAAATTTGGCCAGAAGCTCGATTTTCTGGAGCGGATGACCCGCTGGGCCGATAAGGTGGACCGCCCGACGCTGATCGTGGGCGATTTCAACATCGCGCCGCTGGAAAGCGATGTGTGGGGCCACAAGCAACTGCTCAAAGTCGTCAGCCATACGCCGGTCGAGGTCGATACCTTGCAGCGCTTCATGGACGCGCATGGCTGGGATGATATCGGGCGCCAGCACATCAAGGCACCGGAGCGTTATTATTCCTGGTGGAGTTACCGCTCCAAAGACCGGAAGGCGAATGACCGCGGGCGGCGGCTCGACCATATGTGGGCCAGCCCCGAGCTAGCCAAACAGGCCACCGCGCATACTGTGCACGAATATGCCCGCGACTGGGAAAAGCCGTCCGATCATGTGCCGCTCGTCACGGAGTTCTCTCTCTGAGCGAGTCTGCGCCTTCTGCACGCCGCGCTGCGCAGGCGGTCGATGCGCTGCGGCATGGCTGGCCGATCGCGATTGATGGCGGGCCAGTGTTGCAACCGATCGAGACTGCCTACCGCGAGGGCTTGCAGGCAAGTGCTCTCCTCATTTCCGCAAGCCGCGCCGCTACTCTCAAGCTTGCCAACCAGCGCGAGGCGGCCATTCCCGGCGAGCCGGTGTTGCTGCGCGGCGCCGATGCGTTCGACCTTTCCGCTGCACTGGCAGTCGCCGATCCGGCGCTCGATCTTGGCAATCCGCTGAAAGGTCCATTCAAGGCGCTCGATCTGGATTGGCGCGGCGCTGCTCGGGGTGCGTTGCAGCTGGCGCGGATGGCGGGAATTCTGCCCGCCTTCATGGTCGATCCGCAAGGGGCAGAGGAGGCTGTCTCGACGTCGTCAGCCGATCTTGCCGCATTTGCCGATCCCGCGAACCTTCTCATCGCCAGCCGCGCTCGCCTTCCGGTGGCAGCGCACGACGAATCGGAGATCATCGCGTTCCGCAGCCCCGCCGACACCCGCGAGCATGTCGCATTGGTGATCGGAAAGCGCAGCGCCGAGCATGTCCCGCTAGTCCGCGTGCATTCGGAATGCCTCACTGGAGACGTCCTCTCCAGCCTCAAATGCGATTGCGGGCCGCAGCTCGATGCCGCGCTCGCCGCGATGGCGGAGGAGGCTGACAAGGGCGGTTGGGGGTTATTACTCTATATGCGGCAGGAAGGACGGGGCATCGGGCTCGTCAACAAACTGCGCGCCTATCGCCTGCAGGATCAGGGCTTCGATACGGTCGATGCCAACACCCGCCTTGGCCTCCCGGATGAAGCGCGCGATTTCCCGACGGCGGCGCGGATGCTCGCCCTGATGCGGATCGGCGCGATCCGGCTGATGACCAATAATCCGGCCAAAGTGGCGGCCCTGTCGGCAGAAGGCGTCGACATAGCCGAACGCGTCCCGCATTCGCTGCCCGACAATCCTCATAACGCGCACTACCTTGCCACGAAGCGCGACCGTGCAGGACATTTGCTGCCGTGATTAAAATTACGATCCGCAAGGAACAACCTGGCGATGAACGGATCATACACGCGCTGACCGAAGCCGCGTTTCGCGACATGCCCTTCAGCGACGGCGACGAGCAGCATCTGATCGATGTGCTGCGGCGCGACGGCGACCTTGCATTGTCTCTCGTGGCGGTGAGCGACGGCTCGATCCTGGGACATATCGCGTTTTCCAGGGTCAATATTTCTGACGGATCCTCCGATTGGTACGACCTTGGGCCGGTGAGCGTATGGCCGAAAGATCAAGGCAGGGGTATCGGGTCTGCGTTGATATGGAACGGGATCGAACGGCTCCGTGAGCGCGGCGCTCGCGGGATCGTCTTGCTTGGGGATCCCGAATATTACGGGCGCTTCGGCTTCCGGCATGACCCAAGCCTTCGCTATCCGGGCGCGCCACCGGAATATTTCCAGCGCATCGTTATCGAAGGTGAAGCGGCTAGCGGCATAGTGGTCTATCCTGCCGCTTTTCATGGTTCGCAGGCCTGATTTGTCTCAATCCGGGATACCGCGCCACAATCGTCCTTAACGCGCTGGAGCCCTTGGAAAGAACGGCGCACTCCGTGCATTGTCTAAGCGTCACTCCGTAATTCTACGGACGACTGACACAGGATGACAATGCGCCAGTTCCTCGCCTTCCTCGCTGCGATTTTTCTGCTGGGCAACACGCCTGCCGAGGTCGATTCGCTGCTCGAAGCGGGAGATGATGCGGCGGCTTACAGCGCCGCTCAGCACGGTGCTGCGGCCGGCGATGCGACACTGACCGGCTATGTCGGCTGGTTTTTCGACAATGGCCGCTATGTCGCCGAAGACAAGGAACGTGCCGCCGAATTCTTTCGGATGGCCGCCGATATGGGTGACGCCTATTCGCAGTGGCGCCTGGCGGTCTTGATCGACGAAGGTGCAGTCGAGGGCTCGCTGGAGGAAGCGGTATCGCTGTTACGCAAGGCCGCCGCCCAGAAACATTCGGACGGGATGATCGGCCTCGCGGTTATGCACGCAAGCGGACGCGGTGTAGAGCAGGACCATGTGGCCGCTATGCGCTATTATCAGGCAGCTGCGCGCATGGGTAACGGCCACGGTCTTCAGGGCATGGGCGTGCTTTATGCCAATGGTGAGGGCGTGAAGCGCGACCTTGGTGAAGCTCTGGCGTTCTGGCTTGTCGCCAGTGCCGCCGGCAACGAGACTGCGGATGAGCTGCTCGCCGAATTCATGCCGCAGCTCGACGATACGCTGGCGGGACAATTGCTGAGCCGCGCCGATGCGATCGCGCAGGCTTATGGCTTCGATGCCAGCTTCGACACGGCCGACACAGCCGGGGCTTGAGCCCTACCTCCGGTTCAAAGCAGAAGCGCGACGGCCGGGATCGCTGCAACGGCCAGAAAGCCGAGCAGGCCGATTGCCACGCCCGATGTTCGCTTTGTCGCAAATGATTGATGCATCGCCATGCGTGATGGAATGCATGCACGAGGTTAATTTCCCGCTAACCATGATCTGCGCGCGTGCCGCAATGCGTCATTCGCAATGCTTCAATAGCTGCGGATGATGTCCAGAAATTGCAGGCCGTATGCGTCGAGCTTCTTCGCGCCCACGCCGCTTACGCGCGACATCTGTTCCATGTCCGACGGGCGCCGGGTGGTCATTTCGCGCAAAGTCGCATCGCCGAAAACGACATAAGCCGGAACCTGCGCTTCCCTGGCCAGATCGCGCCGCAAATCGCGCAGCGCCTCGAACAATGGATCGCCGACCGGATTAGGCGTGGCATCGCGCCCTCTTCGCTTGCCGGAGCGGGCGCTCTTGGGAGGTTCGACCATGGCGAAGGCCTGCTCTCCCTTGAGCAGAGCCGGTGCCGCAGCGCCCAGGGCCAGCCCGCCGTGCTCGGTCGCCACCAGTGCCCCGCGCGCCTGCAATGCACGGGCGACCGGGCGCAGCAGCGCCGCCTCCTCGCCTTCGACGATGCCGAAGACGGACAGCCGGTCATGCCCGCGCTGCCGAACGCGGTCGTCGTCCACACCGGTCAGCACTTTCTGCAAATGGCCGAAGCCGAAACTTTGCCCGGTGCGATAGGCTGCACTCAACAGCTTGCGCGCCACCTCGGTGACGTCGCTGACCTTGGGCGGGTCGAGGCAATTGTCGCAATTGCCGCAGTTTTGCGGCGGATCCTCGCCGAAATGCCGCAGCAGGATGGCGCGGCGGCAGCCTGCGGTTTCCACCAGGCCGGAAAGCGCATCGAGCCGCACCCGCTCGCCTGCTTGCCGCGCCGAATCGAGCTCGCCGACCCGCTGGCGCGCTGTCGCAAAGTCGCTGGCACCCCAGAACAGCGCCGCTTGCGCAGGATCGCCGTCGCGCCCGGCACGTCCGGTTTCCTGATAATAGGCCTCTATCGACTTCGGGATACCGGCATGGGCGACGAAGCGCACATCGGGTTTGTCGATGCCCATCCCAAAGGCGATCGTGGCCACGATCACCATGTCTTCACTCGCCACGAAGGCTGTCTGGTTGGCGGCACGCACCTGCGCATCGAGCCCTGCATGATAGGGCCGCACTTCGCGCCCGGTCGCAGCGGCGAGCTTCTCGGCCAGCTCCTCGACCTTGCGGCGCGTCGGCGCGTAGACGATGCCGGGGCCGGGATTGGCCTCCATCAGCGCAGTAAGCTGGCGCACCGGATTGTCGCGGTGGCGGATCGCATAGCGGATGTTAGGACGGTCGAACCCGGCCAGCACCAGCCCGTCGCCCGGAATGCCGAGCTGCGCCATCACATCGGCGCGCGTTTCCGCATCGGCGGTCGCCGTGAGCGCAAGCCGGGGAACATCGCCAAAGGCGTCCATCAGCGGGCGCAGCTGGCGGTAGTCCGGGCGGAAATCGTGGCCCCATTCCGATACGCAATGCGCCTCGTCCACTGCAAACAGGCTGAGCGGAGCGGAAGATAGCAGCTCGCGAAAGCCGGGCTGGCTCGCGCGTTCGGGGGCGACATACAGGAGGTCCAGCTCGCCGGCGCGGAAAGCGTCCATCGTTTCGCGCCAATCGGCATCGGCACTCGTCAGCGTCGCTGCACGAATACCGTTCGCGCGCGCCGATCGCAGCTGGTCGTGCATCAGCGCAATGAGCGGGCTGATGACGATGCAGGTTCCCGGCAGCATCGTCGCAGGCAGCTGATAGGTAAGCGATTTACCTGCGCCCGTTGGCATGACCGCAAGCGTCGACTGCCCGCTCAGCACTCGCTCGACCACCTCGCCTTGCCGGCCGCGGAATTGCTCGTATCCAAACACGCTGCGAAGCTGCGCAAGCGGATCCTCTGCTGTAAGTTCGGAGATTGGCGAGCCCATTTGCGCCCCTTGGCAGATCGCGCGGCGCTTTTGAACGGCAGTCATGCGCATTTTCCCCTTGGCCGCCGACCCCCGGACAGATTAACACGCATCGCGATGAACATGGCGCCGGTGTCCCGCCGCCACACAGAGGAGACAGACTGATGAAATTCCGCCTTGCGGTAGCCGCCACCGCCTCGTTCGCTCTCGCCGCATGCGGTAGCGCGGACGACGCCTCGACCGAAGCCGAAGCCGATACGGTCGAAATTCCTGCAAACGAAGCGCTCGAAGGCGTCGATGCCGAACCGGTAGCCGATGACGCAGCGGCTATCGAGGCCGAAGACCAATGCCGAAGCCTCCGCGGCAGCTGTGGCCGCCGAGGCCGAGCGCATCGAGGAAGCGGGTGACAATGCCGCCGATACCGCCGGTGCCGTATTCGACGCGCTCGAAGAATCCGAAACCGAATAGAATGAAAGCGGCACTGTTACTCGCCGCCGGCTTCTCGCTGACAGCTTGCGAACCCGCTGGCGAGGCTGGGCCCGAACCCGCGACTATGGGCGAACAGCGTGCACTCAAAGACGCGCAAGAGATGATCGAACAGCATGCCGAAGGGTCTGCCAATAGTGACCAGCCGAAAGAGGAAGCCGCCGAATGACAAATCCCGGGCCAAATCCAGGAATGGACGCCGATACTTTCGACCAGTTTCTGGGTCAGCTTGAACGCTATGTGCGCGAACGACTGATCCCGGCCGAGCCCGATGTCATCGCGAATGATGCTCTGCCCGACGATATCGTGTCCGAAATGAAAGAGATGGGCCTCTTCGGCCTGACTGTGCCGGAGGACTTCGGCGGCGCGGGCCTGAACGTCACGCAATACGCAAAAGTCGTGCAGACCATGGCCTATGCCGCGCCTGCCTTTCGATCGATCTTCTCGATCAATGTCGGAATGTTCAACTCCGCGATCAAGAATGGCGGCACGGACGAACAGAAGGCTGAATGGTGGCCGCGCATTGCCGGCGGCGAGATCGCCTGCTTCGGTCTGACCGAGCCGGGATCGGGTTCGGACAGTGCGGCGATGCAGACCTTTGCCAAGCCCGACCCGAGCGGCAATGGCTGGGTGCTGAGCGGGACCAAGCGCTATATCACCAACGCGCCGCATGCCGATGTCGGCCTGATCATGGCGCGCACAGAAAAGGATGCGCAGCCCAAGAATGCGCATGTCAGCGCCTTTATCGTGCCGATGAACACACCCGGCGTTTCGACCAGCAGCCCGGACAAAAAGATGGGGCAGGCCGGGAGCCATATCGCCGACGTCATGCTCGACGATGTGCATGTGCCGGGCGACGCCTTGCTTGGCGGCGAAACCGGGCAGGGTTTCCGCTTTGCCATGCAGAGCCTCGACAATGGCCGGATTTCCGTGGGTGCAGCCTCGGCGGGGTATGCCAGGCGCGCGCTCGACAGTGCGGTTAAGTATGCGAATGAGCGCCAGGCCTTCGGCGAACCGATAGCCAATTTCCAGCTGATCCAGCAAATGCTCGCCGAAAGCTGGACCGAGATTTATGCAGCCGAAGCGATGATGGCCGATGTGACTGCACGGGTCGATCGCGGCGAAAACACCATCAAGCAGGCGGCGGCCTTCAAGGTCTTCGCCAGCGAGATGTGCGGCCGGGTCGTCGACCGCGTAGTGCAGATTTATGGCGGAGCCGGCTATCTCGCCGAATACGATGCCGAACGCTTCTTCCGCGATGCGCGTATCTACCGCATTTACGAAGGCACCACGCAAATCCTCCAGTTGCAGATCGCCAAGCATATGCTGCGCGAATACGCTGCGGGGCTTTGATAGTGAGCGGTTCCGGCCCACTCCCCCGCCCAGCCACCCGATACACTACCTGTCACGCTATCGCGTGGCTGGGCGGGGGAGTGGGCTGGCACCGCAAGGTCGGAACGGACGTTCCGCCCACATCCGACAAGGACGCCTGAGGCGTGTACGACCTGCTGTGCGGCCTGAGTATCATCGAAGCATCGAGCTTCGTCGCTTCACCTACGGCAGGGCTCTATTGCGCGCAGATGGGTGCCGAGGTGATCCGGGTCGACCATAAGGAAGGCGGGCTCGATTACGACCGCTACATGCTGACCAAGGAAGGGCGCAGCCTCAGCTGGGAAAACCTCAACCGCGCAAAGAAGTCGGTCGCGCTGGACCTGCGCAGCGGCGAAGGGCGCGAATTGCTGGTCGAATTGTCGGCCAAGACCGGCAATCTCATAACCAACCTTCCGGAAAAGAGCTTCCTCTCGCATGACGCCATTGCTGCCAAGCGCGACGACCTCGTCAGCGTGCGGATCATGGGGTGGCATGACGGCAGGCAGGCAATGGATTTCACGGTCAACGCGGCCAGCGGTTACCCGCTGATGTGCGGTCCTGAAGAATGGGACATGGACACCGCGCCCCCGGTCAATCAGGTGCTGCCAGCGTGGGATTTCATCACCGGCGCCTATTGCGCTTTCGCCCTGCTGGCCGCCCTGCGCCACCGCGATGCCACCGGCGAGGGCAGCGAAGTCCGCGTTCCGCTAGGCGATGTGGCTATCGGGACAGTCGCCAATTCGGGCGCGATGGCGGAAATGCTCTATCGCGGCGGCGACCGGGACAGGCTCGGCAACGCGATCTGGGGGGCGTTTGGGCGCGATTTTCGCACCAAAGACGGTGTGCGCTTCATGGTCGCTGCCCTGACGGCAAAGCAATGGGCCGGACTGGTCAAGGCCTTCGACGTCGCAGCCGAAATCGCGGAGATCGAGGCTGACAAAGGCGTCCGCTTCGCCGATGGTGACCGCCCTCGCTTCGAACATCGCCATGCCTTGTTCGAGTTGTTTCAATCGCGCGCAGCCACGCTTGGATGGGACGAGCTTTCCAGCCGCCTCGCCGCCGAAGGCACCACTTTCGAACGCTACCGCACCATGCATGAGGCAGCGACCGATCCCGTGCTGGTGGACGACAACCCGCTATTCACACGCACCGCCGCCAATCCGAGCGGGTTCGAATATCCCGCCACGCGCAGCTTCGCGAATATTCGCGCGCGCGATGCGGGCGCGCCCGCATCGGCCCCTTATCTGGGCGAGCACACCGAAGAGGTACTAGCCGAGCGGCTAGGCTTGTCTTCCGGGGCGATCGGCGATCTCGTCGACCGCGATATCGCCCGATTCTCCGACAAGGACACACTATGACAGACCTCCGCCGCGTCGCAATCTGCAAGCCCCTGCGCACGCCGGTCGGCAAATTCCTGGGCACGCTTGCACCCATCGAGGCAGGTGAACTCGGTGCAACCATCATCAAAGCGCTCGTCGAGCGCAGCGGTATCGATCCCGCACGCGTTGACGATGTAGTCTTCAGCCAGGGCTATGGTAGCGGCGAAGCACCTGCCATCGGACGCTGGAGCTGGCTTGCGGCTGGTTATCCGATCGAGGTCCCCGGCTTCCAGCTCGACCGGCGCTGCGGTTCGGGCCTGCAGGCGGTCGCCACGGCGGCGATGATGGTCCAGACCGGCGTAGCAGACTGCGTGCTGGCAGGCGGCGTCGAGAGTATGTCCAATGTCGAGCACTACACCACCAAGGCGCGCCACGGAGCGCGCATGGGCGACATGGTGCTGTGGGACCGCCTCACGCGCGGTCGGTTGATGAGCCAGCCGATCGAGCGTTTTGGCGTCATCACCGGAATGATCGAAACGGCAGAAAACCTCGCCAAGGATTACCACATCTCCCGCGAAGCTGCCGACGCTTTCGCCGTCCGCTCGCACAAGAATGCCGCGGCGGCATGGGCAGCAGGCAAGTTCGACGATCATCTGGTGAAGGTCGAAATTCCGCAGCGGCGCGGCGATCCGGTCATCTTCGACCATGACGAGGGCTACCGCGCCGACGCCAGCGAGGAAGGTCTCGCCACGCTGCGCGCAATCGACCTTAAACGCGACGCGCAAGCAATCGTAACGGCGGGCAATGCGAGCCAGCAGAACGATGCAGCCGCCGCCTGTCTGGTGGTCGCGGAGGAGAAGGTGGACGAGCTCGGCCTCGAACCTGTCCTGTGGTTCAATTCCTGGAGCGCGGCAGGCTGCGACCCTTCGCGTATGGGCATCGGCCCAGTCCCGGCGGTGGAACGCCTGTTCGCCAAGTCCGGCCTGGGCTGGGACGATATCGGATTGGTCGAGCTCAACGAGGCTTTCGCCCCGCAAGTCCTCGCGGTCCTCAAGGGCTGGGGCTGGTCGGAAGACGACAGCCGCCGCGACACCCTCAACGTCAACGGTTCGGGCATATCGCTCGGCCATCCGATCGGCGCTACGGGCCTGCGCATCCTCGCCGATATGGCGGCAGAAATGCACCGGCGCGAGGTCCGCTACGGCCTTGAAACGATGTGCATCGGCGGAGGCCAAGGTATGGCGGCGATCTTCGAGCGCGCTGCATGAGCGGTGACTGGTCGGACTGGATCGGGCGCGAGCAGCGCGCCGCCGATCGGCTCGGCCCGGCACTTGCAGTAAGATGGCTGGCGACGTTCGACCTCCCTCCGCCCGAACACGAGACTATGCCGCAGGGCATCCATTTCTGCCTGTGCACACCGGATGCGCCGACCGCGATCCTCGGCGGTGATGGCCATCCGCAGCGGGATGAGAGCGCGGCCAGCTTCCTGCCTCCCATAACCCTGCCGCGCCGGATGTGGGCCGGCAGCGACATCGTCTTCCCTGCACCTATCGCAATTGGCGCAGTGATTACGCGGACCAGCCGGGTCGCCGCGATCACGCCGAAATCCGGTAGCCGCGGCGATATGGTGTTTGTCGAGGTGGATCACGAGACTTCCGCCGATGGCGCACTTGCAGTGAGCGAGCGGCAGACGCTGGTCTTTCTGGAGGCGCTTACAGCAAACGCGCCTCTCTCACCGCCGGAAGCGGGCGACGGACAGTTCTCGCGCTCGGATTGGGATCACACCGAAGCAACCGTGCCGGACGAGCGGCTTCTGTTTCGCTATTCGGCGCTGACCTTCAACACGCACCGTATCCATTACGATGCGCCGTATGCCCGCGACGTCGAGCGATATCGCGGATTGGTCGTGCACGGCCCGCTCATGGCAAGCCTCCTGCTACAATTTGCCGCGCGCCATCTGGGCGAAAACGCGCTCGCCAGCTTTTCGTTCAGGGGCATGAGCCCGGCCATATCCGGTGAAACGCTGCATCTTGCCTTGCGCTCGACCGAGAGCGGAATTGAATTGGGCGCATTTGCCAGCGATGGTCGGGAAGTTATCAAGGCCAGCGCGACGCGCACCTAAAGCGGATAGTCTGCGATTGGCCTGAGCACCCCATAGGTCTCCGTTTCCGGTTCACGCCTCAGTTCGAGAAATTCGATCGCAGGCGGATCGCATTCCATGTCCGGCAGGCGGTCGAGCAGGTCCCGCACCAAGGTCAGTCGGCCATGTTTCTGATCGTTGAAATCGACCAACACCCAAGGCGCCCAATCGGTATGCGTTGCTTGCAGCATAGCTTCACGGGCGTGGGTATAAGCGTCATATTTGTCCCGCGCCGCGAGATCGACCGGCGATAGCTTCCAGCGCTTCAGCGGATCGTCGAGCCTCTCGCGCAGACGCTCCTCCTGCTTGTCCTGATCGGTGGCGAGCCAGTATTTGAACAGCAGTATGCCATCATCGACCAGCATCTTTTCAAACGCAGGCGCGGCGCGCAGGAAATCGGCCACCTGTCCTTCGTCGGCAAAACCCATCACCTGCTCCACCCCGGCGCGGTTGTACCAGCTACGGTCGAACAGCACGATCTCGCCCGCACTCGGCAAATGCGCCACATAGCGCTGGAAATACCACTGCGTCCGCTCGGCCTCGGTCGGCTTGCCGAGCGCGGCGGTGCGGCACTGGCGCGGATTTAGCTTGTCGCGAACCGCCCGGATCGCGCCGCCCTTGCCCGCTGTGTCGCGCCCTTCGAACAGGACCACGATGCGCTGCCCGGTCACACGCGCCCACCGTGCCATGCCCACCAATTCCTCGGTCATGGGGCCTAACGCCTCCTCGTAATCTTTTCGTTTCACCCCTTGCCCCTTCTTCTTGTTTGGCGAACGGCGCCCGAGCGCCTATCTTGCCCGTCATTATGGCAACACTTGCACGAACCGAACAGGACTTTGCCCAGCTTCCGGACCTACCGGATGATGTCTTCACAGCGCCGCTGCTGCGTCCGGAGCATGTCGGGGAGGATTGGCTGGAGCCCAAGCAGACCGACTATACCAGCGAAGACGATGCGATCTGGAACGATCTATTCGCGCGCCAGATGGAAGTGCTGCCGGGACGTGCGGCCACGGCGTTCATGCGCGGGCTGGAGAAACTCGACCTTGGCAAGGGCGGCGTGCCGGACTTCGGCGCGATGTCGGAGGAGCTGGACAGCCTGACCGGCTGGAGCGTGGTCCCCGTGCCCATGCTGATCCCGGACCATGTGTTCTTCTGGCATCTGGCCAATCGGCGCTTCCCGGCGGGCAATTTCATCCGCACGCGTGAGACCTTCGACTATATTCAGGAACCGGACGTCTTTCACGATGTGTTCGGTCATGTCCCGATGCTGACCGATCCGGTCTTCGCCGATTACATGCAGGAATATGGCCGCGCAGGCTGGAAGGCTATGCGCTACAACCGCTTAAAAGCTCTAGGCGCGCTCTATTGGTACACGGTGGAATTTGGCCTGCTTGAGGAGCCGGATGGAATCAAAGCTTATGGTGCTGGTATCCTGTCCGGACCAACCGAAGTGGTCTATGCGACGGAGGCGGAAAGCCCCAACCGGATCATGCTCAATGTCGACCGGGTTATGCGGACGGACTATGTGATCAGCGATCTCCAGCCGACCTATTTCGTGATCGAGAGTTTTGAGGATCTTTACCGGCAGACTGTCGAACGTGATTTCGACCGGCTTTACAAGAACCTGTCGCCCGGCTTCACCTATGCCAATACTGCGGTGATCGATGTCGACAACGTCGTGAACCGCGGCACTCTGGAATACACACTGCGAGGTGGGCGCGGTTCGGGAGCGGACCCGGTCTAGGGCAAAAGAAAACGGGCGCCGATTGCTCGGCGCCCGTTTAAAATCGTAAGTTCGAAAGAAGCTTACATTTCGTCGATTTCGTCAGCCTGCTCTTCCATGGATTCTTCCATGGCATCGGTCTGGTCGTCCATCACATCTGCCTGATCTTCAGTGATCTGGCCGGATTCTTCCATCGCATCAACCTGGTTGTCGCGGGCGTCTTCCATTTCTTCGATGTTTTCTTCCGCTTCGTTTTCAGCAGCGCTGTCACATGCTGCGAGCGAAAGGCCGAGAGCGGCAACCGATGCGAGTGCAAATTTCTTCATATTGTCTTCCCCTTGGTATTGAGGCCGCTGGCCATATCAGCGCCTTTGGCCTGTGGTAAGTAGTAAAATGAATTCAACGAAAGGACCGCGCCCTTACCATGCTCGCCAGAGCCACGGCAGCAATTGCACCGAGTGACGCCCAAATGAGCTGGAGCCCGCCGACACCCGAAAGCAGCGACACGCTGCCCGTCAGGAAGCCGACCAGGAGCGAACCCGCCATTCCGGCGGATACGCAGGTCAAAATGCCGGTTTTATCTTCACGGCGCAGCACGATCGAGCCGAGCCAGCCGAGAATTGCACCGACCAAAAGAAGCAGGATCAAACCCATTCTCGTGACTAGTCCTTATTCGTCGTTCACCACAATCAAGGCATTCGGCGACAAATCGTTCCGCGAAAGATGACAAAAATGTGGCAAGGGTTTTTCGAATAACGGCGTCTGTTGCTCGCTTGCCCCAATTTGCCTGGTCAGAAAATCGCCAGCAGCGCTGCGCCCAATGCCACCCGGTAGATCGACGAAGACCAGCATCGAGGCTCTTTTCAGGAAGCTCATCAGGAACATCATAGTCGCCAGCGCTGCGATGAAGGTGAAAAACCCTGTCAGCGCTGCATCGACCTGCATCTGGCGCGATGCCTCGGCCAGATCGAGCGCGGCCAGCAGGCCTGCCCCAGCCACGGCAGGAATGGCCAGTAGGAAGGAAAACCGCGCGGCCTCCGTGCGTTTGTAACCCAGCGCGCGGGCCGCCGTCATGGTCGATCCTGACCGGCTGGTGCCCGGTATGAGTGCGAGCGCCTGTGCCAACCCGACCAGTATCGCGTCGCGCAGGGTCATATCCTCGTAATCCCTGACCTGCTTACCGAAATGATCGGCGAGGCCGAGCAAGATGCCGTAGACGATCAGATTGACCGCCACGAGATCTGTAGTGCGAAACCCCTCGAGATAGCCGCCCAGTTTGAGGAATAGCCCCAGCGCGACCGCGGGAATGGTGCCGATCACCACATACCAGAAGAGGCGTGTCTGCTGCGGGTCCTTGCCCAATCCGATGGCCGAGAAACCGCCGCGCGCCAGACCCATCACATCCTTGCGGAAGTAGAGAATGATCGCGAGGAGCGATCCGATATGCACCGCCACGTCGATCAACGGTCCCTGATCAGGGAAATCGGTCAGGTGCGGGATCAGGATCAGATGCCCCGAGGAGGAAATCGGGAGGAATTCCGTAATCCCCTGGACGATCGCGATAAGCAATTGCTGGAAAAGCGTCATAGGGCGCGCCTCATGGCGTAAGGGGGCTGTGTGTCAACAAATAGTGGCGCGCTTTGGCTTCGATTACACGCTTTCGAGCCCGAATTGCAGCTTGGCGAGCCGCGCATATAGGCCGCCATTGCCGGACAGCGCGGTATGCGTTCCCTGCTCTACGATGCATCCATCCTGCATCACGACGATCCTGTCCGCCGCGCGTACCGTTGCCAGCCTGTGCGCAATCACCAGAGTAGTGCGGTTTCGCATCAGGCGGTCGAGCGCGTCCTGCACCAAGCGCTCGCTTTCCGCATCGAGCGCGCTCGTGGCCTCGTCCAGCAAGAGGATCTTGGAATTGCGCAGCAATGCGCGGGCAATCGCGAGCCGCTGCTGCTGGCCGCCCGAAAGCCGGGTTCCATCCTCGCCCAGATATGTATCGAGCCCCTGCGGCAGGCTTTCGAGAAATTCGGCAGCATTGGCAGCGCGCGCCGCTTCCCAGATCGCCTCGTCATCTGCGTCCCATGCGCCGTAGCGCAGATTGTCGCGCGCATTGGCGCTGAACAGCACACCTTCCTGCGGCACATAGGCGATGCGCGAGCGGACGTCCGCCGGATCGGCCTGAGTCAGCGGAATGCCGTCGAGCCTGATTGTGCCCGCCTGCGGATCGTAGAACCGCTCGGCAAGCTGGAAGATGGTCGACTTGCCTGCGCCGGAGGGCCCGACGATGGCGACGGTCTCTCCTGGCTCGACTTCGAGGCTGAAATCCTTGAGCGCGGCCACTTCGGGGCGGGTCGGATAGCGGAACGTCACATTGCGGAACGACAGGCTGCCGCGCGGCGGGGTTGGCAGCATTTGCGGTTTTTCAGGCGGCGCAATGTCGGGCCTCTCCTCCAGCAATTCACTCAACCGGCTGGCAGCACCCGCTCCGCGAAGCAGATCGCCAAAAACCTCGGTCAGGGCGCCGAAAGAACCGGCCGCAATGACGCCAGCGAAGATGAATGCCGCGATCGTCCCGCCCGAAAGCGCGCCGTCCGCCACCATCAATGCGCCGCGCCACAGCAGCAATGTGATCGCGCCGAAAATCAAGGTGATAAGCAGCGCCGTCATCACGGCACGGACCATGATCCGGCGCTTGGCCGTATCGAAAGTCGCCTCGACAGCCGATCCGAACCGTTCACCCTCGCGCGGTTGCTGGTTGAAGGACTGGACGATCTTCATCGCCGAGAGAACTTCGGTGACCATCGCGCCGACATCGGCAACCCGGTCCTGGCTGTCGCGGCTGATATTCCGCAATTGGCGGCCGAATATAGCGATCGGAATAATGACGACCGGAATGGCGATGACCAGCCAGACCGCCAGATTGGGCGCGAGCCAGAACAGGTAAGACGTCGCCAGGATCGCCATGATGATATTGCGCAGCGCTACCGAAAGCGTGGTGCCCACGACTTGCTCGATAATCGCGGTGTCCGCCGTCATGCGGCTGGAGATTTCCTTGGGGCTGTTTTCCTCGAAGAAGGAGGGCGAAAGCCGCAGCAGGTTTCGATGAACCTTGCGCCGCACATCGGCCACAACCCGCTCGCCGAGCCAGCTGACGAAATAGAAGCGCAGCGCGGTTGCGATCCCCAATACGCCCACAAGCAGCAGCAAATAGCGGAACCAGCGGCCGATATCCTCGCTCGCCCCGCCGGCACCGAAACCCCGGTCGACAATCAGTTTGAGCGCTGATGGAAGCGCTACCGAAGTTATTACGGCAGTCACCAGCAAACCGCCCATTGCCAGCGCGACATAGCCCGGATAATTCCGCGCCGCATCCCACACCATGCGCAGGGGTTTGAGCGAGCGCTGCTTCGTCGGCGCGGCCTGTGTTTCTTCGATCCCGTCCATTCTCTCCCGCCTAGCCAGAGCCCGATGCAAAATCCACACATTGCGGCAGCGTTGCAACTTTTGTGCGTTGCACAACGAACTTCATTGGCCCACACACATCGCGGCGCACGGCTCTCGGCAGGCGTGCGCCAAATATTGAAAGCAGGGGACGCAAATGCTTTATCACGCCTATGAAATGCAGCGCAGTTGGCTGAACAGCGCCAGCGCCTTGGCCTCGATTGGCGCAGAAATGCTGTCCAACCCTGCTTTGCCGCTAAACTATGTCGGCTCGTATATGGGCATGGGCCCGATGGCCGCGAGCGCACTCGAGGTATTCGCACATGCGGTGGCCCCCTATGGCAAGCCGGCGTGGAATATAGAAACCGTCGAGGCGGATGGAGAAATTCACGCCGTCGAGGAAGCGACCGTTCTCAACAAACCGTTCGGCGACCTCAAGCGATTCCGGCACGAAGGCTTGGCCGACGATGCGCCGCGGATGCTGATCGTCGCCCCGATGAGCGGGCATTTCGCCACTCTGCTGCGCGGCACGGTCGAGCGGATGATGGAGAATTACGAAGTCTATGTCACCGATTGGGCCGATGCGCGCGGCGTACCGCTCCACGAAGGGCATTTCGATCTCGACGACTACATCGATTACGTTATCGAATATCTCGAGCATATCGGGCCTGATGAAGACAAGGGGGGCGCGCATGTCATGGCGGTATGCCAGCCCTCGGTGCCGGTCTTTGCTGCAACGGCGATCATGAACGGCCATGATCACCCATGCAGCCCCAAAACACTCACCATGATGGGCGGGCCGATCGATACGCGCGAATCGCCGACGACGGTGAACGATCTGGCGATGGATCGCCCGATCGAATGGTTTGGCCAGAACGTCATTGCCACCGTGCCGATGCAATATCGCGGTGCGGGACGGCGGGTCTATCCCGGCTTCATGCAGCTCGCCAGTTTCATGAGCATGAACCTGGGCAACCACATGTTGAGCCATTACGAAATGTACAAGCATCTGACCGCAGGCGACGATGCCAGCGCTCAGGCGACCAAAGACTTCTACGAGGAATATCGCAGCGTCTGCGACATGACGGCGGAATTTTACCTGCAGACCGTGGAAGAAGTCTTCCAGACCCACTCGATCCCCAATGGCACGTTCACGCACCGCGGCGAAGTCGTCGACCTGGGCAAGCTCGACACGACGGCACTGCTCGCCATCGAGGGTGAGCGCGACGACATTTCAGGCCTCGGCCAGACCAAGGCCGCACTCAAGCTGACGCCCGGCCTGCCCGAAAAGAAGAAACGCTATTATCTCGCCGAGGGTGCCGGGCATTACGGCATCTTCAACGGCAGCAAATGGCGGGACAAGATCGCCCCGGTGGTCGAGGACTTCGTCGCCAAGCACGGCTAGGCCGCCTCAAGCATCCAGCTGCTTCAGCCCGAACCAGCCGACCGATGCGGCCAGTCCTGCCGCTGTGGCCATGGCGATCACGCTCATGTGGAAACCGTCGAAGAGCGCGGCCCCGGACAGCGAGAGAACGCCTCCCATAAGCGCGACGGCCACCAATCCGCCTGCGCGCGAAATGGCGTTGTTGAGGCCGCTCGCGGTCCCGGTGAAGCGATCCTCCACCGCCGACATCACCGCCGATGTCAGCGGGGCGACCGACAACGCCATGCCGATCCCGATCATTGCGATCGATGGCAGAATGTCCGTCCAATAGACGCTTTCCGGCCCGATCCGGAGGGCAAGCAGGAGCCCGACAGACACAAGCAACGGCCCGATGGTCAGCGGCAGGCGCACTCCGATTCTCTCTGCAATCCCGCCCATGAGCGGACTCCCCAAGCCGATGATCAGCGGAAACGGCATGATGGCCAGCCCAGCCTCGGTCGGCGAATATCCAGCGCTTTCGATTAGCAGATAGGGCAAGATCAGCAGGAAGCCGGCCAGCGCGCCATATAGTGCGAAAGTAAGCAGGTTGAGCGAGATCACGCATTGTCCGCCAAACAGCGCAAGCGGCATCATCGCCTGCTCGCCGCGGCGCTTCTCGATTGCGAGAAATGTCGCCGTCAGCAGGAGGCCGAACGCGGCACTGACGCCAACACGCCAGTCGGTCGTGCCGCCCGCGCTCCAGAAAGTCAGCGCCAGGGTGACGCCTGCAAGACCTAGCGTGGCTGCACCTGCGCCGAGATAGTCGGCCTTGAGGTCCGCACCCGGCGTCACTTCGTCGACCTTGGCCAGCGCCAAACCAAAGGCCAGAGCGCTGATGGGAACAAGCAGCCAGAAAATCGCTGGCCAGCTGAAATTCTCGACGATCCAGCCACCTGCAAGCGGTGCTATCGCGCCCGAAATAGCCCCTGCTGCGGCCCATGTGCCGACGGCCCTTCCCCGGGCAGCTCCGCTGTAGGCTCCATTAAGCAGTGCCAGACTGTTGGGGAGCAGCAAAGCCCCGCCAATGCCCTGCCCCGCGCGCCCGATGATCAGTGCCTCGAGCGTGGGGACCGCGGCGCAGAGCAGGCTGGCCCCGCCGAAAATCGCCACCCCGATTACCAGCACGCGGCGGCGACCATGGCGGTCGCCCAGCGCCCCTCCGAGCAGGAGAAGAGCCGCGAGTGGCAAGGTAAACGCGTTCACTGCCCACTGAATTTCAGGGGCGCTCGCGTTCAGATCAGTGCGAATCGCGGGGAGCGCGACATTGACGATCGATCCGTCGATGAATGGCAGGCTCGATGCTGTGATCGACATGGCAAGCGTCCAACCCGGCGCGCTTTGTTCTGTCTTTTCCTTATGTGCGCATGCAGCGTCGCTGGCGGCGCGGGGATTGCAATCATGCGGCGCGTCGTGGCTCATTCCGGCTTGGCGGGCGGCGGGTCGCCGCGCATGCTCGTGACCACGCGACCGAAGGCCCGGCGCGCCAGGAACACCAGGTAAAGCGTTACCCCGACCAGGATCAGAGCCACCACCAGAGCGGCAATCGGGTTGAGGATCGTCAGCGCCAGCAATCCGCCGGTCGCCACGTCTTCCGCAGTCGAGACGACCGCATTGCTGACCGGCTCGGGGCTGGCATTGACGACACCGCGCGCGCTCGCTTTACCAGCGTGTGCAGCGAAGCTGGCCCCGCCGCCCAGCAAGAACGCGATAACCTGCACTGCCGGATCGGACGGATCGACGATCGCCAGTGCCAACAGTGCACCGCCGACCGGGCGGATCAGCGAATGCGCTGCATCCCAGATCGAATCGAGCCACATCACCTTGTCGGCGAAAAACTCCGCCAGCGCTGCAAAGGCGGCAATGCCAAGCACCCACGGATTGGCAAGCACATCGAGCGTGGCGAGATGCTCCGGCAATGGCAGGACATCGAAGCGCATCGCCATGCCGGTCGCGAAGATGCAGAGATAAAGCCGCCATCCGGCCAGGAGGCTGACACTACCGGCTATGCCGATGATTTCCATGATGCCCATGGGGTTAGCTTGTGCACCGCCGGCGGGCGCGCTGCAAGTCAGCCTCCGCGATGCGCCTCCACATCGTATGGTTTGCCGAAGGCGCCGCGCGGGATTTCGAGATCTTGACGGTCCCACGCGCCGGCATCGGCCACGGCAGCATACGTCGAACCCAGAAAAGCCATGAGAGCGGATTCTGGATCTTCCGCTTCGCGCACTGCCGCATAGGAAAGGACGAATTCGCCCAGATTAGAATGCCAATAGGCAGCTTCAGGCGATATGGATCGATCGCCCAGCGCGTCTGGCGTCGGATAGCCATACGCATAGAAAGCCGCTTCTTCGACACCGCCACCACCGAACCAGAAACCCGCGCTCGCAACTTCATGGGAGTACGCTTCACGCGTGACACGGTCGGGTAGATTGGCGAAACCGCCGGGATGGAGAGGGGCCCGCCGTCCCGAAAAACGGGTAACCGCCAGATCCAGGCTGCCCCAGAACAGATGACTCGGCGAAGACTTGCCGACAAAGCCGGTTCGAAATTGCTCGAACACACGATTGGCGTCCGACAAGGCCCGGTGTAGGCGCAAAATCGTCGCCTGATCCCAAGCACGATCAGAAACATCATCGGTAAACGGCACGGCATCTTCAACTTCATTCGGCGCACCGGAAATGTCGGTCTCGACGCCCGCAGCCGAAAGCAGGTCGGCCAGTTGTGCATGGAAGCGTGCTACGCTTTGCCCGTCCACTTCAAAACCGCCGACAAAACCCGTCGAGGTTTCAACCGCCACTGCAGAACTGAGGCAATCGAACACAAGCTCCGCCTCGCCGCTTTTCATTTCGACCGGATAGGTGCGGAAACCGCGCGGGACGACACGCAGAGCCAAATGCCAACTGTGATTGCACCATGGCAGCGCCCGCGTCGGTAATTTGCCGAACACCTGCAAATAAGCGTGCAGGCTTTCAATGACCGGCCGGTCGGCCGCGTAGTCGAGTTCGGGCCACCGGACGGTCATATCAAAGCTCCAATCTAAAAGATTTCGAACAGTCCGGCTGCACCCATGCCGCCGCCGACGCACATTGTGACGACGGCGTATTTCGCGCCGCGGCGCTTGCCTTCGATCAGCGCGTGACCCGTGCAGCGTGCGCCAGTCATGCCGTAAGGGTGACCGATAGAGATCGAACCGCCGTTGACGTTGAGAATGTCATTATCGATGCCGAGCTTGTCGCGGCAATAGAGCACCTGCACTGCGAAGGCTTCGTTGAGTTCCCACAGGCCGATATCGTCCATCTTCAGGCCCGTCTGCTTGAGCAGTTTCGGGATGGCGAACACCGGGCCGATGCCCATCTCGTCAGGCTCGGTACCGGCGACAGCCATACCGACATAACGGCCAAGCGGCTGGAGGCCCTTCTGTTCGGCAAGCTTGGCCTCCATCAGCACCGAGGCGGAAGAACCATCCGACAGCTGCGAGGCGTTACCAGCGGTGATGACCGCATCCGGGCCCATTACCGGGTTGAGGCTCTGCAGGCCTTCCAGCGTAGTGGAGGGACGATTTCCCTCGTCCTTGGTGATGGTGATTTCCTGGCTGCTGACTTCGCCGCTTTCCTTGTCTTTCACCATCATGGTGGTGGTGACCGGCACGATCTCGTCGTCGAACTTGCCCGCGTCCTGACCGGCGGCAGTGCGCATCTGGCTCTGCAGCGCATATTCGTCCTGCGCATCGCGGCTAATGTTATAGCGCTTCGCCACCGTTTCGGCGGTCTGGAGCATCGGCATGTAAACGTTCGGATGCATTTCGATCAGCGAACGGTCGGGAGCGACCCGCATTTCCGGGGTCTGCACCATCGAGATGGAATCCTGACCGCCGCCGACGACGATATCCATATTGTCGACGATGATCTGCTTGGCAGCAGTGGAAATCGCCATCAGGCCTGACGAGCACTGCCGGTCGATCGTCTGTGCCGCGACTGTAACCGGCGCGCCTCCGCGCAGCGCGACCTGGCGGCCGATATTCCCGGCCTGTGTGCCCTGCGTAAGAACAGCGCCCCATACCACGTCATCGATTTCAGCCGGATCGATGCCGGAGCGCTCGACGGCAGGCTGGAACGAGTATGCGCCGAGAGTTGCGCCGGGCGTAGCGTTGAAGCCGCCTTTGTAAGCGCGGCCGATCGGCGTGCGGGCCGTAGAGACGATGACTGCATCGCGGGACATGGGGGAATTCCTTTTGTTCGCGTCCCGCCGGTGTGCGGGACTGTTTCGGTTGTCAGCGTAGATCCGATTGCGCGCCGCCCTGCGTGGCAGAAGCGCGCGCGCTTTTATTCTCGAATCAGACGAAGAATTGCATGATCCATTCCGTGATCAGGGCAGGCTTGTCTTCGCCCTCGATCTCGATGGTGATCTCATGCGTCTGCTGCCACTGACCCGGACGTTTTTCCGTTAGGTCCAGCAACTTCCAATGGCCGCGAATGCGTTTGCCGGACTTTACGGGGCTGATGAAGCGGGTTTTGTTGCCGCCGTAATTGACCCCCATTTTCACGCCGTCGACCTTGGGCAGGTCGGAATTGGCGGACAGGTAGGGGATCATCGACAGGGTCAGAAAGCCATGCGCAATCGTGCCGCCAAACGGCGTCATCTTGGCCTTTTCCTCGTCGATATGGATGAATTGGTGATCGCCGGTAGCCTCGGCGAACATGTTGATGCGCTCCTGGCTCATCTCCGCCCATTCGCTCGTGCCGATATTTTCGCCGACCTTCTCGGCCATCTCCTGGGGGGTCATCGCATCTCTCCTCAAACTAAGGTTTTGCGCGACTCCGGCCGCGCTTTCTCGCCGGTTCATGGCGGATAGCGCGGGTCTGCGCAACCGATGGAAAGGTGCCGCTACGGCATCGCAGCGTCGCAATTGCGGCGGGCATAGCTGGCACCGCGGATATCGCCCTGTAGCAAGCAAGATGCTAGGCTGCTGCGCAACAATGGATACCAAGACTTCACCCACGGCCAGGCGCATTTTCATCGCGCTGATTGCAGCGGCGGTCCTTGCTGCAGCGGCGTGGTTTTCGTCGGCTTCGATACTCGGCGTTTTGGGCACGCCAGGCCCGGGCCGAACGACGCTGACGGTGCTGAGCGGGATCGCAGGGTTGGTCTGCGGCTACACGGCAGCAGTGTTTCTCGCCAAAACGCCAGCGCGCGAAACCGAAGAAGTCGCAAGCGAGGCCGAGGGTATAGCCGAGCTGCGCAGGCCGTTGCACGTGCGCGAAGAGCTCGTCTTCGAAGACGAGGCTCCGCCTGCACCGGCAGACGAGCCGGTCACTGAAGAAGAAGAAGCGCACGATCAAGAGATGGCGGAGCAAGCAGAAACGCTCCACGCTCCGGCCCCATCGCGGTCTATGCGCGAGCCTTTGGACGGGCTTACACTCCCCGAATTGCGGCAAAGGCTGGATTTGGCGCTCGAACAATGGCGCGGACCCGGCGACCCGCCCGCCTCCCCGCCCGAAACGTCCGGCAGCCGGTCCGAATTGCGTTCCGCGCTCGAGCGACTGGCTGCGCTCGACAATGGGCACGCTAAAGGCAGCTCGCCCGGCAAAACGTAACGGCGTTTCCAAATTCTTGGGCTGCGTGAAATTTTCCTTCGTGCAGACAGCGTTGCAAATCGCGCATCGTGCCGCCATGAAGGTTGTTCACGGCAGCACGGGCTGCGCCCGGCCGGCATCGCTAACGGCCAGTTCCACTGGAAGGCATGTACCTTCCGTCAGGCGGGACGGCCGCAGAAACGTGGCACATTGAGAACGGACGGAACGACGATGGAAGCACACGGGCTTTACGACCCGCGCAACGAACATGACGCCTGCGGCGTCGGTATGGTCGCGCATATCAAGGGGGCGAAAAGCCACGACATCGTCACGCGTGCTTTGGAGATTCTGGCCAATCTCGACCACCGGGGCGCTGTTGGCGCCGACCCGCTGCTGGGCGACGGCGCGGGCATCCTGTTGCAAATGCCCGATCCGCTGTTTCGCGCCTGGGCGGATGAGGCAGGCATAAGCCTGCCGCAGCCCGGCGAATACGCCGTGGCCCAGTGTTTCCTCCCGAGGGAGCCGGAGGCTGCCGCATTCGTCAGTGATCAGCTGGAGAAATTCGTGGTCAAGGAAGGCCAGATTGTGCTGGGCTGGCGCGAAGTGCCGACCACGCTCGACGGGCTGGGCAAGGCGGTCGTCGAATTCCATGCCGGTCATGCGTCAATGCGTGGTCGCGCGCGGACCGGGTTGCGCCGATCAGGACGCGTTCGAGCGCAAGCTGATCGTAATCCGCAAGCAGACGCTCAATCCGCTCAAGAAGCTGGCCGAGAAGCATAGTGTTCCCGGCCTGCCCGAAGCGTATATCCCGAGCTTTTCCAGCCGCACCATCGTCTACAAAGGACTGCTGCTCGCCACTCAGGTGGGCACGTTCTACGACGATCTGCGCGACCCGGATTGCCAGAGCGCCTTCGGCCTCGTCCACCAGCGCTTCAGCACCAACACCTTCCCCAGCTGGCGGCTTGCCCACCCCTATCGCTTCACCGCGCATAATGGCGAGATCAACACGGTTCGCGGCAATGTGAACTGGATGAATGCGCGCCGCCGGACGATGGAAAGCGATCTGCTGGGCGTCGATCTAGACAAGATGTGGCCGCTCATCCCGCATGGGCAGTCCGACACCGCCAGCCTCGACAATGCGCTCGAGCTGCTGCTCGCAGGCGGTTACAGCCTCGCCCATGCGATGATGATGCTGATCCCCGAAGCCTGGGCCAAGAACGATCTGATGGACCCGGCGCAGCGCGCTTTCTACGAATATCACGCAGCCTTGATGGAGCCCTGGGATGGCCCCGCGGCCGTGTGCTTTACCGATGGCCGTCAGATCGGTGCGACGCTCGACCGCAATGGCCTGCGCCCGGCACGCTATTGCGTGACCAAGGACGATTACGTCGTCCTCGCCAGCGAAAGCGGCACATTGCCAATTGCCGAGCAGGACATCGTACGCAAATGGCGCTTGCAGCCGGGCAAGATGCTGCTGATCGACCTGGAACAAGGCCGCATTATCGAGGATGAAGAGCTCAAGGCCGATCTGGCCGCCGCGCATCCGTACGACGAGTGGCTCGCGAAGGCGCAATATAAGCTCGCCGATCTTGATCATATCGAGCCCGACCTTTCCGACCTGCCGCAGGACGATACTTCGCTGATCGAACGCCAGCAGGCATTCGGCTATACGCAGGAAGACATCTCGCGCTTTCTCGAACCGATGGCGCGCGGCAGCGGCGATCCGATCGGGTCGATGGGCACCGATACGCCGATTGCCGTCCTGTCGAACCGCAGCCGCCTGCTTTACGATTACTTCAAGCAGAACTTCGCGCAGGTGACGAACCCGCCGATCGACCCGATCCGTGAAGAGCTGGTGATGAGCCTGCTGTCCATGATCGGCCCGCGCCCCAACCTGCTGGGCCGCGATGCTGGTCTGCACAAGCGGCTCGAGGTCACGCAGCCAATCCTCGACAAACGAGGAACTGGCGCGGATTCGCTCGGTCGAGGCTGTGCTGGATGGCGCTTTTCGAACCGAGACCATCGACATCACCTGGGACGCCTCGACCGGCGCCGAAGGACTTGCGAGCGCGCTGAAGGAAATGTGCTGGGCAGCGACCGAGGCGGTGCTGCAGGACCACAATATCCTGATCCTGTCCGACCGCAATCAGGGGCCGGACCGTGTACCTATTCCAGCGCTGCTAGCCACCGCTGCCGTCCACCACCAGCTGGTGCGCCAGGGCCTGCGCATGCAGGCAGGGCTGGTCGTCGAAACCGGCGAAGCACGCGAAGTCCATCACTTCTGCGTTCTCGCCGGTTACGGGGCGGAGGCGATCAATCCTTATCTGGCGCTCGAAACGCTCGGAAACCTGCGCGAAAAACGCATGCCGGACCTCACCGGCGAGGAAGTCAGCGCGAACTACGTGCAAGGCGTCGGCAAGGGCATACTCAAGGTCATGTCCAAGATGGGCATCTCGACCTACCAATCCTATTGCGGCGCGCAGATCTTCGACGCGGTCGGCTTGTCGAGCGCATTCATCGACGCATATTTTACCGGCACCGCCACTATGATCGAAGGAGTGGGCCTTTACGAAATCGCGCAGGAAGCGGTCACCCGCCACGGTCAGGCATATGGCGACAGCCCGCTTTACAAGGGCATGCTCGATGCAGGCGGCATCTACCAATACCGGCTGCGCGGCGAAGACCATGCCTGGACCCCCGGCACGGTCGCGGATTTGCAGCACGCAGTCCGGGGGGAAAACTCCGGCAAATACGAAGACTTCGCCCGCGCGGTGAACGAGCAGTCCGAGCGGCTGCTGACCATTCGCGGGCTGATGGAACTGAAGCATGCCGACCAGCCCGTCCCGCTGGATGAGGTCGAACCCGCGGCCCAGATCATCAAGCGCTTCAGCACTGGCGCGATGAGCTTCGGTTCGATCAGTCACGAAGCGCATTCGACGCTGGCCATTGCCATGAACCGCATCGGCGGCCGCTCGAACACCGGCGAAGGCGGCGAGGAGCCGTTTCGTTTCCAGCCAATGGAAAACGGCGATTCCATGCGCAGCCGCATCAAGCAGGTTGCCTCGGGCCGCTTTGGCGTAACCACCGAATATCTCGTCAATTCGGACGATATCCAGATCAAGATGGCGCAGGGCGCAAAGCCTGGCGAAGGCGGCCAGTTGCCGGGCCACAAGGTCGACAAGCGCATTGGCGCGGTGCGATATTCGACACCGGGCGTGGGGCTGATTTCCCCGCCGCCGCATCACGATATCTATTCGATCGAAGATCTCGCTCAGCTGATCCACGATCTGAAGAATGTAAAGCCGGATGCGCGCGTATCGGTGAAGCTGGTCAGCGAAGTCGGCGTCGGCACCGTTGCGGCGGGCGTGTCCAAGTGCAAGGCCGACCATGTCACAATCTCGGGCTATGAAGGCGGGACCGGCGCAAGCCCGCTCACCAGCCTGACCCATGCGGGCAGCCCTTGGGAAATCGGCCTCGCCGAGACCCAGCAAACGTTGCTCCTCAACGATCTGCGCAGCCGTATTGCGGTGCAGGTTGACGGCGGGCTGCGCACCGGGCGCGATGTAGCCATTGGCGCGCTATTGGGCGCGGATGAGTTCGGTTTTGCCACCGCCCCCTTGATCGCGGCGGGCTGCATCATGATGCGCAAGTGTCACTTGAATACCTGCCCGGTCGGCGTGGCGACGCAGGACCCCGAACTGCGCAAGCGATTCACCGGCACGCCCGAGCATGTGATCAATTACTTCTTCTTCGTCGCCGAAGAACTGCGTCAGATCATGGCGGAGATGGGCTTCCGCACGCTCGAGGAAATGGTCGGACGGGTCGACCGGATCGACATGCACCGCGCGCACCGCCACTGGAAAGCCCACGGCGTCGACCTCTCGCGCATCCTCACCAGCGTCGTCGATCATGATCGACTCAGCCATTCGCAGACGCAGGACCACAATCTGGCCGCAGCGCTCGACAACGACCTCATCGCCGCGAGCAAGCCAGCGATCGAGAACGGCGAAAGCGTGGTGATCGAGCGCGACATTCGCAACGTGAACCGCTCTGTCGGCGCCATGCTGTCGGGCCGCATTGCCGAAGCGCACGGGCACCGCGGGCTCGCGCCCGATGCCATCCGGATCAACCTGACCGGCGTGGCCGGGCAAAGCTTCGGCGCCTGGCTCGCGCACGGGGTCACGCTCGACCTGACCGGCGACGGCAACGACTATGTCGGCAAGGGCCTTTCGGGCGGCAGGATCATCGTCAAGCCGCCGCAGGATGTCCCGCGCGACGCGGGCGAGAACATCATCGTCGGCAACACCGTGCTTTACGGTGCAATCGCCGGAGAGGCTTACTTCGCCGGCGTTGCGGGCGAGCGTTTCGCCGTCCGCAATTCGGGCGCAGTCGCCGTGGTCGAGGGCACGGGCGACCATCCTTGCGAATATATGACCGGCGGCGTCGTCTGCATCCTTGGGCCCACGGGGCGCAATTTCGGCGCGGGGATGAGCGGCGGAATCGCTTATGTCTACGATCCCGATGGCGCATTCGAAAGCCATGTGAACCATGCGCAGGTCGATGTGATCCCGGTGTCGGCAGATCGCGATGATTACGATGGCACGGGCCGCCCGCAGCAGCGTGGCAGTTCGGTTACCGACAATGGCATGGGCGATCCGCTCTACCACGATGCGGAACGGCTGCGCATCCTGATCGAGCGGCATGCGCTGCACACCGGGTCCGAGCACGCAAAGGCGCTGCTGGGCGATTGGGATAAGGCGCTCAGGAAGTTCAAAAAGGTCATGCCGCGCGACTACGAGCGGGCACTGCGCACGCTCGAGGCGGAGCGCGAAGAGCACGCGATGGAGGCGGCAGAGTAATGGGCAAGGAAACCGGCTTCCTCGAATATGAACGGCGTGAGCGGGATTATCTCGCCCCCGAAGAACGGCTGAAGACCTATAAGGAATTCACGCTGTCGCCGCCTGACGAAGTCCTGCGCGAACAGGCAGCACGCTGCATGAATTGCGGCATTCCCTACTGTCACAACGGCTGTCCGGTGAACAACATCATCCCGGACTGGAACCACCTCGTTTACGAAGACGACTGGAAGAACGCGCTCGACGTGCTGCATTCCACCAACAATTTTCCCGAGTTCACCGGCCGCATCTGCCCTGCTCCGTGCGAGGAAGCCTGCACGCTCAACATCACCGACAATCCGGTGACCATCAAGAGCATCGAAGCGGCGATAATCGACCGTGGGTGGAAGGAAGGCTGGGTAACGCCGCAGGTCGCCGAGAAGCAAACCGGGCGCTCGGTCGCGGTGATCGGCTCCGGTCCGGCGGGCATGGCCTGCGCTCAGCAATTGGCGCGCGCCGGACATGCAGTGACGGTGTTCGAGAAGTCCGACCGGATCGGCGGACTGCTGCGTTACGGCATTCCCGACTTCAAGATGGAAAAGCACCTCATCAACCGCCGCGCCGTGCAGATGGAGGCCGAGGGCGTCCATTTTCGCACCAGTGCAGAGGTCGGCGTCGAGGTCAGTTTCCAGGCGCTGAAGGACAATTTCGACGCCGTGGTGCTGGCGGGCGGAGCGGAAGAGCCGCGCCAGCTCACCATTCCCGGCTCCGAACTGACGGGCGTGCGGCTGGCGATGGAATTCCTGACCCAGCAGAACAAGCGCAATGCGGGCGACGACGAAGTGCGCGCCGCGCCGCGCGGCACGCTGAGCGCCAAGGACAAGCATGTCATCGTGATCGGCGGCGGCGACACTGGCAGCGACTGTGTCGGCACATCGAACCGGCAGGGCGCGGCGAGCGTAACCCAGCTGGAAATCATGCCCAAGCCGCCCGAGCACCCCGACAAGGGGCTCACCTGGCCGGACTGGCCAGTACGCCTGCGGACCTCTTCCAGCCACGAAGAGGGCGCGGCGCGCGACTGGGCGGTGCTCACCAAGCGCGTGATTGCGGGCGATGACGGCGACGTCTCCGGCCTTGAATGCACGCGCATCGAATGGGACACCAATGGCAGCGGCAAGTTCGTGCCCGTCGAGGGCAGCGAATTTACTTTGCCCGCGGACCTGATCCTGCTCGCGATGGGCTTTACCGGCCCCAAGCGCCGCGGCCTGCTGGACCGCGCAGGCGTGGAGCTGTGCGAACGCGGCAATGTGAAGGCAGACACCGACCGTTATGCCACGAGCGAGGACAAGGTCTTCGCCTGCGGAGACATGCGCCGCGGTCAGAGCCTCGTGGTCTGGGCAATCCGCGAAGGCCGTCAGGCAGCTCGAGCGGTCGATGAAGCACTGATGGGTGTGACCGAACTGCCGCGTTAGCGGGTGAGCCTGGCGTCCAGTGCAGCGAGAAACGCAGCCGGTTCATCTAGCCGGAGTGCAACGCGATCGACCAGCCGAGGCGCTCCAAACGGGCGTTCGACTGCCACCGGCCGCGCCAATCGCAGCGTCACATTGGGCGAAGAGAGGATCGCGGTGTTGCATGTGGTCTTCGCCATCAGCGTCTCCGCCGTGAACGCCTCTCCCACCGCCGCGATATTGGCATAAGCGACTTCGAAATCGATCAATGTCCCGGCGCGGACGCGCATGGCATCCTCCTCGAGGAGGACCGGCATGAGGCGCAGGCTCTTGGTGAGCGCGACAAACCACAGCAGGCCTGCGAGCGTCAGCGCGAAGACTATCCACGCCGCCGCCGGGTTCCACAGCATCAGCAATAGATGCACAACGCCAAGCTCGATCACCTGAAGCACACCCAGCGCCACGAGCATCGGGGTAAGGTAGCGACTATACGAGAACGCCTCCGCGCCGCGCGGGATGTCTGGCGCACTTCCCCAGCGAAAAAGCGCCAGATGCATCATCCGCAGCTCGGTGAAAAAGAAGTGCAGAAACGCCGAAGGAAGGACGGCGGAGAGCGCTGCCTCCCACCCTTCACCGCTGCGCTTGGCATTGACGACCTTTGTGCTCGCCAGGCAAAGCCAGAGCGCTGCCGTAAGGCCGATCGCAGCAAGCAGAGAGTGCATGTCGAATATCCGCTCGCGGACAGCAGGCCCCGCGCCGACAATTACGACAACGCCTGCAAGCGTCAGCGCTCCGAGCATTGGGGCCGGTCCAGGCTTGAACTCTGGCGCTTTGGCAATCGTCGTCAGGCACAGAGCGTCGGCGACGATCCAAGCGAACAATAGCGCGGCCAGCGTCGTGTGCGCCGCAGCCCATTCTGTATGAGTCATAGCGCGGGCGCCAATGATCGCGATCATCGGCGCAGCGATCAGCGCTGCTGGCCGCACGAGCGGCTTGAACTGCGAGGCTCTCATGACGGCTACCTGCTACGTCCGGTGCTGGATGGCCAGCGCAAAGCTGCGTACATGTCTTGCGCGCCATGCATTCGCGCCCTCACGCACATTTGATGCACCGCGCCGCGCTCGGGTCGTTTTCGAGGCGCTTGGCAGCGATCTTTTCGCCGCAGCCTGCGCACCAGCCCCATTCGCCTTCGTCCAGCCGCGCGAGTGCTGCCGTAATACATGCGCGTTCGGCATGGCGGCGGCGCTCGGTCGCTTGGGCCATGGCTTGCTGCTGCATCGCATCCATGCGGCTGAGGCGGCCGACGCTGTCTTGCTGCAATGTCACCGGATCGCGCGAATCGGCATTCGCGGCGTCTTCTGCATCCAGCTCGGCGCGGCGGGCCAGAAGTGCATTTCGAGCGTCTTTTTCGGTCATCAGCATGCGAGCTTAGCCGGTCGCATCGCAATAAAAAATGCTGCGCGGTAAAACGTTGATTGAAAGTCACTTTCTGAACTTACCGAATCACGGCTTCCAGTCGATTTTGCTGCGGTCATTGGCATCCAGAAACTCGTTCGCCCGGCTGAACGGCTTGCTGCCGAAGAAGCCGCGATAGGCCGATAGCGGGCTGGGGTGCGGCGATGCGATTTTGCAGTGCTTCGCATCCTGCATCGCGCCAATGCGGTTGGCCTTCGCCTGTGCGTGACTGCCCCACAGGATGAACACGCTCGGCTGCCCGCGCGCGGCGACGGCTTCGACGCAGGCATCGGTTATCGCATCCCATCCGCGTCCGGCATGGCTGCCCGCCCGACCTGCCTCCACTGTTAGCGTATTGTTGAGCAGCAGCACGCCTTGCTCGGCCCAGTGCGTCAGGTCGCCGTGAGCGGGCGGTGCAATGCCGAGATCGCTTTCAAGCTCCTTGTAGATATTCGCAAGGCTCGGCGGGACGCGCACGCCTTCGGGCACGGAGAAGCTGAGGCCCATCGCCTGACCCGGCCCGTGATAGGGATCTTGCCCCAATATCACGACCTTCACCGCATTGAGCGGAGTCAGCTCCAGGGCGCGTAAGCGGTTTCCGCGCGGCGGATAGATGGCCTTCCCGGCATCCTCTTCGGCCCTCAGCCAGCCGCCGAGTGCCCGCGCCTCCGGCCGGTCCAGAACAGGTGCCAGCACACCGCGCCAGCTTTCGGGAATCGTCTCGCTCATCGCTGCATGGGTAGGTTGGCGAGCCGGGCGGTGCCAGTGCGCTCTTTCCACCAATCCCCAACACGCCTAGGGAGCGGTCTATGGCAGTGCATTTTCATGAAGAAGACTTGCCGGCAGGTGTGCTGGCGGATGGACCGGTTGCGGTTGACACCGAAACGATGGGGCTGATCACGCCGCGCGACCGGCTATGCTTGGTCCAGATCAGCGACGGCGGCGGCGACGAGCATCTCGTGCGCTTTGGGCCGGAGAGCGCGTATGACGCGCCCAACCTCAAGGCGGTTCTGGCCGATCCGGCGCGGACCAAGCTCTATCATTTTGCGCGCTTCGACCTGGCCGCGATCGAACATTACCTGGGCGTGACGGCAGCGCCCGTCTTTTGCACCAAGATCGCCAGCAAGCTGGTGCGCACCTATACCGACCGGCACGGGCTCAAGAATCTGGTCGACGAATTGCTCGGCGAAAGCATGTCCAAGCAGCAGCAATCGAGCGATTGGGGCGGCCCGGAGCTCAATGCTGCCCAGCGCGAATATGCGGCCAGCGACGTGCGCTTCCTGCACCGCATGAGAGACCGAGCTGGAACGACGGCTGGAACGTGAAGGCCGCACCGAAATGGCGCAGGCCTGCTTCGACTTCCTGCCCACCCGCGCCCGTCTCGACATCGCCGGCTGGGCCGATCACGATATCTTCAGCCACGCGTAACGCAGCGAGCGGCAAGGCAAGAGTATGGTCTTCAAGAAGCGCAGGATCGAGACGGAAAGGGCGGTGCAGCTGCGCGACAAGCGCCAGCATTTCGCTGCGCCCGGCGGAAGCCACGACCGCCTCGTCAAATTTCTCGCGACCGCACTACCCATGGGCGTCGGCGTGGTCGCCGCGCTGATGGTCCTCACGCCGCTTGGCCCGCGCGGCGAAATCAGCTTCCTTCTCGACCGTAACAAGGTAGCAGTGATCGACGAGCGGCTTCGCGTCGACAACGCCATGTACCGCGGTCAGGATAATACCGGCAGGCCATTCTCACTGACTGCTGGCGAAGCGGTCCAGCGCTCCTCCGCCGAAGGGATCGTGCGGATGGAGGACATGATCGCGCGCATACTTCTGGAAGACGGACCGGCACAGCTCGATGCGCCGACCGGAGCATACAATATCTCAGATCAGACCATGCAGGTCGAAGGGCCGGTCCGGATGGCCGCAACCGATGGATATTCGATGTTGCTGCGCGGGGTCTCCATCAATCTGTCCACACGCACGGTAGTCGGCTCGGGCGGCGTCTCCGGAGCAGTTCCGGCAGGGACCTTTTCCGCCGATAGGTTGGAGGCGGACCTGTCTGCCCGGACGGTGGCCCTGGCGGGCAATGCGCGGCTGCGTATGGTACCCGGTAAGCTTAATTCGATGAGGATGCCCTAATGCTGAAGCAAGTTTCCGGCCTATGGCCGCGCATGGCAAAATCGGCGCTTGCCGGATTTGCCGTAACCTGTGCTGCGATGGCCGGCATCCAGCTCAACGCACAGGCGATTGCGGGACATAACTCCAACGCTCCGGTCGAATATGCGGCCAACCGGATAGAGCTTCAGGACCGCCAGAACCGCGTCGTGCTATCCGGCAGCGTGGTGATCCGTCAGGCAGGGCTGACGCTGAATGCTGCGCGCACTCTGGTAAATTATACCGATGCCGGGACGCTGCAGATCCAGCGGATCATGGCCACCGGCGGCGTAACCGTGACACGCGGAAACGAGCGGGCATCGGGCAATAGCGCTGTCTACGACTTCAATCGCCGCATCATCACCATGGCCGGCAATGTGAAGCTTCGCCGCGGGAACGACACGCTTAATGGCGGGCGCCTGGTGATCGATCTTCGCACCGGCATCTCCAGCGTCGACGGGCGGTCCAGCGGATCTTCCTCGGTCGGCGGTGTGGAGGACGAGAATAGCGGCGGCCGTGTGACCGGCACATTCGCAGTACCGGAGAACTGATTTAGCGCGCGGCGGCGCGGGCGATCCGCGTAAGGCCTTGGGCCAGCAGCATTTCGCTTGCCTGGCTGTTGGCGAGCAGCTCGCGGTGCAGCTCGGTGAGCCGCAAGGTTAGCTGGTCGAGACGTTTGCCGCGCCACTTCTGCGCCTGAACACGGATGTCGCGCTCCTCGCGGAAGAAAATGCCAAGCTGGGCTTTCTCCCCCTTGCCCAGCTGATCGAACGAGCCGCGCGGGCCGAGCTTGGCCGCGATCCGCGCCAGCTGCGCCGCGCGCCGCTCGAACGCCAGCAATACGCCGACCGGGTTGAGCGACACCTGCTTCATGCGCGCCAGCTCTCCTTGCAGACGCCCGGCATCCCCGCCCAGCACTGCATTGACGAGCGGCATGAAGCCGTCTTCCTCGCTGGAGGCGCCGATCGCGTCGAGATCGGCGGCTTGGGCGCGCTTGGGAGATTGCTGGCCCGCGTCGAGATAGAGCGCCAGCTTGGTGACCTCGGACTGGGCGAGACGCACATCGAGATTGGCAGCACGCGCAATGCGTTCGGCAAGCCCGGTGTCGAGCCCCACGCCAGCGGTGTCGCCCATCATGCGCACACTTTGCGTGACTGATGAAAGATCGGGTGGATAGAACATCGCGACCAGCGCATCCTTGCGCTTTTCCAGCAGTTTCGCAGTGCGGGACTTGTCGCTGGCGGCAGTGGCGACGACGATGACCGGACACGCCTCGCCCGCGCCCATATCCTTGGTTTCGATCAGCGTCTTGAGCGCTTCGTGAGCCTCATCGCCCGATACCCGCGCCCAGATATGCCGCTTGTCGCCGAACAGCGACGTCGTGCGCGCTTCGTCGCCAAGCCTGGCCGGATCGGCGCGGAGCTCGGCACCGGAAATCTCGAATTTCTCGCCTGCGTCCGGCAGATTTTCGGCCAGTTCGCGTGCCGCGGCAGAAGCGCCTGCCTCGTCCTGACCGCAGTAGAAGAAGATGCCTGCCGATCCGGCGGCCTGGCGCACTTTCTGCGCATAGTCGCGATTGGTCGCCTTCACGGCTCGGTCACGGGTCCCGGCGAAGCGTCAGCGCGATGCGGGTGACCATGCGGTCCGCAACATCGCGGGCAAGGTTTTCCAGCGCGGTCTGCTCGGCGGCGATGGTCGCATATTCGCTGGAAACGACATCGATTCCAGCGTCGCTTCCCGCTGTGGCATCGAGCAGGATGGAGCCGGTGGAAAGCTCCACCAGCTGATAGCGCGCGCGCAAGGTCCGGCGCTCACGCGATATCGTATCGTCGCCGAGGACCCCGAGGCCTTCCAGATCATCGTCGAGCCGCACGTCGAGCCGGTACAGCGGCGCCGCCGATCCGGCAGCGCCCAATTTGTCGACCAGCGCATTGCGCACCAGCCAGCCGTCGCGCCCCGGAATGGCCGGGACATCTACCGCGGAAAGCCCTTGCGCAACCGCCCCGCTGCCGCCGCCGGCATACATCGGCTGGAGCGAACACGCAGGCAGTGCCAGCAGCAGGAGAGGAGCGAGAACGCGCATCAGGTGACGATATTCACCAAACGGTCGGGCACCACAATAACCTTGCGGATTTCCGCCCCATCGATCGAACGCTGCACCTTCTCCGAAGCCAGCGCCATTTCTTCCAGCAACTCTTTCGGCGCGCCTTTGGGTGCGGTGAGCGTATCGCGCAATTTGCCCTTGTGCTGGACGGCGATGGTCACCTCGTCCTCGACCAGCAACGCTGGATCGACTTCGGGCCAAGCGGCATTGGCGATGAGGCCTTGCTGGCCCATCGACTGCCACGCCTCTTCGGCGAGGTGCGGCATCATCGGCGCGACAAGCTGGACAAGCGTGCGGATCGCGGCGGAGCGGCTTGCGGACGGTTCGGCCTTTTCGGCCGCGCCGGTCAGTTCGTAAATGCGCGCAACCGCCTTGTTGAAACCGAGCGCTTCGATGTCTTCCCCCACCGAGGCGACAGTTTGCGCAGTCTTGCGGTCGAGCACCTTGTCGTCGCCCGCCGCGTCGCTGTCATACTGGCCGAACAGACGCCACAAGCGGTTCACGAAGCGGTGGCAGCCCTCGATCCCGGCTTCGGACCACGGCAGATCGCGCTCGGGAGGGCTGTCCGACAGCATGAACCAGCGCACTGCATCGGCGCCGTAGCTATCGACGATCGTGTCCGGGTCGACGACGTTCTTCTTCGACTTGGACATCTTGATGACGCGGCCAATGGTCAGCGGCCCACCGCCTGCCTTGAGCGTCGGCAGTGTCGCTCGTCCGGTCCACCTCGTCCGGCGTGAAATAGAAGACGCGGCCCTTCTCGTCGGCGCGCTCATAAGTCTCGTGCGTCACCATGCCCTGCGTGAACAGCGAGGCGAAGGGCTCCTTCACCTCGATCATGCCGATATGGGCCAGCGCGCGGGTCCAGAACCGGGCGTAGAGCAGGTGCAGGATCGCATGCTCGATCCCGCCGATATATTGCTCGACCGGAAGCCATTTGGCGACTTCCTCGGGGTCGAACGGACGGTCGGCGGGCTGGCTGGCGAAGCGCAGGAAATACCACGAGGAATTGGTGAACGTGTCGAGCGTATCGGTTTCGCGCTCCGCCTTGCCGCCGCATTTAGGACAGTCGACATGCTTCCATGTCGGATGGCGCAGCAGCGGATTGCCCGGCGTCTGGAAATCGACATCCTCGGGCAGGGTGACTGGAAGCTGGTCTTGCGGCACCGGCACAACGCCGCATTTTTCGCAATGGATAAACGGGATCGGCGTGCCCCAGTACCGCTGGCGCGAAACGCCCCAGTCGCGCAGGCGCCAAACGGTCTGGCCCTGGCCGCTGCCTGCCGCCTCGATCCGTTTGATGATCGCCCGCTTGGCGTCCTCGATCTCCATTCCGTCCAGGAAATCCGAGTTCACCAGAACGCCTTCACCGGATTCCGCCTCGCCGTCGAAGGGCTTGCCTGCGTGGTCCGCACTCGGCGCTACGACGCGCGGGATCGGCAGGCCATATTTGGTCGCGAATTCGAAATCGCGCTGATCGTGGCCGGGCACCGCCATGATCGCGCCGGTGCCGTAATCCATCAGCACGAAATTCGCGATGAAGACCGGCAGGTCTGCGCCTGTGAACGGATGCTTGGCGGTGATGCCGGTATCGAAGCCCAGCTTCTCCGCCGTTTCCATTTCGGCGGCGGTGGTGCCGCCCTTCTTGCATTTCTCGACGAAAGCCTCTGCCCGGGCGCTGCCGCGCGCCACGCCCTGCGCGACCGGGTGATCGGGCGCGACCGCCACGAAGGTCGAACCGAAGATCGTATCCGGCCGGGTGGTGTACACCTCCAGCTTTTCACCGTTCGAAAGATCGAAGGCAAATTGCAGACCGCGGCTCTTGCCGATCCAGTTGGCCTGCATAGTGCGGACCTTTTCAGGCCAACCGTCCAGACCATCCAAACCCTTGAGCAGATCCTCGGCAAAATCGGTAATCTTCAGAAACCACTGGTTAAGCTTGCGCTTCTCGACCTCGGCGCCGCTGCGCCAGCCCTTGCCGTCGATCACCTGCTCGTTCGCCAGCACGGTCATATCGACGGGGTCCCAATTGACCTCGCTTTCCTTGCGGTAAACCAGTCCGGCTTCGTACATCTTCAGGAACAGCGCCTGCTCGTGCCCGTAATATTCCGGGTCGCAGGTGGCAAATTCGCGGGTCCAGTCGAGCGCGAAGCCGAGGCGTTTAAGCTGCGCCTTCATGTGCTCGATATTGGAGCGGGTCCAGCCTCCCGGATGCACGCCCTTTTCCATCGCGGCGTTTTCGGCCGGCATGCCGAAGGCGTCCCACCCCATCGGGTGCAGCACTTCGTGGCCGGTCATGCGCTTATAGCGGGCCAGCACGTCGCCCATCGTGTAATTGCGGACATGCCCGATGTGGATGCGCCCGCTGGGATAGGGGAACATCTCCAGCACGTAGCTCTTCGGTTTTTCCGAAGTGCTGTCGGCGGTGAATGTACCCGCCTTTTCCCATGCGCGCTGCCAATGGCCGTCCGCCCGCGACGGATCGAATCCCTCGCGGTTCGTCACATCGTTCATGAATGCCCCCGAGGGTTGATCAGCCGGTGACGGCCTGGCGGCGCAATTCGCGCGCCTTGGTCAGGATGATGTCTTCCAGCTTCTGGACGGTCGCGGCCTGTACCGGCGCTTCGACCCATGCTCCGGCCTGGTTGACCTGGCGAGCCGCGGCGACGCGCAGGGCGTCGGCACGCAGATCGGTGTCGAGGACGGTGATGGTCATCTTCACCCGCTCTTCCGGATTGCTGGGATTGGCGTACCAGTCGGTGACGATCACGCCGCCCGCACTGTCTGCCTGAAGCAGCGGCGCGAAGCTGACCGTGTCGAGCGCCGCGCGCCACAGATAGGAGTTCACCCCGATTGTATTGACCTGCGCTGCAGCCAGATCGGCCGTCGGGCGCTCGTTCCCGCCGCCGCATGCCGCAAGGGCAGCTGTTGCGGCGATGGCGAAACCTGCCCGGATGGGCCTGCGAAAATTGGAATCGAACGTCATGACTGTCCTTATGTCTCGGATCGCTCGCTCTATAGCCCACCTAGGCTGGCGAGCAAGGGAACAGCACGCATCACCGGCTGCTGGCCCGCTGCAATCACCGGCAGGCAGTGAATGCGCTCTGAATAGGCTTTTGTGCGCATCGTGTCACAGTCGGACACCTTCGGATGTACCCCTTGTGGAAAAACTGGCGGAAAGCTCACTTTGGGCCTATTCACGATGTTCAGGCGAGTCGCGCCATCGGAACGGATTTCAGGAACCGTTCAGTCGGTAGCGGGTCTCGTGAAGGGGCAAATGAAACAAGGGGATGCGTAAAGTGACCGCAATTCGTGGCCAAAGCAGCAAGCGGCGTTTCGCGCCAGCTATGCTCGTGGCTGCCGGACTCGCGGTTGCAATACCCTCCACTGGCCTGGCAGTTGCCAGCAATGACGCGGATCGGCTTGCCGAGGCCGATGTTGGTTTCATTCCTTTCACTCCTGCCAATATCGATGCGGCGCTCCTGCGCGAAGTGAGCGAAGCGCTCGGCACGGAAGGGCTTCGGTTCACCCCGGTGACGCGCAAACAGGAAGCCGACCGTACAGTCACGATGGCCGTTCGCGTCGATCCGCAATCAGCCCGCGCCATTTCGATCCGCAATGCGCTGGACAGCGCTGGCGAGGCCGAGCCGGGCCTGCGCACCACGGCGCCGATCATCCAGCCGATGCGCTACAACCTCGGCATCGCGCGCGGCTATCAGACCTTTGCGCAGGCTGCGCCGAGGAAACTGGAATTGCCATCGGGCGTCCGCGACATAACCATGCCCGACCTCGGTGAATTCCGTACCGAAACGGGCAAGTCCGGCAAGCCCAGCCGCTTTACCTCGCGCATTCAGCTTGAGAATGACGGCGCGGCTGGCCGCAATCCGCGCACGCTCGAGGGTGCTGGCGAACAGAGTGTAGACGTTTCGGGTTCTTACCGCGTCCTGCGCAATCTCAACGTAACAGCAGGTGTGCGCCTCTCGCAGGATCGCAACCGTCTCGCGCCGCTGACTGACGGTGTCGAGGACAGCCAGGCTGTTTATGTCGGAACCCAGTTCCGCTTCTGACGAAGCTCTTCCTGCTGCAATTCGAGACATGACCCTGCTTCGGCGGGGTTTTTCTTTGCCAAATCCATAAGCCTGCCTAAAGCGGACGCTACGGAATGCTTGGGAGACACATCGATGGGTAAGGTAGCTGTAGTCACCGGCGGAACGCGCGGCATCGGCCGGGCCATCTGCGAAACGCTCAAGGCGGACGGTTTCACCGTCGTTGCTAATTATGCCGGCAATGACGAGGCTGCGCAGAAATGCTCCGAGGCAATCGGCGTGAAGGCTTACAAATTCGATGTCGGCGACCACGAAGCAACGCTCGCCGGGTGCAGGCTAATCGAGGAAGAGGTCGGCCCGATCGACGTCGTCGTGAACAATGCCGGCATCACCCGCGACGGCACTCTGCTCAGGATGAGCTATGACGACTGGCACGATGTCATGCGCATCAATCTGGGCGGCTGCTTCAACACCGCGAAAGCCTGCTTTCCCGGCATGAAAGAGCGCGGCTGGGGCCGGATCGTCAATATCGGCTCGATCAACGGCCAGGCGGGCCAGTACGGCCAGGTCAATTACGCCGCCGCCAAGTCGGGCATCCACGGCTTTACCAAGGCGCTGGCGCAGGAAGGTGCGCGCTTCAAGATCACCGTCAACGCCATCGCACCAGGCTATATCGATACCGACATGGTCGCCGCCGTGCCAGAACCAGTGCTCGAAAAGATCGTCGCCAAAATCCCGGTCGGCCGGCTCGGCCAGGCCGAGGAAATCGCCCGCGGCGTAAGCTTCCTGTGCAGCGAAAACGCAGGTTTCGTCACCGGCTCTACAATGAGCATCAACGGCGGCCAGCATATGTATTGAGGTGACGGGCGGCCACACCGGACCGCCCGCACAACATCGCTTATCTATCAGTCGATGGTGTAGCCAACGACCCTGAACGCGCCGCCCTCCCGCTCGAGCGTGACGGTTTCGATCACGCCCGCCTTGTTTTCGAAGTCGGTACGGAAACTGACGATCGTATAGCCATGAGGCGGCGCATTGACGTTTTGGAAGCTGATCGCGTCGCGGGCGATCGCATCGCCGAGCGGCGCACGGGCCTGCTGCGACGTCTCTTGCCATAGCGCAAGCGTATTGAGCTGCCTGAACGTGTTGCCGGTGGCTTCATAGCTCCTGCGCCAATCGCTCGCGTCAGTCAGAGCCAGCCAATTCCTCGCGCTTTGTTCGGGTGCGGCGTCGGCAAGCGCTGCAACCACTGGACGCGTTTCGTCAGGCGCGCCGGTTAAGACGCGATCCCCGACGCCTGTTGGCGCGAGCAGCATGGCAAGCATTGTTGTAAGCATGATCAATCCTCCGATGACCAAGGCGATGGCTCGCCAAGGCCCCCGACCATCACGGTGACGGTCGTTCAATGGATCGGATTGCTCGGCTAATTCTCTCGGTGAGGCATCCCCGAAAGGTTTGTCTGCAAGAGATTTGTGATCCTCACCCTCATGCTCGAGCAGCAGCCGTGCAGCCTCCCTGCTGCTGGTGACCGACAGCTTGCGGCGCGCCGCTCGCAAGCGCTCGTTGATCGTATGAACGGATAGAGACAGCTCGCCGGCGGTCGATTTCGCATCGTGGCCGCGCACGATCAGCCGAAGGGTGTCCTTCTCTTTCTCCGTCAGCGCATCCAGACCTTCAGCCATAAGGAAATGTCTAGGGAGCGCCGAAGCCTGCGCCCATACCAAAAAAATCGTAATGCGCTGGCGTGCCGTCTATAGCAGCGCCCCATGCACACCGTTCGTTACCATCCACCGCTGAAACGTTCGCTCGCGATTGCGGGGCACAAGACGTCGATCAGTCTCGAGCCGGTTTTCTGGGATATGCTCAAGAATGCTGCGCGGGCGCTCGACTTGCCGGTCAACGCCTTGGTCGCTCAGATCGATGCGCAGCGCATACGTGCCGAGACCCCGCCGGGACTCGCAAGCGCCATCCGCGTCTGGCTGATCGCATACGAAAAGGGCGGCGAACCTTCGTCCACCGCCCCTTGATACCACTAGCCTGACAGATACGTCAGTATTTGGCTGTCGCGTCGCTTGACGGGAAAGTTTCGTCGAGCGCCTCGTCGGTCTTGCTCATCGTGTCGCCCGTTGTCGCAGTCGCAGCCGCGCCTGCATTGCGGACAGTTCCGGATGGCTCACCGGCGGCAAATGCAACACCGTTCTTGTCCCTCTGACTCTTTTCGTAATATTTAAATCCGCCATATCCGATGGCGCCCAGTGTCAGCAGTTTGAGTAGCATGTTGCGATCTCCTTTGTTGCGCCATTAACGGTTATTGCGCGCGAAAGGTCCGGCGGCGCGCGCTATTCGTCGCCGACCCGCTCGATATTTGCGCCGACCAGCTGCAGCTTTTCTTCCAGCCGCTCGTAGCCCCGGTCGAGGTGATAGATGCGGCGCACCTGGGTTTCGCTTTCGGCGGCGAGCGCGGCAATGATCAAACTCATCGAAGCACGCAGGTCGGTGGCCATGACTTCCGCGCCGTTGAGCTTGTCGACGCCCTTCACGATCGCCGTCCGGCCCGACACCTCGATATCCGCGCCCATGCGCTTGAGCTCGGGCACATGCATATATCGGTTTTCGAAGATGGTTTCGGTCAGCATGCTGGTGCCCTGGGCCATGGTCAGCAGGCTCATCAGCTGCGCCTGCATATCGGTGGCGAGGCCCGGATAGGGTGCCGTGGACAGGTTTACGCCCTGCAGCGGCCGGTCCGCGCAGATGCGCACTCCGTCTTCCTGTGCCTCCACCGTCACGCCGATATTGCGCAGCGCGTGGTTCGTGGCCGACATCTGCTGGGCGTTCGCACCCTCAAGGAACACGTCGCCGCCGGTAATCGCTGCCGCGCAAGCATAGGAGCCCGCCTCGATCCGGTCGGCCATTACCTTATAGGTCGCGCCGTTGAGACGTTTGACGCCGGTGATGATCAGCTCGGACGTGCCGATACCTTCGATCTTCGCGCCCATCGCCACCAGCAGATTGCACAGATCCACGATCTCCGGTTCTCGCGCGGCATTGCCTATCTTGCTGACGCCATTGGTGAGCACGGCGGCCATGATGACATTCTCGGTCGCGCCTACCGACACCAGCGGAAAGTCGAAGTCACCGCCGGGCAGGCCGCCTGCAGGTGCCTTGGCCTTCACATAGCCTTCCGCCAGCTCGATTTCCGCGCCCAGTGCCTCGATCGACTTCAAATGCAGATCGATCGGGCGATTGCCGATGGCGCAGCCTCCGGGTAGCGAAACCGTCGCCTCGCCCGTACGGGCCAGCAGCGGACCGAGCACCAGGATGGATGCCCGCATTTTGCGAACCAGATCATAAGGCGCGACATTGGAGGTCAGCCGTGTCGCCTGCAGCGTCACCACGCGCCCGAAATCCTCGGGCCGCGATCCGGCGATGGAATGGGCCACGCCAAACTGCGTCATCAGATGCTGAAACCCGTCGATATCGGCCAGCCGCGGCAGGTTGCGCAGCGTCACCGGCTCTTCGGTCAGCAGAGCGCAGGGAATGAGCGTGAGCGCGGAATTCTTCGCGCCGGAAATCGGCAGCGTGCCTTCGAGGCGATTGCCGCCCTTGATGATCAGTTTGTCCATGGGCCTAGCCCTTACCCCCCTCGGCGGCGCGCGCAATGCTGGCGCGCCGAATTAACGCATGTTGGTTGACCCGAATAACCCCTCGTGCCTAACCCCGGTTCCCATGAACATTTCCAGCAGCGCACGCAAACCGATCCGCAAGGCGGTATTCCCCGTAGCAGGGCTCGGCACCCGTTTCCTGCCCGCGACCAAGGCGATCCCGAAAGAACTCCTCCCCATCGTCGACCGCCCGCTGATCCAATATGCGGTGGACGAGGCGCGCGAGGCCGGGATCGAGCAGATGATCTTCGTCACCGGCCGCGGCAAGACCGCCATTGTCGAGCATTTCGACATGGCCTTCGAGCTGGAGACCATGATGGCCGAGCGCGGCAAGGATATGGGCGTGCTGGACGCCACGCGCGCGACGCCGGGCGACATCATCACCGTTCGCCAGCAGGTGCCGCTGGGGCTGGGCCACGCGATCTGGTGCGCCCGCGCAATCGTGGGCGACGACCCCTTCGCGATTTTCCTGCCGGACGAGCTGATGATCGGCGAGCCGGGCTGCATGAAGCAGATGGTCGATGCCTATGATGAGGTCGGCGGCAACCTCATCAGCGTGCTCGAAGTTCCGCAGGATGAAGTCTCCAGCTACGGCGTGATAGATCCCGGTGCGGGAAAGGGCGCGCTGACCGAGGTGAAGGGACTGGTCGAAAAACCCGCCATCGGCGATGCACCATCCAACAAGATCATCTCGGGCCGCTACATCCTCCAGCCCGAGGTCATGCGTACGCTCGAAAGCCAGGGGAAAGGCGCGGGCGGCGAAATCCAGCTGACCGATGCAATGGCCCGCATGATCGGCACCCAGCCGTTCCACGCAGTCACCTTCGCCGGCAAGCGATATGACTGCGGCAGCAAGCTGGGTTTCGTCGAAGCGACCCTGGCACTCGCTCTGCAGCGCGAGGATATGGGCGCCGACGTGCGCGCGATGGCTCAGCGATTGCTCGCCGAATAAATTTCGCCCCAACCGTAACTGTCGGCGCCTCGCGGACGGACCTGCGGCTGGAGGCAGTCTCGCCTTCGCACCGAAAATCACGGGAGATGACCATGACAAATCGACTGGGCGCGGCGGCAATGGCCAGCGCTGTATTCGCACTGGCCGCATGCGGCGGCGCAGCCGACGATACGATGGAAGAGGCGGATGAGGCGGTAGTGAACACCGAAGCGGCCGAGCCTACCGAAGTCGCGGCAGCCGAGGCTGGCGAAAAGGAGAAATGCTACGGCGTATCGCTCGCCGGGCAGAACGACTGCGCGGCAGGTCCGGGCACATCCTGCGCGGGCACATCGACCGTCGATTATCAGGGTAACGCCTGGACATATGTCGACACCGGCAGCTGCGAGCCAGCAGGCGGCTCGCTCACCGCAGTAGCCGACAACGACCCGCCCGTTCCGGCGTAAGCCGAACTGGCAGCGAAACGATAAAGGGGGCGCTTTCCGGGCGCCCCCTTTATTTGGTCATCCGTGAAGTGACGTCACGTGCCCGCTGCGTCACCCACATCTTGCGGGCCGTCCTTGGCTGGCTTGCGAACGGACAGCTCGGGCTCGGCGTCTTCCACTTGCTTCGCTATATCACTCATGACTTCGACCAGCGAGTCGCCTTGCTGCAAATGGCCGCTTTCGCCTGACCCGATGGCAGCCTCCTTGACGAGCCCGCCAAGCGATCCGCCGTCGAGACCGAGGTCCTTCATCAGACCGTCCAGAACGGGTGCCTGGGCACGGTAAGCCAGCGCGGCACTTACCGCATCGCTGGCAAGATTGCCGGATCCGCCGCCAGCCGAGGCCGAAGCCCCGCCGGAAGACCCGCCGCGTTGGGTGAGCCCGTCGACCTGCACGATCTTGATCGAGTTCGATCGCTTCCATTGGCTTCGCGCTTTCGCGCACCACTTCGGGAAGTACATTCAGCAGCGCAAGCTTGGTCTGCAGGCTGATCTGGTCGGAGGAGAGGATGTTCGCCGCCTCGTTGATCGCCCGCTGACCTGCGGCCTCGACTTCGAAGCGGATGCGTGCAGCTTCCGCGCGCAGCTTCTCGGCCTCGGCCTCGCCCTGTGCTTCGAGACGCAGGGCCTCGGCGCGGTTGGATGCAGCGTCCTTCTCTGCTTCTGCCTCGACCTTCACGCCGATGGCATCGCGTTCGGCCTGCTTGGAAGCTTCGATCAGCTCGATCTTCTTCTGCCGCTCGGCGATCTCGCTTTCGCGGGCCGTCCCGACCTGCTCTTCTGCTGCCACTGCCTTGGCACGGGCCTCGTCGGCTTCGGCCTTGGCCTGGCTTTCCTCGCGGCTCTTGTTCTGAACAGCGATCTGCTGCTCCTGCCGGGCGATTTCGAGAGCGCGTTTCTGATCGATGCGTGCTTCTTCGACCAGACGGTCGGCCTCGATCTGCTGAGCATCGACCTGCTTCTTGGCTTCGATCCGCGCAGCATCGGCTTCGCGGGTGCGCTCAGCCTGTTCGCGGGCGATTTCAGAGGTCTGTGCGGCGCGGCGGATTTCCACCTCACGCTCCTGCTGCAACCGGGCATACTCCTTGTCGCGCCCGATTTCGTAGCTGCGGGTGTCGGCCTCGAGGTCCTTCGTTTCCATCTGAACGCGCGTGTCCTGCTCGATGTCGTTGCGCAGTTTCTTGCGCGCCTCGATCTGCTCGGTCAGCTTGGTCAGGCCTTCAGCGTCAAAGGCGTTGTTCGCGTTGAAGTGTTCAATGCTGGTCTGGTCGAGACCGGTCAACGAGACCGATTCCAGTTCGAGCCCGTTCATGGCGAGGTCGTTGGAAGAGACCTGCTGCACTTTCTGGACGAAATCCGCGCGCTGTTCGTGCAGCTCGTTCATCGTCATTCCGGCAGCCACCGAGCGCAAGGCGTCGACGAACTTGCCCTCGACGAGATCCTTTAGCATTTCGGGTTGCATCGTCCGATGCCCGAGCGTCTGAGCGGCCATGGCAATCGCCTCACCGTCCGGCTTCACGCGGACGTAGAATTCCGCCTTCACATCGATCCGAAGGCGGTCGAGAGTGATCAGCGCTTCGGCATCGCGGCGCACCACCGCAAGCACCAGCGTGTTCATATTGACCGGCATGGTCTCGTGGAAGACCGGCAGGACCAGCGCACCGCCGTTCATGACCACGCGTTCCCCGCCGACGCCCGTACGGACGAATGCGGTTTCCTTCGATGCGCGGCGATACAGCCGTGCGATTGTAAATCCGATTATCAGGATGAAGAGCAGTCCTGCTCCTCCCATGACTGCGATGTTCGATAGATTTTCCATTGCTCCTCCTTCTTAGTATAATGTTGGCGACAAGCGGCGCTCGGCGAGCGCGGTCGCATAGAATTGAGTACCTTCGCGCCGGACGAGCAGGATCTCGTCACCGGCATGGAGTTCGGATGCGTCCTCGTGCGGCAAAACCATCACGTGATGGCTGTGGCCGTGTACGTCCTTTACCTTTGCCCGGGCAGGCGATCCTGCGCGGGCGACACCATCGGTAATCCTTGCACGGCGCCCCACCAGACTGGCGGTTCTGACGGCAGTCGTGTGATCCTGCGGCAGGATCACACCCAGCGGACGGACAAGAGCGCCCGTTACCGGCAAGGCCGCCCCTGCGGCAATCATGGCCGCCAGCCAGACATAAAGCGGGCTGCCCGTCAGATTTTCGCTCAGCTCCTGAATGCCAAGGCCGAGCCCTGCAAACAGGAACAGGTACAACGCCAGCCAGATCGTCAGCGGAACCCGCCCGATTCCCAACAGCGTGAACACACCGTCGAGCGCCCCTGCCTAAATCGTTCCTTCGCCGCCGACATCCGTACTTGCATCTGCATCGAGATCGACGCCCGCATCCGTATCGAAGGCGTCGAAAAGGCCGAGCGCCTGTACGAAAGCCAGCAGCAGCATCAACAACAATGCCGCCGCAAAGGGCAAATTATGCGGCTCAAAAATACTCATGACCCCCTCCCGTTTTTCGCAGGACTTTCCGGCCTAGCGCAGCGGCGAAAGGCTCATTGTCCTACTGTTGTAGTCATGTGGTTCACCTACCATAAATGTAGGCGAAATCGTAGAATTATGCGACGAGCCGAGTTGGATTTTCCCCGCAATTGCGAGGGCTTACGGGCGATTAGCCCGTTCGCGCTCAGCTCGCCGCAATCCTTAGGGGGAGGGTCTTGAGCCCGCCGACGAAGCTCGATCTGGAGCGCGCGGGCTCGCCTGCCAGTTCGACGCGTTCGATCCGGTCGAGCAGCGCTTCGAACAGGATGCGCATCTCCAGCCGGGCAAGGTGCAGGCCGAGGCATTGATGTGCGCCCGCCCCGAATGCGAGGTGGCGGTTGGGACTGCGCGCGGCGTCGAACCGGCGCGGATTCTCGAACTGAGCCGGGTCGTGATTGGCGGCGACGTAATTCATCATCAGCCAGTCGCCCTTGGCGATCCGCTGTCCGCCGATCTCGGTATCTTCGGCCGCGGTGCGCATGAAATGCTGTACCGGGCTGGTCCAGCGGATCGCCTCTTCCACGATCCCTGCCAGCAGCGATCGGTCGGCCTTCACGCGGGCGAATTGCTCCGGATCCTGCGCCAGTGCCAGCATTGCCCCGGCCGTGCTCGCGCTGGTGGTGTCGTGACCGGCCGCGGCGAGGATGATGTAATAACCCATCATGTCACGGTCGTTCAGCGGCTCGCCATCGACGGCAGCATTGGCAATGATGCTGGCGACATCGCCGGTGGGCTGGCTGCGCTTTTCGGCTGTAAGCTTGGCGAAATAGGCTTCGAAGTCCTTGACTGCCCCAGCAACCAACTGGGTGATCTGCTCCGGCGTCATGTCGGCCATGCCGGATTGGTTGAGGTCTTCGTCCTGCCCGCCGAACATCTGCTGCGTCAGCATCAGCATGCGCGGCTCGTCTTCCTCCGGCACGCCCATGATCTGCATGACGACATGCAGCGGATAAGGCGCGCTGACGAGTTTGACGAAGTCTACCGCGCCGCCTTCGCTATCGGAGGCCTCGATCAGGCGCTGGACGGTCGCCCGGGCCAGCTCGCGGATCTCGTCCTCCACGCTGCGCAGGTTCTTGGGCATGAACCATTCCTGCGTCAGCTTGCGATACTTCATGTGAATCGGCGCATCGAAGGTGACGAGGCTCGCCACCAGATGCGGGCTGCCGCCGGTCAGGTTCTTGGCAAATTCGATCCCGTCGGTGAGCGAGAAGACCACGCTTTGCGGGTTGTTGAGGAAGGTCGCATTGTCCTTCGACATGCGCATGACGTCATCATAGCTAGAGACGAGCCAGAAGGGCGGATGGACGGAGTCTGGCGCTTCCACCCAGGCCACTGGCGTTTCTGCGCGGATACGGTCGAACAGGTCGAGCAAGCCGTCCCATTCGGCATAGCTCGCCGGATCGATCACTGCGCGGGCAGTCTCCGGATCGAGGCGAGGCTTTTCCTGCGTGGCCATCACACGCTCTCCGCAGTCTGCGCTTCGGCCTTGGCGGCAAACTCGTCGCGCAGCTCGCGTTTATAGAGCTTGCCATTGGCTTCGCGCGGCAGCTCCGGGCGGAAATCAAACAGCCTGGGCATCTTGATCTTGGACAGCTCGGGCGCGAGATAGTCGCGCAGTTCGGCCTCCAGCGCATCGCCCGCCTCGGCCATGTCGACCGGCTGGACCACGGCCACGACCTTTTCGCCCAGATCGGGGTCGGGCGCGCCGATCACGGCGGCATCCATTACCTTCTCGTGGCTTATCAGCAGGTTCTCGACCTCCTGCGGATAGACGTTCACGCCGCCGGTGATGATCATGTGGCTCTTGCGGTCGGTCAGGAACAGATAGCCGTCCTGGTCGACATGGCCGATGTCGCCCAGTGTCATCCAGCCCTTGGGATGCATGGCCTCGGCAGTTTTGGCCGGGTCGTTGTGATAGGTCGGCAGGATTTCGTTTTCGAAATAGATCAGCCCGTCCTCGCCCGCCGGCAATTCCTCGCCGTCCGGCCCGCAGACATGCAGCGTGCCGAAGATCGCCTTGCCAACCGTGCCTGGATGCCCAAGCCAGTCCTCGGCCTTGACCAGCGTCATGCCGATACCTTCGGACCCGGCATAATATTCATTGATGACCGGACCCCACCACTCGATCATCGCTTTCTTTACGGGGACCGGGCAGGGCGCGGCGGCGTGGAGCGCGCGCTGCTGGCTGGAGATGTCGTATTTGCTGCGCTCAGCCTCATCCAGCTTGAGCATGCGCACGAAATGGGTCGGCACCCACTGGCTGTCGGTAACCCCGTATTTCTCAATGGCGGCCAGCGCCGTTTCAGGCTCGAATTTCTCCATCACCACGATTGTCGCGCCCAGCCGGTGCGCCGTCGTGCACCAGCCCAATGGTGCGGCATGATAGAGCGGCGCGGGCGATAAATAGACCATCGATCCATCCGCAGGCATGCCTGCGCCCATCACCGCCAGGCCGACCAGCGCGGGCACTTCCTGCACGTCGTCCGTTTCCGGCGGGCGCGGGCGGACACCTTTGGGCCGCCCCGTCGTGCCGCTGGAATAGAGCATGTACTGGCCCGGATGCGTATGTTCGGGCGGCTCGCTCGATTGTGCGGCAAGGGCCGCTTCCAGATCCTCGTCCCCCTCGGCGCCCAGAATCAGATATTCGCAATTCGGACACTCGCCGCGCAGCTGCTCGATCACATCGGCATATTTGGTCGATGTCACCAGCAGGCGCGCATCACTGTCGTTGAGGATATAGGCGATCTCAGGCGCAGTAAGCCTGGTCGAGACCGGCACCATCATCGCGCCCGAACGCTGCGATCCCCACACCAGCTGGAGATTGTGAATGTTGTTTTCCATCAACATCCCGAAATGTTTGCCGCGCCCTATTCCGCGCGATTGCAGCAGCCGTGCAAAGCGATTGGCGTTGGCGTCCATCTCGCCATAGGTAACGGTCTCTCCGCTACCCGCCATGATGATGGCAGGGTGGTCTGGGCGCGTCTGGGCGTGGGTGATGGGATGCATGTTTCTCTCCAAGGCGGCCTCTTTGCGGGCCGCTCAGTTGCGAGTCGAAACGTAAAGGCAGCGAAGGCTCCGCGGCAAGCGAAAACGGGAAGCCGAAACCGCGCAGACGAAAAGGGCGGCAGGTTGCCCCGCCGCCCCTTCAAGCCGTCCAAGCCTGAAAACTTTCTAGTCGGCGCCGCCCATACCGCCCTGGCCAGTGGCCTGCGCGAAAGCATTGCGAGCATTTGTCTCGTCCATGTACTGTGTGGGATCGACGGACTTGCCACCAATGCGCACTTCATAATGGAGGTGGGGGCCGGTCGAGCGGCCGGTCGAACCGACATAGCCGATCAGGTCGCCTTTGCGCACGCGCTCCCCATCGGCGACGGCGATCCGCGAAAGATGCGCGAAGCGGGTCTGCATGTTCGCGCCGTGTTCGATCGCGATGTATTTACCGTAGCTCGAGAACCAGCCTGCGCGGCTGACCATGCCGTCGGCAGTGGCATAAATCGGCGTGCCCGTCGGGGCGGCGATATCGACACCATTGTGCTTGCGACGGCCGCCAAGCACCGGGTGAGTGCGATTGCCATAGCCGCTCGACATATAGCCGCGCTGCAAGGGATTGCTGGACGGAATGGATACGCCCGAAGCGCTTGGTGCCTTCTGCTCGAGACCTTCCCAGCTGGCGAACAATTCCTTGAACTGCGTATCATTGCCCTGAAGCGCTACGCCCGGAGCGGTCGTGCGTGTTTCAGGGATAAGCGCATTGTCTTCCGCCTCGGCCTGAGCCGGAGCGGCTGCCATGCTTGCAAAAGCAACGAAAGCGCCGAAAAATGCGCGCTTGGCCTTGCCTAAAGAGTAACCCATTGCTGACCCGTCCATCTGCGCAGCTAGTGCCGGCGCTTTCTGATCCCAACCCGCTGCCCCCTCCAGGGTCGTTGCGGGAAAAATCCGGCGGGAACTAATCACCGCCGTTCTTGTTAGAATGGGTTATCGTCAGAAAAGTTTATGAAACAAGAACGGAATAAAGGTCGCGCGGCAGAGCGGCTGTCTGACGCGCCGAGTCGTTGAACGGACGTTATAATGGCCGCGAAAAGCGCTTTCCGGCCAGATTTCGCCATGATTTCCGCAGCCTTTCGTCGCGTGACGCGCTCGCCCTGCCTTAGTGCTTGGCACGGATCGCGATCTGGCGAGCTATATGGTCAATGATTCGTTCGCCAGGCCCTCACGCGGCGCGCGCAGCCTCCAGCACCTCGTCTGCATGGCCCTTGACCTTGACCTTGTTCCAGGCGCGCAAGATCGTGCCATCCACCCCGACGAGATAGGTTGAACGGACCATTCCCATATAGGCGCGGCCATACATCTGCTTTTCCGTCCAGATGCCCAGCGCATCGGAAAGCCCGCCTTCCTCCGCATCGGTGGCGAGATCCACTGTCAGGTCATGCTTGGCGATGAAGTTCTGATGCTTCTTCGGCGAATCCTTGCTCACACCGAGGAGCGCAGTTCCGGCCTTCTCGAAATCGGCCTTCAGCGCAGAAAAGTCCTTCGCCTCGGTCGTGCAGCCCGGCGTGTTGTCCTTGGGATAGAAGAAGACCACCAGCTTGCGCCCTGCATAATCGCTTGGGCGCACGGTTCCGCCACCCGGCGTCTCCATTGCGATGTCGGGCATTGCATCGCCCTCGCCAGCAAAGTCACTCATCATCCATCTCCAATTCGTCGCCGAATGCGGCGTGCCACGCCTCCGCCACCCCCTGCCGCGCCGCACGCAGATCTTGCAAGAGCGTTTCGAAGGACGCCTGGCGCGCATTTGCGGCCAGCCTCGCTGCCGCGGGCGGCGATGGCATGGCCAGATCGGGCGCGAGCAGCCGTCCGGCAACCAGAACGCGCGTCATCAATCGGTGCGCCTGCCGCAATCGATCGGGCAGGCTGCCAGCCTCGACCAGCGCAGCCAGCGCAGCTGTAAGATCGGGCGAAATGCCGACATTGTCGCGGAGCTGGAGGAAGTGGATCAGAAATTCGAGATCGATGAGCCCGCCGCGCAGCAGTTTTACGTCCAGTATTCCGCGCGAAGGCTTATGCCGCGCCATCTCCGCCCGCATCGCCAGGACCTCGCCGCGTAGCTTTTCCGGATTGCGCTCTTTTTCGATTACAGACCGGATGACGGCATCCAGCTCCTCGCGCGCCTGTTCCGATCCGATCAGAACCCGCGCGCGGCACAGCGCCATATGCTCCCATGTCCACGCGTCTTCGCGCTGATATCGGGCAAAGTGCGACAGCCCGACCGCGAGCGGCCCCTGCGCGCCCTGCGGCCTGAGCCTAGTATCGATCTCGTATAGCGCGCCCTCGGCAGTCGGAACGCTCAGAGCAGCGGATACGCGCTGCGCCAGACGGTTGTAATAAAGTGTAGCGCCAAGCGGGCGCTCGCCATCGGATTCCTCCGCCTCGGCTTCGCTGAACAGGTATATGATGTCGAGGTCGGACGCATGGGTCAGCGCCCCTCCGCCGAACCTACCCAGACCGAGCACCAGCAGCTCGCTGCCTGCGATCCTTCCGTGGCGCGCGGCGAATGCTGTCTGCGTGCTCTCCGCCGCGACACCAAGCGCGGCCTCTGCCGTACGCGACAGAGCCTCGGCAACTTCGAGCGGGTCCTGCCGGGCCTCGACGATCTGCATGCCGAGCGCAAAGCGCGTCTCGCCCGTGACAATGCGGATGCGGTCGAGCTGCCGCTCGTAATCGTCGCCGGTCTCCGTGCGCCGCATATCCTCGGCGATCGCTTCGACCTCGCCGGGCAGGTCGAACGCTGTGCGGTCGATAAGCGCGTCCAGCAGTTCGGGCCTGCGCGCCAGTTCGGCTGCCAGCGGCGGCGCAAGCGTCAGGCAGGCCACCAGCATTTCCAGCAGGCCTGGCCGCGCTTCGAGAAGCCGAAAGAAGTTGATCGCAGTCGGCAGCCGGTCGAGCAATGTCTCCAGCCGCGCGAACGCAATGTCGGGTTCAGGCGCGTCCGCCATCGCGGCCAGCAACTCGCCCCGGACCGCGTCGAACGCTTCGAGCGCTGCCGGGCTGCGAAGCGCACGATAGCGGCCGTCGGTCCAACCTTCGATCCGCGCCGCGAGCGCGTCGGGTTCCGCCAGATCGAGCGCTTCGACCTGTTCTTCGATGCCAGCATCGTCATCGCTCTCGGCAATCAATGCGCCGAACCGATCTGCGACGGGCGCACAGATTTTCGACAATTCACCGAGCCAATCCGCCGCGACCGAATGCCCGGCCAGCTGCGCAACATTCTCCAGTGCCTCGCCCTCGGGGAGGCTGTGCGTCTGGCGGTCATTGACCATTTGCAGCCGGTGTTCGGCGCTGCGCAGCGCATCGTAACTCTCGCCGAGCACGCAGGCATCGGCCGAATCGATATGGCCTGCCGAGGCAAGGGCATCCAGTGCCTCGCGCGTTCCGCGGCATCGCAGCTCCGGATCGCGTCCGCCATGTACGAGCTGGTGTGTCTGCGCGAAAAATTCCACTTCGCGAATGCCGCCGCGCCCCTGTTTGAGATCGAAATCCGGTCCTGGCACCAGCGGGCCGGTGTAGCGCTGACGGATGCGCGCAGTCAGCCTGCGTATCTCGTCGATAGCGCCGAAATCCAGGCTGCGGCGCCAGATGAAAGGGCGAATAGTTTCCAGGAAGGTCTCGCCCGCCGCAGTGTCTCCGGCACAGGCGCGCGCGCGAATGAAAGCCGCACGCTCCCATGCCAGCGCGCTGCTCTCATAATGGCTGGTCGCTGCATCGAGGGAGATGGCAAGCGGGCTGACTTCGGACGCCGGTCTGAGCCGCAGGTCGACCCGGAAGACGAAGCCCTCCGCGGTGTTTTCGGAGAGCAGGCGCACGATCTCGCGGGCATAACGCTGGGCGGCTTCGCCCGGTTCGTCGCGCTCGCGGCGGGGCAGTGTCTCCGGGTCGTAGAGCAGTATCGGGTCGATGTCGGAGCTGTAATTGAGCTCGCCAGCACCATGCTTGCCGAGTGCCAGGGCGATCATGCCCTGGGGTTCGACGTCCGGCTCTGCGTCCGGAACGCGCCGCATGATGGCTGCCCGGATCGCCCGGTCGACCGCGCGGTCGGCCAGCGAGCTTAGCTCCTCCATCACTTTGGAAAGCGGGAAAGCGCCAGCCAGATCGCCGACCGCGAGCACCAGCGCCAACGCATTGCGTTCGCGCCGCATCGAGACGCCTGCGTCCTCCACATTCGCACCGGCAGCGCGCGCCATATCCAGCGCTTGCTCGCCGCGCCCCTCCGCCAGCAACGCTCCAAGATCGGGGAACCTGCCGAGCGTCCGCGCAAGAAAGGGCGCGTGCTCACGGGCACGCTTCAGCGCTTCGGTCCAGTCTGGCTGTGCCATGCTATTCATCGCGTCCCGCTCCTGCCCGCACACGTGCGTGCGCGCAACCGCTTGCCCCGAAGACGAGGAGGTGCGAAGGATTGTATTGCAATCAGACTGACAGGACCCTGCAATGACTCTCACACTTCGCTCGGCCACTTTCGCATTTCTGTCCGCCGCAGCGCTTGCCGCCTGTTCGAGCGGAGCGGACGACGGGCCGGCAACTGCCGGCGAGACCGCACTCGACATTCCCGATGTCGAACCGGGCGATCTGAATGAAGCCACCATGGTCGACATCACCCGCGAGCTGTCCTCGGATGAATACGAAGGGCGCATGCCGGGTACGATCGGCGAAGAAAAGACCGTCGCACTCCTGACAAAAAAGTTTGCCGAGGCGGGCCTTGAGCCGGGCAATAACGGATCCTGGGTCCAGCGCGTGCCACTGGTCGAGATTACAGGCCGCGACTTTGCGCCGCTGACGATCAGCGGCGGCGAAACCGACATGGCGCTGGAGTTCGGCGATGACTGGGTAGGCGTAACCTACCGCGAGGACGAGGCAACCACGCTGAACGACAGCGAGCTCGTCTTCGTCGGCTATGGCATCGTCGCGCCGGAGCGGAACTGGAACGATTACGAAGGCGTGGACATGACCGGCAAGACCGCCGTCATCCTGGTCAACGATCCCGACTTCGGCAGCGAGACGCTGGAAGGTCCGTTCAACGGCAAGGCCATGACCTTTTATGGCCGCTGGACCTACAAATATGAAGAGGCCGCCCGTCAGGGTGCCGCTGGCGCGATCATCATCCATGACACCGCGCCCGCTTCCTATGGCTGGAACGTCGTCGAAAGCAGCTGGTCTGGGCCGCAGGCCTATGCCCAGCGCGGCGAGAATGCGCCGCCGCTGACCACCATGAACGGCTGGGTGCAGAAAGAAGCGGCGAGCCGCATTATCAGCGCCGCGGGACGCAGCCTCGGCGAATTGTCGACCATGGCCAAGAAGCAGAGCTTCCGTCCGATCTCGCTCGGCCTGACCGCATCGACACGCTTCGAAAACGACATCCGTACGTTCGAATCGCAGAACGTGATCGGCATTCTCCCGGGCAGCGAGCGCCCCGACGAATATGTCATCCACACTGCGCATTGGGACCATCTGGGACGCTGCAAGCCGGCCCCCGACGGTGACGACATCTGCAATGGCGCGGTCGACAATGCGACGGGCACCGCAGCACTCGTCGCGCTCGCCGAAGCGCACGGCAAGGCGGGCGCGCCCGCACGCTCGCTGGTCTTCCTCGCCGTGACAGCCGAGGAACAGGGCCTGCTTGGCGCGGACTATTACGCACAGAACCCCGTGTTCCCGCTGTCGCAGACGGTTGGCGGTATCAACATGGACGCATTCCAGGTCGCCGGGCCTTCGAAAGACGTGACCGTAGTCGGGCCGGGCAAGTCGCAGCTCGACAGCTTCCTTAACGCGGCGCTCGAGGCCGATGGCCGGATCGCGACGCCAAACCCGACACCGGAGGCGGGCTACTATTATCGCTCCGACCATTTCGCCTTCGCCAAGCGCGGCGTGCCCATGCTGTATGTCGATGGCGGCGAAGATCTGGTGGAAGGCGGCCGCGAAGCTGGCTCTGCGGTTGCGGCGGACTACACCGAGAACCGGTATCACGGTCCGAAAGACGAGTTCAACGAAGACTGGGACTGGTCGGGAGTGATGCAGGACCTGCAGCTCTTCTACCGCATCGGCCGAGCTCTGGCGACCAGCACCAGCTGGCCCAACTGGAACGACGGCGACGAATTCCGCGGCATTCGCGACGAAGATTGCGGAGCCTCCGAAACGGGCTGCTAAGCCCGAAAGGCGGAGCGCACCGATGGCAGTGAGAATGCCGCCCGAATGGGCTCCGCAGGACTGGCTCTGGATAGGCTTTCCGCACGCCAAGGACGAATGGCCCGGCGTGCTTGGCCGCGCGCAGGAGCAGATCGCCGAATTCGCCAATGCCGTCGCCGAAAGCGGGCAGGAAGTTCGCTTGCTCGTCCGCGATGCCGCCAATGAAGCGCGGGCACGCGAACTGGTCAGCAGTGCGGTCATACTCGAACGACGAACCTATGGGGACATCTGGCTCCGCGACACGGGGCCGCTGATCGTTGAAGGCCATGATGGCCGCCGGGCAGCGCGCCGCTTCGGCTTCAACGGTTGGGGCGGCAAGTATGAAATGCCCGGCGACCAAACGATCGGGGCCGAGCTTGCCCGCGATGAGGGCTTACCGCTCGAGACAACCGACTGGATCCTCGAAGGCGGCGCGATCGACGGAGACGGCACCGGCCTCGTCGCGACCACCGAGCAGTGCCTTCTCAACCCAAACCGCAATCCGAAACTGTCTCGCACCGAGATCGAAGCGCGGCTCGATCGCGACCTCGGTTTGGTCCGGGTGCTGTGGCTGGGCGATGGCCTCGATCAACGATCACACCGATGGCCATGTCGACAATCTCGCCAGATTCGTAGCGCCGAATACGCTGGCGGTGCCGGTGGCGACGGGCAAGAACGATCCGAATGCGCCGATATATGCCGATGCACGGGCGAGAGGTGCCGATTTCGGCGTCGACATCGCCGATATACCCTCGCCCGGTCTCATCACCCGCGGCGACATCGTCGAACCGGCGAGCTACGCCAATTTCGCCATTACCAGCCACCTCGTCGTGGTTCCGACATTCGGCAGCGTGCATGACGAGGACGGTGTCGCTGCAATTGCAGCGCTGTTCCCGGACCGCGCGACAATCGGCCTTCCCGCCGACGCCGTGCTTGCCGGAGGAGGTAGCTTTCATTGCGCAAGTCAGCAAATGCCCGCCAAACCACCTCCAGAGGCGCAGGCTTAACGTCTTGTTAGGACTTTGCGGCGAGACTCCCGCCCATGGCACAGGTCCTTTCCTTATCGCGCAACGCAGTTCTGCAAGCGCCCGAAATCATACGCTCTGCGGTGGTTTTCGCCTGCGGCCTGGCGCTCGTTATGGCCGGAGCGCCGCTGCCTTTCTGACGAGATGGCTGTAACCTGAGCGCAGTGCGGCGCGAATACCCGGGCAATCTATTGCCAAGAAGGTTATTCGTCCATGAAACGTCAGCTCAGCATGGCCATCGGCTCCATCGTTACGCTAGGCGGCGCGCTGGTCGCCGCAGCTCTTAACACGGCGCCGGCCGCTGCCCAGCCCGAATACACCGCGGCCCCGTCGCAGCCAGTCCTGATCGAGCTGTTTACCAGCCAGGGCTGCTCATCCTGCCCGCCCGCCGACAAGCTCGCCTCCCGGCTTGCCGATGAAGAGAACGTGGTCGTCGTCTCGCGCCCGGTCACCTATTGGGACCGCCTGGGCTGGAAGGACTCCCTCGCCCGAAACGAAAATACCCGCCTCCAGCGCGCCTATGCTCGCCGCGGCCTGGCTGGCCGCAATGGCGTCTACACCCCGCAGATCGTCGTCGACGGCGTGCGCGGCACGGTCGGTTCGAACGAAGGGCAGGTCCGCAAATTCATGCGTCAGGCTGCTGCTGCGAACGCCGCAATCGCAGTCCGGCCGCAAGCCAACGGGTCCATCATCGTCGGCATCGACGGTAGCACCCACCAGACCGCGGAAGTGGTCCTGCTTGCTCTAGACAGCCATGAAAGCGTGAAGATCGGCCGCGGCGAGAACGGCGGACGCACGATCAGCTACACCAATATCCTGCGCGACGAGACTGTCCTCGGCGCATGGCGCGGCGGCCAGCAAGCTTTGTCCATCCCTGCAGAGCGGCTGGCCGTCGCCAAAGCCGACCGTTACGCTCTCGTCATCCGTGAAACCGGCGCAGGCCGCGTGCTGGCGACCCGCATGCTCTGAGAGCGCGTTGGGCCTCGCCGGTTTCGAGTATCAGCGCAGGTCCGGCGGGGTCGCCCCCTCCGTCAACATCGCAATCGCCTCGTCCAGCGGCATGACCCGCTGTTCTTTTTCGCCCAGCGTGCGGATGGCGACCGTGCCTTCCTCGGCCTCGCGCATGCCGACGACCAACAGGTGCGGCACTTTGGCGAGGCTGTGTTCGCGCACCTTGTAATTGATCTTCTCGTTGCGGAAATCGCTTTCCACCCGGATACCTGCCGTTGCCAGCCTGGCCTCGACTTCGCGTCCGTAATCGTCGGCGTCTGACACGATCGTGGCGACCACCGCCTGTGTCGGGGCGAGCCATACGGGCAACCGGCCTGCGAAGTGCTCGATCAATATGCCGATGAAGCGTTCGTAGCTGCCGAAAATAGCGCGGTGGAGCATGACCGGGCGGTGGCGCGCGCCATCCTCGCCGATATAGCTCGCATCGAGTCGCTCAGGTAGGACGCGGTCGCCCTGGATCGTGCCGACCTGCCACGTGCGGCCGATTGCATCGGTGAGGTGCCATTCCAGCTTCGGCGCGTAAAAGGCGCCTTCGCCGGGTAGTTCTTCCCAGCCATAATCGTCATTCGCCATGCCCGCCTCTTCGACAGCATCGCGCAATTCCTGTTCGGCCTTGTCCCAGTCGGCATCGGAACCGAGCCGCTTCTCCGGGCGCAGGGCGAGCTTGATCGAGAAGTCGAAGCCGAAATCCTTATAGACCTCGGCGGCCAGGCGGCAGAACGAGCGGACCTCTTCGACCACCTGTTCTTCCGTGCAGAAGATATGTGCATCGTCCTGCGTGAACTGGCGCACGCGCATCAGGCCGTGGAGCGCACCGTGCGGTTCGTTGCGGTGGCAGCAGCCCATTTCGCCGAGCCGGATCGGCAAGTCGCGATAAGAGGTGATACCCTGCTTGAAGACCAGCACATGCGCCGGACAGTTCATCGGCTTGATCGCCATCCAGTCCGCATCGGGCGCGACCGAGGGTGAGGCGGGGCCGTCACCCAAGCTCGTCCACTTCCGGCACCATATCGGGCACCGCGAACATGTTCTCGGCATATTTGCCCCAATGGCCGGATTGCTCCCACTGGCGCACATCCATCAGCTGCGGCGTCTTGATTTCGCGGTAGCCGGCACCGTCCATCTTGCGGCGCATATAGGCTTCGAGCTGGCGCCAGATCTTGTAGCCCTGCGGATGCCAGAAGACGCTGCCATGCGCTTCTTCGGCCAGGTGAAACAGGTCCATCTCGCGCCCCAGCTTGCGGTGGTCGCGTTTGGCTGCTTCTTCCAACCGGTGAAGGTGGGCATTCAGCTGCTTCTTGTTCAGCCAGCCCGTGCCGTAGATACGCGTCAGCTGCGCGTTGCGCTGGTCGCCGCGCCAATATGCGCCGGCAACGCGCATCAGCTTGAAGGCGTCGGGGTCAAGCTTGCCGGTCGAGGCGAGATGCGGGCCGCGGCACATGTCGAGCCAGTCCCCGCCGGAGCGGTAGACCGTCAGTTCCTCGTTTTCGGGAAGCTCGTGCGCCCATTCCGCCTTGAAGCTCTCACCATCGGCTTCCCACTTGTCGATCAGCTGCTGGCGGCTCCAAACCTCACGCGTGAGCGGCTTGTCGGCCCTGATGATTGCGCGCATCTTGTCCTCGATAGCGGGCAGATCGTCCATGCTGAAGGGATCGCGCGTATCGGGCGCTTTCACATCGTAATAGAAACCATCGTCAGTTGCCGGGCCGAAGGTGATCTGCGTGCCGGGCCACAGCGCCTGGACTGCCTCGGCAAGAACGTGGGCGAAGTCATGCCGGGCCAGCTCGAGCGCGTCTTCCTCGTCGCGGCTGGTGACCAGTGCCAGTTCGGCATCGCCTTCGAACGGGCGATTGATATCGCGCAGCTCTCCATCGACACGCGCAGCGATGGCGGCCTTGGCAAGGCCGGGACCGATCGCCGCAGCCACGTCGGCCGGGGTCGCGCCCTCTTCCACTTCGCGCACCGATCCATCGGGCAGGCTGATCTTGAGCAGTTCGGTCATCATCTTCCGTTTCGTTTTATCGCACTGGCGCCATGGCACAGCGCGGCGCGCAGCTAAAGCGGCGTAATGCTGGTTTTCTTACGATTTCGGAAGGCTACACCGCACCGCCCGAAACCGGGCGGCGGCCAGTCGCTTATGCAGCGATCGACCACCCCCGGGCGAACCGGGTGGTAGTGGTTGTCGTGGTAGCGATCGACTTGGCCATGAAGCTGCACATAGCGGCGAGGCGTTAACGCTTCAACCCGCAGCAAACTTGTGGCTGCCCGCAGCGCTGGTCAGCATCCGCGTACCCGCAAGCTGCGCACCGCGGCTCCGCACGCCTGCCATGAAGCGATACTCGGCGCTCGCGGTTTGCGGCGTCAGCTCGACCGCCATGTAACCGCGCTGCGATGTGTCGGTGAAGGCCAGCTGGCGGTTCTGTCCGATCAGCGCGCCCGCCAGCACGTCCGGCGGGACCGCGCCGAGATAGGCCTCGAGACCGGGCGATGTCACCGAATGTCCGCCAAACTCGATCCCGACCGGCGCGCCGTCGTGCGCAAGCTCGAACGCCCAGGCGTTATGTGTGTCCCCGGCAAGCGAGATGAGGTTCGCGTCTGCCGCCAGCGCCGCCTCGAAGACCCGGCCGCGCGCCGCGGGATAGCCGTCCCACGCATCCATATTGAGCGGCAGGCCAGCACTGCTGGCCAGCGCGCCTGCAAGCACCCGTTCGCGCACGAAAGCGGGGGCATCGGCGGGTATCGCCTGCGCCAAGGCGACCGGTGTGCTGAGCTGCCCCATCAGAACCTGCTGTGCGAGCACCTGCCAGGTCTTGCCGGCACTGCGCGATCGCTTGAACCCGTCTGCGAGCCACGCTTCCTGCTCGCTCCCGAGCATGTGCCGCGCCGGATCGCGGTAATCGCCATCGCGAAAACGCGTCAACGCTTCGCGCGTCGCCTCGGCTGTGGAATTGCCGCGAATGATGTCGCCGATATCGAATTGCTTGTCGCGCGCGGTCAGCCTTGTTTCCAGCCGGAAGATCGTTGCTAGATCGCCAAGCTCGTAAGCCGCCCAGGGCGCGTCCGATACCGGCATCCACTCGCGATATGCCTGCATCGCTGCGCGCTTGCGCACACCCCAATCGCCCTCGGTATCGCTTTGGTGGTTCTGCGCCCCTGCGGCATAGCTGTCGTTCGCGCTTTCGTGATCGTCCCACGTGGCGATCATCGGGAAAAGCTGGTGCAGACGACGCAGATCGGCATCATTGCGGTAGCTTGCATGGCGGAGCCGGTAATCGGCGAGCGACACGGCTTCCTGGCTCGGGGCAAATCCCAGCCGCGCTGCCACCGCTTCCTGGCGCGAAGGATAGGCGCCCGGCGGGTATTCGTAGAAATAATCCCCGGTATGCACGACCAGATCGACATCGTCGGCCTGCGCCGCGTGTGCATAGGCATTGAACCAGCCAAAGCCGATATTCGAACAGGAGAACACGGCCATGCGAAAGCGATCCACCCCGCCTTCGGGCAAGGTGCGCGTGCGGCCCTCGTCGGAAACCGCACCATCCGGCGCGGTGAAGCGATAGTAATACCAACGGCCCGGCTGGAGCCCCTTAGCAACCGCCTTGCAGCAGAAATCGCGGGCCGGCGAGGCAACGATGCTGCCTTCCGCGACGACGCGGCGACCGGCATCGGCCTCCATCACTTGCCAGCCCAGTGGCGTGTCCTGCTCGCCCCCATAGCGCGTCCAGATCAGCACGCTGTCCTGCGACGGTTCCCCACTGGCCACGCCATGCGTGAAACCGCGCCTGCCGAACTGCGCAGATAGCGGCGCGGCGAGCAGCCCGGAGCCAAGAATGCCGCCCTTCAGAAGCGAGCGCCGATCGAGCGCCGTGAGATTGGTTGTGGTGGGCTGATCGATCATCGGCATGGGCGCGTTTCTCCTCAACCAAAGGAATGCCCCGAACTTGTGACAGCGCCAAGGCAAAAGCGCGCCGCGTCAAGTACGCCCTCCTAATTGGAAAGGGTGCTTGACAATCTCTCCAAACTTGTGACAACCATCCTTTACATCAAGAAAAGGACACTTGCCATGGCACATCTTAAAGCACCCATTCTGCTCGCCGCCGCCATCATCGGTGTAGCGCTCCTCAGCAGTCGCCGACGTGGTGCCCGAGGAGGTGGCGCAATTCGTCCCCTTTCTGCTCCTCGCCTTGTTTCCCGGAGCCTGGCTTGGCGGTGATCGCTCCTGCAATCTACTGAAGCCGAGCGAGGTATGACTAGCTCCGGTAAAACCGGATTCGTAAAGTCCGTGCCGTTCTGGACGGGGCTGACCTTCGCGGCATTCGGCGCGGTTATGGGGCTTGCGCTATCAGACGCTATCAATGCCGGGACCACCATGATCCTCATGATCGTGCCCGCTGGCCTGTTTTTCCAAGCGATGCGGGCGGCAGGAAATGCCACTGCCTGCAATGGAAAAGGCGATGCACAGCGGCGCTATATCAAGCGCGTCGCTATCTTCTCATCCGCCTATTTGGCGGCCTTCGCAATACAGGTGGTGTGGTTCGATACTTACGATCCGACAACGGCGCTGCGGGCTGCGATTGCAGTCCTGCCGGGCCTCGCGGTCATCGGGGTTTTCTGGGCGATTGGACGGCTGATTGTGGAAGAGCGCGATGAATACATGCGTATGCTGATCGTCCGGCAGACGTTGATCGCGACGGCATTCGCGCTGGGACTGGCTACGCTTTGGGGCTTTCTCGAGGCAGGCGACGTGGTCCCGCATATCGACGCCTACTGGTTTGCCATCGCATTCTTTTTCGGCCAATTCCTCAGGCGCGCTATCGAACCGCATTACCCATGGCAGCTGGGGCGCGCTGTGAAGAACCGCCTCAAGGTCCTTCGCGCTGAACGCGATTGGAGCCAGCAGGTGCTGGCCGACAGGCTGGAGGTTTCGCGCCAGAGCGTGAACGCAATCGAGACCGGGCGCTACGATCCCTCGCTGCCGCTCGCCTTCCGCATCGCGGATATTTTCGAGATGCCGATCGAGGAAATTTTCCTGCGCGATTGAGGGCAGGCAGCGTTTTTCTTGACTTGCGCGGCCCCATCGCGATGTTTGCCGGCAGGGATCGATTGGGGGCCGCACACTATCATGCAAGACGCACCACAAGGGGGCGATAGCGCCTTCGCGTTCGAGGGAACTTGGCGGGAATTTGCGCCGATTGCCTTCACCAATTTGCTATTGACGATCGTGACGCTGGGTATCTACCGCTTCTGGGCAACCGCGCGCGAGCGGCGCTATCTCTGGTCGCGCAGCCGCTTCGTGGACGAGAACCTCGAATGGTCGGGCACCGGCATGGAACTGTTCGTCGGTTTCCTCCTCGTGGCACTGCTGTTCCTGCTGCCGTTCTTCGTCATCACGCAGGTCGCCCAATCGCTGATGCTGCGCGGGCAGGAGGGGCTTGGCCTGCTGCTGACGAGCGTGTCGTTCCTGGCGATATTCTACCTGACCGGCGTCGCGCGGTTCCGTGCGCTGCGCTATCGCCTGGCCCGCACCAGATGGCGCGGCATTCGCGGCGGGAGCGACGATCAGGGTTTCGGCTACGGGCTGTCCTATATGTGGAAGACCTTCATCGGTTATTTGGCGGCTGGCCTCCTCATCCCTTGGTCGATGACCAGCCTCTGGAACGAGCGTTGGGGCAAGATGAGCTTCGGCCCGCATCGCTTCGAGGCCCATGCCGAAGCGGGTCCGATCTTCCTGCGGTTTTTCCTGTTTTACCTCGCACCTTTCGTGCTTTTTGCTGGCGGGATCGCTGCGGTCGCGCTGGGCGCGGGACTCGGCTACGGGTTTGGCGGCGAGAACGGGGCCGGTGTGGGGGGAGTGCTGGGCATCCTCGGGCTCGTGCTTTTCTACGTTTTCGGCCTCGGACTTATCGCGGTGGCGTTCTACGCAGCCTATTACCGCGAGGCAGTCGGGAAGCTCGACCTGGAACGATCTCGACTTTTCGTTCGAAGCGCGCACGATGGACTGGGTGAAACTGTTCATCGGCGATGTCCTGCTTGTTGTCCTGACGCTCGGCATCGGGCTGATCTTTCTGTCCTATCGGCACTGGAAGTTCATGATAACACACCTCGAAGCGCGCGGCGAAATCCTGCTCGACGAGCTGACCCAGTCGACCACCGCCACATCGAAGCACGGCGAAGGTCTGCTCGACGCTTTCGATATCGGGGCGATCTGACCCGGTGAGCGACCCCGCATTCGAGGCCCCTGCCATATGGTACGACGGTTTCACGGCGTTGCGCCACGAAGGCAGCGCACGCTGGGATGCCGATGGCTTATTGGTGCTGACGAGCAGCTCAGGCAAAGTCCAGCGCGTGCAGACTGCCGACCTGCGCTTCGGCGAGGCTTTGCGCAAGGAGAACGTCTACCGGCTGGAAAGCCTGCCCGATTTCCGCTTGCGCTTGCCAAGGCAGCTGCCGCCCGGGTTCGACCGCCACTTGCCCGCGCGGCAGGAATATGGCGGCTGGGTCGACAAGCTCGGCCTAGGCAAGGCTGCGGGGATATTCGCTGTGGCCAGCGCGGCCGCGGTCGCGCTGTTCATGACGGCGCCCGATTGGCTCGGCCCGCGCGTCCCCGTCAGCTGGGAACGGCAGCTGGGCGACGCGATGATCGGCGACTTCGGCAACCGGTTGTGTTCGACCCCGGAAGGCGATGCGGCGCTGGCAAAGCTGCTCGATGCGGTCGATCCGGCACGCGAGCAGGTCCGTGCGGGCGTCGCCAATATCGATATGGTCAATGCGGTTGCGCTTCCAGGCGGCCGGGTGCTGCTGTTTGACGGCCTTGTGCAGCAGGCCGAAACGCCGGAAGAGCTGGCCGGCGTGCTGGGCCACGAAGTCGGCCATGTGCGTGAACGCCATGTGATGACTGCCATGATGCGCCAGTTCGGCCTGTCGATCCTGCTCGCCGGAGCAAACTCGGGAATCGGCGATACGGCCTTCGGGCTAGCCTCCATGGGCTATTCGCGCGATGCCGAGCGAGAGGCGGACGACTTCGCACGGGCTCGAATGGCCGAAAGCAACATCTCGCCGCTCGGCGCGGCAGCATTTTTCGAGCGGCTTTCCGGTGAAGACGATGACGAAGCCGAAGCCGAAGCCGGAGGAAACGGCGGTAGCGCGGACAGCGAAGACGGCGATGGCAGCGGCTTGCTCGGCTGGTTGGCGAGCCATCCAGCCTCGGGCGAACGCGCTAGCGCCTATCGCGCCGCCGCCGTGGAGAGCGCGGATTACAAGCCAATCCTGACCCCGGTCGAATTCGAAGATATCAAGGCGATGTGCGACGAAGATCTCGATGTCGAGGAATTCGACTTTTTCTGACGGGCTTGCATAGCCTGCGCAGCCGCGCGACATGATGCGTCATGTTCGATACCCAGCATTTCGATATGCCCGACGGGCGCCGTGTCGCATTTCGCCACCTTCCCGGCGGCGGCCCGGCGCTCGTCTTCCTGCCTGGCTACATGTCCGATATGGCTGGCGGCAAGGCGACCGCCCTGTTCGACTGGGCGCGGCGCGAGGGGCGGGCGTGTCTGTTGCTCGATTATTCGGGGTGCGGAGAGAGCTCGGGCGATTTCGCAGACGGCACCTTGTCGCGCTGGTCCGATGAAGTGCTGGCGCTGATCGAAGCGCAGGTCGAGGGACCGGTTGTCGTCATCGGCTCCTCGATGGGCGGATGGCTGATGCTGCTCGTCGCCGAGAGGCTGGGAGACCGTCTCGCCGGAATGGTCGGCATCGCATCGGCTCCCGACTTCACCGATTGGGGGTATTCGGAAGCGCAGAAGTCCCAGATGGCCCGCGGCGAAGCCATTTTCGAAGACAATCCCTATGGCCCCGAGCCAACGCCGACCCATCCGGGATTCTTTGCCGACGGACAGGCGCAGCGCCGGCTCGACACAGCGATCCTGGTCGATTGTCCGGTACACCTGATCCACGGTCAGCGCGATGAGGACGTGCCGTGGGACATCAGCATGCGGCTCGCCGAAGCGCTGCGTTCGGATGCGGTAAAGGTGACCCTGGTCAAAGACGGCGATCACCGCCTGTCGCGGCCGCAGGATATCGGCCTGCTGCTGCGCATTGTTGCCACCCTCACGGAAGACCCGCAATGACCACTCTCGGCTTCTTCGCGCTCCTGATCATGCAGGTCGGGCCGAACCCATCGCTCGACGCTTATCCCGGTACGCCCGAGGAGTTGCGCAACCGGCCCCCGCGCGAAGGCAAGGTGATCGAGGCACCGCAGCCGCAGCGCTCACGCTTGTCGAGGTGCCTGCTGCGCGCCGGGGAAGATCCGCAGGCAGCGCTCGATTTCGCGCAGGCCTGGCGCGAAACGGGTGATCCGGACGAACTGGCGCAAACGTCGCATTGCGCCGGACTGGCATTGGTCAGGCTGGGCCGCCTTGGCGATGCACAGCGCGTATTCCGCACGGCGCGCGACGAGGTCGATGCGGACAACCCCGCTTACCGGGCGCGGCTTGGCGCCATGGCCGGGCACGCCGCCATGGCAGACGGCGACGCGGGCACAGCCCTGCCCTATTTCGAGCTGGCTGTTGCCGATGCGGTAGCCTCTGCCGATGGCACGTTGCAGGCCGATGTCGAACTCGACCGGGCCGGCGCATTGGTGGCTCTGGACCGCGCGGATGAAGCCGTCGCTCCGCTGGAGAATGCGCGCAATGCCGATCCCGCCAATGCCCGAGCATGGCTGCTATCGGCCACGCTGTCCCGCCGCCTTGGCCGGTATGGTGAAGCTCAGGAGCAGATCGAATATGCCGCCGACTTGGCGCCGCGCGATGCGGCAATCGGACTGGAGGCGGGCGTCATCGCGGCATCATCGGGCCGCGCCGAGGACGCGCGCCGGAGCTTCGATTCCGTCGTTGCACTTGCGCCCGAGAGCGGCGAAGCCGAACGCGCTCGCGCCTATCTTCGCCAGCTTTCGGAAGGCAGCGACACCCAGTGACCGACTTTTCCGTTCTAGACCTCGTGCCCGTTCGCCAGGGCGGCACCATCGAACAGGCCTTTTCCGCCGCGACCGAGCTTGCCCAGGCCGCCGAGGCAGCCGGGTGCAAGAGGTATTGGGTGGCGGAGCATCACGCGATGGAGGGCATTGCCGGCGGCGCAACATCAGTAGTGCTCGCCCATATCGGCAATGCCACTTCGACCATCCGCATCGGATCGGGCGGTATCATGCTGCCCAATCACACGCCGTTCCAGATTGCCGAGCAGTTCGGCACGCTGGCCGCGCTGTTCCCGGGCCGCGTCGATCTCGGCCTTGGCCGCGCGCCGGGGGCAGGGCCGGAATTGCAAAGAGCGCTGCGCAAGGATTTGCACCGCGCCGCAGAAATGTTTCCGCAGGACGTTGTCGAACTTGCCGCACTGCTCGAAGGCAGCGACGATCTCGCCATCCAGGCCACTCCGGGCCGCGGGGCGCAGGTCGAAATGTGGATGCTTGGCTCCAGCCTGTTCGGGGCACAATTGGCAGCGCGGCTGGGTATCCCCTACGCATTCGCCAGCCATTTTGCGCCCGACCATCTCGACAGTGCGCTCGAAATCTATCGCCGCGATTTCCAGCCTTCCGAGCAGTTCGATCGGCCCCATGTGATGGCGGCAATGAACCTCTTCGCCGCCGAGAGCGAGGAAGAGGCCGAGTATCTCGCCACCTCGCAGCTACAAGCCTTCGTGGCGCTGCGAACCGGGCGTCCCGGCAAGCTTCCTCCCCCTGTGCGCGGCTACCGCGACAGTCTGCCCGCGCAGGCCCGCGCCATGCTCGACCATATCGGCCAGGCGAGCGCAGTCGGCACTCCCGAGACAGTACGCGATTTCGTGAGCGCCTTCATAGAGCGCACCGGAGCAGACGAGATCGTCTTCGCAGGGCCGACCTTCGATCCGGCAGCGCGGACCCGGTCGCTCCAACTGGCGATGAATATGCTGACGAATTAGGCGCACGAATATCGCTGCGCTAATTTCCCGTATCGCTCCGCTTGCAGGCGGGCGCGGACAGGCCTAGGGGCGCTTGTCATTGCAGCATCCGAAGCGGCTGGAGAGAGAGCCGCCGATCGCGAGGATTACATGGGTTCGAAGACGTCTGCCAAGGCGCAGGATTCCGCAGTTTCTTCCAAGCTTGTCGATGAGTTGGCCGAGCGCCTTCGTGAATCGATCCTGCCCGGTGATATGGCGATATCGAAGGCGCAGCTGCGTGAGGCGTCCGAATTCGTTCTCGGCGCTGGCCTGAGGCGCGAACCGAAGCGATCCGGCATCGTCATGGAATCGGCGGGCGGCGGGCGGCGCTTTATGCGCATTGCCATCGTCAACGACGATATGCCGTTCCTGGTGGATTCCGCAGCTGCGACAATCGCTGCGATGGGCCTGTCGATCGACCGACTTATCCATCCGGTTGTCCCTGTCCAGCGCGGCAAGGACGGCAAGCTCACCAAGATCCTGCCGACCGATCCCGACGACGCCGATTACGAATCGATGATTTATATCGAAACGTCGCGGGTCGATGCCAAGCATCGCCGCGAATTGCTTGCCGCGATCCGTGAAACCATGGGCGATGTGCGTGCAGCGGTGGCGGACTGGAGCAAGATCCAGAAGGTGATGCAGGCCGACGCCGAGCGCATCGACAAGGCCAATCCCGAAGGCGCCGCCCTGCTTCGCTGGCTCAACGACGGAATGCTGACCCAGCTCGGGCACATGATCCGGCACCGCGATGGCACGGAAGAGAAGCTCCTCGGCATCTGCCGCAAAAGCGCGCGGCAATTGCTCGCCGAACCATCTTACGACCGCGCCTTCGCATGGTTCGACGACAAGAAGAACACGCGCGACTTGCTCATCATCAAGGCCAACCGGCTTTCGAATGTCCATCGCCGCGTCCCGCTCGATCTGTTCATCGTGCCGATCCGCGAGGGCCGCAAGGTCACAGCGATTTCCATCCATGCAGGCGTGTGGACCAGCGCCGCGCTCGCAGCCCCGCCGCGCGAAGTGCCGCGCCTGAGCAATGAGCTCGAGCGCATTATGGAGCGGCTCGATTTCGACCGCGGCGGCCATGCCGGCAAGGCACTGGTCCACGCCCTGACTGCGCTGCCGCACGATCTGATCACGGGATTTTCCGAAAAGGATGTCGAGCGCGTCTCGACCACCATGATGAGCCTGGTCGATCGGCCGCGTCCACGGCTTGCCCTCGTCGAAGCCCCCTTGGCGCGCCACCTGTTCGCCTTTGTGTGGCTCCCGCGCGACATGCTCTCCACCGATGTACGGTTGCAGATCAAGGAGCTGCTGGAACGCGGTGCCGGTGCCAAGCTGCTCGACTGGAGCCTCGAAGTCGAAGGCGGAACGCTGGCCATGCTGCGTTTCGTGCTCGACATCCGCGACGGTGACCGCGCGCCGGACGAAAAAGCGCTCGACGAGCAATTGCAGACGATGCTGCGCGGTTGGGGCGAGGCCGTCGAAACCGAACTTGCCGAACTGGTCGAGGCCGGGCGTGCCGCGGCGATCTCGCTGCGCTGGGCAGATGCCTTCCCCACGAACTACCGCGGCCGTTTCGGCGCGCGGGAGGCGGCGACGGACATCGCGCGCCTGCGCTCGCTCGGCGTGCATGCCGAGGGCGCAGATGCCCGCCAGCGCGATGCACGCCTCTATCTGTGCGACCGCGACAATGAGCGCTGCATGCGCCTCAAGCTCTATCAGGCCGAAGGAAGCCTGCCGCTGTCCGATGCCGTACCGGCGCTTGAGAACTTCGGCTTCCATGTGCATACCGAAATGCCGATAGTGCTCGATAATGGACGGCTCGGCACCATCCACGACTTCCGGCTGACCCTTGCGCCAGGGATAGATCCCGAAGAGTTGGTCGAACGGGCCGCAGCGATCGAGGAAGCGGTCGCAGCCGTGCTCAATGGAGAGGCCGAAAACGACCCTTTCAACCGGCTCGTGTGCGAGGCGGCATTGTCCGCCAGCCAGGCGGGATGGCTGCGCGCCTTCTACCGATATCTGAGGCAGGCAGGCATGGGCTTCACGATCTATACGGTTGTCGACGCCCTGCGCCGCGCACCCGATGTGACGCGCGCGTTGATCGCTCTTTTCACTGCCCGTCACGACCCGGAATTTGGCCCCGATACCGGCAAAAGCCGTCTGGATGCCATCAGCGATGCGAAGGCGGCGATCAAGCGCGGGCTGTCGAAAGTCGCCGCGATCAACGACGACCGCCTGCTACGCCTCTATCAATCGCTGATCGATGCCATATTGCGGACCAATGCCTTTGCTCGGGCATCGCATGAGGCGCTGGCCTTCAAGATCGAATCCGCACTAGTGCCAAATCTGCCACGACCGGTGCCATGGCGCGAAATCTTCGTTTATTCGCGCCGGGTCGAGGGCATTCATCTGCGCTCCGGTGCGATTGCGCGAGGCGGCCTGCGCTGGTCCGACCGGCGCGACGATTTCCGCACCGAAATCCTTGGCCTGATGAAGGCGCAGCGGGTCAAGAACGCCGTGATCGTGCCAACCGGCGCGAAAGGCGGCTTCTATCCCAAGCAGCTGCCCGATCCGGCGATCGACCGCGACGCATGGGCTGCCGAAGGGCAGGCCAGCTACGAGGTTTTCATCCGGACGCTGCTGTCGGTCACGGACAATATCGTCGACGACAAGGTCGTGCATCCCGAAGATGTCGTGATCAATGACGGCGAAGACCCGTATTTTGTCGTCGCTGCCGACAAGGGCACGGCACGCTTTTCCGATATCGCCAACGCCATTGCCGAAGCGCGCGAATTCTGGCTCGACGATGCTTTCGCCAGCGGCGGCTCGAATGGCTACGACCACAAGGCGATGGGCATCACCGCGCGCGGTGCCTGGGTATCGGTGCAGCGCCATTTCCTGGAAATGGGTGTCGACGTTCAGGAAGAACCGGTAGATGTGGTCGGCTGCGGCGACATGTCCGGAGACGTGTTCGGCAATGGCATGCTGCTGTCCAAGGCTGTCAGGCTGATCGCGGCATTCGACCATCGCCACATCTTCATCGATCCATCGCCCGATCCGGCGAGCAGCTGGAAAGAACGGAGCCGCATGTTCCAGCTCCCCCGGTCGAGCTGGGAAGATTATGACGCCAAGCTGATTTCCAAAGGCGGCGGGGTGTTCTCGCGCGACACCAAGGTGATCAAGCTTAGCAAGGCAGCGCAGGCTGCCATCGGGATCGACCAGAAAGAAATCGAGCCTGAGGCGCTGATTTCAGCTATCATGAAAGCACCCGTCGACCTCATATGGTTCGGCGGCATCGGAACGTACATCAAGGCTTCAAGCGAGAATAACGTCCAGGTCGGCGATCCGGCGAATGACGCGCTCCGTGTCGATGCCAGCGATGTGCGCGCGAAGGTGATCGGCGAAGGCGCCAATCTGGGCATAACGCAGGCAGGGCGCATCGAATTTGCGCTTGGCGGCGGGCGTATCAACACCGACTTCATCGACAACTCGGCCGGAGTCGATTGCTCCGATAACGAGGTCAATATCAAGATCGCCCTCGCAGCCGCGCGCCGGGCAGGAAGCCTCTCCGAGGGGCGTCGCAATACGCTGCTCGAAAAGATGACGGGTGAAGTCGCCGCAATTGTGCTGGAGGACAACCGCCTTCAGGCTCTCGCTCTGTCGATCGCGGAGATGGGCGGACCAAAGGTTGCCGATGCGCAGCTGCGCCTTATCGAGACGCTCGAGGAAAGCGGCGCGCTGGATCGCCGCACTGAAGGCCTGGCCGATCACGAAACGCTCGGACGCCGCATTACCGATGGCAAAGGCTTGACCCGCCCCGAGCTTGCCGTCTTGTTGTCGTCGGCCAAGCTCATGTTGCAGGACGCAATCGAGGCAAGCTCGCTATCAGAAAATGACGCGCTCGAACCCTTGTTGCTCGGTGCGTTTCCCGAGCCGATGCAGGGCGAGTTCCGCGCCCAGATTCTTTCGCATCGCCTGCGCCGCGAGCTGATCGCAACCAAGCTCGCCAACCGCATCATCAACCGAATCGGGCTGGTCCACCCCTTCGAACTCGCCGAGGAGGAAGGCGCGTCAATGGATGAGGTCGCGGCGGCGTTCGTCGTGGCGGAGCTGCTTTACGACGTGGGCTCGCTATGGGAGAAGCTCGACACAGCTCCGATGCCCGAACAGGCCCGCCTGATGCTGTTCGACCGGGCGGCGAAAGGCATGCGGATCCAGATGGCCGATCTGCTCAGCAGCGGGATCAATCTTGGACGAGCCGAAGACCGCCCTGGAGATGATCGGCCCGGGCGTCCGGCACCTGTCCACCGGTGCGCAGGAGATGCTTGCCGCCGAAAGTCGGCAACAGTCCGACCGTCTGCAGGCAGAGTTCGGCGACGCCGGCGCTCCGCAAGACATCGCGGCGCGCGTGGCGCACCTGTTCGAGATGGACGGCGCTATCGGTATTGCGAAGCTGGCGCTGACTTCGGAAATCGACATAGGCGATCTTACGGCCGCCTTCACCGGCCTGGGCGCAAATCTTGGGCTCGACTGGGCGCAGGCCACCGCGACGGTCATGGCCCCATCCGATGTATGGGAACGGCTACTGGTCAGCGGCTTGGCCCGTGACTTCCAGCAAATGCGCTATGATTTCCTGCGGCGGCTCGCGCGGCGCAAGGGAGCCAAGGAAGACATGCCCGCAATGGTCGAGAAATGGGTCGGGGAGAATGCCGGCGGCGTGCGCCAGTTCCGCGCCATGATCGCTCGCGCGCAGGCGCAAAGCCCGGTGGCCCCCGCCATGCTCGCACAGGTCGCCAGCATGGCGCGCAACCTGCTCGGCAAGTGACCGCCGCTTGACCGCGGAGCCGATTACGGCAATTCAGCCGCGCAATGGATAGCTACGATATTGTCATCGTCGGTTCGGGCCACGGCGGCGCGCAGGCGGCAATCGCACTGCGCCAGCAAGGCCATGACGGGTCGATCCTGATGGTCAGCCGGTCAAACGTGCCGCCTTACGAGCGGCCGCCGCTGTCGAAGGAATACCTCACCGGTGAAAAGCCGCTGGAGCGGATCATGATCCGCCCGCCGGCTTTCTGGCAGGACAAGCAGGTTGAACTGCTGCTCGGCACCAATGTCGCGGAAATCGATTGGCTGCGGCACGAGATCGAGGCGGGCGATGGAACACGCATCGGCTATCGCAAGCTGATCTGGTCGGCGGGCGGAGATGCCCGGCGGCTGTCCTGTCATGGATCGGATTATGAAGGCATTCACACAGTCCGTTACATCTCCGATGTCGACCGGCTCAAGTCGGAACTCGATGCTGGCGCAAAACGCGCAGTCGTCGTGGGCGGAGGCTATATCGGGCTCGAGGCTGCCGCAGCCTTGCGCAAGCGGGGGTGCAGCGTCACGCTTATCGAAACCCAAGACCGGGTTCTGGCACGGGTTGCGGGCGAAACACTCAGCAGTTTTTACGAGGACGAGCACCGCGGCCAGGGCGTCGACATACGCCTCGGCACCGGGGTCGAACGGGTCGAGGGCGAAAACGGCCGCGTGTCGGCAGTGGTTACCGATAATGGCGAAACCATACCCTGCGATATCGTCATCGTCGGGATCGGCATCGTCGCTTCGGTCGGGCCGCTGATTGCTGCGGGTGCGTCGGGCGCGAACGGCGTCGATGTCGATGAATATTGCCGCACTACGCTCGACGATATCTATGCAATCGGCGACTGCGCCGCGCATGCGAACTCTTATGCCGATAATGCCGTGGTTCGGCTGGAATCCGTGCAGAATGCGAACGATATGGCAAGCGTTGCTGCGCGCGCAATCATGGGGGACAAGCAGCCCTATGATGCAGTGCCGTGGTTCTGGTCGAACCAGTACGACCTGCGTCTCCAGACTGTCGGCCTATCGATCGATCACGATGCCACCGTTCTTCGCGGCGACCCGGCACAGCGCAAATTCTCGGTCGTCTATCTGAAAGAGGGTAAGGTGATCGCGCTAGATTGTGTCAACAACACACGCGATTATGCGCAGGGGCGCAAATTGGTGGAGGCCCGCGCGGAAATCGATCCGGATTTGCTGGCCGACATCGAAATCCCGCTCAAGGAGATGCGCTGAGCCGCCCGGCCGCCCATTGCGCGGCATCGGCGACAACTGCATCTGCGTCCTCCAGCAGCGGCGCGACCTGCTCCAGCAACGCCGGCTGGCCGCTATTGCCGGCGGCATACAGGCAATTGCGCACGAAGCGGTCGCGCCCGATCCGCTTGATCGGCGATCCGGAAAATTTCTGCCTGAACGCGGCATCGTCGAGCTTAAGCAGTTCAGCGAGATCGGGTGCCACCAGATCCTCTCGCGGCAGAAACTTCGTATGCGCGTGCGCGGCATCTGCAAACTTGTTCCACGGGCACACCGCCAGACAATCGTCGCATCCATAGATCCGATTGCCCAGCGCCGGGCGCAGAGCCTCAGGCACGGGTTCCTTATGCTCGATGGTCAGGTAGGAAATGCAGCGGCGCGCATCGAGTTTATAGGGCGCGGGGAAGGCATCGGTCGGGCAGGCGGTCTGGCACGCGGTGCAATTGCCGCAGCGGTCGAGGTGGGGCTGCATCGGGCTCAATATCCAGCGTGGTATAGATCGCGCCGAGAAACAGCCAGCTGCCATGTTCACGGCTCACCAGATTGGTGTGCTTGCCCTGCCAGCCAATCCCCGCCGCCTCGCCAAGCGGCTTTTCCATCACGGGCGCCGTATCGACAAAAACCTTCAATTCGCAGTCTGGCCGCTGCGCGATCATCCAGCGGGCGAGTGCCTTGAGCGCCTTCTTCACGACGTCGTGATAATCCCGGCCCTGCGAATACACCGAGATGCGAGCCTTTTCGGCGTTGGCTTCGAGCGCAAGGGGATCGCCCTGCGGTGCGTAGCTCATCCCCAGTGCGATCACGCTGCGCGCTTCGGGCCACAGACCTTGCGGAGAGGCGCGCTGGATCTCTCGCGCTTCCATCCACTCCATCGTGCCGTGATTGCCATCGCCGAGCCATTGTTCCAGCCGCTTGGCGCGCAGCGGATCGGTCTGCGCGCTGGCAAAGCCGCAGGCCACGAAGCCCAGCGACAGCGCCTCGCTGCGCAAATCCTCGCGAAAAGACGAAACTTTAACCAAACTTGCGGTTGCTCCCGTTCACACAACGCGGTTAACTCCGCGGCATGCTTACCGAGAGAGAGGCCAGCCCGCGAGGCGAAATGTCGAGCGGCACCGAAAGGCCTCTTGCGATCGAGGCAAAGGGGCTCGTCAAACGGTTCGACGATACGCTGGCCGTCGACGGTGTCGACATAGCTGTGCCCGAAGGAGCAATCTACGGTATTCTGGGTCCGAACGGCGCTGGAAAGACCACGACGCTGCGCATGCTGCTCGGACATTATCGATCCTGACGAGGGCGTAAGGCGCATTTTCGGCCATGACCGCCCGCAAGAGATTGCACGGCTGATCGGTTACCTTCCCGAAGAGCGCGGCCTCTACCCGACCATGAAATGCGACGAGGCGATCGGGTTCATGGGGGCGCTTCGCGGCGTTCCTTTGCAGGAAGGACGCGCGCGCGGGCGCGAATTGCTGGAAAATCACGGCCTCGGACATGCGATCGACCGTCAGATCCGGCAATTGTCCAAAGGCATGGCGCAAACGGTGCAATTGCTCGGCACGCTGGTGCACGAACCGCGCCTGGTCATTTTCGACGAGCCGTTCAGCGGTCTCGATGCGATCAACCAAGGCAAGCTCGAAGTGCTGATCCGCGATCTCGCAGCGAAGGGCACGACGGTCATCTTCTCGACCCATGTCATCGCGCATGCAGAACGCCTGTGCGAGCAGATCGCGATCATTGCAGGCGGCAAGGTGCCCTTCGCTGGCGATGTCGACACGGCGCGCGATCGGATTCCGGCGCAAGTCAGGCTCGAAACGCGCAACGAGACTGGCGCATGGCGCAAAGCGCTGCCCCACGACGCACGCCACGATCACAAGGCTGGCGCGGGGCATTTCTGGTTCTTCCCGGTCCCCGAGACAGGTATCGAGACCCTTTTGCGCGATCTAATCGAAGGCGAGGCTGGCGTGCTTTCACTTTCGATCGAACGCGCCGGCCTGCACGATGCATTCGTCGCAATTGCGGGCGAGGCAGCCGCCCGCGCGCTTGAACAAGACAGCGCAGCGGACCAGCCAGCATGACCGAGACGAACCGCCTCTCCATCTGGCAAGCCGCATTTGTCATCGCCCGGCGCGACTTTTTTGCGATTCTGCTGTCCAAGGCGTTCCTGTTCTTTCTGGCCGGGCCACTATTTTTCGGCGGGATCAGCGTGGCCGCAGGCGCGCTGGGGGCGAAGGCCGCCGATAGCGCCGACCCGCCGCGCCTTGCTGTGGCAATGTCGCAGGCAGACACGGACGCCTTCCTCAAGACGCAGGCCGAGCTGCAGCTGCTCGTCAACCTGCCGCAGATCGAACGAGTGGAGCCAGACAGCGAGCCTTACGGATTGCTCGAAGATCGCTCGCGCAATTTTGGCGGCGTATTGACCGGAACGCTTGCCGAGCCGCGCCTTACGGGCACGCAGGAACAGATCGATCACTGGCGTGGCCGCGTCGCGCTGATCGCGGCGCGTGCCTCCGGGCAATCCCGACAGCTATCCCGACGTTGCGCTCGATCCGACGACGTCGAGCATGGCCAGCATGCGCAGCGCTCAGGTTGCGACCGCCACGGCCGGGGTGACCTTGCTGTTTCTGCTGACAATGCTGCTGGCAGGGATGGTGCTATCCAACCTCGTCGAGGAAAAGGCGAACAAGATCATCGAAATCCTTGCCGCCGCCATTCCGATGGATGCCGTCTTTCTCGGCAAGCTGTTCGCCATGCTGGCGATAAGCTTCGTGGGGATTGCGGTTTGGGGCACCGTTGCCTCGATCATCTTATGGCTGGGTGCCGCGGCGCTTCCGCCCTTGCCCGAGCCAGGCGTCGGCTGGCCCGCCTTCATTGCGCTCTTCATCATCTATTTTTCGATGGCCTATCTGCTGATCGGCTCGATCTTCCTCACGATCGGCTCGATGGCGGCAACCGTGCGCGATGTGCAGACCCTGTCCATGCCTGCCACGATCCTGCAATTGGCGGTCTTCTTCCTCGCCACATTTGCAACGACCGATCCGGGCTCGGCGACGGAAGTGTTTGCAGCAAGTTTCCCGCTTTCCAGCCCTTACGCGATGGTCGCCCGCGCTGCGCAGCAGGAAGGGTTCGTTCAGCACGGCCTCGCCATCGCATGGCAAGTGCTCTGGGTAACCGTCTTTATCCGCACGGGAGCAAGCATGTTCCGCAAGCGAGTGATGAAGTCCGGCCAGGGCGGAACAGCGTCCAAGCGCAAGTTCCTGCCTTCGCGCGGTTAATCAGTCTTGATTTGCAACTCTATTGACATCAATGTCAGTTAGGGCAGGATGGGCCCGAGAGACATGGCGACCGCCAACGAGTCGCCGAATTTCTGGAGAGAGATATGGCCACCGCTGCCGTTCAGCGCCCCGAAGTCCGCAGTTCGCCGACCGCTTACGCGGCGCTCAAGAAGCATTTCGAGGAACACCCGGAACAGCGTTTGCAGCATTCGCACAAGTGGGACGTCAGCCGCAGCGATATCTATTTCGAGAACACCTGGCATCCGATTTTCAAGGAAATGCGCGAGGCGGGGCCGCTCCATTATATCCCGGAAAGCCCGTTCGGCCCCTATTGGGCGGTCGTCCAGCACAAGGCGATCCAGCATATCGAAGCGCAGCCTGAACTGTTTTCGTCCAGCTGGGAACATGGCGGCATCACCATTCTCAACCGCCTGACCGAAGAAGAGCTTGCCGACAGCAAGGTCGACCGCCGCGAGCTGCCCATGTTCATCGCGATGGACCGCCCGCAACACACCGGTCAGCGGCGCACGGTCGCGCCCAAATTTACCCCGAGCGGCATGGCCGAGATGGAAGTCGAAATTCGCAAGCGGACCGGCGAACTGCTCGATACGTTGCCGCGCGGCGAAGTGTTTGATTGGGTCGACAAGGTTTCGATCGAACTGACCACTGGCATGCTCGCCATCCTGTTCGGCTTCCCATGGGAAGATCGCGGCCTGTTGACCTTCTGGTCGGACTGGGCCGGCGATACCGAGCTGGCTTCGGTTCGCGAGCTCGACGAAATGCGCTGGGGATTTCTCCACGAAATGGGCGCTTATTTCCAGTCGCTGTGGATCGAACGGACCCAAGACGAGGAACCGGGCGACGATCTCATCTCAATGATGCTTCATTCCGAGGCGATGAACCAGATGCGCCCCGAGGAATTCATGGGCAATCTGGTGCTGCTGATCGTTGGCGGGAACGACACCACCCGCAACACCATGAGCGGCATCATCAACTCGTTCGACAAATTTCCGGACCAGCGCAAATTGTTCGAGGAAAACCCGGACCTGATCCCGAACGCGGTGCAGGAATGCCTGCGTATGCAAACGCCCCTCGCGCATATGCGCCGCACCTGCACCGAAGATACCGAGCAGTTCGGCCAGACCATCAAGAAAGGCGACAAGGTCGTCCTCTGGTACCTTTCCGCAAATCGCGACGAGGAGGTTTTCGAGAACCCCGACAAGCTCGACATTACGCGCGAGAATGCCCGCCGCCATATCGCCTTCGGCTATGGCATCCACCGCTGCGTCGGCGCACGCCTCGCCGAACTGCAACTGCGCGTCCTGCTCGAGGAAATGCACAAGCGCCGCATGCGTGTGAACGTCGCAGGCGAGGTAGAACGCGTGCGAGCGAACTTCGTACACGGCTTCCGCAAGCTAGAGGTCGAGGTTACCGATTTCTGAGATAGTCAGGCGTTTGGCGAAACCGGGTTACCAAACCTGATTGTTGGTTTGCATCTTGAATATCTCGATGTCGCCAACGCCTTTCAGCGATACGGTCTCGCCTTCGCCGAAGTGCCAGCGATCCTTGATCTGGAAATAGGTGGCAGCCGAAACGGATAGCCCGTTATGCGGAGCGGTTGCCTCTACGCGGCTGGCGATATTCACAGTGTCGCCCCAGTAATCGTAAGCGAGACGGGACGTTCCCACTACGCCACCGACGACAGGGCCGGTATGGATGCCAATGCGCATCTGCAGGTCAAGGTTTTCATCGCCGGAAAGCTTGCGCAGCGCCTCAAGCAGGTCGAGCGAAAAATCGAGCGCCTCCTGCGCTCCGGCGTCGCCCGATGCCGTTCCGCCTGCGACTGCTAGATAAGCATCGCCGAGCGTCTTGACCTTTTCCACGCCGTGCTTGGCGGCTGCCTTGTCGGCTGCGTTGAAAAACCGGTTGAGCACATCGACCACATGCCGCGCGGTCAGGCGTTTCGACATTTGCGAAAAATTGACCAGATCGGCGAAGATCACGGACACATCGGAATATGCGTCCGCGACGACCTCCCCTCCGCGAATTCGCTCGGCAACCTCGCGCGGAAGCACATTGTACAGCATCTCTTCCGACTTCGCCTTTTCTTCGGCCAGCTGCTTTTGCGCCAGGAAAGTGCGGCGTGCCCATGTGCCCATTTCAACGCTGGCGATAACCGCGAACATCGAAAAGCTGAGCAGGCTGCCCAATGCGAACATCTTTGCAATCAGCGGATCGCCTAGCGCGAAAATCCAGCCAATCGCGGCCAATAGCAGAAGCGCCAGCCAGACTACGAATTCACGCGTTGCCGCGACAAACAGCAAGCATCCCGCAACGATCAAAATGGCGTAGTTCACGCCGACCAGCAAAATCTCGCTGAAGCCGGTGAGGGCCGCTTCTCCTGCAAGCGCCTTCAGGATCAGCGCCACGCCTACCGCGGTAAGGGCGTACAGTATCGGATCGAGCCACTTGTGTTCCAAAAACCCGCGGAAATACGTGGCGGCGTAGTAAATCGCGAGCGTTGCCAAGACGACCAGCGCAGCCTGCGTGTAACCGACGACCATCTCGGGCCCGAAAGAAAGCGGGTTGGTGACCATGTAGACAATGAAAATAGCCCCGCCGAAGAGCAGGATCGAGCGGATAAATCGCAAGCGCATCGAGCGTTCGTGGAGCGTGAATTCACGCTCCAGCGCAGGATCGCGGAATTCGGCCCAGCGGATTTCCTCACTATCCATGCAGCCGTCCTTTCAAGCCCGTACGCTAGTCGCTTTGGCGCATGCTGCAACCATCTCGGCGTTCCAAACGTATTCAGGTATGACAGGCTAGGACTGAACAGATGAAGCAGAACAATGATCGCCGGACCGTGCTCGCCCTACTTGTTTCGGGCGTGGCTGCAAGCGCGCTATCGGCGTGCGGATCGAGCCCGGCGCAGGCCAAGAACTTTCCGATCAGCCTTACCGAAGGCGAATGGAAGGCGAAGCTGACGAAGGGAGAATTTTACGTCCTTCGTCAGGCAGGGACCGAGCGGCCGTATTCCTCTCCGCTCGACAAAGAAAAACGCAAGGGTCTGTTCGTGTGCGCCGGGTGCGGCAACAAACTTTATGCCTCGCGCACCAAATTCGACAGCAGGACCGGCTGGCCAAGTTTCTGGCAGGCCCTTCCAGGTGCCGTCGGGACCAGCAGGGATTTCAAGCTCGGCTATCCGCGCACCGAAGTGCATTGCGCCGATTGCGGCGGCCATCTGGGGCACATCTTCAACGATGGTCCTGCGCCGACTGGCAAACGGCACTGCATCAACGGTGTAGCGATGGATTTCGAGCCCGCCTGACAGTTGCGCCGCTAAGCCTGCTCAACAGCTGATCAGGCTTGGACATTGCAGCCGCGCTGCGACGACGGCAAATTCGCGCAATGTGAAGGTATTGTCGAAAACCAGCCCGTAGTGATCATCTTTGCGCCAGCGGACCTTGGCGCGGATTTCCGGCAGCTCGGGGCTTTCCAGACGAACTGTCTGATCGATCGCCAGCGCGGTATCGCAGATGAACCGGCAGCCCTGCTGCGACATATTCTCGGTAGTCGCTTGGGCATTGCAACTGATTGTCGACACGGTCAGGGGCATTGCGACATTGATGCGCAATTGCCGCTTGGGGAAATTCCAGGTTTCATGGATCAATCGTTCGACAGCAATCAGCTGCCGGAACGTGAAGCTAGCCTCGCGATCCATTTCCCGGACCTTCTTCAGCTCGTAGCACTCGCCGTTCTGCAACTCGAGCGCTAGCCGATCATCTACAGGAAGATCGTGAAACATGCGCAAGGATATGCCCGAAGCGGACACATCACGTATCACGCAAACAAACTCTCCCTGTGAGGATATCAGCTTGGCCGCACGAATCAGCGAGGTGAAGCGCTCGGCCCCGCGATGATCGGACGGCGCCTTTGCCTCGTGCATGCCCGCTGTATCGGCGGCTCCGTAATCCATATTATCCTTCCCCCGAGGTGCGTACAGGCGCGTAACGCCATGCGGCACATATGTGGATCGGCGACCTTTCAAAGGGTGGCAGTACGGGGTTAGGGGTTAATACCGATCTAATCCGGTAGGGACACGCAGGCCAACGATACCTTACAGGTCCGCAAGGGCTTTGGTGCGGGTGGTGGGACTCGAACCCACACGATCAAGGATCAGGGGATTTTAAGTCCCCGGCGTCTACCATTCCGCCACACCCGCCCGATCGGCGAACCGCATTGACGGCCCCTATCGCCGGGTCGCGACCCTAGCAATGGGGGACGCTGCGCCGGGCTCAATCCTCGTTGAGGTTGCTGCGCATTTCCTTGCCCGGGCGGAAATAGGGCACGCGCTTGGACGGCACATCGACCGTCTCCCCGGTGCGGGGATTGCGGCCCTTGCGCGCCTCACGTTCTCGCGTCGAGAATGCGCCGAAACCGCGCAGTTCAACGCGGCCGCCTTCGGCAAGGCGCTGGGAAATCTCGTCAAAGAAAATGTCGACGACCTGCTCGACTTCTTCGGCGCGCAGGCCGGGATTGTCCTTGGCCAGGGCTGCCAGAAGTTCAGATCGTATCATGTCGCTCTCCATCCGATCGCCAAACGGGCAAATATCGGCCTCTCTCGTATGCGACCCCTGGTTGGCGTGTTAAATCAGTAAGTCCGGCGAATCCAGCCCGGGCGACCACAAATGTGTCTTTTTTCCCGCGCAGATATACGTTCAGGCGCTCTCGAGCAGATCCTCGGCGGAGATATCCAGTCGTTCGATACGATCGCGAATTGCCGGCCATTCTTCGCGCATGAACGCTTCACGCTCGCTGGACTTGAGCTTTGCGGCGGCACCTTCCACCACATACATGCCCACCCCGCGCTGCACCGCTACCAGACCGTCGGTCTGAAACTGCTGGTAAGCCTTGGCAACGGTAAGCGGATTGGCACCCTGCTCTGCCGCGAGTGCGCGGACCGAGGGCAACATCTCGCCTTCGCGATACGCACCATCGATGATGCTGGCAGCGATCATATCGCGCAATTTGAGGTAAACCGGCTTGGCTTGGCTCGTCGTCATCACTTGTCCCCGATCGCAGAACTGCATCAGTGCCATAATACAGCGCGGCGCGCAAGGTTCCCGAAGAGGCACCATTCAGCGACGCGCAAGGCGGTAGCGGGTGTAACTAATGCTTCACATGCATGATTTGGTCGCTAGTGTGCGCGGCCATTGGGGAAGGCCGCGCAATACGCAGGCCAGTTATTTGAGGGATCGTACCTTCCATGATCGAAGGCATGTTTTTTACATTCGACTCGGCGTTCGAGATGTGGACGTTTCGCGTCGCCGTCGTTGCGCTGGCAGCATTCCTTATCGGCGGTGTGGTACTGATCACGCGTCCACAGAAAGAGGTCATAGGGCACCCCAAAGGGCTGTTTTTGCTGTTCATGGCCGAAATGTGGGAGCGCTTTTCCTATTACGGCATGCGCGCCTTGCTCATCTTCTACCTCATCCAGCACTGGTTATTCGAAGAATCGAAGGCTTATGTGATTTACGGTGCCTATACGGCGCTTGTTTACATCGCACCGGTCGTCGGCGGCTACCTCGCGGACAAATATATCGGCCAGCGCAAGGCAGTGCTTTTCGGGGCGGTTTTGCTGACTTTCGGGCATTTCTTTATGGCTTTTGAGGGAAGCGGCGGTCAGGCCGATCCCTTCATCAACGTGTTCTGGCTGGCGCTCGCACTGATTATTGTCGGCTCGGGTTTCCTGAAAGCGAATATCTCGGTCATCGTCGGCCAGCTCTATCCTCGCACCGATGTGCGCCGCGATCCCGCATACACTATCTTCTACATGGGCATTAACGTCGGCGCGGCGACCGCATCGATCATCTGCGGCTATCTCGGCCAGACCTATGGTTGGCAGTATGGCTTCGGTCTTGCTGGCGTCGGGATGCTGATCGGCTTGATATTCTTTGTGATTGGTAAGCCGCTCCTGCTCGGCAAGGGCGAACCCAAGGATCCGGCCAAGATCGCGGGCGGCAAGGAATGGGCCATTTACGGCGCCGGGCTTGCCATGGTGGCGCTCTGCTGGGTCGCGATCCAGTATCAGGAACTGGTCGGCACCGTTCTTGGCGTGTTCGGCGGCGGCCTCGTACTCTACGTCCTGTTTACTGCAGTGACGAAGCTGGCTCCCGAAGAACGCGACCGGATCTTCGCCGCCATGTTCCTAATTCTGGTGTCGATAGTATTCTGGGCATTGTTCGAACAGGCAGGCTCCTCACTCAACGTCTTCACCGACCGCCATGTCGATACGCAAGGCGTGAACGCGTCGATGTTCCAGTCGATCAACGCAATCTACATCGTGCTGCTCGCGCCGTTCTTCGCGATGATGTGGCAGGGCTTGGCGCGCAAGGGGAAGGAACCCAGCACGCCGATGAAATTCGGCCTCGCCATTATCCAGGTGGGCCTCGGCTTTCTGGTTCTGGTCTGGGGTTCGGAAGGTGCTGGCCTCAACGTTCCGACGCCGGTGATTTTCATCTTCCTGATCTACCTGCTCCACACTACTGGCGAGTTGTGCCTGTCGCCGGTCGGCCTATCGGCCATGAACCGCCTGAGCCCGACGCATATGGCCTCGCTCATCATGGGCACGTGGTTCTTCGCTTCGGCCACGGGTAACTTCGCCGCCGGCCTGATCGCTGCCGCAACTGGCGGCGAAGGTGTCGGCGAAGAAGCTGGCAAGCAGGTGGTGCTGGACGTCTATTCGACAGTCGGCTGGTACGCCGTCGGCATCGGCGTCGCCGTGATGGTCATCAGCCCTTTGATCAAGAAACTGATGCATCTCGACAGCATTGCCGACGATAAGATCGGCGACGAGTTGCTCGGGCAGGCCGAAGGGCCTGGCGAGCCGCAGGGTGCCGGGTTTCATCCCGAAACCGGCCCGCGAGGGTAAGCTTTGAGAACGACAGGGGCGCAGCGGAGGCTGCGCCCCTTTTGCTTTGGGGGTCCGATGAGACTGACACATACGATTGCCACCATTGCCATTGCTGCGGCCATGGCTGGATGTTCAAGCGCGCGCGCCGACGAGGTTCGCACCACGCAAAATGCCCAGGCGAAAGCGGAGGCCGGAACACCCTATCCATCCACCTATGCGCGCTATCCCGGCCGCCCGACCGCGCTGGTCGGCGCGACGGTGTTCGACGGCGCCGGCGGGCGGATCGACAATGGCACAGTGCTGTTCCGCGATGGCAAGATCGTCGAAATCGGCGATGCCTCGCTCTCGACCGACGGCTATGACCGCGTCGACGCCGGCGGCAAGTTCGTGACGCCGGGCGTCATCGACATTCATTCGCATCTGGGCGACTATCCCACCCCGAGCGTCGATGCGCATTCCGACGGTAACGAGGCGACAAGCCCGACCACGCCGGAGGTTTGGGCGGAACATTCGGTCTGGCCGCAGGATCCCGGGTTCAGCCGTGCGCTCGCCAATGGCGGCGTGACGAGCCTCCAGATCCTGCCTGGTTCGGCGAACCTGATGGGCGGACGTTCGGTTACGCTGAAGAATGTCTATTCGCGCACTGTGCAGGGCATGAAATTTCCCGGCGCGCCCTACGGTATGAAAATGGCCTGCGGCGAGAACCCCAAGCGCGTTTATGGCAGCCGCAATCGCATGCCCTCGACCCGCATGGGCAATTTCGCCGTCAATCGCCAGACCTGGTTCGAAGCAATCGAATATCGCGATAACGAGGACCGCAAGCGCGATCTGGCCAAAGAAACACTCGCCGGAGTGCTGGACGGCGACATCCTCGTCCATAACCATTGCTACCGCGCCGACGAAATGGCGCTTGTGATGGATATGGCCAAGGAGGTCGGTTACAAGGTCACTGCCTTCCACCACGCGATCGAAAGCTACAAGATCGGCGACCTGCTGCGCGAAAACGACGTGTGCAGCGCGATCTGGGCCGATTGGTACGGCTTCAAGATGGAAGCCTATGACGGCATCATGGAAAATGCCGCGCTGCTGCAGCAGGCAGGCGCATGCGTGGTCATCCATTCCGACAGCGACATGGATATCCAGCGCCTCAACCAGGAAGCTGCCAAGGCGCAGGGTGCCGGTGCGCGTATGGGCATCACCATTCCCGATGCAGAAGTGATCTCGTGGATCACGCTGAATGCCGCAAAGGCAATGGGCATCAGCGATCAGACCGGCAGCCTGGAGCCGGGCAAGATGGCCGATGTGGTTCTGTGGAACGGCGATCCGCTGAGCGTTTATGCAAGGCCTGAAAAGGTCTGGATCGACGGTGCGCTGATGTTCGATTCGAGCAATCCCAAGCTGCGTCCGGTGAGCGATTTCGAGCTCGGCCAGCCGGGCGAAGGAGATGTGAAATGAAGCGCCTCCTGACCCTTGCCGCGGCAGCAGCCGCATTCGCCGCGACCTCCGCTAGCGCGCAAGACGTCGCCATAACCGGCGCCACCATCGCGCTGGGCGATGGCAGCGCGCCGATCGAAAATGCCACTGTGCTGGTACGCGGCGGCAAAGTCGTCGCCGCAGGAACCGGTGTGGCAGTGCCCGATGGAGTGCGGGTGCTCGACGGGTCCAATACCTGGGTCACGCCGGGGATCGTGGCGGCAGTCACCACGCTCGGGCTCTCCGATGTCAGCGCCGTGAGCGAAAGCAATGACATCAGCGCGAGCAGTTCGCGCTTCAATGCAGCCCTCGACGTGGCACCGGCGATCAATCCGGCATCGCAGCACATTGCCGTCAGCCGCGCCGGCGGCGTTACCCGCGCGGCGGTAATGGGCTCCCCTTCGCAGTCGATCTTCACTGGCCAAGGAGCCATTATCGACACCGGCGCGGACAGCAATCCGATCACCAAGGCGCGCGCCTTCCAGGGCGTCACCATCGGCGAGGTCGGGGCGCGGATCGCTGGCGGCTCCCGCGTCGCCACCCATGTCGAGCTGCGCAACGCGATCCGCGAAGCACGCGCATTCGCCGCCGGCGGCTGGAGCGGCGAAGATGCTCTGCTGACCCGCGCCGATGCCGAGGCTCTGGGTCCGGTCGTCTCCGGCCAGCAGAAGCTGTTTGTCCACGCGGAACGCGCATCCGATATTCGCCAGGTCATTGCACTCCAGCGTGAGTTTCCGCGCCTCGACATCGTCCTGCTCGGTGCGAGCGAGGGCTGGCTGGTCGCCAATGAATTGGCGGCGGCAGGGATTCCTGTACTGGCGAACTCGCTGCTCGATCTGCCCGAACGCTTCGAGCAGCTGGCCTCCACGCAAAGCAATATCGGGCGGATGGCACAGGCCGGGGTCAAAGTGGCGCTCGATGCCAGCGCAATGCGGCAACCCCGTCAACTGACGCAGCATGCCGGCAATCTGGTCGCGCTTTCCCGCGTGCCGCGCGCCAGCGGGTTGAGCTGGGGGCAGGCGATGGCCGCTATCACCTCCGTTCCCGCCGATATCCTCGGCATGGGCGCTGGCGCAGGAACGCTGACCGGCGGGGCCGCAGGCGATCTGGTAATCTGGGACGGCGATCCGCTGGAAGTGACCACGGTGCCCGTGCGCGTCTTTATCGACGGTGTCGAACAGCCGCTGGATAATCACCAGAGCCGTTTGAAGGAACGCTACCGCGATCTCGACGAGAGCGACATGCCCAAGGCATACGACTGGTAGGTGTTTTAATAGAGGAGGATTAAAGATGGACGATGCGCTGATTACGCTGATTGCTGCATGCGTGGCTTTTGTCGGTTCGCATTTCGTCATGTCGCATCCGCTCCGCCCATTGCTCATGAAGCTTGGCAATGGCGGTTTCATGGCGGTCTATAACATCGTCAGCATTGCCACACTCGTGTGGGTCTATCTCGCTTTCGGAGATGCGCCGGGGGCCGATTTGCCCAGTAGCGGTCTGATCGGATGGGTTGTTGCGACCTTGCTGACCCTTCCTGCGCTAATGTTGTTCCTCGGCTCGCTGACACCGCGCAATCCTTCCATGCCGACGCCGGGCGCGGAGGCTGCCGCGCGGGCCGGGCCGGGCGGTGTCTTCGTTATCACGCGCCACCCGATGATGTGGGGCTTCGCGCTATGGGCGGTCTCGCACCTGATCCTGTGGTGGAGCTGGCGCACGGTCATTCTCAGCCTTGCTATCCTGATCCTCGCATTGGTCGGCGCCAAGCTGCAAGACGCCAAGAAGCGCATGTTGATGGGCGAGGCGTGGGTTTCATGGGAAGCGCAGACCAGCTTTATGCCGCAACTTGGCCGGTTCGGTGCAGCCGGATGGACGGGCTGGGCCGCCGCCGTGATCGTATGGCTGGTGCTCAGCTGGGTACATTTGCCGCTGGGCGGTATTCCCGCCGGCGTGTTCCGCTGGCTCTAGTCACTCACCGGTAAAATTGGGCGTGCGCTTCTCGATCAGCGCGTCAACGCCTTCCATGTGATCGCGGGTCGTGTGCATCAGAGCCTGAGCATTGGCTGCCATTTCCAGCGCTGTGTCGTAAGTGGCGCTGCGCCCCTGCCGCATCAGGTTTTTCGCCTGCCTCAACGCATGCGGCGGCATTGCCGCGACCTTGGCCGCCAAAGCGCTTGCCTCGTCCATCAGCGCATCGTGACCCACCACGCGGCTTACCATCCCCCAGTCAAGCGCCGTCGGAGCATCGATTACGTCGCCGGTATAGAACAGCTCCGCCGCGCGCGCTTCGCCGATAATGCGCGGCAAGATCCAGGTGCCGCCATCGCCCGGAATGATTCCGAGCTTCAGGAAAGTGACGCCGAATTTCGCCTTTTCGCTCGCGATGCGCATATCGGCAAGGCAGGCCAAGTCGCAGCCCAAGCCGATCGCCGGGCCGTTGACCGCAGCGATCAGCGGAACGCGCAAACCATACAGCGCACGCAGGACTTTATGGATGTTGTCGCGATAGCCATCCGCAATCTGCGGCGCAGTGCCGCAAAAATTACCCGTGCGGTCTTTCATGGCCTTGATATCGCCCCCGGCCGAGAATGCGCGCCCCGCCCCGGTCAGGATGACGCAGCGCACGCTCATATCCGCATTGATCGCATCGCAAGCCGCTGCAAATGCGTCCCCATCGCCCGCTGCGCCCAGCGGGTTCATCGTTTCAGGGCGATTCAACGTGAGCGTCGTGACGTGGTCGGCGGTGTCGGTGGTGAGCAAGGTCATGCAGAAACAGCTACGCGGGTCCGCCCGCACCGTCGAGTAGCCATTTGCCTCCCCATTCTCGCATCATCGCCATCAGCGGAGCAAGCTCGCGGCCGGCCTCGGTAAGGCGATATTCGGAGCGGCGACCCTCGGGCGGGTCGCGTTCGAGAATACCATGCCCGACCAGCGCCGCCAGCCGCGATGTCAGTGCGGCGCGGTTGATCCCGGTATTGGGCAAAAATTCCTCAAATCGGGTCGCCCCGAGAAATGCCTCGCGCAGGATCAGAATGACCCACCGATCACCGAGGATTCGGGACGCCCGCCCCACCGGGCAAGGAGAGCGTGAAGGCTTGAAGCGCTGCATGGGTCTGCTTTTTAAACTTGACGAGCAAGCGTGCAAGCTCGATTACGTAGTCTGTATTCCAGACTTATGGAGATCGCCATGCCTCGCCCCGGTTTCGATAATGAAGAGCAAGTCCTCGATTACATGAAACGCGTCGCCGTCGGGCGTTCGGGCTTTTCGAGCTTTCTGCAATTGGAACCGGTCCAATGCTGGGAAGGCGAGGCGGAAATCCTGATGGAAGTGCGCCAGGAAATGACCCAGCACCACGGATTTGCCCACGGCGCTATCGTCGGGCTGATGGCCGACAATGCCTGCGCATGGGCCGCAAGCTCCGCAGTCGGCGACGTTGTCACCGGCAGCTACACCGTCAACTTCCTCGCTCCGGCGAAGGGGTCGCGCCTGCGCTCGAAAGGCAGCGTGGTGAAGGCTGGCAAACGTCAGGTCGTGGTCCGCGCCGATGTCTGGTCGGAGGACGACCAGGCCGATCCGGTGCTGGTCGCGGTGGCTCAAGCAACCATCGTGCCGACTGGTATTGCTACCTCGAAGGAGACGGCGTGACATTATCAGTGCGAAGTTTCTCAAGAAACATCAGCACTGCCTCTTCTGCGTCGTCATGCCATGCCAAGTCATGACCTTTCCCTTCGAAGAGCAGAACTTGAGCGTCCTCATGCGCTTTGCCAAGACGTAACGCATGCTGATGCGGAATGAGCGTGTCGCCGGTTCCGTGCAGGATCAAGACTGGCACGGTTACGTCCGCAAGCTTCGCTGCGTTCTCATATTTGTCGCGCAGCAGCAGGCCGGTCGGGAGCCATCTGATCTTCTCCGCAACCAGCGTTCGGAGGCTGGCGAATGGGGAAATGAGTATAAGGGCCAAAGGATCGGTTTCGCTCGCCAATTGGGTGGCGACGCCTGATCCGATGGAGTTTCCGATCAGAACGACGTGCCCGGATTGCACGTCTCGCGCGGCGAGGTAGTCAAGCGCCGCGCGTCCATCGAGGTAAAGTCCATCCTCGCTCGGACGTCCCGGATTGCCGCGATAACCGCGATACTCTGCCGCCAAGACACCGTAGCCTGCTGGCACCAGCCGATCGGTTGCTAGGACACTCGAGACCCAATCGGCGCCGTTCCCATGAAAATAGACGATCGTCGGAAAGCCCGCGCTGGCGGAGCGATATCCGGCTCGCAGGATCAGACCGTCGGAAGTGGGGTACGCAATTTCCTCGAACCCGCCTATCTTCGGCGCGACCGTTCGCGGAGCAGGATAAAGCAGTCGGTCTTGCGCCAGAAAGAGCGCTCCGGCGACAAGCACATAGGCGGCAAACCCGATGGCAAGGATGCCAAAAATTTGGCGGACCCTCTTGCCTGTTTCGATCAGGCCCGCGCCTCTTCCACGCCCGTGCTGTTGTGGCGGAGGGCTGTCAGAACCGTGTCGACGATTTGCGGCGCGTTGAGGCCTGCCTCGTCATATTGCTTGTCCGGCGAATTCTGGTCCTGGAAATGGTCGGGCAGTCGCAACGTGCGGATCTTCAGCCCATTATCCAACACACCGGTATCGCTCGCATACGTCAGGACGTGAGCGCCCAGACCGCCGATCGAGCCTTCCTCGACCGTCACGACGACTTCGTGGCTGCGCATCAGGTGCTGGATCATTTCGGTATCGAGCGGCTTGGCGAAACGCATGTCGGCAACGGTGGTGGACAGACCCTTGGCTTCGAGCTGATCGGCGGCCTTCTTGGCCTCCTCAAGCCGCGCGCCGAGCGATAGTAATGCAACCTTGGTGCCTTCGCGCACGATCCGGCCCTTGCCGATCTCCAGCTTCTCGGGCGTTTCCGGCAGCGGCACACCGACACCCGATCCGCGCGGATAGCGGAAAGCGATCGGGCCTTCGTCATATTCCGCGGCGGTATAGGTCATGTGGACCAGCTCCGCCTCGTCGGCGGCGGCCATCACCACGAAATTGGGCAGAGTCGCCAGATAGGTGACATCGAAGCTGCCCGCATGAGTCGCTCCGTCGGCACCCACAAGCCCGGCGCGGTCGATGGCGAAGCGCACGGGCAGGTTCTGAATAGCCACGTCATGGACAACCTGGTCGTAGGCGCGTTGGAGGAAAGTCGAATAAATCGCTGCGAACGGGCGCATGCCCTGTGCGGCAAGGCCGGCTGCAAAGGTGACGCCGTGTTGTTCGGCGATTCCTACATCGAAAGCGCGTTCCGGATGACGCTGGGCGAAGCGGTCGACGCCTGTCCCGCTTGGCATGGCAGCGGTGATGGCGCAGATGCGGCTATCCTTGTCGGCCAGGTCCGCAAGCGTGTCGCCGAATACATTCTGGTAGGCGGGCGGGCCGGGCTTGCCCTTAGCCTTCTCGCCTGTAATGACGTCGAATTTGGGCACACCGTGATATTTATCGGCACTGTCTTCTGCCGGGGCGTATCCTTTGCCCTTTTGCGTCACGACGTGGATCAGGACGGGGCCTTCCTCGGCATCGCGGACGTTCTCGAGCACCGGGATGAGATGGTCGAGATTATGCCCGTCGATCGGGCCGACGTAATAAAAGCCGAGTTCTTCGAAAAGCGTGCCGCCGGTTACCATGCCGCGGGTGAATTCCTCGGCCTTTTCCAGTCCCGAGTGCACGCGGCGGCTCATCTTGCGGGCCAGCTTCGACGCAATCGAGCGCAGTCCGAGATACTCGCTCGATGACACCATGCGCGCGAGATAGGCCGACAGGCCGCCCACCGGCGGAGCGATCGACATGTCGTTGTCGTTGAGGATCACCACCAGACGGTTTCCGGCCTGTTCGGCGTTGTTCATCGCCTCATAGGCCATGCCGGCGCTCATCGAGCCGTCGCCGATTACCGCGATTCCGCGCCCGGGCTTGTCGTTGAGCTTGTTGGCAACCGCGAAGCCCAGTGCCGCGCTGATCGAAGTCGAGCTATGCGCGGCGCCGAACGGATCGTATTCGCTCTCGCTACGCTTCGTGAAGCCGGAGAGACCGCCGCCTTGGCGCAGCGTGCGGATACGGTCGCGGCGGCCCGTGATGATCTTGTGCGGATAGCACTGGTGGCCAACGTCCCAGACGAGCCGGTCTTCCGGCGTGTTGAAAACGTAGTGAATAGCGGTGGTCAGCTCGACCACGCCAAGACCGGAGCCGAGATGGCCGCCCGATGTACTGACGGCGTCGATCATCTCGGCACGAAGTTCATCGGCGAACTGGCGAAGATCGCCGCGTTCGAGTTTGCGCAGGTCTGCTGGATAGTCGACTGTATCGAGCAGCGGAGTCTGTGGACGTTCGCTCATGGCATTTGCCTTTACACCGCGATTACTGGCCTGTCGATGAACGCTTTATCGATAGAAAAGCACGGTCTGTCGTCAAGCGGCGCATGTATTGCATAGTCCGCGCATTTCCACGACCGGCCGGACATCCGCAAACCCCGCATCTCGCCCCGCTGCGCGCAATGCGCCGGTGACCCGGTCATCGTCGAGGTGAGTTGCCTTCCCGCAATCATCGCAAATCACGAAGATACAGTCGTGCCTGCACCCCGGGTGCGTGTTGACCAGATAGGCATTCGCGCTCTCGATCCGATTGGCGAGGTTGTTGCGCACAAACAGGTCGAGGATGCGGTAAACGCTATTGGGTGCCACACGGCGTCCACGGCTCTGCGAGAGATTGTCCGCAATATCATAGGCGCTTGCAGGCTTTTCGTGCCGCGCCAGCTCCTCGAAAACGGACTGGCGCATGCCCGTCCATTGCTCGCCGGCATCGACCAGTGTCGAGCGGGCGGCATCGATCAGATCGTCGCCGGAATGTTCGCGATGAGAATGGCTTGCCATGCGCAAGAGGTAGGCGCGCGCGCGCCCGCCATCAAGTCGGCGGTTTAACGGGCCGCCATGGCAAAATCAGTTGCGGCGAAATTCGGCGCGGAAGACACCGGGATAGAGCCGCTTCAATGCTGCGACCTTCGGAGCATCCCAGCGCACGATATATCCGTGGCGCGGGTTCTTGGCGGCGAAGTCCTGGTGATAATCCTCGGCAGCGTAAAACTTCTTCGCTGGTTCGATCGTGGTAACGATCGGGCGGTCCCATTTGCCGCTCGCCTTGATCTGCTTGAGGTAAGATGTAGCGACAGCGCGCTGCTCTTCCGAAAGCGGCACGAGCTCAGCGTTGTAATGCGGCCCGCGGTCCGGGCCCTGGCGATCCTTTAACGTCGGATCGGCGACGACCGAGAAGAATATTCTCAGCAACTGGTCGTACCGGATGACCTTCGGGTCATAGACGACCTTAACCGCCTCGACATGGTCGGTGAGCCCGGCGGAAACCAGCTTGTAGCTCGCCTGGCGCTGCGTGCCGCCGTGATAGCCCGAGACGGCGCTGCGCACGCCCTTGGTGTGGCTGAACACGGCCTCGACACCCCAGAAGCACCCGCCTGCAAAGATCGCAGTTTTCAGGCCGCTGCCCTCTTCGGCAGTACGTTCAGCGCGCGGCGCCTCGACCACACGTTCGGCGGCGATGGCCGGTTGCTGGCATGCGGAAGCGCCCAGCGCGAGCAGGCCGGCGGCAAGAGCAATGCGAGTATTCAGAGGATCGCTCCAACGATAACCGAAGCAAGGCCGGGGTTGCTCAAGGTGACGGCGACACCGCCCAGGAGAAAACCGAGGCCAAAATTTCGAAAGAGATTGCTGTTAAATAGGGTCATGTGGTTTCTTTCGTGCAAATTCCCGGATTGGTTACACCACATGGGTTTTCGACAGAGTTAATGCGTTGGTTGTGCGGTATTAAGGATAGGCACAGGCGCGCCTTCGCCATCCACATAGTAGCGGATCATAGGATTTCCAGCGCCCGAGCCGGGCCGCGTTCAGTGGCGGAAGTGGCGCATCCCGGTAAAGACCATGGCGAGATCGTGCTCGTCCGCAGCGGCGATCACCTCGTCGTCGCGGATCGAACCGCCGGGCTGGATAATTGCGGTCGCACCGGCTTCGGCAGCGGACAGCAACCCGTCGGCAAAGGGGAAGAACGCGTCGGACGCGACGGCGCTGCCCTTGGTACGCGGGGAGGCCCAATCGTATTTCTCGGCAGCTTCGGCGGCTTTCATGGCGGCAATGCGGGACGAATCGCGCCTGTTCATCTGGCCTGCGCCGATCCCGGCGGTCGCGCCTTCCTTGGCATAGACAATGGCATTCGACTTGACGTGGCGCGCCACGGTCCAGGCGAACAGGCAATCCTTTAATTCCTGCTGCGTCGGCTCACGCTTGGTGACTACCGTGAGTTCCTCGGCCGTGATCGTGCCATTGTCCCGGCTTTGAACGAGTAACCCGCCAGTGATGGGTTTGATTGCCAGCCCGCCCCGGCGCGGGTCGGGCAGTTCGCCGGTCACGAGCAAGCGCAGGTTTTTCTTTTTAGTGAAGGCTTCGCGGGCTTCGGCGGTGACCGATGGCGCGATAACCACCTCGGTGAAGATCTGCGCCATCGCCTGCGCGGTTTCGCCGTCGAGCTCGGTATTGACTGCGACGATACCGCCAAAAGCCGACACGCTGTCGCATGCCAGAGCCTCTTCCCAGGCTTCGAGCAGCGTGCCGCGCTGCGCTACTCCGCACGGATTGGCGTGTTTGACGATGACGACTGCAGGGTCGCCGCCGGCGAATTCCGCACACAGCTCCAGCGCGGCATCCGCGTCATTATAATTATTGTAGCTGAGCGCCTTGCCCTGCAGCTGTTCAGCCTGCGCAATGCCGCGAGCATGCGGGCCGATCGGCGTGTAGAGCGCAGCTTTCTGGTGCGGATTCTCGCCATATCGCAATTCGACCGGGCCGCGCCCGTTGATAGCCAGCATATCAGGAAACATCTGCCCCTGATCGGCGAAAGCAAACCATTGGCTGATCATGCTGTCATAGGCTGCTGTCGCGGCAAACGCCTTGGCCGCCATCTTGCGGCGGAAATCGAGCGAGGTCGCGCCATCCTGCGCGCCCAATTCGCGGATCAGTTTGTCATAATCGGCGGGATCTGTGACGATAGTGACAAATTGGTGATTTTTTGCCGAGGAACGAACCATACTGGGTCCGCCGATATCGATATTCTCGATGATCTCCGGGCGCTGAGCGCCATTGGCGACGGTCGCCTCGAACGGGTAGAGATTGACGACGACGAGATCGATAGCACCGATCTCATGCGCCTCCATCGCCGCCGCATGTTCCGGATTGTCGCGCACGGCGAGCAGCCCGCCATGAACCACCGGGTGCAATGTCTTGACCCGTCCATCCATCATCTCGGGAAAGCCGGTAAGGTCGGACACGTCGCGCACGTCCAGCCCAGCATCGCGCAAGGTCTTTGCGGTACCGCCAGTCGAGACGAGCTCCACGCCGCGTTCGGCCAGGACCTTGCCCAATTCCACCAATCCACTCTTGTCGGACACCGACAGCAGCGCCCGCTTGATCGCGATCTCGCTCACGTAATGTTACCCCATGCGTTTGAGCAGCCAGGGGAACCGTTCCCCGCTGCGCGAAGTCATACCCGACAGGACCAGTTGCTTGGCCGGGCGCGGGCGGCCGCCGCCATCGACCCACAGACTGTCCTCGATTGCCAGTTCATGTGCGCCCGTATCGCCGCCGAGCCGCATTTGCCAGTAGCTTCCGTCGGCAAGTGCAAGACCTGCGCCGCGGCAATCTTCGGACAATCCGATGGCGATCCCCGGCGCGATATGGAAGCGGATGGCGAATGCAATTTTGCCGCGCTTCTTTGAGCGCCCGACCGGCTCGAGCATGTCTTCGCCGATCAGATCATGGCCGTCCGCCCCCAGCGTCAGCACGCGGCGATGGCGCAAGCCGTGACGCGCGCCATATCCGTCATGGCTCGCTTCGATCCGCGTGACCGGGCGGCCGGCCTGACGCGCCTCGCTGCGGATGACGTCGACTGCCTCGACGCCCTTGCCGACTTGCCCCTTCATGAGGATTGCAGTGGAATTGGCGTCATCGAGCACAAGTGTGGAATGAGCAGCCGTCGCACGCAGACCCTGCTCGATCCGCGCAGGAACCAGCCCACCGCTCAGCGCTGCGCCTCCGCAATTCACGATGATCCGCTGTTCGCCGTGGCTGAACTCGAAAGCGAGCGTCGATGCGCAACCGAAACGCGCATGTCTGGGCTTTGGCGGAGGGGCCGCATCCACCTGCAAGACCGCAAGCCCTGCATCGGCGCGCTGATAACCCCAATTCGCAAGATCTTTCGCCGGCCGCGCACGCACTCCGCTGGCATCGATTAATGCGGCAAGGTCATACGAACTGGTCGCGCCCGCACCCTGCCACGATCCCAGCCCGCCGTCGCCGTGCCGCAGCGCCAATAGCGGCGGCACCAACAGGTCGAGAATTGCGCGGAGTGCCACAGGAGGCTCGCGTCCGGCGGCTTCGTAGCAAGCCCGCAAGTCGACGATCGCTGCGATGGCATCCATCTGCGCAAGCGGGCTGCGCGACAGCACGCCGCCATCCTCGCTCGCCACTTCACCCAGCGCACGCACGAGGCCCGCTTCGCCGAAAAGCCGCCGCGGCTTTCCGTCGGGGAGCAGCAGGCCTGCCGCGACGATCGCACACCAGCCAATCATCGCACCGAGTCTGTCGTCACTCTTGCCAACCCGCTTGTCGAGCCAGCGTGCAGTGGTCTCGATCTGCGCCAAAGCGCGCGGGCGCAGGCCCGGGGTTCCGCCTGAGAAAATCAGCGGCGCCTGGATAAGCCAGTTCATCAGGCGCTGACCGGCATGCTCGGCAGTCCAGGCAGGGCCTTTGCCCGGCCCCGGATTGGCGGAAAGCCATTGCTTGAGGATAGCCTCGGCAACCTCGACACATTCCTCGCGCGGATGGCATGAAGCCAAATCGCGCAGCCATGTGAACCCGTGCACCGTGCGGCAGAATGGCGGCGAAAGGTTTGCGCTCGCACCGTAATCGGTCTTGGCAATCGGCGCCTTCACCCCGTGGACAAGGAAATGCCCCGCCCTCAGCGCCATGCCGCGCGTCCGGTCGCCCGCCAGCGGCGATGCGACGGTCGCCAAAATGCGCGGCCTCGACGGTTTTCTGAGCGGTGCTGCAAGAAAGGAGCCGGGAATGCCGAGCCGATAGGCAATGCGCAAGCTCGCCCCGAGTACTCCAGCCCGAGGAGTAGCGAAGTCTGCGGGAACCAGCGCGTGGCCGGGCTCGATCTCCTCGGCCTCGTATGGATCGACCGCTTTCGAAAGGACGCCAGGCTCCGCGGCGGTATCGGTCAGCGGAATGGCGCGGTCATCGCTTTCGGTCGCGTCGCCAGCAAACAGGTCGCCGCTCCCGCGTTCGAGAAGGACGTGTCCCTCGCTCATCCCTCGCCCTTGAGCGCCGCGATGTTGGCGGCATAGCGATCCGGCCCGCCTTTGAAGGTTGCCGAGCCCGCGACCAGCACATCCGCGCCTGCCGCCACGCAGTCGCGTGCCGTATTGGCGTCGACGCCGCCGTCGACCTGGAGGTGGATGTGCCGCCCGGTCCGCTCGATCACGCCGCGGATGGTCTCGATCTTGGCCAGCTGGCTGGAGATGAAGCTTTGCCCGCCAAAGCCGGGATTGACGCTCATCACCAAGACCAGGTCTACCATGTCGATAAGGCTGTCTAAAGCGGTCACAGATGTGCCCGGATTGAGCACCACGCCCGCTTTCTTGCCGAGCCCCTTGATGGCCTGCAGCGTGCGGTGGATGTGCGGGCCGGCTTCGGGATGGACGGTAATGATGTCCGCCCCTGCGTCCGCAAATGCTTCCAGATACGGATCGACCGGCTCGATCATCAGATGAACGTCGAACGGCTTGCTCGTATGCGGGCGCAATGCCTTCACGACAGCCGGACCGATGGTGATGTTGGGTACGTAATGCCCGTCCATCACGTCGATGTGGATCCAGTCGGCCCCGGCTACATCGATGGCGCGCACTTCCTCGCCCAGACGCGCAAAGTCTGCAGAAAGGATCGAAGGTGAAATCAGCGGTGCAGCCATGGGCGTGTTCCGTCGTGAATGCTCGGGCCAACCGTTACGGCGCGCCATGCCGTGTGAACAGGTGGCGTGGTGCGGTTTTCCCAAGCCGATTAGCGTGTCACGCTGCCGGAACGCCGTCCGAACGTCTCATTAAGCGCCAATTCAGCCCTGCTCGGCCAAATAGGAGCCCGAAATCGCGCCCGGTTTACCGTTTGGCGCAAACCGTTAGAACCACTCTCAATGATCAAGCATGCTCCTCTTGCCCTCGGCGGCCTCCTTGCTCTCGCGCTGGCCGCGGGCGGCACGGCTGCGAATGCCCAGTATCGGCAGAAAATCGCTCATGATGCTTCGCGGTGCTCGGCAGGAGGTCCTGCTGCTCTCGTTACCATCGACGGTATCGAGGCTGGCGGCGGCACGCTGCGTGTCCAAAGTTACCGCGCGACGAAACAGGACTGGCTTGAAAAAGGGCGCTGGATCAACCGAATCGAGATTCCGGCGAAAGCTGGCCGGATGCAGGTCTGCGTGCCGCTTCCCGCGCCCGGCCATTATGGCATTGCCGTGCGTCACGACATCAACAAGAACGGCAAGACCGACCTGAAGACCGATGGCGGAGCGATGTCGAACAACCCCTCGCTCAACATCTTCAACCTCGGTAAGCCAAGCTATAAGAAGGTCGGCTTTGATGTGGGGCAGCAGGTGAAGCCCATCAGTATCAGCATGAGATATATGTAGAGGCAGCGCTCTAGGTGGGGCGGCCTTTCTGAACGCGCGATTTCGCACGCCACACTTCCCACAATGCCGCCGGTGCCGCCAACAGCGGATATTTGCGCCGGAATGGCGTCACTTTCATCGGCACGCCTGTGTGGCGCTCCACTTTCCAGGCCGCATAATCGGCAGCGCCGTCAAACGTAGTGGTAGCCTTGGCGAGCCGCAAAAGATTGAGCGGTTTGCCAAACCGGCGCCTGCCTGCCCACCATGACAGCAGTTCGGCCCTGCGCGCCTCACCGATTGCCGGTGCCAAAACCTCGCCATTGCGCTTGAAAGCGATCCCGTCCGCATCCCATGCCAAGGGCAGCAAGCCTTCGAAATGATCGCGATTGACCGAGAGGATTGAATCCTCGCGTCCAGCCTTCTCGACCCGGAATTCCGCCTGATACGTCGCTTGAAACAGGGCCCGCCAATAGTCTTCGGCCGTCCCGCTGCCGGGTCCAAGAGCTGCGGCGAGCCGACTTGCTGTGCGGGCGGCCGCGCAAATCGCTTGCGCGACCTGGGGCCTGGCGTCAGGCGCGGCGTCCGGATCGCGTGTCCATGCAAGCGCGCTCGGCTGTACGAAGCGCGCCCAGATCGTGGTGTCGCGCGACTTGCCCTCGGCCGCCTTCGCAAATTGTTCCAGCGACATCGTTGCGATTTTCGCCCGCAAGGTCGCGTCACCGCTTTTCCATTCGCGGTAGCTCACCAACGGCCAGATGCGTTCGCGTTGCGGCCCCGGCAGCAGCACATAAAAATCCAGCACGCCCTCAAGCGAGCCGGTGCGCAGATTTGATCCGTAAAACAGAACCGCGAGAGCACCCGCCTCCTCCCCGAGCAGCCGCGCATAAGCGGCAACATCGGGGTGCAGCTCACGCTTTAGCGAGGCGGAAACGCGGCTTTGAAGCGTCTCGCTCACGCGGTCACGAAGGTCAGCTCTGGGCCCTGCGCAATCAGGTACTTGCCCGCCGGGAAAGCCTCGCCGTCGAGGATGAACTGGTCATCGATGCGAAACTCGAACGCTTCGGCAGACAGACGATGCAGCCCGGACTGCGCCAGCTTCTTGGGCTGCCACCAATTTGTCAGCAACAGCGGCAAACTCGCAAGCACCCGGCGGCGTGGCCTGTCGAGCACGGCAAGTTTGAGGCCGTCCGTCAGCGCGCCGAAGGGCTGAACGCCCATCGGAAACTGCTCTAATGTCGATGCAAGCAAAACCCAGCGGCGCGCTGGATCGCCGTGGCTGGAATGCGGCAATTCGCGCCCTTCGGGCAGCAAGTGCACGGACATCGGAACGCCGCGCCGCCATTTATTGCCACTGCCGCCGAAGAACGATTGAAGCAGTCCCCAAGCGGTCGTCGCACCGACGGCAAGGCTGTCGAAAAAGCCCAGGCGGTGCGCATCCTGACCAGCCTTGATGCCCAAGGTAAACGCGCCCGCGCCAAGGATAAATCCGCGCACCGGAGCGCTTTCGCTTGCCAATCCCGACACTTCCAGCGGCCTTCGATTTACGCGGCGGCCATTGGCATAAGCGTCGATCGCATCGTTGAGCGACCAGTTCGCCGGCGCGCCCAGATCGACGTTCAGGGCATTGGTCTTTCCCTTGGGCAATACGGCAAGCTCGGGCCAGTCTTCACCGAACACGGCCGAACCGCAGGTCAGCACATCGCGCACTGTCCCATCGCCGCCATTGATGATCAGGTAATCGATGCCCGCAGCCGCAAATCCTTCAAGTGCATCGACAATCTGGCCGCGTGTTTCCGGGGTCTCGACCATCACATTGTCCAGGCCGCCCAGCGCCAGGTCCTGACCCCTGTTGCGGTGGCTGCGCGGATTGTAGACGATGCCGATCACGGGCCTTCCCGGCTGGTCACGGCTGCCCCTGCGCCGCGCTTTACCCCCCGGCATCGCAGCGTCCGGCCCAGGCAGGTCGTTGAATTCGTAGATCGTACCGGTCATGACGTCACAACGCCTTAGCCCCCGTGCGAGCCTATTTCATAGGTTTTTGTGACGAGGGCACCGTCAGGCGTGATGAAACGGGGGCATATGAAACGCACAGCCTGGCTTTTGCTGGCCGCAGCAGCGCTGGTTCTGGCTGCGCTCGCCGCGTGGTATGCCTGGGCTCAGCTGCGCATAACCGAATATCCCGTGCCGCCGCGGATAACGAGTTCGCCGCAATTCGTAGCCGAGGAATCCGCGCTTACTGCAAATATCGCGGTCCCCCTCGACGAATTGCGCGCAGGGCTGGAAGCGGATGTGCCTCAAACGTTATGGGCCATAGACCGGCAGGTCGATGAATGTGTCCCGCGCGAAGATGTCGAGGTTCTCGGGCGGCGCGTCTTACGCTCTCCCAAGATCGGTTGCCAGTTGGTGGGGCAGGTTCGCCGCGGGGCGATCCACCTCGAAGGGCGAGGCGCCACCCTTGTCGCTCGCATCCCCGTCAATGCCGCAGTGGAGGCGCGCGACGTGGGCGGCGTGATACGGCGCAAGACGGCGACTGCTTCTGCTGTCGCGACCTTGAAGGCCCGGATCGGCGTCGACGCAAATTGGCGGCTGTCGCCAAGGATCGACATCGATTACCGCTGGACGAACGAACCGGGCATAGACCTGCTGGGCCGCCGCATACGCTTCACCAGCGCCGCAGATACCGAGCTTGCCGATGTGCTGCGCGATGCCGAACGCAGCCTTGCACGCCGCATTCGCGCCATCGACATCCGAAGCGACGTGGCGGCATTGTGGCAGCAGGGCTTCTCCGTTCAGTCGATCAACCGCGAGAATCCTCCGGTATGGCTGCGCCTGATCCCGCAGCAGGCTGGCACCAGCGCATTGCGTTTCGCGCGCAGCAGCGCTTCGGTCGACATCATGGTGAAAACTCTGGCCGAGCTCAGCGTTGGCGCTCGCCCGGTCGATCCTGAGGTAAACCCGCTTGGCGCCAACGAGGGTGTCGGCACCGCGCCCGGTTTCTCTGTCAGCGTACCGGTTCTCGCCGACTTTTCGCAGCTCGAACCGGTCATTTTGCGCGCGCTGCAAAGACTGGCAGCAAAGGGCGTCGCCCAGGACGACCTTGGGCGTCTGGACATCGCATTCGAACGGGTCACTCTCTACGCCACCCAGGGCGACCGGATCGCCGTGGGTATCGCCGCTACCATCGATCCGGTCGGCCGCCGAACCGGCAGATTATGGGGCAGCACGAGCGGGGAGATATGGCTGACCGGCAAGGTTGTGACAGAGGCAAACAGCCAGACGCTGCAAGTCGAAGAACTGGAAGTCTTCGGCGATATGGATACCACCATGGGCGATCTGCTCGTCCGGGTCGTCTCGAGCGAAGGCGTGCGCAGCGAGATCGAAAGCGCCCTGGTCGAGAATTTTGCAGCCGATTACGAGCGGATCTTGAGCAAGGCGCGAGATGGCCTCAGTAGCATCAAGCTGGGGCAAGCCGGTTTGTCGTTCGAGGTCGACGAAATCGGCCACGGCCCGGTTTATGTGACGGGAGACGGGCTGTTCATGCGAGTGACCGCCGCAGGCTCGGCCAGCATTTCCATCCGGTAACCAGCAGCTGATGGTGCACCCGACATTGCTAAAACTTCTGTCGCAGGCAGTGTCGGGACGTCCCTAACCACTCTGTAAAATCAGGGATTTGTCTTCTACCGTGTTCACGGTTGATCGCCCCCGTTTGCCTGCATTTCGATCACCATGTGGGGTCGAAAGTTGGAACAATTTTATGGTGTGTATAACCTATGGCACTGACAGCATTGAAGGTGAAGAACGCCAAGCCCGGTCGCTACGTTGATGGCCGTGGCTTGTGCCTTTTCGTAAAGGAAAGTGGCTCGCGTAGCTGGGTCTTGCGGATGCAGCATAACGGCAGGCGGCGCGACTACGGATTGGGATCGGCGCTCGATGTGACGCTGACCGAGGCGCGGGACGCCGCAGCCGCATTGCGCCGCCAGGTTCGCGCCGGGATCGATCCGGTTGCCGAGCGACGGAAGTCGCGCAAGGTGGTGCCGAGCTTCGAAACCGCAGCGCGCGAATGCTACGAGGCGTTGAAGGACGGCTGGAAGAACCAGAACTACCGCAACTGGATTTCCAGCATGGAAAACCACGTCTTCCCGCTGATCGGCAGGAAGCCCGTCGATCAGGTGGACAACACCCACGTCGTCGAGGTGCTCACGCCCATCTGGCTCGAAATCCCCGACACTGCTCGCAAGATTTTGCAGCGCATCGGTGCCGTGCTCGACTTCGCGCATATCAAGGGATGGCGCGAAGAAGAGGCCGCGCTGCGCTCAGTCCGCAAGGGCTTGCCGCGCCAGACCGACAAGGTCGAACACTTCAAGGCCATGCCCTATGCCGACATTCCGGCGTTCATGAAGGAGCTGGCGACCGCATCACCCACCACGGGCCGCGATGCCCTGCGTTTCACGATCTACAACGCCGTGCGGTCAAGCGAGACGCGCAAGGCCGTCTGGACCGAGATCGACCTCGACAAGGCGGTCTGGACCATCCCCGGCGAGCGCATGAAGGCAAAGGAAACGCATGTGGTGCCGCTCTCTAAGGCAGCGGTTTCCATTCTGCGTCGGCGCTGGAAACTGCGCACGAGCGACGATGGCCTCGTCTTCTCGAACAATGGCGAGAAGCCCATCAGCGACATGACAATGACCAAGCTGTTGCGCGATGCGGGGATCAAGGGCGCAACCGTCCACGGTTTCCGCTCCGCCTTCACCGATTGGGCGGCAGAGAAGACCGACTTTCCGAAAGAAGTGGCAGACAAGGCCTTGGCGCACAAGCTGAGTAACCAGGTCGAAGCCGCCTATCGCCGCACCGACTTCTTCGACAAGCGGCGCGAGCTGATGGCGATTTGGGCGGAGTTTCTTGGCCTGGGTGATGCGCAGGCAACTTAACTTCGCTAGAACGCCGGAATGTCAGAAGTACAGCGCCAAATAATTGACCTCCTGCACGAGGAGCATGGCATTGCCCGTTCGAAGCTCATTCCTACGGCACGAATTTGGCATGATTTGGGGGTGGACGGTGATGACGTTGGCGATCTGCTCCAAAGGTTACATGAGCTATTTGGCACAGATTTCACCGCCCTCGACGACCAATGGTTGGAGTTCTTCAACTACGAAGGTGCATCCCCTCGATCATGTGTCCTCGGTTTGGCGCTGTTGATACCTTCAGTCGCTGGGGGAATTTGGATTTCCGAAACATTCGAACTTTCGCGGCATGGAGCAGGGCTGCTCACTGTCGCTGTATTTTTCGGACTGTGGTTCCTGCTGGGTAGGCTATTCCCAAGCAAACCCAAGCGGCCACTTACCATCGCTGGGTTGGCGAACATTGTGGATGCGGGACATTGGCCAAAATCCCCGACTAAAGTGAATTGATGCTTACTGACAGGCTCTTCTGACGCCGGTGAGCCTAGTTCGAAATGCGTCGCTGTCGGATCAAATTATGGAGGCTTGCGGTAGTGACCCGCGTTGCCTTGCCGAACTTCACCGTTTCGACTTCGCCTGTCGCGATCAGTTCATAGAGCTTCGTGCGCCCAACGCCGATCATACGAGCAGCGTCATTGATCCTGACGCAGATCGGCTCGACAGGTTGATGGCCTTTCATTCCGCCGGTTCCTCTTCACGATAGTGTACGGGATCGGCGATCCAGCGATTGATGGCTGACTCGTGCCATCCCGCACCGTGGATGCTGATCTTGACCTGCGACGGGAAGGTGCCCTCGGCGATCTTGCGATAGATGGTGGAGCGGGAGAGGCCTGTGCGGTCGAGCACGGTCTTGAGGCGGATGATGCGTTCGGTATTCGACATTGGGCATTCTCGCTCTGATACTGGCGGCCCCTCACTAGAACATAATGAGAACTTTTTGATGAGCACAAGGGTCGGTTCGAGTTGGAATTTGGCCAATTCTTTAGTGATTTGCGAGATTTGAACCGCCTTTGGACGGGTAGAGACATTTGCGGACAATCCGCTGCGCCGCCCACGGTCTTGGAAATTTTTACGTTCGGCCCGATTCGGCGACCGACATGCGGAGAAATGCGACGACAGTGGCGGATTTCCGCGCCAGCGTTGCTCGATTTCGCGCACGACTCGAAACCTCGTCCAGACGTTTCGCAATAGTCTGCGCCCAGCCAATCTGAGGACAGCATTGATATCAGAATGGTCGGAGAGTGTTCAGACCGCTATTTCGGCAAAATGCTCAACAACATGATCTTCAAAGGGGACTGGCGCGATTATCAAGCCCGAGTCCTTGAAGAGATGGACGAGCATTTTGATGACGGAAGACTGCATGTCGTCGCCGCCCCTGGGGCGGGGAAGACGGTACTGGGTCTGGAGATCGTACGACGTATCGGAAGGCCGGCGCTGGTATTTGCTCCGACAATCGCCATCCGCGAACAGTGGGCACACCGCCTTTGCCCGCTGTTTCTCCACACGCCGCCTAGAGCGGATGCAATCTCCCGCGATCTGGCGAACCCCCGCGAACTGACGTTGGCGACTTACCAGTCGCTCGATAGCCTGCGGCGCGGCGAGGAACTCGATGCGCTAATCGATACGCTGAATGGTCGAGGACCGCTGACGCTGGTTCTGGACGAAGCACATCATCTGCGGCGGGAGTGGTGGAAGTGCCTCAACGAGCTGGCCAACCGGCTAGAGGATGTCCGTCTGGTCGCGCTGACTGCAACGCCGCCTTATGATGCCAGCTTCGCCGAATGGTCGCGCTACGAGGAACTGTGCGGCCCGATAGACCTTGAAATCGGCATCCCCGAACTGGTGCGCAATGGCGATCTCTGTCCTCATCAGGATCACCTCATCCTGTCGGAACCGACCGAAGATGCTCTGGCGCTGCTCGATAGAAGGCGGGCGGCCATCGGTTCGCTGCACATGGAATTGCGCCAAGACGACGGGTTGCTGGACTGGCTGGCAGCGCACCCCTGGCTGACGGAATCGGAAGCGCATGTCGAAGAGATCCTCGAAGCGCCCGAGATGTTATCGGCAGCGCTCGTTCTGCTGGCATCAGCCGGACGGGAACTGCCCCGCCCCCCGCTGAAGTTGCTTGGTGTGTCGGCGCGCAATGTACCGCCGCCATCGCTGTTCTGGCTCGAACGCTTTCTGGACGGCGTGATATCGCAACACACGGCCTCGTTTCCACTCGATCCGGTGCGGCTCAAAAGCCTGCGCGACCGGCTGAATCGTCATGGCCTGATCGAAGGCGGCCGCGTTCGGCTCCAGCACACACGTTCGGTCTTCAAACTGATGACCTCCAGCCTCGCGAAGCTGGATTCGATAGTGGACATCGCGAAAGCCGAACAGTATGCGTTGGACGACGATTTGCGCATGGTCGTGTTGTCCGATCATATTCGCGCTGGTGAGCTGCCGAACCGTCCGGACGCAGAGTTTAAGCCTGCCAGGCTCGGCGTGGTGCCGATCTTCGAAAATCTGAGGCGCTCAAGCATCGCCGATGATTATCTCGGCGTTCTGACTGGTAGCTTGGTCATCCTTCCAAAGCGCGCTCTGCATATGCTCGACCACGTCGCCGAAGACCTGCACTTCGATCCTGGCAACTTTCGAGCAAGCGATTTGCCGGGTTGCCCGGAACACGTGCGTATCGAATGCAGGACCGGTGGAACCGCTGAACTGGTCCGCCTCGTCACGGCCTTGTTCACACGCGGCTTCATTCGCATACTCGTAGGCACGCAGTCGCTGCTCGGCGAGGGATGGGATGCGCCAGCGCTCAATAGCCTAGTGCTTGCAAGCAATACTGCGTCATTCATGCTGTCAAACCAAATGCGCGGACGAGCAATCCGGATCGATCCGGCCAGGTCCGGCAAGGTAGCCAATATCTGGCATCTCGCGACGGTCGATCCGGAGGATCGCGAAAGCTGGGATGCGATTGTTTCGACCTTCAACTGGGGCTTTCTGGGCGATGGCGGCGCATTGGGTTTGTCCGACATTGAAGTCATAGCGCGCCGGTTCAAGACGTTCGAAGGCATTTCCAATGGTTCCTCCACCCTCATTGAAGACGGCATTGCCCGCCTCGGCCTCAATCCCTCGGAACCTGCCGCATGCGCGAATCTCCAGACATTTGAAGTCGCAGCAGACCGTCCCGCCATTGCAAAGCGATGGAAGGTATCGCTCGGCGAGGGGGCCGAGCGAGCGCAAGTGCGCGAGACAGCGGTCCCCCGCTACGCACCGCGTGCCCTGAGCTGGTTCGACACTTTGCAGGCTCTGGGTTGGAGCGCAGCGGGTAGTGGAGCGTTTGCAGCGGCCAACGAACTGCGCGGGCTGGCATCCTACGAAGGAATTGGCGTCATCGCGATGGGGCTTGCCGGTGTTGCGATGCTCGCAAGCCTGCCGCGTCTGGCAAAGGCCGGGAGGCTCGTTTGGCGCAACGGTTCTTTGGAGGGCAGTCTGGAATCGGTGACCCGTGTTGTCTTGCGTTCGCTGATCGATGCCGATGTCATTAGCGGGCGCGAACTGGATACCGCTCACGTTGAAATCCGCACCAGCCTCGACGGGCGGAAGGATATCGTCCTGACCGGAGTGAGTAGGGCCACCGAACGGCATGTCATGCAGGCGATTGCGGAGATTCTGGGGCCGGTGCAGAATCCGCGTTACCTGCTGGTCCGCAATTCATGGCTCGGCCTGAAAAAGCGGGTCGATTACCACGCCGTCCCCGCTGCGCTGGGTGCTCGCAAGGAAAACGCGGAACGATTTGCGGAACTCTGGCGCGGGGGTGTTGGTTCATCGAAGCTCGTGTTTACGCGGACTGCGGACGGCAGACGAACTTTGCTGCGAGCAAGGGCGTCCTCGTTCGCTGCGGGATTTCAACGCATCGTGGATCGACGGTCGGTTTGGTTGTAGTTGGAACAGCATGAATAATGCGGTCATCAGAAAGCTGAAATATGGGGCGATCAGAACACTAGGAGATCAGCGTGTCGCTTGCCGTAGTTGAAGAAGAGGTTCGCAGATTTCTCTCCGATCCGACACCCGAGGTACTTTGCATCAAGGGTAGGTGGGGCGTCGGCAAGACATTCGGCTGGCGCACATTCCTTCGTAAAGCGCGAGATGACAACAAATTGGCGATGGATCGCTATTCCTACGTCTCATTGTTTGGCCTGAACTCACTCGACGATCTGCGCTACGCCCTTTTCGAGCGAACGGTTTCCGGTGACTCCATCGGCGAAGATCCCAGCCCTGAGACTTTCCGTGAGATGGTGAGCGACCGTGATACTGGTCGGAAGTTGAAGCCGATCATCGACGGAGCCTTGGTATTTTTCAATCGCCAAGGACTTTCTGATCTGCTTGCGAAGGCAGCTGTCCTGACAGTCAGGAAGCAACTCATCTGCTTCGATGACCTTGAGCGTGCTGGCGACGGCTTAGGGACTAGGGAAGTTCTCGGCTTGGCGTCGCTTCTCAAGGAAGAGCGGCATTGCAAGGTCGTGCTGCTGCTCAACGATGAAGAGCATGACGATCAAGACGAGTTTGCACGCCAGCTCGAAAAGGTCGCGGATGTCACTCTCAAATTCGAGCCGACTGCCGCAGAGGCAGCCAACATCGCGCTCGATCACGACGCGCCATTCGTTGACATGATCCGACCCAGAATTGAGCACTTGGATATCACGAATATCCGGGTGATTAGGAAGATCGAACGCCTCGCAGGCCGCCTCGCTGATTTGCTCGCCGACTACGATCCTATCATTGCGAAAGAAGCGCTAGCGACACTAGTTCTCGCCAGTTGGTCAGTCCAGCAGCCGAAACTGGCCCCGCCCGTCGACGTAATGAGGCGTTATAATGCTTTGGCTATGAGCGCACATTTCGGCGACAAACCTGTCGATCCCGACTTTAAGCGCTTTCAGGAAATCGTCGCCGATTACCCTTTTAAATATGCCAACGACCTGGACAAGGCGGTGATCGATGGTGCCGAGGCTGGATATTTTGTGGAATCCCGCATCCGATGTGCTGCAGAGCAGATTGAAGCCGAACTTAAGGCCAACTCGCGTAACAATGCGCTGAGCCGAGCCTGGCACGAACTCTATCACGGCTCACTTGCTACAACGGATGATGATTTTCTCGACGCTGTCCATGAGGGCGCACTTAAAGATGCGGCCTTCACCAATGCCGTGAACATCAATAGCGCCATCTACATTCTGCGCGAGTGTGGGAGGGAAGATCAGGCCGACGAGGTGTTGAGCAGTTACATGGAGGCGCACGCCAACCAGAGACCGGAATTCTTCGATATCTCGGCTCATTTCAGCCAAGGTGATCAAGTGGAAGAACTCGCTTCGTGACGCTTTTGCAAACGCCCGCGCAAACTATGTTGATACACGCGACCCACTTGAGGTGCTACGCGAAATGGGTGAGCGGCGCGGCTGGGACGAAAGCGACGTTATGCTGATGGCACAAATAAACGCTGAGAAGTTCGAGCGAATGTTCGAAGCCCTGAGTGGCGATGAAGTCAGGCAGTCAATCGAGACAATCCGCCAACTCGCTCGATCTCACCGGCCTGAAGCAGCCAAGATCGATGAGGTGACTACCGAAGCGCTGAAATGCATTGCTGCGAAGTCGCCGCTGCGGGCGAGGAAGATCGGGAAATTCATCGACCTGAACGATGATCAGAAAGCAGAGTGCTAGACATCTGCCCCGAACTAATCCTCACGCGCCACGAACAGGCGTTTGATCAGAAGGTTTTCCAGCGCCGCTGCGCTTATGGGTTTTCCGCCTCGAACGCCCGCTTCCCCTTGCGCCGGAACAGCACCAGCGCCTGCGCACCATCCGGCCCGCGCAGCTTGGCGGCGACGGTGAGGAACGCGCCGTAGAGTGCGGCGCGATCATCGTCGGTCAGCTCGACCAGATCGGCCTTTGCGACCAGGCCGCCCAGTTCGATCAGTTGCCGGGTCCGCTCGCGTCGTTTGACCTGCCATTCGCGCATGTCGGTTCGTGCCTTTGCTGCCTCAAGCCGATGCCGCGCCGCCGTCGAGCGGGAGAGTGCCTTCCGGCTGCTGGCGAGGTCCGCTCGCAGTGTCGCGTGACTTGCCCTGAAAGAAGGCCGCGCCGCGCTTGCGCCAGCCCTCCCCGGTCGCCTTGTCGGTATTGGCGGCAGCATCGAGCAGCGCGCCTGCCAGGACATCGGCATCGAGCGCGTCGGCTCCGGTTGCCGTGACCAGCGCGCCGAGGTCGCGCACGCGGCGTTCCTTCAACTGCTTCGCCTTGTCGGCAAGTGCCTTCAGTTCCGAATCAAAATCGCGGGGTTTGCGCATGTGATGTCTCCATCGTTGGTGTGATGGAGCCATGATAATCGTGCTTGTAATCCAATGCAGTAAGGTCGCCGGGACAGTGTGAAACCGCCTAGTCCCGATCAGGATTTTATCATGAGAGGGCGCGCTTATACGTCGTGCCGACGTGGCGTTTGCGGTGTAACTGGATTGCCGTCATGGCAATCTTTCACTTCAGCGCAAAGGTCATCGGAAGGTCGAGCGGACGCAGCGCCGTCGCGGCAGCGGCCTATCGTGCAGGCGAGCGGCTGCACGATGAGCGGATCGACAGAACCCATGATTTCACCAACAAGGCAGGCGTCCTTCATTCCGAAGTGATGCTGCCCAAAGGCGCGCCGGAAGCCTTCGCCGACCGCGCGACCTTGTGGAACGCGGTCGAGGCCGCCGAGAAGCGCAAGGATGCCCAGCTTGCCCGCGAGGTCGAGTTCGCCCTGCCGCGCGAGCTGACGAAGAAAGACAACATCAAGCTGGCGCGCGAGTTCGTGAAAGCCGAGTTCGTCGAGAAAGGCATGATCGCCGATCTCAATGTCCATTGGGATATCGGCGAAGACGGCAAGGCCAAGCCGCACGCGCATGTCATGCTGACGATGCGCGAGGTCACGAAGGACGGCTTTGGCGCGAAGGTCCGCGACTGGAACAAGACCGCGCTGATCGAGCAATGGCGCGAGCGCTGGGCCGATCATGTCAACCGCGCGCTGGCGGAACGCGACATCGATGCGCGGATCGATCACCGCAGCCTGGAAGCGCAGGGCATTGCGCTGGAACCGCAGGACAAGATCGGCCCCGCAGCCTCGCGCATTGGCGGACGCGGACTTGAGGCCGAGCGGATCGAGGAACACCGCGCGATCGCCCAGCGCAATGGCGAGCGGATCATCGCCAATCCCGCGCTGGCGCTTGGATGCGATCACGCACCAGCAGGCGACGTTCACCAAGCGCGACCTTGCCGCCTTCGTTCACCGGCACAGCGACGGCAAGGAGCAGTTCGACGCGGCTTACAATGCGGTGCGCGCATCGCCCGATCTGATCGCGCTGGGCAAGGACGGACGCGGGCAGGATCGGTTCACTTCGCGCGCGATGATCGAGACCGAACAGCGCCTGCATCGCGCCGCCGACGCGATGGCACAGCGCACCAAGCACAGCGTCAGTGATGTCCAGCGAAATGCCGCATTCGCCAGCGCCGTGAAGCGCGGCCTGGTCCTGTCCGGCGAGCAGAAAGCCGCCTTCGAGCACGTCACCAACGAGCAAGGGCCTTGCCGTTGTCGTTGGCTATGCCGGGACCGGCAAAAGCGCGATGCTGGGCGTGGCGCGCGAGGCATGGGAAAGCGCGGGCTACACTGTGCGCGGCGCAGCCCTGTCCGGCATCGCCGCCGAGGGTCTGGAGAACGGCTCCGGCATCGCATCGCGCACCATCGCCAGCCTTGAGCATCAGTGGGGCAAGGGACGCGAGCAGCTGACTTCCCGCGATGTGCTCGTGATCGACGAAGCGGGCATGGTCGGCACGCGCCAGATGGAGCGCGTGCTATCCCATGCCGCCAAGGCCGGGGCGAAGGTCGTCCTGGTTGGCGACCAGCAGCAGCTTCAGGCCATCGAGGCTGGCGCGGCGTTCCGTGCGATCCACGAGCGCCACGGCGGTGTCGAGATCAGCGAAGTTCGCCGCCAGCTTTCCGCCTGGCAGCAGGATGCGACCAGGCACCTCGCAACGGGCCGCACCGGCGAGGCGATCCGCACCTATGAGGAGCGCGGCATGGTCCATGCCGCCGACACGCGCGAGGCTGCGCGCACGACCTGATCGAGCGCTGGGATCAGGAACGGCAGGCCGCCCGGACGACAGCCGGATCATCCTGACCCACACCAATGACGAGGTGCGCGAGCTCAACCAGATGGCGCGCGAGCAAGATGCGCGAAGCGGGCGCGCTTGGGGACGATGCCACGATCAAGGCCGCACGCGGCGAACGCCAGTTTGCATCGGGCGACCGCATCATCTTCCTGCGCAACGAGCGCGGGCTTGGGGTGAAGAACGGGACGCTGGGCACGGTCGAAAAGGCCAGCGCCCAGAGCATGGCCGTGCGCACCGACGATGGCCGCGAGGTCGCGTTCGACACCAAGGACTACGCCCATATCGATCATGGCTACGCCGCCACGATCCACAAGGCGCAGGGCATGACGGTGGATCGCGCGCATGTGCTCGCCACTCCGGGCATGGACAGCCATTCCGCCTATGTCGCCATGTCGCGCCATCGCGAGGGCCTGGCGCTGCACTATGGGCGCGATGACTTTGCCGACCAGTCGAAACTTGTTCGCACCCTGAGCCGCGAGCGCGGGAAGGACATGGCGGGCGACTACAAGCCCGAACAGGCCTTCGCCGAACTGCGCGGCATCAGCTTCCGCGAGCGGATCATGGAGATGGTTCGGCAGGTGCCGGAGAAGGCCAAATCGATCTTCGGAAACTTCCGCCCGCAGGCCCGCCAGCTTGAGCCGCTTCCGGCGCAGACGAACACGCAGAACGAGCAACGCCGCGCGGTCGAACGCTACGCCCGTGCGCTTGGCGATATCGGCACGATGCAGGCCCAGGGCTTGCCCGTACTCCCGCACCAGAAGGACGCGCTGGAGAAGGCAGGAAAGGCGCTCGACGCGATCCGGCCGCATGCCGCCGCCGATCTCGCCAAGGCGCTGGAGCGGCGTCCTGAGCTGATTGCAGAGGCCGCTGGCGGGCGCAGCCAGGAGGCCATGCGCGCCATGCAGCACGAGGCCGCCGTGCGCACCGATCCGGCGCTGCGATCCGAGCGCTTTGTCAGCGACTGGCAGGGGCTGAGCACGGCGCGCAAGCAGCTTGAGCAGCAAGGCGACCGCGCAGGCGCTGCCCGCGTGTCAGCCAAGCTGACCGAGCTGGCGAAGGGGCTTGAACGCGATCCGCAGGTCGAAGGCCTGCTGCGCGGCAAGACCCGCGAACTCGGCATCGATCCGAAGCCCGAACGCAGCATCGCCAACGAACTCACCGCAACCCTCACTCGCGAGCGCACCCGCGCTTTCGACATGGGCATTTAGGAGAAACGAAATGGAAGACGACCACATCGAAGAAGTGCAACTGGACCTCGAAGTCGAGGAACCGCCGAGCCGCAGCCTGAGCCGCAGAAGCCGTGGCGGAAACCGATCCGGCAACGGAAGCCTTCGCCCGCCTCGAAGGCGAAATGGCAATGGTGCGCCATACGGTCCAGAACATGGCCAGGGAGCGAGCCGACATCGTCATCCCGGACTACACCGCCACGCTCGGCCAGATGGCCGATCAGCTGGCACAGGTCTCCAAGACGTTGACCGCAATCGGCAACAAGCCTGCCATCGAGCTGACGCCGGAAGACATTGCGGTTCAGATCAAGCGCGCCTCGCTCGACATGCTGCGCGATAGCCAGCGACCTGTTCCGGCAGGGCCGCAAAGACCTGGACAATGCAACCGGTCGGCTCGCTGCAATTGTCGGGCGTGTCCGCACCGAGGACGAGCAGAAGCGCCAGACCTGGCGCTTTGCAGGCGTGGGGTTGGCTGCCGGTATCCTGCTATGGTCGATCCTGCCCGGCACCATCGCTCGCGCCATGCCCGAAAGCTGGCATTGGCCCGAACGGATGGCTCGCAAAGCGGTTGGCGAACCGACTATCGTGGAAGCGGGCATTCGGTTGATCCGGTCGCAGAACCCGGAAGCGTGGGAGGAACTGGCGGAGGCGCAACCATTGTGAGCGCGAACCGCGAAGCCTTGGAGCGCTGTAACGAGAGGGCGGATACGAAAGAAACATCCGTCAGTTGTTCAATTGCGATATTACCCTGAGTTTCGCTTAAGACTGTTAGGCTTTCGCTTGTGCCCTCACTGCACTGCTTTTCTCAAGTTTCTCAGTTCGACGGATCGTCACGCCTGGGCGCGGTTTCCTCTGCCGTCCGGTGAGGCCGTCGAACTCGATCAGGCCTTCATTCTTCATTTCCACGAGGAGGTCTTTCAGCTCAGGTAGGATGACAGAGAAGCGTTGCTGAATGCGCCGCGCCAGTACCTCAAAGAGCACCACCGGCTCACCAGCGATAATCTCTTCGCTCCAACGACGGGCCTTCCGCACCTCCTCTTCCCAATGAGCGCTCGCCGTCTCTTCGGCATTGTGCGGCAAGTTCTCGAATAGCCCGCCCTGCCCGGTCGCAGACACTTCGCGATCCTTCGCTTCGATCCGAAAGAACTCCTCTGCGCTTAGAGCTGTGCGCTCCACCTGCCGGAAAACTTCAAGGCCCTTAGGGTGCCGTGTGCCGTAGACGAGATAGAAGTGAGACTTATCCAGCTTGCGGTGGCGGATGCGGGCACTGGCAACGTAGTCGAACCCGCAGACCTCTTTCACCGCTGCTTTGAAGACTTCCAGAATGGCCTCCTCCTTCGAGAGGCCGCTGGCCATCTCATCATCGATCATCTTTCGCCAAGGGAGGCCGCCGAATGGCTTCTCATATGATGCTCGAATTTCAGGACGGGCATCTTCCACAAACCTCTTGAAGTGCTCGTACATGAAGTTGATTAGCACCTCTCCCCGCTGCCTTAGGAACGGTGCGATGCGGCTGAGGTCAATGTTCCACCCTGTCGGGTCTACAAACGTCAGTGCGAAAGAGGAGCCGACGTAACGGCGAACCTCCGGGATATTGTCCTCAAACGTGCCGTGGATGGCGCGCGCGTGTAGGTCGCTGGCTTCTCCAGCTGCTCCGCTAAGTCGGGCAAATGGTTCTGCGTCTTTCTCCACGAAGACACAGCGCAAACGCTTGGTCTTCCCGCGAAGCCGGAAGGCCTCACGAACTTCCCGAAGCTCTTCTATGGCGATGCCGAATGAAGTGTCAGCGAACTCCTCGGACCTTGCCTCCCATGGGCCGGAAAACCCGTCAACGAACGTGAAGTCGTCCCACGCCGAGAGGATGTTGTAGGCAACCTTCTGTAGATAGCCTCTCAGAATGATGTGTTTGACAAAGGTTTGTTCGCGGTCGTGGTACTCGCGCGGCAGCACGGGGGGCAGAGCCATCAGTCAGCACTCTCCATCGCTGCCTTGAATTGTTGAGGGAAGTCGTTCCACTCCCGGCCATCTAGCTCTCTGCCGCCATCCTTAGGCCGGAACCCACCCCATTGTTTGAAGAAGAAGGCAACGTCCTGCTCGATACACTGGTCGCGAACTTCACGGACCCAACGGGGATCGATGGGACGTGCTCGTGGGCCGCTCTCTCCTCCGACAATTACCCAATCGATATTGAAAAGGTCCAACTCACCCACAGGACCGATCAGCGGCTCAATGGAGAGAAACCGTGCTCCAGCAGGAGCGCCTTGGAGGTGCAACACGCGGCTCTTCGCTTGGGCATCCTCGACCGACACGCCGCACCAGATGTGCTCCGGGCATGGCCGCTCACTGTACCGCTTCTTGAGGTACTTCGACATGAGGGAGCTTCGCTTCGTCAGGAGTTGGTAGACGTGCCAGTCGGCTCGCTCCATCGTATCGAAAACCCTATTGACGTATTCGAACGGAACCGACTTGTGCCACAGGTCTGACATCGAGTTCACGAAGATCATCCGGGGACGTCGCCAACCGAGCGGTTGCTCAAGCCGTGCTGGGCGTAATGTCAGATCGAAGCCGGTTTCGAATGGGTGCCCCGGAACCCCGCGGAACCTCTCAGAAAACCTCTCAGCGTAACAATTATCACAGCCTCGGCTTATCTTCGTACAGCCTGTGACGGGGTTCCAAGTTGCGTCAGTCCATTCGATTGCGCTGTTGTAAGACATGATACGCCCCCGAGAACATTCGTGGAACACTAGTGGCTTTGTGCTTCAAAGGCAAGGCTCTACTGGGCCTATGTAGTCTCCTCGCTTTAAGCAAAGTCCCACACATCAGCATGTTGTGGCAGCTTTCCTTTGGCAAGGTCTGCTTCAGCCTGTCCGAACCCCTAAGCAAACATACTGCGATCGGCCCAATTCGCGCCGGTCAGCGAACCTCTGCAAGATGTGCCCCGTCAGCGGTTTCCCCGAAGCGAAAACCCCTGCCGGAAAATCGTTCGATCAAGTCTACTGCGGTGCGGGTGTGCTCACTGAGCTTGACTGTAGTGAACGCTCCACGGCCCGCCATTGCGAACGGCAGCAGCAACTGGTCTTGGAGGTAAGGTCCGGCAAAGGCCTGCGACGCCAAATAGCCCGCCATACGCTTGGCCGCTGTCTTTGCTAGACGTTCCGCAGGTACGCCAAGCTTGCCAAAGCCCGACATGACTTCGGTGACATGTTCGAATTCGGCTTCCATGAGCAGGGCATTCCCCGGGCCATTCTCAGCCGGGAGTTGCACTGGAGCGAAGGCTTCGTTGGGCCAATCGGCCAGCACCTTGCGCGCCGCCTTCAGTTCGCGATCAGCGATGTCGAACGGAATCCCGGCGATCAGTGCTTCTACCTTGCCCGCCTTGAATGCGCCGCGCGTTACGCATTCGATCGGACGCAATGGCGCTGGATCGATATCCACGACGATGCGCCCGCCACCGCGCGGGAAGAAACCGTGGCGCTCAAGCGTGATGGAAATCTTTGGACCCATCCGCTCCAGCACCGGCAGCAGCGTCTTTTGCAGGAATTCGAAAGGCGGCGCGGCCATCGCATGCGTCCCGCCCTCGATCACCAGTTTCGACGGCGCATCGGCAAGCATCAACGGCACCAGCACGGTCTGGAGTACTAGCCCGGTCGAAACCGGCGGTGCCGACGGCGAAATGGTATTCACCCGGCGTAACGCTGCCAGGCCGAAAGGTCAGTTCGCTGGCTCCAACCGCCAGCCCGGAGCATTCCGCTCCGCCGATGGCGCAGGCCGCTTCCAGCGCGGTGACATGCTGGCGCATCAGGCCGGGCTTGGCCCTGCCCCCGCGAATGTTCTGGATGGTGAATGGCTCGCCGGTCAGGAGCGACAGGGCCGCGGAATACCGCAACACCTGTCCGCCACCTTCACCCTCCGAGCCGTCGATCGTGATCATTCTTTATCTACCAATTCAAGGAAAAGCGCTTCGGCCTCTTCCGCAAAGTTCGCGTTGTCGGTGCGCTCTGGCACTTCGCCAGCGCGTGCGAGCTCTTCTACTACCAACCGTTCGATATCAGGCAGCCTGATGGTGTTTCCTGCTTCGTTGGTTTTCGCCTTTCGAGCGATCAGTTCATCGACCTGTATCCACCAAGACCCGATCCAAGTCAGCCGCCTGCATCAGGGGCACCATGCTCATCGGCGGGCGCCTCGACGGATCGAGGCGCAGCGCACGTACGGAGAGCGCCGGTCGCAGCGCATAGAAATAGCGCTTCACGGCGATTTCGCCGCCTGGGCCGAGCCAGCGATCTACCGAGCTCCTGCCAAGGCTGGCATAATGCAAGGCATAGCCGCGAGGGTTGAAGTGGCGGCTGGCGAGGTCAGCCAGCCGGTCTACCACCGGATCGTCATCAATGTAGCGGATCGGGCTTTCGATCCACTCGGACAGCACTGCGTTGTGCTTGAGCATAAGGCCCAGCGCCTTGCGAATATCCCAGCCGTTCAGATCGATCTCATCGACAATGGGCCGTTCGACCACATCGCGGACCGGCTTAAGCGCGAGATAGTCACGGCGAGGCCGGATGTAGAGAAAGCGTACATCGTAATCGCTGTCAGGCGATGGAAAACCCCACGCGCGCGAACCGGATTCCACCGCCATCAGCAGGCGCACGCCGTCCTCGCTCGCCACACGCGCGAGACGGGCTTCGATATCGGAGCGCACTTCGGGCGCGATGGCTAGCGTATCCTGCATCGAAATTATCTTTGGTCTCTTGGCGGTAGCGGCGTGAAGGGTGTTACCCCTTCACGCACACCACCTGCTTCAGGGTATGGACGATCTCAACCAGATCAGCCTGCGCGGCCATCACGGCTTCGATCGGCTTGTAGGCTTTGGGCGTTTCATCAATCACGCCCTCGTCCTTCCGGCATTCGACACCGGCGGTATCGGCGATATGCTCGTCGAGCGTCACCAGCTTCTTCGCCTGGGTTCGGGACATCACGCGCCCTGCACCGTGCGAGCAGCTGTCGAAGCTCTCGGCATTGCCCAGCCCGCGCACGATGAAGCTCTTCGCCCCCATCGATCCGGGGATGATGCCCATCGTGCCCTTCGCGGCTCGCACCGCCCCCTTACGGGTGACGAGTACGTTTTCGCCAAAGTGGTTTTCCCGCGTCACATAATTGTGATGGCAGTTCACCGCTTCACATTCGGCCTCGAAAGGCTTGGCGATCTGGCCGCGCACCGCGTCGAGCACGTGCGTCATCATCACGCGCCGGTTAAGCGCCGCAAAGTCCTGCGCCCATTCGACCGCTTCGACATAATCGTCGAAATGGTCGGTCCCTTCCGGGAAATAGGCGAGGTCCTGATCAGGCAGGTTGATATGCCACTTGCGCATGTCCTGCTTGGCCAGTTCGATGAAGAACGTGCCGATCGCGTTACCCACCCCGCGCGAGCCCGAGTGGAGCATGACCCACACGCGCTGCTCGGTGTCGAGGCACAGCTCGATGAAGTGGTTGCCGGTTCCCAGCGTCCCCAGATGCACGAGGTGGTTCGTGTTCTTCAAGTCGCGGGTATTTGGCGACGATGCGGCCGAAGCGCTCGGCGAGCTTTACCCAGGCATCGACCACAGCAGGAGGCGGATCGCCCCACGAGCCCTTGTCGCGCTTCCCGCGGCCGACATCGCGGCCATGCGGCACCGCTGCCTCGATAGCCGAGCGGATGCCAGCAAGATTGTCCGGCAGGTCGCTCGCAACAAGCGAAGTCCGCGCGGCCATCATGCCGCAACCAATGTCGACGCCGACCGCCGCCGGGATCACCGCGCCCTTGGTCGGGATTACCGAACCCACGGTCGCGCCGATCCCCACGTGCACATCGGGCATCGCCGCAACATGCTTGAAGATGAACGGCATCTTCGCCGCCTTGGTCAGCTGCTCACGCGCCTTGTCGTCAACGGGAACACCGCGGGTCCACATCTTGATCGGCGACCCGCCTTCCACGTCCTGATATTCATACGTCGTCTGGGTCATCGCGACCTCCTCATAGTATAGCGTGCTACCGCTTCGCTGCTTGAGCACAAGGTGCTGGCGACAAGTTTTGGCGAGACTTCTCCGCATGTTGCCATGCAGGGGCGGGTTCGAACCGCCTGGTTCCCAATGTAGTCCCAACCGGCATTCGCCAGCGCTAATATTCGGTGCTGGCGGCGAGGGATTGATGAGACGCTTTACTGAGCTACTCCGGATTGCCCGGGGGCGGATTCGGACCGCCGACCTCCTACTTTCGCAGGCGCTCTAACCATGTAGTCCCACCGGCATCCGCCAGCGATTTGTATCCAGGTTCACGGCGACGAGGTTTTGGAAAGACGTTCCTGCTCTATCCGCTGAGCTACAGGCCCATAATTGGTGGACCTGGCGGGATTCGAACCCGCGACATGGCGATTACAGTCGATGTAGTCCTTCCGGCATTCGCCGTGAGTTTGATTGTTGGAAAACCAGGCGCGGCGACGAGAAATGTCGAGACGACGGCCCTAAGCTACTACTCCAGCGGATTGACGCCGATCTCTCCAGACCGCTTGCGCGACGCTGGAGCGCTTCCCGACGGGGCCTTTCTTGCTGGAGGATGTAGTCCCAGACCGCATTCGCCACGGCTGCTTTCCAAAATTTCAAATTCAAGGCGAAGGTCACGGCGGCGAGAGTTTGGAAAGACGAACCCTTGAGGGCTTTCTGCTCTACCTCCTGAGCTACCACCGGTTACCCGGCGGCCAGGATTTCCGAACCTGCGACACGATGTAGTCCTTCCGGCATCCGCCGCGACCTTCACTTTTCACTTCATTTCGACAATCTCCACTTCGTTGACGATCTCGACCCAATCCGTCGCATCGCTGTTGGCGAAGCGTGCCATTGCGTCGAACACCGCGTCGGTGAAACCACCGACATTCAGGATGTCCTTGCGAGTTTTCGCCTGCGTCGAGCCATAAGGCTGGATGTCGATGCAAATCAGCTTCGCGCCCGGGTTACGGGCCTTCAGCTTGTTCCACTCCTTCATCGTCGCCGAAGCATCGCCATAGGACCACCGACGCGGCGCATCGAACCAGGACTCATTGTCCGAAACGATGACCACGCAATCGACCATCGCCTTCTCGCGGTTCAGCAAGGCAAGCGGAGCCGAGACATTGGTTCCGCCACCGCCGACCCCCGCCAGCTTGGCGGCATTCACCGCCACGCGGGCCTTGGGATCAAGCTTCAGCGAGACCACGTCCACCTCGAACGGCAGCACGCGGGTCTGCGGATTGCTCCGCAGCATCGCTGCCGAAACAAGCGCGGCGATGTCGATGCAGCGCACGACCGAAGTCGCGCCCTTGCGGTATCCGGTCGCGGGCGAGCTCATCGAGCCCGACACGTCCGGACACACCACGACATTGCCTTTCAGCACCGGGACCTTCGCAAGCGACAAGTCCAGAGCCTTCTCAAGCGCGGCCTGCACCGCCAGCGGAACACCGTCGCCGACCTGAGTAAGCGCCGTCATCAACTGGTAAGGCAGCGGCTTCACGCGGGCGATGGCATCGGGATCGGCCAGCCGGGCAGCGACCTTTTCGGTCACTCCGTCGATCTGGAACACTCCCTTACGCGCCAGCGTGTTGAGGTTCATGCGTAGTGCCTGCCAACCGATACGATCAGCCAGCACTGCCCACTGCTTCGCGGTCAGCTCGAAGGCGGTCAGCCATTCGAAGGGCACATCGGGCAAGGGCCGCGAGCGGGTCCGCCTTCCATGCCTCGAAATCGGCGATCTCCTTGGGCAGCGCCGCGACGTCATAGGGCTTGCCGATCAGCCAGCCGTAGAAGGCGCGCCGCTCGGCCGAAGCTGGGGCCGGGTGAACCATCTTCACGATATCCGCCAGGCTCGGATCATTGCCCGTCGCCGCCTGCATCAGCTGGCGGGTCGAAGCCGTTCTCCAGCCATTCGCGCACCAACCGCTTCGGCCGCGAGCCAAGCGATGTCCGCCCGGTCTGGCCCGACCGCATGATCTGCACGAAGTTGCGCAGCATACGGCCATTGTCGATCACGCGCTCGAACACCGGCACCATCAGGTCCGGATCGGACATCGACAGCACTGCGGTCAGCAATGCCGGCATATCCTTCATCGCGCCCCACTGGCGAGCGTAGATCGCACACTTGGCGACCCATCGGGCATCAACCGCCCAGGCCGCTTCGAGCACCTTGGCAAGCTGGTCCTGCGCGTCCACGTAGAAGCCGTCCGACAACGTGCCGGTAGCTGCAAGCTGCGCGAGCAGGGCTTCGGGGCCATAGGCATAAGCGTTGCCGCCTGCCTGGTTCACTGTGTCAGTGCGCGGCAGGAACTTCGCCAGCGCAGAGGAAAAAAGTGTCTTGTTGGCCATAGTCCTGCTCCATCGTGAAACTTCATCGGGCTTTGGGCGGCCAGCCCATTCCGGCCGCCCATTCCCGCGTCTCGCCGGGTGTTCGACTTACCCGACGGTTTGGATACAGCATGAGGCGTGCCAATTTTGAGCTGCGCGGTGTGAATTTCGTATAGTGTGCTGAAATATATATGATTCGTGAGATCCGTGCCTCTCAACGCACATCGCGGAATTGCATGAAATCTATTCACTTGTATCGCTGATGATAAAATTTTATCAGGACGGGCATGAAGCCCACTACTGTCATTGGTTTTCTCGGCTCAACACTCGATGCCGCAAAGTTTGGTCCGTCGCGCTGGAACAAGTGGCGGCCCACGGTCAGCATCTGCATGCAGGAGGACCTGCGGGTGGATCGGTTTGTGCTGATCCACGGCAGCTATCACCGGCGCCTCGCAGAATTCGTCATGCAGGATATTCGGGACATATCGCCCGAGACCGAAGTCGTGCCCCAAGTCATGGATTTCGAAGACGCATGGGACTTCGAGGAGGTTTACGGAAAGCTGCTCGACTTTGCGCGTGAGCTTCGACTTCGATCCGGACGCGCAGGATTACCTGATCCACATTACCACCGGCACGCATGTCGCGCAGATCTGCCTCTTCCTGCTGACCGAAGCGCGCTATCTGCCCGGCAAGCTCCTGCAGACACAGCCTCACAAGGGTGCGCCGCAGCCGATCGGCACCTGGGCCTCGATAGATCTCGACCTTTCACGTTACGATTCATCGCCAGTCGCTTTGCCGAGGCGAGCGCGGAAAGCGCCAGCTTCCTCAAGAGCGGGATTGAAACCCGCAACGCGGCCTTCAATCGTATGATCGAGGAGATCGAACAGGTCGCGGTTCGCAGCCGCGCGCCGATCCTGCTGATGGGCCCGACCGGCGCAGGCAAGAGCCAGCTCGCGCGCAAGGTGTATGAGCTCAAGAAACTGCGCCACCAGGTCGAAGGGCCATTCGTGGAGGTCAACTGTGCGACGCTGAAGGGCGACAGCGCAATGTCCGCGCTGTTCGGCCACAAGAAAGGTGCTTTCACGGGTGCAGTGCAGGACCGGCCCGGCCTGCTCAAAAGTGCCGACAAGGGCCTCCTGTTCCTTGACGAGATCGGCGAACTGGGGCTGGACGAACAGGCCATGATCCTGCGCGCGATCGAGGAGGGGCGCTTTCTTCCGGTTGGCGCGGACACTGAGGCAAAGAGCGAGTTCCAGCTGATCGCCGGAACCAACCGCAATCTTGATGGATGAAGTCGCCGCTGGCAATTTCCGCGAAGACTTATTTGCACGCCTGAACCTTTGGACCTTCGCATTGCCCGGGCTCGCCGAGCGGCGCGAAGATATCGAACCCAACCTCGACTACGAACTTGAGCGTTTCGCCGAACGTGAAGGCACGCGCGTTACATTCAACAAGGAAGCGCGGGACCGGTACCTCGCTTTTGCCGAGAGCCCGTCGGCACCGTGGCAGGGCAATTTCCGCGACCTCGCCGCCAGCGTAACCCGCATGGCGACACTGTGCCCGACCGGCAGGATCGACCGCGAGGCTGTGGATTTCGAAACCGGTCGCCTCGCACGGCTCTGGTCAGGCGACAAGGCAGAGATAGGCGTGTTGACCGACTTGCTCGGAAAGGATCGCGTGGAGACGATCGACCCTTTCGACCGGGTACAGCTGGAATATGTGGTTGACATGTGCCGACGCTCAGCCAGCCTTTCTGACGCAGGACGCACCCTCTTTGCCGCCTCACGCGAACAGCGCACATCAACCAATGATTCTGATCGCCTGCGGAAATACCTCGCCAAATTTGGGTTGGACTGGGGTGCCATCACCCAATGACATGAGCGGCTGCAATCTGAATCGATTCTCCCAATCTGCAACGCAGTCGAGGTGATCGAATTTCAATGCCCTCAGATTGTATTGCGTTGTCGGACTATCCCGCAACGGCCCAGAAAAGGCCACTCAAGCCCGCACATTGTGTGGGGTCAATCGTAGGAACGTATTCTACGGCTTTTCTGGAAACCGCGCAGAAACAACGCGCTAAGGCAGTTGACTGGCGCACCCGACAGGATTCGAACCTGTGGCCTCTGCCTTCGGAGGGCAGCGCTCTATCCAGCTGAGCTACGGGTGCCGGTCCGGCCGGCTCTCGCCGGGCGGAGCGGGGCGCTTAGCAAAGGCGTTTCGCCAATGCCAAAGGAAAATCGCCATAAACACGCACGGCGTTAGCCATTTGGCAAGCGCATCGGCGTATCCCTTGGCGAACCATGAACGCACTTCGCCACGATTTCGACCTGTCCGCCGCCCATGAGCTTGCAGCCCCTCCCGCTGTCTTTGCTGACAAGTGGGAGGCGTTGCACGATGCGGCGGCGGCTGTTGCCGGCCTTGCCCAGCTGGCTCCTGAAAAACCCGATGCGCGGTTCGCCGCTCTGCCTTCGCTCGCCGCATCGGGCCCGGCATGGAGGTTGGAGGTAATTGAGCGCGGCGTCGATGATCTCTCTGCCGTTATGCAAGCTGGCCTGCGCGCGCTCATCGGAGCAAGCGAGGACGGGCGCGATACAACCGCTGCCGCCGTCACTCTGTGGCGCGAGTTTCATGCGGGTCGCGAGGCTGTTTGCAACTTCTTGCTACCGCCGAGCGAGGCGGTTTGACGACCTCGCGCACTTGACGCAGTTCACATTTTGTTCCAGCAACGCACGATGAACTCGACCGCCTCCGCCATCCCGCTTCCCAACGACAATCCGCAGCCAGCCGCCGATCCGCTCGCCCGCGACGTGGCGCGCGGGATCCAGCGATTGTTCGCGCGCAACGATATATGGTGCCTGGCCGAAATGCCCCTTCGCGGCGGGCGGCGCGCCGATCTGATGGGCATCGACTCCAAGGGCCGTGTGATCATCGTGGAAATAAAGGTTCAGCGCGGCGACTTGCTGGGTGACGGCAAATGGCCCGACTACCTCGACCACTGCGACCGTTTCTATTGGGGTGTGCCCCCGCACCTCGACCGCGCTCCGCTGGAAGGGAACGATTTCCAGCCCGATTGCTGCGGCATCATTGTGGCCGATGGATATGACGCAGAGATCGTGCGCCCTACCCCGCTCCGCCCACTGGCTGCGGCGCGCCGCAAGGTCGAGGTCGAGCGGCTCGCGCGCGCAGCAATGCGTCGCATGACGGTAACAGCCGATCCGGATTGTGCGCCGTGGGGCATCGAAAGCTAGCTTTCGCATGCCGCAATGCGGCATAAGGCAAGTGCAATGCTTCTCGCCATCACCCTGTCCGCGCTGGCCATGACGGCAATCGTCGCTGCGCGCTATCTGATTTCGAGCGGTTTTTTCGCCTGGGCGACCGGAAGGAAATTGCCCGGACACTATTCGGGCCTCGACACGCAAATCCGCCGCGAAATAGGCTGGTCGCTGGCATCGGCGGCGATCTACGGAATTCCGGCCGGTATCGTCGCATGGGGCTGGAACACGCTGGGATGGACCCGCATCTACGGCGATGTTGCCGACTTCCCGCTGTGGTATTTGCCGGTCTCGCTGCTCCTCTATCTGTTTGCCCACGACACGTGGTTTTACTGGACGCACCGCTGGATGCACCGGCCTAAGCTGTTCCGGATCGCCCACGCCGTGCACCATGCCAGCCGCCCGCCGACAGCGTGGGCGGCGATGAGCTTCCACCCTATCGAGGCACTGACCGGGGCGTTAGTTATCCCGCTTCTGGTATTCGTCATCCCCATCCATGTCGGCATGCTCGGCCTGGTGCTGGCAATCATGACGATCATGGGCGTCACCAATCACATGGGCTGGGAGATGTTCCCGCGCCGCCTGGTTCACTCGTGGTTAGGAGGTCTCGTGATAACCGCCAGTCATCATCAACGCCATCATGACGAGTATTCATGCAATTACGGTCTGTATTTTCGCTTCTGGGACAGGCTTTGCGGCACCGACCGCGGGCTGGCAAAAACGCTGTGAAGGGCGCCGCGCTATCGCTCGCCGCTGCCGGCCTGGCAGCGCCGCTATTCGCAGGCGCGCCGCAAATCGGCGAGATTTCGGTTACCGTTACGCAAATGCGTTCGACCAAAGGCGTCGTGCGTGCATGCATGACTGCCAATCCCGACAGGTTTCCAAAATGCCGCGGCGATGCCAACGCCTACATCGTCGTCGTTCCCGCCTCGAATGCCGTGAACTTGACCTTCACCGGCGTTGCGCCGGGCAATTACGCGATCGCTTTGCTCCATGACGAGAACGGCAACGGCAAGGCCGACCGCGCACTGACCATGATCCCCAAGGAAGGCTTCGGCTTTTCGCGCGATGCCAAGGTGCGCATGGGTCCGCCCAAATTCGGCGATGCTGCTTTCAAGTTCGAAGGCTCCAGCACCAAGCAAAGCATCCGCATGCGCTATATGCTCTAGCAGAGGGGCAAAGCCCGCTGCCCGGAAGGCATGCCGCCGCCCGAACCATATGAATATCGTAAACGGATATTTACGATACCTTTACCAAACATGCCCCATAGCGATGGCTCATAAGAGTAACCTTACATCGGGGGCATAGCAGCCATGGACAGGCTTGGCGGCAATTTTACATCGCATGACGACGGCGCGGACGAGTTCGACTACGCCGAAGACACTGCGGGCGGCGAAACCCCACCTTCACCGGTAGGTCAGGACGAGCGGCGCATGCAGGTGCGCGCCTATAACCATTGGGCCAGCCTTCTGCAGGACCGCAGTTTCCCGTCGATCGAGGATCTGGATCCCGATTCGCTCGAGGATTTCGGGCCCTATTCGGTCCTGCTGGATTTCACCGCCGGGATCGAGGATGCTTCGGTCCACTACCTCGGCAAGAAGCTGGCGGTCGAATGCGGCGATGACGACGTTATCGAAAAGCTGTCCGACGTGCCCAGTCGCTCGCTGCTGAGCCGTATTACCGACCATTACATGCAGATCCTCGCCAATCAGGCACCGATCGGATTCGAGGCCGAATTCGTCAATCAGCGCAATATCAATGTGCTGTATCGCGGCATCCTGCTGCCCTATTCCAGCGACAACGAAACCATCGATTTCATCTATGGCGTGATCAACTGGAAGGAAATGGCCGACCAGCAGACCGCAGATGAATTGCTGCTCGAGATCGACCAGGCTCTGGGCGGCGGCAAGGATAAAGAAATTGCCAGCAACGATGACGATCATGACGCCGAAGCGACATGGGGTGAGGGCCATGCCGACGTGCTCGATCTGGGCGCAGTCGGCGAAGTGACAGACGAGCCGGCGTCGCTGCCCTCGCCTGCATTTGGCGCTACCGAACCTGTCGCCGCACCAGTATCCGAGCCGGAATATCTCGGCGACGAACTCGAATGGGACGATTCCGGATTCGCGGCTGCCAATGCTTTCGATGAAGATGAAGAGGTCGATTATTCGGTCGACTATGGCGATCAGGGCCTGGAAGACGGTGAAATCGACGAAGACGTCGAAGATGTCGTCGATCCGTTGGACGACGATGAAGCTGAAGCAAGCCTTGTCTCGCTGGTTTCACGCGGCGGTAAGCCCAAGCCGACTGTCGAACTGCCGTCCGCGCTCGGGCTTTTCGAACCAGAAGCCCCACCCGCGCCAAGCAGCGGCGAACCGCCGGTTCCGCAGCCCTATGAAGCCGAACAGCCAGTGCTCGATTTCGTTCGCGCGTCGATACTTGCGCCAACGGAAGAAGCCGTGCCGGTTGATGAGCCACTGGCGGATCAATCCGCTTTCGGCACCGAGCCTGAGCCGGTGGAAGGGCTCCACGATACGCTGGCTGCAGCGCGCGAACTCGCCCAGCTTGCCGATTTCGAGCGAAGACCGCACGCGGGCTGCGCTTTATGCAGCGGTTGGCCGCGCCTACGACTTCTCTATCGAAGCGCAGGAAAGCCCTGAGCAATTCGCAGAACTGGTGGCCGACAATGGCCTGAGCGTGCAGGAACGTGCGCCGATGACTCCAGTCGTCAAGCTGGTCTTCGGCACTGAATACGACAAAACACGCCTCACCGAATATGCCGCAGTGCTCAGCCACGCACATCGCAACAGCGTGGAGCGCGGATCGCTTGCCGACTTCCTCAAGGGTGCCGAAGGCGGTCTCAAGGGTGTGGTCAAGCAGGAGCGCCGTCTGCGCCGCGAAGAGGCCGGCAAGCCCGCCCTCAGCGACGATGGTATCAAGGCCGCGCTGGTCCGCAAACTGCGCGCAATCGATCCGGTGGACTTCGCCGATATCGACACCGATGGCCCCGAATTCGCGCTCGTCATGGTTCGCCGAACGCCGGAAGGCGAGCTGGTGGTGCTGGGCGAAGTTCCTGACGACGTGAAGCTGGTCGAGCGCGCTGGAAACAAGCTCGCCGCCTGACCGCGCGGGAATCCCTTTCGATATCCGGGGACTAGGCATGGCGGCATGCGCTCGCTAGCGCGCGTGGCCATGCCCTTCATTCCCACGCACCCCGTCCGTATCCAGCCCTATTTCGGCTATCGCACAAACGACAGATTGCTGGTTTCTGCGCGCGCGCTGCGTTCGCGGAGGTCCGATTTCAAAAAAAGCAGCCGCTGGCGAGCGGTGCGCACGATGCTGGGCCAATTTGCCTCGCATGAAGTCGCCGACCTGCCTGTCGAGCTGGAATTGCGCCGGTCAGACGGTACCGAAATCCGCCATAAAGGCGTTACAGACGCCGAGGGCTTCGTACGCTTCGATGTAGCGCTTGATCCTGCATGGGAAATGCCGGCCCACAGCGAGTGGGACGTCGTCTCCTTCCACTGGATGAATGTCGACGGTGCCCAATGTGTGCAAGGCCATGTGCTCGCCCCGGGCGCGGGAACGGGCTTGGCGGTCATTTCCGATATCGACGATACGATCATCGAAACAGGCATTACCGGCGACGTGCGCGCAGTGCTCAGCAACTGGAAGCGCGTGGTGGCGCAATTGCCCGGAGAACGGATGATCGTGCCCGGCGCGGATGCCTTCTACAACGCGCTGGGCGGGGGCACGGCAGTGCCGCCAGAGCAATCGCAAGCGGGCGAGCATTTGCCCGCTACCAAGCACCCATTCTTCTATGTCTCGTCGAGCCCCTGGAACCTCTATTCCTACCTCGTCGCCTACCAGAAGAGCCGGGGCTTGCCGCTTGGCCCGATAGCGCTGCGCGATTGGGGGCTGGACCGAAAGACATTCGGTAAATCGAGCCATGGATCGCACAAGAAAACCGCCATCAAGGGTATTTTGGCTACTTATCCCGCAATCCGCTTCGCACTGATCGGCGACGATACGCAGGGCGACCTGACCGCCTTTGCAGATATCGTTGCGGACCATTCCGAACAGATCCGGGCGGTCTTTATCCGCCGGGCGGGCGAAGCCTTCTCGCCTGAGGAAGATGCAGCGAAGGCGACCATCAAGGCTGCCAATGTGCCGCTTTGGCTTGGCGATGATTACGCGACCGGGCATGAATTCCTCACCGCAATCGGGCTCGGCAATGATGGCGAAGCCGAGAAGATCGTCGAAAACATCGCCGAGGTCGGAGCAGCAGCTGGCACCGAAGCGGCAAGCGGTTCGGTGCAGGGAGAATGAAGCGCATGAATGGTTGGACCTTGGCGCTCGCCGGCATTCTAGGCCTGCTTGTCCTCGCCGGTGCGGCACTGTTTATCGCGATGCAGGTGAACAGGCTTGCCGTGCTCGCGGGGGTCGACCGCATCACCGGCGGCAGCCGCGGTGTGGAATTGGTCGAGCGTGTGGCGCTCGGCGATGCTCCGACGCAGTCACTATCTCTGTGGCGGACTGAAGAACGTCCGGCACGGCCGCAGCCGGTCCTGCTCTTCGTGCATGGCGGCAGCTGGAATTCTGGCGACCCCGACTATTACGGCTTCGTCGCTCGGGCCTTGGCGCCGGAAGGACTGCTCGTGGCCAAATCAGGCTATCGGCTGGGCGAAGAAGGCCGCTTCCCTGCAATGCTCGAAGACACCGCCGATGCGGTCAGCTGGCTGCGCGAAAATGCCGCGCGCCATGGGGGCGATCCCGACCGGATATATCTGGCCGGACATTCCGCGGGTGCGTACAATGTTGTGCAAGTTGCCCTGGAAAAGCGGTGGTTAGCGGAGCGCGGCATCCCTGAAGGCGTCATAAAGGGCGTAATCGGAATAGCCGGACCTTACGATTTCTATCCCTTCGACAGCGATTCGACCAAGGCCGCCTTCGGTTTCGCGCCAGATCCCGAAGCGACGCAGCCGGTCAATTTCGTGCGCGGAGATGCACCGCCCATGCTGCTCGCCACGGGCACCCTCGATACGACCGTGAAGCCGCGTAATACCCGCGCACTTGCAAAGGCATCGGCCGCAGTAGGATCATCCGTCGAAACGCGCTTCTACGAAGGCGTCGATCACATCGGCATCCTGCTCAAGCTCGCCAGCCCGTGGCGGGGCGACGATGTGCTCATCCGGGACATTGCCGAATTCATCGCTGCTCAGGAGCGTTCTTCAGTTCCGGTTCAGCGGAAATCGGGCTAGCAAGCGGGAATGCCCGCATCTGCGCACCCTTTCGCTCGCCTGTTCGCCAGCTTTCTGGCGTTCGTCGCCGTTTTCGCGATGGGCGCGCAGCCTGCCATGGCGCAGTCGATTCTTCGCGATGCGGAAACCGAACAGTTTCTCGACGAGCTCGCAGCACCTCTGGTCGAAGCGTCCGGTCTGGAGCCGGGCAATGTCGATGTGGTGCTTATAAACGACCCGTCGCTGAATGCCTTCGTAGCCGGCGGCCAAGTCGTATATCTTCACTCCGGCCTGATCAGCGCAGCCGAGACCGCCAACGAAGTGCAGGGCGTCGTCGCGCACGAAATCGGCCATATTACCGGCGGGCATATTGCCCGCCGCGGCGAGGGAACGCAGGCCGCTTCGAACATCTCGATCCTCTCGCTACTTGCGGGAATTGGCGCCGCGCTTGCCGGATCGGGTGAAGCGGCGATGGCGGCAGTCATGGCGGGCCAGCGCGCCGCGCTCGGCAAATTTCTGGCTTACAGTCGCAGCGAAGAAAGCTCGGCCGACCTTGCGGGCGCTCAATATCTCTCCGACGCCGGGATTTCTGGGCGCGGATCACTGAGCTTTTTCAAGAAGCTGCAAAACCGCGAATTCCGTTATGGCTATAGCCAGTCTGATGACGCGGTCTTCACCCGCACTCACCCGATGTCGGGCGATCGCATCGCTATCCTGCGCGAAGTATATGAGCAGGACCGGGCATGGAATTCGCCAGACAATGCCGCGCTGCAAGCCAAGTTCGAGCGGATCAAGGCGAAGCTTGCCGGCTATCTGGAAGAGCCCCGGCGAACTCTGCGGAATTACCCAGACAGCGATCAAAGTATCGCAGCCCGTTATGCGCGCGCCTATGCATATCACAAGGACGCGCGGGTCGACCAGGCACTGGCGGAAACCGACGCGCTGGTCGCGAGCAATCCAGCCGATCCCTATTTCCTGGAGCTCCGAGGGCAGATTCTGCTGGAATCAGGACGCCCTGCGGAAGCGCTGGCCGATCTTCGCCGCGCGACCGAGCTTACCAATTCGCATCCACTGATTGCCAGCCTCTTCGGTCACGCGCTGATCGCAACCGAAGATAGCGCGAATTTCGAAGAGGCGGAGGCTGTCTTGCGCGCAGCCGTGGGGCGCGATCGCTACAATCCTTTCGCCTGGCGCCAGCTTGGTACGGTCTATGCCGCCAATGGCGACATGGCCCGAGCACGTCTGGCCAGTGCAGAGCAGCAAATCATGACGCGGCAATATGTGCTCGCCATGCGCAGTGCGCAGGTTGCGCGAACCTTGCTGCCGGAAAATACGCCCGACTGGCTGCGGGCGCAGGACATCGATTTTCAAGCGCGCGCAATGATCCAGCAGGAAGAGGATCTCGGCGTCCGGCGCCAATAAGATATCGGTGAGACGCCAGCGAGCCTTGGTGTGCGAGCGAGACAAGCCGGTTAGGGGGCAGTCATGAAACAGCATATTTTCACAGCCATTTTGGCGCTGGTCTTCGGTTTTGTCGGCGCAGGCATCTGGAGCCTGAGCGGATTGGGGCAGGAGCGCACACGCGAATATCTCATCGCAAATCCCGATATTCTGCCCGCCATGGCTCAGGCGTATCAGGCGGAGGAAAGCGCCTCGCGCCTGGCCGAAGTTTCACAGGATGTGACTGCGCCATTTCCCGGCGCAGTACTCGGCAATCCCAATGGCAGCCGCACGCTGGTCAAATTCAGCGACTATGCCTGCGGGTTCTGCAAATCGAGCCGTCCGGACGTGGAGCGGCTGATCTCCGAGGATCCCGACTTGCGCGTCGTTATCCGCGAATGGCCGATTTTCGAAGGTAGCGATTATGCCGCCGCCATGGCCCTCGCCGCTGCCGAGCAAGGCAAATACGAAGCGTTTCACGATGCGCTGTTCGATTTCGACCGGCCCAGCCCCGACAATATCGACCGCGCTGCAGCTGCGGCGCAGCTCGATATGGACCGCGCCCAGCGTGTCGCATCCTCGCCCGAAGTCGCTACCGAGCTGGCGCAAAATGCCGCAATGGCACAGCAGCTCGGGTTCACCGGCACGCCAAGCTGGGTCACCGGCTCGCGCGCATTCGAGGGCGCAGTGGGCTACGGTTCGCTCAAAGAGGCCATGCAAGGCGACAGCGAAGGGTGATCCAGTTTGCGGGCGCCTTGATCCTGGCCTTCGGGCTGGCTGCTCCCGCGACACCCCTGTTCGCGCAGACCGAAACGGCGACCGTCACGGTCGTTGATCGCGACTTTGCCAAACTCCAGGAGCGCGACGCCCGGCTATTCGCCGCCGGCTGGAAGCTCACGAGCGCAAATGCTCGCTTTTGCAAGGATACCGTGCCGTCGATCGGCGTGCTGCTGCATGACGCGGCGACCTACGGCGACCCTGACAAGCTGCGCGCCATGCTGGGCTTGTCCGGTGACATCGCCGTTCAGGCAGTTGCACCAGGCTCGCCCGCAGAAAACGCCGGGATCAGCAGAAATGCGACCCTTGCCTCGGTCAACGAAGTGCTGATCAGCGAGTATTTCGAGCGGACCCAGCCCAGTTGGCAGCGCCTCGTCTCGGTAAATGAAGCGATCGAGACCGAGTTTGCGCTCACGGCGCCTGCGCTGGTTGCATGGATCAACGCCGATGGGTCGGTCGGGGCCGATGAGATTGCTTCCGTTCCCGTTTGCTCCACCCGGTTCGAAGTACACCCGAAGAGCGACCGTGCCGTCGCTGAAGGCACCCGCGTCATCCTCGGCGCTGACTTTGCCGGATTCGCCTATCCCGAAGACGAATTCGCTGCGGCGGTTGCTCATGAATTGGCGCATAATCTGCTTGGCCATCGCCGCTTGCTCGATGCCGAAGGGCGAGGGCGCAAGCTCATCCGCCTGACCGAGCGCGACGCCGACCGGTTGATGCCGTGGCTGCTCTATAATGCCGGATATGATCCGCAGGCCGCGGTCCGCTTCATGGCGCGCTGGGGGCCAAGGCATGGCGGCGGACTGCTGCGCAAACGCACGCATGATGGCTGGGACGAGCGTGTCGAATTCATCGAAGCGGAAATCGCGCGAATCGCCAGCCTAGCATCAGCCGAAACGAGTGCCGACTGGTCGGTGCATTTTGTCGAAGAAGCCCGCTAGGCTAGGACGCGGACCTTCGAAAGCTAGGCAGCCACGTCCTCCACCGCCTTGGCATAAATGCTGGCGAGCGGCTTTTCCATGACCCGGCGCACCATCGGTTCGAAGAATTTCAGCGGCTCGCTGTCATACTCGGGATCGAATGCCGCCTGGTCGTATTTCTCGCAGAATTCCGCGCACGCATCGAAGTGTTCGTTCTCGCGGAATTTGTCGCGCATGTTCCGGTCCATGCCGAGGTGATGGAAGTAGTAATATCCCTGAAACGCGCCGTGGTTCTGGCAGATCCAGTATATCTCCTCGGTCACGAAGGGTTTGATGATCGACGCCGCGACTTCCGGGTGATTGTAGCTGCCAAGCGTGTCGCCGATATCGTGCAGTAGCGCCATGACGACATATTGCTCGCCCCGCCCATCGCGGTGCGCGCGGGTCGCGGTCTGGAGCGAATGCTCCAGCCGGTCTACCGGGAAGCCCCCGAAATCGCCATCGAGCAGTTTCAGATGCGCGAGCACACGATCGGGCAGTCCTTTCGCGAATTCGCGGTATTCGCCGCCGATCAGGTCCCAGTCTTCCTTGGTCCCATTCTTCATCTCGCTGAAGGCCGCGCGTGTCCGGGCTCGCTCTGCTGCGCCGTGAAGCGTCTGTTTGGTTACATCCATCGCATCTCTCTCTCGCCCCGCCTGAAAGCACATAGTGTAGCGTCTGGCGCTCGCGGTCGCAAATAGGCTATGGCAGGGGCAATATGGCCGTGCTGCCCATCCAACCGACGCCTTTTTTCGCGAACAAGAACCGGGCTTTCTGGAACTTGCAACTTGCCGGTTGGGGCGGTGCAATCCTGCTGCGCGCCATTTCGGCCTTTGCCAACAGCCTTCCGTGGGACTGGTTGTTCGTCATCGTGGTCCAGGGCGCGACCGGTTTCTTCATCAGTCTGATCCTGTCGGTCGTCTACCGCCAGCTCATCAATCGCAAACCGCTGGTGACGTGGGGCATGACCGCCATATCTCTTGCGCTGGCAGTCGGGGTGTATGCGTTCATCGACAGCTGGGTGCTCGATCTGACCCGTCCGCAAGCGCAAGGCGAGAGCAATTTCGTGCAGCTGTTTCTGGGCGTCTATTTCATCGACCTGATCATGCTAGGCGCATGGTCGGCGCTCTATTACGCGATCAACTTCTTTCTTCAGGTCGAAGAACAGGCCGATCAGCTCGAGCGCCTCGAAATGCAGGCGACGAGCGCGCAGCTGGCGATGCTGCGTTACCAGCTCAACCCGCATTTTCTGTTCAACACGCTCAATTCGATCAGCACTCTGGTCCTGCTCAAACAGACCGAACCGGCCAATGCCATGCTGACGCGGTTAAGCTCGTTCCTGCGCCATACGCTGATTACCGAGCCGGGCGGCAAGGTAACGGTCGCGCAGGAAGTCGAGACGTTGAAGCTCTATCTCGATATCGAGCGGATGCGGTTCGAGGACCGCTTGCGGACCACCTTCAACGTCGATTCTGCCGCAGCCGGGGCGTGCATACCATCGATGTTGCTACAGCCATTGGTCGAGAATGCGATCAAATACGGTGTCGGTCCGCAAGAAGAAGGCGCTGAGATTGTCCTATCGGCGCAGATCGTCGGCCCTCGTCTGCGCGTGACCGTTTCCGACACCGGGCCCGGCATTCGTCATGGCGGAATTGGCGAAGGGATGATCGACCGTTCCCGCCGCACGACCTCGACCGGCGTAGGCCTCGCCAACATCCGCGATCGCCTCGCCCAGGCCTATAGCGACGACCACCGCTTCGAAATCCGCTCACCCGAAAGCGGCGGGTTCACCGTGCTCATCGAGATTCCGCACGAGCACACGGAAGACAAAGAGGCTGCCCTACAAGCAGCCAAGCAGCCGCAACCGACGTCGACGCCGCCGCCGAAACCGACCGCTTCCCCCCCATCGATCCCGCAAGGGCAAATCCCGCAAAGGGCGACATGACATGACTATACGCACCATTCTCGTCGACGATGAAAAACTTGCCATCCAGGGCCTGCAATTGCGGCTCGAACCGTTCGAGGACGTCGAGATCATCGACACCTGCCAGAATGGACGCGAAGCAATCCGCGCGATCAAGACGAAGAAGCCCGATCTGGTTTTCCTCGACATTCAGATGCCCGGCTTCGACGGGTTTTCCGTCGTACAAGGCGTGATGGAGATCGAACCGCCGCTGTTCGTGTTCGTCACCGCCTATCAGGAGCACGCGATCCGCGCCTTCGAGGCCAATGCGGTCAACTACCTCATGAAGCCGGTGGACGAAGACAAGCTCGCCGACACGATCGAGCGCGTGCGCCAGCGCATATCGGAAAAGAAATCGACCGAGGAAGCCGACAAGCTCAAGAATGTCCTCGCCGAAGTCGCGCCCGACGCCGCGGAACAATTCGACACGGGCGAAGGCGAAGTGGCAGGCCGCTATGAAAAGCTCATCAACGTCAAGGATCGCGGCCAGATTTTCCGCGTCGAGGTTGGGACGATCGAGCATATCGAAGCCGCAGGCGATTACATGTGTATCTACACCGGCGACAATTCGTTGATCCTGCGCGAAACGATGAAAGACCTCGAGCGCAGGCTAGACCCCAAGACGTTCCAGCGCGTCCATCGCTCGACGATCGTCAATCTCGATCAGGTCCGGCAGGTCAAGCCGCACACCAATGGCGAATGCTTCCTCGTCCTCGATAGCGGCGCGGAAGTGAAAGTCTCGCGTTCCTACAGAGATGTGGTGGCAAGGTTCGTGCATTAATTATCTTGAGCCTCAATCGCCGCCGGGGCCATCCGGCTCCTTAAGCTCCCGCGACTAGGAACCGACACCAATGGCTGATTTCGACCTTCCAGGCTTCGACCTCCACGCGTTCGTCCGGGACACTCTCGCCGAGGATCTGGGCGAGGGGCTGCCCGGCGGCGGGCGCGATGTGACCAGCGAAAGCGTGATACCCGCAAGTGCGCGCTTTTCAGGAATTATGGACAGCCGCGATCCAATCCGGGTCGCGGGTCTTCCAGTGGCCGAAGCGTTCTTTCGCGCGCTCGACCCGGACATTGCCATCGAACGATTGGTGGAGGACGGCGACGCGGTCGAAGCGGGCACCGATCTCATGCGGGTCACGGGAAATGCCCGCGCACTGCTCACGGCTGAGCGGAGCGCTCTCAATACTGTCCAGCATCTATCCGGTATCGCCACTATGGTTGGGCATTATGTAACCAGGATGGATAGTTCCGATTGCACCCTGCTCGATACGCGCAAGACTATTCCGGGGCTGCGCTTCCTCGAAAAATATGCGGTGCGAATGGGCGGCGGCAGCAACCACCGCATGGGCTTGTGGGATGCTGCGATGATCAAGGACAACCACGTGTTGGTCGCTGGCTCGGTCGGAGAAGCGGTGCGCCGCGCAGTCGCTGCGGGCGTGAAGGAAATCATTTGTGAAGTCGACCGGCTCGACCAGATCGAGCCCGCGCTGCAGGCTGGCGCGACACGGTTGCTGCTCGACAATATGGAACCGCCGACCCTACGCGAGGCCGTAGGCATGGTCGGGGGCCGCGTTCCAACAGAAGCAAGCGGCGGCATCAATCTGGACACTATCAAGGCAAAAGCGGCGACCGGCGTAAATTACGTCTCGGTCGGGCGCCTGACCCAAAGCGCCCCGGCGGCCGATATCGGGCTCGACTTTACGCCGCTCTAGGCTTCGTCCATCAAGGGCACCGCGAGGGCTTTGGGGAGAACAACATGCGACCGTCATCCATCCTTTGGTTCGAAAGGCTTTTCCTGTTCAGTTTGGCGCTTGGCCTGCTGAATGGTTTTCTGGGCTATGAAAGCACCATGGCGCAGGTGGAGGGCGATCCGGGTATGGCGGCGCTTGGCCTTGGCACCGGCTTCCTTCTGGCCACTGCGGTTATCGGCTTCGCAGTGCCGTTGCTGCTGTGGTATTTCATTGCGCGGCGCGGGAGCGACATTGCCAAGTGGATTCTCGTCATCCTGACGGCTGTGGGCCTTTTTATGCTCCCGGGTACTACGGCCGCGCAGGGAGGCGCGGTCGCCGCCCTCACCATTTTCATATCCGCCCTGCAGGTAGCGGCGATCACATTCCTTTTTCGCAAGGAAGCGCGCGCATGGCTGGCCGATGATCCAAAAGCTATGCCAGAAAAAGACCCCGGCGTTCGCTTGAAGTGACGCGTCTCGGCGCTTTCATCGCGTGTTGTTTGTCGGCTACTTTGGCATTGGCTTCAACTCCTCTTTCCGCGCAGTCCTACCAATGCCGAATGCCGTCTGTGACCACTGCGCCTTATGTCGAGCGCAAGGGTCCCGTGCGGCGTGTGGCAGTCACCGGCTATACCATGGCACTCAGCTGGTCGCCGGAGTTCTGCCGCCCGCGCGAGGGGCAGCGCGCTCATGCACTGCAATGCTCGGGCCGCAATGGACGCTTCGGCTTCGTGCTCCACGGCTTCTGGCCGCACGGATCTAGGGGTTGGCCGCAATGGTGTCCCACCACCAGCCGGCCGACTGGTGTGCAAATCGCGCGCCAGCTTTGCACCAGCCCTTCGGTGCGCCTTGTGGCGCGTCAATGGGCCAAGCATGGGTCCTGCTCGCGGTACGATCCAGCCACGTATTTCAAAATCTCGAACATCCTCTTCGACTCGCTGCGATTCCCGGATTTCGACCGGCTTTCGCGCAAGGAAGACCTGAACGCCGATGACGTGCGCGAGTGGTTTCTGGCCGCCAATCGCGGCTGGCGGCGCGATGCAATCGGCATCACGCTGAACGAGCGAGGCTGGCTAGAGGAAATGCGGCTCTGTTATGATAAGCGGTTTCGTCCGGCACCTTGCGACACGCGGCGGTTCGGCCCGAAAGCGGCCACCCCGGTCAGGATATGGCGAGGGCTGTAAGGCTTTGCATCAGCGCCGCGCCGCGAAAAATTCGCGTAGCAGCGCGGAAGCCTCGGCCTCCGCTATCCCGCCATAAATTTCAGGCTTGTGCAGCGTTTGGGGCTGCTTGAAAACGCGCGCGCCTTGCTCGACAGCGCCGCCTTTGGGATCGCTTGCTCCGTAATAAAGGCGCGCAATTCGGGCATGCGCGATCGCCCCGGCGCACATCGCGCATGGCTCCAGCGTAACCCACAGGTCGCATCCGGTCAGTCGCTCGTCCCCGAGTGCCGCCGCCGCGTTACGAATGGCTACAATTTCGGCATGTGCAGTTGGGTCTTTAAGGGCGCGAGGAGCGTTGGCGCCAACCCCTACGACCTGGCCATTTTTCACCACGACCGCACCGACAGGCACTTCGCCTGCCTCGCCCGCGTTCCGGGCAAGTTCGAGCGCCCGCTGCATGAAAGCCCGATCGATCACCGATCATTCACCAATCAGCGGGCGCCCGGAAAACTTACTCTTCGTCGCCGGTCACCGGCTCGCCGTCGGCATCGCCGACGCTGGCATCGACATCGAGTGTTGGTACTTCGACTGTGGTGGTGCCGGTATCGACATCGATATCGGGTCCTTCGACATCGAATTCAGGCAGATTTCCACCCTCGACATTCACTTCCGGCATATCGCCTTCTTCGGTCTGGTCGACATCGCAGGCTGCCAGGGCGAGCGTGGAACCAGCCAGAAACGCTATAGGTATGAACTTCTTCATGATATTCTCCTCATCTTCCTCTGCCCCGCTATTCCCGGTTGGCCGGACTTGCAACAACAAAGCCAAGCTTGACAATTCGCACCCCCAGCGCTAAGCGCGCGCCTTTCCGGGACCGCCGGTATATTTCATGCGACCGCAGGCATGGCGCCTTGCGGCCAGATTCGAACGAGAGATTTATCATGTCGCGCATCTGCGAACTGACGGGCAAGGGCCGCCAGGTCGGCCACAATGTGAGCCACGCCAACAACAAGACCAAGCGAGTCTTCCTGCCGAACCTGCAGCAAGTCACGCTGATGAGCGAGAAGCTGGATCGCAGCTTCCAATTCCGCGTGTCGACCAATGGTCTGCGCTCGGTCGAGCACAATGGCGGCCTCGACAACTGGCTCTTGAAGACCAAGGACGAAAAGCTCAGCGCTCGCGCCGTCAAGGTGAAGCGCGAGCTGAAGAAAGCCAATTCTGACAAGGCCGCTTCTGACAAGGCTGGCGCCGAAGCGGCCTGAGCCGCGGCAACGCTTCAGTTTAGCCAAACCTAAGGACGCGCGGGCATCTCGCGCGTCTTTTCGTGTGCGCTCGGGTCAGGCGGTAAATAGGTGATCTCGAGCATTAGCGTGTCCTGCAAGACGCTGAAGTTGTCGTCCGAGATCACCCATAAGCGAACTCCCTGCGGTCCGCGATCTATCACCGCCAGCCCTTCGTAATTCTCTTCCGGTACGCTTTCGGGAAAGCGTGCGATCAGTCCCGGCTTCCACGTTTCGCCAGCGGTAATGTCGTCGAGCGAGTAGCTCGCAATTGCGCTGCGAAAGCGCGGTGGTAGCGACAATTCCATGTCGCGTAACAGCACGAGTATCTCGTTTTCTCCGACCTGCACGGCATCGACTGGCCGGAACCCTTCAAGCGGCTCGAGCCAGAAAACCGATGCCGGGGTCTTGTCATCGGGTCGTCCATCGAAAAGCACCACCGAATGAAGGCCGTCCCGCGCGCCCTCTGCAATTGCCAGAAAGCGCCCATCAGCGAGAGCTACGAGCGATTCAACGCCGCTATTGTGGCTCCAGCCTGCCATCGCGGGCGGGTTGAAGCGCGCCACGGGCCTGAAATTCATGTCGAACGCCTGGATCGAATTGGAGCGTTCGAAAGCCGCCCATATTCGCGCGCCTGACGGATCAAGGGATAATGCTTCGAGGTCAACGTCCCTCTTGGTCGTCGCGTTTTGGCCAAGCAGCCGCGTAAGCCGACCCGATACGGGCTGGGGGCCGTCACGATCGATAAACAAGAGACTGCCAGCATCGCTTCCCGCCACGAGAGTTCGCTCGGTCAGGGATGCAAGGGCCGAATAGCCGCCAAACACGCGGCTGTCGCTGCGCAGACGCCAGGCTTCCTCCAGCCGAAACCCTCCAAATGTAACGGGCTGGACGTCAAGCGGCTCGACGATTAGCGGCGCCGAGAGGTTTTCCGGCGGCAATTCGCTGCGGAAACAGGTGGCTGGCGCAAGCAGGAGCGCGAGGAGCGCTCCGGCAGCGAATCTCCCGCGTTTCATCGAACGGTCAGGGCATCGGGCCAGTGAACAGCAATGGATCGAGCCGCGCATCGCGCCACTTCAGGCTCCAGTGCAAATGCGGACCAGTTGCCCGGCCCGATGAGCCGACATTGCCGAGATACTGCCCCTGTTCGACCCGGTCTCCCTCGCTCACCATAAGGCGCGAGAGGTGGATGAAGGCACTGTTGAGCCCCGCCCCGTGGTCGATAATGATGATGCCGCCCTCGAGGCTGAAGCCCGTCCGTGCGAGCACGACCACGCCGTCGGCGGGCGCAACGAATCGCGCGCCATTGCCGGGCGCAATATCGAGGCCCGAGTGATAGCTGCCCGGCTCGCCCTGATAGATGCGCTGGCGACCGAAGCGGCCGGAGATGCGCCCGGTGACCGGCCAGATGAAGTCCTGCCGCCATCCTTGCGCGCCGGTCTCCATCGCCCGGGCGTCGCGGATCGCAAGCCATTCTGGCTCGCGCCGTTTCCACCATTCCTCGCTCGACCCGCTCGGTCGGCGCGGTACGTTCACCCGCTCGATCTGCCAGTCGCGCGGTTTGACGGCGATACGGTGCGTGCGCGTCTGCCCGTCGCGCGCGGTGAAGAGGAGCACCGCCTCGCGGCCCGCATCGCGGTCAAGGCCGATGAAGAAACTGCGGTCCTGCGAATCGACAGCGAACGGCTCGCCGTCGAGTGTGGCGGCGACCGTATCGAAGGGCGCTACGCCCTTGATCCAGCCGCCCTGCTCGTATTCGCCTTCCAGCTCGGCGGGCGGAGGGGGTGGGCCGGGGATGGGTGGAAGATCGTTTCCGGCCTCTTGCGGCGCAGTGGCAGCAACACGCTCCGGCACAGGCTTATCGTCAGCGATCGTCTGTGCTGCCGGCGCCGGAACACAGGCGCAGCACAGCAAGGCCAGCAGCGGCGCGGCCCGCATCGCGATCAAGATTTCAGGCGCTCCGTCGCCAGCTCGGCGCTGGCATAGGGTTCCTGGTGCTCGACGCTCCAATAGCGCAATTCCTCGAGCGAAACCGCTTGGCCGCTGACTGCGCAAAACACGTGCCGTCCGGCCTGCAATACCCGAAAGCCGTTTGGCCCGTAGCGCAGCTTGGCTTCGCCGCCCGATTTTGTGTCCGATGTCATCAACATGGCATGGTCCCTAGCAGCCGCGCTTCAACCGAACAAATCATCCTGCGCAGAGCCGGTTCCTGCCGCTCGCCTGGTCCGTTTGGCAGGAGGCTTCGCACCGACGGACACGCCCAACTCACCGTCGGCAAAGCGCAGGCTGAGTGCGTCCTGCCTGGCTGCGGCCTTGCGGGTCGTGACCGTATCGCCATTAGCGGTGGTCACCCGGACATACCCGCGCGCAAGCGGCCTGTCGGGGTGCAATTGCTCGGCCAGCCGCGCCAGCGCCGCCAGCCGCTCACGCTTTTCTGCAAGCGGGCGCGATACCAGCGATGTATCGATCCGCTGCCGTTCGAGCGCGCTTTGTGCCTCACGCAAGTTCCGCTGCAATGCAGCCGGAGTCAGCCGCAGGCGGCCAAGCGCCTCGCGGCCCTGTCCAGCCCGGTCCATCAACCCGCGCCGCAATCGTTCGACCACTTCGTCGAGCCTCTGGGCTTGCGGTTGCAGCAACGTTTCAGCGCTTGGCAGCCGGTCCGCGCGCGCATCGAGCCGCTCACGTCCCAGGGTGACAGGGCGCATCGCAAGCTGGCGCTGGCGATGCACGAGATCGGCAATCGTGGCAGACAGATCAGCGCGAACGGGCACCGCCATCTCCGCCGCCGCAGTGGGCGTAGGCGCGCGCGCATCGGCGGCGTGGTCGGCCAAAGTCGTGTCGGTTTCATGCCCCACAGCGCTGATAGTCGGGATCGAGCATTCGGCGATGGCGCGAACGACGACCTCCTCGTTGAAGCTCCACAGATCCTCGATAGATCCGCCGCCGCGCGCCACGATCACGAGGTCGGGCCGGTCCGCATGGCCTTCGGGCAGCGCCGAGAAACCGCGCACCGCCTCTGCGACTTGTTCCGCCGCACCCTTGCCCTGTACCAGAACCGGCCAGACGATCACACGGCTCGGAAAGCGATCCGCGAGCCGGTGGAGGATATCGCGGATCACTGCGCCCGTCGGGCTTGTCACCACTCCGATTGTGCGCGGCAGATAGGGTAGCTGGCGCTTGCGGTCCGTATCGAACAGCCCTTCTTCGGCGAGCCGCGCCTTGGTCTTTTCGAGCAGCGCCAGCAGAGCGCCCTCGCCAGCCAGTTCCATACGCTCGATCACGATCTGATATTTCGAGCGGCCAGGATAAGTCGTCAGCTTGCCGCTTGCGACCACTTCCAGCCCATCTTCCGGGCTGAACGGCAGGCGCTGGGTATTGCCGCGCCACATCACCCCGTCGAGAACTGCTTTCTCGTCCTTGAGCGCACAATAGAGGTGACCCGACGCCGCCCGCTTTACGCCGGACAATTCGCCGCGCAGCCTTACGAAGCCAAAGCGGTCTTCCACCGTGCGCTTGAGCAGCGCCGATAATTCGCTCACCGATATAGGCGCAGCGTTGTCGCCTTCGCCGGAGCGCGCTACCAAGCCAGCACTTTCATCATCGGCTTCGATATCGGGAGTGGCCATGAATATCCTTCTGCTGGGTTCGGGCGGGCGCGAACATGCCCTTGCGTGGAAGCTGGCGCAATCCCGCCTGCTGTCCAGCGCCGGTGAAAATGGGGGAGGCAGGCTCTTCGCCGCCCCCGGCAATCCGGGCATAGCGGAACACGCGACGTGTATCGACCTGAATGCTGGCGATCACGCCGCGGTGACCGCGTTCGCCAAGGCAGAGCATATAGGACTGGTCGTCATCGGCCCCGAAGCACCGCTGGTGGACGGGTTGGGCGATTCTTTGCGCGCGGCCGGGGTCCCCGTGTTCGGCCCGTCGCGCGAAGCGGCACAGCTGGAGGGCAGCAAGGCCTTCACAAAGGAACTGTGCGACCGCGCCAACATCCCCACTGCGAAATACGAGCGCGCGACCTCGCTGGAAGCGGCGTGGGGCGCTCTGAAGAAGTTCGACCCGCCATTTGTGCTCAAGGCCGACGGTCTTGCTGCGGGCAAGGGCGTGGTGATCGCCGACACCCGGCAGGAAGCGCAGGATGCTCTGTCAGACATGTTCGACGGCAAGTTCGGCAGCGCGGGCAATGAAGTGGTGATCGAGCAATTCCTCACCGGCGAGGAGGCCAGCTTCTTCGCGCTGACCGATGGCGAGGTGATCGTGCCGATCGGCACCGCACAGGATCACAAACGCGTTGGCGAAGGCGATACCGGCCCGAATACAGGCGGCATGGGCGCCTATTCACCCGCGCCCGTGCTGACCGACGCCTTGCAGCGCCAGGTCATGCAGGACATCGTCGAGCCGACTGTGCGGACACTACGCGAAGAGGGCATGCCCTATTCCGGCGTACTCTATGCCGGGCTGATGCTGACCGAGAGCGGCCCGCAACTGATCGAATATAACGCCCGCTTCGGAGACCCCGAATGCCAGGTGCTGATGATGCGGCTGGACAGCGACCTGGGCGAGCTGATGCTGGCCTGCGCCGAGGGACGGCTGGGCGAGGTAGGCGCTCCCAGCCTGTCAGGCGATACGGCGCTGGCTGTCGTGATGGCGGCCGAGGGCTATCCCGGCACGCCGAAGAAGGGCGGCGCGATCGACCTTGGCGATGCCGAAGCGCGCGGCGCGAAGGTCTTTCACGCGGGCACCAAGCGCGGCGAAGACGGCGGGCTGGTCGCCAATGGCGGCCGCGTCCTGAACGTCACGGCAAGGGGCGACAATGTCAGCAAAGCCAAGGCCCGCGCCTATTCGGCGGTCGACGCAATCGACTTCCCCACCGGCTTCTGCCGCGCCGACATCGGCTGGCGCGAAGTGAGGCGGGAGCGGGGTTAGGAGGCGGCTATCGACCCACTTGCGGCCATCGAAAGGCGACCTTAAATAAACGCATATGAGTTTCAGCTCTCTTGCGAAGGATGATGCGGAACATCTTGTGCCTGAGCCGTGGCGATCAAAGTTTCGTCAAATCGCAGACGCCTTTGTCGCACATGATTTTCAGCTGCGAGACCATGTAATCGATGGCGTGAGTCAGGTCGACGTAGCATCAGCTGCTTTTTTCCGGGACAGCGCTCGCGCCTATGGGGACGACCTAGCTCCTCTAAACGATGCGACTTGGGAGCGTTCAATCTATCGCTGGATGGGCGGTCACTGGCTATTTCTCGTAGACCTGACGACGGCGAAGGAACCCGTAAGCGATCTCGCGCTTCACGCAATTTTAGACGAAAGAATTGGCCAACTGCGAGTCGAGTCCGTGCACGTGCCCTGATTATTAAGGCTGATGGTAGTGCGTCCGCTTTCTACCCCAATACCTGACGTTTCCTACTCGCCATCGCGTCACTAACCTGGCGTCATGTGTTCGGACCAATCACTCCACTACGATCCGCCGAAAACACTGCTCCGCGGCCGGGCAGGTTTTATCCGCCAGGACCGTGTTCCATGTGTTCCATCCTGTTGGAGCCGCTCAGCGCTTCTCCGACATCAGCGCCTTCATGTCGGTTTCGGGGCGCGGGCCGTAATGGCTGATGACCTCGGCGGCCGCAATTGCGCCGCGCTTGAGACAGGATGCGAGATCCTCGCCCTTGGCGTGGCCGGACAGGAAGCCGGCTGCGAACTGGTCGCCCGCGCCGGTGGTGTCGACGACCTTGGCGATCGGCTCTGCGGCGACTTCGGCGCGCTCGCCATTAGCGATGGCGACGGCGCCCTTTGCGCTGCGGGTGGCGATGAGCACGGGGACCTTGTCCTTCACTGCGGCGAGGCCTGCTTCGAAGTCCTCCTCCCCGGTCAGGGTAGCAAGCTCGTGCTCGTTGACGAACAGGATGTCGATCACGCCGTCATCGATCATCGCGCGGAAGTCGTCACCATGGCGATCGATCACGAAGCTCTCGCTGGCGGTAAAGGCAACCTTGCGTCCGGCATCGCGGGCAACCTCGATTGCGCGGCGCATCGCGCGGCGCGGCTCCTCGGGGTCCCAGAGATAGCCTTCGAGGTAGAGGATCGCGCCGCTGGCGATCAGGTCTTCGTCGAGCGCGGCGGCGGGCAGGTATTGGCCAGCGCCGAGGAAGGTGTTCATCGTCCGTTCGCCGTCCGGTGTAACGAAGATCAGCACCCGGCCCGTCGCGGGCTCGCCTTCACGCGAAGGCGTGTCGAAATCGATGCCGGTCGCGCGCATATCGTGGCGGAAGACCTGCCCGAGCTGGTCGTCGGCGACCTGGCCGATAAAAGCGCATTGCAGGCCGAGCGTGGAGAGCCCCGCGAGCGTGTTCGCTGCCGAGCCGCCGGAGACCTCGCGCGCGGGGGGCATGGCCTTGTACAGATCGTCGGCACGCGCTTCGTCGATCAGGGTCATGCCGCCGCGATTGAGTTCGAGCTCCTCGATCAGATCGTCCTGGCAGGAAGCGATCACGTCGACCACGGCGTTGCCAATGGCGATGACGTCATAGCGGGGTTCGGTCATGGAATTTCCTCAAACATTGTAAGTCGTCGGCGCGCGTTAGCGGCTGGTCGTCCCGAGGCCAAGCACGGCGTTGACTTGTCATTCGCCTGCGCGCAATCGGGCGTCAGTGATGCACGATATTCCGCGCGCCCTTGCCCTGTCTTTCGGCCAATTGGGCGATCGTGCGATCTTGGCCGTGCTGTTCAAGAGCCTGGCGATTACGCTGGCGATCTTCGCAGCGCTGGCTTTCGCGCTCAACGCCGTCATTCCATCGCTGCTGTCCGGCTGGCTCGACGTAAGCGGCGATGTCTATGTGGTTCTGACGCTGTTCCTGTTCATCGTCGCGGCATGGCTGCTGTTCCGCATCGTGGCGCTCGCGGTCATGCAGTTCTTCGCCGATGACGTGGTGCGCGCGGTCGAGGCAAAGCATTATCCCGGTGCGCATGAAGTCGCCGGACTACCGTTTTCGGCGGAGTTGGGTAACAGCCTGCGCAGCACCGGACGCGCAGTCATCGTAAACCTGCTCGCAGCGCCCGTTGCCCTGCTGCTGCTGGTCACCGGAATAGGGGCCGCAGCGGTGTTCTGGCTGGCCAACGCCCTGCTGCTCGGGCGAGAGCTTCAGGACATGGTTTGGCTGCGCCACAGGGGTGATGCAGAAGAAGCCCAGCCGATGAGCGGCCTGACCCGTTTCGCGCTTGGCGGCGTAATCGCTGCAATGCTGGCGGTGCCGTTCCTCAATTTGCTTGCCCCGCTGATCGGCGCTGCGAGCGCCACCCATCTGGTCCACCGAAAGAGGCTGATCCGTGCGAAGTCTTAGCGCTATTACCCTTGCTGCACTGCTTGCAGGCTGCGTATCCACACCCGATGCGCGCACCGTGCCGACCACCAGGCCAGTTGCGACACCGCCGCCCATGGGCGCGCCGCCGACGCAGGTCGCGCCGTCCAGCCGCGGCTTCATCGCGCCCACCGTCATGAATTTGCCCGGGCTTGATCGGGTCATCGGCCGCAATGCGGCAGCGCTTGCCAACGTTTTCGGCCCGCCACGCCTCCAGGTGCGCGAAGGCGATGCGCTGAAGCTGCAATTCGCCGGAGAAGCATGTGTGCTGGACGTAGTGCTGTACCCGCTTCAGCCGAATGGCGAGCCGGCAGCCACCCATGTCGATGCACGCCGATCAAGCGATGGCCGAGATGTCGACCGCGCCGCCTGCGTGGCAGCGCTCAGGCGCTAAACCATGAAGCTTTCGCCGCAGCCGCATTCACCTTTGGCATTCGGGTTTTCGAATACAAAACCAGCCGAGAAATCGTCCTCGACCCAGTTCATGGTGCTGCCAATCAGGTAGAGCACCGAAGCGCCGTCGATGTAGAAAGTGCCGCCCGGCGTTTCGATCTTTTCGTCGAATGCCTGTTCTTCGCTGACATAATCCACCGAATAGGCGAGGCCGGAACACCCGCGGCGCGGGGTCGAAAGCTTCACGCCGATTGCGCCTTCAGGGGCATTGGCCATTAGGTTGGCCACTCGGTCTTCCGCGCCCTTGGTCAGGATGACGGCCGCTTTGCGGGCGGGGCGGGTTTTGGTATCGGACATCACAGCATTCCCAGTTCGAGGCGTGCCTCGTCGGTCATCTTTTCCGGGTTCCACGGCGGATCCCAGACCAGATTGACTTCGGCATCGCGCACACCGGGCACACTCGCCGCGCGCAGTTCGACTTCGCCCGGCATGGTCTCGGCGACGGGGCAATTCGGCGTCGTAAGCGTCATTGTCACGACCACGTCGGCTTCATCGTCGACCTCGACGCCATAAATCAGGCCGAGATCGTAGATATTCACCGGAATTTCCGGATCGTAGATTTCCTTCAGCGCCGTGACGACAGCTTCGTAAAGATCGCCGCCAGGTTCACCCGGAACCACACTTTCGGGCTTCTTCTGGAGAAAGCCTTCGAGATAATCGCGCTTGCGCTCCATCGTCTCGCGCGGAGTTTCTTCCTGCGGTTCATCCAGGTCGGAAACGCGGGCGCGCGGCGGCTTCGACAGCACCTGCTCGTTCGGAGCAGGGGCGGCGACGAAGCGCTTTGTTTCGGTTGGCTTGTTCATAGCGATACCTAAGCGAAGATCCTTTGTGTGCGATCGATGCCGCGCATTAGCGCAGCGATGTCGCTCTCGTCCGAATAGAGCCCGAAACTGGCGCGCGCAGTGGCAGGGACGCCAAGATGCTCCATCAGCGGCTGCGCACAATGGTGACCAGCACGGATAGCGACGTTCTCTTCATCCAATATGGTGCCCAAATCGTGTGGGTGAACCCCTTCGAGCTCGAAAGACACGATTCCGGCGCTATCGTCCGGCCCGAACAGGCGCACCGAATTCAGGCTGCGCAGCTCTGCGCGGAGGCGCTTTGCCAAGTCTGTCTCATGCGCGAACAGCCGGTCCACTCCGAGCGCATCGACATAGTCGATCGCCGCGTGCAGCGCGATTGCCTCTGTAATCATCGGCGTGCCGGCTTCGAAGCGCTGCGGCGGCGGCGCGTAAGTCGTCTTTGCGAAAGTGACCTTGTCGATCATCGAGCCGCCACCCTGATAAGGCGGCATTGCATCGAGCAATTCCTCGCGCGCCCACAGCACGCCGATCCCCGTCGGGCCGTAGAGCTTGTGGCCGGAAAACACGTAAAAATCGCAATCGAGCGCCGCCATGTCGAGCGCGATGCGCGGCGCAGCTTGGCAACCATCCAGCAATATTTTCGCGCCGACCGAATGGGCGAGATCCGCAGCCTTGCGGGCGTCCAGAACGCTGCCCAGAACATTGGAGACATGCGCCAGAGCGACCATCTTCGTTCGGGGGCCTATAATCGCCTCGAGCGCGCCAAGATCGATCTGCCCGTCATCGGTCAGCGGGCACACGTCGATGACAGCGCCGGTGCGCTCGGCAACCATCTGCCACGGAACGATATTGGAATGATGTTCTAACGACGAGAGAACGATCCGGTCGCCCTCGCCCAGCCGGGTCATGCCCCAGCTTTGCGCAACCAGATTGATGCCTTCGGTCGCGCCGCGAACGAACACGACCTCGCTCTCGCTTTTCGCGCCGATAAATTCGGCTGTGCGGCGGCGCGCCGCTTCATAGGCGACCGTCATATGCGCGCTGCGAGAATAGACGCCTCGGTGCACGGTTGCGTAGTCCCGCCCCAGGGCGCGGCTCATCGCATCTATGACAACCTGCGGCTTCTGCGCCGTCGCGGCAGTGTCCAGATAGTGCCAGACACCGCCTTCCGGCGTCAGGAGGCCCGGAAAGTCAGCCTTGCGGTCGAGAACGGTCATTTCGTTCAAAGGTGCTTGTCCAATTTGCCCAGCGCGACTTGCATCAGCGCATCACGCGCGTCGTCGTCATCCAATTCGACCAGCGCATCACCGATGAAGGCTTGCACCAGAAGCCGCCGCGAGAGCTCGGGCGGGATGCCGCGCGCGGCCATGTAATAGCGCGCATTCTCATCGAGCTGACCGACGGTTGCGCCATGCGCGCATTTCACATCGTCGGCGAAAATTTCGAGTTGTGGGACGCAGTTCACACTCGCGCCCCTTTCCAGCAGAAGGCCCTTAAAGTCCTGCGCCGCATCGGTTTTTTGCGCGCCGCGTACCACGTCGATAGAGCCAAGGAAATTGCCCGTGCCCTTGCCCCAATGCACGCTGCGGACGGTCTGATTGCTGGTAGCATTCGGTTCGGCATGTTCGACCGTGGTAACGAATTCGCGCACCGTCTCGCGCCCGCCCACAGTAATCCCTCCCAGCTCGAAATGCGCACCTTGCCCAAGGCTGACTTCCACCTCGACACGGGCGAAATCGGCCGCGGCGATGACCGCGAAAAATTCGCATCGGGCATTGTCGCCAACCGTCACACGGATACGGCGCAGTTCAGCCTGATTCGATGCCGAAGCGTCTTCGATCACGATTGTTTCACGAAAGGTTTCGCCTTGCGGCACATCAATGGCGCGCCAGTTATCGAGCGAAACGCCCTTCAGCGCCTCGACCGCCGAATAGCGCCAGGCCTCGTCCTTGCGGGTCGGGAGAGTGCCTGCAATCAGGCATCTTCCATCACCGCATCGTAACCTTCGCTCTCCAGCTCGAGCGCAAGCTCCGGCCCGCCGGTCTTCACGATCCGGCCGCGCGCCAGAATCGAAACCTTGTCGGGCCGCACCACATCGAGGAGGCGCTGGTAATGGGTAATCAGCAGCACGCCCTTGTCAGGCGCGCGCATGATCGAATTGATGCCATCGCCAACCACGCGAAGCGCATCGATATCGAGGCCGGAATCGGTTTCGTCCAGCACTGCGAACCGCGGGCCGAGGATGCCCATCTGAACCATCTCGGCGCGCTTTTTCTCGCCGCCCGAAAAGCCGACGTTCACATTGCGCTTAAGCATGTCCATGTCGAGCTTGAGCAGCGCCGCCTTTTCCCGCGCCAGTTTGAGAAACTCGCCGCCGGAAAGCGGCTCCTCGCCGCGCGCCTTGCGCTGGGCATTCAGCGCTTCGCGAAGGAACTGGACATTCGATACGCCGGGGATTTCGACCGGGTACTGGAAGCCCAGAAACAAGCCTGCAGCGGCGCGCTCGTGCGGGTCGAGGTCGAGCAGATCCACCGTCTCGCCATCAGCGCCGGTAAACTCGACCGAGCCGCCAGTGACCTCGTAACCGGGACGCCCGCCCAGCACATAGGCGAGTGTCGATTTGCCCGCCCCGTTCGGCCCCATGATCGCATGGATTTCGCCTGCGGCGATATCGAGCGAAAGCCCGTCCAGAATGGTCTTGCCGCCGATTTCGGCAGTCAGGTTGCGGATAGTTAGCATAAGTCGTGGTGGTCCTAGTCTTCGGCGGGGCCGGACATCTCGTCGATCTTGGCGAGCCAATGCTCGGCAAATGCCCGGCGTTCGCCCGTGTGGCGGCCGAGGTTGAGCTCTTCGAGGAGGTTTATCGTGTGGCGCATGGAGCGTTCGCGAACCTGGTCGCAATCCTGGTCGCTGCCCTCCGGGTTCATAATCTTACCATCGGAATCGTAAAGCGCGACGCCCGCTTCGCTCTGGCGGCAGATCAGATACGGCATCATGGCGGGCGACACTTCGAAGGGGATCGCTACGCTGGCGAGCTGCTGCTGCGCGGCCTGCGACGGCTTTGGCGCGGGCTCTTCGGCTGCGGCGGTTGCAAGCACTGCGGCTGCCATCGCGGTCATCATCATCGCTGGTTTTCCCTTCCATATGTTGCGTGATGTTGGCGGCGCGCCTCGCGCTTGTCACCCAAGCGCAATCGCATTCCGGCGGTAATGCGTTCGAGAACGGCGTCCATATTCTCGAGAATATCCTTGGCGTTGATGCGCATAACGCGAATGCCGACGGACTCCAGGCTCTTGTCACGGCGGCGGGCGAGCGCTTCGTCTTCGCCTTCCTCATCGATATCGATCGCCATCCCGAGCGAGTGACAATTGAAATCGACGATCGCCGAGCCGACTACGGCGTGGCGCTTGAATGTGTGGCGGCCAAGATTGGCCTTTGAGAAACGCTCGGCCAGTGCCTTATGCGCCTCGGACGAATGCCGCCGCATCTCGCGCGCCTGATCGTGCAACACGTCGAGCCGCTTGTCGGAAATCTCCCAGCCGCGGCCCTTCTTCTTGATCGAACGGAGTGTCGCCCTCGGACGGTTCGCGCAGCTTGAGGGTTTTCTTCTCGGTCACCCCACGCTCCCCTCGAGCGAGATTGCCAGCAGCTTTTGCGCCTCGACGGCAAACTCCATCGGCAGCTCTTTCAGCACATCTTTCGCAAAGCCGTTGACGATCAGGGCCACGGCCTCTTCCTCGTCCAGTCCGCGTTGCTGGGCGTAGAACATCTGGTCGTCGCTGATCTTGCTTGTGGTGGCCTCGTGCTCGATCTGCGCGCTCGGGTTCTTTACCTCGATATAGGGCACGGTGTGCGCGCCGCACTGATCTCCTAACAGCAGGCTGTCGCACTGGGTGAAATTGCGCACACCATCCGCGTTGGCGGCCACTGCGACACGCCCGCGATAGGTATTGTTCGAATGTCCGGCGCTGATCCCCTTGGAGATGATCGTGGAGCGGCTGCCCGCGCCATTATGGATCATCTTGGTGCCGGTGTCGGCCTGCTGGTAATTATTGGTCACCGCGACGGAGTAGAACTCGCCCACGCTGTCCTTGCCGTTGAGCACGCAGGAGGGATACTTCCAGGTCACCGCGCTGCCGGTTTCGATCTGGGTCCAGCTGACCTTTGAGCGGTCGCCCTGGCACAGCGCGCGCTTGGTGACGAAATTGTAGATCCCGCCCTTGCCCTGAGCATCGCCGGGATACCAGTTCTGGACAGTCGAGTATTTGATCTCGGCATCTTCCATCGCGATCAATTCCACGACGGCAGCATGAAGCTGGTTCTCGTCGCGCATCGGAGCTGTGCAGCCTTCCAGATAGCTGACGTAGGAGCCTTTTTCGGCCACGATCAGCGTGCGTTCGAACTGGCCGGTGTTTTCGGCATTGATACGGAAATAGGTGCTCAGCTCCATCGGGCAGCGCACGCCCTCGGGCACATAGACGAAGGTGCCGTCCGAAAAGACCGCGCAATTAAGCGTGGCGAAATAATTGTCACGCTGCGGCACGACCTTGCCGAGCCACTTCTTCACCAGCTCGGGATATTCCTTGATCGCTTCGCTGATCGACAGGAAAATGACGCCCGCCCGCTTCAATTCTTCGCGGAAAGTGGTCGCGACCGAAACCGAGTCGAATACCGCATCGACCGCAACCTTGCGCGCACCCTTCACCCCGGCGAGCACTTCCTGCTCCGCCACGGGAATGCCCAGCTTGTCGTAGACTTCCTTGATCGCCGGATCGAGCTCGTCGAGACTGCCAAGCTCGACCTTCTTTTTCGGCGCCGCGTAATAATAGGCGTCCTGATAGTCGATTTTGGGATAGCCGAGCTTGGCCCAGTCAGGCTCTTCCATATCCTGCCAGATGCGGAACGCCTTAAGGCGCCAGTCGAGCATCCATTCCGGCTCGTTCTTCTTGCCGGAGATGAAGCGGACCGTATCCTCGCTCAAGCCCTTCTCGGCAAACTCGGTCTCAATGTCTGCCGACCAGCCGTGCTCATACTCGGCAGCCTTGTCGGCCGCGTCGCGCGCGTCCTGATCCGTTTCAGGCTGATCCATTTCAGGCTGATCCGTTTCGCGCCCGTCCATTGCAGAGCGGTCTTTGAGTTCGATTTCTTCGTTCATGCCGGTTCTCTCTCTCGCGCAAGCTGCGATAGCGGAATTGCCGCCAAGGCGCCGCGCAAGGCGTTGTTTATCAAAGGCCAATGCGGGCGAACCGCACATGTGTGATCGACCAAACAATCATGTCCATCGACACATGCTGTCAGGGCGATTGGCCCTTCAACAGCTTCGATGATGTCCGCAACCGTGATCGCGGCTGCCGGCCGGGCAAGCTGCAACCCGCCGCCGGCCCCGCGCGAGGAGCGCAGCAGACCGGCGCCGGTGAGTTTGCTGACCAGTTTTTGCACGGTAGGTGCGGGGAGTCCGGTCTCTGCAGCAAGTTCTGCGGCCGACACGCGCCCCCCGCCGCAATGACGGGCGGCAGCGCTCATCGTAACGACGGCGTAATCAGCTAGGTTTGACAAGCGCATAGTTAAATCGGACCATTCTGTTCCGATTACGCATCTAGGCTCGCAAACCGGCGCTTTCAACGCCAAATGGCTTATTGCAAGTCGTTAGCACTGACCGAGGAAATGGCTTGCGGCATTTTCAATTCGCGCAGGTTCTTTTCATCGAGCATTTCGCTGAGAAACGGTGATGCATCATCGCCGAGGCGCGCAGGCGTACGTCCTGCAAACGTCCTTATCTCGCGGATCATGTGCGGCTGATCGTAGAACGCATCGCCGATTTGCGCTTCGAACTCCGGGGTGAGGTTGGGCAAGGAGAGCAGTGTCGCAGCGCGCAGAGCGCGGTATTTCCGCCTCAAGGCCACTGGTGACAGGCCGAAGTACCGTTCCACAAGACGCTGGGTCTGGCGCTGCGAATAGGGCGACGCGTCATATAGTTTGCCGAGGTCGGGCAAGAGGTCCGCCGACACCCAGCCATTGACGACCGCCACCAACTCGGCATGCCCCGGCTTGAGAGGTTTTGCATGTTTAAGGATCAGGCGAGCGAGTTCCGCCACGCAATCCTTCGCGGCAAGAGCGCCCTCACGATATCCTGCGCACAATTCGCGGCCGCGCCGCTCGAATTCGGGATCGAGCCAATCCGCTGCCCGGTAAAGCCGGTTGGCGTGCTCTTTTGCGCAAAGCCCGGTCAGTGCGGCCCAGCCAAGCGGGCTGAGAGCTGCGCCGATTGCATGAAACGGCCCATCGACGAGGAATGGCGCGGCGTGTGAAAAGGGTGTGAGCAGGTTTACCTCGTGAGAGGGGTCGAATTCGCCGCCTGGCAGGCTCATCAAACCTTTACCGTACGGGAACAGTGACAGATGCCCGACCGCAGCGGGTTGGATGTCACGTATTTCCTCATCTTCGCAGCGGAAGTGGTAAAAAGTCGTCACGTAATCGCTGAGCCCTGGCGGTGTGCCGAGATAATCGATCGAAAACCGGCTTGCCGGGGTAAAGCGCTCGGCGCTGCCCGGGTCGGGAATGAGTTCGCTTTCGGTGCTCAAGCGGAGCGCCCTGGCGCGGCGTCCGCACCGGTTAGTCGATCAAACAGAACGTCGTTAGACCTGTCGAGGCTTGTGAGGCATTCTACACCCGGCGATAATTCATCGACCTCCAGCCGCTTCGGCGTTCGCCCTGTGTATTTACGAATCTCGCGGATCAGATGCGCCTGATCGAAATAGGCGGCGAAAATTTCGTCTTCCAATTCTTGCGCGAGAACAGGCGATGCAAGCAGCGACGCCGCGCGCACGGCCCGGCGCCGTTTCGCCAGCGATGATGGTGCACGGCCAAAATATCTGCGTGCCAACCGCTGTATCTGCCGCGGCGAGACCGGAAGAGCGGCATGAAGATCGGCGAGCTGCGGGTCGAAAGAGGATTCCAGCCAGTCGACAACTGCCGTCACGAAGCGTTTCTGCTCCTGCGAAAGCGGCGTCACGGCGCGCAAAACAACATCCCCCACTTCTCTCGCCGCCTTGGCCGTATCGCTCGAATCTTCGGCAATCCGCAGGCGGATTTCGTCGAGCTTGTCGGCCAGCGCCGCGCCAAAAACATCTGCAACCGGCCGCATTCGATTTGCCCGGCCTTCCATGCTCGGTCCGCCCAGAGCGATCCAGCCGGGTATCGTAAGAGAGACGCCCAGGAGCCTGCCCGGGCCGTGCAGCCGATAATGAGCCGCTTCTTCGATTTGTGAAACAATCGACGCGGTGGATGACCGGTCCATCCAGCCGCCGGAAAACGTTATTTCGGCCTGTCCCCTGGCGAACAAGAGCAATTGAGGAGAATAGGCGGGAACGATGTCTTCGATCCCGTCGGCGTCGCATTCAAGAGTGTAGAGAGTATGACAGTAGTCTCGCAGAGCCTGGCTCGGCGGGTACAGCGCAAATTGGAAATTCGTTTGCGCTTCCTCCATGCTCAGTCGCTTGCCTCCGGCGCCGGCGCGCCCTTCGTACTCGCGATCCAGCCCTCCACGTTCTCCTCCATGATCGATAATGGCACCGGGCCACTGGTGAGGATGGTGTCGTGGAAGCCTCGGATATCGAAGCGATCGCCAAGCTCGATTTGCGCGCGCTCGCGTAGCTCCATGATCTTGAGCTTGCCGATCATATAGGCCGTCGCCTGTCCCGGAAAGACAATGTAGCGCTCGATCGCCTTGCGGATATCGCCTTCGGGATTGGGCGTGTTGTCGGTGAGGTACTGGATCGCCGTCTCCCGGCTCCAGCGCTTGTGATGGATGCCCGTGTCGACGACCAAGCGGCAGGCGCGCCACAGCTCCATGCCGAGCCGCCCGAAATCGGAATAGGGATCGGTGTAGAACCCCATGTCCTTACCCAGCTCTTCGGAATAAAGCCCCCATCCCTCGCTATAGGCTGTCACACCTCCAAATCGGCGGAAGGCCGGGACATCGCCCAGCTGTGTCTGGATCGAAAGCTGCAGATGATGGCCGGGTAGACCTTCGTGATAGGCCAGCGCCTCGAGCTCGTTCTTGGACATGTCGCGGAGATTGTAGAGGTTGACGTAATAGGTGCCGGGGCGCGATCCGTCCGGTGCCGGGCGTTGGTAGAACGCCTTGCCCGCGCTCTTTTCGCGGAAAGCCTCGACCGGCTTTATGGTCAGCGGATCGGTAGGCAACACCCCGAAGAATTCGGGCATACGCTCGCCAAGCGCATCGATCTTGGCTTGCGCGTCCGCGATGTATTCCTCGCGGCTGTCGTAGAAAAAACGGTCGTCGGTGCGCGTGAATTGGAAGAAATCCTGAAGACTGCCTTCAAAGCCGACCTGCTGCATGATCGAGCGCATCTCGCCGTGAATGCGATCAACCTGTTCAAGCCCGATCTGATGGATCTCGTCGGCGGTCAGGTTGGTTGTCGTGTAGTTGGCGAGCAGTGCCTTATAATAGGCCGCGCCCTCCGGAAAGCGCCAGATACCGTCATCGGTGGGCGCCAATGCCCGCTGGCGTTTCATCTCCGCCAATACGCGCTCGTAGGCCGAACGAGCGTCCGTATTCCAGGCCGCTAGAGCTTGGCGCTTCAAACTCTCCTTCTCGGGCACCGGAATGTCGAGTGCGTTTACCTTGCTCTCGAAATCTTCGATCACGGCATTGTCCGCGCCCGCCGAAAGCAGATTTTCGATGTCGGAAATGACATAGGGATAGACCCAGTCGGGCGGCATAATCCCGGCATCCGCCCGCTCCCGCGCTTGCGAAGTGTAGGTGTCAAGCGCCGCTGCCATTCCCTCGATCCGGCCGATGTAGTCACGCGCTTGCTGCGCGTTCTCCACGCGGTGGATATTGATCAGAAACGCAGGCCCTTGGCTCTGCGCGCCGTTCATCTGGTCGAAGATGTAACCATAGTCGCGGTACGGCCAAAGCGACGCACTACGCTTCGCCATCGCATCGAAAAGCCGGTAGGAAAGCGCATCCTGCTGCGGCAAGATGCCAGCGTCGAAATTGGCTCGCATGATTGCTGCTGCATTTTGCAGAAGCTCGTATTCGCGCGCTTCGGCTGCGCCCGAAACATCGTCCCAGCGCCCATAATCCTCGTCGCGAATGCCGCGATACGCTTTCGCTAGAGGCGACTGCTCCAGCTGTGCCTCATCGTAATTCTCGAATAATGCATTGATCGTTTCGGCCTGCGTTTGCGCAGTTGCCGGATTCGGCTCGGAAGGCGTGTATGCAGTGGTGGCGCAGGACGCCAGCGCCAGCGCCGCGAGCGAAATGCCGCCCAGTCGAATAACCATCATCACTGCGACTCCCGAAGGTTTTAAAAGCGGGATGACGCAAAAAAGCCTTATTGGCCAGAGGGTGATCCTATTCGGCGCATAAAAAAGAGGCGGCCTCCGTCTCCGGAGACCGCCCTTGTTAGTTGAGGAACTCAACACATGAATGCGCCGAGCCCTTCGGGTCGCAGGAGTGTGGTAGGGCGATTCTATATCATTTGATTGTATGCAAACGACAGCTTGAGCGAAAACCGCACGCGTCCCCGTCCAGCGCACACCATTCTCGACAGCAAATGCGCGCGCGGCCATAGGCGGCTCCATGCTGTTCGATCTCCTCCGCCCCGCCCTGTTCGCGCTCGACCCGGAACGAGCGCACGGCATGACTCTCGCCGCACTGAAGCTGGCTCCTGCAGGCAAGAAGCCGAAGGCCGGGCCGCTGGCGACGCGCGTCGCGGGGCTAGAATTTCCAAACCCGCTCGGCCTCGCCGCCGGTTTCGACAAGGATGGCGAGGTGCCCGATGCAATGCTGGGCCTCGGCTTCGGCGCGGTCGAGGTGGGTTCGATCACCCCGCGTCCCCAAGCCGGCAATCCCAAGCCGCGCCTGTTTCGGCTGGTCCAGGACAGGGCCGTCATCAACCGGATGGGCTTCAACAATGGCGGCGGACAAGCGGCGGAAGAGCGCCTGTCGGGACGCCGGGACCAAAGCGGGATAGTGGGGATCAATATCGGCGCCAACAAGGACAGTCCCGACAGGATCGCCGACTATGCCGAGATGACCCGCCTGATGGCACCGCTCGCAAGCTACCTCGCGGTCAATATTTCAAGCCCGAACACACCCGGCCTGCGCGCGCTACAGGATGAAAGCGCGCTGACCGACCTTCTGGCCGCTGTCTTCGAGGCGCGCGGAGAGACCGGGCCACCGGTTTTTCTGAAAGTAGCGCCCGATCTCGAGTCAGCCGACATCGATGCCATTTCGCGCATTGCGATCGATAGCGGGCTGCGTGCGCTGATTGTCTCGAACACGACAATCAGCAGGCCTCCGCTAAAATCGCATTACCGCGACGAGGCGGGCGGACTTTCCGGCGCACCTTTGCGTAACTTGGCGCTCCAGCGCGTACGCGATTTTCGGATGGCTACCGGCGGCGAAATTCCGCTTGTCGGCGTGGGCGGGATTGCGAGTGCCGACGATGCCTGGGCCCGCATCCGGGCAGGTGCCAGTCTGGTCCAGCTCTACAGCGCAATGGTCTATGGCGGACCGGGCCTGCCGCGAAAGATCGTGCGCGGGATGGAAGAACTGATGCGGCGCGACGGGTTTTCCTCGATTGCCGAAGCAGTTGGAACCGAATAGCAAGCACGCAATGCTACGCACCATCTCCGTATCGATCGCGGCCCTCGCCATATCGGCCTGCGCCGCCCAGCCCATCCAGATCGCGTCCGAGCCTGCAATTGTTGGTTCCGTCAGTGCTGCCGATCCCCGCGCCGAGGCGGCCGGGATGGAAATTCTCCGGCAGGGCGGCAGCGCGACCGACGCGGCCATTGCCGTCATGCTGGCGCTCACAGTCGTCGAGCCGCAAAGCTCCGGTATCGGAGGCGGTGGCTTCCTAGTGCGCGGCACGCGCGGCGGAGCCGTGACGACTTTCGACGGACGCGAGACGGCTCCGGCAGGGGCCACGCCGGAATGGTTCCTCAACGAGGACGGCTCTCTGCCGCCCTTTAGCGAATCCGTGATGAGCGGATTAAGCGTCGGGGTGCCGGGAAATATCGCCCTCGCGGCCCAGGCGCATGGCGAGCACGGCAAGCTTCCCTGGGCCGCTCTTTTCGCGCCGGCGATCGAACTTGCGCGCGAAGGCTTCGCCATCAATCCGCGCCTCAATGCGTCCTTGGCAAGAGCAAAGGATCGCGCCGCGCTGACTGAAGAAGGGCGCGCGCTCTTCTTCGACGACACCGGCGAGCCAAAACCGGTCGGCACGCTCGTCACCAACGAAATGCTGGCGCAATCATTCGAGCGGTTCGCACGCGATCCGGCGCAATTCTATTCGGGCGATCACGCCGAGCAGCTCTCAGCGGTTGTGGCGGCTTCAACGTCGCGCGACGGGGCGATGACGGCGGGGGACGTCGCATTCTACCGTCCGATAGAACGCGAGGCCGTTTGCAGCACCTACCGCGCGCATCGCATCTGTTCGATGGGGCCTCCAACATCCGGCGGTATCGTAGTGCTCCAGGTGCTTGGACAGCTCGAACGCTTCGACCTGGGCGCACTGGGCGCCGAAAATCCGGTGACATGGCACCTGTTCCTGGAATCACAACGCCTCGCCTATGCCGACCGCGAGATCTATCTTGCCGACAGCGATTTCGTGCAGGTTCCGGTGCGCGGCCTGCTCGATCCATCCTACCTCGCCCAGCGCAGCGAGTTGATCGATCCGGACGCCGCGCTCGAGCAAGTGATTGCCGGGACACCGGCCGGAGCGCCCAGCGCCCAGGCCGATGGCGACGAGCCGGTAGAACGCGGCACGTCGCATTTCGCCGTTGTGGACAGCGCCGAAACGATGGTCAGCTACACCTCCACCATCGAGGGCGCTTTCGGCTCCGGACTGATGAGCGGCGGATTCTATCTCAACAATGAATTGACCGATTTCAGCCGCTTACCCGAAGTAAACGGGCGCCTCGTCGCCAACCGCGTCGAAGGCGGCAAGCGCCCGCGCAGCTCGATGTCGCCGACGGTCGTGTGGGATCCCCAAGGGCGCCCATTGCTGGCAGTCGGCGCAGCAGGTGGCGGAACGATACCGGTGCAGACCGCCCGCAGCATTATCGGCATCATTGACTTCGGACTTTCGGCACATGAAGCTCTCGGCTTGCCCTTCATCATGGCGTTCGGCGATCGCGTGCTGGTGGAAGAAGGGACCTGGCTGGAGGCGCAACGCGAACGCTTCGAGGCGTTTGGTCATAAGTCGATCATTGCGCGCCCCGCTCCGCTCAAGGCCGGCGCAGTGCTGCGCGGTCCGGCGGGCTGGACCAGCGCACGTGACCCCCGCCTTGGCACGACCGTAGATACGCCTTGAGTTTAGACGCCTTGCTTGCAGGGCCCTTGGCGGGAGCCTAGACCACGATCATGGGTTGGTGGCACAACGACGACATAAATTGGGGACCTGAACGTGCTGGCTGATATCGATGCGGCGAATAATCTCGTCGAACTGTTCCTTAGGCGCGCGGACGAGAAGGGCGACGCGCCGTTCCTCGGGGCGAAAATCAATGGCAATTGGCAAACCAGGAGCTGGGCCGAAGCGGCGACTCAGGTGTGCCTGCTGGCCGAGCGGCTGCGCGCCATGGGGCTGGAAGATGGCGACCGCGTGTGTCTGGTCAGCGAGAACCGCCCGGAATGGTGCATCGCGGACCTTGCGATCATGGCGGCAGGCTGCATTACGGTGCCGACCTACATCACCAATACCGAGCGCGATCACGTCCACATCCTCGACAATTCGGGTGCGCGGGCGGTTATCGTCTCGACCGAAAAGCTGCTGGGCCCGCTGCACGGCGCGCTGCAGGCCACCGGGATTGCCGAGCACGTCATCGGCATCGAGGATCTCCACCGGCAGCAATCGAGCGGCTTTGTCTACCATCGCTGGGACGATCTGTTGGGAGGAGACGCCGCCGCGGCGCGCGTAGCGGTCGACCAGCGCATTGGCGGGATCGGACGCGAGGCCACCGCCTGCATCATCTACACCAGTGGCACCGGCGGAGCGCCGCGCGGGGTGCTTCAGCACCACGGCGCAATTTTATGCAACGTCGCCGGTGCGGCGGAAATCCTGATTGAGGATTTCGGTATCAGCGACGAGGAGCGCTTCCTTTCTTTTCTGCCGCTCAGCCACGCATACGAACATACTGGCGGCCAATACCTGCCAATCAGCGTGGGCGCGGAAATCTATTACTCCGAGGGGCTCGAAAAGCTCGCCAGCAATATCGAGGAAACGCGCCCGACCATCATGGTCGTGGTCCCGCGCCTGTTCGAAGTTCTGCGCACGCGCATCATGAAGCAAATCCAGAAGCAGGGCGGCATGGCCGAAAGGCTGATGGATACCGCCCTGGCACTTGGCGAGCGTCAGGCCGACGGGCGCAAGAAGTTCGGCGACGGTTTGCTCAACCAAGTAATCGAACGTCTGCTGCGACCCAAAATTCGCCAGCGCTTCGGCGGACGGATCAAGGCGATGGTTTCAGGCGGTGCGCCGCTCAATCCCGAAGTCGGCATATTTTTCGATTCGATGGGGCTCACCATGCTGCAAGGCTATGGCCAGACCGAATCCGGCCCGGTCATCAGCTGCAACCGGCCCAAGGTCGGCATTGCGATGGACAGCGTCGGCCCGCCGATGCGCGGGGTCGAAATCAAGATTGCCGAAGATGGCGAGATCCTCTGCCGCGGCGAGCTGGTGATGCACGGATATTGGCAGAACAAGGCCGAGACCGAGCGCACGATCAAGGATGGCTGGTTGCACACCGGCGATATCGGACATCTCGACGAGAAGGGCCGGATCGTCATCACCGACCGCAAGAAAGACATGATCGTCAACGACAAGGGCGATAATGTCGCGCCGCAAAAGGTCGAAGGCATGCTGACGCTGCAACCGGAGATCGCGCAGGCAATGGTGGTGGGCGACAAGCGCCCCTACATCGTCGGCCTGATCGTGCCCGATCCCGAATGGCAGCTCGAATGGTGCCAGGCGCAAGGCAAGAAATTCGACTGCAAGGGCGTTCAGGAGCTTCCCGAATTCAAGGCCGAGATACGCAAGGCCGTGGACCGGGTTAACAAAGACCTGTCGGTAGTCGAGAAGGTCCGGCAGTTCACGTTCGCGGACGAAGCATTCACGATCGAGAACGAGGAAATGACCCCCTCGATGAAAATCCGCCGCCACAAGATCAAGGAACGGTATCAGGAGCGAATGGACGGCTTGTATCGGAGCTAGCGAAGTTTTGTTTCATGCGCCCACATCCGTGAGCGCGTGGAGTTACTAACCCTGTCCTCGACCTCCTCGGTGCCAATCCTTCGCTGCGCTACGGGCACCTGCGGGCGGGCGGGCGATCTTGCGGACTGATGGGCCGTGCTCCGCGATTGGGCCAAATCTTTCTGACAAAACCCCAAACGCGAGCGATAGCGAGTGCAAGCGCGACTGCGCGCCCGAGCAAATGCGAGGAAAGCCTAAGCGAGCGCCGGCGCTTGAGGCCAAACAAACTACGCCGCTTCCGCCTCGATAAATTCCGGATAGAAGCTCGGCGCGCGGTCGGACCAGCCCGGCGCAGTGGCGGCGGCTTCGCTCAGGCTCTGCAACAGGAGCTTGCGGCGTTCCGGGCGGATTTGCGGGAGCGCAGCGGCGGCGCAGAAGGCGCTCGGCAACCACGGACGCGCATCGGCGCCGATCAGCCGTTCATACAAGAAGCGGAATGCGGAGAAGCTCTCGATGCGCTCTTGTGCGAGATCGAAAGCTGCGACGCGCGCGATCTTGCCGAGGAAGCCTTCGATACTCGCGAAGGCGCTGTCGGACGGAAGCGCACCGCGCAACCCTTTTAAGTCCTGATAGGCAATGTACTGGCTGCGGATGGCGGCGTTTTCTTCCGGGCTACGGGCCCAGGTCTTGAACGCATCGCTGCGGCCCAGCCCGATATCGAGGCTGCGGCGGATGTAGCGCTGCTCGGCTGCGGTAAAACCGGCGAATTCGCGCATTTCAGCAATGGTAACAGAAGCGGTTCCTGCGAGCGCCATTAATTGTCCCCCTGATGTGAAGGACCTTGTGCGCCTGTATGGTTAACAAGCGGTAAGCATGAGCAGATCAGATCAGATCAGACCGGCCAGCGGACTGGATGGGTCGGCGTATTTCCGCCGGCCCATGCGCCCGGCCAGATAGGCTTCCCGTCCCGCCTGCACGGCAAGCTTCATGGCGCGCGCCATGCGTAGCGGGTCCTTTGCCTCTGCTATAGCTGTATTCATAAGCACGCCGTCGCATCCCAGTTCCATAGCCACCGCAGCATCGCTGGCAGTCCCGACGCCCGCATCTACCAAGACGGGAACGCTCGCCCCTTCGACAATCAGGCGGATGGTGACCTGGTTCTGGATGCCCAGCCCCGAGCCGATCGGCGCGCCCAGGGGCATCACCGCAACCGCCCCGGCCTCTTCAAGCTGCTTCGCGGCGATCGGGTCGTCCACGCAATAGACCATCGGGTGGAAACCTTCATTGGCGAGCACCTCGGTGGCCTTCAGCGTTTCGCGCATGTCGGGATAAAGCGTCTTCGCCTCGCCGAGCACTTCGAGCTTCACCAGATCCCAGCCGCCCGCTTCGCGCGCAAGGCGCAGTGTGCGGATTGCATCGTCCGCCGTGAAACACCCGGCAGTATTGGGAAGATAGGTGACCTGCTTCGGATCGATGTAGTCGGTGAGCATAGGCGCGCCGGGATCGCTGACATTCACGCGGCGCACGGCAACGGTGACAATTTCCGCGCCGCTCGCTTCCAATGCGGCTGCGTTCTGTTCGAAATCCTTATATTTGCCTGTGCCGACGATCAGGCGTGAGCGGAAAGTGTGGCCCGCAACGCTCCACGTGTCGTCCCCGCCAGACTCGGCGCCAGAGCCGCTGCCACCGCCGCCGACGAAGTGGACGATTTCGAGAACGTCGCCCTCTGCTAGGCTGTGCCGCTCCAGCTCACTCCGCGGTGCGATTTCGCCATTGCGTTCGACGGCGATCTTCGCCGGATCGAGATCGAGCTCGCGCGCCAGTTCGGCGACAGTGGCGGAAGATGTCCGGCGAGTTTCGCCATTGACGGTGATAGTGATCGGAGCGGTCATGCCGCCCACCTAATCACCTATGCGCGTGACGCAAGTTGAGGATGTGCCCAAGCGACACCAGCGCAACGCCGATAATCGTCAGGATCGCCTCCTTTGGCCCGTGCGGTACGGCAAGCGCGCCGCCCATGAAGGTGAGGCCGGTCATCGCGATCACGAACGGTGCAGCAAGGCGGTGGCGCAGCGCGCCCCAGCCGATTGCAACTGCGGCAATCAGCACCGCGACAATCAATCCGACCTCGTGAAATGTCGGCGACAGGAAGAACTGCCCGCCAATCCCGAGGCCCGACACGAGCAAAATGCTGAGCAGACAATGCACCGCGCACAGGCCCGATACCGCAATACCGGCACGGTCCAGCCATCGGCGAATCGGAAGGGTAGCGTGCTGCAACATGGTCGAGTGAGCATGTATGTTACTTTATAACATGTTTCAAGCAGCACCGGTCCAGCCGGTAATCATTCGTCGCTTGCAGCGTCCGCCACACCGCTTGAGCCGTTTTCACTTGCCTGAAACACGCGCCGATACCAGTAAGCCGTTATGCCTGAAAACTCGCCGAATCCCGCGCGTCCTCGCGCTCTCGCCATCTGGCTATGGTGCGTTGCCATGCTCGTGCTGGTGATGATCGCAGTGGGCGGGATTACCCGCCTGACCGAAAGCGGATTGTCGATAACGCAGTGGGACCCGATTACGGGGGCGATCCCCCCCTTGAGCGAAGAGGCCTGGCGCGCCGAGTTCGAGCGCTACAAGGCAACTGGCGAATACATCAACGAATCCGGTCCTGCCGGGATCGATCTTGCGGCGTTCAAATTCATCTTTTTCTGGGAATGGTTTCACCGTCTGCTCGGCCGCGTAATCGGTCTCGCCTTTGCGCTGCCGCTGGCATGGTTCTGGATCAAGGGTGCGATCCCCGCAGGATACAAATGGCGGCTGGTTGCCTTGCTGGCGCTCGGCGGGTTGCAGGGCGTATTCGGCTGGTTCATGGTGCGCAGCGGCCTCGGCGAGACGATGACCGATGTGAGCCACTTCTGGCTCTCGGTTCACCTGATGACGGCGTTCGTTACGCTTGGCGGCCTCTCATGGACCGCGATGGATCTCTTGCGAGCAAGCAGAGTCGGCAAGGCGCGGCCTGCACGGTGGAGCTGGACTGCAACCTGGACCGGGGCGATCCTGTTCATCCAGATGTTGCTCGGCGCATGGGTAGCGGGTCTGAATGCAGGCCATGCTTCCGACACCTGGCCGCTGATGCAGGGACGGTTCATTCCTGAATACGACAATGGGCGCGGCCTGTGGTGGGCTGCAACGCACGATCCGTTCCTTCTTCACTTCCTGCACCGTTGGTGGGCGTGGATCGCAGTCGCCGCGCTGATCGTACTGGCGCGCAAGGTCCGGCCGCTCGAGCGCAAGGCATCGGTGGCGATCCATTCCGCGTTCGGCATTCAGATCCTGCTCGGCATCGCCACGGTTGTGACCGGAGTGTCGCTCTGGATCGCGGTCGCACACCAGTTCGTTGGCGCGATGCTGGTGCTGGCATTCACCTGGGGCATCCATTTACTGGGCCGCCGCGCATGAGCGGGTGGACGGTGCGCGATTCCGCGGGCACAGTTTCATCGGTTGAAGCTGACACAGTCGACGATACGAGGGACATGTGAACAATCGCGATTTCAAGCGCAGAGATGTGCTGCGCGGAACGGGCGCTTTCGTGGCGCTTGCCCCGATGGGGGCGCTGACGGTTGGCTCCGCTCCGGCGCGAGCTCAGTTCGTCGCGCAATTCCCCGAGCAGGAATTTGCTTTGCGCCGCGAGTTGGAACGCGGTCTTGGCGATGGGAACGCCATCATCGTGACCCGGACGTGGCACTGCCGGTTCGACAGTCTGGGTGCCGGTGCCCGCGTGCTTGGCGAGCAGGTGTCTGTGGATGTGGATACGCCGCCTATATTGGCGCAGCTTGCGGAGCTCGAGAAACGGCGCAAAATCACACAGTTCCTCCCGGCGAGTCTTGATAGCACGGGACGGATAGTGGGATCGGGAGAAGACGGAGGCGATGAGCAGAGCGTGACATCTGCGGCGCGCACTGCCGCGGATCTATTCGCGAAGATGCCGCCGAGCGTTTCGGTATCCGAAGCGCGCGAATTTCTCTCGGCCGTAAGTAAAACGGCGGCCAATCTGGTCAGCCGGGTGCCTCCCGACCTGTTTTTCCCTGCCAGCGGCAGCAGCAGCGAGCGCCGTTCGGTTCCCTTGCCGGATGGAAGCACGGGAGAAATAGAAGTCTCGACCAGAGCAGACACGCATGCTCATAGCGGCCTGCTCGATGTGAGCGAGCGGACCGTTATTACGCGGGTCGCCAGCATTGAAAGAGTATCCCGGGAACGCTGGAGCCTGACTCTCAGATAGGCTGGCGGTATTATTTTACCGGTCTCGAAAGGCCCGGAAACGCTTGACTTGAGGCGTGCGCTCGACCATTTGCGCGCCTTCGCGACATCCGGCGTCTGTTCGGATTCGCCCTGACACCATTTGTAACGAAAAGGGCAAGCCCATGAAGGCGCTCACCAAGGCTACCCGGTCGATCAAGCCGGCCGAAGTCGAAAAGAAATGGCATCTGATCGATGCGGACGGCCTCGTAGTCGGCCGCGTCGCCACGATCATCGCCAATATCCTGCGCGGCAAGCACAAGCCGAGCTACACTCCGCATGTCGATTGCGGCGACCATGTCATCGTCATCAACGCGGATAAGGTGAAGTTCACCGGCAAGAAGATGGACGACAAGATCTATTACAAGCACACCGGGCACCCCGGCGGCATCAAGGAAACGACCCCGACCAAGATTCTGGAAGGTCGCTTCCCCGAGCGCGTGCTTGAAAAGGCTGTGCAGCGCATGATCCCGCGTGGTCCGCTGGGCCGCGACCAGATGCGCGCCCTGCACCTCTATTCCGGCACCGAGCACCCGCATGATGGCCAGGCGCCTGAAGTGCTCGACGTTGCCTCGATGAACCGCAAGAACAAGGCTTCCGCATAATGGCCGACGACAAGAAAAAGCCCGCAGACAGCACCGAAACTCCCGAAACCAAGGCAGAAGCCGTGGATACGGGCGCCGAAGCCGCAAAGGCTGACGCCCCGAAGGATGACGCTGCGCCCAAGGATGAGCCTGCGAAGGAAGATGCTCCTAAAGCCGAGGCCAAAGCATCGGTTTCCGATCTGTCGGATCTCAAGGACATCGCGGGCGACGCCCCCGAAGCAGACGCTGCCGATATCGCTGCGACTGCCGAAGTTCCCCTGCGCGAGCAGGAGCTCGACAAGGAAGGCCGCGCTTACGCGACCGGTCGCCGCAAGGATGCCAAGGCACGTGTCTGGATCAAGCCGGGCAGCGGCAAGGTGATCGTCAATGGCAAGGAACAGGAAGTGTATTTCGCGCGTCCGACCCTGCGGCTGATTCTCAACCAGCCCTTCGCCATCACCGAGCGCGAAGGTCAGTACGATGTCATCGCCACCGTTCGCGGCGGCGGGCTCTCGGGCCAAGCCGGTGCGGTCAAACACGGCATCAGCCAGGCACTCACGCGCTACGAGCCGACCTTGCGCGCCACCGTTAAGGCTGCTGGCTTCCTGACCCGCGACAGCCGCGTGGTCGAGCGTAAGAAGTACGGCCGGGCCAAGGCACGTCGTAGCTTCCAGTTCTCGAAGCGTTAAGCCCAGAGCCTCCAGAACACACCTGCACGAACACAAAAGGGCGGCTCCGCGAGGGGCCGCCCTTTATTTTGTCAGTACTGCAAACTGTTGAAGTCCGGGTCGCCTAGCGCTGCATCGCCATGAGGCCCCATGAAAGTCCGGTGCCCGCGAAAAACAGCGGCCACGACCAGAACATGCTGTAATCAGCAATTTCGACCGTGTGAATGGCGAGAAAACCCCCGCGCGACCCTTGCGAGCCGATCACGATCGCCACAACCCAGGTCAGCACAGCGCCGAGCGGTATTGCCTTGAACATCTCCATGTGCGCCACCCTCCATCAGCTAAGCGTCGTCATGCCAATACTTGAGTTTGGTTACTGATTATCTCGGTAACGTGGTTAAATTCGTCCTAATGGACGGGAGGATCTGTTCGCGGTACCTTGCCAATGGGTGCGATGGGCTCGCCTGGATTTCTCGGGGGTAGCGCATCTTCAGGAACATCGTCGATCATCATATCGCCCGTGGCGACTTCTTCCAGATTACGTACTTTGACGTGCAGATCCTTTCCGTCCCAAGTAAGCTCATTGAAGCTCGGGGGTGTCGAGCGCACGCGCTGAGAAAGCGTGCCTGCACCGATCATCCGTACAGGGCCTTCTCGCGTCTGCTCCATAATGTCGAACGCATCATGGACATGGCCCGAAAGCACGGCCGCGACTGGACGCTGGGCCAAAGCCCGCAGCGCCTTGTCGCCATTTTTGGTCAGCGCCGTTCCTTGCGTGCCAACTTCACGCAGGGGGTGATGCACGGCGACCAGAGCCTTCGTCCCTTCCGGAAGCCGGTCGATCGCGGCCAGGCATTTGTCCAGCGAAGCCTGGGTCACCCACCCCTTCGACCAGTTCAGACGCGGCTGCGCCCGAACTGCGGTCTTGAGCGGCACAATCGCAAGTCCCGGCAAATCAATCTCGCGCTCGACCAGCTCGGCCATGCCGCGAAAGCGTTTGTATGGATCGAAGAAGCGCTCGATCGGATTGAAATAGGGCATGTCGTGATTGCCCACTTCGACAGTTGTCGGCACCGCGAGCGAAGTGATCCAGCGCGTGGCGGCGGCGAACTCCCGGTGGCGCGCGCGCATGGTCAGGTCGCCGGTGATTGCAACCGCATCCGGTTTGCGCAAGGCGATTTCGCGCTGCACCCAGTCGAGCGCGCGATTGTCTTCCAGCCCGAAATGAATGTCGCTCAGATGAAAGAGCAGCTTGCTGTTATTCGCCATGGCCGGTCGCTAGCAGATCGACCTCGCTATGCGCTATGACGATTTCCTCAGTCCGATTGCCGCGGTGGGGTTCGCCATCGAGCAACAGTTCCAGCGGCGATCCATCGGCCGATTCCAAGACAAGCCGCTCAAACACGCCCAGACCTTTATGGGGCCCTTCGCGAAAATTCCTGCGCAGCAAAGCCAACGTATGCGCGGCATAGTCAAATGCGTTATTCGCATCGTAGACATCCAGCGCGAGACCGAATTCGCCTGGTGCAATTTCGATCAGCGGATAGCCGGCAGGTTCACCCACTTCCGGATCCGAAATCTTCACCAGCGCGGTACCCGTCATCTCGGAGATGGTTTCGGTAGCGATGCTCGCCATCTCGCCCAAATCGCCTTCGCGCATCGACTCTCGTACTTCGCCCCACCGACTGCCCGGGCCCGCCAAAAGCGAAACCATCGCCGCCCCGTGCGAGGTTCGGCACAAGGTCGGCCGGACTGGGAGCGCGCAGCCACTGGCCACTATGGCCAGAATGTCTTCGAGCGTACGCCCGCGGTGAAGGCGCTTGCAGAGCAAGTTCATTGTTCCGCCCGGTAGCGGAAGGACCGCGCCACCCCAGCCGCTAAGCGCTTCGAGAGCGGACGTTATCGTCCCGTCGCCGCCATATACCATAACCGCACCGACATCGGACGAAGCCAGCGAGTCCTTTCTTGGCAAAGGTTCCTCCGGCAGGCAGATCATCCGTTCGATGCTGAATCCGTATCTTTCAAGGCAATCGTCGAGCATGTCGAGCGCAGCGGGCGTGTTGCTACCGCTCGCTGAATTGCGGACAAGCCAAGCCTTTCGAATACGGTCCATAACTGTCCAAGCAGCGACCGCCGAGACGGTTCCGCGCCATCAGATCCTATCGGTCAGGATCGCCCATGCCGATCCCAATGTAACGCAGGAATAGAGGCCATAGGCCCAAACAACACCCGGCCAACCATTGGCGATCATGAGCATCGCGCCGGCGAGGACGATGAATTCCGCAGCCAAAGGCAACGCTCCACTTCGGAAGATGCCGGGCAGTCTATCGAGCATCACATGATTGCTGTCGAGCACCGCTTTATTGGCAGCAAAATTCGCAATCCCTAGAAAAAAGACAATAATCAGCAACATCGACGAGCGATTATGCCATGTCCCTCGCCGAGTGCCAATTGCCGTTCGTCGGCCAAATTGAGTCGTCGATCAGTTTGCATCGTCCCCAGTCGAACAGTGCTGTCAATTACAAATGTAATCGCGCAATCCTTGTCGTGTCAGGCGGCTCAGAACGCAATTTAGTCCCCCAGACTTCCCGGGGCCGCCTGCATAAGGAGGAGATTGAAATGAAAGCGATTTTCGCAAGTATCGCCATGACCGCAACTATCGCGGCCGCCCCTGCAGCTGCCGGCACGATGTCGGTGAAGTATGATGACCTCGACCTGTCATCCAAAGCCGGTATCGAGCAACTCGACAACCGCATCGCTGCTGCCGCGCGTGAAATGTGCGGCTTCAACGAGCAGCGGACGGGAAGCAGAATGGCCTCGCGCGCATCCAAGCGCTGTGTTTCCGAAGCATCAGCTCAGGCCAAAAAGCAATTTGCAGCTGTCATAGAGCAGCAGCGCAAGGGCGGCTGAACCCCCAGTCGACATCCCATCACTGACCCCGGCCGATCTGCAGTCCCTTGGCCGGGGTCTTTTTTGGTTTTGCTGACATTCAATCGGAGTAGCAGCTTCGAGGATGCGTCAGCCGATGCGGGTGTGTAAAACTAAAACCTCTACCTTCCGGCCATGGCCTTCACCTTGGGCAGATAGGTCCGTCCGATCCGCATGGCGTCTCCGTTTTCCAGCTCTACCGACCAGACGTCCAAGCCCATCGTGGCGCAGCCCGGTGATCCGATCCTTGCGCAGGATGGTCGAGCGATGAATGCGGATGAACTGCTCGGGATCGAGCTTCTCTTCCAGACCGGCGATCGTCTGCAGTAGCAGGTACGATCGCTCGCCCACATGCAGCCGTACATAGTCGCGCTCGGCATCGATACGACCGACCTCGGCGGTTTCGATCCGGATCAGCTCGGAGCGATGCGGAATCCAGATTTCCTTGAGCCATTCGCTCTGCGTCTCGCGCTCCTCGCCCTGGCGGGACAGCGCGCGTTTGATGGCGCGGCCAAGCCGTTCACGCTGCACTGGCTTGAGTACGTAATCGACCGCATCGAGATCGAACGCCTCGACAGCGTAATTGGCATGCGCGGTGACGAAGACGACTGCCGGGCGTTTCGGTTGATCCGGCAAGCTTGCGCGCCACCGACAAGCCGTCGACTTCGGGCATTGTCATATCGAGCAGGATGAGGTCGGGCTCCAGCGCCTCGACCAGCCGCAGCGCTGCCGCACCGTCGCTTGCGGTACCGATCACCGACAAATCGTCGAGCTTGGCGCAGATGACCTGCATACGCTCGACCGCAAGCGGCTCGTCATCGACGATCAGGGTGCGGAGTTTGGCGGGTTCGGCTTCAGACATGTCGCTCGATCGGGATGCGAATTTCGGTTTCGTAGCCGCCGATCGTGGCGCCGGTCGAGATCGTGGCTTCGTCGCCGAAGCGCGCTGTCAGACGGTCGCGAACATTGGCCAAGCCAATGCCGAAGCCGCCCTCGCTCCCCGGTGCCTCGCCCGGACCGTCATCGGCAACAGTTAGAACGAGCCGACCGTATTCCTCGCGCGCGGTGACCGATACGGTCACCGGCTCTGTTGCTGGCGCGACACGCCGTATTTGACGCTGTTCTCGACCAGTGGCTGCAGGATCATGCCCGGAACCAGGCAATTTGCGAGGTCGGCGGGCAGCTCATACTGGGTGCGCAGCCGCTCGGGAAAGCGGACCTGCTCGATATCGAGGTAGTGCTGCTGCAGCTCGAACTCGTCGGCAAGTGCAACATCGCCTGTGGGATCTTCGGCCAGGCTGTGGCGATAAAAGCGCGAGATGGTCTGGATCATCTCCTCCGCTTTTTCGCCCTTCTCGGTCAGCACCAATGCCGACAGCGAATTGAGCGTGTTGAACAGGAAATGCGGATTGACCTGATAGCGCAGGGATCGCAGTTCGGACGCTTTGGCAGCGCTCCTGAAACGCTCCTCGCGTTGCTGAGAGCGACGAGCTCGCGCACCGGCCAACAGGGCGAGATATAGAGACACCCAGGCGAGCAGCAGGAAATATCGCCCAAGTGCGATGTCCGTGATCTGCCGCCAGCGGTCTATACCGGTAAGTGCGGGGGCGAGCACAAATGTCGCGCGGTCGATACCGTCTTTCGATTGATCTTCGGGTCGAGGCGCTTCCTGGCCTTCCACATCCACGGGCCAGCGGGGCACATCGACAAGCAGATTACCCGCCTCGTCGCGGTAGACATTCGCACCCTGCTCACGGCCGACCTGTTTCATCGCCTTTTCCTGCAATGGCGCAAAAAGCTCTTGGTTGGCTTTGGCGATAACCAGCGATGCAGGCAATGCAGCAATCAGCGCGACAGCGATATTGATAGCAAATGAGCGCGTCTCGACCAGGCGGATGACACGCCACAATACCAGTGTCACAGCCGCACCGACGACGCAGACTATGCCACGGCGCCACAGCAGCTCGCCCTGCATGTCCAGCCCGACCACCGAGCCGCGCAAGGTAATCAGGAGAAAGTACACCAGCCACAGACCGAAGACCGAGCCGATTACGACTTTGACAGGCAGGCGCGTTGGCGCTTCAAGGGGAGCATATTGTATCAAACCGCCACCGAACTAGCCGCGAAATCGCGCACACGCCAGCACCGTAATCGGCGCAATCACGCGGTTGGTCGAGCCCTGAACGCCCGTCGTCAAGCTGGCAGTCTGTCCGCAATCAGCCGGTCGGCAGCAGGTTCTCGTCGGCGATCTTCTTGCGCCAAAACGCCGGGGCGAGCGTGTGGACATTGTTGCCCGCGGAATCGACTGCCACCGTCACCGGCATGTTCTCGACCGTGAATTCGTAAATGGCTTCCATCCCAAGCTCCTCGAAAGCCACCACTTCCGCGCCCTTGATCGCCCGCGCCACCAGATAGGCCGCGCCGCCGGTGGCCATCAGATAAGCGACCTTGAAGCGGCTGATGACATCGACTGCATCGGCTCCGCGTTCGGCCTTGCCGATCATCGCCAGCAGGCCCAGATCGAGCATCATCTCGGTGAATTTGTCCATCCGGGTCGCGGTGGTCGGGCCAGCCGGGCCGACGACCTCGCCCATCACGGGATCGACCGGGCCGACATAATAAATCGCGCGGCCCCTGAAATCGACCGGCAGCTCTTCGCCGCAATCGAGCATGTCCTTGATCCGCTTATGCGCAGCGTCCCGCCCGGTCAGCATCTTGCCCGAAAGCAGCAGCCGGTCGCCATTCTCCCAGCTGGCAACTTCTTCCGGTGTCAGATTGTCGAGATCGACGCGCTTGGCCGCGCTGTCCGGCTGCCAGTTCACGTCGGGCCATTCGTCCAGGTTGGGCTGTTCGAGATAGGTAGGGCCGGAGCCATCGAGGGTGAAATGGGCATGGCGCGTGGCTGCGCAATTGGGGATCATCGCGACCGGCTTGCCCGCTGCATGGCAAGGGGCGTCATATATCTTCACGTCCAATACGGTCGAAAGGCCGCCCAGCCCCTGCGCGCCGATGCCCTGTGCGTTCACAGCGTCGAAGATGTCGATCCGCAGCTGTTCAATATCACTTGTCGCGCCGCGCAACTTCAATTGCGCCATGTCGATCGGGTCCATTAGCGATTGCTTGGCGAGCTTCATGCAATGCTCCGCCGTTCCGCCGATGCCGATCCCCAGCATGCCTGGCGGGCACCAGCCTGCACCCATGGACGGGATTTGCTCGACCACCCAGTCGACGATGTTGTCCGAGGGGTTCATCATCTTGAACTTCGACTTGTTCTCGCTGCCGCCGCCCTTCGCTGCAACGTCGATCTCGACCGTGTCGCCCGGCACCATTTCGACCGAGAGCACGCACGGCGTGTTGTCGCGCGTGTTGCGGCGGGTGAAGGCGGGATCGGCGAGGATCGAGGCGCGCAGCTTGTTTTCAGAATTATTGTAAGCATTGCGCACGCCCTCATCGACGACCTCCTGCAGGCTCCGTTTGGAATCGAGGTGGCAGTTCTGGCCCCATTTCACGAACACGTTGACGATCCCCGTGTCCTGGCAGATCGGCCGGTGCCCTTCGGCGCACATGCGCGAGTTTGTGAGGATCTGCGCGATCGCATCCTTTGCCGCAGGGCCCTGCTCCGCCTTATAGGCTTCGCCCAGCGCGAGGATGTAGTCCATCGGGTGGTAGTAGGAGATGAACTGGAGCGCGTCGGCGACGCTCTCGATCAGATCTTCCTCGCGGATCGTCACCATTTCGCTCATCGTTCTGCTCACCTGTACCCAATGGACAATTACGCGCCTCTTACGCATTCGCGCCAGCGCGCGTCAAAGCGCTTGGCCGCAACATGCGTTGCATCTAAGGCTTCGCTACGGCAAGCCCATTGCACTTCGGCTGCTGTATTGTATATATAAGACACTCTGCTTCAAAACTGGGCCTCGGATTCTCCTTTCATGACCGCAATTGAAACCCGCTCCCGCCATGACGATGCGCGCCGCGCCATGCTCGATAGCCAGCTGCGCACCAGCGGCGTGAACGAGCCGTTCGTGCTGGAACGTATGGGCACGGTCGCGCGCGAGGACTTTGTGCCCGAGGCATCGCGCGGCACAGCCTATATGGACCGCGCCATTCGCTTGCCCGATGGCGGTTTCCTGCCTGCACCCCTGTTTCACGGCATGCTGCTCGCCGAAGCGCGTCCGCAGTTCAGCGACAAGGTGCTGATCGTCAGCGGCGGAACGGATTATCTCGCCGAGCTCATCCGGCCCCTCGTCGGGTCGGTAGAGACTATCTCGGCCGTGGACGGTGCTGGCGGAAAGGCGAAGATGAAGGACGCAACGCTCTTGCTGGTCGATGGCGCAATCGAAGAATTGCCTGCCAAGCTCGCCAAACGCATTGCCGATGATGGCCGCGTGGTCACCGGGATGATCGAACGAGGCGTGACCCGCCTCGCCGCTGGCCGGAAGGTTGCCGGCACGCTCAGCCTAGTACCGCTCGCCGAAACCGGCATTCCGCGCCTCGGCGCATTCGACAGGCCTGCCAACTGGAGTTTCTGATGCGGATGGGAGGGATCGCAAAGTTTGGTTTCGCGGCAAGCCTTCTGGCGCTCGCGACCACGGCCCGTGCAGATACGCTACAGGAAGCGCTGACACAGGCCTATCTCAACAATCCCACGCTTGAGGGGGCGAGAGCAGGCCAGCGCGCTACCGATGAGGAAGTTCCCATACAGCGCGCCCAAGGGTTGCCGCGGGTCGAGGCAACAGCGAGCCACATCGAATTTCTCAAGGTTTCGCCAAACAGCTTCACCGCGCCGCAACGCCGCTTGCAGGTCGGTCCAGATCTGACCGTTCCGATCTATTCCGGCGGTGCGGTCAAGAATTCGATCAAGGCCGCGAAACAGCGCGTACAAGCAGGCCGAGCAGATTTGCGCGGCACGGAAAGCGCAATCTTCAGCTTGGTCGTGGCTGCCTATATGGATGTGCTGCGGAACCAGGCGCTGGTCGGGCTCAACCGAAATCAGGTCGATGTGCTGTCCGTCAATCTGCAGGCAACCGGCGACCGGTTTGAAATCGGCGACCTGACGCGCACCGACGTGGCGCAGTCGCAATCGCGCTTAGCCGTGGCGCAGAGCGATCTGCGTAGCGCAGAGGCCAATCTGATCAACGCGCGCGAGACATATTTGCAATTGGTGGGCGAAGTGCCGACCGATCTGCAAAACCCGCCGCCATTGCCGAACCTGCCCGCCGATCCGCTGGTGGCGGTCGAAGTGGCGCTCGACAACAACCCGGATCTGATCGCAGCCCGCGAGCGCGCCGACGCAGCAAGATTCGATACCGAAGTGGCCGGCGCAGGCCGCAATCCGACGGTCGGCGTTTTCGCCGGAGCCGACTACACCGACTATTATGGAACGTTGGGCGGCCCGATTTCATCGGACTTCGCCCAAAGCGAAACGACCGCAAATGCCGGCGTGCAGATCACCATTCCGATCTTTCAAGGCGGCCTGCCCGCTGCACGTCAGCGCCAAGCGACTGCTCGCCAAAGCGCTGCTCTGGAACAGGTCATTGCTGTCGAACGCGATGTGATCGCGCAGACCCGCGCGTCCTGGTCGAGCTGGCAGGCATCGATGGCCATCATCCAGAGCTCGCAAGTCGCAGTGGAGGCAGCCGAGCTGAGCCTGGAAGGCGTGCGCGCGGAAAACTCGATCGGCAATCGCACTGTGCTCGAGGTACTCAATGCGGAGCAGGAGCTGCTCTCGGCACGCGCTCAGCTCGTTACCGCGCGGCGCAACGCCTATGTCGCCGGTTTCACCCTGCTGGCAGCGATGGGCAAGGCCGAGGCGCGCGACCTGGGCTTTTTGGGCGAGGGCCAGCTTTACGACCCGGTCGCGAATTACGACCGCGTGTCCGGCCGTATCTGGGACTTCGACCGCGACCCGGAGCCTGTTACCGTCTCGACGACCACCGCCGGGACCGCGCCGCAGACGGCTGAAATCCCCGAGGTTGATGAACCGGCGGGCACGAGCGATAATTGATTGACGATGCGATTCGGGTAGTGTTCGATTCGCCGCGAAACGGGGACCGATAATGCACCAGCCGGGTGAACCTTCCGTCGAGGAAATACTCGACTCGATCAAGAAAGTGATTGCCCGCGACAATCGCGAAGGCGCGATCGCGGAACGGCGGCGGCGCACCATGAATGGTGAACAGAACGACCCAGTAGAGCCGGTTGCTCAGGACGAGGCGGAGGAAGTCCTCGAACTTGACGAAGGCGCGATGGTCTCGCTTGAAAACGAAGAACTCCCACAGATGGGCGATACCGACGCGCCTCTGACACGGGAAGAAAAGCTGTCCTCCATCCGCGACAATTTCGCCGCGCTCGCGATGATCTCGCAACCGGGGAAGCAGCCGCAAATCGTGCGTACCGGCGAAACCTCGCTCGAAGGCTTGGTGGGCGACTTGCTGCGCCCCATGCTCGCCGAGTGGATCGACGCGAACTTGCCAAGCATGGTCGAGGATTTGGTGAAGGCCGAAATTTCCCGGATCGCCGGTAAACGCAGTTGAGAAGGCCGCAGTTAAGCCAGGTGCAGCTAGCCGCTTAACTTTCGCTAGCGGCGCGACTAGAGATGTCGCCCATGAACATGATGCACCGGGTCGCTGTCCCGCTAGCCAGCGCTTTCGCGCTTCTTTCCGCTCCGCTTGCCGCGCAAGATAGTCTGCCGCGCACAGTCGAAGCGATGACGGCGGAAGACCTCGTCACTATGCCGCGCCTCGGCAGCCCGGCGGTCAGCGCCAATGATCGTTTTGCAGTCTTCTCCGTCACCAAGACCGATCCGGAAACGTACGATCGCACAGGCGTGCTGTATCGCCGCAGCTTGAGCGACATGGATGCCATGCCCGAGGCGATCGATCTTGGCGGCACGGCCTATGACGCGCAATTCGGCACCGATGACTGGCTCTACTTCCTTTCCGACCGCGAAGGCAGCAATGCTGGCATGCAGGTCTGGCGCGCGCAGATGGCCGCGAACGGGTCATTTGGCGCAGCCGTGCGAGTCACCGACTTCACAACCGGCGTGAACGGCTATGTGGTCGATCCGGCGGGCGCGAAGATTGCCGTCTGGGCAGAAATTGCGCGCGATTGCACCACGTTTGGCTGCGATGGCGATGGCACGGGACATATGCCGGGCCCCGGTGACGGACTTCTTTATGATGGCGAAGACGGCTTTTATCGCCACTGGGACGATTGGGAGACGCCTGGAACCGTGAGCCGTGTGTTCGTTTTCGATCTGGTAGGCGGTATGGCTACGGGCAGCGGGATAGCTCTCGACGGTCCTGACGGCGAAGGCGCGCTTGCAGGTGATACGCCCACGAAGCCCTTCGGCGGGGCCGATGACATCGTCTGGGCACCCGATGGCAGCGGTGTCTATTTCGTCGCGCGAGAAGGGGGCAAGACCGAGCCGACATCGACCAATCTCGATATCTACTGGTCGGACCTGTCGGGCGCTGCGCCCACTAATCTCACCGAAGCCAACCTGGCTCTGGATGCCCTCCCCACTCCCTCGCCGGACGGGCAGTTCCTCGCCTATGTCGCAATGAACCGGCCGGGCTACGAATCCGATCGTCAGGTCGTCCATTTGCGCGACCTTAAAACCGGCGTGGTCACAGCGCTCACCCCGCAATTCGATCGCAGTTTCGGATCGCTTGCCTGGACGCCCGATTCGCGCTGGCTGATTGCGGCTGCGCAAAGCGTGCTCGACACCCCTGCATTCCGTATCGACCCACGCACCGGCGAGGTCGAGGAGCTCGATCTGATGGCAGGTAACGAGGCCCATATCGACAAGATCGTGCCATTGGCGAATGAGACCCTGCTCTTCACCCGCGATTCGATCGGCGCACCTTCCGAACTTTACCGCTCGCTTGGCTGGCAGCAGGCCAAACCGCTGACCGACGTCGCCACCACCCGCATGGGCCAGATGGCGGCGACGGTAACCACCCGCTTCAACTTCGCCGGTGCGAATGGCGAGACAGTCTGGGGTCAGATCACCAAGCTCGAAGACTATGACGGCACTATGCCCGCGGTCCTTTACGTCCATGGCGGACCGCAGGGATCATTCAACGATGGCTGGTCGAGCCGCTGGAACCCGCGCGTGGTCGCGAGCCAGGGGTACGCCGTCATTTCGGTCGATTTCCACGGCAGCACAGGATACGGACAAGCCTTCACTGACAGCATAAACCGCGACTGGGGCGGCAAACCTCTCGAAGACTTGCAGCTGGGTCTTGCCGCTGCACTTGAGCAGGACAGTCAGATCGATGGAGCGCGCGCCTGCGCCATGGGGGCAAGCTATGGCGGCTATATGATGAACTGGATCGCCGGGAATTGGCCGGACCGGTTCAAATGCCTGATCCAGCACGATGGCCTCTTCGACCTGCGCAGCTTCTATTACACGACCGAAGAATTGTGGTTTCCCAAATGGGACTTCGGTGGGTCCTACGCGGAGAATAGCGCGCTTTATGAGCGCTGGAATCCGGTAAATCACGTCGACAAATGGCAGACACCGATGCTTGTCGTGACCGGGCTGAAGGATTTTCGCGTGCCCTATACCCAAGGGCTCGCGAGCTTCACCGCATTGCAGGAGCGTGACATTCCGGCGCAGCTATTGGTCTTCGAAGACGAGAATCACTGGGTGCTTGGCGCCAAGAACTCGCTTCAGTGGCACAATACCGTCTTCGATTGGCTGGATCGCTGGCTCGGCGACGAATGAGTTCGGAAAAGAAGCTCCACAAGGCGCGTCAAGCGCTCGCGAAAATCGGCGGGACCGCGATAGAGCGGCAGATATTCCTGTGCGCGATTTCCGAAAAGCAGAAATGCTGCAATCGTGAGGAAGGCAAGGAGGCCTGGAGCTACCTCAAGAAGCGCATGAAGGAACTCGGCCTTGCCGGACCGCGCAAGGATGGCACGGTCGGCCCAGTTCAGCGGAGCAAGGCAGATTGCCTGCAAATCTGCGCCGCGGGGCCGATCGCGCTCGTCCACCCGGACCTCGTCTGGTATCACTCATGTAGTCCGAAGGTGCTGGAACGAATCATTCAGGAACATCTGATCGGCGGCATCCCGGTCGAAGAATACCGGCTGTACCCGGCGATCTAATCGTCGTCGATGGCGTCGTCATGTCCGGTGCCAGCCGACAGGAACACCAGCCCCATCAGCGCCGCCGCCATCAGCATGGTCAGCCCGATGCCGAGCGCGATGGCGATGTAGTAATGCACCGACGCGGGACTCTCGCCATCATAGAGCAGTGCCAGGGCGATTCCCACGACCCCCACCGTCACCAGCATCATGAAACGCATAATGCGTCTGTATCGGGCCCATGCGAATGCGGCAGTTTGCGGGTCTTCGAGGGGCGATTTGCGACTCATGAAGCGCGCGATGCCGTCTGCCGCGCTGCCTTGCAAGGCGCTTGATCCATCGCAGACTCGCTTTGCGCGCACTTCGGTGGCATGTTTTGCCAGAAACAGGAGGCCGCCAATGCGCATCGCACAATTGATCGACACACGTGCAAGTTCGGAAATCGTTTCGTGTTCGGTGGATATGCCGATGCGCGACGCGATCGCAATTCTGGCCGAAAAACGCATCGGCGCGCTGCCGGTCACCGACCAGGGGCGGGTCGTCGGAATCTTCTCGGAACGCGACGTGATCTACCGCTTGGCCGAGGAAGGCGAAAGCTGCCTCTCACGCCCGCTGGGCGAAGTGATGACTGCACCGCCTATCACGGTCGACCGCGAAACTCCGTGCGACGGCGCACTCGCCCTTATGACACGGCGCCGCATCCGCCATTTGCCGGTACTCGATGGGGAGGCCATGTGCGGCTTCATCTCGATCGGCGATCTGGTCAAATCGCGGATCGACGAAGTTCAGCACGAAGCCGCTGCAATGCGCGATTACATCGCTCAATCGTGACCTGCACCTTGAGTGGGCGAGCCTGCGCCCCTACCTTGATACGATGACCGAGGCGCTTTCTCTTACCGATTCCGCTGCAAAGCGCGTTGCCTGGATTGCCGAACGGCAAGAAAAGCCCGCAATCCTGCGCCTTTCCGTCGAAGGTGGGGGTTGTTCGGGCTTCCAGTACAAGTTTGACCTGTCGGAAGGGCCGGAGGCCGACGACGTGGTCAGCGAAACCGCGGGCGTAAAACTCGTCGTCGATCCGGTCAGCCTGGACCTCGTTGCGGGCAGCAAGGTCGATTTTGTGGAATCGCTGGGCGGCGCGGCTTTCAAGGTCGAAAACCCGCAAGCGGCAGCCGGGTGCGGCTGCGGATCGAGCTTCGGCATTTAGATTAGACGCGGGCGGTGCATTCAGGCAGTGAGCAGCCCATGCGCATAGCCAGTTTCAACATAAATGGTGTGAAGGCGCGCTTGCCGCGCCTGATCGAATGGCTGGACGAAACTCGCCCGGCCGTGGCTTGTCTCCAGGAAGTCAAAAGCCAGGATGAGGGCTTTCCCGCCGAGGAATTCGAGAAGATCGGCTATCATGCCATCTGGCACGGCCAGAAGAGCTTCAACGGCGTGGCCATCCTCGCCGACGGTGTAAAGCCAATCGAAGTCCAGCGCGGCCTTGGAATCGACGGCCCGAAAGATGGCGAGGGCGAACAAGCCCGTTACCTCGAGGCCGATGTGAACGGTGTACGCCTTTGCAATCTGTATCTGCCAAACGGGAATCCGCACCCCGGCCCAAAATTCGATTACAAATTGGCGTGGATGAAGAAACTGCGTCAGCGGATGCACGCAATCTGGTCGGAAGAGGTTCCGGCAGTCGTGCTGGGCGATTTCAACGTCATCCCCGAGGACAAGGATGTATGGTCGCCCAAAGCGATGGCGTCCGACGCGCTGATGCAGCCGGAGTCGCGCGACGCATATATGCGTATGCTGGCCGACGGGTGGACCGATGCGATCGATACGCTCAACCCGCGTGGCGGTGTTTGGACTTATTGGGACTATCAGGCCGGCGCCTGGCAACGCGATCATGGCTTTCGCATCGATCACATTTTGCTCTCACCCGAGCTGGCCGATCGGATGAACAGCGCCGGAGTCGACAAGGAGTATCGCGGGCGGGAAAAAGCCAGCGACCACACTCCGGTATGGGTCGAAGTCAGCGATTAAGATTTGCGGGAGCGTCACCTGACGCTCCCGGACACGAGATTACCTATAAAAGATATGCGTTTTGATAGTCGCGCGGGCCGTCTTCTTGCGGCTCCAGCTCGGACGCACATAATTGGCGTGGAAGTAGAGCGAATCCTGAGCTTCGCTTTCCCACATGCCCTGATGGGCGATGCGGGCGATCTTCTTGGCCTTGCGCCATGCGGCAGTGCCACTGCGTGGCTCGGGGATGCGGCCGTTTTTCACGAAGCTGAACTGGGCGCGTTGCTTCACGACACCGCAATAGCTTGAAGGGAATTGGCCGGACTCGGCCCGGTTGATGACAACCTGCGCTACAGCCAGCTGGCCGGCAAGCGGTTCGCCGCGCGATTCGAAGTAAATGGCACCGGCCAGGCAGCGTAGCTCTTCCGAGAGCGCGCCTTGGGCTGGAAATTCTGAAATAAGTTCACTCAGCGACGAAACTGCGGGGATTTCGGCTGTGTCGGCGTTAGCTTGCGCTTCCCCCTCGGGGAGCGGCTGAACTACCTCATTCGCTACAAAAAGCGGCACCACTTCTGAGGGCGCGGCATCTTCGGCGGAATCGATCTCGAAGGCGAAACCGGCATCAACGTCTTGAGCGTTGGCGTCGGACCCTTCGACATTTGCGATCAGGAAGAAACTCGTAGCGGCGATCGCTGCCGCGCTTGCTGTAAACTTGCGAACCATAATCCCGATTGTTCAGGGCGGTTGGCGAACCTGACGCAGGCTGAGATCCGTGGGCGTTGCTAGCCTCGTAAACCTGGATCCGTTGCGGCCTGCCGGCCACCCCCCGTCTGCGTGCTCGCGTGTCGACCCCATTGCCATACACGCCGCCTACGCATCGAAGTGAGGCGCCAGATAGTCACAAATGTAATTAGGTCAAGTCAGTTAACTGTGTTTGCGATGAATTGTTCCGAATTGGGGATATCCAGTTCGATTACCCAGCAATCCGGGTCCTGAAGCCCGCGTTTCGTTACGTAGTCGGAGAATTCTCCAGGCTTTTCAGCATCTTCTTCTCGTGTACAAATGAAAGATCGCGAGCCGTCCAGCTGCGGCATGCGTTCCCACAGCTTCGCATTTGTCCCGCGATCCTGTGCCAAAATGAGAATGGTCCCGGCATCGCGTTCCCCTTTGGAGAGAACGACCGCGAAGCCTCCGGCAGCCTCTACCGCCCGGATCAGGCCTGAAACCTCGAGATGTGCAGGCAGCCGCATGGCGCTCAGGTGGCTTCCGAATAGCCGCTGAGGCCAGACAGGGCGATATGGCTGCGCATGAAGGTGCCGGTCCCGCGGCCGATCTCGTCGCCATCTTTGTCCACCAGCCGCGATTCGGCCACGAAAACGCGCCTGCGACCGCTTACCCAGCGGCCTTCGGCAATCACTTTGCCTTTTCGAACTGGCTTGGTGAAATGCAGGTTGAACGAGGTGGTAAGCAGGAAGCGATCGCTCGCCAGCGTATTCGCAGCATAGAAAGCAGCATCGTCGAGCATCTTGAAATAGATCGTGCCGTGGGCGGCACCCGCTGCATGATAGCTTGCTTCGGTAACCTGGAATTCGAGGCGCGACCGCCCTTCCCCGAGTATCTCGAGTTCGGAATCGAACAGCGCATTGACCGGAGCGGAGGAGTAAAGCCGCTCCAGCGCACGGTAGTGCAGGTCGGCCCCGCTATCGCTCACCAACTTCCTCCCGCTTCGTTCAGCGCGGCTCGACCCAGCCGATCGACCCGTCGTTGCGGCGGTAGACCATATTGTGCCGGCCGCTGGCGCCGTTCTTGAAGAACAGCGCGCTGGTATCGCGAAGATCGAGCATCATGACAGCGTCGGCCACACTCGCTTCGGGGATATCCGCAGTGGTTTCGGCTACGATCGGGGGAGCTTCGGCATTCTCATTGTCTTGATCGTCGGCCTCGGGTTCCGGCGCCGCGAAGATCGTATAGGCGGCCTCTTCCTCGGCCGCCGCGTGGGCGGACTGCTGGTGATGATCCTGAACCCGCCGCTTGTAGCGCCGAAGCTGGGTTTCCAGCTTGGTTGCAGCCTGGTCGAACACCTGATGCACATCATGCGCTTCGGCATGGCTCTTGAGGATTAGTCCCTTGCTGACATGCGTGACGATGTCGCTCGTAAACGCACCGCCGGCGCCCTTGCCGAACGTCACATGCGAGCTGATTGCGCGGTTGAAATATTTCTCGACGATGCCGTTCAGGCGGTCGGAAACATAGGTCTGAAGGGCTTCGCCCGTGTCGATCTGGTGCCCGGAAACGCGAATATCCATCTGTATCTATACTCCTAAATCACATCCGAACCCGTAATTTTTCAGCCTGCGCAAACCGAGGTAACAAAGCAGCCTAAGCGCCCCAGAGCGGCTTCTCGATCCTGCCGACAAATTCCGCATGGCGGGCAAGCTCTTCGGCGCTGGCCGTATGCAGGCGCGGCTCTCGCCGGTTGCCCGTCGGGGCCTTGCGCAGAACAATTTGAGGTGCCGCCTGCGCTGCTGACACCTCGCTCGCCAGTTCCAGGCCGATCTGCCGTCCGCCTTTAAGCTCGACGTAAACCTGTGCCAGCAATTCGGCATCGAGGAGAGCGCCATGCTTCACGCGGTGGCTGCGGTCGACGCCGTAGCGCGAACACAGCGCGTCGAGCGAAAGTTTCGCGCCGGGGTGCTTTTTCTTGGCGAGCGCGACGGTGTCGATCATGCGCGTCATGCAGATCGTGTCCCGCCCGCAAATCGTCAGCTCGGCATTGAGAAAGCCGAAATCGAAGCCAGCATTGTGCGCGACCAGCGGTGCATCCCCGAAAAATTCCAGCAATTCATGCGCAGTGTCGCGGAACAATGGCTTGTCGGACAGAAACGCTTCGGACAGACCGTGAACCGCTTCTGCGCCTGCCGGCATGTCGCGCTGCGGGTTATAGTAAGCGTGAAAGACCGCGCCGGTTGGGACCAGGTCGACCATTTCGACGCATCCGATTTCGACCATGCGGTCCCCGGTCTTGGGGTCCAGTCCTGTGGTTTCGGTATCGAATACGATCTCGCGCATTGTAACTTTAGTGGGCCTCTTACCCGATGAGTGCAAGGGGAATCGGACACGTCGTGCGCGCTACGGCATCGCGTCTTTCAGCTCGGCGACCAGAGCTTCGCACCTGCTTCGCCGTTTCCGCGAGGGAGGTGCCGGTATCAATTACATAGTCGGCCCGGTCACGCTTCTCCGCGTCGGGAGTTTGCAGGGCCAGGATGTGCTCGAACTTCTGTTCGGTCATGCCCGGGCGCGCCAGAACGCGGCGGCGCTGCTCGCCTGATGGAGCTGAGACGACGATGACGCGGTCTACCTGCTCGAAGCCGCCTTTTTCGAACAGGAGCGGTATGTCGAACAGCACCATGTCTGCACCGGCATTCACTTCCAGAAATGCGGCGCGCTTCGCAGCGACGGCGGGATGGACGATAGCCTCGAGCGCTGCCAGCGCTTCCGTATTGCCAAACACCTGCGCGCCAAGCTTTTCGCGCTGCACCCCCGCATCGCCCGTACTTCCGGGAAACGCCGCTTCGATTGCATCGACCAACTCTCCGCCGGCGCCTTGCATTGCGCGAACTTCGGCGTCGGCGTCGAATACCGGCACACCCTGATTGGCGAACATCTCCGCGACGGTCGATTTTCCCATGCCGATAGAGCCGGTGAGGCCGAGTGATCACTGGCCTGGTCATGATGTCAGTCTCGCGCGCAATTCGTCATCGCATTCCCGCGGCGGCGATTGACCGAAGAAGTAAGTGAACGCCGCCGCAGCCTGACCGATCAGCATGGAAAGCCCGTCGATGGTTTCGAAACCCGCAGATCGCGCATTGCTAAGGAATTCCGTTTCAACCGGGTCGGTGACGATATCATAGGCGATGGATACCGGCGGCGCATGACTCCAGTCGAAGGCGAGGGGCGGCTGCCCCCGCATACCGAGCGGGCTGGCGTTGACGATCAGGTCGCAACACCCCTGGCGGTCGTCGAATGCGAAATCGGTGGGCGCAGCAAAATGGTCCAGCGCAGCCACATGATGCTCGCCGCCCGGTGCAAGTTCATCGAGGATCAGGCGCGCTTTTTCCGGATTGCGTCCGGCCAGAACGATCGTGAAGCCCTCCTTGGCAAGTCCCGCGACGATAGCCCGCGCAGCGCCGCCTGTGCCGAGCACGCGGGCCATACGGAAATAATGCTTTTGTGCGAGCAGCAGCTGCAACGGCTCAAGAAAACCGTCTACATCGGTGTTGCGTCCGACAAGCGCGCCGTCTTTGGCCTGCACCACCGTGTTCACCGCGCCAATGCGTTTGGCGGCAGGTTCAACGCGGTCCATCAGTGGGAGAATAGCCTGCTTGTGCGGCATGGTGACATTGCAGCCAGCCCAATACGGCTCTTTGCGCCTATCAAACAGATACTGTTCGAGGTCGCTGGGCGAGACAAGCTGCGCCCGGTACTCCGCCTCGATACCGAGCTTCTCCAGCCAAAAGCCGTGAATGGCGGGCGATTTCGACTGCGCGATCGGATCGCCGATAACTTCGGCATAGCGCATCATGCCAGCAATGCGCCTTCATCGCGCAGGGCGCCGAGCACTTGGAGCAGCGGCATGCCCAGAACGGTAAATTGATCGCCCATGATGCTTTCGAACAGATGCGGTCCCGGCCCCTCGATCCGGAATACGCCAACGCAAAAGGAAACGTCGGGCCATTCGGCGGCCAAATACGCTTCGATGAAGTTTTCCGAGAGATCGCGCACGCGCAGCCGGGCAAAGTCGCTGCCAACCCACAAGATACGCTCGTTCCGCGCCAATGCCGCTGCGCTGTGGAGCGTCATCACCTTACCGGAGAAGAACCGCAAGTGCTCCGCCGCCTGCGCGCGTGACTGCGGCTTGTCGAAGCGCCGACCATCTACCTCCACCAGGGAATCGCTGCCCAGAACAAGCTTTCCCGCCTCGGTGCGCGCGACCGCTCCGGCCTTTGCGGCAGCCAATGCCTGCGCGATTTCGGCGGCATCGGCGCCGTCCATTTCGCGCTCGAGCGCTCGCTCGTCCACATCGGCTGGCTGCACCGCGAAGGCGACGCCGGCAGCTTCCAGCATCGCCTTGCGCGATGCGCTGCCGGACGCAAGAACGATGGTTTCCCTGGACAGGCCCGCGCTCATATCGGCTTGACCCCTTCGAAACTATCTTCCGAGCTCGTCCGTTTGCGATCCCCCAAAAGCTTGATTACTGCCGCCGCCGTCTCTTCGATGGATCGGCGCGTCACGTCGATGACCGGCCAGCCATTGTCGGCAAACATCCGGCGAGCAAAGGCGACCTCCTTCTTCACGCGCTCATTGTCGATATAGGACGTCTGCTTGTTCTCGTTCAGCGTCAGCAAACGGTTGCGGCGGATCTGGACGAGCCGCTCCGGCGCGCTGGTCAGGCCGACCACAAGCGGCTGTTTGAGTTCGAACAGCTTTTGCGGGGGCGGGCTTTCCACGACCAGTGGGATATTCGCGACCTTATAGCCGCGATTGGCGAGATAAATGCCGGTCGGCGTCTTGGAGCTACGGGAAACACCGGCCAGAATGATATCGGCCTCTTCCCAGTTCTCCCAGCCGATGCCGTCGTCATGAGCGATCGTGAACTGGATCGCCTCAACGCGGCTGAAATAGGCTGCATCCATTGCATGCTGGCGTCCGGGCCGCCCGTGCGCCTCTTGTCCCAGGACGCTTTCGAGCGCTTCGGTGACGCTGTCGAGAACCGGCACAGCGGGCAGCGACAAGTGCCGGCATTGCTCTTCCAGCCGCGAGCGGGTTTCTGCATTCACCAGAGTGTAGAGCACAAGACCCGGATTGGCCTGAAGTTCGGGGACAATCCGGTCGAGGTGTTGCTTGCTGCGAACCATCGGCCAGAAGTGGCGCACGACATCGCTATCCTCGAACTGCGCAAGCGCGGCTTTCGCGATCATCTCCAGCGTTTCCCCGGTGGAATCCGAGACGAGATGGAGATGGATGCGGGTCACTGGTGAAGCGGGCTCCGGTGCCTGTGGAAAGCAGGCGGCATAAACCACGGGATAAGCCTGACGACAAGTTCGGGGATGAAATCCGTACCCGATACGAGTCCGCGCGCTGCCCACTTATAGACAGCTGGGCAGGGTTTCTCACAGGCTGGGGATAGGGCGCACAAGTTTGACTCGACTCAAGCGCTTTGGCGATTCGACAGGCAACCACCCTCTGTTCAAATTGGGAGAATTCGGGCACTGGGCCGCAACCCCTGATTTCCACAGGGCCAACAGACTCCTTCAACCCTATTTATATAAATAATTATTTTGATTGGACTCTCTCGATGCCCGGTCTTCTGCTTGATACTCTTAATGGAAAGCGCGGGGAGCGCGTGCCCCTCTGGCTGATGCGCCAGGCTGGGCGATACCTGCCGGAATACCGTGCCTTGCGCGCGGAAAAAGGCGGTTTCCTGGAACTCGTCTATGACAGCCCATCGGCAGCCGAGATCACCATGCAGCCGATCGACCGCTTCGGTTTCGACGGGGCGATTCTGTTCTCCGATATCCTGATCGTGCCGTATGCGATGGGTCAGGATCTGGCGTTTCTGGCGGGCGAGGGTCCCAAGATGTCTCCTCCCCTTGTGGATCATGCGCTGGAAGCGCTTGAGGCCGTCCCTGAGCGGCTGGATGCCATTTATGAGACCGTAAGACAGGTGAAGGCGCGGCTGGCACCTGAGCACACTCTGCTGGGCTTTGCAGGAAGTCCGTGGACCGTGGCGACTTACATGATCGCGGGCGAGGGCAGCCGCGACCAGCACGACGCGCGCGCTATGGCGTACCGCGATCCGGGTGCATTGCAGGCAATCCTGGACGCGATATCCGATCTGACGATCGAATACCTCTCCGGCCAGATCGAGGCAGGCGCAGAAGCGGTGCAATTGTTCGACAGCTGGGCTGGCAGCCTTGCGCCCGACGAATTCGAGCGCTGGGTTATCGCGCCCAATGCGCGCATCACTTCCGCCATCCGTGAACGCTTTCCAGACACTCCGGTAATCGGCTTCCCCAAGGGGTCGGGCGAGAAATTGCCTGCCTATGCGCGCGAAACGGGGGTTCAGGCTGTCGGTGTGGACGAGACATTGGATCCGGCCTGGGTGGCGCGCGAGCTACCTGCGGGAATGGCCGTGCAGGGAAATATCGATCCGCTGCTGCTGCTCGCCGGAAGCGACGAGCTGGAGAAGCGGGCGCGGTTCATTCTCGAAACTTTTGCGGACAGGCCGCATGTCTTCAACCTTGGTCACGGCATCGATCGGCGCACGCCTATTGCGCATGTCGAGCGGCTGATTGCGGCCGTCAGGGAATGGCGGGCATGATTAGCGGGGGTGACGCGGGGGCGAAGGCCTCCTACATAGACCCGCAATGCAGGACGTGCTCGCCGTGACATACCTCTGGCTCAAGGCCGGGCATATCATTTTCATGGTCTTCTGGATGGCCGGACTGTTCATTCTGCCGCGCCAGATGCTGTATCTGCACCCTTACGGTGAAGGCTCTCCTGAACAAGGCGTCTGGGCGGACCGTATCGGCAAGCTGCGCCGCATCATCCTGACGCCCAGTCTGATTGTCGTGTGGGTGCTGGGCCTCGCGCTCGCGTCAACGATCGGCGCCTTTGCGCAAGGCTGGTTCCATGCAAAGCTACTGCTTGTTGTCCTACTAACCGGCTATCACGGCTGGATGGTGGGACAGGCGAAGAAAATGCTGGCTGGGGAGCGTCCGCTGACCGAGCGTCAGCTGCGCATGTGGGGCGAGGTTCCGGCGGTGCTGTTGGCGCTGATTGTGGTGCTGGTGACCGTCAAACCGTTTTGAGCGCCTACTCGTTCAATTTCGTTTGACGCCTTCGCGGCGCCGGATTATCCCACCCTTCTCTTTCGGCACGAGGTCCCGCCTGCTTTTGGCACGCGTGACCGGGTCTGCTTTCTCCAAGCCCATACCGACCCTGCCGGCATTCTCCTGATTACGGAAATTTATTTATGCATCTCAAAGATTTGAAGCAAAAACCGCCGGCCGAACTGGTTTCGATGGCGGAAGAGCTCGGGGTCGAAGGCGCGTCCACCATGCGCCGCCAGGACCTGATGTTCTGCATCCTTCGCGAACTCGCGGAAGATGAGGATTACAGCGAAGAAATCATGGGTATCGGCACGATCGAGGTGATGCAGGACGGTTTCGGCTTCCTGCGCTCGCCCGAGGCGAATTACCTCGCCGGTCCCGATGACATCTACCTCTCGCCCAATCAGATTCGCAAATGGGGCCTGCGTACCGGAGACACCGTCGAAGGCCAGATCCGTGCACCGCGCGAAGGCGAGCGCTATTTCGCGCTGACCGGTCTGACCTCGGTAAATTATGAAGACCCGGACCAGGTTCGCACACGCACCAATTTCGACAATCTGACACCGCTTTATCCGGAAGAAAAGCTGTCGCTCGACACGCTCGACCCGACGGTGCTCGACAAGTCGGCGCGGGTGATCGACATCATCTCGCCGCAGGGCAAAGGCCAGCGCGCGCTGATCGTCGCGCCGCCGCGGACCGGTAAAACGGTGCTGTTGCAGAACATTGCTAAGGCCATCACCGACAACCATCCCGAGGTGTTCCTGCTGGTATTGCTGGTCGACGAACGTCCCGAAGAAGTCACCGATATGCAGCGCAGCGTGAAAGGCGAGGTCATCTCCTCGACCTTCGACGAGCCTGCCACGCGCCACGTTCAAGTCGCTGAGATGGTGATCGAAAAGGCCAAGCGTCTGGTCGAGCACAAGCGCGACGTCGTCATTCTGCTCGATTCCATCACTCGTCTGGGCCGCGCCTACAACACCGTGGTGCCCAGTTCGGGCAAGGTGCTGACCGGCGGTGTCGATGCCAATGCACTCCAGCGTCCGAAGCGCTTCTTCGGTGCCGCGCGTAACATCGAAGAGGGCGGATCGCTTTCCATTATCGCAACGGCGCTGATCGATACCGGCAGCCGTATGGACGAAGTTATCTTCGAAGAGTTCAAGGGCACCGGCAACAGTGAAATCGTGCTTGATCGCAAGGTTGCCGACAAGCGCATCTTCCCGGCTCTGGATGTCGGCAAGTCCGGCACCCGTAAGGAAGAACTGCTGGTCGAGAAGGACAAGCTGTCGAAAATGTGGGTTCTGCGCCGTATCTTGATGCAGATGGGCACGATCGACGCGATGGAATTCCTGCTCGACAAGATGAAGGATTCCAAGACCAACGAGGATTTCTTCGAAACTATGAATCAGTAAGAAATACTGGAATAAGAGGACCCGGCAGCATTCGGCTGCCGGGCGCAGGGAGAGAAGGGTGGAGCGACTCGTCTATCGCAGCACAGCCGCCGACGGTGTCGGAACGGCGGAAGTTTTCAGCATCATCGAGACGTCCGCCCGTCGCAATCCCGCGCGTGAGATAACCGGCTTCCTGATTTATGATCGCGATCGGTTTCTGCAGCTTGTTGAAGGGCCGACCCTGTCCCTTGAAGCGTTGATGGCCGATCTACGAGATGATCCACGCCACCATTCCATTGATACCCTGCACCGTGCACCCGCAGCCGAGCGCTGGTTTCCGGACTGGAAGATGAAGCGCCTGATTTCCTTTAGCTCCGAACCGGCTGTTGAGGAACTGAGGAGTATGCTGCTCAAGAAAGAAGGCGGGAATCCCGTTCGGACGGTGGTGAACGAATTTCTGGCTAGCAAGTAAGCGCCGTGCCCGAAGTTACGCGCCTTGCGATCACGGGCGCGCCCGGCGGCGGGAAATCGAGCTTGCTCAAGGAAATGGCGGAAAGAGGTTTTGTCGTGTCGCCGGAAGTGGCCCGCATAATTCTTCAAGCACCTGGTGGAATGTCTTTGCGGGACAGCGATCCGGCTGCGTTCGCGCAGCGGATGCTGGAAGCCGAGATGCAGGCTTTTGAAGCGGCACCTATCTCTAGAACCACGATCTTCGACCGCGGTTTTCCGGATATTGTGGGCTTTCTACGTCTCGAGGGGCTGCCCGTCTTCCCGGAACTTGACCTGGCATGCCGCAGTTTTCGCTATCACCGCAAAGTTTATCGCGCCCGGGCGTGGCGCGAAATCTACCGTCAGGATGCCGAGAGAACCCAGGATTGGAACGGAGCACTTGCCTCCGATGAGGCAGTCACCGATGCTTGGCGTCGCTATGGCTATGAAATTGTCGATCTACCGCTCGCATCGGTTGACGAGCGGGCTGACTTCTTGGCCGGAGCTCTATGACGCCTTTGTGTCTTCCAGCTGCGCCGCCATCGTTTCCCAGACCTTGTTGACCGCCTTAAGGGGGCGCACCATCACCTTGAAGTCGATAATCTTTCCATCATCGTCGAAGCGGATAAGGTCGATGCCGTTTACCTGAATCCCGTCCATTTCGGTGGCGAATTCGAGCATGACATTGTCGCCATCAACCATCTCGCGGACATAGACGAAGCTGTCATTGCCAAGAGTCTCGCCTGCTGCCGCCAGATAAGCCGTTACAATTTCGCGGCCGCACTGGGGAGTATGCGCGACAGGAGAGTGAAAAACCGCGTCTTCGTGCAGGATGGCAGCAATGTCCTCGCGGCTACTTCCGCCCTTGATCACCTCGTGCCAGCGCTTAAGGCCCGCTTCGCCGTTCATGACGCCCTTCGGAAGCTATTGGCCTGAGCGGCCTTCCAGTGCCGCATCAGCGCCGTGCTGGCCGGATCGGCAAGCAGCTGGCCGGGCTCCACGAATGCGTAGATCTTATCGACGGCATCCGAACGCGCACCGTTGATCCGCTCGCGCATGTCAAGCGGCGTGATGTCCCACGGGCTGTCGAGACCCATCGCGACGACGATTTCCCGCAGAGAATGCAGGGTCTGATGCTGGAATCGCGCAACGCGGGGTGCCTTGTCCTGGACCACCAGACCGCGCTGCCGCCACTTCTTTTGCGTGGCGACACCGGTCGGGCAGTGTCCGGTATGGCACTGCATCGATTGGACGCAGCCGAGCGAGAACATGAAGGGTCGGGCGGCATTGCACCAGTCCGCGCCCAGCGCGAAGGCCTTGGCCATCTGCGCGCCGGAATGGAGCTTACCCGCAGCGGCGACCTTGACCTTGCCTTTGAGATTCAGCCCCACCAGCATGTTGCGAACGAAAATCTGGCCTTCACGCAGCGGCATACCGACCGAATTGCTAAGCTCCAGCGGGGCTGCGCCGGTACCGCCTTCCGCTCCGTCCACCGTAATGAAATCCGGATGGATGCCGGTTTCGACCATGGCTTTACCAATCGCGAAAATCTCATGCGGCTGACCGACGCACAGTTTGATACCGACGGGCTTGCCATCGGAAAGCTCACGCAACCGGGCGATCCATTCCAGCATCTCGATCGGAGTCGAAAATGTCGAATGCGCCGGCGGAGAAGTTACCGTCTCGCCGACCGGAACCCCTCGGGCCTCTGCGATTTCCTTGGTCACTTTGTCGGCAGGCAAAACGCCGCCATGACCCGGTTTGGCGCCTTGGCTTAGCTTGACCTCGATCATTTTCACCTGGGTGCCAGAAGCGTTCTCGGCGAATTTCCCCGCGTCGAAGCCGCCGTCGTCGGCGCGGCATCCGAAGTAACCGCTCCCGATCTCCCAGATCAGATCGCCGCCGTGCATGCGGTGATACCTGCTGATGCTTCCCTCACCGGTATTATGTGCGAAATTGCCGTCCGCAGCGCCCTTGTTGAGCGCTTCGATGGCGCGGGCGGATAAGGAACCGAAGCTCATCGCCGAAATGTTCAGAAGCGAGGAAGAATAGGGCTGCTTGCAATCCTCACCTCCAACGGTGACCCGCCATTCCTGTGCTGCGTCCTCATGCGGGACGACCGAGTGCCCCAGCCACTCATATTCGTCCGAATAGACATCGAGTTCTGTCCCCATCGGATGGCTGTCGAGGTCGCCCTTTGCGCGGGCATAGACGAGCGCACGTTCCTGATGGCTGAAAGGGCGGCCTTCCAGATCGCCCTCGACGAAGTAACTTTGCGCAAAGGGACGCAGGTCCTCGGCTAGCCAGCGGAAGCGCGCGATCAGCGGATAATTGCGCCTAAGTGTATGTTCTGCTTGAAAGAAATCCCATAGAGCAAGCGCTGTGAGCGGCACAAACAGCCATAACAAGACGGCCATGTTCGAGACCATGAAATTCGCGGGCCAAAAAAGCGTAGCGGCAATTGCAGCGAGTAAAACACCGGGGATGAGGTAGCGAGGGGGAGGGATCACTCGCCGGTCAACCGAGATGCTTCAGGAAAAAGTCCCGGGTGCGCCCGTCGGCCAGCTCTGCCGCCTTGTCGTCGCGCCTCTTGCCGAATTCGGTCGCAAATCCGTGATCCAGTCCTTGATAATCGTGCAGGATCACCTTCTCGTGCGGATCTAAACCTTCGTGCATGGCCTTTTGCGTGTCAGCGTCCACGAAACCGTCTTCGGTAGGGATATGCAGCATTAGAGGATGGGCAATCGCGTTCTTTTCGTGCAGCAAGCCGTCGATACCAACCGCATAGTAGCCCACACTCGCGTCGATGTCGGTGCGCGCAGCGGTCATGTAGGCAAGGCGTCCGCCCAGGCAGTATCCCACCGCGCCAACCTTCTTGCCTCCGCTTTCACCGCGCGCCCATTTTATGGCGGCTTCGATGTCGCGAATTCCCTGATCCTGATTGAACTTGCCCATCAGATCGAGCGCGCGCTGGAATTCGGGTTCGACGTCGGGATCCAGCTCGATCCCCGGTTCCAGCCGCCAAAACAAGTCGGGAGCGACCGCAAGATAGCCATCTTCGGCAAGTTTGTCGGACTTCCGCCTGATCCCCGCGTTTACGCCGAAAATCTCCTGGATGACGACGATCGCCGCCCGCGGCTCGCCGGCAGGGCGCGCGACATAGGCCTTGAACTCATCATCTCCGGAGAGGGTGGATATGCTGACGGTCTCGCTCACGCAGGTGTCTCCCTTGAATGCATCCTTGCCACAGGGCGCTATCAGACCCAGATAGGACGTACCAAGCCCTAACGGAGGAACAGGCATGAAGGTCCATATCGAAATCGATTGCACGCCGGAAGAAGCGCGCTCTTTCATGGGCCTGCCGGATGTGGGTAAGGCGAATGCGGTCTATGTCGACATGATGTCGAAGGCGATGAAGGGCGTTTCGGATACCGACAAGCTCCAGGATTATGCCCGCCAGCTTGCGCCCATGGGGCAGGCAGGTTTCAAGCTATTTCAAAGCTTTATGGAAGGCGCGAACCCGGCGAACGCGGCTCGTGCCGCCAAACCACCAAAGGACTCCGACGACTGAATTAACCGATGCACGACACGATTTTTGCCGTTTCGAGCGGGGCGCCGCCTGCGGCAATCGGAATTATCAGAATTAGCGGCCCGGATGCTCGAACCGCGTTAGAGGCGCTGGCCGGACCATTGCCCGCGGCCAAGACGGCATCACTTCGTACGTTGCGCGATTTAGCCAAAAATGAGCTCGATCAGGCCTTGGTTCTGTGGTTTCCCGGCCCAAATACAGCGACAGGTGAGGATCTGGTGGAATTTCACTGCCATGGAGGCAGGGCGGTCCTGAACGCTGTCCAAAGGGCTCTCAAAGCAGTCGAAGGGCTGCGCGAAGCCGAAGCCGGAGAGTTCACTCGCCGAGCCTTTGCAAACGGCAGGATAGACTTGGCGCAGGCGGACGGGCTTGCAGATATACTTACAGCTGAAACCGAATTGCAGCGGCTTTCCGCTCAAGCCGCATTTGGCGGGCGTATCAGTAAACTGGTTGCCGGTTGGCGAACCCGCCTGTTGGAGCTGGGCGCGCATGTGGAAGCTATCCTCGACTTCTCCGACGAAGACGATGTTCGCGATGAAGGCGGATTGGACGCGGGGTTTGTCCATCGGATCAAATCCTTGGTGGCGGAGTTTGACGACCAACTTTCACGCCCGACAGCCGAACGTCTGCGCAATGGAGTGCGCGTCGTCCTTGCGGGCCCGCCAAATAGCGGAAAATCATCACTTTTCAACGCTCTTGTGGACGATTCTGCTGCCATTACTTCGCCGATTGCAGGCACCACGCGTGATGTGATTGAGCGACCAATTGCCCTGGGCGGCGTGCCCATTGTTCTTGTTGATACTGCTGGACTTCGCGATGGCGGCGACGATGAGATTGAAGCGATCGGGATCGAGCGCGCCGAGCAGGAGGTCGCACGCGCCGATATTGTGCTTTGGTTGGGCAAAGAAGGCGAGGGGCCCGACGCAGCGATCGAAATTCAGACCAAGTCGGACTTGGGCAGGCATGCCAAGGCGCGTCCCGACTTTGTGGTTTCATCGGTAACCAATGAAGGAGTGGACGCACTCGAACACGGTCTAATCCAGCTTGCTGGCACTTTGCTACCGAAGCCGGGTGCGGCGGCGTTGAATGCGCGGCAACGGAATCTCATTGCGTCGGCGCGTGACAGCATTTGCACCATAGATGTGCGCACGGACTTGCTGATCGCGGGAGAACAGCTTCGAGAGGCCCGTGTGGCGTTTGATCGGCTACTGGGTTCGGCTTCGACGGAGGATATGCTCGACAACCTCTTTGGGCGGTTCTGTATCGGCAAGTGATGTTTCACGTGAAACATCTGCTTTGACGGAAGCAATTTGCTAACTTAATGAGCTAACATGCATGATTACGATGTCATTGTTGTCGGCGGCGGACACGCCGGCGTCGAAGCAGCCTGTGTGGCTGCGCGCATGGGCGCGTCTGTCGCATTAGTGACTTTCGACCTGTCCGCCATCGGCGCAATGAGCTGCAATCCGGCGATAGGCGGCCTTGGAAAAGGTCATCTTGTCCGCGAAGTCGACGCATTCGACGGCGTGATTGCGCGCGCAGCAGATGCTGCGGCGATCCATTATCGTATGCTAAACCGTTCGAAGGGCAGTGCCGTTTGGGGACCGCGTGTCCAGGCCGATCGTGTGCTGTTCAAGGCAGCCGTCCAGGCAATAGTTGGCGAGCGAGATGGTCTCGATCTGGTCCAAGGAGAGGCGGCGTCGCTGATGCTCAAGGGCGGGCGCGTGGCCGGTCTTAATCTGTCCGATGGCACACAGCTGCAAAGCCGGCGCGTGATCCTGTGCACCGGAACATTCCTGGGCGGGACACTCTACCGCGGAGAGCACCGTGAGAAGGGCGGTCGGATCGGAGAGAACGCTGCGCATCGCTTAGCGGCACAGCTGCGCGCGGCAGACTTACCGATGGCACGCCTGAAGACCGGGACACCACCGCGCCTCGATGGACGGACAATCGACTGGGCCAAACTGCCGGAGCAGGCCTCCGACGGTGAGGGTTGGACCATGTCTCCGCTTACCAGAGGCCGGAGTAACCCAGAGGTGTTCTGCGCCGTAACGCGTACAAATCAGCGCGCACACGATATCATCCGGGAAAACTTGGACCGGTCACCGCTGTTTAGCGGCGCTATCGATGCAGAGGGACCGCGATACTGCCCCTCTATCGAAGACAAGATTCACCGATTTGGCGACCGCGACGGTCACCTTGTCTTTCTCGAGCCGGAAGGGCTGGGTAGTCCTATGGTATATCCAAACGGGATCAGCACTTCGCTGCCAGAAGACGTGCAGTTAGGAATGCTACGGGCCATGGATGGCCTAGCGCAGGTGGACATGGCAGTGCCGGGATATGCGGTCGAGTATGACCATATAGACCCAAGAGCGCTCAATAAGGGTTTGGAAGTAGATGCTATTCCGGGACTTTATTGCGCCGGCCAGATCAACGGGACCACTGGGTATGAAGAGGCGGCCGCGCAAGGTCTGGTTGCCGGAATGCACGCCGCGGCTGCAGCTATTGACCGAGAAGCAGCGCCGATCGACCGTTCGAACTCCTACATTGCAGTGATGGTCGATGATTTGACGCTCCAAGGTGTGACTGAGCCATATCGGATGCTCACGTCCCGTGCCGAATATCGGCTTCGTTTGAGGGCAGGCAACGCGACTACCAGATTGACGCCCATGGCAATCGAAGCAGGTTGCGTGGGGCTTGAACGGCAATCTTGGCTTCAGAAGCGCACTCGTGCTCGTGCCAAATTGGAAGGCGATTTCGAGCGTGAGCTGGATGCATCGGTGCTGCGGGATGGCGACGCGATCAATTCCGAACATACTGGCGCACGTACACTTGCCGACTGGATACGCACCGGTGCTGTGTCGAGCGAACGCCTAGAATCTCTGAGCCCTAACTTCGAGGGAATCGATCAGGAGCTCCTGACGGAGGTTGCGGAAGATATCCGCTACGCGCCCTATCTCGCCCGGCAGGACGCGGAGCTGCGGGACTTGAAGGCGAGCGAGCTTCTGCCAATCCCTACATCTTTCAGCTTTGAAGCGGTGCCGGGCTTATCGAATGAGATGATTGAGCGTCTCAGCGCCTCGCGGCCAGAGACGCTGGCTGCCGCTGGACGGGTGAGAGGCGTGACACCGACGGCACTGGCCGCATTATTGGTGCAGCTTCGCCGGATCGAGAAACAAGCCGCGTGAAAACCGAAGCCGAAGCAAAGGCGTTCGTCCGCGGTCTGGCTGATGAAACGGCGTTTGAGCGGCTTCAAACGCTGATCGAGGCGCTTAACGCCGAGAACGAGCGTCAGAACCTCGTCGCGAGCGCAACACTGGATACTGTGTGGCTCAGGCATATCGCCGACTCGGCGCAATTACTGGACATCGCAGGCAAGACGACTGGCCCATGGTTGGACCTGGGTTCCGGTGCCGGCTTTCCGGGGCTCGTGTTGGCAATAATGCGGCCCAACGAGCAGTTTTATCTCGTAGAGTCGCGCCGACGAAGGATCGATTGGTTGGAAAGCATAGTGAGCCAACTACAGCTTGAAAACTGCACCATTCACGGCACCAAGCTTCAGAACATAGAGACCTTTGAGGCTGGATCGATTACCGCACGAGCGTTCGCCCCGCTGGAGAAATTGCTGAATTTATCCGCACGCTTCTCCACAGCGCCGACAAGCTGGCTCTTGCCGAAAGGGCGCTCGGCGCAGCAAGAAGTGGACGGGTTGAACCGGCATAAGCGAAAGATGTTTCACGTGGAACAATCGCTGACAGACGAAAGCGCCGGCATTATCGTCGGCAAGGGCAGGATGGAGGCGAAGCGATGATCACCATAGCAATTGCCAATCAAAAAGGCGGAGTGGGCAAAACCACCACTGCCATCAATATCGCCACAGCGATGGCTGCGATCGGCTGGAAGACCTTGTTGATCGACCTAGATCCCCAGGGAAATGCGTCGACGGGTCTAGGGGTCGATGCCGCAAACCGCGAGTTTTCGAGCTATGACATGCTTGTCGAACAGGCTCCGCTCGCCAAGTGCACACAGGCGACTGAAATTCCTGGGCTCGATATCATGCCTGCGACGCAGGACCTGTCCGGAGCCGAAATTGAGTTGGTTTCAGTTGAAGATCGGACTGCGCGCCTTCGACAAGCACTTGAAAGTTCGTCAAAAACTGGTTTCAATGGATACGATATCTGTTTTATCGACTGTCCGCCTTCGCTCGGACTTCTGACGCTTAATGCACTGGCTGCTGCGGACACGCTGATGGTGCCGCTACAATGCGAGTTTTTCGCGCTAGAGGGCCTCAGCCAACTTCTGCAGACGGTCGAGCGGGTGCAGGAGCGCTTCAATCCTGATCTGGGAATTGTCGGCATTGCGCTGACGATGTTCGATCGGCGCAATCGGCTGACCGACCAAGTGGCCGACGATGTCCGCGATTGCCTGGGGCAGCTTGTGTTCGAAGCCGTTATCCCGCGAAATGTACGGCTTTCCGAGGCGCCGAGCCACGGATTGCCGGCACTCGTTTATGACCACCAATGTCCGGGAAGCCGCGCGTATATCGCCTTGGCGCGCGAATTGATTGGGCGACTTCCCGAAGAGAGGAAAGCGGCATGAGCGACGCAATCGAAAGCAACAACCGCATCACCGCATCGCGCAAGAAAAAGCTTGGACGCGGGCTGGGTGCGCTGATGGGAGAGGCTCGGCGCGAAGAGCCGCTGGTGCGGCTTAATCCCAATCCTATCGATTCCGAGGGCGGGGCATATAAGGCCGACGAACGGGAAGGGCCCGTGAACACGTCGTTGAAATCAATCAGTATTTCAGACATTTCCCCGCTCCCGGGCCAACCGCGCACACATTTCGATGAAGGGGCGCTGGCGGAATTGGCTGCGTCGATCGAGGCGCGAGGAGTGATCCAGCCAATCATCGTCAGGCCGCACAATGGTGCATACCAACTCGTCGCGGGCGAGCGGCGCTGGCGCGCGGCGCAGAAGGCGCGGCTACACGAAATTCCGGCCATCGTGCGTGATCTCGATGACCGCGAAGTGACGGCGCTGGCCTTGATCGAGAACCTGCAGCGAGAAGACCTTAATCCGGTTGAAGAGGCCCGTGCCTACCATCGCCTGTCCGAAGAAGAGGGCATGACGCAGGCCGAGATTGCCAAAATGGTCGACAAGTCGCGCAGCCATGTGGCGAATTTTCAGCGTCTGCTGGCGCTGCCCGATGAAGTTCTGGCGCTACTGGCCGAAAGCGCGCTGACCATGGGCCATGCCCGCGCGCTTATCGGTCACGAGAATGCCTCATCGCTGGCAAAGCGGGCCGTGAGCGAGAGGATGTCCGTGCGCGAAATGGAGCGCGTGGCTCGGGGTGAGCTTGCAAAACCAGTGCGCAAGCCGGGCGAGGCTCCGTCAATCGAAGCGAATGCGGACATTCTGGCGGTGCAGAACCATCTGGAAGAGTTCCTCGGGCTTACTGTCAGAATTAAGTCAGGCACGCCGCCGACTACCGGGGCTGTCACGATCAGCTATCGCAGTCTCGATCAACTTGACCTTATTTGTCAGCGCCTTACTGGCGGTGAGATCTGAGGGAATACCACGAGGACCCTGATTATTTGACAGTGCTGCCCAAAGTCGCGCGGCGCGACTAATCGGCCACCTTAAATGCGCCCGGCAAGTAGCTTCGCCAGCGCCTCAATCCCCCACGCATCATCGGCATCGAAGCGGGCGTCAAGCGGGCTGTCCAAATCGATGACCGCGATCACCTCGCCGTTTCGCAACACCGGCACGACCAGTTCGGATTTGGTCTCGCCGTCGCAGGCGATGTGGCCCGGGAAAGCTTCGACATCGTCGACGAGCTGGGTTTGCGCTGTTTTGGCGGCTGCTCCGCATACGCCGACCCCGACCGGGATTCGAATGCAGGCCGGACGTCCAGCGAACGGTCCGAGTACCAGCTCGCCGCCGACCATGCGGTAGAAGCCCGTCCAGTTCACGTCCGGCAAGAATTCCCGTAACAACGCCGCGACATTGGCCATATTGGCGACGGTGTCGGGTTCATCGCGTGTAAGTGCGTCTGCTGCTGACAGCAGATCGGCATAGAGCGTGGATTTGGGTGTGCCAGGGGCGGGTCTGAAATCGTACATTGCTCAGCTATCTAGGCATGTGCCCCATTGCCGCAAGGGGAGTGCTGACCTAAGCCCTTCTCATGAGCACGCTCAAGAAGATCGGCATTGCCCTCCTCGTTCTTATCCTGCTGCTGTTGGTAGCCGGATATTTCGTCACTCGCGGTGATACGGCGACTATCCCGATCGAGGAGGTAACGGGCACCGATCCGACGCTGGCGGAGCCCGATGCAGAGGGTTTCCCAACTGTAGAGATTGCCGAACCGGTGGGCTGGGGGGCGGATGAAGTTCCTGTCGCCGCGCAAGGGCTGGCCGTAACTCGCTTTGCCGACAATCTCGAGCATCCGCGCACACTGTTTGCCATGCCCAATGGCGATATTCTTGTCAGCCTCACGCGCTCTCCCAAAGTTGAAACGGACGGAGAGGGCGGTTTCATGAGCTCGGTTCGCGATTTCGTTGCGGGCTTCCTTTTTGCGCGGGCCGGGGCGGCTGGGGAATCTCCCGACCAGGTGGTGTTGCTGCGCGATACCAATGGCGATGGCGCAGCAGACGAGCGCCATGTCGTGGCAGAAGACCTTGCATCACCATCCGGCCTCGCGTGGCGCGATGGCACGCTTTACATAGCCAATCACAATGCCGTGATGGCATTCCCCTATGAAGAAGGCGCGAACCGCGTATCGGGCGAAGGGCGCAAGGTCATGGATCTGGCGCCCGGCGGCGGGCACTGGATGCGCAATCTCGAACTTCATCCCGAAGACAATCGTCTGTTTGTGGCCGTCGGATCGGTTTCGAACATCGGCGAGCAGGGTATGGAGGTGGAAGAGGGCCGCGCGCTGATCTGGGAATACAATCTCGACACGCAGCGCCAGCGCATCTTCGGTGCCGGTCTTCGCAACCCCAATGGATTGGATTTCAACCCGTGGTCGGGTGAGCTTTGGACGACTGTAAACGAGCGCGACATGCTCGGCTCCGACCTGGTACCGGATTATCTTACCAACGTGCCGGTCGGCGTTCAGTACGGCTGGCCGTGGGCGTATTGGAAGAACAATATCGACCGGCGGGTCGAAGCGCCCATGCCGCAATTCCTCACCGAATATGCGCGCCGACCCGAATATGCACTCGGCCCGCATGTCGCTGCACTCGGGTTCGTGTTCAGCAAGGATGGCGCGCGTCTGGGCGAGCAATTCGGGTCGGGAGCATTTATCGCACGCCACGGATCGTGGAACCGCAAGCCGCCTTCGGGCTATGATGTGGTCTATGTCGCCTTCGACGAGCGCGGGAACCCGCAGGGCAAGCCCGTACCGGTGCTGACCGGATTTCTGAACGACGACGGCACGACCAAAGGGCGTCCGACATGGGCAGAATGGAGCGGCGACGGCGCTCTCCTGATCAGTGACGATACCGCCGGGATCATCTGGCGCGTCGAAGCGCCCGGTGCCGCGCCGCAAGCCGCGATCGAGCGTATTCGCGGCGATAGATTGCCGGCGCAGCGCGAACTGCGCGGCAACCGAGCGACTTTCGGCGAAGACGACTTCGCGCGCGAATAGCCGGGCTCGGGATTAGCTAGCTTGCAAGCTGCTGGGCGGTGAGCGCATAAAGTGCGTCCGCTCCGCTTGCCGCGCTCGCCTTGAGCCCGGCTGCTTCGGGTACGATGCGGTCGAGAAAGAAGCGGACCGTCGATTTCTTCGTATCCGCAATGGCAGGTGCCTGCCCTGCCTCTACGGCAGCAAGCTGCTTGGTCATCTGCCAGCCTGCGATGGTCACGGCCATCATCGTGCAGAAGGGCACGCTTCCGGCCAGTCTGTCGTCGAGGCTCGCATCCTCGCGCATCCAGCGAGCAAGCGCCGCGCACTCGCCGGCCAGCGCGAACAGCGCAGGCTCTTCCGCAGTCTCGCGTGCTACCTGCTCCAGTAGCGCTACAATCGCTTCGCCCCCGTCCAGGCCGAGTTTGCGCGTGACGAGATCGGCGGCCTGAATACCGTTTGTGCCTTCGTAAATCGGGGCAATGCGCGAATCGCGCCAATGCTGCGCGGCGCCGGTTTCCTCGACGAACCCCATGCCGCCATGAATTTGAATACCCAAGCTGGCGACTTCCACTCCGATATCGGTGCCCCAGGCTTTCAGCAATGGCACACAGATCTCGGCGTTCGCCTTGGCCGTGTCGTCTCCCAGCACGCCCCGATCGACTTGCCCTGCGGTGTAGTAAAGCAGCGCTCGCGAAGCTTCGGTGAGGGACATCATGCGCAAGATCATGCGGCGCACGTCGGGATGTTCGAGGATGGCGACCGGGTTCTTGTCCGCCCCGCCCGCGCGAGCCGACTGGATGCGGTCGCGGGCGTAAGCCTTGGCCTGCTGCGTGGCGCGTTCGCCGATCTGCACGCCTTGGTTGCCGACATTGATCCGCGCATTGTTCATCATCGTGAACATCGCCATCAGCCCGCGGTTTTCGGCGCCGACGAGCTCGCCGATGCACTCGCCATTGTCGCCGTAAGACATGACGCAGGTGGGCGAGGCATTGATGCCAAGTTTGTGTTCGAGGCTGACGGGGCGAAGATCGTTTCTGGAGCCGAGCGAGCCGTCGTCATTTACATGGTACTTCGGCACGAGAAACAGCGAGATGCCGCGGCTTCCCTCGGGCGCATCGGGGAGGCGCGCGAGGACCAGATGGATGATGTTTCCAGCCAGCTCGTGATCGCCCCAGGTGATGTAGATTTTCTGGCCCTGAATGCGATATTTCCCGGCATGCTCTCCCTCGGTGACCGGTTCCGCCGTAGACCGCAAGGCGCCAAGGTCGCTGCCCGCCTGCGGCTCGGTCAGGTTCATCGTGCCCGACCAGGCCCCGCTGACGAGCTTGGGCAGGTATTTCTCCTGCTGCGCGCGGCTTCCGTGATGCTCCAGCGCCTCTATCGCGCCGACGCTGAGCATCGGCAGGAGGTTGAAGGCCATATTGGCCGTGCCGAGGTTCTCGAGCACATTGCAGGAGAGCGAGAAGGGTAGGCCTTGCCCGCCGAATTCAGCCGGACCGGAAATCGCATTCCATCCTTGCTCGACATAGGCTTCATAGGCTTCTGCAAACCCGTCCGGCAGGCGTACGACCCCGTTTTCCAGCTTCGCGCCTTCCAGATCGCCCTTGCGGTTGAGCGGTGCCCACTCACCAGCCGCGAACTGGCCGACGCCCTCTACGATGGCCTCGACCATATCGGGTTCGGCGGCAGAAAAACGCTCGGACTGGGCGATTTCTTCGATGCCGGCATTCACGCGAATGGCGAGCAATTGGTCCTGGGTGGCGGGGGTATAGGGGATCACGGTGGGAAAAGTCCTCTTGGCTTCTGGACGCTGCGAATATAGCGCCGCGGCATGTGCGGCAAGAACGCTACGGAAATGCTGGCGGCGGATGCGGCGGGAATCGCTCGTGCCGCTGAAATACTCAACGCCGGGGGGCTTGTCGCCGTTCCGACGGAGACTGTCTATGGTCTCGCCGCGCGCGCCGACGATGAAAGCGCGGTCGCCCGCATCTATGCAGCCAAAGGCCGCCCGTCGTTCAATCCGCTGATCGTCCATGTCGCCTCGCTACAGCGCGCGGAAGACCTCGCCCATTGGAGCACCGCGGCGCTTGCGCTGGCAGCGAAGCACTGGCCCGGGCCGCTGACTTTGGTAATGCCGCGCCAGCAGGGGACACAACTGGCAGAAGCGGTTACCGCAGGGCTGCCGACCGTGGCGCTGAGAATGCCGGCACATCCGGTCATGCGCGCTATTCTTGAGAGCGTCGCGGCACCCATCGCAGCGCCTTCGGCTAACCGGAGCGGCTTTATCAGTCCCACCAACGCGCAACATGTGCTGGCGTCGCTAGGCGGACGGATCGACGCGGTGCTGGACGGAGGTCCGTGCGAGCGCGGGGTGGAATCGACGATCGTGGCCGTGCGCGCGGATGATTCGCTCGAGCTACTGCGCCCAGGTCCGATCTCCATCGATAAATCCGCGTCCGCCGAATTGAGGGCCTTGGAGGCTCCTGGGCAGCTGGCGAGTCACTACTCTCCGGGCAAGCCAGTCAGGCTGAACGCGCGCAGCGGACAAGCAGATGAATTTCTCATCGGGTTCGGTGAAACCGCAGGTGCGTTTTCGCTATCGCGAGCTGGCGATCTGAGCGAGGCGGCCGCGAACCTGTATGAATGCCTGCACAGGGCGGCATCGTCCGACTATCCGCGCATCGCAGTGGCCCCAATACCCGTCGAGGGTATTGGGGTTGCCATCAATGACCGGTTAAGCCGCGCCGCAACGCCGCCAGATCAATCGTCTTCCGGCTCATAAGGCACAGTGGGAATGATCGCCTGGATCTCCGCGTAAGTGATGCGCGCTTCGGCGCAGGCAGACCGCTTTCCGGCCGCGCATTCGGCCAGCTCTTCTTCGTAACGGCGTTCGAGCTTGGCAAGCCGCTCTTCACGGCGGCGTATTTCGCGCCCGCGCTTTTCATCGGCTTCGGATTGGCTGGTGGTAGCAAGGTCGACCCCCTTGCTCACCACTTTGACTGGAGCAGTGACAACATCGACCGCGGCCCGGGCAAGACAGCCGGACAACAAAGGCAAGATTGCGGCGTAAATGGCAAGGCGGGCGAGGGGCGTAGTGCGATCCATCACCTTCGCCTACTCGTCCGTGACTTGCCAATCAATGAACTCGGGTCACCGACCGCAAACGGTTTGCCCTATTTCGCGGCGGGCTCGTCGACCGGGCGTACATTACGACAGTTGAGCTTTCCCGACCCCATGGAGCTGACCGTGCAATCCGCACGGCCATAGACGGTGACCTCGCCCGATCCAACGATGCTTGCTTCTACGCGGCCATCGGAGGCGAAGGCCCCGTCGCCCGATCCGGCAATGGTGATCTCGGCGCGCTCGACTTGCAACTCGTCCATTTCGGCATTGCCGGAGCCGGCGATAGTCATTTCGAGGTTGGAAACGCTACCGGCAGCGCCCAGCGTGCCGGATCCCGCGATTGTAGCCTCCAATCGCTCTGCAGCGAGGCTGGCCACATCGACGCGGCCCGATCCTGCGATTGTGATATCGGCCCGCGAACCAAGTGACTGTGCCGCGATCCCGCCAGATCCCGCCAACACGATAGATCCCGGCGGCGGCATGGTTACGCGGACGGTTGCGACTCCGTCCAAGTCTCGCACTCCCTTGGCGCGCATGATGGCGAGCGTATCCTTCTCAAGCGAGAAGCGCATTGCTTCAACCACTTCGGGGGAGCCTTCGACATCGATAGACAGCGCATCGCCATCGGTCACGACTACGCTATCGGGCGAGGCAAGCACTACCGCATTGGGCGCAGCGCCCGTCATGTCGAGCTCCGACAGCGGCACACCTTCACTATTGCCCATGTCGATGTTCATTCCATCGCATCCGGCAACCATTGCACCCATTGCCATGGCGGCGACCGGGGCGAGCGTTCTGAGCAGCTTGTCGATCATGCGTGTTCCCTTTCAAACCTGAGCCGTTTCTCGCAGCACCTCTTGTTCCGTGTTATTGATATAATACACTGATGAATCGTTTGCAAGGCGGCGGTTGATGCAGCGCGCAAACGAAAAGGGCCGCCCCTTTCGGAGCGGCCCTCGGTAGGCGATTGTGCCTGAAACTCAGGACTCGTCTTCGGTCTCGTAATATTGCGGCGCATGTTCACGCAGCACATCGAGGATCTTTTCGAGCGCGGTCGGCTCGTCGGTCTTTTCCATCGCCGCAAGCTCGCGGGCGAGGCGGCTGGAGGCTGCCTCGAAGATCTGACGTTCGGAATAGCTCTGTTCGGGCTGATCTTCCGGGCGGAACAGGTCGCGCGTCACTTCGGCAATCGAAACCAGTTCACCGGAATTGATCTTCGCTTCATATTCCTGGGCGCGGCGGCTCCACATGGTCCGCTTAACCTTCGGTTTGCCCTTCAGCGTTTCCATCGCCTGCTTCAGCGTCTTGTCGCTGGACAGCTTGCGCATGCCGATCGATTCGACCTTATTGGTCGGCACGCGCAGCGTCATGCGTTCTTTCTCGAAACGCAGGACATAAAGCTCCAGCTGCATGCCGGCAATTTCTTCATTCTGGAGCTCGATAACACGGCCGACACCGTGCTTGGGATAGACAACGTAATCGCCTACATCGAAGGCGTTCGCCTCTTTCGCCATGAAATTTCCTTTCGTCGCGGGTACATCACCTTGGAGTATCAGCGTCACAAAACCGCCTTGCCGCAGACTCTCGAAAGCCGCGGTTCGCCGATCTCGTAAGTGCGCTGGGAGGTGCTTTGCCCATTCACTCTACTACACCGCGCGGCGGCAAACCGCGCGGATTGTTGAAATATATAGCACACTCTGCGGAGTTTTGCGAAGTCGGAGTCTGTGCAGGCGCTCCTCGCAGAAATCAGCGACAGGCGGAATTCTCGGCCGGAGCATTGATCTCTGCCCCGAACAGCAGCGCGTAAGAAGTCAGATAAAGCCAGGTAAGCAGGACGACCACAGCCCCAAGCGATCGGTAAGTTGCATTGTAGCTGGCAAAGTTCGCTACATAGAGCCCGAAAAATACCGTTAGCACCAAAGCGGTGAATGCGAAGAAGATCGCTCCGGGCGACTGGTACCTCCAATTTGGCGGATCGCGATTGGGGGCGAAGCGGTAGAGCAACAGTGCGCCGCCAGCTGCAAAAGCGAACATCGCGACATAGCCAGCAAGCTTACCGACAACACCGGCGAGAAGTCCCGTCGCCGCCACGGCGCTCGCCATCACACCGATGCCGATAGCCGCGCCTAGAGCGAGGGCGAAGGCAACGAGGTTTTGCCGCAGGAAAGCCCGATCTTCAGGCAGGTTATAGGCGATATTAAGCGCTTTGATCACGGCAATCGCACCGCTGCGCGCACCGATCAAGGCTATGCCGAGCGCGACGATAAGCCCCAGTCCCTTGACCCCGGTCGCTTCCTTGGCGGCCGCCTCCAGCTGTCCTGTGATTATTTCTGCGGCTGCTTCGGGCAAAGCACCGGCAAGACCGCGACGTATGATCGGCCACTGTCGCTGGATCCGCAATCAGACCATACGCCATCACCAATGCGCCGAGCAGCGGAACAATGGCCAGAAACGCGTAATAAGCGACACCTGCCGCGACGATGCCGATATTGTCGCGCGCCGCCTGACCGTATGCAAGCTTAAGAGCCGCTAGCCAGCCTCGTTTCGGTTCGAGCTTCGTGTCGATCCGGTCTGCATGAGCAGTAATTTCATCCGGCACTTAGTCGCCTTCGCCCGGCTCCGGTGTGAAGTACTTCTCGTACTTGCCCTCTTCGCCCTTATGCTCGTCGGCATCGGCGGGCGGCTCTTTCTGGCTGGTGATATTCGGCCATTCGGCAGAAAACTTGGTATTGATCTCGAGCCACTTTTCGAGGTTTTCCTCGGTATCGGGCAGGATCGCTTCGGCCGGACATTCCGGTTCGCAAACGCCGCAATCGATGCATTCGGACGGGTTGATGACCAGCATGTTCTCGCCCTCGTAGAAACAATCGACGGGGCAGACTTCGACGCAGTCGGTATATTTGCATTTGATGCATGCGTCGGTGACGACGTAGGTCATGGCCTATACTTTCCCTTGGAAGCCGTGAGTTCGGCTTGCTGCTATGGCGCTTTAGCCGTTCGGGTCAAGCACGCGGTAGCAGCTTTGTGCCTCGCGCACCGGTCCGCGCCGTTCGGGCAGTTCGAGAACTTCGATCAATCGCACGGCTTCGCCAAGGGGCAGGGTCAGCACATCTCCGACCTCGACCGGCTGGCTCGGGCGGGTCACGCGCTCACCGTTGCGGCGCAGGTGACCCTCCTTGACGAAAGCTGCCGCGCGGCTGCGCGTGCGCATAAAACGCAGATGGCAAAGCAGCCGGTCTATCCGCACTTAACGCACGAGATCCGCCAGTGCAGCAAAGGCACTGCCCTCGCGCGGCTTGGCAGGCTGGGCGCGCTGCTGCTTGCGGCGCGAAGGGCGCCACTCCCACAGATCGGGGCGCGGCGGACCGAAATGGCCTTCGCCAAGCGGTCTTGCAGGGTTAGAGCGAAAGCCTGCCTGGCCGAGCAAGCGGACGATATTAGCCTGCTCCAGCCCGATCGATGTAGGCAGTGCGAGATCGAGCACAAACTTGCGCTTGCGGTCTTTTGCCTGCGCTTTCGCCCGTGTTTCGTGCGCTGCGCGGATAATCTTTTCGGCCAGATCGAGCCTGATCGCCTGACTGCCCGCATGGCGATAGCCCGAGGGCGGGTTCTTGCGGCCGGGGATTACCGGCAGCATCGCCTGTTCCAGCGGACGCCGGTCGATACCAAGCGCGCTGAGGAGCTGGCGCGGCGCGGGCTTGAGCAAAGCGGGCGCGAAAATGTCGAGCGCGCCGAATGTCACGCCGGTGCGCCGCAGGAATGGGCGCAGCTCCTTGGGTAAATGCTCGATCCCGGCGCTTTCGCGCGAAATGAAACCGTGCCCCGCGATCAGATTGAGCAACAGCGCTCGTGCCTGCGACCCGGTATCGGCATTGCGCGACGCTTCGTGAAGCTTGTCCAGCGCTTGGAGCGGGGCGAGCTTGGCATCGAGCCATTTTTCGAGCGCGCCCACCAGCTTCTGGCGTGCGGCATCCGGCAATGCCGCGATCTCACGGCTCGGCTCGACGTTCGGGCGCAAGTGTCCCTCGCGCGGTTGCAGCTTCGCCAGCAGGTGACCCTTCCAGCGGATCGCTCCACGCTCGAGCGAAAACTCGTCCGTTTTGTCCCTGGCGAGCGTCTCTGCGCGGTCACCGAGGATGCGAGGCAGCGCTTTCTCTGCCGCCGCGAGCAGCATCTTGCGGTCGGCATGGTTGGCGCTCTGGTCCACCACGAAGCGGAAGCCATCGACCTTGCCGATTTCCTCGTCCTCGACCCGCACGACACCGTCGTCGTCCAGAGTAATCGGAAGCAGGGACGCGTCGTCTCCCAGCGATTTCATCAGCAATGCAGTCCTTCGATTGACAAATCTCTCGGTCAGGCGCGCGTGCAGCGCGTCCGACAGTTTCGCTTCCACGCCCCGCGCACGGGACGCCATTTCGTCACGCGCAAGCACCCAGTCGGGCCGCTGGCAAATATAGGCCCAGCTGCGGATGGCCGCGATCCGACCTTGCAGCGTATCGATATCGCCCGACATATTGTCGAGCTCCGATATGCGCGCAGCGACATAATCCGCGCCGATATAGCCTTGCGCAAGGTCCTGCCACAGCCTTGCGACGAAACGGGCGTGTACGTCGGGCCCGCGTGCGCGAAAGTCGGGCAGCGAGCACGCTTCCCAAAAACGCCGGACCTGGCCCGAGCCCCTGATAGCAGCGCCCAGCGGTTCTTCCGACAGGCGCTTCAACGTGGCCAGGTCGATCGCTTCGGGAGCGAGGCGCAGCGCCTCGTGCTCTGGCGCGCGTTCGAGATCGCCGATTAGTGTCGCCAGGCTATCGAAACGCGGCTCCGGCTCGCGCCAGAACAGCTTCGTGATCGGCGCGAACCGATGCTCTTCAATCGCGTAGATTTCTTCCTCGGTAAACTCGGGCGAGCTCCCGCCCTTATTGGCACCTGCAAGCGTGCCAAAGGTGCCGTCTTTCTGGTGCCTTCCTGCGCGTCCGGCAATCTGAGCCATTTCCGCAGGCTGCAAACGGCGCATGCGAACACCGTCGAATTTACTCAGGCCAGCAAAGGCGACATGCGTAACATCAAGGTTGAGGCCCATGCCAATCGCGTCCGTAGCGACAATGTAATCGACCTCGCCGTTCTGGAACAGCTCGACCTGCTTGTTGCGTGTTTCCGGTGAAAGCGCGCCCATGACCACGGCGGCGCCGCCGCGGAACCGGCGCAGCATTTCGGCAACCGAGTAGACCTGCTCCGAACTGAAGGCGACGACTGCGCTGCGCGGCGGCAGGCGCGAAAGCTTGCGCGGGCCGATATGGGTTAGCGTGGAAAAGCGCGGGCGTTCGGTAATTTCGGCATCGGGGATGAGCGAGCGAACCATCGGTGCAAGGGTCGCAGCGCCGAGAAGCATGGTTTCCTCTCGCCCGCGCGCATTCAGCAGTCTGTCGGTGAAGACATGGCCGCGCTCGCGGTCGGCGGAAAGCTGCGCTTCGTCGAGCGCGACGAAAGCACGCTCTCCGGCGCTGCGCGGCATCGCTTCTACGGTACAGCAAATATAACGCGCGCCCGGCGGCTCGATCCGCTGTTCGCCGGTGATGAGCGCGACATCCTTTTCGCCCTTGATGGAGCAGACGCGGTCATACACCTCGCGTGCCAGCAAGCGCAGCGGAAAGCCCATCGCCCCGCTCGAATGGGCGCACATGCGCTCGATCGCGAGATGCGTCTTGCCGGTATTGGTCGGGCCGAGCACGGCCTTTATCACGCTGTCCTGCATCGCCAATGTGATGGCACCGCAGCCGCATCCATACAACCGCAAGAGAGCTGGCCTTACCGGCAGACTCGGCTCACCGCTAAAGGGACTCGCCCTGGCGCAGCTTAGGGCAGTCTTAACTTTAAAATGCGAGGAGCAACCGGCAGGAGGCGATGTGACGGATCGAGCCGTAGCGCTTCGGGTCATTAGCGCGGCCGAGTTGGAGGGAAATGCGTGTATCGTTCACGCGGCGACCAGTATGAGCACAATGGAGCCGAAACCGGCGCCATAAAGTCAGCCATTTCCAATGGTGGGCTGGCAACGCCCACGGCTGCGCCGACCAGCGATCGGTCCGCGACCTCTACGCGCCATTGGAGCGAAATCAAAAACCGCTTGAGCGCCGCCATCGAGCGTGTCGATATTGCGCCCGATCTTGGCTCCGAAATCGGCAGTCGGCGCTGGTTTCGCGGGCTTGGCACGATGATCGGGCTTTCCGCCGTGGCACTCGCTTTCTGGCCCAATTTCTCGCCGCTGGAGGCTGCGCCTGCTATGCGGACCGGCGACGGTGCGCGCGGTGAGTTTCGCAGCCATATGATCATGCCGCTGGCGCTAGGCGCGGATAGCGGCCGCCACATGGGCTCGACTGCGGCGGTGCGCCCGCTGGCCGATGCGCCCGAACGCCCGCAGATGGAATTGCTCGCTACATTGCCGAGCCCGGAAGGGTTCGAACAGATGTTGCTGCGCGCCGGGGTAGGACCGGGCGATGCAAACCGGGTGCTGGCCCTGGTAGGCGCTGCCATCCCGCTCGAGGATCTCGAAGCCGGTACCAAAATGGATATCGTTCTTGGCCGCCGCACATCCAGCGATGCGCCGCGCCCGCTGGACGGCCTATCCTTCCGTGCCCGCTTCGATCTCGGCCTTGAAATTGAACGGCTTGGCGATGGCGGAGAGCTGTCTCTGGCCCGCAAGCCCATCCGGGTCGACGATACGCCGCTGCGTGTGCGCGGCACTGTCGGGTCCAGCCTCTATCGATCCGCACGGGCCGCAGGCGCTCCCGCAAGCGCGGTGCAGGCTTATCTGAAGGCGCTTGGCGAACAGATCGACCTCGACCGGGATGTCCGCTCGACGGATACCTTCGACATGATCGTGGCCCATCGCCGCGCCGCAACCGGCGAGCGGCAAGCCGGCAAGCTGCTTTATGCTGGTATCGACCGCGGTGAAAAACCGAAGACCCAATTGATGCGCTGGGGGAAGGACGAGAAATTCTACGAGGCTTCGGGTGTCGGCGAGCAGCGCGGCGGTCTCGTCGCGCCGGTGCCCGGACGGATGAGCTCGCGTTATGGCATGCGCCGTCATCCAGTCCTGGGCTATCGCAGGATGCATTCGGGCGTCGACTTCCGCGCTCGCCACGGCACGCCCATCGTGGCGGTTACCGATGGCACGGTAACTGGCGCCGGACGCATGGGCGGCTGCGGCAATGCCGTGCGGCTTCGCCATGGCGGCGGGATCGACACACGCTATTGCCACATGAGCCGGATGGCCGTGAGCCGCGGCCAGAACGTGCGGCGCGGGCAGGTAATCGGCTATGTCGGCTCGACCGGGCTCTCCACCGGGCCGCATCTGCATTACGAGATGTATCGCGGCGGACGTTCCGTGAATCCCGCATCGGTCGAATTCGTTACCCGCGCGCAGTTGGACGGCGACGAGCTGCGCCGCTTCCGCGAAACGCTGGCACGGCTCAAAACCGTCGAATCCGGGGCAGCGCTGGAGGACCTGGAGCAGACCGAGCAGGAACAGGCCGCGTCGCTGCCAGTGCGCGAAATCGACCGGATCGACGAGAAACGCGCCATCTGATCGTGTCCCGCCGATTGCGCCACCGATTGCGCAGCGGGCACGATTCCGGCAACACGGCGCCCATGACCGCAAGCTATCCCAATACCCGCCTGCGCCGCAGCCGCGCCAAGGCGTGGAGCCGTGAGCTGCACCGTGAGACGCGGCTGCATCCCTCCGACCTGATCTGGCCGCTATTCGTAACGTCGGGCAGCGGGGTGGAAGAGCCAGTCGAAAGTCTGCCGGGCGTATCGCGCTGGTCCGCAGACGGGATAGCCAAACGCGCCAAAGAAGCCGTGGAGCTGGGCATTCCGGTGGTCGCTCTGTTTCCCAATACCCCCGCCGAGAAACGCAGCGACGACGGCGGTGAGGCGCTCAAGTCCGACAATCTGATGTGCCGCGCGATCAAGGCGGTCCGCGATGCCTGCGGTGAGGACATCGGTATCCTGACCGATGTCGCGCTCGACCCCTATACGAGCCACGGACAAGACGGCCTGATCGACGATGCGGGCTACGTCATCAATGACGATACGGTCGCGGTGCTGGTCGATCAGGCGCTCAACCAGGCCGAGGCCGGCGCCGACATCATTGCGCCGTCCGACATGATGGATGGCCGGGTGCGCGCAATCCGCATGGCGCTGGAAATGGGCGGGCACCACAACGTCCAGATCATGAGCTATGCCGCAAAATATGCGAGTGCCTTTTATGGCCCTTTCCGCGACGCGGTGGGCAGCGGCGGCCTGCTCAAGGGCGACAAGAAAACCTACCAGATGGATCCGGCCAATGCGGACGAGGCCCTGCGCGAAGTCGCGATGGACATCGCCGAGGGCGCGGATAGCGTGATGGTCAAGCCGGGCCTTGCCTATCTCGATGTCATCTGGCGGGTGAAAGAGCGCTTTGGCGTTCCGGTCTTCGCCTACCAGGTCAGCGGCGAATACGCGCTGATCGAAGCTGGAGCTGCAGCCGGAGTGGGCGACCGGGATGCGCTGATGATGGAAAAGCTAGTCGCCTTCAAACGCGCAGGCTGCACCGGCATATTGACCTACCATGCACCCGTCGCCGCACGCCTCCTGAATGGTTGAATTTCGGCATGAAACCGAGCGGCTGGTGCTGCGGGATTGGCGTGCCGAGGATTGGGGGCCTTTCTGGGAGCACTGTAACACGCCCACTGTCATGCGCTGGCTGGGCGGCGTGGCCGACCCGGCGACGATCGCTGCGGCAAGTAAACGTCTGGAGGGTTACCGACGTGACTACGGCCACACTTTTTGGGTCTGCGAACGCCGCGATGACGGCGGTCACCTCTCGGGCCAAATACTCGGCTTTTGCGGACTGAAGCGTTCGAACGCCGAGAATGAACCGGTTCGCGGCATGATGGAAGTCGGCTGGCGTCTTCGCGAGGACGCCTGGGGGCATGGCTATGCCAAGGAGGCGGCGACCGCCTCACTCGATCTGGCGTTCGATCGCTTCGATGCTGAGGAAGTGATCGCCATCACCGTCCCGCAGAATGAGGCGAGCTGGGGGCTGATGAAGCGGCTCGGTATGTATCACCGGCCGGAACTCGACTGGCCCAGCGACGACTGGGCGGGCGAGGGAGGCACTAACATCGTCTACGCGATCGACCGCGAACATTGGCAGGGACAAGCATGACCGGACGCGCACGCGGCTTATTCGTAGTGACAATTCTCGTAGGAAGCTTCCTGCTGTTCCTCGTACAGCCATTGGTGGCGCGCATGGTTCTGCCGCGGCTGGGCGGTGCGCCGGCGGTCTGGAACAGCGCAATGCTGGTCTATCAGGCGCTGCTTCTGGGCGGATATGCCTATGCGCATTTGATCGGGCGCTTCTCGCTTCAGCGTCAGGCGATCATTCATTTGGCGCTGCTGGCTCTGGCCGGATTGACGCTACCCATTGCTCTGGCCGATCTGTCGCCGCCGCAATCCGGGCTCGAGCCGCTATGGGTGCCGCTGCTCTTCTTCCTCACCATCGGCCCGGTATTTTTCGTCGTCTCGGCGCAGGCTCCGCTTATGCAGCGCTGGTACGGCGCGGACGCAAGCGCGGGCGACCCGTACTGGCTGTATGCGGCGTCTAACCTAGGCAGCTTTTCCGGCCTGCTTGCCTATCCCCTGCTGCTCGAGCCGAGCCTGCCGCTGGCCCAGCAAAGCTGGCTGTGGACGGGCGGCTACGCTGTGCTGTTTGCGCTGGTGGCGCTGGCTGGATGGTCGCGGCGGGGCATCGCGGGCATCGCCGAGCACCAGGCCGAGGGAAGCGTCGGCGAACCGATCGGCTGGCGCCGTATTGCGCTGTGGCTGGCGCTTGCAGCCATTCCATCAGGGCTGATGCTGTCGACGACGACACATCTCACGACCGATATTGTTGCGATGCCGCTGCTGTGGGTGATCCCGCTGGGACTATATCTGCTCAGCTTCGTCTTTGCCTTCAACGAACGCAGCTTCGCCGGGAGATATCTTCACCCGGGTCGCGCCGGTCGTCGTTCTGCTGGTGGGCAGCATCGCCATGCTCAGCCATATCGGCGGCGGAGCGACTGCGGCCATCGCTTCGGTGATCATGCTGTTCATCGTTTCCGTCGCGCTGCACCGCCGCCTGTATCTGGACCGCCCGGACACGAGCCGGTTGACGCTGTTTTACATGATCATGAGCGCTGGCGGCGCTTTGGGCGGCGTGTTCGCAGCGTTGCTGGCCCCGCTTGTCTTCGACTGGGTGTGGGAGCATCCGCTGCTGGTGCTTGGAGCTGCGATGCTGGTGCCGCTTTTCCCCTATGTGGACTGGAAGGCAAAACTCGGCCTGAGCAAGGACAACCGCCGCGGCGAGGTCGCGATCATCGGTATCGCCCTTGCGCTTTCGTGTACTGCTATACATGGCGGTGCTCGATAAGGCGCAGGTACTCAATGCCGTGCTGATGCTTTCCGTCGGTCTGTGCGGTTTCTTGCTTCTCAACTGGCGTCCCGGCTTCGTCGCGGTCGTGCTCGCCCTGATGATTGCGCGGGGCGGCTTCCTCACGCTTGAGACATCGCTTTCCGGTGACCGCGAGCGAAGTTATTTCGGCATCTACACCGTCGAGGAAGTGCCGCAGGAAAAGAAGGTGACGCTCACTCACGGGACGACGCTCCACGGGCTGCAGCGCACGGAAACCGGCAGCGAACTCGACCCGACGACTTATTATGGCGGCACGTCGGGAGTTGGCCTGGCGCTTGCCGGGGCGGAGCGTCTGGTCGGTGCCAATGCCCGCGTCGGGGCAGTCGGTCTCGGCGTTGGCACGCTGGCTTGCTACCGGACCGAAGGACAGGTCTGGGAGTTCTTCGAGATCGACCCCGTCGTGCTCGAATATTCAACCAAGGGCGACTTCACCTTCATGCAGGAATGCGCGCCGGGTTCGAAGGTTCACCTGGGCGATGCTCGGATCGCGCTCGAGGGGATGGAGCAGGAGCGATACGATATCCTCGTCATCGACGCATTCAGTTCGGACGCGATACCGCTGCACCTCGTCACGCAGGAGGCTTTTGCCATTTACGACCGCGTTCTGGCGGAGGATGGCGTCGCGCTGATCCACATCTCCAACCGCTTTATCGAGCTGGAGCCGATGATCGCTGCCCTGGCGGAAACCCGGGGTTGGCACAGCGCGGTGCGGTTCGATAATCTTGCGGGCAACGGCTACGTGACGGCGTCGAAATGGGTGGCGCTGTCGCCGGACGCAGGTCTTATCGAGCAGCTGCGCAGCGAAAGCGTGCCGTGGCGCGATCTGCCGCCGCCAGCGGAGCGCGTCTGGACCGACGATTTTGCGTCGATCCTGCCTTTCCTCCAGTGGGAGAATGTGCTGGGTACAGGATCATGAGCACAGCACGGCCAGGCGTTCGCATCATCCCGATCCACGGGCACACTCCGAAGATCCACGACAGCGCGTTCGTCGCGCCGGGATGTGTCATCATCGGCAATGTCGAGATCGGCCCGGACAGCTCCATCTGGTACAATTGCGTCCTGCGCGCCGATGTCAGCCGGATCGTCATCGGCGAGCGCAGCAATGTGCAGGATGGCAGCGTGCTTCACTGCGACCCGGAACGACCCGGCGACCCCGATGGCAGTCCGCTGATCATCGGCGACGATGTGCTGATCGGACATATGGCAATGGTGCACGGCGCCATCATCGAGGATCGCGGCTTCGTCGGCCTCGGCGCGATTGCCATGAACAAAGCGCGTATTTCCAGCGACGCGATGCTCGCCGCAGGCGCCATGTTGACCGAAGGCAAGCAGATGGGCCCGCGCGAATTGTGGGCGGGCCGTCCGGCGAAAAAGCTCAAGGATCTGACCGATGCGGCGATTGCCGGCATGCGCGTTGGTACAATGCATTACACGGAGAACGCCAGGCATCACGCCGCTGCCGTCAAAGCCTCCGTTTAGGGCCGCCGCCTTAGCCCCGGTCAGCCGCCCGGCATCTTCGTTGCATAGGGCATCATGTGCGGCATGAAATCGATCTTGCCGATATCGAGGCCTTCGCTGCGCAGGATGGCGTATGCGGTGGTCAGGTGAAAATAGAAGTTCGGCAGCGACCAGTCGCGCACATACTGCTCTGCGGTCATGGTGAATTCCATACCGTTGGGGAGCGCGATGACGATGGTATCGTCCGGCGCGATCAGCTCCTCTGCCGAGACTTCGCCAAGCAGCTCGTCCATCTGCGCAAGAACTTCCTGCGCCGCGGCAAAACTGGCCACGTTTTCCTCGAGTGAGGTGAAGCTGCGCCCCGAGATACGCGGCAGAGCCTCGCCCGGCAGATTGCCAACGAAGCGTATCTGTGTCGCCAGCGGATGCATGTCGTCGGCCAGTTTCGCTTGCAGCAGCGCGTCGCCCTTCGTGTGCGCGGCGGCCTTGGTCAGCAGCGCGGCGAGCGTTTTCAAGCGGGTACGATAGACGGCAATCGACTGGTCGTAGAGGGTCACGGCAAATCTCCTTTTGCGGGCCTCTAAGCCATTAGCTGGCGATAGGCCAACAGGCGCGGCGGCGCGGCGCGGGGCGGAAAGGCGACAAAGGCGACAGTGCTTCCTGCCGCAGAATGCTCGGAAAGCGGCGGAATTGCGCCGCAAATCCCATGTTGGAAACGGGCGACACCTTGCAAAACCAAAATAGACCGACGAAGCGAAAGAACCGATTGCGCTCTGGCATGGCAGCGCCGCTGTAGGAAAGCGCTCAGTCGCGGATCAGCGTGCGTAATGCCTCGATCCGGTCGGCCTCATGCGCCGGCTTGTCCCAGCGGATGCGGTGGATGCGCGGAAAACGCATGGCGAGGCCGGATTTGTGACGCTTGCTTTCATGCACGCTGTCGAAGGCGACTTCGAAGACCAGAATTTTCTCCGTCTCGCGCACCGGGCCGAAGCGGTTGATCGTATTCTGGCGCACATGCTTGTCGATTTTCTTCAGCTCTTCATCGGTGAAGCCCGAATAGGCCTTGCCGACGGGGAGCAGGTCGGCGCCCTGGTCGGGATCGCCGTTCCAGCAGCCGAAGGTATAATCGGAAAAGAAGCTCGAGCGTTTGCCGCTGCCGCGCTGGGCATACATCAGCACGCAATCGATCAGCAGCGGGTCGCGCTTCCACTTGTACCACAGTCCGGTCTTGCGCCCCGGGACATAAGGGCTGTCGCGCCGCTTGAGCATCAGTCCTTCTATGGCATCGTCCCGCGTCCCTTCGCGGATTTCGGCGAGCTGCTCGAAGCTGCCCGCCTCGACGACATTGCTGATGTCGAAATGGCTTTCGGGCAGGCGGTCCATCAGCGTTTCGAGCCGCGCGCGCCGCTTGTGCCATTCGTATGCGCGCAGGTCGTCGCCCTCGACAATCAGCAGGTCGTAGAGCCGCACGAAGGCGGGAAATTCGGCGAGCATTTTCTTGCTCACCGTCTTGCGCCCGAGCCGCTGCTGAAGCGCATTGAAGCTGGCCGCGCCGCCTTGCGTTTCCGCATTGGCCTCGCCGCCCTGCTGGCTCCCGCGCACAAGCAATTCGCCATCGAGCACTGCGGGGAAGGGCAGCACGTCGAGCAGTTCCGGAAAGGTCGCGGAAATATCGTCGCCCGAGCGCGAATAGACGCGCGTCTCATCGCCCGCGCGCACCAATTGCACGCGAATTCCGTCCCACTTCCACTCGGCGGCATAGTCCTTCATGTCCACCACCGTCTCCTCGAGTGGATGAGCCAGCATGAAGGGGCGGAAGGTCGGGAGGTTTTCGATGTCGGGCGGATCTTCGCCATCCGCAGCCCAGCCGAACAGTCCGGGGTAGGGCGCCGCAAGCCCGTGCCAATATTCCTCCACCTCGTCGACCGAGACATCGAAAGCCTGCGCGAAGGCGGTTTTGGCCAGGCGCGAAGAAATCCCGATCCGCATCGCGCCCGTGGCGAGCTTGAGCAGGGCATAGCGGCCCGAAGGATCGAGTCGGTCGAGCAGCGCGGGAAGTTCTGTCAGCACCGACTTACGCGTCATGGCGGATAGCGCGTCCACCGCTTCGCTCACACTTGGCGGGGCCGGATTGTCCAGCGGATTGGGCCACAGCAGGCTGGCCGTCTCCGCCGTATCGCCAACGAAATCGCGGCTGAGCGACCACAATACCGGGTCAACGCGTTCCTTCAGGATGTTGCGAATGGTCGAGGACTTCACTGCCGGAAAGTCGAGCCCGTCGGACAGCGCCGCCAGCGCCCAGCCACGATCCGGGTCGGGCGTGGCGCGCAAATATTCCGCAATCAGGCGCAGCTTCTCGTTCCGGCTGCGCGTGTAAACCAGCGCGTCGATCAGGGCGGCGAACTCGTCCACCCTTAGTCGTCCTCATCCTCGCGCCCGACCATTGCCAGTGCGCGGGCGCGGCGCTGGGTCAGCTGGCACCAGCGCAGCAGTGCGTCCTCGCGGCCGTGAGTGATCCAGTTTTCCTGCGCATCGACCTCTTCGATGGTGCGGGTAAGCTCATCCCAATCGGCATGGTCGGAGATGACGAGCGGCAGTTCGACATTGCGCTGCCGGGCCCGCTGACGCACGCGCATCCACCCGCTTGCCATGGCGGTGATGGGTTCGGGCAGGCGGCGGCTCCAGCGGTCGTTGAGCGCGCTCGGCGGGGAGACGACGATATGTCCGCGCATGTCGTCCTTGGTATAGTCGGACACCAGCTGCAATTCGCCAAGATCGATGCCGTGCGCTTCATACAGGCGGCACATCTTCTCCATCGCGCCGTGGAGATAGATCGGGTCTGTGTGGCCCGCGCGGCGCAGCTCGGCGATTACGCGCTGCGCCTTTCCCAATGCATAGGCGCCGATCAGCACGCAGCGGTCTGGATGCGCGGCCAGCCGCCCGAGCAGCTTGGCCATCTCGTCCTCGATCGGCGGGTGGGTGAACAGCGGCAGGCCGAAAGTCGCCTCGGTAATGAAGATGTCGCAGGGGGTCACTTCGAAAGGCGGGCAAGTCGGATCGGCGCGGCGTTTGTAATCGCCGGTTATCACCACGCGCTCGCCCGCATGTTCGAGCAGGATCTGCGCGCTGCCCAGGACATGACCAGCAGGAATATAGGTTGCATCGACGCCGCCGGGCAGGCGCATCGTCTCGCCATATTCGACCGGCTCGGCCTTCCCGCCATCGGGCCCTTCGCCGGTGAGGTAGCGCAGCTTCATAATGTCGAGCGTGGCCGGGGTCGCCACCGTCTGCCCGTGTCCGCCGCGCGCATGGTCGGCATGGCCATGCGTCACCAGCGCGCGCTCGACCGGCTTTCCGGGATCGACCCAGGCGTCGGCAGGAACGACGTGGATGCCCCACGGCTCGGGTCTTATCCAGGAAAAGGGTGCGGCCATGACCGCTTTAACGGCGGACGGCTGCGAATTATCCCTAGTCGGCTTTGTATTTATCGAACCAGGCGATCACCGCCGCCGTCCGCGCGGCCTGCTGGCTGGGGCTCTGGCTGAGATTGCTGTGGCTCGATCCCGGCGTGATGACCAGGGCAGTGTCGACCCCGGCCAGCTTCAGCGCGCCGTAATACTGCTCCGCCTCGCTGCGCGGTGTGCGGTAATCTTCCGCTCCGACCAGAACCAAAGTCGGCGTCTTTACATTGCCGACGAGGCTTAGCGGCGAACGCTCCCAGTAATGCTGCTGGTTCTCCCACGGCTGCGCGCCGAGCCAGTAGCGACCGAAGAAGGGGGTGCCATCGGCCATCAGCGCCTGGCTCGTCCAGTTGATCACCGGCTTGTGGGTCGCCGCGGCCTTGAAGCGGTCGGTCTTGCCGACCAGCCATGCGGTCAGCACGCCGCCACCCGAACCGCCTGTGACGAAAAGCTGCTCGGGATCGGCATAGCCGGATGCAATCGCAGCATCGACCGCTGCCATCAGCTCGTCGAAATTGCTGATCGGGTAATTGTCTTCGATCCGGTCGGCAAACACTTCGCCATAGCCGGTGGAGCCGCCGGGATTTGCGAAAACGACTGCATATCCTGCTGCGCCATAAAGCTGGTAGTCGACCGAGAATTCAGGGCCGTAGGATGCATAGGGGCCGCCGTGAATTTCCAGCACCATAGGCACGCGTGTGCCGGGCGCGTAGTCCGGCGGTAACATGATCCAAGCGGGAATGGTGGTGCCGTCCGGCGCTGTGACGGCCAGTTCGCGCGTCTCGCCCAGGCGTTTACCCGCCAGTTTGAGATCGTTGAGCGCGGTGAACTGCCGCGTGCCGCGCGGTGTCGTGGCGGCAATGTCGGTCGGGCGCGTCGTGCTCGCCGTAGTATAAGCGATCCTTCCGCCATCGCTGACGCTCCACTCTCCGCCGACATAGGGCAGGGCGTAATAGGGACTACCGATCCGCGGGGCGAGCGGCTGGACGTCTCCGCCAAGCGAAACCCTGGCGACGCGGTGCTCGCCTTCGGCTTCGTAGCTGACGAACAAGCCGGCCCGGCTCCATTCGATCCGGTCGAAACTGCGATCGAAATCCGCGGCGACTTCGCGCATATTCGATCCGTCGGCGCTCATGACGTAGAGATTTGTCTGGTCGAAAGCGTTGCCCACGTCATCGAAGCCGCCATAAGCAATCTGCCGGCCGTCGGGCGAATATTGCGGAGCGAAGTCGGGGCCCTTCCGGTCGGTCAGAGCGCGGACCGCACCGCTCGCCACGTCGAGCGCGTAAATCTCGCTGCCTAGTGGTTCGAGTTCCCAATCGTCTTTGCGATTGGCGGAATAGAGGATTGTCCGGCCATCGGGGCTCCACTCGACTGTGCCGCCATTATCGTATTCGCCGTGCGTCAATTGGCGCGGCGCACCGCCATTGGCATCGACGATGAAAATCTGGGACGTGCCCGGCTGGGCGTACCCCCCACCATCGAACCGGTAGGTGACCTTATCTATGATCTGCAGCGGGGCCTTCCATTCGGCCCCTTCCGGCTTGGCGGGCGGTTTGCCGAGTGTCGGGCCCTCTCCCGGTACGCGGGCGGTATAGGCGATGCGCGTGCCGTCCGGTGACCAGGCGATGGCACCCGGCGCTTCGGGCAATGCGGTTATGTTCGCGCTTTCTCCGCTTGCCATCCAGCGCACGTGAAGCTCCGGTCCGCCGCCGCTTTCGGTCGATACGTAAGCCAGACGCGACCCATCAGGCGACCAGCGGGGGCTGCCATGCGATCCCTCGCCGGTGACAAGCGGGGTTTGCGCGCCGCTATCGACATCGATCATCCAGATCGAGGACACGGCGGCGTCAGTCATTATATCGTTGGTCCGCCGTACATAAGCGATCCGGCTGCCGTCAGGGCTGATCTGCGGATCGGCTGCAACGGTCAGCCCGAACAGATCCGCGCCGGTAAATTCGCTCGGCGGCGCGTCTTGCGACAGCGCCGGCTGTGCGAATGCGAAGACGGCAAAAGCCAGGCCCAGTGATCTCATGATACCCCCAAGATGTTTATTGGCAGCATCCAATCATATCGCCGCCGCATTGGCCAGTAAATGCGGCTTTCGGCCCTACCCCTTGGCCGGGCGCAATTTGGCCAGGATGCGCTTGAGCGTCGGCTTCTGACCGGCGGAGAGCAGGCTGGCGCGAAACAGCCGGGCGATCAGGATCAATTCGATGACGATGGCAATCGCCAGCACTATGCCTGCGCCGACAATCTCCCACGTCTCGATCCCCATGCCCAGCCGCGCCAGGACGGCGAACGGAGTCCATAGCGGAATCCATGTCAAAGCCTTCACCATCCAGCCGTCGTTTCCAGCTATTATCGCCTGCAGCAGGAAGGTGATCGGCAGAAGGATCGCGAACAGCACCGGCATCATATATCCCTGCGCCTCGCTCATGGAATCGACCATGCCGCCAATCGCAACGAAGAGCGCGGAGATGCCGATATAGCCGGCGATGAAGAAGAACAGGATCGCGGCAATGATGCCTGGCGACGATACCGGCTCCAGCGCGGGGCGGATCATGTCGGAGATCACGCCCTGCGTGGCATAGGCCGCGACGCCCGCGCAGCCCGCCCAGACAAGGATCATCAGCAGGCCAACGCTCAACCCGCCCAGCAGCTTGCCATACATCAGGTCCTCGGGACGAACGCAGGCGAGCAGCGATTCGAGTAATTTGTTCGAGCGTTCCTCGACCGCGCCTTGCAGCATCCAGCTGCCCGAGAGCATCAGGCTCATCATGAGGATATAGGCAAGCGCCAGTGGCACGATCGAGCGCACGAGCAGCGTTTCGCGCGCTCCGCCGCCCGGCGGAGGTGTCGTGACGGCAATCGCCGGGGCGGCAGTCTGCACCAGCGCTGCGCCCTCGGGTGATACGCCCTGCTGCGCGAGCAGGCGCGAGCGCAGATCGGTGGTCAGGACATCCTGCATGGCTGACACGAAGCTGGAGCGCGGCTGATCGGCGGAAAACAGGCCGACTTGCGGATTTTCCGGGTAATCCTCGCCAATCAGCACGACAATCTCAGGCGCATCGTCCAGGCTGTCACTTTCGAATAGCGCCTGTGCCTCGTCGGCAAATTCCCGGCCGTCCACTCCGACCAACGTATCCGGCGCGCTGACAAACTCGTAGCCGGCGGTCGGTACGTCGAATTCCGGGACGCCTTCTTCGCGTACCGCATCGATTTTCTCGAGCGCCGCGTCGATGCCGCCAGCTTCGCGGAAGGCCGCTATATCTGCGGGTGTGTACCAGCGATCGTGCTGCGCCCACGGAGCTTGCGGGTCGGCTTGTTCGAGATCGTGCCGCTGCACATAGCGCGACAGGCTGCGCAGCGCCCAGCGCGTGTCCTCGTCGGCGAATCGCGCCTGAAGCGCCTCGCCGGTATCGCCGCCCGACCTGTCGATCACCGACACGCGCGTCGGCTCATCTTCATCGAGCGTTTGAGTAAGGATCGGGCCAAGCGCGAGAGCGACCGGCAGGATCAGCAGCGTCAGCCAGAAGCTTTTCAGCTGAAGTATCTGGCGAAATTCACGTTTCGCGACCAGCAGGATATTGTGCATCATGCCTCCACCCCTTCATCGCCGACCAATTGCACGAAAACATCGTGCAGGCTCGCGCGGTGTTCGTCCCATTTTCTCAAGGCGATGCCATTGCGGGTGCAATGTTCAAGGACCGCGCCCGGATCGACCCCCTTTTCCAGATCGAGCGACCATTCCGCCCACCCGGCAGCGTCCGGCTTTGCCGCGGATGCGCGCGATACGCCCGGCAGCGCCGCCATATCGGCGTTGGAGGAGACGACCAAGGTCGCAGGCAATTCGGCGCGCGCCTGATCGAGCGTTCCCTCGAAGCGCTTGCGGCCCTTGCGCAGCAGCAGCAGCCGGTCGCATAAACGCTCGGCGTGCTGCATCACATGGGTGGAGAAAATTACCGCCGCGCCGCGCTTGGATGCGCGCAGGATCTCGTTTTCGAGCAGGCCCTGATTGACCGGGTCGAGGCCGGAAAACGGCTCGTCGAGCATCAGCAATTCGGGCTCGTTGACCAGCGATGTCGCCAGCTGGACCTTTTGCGCCATGCCCTTGGACATGTCGCCGATATCGCTTTTGGAGCGGTCGCCGAGGTCGAACCGCTCCAGCAGCTCCATCCCGCGCGTTTTGGCCGTGCCCGCATCCATGCCCTTGAGCCGGCCGAAATAGACGATCGTCTCGATGGCGCTCATGCCGGAATACAGCCCGCGCTCTTCGGGCAGAAACCCGATTGCCGCGGCATTGCGCCGGTCTGGTGCGCTGCCCAAGACGGTGATCGAACCCGATGTCGGGCGAATGATGTCGAGCACCATGCGCAGCGTCGTGGTTTTGCCCGCGCCATTCCCACCGAGAAACCCGAAGATTTCGCCCGGCGCGACCGAGAACGACAGATCATCCACCGCCAGCACCGCATCGAAGCGTTTGACGAGATTGCGAATTTCCAGAACCGACATATGTGCGCGAGCCCCTCCGATTACCGCCCACCTAGAGCGGCAGGGCGGCAAGCGGCAAACGATTTTCCGACCGAAACGAAAAAGGGGCCGACCAATGCCGACCCCTTTTCTTCTGCCCAGTGACGATCAGCTCTCGCTGGCATCGTCCTTGCTCTCGCTCGCACCCGCATCGGGCGCTTTCGGCTCGGCCTTTTTAGCCGGCGGCTTCTTCTTGGCTGCCGGTTTCTTGCGTTTCGCCTTGGGGGGTGCGGGAGTGAGTTCGAAAGCCGGTTTGCCGTCCTTCACGCCCACATGTACCTCGCCGCCATCGGCAAGTTTGCCGAACAGCAATTCCTCGGCCAGCGGCTGCTTGATCTTTTCCTGGATCAGGCGGCCCATCGGCCGTGCACCGTAAAGCCGGTCGTAGCCCTTGTCGCCCAGCCACTTGCGCGCTTCCTTGTCGAACTGGATCTCGACATTCTGTTCGGCCAGCTGCAGTTCGAGCTGGAGGATGAACTTGTCGACCACCCGTGCGACGGTGGATTTGCCGAGATAGCCAAACGGTACGATCGCATCGAGGCGGTTGCGGAACTCCGGCGTGAACAGCCGTTTGACCGCCTCTTCGCTGGCATCTTCCTTGGACACATCGCCGAAACCGATGCCCTGGCTGGCCATGTCGACCGCGCCCGCATTGGTTGTCATGATCAGCACGACATTGCGGAAATCGACCGTCTTGCCGTGATGGTCGGTCAGGCGGCCATTATCCATTACCTGCAACAGGATATTGAACAGGTCAGGATGGGCCTTCTCGATTTCGTCGAGCAACAGGACGCAATGCGGGTTCTGGTCGATTGCATCGGTCAGCAGGCCGCCCTGGTCGTATCCGACATAGCCGGGAGGCGCACCGATCAGGCGCGAAATGCTGTGACGCTCCATATATTCGGACATGTCGAAACGCTTCAGCTCGATGCCCATGATGGAGGCCAGCTGGCGCGCGACTTCGGTCTTGCCGACGCCGGTCGGGCCGCTGAACAGGAAGCTGCCGATCGGCTTGTCCGGATCACGCAGACCTGCACGCGAAAGCTTCATCGCGGTCGACAGGCGATGAATGGCATCGTCCTGGCCGAACACCACATGCTTCAGATCGCGGTCGAGGTTTTCGAGCGCTTTCTTATCGTCCTTGCTGACCGATTTTGGCGGGATCCGCGCCATCGTCGCCACGACCTGTTCGATCTCCTTGGAGGTGATCTTCTTCTTGCGGCGGCTCGGCGGTACCAGCATCTGCATCGCGCCGACCTCGTCGATCACGTCGATGGCCTTGTCGGGCAGCTTGCGGTCATTGATGTAGCGGCTCGACAGCTCGACTGCCGTCTTGAGCGCATCATGCGTGTAGCTGACCTTGTGGTGCCCTTCGAAGGCGCTTTTGAGCCCCTTGAGGATCTTGATCGTATCTTCGACCGTCGGCTCGTTCACGTCGATCTTCTGGAAGCGGCGCAGCAGCGCGCGATCCTTTTCGAAGTGGTTGCGGAATTCCTTGTAGGTGGTCGAACCGATGCAGCGGATCGAACCGCCCGACAGTGCGGGTTTGAGCAGATTGGACGCATCCATCGCCCCGCCGCTGGTTGCCCCGGCACCGATAACGGTGTGAATCTCGTCGATGAACAGGATGGCGTCCGGCATTTTCTCCAGCTCGGAGACGACCTGCTTCAGCCGCTCCTCGAAATCGCCGCGATAGCGCGTTCCGGCCAGAAGTGCGCCCATGTCGAGCGAGTAGATTACCGCATCGTTCAGCACATCGGGTACTTCGCCTTCGACGATCTTGCGCGCCAGACCTTCGGCAATGGCAGTCTTGCCCACGCCCGGATCGCCCACATAGAGCGGGTTGTTCTTGGACCGGCGGCACAGGATCTGGATGGTCCGGTCGACTTCGGGTCCGCGGCCGATCAGCGGATCGACCTTGCCATCTTCCGCCTTGAGGTTGAGATTGACGGTAAACTGGTCGAGCGCGGTTTCCTTCTTGCCCTTTCTCGCCGGTCTTTTCCTCGCCGTCGACTTGCGCGTCCTCGGCGCCTTGCGGAGGCTTGGCTTCGATCTGCTTGCCGCCCTTGCCGATGCCGTGGCTGATAAAGCTCACTGCATCCAGGCGGCTCATATCGTGCTGCTGGAGGAAATAAACGGCATAGCTGTCGCGTTCGGAAAACAGTGCGACCAGCACATTGGCGCCGGTAACCGTGTCCTTGCCGGACGATTGCACATGCAGGATCGCGCGCTGGACCACGCGCTGGAAACCGGCGGTAGGCTGCGGGTCGGCATCGTCTTCGGCCTTGAGCGACTGGTATTCCTGCTCGAGATATTGCTTCACCACGGTGCTGAGCTCGGACAGCTCGACGCCGCAGGCGGTCATCACCTGCGCGGCATCCTCGTCGTCGATCAGCGCCAGAAGGAGGTGCTCCAGCGTGGCATATTCATGCCGGCGCTCGGCCGCGTCGGCGAGTGCCTGGTGGAGCGTTTTCTCGAGATTTGGGGCGAAACTGGGCATTCAGGATCTTTCGTATGGATTGGCCGGCGCGGTGTCCGGCTTCTTGAAAGCTAGGCCGTGAAGATGAGCCAAAGCTGTATGTGCAAGATGTAGGGAGATATGCGGCGATTTCGAGGCACACCGCGCCATCATCTATTCTTTTCTGCCGAAAAGTGCCTCTGCCGCGTCACGGTGGGCCGCCGATTTCGCGGGCATGTTCCTCGACCCGCGCAATTTCCGTTTTCAGCAGCGCAATGCGCTCATCCAGCTCGTCATGCGAATATGGGGACAGATCTTCGCTTGCCAAGCGGCTCGCGGCATCGCCTCTGGGGCGGGGTAGATCGCCTTCGTCCATCGCTGCGCATAATCGGCGATAGGTGTGCTTGCTGTCAATGGCGCCCGGCGTTAAGTCCGCGCAGTTCGCCAGACCGGCTTAACAGGGACACGCAATGACGCAGACTCTTCCTGCCACGATGACCGCTGTCGGTTATGACGACCCGGGCGGACCGGAGGTCTTGCGGCCAGAGACAGTGCCGGTGCCGGTCGCGGGCGACAATCAGGTGCTGATCAAGGTCAGCCATGCCGGTGTAAACCGTCCCGACGTGATCCAGCGGCAAGGGTTCTATCCGCCGCCCAAGGGTGCTTCGCCAATTCCCGGGCTCGAGATTGCTGGTACAGTGGTGGCGATCGGCAACGGCGCGCCGCCCGAATTGCTGAACCGGGACGTGTGCGCGCTGGTGACCGGCGGCGGCTATGCGGAATATTGCACTGCTCATTCGGCGCATTGCCTCAGTGTTCCGCAGGGTCTCTCGCTTGCCGAGGCGGCAGCCATCCCCGAAACACTGTTCACCGTCTGGCACAATGTGTTCGAGCGCGGCTGGGCGCGCGATGGCGAGACATTGCTTGTGCATGGCGGCACCAGCGGGATCGGCACGATGGCGATCATGCTCGCCAAGGCGTTCCAGCTGCAAGTCGTCGTGACCTGCGGATCGGACGAGAAATGCGCCGCCGCGCGCGAGATAGGCGCCGATTTCGCGATCAATTACAAGACCGCCGATTTTGTCGAAAAAGTGCGCGGATATACCGACGGCAAGGGCGCCGATGTCATTCTCGACATGGTCTCCGGCTCCTATGTCCAGCGCAACCTCGACTGTCTGGCGGAGGATGGCCGCCATGTGACGATCGCAGTGCTCGGCGGAATGCAGGCGGAGATCAACATGGCCAAGGTGATGGCGCGGCGGCACACGCTGACCGGCTCCACTCTCCGTGCGCGGCCGGACGAGTTCAAGGCGCTGCTGGCGGATGAAATCTACAACCATGCATGGCCGCTGGTCGAGGACGGTACGATCCGCCCGGTCATGGACGAAACCTTCCCGCTGGCCGAGGCTGCCGCAGCGCACGCCCGGATGGAAGCGGGCGATCATATCGGCAAGATCGTGCTGGAGGTCGGCGCGGACATGTGAATGCTTGCCGAACCGGGCAGTCGGGCCTAGATAGCATAACGCAGCGGCCGCTCCGAAAGGGGCGGCCCTTCTATTTCTGGACCCTCACGCAAAGGCGTTATCATGGCCGACCAACCCAAACCGCTCATGCCGCATGCGACAGCCACATGGCTGATCGACAACACCGGCCTCTCTTTCGAGCAGATCTCGGAATTCTGCGGCCTTCACATCCTCGAAGTGCAGGCCATGGCGGACGATCTGACGGGCGCCAAATATACCGGCCGCGATCCGGTTCATGCGGGCGAGCTGAATTTGGCGGAAATCGAGAAGGGCCAGGCGGACGGCGAATATCGCCTGGTCATGCAGCGCGCGCCCGTCGAAGTGACCCGCACCAAGGGCCCGCGCTACACGCCGGTGTCCAAGCGTCAGGACAAGCCCGACGGCATCGCCTGGCTGCTGCGCAGTCATCCCGAGATTTCCGACGCGCAGATCTCCAAGCTGATCGGCACGACACGCAATACGATCACCGCGATCCGCGAACGCTCGCACTGGAACATCCAGAACATTCAGCCGAAAGATCCGGTGACGCTGGGCCTGTGTTCACAGCGCGAACTCGATTCGGTAGTCGCTAAGGCAGCCAAGAAGGCCGGTATCGAAGATGCCGCTCCAGTGGCCGAATCGGGCAGCGACCGCGAGAAGCTGATCGAAGAGCTGCGCGCAGAACGTACCGCCAATGAAAAGGCTGCCGCCGAGGCCGCTCAGGAAGCCGAAGCTGCCGCATGGTTAGAGGCGAAGCGCGCCGACGAAGAAGAAGGCGCTGCCGAAGCCTGACATTTGCGGATAATTGCTACGGCTAGCCAATAACGCCGTTTCGCCTTGCGCCAACCTGCGCAAGGCGTCATCGGTTCTGACATGGATGTCAGTAAGCTACCGAATTTCCATCCGAAGGGATGGAGCGCGACCTTCACGCCGATGGCGTTGCCCGACATGTTCGCGCAGACGACAGCGGCGGCTCCGGATGCGCCGCTGGTGCACTTTCTGGGCCGGACATATTCTTACGGCGAGCTCTATTCCGATGCGCAGCGCTTTGCGCTTGCGCTGAAGGATAGCGGCATTGTCGCTGGCGACCGGGTAGGGCTGTTCCTGCCCAATGTGCCGATCTACGTTGCGGCCTATTACGGCGCGATGATGGCCGGAGCGGTCGTGGTGAATTTCTCGCCGCTTTATTCGGTGGACGAATTGGCCCAGCAAGTTGCCGATTCGGGCACGCGTATGCTCGTGACGCTGGATGTGCCTGAGCTTTACGGCACAGCGGAGAAAGTTCTCGGACTGTCCGAGTTGGAAACGCTGGTCGTCGGCAAGCTCTCGCAGATGCTCCCTACGCTCAAGGGTTTGGCCATGAAGCTGTTTGCGCGCAGCAAGATTGCTCATGTCGATTACGGCGAGACGATACTGGGCTGGAGCGATCTACTTCGGCGCGCTCCCTCTGAACCAAGGGTGGGCGAAGCGCATCCCGACCTTCCGGCCACCAAACCACAAGATCTGGCACTGCTCCAATATACCGGCGGCACGACCGGCACGCCCAAGGGCGCGATGCTGACCCATGCGAATTTGTCGGTAAATGCGCAGCAAGTCGCCAGCCTCAACCCTTTCGGCAAGGGAAGCGACGAGGTCGTTCATGGGCGCGCTGCCGATGTTCCACGTCTTTGCGAACACATCCTTGCTCAATCACGCCGTCGCCAGCGGCGGCTCCATTGCGATGGTTCCGCGTTTCGAAACCGCTCAGGTGCTCAAGACGATCGAAAAGCAGCGGTGCGACCGGCTTTCCCGGCGTGCCCACCATGTTTCAGGCGATGCTCGATCACCCGGACCTCGCCAAGACCGACATGTCGAGCCTGAAGGTTTGCATATCGGGCGGCGCCCCGCTCCCGGCCCCGGTGCGCGAGAAGTTCGAGGCCGCGACAGGCGTCCGCCTGGTGGAGGGCTATGGCCTGACCGAAAGCTCGGGCGTGGTGTCGGTCAATCCCTATCGAAGGAACGCGCAAGCCGGGTACGATCGGCCAGGTTGTGGCAGGCACCGAGGTGCTGCTGCTGGACAAGGAAGACCCGGCGAAACTTGCGGAGGATGGCGCCCCCGGAGAACTTGTCGATTCACGGTCCGCAGATCATGGGCGGCTATTGGAATCGCCCCGAAGCAGCTGCCGATGTCTTTGTGGAACATCAGGGCAAGACCTGGCTGCGCACCGGCGATGTTGCGACAGTGGATGCGGACGGCTTTCTCAAGATCGTCGACCGGATCAAGGACATGATCGCAGTCGGCGGCTTCAAGGTCTTCCCCAGCCAGGTCGAAGAAGTGCTGATCGAGCACGAGGCGGTCAAGGAAGTGCTCGTGATCGGCATCCCCGACGATTACCTGGGCGAAATGCCGCAGGCTTATGTCGTGCTTAATGAAGGCGCATCGGTCAGCGGCGCGGATTTGCGCGGCTGGCTCAATAGCCGTGTGGGCAAGCATGAGCGCGTCGCGGATGTGATCCTGCGCGATGAACTTCCCAAGACCATGATCGGCAAGCTCGACCGCAAGGCCTTGCGCGCCGAAGTGTTCGCGTAGGGCCGAAAGTTTCGCGTAGGGCCGAAAGTTTGCGCGTAGGGAAAGCGGCGCTTAGCCGGCGAGCGAAAGGTTCGGCTCGTCCGGCTTTTTCGCCGCGAGAGGCGCTTGCTGCAGTCCGCCGCGGCGCTCGCGCGGGCTGAAGCGGCCATCGACCTGCGCGCCCTGTTCGATGGTCAGCGCGTCGTAATGCACGTCGCCTTCGATCTTGGCGCTCTTCAGGATGACCAGCTCGCGTGCGGAGATCGAGCCGACCACCTTGCCCGACAGGCGCGCAGTTTCTGCCTTCACGCCGCCGGTAATCACGCTGGTTTCGCCCTGGACGAGCGAGGAGCATGCGATATCGCCTTCGACTGCACCGTCGATGTGCAGGTCGGCGGAGGCATTGATATCGCCCTTGATGGCGATGTCCGATCCGATGACGGAGAAGGTAGAATTGGCGGCGTTGCCGTTGCGCGAAGCCATGGGTCGTGTTTTCTCCGGATTAGCGGCTGGCGAGTTCTGGGACTCGGCGGATTTCTTCGAGAACATGGGGTGCCTGCTCCAGGAAGGTGCGCGGATTTACAGGGCGGTTGTGGATGCGCACTTCGAAGTGAAGATGCGGTCCGGTCGACCGGCCCGTGCTGCCGATCCCCCCAATGGTATCGCCCGGAGCGACTTGCGCGCCGAGCTTGGTCGTGAACTTTGTCATATGCGCATAGCGGGTCATCACACCATTGCCATGCGTGATCTCGACGGTCTTGCCGTATCCGCCCTTCCAGCCGACGAAGCTGACGCGGCCGACCGCTGCGGCATGGATCGGTGCGCCTTTCGGGCCCTTGAAATCGAGGCCGTTATGCATCGCGCCCCTGCGTGTAAAAGGATCGCGGCGGAAGCCGAAGCCTGATGAAATCGTTGCGAAACTGGCCGGTTTCACCTGCGGAACACTATCGAGGCCCTGCTCCAGCGCGTTCATCCGCGCGAGGCTGAGGCCGAGGCGTTCGAAACGCGGATCGACGACCGCCGGTCAGCGCCTCGAGCGGGCCACCCATCGCCTGACGCTCTGCCGAACGTATCATCGAGCTGGGATCGAGGCCGAGCTGGCGAAGCGCGGTTTCGGCTTTCCCGGAACGCCAATCGGCATAGCGGGTGAGCCCTTCGACGAAGGCGAGCTGGCGCGCTTCGACACGGGCAAGCCCTTCTGCTTCGGGCACGGCCATCGAAACCTTGTCGATGGTTTCGGTCGCTTCGGAGGAGGAATCGCTGACCTTGGTAGACGTTTTGACGTCTTCAGGCAGCGATGAAAACGCTGCCTCGATGAAGTCCTGACGCGACTGAAGGTCCTTGGCGACGGTATCGACATCGTCGCGATAAGCGGCCAGCCGCTCCTCGGAATTGGCGACCTTTGCTTCGCGGTTGACCAGCGAAGCGCGATCGGAAGAAGCCTGCCATTGCATCCAGCTCATCGCGCCCATGCTGCCACCCCAAGTGAGGAGAGCAGCTGCGGCAATACCGGCGGCAGACATCTGCACGCGCGAAGAAATGGTGATGAAGCGAACTTGTCCGTCGGAGCGCATGAAGAACTCGCGATCGGGGAACCATCCCCTGATACGCGAAATCCATCCGCCTTTGGCGTTAGTGTTTGTCAATGCGACCCCCCGGTCCCGTTAGATCTTATCCCGTTGAGTGATCGCTAACACCACTTTCCCGGTTTCGCGAATCCCGGTTCCCGACAAATAGCTGAACCGACGGAGTCGCGCGACGAGTCGTTTCACCGCACAATAATATTCGGTCTTTTGTGCGCACGAAAAATTAAATTGGTGTTAACCAACGGCCAATCGATTCGGCGATGAAAAGCCCGCTGACAGCTGGCTTTGTGACTGCTAGCGGTGGCGTGTGAGCCAAGATCAGACACCTCTCGTCCACAACCTGCTTTCACGCGGCCGCGCCGCGCAGCGCCAGCTTGCCGCCATGACAAGCGACGCGCGTGCCGATGCATTGCGCTGCGCGGCACAGGCGCTGCGCAGCGACGAGGCGGCGATCCTTGCTGCCAATGCGCGCGATCTGGAGGCCGGGCGGGCCGCCGGTCTGAGCGATGCGATGCTCGACCGGCTGGCGCTGACTGCCGAACGGCTCGAGGGCATTGCTGCTGCGATAGAGACAGTCGCGGGGCTGAATGATCCGGTTGGCGAGGTAATAGATCGCTCCACTGCTCCGGCAGGGTTCGAGCTGGCGCGCATACGGGTGCCCATCGGCCTGATCGGGATCATTTATGAAAGCCGTCCCAATGTGACTGCCGATGCCGCCGCGCTGTGCCTGCGCAGCGGCAATGCCGTTTTGCTGCGCGGGGGCAGCGAGGCGGTCCATTCAAACCGCGCGATTCATGCCAGCCTTCTGAACGGGCTTACTTCTGCAGGCGTGCCAGAGGATGCGGTTCAATTGATGCCGACGCAGGACCGCGCGGCTGTCGGCGCGCTGCTTGGCTGCAAGCGGGCTGGTCGACATGATCGTCCCGCGCGGCGGAAAAGGCTTGGTCGAGCGCGTGCAAGCGCGATGCGCGTGTTCCGGTGCTCGCCCACCTCGACGGTATCTGCCACACCTACATCCATGCTGCCGCCGATGCTGACATGGCGCGCGAGATTCGCAATCAACGCCAAAATGCGCCGGACCGGCATTTGCGGGGCGATGGAAACGCTGCTCGTGGATGCGCAATTTGCCGATGGGCCAGCCCTGCTGGCTGCCCTTGCTCGATCACGGCGCGCAGCTGCGCGGAGACGGGCGCGCCCGAGCGCTGTATCCGCAGATGTCCGCCGCGAATGCGGAGGACTGGGACACCGAATATCTGACCGAGGACCTCTCCGTCGCGGTGGTCGACGGTATGGACGGCGCGCTTGACCCATATTGCCGCCATTCCTCGGGTCACACCGATGCCATCGTGACGTCGGATGAGGAGGCAGCGGACCGCTTCCTTGCAGAAGTCGACAGCGCCATCGTGATGCACAATGCCTCCAGCCAGTTTGCCGATGGCGGAGAGTTCGGGCTTGGCGCGGAAATCGGCATTGCCACCGGCCGCCTTCATGCGCGCGGACCGGTCGCGCTCGAGGGGCTCACCACCTACAAATGGCAGGTTCGCGGCACGGGACAGACCCGCCCTTGAGCTTTGCCCGCCGGATCGGCCTGCTGGGCGGAAGTTTCAATCCCGCGCATGGCGGGCACCGGCGCATTTCGCCTGTTTGCGCGCGAGGCGCTGGGGCTCGACGAGGTCTGGTGGCTGGTCTCGCCCGGCAATCCGCTCAAGCCGAAACAGGGCATGGCGCCGCTGGCTGCGCGTGTCGCATCGGCAACAGTGCAGGCCCGGCGCGCGCCTATCCGGGTCACCGCAATCGAGCGAGAGCTGGGCACGCGCTATACGGTGGACACGCTCCGCGCGCTCACCAGACGCTACGAAAAGCGCGAGTTCCTGTGGCTTATGGGGTCGGATAATCTCGCCCAATTCCACCAATGGCGCGATTGGCGCGGTATTGCGAGGACGATGCCGATTGCGGTCATCGCCCGGCCCGGCTATGATGACGCTGCTATTGCGAGCCCCGCAATGGCCTGGCTGCGGCGCTACCGTGTACCGCTGGCCGGATTTAGAAACTGGGGCGAATGGAGCGCACCGGCACTGGTGATATTGCGTTTCGATCCCGATGCAAGGTCTGCCACGGCAATTCGCCGCGCCGATCCCGATTGGGCCGAAAACTACGCCGGAAAGTCCGTCCGCGACCAAGTCACGCATCGATCCATACTCGCACTTTCGGAAACAACGCCCATATGATGCGCGTTGTGGATCTTATGCACAAACGTCCCTTTATTCAGGAGCATGCCAACCGCCTATGTCTCAGGCGCAAACCCACGCGGCCACCGCCGCAACCGCAAAGGTACTTCCCATGAACAAGGAAGGGACCGCCACGCTGCTGGACCTCGTCCTGCAGCATCTCGACGACGACCAGGCACAGGAAGTCGTTACCATCGACCTCGAAGGTAAAAGCTCGATTGCGGACCACATGGTCATCGCGTCGGGCCGTTCGACCCGTCAGGTCGCCTCGATCGCGCAGAAACTCGCCGAAAAGGTCAAGAAGGCCGGTTTCGGTCCAGTGAAGCTCGAAGGCCTGCCTGCCGCCGACTGGGTCCTGCTGGATGCCGGTGACATCGTGGTGCATCTTTTCCGCCCCGAAGTGCGCAGTTTCTATAATCTCGAGCGTATGTGGGCATTCGGAGACGCGCCGCCTGTTGCCGCCGGTAACGCGTAGTTTGATGTAGTCTTGGGCGCAGGCGCTCGCATGCGCTCGTCTTGGCTATCCTCGCTCCCTCCGGCCGCTGCGGGCGGCCGGTCGGCTTGGCACTCTCTATCGCTCACGTTTTTGTCCGGGCTCATAATTCATGCTCCTTCATATTATCGCGCGTGGGAAAATCGGCCGCTCGCCCGAGGCCGATTTGCTGGCACGTTATGAAAAGCGCATTGCGCGGCCGTTCAAGCATAGCGAATTGCCCGAAACCGGAGGCAAACTCGCCGATCCACTTACGCCATCAAGGACGGTTCTGCTCGACGAGCGGGGCAAGAATCTTTCTTCCGAAGAGCTCGCCGATGTCCTTTCGCGCTGGCGCGATGACGGAGTTCGCGAAGCGCGCTTCGTGCTGGGCGCGGCGGACGGGCACTCGCGCGGCGAGCGTGAGCAGGCCGACCTGCTCCTGGCGTTCGGAAAAGCGACATGGCCGCATCTGCTTGCCCGGGCGATGCTGGCAGAGCAGCTTTACCGCGCCACCACGATAATCGCCGGACACCCCTATCATCGCGCCTGACGCTGAGGCAGTATGACGTCATGAGGCGCAGGGGACTGACATTCGCCGGAATTGCTTTGCTGGCCGGGTCTGCGGGCCTGTTCATGCTGTCGCCGTCCGCCGCCCAGGACGCCGCCCAGATCAGTGCGCCGCGCGCCGAGGCTGCCGAAGCCAGACAAGCGCTCGAAGATGCGCGCAGACTTGCGGCGCGCGCGCGCGAGCGCGGCGAACGCTTCGAAGCGCAAGTAGCGCAGGCCAGTGCAGCGTCCGACAAGGCGCAGGCAGAGACGGCAGCGCTTGCTGCTCGCATCCAGCAGGGCGAGGCAGCTATCGGTCTGGCCGAAGCCGAGATTGCGCTGATCCGCGCGCAGCGCCGCGCTCTGGACGCTGATCTGTCGGCACGCCGCCAGCCGATCGTGCGGCTGACTGGCGCTTTGCAGTCATTTGTGCGTCGTCCTCTCAGCCTGAGCCTGCTTCAGCCGTCATCACTTAAGGAAACCGTGTACCTCAGCGCCGTGCTCGACAGCACGGTTCCGCTTGTGCGCGAGCGGACCAGCGATCTGCGCGGCGATATCCTTCGCCTGCGCGAATTGCAGTCGGAAGCGGAAAAAGCGCTGGCAACCCGCCGCCTGAACGAGCGACAATTGGCTCAGCGCCGCCGCGAACTGGTTGTGATAGCCGAACGCGAACGCATCGCCGCCCGCCGCGCCGCCGGAGCCGCCAACGCCGAGGAGGCCCGCGCTTTCGCGCTCGCCGAGGAAGGGCGCAATCTTGATGCCCTGATCGCCGCACTCGGTGCTTCCAAGGCGCGCGCGCCCGCCGCCGCGACGTCAGAATCTGCGCAACGCGACGGCCCCGAAGGTTTCCGTCTGCCGGTGGACGGGTCGTTGGTCGGTGTTTTGGAGGGCGGCGCAAAGTCGAACGGCATCGCAATAGCCCCGCGCCCTGGCGCGCAAGTCGTTGCGCCGGGCGCGGGACGCATAGCCTTTGCTGGCCCATATAAAGGGTTTGGCCGCATCGTGATCGTCGAACACGACGGTGGGTGGACCAGCCTGGTGACCGGTATCGGCGACCTTGCCGTGGTGACGGGGCAGCAGGTGTTGGCCGGTTCGCCCATCGGTACTGCGCAACGCAGAACGGCGCGAATTGGCGCTTGAATTGCGCCGTTCGGGCCGTCCGGTCGATCCGCTCGCCTATCTTTCGCGCTAGTTCGTCGAAGCGGCCTTGCGGGCGCGTTGGCAATCCTCATCTGGTGTTAAGCAGCATGCGCCGATACTATGCGCAGACGAACCGCAGATGGAATCGCATATGAAATTCGCCGATCTCGCCCGTAGCGCCGCTTTGGTCACCGCCGTCGCGCTCATTCCTGCGACCACTGCCGGCATGGCCCAGGTCGATGGCCGCGCGGGACCGGAATTCGCAAGGCTTTTCGCAACTTACGAGCGGATCAAGTCGAGCTATGTCGAAAAGGTTGACGACGATGTGCTGATCCGCGGCGCGATCGACGGGATGCTCGCCTCGCTCGATCCCCATTCCGCGTTTCTCGATGGTAGCGACCTCCAGCGCCTCGAAACGCTGATCGACGGCAATTATTCCGGCCTCGGCCTCTCGGTGGTGATGGACGATGGTGCGGTAAAGATCGTATCTCCCTTCCGCGGCAGCCCGGCGGACAAGGTCGGCATCAAGGCCGGCGACTATATCACACATCTCGATGGCAAGCTGATATATGGCGGCGACCTGGACGATGCGGTCGCGCAAATGCGCGGGCCTTCCGGCACCTCGATCCGCCTGACAATCTTCCGCCCGGGCCGTGACGAACCGTTCGATGTATCGGTTACGCGCGGTGTGATCGAGCTGGAGCCGGTTACGCATGAGCTGCTGTCCGGCAATATCGGGCACATTATGATCAATGAATTCTCGCGCGATGTCGGCAGCGATGTCTTCGCCTCGTGGGAGGCGCTGCGCAGCGAAGCCAGCGGGCGCCTGAGCGGTCTTGTGCTCGACCTGCGCTCCAATCCGGGCGGTTCGCTCGACGAAGCGGTTGCTCTGTCCGACCTGTTCCTCGCCGAAGGACGTATCGTGTCGCAGCGCGGGCGCGCTCGCGGCGAAACGATCACCTATGACGCCGAGACCGTCTTCCGCGGCGATATCGCCGAAGGCTTGCCGATCATCGTGCTGATCGATGCAGGTTCCGCCTCCGCTTCGGAAATCGTGGCCGGAGCCCTTCAGGATCATCGCCGTGCGGTCGTCATGGGCGATCGCAGCTTCGGCAAGGGCAGTGTGCAGTCACTGCTCCCCATCGGCAGAAATTCTGCGCTCAAGCTGACGACGGCGCGTTATTATACGCCGTCCGGCCACTCTGTTCAGGAAGGCGGTATCAAGCCCGACATCGCGGTCCCGCAGCTTTCCGACCCGGATCTCGCCAAGCGGTCGAAGTTCATCATGCGCGAATCCGATTTGCGCGGCCATCTGGTGAACGAGCTAGGCCTTGAGGATTCCGCGCTTGAAAGCGACAAGTCCGATGATCCGCGCTTCAAATTGACACCTGCCGAGCTCGAAGAGCAGGGGATCGAGGATTTCCAGCTGCATTACGCCGCCGAAACGCTGCGCCGTACTGCGCCCAATGCCGTGGCGCGCAAACGCTGATCGAACCTGTCAGAAAGTCAGGAAGCTGCAATGACCGGCGATAAATCGGCCCGCCTGGCGCAAACAATTGCGCTTGCCGTACCCGCGCTGCTCATCGGCGGCGCATATATCTCGCAATATGTGTTCGGGCTCTATCCGTGCGAGATGTGCTGGTGGCAGCGTTATCCGCATTTCGCGGCGATCGCTTTGGCTCTGCTATCTTACCTGGCGCCGCCCCGCGTCTTGTGGATAGGCTTTGCCGCGTTCGCGATTATGGCTTCCGGCGCCATCGGCGGGTTTCACGCCGGTGTCGAATATGATTGGTGGGAAGGCATCACCAATTGCGCCATGGCTCCGGTCGCCGATGGTCAGAGCGCGCTCGATGCGATCATGAACGCGCCGATGATCCGCTGCGACGAGGCACCTTGGAGCCTGCTGGGCGTTTCTCTTGCAGGATGGAATTTCCTGATTTCCACGGGTAGCGGCCTTGCTATCCTTTATCTGTTGTGGCGGAGCGCGAATAATGGCCCGAACTGAACCGACCAGCCCCGATATCGAGCGGATGATCCGCGTCGACCAGGCCGGTGAATTCGGCGCAACGCGCATCTATGAAGGGCAACTCGCCGTGATGGGTGACCGCGGCCCGCATTCGGCGGAAATCGCAGGAATGGCCGAGCAGGAAGCCGGGCACCGCGCCAAATTCGACGCCTTGATGGCGCGCCGCGGCGTGCGTCCGACCGCGCTCCAGCCCTTTTGGCATGTCGCGGGATTCGCTCTGGGCGCAGGCACCGCTCTGCTGGGCCCGGAGGCGGCAATGGCCTGCACTGCCGCGGTCGAGGAAGAGATCGACAAGCACTACACCGATCAGCTGGACGAATTGCTCGAAAGCGATGCCGACCCCGAGCTTGCCGCAATGATCGAGGAGTTCCGCGAAGACGAGCGCGAACACCGCGATGCCGCGCTGGCTGCCGGAGCCGAGAATGCACCGGCTTATGCGATGCTGACAGGCATCATCCGTCTGGGCTGCCGCGCTGCGATCCGCATTTCCGAGCGTGTTTGACGGAACATCACCGCTGGCCCATGCGCTTAAGCTATAGTTCACGGGGCAGGGCGTGTAACGCCAACAGCTCCACCGCCGAAGGACAGATCATGATTGCCCGCACGCTTACCGCTCTTTCGCTTGTGTCTGCCGCAGCATTCTTCGCCGCGCCCGTAAGTGCGCAGGACGAAGCTGGTGACAAGGTCAATATGGTCATCGTCTATGGTGATGACGAATGTCCGTCGAGCACGGAAGGCGAAATCGTCGTCTGCGCCCGCAAGGCGGAAAACGAGCGTTTCCGCATTCCGGAAAACCTCCGTTTCAGCGATAATCCGGCGAATGAAGCCTGGTCGGAGCGAGTTCGACCGCTTGGAGATGGTCGGCGACTTCGGCACGTTGTCGTGCTCGCCTACCGGTGCTGGCGGTTTTACCGGCTGCACGCAGAAAATGATCGACGCCGCCTATGCCGACCGCGAGGGCGCCCCTAGCGTGCGTTTCAGCGAATTGATCGAAGCAGCGCGTGCCGACCGCCTCTCCACCATCGACGACGATGCCGCCGCCGAGCAAGGCCGCGTCGAGCAAATCGAACGTGAATATCTCGAACGTCTCGAAGCCGAGCGCGCCGGGCCGACCCCCGGCGAGAGGGTCGACCCGTCACTCCCCCCGGTCATCGACCAAGCCGATCGAGTCCCGCCGGCCGAGCCGGACAAGGACACTCCGTTCGACGATAATTCGCAAGAGCCACAACCGCTTGGCGCTCAGGTACCTGCGCGCAGTCCGCAAAGCTGAATTAGAGGCTCCAGGCGCAGCAAACCGACACTGTGACATCGCCGATAAAGGTTCTGACCATACTCGGGACGCGCCCCGAGGCGATCAAGCTGTTCCCACTAATCCACGCGCTGGAAGCCAGCAGTCGGTTCGGCTCGCGCGTCTGCAATACCGGGCAGCACCGCGAAATGGTCGATCAGGTTCTCGACCTCGCGGCTATCCGGCCCGACCACGATCTGGCGCTGCTCACGCATGGCCAATCACTCGATGATCTTACGTCGCGCGCGCTGACCGGCATCGGGGCGGTGATCGATGCTGAGGCGCCAGACTGGGTCGTTGTGCAAGGCGATACGACCAGCGCCATGGCCGGCGCGCTCGCCGCCCATTATCGGCGTGTGCCGGTCTGCCATGTCGAGGCCGGGCTGCGCAGCGGGAATATGCACCACCCCTGGCCCGAGGAGGCGAACCGCAAGATTATCGGGACGCTGGCCGCGCTCCATTGTGCGCCGACGCAAACTGCCGCCGATGCCTTGCTGAATGAAGGCGTCGACCCTGCGACTGTACACGTCACCGGCAACACCGTGATCGACGCGCTTTACTGGATGCGGGACAGGCTCGAAGAACAGCCCGAGCTCGCCTCGACCATGCGCGAACTGGAACAGCGGTTCGGCGGCAAGAAGATCATCGGCGTAACCGCCCACCGCCGCGAAAATCTCGGCGAGGGAATGGCCGAGATCGCGCAGGCGCTCGCCAGACTGGCAGACCGCGACGATGTAGCGATCATCTTCCCGCTGCACCCCAATCCCGATATTCGCGCCGTGATGCAGGGTCGGCTGTCAGGACGCGACAACATCGCCTTGATCGAGCCGCTCGATTACCCGAACTTTGTTCGCCTGATGGATGTTGCAGCATTGATGCTTACCGACAGTGGCGGCGTGCAGGAAGAAGCCCCCGCATTGGGCACACCGGTGTTGGTCATGCGCGAGACGACTGAGCGACCTGAGGGGTTGGCGACGGGGGCTGCGAAGTTGGTAGGCACCGATGCGAACATGGCCCAGACCGAATCCCAGCGTCTGCTCAACGACGAGGTGATCTGTATGCCTGTATCTAGGGCTCGCAATCACGTCGATGACGGAAATGTGGCCGAAATGATCGCGGATCTATTATCAAGATGCTCATTGCCTTGAGCGCCAAAAAGCCTCGCTCAGCCTTCTTCCTTGGCCCCGACCCCAACTTTGTTTCGACCGCATCGTCCCGAGGTCCCACAAGCAGTTGTGGAGCGAAACGGGCAAGCACAAATAAGATGAGCGGCACGATTACGGTAAGAGCGATGTCGCTCGCGACGTCTGCGCGATTTGCTTCAACGAGGACTTCCCACGGCGCGGCGCGCTTTGCATCATAGTACTCGTTGGTTGCGGCGGCCGCGCACACGACAATCAGTGGCCAAGGACTAGCAAGTCTTCGCCGAAACCATGGCGACATGATCGCCATCAGTGCGAGGCCCGCAAGCACATGCCAAGAATCTTTCGAAATGCCCGTCGCCAGGACCAAATTGCTCTTGAATTGCATCCAATCCATTTGTGATAGTTCTGCCTGTATTTCCGCTGCACTCCTAAGCGAAGTACCAGGATGTTTCAATGCGAACATTTGAAGAGCAATCAAACACTTTCAATAGCAACCCGGCAAGGCTATCTGCGCGATCAAACACGCCTCATTGGAGAGTTATCTTGTCCCTAAATTCGGTCTTGATCACTGGTGGTACCGGGTCGATCTGGAAAGACGATGCTACGTGCTTTATTAGAAGAAGGGATCGACGAGGTTCGCATTATTAGCCGCGACGAGGAGAAGCAGAATGCCCGCGCAATCAACTTAGCGACAAACGTCTTCGCTGCTATATCGGAGATATCCGTGACAGGGATTGCCTCGGGCGAGCGATAAGGGGTGTTGATGCAGTTTTTCATGCAGCTGCGCTTAAGCAGGTGCCATCGTGGCGAGTTCTTCCCGCGAGAAGCCGTTCGAACGACATCCAGGCTCTGAAAATGTTATACGCGCTTCGATTGAGGCGGAGGTAAAAAGCCTAGTTTGTTTATCGACCGATAAAGCCGTGCATCCGATCAATGTGATGGGCATGTCAAAGGCAATGATGGAGAAGCATGCCCAGGCTGCGGCGCGGGAGCTTGGGCCAAACAGTGTGTCGACATCTCGTGCGTAAGATATGGCAACGTGATGTATTCGCGAGGCAGTGTCGTGCCGTTATTCATTAAACAGTTAAAAAGCGGCCAGCCTATCACGGTGACCGAGCCAGGAATGACCCGTTTTCTCATGCCCCTGCGCGACAGCGTCTCGCTGGTGCGTTTTGCCCTTGAACATGCCAATCAAGGCGATCTGTTTGTCAAGAAGGCGCCAGCATCGACAATTGCCGACTTGGTAACCGCTTTGCTTGGGCTCTTCGGACGGCCTGATCATGAAGTACGCAAGGTCGGCTGGCGACATGCTGAAAAGCTTTACGAGACACTGGCGACGAAGCAGGAATTGGCGACTGGCGAAGACATGGGCGAGTATTGGCGGTATTAAGCTGGACAAGCGAGACCTTAATTACAGTTAATATTCAGCGAAGGCGATACCGAGCATGAGTTGGAAGAGGATTTCCATTCGCATAATACCGACCGTTTGAGTGTGCTTGAGGTCCAAAACTCTTGTCGTCCTTGCCCGAAGTCCGTGCTGAACTAGAGGGCTGGCAAGCGTGAAGATAGCGGTAACTGGCGCGCATGGGTTGCTTGGCTGGCAAACTGCTGCGCGGATTTACGCTCAGAATTGCGCGGCTCGATTTAAGGGAGGTGAGGCGCCGCATGAACTTGTCATGATAGACAAAACAAATTTTTTGAATCCTGATGCTTTGGCAAAATGCCTTACCGACGTAGATGGAATATTGCATTTCGCCGGCGTGAACCGAGGGATAGATGAGGCGATCGAGGCCGAAAATGTAGATATCGCCAAACGGTTGGTAGATGGCTGTCTTTCTGCCGAGATCAGGCCGCATATTGTATATGCTAACTCCACCCATGCCAGCCGTGACACACCTTATGGCCGCTCAAAGCGCCGCGCTGGACAAATCTTGGCGGACTTCACAGTTCGCTACACAGATTTGATTTTGCCACATATTTTCGGTGAATGCGCCAACCTAATTATAACAACGTAACGGCCACGCTAATCGACCAACTTTGGAAAGGCGAGCGGCCTGACATAAATCCAACGGGTTCGGTAAATCTTCTGCATGCTGGCGTGGCTGGAGATATTGCAATTGACGCATTGATGATGGGTAAAACCCGCTCAATTGAGCCAGAGGGTCGCTAATTTGGAATACAGAATTTGTATGACAAACTGGCCAACTTTCACGACCGTTACACTGCAAACGTTTTTCCTGACATTTCCGATCAGTTCGAATTAGCGCTATTCAACACATTGCGATCGGGAGCGTATCCGGAACGCTACCCCTTTCCATTGCAAGCCAACTCCGACGCGCGGGCACGCTGTTTGAAACGGCCAAGGGCGGAAATGCTAGCCACACGTTTCTATCCACCACCCTTCCCGGCAAATTGCGTGGCAACCATTTCCATCTAAACTTGATCGAGCGGTTCGTTGTGGTGAGCGGAGAGGCGGTCATTCTCAATAAGGCGTGTTCTCACCAACGAGATCGAAGAATTTCGCGTCTCTGGCAAACGCCCGGTCGCAATTGACCAGATCCCGTTGCATACACACAATATCGAAAATGTGGGTGACGGTGACTTGGTGACTTTCTTTTGGGCGCACCAGATATTCGACCCATGTGCGCCCGACACTTATGCGGATCCGGTATAGCTATGAGCAAATTGAAAGTGACCACAATACTGGGTACGCGACCGAGATCATCCGCCTAAGTCGGGTGATGACTTTGCTCGACGAGCATACTGAGCACCGGCTGATCCACACCGGCCAAAATTGGGATTATGAACTCAACGAAGTGTTTCTTGGAGTTGGGGGTACGTAAACCGAACAATTTTCTTGAGGTTGATACTTGAAGTCTGGGATCTGTTCTTGGCGGAATATTGATTGCAACGGAGAAGGAATTGAAGTCGCACCGCCCCGATGCACTGCTTGTTCTCGGGGACACGAATAGTGCGATATCCGCTATCATGGCGCGTCGGCTGAAAATTCCGATTTATCATATGGAAGCAGGTAATCGCAGTTTCGACCGCAATGTGCCAGAAGAGACGAACCGCAGCTCGTCGACCATATTAGCGATTTCAACTTAGTATACACCGAACATGCTCGCCGGCATTTGCTAAGCGAAGGGATAGAGCATCGCCGGATTTGCCTAACCGGATCCCCAATGCACGAAGTACTTGATTACTACCGCGATGAGATCGAGAGCTCCGACATCGTGTCGCGCCTCGACCTCAAGAGAAGGGGTTATTTTATCGTGTCGCTTCATCGCGAGGAGAACGTCGATAGCAAGGAGCGGTTGGGGCAACTTCTCACCTCGCTCAACGCACTGGCGAAGACTTATGACATGCCAGTCATCGTCTCGACCCACCCTCGAACGCGACAGCGGCTGCAGAATTTGAACGGACCGAAATTGGACTCTAGAATTCGAGCCCTGAAGCCATTTGGATTTCACGACTACAATAACCTGCAGATGAATGCCTTTTGCGCGATTAGCGATAGTGGGACTATCGCCGAAGAATCGAGTATTCTTGACTTTCCCGCCATCACCCCACGCGATGCCATCGAACGGCCTGAGGCGATGGACACTGGCAATATTATCGTGACCGGTCTTTCCGCCGACAGGATTATTGACGGCGTCGATTTAGTGACACGGCTACAAAAACTCCGTCTCGAAAAATCCATAGATGGGACCATCCCTGCCGACTATACGATCAAAAACACGGCGGAGCGCGTGGTCAAGCTAATCATAGGAACTGCAAAACTGTCGAACGCTTGGGATAATATTCGCATGCACGATTACACCTTACATGTATGACTGTCATGAATGATGGCTGCGAGATTCAAGCTCAATCTGGATATCCCGGAAAGCGAGCATTCGACCTCGTAATTGCGCTGACATTGCTTCCGACGGCGTTTGCCGTGAGTTTGGTTTGCGCGCTGATCATCTGGATCGAATGTCGCTGCAACCCCATCTTTGCGCAGCAAAGAGTGGGTCGGAACGGAAAGTCTTTTCGCCTTTACAAGCTCAGGACCATGAGATCTGAAACCGAAGATATGCCGACACATGAAACGGGGCGATCTTCTCTTCTGATGACTGGGAAGTTTTTTCGGTCGACTAAACTCGACGAGTTGCCACAGATTTTCAACGTGCTTCGCGGGCAGATGAGTATTGTGGGACCGCGTCCCTGCCTTCTTTCGCAGTATGATCTGATTGCGGCACGGCATGAGAGAGGAGTTTTCGGCTCTTCGGCCCGGCATAACAGGACCGTCTCAAATATTGCGAATTGATATGTCTACCCCGATCAAGTTGGCTACGAGCGACGCCAAGTACCTGACAAATGCCAGCGTGCTCACTGACCTCCGGTTGATGTTAATGACATTTCTTGGGAATGGTTCGGGCGACCGCATCAAATCTTCGTAGATTTTTCACTTTCACCGAAAGTGGCCTCAAGGCCCTGGACGAGCGAATAAGGCGCTGCCCAACCCATTTTCCTTGCGGCCGCAGGCTCCACAACGAGTGATTGGAACAGACGAGCGTGGATTTCGCTCTTCTGTAAAATTTTGAGTAACACCCTCGCCATCTTGGGCGGGAAACGCCATAATCGACTGGGCATATTCTGCTGTCGCGCGATTTCTTCGAGCAATTCAGATGTCGATGGCGCTTCAGCATCGCTGACGATTAAGCTGCGATCCTTGGTAGCCGGGGTAATTAGACAGAAGTGGATAAAATTCGTCAGGTTACGGACAAACACAAGGCTCCGAGAATTATTGATGCCGCCAAGCGGGAGCGGCAATCCGCGGGCGGCCAGTCTTCCTAGCGCATAAAAGTTGCCGCTTACACCAGGGCCGTAAATCAGTGGCGGTCGGATGATAGTGCAATCCATTGCATATTCGCTGCACATGCGTTGAGCGACATGTTCTGCCTCAACTTTTGAGCGTGCGTAAGGGTCGCGTGGGTTGACCGGACTTTCATCTGTCCATTTCTGGCACGGTGACGAAACATGGCCGAAAACCTTGGCGGAACTTAGTAAAATAAAACGCTGCACACCTGCACCATGGGCGATATTAATCCGCGCGTGAGGTACCGTCTACATTCACCTTTGTAGAGACGTTGGTCTTCGCGCGAGTTGTTGGACGAGCTCGTTATTGCGGCGAGGTGGACAAGCGAGTCACGGCTTGCCACGATAGCTTGCGGTTTCGATGGCCCCGACGACTTCCTCGTTAGGGAGACCATAAGGCGTCGGCACCAATGGGACCGCTTGTAGACCAACCGCACTCAGCTCTGCCAGCAAATGTTTGCCAACAAACCCATTCGCGCCCGTCACCCCGACACAGAGCTTAGTCTGCTGCGCGTTCATCGTTCTGCCGCGTCTTGCAGCGCTAAATCAAGAGTGCGGTAGACGACCTCATTCGAAAAGTGTTTTTCAAAATAATTTCGCCCGTTCTGCCCCATTTCTCTGAGATCGCTCTTCGGCGCATCCGCCAGTTCCACAAGCGCCTTTGCTAGAGCCGAGCTGGTCCATCGGATCAACGCAAATCCCTGCACCAGATTCTTCGATTATCCGGCGCGCTTCGCCCGATAGGGAAGCAAGTATCGGCTTCGCGCAAGCCATGTAAGTTTGTACTTTATATGGGACCGTTAACGCAAAAGTGGGCAAGTCGCGCAGGCTTAGAAAAAGCACGTCGGCATGAGCGTAGAATTTCGGCATTTCCGTTTCAGGATAGCGCCCGACGAAGGTGAAGTGGTCGGTGACGCGGAGGTCTCCCACCCGAGCGCGTAACGCCGATTTCCCCGGCCGCTGCCCACAAGTACGAACCGGATGTCGATTCGTTCCCGAATTTCTGCCGCTGCCTCAGCCAAGATTTCTAGAGCTTGGCCTTCTCCAAAATTACCCGCAAACATCACGGTGAATGGGCTGTCAGGAATATGCTCCGCGACATTCTCCGCCTCAGTTTTTGACATAGGCACAAAATGAGGCGGCGCAGTATTGGGCAGGACGCGTACCCGTTCGGGATCAATCCCATGGCGCTCGATGAGCTTTGGCATCGTCTCGCTTTGTACTAAGATGATGTCGGCCTGTTTGTACAGCCACCGGCAGATTATGGTCAGCAATCGCAGGGCTACCCGTCCTTCAAGCCAAACATCTGTTGCACTGTCTCTGGCCAAAGATCCTGAACCCAATAAACTGTTGGAATGTCGCGGCTACGCTTCAACCATACACCAACAAAAGCCTGCGAAAGTGGCGACGGCATAGACACGAATGAGACATCAGCCGAGAAGCCACGAAGGCCCTTAAGCCGACGTAAAGCGGCAAATGGGTACGCTAAGTAATTTGCAACTAAGCCGAGCTTTCCACGGCCGCGCGGTATGGTCGATGCACGCCGAATTGATACACCATTAAACTCTTCGTCTCTGCGCGCGGCATTAGAATAGCCGTCGTAAAATTTTCCGGCCGGATAATTTGGCACGCAGGGTAAAGCTAAGACCTCGTGCCCCCGCCGGACCAACTCGATCGCCAGCTGAGTGTTAGAAAACGGTTCCGGATAGAAGTACTGGCTAACAAATAGAATTTTCATAAACACCCATGGGAGCGCCTAGTCCCGAAATCCACCGGATGTTTCCGCGTGAGGGCTGTCGCAATGCGCTCTGGCACAACCTTGCCATCGAAACAACCGCTATAAATCCAGTTAATCAACACCTCGTCTGACTTAAAAGTCAATTTACCGCTGACAACAAACCAAACCCTTGAAATGAAAACTCATCCCTGTTTCGCACTCTAATCATGAATTTGGCGAAGAGAATATTCGCACGGGCGGAGCCGGCCCTCTGTCGCGCAGGCCTGCTCTCGAAACCTGAATGGTCGGACGTCATCGCCCAAGAAGTAGTGCGGTTGTACGCAGGCGACCTGCCGCGAGGCTACGTTCAGTATCGCCAATTTTATGGCGTAACGCCATTCCGAGATGCGAAGCGCAACGTCTCGCACGACCTGACTGAGGAATTCCCAATTCCCGATAACAGCGTCGATCTGTTCGAAGCGGAAGACGTGTTTGAACATATCCCGCTGGAAAATCTGCCATCTGCATTTGCGGAAATCTATCGTATACTAAAAATAGGAGGGCTTTTTCGTTTTAGTGTGCCAGATTATAATTTTGAAGGCCATCGCGATAGGTCCGTTAAAGACGACCAAGGCAATTTGCTGTTTGATCCGTATGGTGGCGGCACTTTCACCTCTGGCCGTGTGTCCGGGGGGCGGGCACGTCCGGTTTCCGACAATTGCTTGCGTCCGGGAACTTTTCAGCCAGTCACCCTTCAAGGAAATTGAATATTTGCAGTATTATGAACGCGATGGTACAGCAATTGCTCGCCCTGTCGATCATTCGGTCGCGTATGTTAGGAGATCAGCGGAAAATGATCTCCGCGGCGGACCCAACCCAGTATCGATCATCGTCGATGCTTATAAGGATTAATGTGTGCAGCTCGTGACGACCGCCGGTAAAGAAGTTTCCCGGGCTAGAAAGCCGTTGGAATATGCTGCGCCGCACGGGTCTGTGGGTGAAAGGAACGTCATCGTGAGGGCGCTTAAGGGCATAATCCCGCCCATCCTTATAGGCCTCGCCCGAAATATGACTATCGGAGAAAAGCATACACGACTGTTCGGGGGGGACAGCGATCTCTTCGAATCGGCGATGGCGGAGGCGAGCTTCTATGCCGAGTATGGATGCGGGCAATCAACATCTTGGGTGGCCAAGAACACGTCTTTGCCTATTTCTTCCGTGGATTCGAGCGCTTATTGGATTGCGGCTGTTCAAGATCGGCTTGATGGTCGGCAGAATGTCTCGATAAAGCACGTCGATTTCGGTCCGGTAGGAGACTGGGGGCGGCCGCTAGGATACGCCAACCGGTCGCTGATCACCGAATATACCGAGGCACATTTTGGCGGTGACAAACAACCTGATCTAATCTTAATTGACGGCCGCTTTCGCGTGGCCTGTTTCCTCGCTTCGCTGCTACATGCTAAGCCGGGAAGCGTCATCTTGTTCGATGACTATACCGATCGCCAACATTATCATATAGTGGAAGAGTTCCTGTTGCCGAGCGCCACCTGCGGACGACAAGCGCGGTTTGAGGTGCCGGGAGATTTGCCAAAAGAGCAAGTCAGGTGCGAATACGAAAAATTCTTATACGTTATGGATTGAGCGGCTCCGGACCGGGTGTCCATATGTCAGATTTTGAAAGTATCACGGTTAAGCGTGCGAATGGGCGCGCAAGAATGTGTGTTGTCGTTGTGACGTACAACCGGCCCCGTAGTCTCGCCCGTGTTCTAGCCTCAGTTCAATCGGCCAGAGAGCTCGATGAGCCGGTCGATTTGCTAGTATCAATTGACGGCGGTGAATTAAGTAAAGAAATGGCTGAGCTCGCGGCCAGCACGCCGTGGGTATTTGGCAATTTCACCGTTCGCCGAAGCTTCAAAAATCAAGGCTTGCGGCGGCATGTTCTGGCGTGTGGGGCGGTGACTGCAAATTATGAGGCCATTATAGTTCTTGAAGACGATATCGTGGTCGGCCGCGAATTTCTGCGTTATGCCCAAGCTTGTATTCACGCCTATCAGTTTGATGACCGAGTTGCTGGTATATCGCTCTATGCGCCCGAATTTAACGAGATGGCAGAGTTATCATTCCAGCCGGCATTGTCGGACAATTCCGTTTATAATTTGCAAAGCGCGCAGAGCTGGGGGCAAATTTGGACAGACCGGATGTGGAGGGAATTTTCCGAATGGTATCCTGGTCATAATGCGCGGCTGGCGACCGCGCCAGATATGCCGGAAAAAATCTACTCTTGGCCAGAAACTTCTTGGAAGAAGTTCGCCATGAAATACCTCGCCGAAACCGGGAAGACCTGGATCTATCCGTATCTGTCTCACGCTACTAACTTTTCCGAAGTGGGGACGCACAACCCTTCGCGCACAGCGCTTCACCAAGTCGCCTTAGATGATGTCAGCCGGCAGTATCGGCTCCCGCCCTCGGATGAGCTCATCGCCTATGACATCTTTTATGAGAGAATATGGGAGCAAATCGAAGATAGTACCGACAGACCGTTAATTATGGATATGTATGGAACACGTGTGAGTGTTACTGGGCCTGCGCAGCTAGCTACGTCACGGAGGTTGGCGCGGAAGCCAATAGGAACTTACGGGCTCGCTTTGCGCCCGCACGAAAATAACGATCTTTCGATTTCTGGTGATGATGTGCGGGTGTACGAGATCGCAAGCGGCGAGACGATTATGCTCACGGCCGGCCGGCGTGAACCTGCCTGGGGTTACTATGTCAATGCAGGATGGCGTGAGGCACTGAAAATTGCCGTTTCGGGACTTGCGTCTGCGATAAGGCGCCGCTTGCCGGTTTGGCATCGCTGACCGTGGCGCCGTTGCGGGTTGCTCTCGTAGTAAAAAAGACGTCGGGTCCTGCGGAAACGGCGGTCATGGCCCATATGGGCGAAGAGTTGCTGCAGATTGGGTATGATGCGTCCTTCGCTTCGGATGATGACTGGTGGGTGTCGATCAGTCATAGCGACGTGATCATTATCCATTCGCCTTTCGTTCGCTCTTTGGTACAGATCGCTTTCGCGAAGCTGATGCGAAAGACCGTCGTGGCTTTAGTATGGGACCGTTATCCGGTTATTGTCAATGGCAGAAGATATGATCGGAGGCTGCTTCGTCGCGTGGCCGATTTCGCAGAGGTCATCGCGCTGAAATTGGCTGACAGGCATTTGGTTCCCAGTCGCGATTTTCTGTCCGACCCGTCGTTCGGCAATGCGCAGTATGTGCCGCTTTGGTATCCTCCAGAATGCTATCCGATAGACACGACATCCAGCGGTTTGGAGTCTCGAAACGAACTGCGCATCCTGTTTGCTGGGCAAATCAACGAAACGCGTGGGGTAGAAGATAGTCTCAACGACCTTTCTCGCACGCTGCCCGGTCCATTCCGATTATTGATCGCGAGCCATAATCGAATAACGTCGGAGTTACTAACTGACGATCGTGTAAGCTATGTGGGGCCGCAATCGAAAGACGCGCTCGTCAAACTAGCGCGCACCTGTGACTTCGGGCTCATTAGTCTTGCTCCCGGTTTCGATCTCCCGGTTTTCCTTCAAAAACATTCGATTACTTAGCGACCGGCTTGCCGTGCCTTTACGCAGGTCCGCACCTGGAGCACTTCATCGAACAACTGCAAATGTCTCGAGCGGGCATTGACATTAGTCGACGTCAAAAGAAATTGAGGCAGACGGACCTCATTGCGCTGCGGCAATCGATCTCAAAGGCACGCGAAGCTTTTTTTGCGATGACAACCCTCGATGTGCACGCGCTCGCGCAAGTACTCGAGAGCACGGCTAATTCGCATGAATGAAACTGTGAAAACGCCGAGCGACAGTGGCAGAAAGTCTGTGCCAAACACTATTTGGATCGCTAGTGAACGTGTCGCGTCTAGCATGCTCGGCATTCTCTCGATCCTTGCTGTAACGCGTCTTTTGGGCGTTGTATCGTACGGCCACTACGCCTTCAGCCTTTCTATTCTCGGAGTGGGCCTCGCCCTTGGTCACCTTGGTCTAGATGGATTGCTAATAAAAAAACTCGTCGAGAACCCGAATGCGACCAAGCCAATCCTCGGAACGGTTAGCTTAGCTAAATACATTATATATATTCCATTGTTCGTGGCGACATTCAATTCGCGCTTATTTTTCGAGATAGGACCGATCGGGGCTGGCGTTTTGCAAAGCTTGTCAGTCATATTCTTAATCCTGCCAATATCGTCGTCACTGATTGCGTGGCTTCACGCTCACTCAGCATTCCGACAGTCATCCTTGGCTAGGATATGCGCGATTTTTCTTGGAACGACAGCGAAGATCGGATTGATCCTCGCCGGCCTGGATATTGTCAAAGTGGGATTTGCACATAGCGCGATTTTCGTAATCGAATTATCATTTTTGCTGTTGCTTTCGAAACGCTTAGGGGCACCAATGCCTTCCGAGTGGCACTTCAACATGCCGGTACTGAGGCCCTTGTTCGCGGAGGGCCTTCCGCTTTTTCTCGCGTCGCTATTCGCAATGTTCTACATCAACTTCGACGTAATAGCGCTTCGTATCTTGACCACCCCGGAGATTGTTGGCGAATACGCCTTGGTCCAGCAGGTTCTCCAAGCAAGCCAAATCTTGCCGTTCGCGATCGCGCTCGCGGCCTTTCCAATGCTTGTCGCTGTCAGTAAGACCGATCTTCTCGTTTTCTTTTCGCGTTCAGCGCGAATTATGCTTTTCCTTACTATCGCTGGACTGACTTTTAGCGCAGTGACAATAGTCCTGGCGCCGATCCTCATTCCGCTTGTGTTCGGCGAACGATATCTACCGACGGCATATCTTTTGCAAACTGCTGCTGCGGCATTTCCTTTCATCTTTATACGTCAGCTCACTACAAAGATGTTTATTTGTTTAAAATTGGGCTGGCGATTAGCTGTCATCGAAGGGGCCGCGCTGGCAGTATCCGGCGGCCTCAATATTACGCTTATCCCGTTGATGTCATCGCGCGGTTCTGCAATTGCGGTGGTAGGGACTTATGCCTTCACATCATTGACGTCCGTCATCGTCCTGTGGGCGAGCAGAGCCGCACGGCACGAGAAACTACATAATTATGTCAAATAGCCGCGATCTCGACCCAGCAGCCCTTTTTATGGCGGTGCTAATGCTCGATGTGTTGCTAATTCCATATTTCTTACCAATCCCTATACCGCTTTCTGCATTGCTGTTCCCGTTTTGGTTTCTGCACAGCGGATTCGATGTCCCGCGGAAAATCATGTTGCCGAGCTTGGTGGGCGCCCTCTCCGTCGCAGTTTCATATACGAGCGGCCAATACATTTATGTGAACGATCCAGACCTGTATTTAGTCCGCATCGTTAATTCTGGTATTTTGGTGTTCATGTTCATGACATACCCACTTGCTCGGCATGCAATGATCGGCAGGCAGGCATTTGCCGAAAACATACTACTCACATACTTCGTCTTTTCGTTTGCTCTTGCGGTTCTGTTTTTTTTCGACACAAACCTATATTTTCAAATTAGGGAATTTTGGACATTCAATCAAGATGATGTCTACTACTCTTCACTAACCGTGCTAGTTCGGTACACGGGAGTTCTGAGTGACCCAAACAATATGGCGGCTTCGACGAGCGCGATTGCGGCGATCATTATTTTTCGGAGCCCGGCGAAGATCCTGCGTAATTCGGCGATTCTGGCAGCGACGGCCGTGATGATGGTCGCTTCAATGAGTGTCACTGGCTTTATCTGTTTTGCCATCCTGACGGCCTCCTTTATCTTCGTTTCCCGGTTTACCGACGACCTGGCGTACAATTCATTGATGCGGTCAGTAGCGGCGATCATGATCGGGGTCGGCGGCGTAGGCATGTATCTTCTGATTCGCGATGACATGATATTTCAATTGGCGATGGAGCGCGTTGACGCAAGCGACCTGGATTCGCGACTGTCGCGGTGGCAAATCGTGTTTGACTACGATAAAATTGTAAGTTCGATTTGGCTGGGCGATGGAGGAAGTATCTTCTGGGCGGGACGCGATTATCGCCCGCACAATGGGCACCTGCACATAATGTTCTCATTCGGAATTTTTGCTTACCTCGTATTCGGCTATATATTTTTTCGTTACTACCCGCGACTAGGCATCGGCAACGGGATATTCCTGTTGCTCATGATCCTGATCTTCACTGTGAATGTTGGCGTCTACGAGCACCGCTTCTCGGGAATTTGGGTGATCCTGATGGCCTATTATGCCGAGTCTGAACGACTTCGGAAAAATGATCACTCTGCGCGATGCGCATTGGCCGGACCTAGCCATAGGCAAAGAAGCCCTAGGCTTAGCGCGGCTCGATAGCGATATTTTCGAATGATGTATCGGCGTCGGAAATTGAATTAGATTTGGCTATTTCGAGCTGCAGCCAATGATACTTACATTCTGATACTGGCTTGCTAAAGCTCAACTGGGTCTTTTCATCGACCAATCGGATCGGTTTAGAGCCCGCGCCCGCGAACGCTCGTTCGGCGCACGCTATTCGAACCTGATAGGCCGACATTTGTTCAAGGTCAGGCTGCACTGCTTCGACAGTTAATTCATATTCCTCATCAGACAAATGGATCAATTGTTTTGCGACCAAGCCAGTCGCATTACTATATGCAGCAACCAACAGTCTGCCATTTGCCGTATCGACGTTCGGCAAAATGCTATCTTCAAACTGGACTTCCCAGTCGAAGGGCGACGGAGCTGGGGTCCTTTCGAACGAGTTGTTAGAAACGATCCCAGTCGAACGAGCGCCGAATGCCGCACGGTGAAGTGCAAGCGCAAGGTCAAAATCGCCGGCAGCAACCAGTTGCTGGAGGAGCGCTTTGTCCGACCTGGGATCTACCTGGACGCCGGCCTTCGCTCGCTCTACCCGCAAACGCGCTAATCCTTTAGCTGAGGCGGGAAAGCGGTATGCTGAGAGCCAAAACTGATCTTCCCACACAGGCTCTCCTTCACGCATCAGCTCTGCTAATTGGGGCGGTACATCCTCATTTTGCAAGGCCACCAACAATGCATCAATAAGAAAATCACGAGCCCGTTGACTCGACCGCATGGCATAATCGAAATGCTCGAGAGACTTTACGACGTTTCCGCGGCGGCTGTAGTAATCAGTAAGCCATATATTTGCGGCGGTATCTCTACGAGTCATGGCAAGAACGCCGGTCGATATAATTTTGGCGCCAGCCTCGTCGTTTTGGAGGCTCATTGCGATTGCTAAACTTCGCAAGGCTGCGTTATCGAGAGGCTCCTCTCGTAAAGACAGCGATCGAAAGCGCCTTCACGGACCGAGCTTCTAAAGGATCCAAGTCAAATCGGGCCAGTGATCCTTCATTAGCGCCTGCAGCCACTTTCGCCCAAGCGACTTGGGATTTCCCGAACCCCCCGCTCAGTGACAGGAAATCAGCTACTTGCGGAGACCGGCGCTCTAAAACCAACGCAGCCGCATTGGCTGCCGAAGCAATTGCTGCGGCGAAGCAGGTCACAGCCAGGAAGAAACGCGCTTTATGCACCCTCAGATTGCTTTTGGGCAGATGCGTCTCGGTCGGGTCCATAACCATAGCCGTAGCCATAGCCATAGCCATAGCCATATTCGGCGTTTCTTCGGTCGAGCTTTGTCACTAGTGCGCCCAAAAGGTTCGCATTCGCTTTGCGCAGTCGCTCAACGGCATTGTCAATGTTGCGAAGTTTAAGTTTGTTGGCCTCAATCACGATGACCACCCCTTCGACGGCGGAACTTATCAAAGGAGCATCGGCAAGGCCGAGTATCGGCGGGCTGTCGACAATGACATGATCATACACAGCGCATAGCTCGTTTACGAGTTCGGACATTTTGCCCCGCTCAATAGCTCGGCTGCATTGGGTGGCATCGGCCCAGTTGTAATAATTTCAACACTTGCATCATTACCGACGGTGATTAGATCGCGCCAATCGGCTTGCCCGGAGAGTACGTTCGAAAGCCCCGTCGTGTTGGGACGACCCGTGAGCTTATCGAGTGACGGGTTACGCATGTCAGCATCTAACAGCGCTACACGCTTGCCAGTATTTGCGATGGACAACGCAAGGGCCAACGAGGAAATACTCTTGCCCTCATTTGGCGCGCTACTGGTGAGCATGAAGGATCGGGGGACGCCATGATCTGTGCGAAACCCCAAGTTAGTCCTCACCGAGAGGTAGGCCTCAGCCGCCTGCGATTTCGCGTCGTGGATGCTCTCGACCATGTCATCATGTTCCCGCGGAATACTGCCAAGCAGTGGTAGACCCAAAACCTGATCTACATCATTTGGATCTTTCAGACTCTGATCAATATATTCTAAAATCACGATAAGCGCGATAGAGAAGGCTGCCCCCAGCATCAGGGCAAGGACGAGGTTTAAGAATGGCCGTGGGCTTGAGGGCTCTTCGGGGGGCTGCGCACGATCGACGATAGCAACGTTATTGTTGCCAACACCGGCGACACCAATTTCCTTATAGCGCTGAAGAAGGCCGTCATAAATCTGACGATTGGTGTCCACTTCCCTTTGATAGATTGCGTATTGTATTGAATCTCTGCGCTGGCCGATCAGTTCACCCTTCAGCGACTCCACACGAGCCCCTAAAGCGCCTTCCCTGGAAACAGCCTCTTCATAGTTGGCGACTACACCCGCCCTTACGCGCCTCTCCTCCTCTTCAATGGCGCTGGCCAAAGAGTCGATTTGGGTACGCAATGCTCGTGCCGGCGGGTAGCTGGGTTCAAATTGTTGCATAAGCCGTGCATATTCGGATTCTAATATTGCATACTGTTGGCGCAACGCTGTAATCGTATTATTTGTCAGGGCTGCTTCGCTAACTCCACGCGCAGCATGCAAGGCGCTCTGCGCCCTAATACGTTCTGCGGTAGCCAACGCGAGTTCACCGTTGAGGGCCTCGAGATCACTTGCGACCAACGTTCGCTCGGTTCGTGTGTCGCCATCTGAGTTTTCCGTAGTCGACAGTGCGATAATTCGATTGTCGGACGCGTAATTCACAAGGTCGCTTTCCGACTGCTCAAGCCTCGTTCGCAATTCGCTCAATTGATCCAATAAAACCTTACGCGCTTCGTCTGTCGATGACATTCGGCGATCAAGGTTCGACTGGATAAATTGAGTCGTCCATTCATTCGCAATTTTCGCGGAAAGGCCAGAATCGGGACTAGTGAAGGCGACATCAACCAAGCTAGAGCCTCTGATGGGGTTGATCCCAATATTATCCCCCAACAAATTTAGAATTTCGCGTTCTAAGGCGTTGCGAGAAGCGGCGTCACCGTTATCTATCGCGGCTGCTTCGCCAAGATTGAACCCCTGAAGGAAAGCCGCGTCGTTCGCCAAATTGAGCGAGCGCGCCACGCGCCGAGCTAAACTTCGGCTTTCAAGCAGGGTGTACTGAGTTTGGTAGAATTCCAACCCTTGACCGACATCTTCGTTCTCGAGCCCCTCGACATTTGTGACATTATCGGCTGCGCGGCTGATCTCTATTTGAGCAGCTGCTGTGTAAAGCGGAGTCATGAGGAGAGTGGCAACGAGGCCAATCACTAAAAAGCTGACCAAAATTCCGCTTACGATGATGCGGTGACGAATTAGCGATCGCCAATACTTTTCAATCACTGACGATGCGAAGAAGCCTCGCCGATCTGCCGTACCATCATCTGCGGACCGATAAGGTGTTTCTTGGAGCGCTGAGACGTGGGAAATTGAATCCATGTTGTTCATGTCAGCGGTTCCCGAAGAGAATCAGCAAAGGTGTGGTTAGAAGTGGAGCCGATTGGAGAATATCGCGGAAAATCCGACGTGAACTAGAATCGCCAACAACGATGACGTCGTTTGGGTAAACGGCCGGGTCTTCGTATGCGCCGGCCCGAATTGCAGCCAAGTTATATAAACCAGCCATTTTTTTGCCGCGAACGGTGCGAAATAGAACGACATCTTGTAAGTCGGCGAACTCATCCAGCCCTTCCGCCGTAGCGACCGCGCGCATTAATGTCATGTTGCCGAGAATTGGATACAACCCGGGCTTCGTGACTTGACCATCAATCGTGAAAACCTGACTGACCGTCTCTTTGAGATTTACCGAGACATGAGGGTCGCGGACGTATCGGTTGCGCAGCCCCCGCTCGATCAGTTGCGCCAATTCCCTGGGTGTCCGGCCTGCAGCTTCGATAGTGCCCAGGAGCGGGAAGGAAAGATTTCCTCCAGCGTCAGTCTGGATGTCTTCGCGGGTAAGTTCTTCAATCCCGAAAACATCAATAGAAAGAGTGTCGTAAGGCCCGATCGTATAGGGGCGCACACCACCAGCGAAATCAACTTGGGCTGGTGCGGGCAAACCTTGGTTCAGAATAACTGGAATGGCCGAGTTTTTTAAAACGCCTGGCGTGGAGCTGCACGCAGCCAGCAGCATGCCGACGAAAATACACAATATCTTTTTTAGCATTTTTTTGACTGCCAAACCTCTTGGCTTCAGGGTGCGAGGTTGGCCACATGTCCATGCTCTCGCGCGCCTCTATTTAAACATTTTCGCATCAACGTAAAGCACGGGCATTGGCCGAACTGCTATTGCTTTTCGGCTCTCCACGATAAGTGAGGCAGGACAGCAACACTGTGACGAACATGGCAAGGGGTGTCCGAAGGGGGTAGTCCAACAGGCTTCCGGCCAAAAGAATAACAAGCCCGGCCCATGCGAAACCCTGTAGGCGATCACCGCCGTCAAGGTGGGCCTTCGGCGAAAATTGCTTTACCGCATTGATGCCCGACTTGGCGAGCCAAAATAGCCCAAATAGCAAAATCATGGCGCCTGCTAAGCCAGCCTCGATAATCAGCTGCAACGGATCGTTGTGCGCTTGGTTTAAATATCGTGTTTGCAGAAGTTCGGCAGGTTCTGATACTTGATACGCAAGATAGAACGTTCCAAAACCGGAACCGACAGGGAAGTAGATTTCGGCCATAGAAACCAAGGTCGGCCATAACTGAGCCCTCATCTCAGAAGAGAGTGACGCTTGAAAGAGCCTGTCGAGTGAGAGTGATCTCGTACTGAAATAGGTTATGACAGACAACGCGGCGATGGCAACGAGGGCTGCACTGAGCAGTAGGTTTAATTCTAAGCGGTGACTGTTCACTTGTCTTGGACTTGCGCGAGCCGCGCGATAAAAATGCCAGAGTGAATGTTAGAGCAATTGCAGCGAATACGAGAAGTGCTCCGGCTCGAGACCCGCCTACTAGACAAAGTGGTATTATAACGGCGATCGCGCCGATTGATGCGGCTTTGACTAACTTCTCAAGCGAACCCATCAGCCATTCGGAAGAGTTCAGCGCCATATACGCGAAAAGTGGAACCATTGCCGCTAGAAAAACAGCGTTATGGTTGCGGTTTGCGAAAAAGCCAACTGGTGCATCGCCGTTAGTGAGGCGATAAGTATAAAGGGCGCTGCCCCGTTGGGCCGATAAATTGAAAGATGCCCAATATCATCGAGGCGGCAGCGGCAATCAGTAACGTGGCTAGCGCCGTAAATCTGCGCGATCGCTTCGGAAGCACCGAAAAAAGAGTAATCGTTGCGAGGGGCACTCCCATTGCGAATAACGTATTTAGGGTTCGGCTTGGAGAAAGCGTCATCGGCCGCCAAACGCCATGAATACCGGCAAGTTCGTCAATTTTCTCAATGATTTCGCGACCAGGAAGCAAAGCTTGAAGCGCAGGAGGAGTGGGCACGAGCTGCGCTGCCGCGATTACCGTTATGCCCACGACGATGAAAAACAGCCCGCGTCGCTCCGAGATCGCCTGTTGCTCGATAAGGAGCAGGCCATAAAGAAGGGCAAAGAAGGAAATTGGGCGAAGGAACACTAGGGACACGACGTCAAATCGCGATGCGCCGCCGAACAGCGCTACCGCGAAGGCGAAACCTACAAACACCCAGAGCCGACCACGTGGACCAAATGCGATTTCGCGCCAGCGAGACGCGGTTCGATTTGACCTTCTATTTAAGGACATTCTTCGCTTCCGCTGATGATTACGACCGCCGACATCGCGTGCGATGGATACTGGCGTTTGAGCCCTGTCAATCGATGCGCCTGCTGTCAATTATAAACTCAGGACGCAATTTCTCGCAGGTTATCCCGCCTATGCTCAAACTCGGGCACGAATTTTTTCAGCAAATCGAGTGCCACCGCATCAGATCGGCAGAGTGAGATAGAATCGACGAGTTCTGCGATCTTCGGTGCAGAAAGATAGCCTTCGTGCGCCATGAAAATGCGCTCGTGAGCGGTATTGCGGAATTTCAGAAATTAGCAATTCTTCGTACAATTTTTCTCCCTCCCTGAGGCCAACCTCCAAAATTTCTATGTCGCCCGCTGGGTTCTCATCATTGCGAATTGAAAGCCCTGACAAATGCACCATTGCTTTTGCAAGATCATAAATGCGCACTGATTTGCCCATATCTAAGACGAAGACTTCACCGCCGCTCGCCATTCCTGCGGCCTGTATCACGAGATTAGCCGCCTCCCGAATAGTCATGAAATATCTTGTCACATCTCGGTGGGTTAAGGTTATGGGACCGCCGACTTCTATTTGCCGCTGAAACAAAGGGACGACGGATCCGCTTGATCCTAGCACGTTGCCGAACCGGACCATCGAAAATCGGGATTTAGACGAACAAGCCTCGGCCTGAACGATCTGCTCGGCAGCGCGCTTCGTTGCACCCATTACGTTGGTTGGGCGAACGGCCTTGTCGGTGCTAATAAGGATAAAGTCGCTAACGGCATGCTCTTTAGCGATTTCTGTAATTGCATGTGTGCCAAGAACGTTATTGCGAATTCCTTCAATTGGATTGGCCTCTACGAGCGGGACGTGCTTGTAGGCTGCTGCATGAAAAACTGTGTCGATCTGAAAAGAGGCGAATATCTTTTCAAGGCGCTGACGATCGACGACTGAGCCAATCAGCGGGATAATCTCTATCCCGGAACGAGAAGTATCGGCACTTTGCCGCAGTTCTGCATTTATCGAATAAAGAGCGGCCTCCGAAAGATCGAGCAATAAAAGTCGCTTAGCCCCAATCTTCATGATTTGCCGGGATAATTCGCTTCCAATAGAACCACCTGCACCAGTCACTAGGACAGACTTTCCGACTATCGTTCTGCCAAGCAGCAATTCGTTCGGCGATATAGATTCTACGTCCTAGAAGGTCGTCTATCTCGAGCGGTCGAATATCACTGATCGACACTTGATCACCAAGGATGTCGCGAGTTTGCGGTAGGGTCTTTACTCTAACCTTGTAATTCGCAAGCGCACGAATGATTTCGCGGCGGCGCGTGCGTGTGCTGCCAGGCATTGCCAATAAAACATCGCTTGCCTTTGTCGCCTTGAGCGCCTCATCCAGCCTATCGGTCCCATAAACGCGATGACCATCAAGCTCCTGCCCTCTCAAGCGAAGATCGTCATCGACAAAACCTACAACATGAAATTCCGGATCCGATCTGAGTGAACTGGCCAGTTGCTGGCCAGCGACACCAGCGCCGTAAATTAAAACCCGGCGCAGTTCACCACCAAATTTCTTACGTCCCAGCACATCCACTATCAAAACCCGAAAGAGCGCGCGCGCGGCCGCAACAAGTAGAAAAAACGTTATCGGCTGGAGCAACCCCATGGTCCGCGGGACCCCAACAAACCCCCAAACCATGTAAACCAGGACCATTCCAGCAGTATAAATTATAAAAGCATTAACGAGGATCCGTAGCATACCTAAACCGGCGAAACGGAAGATCGAGCGATACATTCCTGTCCACACGAAACTCACTATCATTAAGGGGGTGGCGCCTATCAATAGCACCTGGACCGTTTCGTCCCAATAAATCCAACGGCTGATCCGCAAGGAATAGGCAATCCATACCGAAATCACAAGTAGACCGATGTCTAGCGCGAAAACGATCGCGCGCTTCTGCAAGCGCGTGCGTTCGATGAGCCACTCCAAGGCATTGAAAAACAGTTTGAGCATTATCTTTTGTTTCGGCTAGGACGTTTGCCAGGACGGTGCTTCTTAGTACTTGCAGTATGAACCATCAATGTCTCTCCGGTGCCGCAATCATGGAGGCTTAAAGCAAATTTGCTCTATCGATGCAGGGGAAACTCGTCCACTAAACTGACCATTTGCTTCGGAGTGCAGATTTGAACCTCACCCCAGCGCGATATCCGGCGCGTCTTCCTGTTTCATGCCGACGACGTGATAGCCGCCATCCACATGGTGCACTTCGCCGGTGACGCCTGCGCTTAGGTCGGAGAGGAAGTATAGGCCCGAGCCGCCGACATCCTCGATCGTGACATTGCGCCGCATGGGTGCGTTCAGCTCGTTCCATTTCAGGATGTAGCGGAAATCGCCGATGCCGCTGGCGGCCAGGGTCTTGATCGGGCCGGCACTGATGGCGTTCACGCGGATGCCTTCGGGGCCGAGATCGTTGGCAAGATATTGCACGCTGCTTTCCAGCGCAGCCTTGGCGACGCCCATTACATTATAATGCGGGATCACCTTTTCAGCGCCGTAATAGGTGAGCGTGAGAATGCTGCCGCCGCCGTTTCCGTGCTCATCGAGCGGCCGCATCATTGCCCGTGCGCGCTTGGCGACGGCAACCAGCGAATAGGCCGAGATGTTCATGGTCATCAGAAAATTGTCGAGGCTGGTGTCGACATATTTGCCGCGCAGCTCGTTCTTGTCCGAAAAGCCGATGGCGTGGACCACGAAGTCGAGACTGTCCCAGCGCGCCTTCAGCCCATCGAAGGCGCGGTCCAGCGCGTCCATGTCCGCGACATCGCATTCGAAGATGAAATCGCTCCCCAATTGCTCGGCCAGCGGCTGGACACGCTTCTTCAGCGCCTCGCCCTGGTAGGAGAACGCAAGTTCCGCGCCTTGCTCGGCCAGCTTCTTCGCGATGCCCCAGGCCAGTGATTTGTCGTTGGCGAGGCCCATGATCAGACCCGCGCTTACCTGCCATCATCCCGCTCATACACTGTCCTCCTCGACCGCAATGTCTGCGGCTCACCAGTCTGTCTCTTCCTCGGGCGTCTCTGCCAGCGCCGCGTTCAATTCCGCGCCTATAACCACACCCAGCCCGACGAGCCAGAAGAAGAACAGCGCAACCATGATCCCGGCCAGGCTGCCATAGGTCAGCGAATAGGTGAAGAAACTGCGCAGCACCATCGGCAGCAGCGTCGTGACGGCAATCCACCATCCGGTGATCGAACAGGACGCCGGGCCATTTGGGATATCGGCGCGCGCGGTAATGCGACGGCGTCAGCGTATAGAAGATGAGGTAGAGCGAACCGAACAGACCGAGCGCGGGCACAACGCGCGAAAGGCGCAGATCGACCGACCCGGTCCATCAATTCCGGGAAATAGGCGTCGATCACCTGCTGGGCCGTGCCGATAACGACCTGCGCCAGCAATGACAGCATGAGCAGCAGCACTGCTCCGATAATTACGCCCGACGAGAGCAGGCGATACATCCAGAACGCCTGCGTCATCTCCGTGCCATAGGCACGGCGAAGGATATCGCGGATCGTCTCGACCAGGCTGCCTACCGTCCACAGCGCGACTGCCGCACCGGCCCAGAGCAGCCAGCCGCTGCGAGCCTCGATCACATCGCGCGCCACCGGCTCGATGACATTGCCGACCACCGGGGGGAGGGTGATCAGCACGGCATTGATTGTCGCCGCGCGGTCGCTTTCCTCGCCGATGACCGAAAAGATCGCCGCGCCGAGGATAAAGAATGGAAACAGCGAGAACATGGCCAGATAGGCCAGGTTGCCAGCATGGATGAAGCCGTCATTGAAGGTGCCGATGGCGGTGCGCTTGATGACTTCGAAAACTTTGGTGCCCGGACCTATACGGCGTGCGACCCTGCCTCGCAGGCTCGCTTCGCGGCGCCGCGCCTCCGGCGAGAGCGAATGGACAACGCGATCTTCTGGTTCCGGAAGTTCCGGAGGGGTCAAAGGCTCACACTCCGAGCTTGCTGCGCGGCTCGCTTTCGTCCTTCCACCCTTCCAGGCGCTTGGCAAGCTCGCCGAGATCGTCGGGCAGCTGGATTTCCAGCGTCACCAGCTGGTCTCCTCGCCCGTTCGTGCCTGCTCCCCCCTTCTTCGAAAACCCCTTGCCCTTCAGGCGCAGTACCGTGCCCCCATCGGTGCCCGGCTTGATAGTCATCATCACCGGGCCATCGACGGTTGGCACTTTGACCTTGCCGCCGCTGACCGCTTCGTCGAGCGTTATGGGCAGGTCGACGTGGATATTGTCCCCGTCGCGCTTGATAGATGTGGTGGCTGTCGATGACGATAGTCACTAGCCCGTCGCCGGTGCCGCCGGGGCCCCGTTCGCCCTTGCCCTTGAGGCGCATCTGCGTGCCGTCCTCTACGCCTGCGGGCAGTTTCAGGTCGATGGTCTTGCCATCGGATAGCGTGATGCGCTGGTCGGCGCGCGTTGCGGCATCCACGAAGGGGACGCGCAGGCGATAGCCGATGTCGGCGCCCTTGGGCGGCGGCGCGGCGCGTCTGCGCCCGCCGCCGAAAGGCGATCCGCCGCGCGCCCGGCCTGCGCCGCGTCCGCCGAAGAGCCCTTCGAATATATCGCCCAGATCATTGTCGTCGCCGCCAAAGCCCTGGAAATCCTCTGGACGGAAGTTGCGCGGTCCGCCCGCGCCGCCGCCGCCAGAGCCTCCGCCCCCGAAGCCGCCCCCGCCGCCCATTCCGGCAAAGGGGTTGGCGGGATTGCCGTCCGCATCGATTTCGCCGCGGTCGAACTGGGCGCGCTTGTCCTTGTCGGACAGCAGATCGTAGGCATTGGTAACTACGGAAAATCGCTCGGACGCTTTGGGATTGTCCTTGTTGCGATCGGGGTGCAGCTCCTTGGCAAGCTTGCGATATGCGCTCTTGATGTCCTTTTCGGACGCAGTGCGCGCAACGCCAAGGGTGGAATAGGGATCGGCCATGCTGCGTGTTAGCTAGGTGCTACAGTTCCGGCAAGCAAGGCGATTGCCTTTCCTACGCGCGGCAAGGGAGTTAGAGGCGCTGACATGACTACCGAATGCATCAGCACGCAGTTCGTTTCGCGCACGATTTCCGCGCCTTTCGCTTCCCTGCACGGGCGGCAGCGGTTTTATGCCCTGAACCGTGTTCCATGTGTTCCATCCTGTAGGACTGCCATATGAGAGACGACCAGAGCGCCATTCCGCAAACCGACCCCTTCGCGCTCTTTGGCGAGTGGTTCGCCGAGGCGCGCGAAAGCGAGCCGAACGACGGTAACGCGATGGCACTGGCCACGTCGACGCCGGAAGGGCGCCCTTCTGTCCGCATGGTCTTGCTGAAGGGGCATGGGCCAGACGGCTTCGTATTCTACACCAATGCGGACAGCCGCAAGGGCGAGGAAATCCGCGCCAACATGCAGGCAGCCTTGCTGTTCCACTGGAAGAGCCTGCGCCGCCAGATCCGCATCGAAGGCCCGCTGGAAGAGGTCGGCAGCGAGGAGGCGAATGCCTACTTCCATTCGCGCGCCCTTCGCCAGCCAGGTCGGCTCGGCAGCGTCCGACCAGTCGCGCCCGCTGCCTTACCGGCAGGTTTATCTGGACCGCGTCGACGAGATCGCGGCCATTTGCGAGGAAGCGGGCGAAGTGCCGCGCCCCCCGCACTGGACCGGCTTTCGCCTTCGTCCGGAGCGAATCGAATTCTGGATGGACCGCCCCAATCGCCTGCACGACCGCCGCCTGTTCCTGCGCGACGGCGCGGAGGACAGTGGTTGGGCGGACACGTTGCTCTACCCATGAGCGATACCTCGCTCAACCCTTGCGCGTAGCGCTGCTGCGGCCTCCATTGCGGTCGCGGTGCTGCTGGTTGCGCTCAAGCTGTGGGCGAGCTGGCGGACCGGGTCGACGGCGATGCTCGGCAGTCTTGCCGACAGCTCGCTCGACCTCGTGGCCAGCCTCGCTACGCTGTGGGCGGTGTGGTTCGCCTCGCAGCCGGCGGACCGCGAGCACCGTTTCGGACACGGCAAGGCCGAAGCGCTGGCGGCGATGTTCCAGGTCATCCTGATCGCGCTGTCGGCGGTCGGCCATCGCCTTCCGGGCGGTGCTGCGGCTGGTCGAGGGCGGGCAAACCCGCGGCGCCGAAGAAGGGATTGCGGTGTCGCTGATAGCCATCATCGCCACGTTCGGTCTGCTAGCCTGGCAGCGCTATGTGATCGCGCGCACGCGCTCGGTGGCGATCCAGGCGGACCACCTGCACTACCAGTCGGACATGCTGCTCAACCTTGCGGTGATCGCGGCGATCGCGCTCGACCAGTATCTTGGCTGGCACGCTGCCGATCCGCTGTTCGGACTGGCGATTGCGGCGTGGCTGCTGTGGGGCGCGTGGAGCGCTGCCCAGACCGCGGTCGATCAGCTGCTCGACCGCGAATGGCCGGAAGAGCGGCGCGAGCGCTTCGTCGAGGCGGCAGCGCAGCATCCCGAGCTTTCCAACCTTCACGACCTGCGCACACGCAGCAGCGGGACGCAGGATTTCGTGCAGTTCCATGTCGATCTGCCCGGCGAGATGACGGTGCAGCAAGCCCATGATGTGATTGACCGGGTGGAAGCAGACCTGTGCCGCCAGTTTCCGGGCCTGGAACTGCTGATCCACATCGATCCGGAAGGCCATGTCGATGAACCCGGCAATGCGCTGGTCGAGGAAAACGAGTTCGAGAAGCTGGAGAAAGAGTGATGACTGCGCTGCCATACTGGCATGTCGATGCCTTTGCTGATCGCCCATTTGCAGGAAATCAGGCTGCGGTGATGCCGCTCGATGCATGGCTCTCCGACGATGTGCTTCAGGCCATCGGTGAAGAGAACAATTTCGCCGAAACCGCCTTCGTGGTGAAGGACGAGACCGGAGAGGCCGATTGGGAGCTGCGCTGGTTCACACCGACGACGGAAATAAGACTTTGCGGTCACGCGACGCTTGCCAGTGGCCATGTTCTGCTTGAGCGGGATGGCGGGGAGCGCGTTACCTTTCGCACGCGCAAGGCGGGTGTGCTCGAAGTGCGGCGTCATGATACGGGGTACGAGCTTGCGCTTCCGGCAATCCCCACCGAGCGAAGTGAATGGGATGAGGCGGTCAGGCTGCTCGGCGCGGAGCCGAAGGAAGTTTGGCGCAATCCCGACCGCTACGGCATCTATCTCTTCGAAAGCGAAGCACAGGTCCGCGCGCTCGGTCCCGATGTTCGCGGGCTGGGCGCATTGGGGGATGACCAGTTCATCTGCACTGCGCCGGGCACGCGCACCGACGTGGTCAGCCGCGTTTTCGTGCCGGGCGGCGGCGTCGATGAAGACAGCTTCACAGGTTCGGCTCATGCCTGCCTTACGCCGTTCTGGGCAGACCGTCTGGCCCGCAGCACTTTTACCGCTCACCAGGCGAGCGCGCGGGGCGGGGATGCCACCTGCCGGCTGGACGGCCACCGCGTCTGGCTGGGCGGGCCGTGCGTTACTGTGGTGGAGGGTCGCTTCTACCTGCCAGAAACAGGGTAAAGCTCGAGCACATCTGCGGCCTGCTCCAGCATGGCCTCGCGCTGCGGGGCATCGGAATGGCCGAGGCGCACCAGCGTCAGCTTCTGCTCGGGCGATACGATCACATACTGACCCATATGCCCGATCAGCGCGAACATGGTGTCGGGCGCGCGATCCGGGAATAGCGGGTGTTCTGCCTCGCCGTGATCGCGGTTGAGCCAGGTTTGCAGGCCGTAATGCGGCGATTGCGGGCTCGGCGTGACCATCTGCTCGATCCAGGCCCGGGGGAGGATCTGCGTCCCGCGGTACGATCCCTTGTTGCGCATAAATTCGCCGAAGCGTGCCCAGTCGCGCGCCGTGGCGTGAATCAGGCTCCCGCCGATCAGCGTGCCGGACTGGTCGAATTCAGGCACGACCGACGTCATGCCGAGCGGTTCGAACAGGCGGGTTTGCAGAAAGCTCGCAACAGCCTCGCGGCGGTCGTCCGGATCGTCGCTGTTGGTCAGTGTCCGCGCGGCGATATCGGCGAGGATCACGGTCGTGTTGGAAGAATATTCGAACTTGGCCCCGGGCTCGGCCTCGAGCGGCTGTTCCTCCGCCCATTGCGCCATGTCGTCGCGGCCGTCGAGAAACAGCATCTGAACTTCGCTGCTCCGGCGCGGATCTGGCCCGGCCTCGGTATGCTCGAGACCGCTGCGCATCTGAAGCAGGTGGCGCAGGGTTATGCCCGCGCGCGGATCGCCGGGACGCTGCCAGCGCGCGACGGGGGCAGGCTGGTCGAGCCGCAGGCGCCCATCGGCCACCAGCAATCCGATCATCGCCGCGGTAACGGTCTTGGCCATCGACCAGCTGACGAAGCGCGTGTCCGCGCCGTAGCCCGGCGCATAACGTTCGGCGGCCAGCTCCCCGCCATGCATCAGCACAACTGCGCGCGTTTCGCCGACGCCTTCGGCGGTGAAGAGTTCATCCACCTGCCGCGCAACCGCACGGCGCTGGGCGCCGGGGTTCTCGCTCACGGCGGCCAGCGCCTCTTCGCTCAGCGGAGGCTCGCCGACTGGTTCCGGCTCCGCGCATGCGAGGAGGGTTGTGGCAAGCAGGGGGGCAAGGATAAGGGGGGCGCGGCGCACGATCATGGCGCGTCACTCGCATGGGGATTCGCCGCTTGGCAACGACTAAATCCGGAACCGCATCACACAGTCGCTCGCGCCGCTGGCCATGGGCGGTGCTTGGTGTGTTCGTGGTTGCTGCGCTGTCCTGGTGGCGCTGGGGACCGGGGCTGCAGGACGATGCGACGGCGGGCACCGCCTATCTGGCACGGGTCGCCTGCTCGTGCCGCTACGTCGCCGATCGCAGCCTTGCCGATTGCGAGAAAGATAGCCTAGCCGGAATGGAGATGATCGGCCTGAGCGACGATCCGGCCAATAAGAGTGTCACCGCCAGCGTGCCGCTTATCGCTTCGGACACTGCCTTCTACCGCGACGGGCTATGGCTGCGTGCTGCAGGAATACGACAATTAGGCAATCGGCGCTTTGGTAGCATCGATCCAGCCGCCGCCGATCACTCGTTCGCCGGCATAGATGACAGCGGCCTGACCCTGGAGAGACGCCGAATTCCGGCGTTTCGAAGCGTATGCGCGTCGCTGCTCCGTCACCGAACGGACCCTCAAGTGCTACCGGCACCGGCTTGGACAGGCTGCGAACCTTGGCGGTCAGCTGCGTACCGGGCATCGGGCCGATCCGGTTGGTTTCGATGATCTCGGCGGTCTCGACCGCAAGCAGACGCTTCGGGCCGACGCGGACTTCGCGGCTGGGTGCATCGATGCCGATTACGTAGAGCGGCTCGGGCTGGCCGCCGATGTCGAGGCCGCGCCGCTGTCCGACCGTATAATGCACGACGCCGGGATGCGCGCCCAGCTTCTCGCCGGTTTCGGCATGTACGATCGCGCCGGGCACGCCGCCTTCGGGGCGCATTTTCTTGACGATCTTGGCATAGTCGCCATCGGGGACAAAGCAGATGTCCTGGCTGTCGGGCTTGGCCGCATTGCGCAGGCCAGCGGCTTCGGCGAGCCGGCGGACCTCCGCCTTGGGCAGCCCTCCCAATGGAAAGCGCAGATAATCGAGCTGCGCTTCGGTGGTCGCATAGAGAAAATACGACTGATCGCGCGCCGGATCGAGGGCGCGGTGCAATTCGGCTCCGGCCGGTCCCATCACTCGCTGCACATAATGCCCCGTTGCAAGGCAATCGGCCCCCAGTTCGCGCGCCATCGCGAACAGGTCGGTAAACTTCGGGCCCATATTGCAGCGGATGCACGGCACCGGCGTGCGCCCGGAGAGATATTCGTCGGCAAACTGTTCGACCACGTCTTCACGAAATGCGCTTTCGTGATCGAACACATAGTGCGCAATACGCAGGCGGTCGGCGACGGCCTGTGCATCGCGGATGTCGTCGCCAGCGCAGCAAGCGCCCTTGCGGCCCGTCGCAGCGCCATAATCGTAAAGCTGGAGCGTGATGCCGACCACTTCGGCCCCGCTCGCCGCAGCCAGCGCCGCCACGACCGAGCTGTCGACGCCGCCGGACATCGCCACCACGATCCGGCATTCGGATGCTGCGCGCGGCAGGTCGAACAGTGCAGCGGCCTCTTCGGCGCCCGGCATCGTCGCAGTGATGGAATCGGCGGTCATGCGCGGCCCTCTACACACCTCTTGGGAAGCGCGCCAGTTGTCCACAGGCCATGTTTCACGGACTGTTTACCACACGTGGGTATGAATGATGGCCATGTACCAGGGGCAAATCAAAGCAGCGGATTTTGCGGAGGCCGGCGAATCGCAGGTTTTACGCCAATTGCGCTGGACGGATCTTGTGGCGCGGCTCGCTGCGAACTCGGGATTTTCGCGACAGTCTCGAACAGGCCAGCTGCGGCGAGGCCGGCACTTTCGCATCGTTTCGTTCCGATATCGAACCGAACGAAAATGAAGGTGAAGGCGCTGTTAACCAAGATGCTTTAAGCTGCGGAAAACACGCTGAGCTATCCCCCTCTGCAACAGGCAATGGTGCAGAGCGAGGCGACCGAGAGATATAATGATCGAAAACCAGGACATCCGCCCTGCACAGGTAATCGGCCCGCTCGGCGAGCCGCTATCGATAAAGGACTTGCCCGCTCCGGAAACGAAGCGGTGGGTCGTGCGCCGCAAGGCCGAGGTGGTGGCCGCTGTAAACGGGGGCTTGCTGACGATCGACGAAGTGCTCGACCGTTATGGTCTCACGCTGGAAGAGTTCGCTTCCTGGCAGCGCGCCGTTGACCGGTCTGGCATGCAGGGTTTGCGCGTCACGCGCATTCAGCACTACCGCGACCTCTACGAACGCCAGCTGAAATATTGAGCCCGCGCTGACCTGGCTCATCCAAATTCGCACCTAAATCGCTACGCATCATGGGTTTCCGGTCTGTCCGTGGTCGGGAACCATCGCTTTTGCGCGCAGTATCTCCTCTAGTCCCGAAGGATAATCGGGAACTTCACCTGCTTGCGATCCGTTTGGCAGGCATGTCGCCCGGTTGGGTGGTTTTACAGGAGGAATTCGGAATGGGTTGGATTATTGCAATCATCGTCGGCGGTGTAGCCGGCTGGCTCGCTAGCATGGTTATGAACCGTGACGCATCGATGGGCATCGTTTGGAACATCGTCGTCGGCATCGTGGGCTCGCTGATCGGCAACGCGCTTATAGGACCACTGCTCGGCTTTGGCGGTTCGATCCAGGAATTCGACATTGGCGGCTTCGTCATGGCTATCCTGGGCGCAGTTATCCTGCTCGGCATCGTGAACCTCGTTCAGCGTGGCCGCGTTCGCTAAGCACGGCTAATAGAACGAAATTTCTGGAAAGCGGCGTACCCTCGGGTGCGCCGCTTTTTTGTGTGCTCGGCGCTCGACACTCGTCGTGCCGACGCACACGCACGGCGAATGACACGTTGCCCCTTGCACGCGTGCAAGTTAGAGCAGCGCAACCCACGCTTGCACAAGCTGGTATACTCGGATAATACACCACTGGTTGGGTTGAGCGCGAGACGGTATGAATTACAACACCAGAGTATCAGCAGATAGGGCGGACGGCTTCACGACCAGTGTCGACGCGGTCGACACTGCGCGCGCCACCCGCCGCAAGCGGTGGTTCCTTATCATCGGCCTGTTGGTTCTTATCGGCGCAATCGCTGCGATCGCATATCGCGCCCTTACAGCAGACGCGACACCGGTAGCCGACCGGGACTCGCAGCTCCCCGTTGTGACGGTGGTAGTGCCCGGCCAGACTACGACCGAAGGCGAGATTACAACTACCGGCACACTCGCGGCGCGGCGTGAACTGCCCGTCGGTGTGGTCGGTGAAGGCGGCCGGGTTGTTTCGGTTCCTGTCGATGCGGGCGACTGGGTTCGTCAGGGCCAGGTGCTTGTTAGCATCGACCGCTCGGTTCAGAACCAGCAGGTTCAGAGCGCTGCGGCGCAGATCCGCGTATCCCAGGCGGATGCCGATCTGGCGCAGGCCAATCTCGACCGGGCGTTGCAGTTGGTCGAGCGGGGCTTCGTCAGCAAGGCCGATGTCGACCGGCTCACGGCAACGCGCAATTCTGCGGCTGCACGCGTCCGGGTGTCGCAGGCGCAGCTGAACGAGTTACGCGCGCGAAATGCGCGTCTCAACGTGGTCGCTCCGGCGGCAGGCCTTGTATTGGAGCGCAATGTCGAACCGGGTCAGACCGTTTCCGGCGGCTCTCAGCCATTGTTCCGCATCGCACGCGGCGGCGAGATGGAGCTGCTTGCAAAGCTCAGCGAAACCGATCTTGCGAATATTTCCGCAGGTACTTCCGCCGAAGTGCGTCCTGTCGGCACCGACAAGGTCTTCTCCGGCCAAGTGTGGCAGGTCTCGCCCATTATTAGTGAGCAGGACCGGCAGGGCACCGCTCGCATCGCGCTGTCTTATGCGCCCGAACTGCGCCCAGGCGGTTTCGCGAGCGCGGTGATCCTGAGCGGCACGATGGTCGCCGCAATTCTACCCGAAATCTGCAGTGCTTTCGGATGACGAGGGCGCTTACGTTTACGTGATCGATGGAGAGGACAAGGCCCAGCGCCGCGCTGTAACAACAGGCGCTGTGACCCGCGAAGGCATCGCGGTCACCGAAGGTCTGACGGGGCAAGAGCGCGTCGTCCTCAGGGCCGGCGGCTTCCTGACTGCCGGCGAGTCGGTCAAGCCAAAGCTCCAGAAGAGCGAATAGGGCCAGACCGACATGGATTTTCGCAACATTTCGGCTTGGTCGATCCGCAACCCGGTCATTCCCCTGGTTGCGTTCACATTCCTGCTGCTCGCCGGTATTTTCAGCTTCATCCAGATGGACGTGGTCAACAATCCGGACATTGAGTTTCCCGCGGTCCAGGTAAACATCGCGCAGCCGGGCGCAGCGCCGACCGAAATTGAAAACCAGATTACGCAGAGGGTCGAATCGGCAATCCGCTCGCTCAACGGTGTGAAGAATATCAGCTCCACGGCCAGTGAAGGCAATTCCAGCACTTTCATCGAATTTCAGGTCGGGATCGATCCGAACGACGCGACTGTCGAAGTGAAGAACGCTATCGATTCGGTCCGCGGATCCTTGCCCGACGGTATTCTCGAGCCGCGGATCAACAAGGTCGAGGTGGCGGGTGGTTTCCTTGGAATCTACGCCATTGAAGCGACTGACATGACGATCGAGCAACTCAGCTGGTTCATCGACGATTACGTTGCGAAGCAATTGTTGTCGATCGAAGGCATGGCCGAGGCCGGCCGGTGGAGCGGGGTTGATCGCGAGATTGAGGTCATTCTGGACCTGCCGAAGATGCAGGCATTCGGGGTCACAGCCAGTCAGGTCAATCAGGCCCTTCGTCTCGATAACCTCAACACCGCGGGCGGCATGGCCGAAGTCGGCGAAATGCGGCAATCGGTCCGCGTTCTCGGCAATACGGCCAGCGCATTCGATCTCGGCGAACGTCAGATACGGCTGTCCAATGGGTCGGCGGTCAAACTGTCCGACATCGCTACTGTTCGCGATGGCTTCAGCGAACGAACCTCGATTAGCGAAGTGCGCGACAAGGAAGTCGTCAATTTCTTCATGTCGCGCGCCAAGGGCGCCTCCGACGTCGCCGTCTATGACGAGGCGAAAGAGAAGATAGCTGCGATGCAGGCGGAGAACCCGAACATCAAGTTCATTCAGCTGTTCAACACCGTTCGATATACGGAAGAGCAGTACGAAAGCTCGATGGCGGCCATGATCGAGGGCGCGATCCTGGCGGTAGTCGTGGTGTTTTTCTTCCTGCGCGATTGGCGCGCGACAGCCATTTCGTCGGTCGCGATCCCGCTGTCCGCCATTCCGACTTTCTGGTTCATGGACTTGCTCGGGTTCAACCTGAACTCGCTGTCGCTGCTTGCGCTGGGACTTGTGGCCGGGGTGCTGGTCGATGATGCGATCGTGGAGATCGAGAATATCGTCAGACACATGCGCATGGGCAAGACCGCCTATCAGGCCTCGATCGATGCTGCGGACGAGATCGGCCTTCCGGTGGTCGCCACGACATTCTGCATCGTCGCTGTCTTCCTCCCGGTTGGCATCATGCCGGGAATTTCTGGCCAGTTCTTCAAGAATTTCGGTCTGACGATCGTCGTCGCCAGCCTCATGAGCCTCGCTGTGGCGCGGATGATCACGCCCATGTTGGCAGCCTATTTCCTCAAATCCAGAGGCACGTCAACGCATGGCGAAGGGCGCTGGATGGACCGGTATATGAAGGTGCTCACCTGGTCGCTCGATCGCGGCAAGATGCACCGCCGGCGTGACGGTTTGCCGGGTCCCAAGCGCCGCTGGGCCTATATAACCAGCCTGTTTCTGCTCGTCCTCGCGCTCATTGGCGTATCGGCAGCAGCCGTCTTCGCGACATTCAACGCCATTGATGCGGCGAGCATTCCCGCGAATGCCGCCTTGGCCGTTGCCGGCGATGAGAACTCCTTCCTGTACGATCTTGTTGCGCGGCCCCTGCAGCTGATCCAGCTCATTCTCGCCATCGCGGCAGGAGTTATTGCGTCACTTCTTCTACTCGGCATTCTGAGATTTGTGACCGGGGTTGTCTCGAGCGGTCTCAGGCAGAGCTGGGATTACCTTCACGCGCGCTTTTTCGATCACCGTGTGTGGATGCTCAGCCTCGGCTATTTCTCGTTTCTGATCACCGTTCTTCTGTTCGGACAGCTTCCGTTCCAATTCCAGCCCGATACGGACGATCAAAACAGCCGCGTCGAGATTGAAATGGTGCCGGGCACGACGCTGGCGACGGCAAAGCGGGTCACCGACGAAGTTGCCGAGCTGCTTTACGAACAGCAGGAAGTCGAGCTTGCGCTAGAGCGAATTCGCCAGGGCAACTCGTCGATTTTCATCACGCTGCGCGATGACCGCGAACGCACATCGATAGAGTTCGAACGTCAGCTTGCGCCGCAACTTGCGCAGATTGCCGATGCGCGGGTGCGCTTCCAGTCGCAGGGCGGCCCCGGCGGAGGCGGCGGTAGTGGGCGCGACCTCACCATTATGCTCGCGGGGTCGAACCCCGACCTTTTGAACGCTACCGCAGGATCGCTGGTCGAGGAAATGAAGGCGCTCGATACGGTCGTCGCGCCGCGCATCACAGCCGACATCCGCCGCCCGGAAGTCATCATCCGGCCGCGAGCAAACCTCTTGGCCGATCTCGGTGTCTCGACCGTGGCGCTGAGCCAGACGATCCGCATCGCGACGATGGGAGAGATCGACCAGAATGCTGCACGCTTCTCCCTGTCCGATCGCCAGATTCCCATCCGCGTACGTCTGCCGCAAAGCTCGCGTGAGGATCTGACGACGCTCGAAAACCTGCCGATTCCGACTGCAAACGGTTCGTCGGTCCCGCTCGGCCGGGTTGCCGATATCAGCTTCGGTTCTGGACCGACCACCATCCAGCGCTACAACCAAAACCGCCGCGTTTTCGTGGGAGCCGACCTTTCGGACGGCGTTTTGCGCGGGAATGCGATGGAGCAAATCAACGCATTGCCGACTCTCCAGGCTTTGCCTCAGGGTGTAATCCGCGATGCGGTTGGCGAAGATGAGCTGCAGCAAGAACTGCTGGCCAATTTTGGCGTGGCTCTGCCCGCGGGCGTGTTCCTGGTGTTCGCGGTTCTGGTGCTGCTGTACAAGCGCCTGATGAGCCCGCTGGTGAATATGGCGAGCCTCGCGCTGGCACCGCTCGGCGGGGTCTTTTTGCTCTGGCTGGTCGGTCAGCCAATGTCGATGCCGGTGCTTATCGGAATTTTGCTCCTGCTTGGCATTGTCTCGAAAAACTCGATCCTGCTCATCGATTTCGCGATCGAGGCGATGGAGAGCGGCGTCGACAAGCTTGAGGCTATCATCGACGCCGGACACAAGCGCGCCCAGCCGATCGTCATGACGACCGTCGCCATGACCGCTGGCATGGTGCCGACAGCGCTTTCCGGCGTGCTTGGTTCGGGAGATGGTGCATGGCGCGCTCCGATGGGCACGGTAGTGATCGGCGGGCTGATCTTGTCGACCCTGCTGACGCTGCTGATCGTGCCTGCGGGCTTCAGTCTCGCCGACGGTCTGGAGCGCCGGATGGGGCCATGGCTGCGAAACCGTTTCCTGACGTATCGTCCCGGCGACGAAGATTATGACCAGCGGCCGTCGGGGCCGGAGGCGCAACCTGCCGAATAGGCAAGGGGCATGAAGCACCTCAAGCTCTCCTGGCCCGCTTATTCCGGCGGTGAAGCCGTGACACAGGATCGTGCGTTGGCGATGCGCCGCACGGCGACGGGCCTCTTGGTGCTGATGGCGGCGGTATTTATCGTCACTGCGCGATACCTCGATCTTCATCCGGCCTGGGGATATGTCCACGCATTTTCCGAAGCTGCGATGGTCGGCGGGCTGGCCGATTGGTTTGCGGTAACGGCGCTGTTTCGCCGCCCGCTCGGTCTGCCGATCCCGCACACGGCGATCATCCCGGAAAACAAGGATCGCATCGCCGACACCATGGCGGTGTTCCTGCGCGAAAACTTCCTGATCCCTTCGGTCGTGGCGCGGCGGATGAGCGAGATGAACCTCGCCAAGGCAGTCGGCACGTACCTGTCCGATCCGGACGGCAATACCAATTCGCGCATTCGTGCAGGTGCGGGCGAGCTGCTTGTCGAAGCGCTGGAATCGCTCGATCCCGAGCGGCTTGGGGGGCAGGTTCGCACTGGCCTTGCCTCGGGAATAGAGCGGCTGGAGGTGGCGCCGCTCCTTGGACAGGTGCTCGACGCGATGATTGCCGATGGGCGCCATCGTCCGATCATGGATTCGCTCATTCGCTGGGCCGGACTTGTGCTCGAGGACAATGAAGAGATGGTCCGCGCGATGATCCATGAGCGCGCAAATGCCTTGCTGCGCTTCACCGGACTCGACGAGCGGCTGGCAAATTCCGTGCTCGACGGGCTTTACAAGTTGCTCGCAGAGGTACTCATCGATCCGGAACATCCGCTTCGCTCCAAGATCGAGGACGGGCTTCACGATCTTGCCAAGGGGCTTCGCGACGATCCCGAGCTTCAGGCCCGCGTCGAGCGCATCAAGAACGACATCATCGCCAATCCGGCCGTCGCCACCTGGTGGCAGGCTGTGTGGGAGCGCATACGCCGCAAGCTGATCGCAATGCTGCGCGGCGATGGTAGCGGTGAGGAGCTGGGCAATCTGAAAGGCACGCTTACCGAAATGGGTGCGGCCCTGCGCGACGATGCGCGGCTGCAGATGCAGGTCAACCGCTTCGCGCGCCGCACGGCCGTCGGCATCGCCACGCGCTATGGCGACAATATCGTGCAGCTCGTATCCGAGACGGTCCGCCGCTGGGATGCGCAGACGATTACCGGCAGGATCGAAGGCGCGGTCGGCCGCGACCTGCAGTTCATCCGCATCAACGGAACGCTGGTCGGCGGGCTCGTCGGCGTGACGATCCACTTCTTGATGTCTGTGTTTGCGGGGTGAGAAACCCGCAACGTGCCAATCTCGTGAGTTCGTCCACCTATGGCAAAACGAAGCGTACTGCGGTCTCATAGAAGGCATGGGTTGGCTCGCCCTCGGCATTCCTGGCCGGTTTGAAGCGCGCTTCTCGCATCGCCATAAAGCACACGATGTCATCGAAGGCGGCAGGCCTCGAACTCTGCGCAATCTGGCAACTTGTCGCTTCTCCCTTCGCATCGACGAGGATCCGGAACCTGACCAAGCCCTCCTCATCATTACGAAGCATTGCCGAAGGGTAATTCTGTTGCATCTTGCGCGCGAATCTCATGAGATCGATGATCTCGGGTCCACTTTCGAGCGCGCGCTGCCCGTCTTCAGTCAAAGCTAGCTTGTCCACCAGATCCTGCGAGCATTCGCGCATCGCAGCTAGTGGCGCGCCCATCGAGCCGGTTTCCAGAACAAGGTCATCCCGCAGCGCTTTGCCGACCACGATCTTCGTGATCGCCTCCTCACGCTCGGTCCCGATATCCGGAGCGACAAAATCCGGCGATTCTTCATCGTCTGGGACCGGGGCCAAATTGAGCCCGTGCATGATAAGGAAAGGCGTCTTTTCAGGCTTTAACTTGCCGCTGAGGTAACTGCGCTCGCTGGCGATTTCCTCGGGCCCAAACTGGATGGTGATGAATTCCCCGCGCGTGCGCCCTACAGGCTCACCTGCGATCAGAATGTTGAAAAAATTCCCGACTCCGGTTTGCTCCAACTGCAACGTGGTCCTGAGTTCGCCCTCGCCGAATTCTCGTTGGAGCGTGCATTTCGTCTCACCGTAGTCGATGTTCCAAGATGTCGATGGCTGCAGTTCGACAACGTCTTTCGCGGCCAAGACCGGCGCCGAAAGACACGCAATGGTGCATGCTGTGACAATAGCTTTATGCAAAAGACCCTCCGAAGTCGTGACTAGACTTCGAAGGGTCTAAAATCAACCAACTCGTCAGATGGTTAAAGCTTCTCGGTAAGCTCCGGCACCGCCTTGTAGAGGTCCGCCACCAAGCCGATATCGGCGACCTGGAAGATCGGGGCGTCTTCATCCTTGTTGATGGCGATGATGGTCTTGGAATCCTTCATGCCGGCAAGGTGCTGGATCGCGCCAGAGATGCCGATGGCGATGTAGACTTCCGGTGCCACGATCTTGCCAGTCTGGCCGACCTGGTAGTCGTTCGGAACATAGCCCGCATCGACCGCGGCGCGCGATGCGCCGATGCCTGCGCCGAGCTTGTCGGCGAGCGGCGTGATGATCTGCTCGAAGGTTTCGGCGTCCTTGAGCGCGCGGCCGCCTGACACGATGACTTTGGCGCTGGTCAGCTCCGGGCGCTCGCTCTTGGCAATTTCCGCGCTCACGAAGCTGGACAGGCCCGCATCGCCGGGGCCGGAAACCTGTTCGATCTCGGCTGACCCGCTTGCCGCATCCGCCTTGTCGAAGGCAGTGCCGCGCACGGTAATGACGAGCTTCGCATCCGAGCTCTCGACTGTGGCGATCGCATTGCCGGCATAGATCGGGCGGGTGAATGTCTTGTCGCCCTCGACCGACAGGATGTCCGAAATCTGCATCACGTCGAGCAGGGCTGCGACGCGCGGTGCGATATTCTTACCGGTCGTGGTGGCGGGCGCCAGAAAGGCGTCGTGGTGCCCCATGAGGTCTGCCACCAGCGGCGCAACATTCTCTGCCAGCGCATGCTCATAGGCGGCGTCGTCGGCCACGTGGACCTTGCCCACACCGGCTATCTTCGCAGCCTGATCGGCGACCGCGCCGCAGCCGCTACCGGCTACGAGCAAATGCACTTCGCCAAGCTTCGAAGCGGCCGTGACCACCGCCAGCGTGGCATCTTTCATCTCGTTATTGTCGTGTTCGACCCAGACGAGCGTTTTCATAAGCGTATTCCTTTTGTGCGTCCGGGGGCTCAGGCGAAGCCGAGGGCTTTGATCTTCGCGACCAGCGCGTCGACGTCTTCGACCTTTTCACCGGCCTGGCGGACGGGCGGTTCGGACACGTTTGTTGTGGTGAGGCGCAGCGCGGTATCGACACCGTAATCGCCGGGGGTCTTCGTATCGAGCGGCTTCTTTTTGGCCTTCATGATGTTCGGCAAAGAAGCATAGCGCGGCTCGTTGAGGCGCAAATCGGTGGTCACGATCGCAGGAAGCGTCAGCTTCACAGTCTCCAGACCGCCATCGACTTCGCGCTTTACGGTTACACTGTCGCTCTCGACTTCGACCGTATTGGCGAAGGTGCCCTGAGGGCGACCCATCAGGGCGGCGAGCATCTGGCCTGTCTGATTGCTGTCGTCGCTGATCGATTGCTTACCCAGCATCACGAGGCCAGGTTGTTCCTCATCAGCGATGGCTTTGAGGATCTTGGCCACTGCGAGCGGCTCGACCTCATCGTCGGTCTCGACCAGGATCGCGCGGTCTGCGCCCATGGCGAGTGCAGTGCGCAGCGTTTCCTGAGCCTTTGCCGGTCCAATCGAAACGGCGATGATTTCTTCGGCCTTGCCCGCTTCCTTGATGCGGATGGCTTCCTCGACCGCGATCTCGTCGAACGGATTCATGCTCATCTTGACATTGGCAAGATCGACACCCGAACCGTCGGCCTTGACGCGCGGTTTGACGTTGTAGTCGATAACCCGTTTTACGGGCACGAGGATCTTCATGTGGGCTCCTTCCTTCCGGACGAAAAATATTGGCTCCGCCTAGCTTGCGTTTACGTAAACGTCAACCAAGAGGAAAGCCACGAGTCGTAGGTTCAATGGTCGAGCGATCCCTCGCGTTCCAAACCCGCAAGGTCAAGCGTATGCTTTACGCGGACAGGCCGTGAGCGTAGCCTCCGGATCGCACATTAGTGGAGCCTGCTGTCATGATCTTTCGCATTATCGCCGCAATGTCATTGGCCCTTCTCGCGGCACCCGCGATGGCGCAAGAAACGCGCACGGCCCCGGAGGACAGCCCCTCGCCCCCAGCAACCCTCGCGCAGATGGACTGGCTGGTCGGGCAGTGGGGCGGCACAGGTATTGGCGGGGCGCCCGCGATGGAAAGCTGGCTGCCCCCGACTGGCGGAACGATGGTCGGGACTTTCGTGCAGGAAACGGCGGGCGAGGATGGCGAGCGTACGATTCAGTTCACCGAGCACCTCTATCTGATGGAAGAGGACGGCACGCTGGTCCTGCGGCTCAAGCATTTCAACGCCGATCTTACCGGCTGGGAAGAGAAAGACGACATGCTCACCTTCCGCCTGATCGGGATGGAGGACTGCGCGGCCTATTTCCGCAGCCTGACACTCCGCTGCGACGGCGAAGATGGGCTAGTGGCGGCTGTGCGGATGAAGAGCGAACCCGAAGTGCAGGAACTCGTTTTCCGAATGACGCGGCAATAGCTGCTCCTCTCAGAATTCTGGCATCTTCTGGAAATTGTATCGAGCTTCGGGTGCATCGATCCAATCAGCTTGTTCGCTCAGGTAGACGTTCGAAATCGGCGAGAACCCTGCCGGGTCGTCCAGCGTGGCTGCGAAGATGTTCATGAGGTGCATGGCGCCTGCAGACTGAGCGTAAATGCGTGTCCCGCATTTGGCACAGATATGCGTTGTTACGCGGTTGCCTGATTCGGAGTTTCGTTGGAACGCGCAGAGCTCGCCCGACAGAGTTGCGCTGCCAGATGCAACTGAAAAAGCGCTCACGAATGGTGCGCCGCTCAACTTTTGGCAGGATCGGCAATGGCAATTGACCGACCATACCGGGGCTTCAAAAGCGGTGTAGCGCACCCTCCCGCATAGACAGCCACCCTCATACGGTGGGGATGGCTGCATGCGGGAGGCGCTCACGCCTCAGGCCGCCTGCTTCACCTCGGCGACGATCTTCCTCGCTGCGTCGCCCAGATCGTCTGCGCTGACGATCGGCAGGCCCGAATTGGCGAGGATGTCCTTGCCTTGCTGTACGTTCGTTCCTTCGAGCCGCACGACCAGCGGTACCGACAGGTTCACTTCCTTGGCGGCCGCCACGATACCGTCGGCGATAATGTCACATTTCATGATGCCGCCGAAGATGTTGACCAGAATGCCTTCGACTGCCGGGTCCTTCAGGATGATCTTGAATGCGGCCGTCACCTTTTCCTTGGTCGCGCCGCCGCCCACGTCGAGGAAGTTTGCCGGGAAGGCGCCGTTCAGCTTGATGATGTCCATCGTCGCCATGGCGAGGCCTGCGCCGTTGACCATGCAGCCGATGTTTCCATCCAGCTTGATGTAAGCGAGGTCGTATTCGCTCGCTTCGACTTCGGCGGGGTCTTCCTCGGTTTCGTCGCGCATCGCTTCGATGTCCGGGTGACGATACAGCGCGTTTCCGTCGAAGCTCATCTTGGTATCCAGCACGAGCAGGTCACCATCCTTGGTTTCGACCAGCGGGTTGATTTCCAGCATCGAGCAATCGGTGGCGAGAAAGGCGTCGTAGAGCTTCTTGGTCAGCTTCTGCGCCTGCTTGTTGGTATCGCCGGTCAGCTTGAGCGCGAAGGCCACCGCGCGGCCGTGGTGGGGCATGAAGCCCTGTGCCGGATCGATGGTGATCGTGGCGATCTTATCGGGCGTGTCATGCGCGACCGCTTCGATATCCATCCCGCCTTCGGTCGATACGACCATGGCGACCTGTCCGCTGGCGCGGTCGACGAGCAGCGAGAGATAGTACTCGCGCTCGATATCAACTCCGTCGGTTACGTACAGGCGATTGACCTGCTTGCCCTCGTCGCCGGTCTGCGCGGTGACGAGCGTGTTGCCGAGCATTTCGGTAGCGTCGCGTTCGACGTCTTCGATGCTCTGCGCTAGGCGGACGCCGCCCTTGGCATCTGCGCCTAGTTCCTTGAATTTGCCCTTGCCGCGGCCGCCGGCATGAATCTGCGCCTTCACCACGTAAAGCGGGCCGGGAAGCTGCTTGGCAGCCGCAACGGCATCCTCGACACTCATCGCGGCGTAGCCCTTGGGCACGGCGATTCCGTGTTCGGCGAGCAGTTCCTTGGCCTGATATTCATGGATGTTCATGGGAAAGCGTGTCCTTCGCGTCGATGCGGGGGAAAATCGGATTGCGTGGGCGCATAAGCATGGTTGGGCGCGGTTGAAAAGTGGCCATTCGGCGTGCACTTGCGTTCTTCTTACGATGATCGACGCAAAGCGCCTCCATTCCATCGTCTCCGAAGCGGGACGGATTGCCCACGGCATGTGGCCGGGGGCGGGACATGATCTCGATTCGTGGGAGAAGGAACCCGGCGCGCCGGTGTGCGAGGCGGACATCGCAGTCGACCAATTCCTCAAGCGTGAACTGGGCGTTCTGCTGCCATCGGCTGGCTGGCTGTCGGAAGAGACGGTCGACAATGCGGAGCGGCTGAGGGGCGGGCTGATCTGGCTGGTCGATCCGGTCGACGGCACGCGCGATTTCATTCGCGGCCGCAAAGGCTGGTCGGTATCGGTCGCACTCGTCAGCAGCGGCAGGCCTTTGATCGGCGCATTGGCCGCTCCGGCGCGGGGTGAAATGTGGTGGGCGGTCGCCGGGCAGGGGGCTTGGCGCAATGACGTGCGGCTGTCGGCGTCGAAACGCACCGAGTTCGAAGGTGCGCGCGTGCCCGCCGAGCAATTGGCAAAGCTCGACCGGATACTGATCACTGTCGACAAGCCCAACTCGATCGCCTTGCGCATTGCGATGGTCGCTGCCGATGAGGCGGATCTGGTGGCGACGCTGCGCTGGGGCTACGAATGGGATATCGGCGCGGCAACGCTGATCGCGCGGGAGGCTGGCGCCTCGGTAAGCGATGCTTTTGGAGAGACGCTCGACTTCAACAAACGCGATCCCCGCGCTTACGGAGTGCTGGTCAGCGCGCCGGACATTCATGCCGATGCAGTGCGGCATTTGGCGGGGCGCGCCGCGACTATCGGTTCCTGATCCCGAAACGAAAAAAGGGCCGGCACCGGGCCGACCCTTTTCGTCATCCAAAGCTCGAATGATCAGTTCTGTGCTGCCTGAGCGGCGTTCACATCGTCCTGATCGAATGGAATGATCTTGATTTCGACACGGCGGTTGAGCGCGCGGCCTTCAGCGGTGGCATTGTCACCGATGAAATATTGCGAATTCTCGCCGAAGCCCTGCCAGCGGAGGCGCGAATTGGCGACACCGCGGCTGGTGAGATAGTTTGCAACGGCCTGCGCGCGCTGTTCGGACAAGCGCTGGTTGAAGTCTTCCGATCCGGTCGAATCGGTATAACCATACACATCGACCAGGCTGTTGGGATACTGGACCAGGCTCTGCGCCACATTGTCGAGCGTGTTCCGGAATGCCTGATTGATCGTGTAGCTGCCGGTGGCGAACGTTACACCGTCGGGCAGGTTGACCAGGATCGCCTCGCCGCCGTCGACGCTCGTCACATCGACGCCCGTGCCTGCGGTTGCTTCTTCCAGCTCTTTGATCTGCTCGTCCATGCGGTAGCCGACATAGCCGCCTGCCGCGCCGCCGGCGACTGCGCCAACGATGCGTCCGGTCTTGCCGCCGATGACGCCGCCCAGCAGACCGCCGACGACTGCGCCGCCAGCGCCGCCGAGAACGGTGCGCGAAACCTTACGTTCGCCCGTGTTCGGGTCCGTAACGCAGGCCGACAGGCCGAGTAGCGAAACCGAAGCGACGAGTGTGGTGAAAATGCGTTTGGTTGTCATTGTCCTATTCCTCCAGAAAGCACGTGGGAGCCCCCGCGTGCTCATGCGTATTGGGACGCGCCCAACCCGCGTCTGCCATTCCAACCATTGTCGCCCGCACCTAGTTCCACGATCGGTTTTCGGGTGCAGTGAACCGGCGGGACTGGCGCGGCGGCGCAATTGTGCTAGCGGTGATGTACCGTGACACCGTTTCCCTGGACCGACCTCTTCATCATCGCATGCCTCATTCTGCTCAATGGCGTCTTCGCCATGAGCGAACTGGCTATCGTATCGGCGCGCACTGCCCGCCTTCGCTCGGCAGCGAAAGAAGGCAAGGCCGGCGCCAGCACGGCGATGCGGCTGGCGGCCGAACCGGGAAAATTTCTCTCCACGGTCCAGATCGGCATAACGCTGATCGGCATCATCGCAGGCGCGTATTCGGGCACCAGCCTCGGCGGACCGGTCGGCGAGCGGCTGGCAGCCCTCGGCTTTCCGCTGGAATACTCTGCCGAGACGGGGTTTGTCCTGGTCATTGCGCTAACGACCTATTTCAGCCTGGTGGTCGGAGAACTGGTGCCCAAGCAGGTTGCCTTGCGATCCGCCGTGCCGATCGCGATCGTTATGGCGCGCCCGATGGCCTTGGTAGCCCGGGTGGCGGCGCCGCTGGTGTGGCTTTTGGACGCATCATCGAACCTCCTGATTCGGCTGCTCGGTGTAAGGCAGGCAGGGCAAGGCTCGGTCACCGCAGAAGAATTGCACATGCTGTTCGCCGAGGCGACGCGCTCCGGCGTGATTGAGCACGAACAGCATCAGATGCTGCAAGGCGTCGTCCGGCTGGCCGAACGTCCGGTGCGCGAGGTGATGACCCCGCGCAACCAGCTCGATTGGCTGGATATCGGGGCAGCGGAAGCCGAGATTCGCAAGACCATCGACACCAGCGTGCATTCGCTGCTGCCGGTGGCGGACGGTTCACCCGACAAGGTACTCGGCATCGTCAAGGTGCGCGACATTCTGGCGCTTCTGGTGGCCGGCGAACCGATCGACCTGCGTGTCATGATGATGAAGGCGGAGGTCGTGCCCGATCAGCTCGACGCGGTCGATGCGCTGCGCGTACTCCAGCAGGCCGAAATCGCCATGGCCATGGTGCATGATGAATATGGGCACCTCGACGGCGTTGTGACCCCGGTTGACCTCCTGATCGCGCTGGTCGGAGATTTCGCCAGCGACCAGGACCACGGCGAGCCCCCGGGCTTCACCGAGCGCGAGGATGGATCGCTGTTGGTATCTGGCGGGATCTCTGCCGATGCACTCGCGGACAGGCTGGACCTTGCTTACGGTGACGACCGCGAATTCGCGACCGCTGCAGGCTTCGCGCTGTCGGTGCTGAAGAAGCTGCCGATCGAAGGCGAGCACTTCGTCGAGCAGGGCTGGCGATTCGAGGTCGTCGACATGGACGGCAGACGGATCGACAAGCTGCTGGTATCAAGCGTGGGCGGCGTGGAAGCGGCCAGCGAGTCTGAGATTTAGGGGTTAATGTTTGTTTTGCGCGCCCACGGATGAGGGTGCGCAAGAAAAACAATTATCCTGGTATAACCGCTTGCGCCGCACCGCCGTCACCTTCGGGTGCAGCGAGGATATCGCGGGTCACGCGGCCCTTGGCCACGGTGTTGGTTTCCGGATCGCCGATCGAGCTGCGAATGCCCGGCTCTGCCGTGCCTGCGCGGTCGAGCGCGCTGGTTTCCACCTGGCTACGCGCTGCCGGGCCGCCGAACAGCGCTTCCAGCGCCTGCTCGGCGGCCGTGCCTTCTGCCGGACGCGGGGCGCCGGGGGCGGGGGGCACGAGGTTGAAGTCAGGCGGCACCACCAGCGGTGCCTGGCGCTGCACGGCAAATTCGTCGGGACGATCGCGGTCGAGGAAACCGCCGCCGCCGCAGGCGGTCAGGGTCATCGCCGCGCCCAGCAGGGCCGCGGTACGTAGGGTGGTCTGGGTCATCTTCATGAGCTTTTCTCCGCGGACGTATCCGCACTTTCATTCATCAGTGTATCGACAGTGTCGCGCACGAAAAAGGCGCGGGCAAGGATTATCACCACGCCGATGGTGATGGCGGCATCGGCGATGTTGAAGATCAGGAAGGGGCGGAACTCGCCGAAATGCAGGTCGGCATAGTCGACCACATAGCCCAGATCGTAGCGATCCTTGATATTCCCGAGCGCGCCGCCGAGGATCAGCGACAGGCCGAGGATCTCGCCGAAGATCTTTTCGCGCAGCATCCAGACCGTCACTACCAGAGCGATAAGCGCGGTAACTGCCACGAGGCCCCAGCGCATTTCCGGACTGGTCGCCTCGAACATGCCCAGCGAAACGCCGAAATTGCGCGTGAAGCGCAGATCGAAAAATGGCAGGATTTCCATGTAATCGCCCACGCGGTCGATACCGAGCGGCTTGGTCACCCACCACTTGACGATCTGGTCGGAGGCGAAGATCGCCAGCGCGATGACGCAGCCGATCAGGCGATTGCGCATAACCGGGGTCATGCTGCACCATCCAATTCGGCGATCACACCGTTACAGCGCGCGCACAAGGCGCCGTCTTCCGCGACTTCGGGAAGTAGACGCCAACAGCGTCCGCATTTGGAATCGTCGGTCTTGGTGACAGTCACATGTTCGCTATCGGAGCGAGTGACTGACGCGGTGATGAACAGTTCGGCCAGTTGTGCATCGTCGAAGCCTTCCGGGACTGCGCTGGCGGGCACAGTCACGTCGGCCTCGAGGCTGGAGCGGATAGTCTTGTCGCGGCGCAGCGGCTCGATCGCTTCCATGACGCCCTCGCGCAAGTCGCGCATTTTCGTGAACCGCGCCGCGAGCGCATCGTCGCGCCAGGCTGCGGGCAACGGGTGGATTTCCTGCAAATGGACACTTCCGCGCTCCGGGAAACGCGTCGCCCAAACTTCCTCGCTGGTGAAGACCAGTACCGGAGCGGCATAGCGGACCAGGGCCTGGAACAGAATGTCGAGAACGCTGCGATAGGCGCGCCGCTCGAAAGAGCCGGGCGCATCGCAATAGAGACTGTCCTTGCGAATATCGAAGAAGAACGCCGACAGATCCTCATTTGCGAACTCGACCAGCGCGCGGATATAAGCGTTGAAGTCATAGGCATCGATTGCCTTGCGAATGGCCGCGTCGAGGCGGGCAAGGCGGTCCAGCACGTACCGCTCGAGCTCGGGCATGTCGGCAGGCTTTACGCCTTCGCTGTCGTAATCGAACCCTTCCAGCGCGCCGAGCAGGTAACGGAAGGTATTGCGCAGCTTGCGGTACTGGTCGGCGACGCCTTTCAGGATTTCATCGCCGATCCGGTGATCTTCGGTGAAATCGACGCTGAGCGCCCACAGGCGGATGATGTCCGCGCCGTATTGCTCCATGATCTTTAGCGGATCGATCGTATTGCCCAGGCTCTTGGACTGTTTGAAGCCCTTGGCATCCATCGTGAAGCCGTGGGTCAGCACAGCCTCGTATGGCGCCCGGCCGCGTGTGCCGCAGCTTTCCAGCAAGCTCGACTGGAACCAGCCGCGATGCTGGTCGCTGCCTTCCAGATAGAGGTCGGCCGGGCTGGAAAGTTCGGGCCATTCGTCCGATTCCAGCACGAAGGCGTGAGTGGAGCCGCTGTCGAACCACACGTCGAGAATGTCGGTGACCATCTCGTAATCGTCTGGGTTGCGATCCGCCCCGTTTTCATCTTTGCCGAGGAATTCGCCCGCGCGGCTTTCTTCCCATGCATCGACCGTACCGGCGGTGATCGCGGCTTGGATGCGGTGGTTTACTTCCGGATCGACCAGCAATTCGCCGCTCTCGCGGTGAACGAACAGGGCGAGAGGGACGCCCCATGCGCGCTGGCGGCTGATCAGCCAGTCGGGCGGCCCTCGACCATGGAGCGCAGGCGGTTGCGGCCCTTCTCCGGCACGAAGCGTACGCGCTCGATTTCAGACAGGGCGCGCTCGCGCAGGGTGGGGGCGGCGCACAGGGTTTCGTCGGCAGGATCGATTGCCCCGCCTTCGCCTTCCCAGCTTTTCTCCGCCGGTGTCTTGGGAGAGATGTGCTCCAGTTCTTCGTCGATCGCGATGAACCACTGCGGGGTGCAGCGATAGACGACCTTGGCTTTGGAGCGCCATGAATGCGGGTAGCTGTGATGGTAATCGGCGCTGGCCGAGAGCAGCGCGCCTGCCTCGCGCAGATCGTTGCAGATCGGCCCGTCGGGCGCGTTGAAGGGCTTGTTGATGACGCTGCGGCGGCGTTCCTTGCCGTCGCATCCGTCTCCGCGCCCAGCCACAGCCAGTCATCGCGGTAGCGCCCGTCGCCCATGACGGCGAAGACCGGATCGATGCCGTTCGCCTTGCACAGATCGAAATCGTCCTCGCCGTGATCGGGCGACATATGGACGATGCCGGTGCCGCTGTCGGTGGTGACGAAATCGCCTGCGAGCATGGGGCGCGGCTTGGCGTAGAACCCGCCGAGATGGTGCATCGGGTGGCGGACGATGGTTCCGGCTAGGTCGGAGCCTTTATCGCGCTGGCCAATCGCCGAACATGAAGGGCTCGGAGTAACTGACGCTACCGTCAGTCGGGTCTCCGTCCGAGAAGCGAATCCGAGCTGCGCAAGAAATTCGATCGCAGCAAGCTCTTCGGCAACCAAGATGAATAGTTTGCTCGGAACCGTTCTGCCGTCGTGCCTATCGATCATTCAACGAGTTCGTACTCAACCTCCGGCCCATAGGCGAGCGCCTGGTTGACCGGGATCGTCCAAGGCGTCGTCGTCCAGATCACCGCATGCGCGCCGACCAGTTCGGGGATCGCGCTTTCGACAATCTCGAACGCCACGTCGATCTGCGGGCTGTCGGTCAGGTCCTGATATTCGACCTCGGCATCGGCCAGCGCGGTTTCCTCCACCGGGCTCCACATCACCGGCTTTGCGCCGCGATAGAGCTGGCCGGTCTCGGCAAATTTGTGCAGTTCGGCGACAATCGCGCCTTCCGCTTCGGGGCGCATGGTCAGATAGGGTTTGTCCCACCGGCCCTGAATGCCGAGGCGCTTCAACTGCTCACGCTGCACATCGACCCATTTCTGGGCGTATTCGCGGCATTCGGCGCGGAATTCCTTCGGCGGGACTTCTTTCTTGTTCCGCTTCTTCTTGCGGTAGAGTTCCTCCACCTTCCATTCGATCGGCAGGCCGTGGCAATCCCAGCCGGGCACATAGGGCGCATCCTTGCCCAGCAGGCTCTGCGTGCGGACGACCGTGTCTTTCAGCACATGGTTCAGCGCATGGCCGATATGCATGTCGCCATTGGCGTATGGCGGGCCGTCATGGAGGATGAACTTCTCGCGGCCCGCGCGTGCCTCGCGCAGGCGATCATACAGCCCTTCATCCTGCCAGCGCGCCAGAATGCCCGGCTCCTTCTGCGGAAGGCCGGCCTTCATGGGAAAGTCTGTCTTCGGGAGGAAGACGGTATCCCTGTAATCGCGCTGTGTGCTGTCGGAATCTGCCATCGTGCGGGGCCGTTAGTCGATTCGCGGCCTGCGATAAAGCCTATTGCGCCGCGCGGCGGCGCTCGAGGGCGGCGACGGTCGCGTCGATTTCCTCCTGCGTGCGATTGTCGAAGCGCGAATGCAGCGCCGGGGTGAGCGCGTAAGCGTCGTCGACCCAGAGATAACCGTTGAAGCTGCTCGGCACTTCGCCGAACTGTTCGGGCAGCATCAGGCCGATGTGCGGCTGGTCGCTGCTATAGTCACCGGTCATGATAACGCGCCCGCCATGAGCCTCCATCCGCGCGATCAAGCGGTTGGGCCAACCCCAGAACGGGAACTGATAGTTGAGCGGGACCACCATCGTGCCGCCGCGGCAGCTTTGCGGCAGGTATCCCGACCATCCCAGCAGCAGGTAATCCCGCGTGCATGCCTTCGTGCCTTCGGCGCTCCACGCCCAGGCTTCGGGATAGAGCTCGCGAATGCGCGCCACCGAATCCGCGTGTCCATGGAATGCATCGCGCGCCTCGACCGGATCGCGTCCCGCCGCGGCCAGTTTGCCTGCCAGCAAATCCGCTTCTGCAGGATCGCCGGACTTCAAATCGTACAACAGCCTGGCGCGCCGGGGCAGGATGGCGAGCATTTCCTCGAGGCTGGGCATCGCACCAACGCCTTTTCCGCGAAACGGATAGGTTTCGCCGCCATCGGCGGTGTAACCATAGCCGATATCGACCGCCTTGAGCTGCGCCAGCGTCTTCTCGCGGAGCAGGCCGCTACCATCGGTACGGCAATCGAGCGTCCGGTCATCGAACAGAACGATCTCGCCGTCCGCTGTGGGCGCGATGCCGACTTCGACCATCGGCACGCCGAACTTGAAAGCGCGCAATGTGCCCTCGGCGGTGTTTTCGAGATATGGGTGATATGGCTCTTCAATCCGCGTGGCCGTGCAGGTATCGTGCTCCGCGCCTTCGCGCGGAAACTCCTGCGCCAGTCCGCGATGCGCGATCAGCTTGACCGATCCCTTGGGTTCGGGCGCCAGCCAGCTGGCATTGATCAGCGTGAAGATGAGAAAAGCGACCGCCAAAGCCGTGGCGAGCCGCATCAGCCAAAGTTTCATCCGAGCAAGTCTTTCGCTGTGTTGCAGTCGGCTTCCATCTGCTCGGTCAGCGCCTCGAGCGAATCGAACTTCGCCTCGGGCCGCAGGAAGTGGTGGAAGGCGACTTCGATTTCCTGACCGTAGAGATCGCCCGAAAAATCGAAGAAATAGGGTTCGAGCAATTCCTTGGGCGGTTCGAATTGCGGGCGCACGCCGACATTGGCCGCGCCTTTCAGCTCCTCGCCGGTGGCCAGTATGCGGCCCGTTACGGCGTAAATGCCGTATTTGGGGCGCAGATAAGCTTTCGAGTGAGAGATTAGCCGTCGGATAGCCGATTGTCCGGCCGCGCTTATCGCCGTGCTCGACCACGCCCCGAACGGCGAAAGGCCGGGTAAGCAAGCCGCGCAGCCTCTTGCGGATCGCCGCCGCGCAGTGCCTCGCGCACGCGGCTGGAGGAGACGGCCTCGCCGTCATCCATCACCGATCCGACTGTGCGGCTGCCCAGGCCCAGCCCGCCGCCATAGGACTGCAGCAGCGCCACATCGCCCTTCGCGCCCTTGCCGAAGGAGAAGTCCTCGCCGGTCACCACACCTTTCGCGCCGAGCCGTTCGACCAGGATTTCGGAGATAAAATCCTCCGCGCTGGTCCCGGACAGTTCGGCATCGAAATGGAAAACCAGCATCGCAGCCGCTCCGAACGACAGGTAATGTTCCTGCCGCTGCTCGAGCGTGGTCAGCCGGAAAGGCGGCACATCGGGCCGGAAGAAACGCACCGGATGCGGATCGAAGGTCGCGATAATCGCTGGACGACCCTCGGCACGCGCCCAGCCGATCGCCTCGTTCGCCACTGCCTGATGGCCGAGATGGAAACCGTCGAAATTGCCGAGCGCGATGATCGCGCCGCGCAGGCTTTCGGGAACCGGCTCGCGGTGGTCGAGCCATCTCATGACGCGCCTTCGTCCTTCGCGAGCTTGCGATAGGTCAGGAAGGAATACGCAGGGCGGCTCGCCATCGGCTTCGAAGTCCTCGCGCGCGGCGATGTCCCACTGCGCGCCCAGCGGCGGCATGATGATATCGCCCGCAAATTCCTCATGGATCTGGGTCACTTCGGCGCGGCTGACGAGCGGCAGGAAAACATCGAAGATCGCTGCGCCGCCGATCACCGCCACTTGCCCCGTGCCCGCGGCTGCCAGTGCCTCCGCAGCCGAGTGGACAACTTCGGCCCCTTCGCTGTCCCACCGCTCTCGCCGGGTCAGCACGATGTGCCTGCGCCCCGGCAAGCGCCCCGGCAGGCTCTCGAAGGTCTTGCGGCCCATGATCATCGGGAGCCCCTGCTTGTCCGGCCCCATGGTCAGCGCCTTGAAGTGCTTGAGGTCGGCGGGAAGATGCCACGGCAGAGTGCCGTCCTTGCCGATGACTCCATTGGCGGCGCGCGCATAAATGGCGAAGACTTCCTGGCTCATGCGTCCGACAGCCTTGTAAGATGACCCATCTTGCGTCCCTCATGCGCCTCGGCCTTGCCATAGAGGTGCAGGTGGGTGCGCGAATTGGTCAGGGCATGCTGGTCGCCGGTGCCGTGCGTGCCGATGATGTTGCGCATTTCGACTGCCCCTGCGAGCGTGGTCGTGTCGCCCAGCGGCAGTCCGGCGATGGCGCGAATGTGATTTTCGAACTGGCTCGTGTCGGCGCCCTCGATCGTCCAGTGGCCCGAATTGTGCACGCGGGGTGCCATTTCGTTGAACACCGGTCCGTTGTCGGTGGCGAAGAATTCGCAGCGTCAGCACACCGACATAGCCGAGCGCATCGGCAACCTTGCTGGCGAGCGCGCGTGCGTCCTTCACCTGCGCCTCGACATGCGAGCCCGCGGGCAGGATCGAGCGGGCGAGGATGCCGCCTTCATGTTCGTTGCGTGCCGAATCCCAGAAGCGGATTTCGCCGTCTTGCGCGCGGACGAGAATTATGGAGAACTCGGCGTCGAACTGGACGAAGCCTTCATAGACCAGTGCGGTGTCCGGCAACTTCAGCGCGTCTGCATCGGCGGCATTGTCGAGGCGCCACTGGCCCTTGCCATCATAGCCGTCGCGCCGCGTCTTCAATATGCCGGGCGCGCCGATACGGTCGAGCGCGCCGGTGAGGTCGTCGCGGCTATCGACGGTCCGCCAGGGCGCCGGGGTGCCGCCAAGCTGCTCCACGAAGCGTTTTTCATTGGCCCGGTCCTGCGCGGTCTCCAGTGCCTGCCGCGGGGGGTGAAGCTTGCTGGGCGGGAGCGCATCCACCGTTGCCAGCGGGACGTTCTCGAACTCCCAGGTGATGACATCGCACTGCGCGGCAAAACCGGCCAAGGCCTGTTCGTCGTCCCAATCGGCGGTTAAGAAATCCGCGCTGACGGGCGACGCTACATTGTCGCCTGCGGGCGCATAGCCGATGCAGCGATAGCCAAGCTGGGCAGCGCTCATGGCGAGCATGCGGCCGAGCTGGCCGCCGCCCAGAATGCCGATTGTCCCCCCGGGTGTCAGCATCAGTCGGTTGGATGATCCGCAACCGCGTCGGTGCGCGCTTGCCGCCATGCCTTGAGCCGAGTGGCCACGTCTTTGTCCGTAGTCGCAAGGATGCTTGCCGCCAGCAGGCCGGCATTGATTGCCCCTGCCTCGCCAATAGCCAGAGTGCCGACCGGAACGCCTGCCGGCATCTGCACAATGGATAGCAGGCTGTCCTGCCCCGAAAGCGCCTTGGACTGAACCGGCACGCCCAATACCGGAAGATGGGTCATGGCCGCGATCATGCCCGGCAGATGCGCCGCGCCGCCTGCGCCTGCGATGATGACCGTGAAACCTTCGGCCTCGGCACCGTTTGCGAAATCGACCATGCGCTGCGGCGTGCGGTGCGCAGAGACGATGCGCGCCTCATGTTCGATCTCCAGCTCGGCCAGAACTTCGGCGGCACATTGCATCGTCGGCCAGTCGGACTGGCTGCCCATGACGATGGCGATTTTGCCTGTGCTCGGCTCCATCTTACGCGTCCTTCAGGTAATAGCGTTCGGCCGAGGGGCGCAGATTGTCGCCGAAATCATAGATGATCGGCTCGCCCGTCGGGATTTCGAGGCTGGTGATGTCGTCGTCGGAAATTCCCGAGAGGTGCTTCACCAGCGCGCGCAGAGAATTGCCATGCGCGGAAATCATCACCGTCGCTCCGCTCGACAGCACCGGCAGGATCTGGCTTTCCCAATAGGGCAGCACACGCTCGATCGTCATCTTAAGGCTCTCGGCAGCCGGGACCGGTACGCCGCGGTAGCGCGGATCGTCGGACAGATCGAATTCACTGCCTTTCTCGATTTCCGGCGGAGGCGTATCGAAACTGCGACGCCAGATATGAACCTGGTCGTCGCCGTGCTTGTCGCGGGTCTCCTGCTTGTTCAGCCCGGTGAGCCCGCCATAATGGCGCTCGTTGAGGCGCCAGTCTTTGGTTTCCGGGATCCACAGCCGCTCGCAGGCTTCCAGCGCCAGATGCAGCGTTTTGATTGCGCGGGTCTGGAAGCTGGTGAAGGCCCAGGTGGGCAGAACGCCCTTTTCGCGCAGGAGCCTTCCGGCAGCGATCGCCTCCTCGACGCCCTTGTCGGTCAGGTCGACATCCCACCACCCGGTGAACCGGTTGGCGAGGTTCCATTCGCTCTGGCCATGACGAACGAGGATGAGTTTGGGCATGTGTGCTCCGGGTAGATCTCAAGAGCGCGTCTCGTTAGCCGCCCGCCCCGGATTTTGGAAGCGCCGTATCCGATTCGCTCTCTTCATCGGATATCGCACGAGATTGAGCCTTGCGCCGGCGCAGGTTCTCGCGAAGTTTCGCCGCCAGCCGCTCCTCGCGGGTCAGTTTGTCGCGGGTGCCAGCCATTGCGCAACCTTTGCCGTTATAGCCGCCCAGCACAAGCTTGGCTTGACTTTCAGCGCCGTGCTGCCAATAGCGCGCGCCTCGTTCCAGTGCTGCTGTAGCTCAGTGGTAGAGCGCACCCTTGGTAAGGGTGAGGCCGAGAGTTCAATTCTCTCCAGCAGCACCATTTTCGTTAGGCTTGGAGCCCCGGCGCTCGCAAGCGCTTGCTTAGGCTCCTCCCGATCTCTCCGCCTTGTCCTTTGCGTTCGTGCCCTTGATCATGTCGCGCATGGCGCTCCATTGCTCGTCGCCGAGGTCCTTCAGGGCCGAATAGAAATTTCCGCCGGTCGCCTGATAGCCTGCTCCGTCGATGGCGATGGTCTGGCCGTTCAGCCATTCCGCACCGGGACCCATCAGGAAGACGGCAAGGTTTGCCAGCTCGTGCATTTCGCCGTGGCGGCGCATGGGGTTGGTGTCGTCATGCGAATTGCCGCCGCGTCCTCCGGGCGAGAGGCGCGCGCTCATCCCGTCGGTCGGGAAGAGGCCGGGCGCGATGGCGTTGAAGCGCAGACCATGACGGCCCCATTCCACCGCGAGGCTCTGCGTCATCGCATTGATGCCAGCCTTCGACATCGCCGATGGAACCACATAGGGGCCGCCATTCCACACCCATGTGGTGAGGATCGACAGGAAGTTAGCGCGGCGCCCTTCGTCGATCAGCCGCTTGCCCACATCGAGCGTCACATAGAACGTCCCGCGAAAAACGATGTCGCTGATCGCGTTGAAGCCGTTGACGGACAGGTCTTCGGTGCGGCTGACGAAATTGCCCGCCGCATTGTTGACTACGCCGGTCAGCGGCCCGCTTGCCCAGATATCGTCGATCATCGCGTGGATGGCATCCGCATCGCGAATGTCGCAGGCATGGCCGACCACCTTGCCGCCATGCGTGTCCATTAATTCCCGCGCGGTATCGTCGAGTTTGCCCTGCCGCCTCCCGCAAATGTGCACTGCCGCGCCCAGCTTCACGAACGCCTCCGTCATCTCGCGGCCAAGTCCAGTGCCGCCCCCGGTTACCAGAATACGCTCACCCGCCATCAGCCCGTCGCGGAACATCAGTTTCGACACATCCATGCAATCATCTCCCCTTGTATCCGCGCGAGCATTCGCGATAGCGCGGGCAAAGAGCAAGTAGCCAACAACCGCGTAAGGGGCGTTTCATGGATTTCCGGCTGAGTGAACAGCAACGCGAGCTGCAGGACGCAGCACGCCAGTTCGCGCGCAAGGAATTGCCCGATCTTGCGCGGGAGCTGGAGGAGAAGGACGTCTCGGTCCCCGCCGACATGATGCGGCGTTACGGCGAGATGGGTTTTCTCGGCGTAAACCTGCCGGAGCAATATGGCGGGCTGGGCCTCGGCCATGTCGAGGCGCTGTTGGTGCTCGAACAGTTCGCAATGATCAGCAATGCGGTGGCTTTCCCGGTGTTCGAAGCTCTGGTCGGGCCGGTGCGCACACTTGCCCTGTTCGGATCGGACGACCTGAAGGCCCGTGTGATCCCGCAGGTTACTGCGGGCGAGGCGACGGTGGCGGTATCCATGTCGGAACCGGATGCCGGCACTGCGCTCACCGATCTGGCCACCCGCGCGAGCGACGAAGGCGATCACTTCGTGGTCAACGGGTCCAAGCGCTGGACCAGCGGGGCGGGGCATGCGCGCTACTATGTGACCTATTGCCGCCTTTCGGACGCGCCGGGTGCAAAGGGCATCGGGGCACTACTGATCGACAAGAAGATGGACGGTGTCAGCTTCGGCAAGCGTGAGAAACTGATGGGTTTCCGCGGGATTGAAACCCGTGACATCGCTTTCGACGACGTGAAGGTGCCCAAGGAAAACCTCGTCATCGGGGCCGGCGGCTTCGGACGGTTGATGAGCGCGTTCGGGTTGGAACGCTGCGGTAACGCCGCCCAGAGCCTCGGCCTTGCGGCAGCCGCGCTGGAGCAGGCGACCGAATATGTTCAGGAGAGGCAGGCTTTCGGCAAGCCCATCGTCGACTTTCAGGCGGTGCAATTGCGGCTGGCCGAAATGGCAATGCAGGTGGAGGCAGCGCGGCTGCTGATCTACCGCGCCGCCGCCAATGCGGAGCATCAGGACAGCGGCTTGCCATCGGTGTACGAAAGCAGCGTCGCCAAATGCTATGCCAATGAGATCGTGCGCTCGGTCACGGCCAATGGAATGCAAGTGATGGGCGGCTATGGCTACCATAGCGAATATGGCATGGAACAGCGGGTGCGCGACGGTTTTGCCTGGGGGATTGCGGGCGGCACCACCGACGTGCAGAAAACCAATATTGCCGCCGCGATCGTGGGCCGCCGTTTCGATCAGCGCCGTTGAAATCGCTCACTGTATTGCCTAGATAGGACACTATGGAAGACATCGCGGAACTGACCAAACTCGATCCCGCTTACAAGACGGTACTGCGTATCGTAGGGCTGTTCTGGTCGATACCCCTGCTGATCGGCGCAACGGTTGCCGAAACCGTCGTCCCGGGCTTCACTGGCGTGTTTGCAGTGCCGGTACTGATTATCGTTGCGATATTGATCTTTCGCGTACCGAGCCGCCGCTGGACAGCGCGGGGCTATGCCCTGGCTGAAGAGCGTTTGCGCGTGGTGAGGGGCATTCTCTTCCATTCGGATACCGTGGTTCCGTTCGGCCGGGTCCAGCACATCGACGTGAACCAGGGTCCGCTCGAGCGTGCATTCGATATCGCGACGCTGACGGTTCATACAGCGGGCAGCCACAATGCTTCGGTGCATTTGCCCGGGCTCAAGCACGAGACCGCGATGGACATGCGCGAGACGATCCGCGCCGCTATCAAGCGCGATACCGTGTGACCGAAATGGAGCCCGTCATCGAGCCGGAGGCGGGGTCGCATGCCGATCCCGATGCCGGAGAAGCGTTGCGGACCGATCCGCGCAGCTTTGCCGTGCGCGGGGTGACCATGCTCGGCCAGCTCGCTTTCCCGATTGCGATCGCCACGTTCACGATTTTCGACAAAGGCGATTTCGGCAGGAAAATGATGTATTTCCTGCCGCTTGTGCTGGCGGTGATCGGCGCAAATTTCTTTTTCGCCTATCTCGCCTGGAAGCGTTTCACCTACCAAGTCAACGAGGCAGATATCCGCGTGGAAAGCGGCATCGTGTCGCGCGCGGCGCGCTCCGTACCCTATGACCGCGTCCAGGACGTCAGCCTGGAACAAAGCCTGGTGCCGCGCCTGTTCGGACTGGTGCAGGTAAAGTTCGAAACCGGCGCAGGCGGCAAGGACGAGCTGACGCTGCGCTACCTTTCCGAAGATGAAGGCGCGCGGCTGCGCGATCTGGTCCGCACGCGCCGCGACGGCGTTGCCGAAATCGTGCCGGGAGAGGCTCACGAAGAACCAGAAGCGGATGCCCTGTTCGAGATGGGCCCCAAACGGGTGGTGACATTCGGCCTGTTCGAGTTTTCTCTCGCCGTTGTGGCTGTCGTAGGCGGCCTTGTGCAGCAGTTCGACTTCCTGCTGGATTTCGAATTGTGGGACATCGACGAATGGGAAGGCCGCCTTGCAGGGCCTGGGGCTTGGCTCGCCGGGCTTGGCGTCGTGGGTCAGGCAGTGGGCGTGATCATCGCCGCCGCGGCCTTAATGATCGTCGGTTTCCTGACCGGCCTTGCGCGGACCATCCTGCGTGAATGGGACTTCCGGCTCGAGCGGTCGGACAAGGGCCTGCGCCGCCGCCGGGGGCTGCTCACCCGCACCGATGTCGTGATGCCGATCCACCGCGTGCAGGCCTTGCGGGTTGGCACCGGCTTCCTGCGCAAGTTTTTCGGATGGCACCATCTGAGCGTCGTCAGCCTTGCGCAGGATAGCGGTGATGCCAATCACGACGCAGCGCCGTTTGCGCAAATGGCCGAGATCGAACCGATTGTCGCCACGACCGGATTTCGCCTGCCGGGCAACGATGCGCAGTGGCAGCGCGGCGCACGTGCCTACCGGGTGGACAAGGTCTTGCTTGCGGCACTTATTCTGGTTCCGCTCGCCATTGTGCTGGGCGTGTCCGACTTCGGCTGGCTCGCAATTATGCCGGTGCTCGGCCTTGCAGCGATTGCCGCTGCCGAATTCTACAATTGGTATTTCGCCGCCAATGCGTTGGACGAGGAACAGCTCTATGTTCGGCGCAGCAAGCTTGCGCCCAAACTATCGATCTCCAACCGGGTCAAGCTGCAATCGGTCGAAATCGCGCAGGGCCCGCTGGCTCGCTGGCGCGGATATGCGACGCTGCATTGCGGATTGGCGGGCGGGAAGTTCCGCATTCATGGAATTCCCCTGGCCCGTGCCAATCAGTTGCGAAACGCCATTCTCGCCTCGATCGGCAGGAAAGATTTCAGCGAGCTTATCTAGGCGCGCAAGTCGCTCCATTCCGGGTTCTCGTCGAATTTCTTTTCGACATAGGAGCATTGCGGGACGATCTTGAAGCCCTGCTCGCGCGCATCGGCGACGAGCGCCTTGACCAGCTCGCCGGCAATTCCGCGCCCGCCGATTTCCGGCGGAACGATAGTGTGGGTGGCGACGCGCACGCCTTCGCCGCGCGGTTCCCACTCGAGATGGCCCGTCTTCTCGCTATCGGCAGGGTCGGCGATGTATTTTCCGCCGGTGGAAGTCTCTGTGCGCGTGATAGTCAGTTCGGCCATTGGGAATGCTCCTTTATGTTGCGCTAAACGGGCCGCGCGCTAGAGCCGTTCCCGCAATGACTGGCTCCCGGCAATTCCTCTCCGACAATGCTGCCCCGGTGCATCCACAAGTGTGGGACGCCCTGCGCGCAGCGGACGAGGCGCAGGCGCCCTATGATGGCGACATGATCTCGCAGGGTCTGGACGAGCGCTTTTCCGAAACATTCGGGCGCGAGTGCACGGTTCTGTGGGTCGCTACCGGCACTGCGGCGAATTGTCTGGCTCTCGCGGCCATGGTCCAGCCGCATGGCGGGGCGGTCTGCCACCGTGAAGCGCATATCGAAATGGACGAAGGCGGCGCGCCCGGCTTTTACCTGCACGGCGCCAAACTTCTGCTTGCCGAGGGCGAAAGCGCGAAACTGACGCCTGACGACATTGCCGCGGTGATCGATCCCATTCGCGGCGATGTACATCAGGTGCAGCCGCACGCGATCTCGATCACGCAGGCAAGCGAATATGGCTGTAGTTACCGCCCGGGCGAGGTCGAAGCGATTGCAGAACTGGCATCGGACAGAAAGCTGGGCCTGCACATGGACGGAGCGCGGTTCGGCAATGCGGTCGCCTTTCTTGGCTGCACTCCGGGCGAGGCGGCAGGCCCTGTCGATGCGCTCAGCTTCGGCTGCGTAAAGAACGGTGCGATGAATGCCGAAGCGATCGTGTTTTTCAACCGCTCGCTGGCCGATGTCGCCGATTATCGCCGCAAACGCGCCGGACATTTGCAATCAAAGGGACGGTTTCTCGCGGCCCAGCTGACCGCCATGCTCGACGGAGATCTGTGGCTGGCCAACGCCCGCGCTGCCAATTCTGCGGCTCAAGAAATCGGCGGCGCATGTGCGGACCGCCTTATGCATCCGGTCGAAGCGAACGAACTGTTCGTGCGATGCACACCGCAAGAGCGCGAGGCGCTGCGCGCGCAAGGCTTCGGCTTTTACGACTGGGGCGCAGATGCCGCGCGGTTTGTCACCGCATGGGACACGCGCGAGGAAGATGCGCGCGATCTGGCACGGGCCATCGGGGCCCTTTGAGCGAGAGCGCGTCTTCCAGCTTCCGTAACCTCCGTATCGCGCTGCCCTTCGTCGTGGTGGCGCTGATCTGGGGGTCGACCTGGTATGTCATCACCGGGCAGATTTCCGAAGCGCCGCCGACGTGGACAGTCGCGTGGCGTTTCATGCTTGCTACGCCGGCGATGTTTATTCTGGCACTGGTGATGGGTGGAGGCTGGAAGATCGGCGGGGCCGGGCACCGGCTTGCGGTCATGCTCGGGCTGAGCCAATTCTGCGCAAACTTCAACTTTGTCTACCGCGCGGAATTACACCTGACCTCGGGCATTGTCGCGGTGATGTTCGCCTTGATGATCGTCACCAATGCTGCGCTTGCGCGCCTGCTATTGGGCGAGCGAGTGACGCGGCGGTTCTGGTTGGCCGGAGCGGTCGCGGGTTGCGGGATGGTGCTGCTGCTGCTGCATGAAGCGCGCAGCGGCCTGCCGCGCGGAAGCGTGCCAATGGGCACACTTCTTGCGCTGGGCGGCATTCTCGCGGCCTCCATCGCGAATGTGATTCAGGCCAATAAGACCGGCCGCGCGATCCCGATGGCCAGCCTTCTATGCTGGTCGATGCTCTATGGCACAGGCTTCAACATTGTATTGGCGCTGGCGCTCGAAGGGCCGCCGGTACTGCCGGAAAGCGGTCTGTTCTGGGCGGGTCTGGCATGGTTGGCGCTTGCAGGGTCGGTGGTGACCTTCCCGCTCTATTACGGACTGGTGCGGCGCATTGGCGCGGGAAGAGCGGCCTACCAGAATATTCTGGTCATCATTGTCGCCATGCTGATCTCCACCGTGCTGGAAGGATATGACTGGTCATTGCTCGCGGTTGCTGGCGCCAGCCTGGCACTGCTCGGCACGCTGATGGCGCTGCGCGAGCGAACGTAGCTACCCTAGAATAGAGCGCAGGCCTTGTTTGTAGGTCGGATACCGCGGCGCCCAGGCCAGCACGCGCTTGGCCTTGCCATTGGCAACGCGGCGATTCTCGGAATAGAAACCGCGCGCCATATCCGACAGGCCAGCCTCGTCCATGGTCTGGAGCGCGGGCGGCTCTTTGCCCAGCAGGCGGCAGGCTTCCTCGGTTACCGCATTTTGGCTGGTCGGCAGGTCGTCGGCGAGATTATAAGCGCCCGCAGGCCCATCCAGCCCCGCCATCACACCGGAGACGATATCACCGACATGCACTCTGCTGAAGACCTGGCCGGGCAAATCGATGCGGTGCGCCTTGCCCTCACGGACGCGTTCGAAAGCGCTGCGTGCCGGCCCGTAAATCCCCGGCAAACGGAAGACCCGCGCCCCCATGCCTAGCCATTGCTGGTCGCATTGCGCGCGGGCGGTACGGCGGCCGGTGCCGATCGGTGCGCTTTCATCCACCCATGCGCCGTTCGTATCGCCGTAGACGCCGGTCGAGGACAGGTAACCGATCCAACCGTGCGAAAGCGCATCGCCATATCGCCCAAGAACAGGATCGCCGCCATCGGCAGGCGGCACCGATGACAACACATGCGTAGCGTTCGAAAGCGCTGCTTCCACAGCGGCGCTATTGCCGAACTCGACATTGCCCGCGCTGCCTGTTGAATCAACTCGCCAGCCGCGCGCCCTTGCCGCGTCGGCGATGTAGTTTGCGGTGTAGCCGAGACCGAAAATGAACAAATGCGCCATCCCGCGCGTAATAGCGTAAAGCGCGTCTCGCGAAAGGATACGAATCGCCTCATGGATATTGTCCGCAACCCCTCGACTTCCGCCGATCCCGCAAACCCCAATCCGCACATCGCCGATGCGCCCCCCGAGCCGCAGAATCCGGCGATTATCCTGCGAGAAGGTTACAAGCCATTCCCCTGGAACGTGCCCGCCACGCGGCTGGAATTCGAGCTTGGCACTGGCAAGACCCGTGTTACCGCGACGTTGGAGATAGAGCGCAATCCCGATGCCGAAGCTTCGCCGACTCTTCGCCTTAATGGTGATGGCCTCAAGCTGGTCGAACTGCACTGCGACGGCGAGGCATGTGAAGCGCATGCGATGGACGGCGACGACCTGCTCGTCACGCTGGAGCGCGACAAGCACACGCTGACGATCGTCACCGAAATCGATCCCTCCGCCAACTCGCAGTTGATGGGCCTTTTCGCATCGAACGGGATGCTGTGTACGCAATGCGAAGCGGAAGGGTTTCGCCGCATTACCTTCTTCCCCGACCGGCCCGATGTACTCTCCACCTATACGGTGCGCATGAGCGGCCCGAAGGCAGAGTTCCCGATCCTGCTGAGCAACGGCAATGAAGTCGCCACGGGAAACGATGGCGAGGATCATTGGGCGGAATGGCATGATCCATGGCCGAAACCGTCCTATCTGTTCGCACTGGTCGCCGGGGATCTCGTTGCCCGCAAGGACAGCTTTACCACCAGCGGAGGCCGCAAGGTCGAGCTGGCAGTATGGGTGCGCGGCGGCGATCTCGACCGCACCGAACACGCGATGGAATCGCTCAAGCGCTCGATGAAATGGGACGAGGACACATTCGGCCGCGAATATGATCTGGACATCTACAACATCGTCGCCGTGTCCGATTTCAACATGGGCGCGATGGAGAACAAGGGCCTCAACGTCTTCAATACCAAATACGTGTTGGCGGACCCGGATACCGCGACCGACGGCGATTTCGACGCGGTGGAGGGCGTGATCGCGCATGAGTATTTTCACAATTGGTCGGGCAATCGCATCACCTGCAGGGATTGGTTTCAGCTGAGCCTGAAGGAAGGTTTCACTGTCCTTCGCGATCAGCTGTTCAGCCAGGACATGCATTCCGAAGCGGTCAAGCGGATCGAGGATGTACGCATTCTTCGCGGCGCCCAGTTCCCCGAAGATTCCGGGCCGCTCGCCCATCCGATCCGCCCGGACAGCTACCGCGAGATCTCCAACTTCTACACCAGCACGATCTACAACAAGGGTGCCGAAGTCATCCGCATGATGCGCTCGATGGCGGGCGCGGAGGCCTTCCGTAAGGGCACCGATCTGTATTTCGACCGCCATGACGGCGAAGCGGCGACATGCGAGAATTTCGTGTCCGCGATCGAAGATGGCGCCGGGCTTGACCTGAAGCAGTTTCGGCTCTGGTACAGTCAGGCCGGCACTCCCAAGGTAACGGTGAAGGTGAGCCATGCGGGCAATACGGCAAGCGTGTCGCTGGCCCAGGAAGTACCTTCCACGCCGGGTCAGAGCGACAAGCAGCCCATGCCAATCCCGCTCAAGATCGCCCTGTTCGACCGTGAAAGCGAGCAGCATGGCGGTGAGCAACTGGTCGTCCTCGATAAAGCCGAAGACACCCTGCATTTCGAAGGTTTCTCCGCCCCGCCGACCCTTTCGGTCAATCGCGGCTTCACCGCGCCGGTGCGGATCGAGCGCGACATTCCGCGCAGCGACCTCGCTTTTCTGGCTCGCAATGACGATGACCCGTTCGCCCGTTACGAGGCGTTGCAGGATCTGGTTGTCGGACATTTGGTCGATGCGGCTGGCGGCTCGCTCGGCGAAAACGACCGGCAGGCTGCACGTGAAGATATCGCCGGGGCCCTGGGGGCCATTCTATCGGACGAAAGCCTCGACGACCTGATGCGCGGCGAGCTTATGGCGCTGCCGAGCATCACCTATCTGATGGAGCAGATGCTGCTCGCCGATCCCACTCGCATCCACGAGGAACGGGAAGCGCTCAAAAGCTGGCTGGGCAAAGCGCTTGGCGAGCCGCTGACCGCCATGCACGCACGGGCGAGCGAAATACCGTTCTCGCATGACCCCAAGGCCAAGGGCGCGCGCAAGGTGAAGACGCTTGCGCTCACATATTTGGCCGCGTCCGACCCGGACCGCGCTTCTCAGCTTGCCGAGGGGCAATATGATGCTTCCGACAATATGACCGACCGGCAGGGCGCTCTCATGGTGCTGTCGGGCCTTGGCACGGCGGCGCGCACGAACAAGCTGATCGACTTCTATAACCGTTATCGCGGCAATGATCTGGTGATCGACAAGTGGTTTGCGCTCCAGGCCTCCTCGCTTCATCCCAGCGCCGTCGAGCATGTGAAGGCACTGGCCGATCATGAGGATTTCACGCTGCGCAATCCCAACCGCGTGCGCTCGCTCTACATGGCGTTCGCCGGGAACCCGCAGGGCTTTCACCGCGAGAGCGGTGAAGGGTATCGCATGATCGGCGATCTCATTCTGGCACTCGATCCGATCAATGCACAGACCGCAGCCCGCTTCGTCCCATCGCTCGGGCGCTGGCGCCGGATCGAAGAAGGACGCGCGGAAATGATGCGCGAGCAACTTGAGCGGATTGCCAAGGCTGCGGAGCTGTCCCGCGATACATATGAGCAGGTCACGCGGTCGCTCGGCTGAGGATAGCATGGCGCATCTGCTGACGTCTTCGGTCCTGTCTGCGGTTCCGCATGGCTTCTCGACGAGAGAGGAAGGCGGGGCCGCGGAAGTTCTCCCGGGTTCGCGGTTGCTGACGGTCAAGCAAGTGCACTCCCCGCACGTCGCTATTGTCGACGAAAAGTGGGACAATTCGCTGCTCGTCGAGGCGGATGCGATGGTCACCGCAGCGAGGAGCGTCGTTCTCGGCATTGTGACCGCCGATTGCGCACCCATCCTGTTCGCCGACCCCGTAGCGGGCGTAATCGGCGCTGCCCACGCCGGCTGGCGCGGCGCACATGGCGGCGTTCTGGAGAATACCGTTTCAGCCATGGCCGAACTTGGCGCGGAGCCTGAGCGCATCCAGGCCGCTATCGGGCCATGCATCCACCAAGCCAATTACGAAGTCGATGCAGCCTTTCGAGAGAACTTTGACAATGCGGACGATGGCTTTTTCGAAAAGGGGCGCGAAGGCCACTGGCAGTTCGATCTGCCCGCTTACGTAGCGGCACGGCTGGTGCAGGCGGGTGTAGCGCAGCCGGAGACAATGCTGCACGACACATATGCCGATCCGGGCCGCTTCCATTCTTACCGCCGCTCTACCCATCGCGGCGAAGCGACCGAGGGCCGTCAGATAAGCTTGATAGGGTTGCGGGAAAGCGCATGACGCTTGCCAAAATGGCAGTTGGCAAGCCCCGGCTTAGCAGCTAGAGGGCCGACCAAACCGGCCTTCCGCACGATTGCGGGGGCAATCCGCCACATCTCTTCGGTGAGCTGCGGCAAAGGTCGGCGACAGGATTATCGAGCGCGCGCCGGACCGACAGGCGAGGGGCGTGCAGGCAAGGCAAGGGGCCGATGGCAGACACCACTGCAACCGCAAATCCCGAAACGCAGGAAGACGGCGTCCGTCGCCGCGATTTCATCAACATCGCTGCCGTCGCGACCGCCGGTGTCGGCGGCGCGGCAGTGTTGCTGCCGCTGATTAGTCAGATGGCACCGTCGCAGGACGTGCTTGCCGAAAGCAGCACGGAAATCGACGTATCCGGGATTGAAGCTGGTCAAGCGATCAAGGCAGTTTTTCGTAAGCAGCCGTTGTTCGTGAAGCGCTTGACTCCTGCTGAAATCCAGGCTGCAAATGCAACTCCGACTGGTTCGCTGCGCGATCCCGAGAGCCTCGCCGACCGGACTAAGGAAGGCAATGAGGACATTCTTGTGACTATGGGCGTCTGCACTCATCTGGGCTGCGTTCCGCTTGGCGCCGCAGAAGGTGAAATCAAGGGCGAGTATGGCGGATATTTCTGTCCCTGCCATGGCTCGCACTACGATACCGCAGCGCGTATCCGCAAAGGTCCGGCGCCCACCAATCTCGTGGTGCCGGACTACGAGTTCACCTCGGAAACCACAATTCTCGTGGGCTAAGGATAGACTAGAGAGACCATCATGAGCTTTCCTTGGGCAAAACAATACCAGCCGGCCAACGGCTTCACCAAATGGGTGGACGAGAAGCTGCCGCTTCCGCGTCTGGTCTACAACGCCGTAGGCGCAGGCTATCCGGTGCCGCGCAATCTCAACTATATGTGGAATTTCGGCGTCCTCGCCGGCTTCTTCCTGATGTTGCAGATCATAACCGGCGTCGTGCTGGCCATGCATTATGCCGCGAACGCCGAAGTCGCCTTTGCCACGACCGAGCACATCATGCGCAATGTCAATTGGGGCTGGCTGATGCGCTATGCCCATGCAAACGGGGCAAGCTTCTTCTTCGTAGTGGTCTACATCCACATTTTCCGCGGCTTTTTCTACAGCTCGTACAAAGCGCCGCGCGAAATGATCTGGTTGCTGGGCGTGGTCATCTTCCTGTTGATGATGGCGACTGCTTTCATGGGCTATGTACTTCCCTGGGGCCAGATGAGCTTCTGGGGCGCCAAGGTCATCACCGGGCTATTCGGTGCGATCCCGCTGGTCGGGGAGCCGATCCAGATCTGGCTGCTGGGCGGCTTTGCCCCTGACAACGCCGCTTTGAACCGTTTCTTCAGCCTGCACTTCCTGCTGCCCTTCGTAATTCTGGGTGTCGTCATCCTGCACGTATGGGCGCTGCACATTCCTGGTTCTTCGAACCCGGCGGGTGTCGAGGTGAAGCAGGAAAGCGACACCGTGCCATTCCACCCGTATTATACGGCAAAGGATGCATTCGGCCTTGGTATCGTGCTGCTGGCGTTCTTCGCGTTCGTGTTCTTCATCCCCAACGTGCTTGGACACCCGGACAATTACATTGAGGCGAATCCGCTCTCGACGCCTGCGCTTATCGTTCCGGAATGGTACTTCTACCCGTTCTACGCGATCCTGCGTGCCTTCACGATGGACTTCATCCTGCCGGCAAAGCTGTGGGGCGTGCTGGGGATGTTTGCAGCAATCCTGATCTGGTTCATCTTGCCGTGGCTCGACAAATCACCGGTTCGCAGTGGCCACTACCGCCCGCTGTTCCGCAAGTTCTTCTGGTTCGGCCTGATCCCCTGCATGGCGCTGCTCTTCTATCTTGGCGGTTCGCCGGCTGAAGAGCCCTATGTCATGCTCAGCCAGATCGCGACGGCCTACTACTTCTTGCACTTCCTGGTGATCATCCCGATCGTCAGCCAGATCGAAAAGCCTCAGCCGCTGCCCAATTCGATTACGGACGCGGTGCTGCATTCCGACAAGAAACCCGTGCTGGGCGAGAACACGGAGCCTGCGGCTGAACCGCGCGCGACAGGACGAGAAAAAGAGACACAACGCATGATCCGGATCATCGCAATCCTTGTTGGCCTCGGCTTTGCCGGTGTCGCGCTCATTTCTTTCCTGTTCGGGGCCTATGCTGCCGCGACCGAAGAGCCGTTGGCGCATCTTCCCTATGAGGAACCGGTCGACGTCGACTATGCCTTCGACGGACCGTTCGGAAAGTGGGACGTCGGGCAGCTGCAGCGCGGCTACAAGGTCTACAAAGAAGTTTGTGCAGCCTGTCACTCGCTTAAATTCGTCGCCATTCGCAACTTGGGTGAGCTGGGCTACACAGAAGCTCAGGTAAAGGCCGAAGCTGCAACTTGGACTGTACCTGGGATCGATCCCAATACGGGCGAAGCCACCACGCGGCCGGGTGAACCGACCGACTACTTCCCGTCACCTTATCCGAATGCGGTCGCTGCGGCAGCTGCAAACAACAACGCCATTCCGCCAGACCTTTCGCTAATGACCAAGGCGCGCCACGACGGCACCAATTACGTCGCTTCGCTGCTGTCGGGCTATGGAGAGCCCTCGGCGGAATTGCTCGAGGAGCATCCCGAAGCGGCTCCCGGGCCCGGCCTTTATCACAACCCGTATTTTCATAACCTCAACCTTGCCATGGCGCCGCCGCTCACCAGCACGGGGCAGGTGACCTATGACGACGGGACTGAGGCCACGATTACGCAAATGAGCCAAGACGTCGCCGCATTCCTGACCTGGACGGCCGAACCGACGCTGGTCAAACGCAAGCAAACCGGTTGGCCAGTACTGATCTTCCTGCTCTTTGCGACCGTATTGGCTTATCTATCGAAGCAGCAGATATGGTCGGCGGTGAAGCCCAAGAAGCGCAAAGACTGACTTCGGGACTGATCGCTATTCTCATTTCGAACAAATTGCGCCCCTCCATCCCAGCGATGCGAGGGGCGTTTTGGTGTCCGGTGCAGCCTTCATGAGTCCTGAAGAGCTCAAGGCTTTGATCCGCACCGTTCCGGACTTTCCGTCGTCCGGAGTGCAGTTCCGTGACATCACTACCCTCATCGGGCATGGCGCCGGACTGTCGGCCACCGTCGCGCATCTCGCCGATCATGTTCGCAGCAAAGGCGCCGAAGCCGTAGCCGGAATGGAGGCGCGCGGTTTCATTTTCGGGGCTGCTGTCGCTGTCCAGCTCGGCATCGGCTTCGTCCCGGTACGCAAACCGGGCAAGCTGCCTGTCGAAACCATCGGCGTGGATTACGCGCTCGAATATGGCACCGACCGGCTTGAAATGGATCCTTTGGCCGTCGACAAGGGTCAGCGGGTTGTATTGGTCGACGATTTGATAGCGACCGGCGGCACTGCTTGCGCAGCGGCAAATCTCCTGCGCCAAGCGGGTGCAGTGGTCGAGCATTCGGCCTTCGTTGTCGAATTGCCCGATCTTGGCGGTGCAGTCGCGCTCCGCAATTGCAGCGTCGATGTGCACGCCTTGATGGATTTCGCAGGCGACTAGAGGGATACAATCACCTCTCGCGTCATTGGATGCGTAGGGCTAGGGCATGGGTTCACGCCGAACTGGAGAGAAACGAGAGGCATGGAAGAACAAGCCATCGTCATAGCCATGGTCGGCATACTAGGCATCGGTGCACAATGGATCGCCTGGCGCACGGGTTGGCCGGCGATCGTCCTGATGCTCGCTGCCGGCTTTCTTGCCGGTCCAATTCTCGGCCTGTTTAATCCGGAGCATGCATTCGGGGATCTGCTGGAGCCGATGATTGCCATCGGCGTGGCGCTAATTCTTTTCGAAGGCGGCCTGAGCCTAGATTTTCGCGAGCTTAGACATTCCGGCGACGCGGTCTGGCGACTGGCTACAATCGGTGTCTTGATAGGCTGGTTCTTCGGCGCGGCTGCGGCCTATTACATTGGCGGTTTGGTTCTGCCGGTCGCCGTGCTGTTCGGCGGCATTCTGGTCGTTACCGGACCCACTGTCGTGATACCGTTACTACGCCAATCCTCCGTACAGCAGAGGCCCGCGACGATCTTGAAGTGGGAAGCGATCGTCAACGATCCGACTGGCGCGCTATGCGCGGTCATTGCTTATGAGTATTTCCGCAAGGTTGCCGAAAGCCCCGGCGCATCCTTGGTAGAAGTTGTCCCGCCGTTGATTATCGCTGCAGTGCTGGCCGGGCTCATCGGTTACGCTGCTGCCCTCGTGATCGCCTGGGCGTTCCCGCGCGGCGCAGTGCCGGAATACCTGAAGGTGCCGGTTCTGATCACCGTCGTGATCGCAGTTTTCGTCTTCTCCAACCTTATCGAGCATGAAGCTGGCCTTGTCGCGGTGACGGTCATGGGCGTGGCGTTGGCGAATATGAACGTATCCAGCCTGCGCTCTATCCACCCCTTCAAGGAGAACATCGCGGTCTTGCTTGTCGCCGGGATATTCATTGTCCTCTCCGCGTCGCTGAGCTGGGAGGACATTAATGCCCTCAACCCGATGACGAAACAGGGCTTCAACTTCATGCTGTTCTTGTTGGCGCTCCTCTTCCTGGTGCGCCCGGCGACCATCCTGCTGACCCTGCTCGGCAGCTCGGTGCCGTGGAACGAGCGTTTGTTTCTGGCATGGATCGCGCCGCGCGGCATCGTCCTAGTGGCGATCTCGGGTCTGTTTGCGCTTCGGCTGGAAGAGCTTGGCATTGCGGGCGGCAATCTGCTCATTGGCCTCAGCTTCGCAGTGGTTGTCACTACGATTGTCGCGCATGGTTTCACCATCGATATCGTGGCCCGCCTGTTGAAAGTGAAGGGCGCGACGAGGCCCGGAGTATTGATCGTCGGCAGTACGCCGTGGACCATCGCGCTGGCGCAGCAAATGCACGACCTGAAGACCCCAGTCCTCATGGTGGACTCGAGTTGGCAGCGTCTGGGTCTTGCGCGCCAGAAGGGCCTGCCCTTTTATCACGGCGAAATTTTGAACGAGGCGACCGAACACAATCTCGACTTGGGCCCATATCAGGTGCTCGTGGCCGCCACCGAAAACGAAGCCTACAACACACTTGTCTGCAATGAATTCGCTCACGAAATCGGACGCGACTCGGTGTATCAGCTCGGCGAGGCTGGTGACGATGATGATCGACATGCCCTGCCGGAGGCGCTTCGTGGGCGCGCGTTGTTCGAGGCCGGTTGGGGGGTAACCGAATGCAGCCAGCGACAAAGCGATGGCTGGGTGTTCCGCAAGACAAAGCTGTCCGACGAATTCGATTTCGAAGATGCGCAGGAAAAACTGCCGGAGTCAGCTCATATGCTTTTGCTGATACGGCAGGATGGACGGATGCGATTTTTCACCCATGCCGCGCGGCCGGAACCCCGCGCAGGCGATGTCATTATCAGCTTCTCTCCGCCGCACACACGCAGTGCGGAAGAGCAGGCAGCCAAGAAAGCCGGGAAGAAAGGCGGGCCGGCCGCGCAGCCAGCCTGAAGAATGCAGAAATGAGCTCCAACCTTAAGTATCGTTCGCTTGTCGCCGGACTGGCGGCACCCATTTTGCTCACGGCCTGCGACAGGGCCGGGCCGCCAGAGCCCGCGCCGAAAGCCGATGCACCGCAGACATCTATCATCCGCGAGGGGTTCGAAGACCCGGATACGGCTGCGATTGCGCTTGCGCCGCTGGAAGCGCGCATTTCCTTTGCCGATGGCGGAGAGGAATTGAACGAGAGTGCGATTGCCGATCTCGAGACGATCCTGAATTCGCCGCAAGTGGCGGAAGGGGGGGCGATCGTGCTGCGTGCCCATTCCGATTCTGCCGGTCCTGGCGACACCAACATGGAAATGAGTGAGTTGCGGGGCAATCTGGTGCGTGACTGGCTTACCGGGCAGGGCATTGCCGCTGAGCGCATCGAAGTTATCGCATTTGGCGAGCAAAATCCGCTTCGTCCCAACGCCAAACCTGACGGCACCCCAAATGAAGCGGGCCGTGCGGCAAACCGGCGGGTGAATATCACTGTCACATTGCCTACATCCGAAGATCAGGCGCGGCCTACTGTGGCGGAACAGATTGTCGGCGCATCTACGGGTGAAGACGCGTCCGAGAGCGATCCCGAACGCTAAGCCAGCGCTTCGAGAATGCGAGCCGCCCAGCGCGCTTCGCAAATCAGCAGATCGGGCAGATACGTGTTTTCGCGATTGTAACGAAGCGCGCTCCCGTCAAGGCGCGAACAGTGCAGTCCGTGCCCAAGCGCGACGCCGACCGGCGCCGCGCTATCCCACTCGTACTGACCGCCCGAATGGAGGTAGATTTCCGCCTTGCCGCGAACGATCGCCATTGCCTTGGCGCCCGCCGAGCCCATAGGCACGAGTTCGCCGCCGAGAGCCTTCGCCACCTGCTCAGCCTCTTTGGGGGGGCGGCTGCGGCTGACCATAATGCGTGGGGCTTCGAGGCGATCGGGGCGCTCCAGAGGCTCGTCCGACCGCAATACTAGGCCGCCGCCCAGACCCGGCAACGCGACTGACGCAGCCTGCGGAGTGCCGTCGACAACCAGCCCGACATGAACCGCCCAATCCGCGCGCCCTTCACCAAATTCCCGCGTGCCGTCGACAGGATCGATGATCCACACACGACGTTTCCCGAGCCGCTCCTCAGTATCCTTCGATTCTTCGGAAAGGATACCATCATCCGGCCGCGCCGCGCGCAGGGCAGCGACCAGCAGCCGGTTGGCAGCCGCATCGCCTTCATCACCAAGTTCGCGTCCGGCCAGCCTGCCGCTGGCGCGCAATTCGAGTAACAGTTCGCCTGCTTCACGAGCGAGGCGAGCGGCAAGGTCGGCGTCGGTTTCGTTCACTTGATCGGCATCAGCCGAGCGATGATGTGCTCCGCCGCCTCTTCGGCGCTCATCTCGACCGTGTTCACACGGATTTCAGGGCTTTCCGGTGCTTCGTAAGGGCTGTCGATGCCGGTGAAATTCTTGATTTTGCCCTCACGCGCCTTTTTGTAGAGACCCTTCACATCGCGCTCTTCCGCAACTTCGAGCGGCGTGTCGACGTGGATTTCGACAAATTCGCCTTCGGGCAGCATGTCGCGGACCAATTTGCGTTCGGCGCGGAAGGGACTGATGAAAGCGGTCAGCACGATCAGGCCGGCATCCGTCATCAGCTTGGCGACTTCGCCAACCCGCCGGATATTCTCGATCCGGTCGGCCTCGGTAAAGCCGAGATCCTTGTTGAGGCCGTGCCGCACATTGTCGCCGTCGAGCAGGAAAGTGTGCCGGTTCATCAGCGCAAGCCGCTTCTCGACCTCATTGGCAATGGTCGACTTGCCCGAGCCGGAAAGGCCGGTGAACCACAGCACAAGCGGCTTCTGGTTCTTTAGCCCCGCATGGTCCTCACGCGTCAGGTCGACTGCCTGCCAGTGCACATTCTGCGCGCGCCTCAGACTGAAGTGCAGCATACCGGCAGCGACGGTGGCATTGGTTTCCTTGTCGATCAGGACAAACCCGCCCAGAGCGCGATTCTCATCGTAAGGGGCGAAGGTGATGGGCTTGTCCGTCGAGACTTCCGCAACCCCGATCGCGTTCAGCGCCAATGTCTTTGCGGCGAGCTTCTCGCGGCTGTTGACGTCGATTTCGTATTTGGGCTCCTGCACCCGCGCTGTGACCGTCTGCGTGCCGAGCTTGAGCCAGTACCCGCGGCCAGGCGTCAATTTCTGATCCGCCAGCCACACCAGTGTCGATTCGAACTGGTCCGCGCTGGCGGGTGGATCATCCGCCGCAGCGATTACATCGCCCCGACTGCAATCGACCTCGTCTTCTAGCGTCAAGGTTACCGACTGTCCTGCGACGGCCTGTTCCAGCTCGCCCGAGAATGTGTGGATCGCCTTGATCCGGGTCTGGCGCCCCGACGGCACGATACGAACATCGTCGCCGGGTCTGATAGTGCCTTGCGCGATCAGTCCGGCAAAGCCGCGGAAGTCGAGATCCGGGCGATTGACCCATTGCACGGGCATGCGAAATGCAGCTGCCTGGATTTCTGTGTTGCGGACCGGGATCGCTTCGAGCTGCTCGATCAGCGACGACCCGGAATACCACGGCGTCTCGTCCGATGGAGCAGTAACGATGTTGTCGCCGCGAAAACCCGAGATCGGGATCGCGGTGATGTTCTCGATGCCGATCTCGCTCGCAAAGGCGCGGTAGTCCGCTTCGATGGTGTCGAAGGTCGCGCGATCATAACCGGCAAGGTCCATCTTGTTCACGGCGAGGATGAAGTGGCGAATGCCGACCAGCCGGGCGAGCCAGCTATGCCGCCGCGTCTGTTCGAGCACGCCTTTGCGCGCATCGATCAGGATCACCGCTGCATCGGCCGTCGAAGCGCCCGTGACCATGTTGCGCGTATATTGCGCGTGCCCCGGCGTATCGGCGACGATGAATTTGCGGCTTTCCGTCGAGAAAAAGCGATAGGCGACGTCGATCGTGATGCCCTGCTCGCGCTCGGCCGCAAGGCCGTCGACGAGCAATGCAAAGTCGAGTTCCCCGCCCTGCGTGCCGACCGTCTTGGACTCTTCGGACAATGCGGAAAGCTGGTCTTCGAACACCTGGCGGCTGTCATAAAGCAGCCGCCCGATCAGAGTGCTCTTGCCGTCATCGACGCTGCCGCAAGTGATGAAGCGCAGCAATTGCTTGTCGCGGTGGCTGGCCAGATAGGCTTCGATATCTTCAGCGACGAGGGTGTCTGCGAGGTAAGCATTGCCAGCAAGGGGGCCGGCGGATGCGCCGGAGGAGCGATCGTCGGCCATCAGAAATACCCCTCCTGCTTCTTCTTCTCCATGCCCGCGCCGCCTGCATCCTTGTCGATCACCCGGCCCTGGCGTTCGCTGGTGACGGTCAGCAGCGTCTCCTGCACGACTTCCGATAAGGTCGACGCCGTGCTTTCGACAGCGCCAGTCAGCGGGAAACAGCCAAGCGTGCGGAAGCGGACGGAGCGGTTGGTTATATTCGGCTTCTCGCCGAGCACCTTTTCCAGCCGGCCGATATCGTCGGCCATGAACAGCTGGCCTTCCCATTCATAGGTCGGGCGCTCTGCTGCGAAATATAGCGGCACAATCTCGATCTTTTCGGCCATGATATATTGCCAGATATCGAGCTCGGTCCAGTTGGAGAGCGGGAAGACGCGCAGGCTTTCACCCTTTGCCGCGGCGCATATTGTAGACATTCCACAATTCGGGCCGCTGGTTCTTCGGGTCCCAGCCGTGCCGCGCATTGCGCACCGAAATCACACGCTCTTTCGCGCGGCTCTTTTCCTCGTCGCGCCGCGCGCCGCCGAATGCCGCGTCGAATTTGTAATGGTCGAGCGCCTGTTTCAGCCCTTCTGTCTTCCACATGTCGGTGTGCAACGGACCGTGATCGAAGGGATTGATCCCGCGCTCGGTCGCTTCCCCGTTCCGCCAGATGAGCAGCTCCATGCCCGCCTCTTCGGCGGCCTTGGCGCGCAATTTATACATCTCCTGGAATTTCCAGGTGGTATCGACGTGGAGCAATGGGAATGGCGGCGGCGCAGGGTAAAACGCCTTCTTGGCCAGATGCAGCATCACGGCGCTGTCCTTGCCCACCGAGTAGAGCATCACGGGCCTCTCGGTCTCGGCGACGGTCTCGCGCAGGATATGGATGCTTTCGGCTTCGAGCCGCTCGAGATGCGTAAGGTTCTGCATGATAGGCTGGCGAGTTACGAAGCACGCTCGGCGGGCGAAAGAAAGTTTTCGTGTTCAGATGCGAAGCTGCTTGGACCGACCATGCCTTGCACGCGCAAATCTATTGACGCAGCAGCGCTTGAGGTGGCAATGGCGCATCGCTCCGAGCGGGTATAGCATAGTGGTAATGCTCTAGCCTTCCAAGCTAGATAGAGGGGTTCGAATTCCCCTTACCCGCTCCAAACTCCCTTGCGGAGTTTGGAATGTTTGTTTGGCCTCAGGCGCCGGCGCTCGCATACGCTCGCTTAGGCTTTCCTCGCACTAGCTCGGGCGCGCAGCCGCGCTTGCACTCGCCTGCGGCTCGCGTTCTGGTTTTCGTCAAACAAGTTTGGCTTTGTGGCGGAGCACGGCCCGCTGGGCCGCAAGAGCGCCCGGATGGTCATACGCAAAACCAACTAAATCCCAATATTATCGATCAGCCGGGTTCCGCCGATCCTGGCCGCTACGAACAGGCGGGCGTTTCCAGTGTCACGGTCCAGTCTCCGCAAATTGTCGGCATCGCGCAGTTCGGCATAGTCGATGCTGTCGAAACCTTCGGCGATCAGCGTGTCGTGCAGATTGCCGAGTGTCTCGGATACCGGTGCCCCGCCTGATATTTGCGCGATGGCGTGCTTCATCGCCTTTGGCAGGGAACCTGCCTGCCTGCGCTGATCCGGCGTGAGGTAAGCGTTGCGGCTGCTCATCGCGAGGCCGTCATCTTCGCGCACGATGGGAACGCCGTGGATCGCGCTCACGTGGGGCGCGGAAAGGTCGAGATCGCGGGCCATGCGGCGGATGACGGCGAGTTGCTGCCAATCCTTCTCCCCGAAAAACGCCATGTCGGGGCGGACCTGGTTGAACAGCTTGCATACGACCGTGGCGACGCCGTCGAAATGGCCCGGACGGTCGCCCCCGCAAAGACCTTCGCTGATGCCGCCGACGGAAATATTGGTCGCATACCCTTGCGGATACATCGCTTCCGGGCCCGGCGCCCAAAGGAGCGCGACGCCTTCCGCCTCCAGCAGCTCGGAATCGCGCGCGAGTTGGCGAGGGTATGCGCCGAGGTCTTCGCCTTCGCCGAATTGCCGCGGATTGACGAAAATCGACGCGGCGACATGATCGGCCCTGGCCCGCGCCTCGCGCATTAATGTGAGATGCCCTTCATGCAGCGCGCCCATTGTCGGGACGAGCGCGATCGTTTCGCCCGCTTTCCGCAGCTGCGCAGTCGCGCTTCTCAACATGTCCAGGCCCGAGACGGTTTGCATGGACCCCACCCCTTGGATAGAGAAAAACAATGGCCGTCCTAGACGCTTTGCAGGCGGCCGCAAGCTTGCTTCAGATCAGGATCGCATGTGACCGCAACTCGCCCGCACCGTATTACTTTCGCCAATGAAAAAGGCGGGACCGGCAAGTCGACGACTGCCGTCCACGTCGCTGTGGCCCTCGCTTATCACGGCAAGAAGGTGGTGGCATTCGATCTCGACCACCGCCAGCGTACAATGGACCGCTATTTCGAGAATCGCAGCGAGACTGCCGCGAAGCGCGGGATCGAACTGCCGGGCGCGGAATCCTGCGTGGTCGAGAATCTCGATCCAGGTGAATTTGAGGCGCTATTGATCGAGAAGGCGGAGGGCGCCGATTTCGTGCTCGTCGACACTCCTGGGCGCGACGACGACCTTGCGCGGCACTGTGCAGCGCAGGCAGACACTTTGGTCACACCGATGAATGACAGCTTCGTCGACTTCGACCTGATCGGGCAAGTCGAAGGCGAGAGCTTCAAGGTCAAGAAACTGTCCTTTTACGCCGAGCTGATCTGGGACGCGCGGATCAAGCGCAGCCGCTCACAGCTCGACGAACAGCGCCGCGAAATGGACTGGATCGTCGTGCGCAACCGCACTGGCTATACAGAAGCGCGCAATATGAGCCGGATTGAAAAAGCGTTGTCGGAGATGAGCAAACGGGTAGGCTTCCGCACGGCGAAGGGTCTGTCCGAGCGCGTCATCTACCGCGAGCTTTTCCCGTCGGGGCTCACTTTGCTCGACAAGGGTCATCTCGGCGAGCTTGGCACCAGCCATCTCGTCGCACGGCAGGAATTGCGCCAGCTGGTCGCAAGTCTGCGCTTGCCGGGAATGAACCAGATGGAAGGTATCGCTGCATGATCAAATTCATCGTGCTCGTTCTTTTGCTGACACTCCTGTGCCGCTGGGCCTTCGGGCGCTGGCCGTGGGAATACCTGCAGACGCGCGCGCCAGGCGACCTCGATCAGGCACGTGCCCGCCGTCTGTTGGGGGTAAGGGCAGGTGCGAGCCGCGAGCAAATTCGCGAGGCGCATCGGCGCATGGCGGCGAAAATGCATCCCGACAGGGGCGGCAGCACTGCGCGCATCGCGGAGATCAACGCAGCACGCGACATTCTGCTCGCAGAAATTCCCGACCAACAGATCGAGCAGGACAAATGAGCCACGATTTCGATGCAACCGTCCTGCGCGAATACGATATTCGCGGGATCATCGGTGAAACTCTGGGGGCCGAAGACGCCCGCGCAATCGGCCGCAGTTTCGCGACGATGCTGCGAGAAGCGGGCGGCCGGGTGGTCGCGGTCGGCTATGACGGGCGGGTCAGCTCGCCAATGCTCGAACGCGCGCTCATAGAAGGGCTTACATCCTCGGGCTGCGACGTCGTTCGTGTAGGTATGGGGCCGACCCCGATGCTCTATTTCGCCGAAGCGTCAGCCGATGATGTAGATGGCGGCATTCAGATAACAGGCAGCCACAATCCCGCCAATTACAATGGCTTCAAGATGGTATTTCAGGGGCGTCCGTTTTTTGGGAAGGACATCCTCACGATAGGCGAACGTGCCGCTGCCGGGGATTGGCTCGATGGGACCGGTTCGGTCGAGGATCGGGCTGTTGGCGGGCCATATGTCGAGCGCCTGCTCACCGGGCTCGAAGGCGTCGATCTCGGCGCTCTCGAAGGACTGCGCGTCGGCTGGGACGCTGGTAATGGTGCGGCGGGCCCGGCGCTCGAAGCGCTTGCTGCGCGCCTCCCGGGGGAGCACCATCTGCTGTTTACTGAAGTCGACGGACATTTTCCCAACCATCACCCTGATCCCACTGTTGAAGCCAATCTCCAGGATCTGCGAACACTTGTCGCGGATAAGAACCTCGACTTCGGAGTAGCATTCGACGGCGATGGCGACCGGATCGGAGCCATCGATGGCGAAGGCAGGATCATATGGGGCGATCAGCTGCTAATGATCTATTCGCAAGACTACCTAACGCGGCATTCAGGGGGCACGATCATCGCCGATGTAAAGGCCAGCCGCGCATTGTTCGACCATGTCGAGCGCTACGGCGGCAAGCCGGTTATGTGGAAAACCGGCCATTCACTGATTAAGTCCAAAATGAAGGAAACAGGCAGTCCGCTGGCCGGTGAAATGAGCGGGCACGTGTTTTTCGCCGACGATTACTACGGTTATGACGACGCGCTTTACGCCGGCGTCCGCCTGATGGCGGCGTCTGCACGACTGGGAAAATCGGTTACCGAACTGCGCGGTGCCATGCCCGAACTGAAGAACACGCCGGAGATGCGCTTTCAAGTCGACGAGAGCCGGAAATTTGCCGCGATAAACGAAGTGAAAGAGCGGCTCGCGGCCACCGACGCCGATGTAAATGACATCGACGGCGTGCGCGTCACGACCCCGGATGGCTGGTGGCTGCTGCGCGCCTCGAACACGCAGGACGTGCTGGTCGCGCGCGCCGAAAGCGAGACCGATGAGGGTCTCGACCGCCTGATGGCTCAGATCGACGAACAGCTCGCGCTGAGTGGTCTGGAGCGGGGCGAAAGCGCGGGGCACTAAACAATGCTGCGATTGAGGGGGAATTGATGCGTTATGTTGTGCTGGCCGTGATGGCTGCCTTGCTCTGTGTGCCAGCTCAGGCGTCGCAGCAGCAGGCGGAAGAGCTGTTTCCCGATCCTATGGAAGAGGCGCAGGAAGCGCTCGCTGAGGAAATGGCCGAGGCATTCTCTGTCTTCGGCGATGTTTTTGAAGTGGCACCGCTCACTAGCGAGCAAGAAGCCCGGTTGCCCGCTGCAGCGCGCATGACCGATGTCGCGTTCCCGGAAGGCACATTTGCGATCATCATGGAAGATTCCATGACACCGATGATGGAAGCGATGATGGCGGCGACCGTCCCTGCCAGTACGGTGACATTGGCGGAAATCACAGGCCTCGATGCAGAAGAATTCAGCGGGGCGGGCGAGGAGGCGCTGAGCGAGGCCTTGTCGGTCTTCGATCCCCACCACGAAACCCGTAGCAAGGCCATGTCCAATTTGGTCCTCGATTTGATGGATCAAATGTTCGCGGCGATCGAGCCATCCTATCGTGAGGCGTTGTCGCGCGCTTTTGCGACCAGGTTCGAACAAGCGGAAATGGAACAGCTGCTGGCGTTCTTCGAAACGCCGGTCGGCGCGAAATACGCGAAGGAGGCATTCCTCGTACAGTATGATCCGCAAATGATGGCCGTAATGGAGCAGATGGGACCAGTAATGGCGGAGATCGTTCCGGCATTTATGGAATCGGTGGTCGAATTTGCCGAGAAATATCCCGATCCGCGGTCATATTCCGAGCTCAGCCAAGCGGAGCGAGCGAGAGTTGCGCTGCTGCTCGATCGGTCGGAGCAGGAGCTTGAGGCGTCTCAGCCAGTGGAAACCGAATATTTCGACGAGCCGCTTGAGGATAATGAAGCCTGAGGATGCGGAACCTGCGCCGTGCCTCAAGCGCTGGCAATAGGTGAACATCCCCGCAGTCCCTACAGAAATCACCGAATGGTTCGCCGGGCGCGATTGGCGCGTGCGGCGGCATCAGGCCGAAATGCTGGCGGCGAGCGATGACGGGCGGCATGCCATGCTTGTTGCCGACACAGGCGCAGGCAAGACACTTGCAGGGTTTCTGCCGACTTTGGCTGCATTCACGCCGTCGAGGCTGGAGGGCAGGGATGCGCCGGAGGGGTTGCATACCCTCTACGTCTCGCCGCTGAAGGCACTTGCCCACGATGTTCAGCGCAATCTCATCGCGCCGATCGAGGAGATGGGACTCCCCATCAAGGTCGAAACCCGCAGCGGCGACACGCCGTCCGATCGCAAGAAACGTCAGCGTAGCCGTCCGCCGCATGTGCTGCTGACGACACCGGAAAGCCTGTCCCTCCTGCTGTCTTACCCCGACAGCCTCGAACTGTTCAAAGACCTCAAGCGTATTGTCATCGACGAGGTCCACGCTTTTGCGACGGGCAAGCGCGGTGACCTGCTCGCCTTGGCGCTGTCGCGCTTGCAGGCCATCGCTCCGGATATGCAACGCGCGGCCCTGTCCGCCACCGTCGCGGAGCCCGAGGCCTTCCGCGAATGGCTCGCACCGTGGGGGGATATCGACACGGTCGAGCTGATCGATGGCGAGCCGGGCGCGCCTGCCGAAGTGGAGATATTGCTGCCGGAGGAACAGCGGGTGCCGTGGGGCGGGCATGCCGCAACCTGGTCCATCCCGCAGCTCTACGAGCTGATCAAGGCCAACCGCACGACGCTTATTTTTACCAACACACGTTTCTTGGCCGAATTCATCTTCCAGAATCTGTGGGATGTAAACGAAGACAAGCTTCCGATTGGCGTGCATCACGGATCGCTGTCGAAAGAGGCGCGGCGAAAGGTCGAAGGGCGCGATGGCGCGAGGGGAGCTCCGCGCCCTTGTGGCCACTGCGAGCCTCGATTTGGGGGTCGACTGGGGCGATATCGATCTGGTCGTCCAGATGGGCGCCCCCAAGGGGTCGAGCCGCCTTCTTCAACGGATCGGTCGGGCCAATCACCGGCTCGACCAGCCCAGCCGCGCGCTGCTCGTGCCGGGCAATCGCTTCGAGTTTCTCGAGGCGACCGCGGCCAAGGAAGCGGTCGACGAAGGACAGCGGGACGGCGAGGATTTCCGCCCCGGCGGGCTCGATGTGCTGGCTCAGCACGTTATGGCCTGCGCCTGCGCCGCGCCATTCGAAGAGAAGGGGCTACTGGCGGAAATCCGTTCGACGCTCGCTTATGCCTGGGTTGATGAGGAGATCTGGAAGCGGGTGCTGTCCTTCGTCGAGAACGGCGGCTACGCGCTCAAGGCGTACGACAAGTTCAAGCGCATCGTCCGCGATAAAGAAGGCGTCTGGCGCCTCGCTCATCCCGAACAGGCCGCGCGCCACCGGATGAATGCCGGGATTATCATCGATTCCGAAATGCTCGAGGTTCGCATCAATTCAGGCAGCGGGCGGGGCGGTCGTTCATTGGGAAGAGTCGAGGAGCGTTTCGCCGCTGCCCTTTCGCCGGGCGACACATTCGCATTTGCCGGAATGAGCCTGGAGGTGGTGAAGCTTCAGGACATGGAAGTGCTGGTGCGTGCGGCAAAGAAGTCGGCGATGATACCGTCCTATGGCGGGCAGCGCATGCCGCTGACGACGCATTTGGCTGGCCGGGTGCGCAAGATGCTGGTCGACCGGGCAGGCTGGTCGCGCTTCCCCGACGATGTGCGTGAATGGTTGGAGGTGCAGGACTGGCGCAGCAAGATGCCGGGGCCGGACAGCCTGCTGGTAGAAAGCTTCCCGCATGCGAAACGGCACTATACGGTATATTACACCTTCATCGGCTGGAACGCGAACCAGTCGCTGGGAATGCTGATCACAAAGCGGATGGAGGACCGCGGCCTGATGCCGGGCGGGTTCGTGGCAAATGATTACTCGCTTGCCGTTTGGGGGCTGAAACCCGTCACCGATCCCGGACCGCTTCTGTCGCCCGACATACTGGCGGACGAGTTTATCGACTGGGTTCAGGATTTGCATCTGCTGCGCCGCGCGTTTCGTGAAGTGGCCGTCATCGGCGGGCTGGTCGAACGCCAGCATCCCGGCAAGCGCAAAACTGGCAAGCAGGTCACCTTTTCGACCGACCTGATCTATGATGTGCTACGCAAATACGAACCCGATCATGTGTTGATAGAAGCCGCATGGGCCGATGCGCGCACGCTGATGACCGATGTCGGCAGACTTGGCGATATGCTCGATCAGGCACAGGAATTGCTCGTGCATGTCGAGCTCGACCGGGTGAGCCCGCTTGCCGTCCCGGTCATGGTGATGATCGGCCGCGAAGCGACGCCGCAAGGCCAAGCGGATGACGAATTGCTGCTTCAGGCGGAAAGTCTGGCAGGTGAGGCAATGCGCGTGGACGGGTTGCCCGGTTAGTCTACCGTGACTGGCATTGTCGGCATGGGTATATAGCCTGCGCAATCTTCCCTCTCCTGCAATGTAAGGTCATTGAAGGTCGATGGCCGTTCATATTGCCTGAAGCGTGCGATGCCCGAAAATCGAAAACAGGGACCGAGAAGGCCATGTCTTTCGATGATCCCAAGCAGTTCCAATGTGCGAGGATAGGGGGCGTCTCCATCCGGCGTAAACAACAGCGCCGGCTCATCGTTCAACATCGATTTACTGGCAAGTACCTGCGACAATTCATCATCCGTAATCGCGAGCCCGTTCCAGAATAGAGCGCCTTCGCGGTCGATGACCAAGCGATTTGAATTGGGTGTGAGTGGGCCAAGCGAACCGGGCGGATAAGGCATGGGCAGATCGACCAGAAGGGCGTGCGGTGGTTTGCCATAAACGCTCATGAGCAACGCAGCAGCGATTGCCCAGACTGCGCCGAGCGGTGCGAGGTTCGGGCGCCAGATCGGCTTGCCATGATCGTAGGGGGGACGTCTCGCTGGACGACATGAACCGTGCCTGTGCACCCTCAGAACTCGCGGTAGCGCTCATTGCCGACGAAGCCGAACCGCGTCACGCCGCTGGCCTTGATGACCGCCAGCGTTCTCGCAGAGGCGTCATAGCTTGCCGTGGCTGACGGCTCGAACTGCAGTTCGGGTTCAATGGCAAGCGTGCGTGTCTGAGCCAGAATCACCGAGAGTTGCTTCTGGTCGACTTGTTCGCCGTTCCAGCGAACTTGATCGCCTTCATCGAGCGTAATCAGATTTTTGACCTGCCCCAGCGGCGGTAGCGGGCATGTTCGGCAATCCTGCGGCAAATCGAGCTCGACCGAATTCGTAGCCGAAGGAATGACCATGATGAACATGATCAGGAGGACCAGCAACACGTCGATCAAAGGGGTGGTGTTCATTTCCCCCATCATTCCGGTAGGGTTTGCCGCTGAAAAAGACATGTCTCGCTCTCCCGCAAATGTTACTTTATAACATATTCGCGCGATAAGTAAAAGGTCTCCTTTCGTGCTGACTTTGAGCAAAGAAAAAAGGGGCGGATCGCTCCGCCCCTTTTTCGTGTTCAAAGTGTGGCGGTTTACTGCAGACCGCCACCGAAATTGCGGTACCGCTCATTTCCGACAAAGCCGAACTTGGTAACGCCGCTTGCCTTGATCAGGTTGAGCACGCGTGCCGACACTTCATAGCTCGCCAATGCTTCCGGCTCGAACTGAAGCTCGGGTTCGGTCGGCAAGGCCATGGAGCGCTGAAGAAGTGATACCAGCTGGCCTTCGTTGACCGTATCGCCGTTCCACAAGATTTCATCGTTGGCGGTGAGCACAACCTTATTCTTGTCCGGCTCGACAATCGTGTCGGGCGGCGGATTCGATGCAGAGGGAAGGTCGATATTGACCGCGTGGGTCGCGACTGGGATTGTGATGATGAACATGATGAGCAACACGAGCAAGACGTCGATCAACGGCGTCATGTTCATGTCGAGCATCGGGGAGCCATCATCTTTGCCGCCTGACATTGCCATGCTGGTTTACTCCTGACCTTGCTTACAAACTCGTTCGATCAACCGTTGGGATCGACGGGGTTGGAGATGAAGCCGACAGTGGGATAACCCGCCGCCTGCACGTTGTAGATTGCGCCCGCAACACATGACCACGGCGCGTTAACGTCGCCGCGAATATGGACCTGCGGAATTCGCGTCGGGATCTTCCATAATCGCTTCGGGGCCGCCAGCACGCGTCACGATCGCGTCGAGGCGTTCGAATGCCTGATCGTATAGTTCTTCGGACGACACCGGAGTGATGTTGTTGAAGTATACCCGGCATTCGCCATCGCGCGCCGCACCCTGAAAACCCGGCTCGCCGGCGCTGACGCCATTGACGTCAGTCGTGCTGACGGTGAGCAGGAGATTCTCGACCTTGTCGTCCGACTCGACAGATTCGAATACCGGGATGCGCAGTTTCTCGATCGTCTGAATCGCGACCGGAACCGCGATCAGGAAGATGATCAGGAGAACCAGCATCACGTCCACCAGCGGGGTGGTGTTGATATCGGACATTGGCGTCTCGGCGCCGCCGCCTGTGGAAATCGCCATGGTTTATCCTATCCGTAGCTCGAAACGTAAAAGCGACAAAAACGGGGGCAGCATTACGGCCGCCCCCGAACTCACTCAGCGCTTGGGCGTCGTACCGGCGGGCCGTGTGGCCGTACCAGCGGGCCGCGCAGCGGTACCCGAAGCCGGAGTAGTGGTCGCCTTCGCGGCAGCCGAAGTCGACGTTGCCGTCATCGGCTGCGGACGGACCTTACCGTCCGAACTGATGTAAGCGAGCACGTCGGTCGAGAAGCCGGTCAGCAATTCGCCGATGCGGCGGTTGCGGCTCTGCAGCCAGTTATAGGCCAGCACGGCCGGAACCGCGACCAACAGACCAATAGCGGTCATGATGAGCGCTTCACCGACCGGGCCTGCGACCTTATCGATCGATGCCGAGCCAGCGAGGCCGATGTTGATCAGTGCGCGGTAGATGCCGATCACGGTACCCAGAAGGCCGATAAACGGCGCCGTTGCACCAACCGATGCGAGGAACGGCAGACCGCCTGCAAGTTTCGCATTGATAGAGTCTTCCGAAGACTGCAGCGAACCATGCAGATAATCATGCGCTTCGCGCTGATCGTTCATTTTCGAATGATCTTCGTCGGCCTTGAGAGCGTCATCGACGATTTGGCGCCACGCGCTGTTTTTTTCCAGTTTGGTTGAGCCATCTTTCAAGCTGTTTGCGCGCCAGAAATTCGACCGCACAGTCTTGTACTGCTTCATGATCTTGTTCTGCTCGAAGAGCTTGGTGAACAGGATGTAGAACGAGCCGATCGACATGATGACAAGCACGCTGAAGATGCCCCAGGCGATTGCGCCGCCCTGCTCCATGGCTTCCATAAAGCCGAACTGGTTCGCCGGAGCGGCCTCAGTTCCCGCTACTGTAAGGATTTCGATAATCATAACGAGTGGTCCTCTTTAAAACTTTCCATCGCGTAAGTTCGGTCTGCTGTGTTTAGTCGGGCAGAACGTAGCGGATCGATTGAGTGGTGGTTGAAGATATTTCATTGCCGGCGTCATTCAAAGCGGGGTTGTAGCGGGCATAACGCTGCATCCCGCGACATGCGGCCTCGTCGAGCGAGCTTGAACCCGAACTGCCGATTACCGAACAAGCCGACACCCGGCCGTCCGAACCGATCGTGATCCGCATGTTGACCGTTCCCTGCTCGTCCTGACGTAGGGCACGCGAAGGATAGTCGTTCTGAATCCGAGCAGCCCAGCTGCCCTGATTGCGTGGCGACGCCCCGCGAGCCTGCGAAGGCGGTGCGGGAGGCGGCGGCGGCGCAGGTGCAGCCACTGGCGCAGGCGGCGGAATCCGCACTGCCGGCGGTGCGGGCGGCGGGATGGTCGTCTGCGTGCGAATAGGCGGCGGTGCCGGCGAAATATTCATCGGCGGCGGCGGCGCTACCGGCGGCGGAGGTGCCGTTTCAGGCTGCGGCTCCGGCGGAGGCGGCTCTTCCTCAGGTGGCGGCGGCTCTTCCACATCGATCGTGGTCACACGTTCAATCATCTTGGTAGCTGCTTCATAAGCCAGCCCGGTGATGAGAACGTAACCAAGGGCGATATGAATGAGGGCAACAATGACGATTGCGACAATACGATTGCCGCTCAACTGTTGGTCAGCATAAGCCATTCGGTCGCATCACTCCATCAATAGCACCGGGTAATCCCGGCTGCCAAAAATTCCGTTCCGCAAGCGAGCCCGAGGGACGGAAAAGTTTATTTCACGCCATCATGCGCAGCGAACTACGGTAAACGGACGGTTTAGTGCCACCCCTTGTTCCCGTGAACCTTACATGCGGGCGTCCGAAGCAATTTTATGTCTTTGGCTTCGGTCCGGCGATGGCCTTAGCCATCAAGCCAGCCGGTCGCAAACGCTTTATGGGTTAAGGACCAATTCAGTAGAAAGGCGCGAGAAACGCATGCTACGGTTCACGCATTGCGATGGCCCGATCGTATCATAACAAATAGAGCGAGCGCGATGACCCCTGCAAAAGCCATAATGTCTCTCGCTGCCGCTGCGGCAATTACCCTGCACGTGCCGGTATCCGCGCAAGACGGACCGATATCAGCCGACAAACGCCCCGACTTATGCCGATCTGGTCGATCTGACAGACGGTACACCGCTGGTTTTGCGGGCAAAAATCAAACAGCAGGCCGAACTTGAGCCGGAGCGTTCGCCAGGACTGAAGCCTGGCCATGTGCGTCTTTATATCGAAGCAGAAACGCTGGCCCTTATCTCTGGCCGTGCACCGTTCGGCGAATCGCTACGCTATTTGGTCGACGTGCCTGTGGATGCGCGCGGCAAGGCTCCGAAGTACCGCAAGCAGGAAGTGCTGCTTGTTCGCCGCCGGCCGGGAAGCCGTGCGAGCGAACTGCAGACTCGTTTCACCGACGCGCAGATGGTGTGGACGCCTCAATTGGAAAGCGAGCTGCGTCCGATTCTCGCCGAGCTGGTGGCAGCTGATTCGCCGCCAGTAGTCATAGGCATTCGTGACGCGCTGTCAATTCGAGGTAATCTTTCTGGAGAGTCGGAAACGCAGATTTTTCTGGACGACCGAAAATGATGGTCCAGTGTCTGATACCGTGATCCGCCGTCCGGGCAGGTCCCGCGTGGGGTGTCTCGTGGTCAGAAATCGTGGATCAGGCCGCCCGTGCGCCGGCCCGGCAAACGCTGGCATGGTACCGGCTCGCCTGCGTCCTGCCGACGCAGCCTGCCGCGCAGGTCAATCTCGCCGCGACAGTGCATCGCGCGCTCGGCGGTGCCGACTACGACGTTCGTGGTGAGTCAGCAGGCAATTGCGTTCGAACCCGCGGGTACGAACGTAACGAAAAATCTAGCGCGGCGGCAAGACAAACTGGTTCCCATTCGTAGCGCTGCGCGCTAGGGGCGGCGTCATGGCAACACATTCTCCCACCGCTTCCGCGTCCGCTATGCCGAGGTCGATCCGCAATCGGTCGTCTTCAATTCGCGCTATCTTGAATATGCCGACTTGATCGTGACGGAATTCTGCGCCAAACGCGCCTGAAGTTTGCGCCGGCGAATGCGCTGGAATTTCATGTCGCCGAATCCGAGATCGAACTACCTGAAACCATTCCGCTTCGATGAGGATATCGAAGGGGCGCATCGTGGTCGAGCACATGGGAAACAGCAGCATGGCAATGCGCGTCACGCTCCACGGTGCGATCACTTCCGAAGACGATCTGCGCGCTGACATCGAGCTGGTGCAAGTGCACGTAGATCTGTCGAGCGGGAAGCCGCAACCGATCCCGGATTCGGTCCGCAGTCATTCGGCTACTCTGCGCGGGAGATGGCCGATGGCTGATGCACTTCGGATCGGCCTTGCCGGACTTGGAACCGTCGGCACGGGCGTGCTGCGCCTGCTCGCCGAAAACCGCAGTCTTATCGAGGCGCGGGCAGGGCGCGCTATCCAGATTGTCGCCGTTAGCGCCCGCGACCAGGCAAAGGACCGCGGCGTCGATCTATCGGTGTTCGCCTGGGAAGAGGATCCCGTGGCGCTCGCTCGCTCGGGACGATGTCGATGTCGTTGTCGAACTGGTCGGCGGTAGCGATGGGCCGGCCCTTGCGCTCGCTCGCGAAGCACTGGTGGCGGCAAGGCGTTGGTGACCGCCAACAAGGCGATGATCGCGCATCACGGGCTGGCACTGGCGGAGGCTGCCATGGCTACTGGCCTTCGCTGAAATTCGAAGCCGCGGTGGCGGGCGGAATACCGGTGGTGAAAGGCCTGCGCGAAGGCGCTGCTGCCAACGCGATCGAGCGGATCTACGGCATTCTCAACGGCACCTGCAATTACATCCTCTCCGAGATGGAGGCGACTGGCGCGGACTTCGACGACGTGCTGCGTGAGGCTCAGGAGAAGGGCTATGCCGAGGCCGATCCGACATTCGACATCGAGGGGGTCGATGCGGCGCATAAGCTCGCGATTCTCGGCTGCGATCGGGTTCGGTTCAAAGGTCGATTTCGATGCTGTGTCGATCACCGGGATCACCGAAGTCCGCGCTGCCGATATCGCTCAGGCGAGCCAGCTGGGCTTCGTCATCAGACTGATCGGTGTGGCCGATAGCGAGAGCGGGGCTGGCGGCACGCGGCTGCTGCAGCGTGTCCGGCCCTGCCTCGTTCCCAAGCACCATCCGCTGGCGCATGTCACCGGCCCGACCAACGCTGTGGTTGCGGAAGGCAATTTCTCTGGCCGCCTGTTGTTTCAGGGTGCAGGGGCGGGAGATGGACCAACCGCAAGCGCTGTCGTCGCCGACGTCATCGACATTGCGAGAGGCGATGCAACACCGCCTTTCTCGCTGCCGGTTGATCAGCTCGTATCGATGGAGGCCGCCGATCCGGGGCACCGCGTGGGCCGCGACTATATCCGCTTTACCGTGGCGGATCGGCCGGGGGTGCTCGCCGAAATTACTGCTGCGACGCGCGATGCGGATGTTTCGATCGAAAGCCTGATCCAGCAGACCCGCTCCCCCGACGGGGGCGAAGTGCTGGTGGCAATGGTCACTCACGAGGGCGAGGAGCGCTGCGTGACGAAGGCGCTCGAGCTGCTTGACTGGCTCGCCCAGCCTGACCGCCGCGCCTCTGGTTCTTCCCATCCTGCGGGACTAGCAGCTACGTCCTCGTCGGAAGCGAAATCAGGAGCTTCCGGCAGGCCGAGTTCTTCATTGCGGGTCTGGCGCAGCGGCTCGGAAACCACCGGCGTTGCCGTAACCTGGCCAGCGGGGCCAATCCGCGCCCGACCCGGTCGGCGTCCGAACCCCGAGGTGCTTCGGGGAGGGCCTCGACATCGATGAACAGTGCAGGCGGTTTGGGGCATGGCGGGATAAAGCAGCCACGCGCCACGACCATGCCGTGGTCGGGAATGCCGAAGGTGTTAACTGGCTTTTGCCCTTGAGTGCGCGCGGCATAGCTGTCTTCCCATTCCTCTCGGTTCCACACCCCGTCGGTGCTTTCTTTCTTGAAGCGGTGGCAGACGACGATCTCGCCCGAGATCGTGGCAGCTTCCTGATCCCTGGCGTATGCCTCCACCTCGACTTCGTTCTCCGGGATGGGAGCAGTAATCGATCTTGTCGGGAGCAAGTTCCTCAGCTTGGGCAAATGCAGCGCCCGGAACGCATAATAAGAAGAGCGCAGCCAAGGCCACATGTCTCGACAATGCCATCTCCCTCGTCTATCCGCGCGGCCACACTGGCCCGCAACTAAACCGATCCGGGGACTGAACCATCCATGAACTCGCATCCTGACAAAAGCCTGGCCGACAATCCGCTCGACCGCGTCCTCGTCCTGGAAATGGTCCGCGTGACCGAGGCTGCTGCAATTGCCGCCTCCAAGCTGATCGGGCGCGGCGACGAAAAGGCTGCCGATGCCGCCGCTGTCGAGGCGATGCGCAAGGCGTTCGACGAGCTTTACATGGATGGCACGGTCGTGATCGGCGAAGGCGAACGCGACGAAGCGCCGATGCTCTATATCGGCGAAAAGGTCGGCGGCGCGCCCGGCAGAGGGCCCAAGATCGACATTGCGCTCGATCCGTTGGAAGGCACGACGATAACCGCCAAGGCCGGACCCAACGCACTGGCCGTTCTGGCTGCCGCAGAAGAAGGCTGCCTGCTGAATGCGCCCGATGTCTACATGGATAAGCTGGCCGTCGGACCGGGCTATCCCGACGAGATCATCGACCTCGCCAAGACCCCAACTGAAAATGTGAAGGCGGTCGCCGAGGCCAAGGGCGTTGCGCCGTCCGATATCATCGTCTGCGTCCTCGACCGCGCCGCGCCAGCGACCTGATCGCCGAACTGCGCGCGCTGGGTTGCGGCGTCGTATCTGATCGGTGATGGCGATGTCGCAGGCGTTATCGCGACTACCGACGACGATACGACGATCGACATGTATATGGGCCAGGGCGGCGCTCCCGAAGGTGTGCTCGCCGCCGCTGCACTGCGCTGCGTCGGCGGACAGTTCAACGGACGGCTGGTGTTTCGCAATGACGACGAGAAGGCCCGCGCGGCAAAATGGGGCATCGAAGACCTCGACCGCATCTACAACTCGTGAAGACCTGGCGAAGGGCGATTGCATCTTTGCCGCCACCGGCGTGACCGATCGGGCTCGCTTCTGGAAGGCGTAAAACATCGCCGCGGCGGCATGATGACGACCGAAAGCGTGGTCATGCGCGCGTCCTCGGGCACCAGTACGCTGGGTCAAGGGCGAACATCGGTCAGGTGATCGCTTCTGGCGACCGCCAGAGGGCGACAAAGGCGACACTGGCAAAGTGCGCAGAAACGCAGCAAGGTGCTGATACCAGGTCATTTTCCGTGAAATCGCGAAGTTGACACTTTGCCAGGAGAAAAAGCCTCTCCGGCAAAACGTGGAAGATGGACGGTTTGAAAGAGCCGCGCTGTCCTTACCCAGCCATCACGCTGTAGGAAAACGACGTTCTGCAAAATGGCCGGCGCCGCACCGGCCAGGCCGTATCTTGCCTATCTGCGCCCCCTTTTGCACGGGCGACCCGCGCGGCGGTGTTGCGTTTCCATGACGCTTGCCTAATCCGGGCTCTCACTTGCTGACGAAGGATTCGCAACGCATGAAGATCATGGCCGCCAATTCGAACCTGCCGCTTGCGCGGGCGATTGCAGCCTATCTCGAAATGCCGCTGACCGATGCCAGCGTGCGCCGCTTTGCCGACGAAGAAATCTTCGTCGAAATCCACGAGAACGTCCGCGGCGAGGATGTTTTTGTCGTCCAGTCGACCAGCTATCCCGCGAACGATAATCTCATGGAACTGCTGATTTGCATCGATGCGCTGCGGCGCGCATCGGCGCAGCGGATCACGGCGGTCGTTCCCTATTTCGGCTATGCCAGGCAGGACCGCAAACCCGGCCCGCGCACGCCGATTTCGGCCAAGCTGGTGGCAAACCTCATCACCGAAGCAGGTGCCGACCGCGTCCTTTCGGTGGATCTGCATGCCGGCCAGATTCAGGGTTTCTTCGATATCCCGACCGACAACCTTTATGCTGCGCCGGTCATGGCTGCCGATATCCAAGCGCGCTACGGCGGTCACGATCTGATGGTCGTTTCGCCCGATGTCGGCGGCGTGGTGCGCGCCCGCGCGCTGGCCAAGCGGCTCGACAATGCGCCCCTCGCCATCGTCGACAAGCGCCGCGACCGCCCGGGCGAGTCCGAAGTGATGAACATCATCGGCGATGTATCAGGGCCGCCACTGCATTCTGATCGACGACATAGTCGATTCGGGCGGCACGCTATGCAATGCCGCGCAGGCGCTGCTGGATGCGGGCGCAAAATCGGTCGCAGCCTACATAACTCACGGCGTGCTTGTCGGGCGGCGCGGTCGCCCGCGTCAATGATTCGGCGCTGAAAGAACTCGTCATTACCGACACGATCCTGCCCGACGGATGACGCAGATGATTCGGACAGTATTCGCATTCTGACGATTGCCCCGCTGATCGGCGAAGCCGTGCGCCGCATTGCCGATGAAAGCTCGGTCAGCTCACTGTTCGATTAGCGTCTAGTCGCGCACGGTCTGTCGCCGCTCGAGCCAGGGCTTTTCCTCATCCGCGCCCAATTCGTCCAGCACGCGCAAGCGGCGGGACTGGCGGATTTCCAGGCTCAACGTCAGAAACGGGTGCGGCCCGCGCGCGATCTCGCCCGGCGTCATCCCGAAAAAGCGGTGCATCTCGCGCGTCAGGTGCGACTGGTCGAAATAGCGCAGCCGCATTTCGGGTTCCTCATCGGGCATGGCGACGCCCAATAGCGTTGCCGCCATGTCGAGCGCTCTTGCGCGGCGCATAACCTGTTTCGGCGTGAGCCCGAAATTGCGCCGTGCCATGCGTTCGAGCGTGCGGGTCGTCGTTCCGTGGCGGCTGGCGAAATCGCTGATGGAGAAATCAGGATCGGTGAGGCAAGCATTCTCGAACGCGACCACCATCGGATCGGGGCGCTTCCATTCGGTTGTGTCGAGGAACCGGCGCAGCTGGTCTTCCGCAGCGACGAACCAGTTGTCGTGATGATCGTCGACAGGGATCTTGCTGGTCAGCTTTCCATGTCCGACCATCTCGTCATGGATCAGGATCCGGTCGACCATCTCGCTTACCGGAGGACCGCCCAGAACGGCCGGCGCGCCGGCTTGGAGGGTCAACGTCACCACGCGGTACGACCCGGTGACGCTGATTGGCATGGCTTTGGAATGCGGGCCGAAATAGAGTGTGACACCCTCTTCGCCCGGATGAAAAACCTGATGCCCGTCGGCTGTCTCGGCTGTCCATGTGCCGCCCCACAGCAGCCGCAAACACGCCTGATCGTTCAGCATCTTGCATTCGATTGTCTGGCCTTCGGGAATGCGTGCTTCCGCAACTGCCATCCAGTGAAACCAGGGTTTGATATCTTCCGACGGTGCGCGTGACAGGGCCAGCGGTTCCCCGCTGCGCGTCATTCCCGTAAGGGAACGGATAGTCGGTGGCCGATGCATTGCCGGCTGAAATGCCCCCGTATTGTTGCAACCCTGTTCTTTTGCGATATGCGCATTCCTATGCACCGTATTGTAGAAATTGGCCATCCATGACCTCACCCGCAGACGTAGAACTCGCGCGGCGGCTCGCCGATGCGGCGGGGGCAGCCATCCGCCCGCTGTTTCGAGGCGACTGGCAGGCAGAGACCAAGGAGGACCATTCGGCCGTGACCGTGGCGGACCGTGCCGCGGAAGAGGCGATGCGCGCAATTCTGGATGCGGAACGGCCCGAAGAAGGCATCATTGGCGAAGAATTCGGCAGCGTGCGCAGCGGGGCATCGCGCCAATGGGTGCTCGATCCGATCGACGGGACGCAGAGCTTTGTCGCCGGCCGCCCGATATTTGGCACGCTTATCGCGTTGTTGCAGGATGGCTGGCCAATCCTTGGCATTATCGACCAGCCGATCCTGAAGGAACGCTGGGTCGGCGTCATCGGCGAGCGGACGACGCTGAACGGAAAACCGGTCAACACAAGGCCCTGCCGCGCGTTGGAAGGGGCCAGCGTCGCGACCACCAGCCCGCACGCCTTTGTGGACGGCGATGTCGACGCCTATCTGCGTGTGATCGCCAAGGCGTATCCGAAAGTCGCATGGCCGGTCTATGGCGGCGATTGCTATAATTACGGCCTGCTGGCGAGCGGGCACCTCGACATCGTCATCGAAAGCGGGCTGAAACTGCATGATTTCGCCGCGCTGGTCCCGGTGGTGGAGGGCGCAGGCGGATCGATGTCGGACTGGCAGGGCAACCCTCTCGATGCACAAAGCGATGGCCGTGTGATCGCCCTGGGCGAGGCAGCGCGGCTGGAGGATGTGCTCGAAGCAATGGGCGGCGCCGAGTGATGGAGCGGCTGGCGGGCAAGGTTGCGCTTGTCACCGGCGCTGCACGCGGGCTGGGCCTCGCCATCGCCCGGCGACTGGCGGAGGAAGGTGCCACGGTCTGGATCAGCGGGCGCGATGCGGACGCCCTGGAGGCGGCTGCAAGCGCGATTGGCGGTTCTGCGCGCGTGATCGCCTTCGATATCGGCGATGATGCGGCATGCGCAAAGGCGGTGGCGCGGATCGAAGGCGAGACCGGCCTCGACATTCTGGTCAACAATGCCGGCCTGCGCGACCGGCGGCCCTTCGGCCAGATCGGGCGTGACGACATGCTCCGCCTGTTGGCGATCAATCTTGCAGCGCCCTTCGATCTCGCCCGGCGCGCAGTGCCGCTGATGCAGGCGCGAGGCTACGGCCGCATCGTCAACATGACTTCCATCGCCTCGCAGATCGCACGCGGCGATGCGTCGTATACCGCAAGCAAGGCGGGGCTGGCCGGTGTCACCCGCTCGCTTGCGGCAGAGCTGGGCCCGCTTGGCATCACGGCAAACGCGGTCGCGCCGGGCTTCTTCGCGACCGAAACGAATGGCGAGATGGTGGCCGACCCGGACATTGCCGCCCATCTTGAACGCCGCACGGCCCTGGGGCGATGGGCGCAGCCTGAGGAGATCGCGGGAGCGGTCGCGTTCCTCGTCTCGCCTGAGGCGTCTTATGTCACCGGCCACACACTGGTGGTCGATGGCGGATACGTCACGCACTTCTGAACGCTTGCATTTGTGCGCGATTGGGGTAAATGCGCGCGCTTCACTGACACGTGATTCATCTGCCGGTCTGGCCGTTAGGGCTGCCAGGGCTGGTTGGACGTGTCCCTCAACCGATATCTTCTCAGGAGATGAAAATGCCCAAGCTGAAGACCAAAAGCGGTGTGAAGAAGCGCTTCAAAATCACCGCCACCGGCAAGGTCATGCACGGCGTCGCTGGCAAGCGTCACCGTTTGATGAGCCACAATGCCAAATACATCCGCCAGAACCGCGGTACCGACGTTCTTGCCAAGGCCGATTGGGCCGCGGTCAAGAAGTGGGCGCCCTACGGTCTCGATTGAGCAGGAGTATTTGAACCATGCCACGCATTAAACGCGGCGTTACCACGCGCCAGAAGCACAAGCGGCTACTCGACCAGGCCAAGGGCTATCGCGGTCGCCGCAAGAACACCATTCGCGTTGCGCGCCAAGCGGTCGAAAAGGCCGGCCAGTATGCCTATCGCGACCGCAAGGTTAAGAAGCGCACGTTCCGCGCCCTGTGGATCCAGCGCATCAACGCAGCGGTCCGCGCCGAAGGCCTGACCTATTCGCAGTTCATCCACGGCACCAAGCTTGCCGGCATCGAACTCGACCGCAAGGTCATGGCCGACCTCGCCATGAACGAAAGCGCAGCCTTTGCCTCGATCATCAAGCAGGCCAAGGACGCGCTTCCGGCCTGATTTGATGGATAAGTGAAAAGAGGAAGCGTCACCTGCGAGGGTGGCGCTTTTTCTTTATGTGCAATTGCGTTAGCGAGCAGCCCGATATGACCCACACCAATGAACAGCAGATCGCCGATACGCTCGAGCGCCTGAACGCAGCCGATAGCGCAGACGCCGTCGAAGCGATCCGCGTCGAAGCGCTTGGGAAGAAAGGCTGGGTCAGCCAGCTGATGAAGACGCTTGGCGGAATGAGCCCGGAGGAGCGCCAGGTCGAAGCTCCGCGCATTCAAGGCATGCGCTGCCGGATCGCCGACGCCATCGATGCGCGCAAGGCCGTGATCGAAGCCGCCGAACTGGAACAGCGGCTCGTGAGCGAAACGCTCGACCTGACGCTGCCCGCTCCGCAAGCGCCCAAGGGATCTGTCCACCCGGTCAGCCAGGTGCTGGACGAACTCGCCGAAATCTTCGCCGATCTCGGCTTCACGGTCGCGACCGGGCCCGAGATCGAGGACGATTGGCACAATTTCACCGCGCTCAACATGGCCGAAACCCATCCCGCGCGCGCCATGCATGATACGTTTTATTTCCCGGACCGCGATGGCGACGGAAACCGGATGCTATTGCGGACACACACGAGCCCGGTGCAGATTCGCTCGCTGGTCAAAGAGGGCGCGCCGATCCGCATCATCGCACCGGGCCGCGTGTATCGCAGCGATAGCGACGCGACGCACACGCCGATGTTTCATCAGGTCGAAGGTCTGGTTATCGACCGCAATATCCACTTGGGTCACCTGAAATGGACGCTCGAGACATTCCTCAAGGCCTTCTTCGAGCGTGACGACATCGTGCTGCGTCTGCGCCCGTCATATTTCCCCTTCACCGAACCCTCGGTCGAGGTCGATGTCGGCTGGAAAGACGAGAACGCCAATGGAATCAGCCGCCGCGTGCTGGGCGGCGACGGCGATGCGCCGGGCCACGGCTGGATGGAATTGCTCGGCAGCGGCATGGTCAATGCCCGCGTGATCGAATTTGCCGGGCTGGACCCGAAGGAATGGCAGGGCTTCGCATGGGGGCTCGGCGTCGACCGGCTCGCCATGCTCAAATACGGGATGGACGATCTGCGCGCATTTTTCGATGGTGATGGCCGCTGGATCGACCATTACGGCTTCTCGCCTTTCGACCAGCCGACACTTTCCGCAGGCGTCGGAGCGCCAGGGGGAGCACGGCCATGAAGTTCTCGCTCGAATGGCTGAAGCACTTTCTCGACACCGATGCATCGGTTGCGGACATCGCGGCTGCGCTTAACGCCGTGGGACATGAGGTAGAGGGCATCGAAGACCCGGCCGACCGCCTCGCCGGATTTCGCATCGCAAAAGTGCTGACGGCGGAAAAGCACCCCGATGCCGACAAGCTGCAGGTTCTCTCGGTCGATACCGGTGAAGGCGGCCCGCTGCAGGTCGTATGCGGCGCGCCCAATGCGCGTGCGGGCATGAAGGGCGTGCTGGGCCTGCCCGGTGCGGTCGTGCCTGCGAACGGGATGGAGCTTCGCAAGAGCGCCATTCGCGGGGTCGAATCCAACGGCATGATGTGTTCGGTGCGCGAGCTGGAACTGGGCGATGAGCATGACGGCATCATCGAGCTGCCGGAAGACGCGCCAGTTGGCGAAGCCTTTGCCGCCTATCAGGGCACCAGCCCGGTCTTCGACGTAGCGATCACGCCCAATCGGCCCGATTGCATGGGGGTCGACGGGATTGCGCGCGATCTCGCGGCAGCGGGCCTCGGCACCTACACGCCGGTAGAGGCCAAGCAGGTCGAGGGCGCATTTCCTTGCCCGACCGAAATCCGCACCGACGATCCCGAAGGGTGCCCGGCATTCTATGGCCGCGTCATTCGCGGGGTCGATAATACCGTATCGTCGCCGGCCTGGATGCAGGCGCGGCTGAAAGCTGCGGGCCAGCGCCCGATCAACGCGCTGGTCGATTGCACAAATTATCTGATGCTCGCTTTCGGGCGTCCGGCGCATGTCTATGACCTTGCCAAGCTGTCCGGTGCAGTCGTCGCCCGGCGCGCGAAGGACGGCGAGACGGTCGAGGCGCTCAACGAAAAGACCTACACGCTCGACGACACGATGACTGTAATCGCGGACGACAACGGCGTGCACGATATCGCCGGAATCATGGGCGGCGAGCATTCGGGCGCGGGCGAAACGACGACCGACGTTCTGCTCGAAGTCGCGTATTTCGATCCCGAGCGCATCGGCGTCACCGGACGCAAGCTGGGTCTTGCTTCGGATGCGCGCACGCGTTTCGAGCGCGGTGTCGATCCGGCATTTCTCGATGATGGGCTGGCGATCCTGTCACAATTGATCGTGGACGTTTGCGGCGGCGAAGCCAGCGAGGTCGTGCGCGCAGGCTCCCCGCCCAGCGATCCGAAGGTCGTGACGTTCGACCCTTCGCTTACGCGCGATCTCGGGGGCGTCGACGTTTCGGAAGATCGGCAGCGTGCTATCCTGACCGCGCTCGGCTTCGAGGTTGGCAGCGACTGGCAGGTGACGTGCCCGCTGCGCCGCCACGATATCGAAGGCCCCGCCGACCTCGTCGAGGAAGTCGTGCGCATTTATGGCCTCGACAAGGTCGAGAGCGTCCCGCTGCCGCGCGTGGACGGCGTCGCCACGCCGACCGCCACTCCGCTCCAGCAGACCGAGCGCAAGCTGCGCCGCGCCGCCGCAGCGCGCGGATTGAACGAGGCGGTGACCTGGTCATTCCTGCCGACCGCCGATGCCGAGCATTTTGCGGGCGGCGAGGAGCTATGGACGCTCGACAACCCCATCAGCGAAGACATGAAGGCGATGCGCCCCTCGCTCATCCCCGGCTTGCTTTCTGCGGCGAAGCGCAATGCCGATCGCGGTGCGGCTGGCACGCGCGTGTTCGAGATCGGGCGGCGCTATTTCCGCGGCAAGAACGGGGCCAGCGACGAGAAGCCCACGCTTGGCGTGGTGCTCGCGGGCGAAAAAACGCCGCGCGGCTGGGCGCAGGGCAAGGCAAGCAGTTTCGATGCCTTCGATGCCAAGGCAGAGGCGCTGGCGCTGCTCGAAATTGCGGGCGCTCCAACCGCCAATCTCATGGTGATGGACGGCGCGGGCGACCAGTTCCATCCGGGCCAGTCTGCGACGTTGCGGCTCGGACCCAAGAATGTGCTCGCCCGTTTCGGTGCGTTGCATCCTGCTACGCTCAAGGCCTTCGATGTAGACGGCCCCGTCGTGGCGGCGGAAATTTTCCTCGACGCGATCCCTGCCAGGAAGGGCAAGGGCGGTTTCGCCCGCGCGGCCTATGCGCCGCCTGCCTTGCAGCCGATCACGCGCGACTATGCCTTCCTCGTACCGGCCGGCCTTGCCGCGGGCGACCTCGTTCGCGCGGTGAAGGGCGCGGACAAGCAGGCCATCGTCGATGCGCAGGTGTTCGATGTATTCGCCGGGCAGGGTGTGCCCGAGGGCAAGAAGTCGGTCGCCGTCGAAGTCACGCTCCAGCCGGGCGAGAAAAGCTTCAAGGATGAGCAGATCAAGGCGATTTCCGACAGCATCGTCGCTGCCGCTGCGAAGCAGGGCGCGGAGCTGCGCGGATGAAGACTGCACTGGTCACAGGCGCCACGGCGGGCATTGGCGAAGCAACCGTGCGCGCGCTGGTCGCGAGCGGCTGGCGCTGCGTCGCGACTGGCAGGCGCCACGAAAGGCTCGACGCGCTGGTTGCCGAACTGGGCGCAGACAAGGTCCACGCAGCAGCCTTCGATGTGACCGACGAAGCTGCGCGCGATGCGGCGCTGGACGCCTTGCCTGCCGATTTCGCGAGCATCGATTTGCTCGTGAACAATGCCGGCCTCGCGCTCGGCACGGCTTCCGCGCAGGATAGCGATCTGGATCAATGGAAGACGATGATCGCCACCAATGTGACGGCCTTGGTGTCGCTGACCCACAAGCTGCTGCCGACATTGATCGAACGCAAGGGCGCGGTCGTGAACCTTTCCAGCGTGGCCGCGACCTACGCTTATCCCGGCGGTAATGTATATGGCGGGACCAAGGCGTTCGTGCGCCAGTTCACGCTCGGCCTGCGCAGCGACCTGCATGGTACCGGGGTGCGTGTCACCTCGATCGAGCCCGGCATGGTCGAAACCGAGTTCACGCATGGTGCGCACCGGCGGCAATGACGCCGCGCACGAAAAGCTCTATGGCGGCGCAAACCCGATGACGGCCGAGGACATTGCCGAGACCGTGCGCTGGGTCGCCGAATTGCCGCCGCACCTCAATATCAACACGCTCGAACTGATGCCGGTGAGCCAAAGCGCCGCCGGTTTCCAGATCGCGCGCGACTGAGACATTCATGACCGCAAATTCCAAGAGTAGCCGGCGCACCTTCGCGATCATCTCGCACCCCGATGCGGGTAAGACCACGCTGACCGAAAAGCTGCTGCTGACCGGCGGCGCGATCCATCTCGCGGGCGAGGTGAAGGCGCGCGGACAGGCGCGGCGGGCGCGCTCCGACTGGATGAAGATCGAGCAGCAGCGCGGCATTTCGGTCACCTCCAGCGTCATGACGTTCGAGCGTCCAAACGACGATGGAAGCGTGATTACCTTCAACCTGCTCGACACGCCGGGGCACGAGGATTTCTCCGAAGATACCTACCGCACGCTGACCGCAGTCGATTCCGCGATCATGGTGATCGACGCGGCCAAGGGTATCGAACCGCAGACCCGCAAGCTGTTCGAGGTGTGCCGCTTGCGCAGCGTGCCGATCATCACCTTCGTCAACAAGGTCGACCGCGAAGGGCGACCGGTGTTCGAATTGCTCGACGAGATTGCCGACATGCTGGCGCTCGATGTCTCGCCGCAGGGCTATCCGGTCGGGATGGGCGGCCAGTTCGAAGGCGTGCTCGATTTCGAGACCGGCTGTGTCGCGCGGCCGGAGGGGCCGTCGAAGGAATTTCTAGGCAAGCGCGATCCGGACCCCGAAATACCCGAAATGTTCGCCGAGGAAATCGAGCTCGCGCAGATCGGCTATCCCGAATTCGATCTCGACGCATATCGCAATGGCGATCTGACGCCGGTCTATTTCGGCAGCGCGCTGAAGAATTTCGGCGTCACCGAACTGATCGAGGCGATTGCCAAATACGCTCCGCCGCCGCGCCCGCAGCCGGCCGGCGAGGAAGAGATAAGTCCCGAGCGCGACGAGGTGACCGGATTCATCTTCAAGGTGCAGGCCAATATGGACCCGAACCACCGCGACCGTATCGCGTTCATGCGGCAGGTGTCGGGTACGTTCAAACGCGGCATGAAGCTGACGCCATCGGGCTTGGGCAAGCCGATCGCGATCCACTCGCCGATCCTGTTCTTCGCGCAGGACCGCGAAGTCGCCGATACGGCCGAGGCGGGCGACATCATCGGCATCCCCAACCACGGCACGCTGCGGGTGGGCGATACGCTGAGCGAGAAGAACGATGTTCGCTTCACCGGTCTGCCCAATTTTGCACCGGAAATCCTGCGCCGGGTCCAGCTGAAGGATCCGACCAAGACCAAGCAGCTCCGCAAGGCGCTCGACGATCTTTCCGAAGAGGGCGTGATTCAGGTCTTCTACCCCGAGCTTGGCGCGCAGCAGATCGTCGGCGTGGTCGGCCAGCTACAGCTCGAAGTGCTCATCTCGCGGCTGTCGGCGGAGTACAAGGTCGAGGCCGGCGCTGGAAGCCGCACCCTTCGCCACGGCGCGCTGGATCAAGGGCGAGGACAAGACGCTGGATGAATTCGAGAAGATTCAACCGTCCCAATCTCGCCCGCGACCGCGACGGCGATCTGGTGTTCATGGCCAAGAGCCCGTGGGACGTGAGCTATCAGCAGGAAAAGAACCCGGACCTGACCTTCTCCGCCACCAAGGAACGGTGAGCTTGCGGGCCGCGCTGCTTCGCGGCATGGGAGCGGCATGAACGGCGCCGGACCCACTTCCCAGACTTTCATCTCCCAGCGGCTCAAGCTGCATTATCTCGACTGGGGTAATCGCGGCAAACCGCCGCTCGTGCTGGTCCATGGCGGGCGCGATCATGCCCGCAGCTGGGACTGGGTGGCCGAGAAACTGCGCGATGACTGGCACGTCGTGGCGATGGATCACCGCGGCCACGGCGATTCCGACTGGGTCAGCGACGGCAATTACCAGTCGAACGACATGGTCTACGATCTGGCGCAGCTGGTCCATCAGCTGGGCGTCGGGCCGGTCACCATCGTCAGCCATTCGATGGGCGGCAATGTCTCGCTGCGCTATGCCGGGACCTTCCCGGACCAGGTAAAGAAGATCGTCGGCGATCGAAGGTCTTGGTCCGAGCCCAAAACGCCTGGCGGAAATGCGCGCCGATCCGTATCCGCAGCGGCTCGCCGAATGGATCGAGAAGAAACGCGGTGCAGCCGGGCGCATGCCGCGCAAATATGAGACCATCGAAGCGGCGTTCGCCCGGATGATCGAGGAAAACAGCTACCTCACCGAAGAACAGGCGCGCCACCTGACCATTCACGGGGTCAACCGCAACGAGGACGGCACCTACAGCTGGAAGTTCGATCCGCATCTCAATGTCTGGCCGATCGAGGATATCGCCGACGAGTTCCTGCATCAGACCTGGGCCGCCATCACCGCGCCGACCCTGCTGCTTTACGGATGCGGAGAGCTGGGCCTCCAACCCGCAAGGCGACGGCCGGCTCGGACCATTTCTCCAACGCCGAAGTCATCGAGTTCGAGAAAGCGGGTCACTGGCTCCACCACGATCAGTTCGACCGTTTCATGGCGACACTGAAGGACTTTCTCTGATGGCCGATTTCTTCGACCGGCTGGAAGACGATCACGTCGCGATGCTGGCGAAGCAGCCGATTTTCTTTGTCGCCACTGCGCCGCCGGATGGGCGGATCAATCTCAGCCCCAAGGGCTATGATGCCTTCCGCGTGCTTTCGCCGACGCGCGTGGCCTATCTCGACCTGGCGGGTCGGGAAACGAGACGCATGCGCACCTGCTGGCGGATGGGCGGATCACGGTCATGGTGTGCAATTTCGAGCAGCCTGCGCTTGATCCTGCGCATCTATGGCACGGGCAGGCCGGTGCTTCCCTCAGGACGACGAGTGGGATGAGCTGGCAGCGCATTTCGACCATGCTGCCGGGCACGCGGCAGATCTTCGATATCGCGGTCGAAAGTGTCCAGACAAGTTGCGGCTGGGGCGTGCCCTTCATGGATTTCGAGCGCGAGCGCGCAACCTTGCAAAAGGCGCACAAGCAGATCGATCCGGACGACTGGGTTGCCAAGCAGAGCAAGCGCGACAACGAGCATAGATGGGCTGCCCGTCGCGTCCGACCGACCGCTATATCGGAGGCGAGTGAGCGGCGCGGATGCAGCTACGCTTCGCCAGCTACAACATCCACAAGGCCGTCGGGCTTGATCGCAAGCGCGATCCCGAACGGATCATGTCGGTGCTGCGCGAGGTCGATGCCGATATCATTGCCTTGCAGGAGGCGGATCTGCGTGTCGGCACGCGGGCATAGCGTGCTGCCGCGCGCGCTGATCGACGATTACCCGTGGCGAGTGGTGCCCGTAGCCAAGCGCCCGCGCAGCATCGGCTGGCACGGCAATGCCCTGCTGGTCCGGCGCGATCTCGACATCGTGGGCAGCAAGGCACTCGACCTGCCGACGCTGGAGCCGCGCGGCGCAGTGGGCGGTGAGCTTTGCGTCGAAGGCCGGTTCGTGCGCATCATCGGCACCCATCTCGACCTGTCCGGCCTGCGCCGCCGCGATCAGGTGCGCTCGCTGATCGATTTCTCTGCGGACGCCGCAGGAGACTGGCCGACCGTGATCATGGGCGATTTCAATCAATGGGGCCGCATGACCGGCGCAATGGATGAATTTTCGCCCCATTGGCAGCTCTTCACGCCCGGCAAAAGCTTTCCCAGCCGCGCTCCCGTTGCGATACTCGACCGGATCGCTGCGTCGAGCCATTGGCAATGCAATGATGTCCGGAGTGCATCATTCGGCGCTGTCGGCAGTCGCATCGGACCATCTGCCTGTGTGGGTCGATCTAGAGCTGCCCGATAATTGAGGCAGGTGATTACGCAATAGGCACTTATTGCGAGGTACCTTTCCAATTTAGCCGATAATTGCGCCGTTGCCGCGTTTGGCACGCCTTTTGCTGCATGTGCGAAGTCGGGGACCGTCCCGACCGCATCCAGTGGGGGGCACAGCGACGTGAAATACATCATCGCCGTCATCAAGCCGTTCAAGCTCGACGAAGTGCGCGAGGCGCTCGGCGCCATCGGCGTCGCGGGCATGACCGTTTCCGAAGTCAAGGGCTTCGGCCGCCAGAAGGGCCAGACCGAAATTTATCGCGGTGCGGAATATTCGACCAACATGCTTCCCAAGGTGAAGCTCGAAATCGCGGCGAGCGACGATCTCGCGCCGCAAGTGGTCGAGACCATCCAGCAAACCGCCAGCACCGAAGCCATCGGCGACGGCAAGATCTTCGTGCTCGATCTGGGCGATCGCCACCCGCATTCGCACCGGCGAGACCGGCGACACCGCGCTGTGAGGCACAGGAGGGATTTCATGACACTTCGTACACTCGCGTCCGGCCTTGCGGCGACAGGACTGACATTCGTTGCGAGCACTGCCGCCATCGCCCAAGAGGCGGCCGAGGCAGTGCCCAATCCAGGCAATAACGCCTGGATGATGACGGCAACCGTGCTCGTCATGCTGATGATCCTTCCGGGCCTGGCGCTATTCTATGGCGGTCTGACCCGGTCGAAGAACATGCTTTCGACCATGACTCAGATCGGCGCGACGGCCTCGCTCGCCATGCTGATCTGGGTGATGTGGGGCTATTCGCTGGCGTTCGGCGATACGACTTACGAAGGCACTCTTGGCCTGTTCGTGAGCGGGGGCAGCTATTTCCTCTCCGGCATGGATGCGAGCAGCACGGCTGCGACATTCACCGACGAGGTGATCAGCAAATATGTCTTCGTCAGCTTCCAGATGACCTTTGCCGCCATCACGGCCGCCCTTATCCTGGGTGCGACTGCGGAGCGGATGAAGTTCAACGCAGTGATGGCCTTCGTGCCGATCTGGCTGACGATCGTCTATTTCCCGATCGCGCATATGGTCTGGGCCGGCGGCGGACTGCTGTTCGAAGACGGCGCGCTCGACTTCGCCGGCGGCACGGTGGTGCACATCAATGCCGGTGTTTCGGGCCTCGTCCTGGCCTATCTCCTCGGCAAGCGTCGTGGCTGTCCGTCCGAGCCCATGCCGCCGCACAGCCTTACCATGACCATGATCGGTACAGGCCTGCTGTGGGTCGGCTGGTTCGGCTTCAACGCTGGTTCGGCACTGGAAGCGGACGGTTCGGCGGGCCTCGCCATGATCAACACCTTCGTTGCCACGGCTGCTGCCGCGCTGACCTGGATGGTGATCGAGCGGGCGGCTGGTCACAAGGGCAGCGCGCTGGGCTTTTGCTCGGGCGTTATCGCCGGCCTGGTCGCGGTCACTCCGGCTGCAGGCAATAGCGGGCCGTTCGGCGCGATCCTGCTCGGCATCGTCAGCTCGGCCGTCTGCTACATCTTCGTGGCCAAGATAAAGGCGAAATTCGGCTATGACGATGCGCTCGACGCTTTCGGCATTCACGGCATTGGCGGCATCGTCGGCGCGATCGGAACGGCGGTGGTCTACCAGCCTTTCCTGGGCGGCCCCGGCGACGGATCGACCGGCGTGGGCGAGCAGCTCGGCATCCAGACGTTCTCCGTCTTCGTGACGATCGCCTGGGCAGGCATCGGCACGCTGATTGCCGGCCTGATCGTGAAGACGCTCATCGGCCTCCGGGTCCCTGAAGAAACCGAAGTCGATGGCCTCGACATCGGCGAACACGGGGAGCGCGCCTACAACTGACGCGAACCAGAATTCACCAGATTGGCGGCGGCCGGGGTACTCTCTCTCCTCTCCACTTCGGTCCCGCCAACCGATGTTCCTCCTGCGAACATTCGACTCAACGGGCCGGGAGCTAGCGCTTCCGGCCCATTTTTTTCACGCTCGATGCACTGTGCCTGTAATGTAACATATGACACATAAGTGCGCGAGATGGGCCCGGCTTCGTTGCAAAATTGCGCGGCGGGATTCACCCTCTCTCCATTAAAGGGGCGGACGTCCCGGATGGGGAGGAAAACTATGACTCATAGAGCACTTCACACTCGCACTGTATTGTTGACCGGCTGCGCGCTCGCAGTCGTCGCCAGTCCCGGCTACGCCCAGGAAGCGGAGCAAGTCGAAGGCGACCGCAACGTCATCATCGTGACCGCAACCAAGCGCGACCAGACGATTCAGGACGTGCCGTTTTCGATTAATGCGCAGACGCAGGAAGACATCCAGAAATCCGGCGCAACGACGCTCGAGGATATCTCGCGCAATGTCGCCGGCCTCTCGGTCCAGAACCTCGGCCCGGGACAAAGCCAGGTTTCGGTGCGCGGCGTGTCGGCGGGCCAAGTCGTGCGCGACCAGCCCGGCGTGAAGGAACAGGTCGGCATCTATCTCGACGAATCGGTGATCTCGCTGTCGCTGTTCACGCCCGATATCGACCTGTTCGACCTCAACCGCGTGGAAACCCTGCGCGGTCCGCAGGGCACCTTGTTCGGCTCCGGCTCGGTCGGCGGCACCATCCGCTACATCACCAACCAGCCCGAGATCGGAATTACCGAGGGCGTGGTCGAAGGTAACGTCAATCTCGTCGACGGCGATGATATCGGCTGGCACCTGAAGGGCGCCGTCAATGTGCCGATGGGCGAAAGCACCGCGTTCCGCATTGTCGGCTATTACACGCAATATGGCGGCTTCATCGACGCGCTCGGCCCGGCAGGCGGCGAGGACATCAATGGCGGCGAACGCTACGGTGTACGCGCAGCCATGAAGATCGATACCGGCGAAGGTTTCAGCCTGACACCGCGCGTCCTTTATCAGAAGGTCGTCGCGGACGGCTTCAATCGCCAAGAGGTGTTCAACCTCTTCGCCAATCCCTTCACCACCACGCGCCCGCCCATTCAGCTGGGTGAACGGGAGCAATTCCTCCTGCTGCGCGAGGCGTTCGAGGACGAAGCTTTGATCTTCGACCTCGTGGCAGAAGCGGAGCTTGGCCCGGTCACGCTTACTTCGGTCAGCTCCTACACCAACCGCGACATTCTGGTGAGCCGGGATGCGAGCGCGCTGACCGGTTCGGTTTCGGTCGATCTCGGCTTTCCTGAAGCTGCGGTTTTGCTCCCGTCGAACCTGCGCGACACGACCAAGCTGGAAACGATCACGCAGGAGATCCGCTTCTCGTCCAATAATGACGGGCCGCTGCAATGGCTGATCGGCGGGTTCTATTCGGATACCGACCGCGATTACCGCCAACGCCTGCCAACACCGGGCTATGCCGCGGCGACGGACGCGACGCTGGGCGCGGGAACATCGGCAGCGGTGGCCAACGGGTTTGCCAATCTCGATTCGCCGTTCAATTCCGATCTGCCCTACAATATCGAGCAGATCGCGATCTTCGGCGAGGCGACCTACGCCTTCACCGATCGTCTCGATGTCACTGTCGGCGCACGCTATTACGATTTCGAGGAAGTGCGCACGATCACCACCGGCGGCCTGTTCGCCAATGGCGATACCGGTCAGGTCGACCAGACCAGTTCGGACGGGATCACTCCGCGCATCTTGCTGAGCTACGACGTGAGCGACGACATCACGCTAAATGCACAAGCATCGCAAGGCTTCCGCCTTGGCGGGGTCAACGATCCGCTCAACACACCGCTGTGCAATGCCGAAGATCTGGGATTGTTCGGCGGCTTCCAGGACTATGACGACGAGAAGCTGTGGAACTACGAGATCGGCGCCAAGGCCAATGGCCGCGGTTTCTATGCCAATGTCGCAGCCTTCTACAACGACATCTCCGATCTGCAGGTCACGCTCGATGCAGGCAGCTGTTCGTCGCGGATCGTGTTCAACGTTCCCGAAGCGCACTCACTGGGTGTCGAGGCGGAGCTCGGCTTTGCGCCGGCCGACGGGTTCGACCTGGTTCTTGCCGGCAGCTGGATCGAAGCCGAATTCGACACGACCCTGCCCGAGCCTCTGGCAACCGCAACGGGTATCCGCGAAGGCAATCGCCTGCCATCCGTGCCGGAGTTTCAGGTTTCCGTGACGGGCAGCTACGAATGGCCGATCAGCGATAGTGCGGATGCGTATATCTCGGCCGCATTTTCCCATGTGGGATCGCGCTTCACACAGCCAGCCGACCAGGAAAACAATCCACGCACCTTCGTGAGCGGCTTGCCTTTCGGCGGTGCTCCAGGGACCGATGCGACGACCCTCGATCTCGAGCTGCCCTCCTATCAGTTCCTCAATCTGAGAGTCGGCGTGGAGCTCGATACAGGACTGGAACTGGCAGCTTACGTGAACAATGTCTTCGACGAGAACGCGCTGCTGTCCTTCGACCGCGAGCGCGGCGGGCGGGCCCGTCTGGGCTACAGCGTAAGCCAGCCGCGAACATTCGGAGTCACTGCTCGCAAGAGCTTCTGACACCGGGTCCATAATGAAAAGGGGCCGGGAGCTAGCGCTTCCGGCCCCTTTTCCATGCGCCGAGTTCTTCTTTTACGAAGTCGGCGCAGCGTTCGCCGATCGTGATGCCCCGCGACCGCATGGTCGCCGCAAGAAATCAGAGCATTATGCCAGAGCTTCGTTCACGAAGTCGGCGCAGCGTTCGCCGATCATGATGCCCCGCGACCGCATGGTCGCCGCAAGAAATCAGAGCATTATGCCAGAGCTTCGTTCACGAAGTCGGCGCAGCGTTCGCCGATCATGATGCTCGGTGCGTTGGTGTTGCCCGAGACGAGGCGCGGCATGATGCTCGCATCGGCGACCCACAGCCCCTCCAGCCCGCGCACCTTGAGCTTTGGATCGACAACGCTGTCCTCGTCTGCGCCCATCCGGCACGTGCCGACCGGGTGATAGACGGTATCCGCGCGGCTGCGGATCAGCTGGTCTAGCTCGGCGTCATTGGCGATATCGATGGGGTAGCGGTCTTTCGGCTCGAAAACCGCCAGAGCGGGAGATTCCGCGATACGGTGCGACAGGCGCACGCCGCCGCGCAGAACTTCGATATCCTTGTCGTTATCGAGGAAATTGGGATCGATCACCGGAGCATCCGCAGCATTACGGCTGCCGAGCCTTACCGTGCCGCGGCTTTCCGGGCGCAGCACGCAGGCGTGCAGCGAGAAGCCGTGACCCTTTACCTTCTCGCGGCCATGATCTTCCAGCATCGCGGGGACGAAGTGCCACTGGATATCGGGCGCAGGCGCATCGTCCATGACCTTCCAGAACCCGCCTGCCTCGGCATAGGGGGTCGTCATGATGCCGGTCTTCTTGCGGCGGTGCTCGATCATCGCCTTTGCCATGCGGACAGTGCCCTTTACGCTGTCCCCGAACAGATCCTTGTTCGGGCTTTCCCAGCTGGACACGTAATCGATGTGGTCTTGCAGGTTGGCGCCAACCGCGTGGCGGTCCTTCTTCACCAGGATCCCGTGCTCGGCGAGATGCGCGCCGGGGCCTATTCCCGACAGCATGAGGATTTGGGGGGAGTTGAACGCACCCGCAGAGAGAACAACGCCGCCGCGCGCGCGGACGGTACGGCGCTTGCCGCCGACCGAGTAGGTGACGCCGGTCACCCGGTTGCCGTCGATCTCGATCTGCTGGACGGTCACTCCGATGCGAACGTCGAGGTTCTTGCTGCTGCGCAAGGGCTCGACATAGGCGCGCGCAGCCGACCAGCGCTCGCCGTCCTTTTGCGTGACCTGGTAAAGACCGAAGCCTTCCTGTTTCTCGCCGTTGAAGTCGCGGTTTCGCGGCAGCTGCAATTGCGCCGCAGCTTCAACGAAAGCCAGACTTCCAGGATTGACCCATTTCTGGTCGGAGACATGCAGCGGGCCGTCGTCGCCGTGATAGGCATCCTCGCCGCGCTCATTGTTCTCGGCACGCTTGAAGTAAGGCAGCACGTCTTCATAGCCCCAGCCGGAACAGCCAAGCTCGGCCCAATTGTCGTAATCCCACCGGTGCCCGCGAATATAGACCATCGCGTTGATTGCCGAGGAGCCGCCCAGCCCTTTCCCGCGCGGTTGATAACCGATCCGCCCATTCAGGCCTTTTTGCGGGACGGTTTCGTAGCGGTAATTGATCTTCTCTGTGCTGAAGGCGAGCATGGCGGGGATTTTCACCCGGAAGCCGTCGTTCCGCCCGCCGGCTTCCAACAAGCAGACCGATTTACCGGATTCGGCCAGCCGTCCGGCTGCCGCGCTACCTCCGCTACCTCCGCCGATTACGATGACGTCGAATTCGTCCAAAGTCTCAGACATGTACTCTCCTCTGTGGGAGCAGGGTTATGCGGCCTCGCGGTCTTCCGCAATCGGGTTTTTGCCTGCAACCTTTTGTCGCTCTAACCAGCGAGCGCGAATTTGGTCGCTCGTTTCGCGGCTATTGTCGTGCGTCCAGCCGGGTTCGCGCAGCAGATAGGACAGCTTGTGCTTCCACGGCGCGCGCCAGACATCCTGCGCAATGCCGATCCATTCGTGGAACACGGCCCACAGCAGGTTGAAACTGCCGAGCTGTTTCACGATCCCGTAGCGGATTTTCTCCTCGCCCGTTTCCGCTTCGAATGTGCCGAACATCTTGTCCCAGACGATGAAGACGCCTGCATAATTCCGGTCGAGATAACGCGGATTGGTTGCATGATGTACGCGGTGGTGGCTCGGCGTATTCATCACCGCTTCGAACCAGCGCGGCATGCGGCCGATCGCTTCGGTATGAATCCAGAATTGATAAACCAGATTGATGCCGCTCACGATGGCGATCATCGCCGGATGGAAACCGAGCAGCACCAGCGGCAGGCTGAAGGCAAAGCTCAGCGCGAAGAAGCCCGTCCATGTTTGCCTGAGAGCGGTAGAGAGGTTGTAATGCTGGCTCGAATGATGGTTCACATGCGAGGCCCAGAACCAGCGGACCCGGTGCGCCATGCGGTGAAACAGGTAATAGGCGAAGTCGTCGAGCACGAAGCACACCGGCCACGCCCACCATACCAGCCACCACTGCTCGCCGAAATCGAACAGGCGGTATTCGTAGATCCACAGCGATGCGGCGATGATTGCCCCGCCGAACAGCGCGCCTGCAACCGTGCTGCCCAATCCGAACGCAAGGCTCGTCAGCGTATCGCGCGGCTCGTAGGCCTCGGGCCGCCGATAGCGCGCCCAGACCATTTCGATCAGGACCAGAGTAACAAAAGCCGGCACGGCATATTGGGTGGGCGAGAAATCAGGCATGCTCGGCGCGTTCTATAGCGCGTTCCGGCTGGACCCAAGCTGAAGCATCGTCGAGCGTTAGCACAAAGGTGCCGAAGCGGCGTTCGCGCGTGTCGATATGCAAGCTCGTGCCGTCGAGGCGAATCGCTGCGAGCGGGCCCAGAATACGGCCGGCGAAATGCGATCCGTGCGGCCTCAGCAGCATGACTCGCCCGCTCTGATCGCGCAGCAGTGCCCCGCGCCCCTCCCGGTCGAGCGAGACGGCGACCGGTTCGAACCCGTCATCGACTTCGGCTCGCCGCCAACCGGGCCTGCTCTTCGCTTTCAAGCTTCGGCGGCGGGCCCAGCTTTAGCCAGTATGCCAGGCCTGCGAGCAGCAAAATGGCAGCCAGCGATCCGAGGAATTGCAGCAGGGCGGGCGGAATTTCCATTGCATCATGGATTGGCATGACGCGCGATCTGCGGCAAGCGTGCGCGAACAGGGAGATATGTCGATGAAATGGATGTGCAGCATCGCAGGTCTGGCTTTGGGTCTTGCCGCTCCGGCACTGGCGCAGTCATCCGATCCGATCGCGGCTGTCGAAGCCGAGCGTGAGCGGACCGAGCGGGTCGCCAGGCAGATCTGGGACCTGGCGGAACTCGGCTATCTCGAAACGCAGTCGAGTGGCCTGTTGATCGACGAGCTGCAGGGCGAAGGTTTCACGATCAGGCCCGGCGTTGCAGGTATCCCCACGGCTTTCGTGGCCGAATGGGGCGAAGGTGGCCCGGTTATCGGGCTGCTCGCCGAATTCGATGCTCTGCCGGGGATCAGCCAATCCACATCGTCTTCGCGTGATCCGGTTGCGGACAAGCATGCAGGCCATGCCTGCGGGCATAATCTTTTCGGTGCGGGATCGCTCAGCGCCGCCATCGCCATACGCAACTGGTTGGAAGCGACCGGGACACCGGGGCGCGTGCGGCTTTATGGCACACCGGCGGAAGAAGGCGGGTCGGGTAAAGTCTATATGACCCGCGCGGGCTTGTTCGACGACACCGATTTCGTAATCGACTGGCACCCCTCCGATGCGAATGATGCGGATGCGACCACGACGCTCGCCAACCGGTCGGGCAAATTCCGCTTCCGCGGCGTGTCGGCCCACGCTGCGGGAGCGCCCGAGCGCGGGCGGTCCGCGCTCGACGGGGTCGAGGCCATGAACATGATGGTCAACATGATGCGCGAGCATACGACGATGGATACGCGCATCCATTATGTCATCACCGAGGGCGGGGCCGCGCCTAACGTCATCCCTGACTTTGCCGAGGTTTTCTACTACGTCCGCCATTCCGATCCGGACGAGGTACGGGCCTTGTGGGAGAGGTTGGAGAACACGGCGCGCGGCGCTGCACTCGGCACCGGAACCGATGTCGATTGGGAGATCATCCACGGCAACAATCCGGTTGTGCCGGTCGAATCGCTCCAACTGATGATGCGAGAAAAGCTTACCCAGCTACCACCGCTCGAATACACTGCTGACGAGCTTGCATGGGCAGAGGAAATCCGCACGAGCTTGGGCGAAGATGCGCCGCCGGTAACGGATGCGCGCGAAGTGAAGCCCTTCGAATGGAACACAGGATATGGCTCCACCGACGTAGGCGATGTGTCGAGCGCAGTGCCAACCGTCAGGGTGGGGACGGCGACGTGGGTGCCGGGCACTGCCGCGCATTCGTGGCAGGCGGTGGCGGCAAGTGGTCACTCGATCGGGGCGAAAGGTGCAGTCCATGCAGCAAAAGCCATGATGCTTGCCGCAGTCGAGCTGTACACGAACCCATCGCTGCGCGAACAGGCAAAGGCCGAATTCGTCCAGGCGCGCGGCGAGGACTATGTCTACCAATCGCTGCTAGGCGACCGCGATCCGCCGCTGGACTATCGCAAATAACTATTCGCTGGAGCGACCCGCGAGCATGTCCATTGTCGGCCTGACGGGGCTGACATCATACCCGCCCTTTGCCGCATCCGTGGCGATGGCGTCAGTGTCGCGGCCACTTTTTGCCTGTGCCAACGCCCATAGCAGGGTGGAGCGTGTGCCGCTGCGGCAGAAGGCCAGAACCTTGCCCTGTGCACTCGCGACAGCTTCTTCCATCGCTTCGACCTGGGGCAGGCTGAAGCCGGCAGAGGTAACGGGAATGTGGCGGTAATCCAGGCCCAGATCGCGGGCAGCAGTCTCGATCGATGCTGCTGAAGGCTGGCCCGGCTCCTCGTCATCGGGCCGGTTGTTGATGACCAGCGTTATGCCTTGATCACGGGCCGTTTGAACGTCGCCCGGATGGATCTGGGCGCTGGCGAAAAGCGTGTCGGTAATGGTCTTGAAGTCGCTCATCAGCTCGGGCTCTCTTGTAGCAGCTTGCCGGACCGCCAGTCTGGCTTCCGCTCTCCGATAGGATCATGGCCGGAGCTGGCAACTCGGGCAAGCTGCTCGCGCCATCGGCCAAAGTTCGCATCTATCAGCCTATGTCAAAATGTCACATTCCTGCGCCATGACAGCGTCAATCGCTAAAACATTCGCTTGAAGCGCAATTTGCGCTATGGTGAACCTTTCGTGGGCGGTCTTTTCGCAAGATTCGGCGGCCCATTCGCGCCGCGTCCGCACTGTTGCCTTCGGACCTGGCGCATGAACGAAGCAGAGGCAGCGCACAGGGTAATTGCTTAGTTATGGGTTATGACAAAGGCCGTCGTCGGGGACGGGACAAGCGCGACGGGATCGGCGAAGACAGTTTCGATCCGTTTGGGGGTTCGGGTGATGGTTTCCCGCCCCAAGGTGATTTCGGCGGCGGCGGTGATCGCGGCGGCTACCGCGGTGGCGGTGGCGGTGGCGGCTACGGCGGTGACCGTGGCGGCTTCAACAACGATCGCGGCGGCTTCGGCGGCGGCGGTGGTGGAGGCGGCGGCTTTCGCGGCGGCGGCGGCGGCGGTGCCAATCGCGGCGGCCCTGGTGGCCCCGGCGGCGCGGCGCAGGCGGCGGCGGTTTCAGCCGCATGCCCGCACAGGTCGTGGGAACCGGCAAAGGCACGGTAAAATTCTTCAACGGCCAGAAGGGCTTCGGCTTCATCCAGCAGGAAGGCGGCGGAGAGGACGTATTCGTCCATATCAGCGCCGTGGAACGTGCCGGTCTCGAAGGTCTTGGCGAAGGTCAGGAGCTCGAATTCAATCTGGTCGATCGCGGCGGCAAGGTCTCCGCGCAGGATCTCCAGGTCGTCGGCGACGTCGTAGCCGTGGCGGCCGATGCCGGCCCGCCCAAGCGCGAGCTGACTGGCGAAAAAGCCACCGGCACGGTCAAGTTCTTCAATTCGATGAAGGGCTTCGGCTTCCTCACACGGGATGACGGCCAGCCGGACGCGTTCGTGCATATCAGCGCGCTCGAGCGTTCGGGACTGTCCGCCATCAACGAAGGCGAGCGTTACAGTTTCGATCTGGAAGTGGATCGCCGCGGCAAGCATTCCGCGGTCAATCTGGCGCCTGCATCGGAATAAGCGCGCTGCCGGTTTGACCCGGCAAGCGCCAGGCAATACAGCATTGGCAATTCATGAAAATGGCGGCCGCATCACGCGGTCGCCATTTGCTTTTGTCCACCCGGAGGTCCCATGTCGATCACGCCGCTGATGCCCGTCTACCCACGTTGCGGCGTACGCCCGGTGGAGGGGGACAATTGCCATCTGATCGACGAAGACGGTACGCGCTATCTGGACTTTGCCAGCGGCATTGCGGTGAACCTGCTCGGCCATTCGCATCCAGGCCTGATCGGCGCGATCCAGCGTCAGGCCGAGAAGCTGATGCATGTCTCCAACCTCTATGGCAGTCCTCAGGGCGAGAAGCTCGCCCAGTCGCTGGTCGACAGCACCTTCGCCGACACTGTTTTCTTCACCAATTCGGGGGCGGAGGCGGTCGAGACCGCAATCAAGACGGCGCGCGCATATCACCAGCACGAAGATGGCGATGCGAACCGAACCGATCTGATCACTTTTACCAATGCGTTTCACGGGCGCACGATGGCCACGATCAGCGCCTCCAACCAGGAAAAGATGCACAAGGGCTTCCAGCCTTTGCTCGGCGGCTTCGTCTATTGCGAATTCGACGACCTCGAGGCCGTTCGAGCATTGATCGGCCCCAAGACCGCAGGTTTTCTGGTCGAGCCGATTCAGGGCGAGGGCGGCATCCGTCCGGCCAGCGACGAATTCATGCACGGTCTGCGCGCGCTTGCCGACGAGCACGATCTGATGCTTGTGCTGGACGAGGTGCAATGCGGTGTCGCGCGCACCGGCAAGCTTTACGCGCACGAACATTACGGGGTCGAGCCGGACATACTCGCAACCGCCAAGGGCATTGGCGGCGGCTTCCCGCTGGGCGCCTGTCTCGCGACCGAGAAAGCCGCGCGCGGCATGACCTTTGGTACGCATGGTTCGACCTATGGCGGCAACCCGCTTGCCATGGCAGCGGGCCAGGCGGTGATGGATACGGTGGCAAACGAGCAGTTCCTCGCCGAGGTAACCGATAAGGGTGAACGGCTGCGCAGCCGGCTCGAACAGTTCATCGGAAATTATCCCGATCTGTTCGACTTCGTGCGCGGCAAAGGCTTGATGCTCGGCATTCGTATGAAAGTCGAAAGCCGTCCCTTTTATGTGCACTTGCGGGACAATCACCAATTGCTGACGGTGGCTGCGGGTGATCAGACGCTAAGGCTGCTTCCGCCACTGGTCATCGGCGATGCCGAAATGGACGAATTTTTCGAGAAGCTGTCGGCCGGCGCTGCCAGCTTCGAGATTCCCGAGGCGGTATGACGCGGCACTTCCTCGATCTGTCCGATGCCGGCGGGGATGCCATCGCGGCGATGATCAACGATGCGCAGGACCGCAAGGCCGCGCGCGCAGGATGGCCCAAAGCCAGGCATGATGCCGATCGCCCACTGGCCGACCATGTCCTGGGAATGATCTTCGAGAAGAATTCGACCCGCACGCGCGTGAGCTTCGATATAGCTATACGTCAGCTGGGCGGGTCCGCACTGATACTCGACGCCGGAACGTCTCAGCTCGGGCGCGGCGAAAGCATCGCCGATACCGCGCGCGTACTCAGCCGGATGGTCGACGCCATCATGATCCGCACCGACGATCACGCCAAGATCGAGGAGCTGGCGCGCCATGCCAGCGTGCCGGTCATCAACGGCCTTACGGACCGGTCGCATCCGTGTCAGATCGTGGCCGATCTGCTGACCATGATCGAGCACCGCAAAGCGCTGCCCGGTCTTGAGGTCGCTTGGTTCGGCGACGGCAATAATGTGCTGCACTCCGTCCTGGAGGCGGCGGCGCTGATGAAGTTCAATGTGCGCATCGCAACGCCGAAAGGCTACGAGCCGGACGCTGAATTCATCGAGATGGCCAGAGCGGGCGGGGCGCAGGTCACACTCACCAATGACGCAGGAGAAGCTGCGCGCGGTGCAGATGTCCTCGTGACCGATACCTGGGTGTCGATGGGCCATGCGGAAGCAGCGGAAAAGCTTGCAGCGATGGAGCCCTTTCGCGTCGATACCGCGCTGATCCGGCAGGCCAAGGAGGATGCCATTTTTCTGCATTGTCTGCCCGCTCATGTCGGTGACGAGGTGAGCGAGGACGTGTTCGAAGGCCCGCAATCAGTGGTTTTTGACGAGGCAGAAAATCGCATTCATGCCCAAAAGTCCATTTTGCTATGGTGTTTCGGCAAGCTTTAGACTGTTCGCATGCCCTGTTAATTTGGTACTCCGGCCCCATATTCCGGCCATGACCGAATTGAACCCAGCAAAAGAGACGTTTTCCGGCAATGTGCTCGGCTTCGCTATACCGCCCCGCAATGTCCGTGGGCGCATGGTGCGGCTGGATGACGTACTCGACGAAATTCTTTCCGCTCACGATTACCCCGCGCCGGTTACGCACTTGCTGGCCGAGGCGCTTGGTGGTCGTCGCTCTGATCGGGTCGCTGCTGAAAGAGAACGGCTCGCAGGTCACGATGCAGGCACAAACCGAGGCGGGTCCGATCAGCCTGCTGGTCTGCGATTATCAAGGCGGTGCTATGCGCGGATATGTCCAGTTCGACGCTGAACGCCTGGCCGAATTGGGTGCCAATCCCTCGCTTTTCGCCTTGTTTGGTAAGGGGTATCTTGCGCTCACCTTCGATCTGCCTGGCGACCAGGGCCGTTACCAAGGTATCGTGCCGCTGGAAGGGGATACCATTGCCCAGGCCTGCGAAGTCGTATTTCGTCCAATCGGAACAGCTGCCGACGCTGATCAAGGTCGCCGTGTCTTCGAGTCCCGAGGGGTGCCGCGCCGCTGGAATTCTGGTGCAGCATCTGCCTGACGGTGAGGAAGGGCGCGAGCGCCTGCATGCCCGCCTCGATCATCCCGAATGGGAGCATGTCGCTATCATGACCGGGTCGATCCGCCACGACGAACTGCTCGACACGGAGCTTTCGCTGGAAGCGCTGGTCTGGCGGGTCTTCCACGAAGAAGACGAGGTACGCGTGTCGCGCGAGGGCGCCATTACCAGAGGATGCCGCTGTTCGGTCGAACATTATGAAAGCGTTATCGGACGTTTTCCCGCCGCCGAGATCGACGAAATGCGGGATGATGACGGGGTTGTGGTGGTCGATTGCGCATTCTGTTCGAAACAAGTTTTCTTTGGCGGCTTAAACGGCTCGTCGATGATTGCGCACAGTTCATCGACCGTAAACGCCTTTTGGCTAAAATGGCGCGTATAGCCTACGCCACATCGAGAGATCGCAGAATATGAAAAGAGCATTTGCCAGTATCGGGGCTGTTTCACTCGCTGCAGCGGGGCTCGCTTTCGTTGTGCCTGCTGCGGCGCAAGATTCGTTACGCATGTTGGCCGGTTTGGAAAAAGGCAGCTGGGAAGTACGGTTTCGCGATGGAGCGCAGCCGCGGCGCGTGTGCGTGCGCACCGGAAGCGAGCTAATCCAGCTGCGCCACGGCGGCAATTGCAACCGCTATGTTGTCGAAGACGGCGCTCAGGAAGTGACAGTCCAGTATACATGCCGGGGTAACGGCTATGGCCGCACCAATGTCCGCCAGGAAACCCGTTCGCTAGTGCAGATCGAAAGCCAGGGAATTGCGGCAGGCCAGCCGTTCCAGTTCACGGCAGAAGCCCGGCGCGTGGGTCCCTGCAGCTGACCTTGCGAAGACGGCGCAAAGGAAATAGCGCCCTCCTGCATGACTGACCGAGAACCCCAGGGCCTGGGCCCGGCCGTCGTTCTGCTGTCCGGCGGACTCGACTCGATGGTGACAGCCGCATTGGCCCGCGAGCGCGGCCACCCTCTGCATGCGCTGACGATCGACTACGGACAGCGGCACGTGCGCGAATTACAGTCGGCACATGCGATCGCCGAGAAGCTGGGCGTGGCCGATCATGTCACCTTGCCGCTGGATTTGCGGCGTTTTGGCGGTTCGGCTTTGACCGACGATATCGAAGTGCCCAAGTCGGGTGTTGGCACCGATATACCGGTGACCTACGTGCCCGCCCGCAATCTGGTCTTTCTGGCCATAACCACAGCCTTTGCCGAGACGGTTGGTTCGCGCGATATATTCATCGGCGTGAACGCGCTTGACTATTCAGGGTACCCTGACTGCCGTCCGGAATTCATCGATAGCTTTGCGGAGACCGCCAGGCTTGGCACCAAGCAGGGCGTCGAAGGGTCGCCTTTCTCGATCCACGCTCCGCTGCAGCACATGACCAAAGCCGACATCGCCAGGGAATGCGAAAGGCTGGGGCTTGATCCTGCCTGGAGCTGGTCCTGCTACGATCCATCCGCTGAAGGCTTAGCTTGCGGGACCTGCAATTCGTGCCGTCTGCGCCGAAAAGGCTTTGACGAAGCGGGGCTTGTCGATACCACACCTTACTCAGGGGCAGCTTCCGCAGTGATGGAGTAGGGATTTGACGGGACCGACACAAGCCAACGCCGCACCGATCGAAGGGCAAGGCGAGGGCGACCAGAAAGTCCCGGCCTACAGCTGGTATGCGCTGAGCGTTCTGGTCCTCATTTATGTCCTGAACTTCATTGACCGCAATATCCTGTCAATTCTGGCAAATGATATCAAAGCCGATCTCGGTCTGACCGATGCAGACCTGGGCTTTCTCTACGGCACTGCCTTTGGCGTGTTTTACGCGTTGTTCGGAATCCCGTTGGGCCGTCTCGCTGATAGCTGGCACCGCGTCCGGCTGATGACGATCGGCCTTGCGCTGTGGTCATTCATGACAGCGATTTCTGGCTTGGCGAAGAACGGTCTGCAACTAAGCGCAGCCCGTATCGGCGTCGGCGTCGGCGAAGCGAGTGCCAGCCCGGCAGCCTACTCGCTGATCTCCGACTGGTTTCCCAAGAAGATGCGCGCAACCGCGTTGGCGATCTATTCGGCAGGACTTTACCTTGGCGGCGGCATCTCGTTGTTGATCGGCGGCTTGATCGTCGAAAACTGGAACGAGGCATATCCCGGCGGGGGACCGTTCGGTCTTGTGGGCTGGCAGGCCGCGTTCATGGCGGTCGGCATTCCCGGACTACTGCTTGCCGTGTGGGTTTTCACACTAGGGAGCCGGTGCGCGGCGTCATGGAGGGTTTGCCTGAAAAGAAGGTCGAGCATCCGTTCCGCGACTTCTTCAATGAAATGTTCGCAGTCATTCCGCCCTTTACCTTTATCGCTGCCGCCAGGCGGAGCTTCGGAGCTTTGGCGGTCAACGTCGCTGCGGCGCTCGTGATCGGGGGTATATGCTACGCCATCGGTACGGCGACCGAGAACTACCAGCAGTGGGGCGCCATTGCGATCGGTTACTATGCGGTATTTTCGTGGGCGAATTCTCTGCGTCACAGAGATGCGCCGACGTTTGCACTGATATGGGGCAGCCCGGCTTTTCTCTACACAATCCTCGGATACGGCATGGTCGCTTTTGCGTCATATTCCGTGTCCTTCTGGGCCGCGCCCTATGCAGAGCGTGTCCTCGGCGCTTCGAAGTCGGTTCTGGGTTTCTGGATCGGCGGAGGCGGTGCGCTTGGAGGCTTCCTTGGCGTGATCATCGGAGGCCGGGTATCCGACTGGCTGCGCGAGCGTAATCCGGGTGGCCGGCTTTTCGTAGTCGCTTTCGGCGTTCTCGCGCCAGTCATTCCACTCATCATCGCATTCACGACCGATAATGTCGCGCTGTTCTATTTCCTCAATTTCCTGCTTTCTCTTTTCGGCAGTTCGGCGCTCGGAGCGGCTGCTGCCACGACACAGGATCTGGTACTTCCGCGAATGAGAGGTACGGCGACAGCGACGTTTTTCCTGTCGACGACACTGATCGGGCTCGCGCTTGGGCCATACATGGCCGGGCAGGTCTCGACCCTGACCCAAAGCCTGTCGACGGGAGTTCTCTCGATGCTGGTCGCCGCTCCGATTGGGACGGTCCTGTTGATCCTGGCTTACCGAACGGTTCCAGAAGCCGAACGGACTGTCAGGCAAAGGGCGATGGCTGCAGGCGAGCCAGCCGCCTGATCGCTACGATTGCTGCAAGCACACCGCAGGCGATCCGGGCACCCGCCGCGCCTGCTGGATCGGTGCGATAATCATCGGGACCTGCGTGGATAACCACAGCAGTGCCGTCGGCGTCAAATATCTCCCCTAAGTCACTCGAGCTGACTGCTTCGAGATCGATAGTGGCGGTACCCGTGCCATTCGCATTAACAACCAGGTTGGGAAGGTCGCCCAGATGACTGCCATCTGGTGACATAGTGCCGTGCGTTTTGCCGGTCGGGTTGAGGTGGCCACCTGCGCTTTTGAAGTCGGGTGCCTCGCATGTCCCCACGGTGTGGAGGTGCAGCCCGTGCGGACCCGCGGACATCCCCGTCACTGCTATTGCGAGCGTATAGGAATTACCGCTCGTCATAAGCTGCGCTGTGCCCGCTGGAAGCCCGTTGGCATAAGAAAGTTGTGCCTGCCCAAGTCGCTCGGTCGGCAAATCGTATATCGATGCGCAACCGGAAAGGGTGGAAGCGGCGGCGAGGGCAAGAAGAGCATTCTTCATAGTCAGCAATCCTTTTGTGATCCTGACTACCAACGAAAAAGGGGCCGGATTGCTCCGGCCCCTTATCACTTTGACGCTGTGCGTCCGACTTACATGCCCGAACCCGGACCGTAAGTGACTTCCACGCGGCGGTTCTGCAGTTCGCGAACACCGTCGGCAGTCGGGACGCGCGGCTGCGCTTCGCCGAATGCTTCGCTGGTGATCCGGCCATCGGGAACACCGCGAGCCGAGAGATAATCGCGAACCGAAGAGTTGCGACGCTCAGCCAGACCCATGTTGTAAGCAACGGAACCCGAACGGTCGGTGTGACCGGCGAGCATAACCGAAGCCATGCCGCAATTGGCGTAAGCCGAGACTGCATTGTCGAGGATCGTTGCCGCTTCCGGAGTGATGTCCGATTCGTCCCAGTTGAAGAAGACGATGTACGGACCCGTCTCGCAAACCGCACGCGGAGGCGGCGGAGGAGGCGGCGGAGGCGGAGGCGGAGGCGGTGGTGGTGGTGGCGGCGGAGGCGGAGGCGGAGCTTCCGGCTCACCGAAGTTGTAAGTCAGCGTACCAAGGATCGAGTGCGAACGAATGCTGTCGTTCAGCGAGCGACCAAGAGTATCAACTAGAGATACGTCTTCTGCTGTGAAGAGACGATACTTCAGACCCACGTCGATGTTGTCTGTCAGCGGAGCGCGAATTCCGGCAAGAACCTGCCACGCAAAGCCGCTATCAGAGTCGTCGATCGTCGGAGCGCCTGATGCACCCAGGATCGCTTCGATACCAGTGCGGGCAACGCCCACACCGCCACCGACGAAGCCCTGCAGGCCATCATCGTCACCGAAGTCGAGCAAGCCGTTCAGCATGAAGCTGAGCGAATTCGAACGAACCATCTGCGGCATAAGCGCCACCTGGAACTGCAACACCGTTGAAGAAGGTGCCCTGAGGACCAGCGGTGTAGAGTTCCGCATCGGCTTCGCGATAGCTAGCTTCTGCTTCGATACGGAATGCTCCGAAATCGTAGCCAACAAAGCCACCGAAATCATAACCGGTTTGAAGTTCGAAACCATTTTCATCGGCGCCGCCGTCGACGTCGAATTCGACGTCTTCAACGATCATCGGACCGCCTTCGACACCAACATACCAGGCGTTGTCGCGGGCGAGGGCTGGCGATGCCAGCGCCGTCGACGCCATCGCCATGCCTATGACGAGTTTCCGCATTATAAAATTCCCCTTTTTGCGAATTAATGCCACCGAGTGGCCACTTATCTAACTTTTCCCCATTGGGGTGGCAAGCGGACAATCTACGGAACTGTTGCAAGAATGCCGCGATTGTTGGGCATTGAGTCCTGAAACTGTTCTGGAGATCATCCTCCCGTGGCTCGCAAACGGGCGTGAGTGGGAATGGTTCCGTCTAACTTTGTGAAAAAACACCTGTATTTTCGAGGGCGGCGATAATTCCCGCGATTGCCATGCGCGCTTGCGCATCTATGACCGTGCCGCCGTCAGGATTGTCGGGTTTGGCAGCCCGGGTCCATTCGGTTGTGTAAATCATGAACTGGCTTTTCGATGCGTCGTAAACGCTCATGCCCTCACGCGGCGGGATGAAAAGCCAATGATTTTGCGCCCAATATGCCAGCTTCTCGTGATGATCTGCCCACTCGCCGCTTGCGCCAGAGCCGACGATAAAGGTGTTCCCATCAGCTGGTTCGGACGGCGGTGACCCTTGTTCGGCGAGGACTCTCGGGCTCACGAGACAGTCTAGTGTGGAGATCGCTTCGTTGAAGAGATACTCCTTCTGCGCCTGCGCCGGGTAAAGGAATGGCATCGATAGGCGCGGGGTGCGGCCATCCAGGATAATCGGTTCTGACATGTTAAGATCCCTAAGGTGTGAGAGTGAGTAGTGTCGCGGCTGATCTTGCATGATCGCCGACCTGCCGTACCCAAATCGGCGTCGCTGGGTCTGCCGAGACCGTATTTAACGCGATTGCAGTCAGGGACAGAGCCGGACTGGCTGCGGTAAAGCTGGCAATTGGAGCGATCACGGGCCCTATGCCGATCTCATAAAGTTCCGCTTCTTCCACGAGCGGCACTTCGACTTGCGATGGCCAACTCCACGCGCCGCGGGCTCGTCTTATCCAAGACAGGTCCACGCCCCCGTCGCTCTGCCAAACAGCCTTGGCGTGCACTGGTGCCAGCGGGCGTTTCGCGATCCCGGCGTTCTCTATGGTCGCGGTAACGGGAGCATCGGAATCGGCGCTGATCGCCGTCAGCGTTTCAAAAGCGCCAACCGCCGTCTCGTCGATTGCAACGATGCGCTGGTCGAGCAATGTGAAGGAAGTACCCGAGGCATGCCCCGATTGCGCTTCCGCCTCTGTCGCGCCGCGGCCGCGCAGCAGGCCCGAAAGCCGATATGCACCGCCTCCCAGCGGTTCGACATCGCGGAATTGAACGATTTCTTGGCCGATCAATGCGCGGTTCGCTCCTTGAGCAAGCTGCGCGTTTGATACTGGCTGAAGGTCCTGAGCGGTATCCGACAATTGCACTGCGACGCTACTGCCTGCTTCGAACATGAGCGCTGGCGATGCGCCGAGCGCCTCGGCCAGCTGGCCCGAAATTGCGCGCCGGTCGGCGTAGCTTTGCAGCGGGACCAGTTCGGCGCCCTGTTCCGCGTACAGCTGCGCGCCGGACCAACGTCCATCCGCCGCGCCGACCGCGGCGAAAACCTGACGCTGGGATGACGGGCCGGTTCCGTCCCATGGCAGTTCGAACGCGCGCAGAAACTGTTCACCCGGCAGCCGATCGAGCGGGGTCCAGGGCGTGCCGGCCTCGCTCAGTCCCTCGGCGGTTGCCGGAAGAAGATGCCGCGCGAGTTCCAGCTCGATCCCGCCCTCGCGCCACTCCCAGCTCTCGATCCTCCACAAACCCGGCTCGTCCGGCAACCGGACAATTCTGCCTGGCAGCAGCGCATCGTCGATGGCCGATATTCGATAGACCAACCGATCCCCGTCAGACGAGCTGCGCTGTGATATTTCCTGGGCCAGCCTGCTTGCATCCACGGCGTCGAAAGAACCGGGCAGTTCGAAGGTGCTTTGCGAGGCAAAGTCATTTGCGACAGGTGCACGTTGCAGGCCGGGCTGATAATCGCGGGCGATATCGTAATATCTCAGCTCCGAAATGCCGCTGGTTGCAGCGCTCCCGGTCCGGCCAGAGCCCGATTGCGCACCGAAATCGCCATCAGGCCAGGCTATGGGCTCGGGAAGTGAGAGGGTGGCTGCTTGATCCGACAGGAGTCCGGAGACGACAGGCGTTTCGCCCGAAGTGTCGATAACGATCGGCAATGCGGGAGCCAGCGAGACGAGATTTCGGGCATAGGTTCCCGCTTCGTGAGAAATCCCTTTAAGGCCCGCGATCGTCAGGTCCGCCCTTGCTGTCGCACCCGCCGCACCGATCATCGACGGGATGATCTGCTCACCCTGTTTGCCCAGCAGTTCAAACGTCAGGGCCGGTATGCGGTTGCCGAAATCCCCTAGCTGGAGGTCTTCGAATACGGCGTAGCACATGCCGCGATAGGCTGGGCAGCCGGCAGCCCAAAGCTGCCGCCATAAGCGGATCGGCCTGCTGATCTGCATGTCCCGCGTAGAAGCGAACCTCGCCGCCGGTCTTGAGATCGCCCGCTGCGCCGCGAAGAAGGTTGCCGTCAGCCCAGATCCTGCCCATCGCAGCGATAGGGCGGCTCGAAAGCGCGACCGCCATCGAGACCGAATAGCTGTAATTCGTGGTCTTCGGCTTGCCCTTGCCGCCGCCGCTCGTGTCTTCGTTTTCCACCAGGTCGGTCGACCAGATAATGGTTCCGGCCACGCGCATCTGGCCGTAATGGCGCGCGATGGGCTGTCCGTATGTCGAGGTCGAGATCGCGAGATCTTTGAGCCGGGGGCCTTCGCGAGACGCCCCTCCGATCACCGCCGCATCCACCTGGCGCCCGACCAGAGTGCCGATCGCACCGCCCAGCGGCCCGCCAACGAGAGTGCCGACGGCACCGAGAACTAAAGTTGCCATAAGAAATTCCTATCCTGCGTCCGAAAGACGCCAGACTTTCAAGCACGGCCATGGGATCGGCCCCGACTGCCGGACGACTTTCCGCAGACCCGCATGAGCATGCACGAAGCTGTCGGCAGTGGTGATTACGCAAAGATGATGCTGCGATGGTCCAGGCTGGACCAAAACCAGGTCGCCGACTGCGGCACTCGTGCTCGCCTGCTCGCGAAAAGCTTCAGGGACGGCTTCGAGCATGCGCTCGATTGACGATTGGCGCAGGCGATAGCCGCGCGGAGCCGCTACGGTGATCCCGATCTGCTCGAGTGCGCATGCTACCAGTCCGACGCAGTCTATACCGGTGCGCCTGTCGCGCCCATTGAGGCGGAAGGGCGTGCCCGTGAATGTTTCCACTGCTGAGGCGAACGCTGTGGCGGCGCTCATCGCGGCATCGGATATTGGGCGAGCAGGTCATTGCCCGGAAGGTAGGGCTCGCCGCGAAAATTGGCGGCGTTGCCGAAACGGCCCGCGCATGTGGCAATCGTCCGGTCGCAGCCCTGCCTCAGCCAGACGCGCATGCCCGCTGCAAATTTCCGGTCGATCGGACGGCCAAGCGCCAGATCGCCGGAGCTTACGCTGGCCACGTTGAATGTCTGTCCGCATTGCGGCCCGTCGATAGGCTTGAGCTCACCGAACGCGAATGGCATCAAGTCCGCAATGTCGACCGACAGGGCATTGCGGTCGAAATCGATGTGCGTGACGGTCGCCCTGCTGGTAAATTTGGATGCGGAGAGCGTACAATCCCGGTCGCAGAACCGCGCGCGGCAAGTCGGGCTGCTGCGTGGGATCGGATCGACATCCAGAATCGCCTTGGAAGACCGAAGCCGCGCTGAAAAGCTCTGCCCGTCGCGGAAGACATTCTCGATTGCCCCGCGATACAGAACCTTTGCCTCCAGCGTGCGCCAATCGACCGCGCCGACGCAGATCGATGCACCGCGGAAACGGCCTGCTTCGAGGTCGCGTTCGGTAATCGTATCGTGCGAGAGGGCGCCTTCTATCTCGGCTCCATCGTCGTCCAATCCAGCAGTTTTCCGGATCGCCGAGGGCAGCATGGCAGGCGCCGAGAGATGAGCGAGACCGCCGAACCATAGATCGCAGTCGTGCGTAGTGAATGCATGGGCAACACCGTCAGTCCGGTAGATGCGCCAGAAGGTCGCTACCGTGTCGAGCTCGCGGCCCAGAAAGACCCTGCTCATGACTCCTCGCGCACTTCGACGAGAGGAATGGAGGGTGCCTCGCCCGCAGCGAATGCGATGCCGCTGACATCAATGCGGTCCTCTGCAAAGCGCACCGGCACGTCGAACAGGAAACCGGCAGCGACCTGGGCTCCGAGTGCGGGCGCGGCAGGCAATGCGATTCTGCCGCCAGTTTCGAGCGACCAGTCTGAAATCTCGATCCCGTCGATGCTGACCCTGATCGATGCAGCATCCGGGCGAGTTATGGTGCGCCGCTGTTCGCCATAATGCTTGGTCAGTTGGAAGGTTGACTGAAGGCCATTGCCGAGCGCCGAGCATCTGGTCCGCCGGACCGGGCGAGCCGGACATGCCGTTCGAGCTGAAATCGTAGGGATCGCGGAGCCTGAATGCGGTGGCTGGACCATGCCGGGCGCGGAAGAATGCGATCAGCGTCGCGAGCTCTTCTTCCGAGCGAATGCCCGGGCCCACATCATAGCGCATCCGCGCATCGGACCACAGCGCATTACGGCGCTCGTGTCCCGATGCGGTGACTGCGACCGAGGTTGAAAATTCCGGGCTGACGGCAGCATCGCGCCCCAGTTCGAGCGGGTAAGGCACATCGTCGAAAGCGTTCACATCATCCTCCGGCTGGGGGGCAAGTCTGGTGTATCCATCGCGCGCGACCTGCGGCAGCGCCCAGACGAACCGCGCGCGGCACGCCGCGCGCCGCGGCCTCGTCCAGCGCAGCGTCGATGCGCGGCCAGAACGTTTGCGCATCGGCGGGATCGAGCACGAAACCCGATAGGTAATCCTGGTTCTGGACTGGATAGCCAAGCCGCGCATCCACCTCGGCATAGCCTGTACGCCGCAGCGCATCGGCCCCGGCAGTGAGCCAGTCGTAATCCTCGACCTGAAGCCGGTCGAATGCCGGGTGCTGCCCAGCCGACTGGAAGGCTCGCGCGCTTCAGTTCCGGCATGGCGCGGTCGAGCAGCGTCGGCGTGAAAGATGAGCAGCAGCAGCTCTGCCGGACCGCTCGCAGCATCCCGCACCGCCTGAGCCAGCGCGGCGGTCGAATTGGACAGAAGCACGCCTGCCGCGTCGAGCAGGCCAGTTTGCGCCTGCGACATCGGCGCGCGCATATCGGTGATTGCGACCGGCGAACCGCCGAGGGCCGCCACCGCTGCGTCGTCGTAGAGGCAAGGCGCGAAATCGTCCGGCTTCACCCACCACCATGGTTCGCCGATCTGGAGTTTGACCGGCAGCGATGCCGCTTCGGCCAGCGCGACGAAATTGCGCGCGACGTCTTGTAGCCAGCCCATCGCGTCGGAATTGGCAGGCGATAGCAGGGCGGAAGGCGGCTCCCAACCTGTGCGGGCAGGCGAGCCATCATGCGCACGCTGCTGCCAAGTGGCGGGGCAGTGCTCGGCCAAGAGCTCGTAGGAAAGCGAGAGGATCGGCTCGAACTCGGCCTTGGCAAGCTCCGCGCAGAAGCTTTCGTGCCAACGCCGCGCGGGTTCGCAAAGGGCCCCGCCCTCGCCCACAAGCAGGCGACCGGCGTCCTCGCCTGTCCCCTCGCGCAGGGCGAAGAAGTGGCTCATGCCGACGTAATGGATGACCTCGCCGCGATAGCCGAGCTGCTCGACCTGCCGTACCAGCCGCGCCGGGGTCTGGTTGAAAGCATCGTCATAGGCGGTCGCCATTCCCTCGCCATGCGCGGGCAGGACGACATCGCCGACAGTGAGCATCGCATGGTCGCCCCAGCAGGCGATCTCGCTGATCTCGGCCCAGCCGTCGGCGCGTGCCGCGAGCCTGTCGGTACTTCCTGGAACGTAGGCGGGCGGGGCAAGCGAGATAAACATTCGGTCGATGTCGGAGGGATGGACCGGCTCCCCCGGCAATCCGTATCCCGACTGCAAATCCGAAAAGCGCAGTGTGATCCGCGCATCTTCGGGCGTGCCCTCGGCGTAATTCCACAGCCGCACATACCAGGTTCGCGCATTGCCCGCGGCGTCGCGCCCTTCGATCGTCAAGGTCGGCCCGTTGGGCTGATCGAGCGGCATGATGCCGCCTGACCGCCAGCTGAAACTGCACGACAGTATGCGCGTAATGGCGGTTCGTTTCGTACGCCAGCAGAGGATGGTCGAGCGTGTCGGTGCTCTCCCAGATCAGCCCCGCCAGTTCGCCCTCGTGCCAGAACTCGCAGTCGACCCGCAGCGCATCCGGCGCGGTCGTGACCACGCTCGCCATCATCGGGCGGGGGAAGTTGACCGTCCAGAAGCGCGGATCGAAGCGTTGAATGACGTCGCTTTGCTGTCCGTTGCGCCGTGACGCGAGCCAGAATGCCATATCGTTTTCCTCAAACAGACAACGCGTCGGCGGACAGCGCTTGCCACCTGCCTGCTGGAACGCTGGAGTGCGGTGGGCGCGCTTGCTCCGCGCGGGGCTGAGAGGTTGATTGCTACCCGCACGTCTCGCCGCTCGCCGCCGGACGATGCGCCATTCGCTTCAACGCGCCCGGCGCTGGTCGGCACGAACAGTTCCGGCCCGCGCTCGCCGACGACATACGGCCGCTCGGGCGAGACGATGCCGCCGGTGGCGCGGCCCGGTAGGCCGAACAACGCGCCCAGCGACCCGGCGAGAATGCTGCCCAGTCCTCCGCCGCCGCTATTCCCAGCGCCGCCGAACAGCTTGTCCAGACCCAGCTTGAGCGCCTGCGATGCGATCTGGTCGAGCGCGCTTGTGGCGGCGCGTTTCAGATCTTCGAAACCGAGGCTGCCGCTGCGTATCGCCGAGAGCAGACCGCGCTCCAGCACATTGCCGGCCTTGGCGAACCCGTCGATCAGATTGGCGTCGAAGCTCGCGCGCATCTGAGCAATATCGGCTTGCGAATTGCTGCGTGTCGGCGCGCACTTCGACCAGCAGTTCGTCCAGATCATCTTCCATGTTCACGGTCCCGTTCGATCAATTGTTCGATTTCCGCCCTGCTGGGCGGTGCCCCGCTACCTCCGCCAGGCGGTGCCAGTGCATGCGCAAGGTCGCTCGGAGTGGCGTCCCAGAAATTGCCGGAGCTCCAGCCGAGCGTGCGCGCGGCCAGTCCGGCCAGAGCAGCGGCGCTTTGCCCAAAACCCGTCATCCCGATCCGCGAAGTATTTCGGAGAGCAGGACGCGCAGCGGCTTGGTCGCCGCCGCCAGCCCTTGCTGGACCACAGCGTCGCCCTACGGCCTCGCGTTCGATGCCGGTCCGGTCCGCCAGGCAGTGCCAGAACAGCGCTGCGATCTCGGCAAGCCGCAACTGGCCTTCACCGGCACGCTCGACCAGCGCGAGCAGCGGCCCGAGTTCTTCCTCCGCGCGTACCAGCGCGTCGAAGGTCGGGCGCAGCTGCGAGCATCTTCCCGCCAACTTCGAACTGCGCCTCGCCGCGCTGCGGATTGGCGTCCGCTCACGCAGAAACCACGCTGCCGGAGCTTTCCAGTTGAAGCGAATAGGTTCGCTCGCCGTTGAAATCGCCGGCATAATCGAGCCGTTGGACGAGGAATTGCCCGCGCATTCGCGCGCCGTCCTCGAAGGAGAGCTCATAGGCGTCGAGCGTCCCGGCGAGCGCATGGTCGCGGATCGTCGCTTCGGCATCGCTGCCAAGGAAAATGCCGCTCGCGCTGACCGAAATCGAGCGTGTGCCCGCGCCGGAAAGAAGGTCGCGCCATCCGCCGGAGCCTTTGTGGGTGACGACGACGGTGTCGCCGTTGATCGACATTTGCGTGGTCCTAAGACCGGCGAGGGTGTCGTATGCGGCTGGCGGCGTTGCGCCGTCGCCGATCTTGAGCAGGAAGGCGGCGCCTTTCTGGGCTGTCATGTGCTGTTACTCCGTTGGTGTCTCGAGCAGGCGAAAACGATATTCGAGCAGCGCCGCGCGCTGCCCGCGAGCGCGGCGTTCGGCGCGGCTGCGCAGAAACTGGGTGACCACGATCCGGTACCCTTGCTGGGCGGCCGGCACAGTGGCGATGCGGGTCTCGAGTGCATCGACGATGGAGGCTGTCGCTTGCGGATCGTCGCCGCGATCGAGCAGCTCGAGAGCAATGCGAACTTCGCGCCCCCGCGCGGTCTTGGTGCCCCAGTCGGTGCTGGCGCTGGCGGCAATGCCGACCCATGGCGGGCTGGCGCTGACCGGGCTTTCTTCTTCGACGGCGTTGACCTTTGCGGTGAGTGCCGGATCGGTGCGCAACCACTGGATGAGGTCGCTGCGAAAACGGGTTTCCATGGGTTTCAATTTCCCGATGAGAAGAGGGGCCAGAGATATGGCGCGGAACGCCAGTGCGATCCTTCTTGCGACCGCCGGGCGAGCTTGCGCCGCGCGCGCATTTCTGCGCTCCGGCAAGCTTTCGCGGTCAGGCTTTTGACAATCCCGGCGAAGAGCGATTTGCGTTGCCAGGTCACAGGCGGAGTCTGCGATAGGGGTGCCAGAGGGCGGCGACGGAGGCGGGCGGCGATCCGCCTGCGCCTTGATCGCGTTCGCGGTAATTATGCGCTGCCAGCCGGATGATGCCGTGTTTCAGGGCAGCCTCGAGCTGGTTCCACGAACTGCTGACACCCGCGGTCACACGGGCTTCGATCCGCGTTTCCGGAACGCTCGATCCCAGACGAATGCGGCCGCTGCCATCGGCATGGATTTCGGTGTCGTATTCGCTGGTATCGAGCCCACGCTCGGCGCCGTCCGCGCCTTTCGCGTTCATCTCGCCGATGAATTTCATCGGTCGCAGCGAGAAGGTGATCCAGCCAGGCTTGCGGAGTAATCATCTCGTCGAAAGTCGTGGTCAGCGGGACGAGCCCGGTAAACTGCATGCAGGTCGCGTGTGCCGCTTCGAGCAGGCGCAGAAGCACAGCGTCGTCACGCGTGCCGGATATGGAGAGCCAGTGTTTAAGCTCGTCCAGCGGCGCGCCGGTGAACACCGGGCCGATGACGATCGAGCGCGTCATAGATTTTTCCTTTTTTATGAGCCTCAAGCGCCGGCGGCTGCATCCGCAGCCTTGGCTATCCTCGCTCACACGACCTGAAGGTCGTGTCGCTGCGGGCGGCCGGTCGGCCTTGCACTCGCCTTCGGCTCGCGTTGGGGGCGAGGTCAATTATCCAAGTGGCGGAGCACGGTCGGCGACCAGCCGACCGCGAGGCCGACTGGCCGCCCCGCAGGTGCTCGACACGCAGTGTCGAAACAGCACCGAGGACGAACCCGCGGATGCGGGTTTATGAAACAAGAACTCAAAACCGGCCCGTCCGCGCCGAGGGGAGCGGCGCAGACGGACCGGCAGTCGAGATTTTACTCCTCGATCTTCAGCAGCTTGATCGCATTGCTGTCGAGCACCTGACCGCCGACGCGCTTCGTTGCGTAGAAGTGCACGAACGGCTTGTTGGTGAACGGGTCGCGCAGGATCTGCGTCGCGCTGCGTTCCGCTACCAGATAGCCGTGGCGGAAGTTGCCGAATGCGATCGGGAAAGTGCCCGCTGCGATGTCCGGCATGTCTTCCGCCTCGACCACCGAATAGCCGAGCAGACGGTCCGGCTGACCTTCGACCAGACCCGGCTGCCACAGGAATGCGCCGTCCGATGTCTTGAGCTTGCGTACCTCTGCCAGCGTCGCCGAGTTCATCACGAAGCTCGCGCCCTGGCGGTGGCCCGACTTCATCGTGTGGATGAGGTCGATCAGGCGGGCGTCGGGGTCGGTGCCGAAACCTGCCGCATCACCGGTTCCGACGTATTGGAGCGTGCCGAACGCCCGCACGCCGTCTTCGGCCGTGGAATTGGCCGCCGACAGGAAACCTTCGGGCTGGCCCGCGCCGGTGCCGTTGACGAAGGCGGCGCCTTCCGCGCGGGCGAACTCCATCGCGATTTCGCTGGCGAGCCAGCTTTCCAGATCGAACGCGACGTCGTCGAGCATCGACTGGCTCGCCGCCGGATTGGCGTAAAGCTCGCCGGTCGGCGGGGCGATCTCGGCGAAGTTAGGCGCTGTCGGTTTCGGGACGACCCGCTGTTTCGGAAACCCAGCCGCTTGCCGTGCCGCCGGTCGAGACGAGCTTGCGATAGCCCGCGCTGCCCGTCTGGACGACCTGTGCGATCGAGCGGATCGGGCTGATCTCGGCCAGCTCACGGGCGATCAGCGCGTCGATCTGCCGGGGCACCGCATAGCCGCCATCGGACGGGATCGCGCCGCTGAGCGACTTGATTTCCGTTGTCGAACCGCGGCGCAGATAGCCATCGACGAAGCCTTTTACTTCAGGTGCAGTCTGGTCGGTGGCGGCGATTGCCGGACGGGCTGCGGCGCGGCCGATCTTGTCGATGCGGGCCTTTACTTCATCGACATCGCCGCGCAGCGCGGCAACATCGGTTTCGGTCTTGTCCTGGCGCGCGACGATGTCGAAGCTGGCTTCGGCGGCGTCGGTCGATGCGGCGGTAATGGGGGTAGTGTTGGTAACATCCATATCGGTATTCACCTTTCTTCGGGGGTAGTGGTTTGATTTGCGGGTATGTTTGTCATTTCCTCGGCGCTGTTCCTCGCGATGCTCGGGCACCTGCGGGGCGGCCGCGTGGCCTTGCGGCCCAGAAGGGCCGTGCTCCGCGACTGACTTTCTTGGTGAGCGCAAGCGCAGAGTTGAAGCGAAGCGCAGACGGCCAGAGGCTACGCAACAAAATGAACGCGCGCTTCGTGTTGCAGGGGCTCTGTGACGAGACTGATTTCAAACAGGTCGATATCGACAAGTTCGCGCCCGGCGCCGGTGCGGCGGAAGGAGCGGGCGCGGTAGCCGAAGCTCAGGCCGTCCACCTCGCGGCGGCGGAGCAGGTCGGCGGCGCGGCTATCGGGATTGTCGATCCGGGCGACAACGCGCAGGCCGCGTTCGTCTTCACATGCCATTTCCGCCCAACCGATGCGCTGCTCGGGCCGGTGCTGCCAATAGATCGGCAGCATATCGCGGCGCTCGGCAAGTGTGCGGCGGAAGGCGCCCGGCAGAATGGTGTCGCGCGCGGCGTCGGGTTTGCCGAACAGCGCGGCGTAGCCCGCCAGACGTAGCTCGCCCGCGCTCATCGGACCAACTCGCCGACACCCAAACGAACCGCGATCCCGAACAGCAACAGCGCGAGTGCGCCGCGCACCACCCAGTTGATCGCCGCCTTCCAGGCGCTGCTTTTGGCATCGCGCCAGGCGGAGAGCAGCTCGCGCAATTCGTCGATATCGTCCTGCGCGCTTTCGTCGGCGAGGCCGAGCCGTTCGAGCACGCGGGTCGCCCCGAGCTCGCTCGATTCCTCGACCACTGCGCGCAGGGTGACGAAATCGCCGCCCTCCGATGTCGCCTGCGCGATCAGCCGCGCCAGCATTTCCTCGCGGGTCATTGCGGTTCCTCCTTATTGTCGATGCCGAGCAGGCTGCGCTTCTCCTCACGGGTGAGGAAGTCGGCGCCGGCTACCTGGCTCCATAGTTTCTCGCGGTCCTCGGCAAGCGCCGGCACGCGGTCGAGATCGATCACCAGCGATGCGCCGGGAAACCACGGCTCCAGACCGTGGGCGATCCCGCTCAGCAATTTGGTCGCCAGCGGCAGCAGCGTCAGCCGCCACAGCGCCCGATTGGCCTCGCGGTAGTTCGAATAGGTGTTGTCTCCCGGCAGGCCGAGCAGCATCGGCGGCACCCCGAAGGCCAGCGCAATGTCGCGCGCCGCCGCCGCCTTGAGCGTTGCGAAGTCCATATCTGCGGGCGACAGCGCCATTGCCTGCCACGACAATCCGCCCTCCAGCAGCATGGGCCGCCCGGCATTGCTCTCGCCCTGGAACGCCTGCGCCAGCTCGTCCTTGAGCCGGTCGAACTGCTCGGTCGTCAGGCCTGCGGTATCGTCCGACTTGTAGACCAGCGCGCCGGAAGGCCTAGCGGCGTTTTCCAGCAGCGAGCGGTTCCAATCGGCGGCGGCATTGTGGATCGCAACTGCCTTGTGCGCTGCCGCGAGCGAACCGGCGCCGTAATGGTCGTCGCCCGGATGGAAGGCCTTGAGATGGATGACATTCGGCCAGCCATCCTCGTCTTCGAGCGCGATGGCGATACTGCGCTCGGCCAGCCGGTAGGTATAGCCGCTGGGCCAGCCATCCTCGCCCGCTGCCACGCTTATGCGTTCGGGCCGGAGCGGATATAGCTCTACCGGCACCCCGCTCGCATCGCGCAGGATCTGCACATAGGCATTGCCGTGAAGCATCAGCTGCGCGGCCAGTACCTCGAGCAGAGGCTGCGTCCCGCATGAGCAGGATACCAACCCCTCCAGCCGCGGGTCGGCGATCGTCAGCGGCGCGCCGCCGACACCTTCGGCCACCACACGGACGGCCCGGTGCGCAACCGGGTTGGCGAGATAGGCCTCGCGCACGGCCTGCGCATATTCATAGGGTTCGCGGCGCGAGGCGCTTTCGAAGCTTGTCGCCCAGGGCGAAACATAGCCGCGCGTCAAAGGCACGCGCGGCCCGCCCCCGCCCTTGAAGGCGGAGGCCAGGTCGGTGAGGAAGGACATGGATTTTCCTTGTGGCTGAGGCCCGGATCGGGCGTCGGTTCAGTCGATTTTTCGTATCTTGGGCGCACTGCGGCGGCCCAGCATCAGTTCGCTCAATGCCCAGACCAGCGCGTCGGCGCGGTCGGGGCTTTTGCCCGGACCTTCGTAGCTGCCACCTGCCATCAAGCCGCATAGCTGGTCTTCGAGCCTGCCGAACATACCCGCATGGCGCACGCGGCCCGCTTCGTAGAGCGCGGCGATGGGTTCGGCGCGGGCTGCCTTGCCGCGGCTGGCGTGGACCAGCTTGACCGGCAGGGCCCCGAAACTGACAGCTCCTGCTGCGCGCAGCACGCTGGCCACCATATCGCCGCCCTGATTGGCCTCGGCAATTACGCGGTCGGCGTCCCAGACATGTGCGGTTTCGGCGACCTTGCGTGCCCATTGTTCGGGCGTCGGCCGCTCGACCGAAGCATCGGCCAGCACGTGCGCGCCGCCATCCGCGTCGATCCCCGCGACCACGATGCCGCATTCGTCGCCCCGTGCGCTGGCGGGCGGATCGACGCCGACCACGACACGGACCATAATGCCGGGCGCTCCCGGACGGCGGCAGCGTTCTAGCGTCGAGCGGGTCCAGAGAGCGCCCTCGACATCTTCGAGCAACTCGCCTTCCAGCTCCTGCCGGCCAAGCGCGGTATTGCTATATTCGGCCTGCATGGTTTCCAGGAACCGCGCGGGGAGATTTGCCGAATTGTCGAACGTCGTGCCGCGGGTTACTGCCGTCGATCCATCATCCTCGCCGCCGAGCAAGCGCCGGACCAGCGGCACGGCACGCGGCGTCGTCGTCGCCAGTACGCGCGGATCGCTGCCAAGCCGCAACCCCATCAGCAAATTGTCCCAGCAGCGGGTCGCGGCCTCGCTTGCGAGTGGCCATTTGGCGATCTCGTCGCACCAGGCGTGGCTCGATTGCGGGCCGCGCAGGCTTTCCGGCTCGCCAGCCGAATACAGCTTCGCTTGTGCCCCATTGGGGAAGGACAGGCGGCGCAGCGACGGTTCGAAGCGCGGGCGTATCTCCGGCGGACAGCAGGCGAGGATACCGCTTTCGCCCTCGACCATCACCGCGCGCGCTTCGTTCAGGCTGGCGGCGACCAGCGCGATGCGGGCATGTTCGTCAGCCTCGGCTATGGCGCGCACCCATTCGGCACCTGCGCGCGTCTTGCCGAAGCCGCGCCCCGCCATCACCAGCCATACCCGCCAGTCATTTTCAGGCGGCAGCTGTCCGGCATGGGCGTTATTGGCAAAATCGTGAGGCCATTCGTCGCGCTCGTTTTCGCTCAAAGTTCCGGCAAAGGTCGTTCTTCGAGCCTTGGAAGCGACCGCGAACAGATCGGTGCGCGTGGCAAAGTCTGTCATGATTTTCTGCGTGCCTCGTCGGCCTCGACCTGCTTGCGCAAAACCTGGACCTTCCGCTCGATCGATGCGCGAACCTCGGCTGCGCTCACACTGGCGCGCTTGGCCCGTTCCTTCGTTATCGTTTCCTTATGTGCGGCGAGCAGGCGCAGCGCGTTTGCAACGTCGATTTTCGGCGATGTATCGGGCGCCCTGAGATATCCAAGGACTTCCATTTCCAGACTGGCATATCCTTCGAAGAGGGCAGCCTGCCAATCGCCGGCGAATTGCCGGTCTGCCTTGCGCAAACGATATACCGTGGCGAGCGGCACATTGGCCGTCTTTGCCGACGCCTTGATGTTCGATGTTTCAGCGAGTGCAGCAAGAAACGGCTTCGTCCAACCCGCATTTGCCCGCTTTTGCGCACCTGGTTCTGCGGCCAGCTCATCGAGCGCCTCTTCATAAGGCGTGCCGGAAAGCACCGCGTCCCAAGCGTCGGCGAAAAGGCTGTTCGTATTGCGCTGAAAATAGATGCTCCCGCTGGTAACGCCCGCCGCTGCCGTCGCTCTGGCAACTGTACGGGTGCGCGCAAGTTCGGCGAGAAATGCCGCAATCCAGCCCGGCCCGGAAATCGCAGTACCTGCCATTGTCCCCGCTCCTCCTCCAAAGAGCGATAGGCGAAACGAAAAGGCGCCCCCAGTTGAGGAGCGCCCGAATCGGCCCCAATCCCGTGGAGCCGGCGAATCACACTATCGCGATGTTCCGTTTCTCTAACCAAAGAGCGTCACGATGTCAATATAAAAGTGCCAAATAGGTTATTTTATCATACTTGCCTCACCGTGGCCGCTCGCCTAATCGCCTCAGTAGCCGGCGATCTCTTGTCGGGTGCCAAGGGGTCGAGACGCCGATGAACCGCATGCTGCGCAGCCTGTACAATTGGACGATGGAAAAGGCCGCGCACCCCCATGCGGTGTGGTGGCTGGCGTTGTTCTGCTTCGTCGAAGCGAGCTTTTTTCCGATCCCGCCGCATCCGCTGCTGGGCCTGATGTGTCTGGCCGAACCGAAAAAGGCGATCCGCTTCGCGCTTATCGCCACGCTGGCATCGGTCGCAGGCGGGCTGTTCGGCTACTTCATCGGTTACGCGCTCTACGATACCGTCGGCGTGCCGCTGCTGACCGCAATCGGGCTGATCGACAGCCTTCCGGCGGCGCAATGCACATTCGACGAATACGGGGTGGCCGCGGTCATCATTGCGGCCGCAACGCCCGTCCCGTTCAAATTGCTGACAATCACCGCGGGTTTCCTCGGAATGGCGCTGGTGCCTTTCCTGCTCGCAAGCCTTGCAGGCCGCGCGCTCATCTTCATGACGGTCGGCATCCTCTTCCGCATGTTTGGTGCGCCCATCAAGCGAATCATCGACGAGTATCTCGGCACGGTGACCTCGGTCTTCGTGGTGCTGGTGGTCGGCGGCTTCATCGCCATCACCCAGCTGGGCGGGGGCGAGGGCGAGGCGGATGATCCTTGTGCAAGCGCCGAGGTGACTACCGCCTAGATAATCCCCACGGCCTTCCCGGCGCGTTCGAACATGCCGAGGATCGTCTGCACTTCCTCCTCCGAATGCTCGGCGCAAAGCGAGCAGCGCAGCAGGGTCATATTGGCCGGTGTCGCCGGTGGGCGGGCGAGGTTCACATAAAGCCCTTCGTGAATGAGCGCCTCCCACATGGCTGCGCCTTGCTGGAGATCGGGCATGATCACCGCGATGATCGCGCTTTCGGCAGTATCCGTCCCCAGCTTGAAGCCGAGATCGCGCAGGCCCTTGTGGAGATTTCTGGAATTCTCCCACAGATGCGCCCGCTTGTTGGAACCATGCATCAGCTTTCGGATCGAGGTCTCCGCAGTCGCAACCACGCTTGGCGGGAGTGAAGCGGTGAACACATAAGGCCGGCAAACCAGCCGCATGATCTCGAACTTCGGGTGGTTGGAAACGCAGAAACCGCCCACGGTTCCTACGGATTTCGAGAAGGTGCCGATGATGAAGTCGACATCGTCGATCACTCCCGCATCCTCGACCACGCCGCGGCCATTGTCGCCGATGAAGCCCATCGAATGCGCCTCGTCCACCAGCACCATGGCGCCGTGTTTCTTGGCAACAGCGACCATTTCCTTGAGCGGGGCGACATCGCCCAGCATGGAATAAACGCCTTCCAGAATGACCAGCTTGCCGGCGCCTTCCGGGATGCGGCGCAGGCGCTTTTCCATCGCTTCGACATCGTTATGCTTGAACGGAACGATCTCCGCATCGCCCAGCTTGCACCCGTCCCAGATGCTCGCATGGCTATCGATGTCGAGGACGATGTAATCGCCCTTTCCGGCAATCGTCGAGATGATCCCTAAATTGGCGAGATAGCCCGTCGAAAAGACCATCGCATGGTCCATGTCGTAGAATTCGCGCAATGCGTCTTCGCATTCCTTATGGCCCTGATAGGTGCCGTTCAGAACGCGGCTGCCGGTCGTGCCGGTACCGTAGTCGCGCATGGCCTGATTGCCCGCGTCGATCACGTCCGGATCGAAGGTCATGCCCATGTAATTATATGTGCCGAGAAGAATGGTCTCGCGCCCGTTGCAAATCGCCCTAGTGGGCGAGAGCACCTTTTCCATGACCAGGTTGAACGGGTCTTCGACCCCGCTGGCGAGCAGGCCTTCGCGCATCGCGATGATGTCGTCGAACTTGGAAAACAGATCGCCGCCTTCGCCCTCCAGCACTTGGGGCTGGTCGGGCTGGGAAATGCCTTCGCTCATGAACCGGCCTGCAGCTTGTGCACGGCATCGACGAGAAGGCCGTAATTCTCGATCTCGGCCTGCTGGTTCATGCTGATGATAATGTCGAACTCGTCCTCGATCTCGGCGACGAAATCCATGACGGTAAGGCTATCGAATTCCAGGTCGTTCTGGAAAGTCGTTTCCTCCGTGATCGTGACGCCCTTTTTGTTGAAAGGCTCGATCAGCTTGCGGATGATGGCGTCGACTTCGGCTCTGTCCATGAAAGGCAGTCCTTTGAAATTTGGTGCGGGAGTGCGCCCGCGCGCGTATATTTGGCTGCGCCAAAGCGGGTTGCCGCCCCGCTTGTCAAGTTTGGGCGTCGATGTCATCACGGTGCGCTGAGGGGGAAGTTCATGAGCGAACCGCTGGAAAAAGGTGCGCCGACTGCCGCGCCGCATGAAAAGAAAAGCTTTGCGAACAATTCCGTGCAGATGCTGCGTACGGTGCAAGGCAACACTATGGCGCTGTCGCAAATGGCGGACCAGAAGGCCTCGATCCTGATGGGCGCGACCTTCGTTGTGTTCTCGATTTCGGTCAGCCGCGCGCTGACGCAGGATGTGCCCGTCTCGCTTTTGGTGCTCGCGGTCTTCTCGTTCCTGAGCTCGCTCTGCGCGGTGGTCGCTATCCTGCCATCGCTCTCGCCGCCGAAAAAGGGTGCGGGCGGGCCGGTCAACAGGCTGTTCTTTGGCCATTATACCTCGCGCGCCGAGGATGAATGGGCCGACGACGTGATCGAGCAGATGCAGGACGAGGAGAAGATGTTTCGCATGATGCTGCGCGACATCTACCAGAACGGCCAGGTGCTGCATCGGCGCAAATTCCGCTACCTCACCTACGCATATCGGCTGTTCGTCATGGGGCTGATGACGACCGTGCTGGTATTTGCGTTCGAAATTGCTGCGGTGCTTTAAGGTTCGACGAGCTTTTTCACAGCAGCCATGAACGGGCCGATCGAAACCGGCTTGGCTAGATAGCCTTCGGCGCCCGCATCGCGAATGCGCTCTTCGTCGCCTTTGCCCGCGTAGGCGGTCACCGCCAGCACGGGGATATCTGCCAGCTCGCTGTCTTTCTTAAGCTGGGCGATCAGATCGAGGCCGCTGATATTGGGCAGCTGAATGTCCATGATCACCAGATGAGGCACGAATTTCCGCGCGCCGGACAATACGTTATCGCCGTCAGGCACGGGCAGCACTTCATGGCCGTTCGCTTTCAGCACGTCGCAAAACAATTTCCGGTTGAGGTCGTTATCCTCGACAACCATGATCCGCTTTGCCACTTGGCATGCTCCTGTACGATGCGCGAGCGTCCCCTAAGGCTTTCCGAGGAGACTGACAATTCACCTGGCCCCGACATCACAAGATGCCGTTCCAGAGCCGCATGTCATTGCACTCAGCGCGCTGGGCTGGGCGCTTCAGAACGAGGATCGCGCGGAGCGGCTGCTGTCGCTGACCGGGCTGACGCCGGAGCAACTTCGCGAAGGCCTTCAGGATCCGCTGGTGCTTTCGGCGGTTCTGGAATTTCTCGCCAATCACGAGCCCGATCTGATCGCGGCGGCCGATGCGTTGGGCCTGCCACCCGAAGAGATCGTCGCCGCTCATAGAAAGCTTGCTGTATGAACCGCCCGCTGATTATTTCCGATTGCGACGAAGTGCTGCTGCACATGGTCGCGCCGTTTCGCGACTGGCTCGGCGAGGAACACGAGGTCGATTTCGTGATGGAAGGCGCCGACTTTTCCTCCGCCATGCGCTGGCGTGAAAGCGGTGAGGTGCTGGAGCAGAAGGATATCTGGAAATATCTCGGCCTGTTCTTCGACACCGAAATGGGCCGGCAAAAGCCGATAGAAGGTGCCATTCAAGGCTTGAATGCGCTGTCCAAACATGCCGATATCGTGATCCTGACCAATCTGACCGACGAGCGGCAGGAGCATCGCAAGGAGCAATTGCTCGACCATGGCCTCAGCGCACCGGTCTTTACCAATCAGGGTCCGAAAGGTCCCGCGCTCAGGGCCATCCTTGACGAATACCGTCCGAGCACCGCAATCTTTATCGACGATCTGCCGCAGCATCATCATTCGGCGCGCGAGACCATCGGTGACATCACCACGCTGCATTTCTGCGGCGAGCCGCTGCTCGCCCCGCACATCGACTGCGCTTACAAGGCGGGCCACGCCGATGCCCGGATCGACCGCTGGGACGAGGCGCTGCCCTGGCTGATGGGCCGACTCGAGAAGGGAACCGCATGAGCATCGCTGCACGACTGAAGGAACTCGGGATCGAATTGCCAAAGGCAGCGGCTCCCGTCGCAAGCTACCAGCCGCTGGTGATCCACGGCGGACAGGTATTCCTGTCGGGACAGCTTCCCTTCATCGACGGCGAGCTGGTCACCGGCAAGCTTGGCGACGATGTCGGGCTCGACCGCGGCATTGCGGCGGCGCGGGCCTGCGGGTTGATGATCCTGGCGCAGCTCGATGCTGCAAACCTGCTCGAGCGGGTGGAGAAGGTGGTGAAGCTGGGTGGTTTTGTCGCCTCGACACCGAACTTCACCGATCAGCCCAAGGTGGTGAACGGCACATCCGACCTGATGTTCGATGTGTTCGGCGAGCGGGGAAAACATGCTCGCAGCGCGGTTGGCGTGCCGGTGCTCCCGCTAAACGCCGCCGTTGAAGTGGATGCGATCATTGCCCTTGCGGGCGCTTGATCGGCTGCTGACGTCCCCGCCGGATCCGGAGCGGGTCGGCTGGTTGCGTGATTGGACTTATGCCCATCGCGGCCATCACGGCGATGGTGTGCCCGAGAACAGCTTGCTCGCTTTCGCTTCGGCCGCAGATGCCGGGCTGGGGGTTGAATGCGATATTCAGCGCAGCAAGGACGGCACAGCGATGGTGTTCCACGATTGGGACCTTGAGCGCCTGACCGAGGGAAGCGGCAGTTTCGGCGAGCGAACCTCGGATTTCCTCGAAACGCTGAAATATCACGGCGAGGATTACGGCATCGCGCGGCTGGTGACGCTGCTTGAGATGGTGGACGGGCGGGTGCCGATTCTGATCGAGATAAAGTCGAAGGCGGGATATGACGTGCGCAACAGCTGCGCCGCCGTGTTGGCGGGACTTGAAGGCTATCGCGGGCAGCATGCCGTGATGAGCTTCGATCCGCGTGTTTCCCGCTGGTTTGCGACGCACTCGCCGGAAACCGTTCGCGGCCTCGTCATGCGCGAGGACGATCTCGGATATACACAAAAGGCGTGGCAGCGCCGCCTTGCCTGGTGGAGCGCAAAGGCGGAATTCATCGCCTATCACATCGCTGCCTTGCCCAATCCCATGGTCGCCGATTTACGAGCGCGCGGCTTCCCGGTGCTGACCTGGACGGTCGACAGTCCCGAGAAACGGGCACTTGCACGGACCTGCGCAGATGCTCCGATTGCCGAGGGCGACGGTTTGCCATGACCGAACTGACCGCGAAAGTCGGCGGCTCGGTCGGGGCGTTCGACCGGGCCGATTGGGATGCTCTGGCGGGCACCGAAAACCCGTTCGTCAGCCACGGCTTTCTCACCGCGCTCGAAGATTCGCGGAGTGTCGGCGAGGGTACCGGCTGGCAGCCCGCACCGATCGTGATCGAGCGGGAAGACGGAACCTTGCTGGCGGCCATGCCGTCCTATCTGAAGGGTCACAGCCAGGGAGAATTCGTCTTCGACCATAGCTGGGCCGACGCTTACGAGCGCGCTGGCGGGCACTATTATCCCAAGCTCCAGATTGCAGCGCCGTTCACCCCGGCAACGGGTCCGCGCCTGCTGCTTTCCAACGCCAAATATGCGGCGCCGCTGATCTCGGCAGCCGAGCAATTATGCGCGCAAAACGGTTTCTCATCCGCCAATGCGACCTTCATCGCGTCCGATCAGGTGGCGCTGTTCGAGAAGGCGGGATGGCTGCTGCGAAATGATATCCAGTTCCACTGGACCAATCGCGGGTATGATGATTTCGAAGGGTTTCTCGCCGATCTTTCCTCGCGCAAACGCAAGGATTTGCGCAAGGAGCGGCTCGCCGCGCAGGCCGATGTGACGATCCAGCGCCTGCGGGGGAAGATATCCGGGCCGAACATTGGGATGCGTTTTGGGTGTTCTATCAGGACACCGGCGCGCGAAAGTGGGGCACGCCGTACCTCACGCGCGAGGCTTTCGAACTGTTTCAGGAGCGGCTGGGGGACAGGCTGGTGCTCGTCCTCGCTTATCAGAACGGCATGCCTGTGGCCGGGGCGCTGAATTTCATTGGGCCAGATGCGCTTTACGGGCGGTATTGGGGTTGCACGCGTGACATCCGCTTCCTGCATTTCGAGCTTTGCTATTATCAGGCAATCGACATCGCGATCGAGCTTGGTCTGCAAAGGGTCGAAGCGGGCGCTCAAGGAGGGCACAAATTGGCCCGAGGCTATGCGCCCGTGGAAACGGTGTCAGCCCATTGGATTGCCGATCCCGGTTTTCGTGAAGCCATCGCGGATTTTCTTGGACGAGAGCGGGCGGGGGTCGCGGCTGATCGCAATTACCTCGAGCAGCGGACTCCCTTCCGAAAAGGCTAGGCGAAAAGGTTACGCTGCGCGGCGTGCTGTGACGCTGAGCCATTGACGCGCGCGGCGCTGGGCTTCGGCGATTTCGCGTGCGGTCATTTCTTCAGAAACGTCTGCGCGGCACCAGGTGGCTTCCTCGTGACCCTTGGAGGCTGCGATGTTGAAGCATTTATGGGCCTCGATCAGGTCGGCGGTAATGCCGTGGCTGCCGGTGGAGTACGCCACGCCTAGGTCGTAGATCGCGGCAATTTCGCCATTTTCGTAGCGGGTCATGCATTCGGCAATCATCTGGTCCGCGTCGGGACCCTGTTCGATGGTGCCTGCTCCGCCTTCGATACCCGTCAGTGTCATGTCTAACTCCCCCTGTAACCCCGACATCCCCCTGCCGGTCGACCTGGACACTCGGGCCTTATGGTCAACAAATGGTTAACGCCGATCGCAACTTTTGGCTGAGGGGGAATCATGCGTTCGGAAAACCTTAAGGTCGCAGCGATTATCCCGCCGCGAACGACAAGCGACTTGTGATGCGCGGACTGTGTTCCTATAGGCCGCGCCAGCGGGCTTCCACGGGGCGACACGGATAACAAATCCGGCGCGGCGGGACAGCGGTGGTCCGGTAACGAGATGGGAATCGAGGTATGATGGCCACCGCGGCATCGGTCGACGACGAGAAACTGGCAAAAGTCAGAAAAGCGGTTGGGGGAGGTTACGTACCCTCCGACGACGAGCCCTATATGGGCGAGAAACAGCTCAACTATTTCCGCATGTTGCTGCTTGAATGGAAGCAGTCGATCCGCGACGCGGCGAATATTACGCTGCAATCGCTGCAGGACGGACCGATCCGCGACTCCGACCTCAACGACCGCGCGTCGAGCGAGACTGACTGGGGTATCGAACTGCGCACGCGCGACCGCCAACGCAAGCTCATCGGCAAGATCGATTCCGCGCTGCGCCGCGTCGATGAAGGTGAATACGGCTATTGCGAAGTGACCGGCGATCCGATCGGTCTGCGCCGCCTGATCGCCCGTCCGGTCGCCACCATGACCGTCGAAGCGCAAGAAGCGCATGAGCGCCGCGAGAAGATTTCGCGCGACGATTGATTGTCCCACTTAGGGACTGGCGGAATTACGGGAGTGCAGGTGCAAAAAACTGCTCCTAAATACGGCACTGCAATGAAATTCGGCGCGACCCGCAATACGGCTCGCTCGAACCGCCAGGAGTGTCTTGAAATGTCCGCCGTCGAAACGCGCAACGCCAACCGCGACAGCCTCTATATCATGGGAACCATGAATATTGAGGGCGTGGACGGGCTTAGCCGAGCCAAAATCCGCAACCTTTCTTCGCGCGGCGCTATGGCCGAAACGAGCGAAGACGTGGCATGTGGCACACGAGTAAAGCTCGAGCTGCGCGAAATCGGCGACGTTCAGGGCATCGTTGCGTGGGTCGAGGGCAACCGTATCGGGATTGCATTCGATCGCGAAATCGATCCTCAACGCGCACGCGCAGCACACTCTGCCGTGCAGACCGCCGCACACTCCTCCCGTGAGGTCGTCCGCCGCCCGGCCGGCGCTTTGGCGCGGCCTTATGATGGCAAGGCACTACGCGCAGTCTGATGGAACATTTGCGCGGCTGACGGGCGCGCCTGCATTTGCTAGCGGTGCTTTCCGTCAATGCGCCGCATCACCTGCCTTTTCGCGTCCATCGCCTCCTTTATGCTGTCCTCTTGCGGGGCGAACAGCGATGACGGGGTCGTCGATGTCGCAATAATCGGCGCGCCGGACGCTCTGTTCGCGCGTGGTGCGAGGCTCGGCCTTCCGGCTCAACATTTGCGCGCTGCTACGGCTCAGGGTCTCGTGGGTCTCGATACCGCGGGCCAAGTCGTTCCGGCGGTTGCAGAGCGATGGATCGTCACCGACGACGGCACAAGCTACATTTTCCGTATCCGCGAATTCGACCTGCCCGGCGGCCAGCGCCTGACGGCCCAAACCGTGCGCGATTCGTTGCTCGATGCCTTCGACCGGCTCGATGGGACGTCGATGGGCATCGACCTGGAGAAAATTCGCGACATTCGCGCCATGACCGGACGTGTCGTCGAAATCCGCCTGACCAGCGCCATGCCCGATTTCCTTCAAATGCTGGCCCAGCCCGAGCTTGGACTGTCGATTGCCGGATCGCCGGTGGGCCCGATGAGCGCGGTGCGCGAGGAAAACACGGCAATATTGAATGTCTTGCCGCCAGCGCTTCGAGGATTGCCGGAGCAGCCCGACTGGGACGCCGCTGTGCGCGAGGTGCGGGTATCGGCAGTAAGCGCGGAGCAGGCAGCCGAAGGGTTCTCGCAAAGCATCTACGACCTCGTTCTGGGAGGGACGATCGCAAATCTCCCATTGGTCGATGCCGGACCGCTATCACGCGGCACGATACGGCTGGACTTCGCAATCGGGCTGTTCGGCATAGACGTGCGGCGGTCCGAGGGCTTTCTCGCGCAGGCCGGCAATCGTGAAGCGCTCAGCATGGCGCTCGACCGATCTGCGCTGATCCAGCCATTCAATATCGCCGGCTGGGTGCCGACCACGCGCATCGTTGCGCCGTCGCTGCCGGGAGATAGCGGGCAGGTTCCGGAGCGCTGGCTCGATCTCAGTATCGCGCAGCGGCGCGCGGAGGCGGGACGGCGCGTAACGAATTGGCGCGGCCGCAATGGCGGCACGCTGGCGCTGCGCATTGCGCTGCCGCAGGGTCCGGGATCGGACATCCTTTTCCAGGGTCTGGCGGAGCAATGGGGCGCAATCGGGGTCACGCTGGAACGGGCCGAAAATCGGCAAGATGCCGATCTTATCTTGCGCGACCGCGTGGCACGCTACGGCGGGGCGCGGTGGTTCCTCAACCAGTTCAATTGTTCGGTGAGCCGCCTGGTCTGCTCTCAGGATGTCGATTTCCTTGTCGACCTTGGCACCGAGAGCGCGCTGCAAGTCGAAGAGCGTTCCTATCTCGCCGAGGCGGAAACCGCCTTTGCCGCATACAACACCTACATCCCCATTGGCGCGCCGATCCGCTGGTCGCTGGTACGGGCCGACGTCGAGGGCTTCAGCGAGAACCCGTGGAACCTTCACCCCTTGTTCCCGCTTTCCCGCGCGCCCATCTAGCCGGAATGGACCCGAACGACCCTCTGCGCCCGATGGGGCTGGACCTGCCAACCGGCAATGATCCGGTGTCGATCCGCCGCCGCGTGGAGGCGATGGAACATGTACTCGAACGCAGTTTCATAATTCCAGGGATCAAGGTTCCGATAGGGCTGGATTCGCTGGTCGGGCTGATCCCCGTCGTAGGCGATGTCATCACGGCGGCAATGGGCGCATATATCGTGTGGGAAGCGCGCAATCTGGGCCTGCCCAAGTGGAAACTGTGGCGCATGGGCGGAAACATCGCGCTCGATACTGCTATCGGCGCAGTTCCGCTTGTCGGCGACGTCTTCGATCTCGCCTTCCGCTCCAACACCCGCAATCTCAAGATCATCCGCAGGCATCTCGACAAGAACCATCCGGCTGCCCGCATAATCGAGGGCTGAGAGAGCCGCGCGGTTTCGCTTTTCGCCCGCCCGCGCTAGGTGCGGTGCATGGCGAAAGATGTCACCTACTCATCCTATCTCGATCTGGACCGAATTCTGTCGGCCCAGCACCCGGTTTCCGGCGCGCATGACGAGATGCTGTTCATCATCGTCCACCAGGCCAGCGAGCTATGGCTCAAGCTGTGCCTGCACGAGCTGGAGGCAGCGCGTGAGCGGATTGCGGCGGACGACCTCCGCCCGGCTTTCAAGGAATTGTCGCGGGTGGCGCGGGCGCAGGGCCAGCTGATCCAGAGCTGGGACGTGCTCAGCACGATGACCCCGCATGATTATTCCACCGTCCGCCCGCACCTCGGCAATTCGAGCGGATTCCAGAGCGCGCAATACCGGCTCATGGAATTCGTCATGGGCGGGCGCAACCCGGACATGATCACCATGCATGAGGCGACGCCAAAGGTCGCGGACGGTTTGCGGGCGGAACTCGAAAAGCCGAGCGTATACGCGGAAACCATTGCCCTGCTGGCGCGGCGCGGTTTCGACATTCCTTCAGCCGTGCTGGAGCGCGATCTTGCGAAAGGCTGGGATCATTCGCCGGAAGTCGAGGCGGCCTGGGCGAAAATCTACCGAAACCCACAGGAATACTGGGACCTCTACGAGCTGGCCGAAAAATTGGTCGACCTTGAATATCACTTCCAGCGCTGGCGTTTCGGACATTTGAAGACGGTCGAGCGGATCATCGGATTCAAGCGCGGGACCGGAGGCACTATGGGCGTGCCCTATCTCGCAGGCGTCCTGAAACAGGCTTTCTTCCCCGAACTGCTCAGCGTGCGTACTGCAATATGAGCCGTATCTGGGACATCTCGCAGGTGCTGCGGCCCGGTATTCCGGTCTGGCCGGGCGATACCGACTATGCCTTTGCGCGAACCTGGAAGATGGAAGACGGCTCGCCGGTCAATGTCGGGCGCATGACGATGAGCACGCATACCGGCACGCACGGCGATGCCCCGCTGCATTACGATCCGCAGGCGGATGACATCGCCAGCGTCTCGCTCGATCCCTATCTTGGCGAGTGTCTGGTGGTCGATGCGCGCGGCGTGACGGGCGGGGCGATCGACGTCGCCGATTTGCCGCATATCGAAAGCGCCGACCGCGTGCTCTTCCGCACTTTCGAGACCTTCCCGCATGACGCGTGGGACAGTGACTTTACCGCCATCGCGCCAGAGACGATCGAGTGGCTGGCGGCTGCAGGGCGTCAAGCTGGTGGGCACCGACGCGCCATCGGTGGATCCGCAGGAATCCAAGACCATCGACGCGCATAAGGCAGTGCTGAAGCACGATATGCGCATTCTGGAGGGGCTTGTGCTCGATGACGTGCCCGAGGGCCGGTACGAATTGATCGCCCTACCGATAAAGATCGCTGGCGGGGATGCGGGCCTGTGCCGCGCGATCCTGCGGGAGCTTGCGTGATGCGGGCAGACCTCATCGCCAAGGCGCGCGAGCTCGATGCCGCCGATCCGCTGGCGAAGTATCGCGGGCGCTTCGATCTGCCTGAGGGTGTGATCTACCTCGACGGTAATTCGCTCGGCGCGCTGCCCAAGGCGACGCCGGAGCGCTTGGAGGAGGTCGTTCGCAGCGAATGGGGCGAGGGGCTGATCCGCAGCTGGAACAGCGCCGAGTGGATCACCATGCCCCAGCGCCTCGGCGCCAAGATCGCTCCGCTGATCGGCGCCGAACCCGGTGAAGTGATCGTGTGCGACAGCGTGTCGGTCAATCTGTTCAAACTTATCTCGGCTGCGCTCAAAATGCGTCCCGGGCGCAAGATCGTGCTGAGCGAACCGGGTAATTTCCCGACCGATCTCTACATGATCGAAGGGCTGGAAAGCCAGGGACTTGCCGAGCGCCGACTGGTCCCACGCGAGCATATCGCCGAGGCTCTGGGCGATGACGTCGCGCTGCTGCTCCTGACCCATGCGCACTACAAGACTGGCGAGCTGTTCGACATGGCCGCCCTGACCAAGGCCGCGCATGATGCAGGCGCGCTGGTGCTGTGGGACCTGTCGCATTCGGGCGGTGCCTATCCGGTGCATCTGAACCAGTGCGAAGCCGATTTTGCAGTGGGTTGCGGCTACAAATATCTCAATGGAGGGCCCGGAGCGCCTGCCTATGCCTATGTCGCACGAAGGCATCACAAGGCAGCCGAGCAACCGCTGAGCGGCTGGATGGGCCACGCAAGGCCCTTCGACTTTACCGATGATTACGAGCCCGCTGCGGGCACTACGCGGCTTGCTATGCGGCACACCCGGCGATCCTCGGGCTGGCGGCACTGGAAGTGGGCGTGGACCTGATCGCGGAGATCGGTGTCGACCGTCTGCACGAGAAATCGCAGGCTTTGTCGCGAATTTCTGCGCGAATGCCTGTCGGAAAACGGCGTCCGACCTCGACCTCGTCAGCCCGAGCGATCCGGCGCAGCGCGGCAGCCAGCTCTCCTTCCGTCATCCCGAAGCCTACGCCGATCTGCCAGGCACTGATCGCACGCGGCGTAATCGGAGACTTCCGCGACCCCGACATTCTCCGGTTCGGCTTTGCGCCGGCCTATCTGTCGCTTCGAGGATATGGCCGAAACCGCGCGGCATCTGGCAGCAAGTGCTGGAAACGGGCGAATGGCAGCGGAAGGAATTTCGCGAGCGGGCGGCGGTGACATGATATTATTCTTCACGACAAGGCAGCGGAGTTAATTTGAGGTACGGGCCACGCCTTTCAGCCGGGATGCGGTCTCCAATCCGGCAGCCAGTTACGCGCTCGAGTGGCACCCGCCTCCGTCCTATTTGACCATCTTCGGTTCTCGCTGTGACAAAGACCCCGATCGCGATACTGGAATCAGTTTGGTCGCTTCCGAAGGCAATAATTTGCGCCTTTACGGGTTCGAAATCACCCGCTGCCTCGCGATCGACTATGGCTTGAGAGAACGTAATGTACGCTCCCACGAGGGAAAGCAAAACCACCACAAGCAGTGCGCTTTCCCAAGGATAATGAACCCGCAATCGCCTCAAGCTTCCAGCTCGATGTCCCAATAGAGCCAGTCGCGCCAGGTCTCGTGCAGAAAGTTCGGCGGGAATTGCTTGCCGTGCTGTTGCAGCTGCCAGTGGGTCGGGCGGATCGGTTCGGCGTAGAGCTGCATCTTGGCCTGTTGCGGCGTACGCCCGCCCTTCTTCATGTTGCAGGGCGCGCAGGCGGTGGCGATGTTTTCCCATGTCGTCTTGCCGCCAAGCCGCCGGGGGATCACATGATCGAAGGTCAGATGGCCCATCGATCCGCAAAACTGGCACGAAAAACGGTCGCGTAAAAACAGGTTGAAGCGCGTGAAGGCCGGGAATTCGGACGGCTTCACATATTGCTTCAGCGCAATCACGCTGGGGATCTTCATGTCGAGATTGGGCGAATGGACCTCGCGGTCGTAGCTTTCGATCACGTCCACACGGTCGAGGAAAATCGCCTTGATGGCAGTCTGCCAGGGCCACAGGCTGAGCGGATAATAGGACAGCGGAGTGTAGTCGGCGTTCAGCACCAGCGACGGGCAGCTTTCCAGCTTGCGCGTCGCATCCTCGTCGCTGCTGCGAAATCTCGCAGCCCGTTCGATCAAGTCGGCCCTAAACACTGGTCTTGAACACGTTCGTGCGCCCCTCCCGATGTGTGTTGAAAATGCACTTGCACCATAAGGCGTCAACCCTGTTACAGACAGGCTATCCACAAGCTTCTCCCGAGTGCTGCACCTTTGCCACAATCCGCAACCGTCACCCGCTTCGCTCCGAGCCCCAATGGGCACCTGCATCTCGGCCATGCATTTTCGGCCATCACGGCGCATGATCTGGCGCGCGGAGAAGACGGCAGAGCGGGCGGGCGATTTCTGCTGCGGATCGAGGATATCGACGGGCCCCGCTCCCGCCCGGAGTTGGCGGACGAGTTTCGCCGCGATCTGGAATGGCTGGGTTTGGAATGGGAGGAGGTGCCCGCGCAATCCACGCGGCTGGACAGCTATGCCGAAGCTGCCAACCGCTTGCTGGAGGCTGGTTTGCTGTTCCCGTGCACGTGCACGCGGTCTGAAATCGGCGAGGCGCGTCCGCGAATGGGGCCGGACGGCGCCATCTATCCCGGATCGTGCAAAGGCGTTTTGCTCGATCCGGCGAAACCCGCCGCGCTGCGGCTGGATATGGACAAGGCAATTGCGCAGGCAGGTGAGCTGGCTTGGGAAGATGCGCTGGCGGGCCGGCACATCGCCGATCCGGGCGTCTTCGGCGACATCGTGCTGGTGCGCAAGGACGCCCCGGCCAGCTACCATCTGGCCGCTACGCTGGACGATGCCGCCGATGGTGTCACTCTGGTAACGCGCGGGCTGGACCTGTTCCATGCCACGCATATTCACCGGCTATTGCAGGAATTGCTGGGGCTGCCGGTGCCGCGCTGGCATCATCACCCCATTCTGCTCGACGAGGAGGGCGGTAAGCTGGCCAAGAGGCGCGGGTCCGCGTCTTTGGCGGATCGCAGGAACAGCGGCGGGGATGGTTTGTTGCTTGCAAGACAACTGCGCTTGCGCCGATTTCCGGATGACATCGCGCTTTCGGCCCCTACATGGGAGGCATCATGACAACATTTCTCGTAATCCTGCTCGTCATTTTCTGTTTGCTGGTGGTCGTCTCGCTCGTGCGCGGCGTCATCGCGTTTCTGAAAACGACCAAGATCGACCTGGAGACGGGCGAGGGCGAAACTGCCACCGATATGCAGCTGCTGCAGAACAAGATGATGTTCAACCGCATCAAATATCAGGCGCTCGCCGTGGTAGTGGTCGCGATCATGCTGGCAGTGGCCCAGTAACCCCGCTAGCAAGCGGGCCATGGTCAAACTCAACAAGATTTACACGCGCACCGGCGATGACGGCTCGACCGGGCTGGTCGATGGCTCGCGTCTGCCGAAGCACGCCGCGCGAATGGAAGCCATCGGCGCTGTGGACGAGGCAAACTCGGCGATCGGTTTTGCGGCAGCAGCGCTCAAGGACAGAGCGCATGCCGATCCCTTGTTTCGGATCCAGAACGACATGTTCGACCTTGGCGCAGACCTCGCGACGCCTGCCGGTGAGGGCGAGGATTTTGCGCCGTCCGAAATGGTCCTGCGCATAGCCGGCACACAAGTATCATGGCTGGAAGACCAGATCGACAGCGCGAATGAAAGGCTGGAGCCACTGACCAGCTTCGTGCTTCCGGGCGGCAGCGAAGGCGCCGCGCGGCTGCATGTTGCGCGCGCATCGGTGCGCCGCGCCGAACGCGCTGTCACGGCGCTGGCCGATGCGGAGGCAACCAACCCCCAGGCACTCGCCTATATCAACCGGCTTTCCGACTATCTCTTCGTATTGGCACGGGTCGCCAATGACGATGGTGCGGCCGATGTAAAATGGGTCCCCGGCGCGGGCAGATAGGCGCTAGGCAGAGCCGAAACGCTTCGCTAGGGCAGCACGAATTGCTGCACTTGCGAAGGAAATTCCATGACGAAGACGGTCGCCGTTATCGGCGCAGGCCAGATGGGTTCGGGCATTGCCCAGACCGTTGCCGCGCACGGCATGGACGTGCTGCTTGCCGATATCGATCTGGCCACAGCCGAGAAGGCGCGCGGCGGCATCGATGCGGCGCTCGGCAAACTGGTTGGCAAGGGCAAGGTGGAAATCGCCGAGGCGGAAGCGACCCTTTCGCGGATTACCGCCATCCCCGACTATACGCGCATGGCCGAAGCCGATCTCATCATCGAAGCGGCGACCGAGCGTGAAGAGATCAAGAAAGCGATCTTCGAGAAGGCCGGCACGGTGCTCGCCGATGGCGCGATCATGGCCTCGAACACCAGCTCGATACCGATCACCCGGATGGCGAATTTCTCGCCCGATCCCGAACGTTTCATCGGGCTTCATTTCTTCAATCCCGTACCGATCATGAAGCTGATCGAGGTTATTCCCGGCCTCGCCACCAGCGAAGAGACTACGCAGCGCACCATCGCTTTTGCCGAAGGGCTGGGCAAGGAAGTGGTGCTGAGCCAGGATGAACCCGGTTTCGTGGTCAATCGCATCCTGTTGCCGATGATCAATGAAGCGGTTTTCGTGCTTGGCCAGTCGACGGCGGGAATCGAGGATATCGACAAGGGCGCGCGCCTTGGTCTCAACCACCCGATGGGCCCCCTCCAGCTGGCGGATTTCGTCGGGCTGGATACCTGCCTCGACATCATCATGGTGCTCTATAACACCACTGGCGACAGCAAATATCGCCCCGCGCCGCTACTGGTGAAATATGTCGAAGCCGGCTGGCTGGGCCGCAAAACGGGCCGCGGCTTTTACGATTACTCGGGCGAACTGCCCGTGCCGACGCGGTGACGTTAATTCCGGCGCCTGCCTGTGGGTAGGGGGCCGGATTAAGCGAGAGCCGAGCTGCCTACCTGAAGGTAGGGAGCGTCTTAGATTGGAACACTGCTCACTCCAGCCCGTTGATCGGGCAAAGGAGGCTGCCCCATGTCCAATACACAGTCCGATACCAAACCTGAAAGCCAAGAAATGCGCCAGTCCGGCCTCGCTCCGGAAACGCATAATGATGAGCAGGATGATCACCGCAGCCAGGCGCAGGAAGTAGCGAAGCAAGCGCAGCAGGTGACAACCGAGACGACGAGCCCGACCGAAAGCAAGAAAGGCCCGAACTCTTCCGGGCTGATGGGCGATTCAACGCAAGATGTCATCGATCATATGCGCGATATGGAAAGTTCGGGCCGCATCGACATGGACGCTTTTCAGGGCGAACCGAACCACGACGACAATGTCGACAAATACGGCAAGGCGCGCAAGCCAGATGGCCTACGCGGCGATGGAACCTAGCACACCGGTCAGCGGATGGTAGTCACGCGCTTCCCGGTCGCCGATTTGTTTGCTTCTGCCGTACTGTCCGTGGCATCAAAGCTGGCGTCGGGTTGCTCGTAGCTTTCGGCGCCATCGCTATCCGTCGGGGGGCGCCAGTCGGGTCCAGCTGAGTTGGCTGGAGAGGCGCTGGCGGTGTTTGTCTCGTTCACCACTCCGCTATACTCTCCGAACACAGAGGGGGCGGACGCCTTCGGCTTGTCAGATTGCGAGGCGGATTGGTCGGAAACGAAATCCGCACCATCGAATTGCGCGAGCACACCAGGATCGTCTTCGTCGCCTACCAGCGTAGCGACAATGGCGAGAAAAACGCCTATCGCCCCCAACTTGCCAAGGTGCTGATTCAAAAAATTCCGTTCCACCTCGATTGCCTATCGCAATTTTCCTTAAAACTTGGTTTCAGCCTCGCGCTTGAGTTCGTAAAGCAGGTCGAGCGCCTGGCGCGGGCTAAGCGTGTCTACGTCTATGGCATCCAGTTTCTTGCGCAATGCATCGCTTTCGGGCTCGCCAGTTTCGACGCTGGCGGCAAAAAGCGGAAGATCTCCTAAACCAGCTGCGAGTCCGCCAGTCTGTGCGCGCCCTTTTTCAAGCTTGTCGAGCACTGCCTTGGCGCGTTTCAAAACCGGCTTGGACACCCCGGCCAATCGCGCCACGGCCAAACCATAGCTGCGGTCGGCAGCGCCGGTCGACAGTTCGTGCAGCAGTACAAGTTCACCCTTCCACTCGCGCGCGCGGACGTGGTGCAGGCTCAGCGCATCGCATGTGTCGGCGAGGCGGCTGAGCTCGTGATAATGCGTTGCGAAGAGGCACCGACAGGCGAGCTGTTCATGTACCGCCTCGACCACGGCCCACGCCAGCGCCATACCGTCATAGGTGCTGGTCCCGCGCCCGACCTCATCCAGAATGACGAAGCTGCGGTCTGTCGCCTGGCTCAGGATAGCGGCGGTTTCGACCATCTCGACCATGAAGGTGGAACGGCCGCGCGCGAGGTTGTCGGACGCTCCGACACGGCTGAACAGTCGGTCAGCGATACCGACTTTGGCACTGCTTGCGGGCACGAAGCTTCCGGCTTGGGCAAGCAGCACGATGAGCGCATTCTGTCTGAGGAAGGTCGATTTGCCGCCCATATTCGGCCCGCCGATCAGCCAAAGCCGATTATCTGGGCCGAGCGTACAATCATTGGCCACGAACCGCTCACCAGCCTTGGCCAGCGCTGCCTCCACGACCGGATGGCGCCCGCTATCGATCTCCAGGCAGGGTTCGCCGAGCATTTCGGGGCGGCACCAATCACCCTCCGCCGCCCGCTCTGCCAAGGCGGCTGAAACATCGATCCGGGCGAGCGCTGCAGCGGTCGCGGCAATTGCTTCGCGCTTTGCTATCACTTCAGCCGCCAGCTCTTCGAAATGTGCATCCTCTGCCGCCAGCGCATGCGCACCTGCTTCGGCGATGCGCGAGGCTTCCTCATGCAGGCCGAGCGAATTGAAGCGGACCGCCCCGGCCATGGTCTGGCGGTGGGTGAAGCCGCTCTCGGCGCTCATCAGCTTGTCGCCGTGCTTGGCGGGCACTTCGATGAAATAGCCGAGCACCTTATTGTGCTTGATCTTGAGCGAAGGCGTTGCGGTCTGATCACGGTATTTCGCTTCCAGCGCGGCAATGGCGCGGCGGGCATTCCCGCTGATTTCGCGCAGTGCATCGAGTGCGTGGTCGTAGTTTTCGGCGATGTAGCCGCCTTGGCCGCGCTCGGCCGGGGGCGAGGGCACAAGTGCACGGTCGAGAAGATCTGTCAGCGCCCCGTGACCGCCCAGCGCCAAGCCCATACGAAGAAGCAGCGGCGGCGCGTCAGCGCTTGCAGTAAGCGCCCCGTGCACCTGGCGCGCCTCATTCAACCCGTCGCGCACTTGGCCTAAATCGCGCGGGCTTCCGCGTCCCGCGACGATCCGTCCCAGAGCGCGTCCGATATCAGGCGCCCCGCGTAGCAGATCCCGCATATCTGCGCGCAGCAGAGGGTCGGCATGGAAATGTCTGACCGCCTGAAGCCGTTCTTCGATCGCGCCCAAATCCGCAAGAGGAGCAGACAGATCCTCGGCCAATTGCCGCGATCCCGCACCGGTCGAGCAGCGATCGACCACCGCGAACAGGCTGCCCGTGCGCCCGCCGCCTTGGGCCTCGAGGATTTCGAGGCTGATGCGCGTCGCGGCATCCATCACGAGATGCGCATTGGCACTTCTCGCGGTGGGCGGAAGCAAGAAGGGCAGCGTTCCGCGGCCAGCGTGATCGAGATAGGCGATCAGCCCGCCTGCCGCAGCCAGCATCGCGCGCGAAAACTCGCCCAAACCGTCGAGCGTCGCCAGCCCGTGAAGGGATTTCAGCCGCGCTTCACCATCCTCGCTGCGAAAGTCCGTCCGGGGCCGGGTGATGCTGTCTGCATGCGCGCCGTCCCAGTCAGCGCCGCTCCAGTCGGCACCGTCCCAATCATCAGGGACGACGACTTCGCTTGGCCCCATCCGCGCCAGGGCCGCACCTATTGCATCCCGCGCACATTCTTCCAGTTCCATGCGCCCGGTCGAAATGTCGCAGGACGCCAGGCCGACGCCGTCCCGCACCGGCGCCAGCGCCACCAGCATGTTGGAGGATCGCGGATCGAGCAGCGCCTCTTCGGTCAGCGTGCCCGCAGTCACAAAGCGCACGATATCGCGGGCGACCAAAGCTTTTGAGGAAGGCGTTCCCTCTCGCTTGGCGCGCTGCTTGGCTTGTTCCGGCGTCTCGGTCTGTTCGGCGATCGCCACCCGGCACCCGCCCTTGATCAGCCGGGCGAGATAGCTCTCGGCCGAATGCACCGGCACGCCGCACATCGGAACCGGCTGCCCATCATGCTCGCCCCGCGTGGTGAGAGCGATATCGAGCACGCCGGAAGCGGTTTTTGCGTCATCGAAGAACAGTTCGAAGAAGTCGCCCATCCGGTAAAACAGCAGCGCATCGCCCGCTTCACGCTTGAGCGCGTGATACTGTTCCATCATCGGGGTGGTCTTGCCGGCCATAGGCTGGACGGCCTGCCCATGTGCGCTCGATTCGGGCAAGGATGCGATGTCGCCTTTCCCCTATGACTTCGCTTCGCCACGCTCTAGGACGCGATTCGATTTGCTAATGGGGGAAAGCGACATGGCCGAAGACAAGCGTTCCGGTTTCACCGCGCGCGAGGCGCTGTTTTATCATGAAACCATCCGGCCCGGTAAGATCGAGATTATCGCCTCGAAGCCGATGGCGACCCAGCGCGACCTCAGTCTGGCCTACTCCCCCGGTGTTGCGGTCCCGGTCGAAGCGATCGCCGAGGACCCCGCCAATGCAGCGAAGTATACGGCGCGTTCCAATCTTGTTGCCGTGATCTCGAACGGCACTGCCATCCTTGGCCTCGGCAATCTGGGCGCGCTGGCCTCCAAACCGGTGATGGAAGGCAAAGCCGTCCTGTTCAAACGTTTCGCCGATGTCGATGCGATCGATATCGAGCTGGATACCGAAGATCCGGACAAATTCATCGAAGCGGTTGCGCTGATGGAGCCGACGTTTGGCGGCATCAACCTGGAAGATATCAAGGCACCCGAATGCTTCATCATCGAAGCGGCCTTGCGTGAGCGCATGAAAATCCCGGTGATGCATGACGATCAACACGGCACCGCGATTATTACTGCGGCTGGCTTGCTGAATGCGTGTCACCTGACCGGGCGCGATATCCGCGATGTGAAGGTTGTGGTGAATGGTGCCGGCGCTGCGGCCATGGCGTGCACTGCGCTCGTCAAATCTATGGGGGCAAAGCCTGAAAACGTCATCATGTGTGATCGTCAGGGCCCGATCACGCCCGGCCGCGACGGCATCGATCAATGGAAAAGCGCCCATGCGACCGTGACCGACGCGACCACATTGGAAGAAGCGTTGGATGGCGCCGACATTTTTCTCGGCCTGTCCGCCGCTGGTGCGCTGAAGCCGGAGTGGGTGAAGAAGATGGCGCCCAAGCCCATCATCTTCGCCATGGCCAATCCGACACCGGAAATCATGCCGGATGAAGCCAAGGCCGTGCGGCCCGATGCCATCGTCGCCACGGGGCGTTCGGATTTCCCGAACCAGGTCAACAATGTGCTCGGCTTTCCCTTCATCTTTCGCGGTGCGCTCGACGTGCAGGCGACCGCAATCAACGAAGAGATGAAGATCGCCGCAGCTCAAGCCATCGCCAAGCTGGCGCGCGAGCGCGTGCCGGAAGAGGTCGCCGCAGCATATGGCACCAATCCTCAGTTCGGTGAAGATTACATCATTCCGGCGCCCTTCGATCCGCGCCTCATCGAAGTCGTTTCGAGCGCGGTTGCCAAGGCCGCGATGGATTCGGGCGTGGCCCGTTCGCCGATCGAGGATTTCGAAGAATATGCGCACAGCCTGAAATCGCGGCTCAATCCGACGACTTCGGCGCTTACCAACATCTATGCGCTGGCCAAGGCGAACCCCAAGCGGATGGTCTTTGCCGAAGCCGAAGAAGATGTCGCTCTGCGCGCAGCGATCCAGTTCCGCGACTTCGGTTATGGCGAACCGATCCTGGTCGGGCGCACCGAACAGGTCCGCGCCAAGCTGGTCGAGCTGGCGGTGGACGATCCGGACAGCTTCATCATCGAAAACTCGAAGGTGTCGGACAAAGTCCCGGCCATGGTCGACTATCTATACAAGCGCCTGCAACGCCGCGGCTATACCGAGCGTGACGTCGGCCGCATGGTCAATCAGGAACGCAATGTGTTCGCAGCGCTGCTTGTGGCTCTGGGTCACGGGGACGGCATGATTTCCGGCCTCACCCGCACGTTCAGCCAGACGGCGCGCGAAGTGAACAAGGTTCTCGATCCGAAACCCGGCGCAGTGCCGTTCGGCATTCACATGATGGTCGGCAAGAACCACACCACTTTCCTGGCCGACACGACGATCAACGAACGCCCGAGCGCCGAGCAACTGGCCCATATCGCGTGCGAAAGCGCGGCAGTCGCGCGGCGCATGGGGCATGAACCGCGCGTCGCCTTCCTGTCCTATTCGACCTTCGGCAATCCGTCAGGTCAGTGGCTCGGTAATATTCGCGATGCCGTGGCGATCCTCGACGCAAAGGATCCGGGCTTCGAATATGAAGGCGAGATGGCGCCCGATGCCGCGCTCAATCCGACGGTCATGAAGCTTTATCCCTTCAGCCGACTGTCCGGGCCTGCCAATGTACTCATCATGCCGGGCCTGCAATCGGCGAACCTGTCGGCCAAGCTGCTCCGCGAACTGGCGGGCAATGCCACGATCGGCCCAATGCTGATCGGGACGGAAAAGCCGGTGCAGATCGCTCCAATGACCGCAATCGCGCCCGACGTGCTGACACTGGCCGTACTCGCGAGTGCCGGTGTGGTGGGATAGCACCCAGCTAGGTCGCGGTTTCGCCAAGTTCTTTCATGCGCTTCGCCATGGCCTCGTCGCGTTTGCGATGCGCCATGGCAGCGGAGAGGATGCGGTAGCTGTCGTTCGACCGGCTGGCCCTCCCCGAGGCGGACGAGCTGCTGGTAATACCATGCCTGCGAGGCGCCGGTATTGAGGTCCTTGAAGAATTTGAACCGGCTGTCGCCAGAGAAAATTCCCGGCCCGATTTGCAGGCGTTCTCGAAACGAGGGAGCTCGTCGATGTTTCCGTCCAGAAGGCGGGCAGTGCACACCGGGTCGCCGCATAGAGGACGGCCGATGCCGATCAGATCGACGCTGTCGTTCGCCAGAGCCTCGTTCATCGCCGCAGCGCTCCTGAACCCGCCGGTGACCATCAGCTTGGCGCGTTGCAACTGCTCGGCGATGCGCGGGGCGAAATCCAGGAAGTAGGCTTCGCGGCTGGAGGTAGCGAGCTGGGCCTCGGACTGTTCGCCTTCGCCGCCAACCATCAGCGGGTTTTCGTAGTTCCCGCCAGAAATCTCGAGCAGGTCGATCTCCGCGTCATCGAGCCAGCGTGCCACCTGCTGGCTGTCGGACAGCGCGAACCCTCCGCGCTGGAAATCAGCCGAATTGAGTTTCACTCCGAGCCCGAAATCGGGGCCGCAATCATGGCGAATTTTCTTGACGATCCGCAGCAATAGCCGCGCGCGGTTTCCGAGGCTGCCGCCATATTCATCGGTTCGCGTATTGGCGAGTGGCGAGAGGAATTGCGAAAGCAAATAGCCATGCGCCGCATGCACTTGCACACCGTGAAATCCGAATTTCTGCAGCTCACAGGCGGCGGCTGCGAACGCTTCGACGACGTGTTCGATGTCGTCCGCCGTCATGGCGACAGGCTGGCCGAATTTCATGACCTTCGAGACATCCAGCTGAACCGCCGAAGGTGCCTTCGGCTGCCGGTTGATGTTGAACGGCGTTTGCCGCCCGGCATGGCTGAGCTGCGCCCACATCTTCGTGCCGTGCATACTCGCAGCGCCCGACCAGTCGGCAAATTTCTCAGCTGCAAGAACCGACAACTTGTCCGCTACGATCGGATTGCCGGCGCGTTCGAGATGATGCCGATCAACTTGCACATTACCGGTCAGCATCATGCCCAGATCGGCGTCGGCCCACCGGCTGTACAGCCGGATCAGTTCATCCGTGGGAGTACCGTGCCCGTTTGCCAGACCTTCGGTCATGGCGGCTTTCACCAACCGGTTATGGAAGGTCTGTCCGCAGGGCAGGGTCAGTGGGTCGTTGATGGTCGGCAAAATACACCCCAGTCTAAAGAATCAGAATGGCAACCCATCGCCTTGATAGTCGAGATAATAATATCCGTCACCGTGGCCGCGTTCGATCACATCGGCCATGCCGGAAACGCTTTCCTCGACGGTCAGCTTGGCATTGGGACCGCCCATATCCGTCTGCACCCAGCCCGGGTGGAGCGAGATTACGGCAATGCCGCGGCCAGCCGCATCCTGTTCGGCTATCCCCTTGGCTAGCATGTTTTGCGCCGCCTTGCTGGTGCGGTAGAGATCGTAGCCGCCCGAACTGTCTTCGATCGAACCCATCAGCGACGACATGAAGGCAAGCGTGCCGCCGTCGCGGATCAGTGGAAGCAGGGTCTTGCCTAGGCGGACCGGGCCGAACGCATTGGTCATCATGACATGCGCGACCTCGTCCGAAGTCGCCTGCGCCGCATCCTGATGCTGTGCGCCTGTGATTCCCGCATTGACGATAACGGCATCGAGCGTGCCGTCTTCGATTTGCTTTCCGAGACCTTCATAGCTGCCAGGATCGGTCACATCGACTATGTGGACGTCGATGGAGAGGCTGTGCGCATCGGCGGCAGCGTGAAGTTCCGCACTCTCGCTGCGCTCGGTCGCATGCACTTTCCAGCCGCGACCCGCAAATTCACGGGTCAGACCAAGACCGATGCCGCGCGAGGCACCGACGATAACGATAGCCTTGGTGCTCATGCTGCGCGTTCCTTCAATATGTCTTGCATCTCATCCTGCCCGTCGCGGGCGTTATCAAGACATTCCTGCAGTTTCCCGGCATCGTCCGATAGCCCCAGCCGCTTCGCTTCGCTGACAAGCACGGCGTAGCTCGCAAGGCCGAAATGGGTGAAGCGCTGAAACTGCATGGCTATCGCTGCATCGCGCCCTTCGTCATCGGCAAAGTCGGCTGCGAGCACGGTACGCTCCGTATCGGCGACAAGTCCCGACATGCCCATATTGTCTTTGCCCTCGGGCGCTGCGTCATGCGCGGCCAGCACATTCTCCACGACCTCGATCCCGTCGCCGATCCCGCACACGCCGTTCTCGAGCGCGGTCTTCAACTTCTCTCCCTTGGCGAGCTCGACAAGCTTTGCAGTTGCATCGCGTGATGCGCGGTCCGCTCCAAGCAGTTCCTGCAATTGTTCAAGGTAGTAGTTCTTGGCCGTCATGCCCATCGCGGTTCTCCAAAGTATGTGGAACCAAAGCGATGCGGCGCAGTGATTGGTTCCGGCGCGTCATTTCTTGCGGAAACGGAAATACCAGACCTCGTGGCCCATAACCTCGCGGGCCTTCTTCGCGTAGCGCGTTTCGCACCAGCCGGACGGGCGGTTCTCCCAGCTTTGTCGACCTTCGACCTGCCATTCGAATTCTTGCGTGAAGCGGCGCATGACCATCAAGGCGTGGCGCAGGTAGACCGGGTGATCGGTGCCAAAGCGGAACTCGCCGCCGGTTTTGAGCTTGTCGGCGATCATCCGTACCGGTCCGTCGTTCATCATCCGGCGCTTGGCGTGCTTGTTCTTGGGCCAGGGATCGGGGTGGAGGAGGTAGAGCATGGTGAGCGCGCCATCGGCCACTCGATCGAGGGCTTGTAGCGCATCGCCATGCACCAGGCGAACATTGGCTAGTTTGCCTTCCTCGATGTGTGCAAGGCACTGCGCCACGCCATTGAGATAGGGTTCGGCGCCGATAAAACCGTGATCGGGTAGTAGGTCGGCGCGGTGAGCCAGATGCTCGCCTGCTCCGAAGCCAATCTCGAAATGCAGCGGGCGCTCGAAGCCGAACAAGCGCTCCGAGGTGACCGGCCCTTCTTCGGGAACGGCGATCTGCGGCAGCAGGTTTTCGACCAGCGTCTGCTGCTGCGCGCGAAGCGGTTTGCCCACGCTGCGGCCGTACAGCCGGTTGAGGGTGGTCGGATCGCCTTCCTTGAATGCACTCATGGTGTCGCTCTTTAGCGCGCCGAGATCATGCGGCAAGCCGTCACCATACGGGCAGATAGGCCTCGAAATAGTCGCGGTGCGCCTGCGGAAGCTTGATTGTGTTGGAGCGGCTGCAGGGTAGGCGGACATGCCTTGATAGCAAAACGCCCGGAAACCGAAGTCTCCGGGCGCCACTCGCTATTCCCATCCAAGGAAATTCGGTCAGGCAGCTTCGGCCTCTTCGTTCGGATCGCGCAACACGTAGCCGCGGCCCCAGACGGTTTCGATGTAGTTCTCGCCGCCGCAAGCATGGCTGAGCTTCTTGCGCAGCTTGCAGATGAACACGTCGATGATCTTGAGCTCGGGTTCGTCCATGCCGCCATACAGGTGGTTGAGGAACATTTCCTTGGTCAGCGTGGTGCCCTTGCGGAGCGAAAGGAGCTCCAGCATCGCATATTCCTTGCCGGTCAGGTGGACCCGGGCGCCGTCGACTTCGACAGTCTTGGCATCGAGGTTCACGGCCAGCTTGCCGGTGCGGATAATCGACTGGCTATGGCCCTTCGAACGGCGCACGACGGCGTGGATGCGGGCAACCAGTTCTTCGCGGTGGAATGGCTTGGTCACATAGTCATCAGCGCCAAAGCCGAAGCTGCGGATCTTGCTGTCCATTTCCGCGATACCGGAAAGGATCAGAACAGGCGTCTGGATCTTGGCCACGCGCAGTTTCTTCAGCACATCGTAGCCATGCATGTCCGGCAGGTTCAAATCGAGCAGGATGATGTCGTAATCATACAGCTTGCCGAGGTCCAAACCCTCTTCGCCCAGATCGGTCGAATAGACGTTGAAGCCTTCGGTCGTCAGCATGAGCTCGATCGCCTTGGCGGTGGTCGGCTCGTCTTCGATCAGCAGTACGCGCATTGGGTGTCCCCTTTTTGCCCTTGCGGTAACCCCCCGTTAGGAGGTGTTGACCAGAATTAACCACACAACATCTGAAGGGAAAAGGTTAACGCGCGGTAAAGAAGGTTAACAATTTTCAGGTGTGTCCCATGGGACTCACTGATTTTGCGGACTAAAGTGCCGCGAGTTTCTTCTCGCGGCGGCGCTGGGCGGAAGAGCCGATGCCGATAGCCTCGCGGTATTTCGCCACCGTGCGCCTAGCGAGGTCGAAGCCTTCGTCCTTTAACAGATCGACGAGTTTCTGGTCGGAAAGAACCTTCTTGGCGTCCTCCGCATCGATCAGCGACTTGATCCGCGACTTGATCGCTTCGGACGAGGCGCCTTCCCCGTCCGAGGCTGCCACGCCCGAGGAGAAGAAGTATTTCAGCTCGAACGTCCCGCGCGGGCAGGCGAGATATTTGTTGCTGGTGACCCGGCTAACCGTGCTTTCATGCATTTCGATGGCATCGGCGACTTCGCGCAGGATCAGCGGTCTCATCGCGGTGACGCCTTTGCGGAAGAAACCTTCCTGCCGCTTCACGATCTCGGCTGCGACCTTCAGGATGGTCTTGGCGCGCTGGTCGAGCGCGCGGATCAGCCAATTGGCATCGGTCAGATGTTCGCCCAGCCAGGCCTTGCTCTCCTTGTCGCTGCAGCCTTGCTTGAGCTCGAGATAATAGCTGCGGTTGACCACCAGACGCGGCAGGCTGTCTTCGTTCAGCCGGATATCCCAGCCATCATCCCTGGCTTCGGTAATCAATACGTCCGGTACAATGCCGGCCTCGATCGATCCGCCGAATGCCAGACCCGGCTTGGGATCGTATCCCCGCAATTCGTCGAGCATGTCGGAAAAATCGTCATCGTCGACATCGCACATGCGTTTTAGCCGGGCAATTTCGCCTGCCGCCAGCATTTCCAGATTGTCGATCAGGCGCGCCATACAGGGATCGTAGCGGTCTGCCTCCTTGGCCTGTAGCGCGAGACATTCGGACAGGCTGCGCGCGCCCACGCCAGTAGGATCGAGCGACTGGACCAGACGCAGTCCGCGCTCGGTCTCTGCTATTGGTACACCGAGTTCTTCGGAGATTTGGTTGAGATTGCCGGTGAAATACCCTGCCTCGTCCAGATCACCGATCAGCCGCGCTGCCACCAGCGCCTCACGGCTATCGCCAGCGACTGCGCCGACCTGGTCTGCAAGATGTTGGGCGAGGGTGGGGCCGTCACCGCTGCGGTTCTCCAGGCTGGGAAGTTCTTCACCGCCAGGACCGGCGCTGGCGGCCTTGCCCCAATCGCCATCGCCGCCACCATCACCGCCACCACCATCACCGCCACCACCATCACCGGGCGCGCGTTCGGGATCGAGAGCCGTCTGGTCGATATCGAGCGCACTCTCGCCTTCGAAATCCGGCGTCGCTTCGTGCTCGCCCGGCTCCGCGGCTGGCGCGTCGCCATCCTCGCGGGTAACTTCGCCTGCTTCGAGCAGCGGATTGCTCTCGAGCGCATCGGAAATATGGGTTTCGAGTTCCAGGTTGGACAGCGCTAGCAGTTTGATCGCCTGCTGTAATTGCGGCGTCATCACCAGCGACTGTGTTTGGCGAAGGTCCAGCCTCGGCCCGAGTGCCATGATCTAGGTCCTGCCTCGCGTCCGCGTCATTCGGGGCATCACAGGGTGAAGCCTTCGCCGAGATAGAGACGCTTCACGTTTTCATCCGCGACCAGCGCTTCGGGCGTTCCGGCAAACAGGACCTGCCCGCCGTAGATGATGCAAGCCCGATCGACGATTTCCAGCGTTTCGCGGACATTGTGGTCGGTAATCAGCACGCCGATCCCGCGCGTTTTCAAATCGGCGACGAGGTCGCGAATATCGCTGATCGACAGCGGATCGATTCCAGCGAAGGGTTCATCCAGCAACATGATCGACGGTTTCGCAGCGAGCGCGCGGGCAATCTCTGCGCGGCGCCGCTCACCGCCCGAAAGCGCCATTGCAGGAGATTCGCGCAGGCGGGTCAGTCCGAATTCGTCAAGCAAGCGTTCCAGTTCGGCAGCGCGGGTTTCCTTGTCGGGCTCGACCATTTCCAGCACCGAGCTTATGTTCTGCTCGACCGTCATGCCGCGAAAAATACTGGTTTCTTGGGGCAAGTAGCCGAGGCCAAGGATCGCGCGGCGATACATGGGCAGCTTGGTCACATCCTCGCCGTCCATCAGGATGCGGCCGGAATCAGGCTTCACCAAACCCATGATGGAATAGAAGCAGGTCGTCTTTCCCGCGCCATTTGGACCAAGCAGGCCGAGCACTTCACCCTTGCCCACGGTCAGCGAAATATCCGATAGAATTTGCCGTTTATCGTAGCTCTTGGCGATGGAAACGACTTCCAGCCCGCCTTGGGGGATAGGATGTGCAGCGTCCGGTCCGCCCGCGTCGGTTGTTTCGTCGCGCAAGTGCTCGGCAGGATCGAGTTCGGCCATGAAGGCAGCTTTAGCACGAGAAGCCGGGCTGAAAACCCCGCTGGTCGTCTCGCATGCGCGTTTGGCAGGCTTTATGCATGGCGCGCGGCGAACCCGGCTGGCTTGCCTGTGCCCTGCATTTCTGTGATACCCGAATGACTGGGGGCAGTTTTTGGGGAATATGCGCATGGTGGACGCGCTCGATAAACACACATCGGACGATCGTTCGGCACCTAGGCTTCGCGATTGGCGCAAGGGCATGAGCGACAATGTCGCTTTCGCGCTCCTCACCTATACCGGCCTCCAGATTTTCGTGACGGTCCACGCCCTCAAGAAGGGCTTCCCCGCGATTCTCCCCTATATCGCGCTGGCCGTCCTTGTGGCCGCGATCATTCCCGCCTGCCGCTGGTTCGAAAAACGCTGGTCGGACCTCAGCGACGAGGAAGCAGCCGACCTGGCGCTGAAAGGCGCATATCGGCGTGACCAGGCCGGCCTTTGGGCACTGGCGATAGGGCTGCCATTCCTGTTCACCGGTCTGATCAAGACATTTCTGGCCTGAGGGCCCCGCTACTCTGGCGTATCTCACCCGGCTTATCGGGCCGAGTTGCCAGCGGCGCGGCACCGTCCTAACCGGCGCTGCATGAGTAATACATCCAAGGCCCACCCGTGATCGACGACCAGACGGCGCTTGACCGTTGCCACGACCTGGTAACGCGCGCCCAGAAGGCCGGGGCAGACGCAGCCGATGCGGTGACCGGAGCGGAATCGTCCGAAAGCATCGCGATGCGTTTGGGCAAGCTTGAGGATGTCGAACGGTCCGAAAGCGAGTCGATCGGCTTGCGCGTTTTCGTCGGCAAGCGGTCGGCCTCGATCCACACCAGCGATTTTTCGGACACGTCTTTCGCAGAGCTTGTGGAGCGGGCCTTGCAGATGGCCCGTCTTGCTCCCGAGGATGAGTATGCCGGGCTTGCGCCGGCGGAGTACCTCTTCAAAGGCTCGGTCCCGGACCTTGAGCTGGCCGATACTGCTGAACCCTCGCCCGAGCAGTTGCGCGAAGCTGCTCTGGAAGCCGAGGATGCCGCGCGCGCTGTCGAGGGCGTGACCAATTCCAACGGCGGCGGCGCGAGCTTCTCGCGCTCTCTGGCCGCGCTTGTCACCTCGCATGGGTTTGCCCAGGCCTATAGCGCCACCGGGCACCAGATTTCGGCGAGCGTGGTTGCCGGCGAAGGCAGCGGCATGCAGACCGATTACGATTACCGCACATCGCGCCACCGGGCGGACTTGCCTGCCCCGGCCGACATCGGCCGCCGCGCAGGCGAGCGTACCGTGGCGCGCCTGAACCCCGGCTCTCTCGCGAGCGGAACGCTGCCTGTGGTTTTCGATCCGCGGATCGGCAACGGGCTGCTCGGGCACTTGCTGGGGGCCATGGCGGGCCCGGCAATTGCCCGCAAGTCGAGCTTCCTTCTGGGCCGGAAGGATGACGAGCTGTTCGATCCTGCTATTCGCATCATCGAAGAACCGCTGCGAAAGCGCGGCATGCGCTCGCGGCCTTTCGACGGCGAAGGGGTCGCCTCGGAGGGCCGGGACCTAGTCGCGGACGGGCGGATATTCGGCTGGCTCACCAATGCCTCTTCCGCGCAGCAATTGGGCCTGGGGCTGACCGGCCATGCCTCGCGCGGGGGCGGCGGGTCGCCCGGCGTTGCAGCATCGAACGTCCACCTTGCGGCGGGCGAGGTCACGCCGCAGGAACTGATGGCCGATATCGATGACGGACTTTATGTGACGGGACTGTTCGGGCAGGGCGTCAATGGCGTGACCGGCGATTACAGCCGCGGCGCGCACGGTTTCCGCATTCAAGGCGGCGAGATCACGGCGCCCGTGGCCGAGATCACCATCGCCGGGAACCTTGTGGACATGTTCCGCGCTCTGGTTCCAGCAAGCGATCTGGAGTTTATCTATGCGACCAATGTCCCGACACTGCGGATCGACGGCATGATGGTGGCGGGATCATGATCCGGCTGATCGCAGCCATCGCGCTCTTGCTGGCGGCACCTGCTGCGGCAATCCTGCCCTCTTCGGATGCGCCTGCGGAAGCTGCGCCGCCCGAATTCACCCAGGCAATCGACGATACCCAAGATGCGGGCGCAGACGAACGTATCGGAGAGCGCATCCGCGACATCTTTGCCGAGCTTCCTGCTTTCGAGCAGGTTGAGGTCGAGGTCAGCGAAGGGGTCGTTTCGCTCGCAGGCACTGTCCCGGAAGCAGCCGACATCGACCGCGCAGAGGCTATTGCAGGGCGCGTGTCGGGTGTTGTTACGGTCGAAAATACCCTCGAGCGCGATCTGTCGGTCGATGGCGGGATCGGGGGAATTGTCGATCTGGGCGAGCGGTTCAACGATTTGCTGGCGCTGCTGCCGCTGCTTGGCCTCGCGCTGGCGGTGGCCATCGTGATTTCGCTGATCGGGTATCTGATCGCCGGATTCACCGGCCTGTGGCGGAAGATTATGCCCAATTCCTTCCTTGCCGAACTGATCGCCAGCGCAATCCGCTTTGCCGCGGTCGTGCTCGGCATTGTGGTTGCGCTCGACATGATCGGGGCGGGGGCGCTGATGGGAGCTGTGCTCGGCGGTGCCGGCGTTATCGGTATCGCGCTGGGCTTTGCCATGCGCGATACGATCGAGAATTACGTCGCTTCGCTGATGCTCAGCCTACGCCAGCCTTTCCGCGCCAACGACCATGTTCTGATCGACGACAAGGAAGGGCGGATCATTCGCCTCACCAGCCGCGCAACAATTATGATGACGCTCGACGGCAATCACCTGCGCATTCCCAATGGTCAGGTATTCAAAGCTGTGATCATCAATTTCACGCGTAATCCGCAGCGCCGCTTCCAGTTCGATCTCGGCGTGGACGGCGATGACGACGCTCGCGCGGCCGGCAGGCTTGGTGCCGACACGCTGGCCGCGCTTCCATTCGTGCTCGACGAACCGCCTCCCGAGGCAAGGATCGTTCAGGTTGGCGATTCCAATATCCTAGTGCGGTTTCTAGGCTGGATCGACCAGCGGGAAGCCGACTGGTTCAAGTCACAAAGCGTCGCGATCGCCGCCGTGAAAGACGCGCTAGAGGATGCCGGGTTCGGCCTGCCTGAGCCGATCTATCGCCTGCGCTTCGACCCGCGCTCGGCAAGCATTCCTTTCGCCGGAATCGACCAAGCAAACGTGGACAAAACACCAGTTGAACGCGCTGCGCCGAAAAGGGCTCGGGTCGATGAACCAGGGTCTACAAATCATGCAAGCGATGTTCGCCCTGCCGATGATATCGCGGAGATGGTAGATCGGGAACGCCGCGAGTCCGGCGATGAACAGGATAACGACCTGCTCGACAAATCACGCCCGGTGGAGTGACCGGCTGGCGGCTTACTCGGCCCCGTACCGCTCGATAGCTTCGGTCACGATCCGCTTGGCTTCGGCTGCATCGCCCCAATTGCCGATTCGCACCCATTTCTCGGCTTCGAGATCCTTGTAGTGGGTGAAGAAGTGCTCGATCTGCTGGAAGATGATCGAAGGCAAATCCTTGGTTTCGGCCACGTCCGAATAATATGGGAACGTCGTGTCGATGGGCACGCAGATCAGCTTTTCGTCCCCGCCATGCTCGTCTTCGAGGTTGAGCACGCCGATCGGGCGAGAGCGGACGACGCAGCCCGCGATGAAGGGCGAGCGCGCGATGACCAGTGCATCCAACGGGTCGCCATCGGGCGAAAGCGTATGCGGGACGAAGCCGTAATTGGCCGGATAGCGCATGGGCGTGTGCAGGATGCGGTCGACGAACAAGGCGCCGCTTTCCTTGTCGAATTCATATTTGACAGGCTCTCCGCCGGTGGGGACTTCGATGATGACGTTGAGTTCTTCGGGCGGATTGTCGCCAGTGGGGATCATGTCGATGCGCATAATAGGGCTTTCTGAATTTCGGTTCGGCCCCTCTCCCAAGAGCTTCGCGAGGCCCGATAGCGCTGCAGCCGTGTTGCGGCAACCTGGACTCTGGCCTAATCGCCCCGCCGATGAACAAGAGATATCAATGAGCAAGAAAACACCTCAGGCCATTCGCGGCACCCAGGACATTTTCGGTGCGGATGCGGAAGCTTTCGCCTTCGTGGTCGAAACCTTCGAGCGCGTGCGCAAGTTATACCGCTTCCGCCGGGTCGAAATGCCGGTGTTCGAAAAGACCGAGGTTTTCGCGCGTTCGATCGGCGAAACCACCGATATCGTCTCCAAGGAAATGTATTCCTTCGATGATCGCGGCGGGGAAAGCCTGACGCTGCGCCCGGAATTCACCGCCGGGATTGCGCGCGCCTACCTCACCAATGGTTGGCAGCAGCACGCACCGCTGAAGGTGGGCACGCATGGCCCGCTGTTCCGCTACGAGCGCCCGCAGAAGGGCCGCTATCGCCAGTTCCACCAGATCGATGCCGAGATCATCGGCGCCGCGGAACCGGAGGCGGATGTCGAGCTGCTGGCGATGGCAGACCAGCTGCTGAAAGAGCTCGGTATCGAGGGCGTGACGCTGCACCTCAACACGCTCGGCGATGCGGAAAGCCGCGATGCTTGGCGCGCCGCGCTGGTCGAGCACTTCCGCGCGGTGAAGGGCGAGCTGAGTGAAGATTCGCAGGAGCGGCTGGAAAAGAACCCGCTGCGCATTCTGGACAGCAAGGACCGGCGCGACCAGCGCTTCGTGGCCGATGCGCCCAAGATCGACGCCTTTCTTGTCGGACGAGGCGCGCGCGTTCTTCGATGCGGTGACCAGCGGGCTCGACGCGGCAGGCGTGACATGGAAGCGCGCCGAAAGCCTCGTGCGCGGGCTCGACTATTATCGCCACACCGCGTTCGAATTCATCCCGGACGAAGGCAGCGCAGCGGCGGGCAAGCTGGCGGTCGCAAAGCACCATCCTTGGGCGGCGGGCGCTATGACGGCCTGATGGAAAGCCTCGGCGGTCCGGCAACGCCTGCGGTCGGCTGGGCTGCCGGGATCGAGCGTCTGGCGATGTTGGTGGGTGAGAAGGGTGAGGCTTCTGCTGATGTGATCGTAGTAGTGAAGGATGATTCAGCCCAAGCTATGGAGAGGGCATGGAAGGCAGCTTGTCTGCTAAGAAACGAAGACTTTTCCTGCGAGTTAGTCTCGTCGGGATCGGTTAAGAAGCGCTGGGATAAAGCCGTAAAGAAAGAACCGAAGGTCATTCTGGGTTTCGATGCTGAAGGTAGCGATTGGACGCGTGACGCTGAGATTGATCAACGCCTGATCAAAATTCTGGGGCAGTTTGCATAAGTGACCATCCCGCCCGAACGCCTTTTCCAGATTACCAACCGCTTCGCCGAGATCGAGGCGCGGATGGCTTCGGGTACGCTCGAGGGCGCTGCGTTCGTTCAGGCGAGCCGTGATTATGCGGAGCTGGAGCCGGTCGCCAAACTCGCAAGCGAAGTGCGCGATGCTTCGGCCGAGATCGCCGAACTTGAAGCGATGCTCGATGATCCGGAAATGAAGGAAATGGCGGAGGAGGAGCTGCGCTCGCTGCGCGCGCGCCTGCCCGAGGCCGAGCGGCAGCTCGCCATCGCCATGCTCCCGCGCGACAGTGCCGACAGCAAACCGGCCATGCTCGAAATCCGTGCCGGGACCGGCGGCGACGAGGCGGCGCTGTTCGCCGGCGATCTCTTCCGCATGTACGAGCGCTTCGCCGCCGAGCAGGGCTGGAAGGTCGAGCCGGTCAGCATGAATGCGTCGGAAGTCGGCGGTTTCAAGGAAATCGTCGCCAATGTCACCGGCACCGGCGTCTTCGCCAAGCTCAAATTCGAAAGCGGCGTCCACCGGGTACAGCGCGTGCCCGAAACCGAAAGCGGTGGGCGCATCCATACCTCTGCTGCGACAGTGGCGGTTCTGCCCGAGCCGGACGAAGTCGATATTCAGATCGACGCTACCGACCTCAAGATCGACACCTACCGCGCGTCGGGCGCGGGCGGCCAGCATGTCAATACCACTGACAGCGCGGTACGCCTCACACACTTGCCCAGCGGCCTTGTCGTCATCCAGCAGGATCAGCGCAGCCAGCAGAAAAACCGTGACAAGGCCATGCAAGTGCTGCGCGCGCGGCTCTATGAAAAGATGCGCGACGAAGCACAGGGCGAAGAAGCTGCCGCGCGCAAGGCGATGGTGGGCAGCGGCGACCGATCCGAACGCATTCGAACCTATAACTTTCCGCAAGGCCGGGTGACCGACCACCGCATCGGCCTCACGCTGCACAAGCTGCCCGAAATACTGGCCGGGCCGGGTCTGTCGGAACTTGTCGATGCTCTGACCTCCGAGGATGAAGCCAAGCGGCTTGCCTCGCTCGAGGGATGACCATCGCCGATGCGCTGCGCGAGGCGGCGGCGCGGCTGTCGCACACCTCCGACACTGCCAGGCTCGATGCCGAAATGCTGATGGCCGAAGCGCTTGGCGTTTCGCGCTCGGACGTGCTGCTGCGGTACATGCGCGATGAGGTGCCGCCGCGTTTTTCGGCGCTTGTCGAGCGGCGTGCTGCGCACGAGCCAGTCGCGCATATCCTTGGGCGGCAGGAATTTTACGGGCGCGAATTCAAGGTCACACCCGATACATTGATACCCCGCGCGGATAGCGAGCTTCTCGTCGATACCGCGCTTGCGCTCAAACCCGGTCCTTGCCGCGTGCTCGACATGGGCACCGGCACGGGCGCGCTTGTCATTACCGTTCTTGCGGAAAGCGGCGGCGACGGCGTGGCAACCGACCGCAGCACTGCCGCGCTTGCAGTCGCTGCCGAAAATGCAGCGGCGCACGGCGTGCAGGACACGCTCCGGCTGGAAGCCGCCGACTGGACCAGGCCCGGATGGTCGGACGGGCTGGGCCGGTTCGACCTGATCCTTTGCAACCCGCCCTACGTCGAGGAAGGCGCGCTGCTCGCACCGGATGTGCGCGATTACGAACCGGGATCCGCCTTATTCGCTGGCGCGGAAGGGCTTGACGACTACCGCGTCATCATCCCCCCGCTTGGCAAGCTACTTTCGCCCGGGGGGCTCGTTTTGCTGGAAATCGGCGCGTCTCAGGCAGCATCGGTGCAGCGGATCGCGCAAGATGCCGGGTTCGATTCGGTCATCAAACACGATCTTGCCGGGCGAGATCGCTGTGCAGTGCTTTCATAAAGGGCTTGGCAAAGACGAATCGAAGCACTAACTCTGATTTCAGGACCGGCGGAAAGGGCGCGATGCTCTCCCCCCGGGTCCAGCTCCTACAATTGCGTAACCCTGAGCAGCGTTAAGCTTGCGCGTGGAAAGGCAGAATGGAGCAGCCGCGTACGGACGACCGTCGCGGCAAGGGGTCAAGCGCCTGTATGCCGAGGGGATCGGCTAAGGGCGCGACTAGTGAGGAAATTAAACCCTTGAACAACAATCGCAATAATCGGCGTCGCGGCCGGAGCAACCGTAACCAAAGCGGCGGCGGCAACAGCAGCGGTAGCGCAGCCAACCGGATCGATAGCCGTGCGCGGGGCAATGCCCCCCAGCTTCTCGACAAATACAAGAAGCTTGCGCAGGACGCGCATCACAATGGCGACCGGGTGCAGCAGGAATATTACCTGCAATTTGCCGACCATTATTTCCGCGTGATCGCCGATAACAAGGCGCGCCAGGACGAGGCCCGCGCCAAGCGTGACGATCGCCAGTCCGGCGATGACGATCAGGATGACGATCGCGATGACGATCGCCATGACGATCGCCGTCCCAACAACCAACAGAACAGCAACAACAACCGCCGCCCGCGTCAGCGGCGCGACGACCGGGACAATCGCGATAACCGCGACCGCAACCAGCAAGGCGAAAGCAGCAACGAAGGCTCCAATTACGAGCCCGAAGACAATCCTTTCGTCGCCAATGAAGCGCCCGAAAAGGCGGCCGACAAGCCCAAGAAGCGGGCACCGCGCCGCAAGAAGGCTGACCAGGCAAATGGCGATGCCGGGATCGATGTGGCGGCTCTTCCGCCAGCCATCGGCGGCGACGACAGCGCGAGCGGCGATGATGTTGAGGTTCCCAAGAAGCCGGTTCGCCGCCGTGCCAAAAGCGGGCCCAAGCGCGATGAAGATTCGACGCTGACCTCGGTAAGCTGAGCGACTGACCGATCACGCTGTCCTGACACTCGCGCACAATGCAACGTCTAGAACGGCTCTTCGATAGATTTCCAGGTTTTGCGGCGCTGGCCCTCGGGCTTGGCGCCGCTTCCGGTTTTCCGCCGCTGTCCTTGTGGCCGCTGGCGATACTTTCGCTCGCCCTGTTTGCCTGGCTGATCTGGCGTAGCGCCGGATGGCGCGGGGCCTTGTGGCGCGGCTGGCTGTTCGGTGTCGCGCATTTCACGCTGACGAATAACTGGATCGCTACCGCCTTTACCTATCAGGCAGAAATGCCCGCGATACTTGGGTGGGCAGCGGTGCCGCTGTTATCGCTTTACCTCGCCCTCTTTCCCGCCCTTGCGGCGGCAAGCGCCAAGGTGGCCGCACCGCGCGGGAGCCTGGCGGGCTTCGGCTTCGCTCTCGGCGCTGGATGGATTGTGGCCGAATGGCTGCGCAGCTGGGTCTTTACCGGCTATGCATGGGGCCCGCTCAGCCTGATGTTGCTCGGCGATTATTCGAGCAGCGGCGCAGCAGGCGCTCTGCCCTTCATGGGCACATATGCGCTCTCCGGGCTGCTGGTCGTTTTCGCGGCTGGCTGGGGCGCTCTTTTGCTCGCCAGACGATGGCTGCCCGCTGCAGCCATGATTGCCGGCTTGGCGGCGGTGATGCTGTGGCCTGCCGGCGTGCGCGAGGAAGGAACGCTCGCCTTCACGCTGGTGCAGCCCAACCTCCAGCAGGACGAGATGGACGATGCGAGCAAATTCGAAGAGCAGTTTCAGCGAATTGCCCGGCTAAGTCTACCGGACGGGCGCAGCGACAATCGGCTGGTGCTGTGGCCGGAAAGCGGCGTGCCCGACTATCTCGAGCCCGGCTATCCCCAGCGCTATTACGACCAGCTGACCGCTGGCGGAGACCCTGATTTTGCCCGCGCGCGGATCGGCAAGGTGATCGGCGAAGGTTCGCTATTGCTGACCGGCGCGGTCAGGCTGGAGATCGGCGATGTGCTCGGCGTTAAGCGTGCTGTCGGGGCGTATAATTCGGTTCTCGCTATCGACGACGAGCGGAGAAATCACCACCGATTATGCCAAGGCGCATCTGGTACCTTACGGCGAATATCTACCCATGCGGTGGCTGCTCGAGCCGCTCGGGCTGTCGCGGCTGGTCGCAGGGTCGATCGATTTCATCCCCGGCCCCGGCCCGCAAACGCTCGACCTTGGGCGCTTGGGGCAAGGTGGGCGTGCAGATCTGCTACGAGATCATCTTCTCCGGCGATGTCGTCGACCCGGACGCACGGCCGGACTACATCTTCAATCCGTCCAACGATGGCTGGTTCGGCAAATTCGGGCCGCCGCAGCATCTGGCGCAGGCACGGATGCGAGCGCTGGAGGAGGGGCTACCCGTTCTGCGTGCGACGACCACCGGGATCAGCGCCGTAATCGATGCGGACGGGATCGTGCGCGAGCACATCGGGATGAACCGTGCCGAGCGTATTCACAGTGTCGTTCCGCCCGCAAAATCGCCCACTCCATTTGCGCTTCTGGGCCACTGGCTCACTCTGGTCTGGACCGCGCTCCTGATTGCAGTATCCGCTTGTTGCCAGACGCATTGCGAGGCGTTAGGTCGGCGCAGCACATAAAGACATCTTTATATCGGAAAGTCCTTCATGCGCAGCGATTATCTCTTCACCTCCGAGAGCGTCTCGGAAGGCCATCCCGACAAGGTTTCGGACCAGATTTCGGACGCGATCGTCGATCTGTTCCTGTCCAAGGACCCCGAAGCGCGCGTTGCCTGCGAAACGCTGACGACGACCCAGCGCGTGGTTCTGGCCGGCGAAATCCGCTGTAAGGGCGTGTTCGAGAACGGTGAATGGGCAGGCGGTGCGCTCGACGAGATCGAAAGGGCCGTCCGCAATACGGTCCGCGAAATCGGTTACGAACAGGACGGCTTTCACTGGGAAACGCTGACCCTCGAAAACCATCTTCACGGCCAGTCGAGTGAAATCGCGCAAGGCGTCGACGCCAGCGGCAACAAGGATGAGGGCGCCGGCGATCAGGGCATCATGTTCGGCTTTGCCTGCGATGAAACGCCCGACCTGATGCCTGCGCCGCTCGATTACAGTCATAAGATTCTCTATCGGCTCGCGCAGGACCGCAAGAGCGGTGCAGCACCGTTTCTGGAGCCCGACAGCAAGAGCCAGGTCACATTGCGCTATCGGAATGGAAAGCCCGTCGCCTGCACCGCAGTCGTCGTCTCGACCCAGCATGCCAAGGGCTATCACGAGGGCGACAAGGAAGCCGAGCTCAAGGCCTATGTAAAGAAGGCAGTGGGCGATGTCCTGCCCGCCGGCCTGCTAAGCGACGAGACGGTCTGGCACATCAATCCGACCGGCGCTTTCGAGATCGGCGGACCTGACGGGGATGCCGGCCTGACGGGCCGCAAGATCATCGTCGATACCTATGGCGGCGCCAGCCCGCATGGCGGCGGCGCTTTCAGCGGCAAGGATCCGACCAAGGTCGATCGCTCGGCTGCTTACATCACGCGCTATCTCGCCAAGAACATCGTGGCGGCAGGCCTCGCGACGCGCTGCACGATCCAGCTCGCCTATGCGATCGGCGTGTCAGAACCGCTATCGCTTTATGTCGACACGCACCGCACAGGCACTGTGGGCGACGACACGCTGGAAGCTGCAATCAAGTCGATCGACGCGCTGGGCCGTTTGACGCCGCGCGGCATCCGCACGCATCTCGGCCTCAATAAGCCGATCTATCACAAGAGCGCGGCATACGGACATTTCGGCCGCGACGCCGAAGGCGATTTCTTCCCGTGGGAGCGCACCGATCTGGTCGAGGCGCTCAAGGCTGCGGTCGGCTGACGCAAACGGGCGGACCCGTCCGGGCCCGCCCGCTCTGCCTGACGAACGGTCTCCGCGATCAGGCGGCTTCGGCCTGATTGCCGAAAGCGTCCTCACGCAGCCATTGGCCGACCTTGCGGCCGAACTTGGCGATCGCATTCATGTTGAAAAAGTGCATCGCCCCCAGCACGACTACGACCAAGCCGATCTTACTCGACAGGAACCGGATCGCGCCCGCTGCGCTTTCGGGCTCGGCGCCGAACCTCAAGGTCAGCAAAATCCATCCGAGATTGACCAGATAAAAGCCGACCACCAGCAGGTGATTGGTGGAACTAGCCAGCAAGTCATCGTGCCCGAAACATTCCTTGAGGAACACGATGCCGTTCTTGGAGAGGGTGCGCGCAACCCAGATGGTCAGGCCGACGCTCACGAGCAGGTAAATGACATAGGCTGGGACGAGATACATAACTTCCTCCTGTAATTTCTGTAATTAGAGAAACTGATGGTCGTGGTGGGGCGGCATGGATTTTCCTTCATGAATTATCGTTGGATCTGCCGGTTTAGCTCTTTCTGCCGCCCGGAAGCAGGCGGGCGACGCGGCTACCCAGCTTCATCAGCCTGACGAGCGTCGATTTGGGCAGACGGCGCACATCGTCATACCAGCTGGCAAGCGTGCCGATGAACTCGTGCATCCGGCCGATTCGTTCGCGAACGTGCCGGGGCACATCGTCCCGCTTGCCGAGTTGTTCGGCCAATTCGCCGAGCAGCTGGATTGTCGGGTCGATCTCGCGCCGTTTCCGCTCGGCGGTGATTTTCATCAGCATGTCCCACAGATCGGTGTCGGCGGTAAAATGGTCGCGCCGATCCGCTTCGACATGAACGCGGCGAACGATCCCGTAGGATTGCAGCTCCTTCAAGCCGTTTGACACGTTCGAGCGCGCCAGGCCGAGCTTGTGGCAGATATCCTCCGCGTGCAGCGGGCGTTCCGAAAGGTAAAGCAGAGCGTGGATCTGCGCGACCGAGCGATTGACGCCCCACTCGGTACCCATCTCTCCCCAGTGAAGGATGAAGGAGCGGACCTCCGGAATGTCCATAAACGCGCTCATCGCGGCTCGCCTTTCGTTTCTGTAATTACAGAAATAAGGGAATGGAAGGTGTCGTCAAGAGGAATTGTGCCAGAGTCTAGTCGGGGTTGTGTTTGCCTTTGCGCGGCGAGGGGTGGTCGAGGGCAAGCTCGGCATTCGAGAAGCGGAACGGGCTGCGAATGCCCGCTATGCCGCCCAGTTCGATCTGCATGCCGCGCGCGCGGGTTTGCGGATCGGCGAGGGCCTCGTCCACCTTAAGGATGGGGCCTGCCGGTATGCCGGCATCGTGACAGCGCTCAAGCAAGGCATCGCGATCAAGCGATGATGTCCGCTCTGCGATAATCCCGTCGAGCACGTCGCGGTTTGTAAGCCTCGCTGCATTCGTCGCGAAACGCTCGTCGGCCAGCAGGTCGTCGTGCTCCAGCACATGCAGCAATTTGCGGAACAGCCCGTCATTGGCAGGTGCCAGTATGATCGGCCCGGTCGTGGTCGGGAAAACCCCGTATGCGCTAACCTGTGCGTGGGCATTGCCCATTCGGGGCGGGTTCTCGCCGGTCGCGAAATAGCTCGTCGCCTGACTGGCCAAGAGGGCCACCGAGCTGTCGAGCAGCGACATGTCGACATGCTGTCCGCGCCCGGTGCCCTCGCGCATGGCAAGTGCGGCCTGGATGCCGATGGTCGCGTAAAGCCCGGTCACCAAGTCCGAGATGGATATGCCCATCTTCATCGGATCGCCATCCGGTTCGCCGGTCAACGCCATGAAACCGCTCATCGCCTGTGCGATAAAGTCGTATCCAGCCTCATGCGCGCGGGGGCCGTCCTGGCCGAAGCCGGTGATGGAACAATAGACCAGGCCGGGATTGCCATCGGATAAGGACGCGTAATCTAGCCCGAATTTCGCCAATGCCCCGACCTTGAAGTTCTCGATCACGACATCTGCGCCGCGCGCAAGTTCCTTCACCTGTGCGAGATCGGCCGAGTCCCGAAAGTCGGCGGTTACGCTTCGTTTGCCGCGATTGCAGGCGTGGTAATAGGCAGCGGACCGCTCGCCGTCATGTTCGACCCAGGGCGGTCCCCATTGACGCGTTCCGTCGCCTTCCGGGCTTTCGATCTTGATAACGTCGGCGCCCAGGTCGGCGAGTGTTTGTCCGGCCCACGGCCCGGCCAGCACCCGCGCGAGTTCGAGAACCTTGAGCCCGGCGAGCGGAGCATTCGGATTACGAGGTTTATCGAGCCACATGCGCACTGCCCCTGCGCGGGGGTGAAGGGTGGGTCAAGTCAGTCGGTTTCAAGCAGCGATGCCAAGCTGCCGACCGCCTCGACAAACTCCTCGCGGAAATCCTGCACCACCTGTCGGCTCGACCGGACCTGCTCGACCAGACCGACGCCCTGACCGACGAAATAGCTGACAAGCTCGCGCGCCTCCGCATTGCCAGCCGCCGCCTCGCGCTCGATGCGCTGGAAGGCGGGTTCGGACACCATGCCCATCAGCGGCATGGGCAGCGTGCCAGGGCCCTGCGGATCGTCCCACGCCTTATGCCAAGGGGTGCGGAGCTGGCGAGCGGGTTTGCCCGTTCGACTGGTCGAGCGGACAGTATCGCGGCTGCGCGCGGCAATCATCTTTTCGCGGAAAGCTTCGGACGTTTCGGCCTCGGGCGTCGCAAGCCAGATCGAGCCTGTCCATGCGCCCTGGGCACCCGCCGCCATCATGCCCGCCATCTGGCCGCCATTCATGATTCCTCCGGCGGCAAGCACCGGTATGCCATGACCGGCCTGTTCGAGCGCGCGGACGACCTCGGGGATCAGCACCAGTGTCGAAACCTCGCCGCAATGCCCCCCGGCTTCGGTCCCCTGAGCCACGATGATATCGACGCCAGCCGCCGCCTGGCGCAGCGCGTGCTCTTTCGCACCGACGAGCGCGGCAACCGGCACGCCGCGCGCGTTGCCCTCCTCGATCATCGCAGGCGGAGCAATACCCAGTGCGTTGGCAATCAGGCGGATCGGATGCCGGAATGCGACCTCCATCAGCGCAAGGCCGTTCTCCGGCGTGATGCCCATACGTTCGGGCAGGATGCGCAATCGGTCTTCAGTCGCAATGCCGTATTGCCCCAGAATCTCGTTCGCATAGGATTGGTATGCGGGGTCGATCGCCTGCGCGCGTGACCGATTGTCCGCAAGTTTCGCAACGCTGGGGTCGACAACCTCCGGCACCAGCACATCCACGCCGTAAGGCGCGCCGCCGACATGCGCATCGATCCAGGCGAGCTCTTCTTCCAGCTGTTCGGGCGTAAACCGCGTCGCGCCGAATACCCCGAACCCGCCCGCCTTGCTGACGGCGGCCACGACATCGCGGCAATGCGAGAAAGCGAATAGCGGAAACTCCGCCCCGGTCATTCCGCATATGCGGTTCATCGGCATTGGTCAGCTTTCGTAATGCGCAGTCGTTTTCGCGGCCACTTCATCCGCGCTCACTCCCGGCGCCAGTTCGATCAGCTTGAAGGGACTGGCGTGGTCGGCCCGGCGGAACACTGCGAGGTTGGTGATAATCATGTCGACCACATTGGTGCCGGTCAGCGGCAATGTGCATTCGGGAATGAACTTGGGATCGCCCGCCTTGCTGTTGTGGTCCATCACCACGATGATCTTCTTCACCCCGGCGACCAGATCCATGGCGCCGCCCATGCCCTTGATCATCTTGCCGGGGATCATCCAATTCGCGATATCGCCGTTCTCGGCCACTTCCATCGCGCCGAGCACAGTCAGGTCGATGTGTCCGCCGCGGATCATGCCGAAACTGGTGGCGCTGTCGAAATAGGCGCTGTGCGGTAGCTCGCTGATGGTCTGCTTGCCGGCGTTGATCAGGTCGGCGTCTTCTTCGCCTTCATAAGGGAAAGGGCCGATGCCGAGCATGCCGTTCTCGCTTTGCAGCGTGACATGCATGCCTTCGGGGATGTGATTGGCGACCAGCGTAGGAATGCCGATGCCCAGATTGACGTAGTAGCCGTCCTGAAGCTCCTGCGCCGCGCGCGCGGCCATCTGGTTGCGATCCCAGCCCGGGTGTTCCTGCGACATGTCAATTGGTCTCCAATGAAGAGGTAAGGACACCCGGGTCAATGAACCAGCCATCGCCGATCATACGGTCGAGGCCGATCGCGGCGTCGGGGTTCTTGAGGTAAAGAAACAATTCGTCAAAATCGGCCCGCTCGTCGCCCAGCATTGCAACGATACAATGCGAGGTGTCGAGCGCTTCGCGCTGTGTCTGGGTACGCTCGTCGATAGAGGGGAGCAGTAGCAGGCGGTCGGCCCCCGCAGGGTCGAGCCCGCTACTGGCCAAGCCTTCGCGCAGTGGTTCCGCAAACCCTTCACCCAGACGGCTCTGCCACGCGACTGCGATCCCGGCGCTGCGCAACCGGTTCAGCGCATCTGCCAGGGCGGGATCTGCCAATATCGGCTCGAACGGGTCGATAGCTTCGCGGCCTGGGTCGAGATCGACAAGCACAACTGCAGGCCTTGCGCCGCATGCGGCGCGTTCGGCGCGTATCGATCCCGGATCGGTCAAGCGTGCGCTAAGCGCTGTGTCGGAAGCAGCCTTTTGTTGGGCATAGGCTGCAAAGTTTTGCACGGTGAGGCTGGGAAGCCGCTCCGTCCGGCCCGATGGGGGCGGCAGTTCGGTGAGGTCGCTGACGACGAATGCGGTACCGCCATAATCGTTCGGGTCATCTGCCGCCGCGCTTCGGGACGCGGAAGCATTCTCGTTCGCCGCGTCAGCGCGCCTTTGCCCCACGCTCTCGATCGTCTCGCCGCGAACGCCGCGCGATCCGGCCATTGCTCCGGCTGCCGCGAACGGGATCGCCATCACGCAGCCAGGCAGCGCGAGCGCCGCCAAGACCGCCCCTCCGCTAGTGATGGCGCGCTTATATCTCACGCGTGATCCTAATTGCCTTCGTTCATGATTGCAGGCGCGCTGGCAGGCGCTGTTTCGGCATTCCAGCGCTGGTCTTCGGGGAAGACCTCGCCAATCGTGCCTTCGATTGAATCGCCGTAAACGGGGTTGGGCAGGGCGAACCAGCCATTGCCCCATAGCTGCGCATAGTCGCCGCGCGCCACCAAACTACGGCGATCCTGCACGCTGCGGCTGTCGTCGTTGAAAATGTCGGCAAAGTCGCCGAGATTGTCGCCTGCGAGCGCGATTACGCAGAACTTTTGCGCGATCATCGCGCGGCGGCCATCCTTATCGCCGTTCCCGCCCCCGTTCTCTGCATCGTCACCGCGCAGATACAGCGTTTCGAGATGCACCGCATCGCCGAGTCCCGCTGCTGCGATGGCGCGCGCCGCGCCTTCAGGGCTGAATTGGCGGTTGGTGTTAAAGACGGGGGTGATGCCCGCGTCCCGCAGCCGGCGGATACCCGTGACCGCACCCGGCACGGGGCGGGCAAGCGAGGCGCCGTTTTCTTCCCATTGCTGCCAGGTTTCGCGGGAATAGGAATTGCCCATCGCGAGCCAGTATTCATAGCCTGCATTGAGGATCACGGTTTCGTCGACGTCAAAGATAACGGCAAGCGGCTTGACCGTATCGCCGTCGATGCACGCTGGCTGCGATACGCCGCCGCCGATCCCCATCGGCACAGCTTGCGGGATACGGCGTTCACGGGCGCGCGCAGTCGCGTAATCGGCGAGCATCCGCCAGCTCTGGATGGAGACGGCTGCCGCCTCACCCGAACCATAGAGCCAGCGCATCGAATCCGGCGCATCGCTGCCTAACGTCGCCGCCGAAGCGGCGGTCTGCGGAGCGGCTGCCGGTACACTCGCACATGCGCTCAGGGCCAGCGCACAAGCACTCGCAAGCGCTGCACGCATCACGCGCTCTCCCGCTCGCGTGTCGTCACGAATTCGATTTTCTTGTCGTAGGGTGCGCCCACAATCATGCGATTGACGTAAACGCCGGGAAGATGAATGCAGTCCGGGTCCAGCGATCCGGCAGGGACGATCTCTTCGACTTCCACAACGCAGACTTTGCCGCAGGTCGCGGCGGGCATGTTGAAATTGCGCGCGGTCTTGCGGAACATCAGGTTGCCGGTTTCGTCCGCCTTCCACGCTTTCACGATCGAAAGATCGGCAAAGATACCGAGCTCGAGGATGTAATCTTCGGGTCCGCTCGGGCCATCGAAGGTTTTTACTTCCTTACCTTCGGCAACCTGCGTGCCTACTCCGGTCTTGGTATAGAAACCGGGAATGCCTGCGCCGCCTGCGCGCATGCGTTCGGCCAGCGTGCCCTGGGGGCAGAACTCTACTTCGAGCTCGCCGGACAGGAACTGGCGCTCGAACTCCTTGTTCTCGCCCACGTAAGACGAGAGCATCTTCTTCACCTGCTTGGTGCGCAGCAGCTTGCCGATGCCTTCATTGTCGATACCGGCATTGTTGCTGGCGAAGGTGAGGCCGGTGACCCCGCTGTCCCGGATCGCGTCGAGCAGGCGCTCCGGAATTCCGCACAGGCCGAAACCTCCGGCGGCAATCATCATGTCGTTCGTCAGCAGCCCTTCGAGGGCGGCGGCGGCATCGGGGTAAAGCTTGTTCATCGGGCCTCCGTTACGGCGCCAGCGTGTTAGGACGCAGCGCTGCGCCTGTCACCCCCGATCACGTGCGACGCATTGTTGCGCGTCATGCAACTCAGCATGTTCTTTTCGCACTTGCGAAATAAATGCTGCAACCGCATATATCCACTTGCCTTTTAGGCATCCTCTCCCAAACTTTCCGGCCCGGTTGGTATATCCAGCCGGGCCTTTTTCTTGTCTGCCCCGCACTTTTTCCTGCCTGGCAACGCGCCAATGTAACCTTTCGCCACGTTCTGCGGACCCCGAAGTACAGTCGGCCATTTGTATCTCGTGGCGGCAGGCCCTACCTGCTGGTCGATCGAACGATTGATACGAGGATGACTGAATGGCCGAGGCGGATGTTGCAATCGAGGAGAAGACGGTGAGGCTGCAGGTTGCGGCTGCTCGCCAGGAAGAAAGCGGGCAGGGCATCGCTCGTCTGCCGCGCACAGCATTCCAGCAACTCGGGATAACCGAAGGCGATATTGTCGAAGTAACCGGCAAGCGCACGACTGCAGCGATTGCCATGTCCGCTTATGACGAGGACCAGTCGCTCGACGTCGTGCGCCTCGACGGCCTTCAGCGCGGCAATGCGGAGGTCGGCTCGGGAGAGCATGTGCAAATAGCTGCCGCCGAATCGCGCCCCGCAACGCGCGTGGTGTTCGCGCCTGCCAGCCGCGAAATGCGCCTTCAGGGTCCGACACAGGCGCTTCAGCGCAATTTCTTCCAGAAACCTCTGGTCGCTGGCGACCTCGTCGCGACGACCGGGCAGCAGCCCGTGCAGAACATGCCGACAGAAGTGCGCCGCATGTTCAACGCGCCTGCCTATGCGCTGACACAGATCCGCCTGACGGTGGTATCGACCGTGCCCAAGGGCATCGTCCATATTGACGAGAATACCGAAGTCGAACTGCGCGCGGAATATGAAGAAGCGGGCATGGGTCATTCGACCGTCAATTACGACGATGTCGGCGGCATGGAAGATACGATCCAGCAGCTTCGCGAAATGGTCGAGCTGCCGCTCCGCTATCCCGAACTGTTTACCCGGCTGGGCGTCGACCCGCCCAAGGGCGTGCTGCTGCATGGCCCGCCCGGCACCGGCAAGACCAGGCTCGCGCAGGCCGTCGCCAATGAAAGCGATGCGCATTTTGCCATCATCAATGGACCCGAAATCATGGGCTCCGGCTACGGCGAGAGCGAAAAACGCCTGCGCGAAGTGTTCGAGGAAGCGAGCAAGAACGCGCCGGCCATCGTCTTCATCGACGAGATCGATTCCATCGCGCCGAAACGCGATCGGGTATCCGGCGAGGCGGAAAAGCGCCTGGTCGCACAATTGCTGACGCTGATGGACGGATTGGAAGCGCGCGCCAATCTGGTCGTGATCGCCGCAACAAACCGTCCCGACGCTATAGACGAGGCGCTGCGCCGCCCTGGCCGCTTCGACCGCGAAATAGTGATCGGCGTCCCGGACGAGACCGGCCGCCGCGAAATTCTCGGCATTCATACGCGCGGCATGCCTTTGGGCGACAAGGTCGATCTCAACGAGCTGGCACGGATGACCTATGGCTTCGTCGGCGCGGATATTGCAGCGCTGGCCCGCGAGGCTGCGATCGATGCCGTACGGCGGATCATGCCGCGCATCGACCTCGACGAACGCACTATCCCGCAGGATGTGCTCGACGATCTGTGCGTCACGCGGGAGGATTTCCAGACAGCGCTCAAACGCGTCCAGCCATCGGCCATGCGCGAAGTCATGGTTCAGATGCCCAACGTTGCCTGGAGCGACATCGGCGGGGTCGGAGACGCCATCGAAAAGCTAAAGGAAGGGATTGAGCTGCCGATGAAGAATCCGGACGCATTCCGGCGTCTGGGCATTCGGCCCGCCAAGGGGTTCCTGCTTTACGGCCCTCCCGGCACCGGCAAGACGCTGCTTGCCAAGGCCGTGGCGAAAGAGGCCGAGGCGAACTTCATCTCGATGAAAAGCTCCGACCTGTTGTCCAAATGGTATGGCGAGAGCGAGCAGCAGATTGCCCGCATGTTCCGCCGTGCTCGCGCCGTCGCGCCCTGTGTCGTCTTTATCGACGAGATAGACAGCCTCGTGCCCGCGCGCGGCAGCGGTCAGGGCGAACCGCAGGTTACCGGCAGGGTCGTCAACACGATCCTCGCCGAAATGGACGGGTTGGAAGAGCTGCAATCAGTCGTCGTGATCGGCGCAACCAATCGCCCGACGCTGGTCGATCCCGCGCTACTGCGGCCCGGCCGCTTCGATGAGCTGGTCTATGTCGGCACGCCGGACGAGGCCGGACGCGAGCAGATCCTTGGCATTCATACGGCCAAAATGCCGCTTGCCAAGGATGTCTCGCTGGCTGACGTCGCGGGCAAGACCAAACGCTTCACCGGGGCGGATCTGGAGGACGTGGTGCGCCGCGCCGGTCTCAACGCACTCCAGCGGGCGGGCGGCGACGTCAAGGAAGTCACGGGTGCCGATTTTGCCGAGGCACTGAAGGATTCCCGCGCCACAGTCACCTCCAAGATGGAAGACGAATACAAGAAAATGCGGGGCGAGCTGAAGAAGCGTGCCGCAGAAGTCATTCCCATCGGATTTGTCCACGAAGGGATGGTGGAAAGCACCCGCGACCAGAAACACGGCGAGGTCAGCTAGCAGCGGCTATGACTGTGTGACGCGCTCGTTCGCCGACTGCACTTCGAGGCGGTGGCGGATGAGCGCATCGGGCATATTCGCGCGCAGCCATTCGATCATGTGTTCGCGTGCCTCGCAGCGCAGCGTCCACAGGTCGCCGATCGTCGCGCGCACTCATGGCCAGCCGCAGTTCGATGCTCTCAGGATAGGCCTCGGTCATAAGCACAGCTGAATTGCGTCCATCCCACAGCGGGTTGTTCTTGAGGAAGTCTTCGAACTCGGCGCGGATGGGCGCGATCTCGGTCGACGGGATCGAGATGCAGGAAAACCGGCCCGGTCAGCTGTTCGTTGACGCGCGACCAGTTCTCGAAACTCTGGTCGAGGAAGCGGCTGGTCGGAACGACGAGCACCCGTTCGTCCCATGTACGAACCGTGACAAAGCTCATGCGGATTTCTTCGACACGCCCGGCTTGCCCATCGACCTTCACCAGATCGCCCAGACGTAGTGGCTGCGTGATGGCCATCTGCAATCCCGCGATCAACGATTTGAGCGCAGGCTGCGCGGCGGCGCCAACAGCAAGTGCCGCGAGACCGGCGGATGCCATCATGGTCACGCCGATATCGCGCACGCCCGGAATATTGAGCATGATGAGCGAGACGGTGATGATAACGATCGCAACCGTGACCGTTCGGCTGAGTATCGAGATGCGCGTGAGGCGAGATCGCTGCGAGACAGGATCTTCGGAGTGTTCCGCTTCCGCTTGGTATCCGGCCGCGATCCCTTTCACGGCTGAATAGGCCAGCCACCCCATGAGCGCGGGTGTTATGTAGTTCGCCGCACTGTCCCATCCGGGTCCGACAAGCGCGTTGTTGGACGCTGCGATGGAGATCGCGAAGCCGACCATGACCCAGCGCAGCGGTCGTTTGATCCGCGCGACCAAGGCATCGTCGAGCGGGTTTTCCGACATGCGCGTGACGCGTTTCAGCACTGTCAGGATTACCCAGTGCAGGACGAGCGCTGCGAGGATCGAACCGCCAAGCGCGATCGTCGTGTGGATGAGACCTTCGGTGGTCACACCCCAATTGCGTGGATCGTAGCGTTCGAACATCGCCGGGGAATTAGAGGGAGCGGGCGCCAGTGGCAACCACGCTATCTCTCGATCGGCAATCCGATCACCACCTCGATGCCATCGGGCAGGAAAGATCTTTTGATGGTGCCGCCGAACTGCCTGGCTGCGCTTTCCATCAGCATGCTTCCAAAGCCGACGCTTTCCGGATCGCCGTTCAATTTGGCGCCCGTCTCTCTCCACAGAAGGCGCGCCTCATCGCCCTGTACGTCCCAGCTGACATCGATTTGTCCGCCATGGGCCCATGCACCATACTTGACCGCATTCGTGGTCAACTCGTGCAGGACCAATCCGAGCGGTGTGATCTGCTTGGCGGGAAGAAGCAATTCGGGCCCTTCGACCGAGGCGGTCAGCTTGCTGGAGCGATAGGGTGCCAGTGTGGTTTCGATCAATGCCGAGAGCGAGGCGACCTGCTTTTCAAGCTCGCCTTGCGAGACTTCATGAGCGGTCAGCAAAGCCCTGATGCGCTCGCCGATGCTGTCGGTCACCGGCTTGGCTTCCGGCTTGTCGCGGGCGCTCAACTGCACGATCGCAAGGATCACTGCGAACAGGTTCTTGACCCGGTGATTGAGTTCGCGGGCGAGCAGATCGGCCCGGTCGCGTGCCTCGCCCAGTGCCGCGGCCTGCGCCGCCTCCGCTTCTGCGCGCGCGGTTCGCGAAACGAGCCGGATGGCGGAAAGCACGGCAATAAGTAGCAGGACCACCAGCCCGCCAAGGATCGGCAGCACGCGCGCCTCTGCCCGCGCGGTGTCTTCCGAAGCCTGAGCAAGCACATCGAGTTCGATCCGCTCCAACTCCCGGATTGACCGGCGCAGGCGCTCCATCACTTCCTGCCCCTCGTCGGTAAGGACATTCCGGCGCGCATCGATCAACCGGCCGTCTTCGAGCAGTTGTACGGTTTCGTCGAGCTCGGCGAATTTAGCGCGGGAGAGGACTTCGATCTGATCGAGCAATTCTTCCTGCCGGACTGTGGGCTGCTGGCCAACCAGCATGCGCAGGCGCCGCAGGCTCGGCTCGATCTGTTCGCGCCCGGCCAGATAGGATTCCAGATATCTCCGGTCCAGCGTGATGAGATAGCCGCGCTGCCCGGTTTCGGCATTGAGAGCGGCCCGGCCTACGTCGCGCAATTCGAGCAGGATTTCATTGGTCAGGCGGACCTGTTCGCGTTCCTCGCGCTCACTCTCGATCGTCGAGTAAGCGAGAAATATGAGGCCGAACATCGCCGCGACGATCACCCCCAGCAACGTGACGTTAGCCCAGCGGAATTCGCCCTGTGCGCGTTTGGAAGGGAAAAACTGCCTCAATGCGCGGCGTCCCAGCTTGCGCCAGTCCCGATTTCCACGCCGAGCGGCACGGTGAGCTTGACGGAGGGGGCCGCCGCTTCCGCCATCACTCGCTCAATGACCGTACTGGCGGCATCCACATTGCCTTCGGGCAGTTCGAACACCAGTTCATCGTGCACTTGCAGCAGCATGCGCACATCGCTCAGGCCTGCATCGGCAAGGGCGGGGTTCATGCGCGCCATCGCCCGCTTGATGATGTCCGCGCTGGTGCCCTGGATCGGGGCATTGATCGCTGCGCGTTCCGAACCCTGCCGCTCCGCCTGGTTCTTGGACCTGATCCGCGGGAACCACGTCTTGCGGCCGAACAGCGTTTCGGAATAGCCGCGCTCGCGCACTGTCTCGAGCGTTTCCAGAATATAACGCTGGATGCCCGGGAAGCGCTGGAAATAGGTGTCGATCATCGCCTGCGCCTCGTCCGGCTCTACGCCCAGCCGCCCCGCAAGGCCCCATCGCGAAATGCCGTAGAGAATGGCGAAATTGATCGTCTTCGCGCGCCCACGCGTATCACGGTCGACCGTGCCGAACATCTCCCGCGCAGTGCGGTTGTGAATGTCTTCGCCATTGGCGAACGCTTCTTTCAGCGCATCGACATCGGCCATATGCGCGGCCAGTCGCAATTCGATCTGCGAATAGTCGGCGGCGAGCAGAACATTGCCCGGCTCGGCCACGAAAGCCTCGCGAATCTGGCGGCCGATGGCGGTGCGGATGGGTATGTTCTGCAAGTTCGGGTCGGTCGAGGACAGCCGCCCGGTCTGCGCGCCGACGAGCGAATAGCTGGTGTGCACGCGCCCGGTCTCGGCGTTGATCGCCTCCTGCAAGGCATCGGTATAGGTCGATTTCAGCTTGGCCAGCTGGCGCCATTCGAGCACTTTGGTGGCGATTGCCGCGTCGTCTCCGGCAAGCCTTTCCAGTACGCTCTGGTCGGTCGAATACTGCCCGCTTTTGCCCTTCTTGCCGCCCTTGTGACCTAGCTCTTCGAACAGGACTTCGCCAAGTTGCTTGGGGCTGCCCACGGTGAACTCACGGCCTGCCAGCCCATGTATTTCTTTCTCGAGCCGGCCCGTTTCGGTGGCGAATTCCTCCGATAGTTTTGCCAGCCGCGTGCGGTCGACCTTGATCCCGTTCCGCTCCATTTGCGCGATCACCGGGACAGTCGGACGGTCGACGCGCTCATAGACCTGCGTTCCGCCTTCGATCGGCGAGGCGCGGCTTGAGATGACGATAGAGCCGCAGCGTCACATCCGCGTCTTCGGCGGCATATTCGGTTGCCTTGTCCAGCGGGACTTCGCCGAAGGGGATCGCTTTCTTGCCCGTCCCGCACACTTCCTTGAAGGATAGAGCAGGTGTGGCCGAGGTGGCGATCGGCCAGCTCGTCCATGCCGTGACCGCCGCCGATGCCCTGTTCCCCGCGTCCGGCATCCAGGTCGAAACTGATGATCATCGTATCGTCGATGGGCGCGACAAGCACACCGCTGCGGGCCAGCACGTTGATGTCGTATTTGGCGTTATGCAGGATCTTGAGCACTGCGTCGCTTTCGAGCAGCGGCTTCAGCTTCGCCAGTGCTTCGGCGCGGTCCACCTGCTCGGGCTTTTCGGCAAACATGTCGCTGCCGCCGTGCGCGAGCGGGATATAGCAGGCATCATTGGGCCCGAGCGCCAGGCTGATCCCGACAAGGTCGGCAGCCATCGCATCGAGTGCACTTGTTTCGGTATCGACTGCGACTTCGCGCGCTGCGTGCGCGCGTTCGATCCAATGATCGAGCCGCTCCACCGATCTGGACGCATTCATATGCCGACGCGGTCGACCTCGGGCATGTCCGGCAGCGGCTGCGCGGTTGCCCTCGGGCGCGGCGTCGGTGCCCTTGTTTTCGGCAGTGGCCGGGTTGAGGTTGTTCGGCCTGTCGGGACTTCCCGATCCCGCGTCGAGGCGGCGCAGGAGGCTGGTAAAACCGTGCTTCTCGCAGGAAAGCCGCCAGCGGTTCTTGCGGCACCCCGTCCAGCCTGAAATCGCTGAGCGGCTGGGGAAGGTCGCAATCTTCCTTCAGCGTCACCAGCACCCGGCTCATCTCGGCGTCGGCGCGGCTATCCAGTAGCCGTTCCTTGAGCTTGGACTTTTTCATCTCCGCCGCCGAATCGAGCGCGGCGGTCAGAGATCCATGCTCGGCGATGAGTTTCGACGCCGTTTTCGGGCCAATTCCGTAAATGCCGGGAATATTGTCGACGCTGTCCCCCATCAGCGCCAGCACATCGCCGACCAGATGGGGAGGCACGCCGAACTTCTCTTCGACTTCTGGCGGACCGATGCGCTGGCTCTTCATCGTGTCGAGCATGTCGATGGTCGCGCCGTTTTCCTCGCCGACAAGCTGCATCAGATCCTTGTCGGAAGACACGATGGTCACATCCCAGCCTTCGCGCTGCGCGGCGCGGGCGTAGGAGGCGATCAGGTCGTCTGCCTCCAGTCCCTGTTCCTCGATGCACGGCAGGCTGAAGGCGCGCGTGGCGTCGCGGATCAGCGGGAATTGCGGGCGTAGGTCTTCGGGCGGCTCGGGCCGATTCGCTTTGTATTCGGGGAAAATCTCATTGCGAAAGCTGGTCGAATCCTTGTCCAGGATCACCGCGAGGTGAGTCGGACCGTCTGCCTTGTCCAGATCTTCGGCGAGCTTCCAGATCATCGTGGTGTAACCATACACCGCCCCGACCGGCGTTCCTTCTGGGTCGGTCAACGGCGGAAGGCGGTGATAAGCCCTGAAAATATAAGCCGAACCATCGACAAGGTAGAGGTGCTGTCTTTCCGCCATAGGCGAAGCCCTAGCAGCGAGAAGAAAGGATGGGGAGCGATTTCATGGCGAGAATAAGGCGTAAATGAGGCAAAATGTGTCAAAACCGCTTGCGCTGACACAATCCGGCCACTATTTAGCCATCGTGAGGCCCAAATTCGGGGCTCGCGCTACCTCTTTACGGGGTCGCACAGAAACTCGCTGATCAAGGATTTGACCTATGCGTAAGATTGCACTCATCGCTGCTGCTTCGGCTGCTGCCCTCTCGCTCGCCGCTTGTTCGGAAGCAACTGAAGATTCGGCTGAAGTAACTGCTGAAAATGCAGCTGCCGACACCGAAGCCAACATGGACGCCGCTGGCGACGCCATGGAAGCCGGTGCTGAAGAAGCCGCTATGGAAGCTGAAGCTGCTGGCGACGCCATGGAAGCTGAAGTCGAAGAAGAAGCTGCTGAAGTCGAGTAATCGATTCAGCTACCGAGTAAAAAGGGCGGTGCCTTGCGGCGCCGCCCTTTTTCATGTCCAGTCCAAAGTCGGCGCTTCAGTCGCCGCCGTAATCGGCATCGGCATAATTCACGTTCGGACGTGCGCTGAATCCGTCGTAGAGCGCGCGTGCGATGGCCGCGATCTTCGCCTCGCGGGCCGAACGGGCACCCTGACCGGTCACGTAGATCGCCATCGCAATGGCCCGGCCATCGGGCGTCTCGATGATGCCGATATCGCTGGATGTATTATTGAGCGATCCGGTCTTGTGCATCACCGTGGCGGCCGCCGGGATATGATGGCGGATGCGGCGTTTGCCGGTGCGCGTACGGCTCATCGCCGACAGGATGACGCGGCGGCTTTCCGCAGTCAGATACTTGCCCTGATAGAGTCCGGCGAGCAGATCGACCATTGCTGCAGGCGTAGCACTGTCGCGCGGATCGATATGCTGCGCGGGATTGAATTCGCCGTCGTCGCGCACCAGCGTGGCGATGTCGCGGTCGATGCTGAATTCGGAAATACCATTGCGGCGCGTCCAGTCGTTGACCGCAGTGGGGCCGCCCACAACGCGCAGCAGCGCATCGGTGGCCGGATTGCTCGACCGGGTTATCATGATCTCGATCAGATCGATCGCGGGCATGTAAGCACCGGCCTTAACCGGAGCGGCCCTTGACGAAAATTTTGCTGACCTCTGCGGCCAGAGCAGCGGGAATTCGCTGGTCAGCGTCCAGCGGCCCCGCTCCACACCCTCGAGATAAGCAGCAGCGACAGCGATCTTGCTGGTGCTCGCCATAGGAAAGCGCTGATCGCCGAGAATGTTGATAGATTGGCCAGTCGAAAGATCGACTGCCGAGACACCAATGCGGCCATTCGACCCGTCCGCCAGTGCGGCAATACGCTGCTCGAGACCCTTTTCGTAAACCGCATTGTAGCTCTGCGGGGCGCGGGCCTGCGTGCCCAACATCCGGTCGAACAGCGCCTCGAATTCCTGGCCCTGCCCGCCTGACGGGGCCGTTGTCTGTGCCTGAGCAGGGACGGCAAGAGCCAATATCCCTGCGGCAAGCGCGCTAGCGAATGTTTTGATACCCATCGATCCCCCATAGGCGAAACTTGGTGTGTGCAACATTAATGACGCCGCGAATCGAGCTGCGCAATATGTTAGCGATGGAATGTTTCGCGTAGGGGACCGGATATTTTGTGATCGTAATCGATCAGGCCGCCTGAATGGCCTTTTCGATCCGATCGGTTGACTCGCCTGTCAGGGTCTTGTCGATTTCACCCACGAGTCTTTTTTCAAGCTCGGAGTGATAATGCTTGCGCATTTCGCCCAGCGTTTTTGGGTCGGCGATGATCAGCACATCGTCGATCTCGCCGGCAACGGCCTTCGAGTTGAGCCATTCGGCGGCCGCCGCGCCGTGGGCCAGCTCGTCCAGCTGCGTGCTGGTGCCTTTCATCTGGCCAAGGTCGTCCTGATGGCGGACACCGGCACTGAAATTCGTCGCTTCCAGGCTCGGCCGCTCGGCATTTCCCAGCTTCGGCTCGAATGGCGCACCGCTATTGCGCATGATGGTGAAATTCTCGCCATCGACCAGCGCGACATGGGCGTTTTTGGGAAGCTTCATGGTGGGGTTCTCCTGTCTGTCTGTAACTCTCGTCATACCAACGACCATGAACCGATTTCGCTCCGGGCTTGAGACGGCGGCCATTCGCTGCAAGACAGCCGGGCATGGGAGAGCGTGATATAAACGAGCTGGAGACCGGACTTGCCGCAGCACTTTCGCGCGCCGACCTGCCGGCGCCCACAAACCTGACCCGGCTGACGGGCGGCGCGACCATGGAAAGCTGGCGCTTCGAGGCGGACGGGGAGGCCTTCATCCTGCGGCGCTCACCTTCGGCGGAGTTCATGGCCGAGCGACCCTTCGGACATGCTGTGGAGGCGGCGGTTATCCGCGCAGCTCATGCGGGCGGGGTCACTGCGCCCCAAGTCGTCGTCGAGCTAGAGGATTCAGACGGCATCGGTTCAGGCTTCGTCATGCGCGCGCTGCCCGGCACGCCCGACCCCAGCGCGATATTGGAAATGAAGGATCCGGACGCGCTGCTGCGAGAGGCGGCACGCGATCTGGCCCGCATCCATGCGCTCGATCCGTCTACGCTGCCACCGGGAGTGCCGGAGATGGATTATCGTCAGGCCATCGAAAACCTCGCAGACCAGTTCGAGGAGGCAGGCGGCGACCGGCCGATCATCGCGCTTGGTTTGAAATGGTTGCGCGATCATGCGCCGGAGCGCATCAAGCCGGTGCTCAATCATGGTGATTATCGCATCGGCAATCTGCTGGCGGAGGACAGCCGGTTGACCGGCGTGCTGGATTGGGAGCTCGCACATTTCGGCGATCCGCACGAAGACCTGGCTTTCGGATGCATGACTGTTTGGCGTTTTATGCGGCCCGACCGGCCTGGGCTCGGGCTCGGCTCTCTGGACGACTGGTTCGGCGCTTACGAAGCCGAGAGCGGGCGCATAGCCGACCGCGACCGGTTTCGCTTCTGGCTTGTCTACCGGACCGTCTGGTGGGCGCTCGGCTGTCTGCGCATGGGCGGGACATGGCGCTCGGGCGCGGATCGCAGCCTCGAGCGAGCCATCATTTCCCGGCGCACCAGCGAGCAGGAACTGGACCTTTTGTTGCTCCTTGAGACCGAGGCGCCCGAGGAAGAGCGGGCGCGTCCTCTGCCGCCTTCATCGCAGTCGCCCGCCGCCCAAGGCGAAGCGAGCGCAGGTGAACTTGCGACCGCCATTGCCGAGTGGCTCGTCACGGTGAAGGACCGCATGGAGGGCCATGACCGTTTCCAGCACGCCGTCGCGCGCAATGCGCTTGGCATTATTGCGCGCGACTATGCGGCCCGGCATGATCCGACCGACCGCGATCTTGCGCAGGCATTTCTGGCAGGCCAGCGTTCTTTCGATGAGCCTGAATTGCTCGCAGGCCTTCGCCGCAGCGCACTCGACAAGCTGTCCCTCGACATGCCCAAATATCCCGCGCTCGGCATCGCGCGCAGCCAATGGACCGGAGAGAATTGATGGATTTCAGCATCCCGCAGGACCTCGAAGATTACTACGCCGAGCTCGAGGCTTTCATCGAAGCGGAGATCGAGCCGCTGGCGGCGAAGGACGATAATATCCGTTTCTTCGACCATCGCCGCGAGGATGCGCGCACCGATTGGCACCGCAACGGCTTGCCGAACGGCGACTGGGAAAAACTGCTGCGCGAAGCAAGTACCAAGGCGGACGAGGCCGGCCATTGGCGCTTTTCCGCTCCGAAGGAATATGGCGGCAAGGACGGGTCGAACCTGTGGATGGCGGTGATCCGAGATCGCTTCGCGCAGCGCGGACTGGGCCTCCACAATGATTTGCAGAACGAGCATTCGATCGTCGGCAATTTCCCTTTCGTGGCCATGTTCGACACGTTCGGGACCGAAGCGCAGAAGAACGAGTTCATCCGCGGCGGGTTTGCGCGCGAACGCCGGGTAGCCTTTGGTCTCACCGAACCCGAGCACGGGTCCGATGCGACGTGGATGGAAACCAAGGCCGTGCGCGAGGAGCGTGACGGGAAGCCCGGGTGGCGGCTCGACGGGGCGAAAATGTGGATCACCGGCATGCATATCGCGACGCATGTCGCCCTGTTCGCCCGGTCGAGCGGGGATGACGGCGACGCGCGCGGCATCACCTGTTTCCTCGTCCCCAACCCCAGCGAAGGGCTGGAGATCGACGAATATGTGTGGACCTTCAACATGCCCACCGATCATGCGCGCTTCTTCCTGAAAGGGGTGTGGGTGCCGGACGATGCTATTCTCGGCGAAGAGGGGCGCGGCCTCGCTCTGGCGCAAAGCTTCGTTCACCAGAACCGCATTCGCCAAGCCGCGAGCAGTCTTGGGCGCGGCGCAATTCTGCGTCGAGGAGAGCGTCCGTTACGCGCGGGAGCGCAAGCCGTTCGGCGAAGAGCTGGCAAAGAACCAGGCGATCCAGTTTCCGCTCGTCGAGCTCGCGACCCAGTGCGAAATGCTACGTCTGCTGATCTACAAGACCGCATGGCAGATGGACCGGATGGAACATAAGGACATCGAAAAGCAGCTCTCCGATAAGGTTTCCATGTGCAATTACTGGGCGAACCGGCTGGTCTGTCAGGCCGCCGACCGCGCGATGCAGGTGCATGGCGGGATCGGTTACAGCCGCGAAAAACCATTCGAGCACATTTACCGGCATCACCGCCGCTACCGGATCACCGAAGGCGCAGAGGAAATCCAGATGCGCAAGGTGGCCGCTTATCTGTTCGGCTATCTCGGTCCGCGCAAAGGACAATTCGGTTAACACGCGGTCCGACCCTCGCAGGTGTCGCTTGGTCATCAGCCGAGGCGGGGCTTGATTAAAGGATGATTTGCTGGCTCTGTCGCGCTGAACTGGTTCTTGGGGACTTTATCATGATTTCGACTTCCGTTCGCGCGTTGGCCGCGACCTTCCTGCTTGGCAGCTCGACGATTGTTCTGGCGCAGCAGGCGCCGATCGTGCTGCCTGGCGCTCCTGGAGAGCCTGCCCGTGTCATTGGCGCAGCCGAAGCTATCGATCTGTCGGAGACCGGCTTTGCCCCCGGCGATGTAACCTTCATGCAGGGCATGATCACTCACCACGCGCAGGCCGTTGCGATGGCCGCCCTCGTGGAAGACCGAACGAACAATGACGATATCGTCGCGCTGGCCGGCCGCATCGACGCCAGTCAGGAGGACGAAATCGAGTTCATGAACGATTGGCTCGTTGCGCGCGCCCAGCCGGTCGCAATGGCCGGGATGGATCATGCCCATCACACCATGAAGGGCATGGCGAGCCCGGCGCAGATGGCGCAGTTGGCAGCCGCTGACGGGACCGCTTTCGAGCGCCTGTTCCTGGAGTTGATGATCGCTCACCACCAGGGCGCGGTCGATATGGTCAAAGTCCTGCACGGCCAGCCGGGTACGGCCTACGATCCGGTCATGTTCGAGTTTACCAATGATATCGTCAGCGACCAGAACACCGAGATAGAGCGCATGAACGCCCTGCTCGCAGGGCTATCGCAGGATCCGCGCGCAACGCTTGCCGCGGGTTTCCGCGATGCTGGGGAAGCGATCTCGAACCTGCGCATGGTCGCCGCGCTCGGTAAGCCGACGGGCTTCTTCGATCCGCAAAACCCCGCTCAGCTTCAGCCTCTGATCGAAAAGGATGAAGATGACGACGCCGATGCCAGGGATAGCGCCGAGGCAAAGGATGCGGAGGAAGAGCCGCAATTCGGCACGCGCGGATCTCTGCTGTCCTTTGCAAATACCGATATGGCCTTTTCCGGCGACATGCTGGTGGCAGGTAATTATCACGGCTTTAACGCCTACCGCCTCGGCGAAGACGGCGCACCGCAGCTGGTCAGCTCCACGGTCTGCCCCGGCGGGCAGGGCGACGTATCGATCGTCGGCGATCTGCTCATCATGAGCGTTCAGGATAGCCGGGCACGCGTCGACTGCGGCCTTGGCGGCGTTGCCGACCGGATCAGCCCCGAGCGCTTTCGCGGCGTGCGCATCTTCGACATTTCCGACATGACCCGCCCACGCCAGGTCGGCCAGGTGCAGACCTGCCGCGGCAGCCACACGCATTCGATCGTTCAGGCCGATGACGAGCGCATCGTGCTTTACAATTCGGGCACTTCCTATGTCCGCGACGAAGATGAGCTCGATGGCTGCATCAGCGCCGATGGCGACAGCCGCACGGCGCTGTTCAGCATCGACATCATCGAAATACCCGTCGACAATCCCGGCGCCTCCCGCATCGTCGACCGTCCCCGTATTTTTGCAGCGGATGGCGAAATCGCCGGATTGTGGCGCGGCGGCGATCACGGCGACGGCACACAGGACACCCGCCAGACGGATCAGTGCCACGACATCACGGTCTTCCCGTCCAAGAACCTGGCCGCAGGCGCATGCTCGGGCAATGGCATCATCATGGATATTTCCGACCCGCTCAAGCCGGTCCGTATCGACGATGTGACGGACAAGGGTTTTGCCTATTGGCATTCTGCCACTTTCAACAATGACGGTACCAAGGTGCTGTTCACAGACGAATGGGGCGGCGGAGGCAGGCCGCGCTGCCAGGCCGGCGATCCGCGGAATTGGGGCGCCAATGCGATCTATGAAATCGAAGGCGACAAGCTCGAATTCCGCAGTCTCTACAAACTGCCCGCGCCGCAGAGCGCAAAGGAAAATTGCGTCGCGCACAATGGCTCGATCATTCCGGTTCCGGGCCGCGATATCTTTGTGCAGGCCTGGTATCAGGGCGGCATCAGCGTGATCGATTTCACCGATGCTTCGAATCCGTTCGAGATCGCCTATTTCGATCGCGGTCCGGTGGACAAGGACCAGCTGACGACCGGCGGTTATTGGTCGGCCTATTGGTATAACGGTCGCATCTACGCGACCGAGATTTCGCGCGGGCTCGACGTTTTTGCGCTGGAGGCGAGCGAGTTTCTGACGGCCGAGGAAATCGCGGCTGCAGAGGCGGCGCAATATGAAGGTAGCCTGTTCAACCCGCAGACGCAGACTCAAGTAAGCTGGCCGCAAGAAGCAATTGACGCAGCAGTCGGCAGCCGCGAGGGCGGTTGATCGGAGCCTTGGGGGGCAAGAAAACGTGAAACATGTTTCGACAGCAGGCAAGATCGCGGCGATCCTTGCCGTGATCTTGCTGATTTCAACGCTGATATCGCTTGTCCCGAGCAATCGCGGATCGATCCGCATGCTCGATTTTATTCGAGAGCCGCTGATCTATTTTTCGGCTTTCCTGCTCGTCGTCACGCTTTTCGTAACGCGGAAAGGACGCTGGCCGATTGTGGGGATGTTGGCGGTTACTATCGCGATCCATTTGTGGCGGATCTGGCCTTACACCTTCATCGCACCGGCCGAGGTTCCGCTGCCCGATACCGTCGATGGGGCAAGCTGCGCCACGGTGCTGTCCTTCAACGTGCTCCAGTCGAATGAGGAGTATGACCGGACGGCAGCGCTGATCGACCGCGTCGATCCCGATATTCTGTTGCTGATGGAAACGGACACGGTCTGGCAAACCAGGCTGGAGCCGCAGCTCTCGCGCTATCGTCACCGCCTCGACATGCCGCTCGGCAATACATACGGGATGCTGTTCGCTTCGCGGGTGGAAGTCGAGACGGCCGAATTCAGCAATACATTCGGCGAAGGTACGCCGACGCTTTATGCCACCATGAGTATGGGTGACGGGGCCCGCTTCGAATTGATTGGCCTGCACCCGCGCCCGCCGCTGCCGGGCGAGTCGACGGCAGAGCGCGATGCGAGCATTGCCGCAGCCGGCGCCCGGACGCCCGATGGCGTGGCCAATGCGCTGGCTATCGGAGACTTCAACGATGTGCCGTGGTCGGAAACGAGCGAATATTTCCGCAAGGCCGGACAATATAACGACCCGCGTGCAGGGCGCGGCAGCTTCGCCACCTTCCCGGCGGACTACGCTATCCTCGGCTGGCCGCTCGACCAGATTTTCGTCAAAGGCAATGTCAAAGTCGAGGAGCTGGAGATCGGCGAGGATGTGGGCTCCGATCACCTTCCGCTGGTCGCGAAGGTCTGCGTCGCCCCGGCAAGCCCGAACTGAAACGAGAAAGGCCCGGCGGATCGCTCCGCCGGGCCTTTCTTTTCTCCGTCTGAATAAACCGGCTTAGAAGCCGCCCATTCCGCCCATTCCGCCCATGTCGGGCATTGCCGGACCAGAGGCCTTGTCTTCCGGCGCGTCCACGATGGCCGCTTCGGTGGTGACCAGCAGGCCGGCAACCGAAGCTGCGTCCTGCAACGCGGTCCGCACGACCTTGGTCGGGTCGATCACACCGGCATTCACCAGGTTCTCGTAAGTGTCGGTCTGCGCATTGAAGCCGAGCGAGGCATCGTTGCCGTCGATCAGCTTGCCCGCGACGACCGCGCCGTCATGACCGGCGTTCTCGGCGATCTGGCGCACCGGAGCCTGCAGCGCACGACGAACGATATCGATACCGCGGGTCTGGTCGTCATTGTCGCCCGTCAAGCCTTCAAGAGCCGAGGTCGCGTAGAGCAGCGCAGTACCGCCGCCCGGGACGATGCCTTCTTCGACGGCTGCGCGGGTTGCGTGCAGCGCATCGTCGACGCGGTCCTTGCGTTCCTTGACTTCGACTTCGGTGGCGCCGCCAACCTTGATCACGGCCACGCCGCCGGCAAGTTTGGCAAGACGTTCCTGCAGCTTCTCACGGTCGTAATCGGACGAGGTGTTGTCGATCTGCGTACGGATTTCACCGACGCGGGCCTTGATGTCGTTTTCGTCACCGGCACCGTCGACAATCGTGGTGTTATCCTTGTCGATGGTGACGCGCTTGGCTTCGCCGAGCATGCCGAGAGTGACGTTTTCGAGCTTGATGCCGAGGTCTTCGGAAATCATCTCGCCCTTGGTCAGGATCGCGATGTCCTGCAGCATGGCCTTGCGGCGATCGCCGAAGCCCGGTGCCTTGACCGCTGCAACCTTCAGGCCGCCGCGCAGCTTGTTGACCACCAGGGTCGCCAGTGCTTCGCCTTCGATGTCTTCCGCAATGATCAGCAGTGGACGGCCAGACTGAACAGCTGCTTCGAGGATAGGAAGCATGGCCTGCAGGTTGGAAAGCTTCTTTTCATGGATCAGGATGTAGGGGTTTTCGAGCTCGACCGACATCTTGTCCGGATTGGTGATGAAGTACGGGCTGAGATAACCCCGATCGAACTGCATGCCTTCGACGGTTTCGAGTTCGAACTCTAGGCCCTTGCTCTCGTCGACGGTGATCACGCCTTCCTTGCCGACCTTCTCCATGGCTTCAGCAATCTTCTCGCCGACTTCACGGTCGCCGTTGGCGGAAATGATACCGACCTGAGCGATTTCTTCCGAGCCCGACACTTCCTTCGAACGGCCAGCGAGATCTTCGAGAACCTTCGCGACGGCAATGTCGATGCCGCGCTTCAGGTCCATCGGATTCATGCCTGCTGCGACCGACTTCATGCCTTCGGTCACGATCGACTGGGCAAGAACAGTTGCAGTGGTCGTGCCGTCACCGGCGGCGTCGTTCGCCTTCGATGCGACTTCCTTGATCATCTGCGCGCCCATATTCTCGAACTTGTCCTTAAGTTCGATTTCCTTGGCGACGGTGACGCCGTCCTTGGTGATGCGGGGTGCGCCGAAGCTCTTGTCGATAACGACGTTGCGGCCCTTCGGGCCGAGCGTTACCTTGACGGCATTTGCTAGCGTGTCGACGCCGCGCAGAATGCCTTCGCGCGCGTCGCGGCCGAACTTTACGTCCTTGGCTGCCATTGGTATTTCTCCTGTGAAATTCTGGTTTGGTAAGAAGCGTTAGAAATTAGCGGCTCAGCCGATGATCCCCATGATGTCGCTTTCCTTCATGATCAGCAGGTCTTCGCCATCGAGCTTGACCTCGGTCCCAGACCATTTGCCGAACAGAACCTTGTCGCCTGCCTTTACGTCGAGCGGCGTGACCGTGCCGTCTTCGGCCTTGGAGCCATTACCGACAGCGACAATTTCGCCTTCGCTCGGCTTTTCTTGGGCGCTGTCGGGGATGATAATGCCGCCTGCGGTCTTGTCGTCAGCTTCGATACGACGGACGAGAACGCGGTCGTGCAACGGACGAAATGCCATAGTTGTAGACCTTTCTGCTAAAAGTTGAGAGTTCATTGGCACTCTCACAGCGAGAGTGCCAGCGAAGCGCATGTGGTGTTGCGCCTTCGAGGAGTCAACGGTGCAGGATGGAAAAAACATCCGCCCTATTCGCTCAGGCGTGCGGCAGGTTAGGCGGCTCGCTTATGGCGCTTGGTGAGGCCCAGGCTTTCGCGCCTGAACCAACGCCAGGTCAACAGGAGCGCGGCGACGACCAGCCCCGTAGCCAGCCCGATCCAGATGCCGACACCTCCGAGCGGCGTGTAAAAGCCAAGCCACATAGCCAGCCCAATTCCGGGCACCCAGTATGAGAAGGCCGCTATCCACATCGGGACCCGGGTATCCTGCAAGCCGCGTAGCGCTCCGGCGGCAACTGCCTGCATCCCGTCGAATAGCTGGAAGGCTGCCGCGATGACGATATATTTGAGCGCAAAGGCCACCAGCGCCGCATTTGCCGGGTCCCACGGATCGACATAAATTGCGATCAGCGGCTTGGGCGCAAAGATCATCGCGAGCGCGGTGAAGGCCATGAAGCCCGTCCCTATTGCCATGCCACTCCACCCGGCGCGCTTCATGCCTTCTTTGTCGCGCGCCCCGTAGAAATAGCCGACCCTGATGGTCGCTGCCTGCCCGACACCGAACGGCACCTGAAATGCCAGCGCAGCAATTTGAAGCGCGACGGTATGTGCGGCGACCTGTGTGGCTCCGATATTGCCCATCATGAAGACCGCCGCACCGAAAATGCCCGCCTCAGCCAAGATGGTGAGCGCGATGGGAGTGCCGACCCTGACGATATGCCCCAGCCGTTCCCAGTCGGGCGACCAGAGCCGTCCGAAAATATGATAGCGGTGCAGACGAGGGTCGAGCCCTATCGCAATGACATAGGATGCTAGCACGACGAGTGAAGTGATAATCGTGGCGACTGCAGCGCCCTTGAGTCCCAACTCCGGTGCGCCAAGATTGCCAAAGATAAAGGCATAGTTTGCCAGCGCATTCACGAAGATCCCGGCAGCGGTGATCGCGGTTGCAAAGATCGGCCGGTCCAATGTCGACACGAAGCTGCGCAGCACATTGTTGAGCAGCATCGGAATCATCGAGATGACAAGGATGGTATTATATTCGAGCGCGAGTGCGATGATGCGCGCCTCCTGACCGGTCACGCGCATGAGGGGCCCGAGCATCAGGCAGACCGCCACGCCGCCTATGCCGGACACGACCGCAAGCCATAGCGCCATGCGTACAGAACGGCGCACAGGCCTGAGGGCCGGCGCGCGCTCGCCCAGCTCGGCGGCGGCTACCGGCGCCACCGCGCCAGTCAGACCCGAAAGCGCCCACATGACCAGTCCGAAAAGTGCTACGGCGAGTGCGCTGGCTGCCAGTTCCGCCTCGCCGAGGCGCGCGATAAAGATCACGTCGATTGCGTAGGTCAGCATTTGCAGCAGGTTCGCGGTTGCCAGCGGCCAGCTCAGTTTGAACATGGCACCAAATTCGCCGCGCCATGATCGGGGGGCGAGAGGGAGGTCAGCCGGGGCGCGGGCGTTTGACATAAAGCCGGCCCGGTTAGGCGAGCTGGCAGCCGTGCACAACAATGCGATATGGATGGAGGTTCTGCGCTCCTCCATTTGCTCCGATTCGCACCCGAAGGTTTACAGCTAAGTAACCGAAATAAGGTGAAGTTAACCCGTCGGGTGCATTGAGGGGTGCACATGTGTAAGCAAGCATGTGGGAGATTGGGAATTGATCGCTCGACTGGACAAACGAAGCCGGACTGGCATTTCGCGCCAGCAGCCGCGGCGCAAACTTCAACTGACCACGACAACCCGCAGCTCGAATCGTGAGTTCACCAGTGAAATAGTGAACCTTTCGGCTAACGGGCTCTTGTTGAAGACCGACGACGAGTTGGCGCTCGATGAGCCGATCATGGTAGTGCTTCCGCATGCCGGCGATCGCCCTGCGCGGATCGTGTGGCACGCAGACGATCTTTATGGCTGCCATTTTTCCGATCCCCTCTCCGAAGAGGATCTTGCCGCTGCGCTCGGCGACGCTGATGGCGACGAGGCAGACGACGAGGAAGAAGAAGCGAGCGAGACTTTCGGTCGGCGCCTGCGCCGGTTGCGGATTAAATCTGGCCGCTCGATGGTCGCGCTCGCCAAGCTGGCAGGCGTCACCAAGCCGACCCTATGGAAATGGGAAACCGACAAGGTGCGACCGCGCCCGGCGGCGCTTTCGAAGCTGGCGGATATTTTCAGCGTCGATGAAATGCATCTGCTCTACGGCCGGAAGCCGCAGATCGGCACGTTCAAGAATACTGCAGCAACGCTTGAGGAGCTGGTCAAGCAAAGCCGCACCCAGATTGCACGTGTGGCCGGCGTGTCCGAGAACAAGGTCGGCATTACTATCGAGTGGAGTTGATTGGCGCCCCGTGCCATTCCGGAACGAGAAATCCGGTCGGTCGCAGAATTGGCAACCCTATGTTACACCGATGAGGGAATCGGGAGTGGGACATGGCCTCTATCGGGAAAGCGGCATGGATGGGATTGGCATTGGCGACTTGCTCGCTCGCCGTTCCCGCGCATGCCGGTGATGCAGACATTGCGCTCGACTCGCTCGTTGAAAATGCCGACTTTGTCGAGACCGACCGACCGGTGATTCGGTACGGCAGAGCCGTGGATCTCGCCGGAATCGATATCGAGCCGATCAAGCGCGGTGCGGCAGTCGGTGCGCTGCCGACCGGGCGTCCGCTTTCCTCGATGCGGCTGACCAGCCGGTTCGGAAACCGGCGTCATCCTGTTTCCGGTCGGCGCGCTTTTCATGCCGGCGTCGACCTCGCAGCATCCTACGGAACGCCCGTTCGCGCGACGTCGGCAGGGAAAGTTGTAATCGCCGGACGCCAGGGCGGTTACGGCATATTGGTGCGATTGGATCATGGGGGGGCGGTTGAAAGCCGGTACGCCCATCTTTCGAGCGTAGCCGTGCGCGTCGGCGATACCGTCACACAGAACCAGGTGATAGGTTACGTCGGCTCGACGGGCCGCTCGACGGGACCGCATCTCCATTATGAGACGAGGTCGGGTGGGCGCCCAATCGACCCGGCTGCATCTTGGCGCTGAGAGGCGGCGCTGCTTTCTAGCTGACTGACAGCGTGACCCTGTCGCGTGCCGGATCGTAGCGCAAATCGACTCCCAGCCGTCTGAGCTCGGCGAAGCTGCGCAGCCCCGATCCGCCATTCGTCAGTGCGGCAGGCCCATCAATTCCGGAGCTTGCCATCAGGCTGCCCAGTTCCGCTGCGTCGATAAGCAGGCGTGATTGGCTGTCGATATGGATTTGCGCCGAGCCGATATCTTGCTCTCCGAAAGTGAACGTCTTGCGCACCACGACTGCGTCCGCTTCCACGCGTTCCCCGCCGCCCCCGGGCGCCTGCAGATCGAACTGAAGCGGGATGATCCCGTTTTCATCAACTTGCGGCAAGACCGCGCGCGCCTGAGCGCCTGAAGGTGGGACCTCGTTCGAATCGCGAGCAAGCGCCTCGCCGGCTTCCAAGGTTGTGGCATTTTCGTCACGAATTGGGGCGGGAGGTGTCGCTTTTGGCAACCGCACGACGAGCGGACGCGGCAATTCGACCCGTGCGATTCTGGTTGGATCGGCAATCGGGGACGGCATGAGCGCAGCAGTGGCCGCCGCCGCCAGAAACGCCGCAACGGCAATCGTGAATGCTGCCGTTTGGGCCCTGTCGCTCATCAGCCAGCTCATATGGTAAAGCCTCTTCGCCCCTGCTCGAATTGCCACCGCGATATCATGAACCGATTGCCGTTTCGATAACAAGCTGCGGCGTTGAAAAACTCGTCGACCACGATGTGGGCATCAGTCGTCGGGATAATGGAGTCTCTCGCTCCCAGACCTGCAATTTTCCGATTCGCCGAATCGAGTAGAATGTCGCCCGTCAGACCCGGATTTTCATCCGATCGCGAAGCTGCGTAAACAATAAATTAACCATTTAGTGCAACCGCAAAGCAACTTTAAACATATGATAATATGTGATAAAAAGCGAAGCATTTCGTGAGCGTTGACCGCGCTCCGATTGAGAACGATAACAAGTGCTTCGTGAGGGAACTGACGTTTTGAACCCGGCGCACAGGTCGGAAAACTACAAGACGGTCGCGTCGGTTTCAAACATACCCCGCACGGAACAGGGCAAACGGAAATAGATGCCGGAGCTCTTCTATTGGTCCCTCAGGTCAAGGCCTGGGGTTGGTATACAGGGTATGGAAACATGACTAATTTTCTCAAGACTTTCGCTCGTGACGAATCCGGTGCTTCGGCTGCAGAATACGCTCTGCTGCTGGTCGTGATCGGCATTGCTATCATTCTCGCGGCTGGCGCACTTTCGGGCGCCATCAGCAAGGCGATGAACGATACGGCGACCACGATTAATAACCGCGGCGCCGCAAGCGCCTAAGTGCGTTTTCGACTCCCCCGTTTCCTTTCGTGAAACGGGGGAGTATACTTTTGGCAGCATTTCGGGGGGAATTGCATGCAACAGCGCAATATCATCATTATTGGCGTCGCTGTCCTGCTGGGTCTTGTTGCCGTTTATCTGGCCAATTCATATTTCAGCGGTGTCGAAGAACAGCAAGCGCGCGTAGCCGAAGAACAGCAGCTTGTTCGTGTCGCAGTGGCGGCTCAGGATCTGGAGTTCGGCTCTCCTCTTACCAGCGAATCCGTCCGGCTAGTGAACTGGCCGGCGCAATCCGTTCCGCCTGGGGCGATAACGGACCTGAACCGTTTTCAGGGCACCGATGTTGCGATCCGTCCGATCGCTCAGGGCGAGCCCATCCTTGTTTCCCGCATCTCCGAACGCGCAGTCCTTTCCGAGAACATCCCGGAAGACATGCGCGCAATGACTATTCCCGTCAGCGATGTGAACGGCGTGGCCGGCTTCGTAACGCCGGGCGATGTCGTGGACATCATCATGACGCGCGCGCTCGACGGCGGCAGCAATAACACATCGCAGCAGATCACCAGCGTGGTCATGGAAAACGTGCAGGTGCTGGCCATCGACAAGAGGTCGAGCGAGAACAGCACCGAACCGCAATCGCTGGAAATGGCGACCATGTTGGTCGATCAATATGGCGCGCAAAAGCTCGCCTTGGCGACCCGTGTCGGCAGCCTCAGTCTGGCGCTGCGCAATGTCGAAAACCAGAATGTCGGCTCGACAGAGATCGTCACGATGGCGGACATTCCCGGCGGCTTGCGAAGGGGCTCGGTCATTCGCCAGAGCGCTCCAGCGCAAGCCGCCGCTCCGCGCCGTGCCAGCGCCGATCCGCGGCCGCGTTCCACAACGGTACGCTCATTTGAATCTGCCCCGTCGGGCCCCTCGATGCTGATATATCGCGGGACCGAGGGTGAACGACGGGAGGTGCCACGTGGCTCGTATTAAATTGGGTAGCAAGTTTATCGGGACCGCGCTCGCTGCGGCAGTGCCGGCAGCCTTGGCGTTTTCGGCGCCAGCGCACGCTCAATATGCCGCCGGAGACATTCACGCCGGGACGCTCGAAATTCCGGTTAACAAAAGCCAGGTGGTGACGGCCGATCGGCCGATCGCCAAGGTTCTCATCGGCAATGAAGAGATTGCCGATGTCGTCGCTCTGACCGACCGTTCGATTTACGTGCTCGGCAAATCCATGGGCACGACCAGCCTTACGCTTTACGATCGCGGCGGGCGTGTCTTGTCTGTCATGGACATCGCCATCGGACCAGATGCCGACGCGTTTCGCGGGCAGGTATCCCGGCTCATTCCCGGCGCCGAAATCGACGCGCATATCTCCGGCAATTCGATGGTTCTGACGGGTCTTGCGACCGACGCGGGAATGGTGGACCGTGCGATGCGGCTGGCGCAAACCTATGCCGGTGACAATGTCGTCAATCTGATTGGCATGGGTAGCAGCCAGCAGGTGATGCTGGAGGTGCGCTTTGCAGAGGTACGCCGTGAAATCGGCGACGACGTCGCAGTACGCGGCTTCGCCACCGACCGGGGCGGAGACTTTAACGCGGTCTTCGGGCCTGGATCCGAAGTCGTTGGCGGCATCTTCGACGCTGCGGCGATCACGAACAGTTTCGGTATCATCAACGGCACTTTCGAGGCGCTGGGCGTCGACTTCGACATCTTCCTCGATGCTCTGGAGAGCAAAGGCTTCGCCAAGACCCTCGCCGAACCGACACTGGTGGCGCTGTCGGGTGAAACTGCTTCTTTTCTGGCTGGGGGCGAATTCCCTATTCCGGTTGCGCAAGGGTCCAGCAGCGGAGCTGGTGGCGGCGGCAATGCCATCAGCATCGAGTTCAAGCCTTTCGGTGTAAGCCTTGGCTTCACGCCGACCGTTCTCGGCGACAACACGATCAACCTGATCGTCGAACCGGAAGTCAGCTCGATCGACCCGGCTGCATCGATCCAGCTAAACGGCATTTCGATACCGGGCCTTCAGACCCGCCGCGCCTCGACCACACTCGAACTGCGCGATGGCGAGAGCTTTGCGATTGCGGGCTTGTTGCAGCAGGATTTCCAGACGACGGTCAACCAGGTTCCGCTGCTCGGAAATATTCCGATCCTGGGCGCCTTGTTCCGCTCGACGGAATTCCAGAAGGGTGAGACCGAACTGCTGATCGTGGTCACGCCTCGACTGGTGAAGCCAATTCGGCCTTCGCAGGTCAAGCTGCCCACCGACCGGGTCGAAGATCCGAGTGCAGCGCAAACGATCGCGACGGGTGAAGCCTACGATCCGGTTCCGGCTGGCGAACTGGCTGCCCCGCAGGATGTCCCGGCTGAGGAGAGCGACTATGACTATTAAGGCAGTATCTCTCGTCGGTCTTGGCGCGTTTGCGCTGGCCGGTTGCGCGACCAATCCGCTGTACGAAGAGCCTGGCGATGCGGCATTCGGCGAGGCCAATCGCCAAACCATGATGGCGCAGGTCGTGAACCCCGATCCGGTCTACGACGCGGACATGGTCACAAGCGGGGACAAAGCGGCCCAGGCCGTCGAGCGCTATCGCACGGACTCGGTCAAAGAGCCTGAGAATATCAGCACGACAGAAACAACAAGCGGATCTTCGGGTCCAAACTAAACGTGTGAAGCCGGCATAGACCGGTGCGGGAATTCGGGTCCAACAGGCCTTCGCAGGCCAGACAATTCGGCGGAGTGAAGCACACAGGCGGAGTAACACGGGCTATGCAATGGTTAGGCAAATTCTGGCGAGATGAAGGCGCAGCTACGGCCGCGCTCTATGCGCTTGCCTTGCCCGCGCTAGTCGGCGCAGTCGGTATTGGTTTCGACTATGCCCGCGTCGCCTCGATGGACTCCGAACTTCAGAACGCAGCCGACCAGGCAGCGCTCGCGGGCGCCACACAGCTCGATCAGCTCGCAGGCTCGGTTAGCCGTGCGACCACTGCAGCCCGAAACGGCCTTGCGACCAACTCGACATTCTTCGCCAACGATGGCCAGGGCGCGACCATTGCCGTTCCCGAAGAACGGGTGTTCTTCTATGAAACCAAGGCTGACGCGGAGGCGAGCAGTAACCCGATCGACATAACCGATTCCGACGCCGATTTCCGTGCTCGTTTCATCAGGGTTGGCGTGGCAACTCGCACGGCAAATTATGCTCTGACCCCGGTGGTCGGAGCTCTCTCCGGGACTATCGATGCGGAAGCGGTTGCGGGGATCGGTTCAGCCATTTGCCGCATACCGCCACTGATGATCTGCAATCCGGAAGAGCTGGATAGCAACACCGATCCTTCGGTCGACTTCAATGCAGACAACTACAAAGGGGTCGGGTTGCTCGTCGTGCAGCAAGGCAAGTGGGAGCCGGGCGCATTCGGCTTCCTTGATCTTGGCAAAGGCGCAAATGGCGTCGAGCAGGGCCTGGGGTGGGTGTCCCCCGTTGGCAATTGTGTGCCGGTCAATGGTCCCGAGGTCATCGAACTGGATATTGAGCCGGGCCTGAAGACGTCGGCAATCGACGCAGTAAACACGCGCTTCGACATTTACGATAATTGCCCGAGCGGCGGTGATTGTCCGGCATCGATCAATTCGATCAAGGATGTGACGCACAACGCGAATTTGACGGCCAACAAATCTTGTACATACGGCCAGAATGGCGAGTTGGCGGGTTGGCAGGAGCCGGCGTCTGCGGGCCGTTATCTGCCCCCGTCCAATGCTCCGCTTCCACCTACGACTACGCCGACATCGATGGGTCATCCGCGCGACATCTGTCACTCGCTCGATCCTTATGCTTGCGGCCGCTTTGGCGATGCGTTCTGGGACCGCGACGCGTATTTCCGCTCGCAGCATGGCTGGAGCGCCAGCGAATGGCCGACTAACACTGGTTTCACCAGGATCGATCCGACTACTCGCCCGCGCACCCCCACTCGCTACGAAGTGTATAGATGGGAAATTACCAATAGGGATGTCGAGTTCGGCGGGCAGAAGGTTCTGCGCAGCCGCACTGTTGGCGCCCGAAACAATCACGCAAGACCTGTGTGCAGCCCCGGGCAAGGGTTCGGCAACGGAACAGTCCCGGCCACTGGCGTATCCGATCGGCGGCGCGTGTCGGTTGCTGTCATCAACTGCAAGGCCGAGAATGTGGGCGGCAAGAGAGAGCCCTATCCTATTCGCAAATTTGTCGATGTCTTCCTCGTCCAGCCTAGCCTCAACCGGGAGCGCACAGACAAGAAAGACATTTATGTCGAGATCATCGGCGATTCCGATGTGACCTCAAACGGAACGACGGCCGGTGCCGTCATCCGCCGCGATGTGCCGTTTCTCGTAAAATGATCAGGCGGCCATCTCTTGTGCGTTGCACGCGGGGTGCAGCAGCTGCAGAGCTTGCGCTGCTTTTGCCGCTGCTCGCCGTGATGCTGTTCGGTGCGATCGAAGTTGCGTACTATTTTTACAACGAGCACCAGGTAGTGAAGGGCGTGCGCGATGGCGCGCGCTATGCCAGCCGTCAGAGTTTCGACGACGTTGTCTGCACTGGCAGCAGCGGTGCTGGATCGATCGACAGCGGGGTTGTCAATGCGGTGAAGGCGGTGACGCGCACCGGTCGTCCGAACGGTACGGTTTCGCGCGTGCCGGGCTGGGGAACGGTTGCCACCGACGTGACGGTCTCGGTCTCCTGCAACGGCACCACCACAGGCATTTATGCTGGCGACCCTGGTGCACCGGTCGTGACGGTTTCTGCCGAACTCAATTACATCTCATTGTTCGACGGCGTGGGAATCCTGACGGACTCGTACAAGCTTAGAGCGTCTCAGCAAGCGGCAGTGATGGGAATATGAGCGTGTTCAGTTTTCTCAGACGCGCAGCGAGCGACGATCGCGGAAGCGCTGCCGAGTTTGCCCTGGTTCTGCCCCTTATCGTGCTGTTTCTGCTCGGCATCATCGACGCCGGGCGATATGCTTATGAATTCAATCGCGGCGAGAAGGCCACGCAGATTGGCGCCCGTGCGGCGGTAGTGACTGACCCGCTGGTGAGCGAGCTGCTTACCTACACCTTTTCAGGCGTTAGCGTTGGCGGCACAATGCTGGGGCAGGGCGATGTCATCCCAGCCAACGCACTTGGCACTATATCATGCAAGGCGGCGGGCTGCACGTGCCTGGACACACCTTGTCTGGGCGGTACGCTCACAGCTGACAACGCTGCCTTCACTGTGATTGCCGGCCGAATTCGCGAGATTTGGCCCGAGGTGCAGAACTCAGACATCGAAGTGCTCTATTCGGGTTCGGGACTGGGCTTCGCAGGTAATCCCAACGGAATGGACGTCGCGCCCTTTGTGACTGTCAAGCTCAACAACATGACGTTTAACTCGCTGGTCCTGCTTGGTTCGAGTGTGGGCCTTCCGACTTTCGACTACACGCTGACAATGGAAGACGGCGTCGGGACGGCCTTCAACTGATGCGCGCGACAAGCCACCGGACGGCGATCCCACATCGGGACGGACGGGTGAACACGGCCCGAGCAGCGCGCTTCTCGCGTACACAGAATGTCGCAATCGATTGCGACTTGCAGGCAACGACAAGGATTTTGAACTGGTGACCGGCATGGGGCATAGCGACCATCTTCTAGACACTGGCAGCGATACCGCCCTGCCGTTGAACGCGCCTGTTTCTGTCGTGGCGGAAGCAGTGCATGTCGAGCGCCTGAAGGGCCGCCTTGATGCATCTTGGGTGGCCGATGCCAACACATTGCAGCTACCGCTTACCGCGCGCCTGCCGGTGACCGAATTGCCGCACAACGGAGTCATCATCGTTCAGGTCGATCCCAGCGTTCCCACCAGCATGCAGCGTATCGCTGCGCTACGTTCTGCGCGGCCCGAAGCGGCGCTGATTGCCGCGATGGAAACTGTCGATCTAAAACTGGTGCGTATGCTCGTTCGCGAAGGCGTTGCCGATGTGGTCGGTATTCCGTTCGAACCGGAGGAGATTTTTCAGACGCTCGTGGCGGTGCTCGAAACCACCGGGAAGGCCGATGAAGGTGAAGTCGAACTTGCACCCGTCATTGCAGTGACGCGCGCGCTCGGGGGGGCCGGTGCAACCACCGTCGCGAGCCACCTCGCCGCATCGCTAGCGGAACATGGCAGCAGCGTCTGCCTAATCGATCTGGACATCCAGTTCGGCCGTCTCGCCGACGTGCTGGGCCTCAAGCCGCGCCGAAATTTGTCCGATCTGCTGGAGGCAGGCGACCGCCTCGACCGGGCCTTTCTCGGCTCGGTCGCGGCCGAGCATTCCAGCGGCATCTCGGTGATCGCACCGCCCAGCGAAATTCTTCCGATGGAAGCGCTTGACTATGAGGCGCTGAGCCGCCTCATCTACCTCGCGCAGGCGGAGTATGACTACGTCGTTCTCGATCTTCCGGTCGGGATGACGAACTGGATATTGTCGGTACTCGCAAAGGCGGACAGCATCATTCTTGTTACCCAGCAGACCCTAGAAAGTTTGCGTCAAAGCCGCCGAAAGCTCGATCTTTTCCGCAGTCTCGGGCTCGATCCTCGGCTGATTTCGGTCGTCGTCAACCGCGTAGAGAAGCGCCTGTTCAAGACGATCGGGCTTGCCGACGTCGCGGAGGCTCTGAAACGGCCGGTCTCGGTCGCGCTCAAACTCGACGAGCATAACATTCTTGCGGCGCAGGATCAGGGCCGGCTCATGAATGACCTTCGCCCCAAGTCACCCTTCGTGGCCGAAATGCGAGCCTTCAGCGACCGGCTGCATGATCGCTTCCAAACGGAGCATGACCAATGAAGTGGCAGATCGGTAAGTCTTCGGCCGCAGAAGAATTGCAGGACGAAGATGTCTATGCTCCGCAGGCGATTTCGCTGTTCGAGGTCGACGCGCAGGCCGAAAAGTTGCTCGCCCTTAAAACGGTAATACACCGCAAGCTGCTCGATCGCATCAATCTGTCGATGATCGACAAGCTTTCGCGCGAACAGATAGAGGAAGAAATCGGCGACATCGTCTTGTCGCTCCTGGTCGAAGAGGATGCAGCGCTCAATGCGCCCGAGCGCAAGGCGCTGCTGGGAGAAGTTCTCGACGAACTGCTCGGTCTGGGCCCGCTTGAGCCGCTCCTCGACGACGAATCCATCACCGATATTCTCGTCAATGGTCACCGCGACGTTTTTGTCGAGCGTCATGGTCTGCTCGAACGCGTCAGCACCCGGTTCAAGGATGAGCGGCATCTGCTGCGCATCATTCAGAAGATCGTCAGTGCCGTCGGCCGCCGGGTGGACGAATTGTCACCCTTTGTCGATGCGCGCCTTGCCGACGGTTCGCGTGTAAACGCCATCGTCGCTCCCTTGGCAATCGACGGTTCGCTGCTCTCCATCCGTAAGTTCGCCAAGAAGCGGATCGGAATGGAAAAGTTGATCGAGCTGGGCAGCATCCCGCAATCGGTCGCGCATGTGCTGCAGGCTATCGTCGCCTCCCGGCGCAACGTCCTGATCTCCGGCGGTACCGGTTCGGGCAAGACGACGCTGCTCAATGCTTTGTCGTCCTATATCAGTAGCCGCGAGCGCATTGTTACGATTGAGGATTCCGCCGAGCTTCAGCTGCAGCAGGATCACGTGGCCCGCCTTGAAACGCGCCCTCCCAATATCGAAGGCCGCGGCGAAGTGAACCAGCGCGACCTGGTCAAGAACGCCCTTCGTATGCGCCCGGACCGCATCATCGTGGGTGAAGTCCGGGCTGGCGAGGCCTTCGACATGCTGCAGGCCATGAACACCGGCCATGATGGCTCGATGACGACAGTACACGCCAATACTGCGCGCGATTCTCTTTCCCGGATCGAGCAAATGATCGGAATGAGCGGGATCGAAATCTCGCCCGATTCAGCGCGGGCCCAGATTGCCTCGGCAGTTAATGTGGTCGTCCAGATCGGCCGTCTTGCCGACGGTCGGCGCAAGCTGCTCAGCCTGTCCGAAATCGTCGGCATGGAAGGCAAGACGATTACCATGCAGGAAATTTTCCGCTTCCAGATGAAAGGGCGCGGCGAAGACGGTGAAGTGCTTGGCCGCCATGAGGCGACAGGCATCCGGCCAAAATTCCTCGATACCGCCAAGGAACATGGCATCGAACTGCCGTCCGACCTGTTCCGGCCCAATCTGGACTTGGGATCCGTCTGATGTTCGGCAGCGAGCTCATCCGCTTCATCGTCTTGCTGACGGTATTTGCGTCGATCTTCCTGCTTGCGCAGGTCCTTCTGCGCTCAAGCCTCGACAACCGTGCGCACGCCGGTGCGATAAACAAGCGCCTCAAGATGATTGCGACCGGGACCGACCGGGCGGAGATCATCGGCTCGCTTCGCAAGCACGATCCGACTGCCGTTGTGGATCTGGGGCTGCTCACCTCGCCATATGAAAGCCTTCGCCGAAATCTCATGATGGCGGGCGTCCCGCTCGGGATCGGGCAGACATTGATGGTAATGGCCGCCGTATTTGCCGGCGTCGTCCTGATTGTTTCGCTAATGGCGACATCGTTCGGTTTTTCCTTCACCGGCGGGATCATTCAGATGATCCTGGCAGTCGCGGCTTCCGTGGCGATCGCTTTGCCGATCTTTGCGATCAATTTTCTGGCCGCGCGCCGGCGCAAGCTCATGCAGGAACAGTTTCCGGTGGCGCTCGACATTTTCGTCCGCGCGCTTCGCTCGGGACATCCGGTATCCTCGGCCATCGACCTTTTGACCCATGAGATGGAAGATCCCATCGGGTCCGAATTTGGCCTGGTCTCGGACGAGGTCTCTTACGGAGCCGACCTTACCGCAGCGCTGGAGGACATGGCGGAACGCTGGGATCTCGATGACCTGCGCATGTTCGTCACGTCGCTTTCCGTTCAAAACGAGACGGGCGGCAATCTGGCCGAAATCCTCGACAATCTGTCAAAGGTAGTGCGCGAACGTGCAGCGCTTTACCTTAAGGTTCGCGCGCTTAGCTCGGAAGGGCGGATGACCGGCTGGGTGCTGACGCTCGCCCCCATCGTAACTTTCGTCGTCCTTTTCTCCAGCAATCCTCAATTTTACCTCGAGGTAGCCAGCGATCCGATCTTCTATATCGGCTTCCCACTTGTGATCCTGTGGTATCTCTTCGGGGTCTATGTGATCCGGCGCATGGTCAACATTAAGGTCTGACATGATCGACTTTCTTCTTAACAATACGGTCGCTCGCCTGGCATTTCTGGGGCTGCTTTTTGCATTCACGATTTGGGGCGTGGTCGGGCTGGGCCGGATGTCCAGCCGCCGAATGGACACCCGCGCCGGTATCAAGGAAATCTCTCTGGGTCCGAAAGGACGCGAGGGCCTGACGATTCAGGACAAGCGCACGAACGCTTGGGCCAAGCTCGCCGAGAGGATCGAAACGGCGGGCCTCAACCTGTCGGACACGAAGAGCGATTCGATGCGTGAGAAGATGGTCGCAGCCGGATACACCTCGCCATCCGCGCCCAAGGTTTTCACCCTTGTGCGCATCATTCTCATCTTTGCGCTGCCGCTCGGCTATATTGCGGTCCAGCGCGCAACCGGTGAGCCGATCACGACAATGAAATTGTACGGATACGGTCTGGGCCTTGCGGTCGCCGGGCTTTATCTGCCGAACATCTTCATCCGCGCAAAAGCCGACCGCCGGCGCGAGACCATCACCAATGGCTTCCCCGATTGCCTCGACCTGATGCTCGTCTGCGTCGAAGCAGGGCTCGGCCTGGAATCAGCGATGGACCGGGTCGGACGCGAAATGGTCGGTTCGCATCCGCTGGTAGCCGAGATCCTCTCGCGCACGACATTGCAAATCCGCGCCGGCTCGCAGCGGGACGAGGCGCTGCGCCGAATGGGCCAGGATGCAGGGGTGGCAGAAATCAAGAGTTTCTCCACGCTGCTCATCCAGTCCGACAAGCTCGGCACCAGCATTGCCGAGACACTGCGCATCTATGCTGCCGAAATGCGCGAGAAGCGCCGGTTGCGTGCAGAGGAAAGAGCGCACCGGCTTCCGGTTCTGCTCTCCATTCCGCTCGTTCTTTGTCTTTTGCCGACCATGATCGGCGTTTTGATGTTGCCTGGCGCGGTTCGCGTCGTTCGCACACTGATACCTGCACTGGGGGGGTAGACCATGAAACACTTAACTCGCATCGCCTTGTTGGCCGCCGCATCGAGCCTGATAGCCGGTTGCCAAGGCTCGCCTCTGAAAGGCTGGAAGTTCGCTCGTTCTACGCCCAGCACCTTGGAGCAGCCCAAGTTCGCTGCAGCACAGGTCCTGCAAGAAGGACGCGCTCAGCTGCGCAGCGGACACGTCGCTGCGGCCGTGGCGTCGTTCCGCATGGCGCAACTCGATCCCGATACCGCGGCCGAAGCCAACAACGGGCTGGGTGTGGCTTATTCCAAGCTTGGCCGGATGGACCTTGCCGACCGCTATTTCCGTCAGGCTATTCAGCTCGCTCCGACCGACATGCGCTTCACGGCGAACCTGCTGCGGATGCAGCACAAGGTGACTTTGGCCCGCCGCGCACGCGAAGACACCCGGCAATCTGATCTCGCGCAGCGCGAAGAGGTTTCCGAGGCGATCGAGCTTGCCAGTGCCGAGCCAGTGTTTCGCCGCACGCGCGGAGCGTTTCACATTCGCACGCGCGGGGAATTGGGAGCAGGCCCGGATATGAATATCGAATATCGTCGATCGGCTTCGGTCGAAGTCGAGGACGAGGCGGCTGATAACCGGGTCGCGCGGATCGAGATCGCCTCGGCGGAAACGCCCGACCTGATCGTACGTGACAAGTCGCGGGAAATCATTCTCTCGCAATGACCGTCCAGATTTTGACTTGGCTTGCGGTCGCTATGGCGGCCGCAGGCGCCGCATGGGACATCCATAGTCGGCGTCTTCCAAACTTATTGTGCATCGCTCTAGCTGTGATTTGCATGGCGCTTACCGTGGTTTCGCTTGGCACCGCCGGGCTGGTGTCCACGGGGCTGCATGCCTTCGCCGCTCTCATAGCGGGAATGCTGCTGTTTCGGGCAGGGATGATCGGAGGCGGCGATGCGAAGTTCTATGGCGCAGCCGCGCTCGCTGTGCCGCTGGCCGCCGCGCTGCCCATGCTGGGGTGGACGTCTCTGGCGGGGCTAGTCGTGCTGGTTTCGATGGTATCGTTTCGCGCCCTCACCGGAGGCGGCAAGGCGACGAAAAAGGACAGCTGGACTGTCCCTTACGGTGTGCCCATAGCGGCAGGCTTCGTGGCCGTGATACTGCCGCCAGCGCTGACATAAGCGGATCGCGAGACGATTCGGCAGGTCCGCAGCGGGATCGGATCATTTTACGAAACCCTTCGGGCAACGCGCAGGAGCCGACCCAAATCGCCAAGCCGGCAGAAGTTTACGAGATTCTCATTGAATCAGGCAGTTATGCCTATTAAATGGGTGTTCCGGAACGGGACTCGGGTGATGTTGAGGGGGTTAATCCTCTTGCAACTTTGGCCAATGGATGGTCTCTTTCCTACAACGAATCGTCGACGTGGTGCCTCGTTCTACCGCGATCGATATAAACGATACCGGGCCGCGAAGCAGAAGTAGGGAGGGCACCCCGTCCGGGGCGCCGCCAGCGCTTTGGTGCTGGCGGGAGCAATTACGCTTTCTCCATTCTTATGCATCGCGCGCGGCAGGGCATTCAGCCCGTGCCGTACCGGAAGTGAGAAAGGCGTCTGATGATGGACTATAATGGCCGTAGCGAATTCGAGGGTGATCTCCCCGAGAACGAAGCAAGCAACGGTTCGGCTGGACTGGCCGCACAGGATACCGGCAGCGGTGCCGGTGCAGGTGCACGCCGCATCCTTTCGCCCGATGCGTCCAATGTCGTCATTCTACCGGCCGGCGCGAGCCTGTCGGACATTCGTGTCGAGGGCAGCGACCTTGTCGTAACGCTCGAAGACGGCACGACGCTGATCATCCCGGACGGCGCGATCAATGTGCCCCAACTGGTCATCGACGGCGTCGCTGTCCCGCCAGCCAACCTTGCTGCGTTGCTGACCGGTAACGAGCCGGAGCCGGAAGCTGGCGCGCCGCAAAGCTCAGGCGGTAATTTCGCCGCAGCGGAAGGTGACATCCAGGCGGCCTACGATCTCGGCAATCTACTTCCTTATACGGAGCTGGCCTTCCCCGAAGACCGGGATCCGGAAATTATTCCCTATAACGTCGACCAAGATCCCGACGTTGCGATTGCCACCCCCAATCAGCCGGGCGGCGTCGAAAACGCGACCGCCAGCGTTGACGAAGCCGGACTGCCGGCGCGCAATGACGGCGAACCTGCCGGTAGCGATGCCGCATCGAATTCCGAAACAACGAACGGCACGATCCTGTTCAGCGCGCCCGATGGCCTTGCCTCGATCACGCTCAACGGAACCCCGATCACCGATGTCGGTCAGGTCTTCCAAACCGATCTCGGCACGCTCACGATCACCAGCATCGCCGATGGCACGATCGGCTTCAGCTATACGCTTGATGACAACACTACCGGCGCGGAAACAGACAGCTTCGTAGTCGTCGTCACAGAAACCGATGGTGACACCGCCGAAGCGACGCTCGACATCGATATCGTGGACGACGCCCCGATCGCGCGCGACGATACGGACACGGTCGCCGCAGGCACGCACGCGGCGATCTTCGGCAATGTCGTCACCGGCACCGGAACCGACACAGGCGCCGAAGGAGCGGACACGCTTGGCGCAGACGACGCTACCCTTACTGCGATCGTCAATGACACCGGCTCGGCTGTTGCCAATGAAGACGGCTCTTTCACGATCCAGGGTGAATATGGTGAACTCACCATCGAGCCCGATGGCAGCTATAGCTATACCCGCGATCCGAACACGCCGGGCGGCGTCACGGAAGACTTCACCTACACGCTGACGGACAGCGATGGCAGCGCGGACACTGCGGTGCTGACGATCATTATCGAAGATGCGCCCGTTCGCGTCACCTCGGTGCCGACCGAAGGCGACGCCGGCACCATCGTCGACGAAGATGGCTTGCCGCCTCGCGAAGGCGAAGCTCCGGGATCCGAGCAGGATACCGATAGCGAAACGACCAGCGGCACTGTGACCTTCAGCGCGCCCGACGGTGTGGATACGGTCGAAATCAATGGCGTAGTCGTCACTGGTCCCGGCCAGGTCATCCCGGTTGACGGTGGCACGCTTACCATTACCGACTTCGATCCCGACAACGGCACGATCGACTACGAATTTACACTGGACGACAACACGACCGGTGACGACACGACAGTTCCGATCACCGTGACCGTGACCGACATCGACGGCGACAGCGATACCGGCGAATTCGAGATCGTAATCGTCGACGATGTTCCCACTGCTGTCGATGATAGCGCGGCACAGGATGCGGAAAACGCTCCTGTAACCGTCGATGCTTTCGCCAATGACATTCCGGGCGCCGACAGTGTCGCGCTCGATGCCATCGCGGCCGTCGACGGCTCGCTCAGCGGCACCGGTACGGTCGTTTATAATGGCGACGGAACGTTCACCTACACTCCCGGTCCGGGCGAACAAGGCACCGTAACATTCGACTACACCATCACCGACGGAGACGGTGATACTTCGACGGCGACGGTCACGATCGAGCTGCTCGACGATTCCACGCCGACGATCGATCTCGCAGGTGACAACACTGTAGATGAGGCAGCCCTCGGAGCCCGCGGTGACGAACCTGCGGGTTCGAATGCTGCGAGCAATGACGAAATCGCGGCAGGCACAATTCCGATCACGACGGGCAACGACACGATTGGCTCGCTGGTCATCAATGGTGTCGACGTCACAGCAGGCGGCACGGTCACTACGCCGAAGGGCGAGCTGACCATCACCCTGGTCAATGGCATTTACAATTACAGTTACGAGTTGACGGACAACACGCTTTCCGATCCGGACAGCGATAGTTTTACGCTGACCGTCACGGACAGCGACGGCGATACCGCCGGCACTACGCTGGTCATCGCGATCGCCGACGATGCGCCGAGCGCTCAGAACGACGAGAACAGCATCGGCGCCGGCACATACGGCCCGGTTGGCGGCAATGTCCTCACCAACGATACGCAGGGTGCCGATGGCGCCGTTGTAACGAGCTACACCGGCGTTGGCGGAACCGGCATTGCCGGTGAGACCATCCAAGGCGAATTCGGCACGCTGACCATCAATGCGGATGGCAGCTACAGCTATACGCGTGATCCCGGCACCGAGGGCGGCGTCACCGATACGTTCAGCTACATCATCACCGATGATGACGGGGACACGGCGACGGCCAATCTGGTCATCACGATTGCCGACAGCCCGGTTACGCTCGATCTGCCGGTTGCTGGGCAAGAGCCCGGCACGGTGGTCGACGAGGCGGGTCTAAATCCGGACGGCTCTGAGGCCGATACGGACTCGGAATCCACCTCGGGCACATTCACTTTTACCGCGCCTGACGGCCCGGCGATCATCACGGTTGGCGGAACGACGATCACTACGGTCGGCCAGACGATCGACGGTGCCTTCGGTACTTTGACGATCACCAGCATCGACGATGGCGTGATCGGCTATACATACGAGCTGACCACCAACACCGATGGCGACAACACACAAGACGATTTCGCGGTTACCGTCACCGATCAGGACGACGATACGACCGGCGGAACGCTGACCATCCAGATTATTGATGACGAACCCATCGCTGTGGACGATGCGGACAGCCTGACCGAGGGCGGCCCGACCAGCACGAGCGGCAATGTCATCACCAATGCGGAAGCAAATGGCGATAACGGCGCGGACACTCCCGGCGCGGACGGTGCTACCGTTCAGAACGCGGGAACTTTCCAGGGCACCTACGGCACCTTGGTCCTGGGCGCAGATGGCAGCTACACTTACACGCTGACCCCGTTCGGCATTTCGCAGCTCGAAACGCTCGCCGATGGCGAGAGCTTCGTCGAGGAATTCCCTTACGTGCTGGTCGACGGCGACGGCGATGTCGACGATGCGACGCTGACGATCAGGCTTAATGGCGAAAACGACACGGTCACCATCACCGGCCTCAATGCCGATGTCGATGTGCCCGAAGTTTCGCTCGATGAAGACGATCTTGCCAATCCGGGCGACGATCAGGGCAGCGACGGCACGGGCCCGACCGCTGTCGATGGCAGCTTCGGCGTCACGGCCCCAGACGGTCTCGACACCGTTCAGGTGAATGGCGTCACGGTTGTTACTGGCGGAACGTTTGGCGGTTCGGTCGAGGTCGCCAATGACGGCGTCTATTCGGTCACGATCACCGGCTGGACGCCCGTATTCGCGGCCGACGGTACGACCGTTGTCAGCGCAACCTTTACATATAGCGCCGCCTTGCTCGACAATACGCTTGCTCACGACGAGCTCGGCCAGGACGATATCGTCAACATGCTTACGGTCACCGCGACCGACCAGGATCTCGACAGCGCGGCCGATGTGCTCGACGTGCAGATTGTCGACGATGTCCCGCTCGCCAAGAATGACGATGCCGGTCAGGTGACCGAGAACGCAGCCTTTACGATCGAGGCGCTCGATAACGATGTGTTCGGTGCCGACGGCGTCGATACCACCGATGTCACCGATGTCTTCGTCGCGACCCAGCCGTCTCAGGGCACGGTCACTTATGACCCGGGCACAGGCCTGTTTACCTATACTCCGAATTCGGGTGCGGGCAGCAATGGCAACCTGACCGACAGCTTCACCTACACTATCGTCGATGGCGACGGTGATACCTCGACTGCCACCGTCGATGTGACGCTGCAGCCGGATTCCGTCGCAACCGGCGGTACGGTCACTGCAACCGTCGACGATGACGGACTCGACGCCGGGAATCCGAATTCGGTGGCTGGCGATCTCGACGCCAATGACGGCGACGATCCTGCCGATATGAGCGAGAAGACCTTCACCGGCACGCTGGCCTTCAATGTCGGTAATGACGATCCGGCCACGATCAGCTTCGCGGCCACGCTCGACGGCTCGACCGCTATGGTTGGCACGGAGACGGTTACCTATTCGGTAGTCTGGCGACATTGTCACCGCCACCATCACCGGCGGTGACCGCGATGGCACCGACCTGTTCCAGGTCGAGTTACTCGACGCTGAGACCGGCGCCTATCAGGTCACACTACTGACCAACGTCCTCAATGAGGGCTCGAACAATGGCGAAGATATAGATGCGACCGCCTCGATTGCCTTCTTGGTCGCGGATTCGGACACTCCCGCCGACACCGCGCCGACCACGCTCAATATCGTGTTTGACGACGATGCTCCGACCGCCACCAACGATGCGCCCACAGGCGACGTCACTGAAGGCGGCACGACCGGCGGCAATGTGCTCGCCAATGACGTTGCCGGCGCAGACGGATTTGCTGCCGCCGGTCCGGTTGTCAGCGTGCGGACGCAGGATGGCACGGTTATTGATGCGACGCCCGATGGCGACGGCAATTACACCGTCGAGACCGATCTCGGTGTCCTGACGATCAACCAGGACGGCACCTACAGTTACGCCTCCAAGCCGAACTCGACCAACGCCGATACGTCGGACACCTTCGTTTACACTGTGCGCGATGGCGACGGTGATGAAGCAGAAGCTTCGCTGACCATCGGCATCGACAATGTCGCGGGTCAGGTCTTCGACGAAGATGTTCTGGTGAACGAAGCCGGGCTTTCGCCTGACGGTAGTTCGGCAGGCGACGGCAGCAATGTCGACAGCGGGCAGATTACTGTTACCGGTGCGACCGGCACATTGACCTATTCACTGGTCGGCGGCGTGTTCGACGACAATGGCACGCCAGGCGATGCGAGCGACGATACATACACCATCGACGGCACTTACGGCACCATCGTGCTCAACGCCTCGACTGGCGCATATACCTACACGCTCGACACGAACTTTGACGACGCCGACACGGCCGAGAACACCACCAACACCGTTCTGGATGCTGAGAATTTCGAGTACGAAGTTCGCGATGATCTGAACAATCTGATCACCGATCCGGCCGACGACAACCTGATCGTGGTCAACATCGTCGACGACATTCCGACGGCGGTGGACGAAACGTCGCGCAGCGTGGCCGAGGACGCTGTCGGCACGATCGGCGGCAATGTTCTCACCAACGACACCGAAGGCGCAGATGGTGCCACGGTCACCAAGCTCACCGTTGGGACCGACACGGTCGACGTCCCGCAGGATGGCAGCACCGCATCGATCTCCAGTGCCAATGGCACATACACGATCGATATGGACGGCAACTGGACGTTCGATCCGAATCCGGGTCTCGACCAGAGCGCCGGCGCGATCGATGCCGATTTCTCCTACACGCTGACCGACAGCGACGACGATTTCCGTGAGGCGACGCAGCCGATCGAAATCCTGGACGGCAATCCACCGGCGGATCCGGGCGCTGTAACCGTCACTGTAGATGACGAAAACCTTGTGGACGGCAGCGATCCGGACGCGGCGCAGCCGGTAATCTTCAGCCAGGACATCACTTTCGTTCCGGGCTCGGACCCCTTCGCCAGTTTCGTCTTCGGCGATGTCTCGAATCTGTCGGGCGACCTTACCTGGAACCGCGACAGCAATACCCAGATCACGGGCACCGGCACGAATGGCACGGTGATCACGTTGAACCTGACCGTGACCGGCAATGTCGCCACCGTTACCGCGACGCTCAACGACAACTATCTTGGCCATGACAGCCAGGGCGACGAGCTTGACGCAATGGGCTTCGTGAATGTCCTCGCCACCGACCTCGACGGCGATGTGGCCACAGGTCAGGTCAACGTTGAAATTTCGGACGATGTACCGACGGCCGGGAACGACGGACCGTACGATGTGGCCGAAGACACTGCGCTCATCATAACGAATGCATTCAACAACGACACCTTCGGTGCCGATGGCGTCGATCTGACCAATGTCGATCTCGTTAGCGGCGTGGTGATTATTACTCAGCCGGCCCAAGGCACGGTTACTTATAACGACAACGGAACCTTCACCTACACCCCGACTGACGGGAAAGAAGGTTCGGATAGCTTCACCTATCAGATCACCGATGGCGACGGCGACATTGCGACAGCAACTGTTAGCTTGGTGATCGCTGCCGATTCCAAGCCGACGATCATCGCCACCGATTTGACTGTCGACGAAGACGGCCTGCCGGCTCGCGGACTTGAAACCGAGGGCACGCGCGAGGCGACGGACAGCGAGACCGATACCGGCAGCTTCACGATCACGCTTGGCAACGACGACCTGAAGGCTCTCGAGATACGTGACGCCAACGGAGACTTCATCGACGTCACCGCTGCAACAGTAGCCGCGCCGATCGTCGTCCAGGGGGACAACGGCACGCTGACTGTCACTTCCGATGGAGCTGGCAATTACAGCTACAGCTACACGCTGACCGACAATCTCGAAAACCACCCGGACAATAATCCGAACGATGGCGACGGCATCAGCGGCGCGGACGATGCGCTACAAGGCGAAAGCTTCCTGGTGCGTGTAACCGACAGCGACGATTCGGTGGCTACGGACACGCTCGAAGTCACAGTACTGGATGACGCGCCCGAAGCGATTGATGCCGATTCCCTCGGCACTGTCGATGAAGACGGCCTCGGCGGCAATGCGGGCGGCATCAACGACGCCGATGGTGAATCGGTAACGGCAACAGGTTCGGTTACCGGCCTGTTTACCGATGGTGCCGACGGCCCGGTCGTTTACTCGCTGGCTGATGATACCAGCGGCCTCCCGGCACTTACGTCGGGCGGGTTGCCGGTCACCTACGCAGTTAACGGCAACACCGTCACCGGTAGCACTATGGCTGGCGAGGTTTTCACTTTCGTTCTGGACGCCGATGGCGACTGGACCTTCACGCTGAAGGCACCGCTCGATCATGCACCGGGCGATGAGGAGAATGTCACCGATATCGCTATCGATTTCGGCGGCCTGGTTCGCGCAACCGATGGGGACGGCGACACGGTTGCAGCCATCGGCTCGGTCATTGTGGCTGTGGACGACGATAGTCCGATCACTGGCGAGGACACCAACACCCTCACCGAAGATACGGCGTCGGTTGGCGGCAATGTGCTGACGAATGACAGTTTCGGCGGCGACGGACCGGGCGATCCGCAAATCAGCTCGGGCACAGGAACGACCGCCGGTACATTCGGCTCGCTGACACTTGGTACGGACGGTCAGTATACCTACAATCTCGATCAGTCGAAGGCGCAGTTCCTCGACGATGGTGAATCCCGGACGGACACGTTCACCTATACGATCGTGGATGCCGACGGCGACCCGCGCGAGGGCCAGGTAGTGATTACGATCACCGGCCGGAATGATGCGCCGGTTGCGCTTGATGACACCAATTTCATCGTCGACATTGTGGCAGGCGCCGATCCGACGACGACCGGCAACGTCTTGCAGACGATCGCTCACAATGGTGCACCGGACAACGTCGATCGCGGCGATGTGGCAGATACCGATGTCGATCTAGAAACGCTGACAGTCTCCGCAGTGAGCGGGGGTACGGTCGGCGTCACGCTGACGGGTCTTTACGGATCGATTGTCATCGATTCGGACGGTAGCTACACTTACACGCTCGATAGCGACAATGCGGACGTGGTGGCGCTGGGCGAGGGCGAAACCCTTACCGAAACCTTCACCTACACTTCCAGCGACGGCGTCCTCAGCGACGATGCCGATCTCGTGATTACGGTCTTCGGCACCAACGAAGCGCCGACGCTTGTGGCGGATATTGCAGTCGTCTCCGATGAAGGCTTTGCTACCGGAAACAAAGACGGCGTTGGCAACCCTGACGATCTCTCCAATTCCACAACGTTCATGACGGGCGACCTGCAGGTTGCCGACAGTGACGCTAACGACGATTTGGAAGTGACACTGGGCGTACCTTCGACCGGCCTGCCTATCCGTGTGGTGGATGGCTCCGCGACAGGTGCCGAACTGCAATGGCAGGTGATCGACGGCGGCAAGACGCTGGTCGGCTATGTAACCGACGTTACTGATCCGTCGATCGAAGTGAAGGTGCTCAATGACGGCACTTACACCGTCGAAATCTTCGACCCGATCTTCCATGACGATACGACTTCCGAAGATGTCGACACCTTCACGATTCCTGTGACCGTGACCGACGACAGCGGTGCGGCAAATGCCAGCACCACGCTGACCTCAGGCATTACGGTGAATCTCGAAGACGATAGCCCCGAAATTACCGCGCCGATCGCCGACGAGCAGATCCTCAACAATCCGGGCGATGCCCCGCTGACCGGTTCGCTGAACTTCTCCGCTGGTGGTGACGAATTTGGAAACGTTGTAATCGATGTAGATGTCTCCGGCTTTACCGTAGGTGGTTCCACGCTTGCGACGGTCCAGCAGGGCAATGTCCTGACGGCATTTGTCGATAACAATAACGACGGACTGTTCGATGCGGGCGACCTGGAGGTGTTTACCCTGACGGTCGATCCGGATGCGGGCATCTCTGGCGAATACGAGTTCGACCTGATGGTCCCGCTGGACGGCGAGATCACTAACTTCAATCGCGCCAGCGACGGTGCTTTCGGTGTCGGGCCAAGCGAGTCCGTGGTGGTTGTTCAGGAAGACGGTAATGGCGTCGAAGTCGCGCAGATTTCGCTCGTCACTGCCTGGAATCCGAATGGCAACGGCGGTGAATTCACCACTGGCGAGCTGGCAGACTTCCTGGCCGGGGATATTCCCGACCTGACGCGCAATCCAGGCGTCAACGGTTCGAACCAGGGCTTCGGCATTGCGAACAACAACACCAACGAAGGCGATCTCATCCGTTTCGACTTCGGTCCAGTGGACGATTACGACGGGCCCGGCCCGTTCACGCCTCCCGGCGGCCTGGAGTTGGAAGCGGCAGGTTATGCCAGCTTCTCGCTCTTCAACTTCACGGGCACTGATGAAATCGCGGTCGTGGTGCGCTTCAGCGATGGCACGTTCCAGTCGATCACTATCGACGGCGCGGGCTCCGACTTCAGCGATGGGGCTTTCGCAGTCGACTATATCGGAAACAATGTTGAGTTCGATGTAAACTCACCTCCGGGAGCGACGATTTCCTTCGTCGATATTTATCAGGTAACCGGCAGTACCAAGGTAGACCTGACCGACGTCGGAGTCCTGGAAGAGAATGTCGATATCGACATTCCCGTCACGCTCACCTTTACCGATGGTGACGGCGATCCAGTCTCCGACGATTTCGTTATAAATGTGTTCGACGACCAGCCTGACGCGCAGGACGATGTGATCGGGACATCCGCGGTGGTGGAGGATATCAACGCTGCCTTTGTACTCGATTTCTCCGGTTCGATCGACGACCAGGAACTGAACCTGCAGCTAGAAGCGGTGAAGAATGCCGCTTTCGAACTGTTCGAAAGCACATCTGGTGACACAACGGTCACGCTCGTGGCCTTCTCGCACAGCAATGTTTCGCTGGATGCCGGTGCGGTGAGTTACGGTCCGTTCACATCCTTCGCCGATCTCGCCGCGCAGCTCGACGCCATCAATGACGAGCTAAGCGGCAATGGCAGCCGCCCGTTCTCCGGGCGGACGAACTATACGGCCGCCATTGAAGAAACGCTCGATGCGTTCACGCCGGATCCGAACGCCAATAATCAGGTCTTCTTCCTGAGCGACGGCCTTGCGAACGAGGCAACGGGCTCGGGCGGAAACGCGCTGGCCGACACCACCCGCGCGAATTGGGAGCAATTCGTTCAGGATAATGGCATCAACGTGACCTCGATCGGTGTTGGCAACGGCATCAATGTCGGAAACCTTCAGGATGTGGATGTCGACGGCAGCGGTTCGCCGATCCTGCTGGCGGGTTTCGACGATCTGCTGGACTCGCTAATCTCGATCGTCGTTCCGCCGGTCTCGGGCAACGTGCTCGACAACGACACGTCGGCAAGCAACGGCATCTTCCTGCAGTCGATCGAAGTCGACGGGGTGATCTTCACCTTCGATGGTACCAATATCACCGCCAGTAACGGCGATACGATCCTAGGTAGCGAATTCACGGCGGATACGGCCCGCGGTGGATCGTTCACATTCGATTTCGCCGACGGTGCCTACCAGTACCGTCCGGACGAGAGTGCCGCCGGCGAGTTCGAATCCTTCCGCTACGTCGTGGTGGACGGCGACGGCGATACCGATAGCGCCGTTCTCGCCATCGACGTCAGCCAGGCGTTGCAGGGCACGAACTTCGCGCGGAACGACACGGTCATCACCAATGCCGGATCGCCGATCGTGATAAGCGAGGGGCTGCTGTTGGCCAATGACGTACCGGGCACGACCATCTCCTCGATTGTGTCGAGCGCCGACGCAGCAAGCGTCAACCGTTCAGGTGGTAATATCGTGTTCACCGACAACGATACCGATGGCGGGTACTTCACCTACTCGGCATCGAATGGCGGCGAAGTCGATAACGCCTTCGTCACGGTCAACCGCGATCAGGTCGGCCAGAGCCAGCTTGATGGAACAAGCGATAACGACATCCTCATCGGCCGCGACGGTGCCAATGATACAATCCTCGGCAATGCTGGCGATGATATTCTGGTCGGCGGTTCAGGCAACGACACGCTCAATGGCGGGGCCGGGGCCGATCTCTTGTTTGGCGGTGCCGGCAACGACGAATTCGATGTCGCCGATGGCCAGAGCGCTCCAATCGTTTCGGGTTCGGGAAATAACGGAACAGTTTCCGGCTATGACACTATCGCCGATTTCAACGCCGCGAACGATAGGATCGACTTCAATAGCAATCCGGTGATCGCGCCCAATGCCACGGTGAACGGCAATAATTCAGTGCTCACAATAAATGGTCAGACGATCAAGTCGCACTCGATCAGCAATGGCACGATCCGGTTCGACGATCGCGATGGCTTCCAGTCCAACGGAACGGTAAGCCTGAATAGCGAAGGCGATCTGGCCGCTGTAGTCGATTATCTGCAGCGCAACGATCTGGGCCCGGAAAACGCAACCGTGACGTTCACGGTCGGCGGCGACACCTACGTCTATTTCCAGGACAATTCGACTCCAACGCCCGCGAACGACTTGCTCGTCAAGCTGGCAGGAGTGACCGGACTTAATCTCGGCAATCTGATCACCAATGGTGTCATCAAGCCGGTTGTGCTGGACCTTGATGGCGACGGGGTGGAGTTCGTCGGACTGTCCGCTGGCGTCACCTATGATTACGACGGGGACGGAGTTGCCGAAGCCACATCGTGGGTCGGTGCCGACGATGGAATCCTTGCCTTCGACGCCAATGGTGACGGCCGCGTTACAGACGCTTCCGAATTCGTCTTCGGCGATTTCGACGTAACCGACCTTGCCGCTCTTGCTGCCAATTACGACAGCAACGGTGACGGTGTACTGGACGCCAACGATGCGGCGTTTGCGCAGTTCGGTGTGTGGCAGGATGCCGATCAGGATGGCGTATCGGATGAAGGCGAGTTCATAAGCCTTACCGATGCAGGCATCCTGTCGATTTCGCTCGTTTCGGACGGTGCGGATGTCGAGGATGGGGACGGCGATGTCGGCATCTTCGGGTACTCCACCTTTACTCGCACCGATGGTAGCCAGGGCGAGGTAGCAGACGCCGGTTTTGCGACTAGCAAGATGCTGCGCAGCGCAGAACATGGCCTGATTGCCGCAACGGCAGCCGGCGTGCTGGTCTCGACCACGGAGATCTCGGCGGCTGCGGCCTCTTATGGTGAAGATCACGCTAACGCGGAGCTGGGCCAGGTTTCTGCAGGCTTTGGCGATGGCGGCTTCACCGCGCACGTGGCGTTGAATATCGAGGCGGGTGGTCTCGACCTGCTCGTGTCGGGTGGGGCCAATGATGTCGCGGCGACCGACTTCGCGAACATTCTCGATGCTGGCCAGTTGGGTCAGGCCCAGTTCGCAACGATGGAGGTGGCGCAGGCAGAACCGTTCTACCTCAACGATAGCGCTGGAGATCAGGGCTTCGTTGCTCCTGACAGCGCCTTCGCTTTCGCTGACGCGGGCGGCATGGCTGTATCCGGTTCGCTCATGGAGGCTCTCCTTACGCTCGAGGCGCCCGCCGATATCGCCATGGCATCGAATGGTGAATTTGGCGCTAAGGCGGCCATGACGGCGAATGGTGAATTTGGAGTTGATGTGGCCGAAGCATTCGGCGACCTCACCGCGAACGAGGCAATCGAATCCATCGTCGATCACTTCGCTCCGGGCTCACTCGGCGAGACGGCCAGTGAAGGACGCCTTGTGGCCAACGACATCGACGGATTGGCGCGACTGCTCGACGGCGGTATCGTCCAGCCCGATTTCGCATCTGCAATCAATGATCAGGCAGATGAAGCGGCCTTGGCTGCAGCGTCGGTCGCGCAGGCCTGAGCGAATGAAAATCACGATCTCAAATTCAGTATTCACGAGGGGGAATAGGAATGCGTAAGACAGCCGCCCTGTTGGCAGCAAGCAGTCTGGCGGTGGGCATCGTGCCTACCGCCGCACATGCGCAAGACGATTTGATGGCGATGGAGGGGGATTCCCTCCGCGCCGAAGTCGAACGGCGTTACGAGGCCGGGCTCGCGATGACGCTCGATCAGGCCATCGTTGACGCCAACGACCCGCGTTACCTGTGGGCTTCGGAAACAAAGGTGCAATGCGGCATCGCGATCGGCTATCTGAAATCGAACACGCGCGATGAGACCAGCCTGTCGAAATGCGCGATGGCGTATGATATGATGATGCGTAACCCGCAGCCTCGTGTCGTGGCCGTGCCGCCGCCACCGCCGCCACCCCCAGCCAATATCTGTGATGCGACCGCTCCGGATCTGATCTTCTTCGAGTTCGATTCCGCTATGCCGGGTTCGGAAGCAGGCCAGGTTGTCGATTATGTCACCACCAATGCGGGACCGTGCGGTTGGTCTGCTTTCCGCGTTGTCGGCCATACCGACACCTCGGGCAGCAACATGTATAACCAAGGTCTCTCCGAGCGCCGTGCGCAGGCAGTGGCCGAGCTTATGACAAGCCGCGGTGTTCCGCGTACAGCCATTACGACCGAAGCGAGCGGTGAAGCCAATCCGCGCGTGCCGACGGCAGACGGCGTTCGCGAGCTTCAGAACCGCCGCGTCGAAATCGTCGTAAGCCAGTGAGACAGAAGAGGGGAAATCCGATGCGTAAGCTCGACTCTGGCCCTGGCAGGTGCGGCGCTGCTCGCCGGTACCGCGCCGGCCGCTATCGCCCAGACCACCACAGCCGCCGACACGGTGTCGATGCAGGATGCGATTGCGGTTGCGATGCAATCCAATCCTGAGATCATGCAGGCACAGTTCAACAAGGAAGCGATCGAATTCGAGCGCAAGCAGGCACAGGGCCTGTTCCTGCCGCGTGTCGATATCGAAGCGAGTGCGGGCGTCCGCCGTCTCGAGAACCCGACCCGGCGTACTCTTGGCATTGCCGATGACGATCTCGAGCCGCTGGAAGCCGGTATCACCGGTGAATGGACCGTGTTCGACTTCGGTCGCCGCCGGGGTGAATTGCACCGCCAGGCTGCCCGTGTTGACGGTGCGTCGCTGCGTGTAGTCGAGCGGTCCGAGTTTATCGCACTGCAGGTCGCTCGCCAGTATCTCGACGTCCTGCTTCAGCAGCGCGTCGTTGCTGCATCGCGCGACAATGCTACCTTCCACCAGTCGCTCGTCACCGATCTTGGGCGCGGCGTCGATGAAGGTTCGATCAGCATCGCCGACCGCCAGCAGGCAGAAGAACGCCTGCAGGCTGCAATCGTGCGCAACGAGGAAGCCAGTCTCGAGCTCGAGAATGCCTATATCACGCTGCGGCGTCTGACCGGCCTCGATATCAATGCGGCGACCATGCCGCCGAACCTGGCTTCGGCCATGCCGCCCAGTCTTGAAACCGCTGTCGGTCAGTCCCGACTGCGTAACCCGCTGGTTCGTGAAGCCCAGGCAGATGTCGATGCAGCCAATGCGCTGGTCGATTCGGCGGAAGGCGACCTTTGGCCGACAATCGGTATCGAAGCGCGCGGCCGTGTGGGCGAAGACATCGACGGTTTCGTCGGCAACACCAACGATGTGCAAGCACGTGTCGTGATGCGCTGGAATGTCTTCGATGGCGGCATCACTCAGGCTCGTATTCAGGAAACCATCCGTCAGGCCAGCGTAGAGCGGTATCAGCTGCACGATCGCCAGCGCCAGGCGGAAGAGGACGTCCGCCTCGCATGGCAGGCGCTTGAATCGCAGGGCCGCGTCGTGAACGCACTCGATCGCCAAAGCCAGGTAAGCGACGATCTGCTGCTGTCCTATCGCAGCCAGTTCAACATCGGCCGCCGGTCGCTGCTGGACGTGCTCGATGCGCAGAATACCCGCTTCAACACGCAAGTGCGTCTCGAAACGGCACGCTTCTCGCAATTGTTCGCACAGTACCAGACGCTCGCTGCTACGAACAATTTCCTCGACGCGCTTTCGATCGCGCCGGGGGCAGGCGCAGGTGAACAAGAGCGCGAAGAATATGGCTACGGACCGTCCGACCCTGCAGAGTTGCAGCGTCGGGTCTACCCGGACTGAGCCATGGCGCGCAGTAAGGGCTATGGGTGTCACAAGTTGACGAAACGATAGGCGGAACAAGGCTCGACCCCCTCGTCGAATGTATCGACGAGGGGGCGCGCCGTTATGGTCCCGCCTATTCACGCGCGCTGCTGGACCAGCTCCCGCGCGACAGTGATGGCAATCTACCCGCTCACCAGGCCGCCGCGGCTCTGGAGATGGCGGGGCTTAATTTCGACATTCACGAGCGGCGCAAGCTGCCCACCAATGAAGAGCGCTTCCCCGCGCTCCTCTCGCTCGAAGGCGGGCGCTACATTCTCGCGCTGGAAATGCGCGATGGCGATATCCTCACCTGGCGCCCGGAAACCGGCGCCGAGCTGTGGGAGCCGCGCGAGAGCATCGCGGCCGAATTCGCCGGACGTTTGATCTCGCTCCACGGTAATCCCGATCGCATGCGCGAAGACGAGGCCCCCTGGCATGCCAAACTGCGCGAGCACTGGTTCTGGGGCGAGCTGCGGCGCGAGCGCAAGGCGTTCTCTCCGGTGATCCTGGCATCGCTGGTGATCAATCTGCTCGCTGTCGCGCTGCCGATCTTCACCATGAACGTTTATGACCGGGTCATTCCGAATCAGGCGACCGAAACGCTATGGGTGCTCGGGATAGGCGTGTTCCTGGCCTTTGCGCTGGAATTCGCGCTGCGCAGAGCGCGCACGTCCGTGATCGACCAGATTGCGCGGCGCCTTGATCTCAAGCTCAGCCAGAAAATTTTCGCGCGGCTTCTCTCGACGCCGTTGCAGGCGCGGCAGGGCCATACCGGTTCTCTCGCCGCACGCGTGGCCGAATACGCCATCGTACGCGATTTCTTTGCATCGACGACTGTCGTGCTGATCGTCGACGTCGCATTCCTGTTCGTCTTCGTCGGGATTATCGCGATCATCGCAGGATGGCTCGCTTTGGTGCCTCTGACGATCATCATCGCAATGCTGATCGCTGGCTATATCCTGCAGAAGAAGGTGGTCGCTGCATCGCAGGACGCCCAGGCGGATTACGGCCTTCAGCAGACGCTGCTTGTCGAATTGCTTGCCGGCATGGAAACGCTGAAGAGCATGGCGGGCGAGGGCGGCATGCTATCGCGCTGGTTCCGTCTGGCAGAGATCGGCAGCCATTCGCAGACACGCCTTCGCAATATCAATTCCGTCGCGGTGGGCCTTGCCCAGACATTCCAGCAGGTCTGCACCGTCTCGTTGGTCATCGGCGGATACTACCTGTTCGCGGCCGGCGAGATCACCATGGGGGCGATCATTGCCATCGTCATGCTGGCCTCACGCAGCCTTGCGCCAGCGGGCCAGATCGCCTTCCTGCTCACGCGCGGCCGCCAGGCGCAGGAAACGCTCGACAGTATCGAACGCCTGTTCGAAGGCGAAGACGAGCGTAAACAGGGCGGCGGCCTGACGCTTTCGCGCATCGAGGCGCCGACGATCAAGTTCGAAAATGCCGGTTTCAGCTATGCCGACACGCCGCAGGAAGCGCTGACGGCGCTCAACCTGACGATCAAGCCGGGCGAGAAGATCGCGCTCGTTGGCCGCGTTGCTTCGGGCAAGTCAACGCTTGGCCGGCTTCTTTGCGGCATCCATCAGCCGACCGAAGGCGCGATGCTGGTGAATGGCATCGATTCCCGGCAGTTCCGCCCGCAGCAGTTACGCGAGGCGCTACGCTTCGTCGGCCAGAACTCCGCGCTCTTCACCGGATCGGTGAAGGATAACCTTACGCTGGGCCGGCACGGTATCGAAGACGACCGCCTGATCGCTGCGATGCAGGCGACCGGCGCGGACGAGTTTCTCTCGCGCGATGCAGGCGGTTTCGACCGCTCGGTGGGGGAGGATGGCAGCCGCCTGTCGGGCGGGCAACGCTCATTTCTTGCGCTGACGCGCGCGCTGGTCGAGCCGTGCGAATTGCTCTTCCTCGACGAGCCGACGGGCGCGATGGACAGCCAGACCGAGAGGCTCTTTGTCGACCGCTTGTCGGCTGCAATGAGCCCCAATCAAACACTGGTCATTGCCACACACCGACCGGCGCTGTTCGCTGTATGCGACCGCCTGATCGTGCTCGACAAAGGCCGCGTGGCTGCCGACGGTCCGGTCAAGGAAGTGCTGGCTGCTGCCGGTGCCAAGGGATTGGCGCAGTGATGGCGCGCATTATGCCTCGATCGCTCACACGCCCGGCGGGGGGAGTGCTACTGGCAGGTTTCGCATTCCTGCTGGCGACCCCATCATTTGTCGAGCCGCAGCCATCGGCCAAGGCCCTGGCCGAGCTTGCGCCCTCACTCGACCGGAGCATTGCGTCGATGTCGACCGGCCCGATCGAGCAGGATGCGGAGCCCACCGGTCTGGCCGCAGATCTCGCTATGCTGCGAAACGCGGACATTCCGCTGATGAGCGGATCGCGCCAGCATCTGGCCGCTTATGCCGCTGTCCCTAGGGGTTCGAGCCATTACGGGACTGCGCTCAAATGCCTGTCTCAGGCGATCTATTATGAAGCTGCGAACGAGCCCGAGCTGGGGCAGCGCGCGGTTGCCCAGGTGGTGCTGAACCGCCTGCGCCATCCGGCATACCCCGACACAGTCTGCGGGGTTGTTTACGAGGGCGTCCATAAGCGCGTCTGCCAATTCAGCTTTACCTGCGACGGGGCGCTGACGCGCGCGCCGATGGCTTCGAAATGGTCGCGGGCACAGGCGATTGCGAAGCGCGCATTGGCAGGCGAACAGGTTGCCGAAGTCGGCACAGCGACGCATTACCACGCCGATTACGTCGTCCCGCGCTGGGCTTACACGCTCGGCAAGGTGAACAAGCTCGGGCGTCATATATTTTACCGCTTCCCCGGATCCCCCGGCACAAGTCGCAGCTTTTATCGCCGCTGGGGCGGCCGCGAGGCGCTGCCCCGCGTCGATTACGCACGGTTCGAAAACAATGAAGCCGAAAGCGTGGAGCTCGCTGCCGAGATCAGCGATTACGTACCGGGCACTACCGTAACGCGGGACGTGAAGGATCGGCACGCGAAGGCCGATGTGGGTGGGCGACTTAACACGCAAACCACATGGCGTCTCTCGATTCCCGACCCCACGCAGCTAAGCTCCGGCTATCAGTCGACCCTTTCCCGCCAGGGGGAGGACGAGACGGCAGCCAAGGACGACGTCGCTCCTGCAGCAGCGGGACAAGAGGGCACGCCATGAATTTGATTGCTAAATGGTCGCAGCTCGACGCGAGCCGCCGGTTGATACTTGTCGCCATAGCGGGACTGCTGATGTTCGTCGTCTGGGCAGCCTTTGCCCAGGTCGACCAGATCACGCGCGGCACCGGCAAGGTTATTCCGTCGAGCAAGGCGCAGCTGGTCCAGCCGTCCGAGCCGGCCGTGATCGAGGACATTCTCGTGCGCAGCGGGCAGACGGTGAAGCGCGGCGACATTCTCGTGCGCCTGGATGACACGCAGTCTTCCTCGCAATTGGGAGAATTGCAGACCGAGAACGACCGCTTGGCCTTGCGCGCTCGCCGGCTTCAGCAGGAAGCGTCCGGTTCATCGCTTGGATGCGCAGAGGGCGGCAGCTGCGCGGATGAGCGGCAATTGCAACAGGCCCGCGTGCAAACCGCGCGTGCACGGGAATCCGCGCTGTCCTCGGCGATTGAGCAGAGGCGCCGCGATCTTTCCGAAGCACAGGCCACTGTCAGCTCGCTTCAAAGCAGCGTCAGTCTAGCGCGCGAACAGGTGAATATGCTCGAGCCTCTGGCGCGCGACAATATTGTGCCGCAGACCGATCTGTTGCAGGCACAGCGCGACCTAGTCGATACACAAGGCCGTCTATCGGCGGCTCGTCAGGCTGTCGGACGCTCGAGTGCGGCGATCCGTCAGGCGCAGGCCGATCTGGCCTCGGCACGTTCGGAATTCCGCCAGCAGGCGCTCAACGAACGCAGCGAAGTTACGACGCGCATGGCGGTCAATGAGGAATTGATCCGCGGTGCGACCGCCCGGCAGGCCCGCAACGAATTGCGCGCCCCGGCGGACGGCATCGTCAACGATGTGCAGGTCAATACGATTGGCGGTTTCGTGAATGCGGGCGAGAAAATCATGCAGATCGTGCCAGTGGGCGACAAATTGCTGATCGAAGCACGAATTGCGCCATCGGACCGCGCCTTCATCAAGGTGGGCGATCCGGCGAATGTCAAAGTCACCGCCTATGATTTCTCGATTTATGGCGGGCTGCGGGGCACGGTACAGCAGGTCAGCGCCGACAGCATCTTCGATGAAGTCGAGCGCGAGGCTTATTACACCGTCATTATCGAAACCGACCGGGCTTTCATCGAAAAAGGCGGCGTACGCCTGCCGATCGTGCCGGGCATGATCTGCGATGTCGAGGTCATTACGGGAAGCCGCAGCATCCTGTCATACCTGTTCAAGCCTGTGAACCGGGCCTTCGATGTGGCAATGACGGAGCGCTAAACCGCTCCGCGGGCCGTCTCAATATCCGTGGATCCATGCGCGGTTTGCGCTGAAGCTTAGAACCGGGCGGTAATCGTAGGAACGGCTGGCGTCGAGAACGAGGTCGTTGGCATTGTCGAGCATGACGAAGCCGCCGTCTTTGTTCTTCACCAGCAGCACCGCGTGGTCCTGGCGCTTCACCAGATCGCGGGCGATAGTGAGCACCATGTCTTCGCGCGCAATGCCCATTTCAGCGAGCATGTGCATCTTCAGCAGCGCGAAGTCTTCGCAATCGCCTTTGCCAAGTGCAAGCGTCAGTTTCGCGCCCGCCCAATAATCGGCACGGCCGAACAGGGCGCTATCTTCGACGTAGGAAATGCGGCGATTGACCCACAGGTTCACAGCGCGGAGCTTGGCTGCGCGGGTCGGGGCGATTGCCTCGATGCGGCTGGCCATGCGGCCCAGCTGCGGACGCTCCTTGCTGACGCGGCTCCACTGGCTGTCGAAGAAGGTGTGCTTGATCGGCACGCGGCGACTTTCGAGGAAATCACCGCGGGCGCGCTTGGCCGAGCTGTATGCGGTAAACTGCTGCGAAAGACGCGCACCCTGCGCCAAGTTTGCGGACGATCCGCAATCGGTTCTGGCGAGGTTGAAATTGCCGGCGGCTGGCATCAGCGCGCGCGGAGCGGTGCGCACGGGACTGGCCGCTGCAATAGGGGCGACCAGCGATGCGCCACCTTGGCTGGCACGCATAGCCTCCAGCGCCGAAGGTTCGCCAATGATCGCTGCAGTCTTGGTCTGTGCGTAAGCCGCAGGCGCTGCATAAGGGCTAGAGCTGATTGGACACGGCCCAGCCGCCGGAACCAGCGGACGCGTGTCGGTCAGCCAGTCGCCGGCAATTGCTATCTGCGTATGCGGGCCGGCGAAAGCCGGGACAGCCAAGGAGACCGCAGCAGCGGCAACCCCGAACCGGGCGGTGCGCAAGAGAGAACGGTCCAACATGAGACCCGGAATATCCGGGCCGGGTCAAGGGACGGTTCACGGCATTGGTTACCCGGCCGTTTACGAAAAGGGCGGCACCTTGCGGTACCGCCCTCCCATCTGCGAGCGCTTCAAGACACCCGCAAAACTATGGTCAAGATTACTTGAGCTCGACGGTACCGCCGGCTGCTTCGATCTTGCCCTTGATTTCTTCGGCTTCCGCCTTGTTGACGCCTTCCTTGACGGCCTTGGGAGCGCCTTCAACGAGAGCCTTCGCTTCGCCGAGGCCCAGGCCGGTGATGGCGCGGACTTCTTTGATGACCTGGATCTTCTTGCCACCGTCGCCGGTGAGAACGACGTCGAACTCGTCCTTTTCTTCAGCAGCAGCACCGGCATCGCCGCCACCGGCGGGGCCAGCAACAGCAACAGCAGCAGCGGCGCTAACGCCCCACTCTTCTTCAAGTGCCTTGGCGAGCTCTGCAGCTTCCATGACAGTCAGTTTCGAAAGTTCTTCAACAAGCTTGGCGATATCGGCCATGATGTTTTACTCCAATTGATAGCGGGGTGCCGCGTCGCGGATCAGCCCCATTGAATTCGTGCGTTATGCGTAGAACCGCTTACGCCGCTTCTTTGGCGCCATAGGCACCGAAGACGCGGGCGAGCTTTGCAGCAGGTGCGTTGACGACCTGAGCGACCTTCGTCGCCGGGGCGTTGACGAGACCCACGATCTTGCCGCGCAATTCGTCGAGGCTGGGCAGCGAGGCGAGTGCCTTGACCCCTGCTTCGTCGAGCTGCTGCGCGCCCATGGAACCACCGACGATTTCAAGCTTGTCGTTGGTCTTGGCGAAATCCACCGCAACCTTGGCAGCTGATACCGGATCTTCCGAATAGGCGAGGGCCGTAGGGCCGCTCAGATATTCGTCGATACCGGAGTAATCGGTGTCCTTCAGGGCGAGCTTGGCGAGACGGTTCTTCGCAACCTTGTAGGACGCACCAGCTTCACGCATCTTCGAACGCAATTCGGTGGACTGGGCCACCGTCAGGCCGAGGTTGCGGGTAACAACCACCACGCCTGCCTCGTTGAAGACTGCATTGAGCTGGGCGACCGCGTCGGTTTTCTGCGAACGATCCATGCCATACTCCTTCGTTATGATCGCACGGGATGGCTCCCGAGCGACCGGCTCAAATCACCGCGCCGCTCATGCGACATGGCAAAAGTCCATTGATGGGGAAGGAGGCGCACCTGACGATGCATTGGCGGAGCCGCACGAGGCGGACATCCGAAAACTCTTTTCCCCGTCTAGGCTGGAAATTAAGAAGGCCAGATTGCCTTCACCAACTGTCTTGGACGGATGGACGACGGGGAAACCCGTGGTCCGGGCGCGGCAACTAGCGCAAGCAGCCGCTTTGTCAAGCAGCTTGCCATCCTGCCGGGCCGCTGTGAAGATGCCCGCAATGTCCCTTGCACCGCCCCAAACCGGTCTGAAAACTGCACATCGCTACGGCAGCTATGCGGCATGGAAGATCGCGCCGCGCGCCTCCTCGCCAATAGATTTGATGTGGCGGTCGCGGATCGATGGCTCGACCCAGGCAAGGCACATTCTCCTACCATTTGTGGAGCCAAGCCTCATCTTGCGCTGTCGGCTCGGGGCCCGCGGTACTGTGACGGACTACGATGTCCGGCTGTCTCGCGCATGCCCGGATGGCGGAGAATATCTGCCGAAAGCGCACGAAGAGCAGTTCGCCGTACGGCTGGCGCCAGAACATGCCGCTATGTTCGATCTCGATCCAGCGGTGAATGAAGACATAGCGATGGAGGCGCTTCCGCCCTCATTGTTGCGGATGTTGGGACCGGCGCGGCATCATGCGGATGCCGGCCGTTTCGAAGCCGCGTGGCAAGCGATGGCGGAAAATCTTTCCAAGGCGGAATATGACGGCCGCGATCGTGCCTCTGCGCAAGCGATGTCGATCCTGAGAGGGCAAGCGGGCAGGCTCGCCCCGGCACAGCTCAATGACGTGCTGGGGGTCAGTGCCCGTCATCTGCGCCGGACCTTTTCCGAACGCTTCGGGGCATCCCCGCGAGCTATTGCGCGCCGTCTCCGACTGACTGCTGCATTGATTGCCGGCGAGGAAGGGCGAGCGTCCGATTGGGCCGGAGTTGCTGCGGAGCACGGCTATAGCGACCAGTCGCACCTCATCCGCGAGTGCCGCGCCATTCTCGGCAAGACACCCGCACGCCTTGTGGCGCAGCGCCGGAAGATGGCCGTATCGTCCAATCCCTGACCGCGGGCATCGGGCATCATCCTTGAAATTCACCCGTTCAAGGAGATCATTCGATGTTCGCTATGCCCCTGCGCCTGTTTGTCGCAGCAATGACGCTCGGCGCTGTCAGCAGCCCGATCCTCGCTCAAAGCGAACAGGCGCCGCGGCCAAGCGATCCGATTGCGTTCGAGGGTTTCCAGTTTCGGCAGGTAGGCGCGGCCAGGACGGCGGAGATTGCCGAGCACCTCGGGCGGCCTTCGCTACGCATCAGCAATGCCACGGTCATGGCCGACGACGTGGAGTTGGCCGACAGCGTGATCGAATTCGATATCGCCTTTAAGGACGAGCGCGGCTTTAACGGTGTCCTGTGGCGCGCGGCCGATGCTGAAAATGCGGAATATTTCTATCTCCGCCAACACAAGTCAGGGGACCCCGACGCGGGTCAATATGCGCCGCTCAGGGGCGGTATTACCTCGTGGCAAATCTACAGCGACGCCAATGGCATTGGGCCATTCGCATTCACCCATGAAGGCTGGAACCGCGTGCGGATCGTTTCGATCGGCGATCGCGCGGAGATATTCCTCAACGGAGCCTCAATGCCGACCTTGCATATCGGAGACTTGGCGACGGACCGCGCCAGCGGCACGTTCGGCTTTCGGTCGAGCGGGCCCAGGGGCGAAGCGTATCTGTCCAATATCGTTGCGAGGCCGCTTGAACCCGGAGAGCGACTGGTCAGCGCGCCTGCCGACGTGGAACCGCCGCCGACCGGTGTGATCGAGCGCTGGGCGGTGACGGGACCGATTGCGGAAAGTGATGTAGCGGGCAGGCTGATGCTTCCAGCAAAACCATCCAATGCCGCGCCGCAACTGCTTACGGTCGAGCCGACCGGAATCGCAGATATTTCGCGGGTTGCCGAGCTATCCGGCGATATGAATACCGTACTTGTGTCGGCAACGCTGACCGCCGGCGAAGCGAAGCGGGTGGCGATGTCCTTCGGCTATTCCGACAGGGTGCACCTGTTTCTCAATGGCGAGTTGATCTTCTCGGGCGTCGCCGGATTTCGGAGCCGCGACTATTTCTTCCTTGGCACTGTCGGTTTCTTCGACCGCGTGGCCCTGCCCCTGAAAGCGGGAGAGAATGTGCTCACCGCCGCCGTGTCGGAGACATTCGGCGGCTGGGCCTGGGCGGCGGCTCTCGAAGATGCCGACGGGATCGAGGTAGGCGTACCGGACTAGCGAGGTGAAACGGCGGAGTGGTCAGGTCAGATAGGTCGCCATGCCCGAAAAAACGCGGTCATCCTCCCGAAGGTAGCCCGAGCCGCGCCGCCGATCAGCAGCGCGGCTGCGAGTTGCACCAGCGTATGGATGACCTCCTGCGCCATCATCAGTTGTCGCCGTACACCAGCAAGTCGCCCGGCTGGCAGTCCAGTTCGCGGCAGATTGCGGCGAGCGTGGAGAAGCGGATCGCCTTGGCCTTGCCGGTCTTGAGGATCGACAGATTGGCGAGGGTGAGGCCGACACGCTCCGCCAGTTCGGTGAGTGTCATGCGGCGGGCGTGGAGCAGCTCGTCGAGCCTGACCATGATCGCGGCTCCTTGATCGTCTGGCGCTGATTGAGGGGGCATCAGACAGTCCCTTCCAGATCTTCGCGCATCGCGGCGCCGTGGCGGAACACGCGGGCGAGGATGAACAGGATAGCAGCCATCATGAGGCTCTCGATACTGACATCAAGGGTCAGATCAGCCGCGATCTCGTCGAACTTGCTGGCGTATATCATGGCGCCAATGACCGCAGCCACGCTCATCGAGAACAATGCCAGACTGATCAGTCCCATCTGAAAGAGCCGGTCCGCATTCGCTCTCGCGAAGGGGTCCCCTTCTCCGACCGTCCTGCCGATTTCGACCAGTCGTTGAAAGAAGACCGAGCTCAGCCACAACGCCGCGGCCAACGTTATCATTAGAACGCTCAGCCCTGCCGCTTCGTGTACCTGCACCGGAGCGGCTCCGGGCAGGCTGGACACCCAGTCCGGTGCCGCCAGCTGTACGATGAGGAGCAGTCCTGCGATGGCCCCGATTATCCCGGCCAGAAAGGCGAAAAGCAGCAGCAGATAGCGCAACGCGCTGCATGCGAAGATGGCGGTTTTGAGCAACCAGTCATTCTCGAGTGTTTGGTTCATGAGTTCGTCTCCCTCGTACGGTCAAGCAAGGATCGGTGCGACTGCGATGGCCAAGTCGGCCACTTCCGCGAGGAGCTGATGGTTGAGACATGTCATTTATCGTTCTCCTTGAATGTCGATATCGATAATCAATAAGTCGAGTCGGATCTATTGTCAATCGATAATATCGAAAAACGATATGCCTGTCACTTGAGGCAGTCCAGCAAGCACCGTCCCGTTGGCGGATAGCCCGTGTTTGGCGTGCCGCACCTTTCGCTCTATAAGCTTCCGTGGAACGGGGGAGAGACCATGGTTTTTCGCGCGCTGGTCGTAAGGCTTACGCTATTCTACGCGCTGGTGACCGGGGCGGTGCTGGGAGTTCGTGGCGCTCTATCCCTCGCTTGGCGACTTCCTCCCCATAGGCGGGGCACAGACCCTGCTCAGTGCGCCGGCAAACGATGACCCTTTCAGCGGCATCGAGATCGGCGCCGAAAGGGTCGCCAATCTTGGCAGCTCCATCCTCTGGCTGTTCATCGCGGTGGGCGGCGCACTGCTCACCACCATCCCGGTCACTTGGACCTATATGGCTAGTCGCAATCGCGCGGAATACGACCAGGCGCTGGTTGAAACTATGATTGTGCTGCCGATCGCAGTTACCGCGATCGTGGTCATGGTGCACAATTCGCTGGCGCTTGCCTTTTCGCTTGCCGGGATCGTCGGCGGTGTGCGCTTCCGCAACACGCTCAAGAGCTCGGGCGATGCGATCTACATCCTGCTGGCTATCGGTATCGGGCTAGCCGCGGGTATTGGCGCGCTGGAAATCGCGCTCGTGATGACTGTCATGTTCAACTACGCCTTCACCCTGCTCTGGATGGCGGATTATGGCGCCAAAGACGGCACCCACCGCTATTTGCGCTCGCATGATGCCGACCATGCAGAAAAGGCGGCCAAACAAGCTGGTGATCATCAACAATCCGGCGAAGGCAGCGCTCCGCAGTGACTCGGACAGCGGATCAACGGCACTTGCTGAGGAGCTGCTGCTCGATCACCCGGTCGTCGGCGATGTCTCTGTAGAAGCCGGCTAGGTAGCGGTTCATTGCCTGGACCGTCTTGGGCTTCGCGCGAGGTGTCGCGGCAAGTTCCGCTTCCAACGCAGGGCGCAAAGTCCGCAGCTTAGCCGCTTCGCCCGGGACCAGGTCGTTGAACGAACAAAAGCCGCGATAAACGCGTGTCTTCACGGATTGCGTTCCGAGTATCGCATTCGGCACCGCATAGGCGGCGTCCACCAGCCCTGAATTGTCGAAGTCGTAGGGCAGCGGCGTCAGCGCGGTGCGGGCTCTCGCATCGACGCCCAAAAGCTTGGAGTTGTGGCAGCATTCGGCGGGGTCAGGCCCAAGCGTCATCGACCAGTCGGTATTGCCGATCATGTATTGGAACAACGCGTATCGCGCCGCATCATGCCGATCTAGCTGGCCTTCCTCAATCCGTGTGATATCGACTTCCTTGACCCCGAGCCGCCGCGCTGCGTCGTCTGCATCCTCAATCAGGAAGCCGAGCCGCGTTGTTACAACCTGTTCACCCTCGATATAGGTTATGCGCGCGAGCCGGACCCTCAGGCTGTCCGGTGTAACCAGATTGTAGAGCCGGTAGGCTGCGTATTCGCGCAACATCGTCTGCTCAGCGCTATCGCGGTCGTTGCAATGCGTGACGAGCTTGATGCGGTCCTGCTTGTGAAACAGCGAGACCTCACCGGGCTTGTCCGGGAACGCGATGCGCAGGGGCGGGAAGCGGCAATTGTCCTTCTTTCGCCGCGATACTCCGCGTGCTGCGAGCGTGATGGCGTGTTTCTCGTCCCCGCTTGCAATTGTGGCAGAGTGGGGCCGCGTCGACTTCTCGGCCTGCCTGGCGATAGTGCGGATCGGACCGACAAGTGTCAGCTCGACCATCGCGTCATCGGCAAAGAGCGGAGTGCCCCTATCGGCCCTGTCCTGCGCCGACACAGGCGATCCGGCAAGAGCAAGCGCGGCGACGAGCGCAAGGCGGATCATTCCCATGCCCCTGCTTCGGGCGCCGAAAGATCGCGCGCGCTCCAGCTGCCATTATCGCTGCGCCGATGCGCGGTCAGTCTGCCTCCTTCGATCACGAGGAAGCTCGCCGGTCCGCCGTAATGCCGCGCAATTCCCGTATCCGCACGAATGAGACGGCCTTTGCTGCTCCCGGCGATGCCGCCGAGCGAAGGCGTGTGACCGACGATAAGCCGCCGGGCGTCATAGCGGGCAAGGACAGTCTCAAGCTCGTCATGGATCGTCGCGCGCTCAGGTGTGCTGGCACCCTGAGCATCGCGCACCACATTGCCGCGATACCATAACGGGCCCAGCGGATCGTCAAGAACGCTTCGATCAACGCCTTCGCCTTCGGACAGCGCAGTGCGGTGACGAGCATTGATCGCCTCGATCTGTTCGGTCGTGCGCTCGGCGCTAAGGCCGCCATGCGCAAACAGCGTATCGCCGAGCTTGACGACTGCTGGCAGTCCGGCAGCCCATGCTCCCAGCTCGCCGCCCGCCCGCCATGCGCGTCGATGTTCGAGCATGCCAAGCGGAGTGCTCTCGAACCATCGCCTCTTGGCATCACGCTCGGAAATGCCGGGTTCCAGCTCGCGATATGCTGCGGCGATCTGGTTGCGGTTGGTCTGCCAGGTCGCTTCACGCCGACGCATGGAATCGCGGTCTTCAAACGCTGCATACTCTCCCGGATGCACGTAGCGCAGGTCGCCAATCACGTTCATCGCCTCGTGATTGCCGAGCAAGACGATAACCTCCCCGCCAGCCTCTGCCGCCTCGCGCTGGAGCTGCTGCAAATGGCGGATTATCTTGAGCGAGTCGGGCCCCCGGTCGGTGACATCGCCCATTTGCACGAGCGCGGTTCGCCCGCCTGCCCATGATCCGCTGGCATCTACCAGGCCAGCTTCTTGCGCGATTGCCAACCAGGCGGAATGGTCGCCATGAAGATCGCCGACCGCCACGATGCGCGCTGGCGCGTCAGCCTCGGGTTGCTTCCCGGCGACAGGAGCGATGGCGAACAGCAAGACACACGCAATTGCCAAGAGTTTCGACATGCCGCCTCCCGAATTAGACTGCCCAAACCGTAGCATAAAATTTGCCCTTGCGCGGCCCCCTTTCGCCGGCGGCTCGAGACGTTTGACAAAGCTATGCGCGGTTCCTACATGGCATCCCGACCGCACGCTTCGAGCAAGGCCGATTCATGCGCGGGGATCTGGCCTAGGAATGGAAGCGACGTTTCCATAATCGCGACGCAGTATGAAAGCTGCAGCCTGGACACCGAGACCGGTGCGTCCTCGCTGCGGCCTGTTCGCGTCGGATTGATGGTTCTCACGTGCATGAGACATAAAATTTCGCGCCGGCCGCCCGGTCCGCGCGCATGATGCAAAGAGGCAGATACTCTCAATGGCTACCAAGGCGAACGAACCCAAGACCATCAAGGCCCCGAAGAGGGGTGCGGCGAAGGTTTCGGGTACCGCGAAGCGGCGTATCCGCAAGATTTTCGGCGACATTCACGAAGTCGTCGACATGCCCAATCTCATCGAGGTCCAGCGCGAGAGCTACGAGCAATTCCTGCGCTCCGACCCCTCGATCGATTACATTTCGGGCCTTGAGAAGACCTTGCGCAGCGTCTTCCCGATCCGCGATTTCGCCGGGACCGCCGAGCTCGATTTCGTTCACTACGAACTCGAATCGCCCAAGCACGACACCACCGAATGCAAGCAGCGCGGCATCACTTACGCCGCGCCGATGAAGGTTACGCTTCGTCTGATCGTCTTCGAAGTCGACCAGGAGACCGAAACCCGCTCGGTCCTCGATATCAAGGAGCAGGACGTTTACATGGGCGACATGCCGCTCATGACCGGGAACGGCACGTTCATCATCAATGGTACCGAGCGTGTGATCGTCTCGCAGATGCACCGTTCGCCCGGTGTTCTGTTCGATCACGACCGCGGTAAAACGCATAGCTCCGGCAAGCTGCTGTTTGCTGCCCGCATCATACCGTATCGCGGCAGCTGGCTCGATTTCGAATTCGACGCCAAGGACATCGTCAACGTGCGTATCGACCGCAAGCGCAAGCTGCCGGTTACCGCACTGCTTTATGCGCTCGGCCTGACCAGCGAAGACATCCTCGACCATTTCTACACCACCGTAAACTGGGCGCGCGCCAAGGACGGCTGGAAAGTTCCGTTCGTGGCCGAAAACTGGCGCGGTCAGAAGCCGGCCTTTGCGCTGGTCGATGCCAAGACCGGCGAAGAGGTCTTCCCGGCTGGCCAGAAGATCAGTCCGCGTGCTGCCAGCAAGGCGGCCAAGGATGGTCTCGAGGCGCTGCTGCTGCCGACCGAGGAAATCTTCGGACGCTATTCCGCGCGCGACCTCATCGACGAGAAGACGGGCCGAATCTACATCGAAGCCGGAGACGAAGTCGGCCCGGACAATCTCGAAGCGCTCGACAGCGCTGGCGTCGATACGCTCGAACTGCTCGACATCGACCACATCAATATCGGTCCGTGGATGCGCAACACGCTTGCCGTCGACAAGGCTGAAAACCGCGACGAAGGTCTGGAGGCGATCTACAAGGTCATGCGTCCGGGCGAACCGCCGACCAAGGAAACCGCCGAAGCGCTGTTCCAGGGACTGTTCTTCGACGGCGAACGCTACGATCTGTCCGCAGTCGGCCGCGTAAAGCTGAACATGCGTCTGGAACTCGACGCGGAAGACACCGTGACCACACTGCGCCGGGAAGACATCCTGGCAGTGGTCAAGGAACTGGTCGACCTGAAGGACGGCAAGGGCGACGTCGATGACATCGACAATCTCGGCAACCGCCGCGTGCGTTCGGTGGGCGAGCTGCTGGAAAACCAGTACCGCGTCGGCCTGCTGCGCATGGAACGCGCGGTGAAGGAACGCATGAGCAGCGTCGATGTATCGACCGTCATGCCGAACGATCTGATTAATGCGAAGCCTGCCGTTGCTGCCGTGCGTGAATTCTTCGGCTCCAGCCAGCTTTCGCAGTTCATGGATCAAACCAACCCGCTGTCCGAGGTCACGCACAAGCGCCGCGTATCGGCGCTCGGCCCCGGCGGTTTGACGCGTGAGCGCGCAGGCTTCGAAGTACGCGACGTTCATCCGACCCACTATGGCCGGATCTGCCCGATTGAAACGCCCGAAGGCCCGAACATCGGTCTGATCAATTCGCTCGCCAGCTTCAGCCGGGTGAACAAATACGGTTTCATCGAAACGCCGTATCGCCAGGTCAAGGACGGCGAGGTCACTACCGATGTGATCTATCTGTCCGCCATGGAAGAGCAGAAGCACACCGTTGCGCAGGCATCGGCCGAGCTCGACGACAAGGGCGGCTTCGCAGAGGAGCTGGTCAGCGCGCGTCACAATGGCGACAACCTGATGGCCCCGCGCGAGCATGTCACGCTGATGGACGTTTCGCCCAAGCAGCTTGTGTCGGTTGCCGCGTCGCTCATTCCGTTCCTGGAAAACGATGACGCCAACCGCGCTCTGATGGGCTCGAACATGCAGCGTCAGGCCGTGCCGCTGGTCAAGGCCGAAGCGCCTTGGGTCGGCACCGGCATGGAAGAAACCGTGGCCCGCGACAGCGGCGCTGCAATCACCGCTACTCGCGGCGGTATCGTCGACCAGGTCGATGCCACGCGTATCGTCATCCGTGCGCAGGGCGATGTCGAACCCGGCCAGTCCGGCGTCGACATCTACACGTTGCAGAAGTTCCAGCGTTCGAACCAGAACACCTGCATCAACCAGCGTCCGCTGGTGAAAGTGGGCGAGATGATCGAAGCAGGCGACATCATCGCTGACGGTCCCTCGACCGATCTGGGCGAGCTGGCGCTCGGCAAGAACAGCCTCGTCGCCTTCATGCCCTGGAACGGCTACAACTACGAGGATAGCATCCTCATTTCCGAGCGCATCGTGAAGGACGATGTCTTCACCTCGATCCACATCGAGGAATTCGAAGTCATGGCCCGCGATACCAAGCTCGGCCCCGAAGACATCACCCGCGACATCCCCAACGTCGGCGAGGAAGCCCTGCGCAACCTCGACGAAGCGGGCATCGTCTATATCGGCGCCGAAGTGCATCCGGGCGATATTCTGGCAGGCAAAATCACGCCCAAGGGCGAAAGCCCGATGACGCCGGAAGAAAAGCTTCTCCGCGCCATCTTCGGTGAAAAAGCCAGCGACGTGCGCGACACCTCGCTCCGCCTGCCGCCGGGCGTCGCCGGGACTGTCGTCGAAGTGCGCGTCTTCAACCGCCACGGTATCGAAATCGATGACCGTACGCGTGCGATCCAGAACGAGGAAATCGAGCGTCTGCGCAAGGATAGCGCCGACGAACGTGCGATCCTCAACCGTGCGACCTACAACCGTCTGAAGGATATGCTGCTCGGCCAGACTGCCTCCGCCGCGCCCAAGGGCGTGAAGAAGGGTAGCGAGATCACCGAAGAGCTGCTGGAGGACATCGACCGCCACGAATGGTTCAAATTCGCGGTGGCCGAAGATGGCCGTCAGGCGCAGATCGAAGCGGTCAAGTCGCAATATGACGAAGCCGTGAAGGTTATCGACGACAAGTTCGATGACCGTAAGGAAAAGCTCGAACGCGGCGACGAACTCGCTCCGGGCGTGCTCAAGATGGTCAAGGTCTTCGTGGCGGTGAAGCGCAAGCTTCAGCCGGGCGACAAGATGGCTGGCCGGCACGGTAACAAGGGCGTCATCAGCCGCATCCTGCCGATCGAGGACATGCCGTTCCTCGAAGACGGGACACCGGTCGATGTCGTGCTCAACCCGCTGGGCGTGCCTTCGCGTATGAACGTGGGACAGATCTTCGAAACGCATCTCGGCATGGCAGCCCGTAATCTGGGCCACCAGATCGGCGACGCGCTGGAAGAATGGAAGCTGGCCAATCCTGAATGCAGCCGAGGACTATGCCAAGGCAAAGCCTCCGGAAGCCGTTGTCGAGCGTCTGAAGGAAACCTACGGCGAGCAGTACCACTCGGCGATCGACAATCGTTCGACCGAAGAAGTGGTCGAGCTGGCGACTAATCTGACCGCCGGCGTCCCGATGGGTACTCCGGTATTCGACGGCGCGCGCGAAGGCGATGTGACGATCGAACTGGAAAAGGCGGGCCTGCATTCTTCAGGCCAGTCCGTCCTGTTCGACGGCCGCACCGGCGAAGCCTTCGACCGCAAAGTGACGGTGGGCATCATCTACATGCTCAAGCTGCACCACTTGGTCGACGACAAGATCCACGCCCGCTCGATCGGCCCCTACAGCCTCGTCACCCAGCAGCCGCTGGGCGGTAAGGCGCAGTTCGGCGGCCAGCGTTTCGGCGAGATGGAGGTCTGGGCACTCCAGGCTTACGGCGCGGCGTACACGTTGCAGGAAATCCTCACCGTGAAGTCGGATGACGTGATCGGCCGGACCAAAGTCTACGAAGCGATCGTCAAAGGCGACGATACCTTCGAGGCGGGCATTCCGGAGAGCTTCAACGTTCTCGTGAAGGAAATGCGCAGCCTCGGCCTCAATGTCGAGCTTACCTCGATCGACGATGGGACCGATGAAAACGGTCTGCAGATAGCGGCGGAATAAGGGGCCGAGCCTTGCGCTCGCTCCCCACCGCTTCCGCCCATTAGAATTCACCCGTTTAGGGATTTAAGTCATGAACGAACTGACCAAATTCACCAACCAGCTCGCAAAGCCGGAGACCTTCGACCAGATCCAGATCGGTCTGGCATCGCCCGAACGTATCCGCAGCTGGTCGTTCGGCGAGATCAAGAAGCCGGAAACCATCAACTATCGTACGTTCAAGCCCGAACGCGATGGCCTGTTCTGCGCGCGTATCTTCGGTCCGGTAAAGGACTACGAATGCCTGTGCGGCAAGTACAAGCGCATGAAGTACAAGGGCGTCGTCTGCGAAAAGTGCGGCGTCGAAGTCACCGTCACCAAGGTGCGCCGCGAGCGCATGGGCCACATCGAACTGGCTGCGCCGGTTGCGCATATCTGGTTCCTGAAGTCGCTGCCTTCGCGCATCGGCCTGCTGCTCGACATGCAGCTCAAGCAGCTCGAACGCGTGCTCTATTTCGAGAGCTATGTCGTCACCGAGCCGGGCCTGACGCCGATGGAGAAATTCCAGCTGCTGACCGAGGACGAACTCCTCGAAGCGCAGGATGAGTACGGCGAAGATGCCTTCAGCGCCGGGATCGGCGCCGAAGCGGTCAAGCTGATGCTGATGGATCTCGATCTCGAGCAGGAAAAGGAAGACCTTCTCGAAGAGCTTGCGACCACCAAGTCTGCGCTCAAGCCCAAGAAGATCATCAAGCGTCTGAAGGTTGTCGAAAGCTTCATCGAATCCGGCAACCGCCCGGAATGGATGATCCTCGAAGTCGTGCCGGTCATTCCGCCCGAACTGCGCCCGCTGGTGCCTCTGGACGGTGGCCGTTTTGCGACCTCCGATCTCAACGATCTCTATCGCCGTGTCATCAACCGTAACAACCGCTTGAAGCGCCTGATCGAACTGCGCGCCCCGGACATCATCGTCCGCAATGAAAAGCGCATGCTTCAGGAATCGGTCGACGCACTGTTCGACAACGGCCGCCGCGGCCGCGTGATCACCGGTGCCAACAAGCGTCCGCTGAAATCGCTGTCCGACATGCTCAAGGGTAAGCAGGGCCGCTTCCGCCAGAACCTTCTTGGTAAGCGCGTCGACTATTCGGGCCGTTCGGTCATCGTGACCGGCCCCGAACTCAAGCTGCACCAGTGCGGCCTACCCAAGAAGATGGCGCTCGAGCTGTTCAAGCCGTTCATCTACGCCCGTCTCGATGCCAAGGGTCTGTCCATGACCCTCAAGCAGGCGAAGAAATGGGTCGAGAAAGAGCGCAAGGAAGTCTGGGACATTCTGGACGAAGTCATCCGCGAACACCCGGTTCTGCTGAACCGTGCACCGACGCTTCACCGTCTCGGCATCCAGGCGTTCGAGCCTGTGCTGATTGAAGGCAAGGCCATCCAGCTTCACCCGCTCGTCTGCTCGGCTTTCAACGCCGACTTCGACGGCGACCAAATGGCCGTTCATGTCCCGCTGAGCCTCGAGGCGCAGCTGGAAGCTCGCGTGCTGATGATGTCGACCAACAACATCCTCTCGCCGGCGAACGGCAAGCCGATCATCGTGCCTTCGCAGGACATGGTTCTGGGCATCTATTACCTGTCGATGGAACGTCAGGAAAAGACGCCCGAATTCGTCGATGGCGATGACGGCGAAAAGCATGAAAAGCTGCCCGTGTTCTCCGACATGGCCGAAGTGCACCAGGCGCTGGAAACCAAGCAGGTCACGCTGCACAGCCGGATCATGGCCCGCGTTCCGCAGGCCGATGAAAGCGGCAAGATTGCCATGCAGCGCTTCGTCACCACGCCGGGCCGCATGCTGATCGGCGAATGCCTGCCCAAGAACCACAAGGTTCCCTACGACATCATCAACCGCCTTCTCACCAAGAAGGAAATCGGTGACGTCATCGACCAGGTGTACCGTCACACCGGCCAGAAGGACACGGTGCTGTTCGCCGACGCCATCATGGTGCTGGGCTTCCGCCACGCGTTCAAGGCAGGCATTTCCTTCGGCAAGGATGACATGATCATCCCGGATTCCAAGGATCGCCTGGTCGACGAGACCAAGGATCTGGTTGCCGGTTACGAGCAGCAGTATCAGGACGGTCTGATCACTCAGCAGGAAAAGTACAACAAGGTGATCGACGCCTGGAGCCGCTGCGGCGACCAGGTTGCGGACGCCATGATGGACCGTATTAAGTCCCAGCCGGTCGACAAGGACGGCAAGGAAGCCGAGATCAACTCGATCTACATGATGAGCCACTCCGGTGCGCGTGGTAGCCCCGCGCAGATGAAGCAGCTTGCCGGGATGCGCGGATTGATGGCCAAGCCTTCGGGCGAGATCATCGAGAACCCGATCATCTCGAACTTCAAGGAAGGTCTCAACGTCCTTGAATACTTCAACTCCACCCACGGCGCCCGTAAGGGTCTGGCCGATACCGCGCTTAAGACGGCAAACTCGGGTTATCTGACCCGCCGTCTCGTCGACGTGTCGCAGGATTGCGTAATCGTCACGGAGAACTGCAAGACCGAAAACGCGCTGGAAATGCGTGCGATCGTGCAGGGTGGCTCGGTCATCGCCTCGCTCGGGGAGCGTATTCTTGGCCGCACCGTGGCCCAGGACCTCGTCAATGCGAAGACCGAAGAAGTCATCGTAAAGGCCGGAACACTGATCGACGAGCCGATGGTGAAGGAAATCGAGGAGGCCGAAGTTCAGGTCGCCAAGATCCGCTCACCACTGGTTTGCGAAGCCGATCAGGGCGTTTGCGGAACATGCTACGGGCGCGATCTTGCTCGCGGTACTCCGGTCAATATCGGCGAAGCTGTCGGCGTTATCGCTGCGCAGTCCATCGGTGAGCCGGGCACGCAGCTGACCATGCGTACCTTCCACATTGGCGGCGCCGCGCAGCTCAATGAAACGAGCCACCTCGAAGCCATTTCGGACGGTAAGGTCGTCTATCGCGACATGCCGACCATCGTGGACAAGAAGGGCCGCATCCTGTCGCTCGCACGTAATGGCGAACTCGCCGTGATCGACGCAGAAGGCCGTGAACGCGAAATCCACAAGGTGCCTTACGGTACCGTCCTGATGCACAAGGACGGCGCCAAGGTGAAGGAAGGCGACCGCCTCGCCGAGTGGGATCCGTTCACCCTGCCGATCATCACCGAACAGTCCGGCCTGGTGCGCTATCGCGATCTGGTCGAAGGTACGACGCTGGAAGAGCAGGTCGATGATGCGACGGGCATTGCCCAGCGTGTCGTGACCGAAGTGCGCAACACCGCGACCAAGCGGAAGGAAGACCTTCGTCCGCGCCTTACCCTTCTCAGCGAAGGGCAGAGCGAAGACGAAACCGAAGCGCAGCGTTACATGCTTGCTCCGGGCACGACTCTCTCGGTCGAGGATGGCCAGCAGGTCGAGGCCGGCGACATTCTCGCCCGTGCTTCGCGTGAAGCCGCCAAGACGCGCGACATCACCGGCGGTCTGCCGCGTGTTGCCGAGCTGTTCGAAGCGCGCCTGCCGAAGGACATGTCGGTCATTGCCAAAATCTCCGGCAAGATCGAATTCGTCCGCGAATACAAGGCCAAGCGCAAGATCGCGATCATTCCCGAGGAAGGCGATCCGGTAGAATATCTGATCCCCAAGACCAAGGTGATCGACGTGCAGGAAGGCGACCATGTGAAGAAGGGCGATACGCTCATCTCCGGTTCGCCCAACCCGCACGACATTCTGGAAGTTCTCGGGATCGAGGCTCTGGCCGAATATCTCGTCAACGAAATCCAGGAAGTCTACCGTTTGCAGGGCGTGAAGATCAACGACAAGCACATCGAGGTGATCGTTCGCCAGATGCTGCAGAAGGTCGAGATCACCGACGGCGGCGATACCGTGCTGCTGCCGGGCGAACAGGTCGATCTGGAAGAGCTGAAGGAAACCAACGCCAAGCTCACTTCGCGTAAGAAAAAGGCTGTCGGCACGCCGATCCTGCTCGGGATCACCAAGGCTTCGCTGCAGACCCGTTCCTTCATCTCCGCTGCATCGTTCCAGGAAACCACGCGCGTCCTTACGCAGGCCGCGGTCGAGGGTAAGAAGGACACGCTCGTCGGTCTTAAGGAGAACGTGATCGTGGGCCGTCTCATCCCGGCTGGTACCGGCGCAGGCATGAACCGCCTGCGCGTCACCGCCAACAGCCGCGATGCTGCTCTGCGGGCTCAGTGGAAGAAGGCTCAGGACGCTATCATCGCTGCCAACACTGCCGAGGAACAGCATGCGGCAGAACTGGCCCAAGGCCCCGAAGCGGCGATCGGCGACGATCCGCTGGCCGTGATGGAAGGTGAAGCTCACGGCACCGATGCCGATGCAGGCGAATACCTCAATGAGAATGCCAAAGACGGCGAATAAAAGCCGGTTTTGCTTTCAAGCACATGAAAAGGGCCTCCCCGGTTATCTGCCGGGGAGGCCTTTTTGCGTCAACCATCCTTAATTTCCACGGGCGTCGATACGACAATGTGCGCAAGCCGCTGGCGCAAAGGCCCGTTTCGGTGGTAAATGGCCCTCATGTGGGGCGCGCCGGGCATTTTGATACTGCTGATAGTGCTGTTGCTGTGCGCCTTCGCTCTGGCCACGGTCGCCTTTCGCAAGGCCGCAAAACACCGCCGTGAAAGCGCGGACGCCATCACCGAATTGCAGAAACTTGCGCATTTCGACCCGCTGACGGGACTCGCAAATCGCCGGCTGTTCACCGAGCGATTGGAGGCGGCCCTCGATGCGGATGAAGAGGCCAGGCGCAAGGTTGCGCTGTTTTATCTGGACCTCGACGACTTCAAGGGTGTCAACGATGCGCATGGCCATGCTTTCGGCGATGCGTTGCTCGTGCTGGTCGCTGCCCGTCTGGGAGACGAAATACGCCAGGGCGATCTTGTCGCGCGGTTGGGCGGCGACGAATTCGCGGTGCTTTTCCAGACCTCGGCCGGTGACGGGATGCTAATCGAGCGGGCCCACCGGTTTCTCGGCGCGTTACGCGAACCGTTCGAGATCGAGGGGCAGTTGCACCGGATTTCGGCCAGCGTCGGCGTGGCAAGATGCACGATAGAGCATTGTAGCGCGGATGAGCTGACCCGGCGCGCGGACCTCGCGCTACATGCCGCAAAGGCCAAGGGCCGCGACCAGTTCGCCATGTTCGATCACGCCATCGACGCCCGCCGCAAGGAACGCCGCGAGATCGAAGAGGATCTGCGCGAGGCAATCGCGCAAGGCGCGTTCTTTCTGGAATACCAGCCGGTGCTCGAGCTGCGAACCGGGGCGGTCCTGGCATATGAAGCCTTGCTGCGCTGGAACCACCCGGCACGCGGCGCCGTGCTGCCCGACGATTTCCTCCCGATCGCGGAGGAGACCGGACTGATCGGTCCGCTCGGGGACTGGACCATAGCGCAGGCACTTTCCGAAGCGGCGCAATGGGAGGGTGACTTCCGCCTCGCGGTGAATCTCTCGCCCAGTCACATGCGCGATCCCAAATTGTTCGACACGATCGAGCGCACTCTCGGCGAAACCGGCATGGCCGCAGAACGGGTCGAGTTCGAGATCACCGAAAACGTCCTCATGCAGAAATACGAGGCCGCGCTCGACACCATGGCCAAGCTGCGCGCGATGGGGGCCGGGATTGCGCTGGATGACTTCGGCACCGGCTATTCCTCGCTCAGCTATCTGCACAGCTTTGCGTTCGAGCGCATCAAGATCGACCGCGAGTTTGTGAGCGAAGTTGCCACCAGCGATGCGGCCCGCGCGATCATCGCTGCCATCGTGGAGCTGGCCCGAACATTCGGCTCGCGCACCACGGCGGAAGGTGTCGAAACGCCCGCCCAGCTCAATGCCCTGCGCGATCTCGGCTGCGACGAGGCGCAGGGCTTCCTCATTCACCGGCCATTCCCGGCCGAAGCCATGCTGCGTGCACAATCGGACGGCCGCGAATTGCCGGAGCCGGGCGAGGCCATCGCAAGCCTGCGGCGCGCAAGACCGGTACGCTCGGGCGGGCGCGCGGCTTGAGGTGGCGGCTGGCGATCTGCGCAGGCATAGCCGGGTGCTCGCCAGCGGCAGACATGCCCGACCCGGCCGCCGAGAAACGCCCCGCGACAACCGCCGCTGGACTCCCCCCTCTCGCCGCAGACACTCTCGTCGGAGAATGGCGCGTCGCCGGAATTGATGGCGAGGAGTTGGGCGGGGCAAACGGCATTGCGCTCACGGCGGACGAGGCGGAAATATGGTGGGAGCCGCGCTGCGCGCACGCGATCCTCCGCTACCGGATCGGCGGTTCCGCTTTCGAGATCATTCCCCCGCCGCCGCCAACTCCGCCGCCCGCCCCGTCGCCCACCCCGCCGCTCACGCCTGGCGGAACGTCGCTACCGGCCCCAGTCATATGCACCATCGGCCTGCCGCCTCGTCTGGCCGATGTGATGAACGCCTTGCGTGCCGGACGCCAGATCGAGCGCACAGCTGAGAACGGAATCAGAATATCCGGCGACGACAGCTCGATCACGCTGTTCTCGCAATAGCGCGCGCTTGGCGCTATCGGCTGCGGTCATGACCACGATCACTCGCTTCGCCCCGTCGCCGACCGGGCGCCTTCACGTCGGTAATATCCGCACTGCGCTGCACAATTGGATGCTGGCGAAGAAGGCTGGCGGCAAATTTCTGCTGCGGATCGACGATACCGATGCCGAGCGCAGCCGCGAAGAATATGTCGAAGCGATCCGCGCGGACCTGGCATGGCTCGGCATGGAGCCCGATGGAGAGGCGCGGCAGTCCGACCGGCTGGCGCTATATGACAAGGCGTTCGAGCAGCTCAAGGCGGCGGGCCGGGTCTATCCCGCCTATGAAACCGCGCAGGAGCTGGAGCTTAAGCGGAAGATCCAGCTCGGGCGCGGCCTGCCGCCAATCTACGATCGCGGCGCGCTGGAGCTGAGCGATGACGAGCGCGCGGCGAAAGAAGCGGACGGCATTGCCCCGCACTGGCGCTTCAAGCTCGACCATGACAGCGCGATAACCTGGGACGACGGTGTGCGCGGGCCGCAGAAATTCGATCCTAAACTGCTGTCCGATCCGGTGATCCGGCGCGCCGATGGCTCGTGGCTTTATATGTTGCCGAGCGCGGTCGACGATATCGAGATGGGCGTGACGCAGGTGCTGCGCGGCGAGGACCATGTGTCGAATACCGCCGTGCAGGTGCAGATGTTCGAAGCGCTGGATGCAATGCCTCCAGCGTTCGCGCACGAAGCGCTGCTGGTTGGCAAGGAAGGCAAGCTGTCCAAACGCCTCGGCTCGCTGGGGTGCGATCATTTTCGCGAAGCGGGTTACGAGCCTGAGGCGCTGGCGGCGATGCTGGCCAGGCTCGGCACTTCGCAGCCAGTCGAGCCGATCGCCGAGCGCGAAGCGCTACTCGAGACGTTCGACCTGTCGACATTCGGCCGCGCGCCTGCGCGGTTCGACGAGGACGAGCTTGCTCGGCTCAACGCACAGATCGTCCATCAGATGCCGTTCGAGAAAGTGCGTGGGCTCGTGCCGGAAGGCTTTAACGAGGCTGCCTGGCACGCCATTCGGCCCAATCTCGAAAAAGCGAGCGAGCTGGCGGAATGGTGGTCGGTCGTCACCGGCCCGGTCCAGCAACCGGATTTCTCCGGTGAAGACCGCGCCTACCTCGCCGAAGCTGCGCAAGTAGTGGCGGCGGGCGACATCTTCTCCGGCGGCGAGCCGTGGAGCGCGCTGACAGGCGCACTCAAGGACAAGACGGGCCGCAAGGGCAAACCCCTGTTTCTGCCGCTGCGCCAGGCGCTAACCGGGATGGACCACGGCCCCGACATGGGGGAATTATTGCCCTTGATCGGAGAAAAGGCCTCGCAAGAGCGTTTGGTACAGGCGAGCGGTATAAATAGCTGATTGGCGCCGGTTTTTCCGCAGGCGCCATGGGGAGAGACGACGCGATATGGCAGGCAAGGCGCTCATCCCCCAATTCGGTTGGCTCAAGGACTATGGCGCAGGCAACGCCGCGCGCGATGTCGTCGCCGGACTGATCCTCGCGATCCTGCTGGTGCCGCAAGCAATGGCCTATGCGCAGCTTGCAGGCCTCCCGGCGGAAATGGGCCTGTTCGCCGCGCTGCTCCCGCCAATTCTCTACATGGTCTTCGGGACCAGCAACTTCGTCTCGATGGGGCCGGTGGCGCTTGTTTCGCTCGTCGTGGCGGAGGCAGCTTCCGGTGCCGACCCGGTGCAGGCAGCGGTTATCATCGCGGTGCAGGCGGGCGTAATGCTGCTGCTGCTTGGCGGGCTCGGCATGGGGCGTCTGGTCAATTTCATCAGTGAACCTGTGCTGCTGGGCTTTACCGCCGCCGCCGCCTTCCTCATTGCGACCAGCCAATTGCCCACGCTGATGGGTATCGATGCGGAGCGCGCCGGAAATCTGCCGGGCGCGCTTTCGTCGCTATGGTCCGGGATCGGCGGCTTCCAGCCCGCAACCGCAGTCATCGGAGGTGTTGCGCTCGTATTGCTTCTGCTGATCAATCGCTTCGCCGCGCCGCTTTTGTGGAAGCTCGGCATTCACCCGCCCTATCGTCAGGCAATCGCCAAGTCCCTGCCGCTGCTCGTCATTATCGGCTGCGCTTTCGCCGCAGCTCAGATGGCATCAGGCGTGGCCACCGTCGAAGCGATCGAGGCTGGATTACCAAGTCTCCCATGGCCGCTTGGAGGGATTGATCTCTGGATCGACCTGCTCCCCAGCAGCCTCGCGGTTGCGGTGATCATCTTCGTGACTGCTACCGCTGTCGCCAAATCGCTCGCTGGAACGGATCGCAGCCATCTCGATACCAGCCGCGAGGCGGTCGCGCTCGGCGCAGGCAATATCGCGGCGGCTCTGACAGGCGGATATGCCGTCGGCGCGAGCCTGAGCCGCTCCGCACTGGTAGAGGATAGCGGGGCAAAATCCCGCCTGGCATCCGTGGTCGGCTCGATCATCGTGCTGTCGGTGTTGCTCGTACTGGCTCCCTTGCTGGCCTATCTTCCCAAGACCGCGCTGGCCGCCTTGGTGATCAGCGCAGTGTTCGGCCTCATCAAGCTGCGCGACATGCGCGATGTGTGGAAACACGACCGGGTGGAGGGCGTAATTATCGCCATCGCCTTCCTTGCAACGCTTGGCTTCGGCGTGCGGATGGGTCTTGCCGTGGGTGCGATCATCGGTCTGGCACATTTCTTGTGGTTCTCGTCGGTCCCGCGCGTGACTCGTGTCGGCACCGATGACGGAGGCGTATCGTTCCGCTCCGTGCGCCGCGACGATGTGAACATCGATACGCTTCCAGCGCTGGTCGTGCGGATCGACCGTTCGATCTATTTCGGCAATTGCGCGCATTGCGAGGACGAAATCTTCGCCCGTCTGGGCAAGCACGAGGGCGTCGAATGCCTGGTGCTCGACATGCGCTCGGTAAATACGGTCGACGCAAGCGGGGCGGCCATGGTCAAGCGCCTGACCGAGCGGCTGCATTTTGACGGCGTGAAGACCCGCATTGCAGCTGCGCATGAGCCCGTAATCGAAGCCTTGTCATCACCACTAGACAGCGAGCGCGTGTCTTTCCACCGCACGGTCGGGCAGGCGCTCCAGGAGTGCGGCGTCCACCATGATGACGAGACGATTGCGCCGACTTAAGCGGTATGGCGCTCCAGCTCGTCGCCTGCCAGCGTCACGACATGCAGCAGATTGGTCGAACCCGGGGTTCCGAACGGAACCCCTGCCAACACGATCAATTTGTCGCCGCCTTGCGCAAAACCGTGGCGCAGAGCCATTCGCTTGCCCTTGGCGATCATCTCTTCGAAGCTGCCGATGTCCTTGGTCGCCACTGCATGCGCGCCCCACAGCAAGCCGACGCGGCGCGCCGTTTCCATCGACGGGGTGAGCGTCAGCATCGGTACGCTGGGGCGTTCGCGCGCCACCCGGCGCGCGGTCGATCCGGAGAAGGTGAAAACGGCGATCGCGCGGGTGTGCACCGTGTCGGCAATCGTCGCGCAGCTATGCGATAGTGCGTCGGCTGTGGTGCGGTCGGGCGGCGTGTCGAGGAAGCGCACGCGCGGCAGATAGGCCTCGTCCCGTTCGACCTGGATCGCGATCTTGTCCATGATCGTGACAGCTTCTTCCGGCCAGTCGCCCGCAGCAGTTTCTGCCGACAGCATTACCGCATCGGCGCCGTCATAGACCGCATTCGCCACGTCGGAGACTTCGGCCCGGGTCGGCGCGGGGCTCTCGATCATGCTTTCGAGCATCTGCGTGGCGACGATCACCGGCTTGCCGGCGGAGCGTGCGGCATTGACGATCTTCTTTTGCAGCGGCGGGACTTCCTGCGGTTCCAGCTCCACACCCAGATCGCCGCGCGCCACCATCAGCGCATCGGATGCCTCGAGAATTTCGGCAAGGCGCTGGACCGCGCTGGGCTTTTCAATCTTGGCGCATAGCGCGCCCTTATTGCCCATCAGCTTGCGGGCCTCGGCAAGGTCTTCGGGGCGCTGGACGAAGGACAGGCCGATCCAGTCGACGCCCTGATCCATTGCAAAGGCCAGATCCTTGCGGTCTTTTTGGGTCAGCGCCGGGATCGGCACTTCGGCATCGGGCACGTTGACGCCCTTGCGGTCGGAGATCACGCCGCCGACTTCCGCAGAGCACAGGATCTCCTCCTCGCTCGCCTTGATTACGCGCAGACGGATCTTGCCGTCATTGATCAGCAGGCGCTGACCCTTCTTGAGGATGCCGAACAGTTCGGGATGGGGCAGCTGGACGCGGGTGTCGTCACCCGGCTCGTCCTTTTGGTCGAGCGTGAAATGCCCGGAATGCCGGATCGTCGCCTTGCCGCCCTTGAACTTGCCGACGCGCAATTTCGGGCCCTGAAGGTCGGCCAGGATCGTGATAGGGCGCTGAACCTTTTGCTCCAGCGCGCGAATGCCCCGGATCGTTTCGGCGTGGGTTTCATGCTCGCCGTGGCTCATATTGACGCGGAAGGCATCCGCGCCTGCGCGGTAGAGGCGCTCGAGCATTTCGGGATCGCGGCTGGCCGGGCCGAGCGTGGCGAGTATCTTGACCTTGCGGTCACGGGGCGGGATGGTTTTCATGCGGGCGCAGCTATGGCAGAGCCGCATGGCAAGGTGAAGAAGGAAGCGCGCAGCATGAATACGAATGATCCGCTTGATACGCTGGATGACGCCGTCGCCGCTGCTGCCTTCCGGCGGCTGGTGCGGCATCTGCGCCACCGCCACGATGCCCAGAACATAGAGCTGATGGGGCTGGCGGGCTTTTGCCGCAACTGTCTGGCCGACTGGATACGCGATGCCGGGTATGACGGCGACAAGGCAGATGCACGCGAGCTGATCCACGGAATGCCGCAGGACGAGTGGAAAGCCACGCGGCAGACCCCGGCAACCGAGGAACAGCTGGCCGCGATGAAAGCAAGCGTGGCAAAAAATCGCGTGGACTAGCGCCAAGGCGGGTTCAATCGGCGCCCGGCTCTGTCTATCGCAGCGCCAACTGATTCTCATTCATTGGAGCACACAAGATGGCTGATGCCACAGACGACCGCCTGCGCCTGCTGATCGAGCGCATCGAACGCCTCGAAGAAGAAAAGAAAGGCATCGCCGACGATATTCGCGACGTCTATGCCGAAGCCAAGGCGGTTGGATATGACGCCAAGATCATGCGCCAGATCGTGCGCCTGCGTAAGATGAAGCCGGACGATCGCAGCGAGCAGGAAATGATCCTCGACACCTATAAGGCTGCGCTCGGGATGGGTTGATTCCGGTGCTGTATTAATGTAACAATACAGTATCCGAAGTCGACAATCAGAAGGAGCATTTGATGGCCGGACCCTGGAAAGACGCGCGCGGCATAACCGTAACCACCACCCCCACCATAGAGGGGCATCCGATCCAGGAATATCTCGGCATCGTAACCGGCGAGGTTATCGTCGGCGCGAACCTGTTCCGCGATTTGTTTGCCAATATCCGCGATATCGTGGGCGGCCGCTCGGGCAGTTATGAACGCATTCTCGCCGATGCGCGCGAGCAGGCGATCCAGGAGCTACAGGCCGAATGCGGCGCACGCGGCGGCAATGCCGTGGTCGGCGTAGACCTCGATTACGAGGTGATCGGCGACACCGGTTCGATGCTGATGGTCAGCGCCAGCGGGACAGCGGTGAAGGTTTGATCGGGGGGCGGGGCTCTAGCCCGCCCAGCCGCCAAACAGCGCGACGACGCCGATGATGATGCCATTGTGCATCGCATGGAGCAGGATCGAATACCACAGACCGTAATTCACGCGGACATAGCCCAGGATGGTGCCGAGGATGAATTGCGGCAGGATCAGCGCGAGCAGTATCGGCCCGCCTTCCTCGAAGTTCGCCAGATGAACGCTCGCGAAGGCAATCGCGCTCAGCCAGAAGAAGACCGGAAAGATGCGCTGGAACCAGCCTATCGCGTCGCGCTTGCGGAACAGGAATACGATCAGCAGAGCGGCGAGGCCGCCGATGATGACGCCGAGCACCATGTTGACGCCGCCTGCCGCAATGGGGTCTGTATCTCCGCCGATGTTCACTCCGGCGGCGGACAGCGCGACTGCTGCGATCCCTCCTACCAGCGCAAACACGATCAGCCCCAGCACATGCCCGGGCCTGCCCGACAGCCAGCTACGGAACAGCAGCTCCTCCCCCAACGGTGCGCCCACGACCACCGCAAGCACCAACCCTGCGGTGATCTCCATTCCAGCGAGCGCAGTTTCCGGCAATTCGAAGCCCACGGAAATCACGACAAACGCAATCGACAGCAGGATACCCATCACGATAGCATCCAGCCCCAGCATTCGCAGCGTGCCGAACAAAGCGTTCGCATTACCGGGCGCAGCGCGATCGGGCAGGATAGGCCGTCTCAGGAAGTCGCCGAACGCACGCCATTCGCCCGTCACGAAATTCGCCTTCACGAGGCTTGTCGATTCAACTGTCATGCGGCTATTGCGGCCCCCGATTACAAACCACTGATACGCTATAGGGCGAACCCGAGAGCACACCATGGCTGGCCATTCCAAATTCAAAAACATCATGCATCGCAAGGGCGCGCAGGACAAGAAGCGCTCCAACCTCTTTTCCAAGCTTTCTCGCGAGATAACGGTCGCCGCCAAGATGGGCACGCCCGATCCGGACATGAATCCGCGGCTGCGGCTGGCAGTGAACACGGCCAAATCGCAGTCCATGCCCAAGGACAATATCCAGCGCGCGATCGACAAGGCGACCGCGGGCGATGACGATAATTACGAGGAAGTACGCTACGAAGGCTATGGCCCAGGCGGCAGCGCGATCATCGTCGAAACGCTGACCGACAACCGCAACCGCACCGCCACTGCCGTGCGCACTGCGTTCAGCAAGCATGGCGGCAATCTTGGCACCGAAGGCAGCGTGGTTCACGGCTTCGACAGGCTCGGCTTCATCTTTTATCCGGCGGATGCGGGCAGCGAGGACAAGGTTCTGGAAGCCGCGATGGAAGCCGGCGCGGAAGACATCGCATCCTCCGATGACGGCCACGAAATCTGGACGGCTAGCGACGACCTCCATCAGGTCGCCGCCGATCTTGAAAAGGCGCTGGGCGAGGCCGAGACGGTCAAGCTGGCCTGGAAACCCAACCTTACCGTCGACATGGACGAAAAAGGCGCGAGCACTCTGCTTAAGCTGATCGATGTGCTCGACGACGACGACGACGTGCAGACCGTGTGGGGCAATTACGACATCTCCGACGATGTGATGGAAAAGATCGAGGGATAGACGGGGCGAGGCCGTGATCATCCTCGGCCTCGACCCTTCGCTGTCCTGCACCGGCTGGGGCATAATCCGGGTCGACGGTAGCCGCATCGCGCATATCGCCAACGGCCAGATCGCGACCAAGCCGAAAGAAGCGATGCCAGAGCGCCTTGCCGCGCTTCAGACAGGCCTTCGCGAAGTCATCCAGCAGCACCGCCCCGATCGCGCGGCGGCCGAAGAGGTCTTCGTCAACAAGAACCCGCAATCGACGCTGAAGCTTGCCCAGGCCCGCGGCGCCGTGCTGGCGGCCTGCGGCATGGCGGGACTTGCCGTAAACGAACACGCAGCGCGGCTGGTGAAAAAATCGGTCGTCGGCACGGGCGCAGCGGACAAGGTCCAGGTCCAGGCGATGCTCAAAGTGCTGTTACCGGGCGTAGCCATCGTCGGAGCGGACGCCGCCGACGCATTGGCCGTAGCAATCGCGGATGCGCATTTGGCGAGGTGAGGCGAGAGGGTGTCTGTATTTGGTGGGGAAAGCGGAAGGCCGGCTTCCGTTCGTTGGATGCCTAGAAGCGGACCTTTAAGTATCAGTCCATCGGAGGCCAGCTCAACGGACGAATTTGAAATACGACCAGGTTACTTCGGTTGACCTCTTTTCATAAAGCGGTCTGTTCGCGCTGAAAGTGGCATCCTGTCTAACGCATCTTCTAGCCGAGCTATTGCAGTGATCGCATTTCCAGCTTCCTCATTCAATTCGGCAGCCGCTAAATTCAGCGCCGCGAATAGAGGTGCAAGCTCATTCGAAAGCTCAGTGCCCTTTTCGGTCAATACCAAAACAGACCGTCTTCGATCAATTTTATCCGGAATTGAGGTAACAAGTCCCGCATCTTTAAGCGACGTCTTCGTTACGCTGACGGAGACATGCGAGACGCCCAAGCGGTCAGCAATCTCTGTAACGCTCTGCGACTGTCCGCCTAGCAAACAGTTGAACACCGGGAACCATCGCTGTTCGAATTCAACGCCCATCTCCTGATAGATCGATTTCGCATCGCGATCGATCCTGTCACTGAGACGCCGGAGGCGACCCCCCAAGGCGAAGGCACCGTGGGCATCAAAATCATCTTTGCGAGGCTCTTTTTCCGGCGCGCTCATATTGCTTGACATATCCGTAACCAATTACATATTAGTCCGTAATCAGTTACACAATGGCCGAGCGCCAGAGAAATACAAGAGTGATTCACTATGCATCTTTCGAAAGTATCACGGCGCGGCGCGCTCGCACTTGGCGGCGGAGTTGTAACGACGCTCGCACTAGCAGGCTGCGCCAGATCGGCCGACCAAAGCGGGAGGCTGCGGCATCACTCTCAAACGCTTGTTCGAACCAAAGACTTCAGCGGGACTGTTCTGCTCGCCCGCGGTGGACGGGTTCAATTCGCCGAGAGTTATGGTTTGGCGGACAGAGCGAATGGCCGGCCCAATACCGTCGATACGAAGTTCAATCTGGCATCCATACCCAAAATGTTCACAGCCACATGCGCTCTGCAACTGGTTGAGGCAGGGCTCATCTCGCTTGATGATACGGTTGGCAAATACTTGCCTAATTACCCCAATCGCGCCGCGGCCGAACGTGCAACGATTGCACATTTACTGATGCACAGATCGGGCATCGGCAATTATTGGCAGAGATTGGCAGAGCTGGAAGGGCCGCGTCCGGACAGTCACCGCGATTATCTGCCGCTCTTCGCTGACATTCCGCTTGAGCACGAACCGGGCAGCGCATTCTCATACTCAAACGGCGGCTATATTGTTCTCGGGCTGATCATAGAAGCAGTGACAGGGAAGAGCTATTTTGAACATGTCCAGCAAGCGGTCTTCGACAGGGCAGGAATGGCAGACACGGGCAATTGGCGGCAGAATGCCAATATCTCAAATCGTGCGATCCCCTACATACGTTCGGAGGAAACGCCGGGTGAATGGGTCGACTGCAGTAGCCGATTAGAGCCGCGCGGTAGCGCGGGCGGTGGAGCTTATTCAACCGTCCGCGACCTGCACCGTTTTGCTGTGGCGCTCACGCGCAATCGCTTGCTCGGTCCCGAACTAACACTGGAGTTCCTGCAAGGTCGCGCGGAAACACCGGTTGGAAGCTATGGCTACGGGATAATTGAGCAAGATCTTAATGAAACCCGCCTGCTGGGGCATTCAGGCGGCCATTATGGCGTTGCGTGTGAGTTGATGATTTTTCCCGATCTCGACACCACTTTTGTTGTCCTCACCAATGGCGATGTGGACGGATATTGGGATATGGAAGCGTTCGCCCATGAATTGGTCGCCGGCCCAACCAATGAGACACGCAATTACCGCTTCACTCAGGATCTAATCGAGCTGACTGCATCGAAAGGCTTTGAGGCCAGCGTTCTGATGGCCCAGCGAGATGTCGATGGCCGGAAGGCACGTGAAAGTGTAATCGATCTGGCTGCGTTTAAATATGTTCATCGCAGGCAAGGCGCCGTCGGGATCGACCTGTTGCGGCTCAATCGCGCGATACATCCAGACTCTGACTATGCGATCTACAGGCTGGCAGAAGGCTTGCGTGTAACGGGTCAAACGGAAGCGTCAATCGATACCTACCGCACCTATCTCGAGCGTGTTCCTGATGATGTAGAGGCCGAAGCGCGAATTGCCGAGTTATCAACTATTTGACCTAAGTTCCGCAACAGCAACGATTGATTTGCGGATATCGCTGGGACCATTGTTCGCCTCAAGGCGACAGGTCAATCGCTGTCGAACGTCTGCAAATGGGTCGCAACCAGCCATTTTCGCCTCGCGCGCAATGCGATCCCCAAACACCCCTGTCCTACAAACCCGCGCCTCGCTAAGGCGGGTTCATGACCGTGCAACATCCGCTTGCTATTCCCGCTTTTCCGCCATTTCGGCCCGGCAGTGCTTTTTGCGCCTGGACCGTGTTCCATGTGTTCCATCCTGTAGGACACGCCTTTTGACGATACATCTCTACGGCATCCCTAACTGCGATACGGTCAAGAAGGCCCGCAAGTGGCTCGATGCCAGCGACCTCGACTACACCTTCCACGATTACAAGAAGGAAGGGGCCGACCGCGAGAAGCTGGAGCGGTGGGCCGATCGGTGCGGCTGGGAAGTGCTGCTCAACCGCCGGGGAACGACGTACCGCAGGCTTCCCGAAAGCGAAAAGGAAGGCATCGACCGCGAGCAGGCGATCGCGCTGATGCTGGAGCATACCAGCATGATCAAGCGCCCGGTGATGGAAACCGACGACGGCGACCGGGTGCTGGTCGGCTTCACCCAGAGCGAGTGGGAGAACACGCTGTGCTGAAATGGGTGATTGCGGTTCTGGCCTTGGTCGCTGCTCCGCCGCTGTTCGCCAGAGAGCCGGGCGAAATGCTCATCATCGCGCATCGCGGCGCAAGCGGCGAACGGCCCGAGCACACGCTGGCCGCCTATGAGCGCGCGATCGAGGCGGGCGCGGACTGGATCGAGCCGGACCTGGTGGCGACCAAGGATCTGGTGCTGGTCGCTCGGCACGAGAACGAGCTGTCGGACACCACCGATGTCGCGACCCGCGAGGAGTTCGAGGATCGCAACCGGACCAAGGAGATCGACGGACAGAAGATCGCCGGCTGGTTCGCGGAGGACTTCACGCTTGCCGAACTGCGCACGCTGCGCACCAAGGAGCGGCTGCCAAATGTGCGCCCGGCCAATGCGCGCTATGACGGGCTCTACTCTGTGCCCACCTTTGCCGAGATCGTGACGCTGGTGCGCGCCAAGGAGGCGGAGAGCGGCCGCCGGATCGGCATCATGACCGAGCTCAAGCATCCCGGCTTCCTGTTGCAGGAAGCAGGGATCGACATGGTCGACCTGATGGTTCGGGCTCTGCGCGATGCGGGTCTCGACAATGCGGACGCTCTGGTGGCGGTGCAAAGCTTCGAGATTGCGCCCCTGCGCCGGCTCGACCGGATGACCGACGTCAAGCTGGTGCAGCTGGTCAAGCCGGGCGCAGGTCCTGCGGACGAGCCATCCATGCGCTATGAAGACATGATCAGCCCGACGGGCCTTGCCGAGGTTGCCGGCTATGCAGACATGCTGGGCGCCGACCTTCGCCTGCTGCTGAACGATTCGGGCGAGCCGACGCTTCTCACCGGCATTGCCCAGGCGATGGGACTGGAGGTGCTTGCCTGGACGGTGCGCAAGGAAAACGCCTTCCTGCCTCCGCAATTGAGAACCGGCGGCGGCGATGCGGCAGAAGGCAATATGACCGGCCTGATCAACCTGCTCGGGCGAGCCGGGGTCGATGGCTACTTCACCGACGATCCGCTCAAGGCCGTGGCCGTCAGGCGCGCCTCACGCTGAGGATGTAGTTGAGGCTCTCGTCGTCCGAGAGGTGCAGGCCCTTCATCGGGGAGAACGCGATCCCGCTGCGTTCGACCACTTGCAGCCCCAGTTCGGTGAGCATGGCCTCCAGCTCCCCCGGCGTAGCGAAGTCGCTCCAGTGATGCGTCCCGCGCGGCACCATTCCAACCGCTTCCGCCGCGCCGACAAGCAGCAGCCTGCTGGCGGGCGTGCGGTTCGGGGTGGAGAGGATCATCAGCCCATCGGGCGCAAGACGGCCTGCCAAGGCGCTCAGGAATGCCGGCTTATCCGCAACGTGCTCGATCACCTCAAGGCATGTGACCAGGTCGAAGGTACCAAGATCCAGCGACCCGATCTCGCCAGGTATGTAGCGGATGCCGAGCCCGGCCGCCTCTGCATGAGCGGAGGCCGCTGCTGTGTTCTCCGGCGCCGCATCGACGCCCGTCACATCTGCGCCAAGCCGTGCCAGAGGTTCGCACAGCAAGCCCGCGCCGCAGCCGACGTCCACGGCGCTCTTGCCAGCCAGTGGATGACGTGCCTCGACATCGCCGCCCCAATGCGCATCCAGCGCATCGCGGATAAAGCGCAGGCGCACGGGATTGAGCTTGTGCAACATGGCGGAGGAGCCCTTCGGGTCCCACCATTCCGCCGCCAGCGCCCCGAAATGCGCGGCTTCTTCGGGGCGGATAGTTGCGCTCGTCATTTGGGGCACCATAGCATTGCTTTGACCGGTCGGTATTGCATCGGACATGCACGCTCCGTAACAGCGCTGCTCGGCCCTTACCAGCGGGAGGCGTGAGCGTAACCTTGGCACGCATCGTGATGAAATTCGGCGGCACGTCCATGGCGGGGACCGAGCGTATTCGCCGGGTGGCCAATATCGTGCGCAAACAGGCTGCGGGCGGCAATGAGGTTGCTGTCGTTGTCAGCGCTATGGCGGGCGAAACCGACCGGCTGATCAACTTCTGCCGCGAAGCCAATGCGCTCTACGATCCGGCAGAGTATGACGTCGTGGTCGCCAGCGGAGAGCAGGTGACGGCGGGCCTCTTGGCGCTGACCTTGCAATCGCTTGGCTGCGATGCGCGCAGCTGGCTTGGCTGGCAATTGCCGGTTCGCACTGTCGAAAACCATGCCAAGGCGCTGATCGATGCAATCGACGGCAGCGGTCTTGCCGAGGCGATGGGCAAGGGCCAGGTTGCGGTCATTCCAGGCTTCCAGGGAGTATCGTCCGAGGGCCGCATCACGACGATGGGCCGCGGCGGGTCCGATACCAGCGCAGTCGCCATAGCAGCCGCAGTCGGCGCGGATCGGTGCGACATCTACACCGATGTCGACGGCGTCTATACGACCGACCCGCGCATCGTCGCCAAGGCGCGCAAATTGACGGCTGTGACCTACGAGGAAATGCTCGAACTGGCGAGTGTCGGGGCCAAAGTGCTTCAGACCCGCTCGGTCGGGCTCGCCATGAAAGCGGGGGTGAGGGTGCAGGTGCTCTCCAGCTTCGTCGATGATGATGCGACACCTGCCGACAAATATCCGGGTACCATGATCGTCTCCGAGGAGGAGATGGACGCATTAGTGGAGAAGGGCGAAGTGGAACGCCAGCACGTCACCGGCATCGCGCATGACAAGAACGAGGCCAAGATCATCCTTACTCGCGTACCGGACAAACCCGGAGCAGTGGCGCACATCTTCGATCCGCTCGCCAGCGCCAGCATCAATGTCGACATGATCATCCAGAATGTGGGCCGCGACAAGGGGGAGACCGACGTGACCTTCACTGTGCCGCAATCCGACCTCGCCCGTGCGCAGGCGCTGCTGGAAGACAAGCGCGGCGAAATCGGCTTCAATCGCATCATCACCGACAGCAAGATCGCCAAGATCAGTGTGGTAGGCGTCGGCATGAAGAGCCATGCGGGCGTCGCTGCGACAATGTTCAAGGCACTGGCCGACCGAGGCATCAACATTCAGGCGATCACCACCAGCGAAATCAAGGTCAGCGTGATGATCGACGAAGACGAGACCGAGCTGGCGGTGCGCGTGCTGCATACCGCGTATGGGCTGGATGCGGCGGATGAAGCGGCTTGAGCAGATAAGATGAGCCACACCGCGCGCATACTCCTTCTTGGTGCGGGTGAGCTGGGCCGGGAATTCGCAATTTCAGCGAAGCGGCTGGGGGCTTATGTGATTGCCTGCGATGCCTATGCGGGCGCGCCTGCCATGCAGGTGGCGGATAAGGCGGAAGTCTTTTCCATGCTTGACGGGGTTAAGCTTCGCGAGGCGGTAGAGACTCACGATCCGGACTACATTGTGCCTGAAATCGAGGCGATCCGCACGGAAGTGCTCGCGGAGCTGGAAAGCGAGGGGCGCACGGTCGTGCCCTCGGCGCGCGCAACGCAGATGACGATGAACCGCGATGCGATCCGCGACTTGGCAGCGCAGGAGTTAGGGCTGGTCACGTCGAAATATCGCTACGCCAAGAACCTGGAAGAAGTGCGTGCCGCTGCCGAGCACACCGGTTTTCCCTGCGTCATCAAACCGGTCATGTCATCATCCGGCAAAGGCCAGAGCAAGGTGTCGGACGACGGCGAGCTTGAGCCGGCATGGGACTATGCAGTCGCCAACATGCGCGGCGACCGGCAACGGGTTATCATCGAGCAATTCGTGGACTTCGACTACGAAATCACTCTGCTGACGGTACGCCACAAGGGGGGTGTAACGTTCTGCCCGCCCATCGGCCACCGGCAGGAGCGCGGCGATTATCAGGAAAGCTGGCAACCGACCCCCATGTCCGACGCAGCGATTGCCAAGGCGCAGGATATGGCGCGCACAGTGGTCGATGATCTGGGCGGATACGGTCTGTTCGGAGTCGAATTCTTCGTGAAGGGCGAGGAGGTGATCTTCTCCGAATTGAGCCCGCGCCCGCACGATACCGGAATGGTTACTTCGGTGAGCCAGAACCTGACCGAATTCGATCTCCATGCCCGCGCTATCATGGGGCTTCACGTGCCCGGCACGATCCGAGCGCGGCCCGCGGCAAGTGCAGTCATTCTTGCCGACCGCGAAAGCGACGACTTTGCTTTCGAGGGCCTCGCCGAAGCGCTGGCAACATGCGACGGTGTGGACATCCGCATCTTTGGCAAACCGGCCACGCGACCCTATCGCCGTATGGGCGTGGCGCTGGCTACCGGAAGCGATACCGACACCGCACGCCGGAGTGCGGCACTGGCTGCTGCGAAAATCCGGATCGTCTATCGCTGAGCGCGCGCTTGCTGCAATCGGGTACTCGCATTAGGTGCGCTGCCATGACTGATCATGCAACCACTACCTACGCGAAGACCGCCCGCCTGATGCAGCGCGGGGCCGACTTCTTCGGAAGCGAATATGCGATCCTCTGCGGCGCGATGAGCTGGGTTTCCGAGCGCAATCTCGTCTCGGCGATCTCCAATGCCGGCGGGTTCGGCGTGATCGCATGCGGGGCGATGACGCCCGAGCTGCTCGACACCGAAATCGCCGAAACGAAGAAGCTGACGGGCAAGCCGTTCGGCGTGAACCTGATTACCATGCACCCGCAGCTCTTCGAGTTGATCGATGTCTGCACCAGGCACGATGTGGGCCATGTCGTGCTGGCGGGCGGTATTCCGCCCAAGGGGAGCGTGGAGGCAATCAAGGGGGGCGACAATCCCGCCAAAGTGGTCTGCTTCGCGCCGACGCTTGCTCTGGCGAAGAAACTGCTGCGGTCCGGTGCGGATGCGCTGGTGATCGAGGGTATGGAAGCGGGCGGTCACATCGGTCCGGTTTCGACCAGCGTGCTAGCGCAGGAAATGCTCCCCGAATTGAGCGAAGAGCATCTCATCTTCGTTGCAGGCGGCATTGGACGCGGCTCGGCAATTGCGGGATACTTGGAAATGGGTGCGGCGGGCGTGCAGCTTGGCACGCGCTTCGCATGCGCGGCCGAAAGCATCGCCCATCCCAATTTCAAGAAGGCTTTCTTCCGCGCCAATGCGCGCGATGCGATTGCTTCGGTGCAGGTCGATGCAAGGCTGCCGGTCATCCCGGTCCGCGCTCTCAAGAACAAGGGCACGGAAGAGTTCACCGATAAGCAGCGCGAGATCGCCGGATCGCTCGACCGCGAAGAAATCGCCATGCAAGAAGCGCAGCTACAGGTCGAACATTACTGGGCAGGCGCTCTGCGCCGTGCGGTAATCGATGGCGACGTCGAAAACGGCAGCCTGATGGCCGGCCAGTCGGTCGGCATGCTCAAGGAAGAAGAGCCGGTAGCGGACATCATCGCCAAGCTTATGGCGCAGAGCGAAGAGGCCCTGACGCGGCGATAGGGCGAGTGAGTTAGCGCGCAGCGATCTTCGCGTTCTCCATGTCCTTGTCCTGATTGGCGCGGAAGATCACATATTCGCGGATTGCATCGATTTGCTCTCGTGTCAGCGAACCCTTGAATGCTGCCATGCCGTTAGCTTTCAGCGCCCCGTCATGGACGATCTGCATCCACGCTTGTCCGTTAGACAGCGTGCCGCTGCGCCTGAGGTCCGGCAATACGGTCGAGCCGACAGCGCCCGGCGCATGGCAGACCGAGCAGTAGCGCGCATAGGCCTTGCGCCCCTGCTCGATGACTGCGGCATTCGCGCGGCTGGGCGGCGGGTCGAGCGGTAGCGCGGCCAGTTCAGGTTCTTCCGGCAGGGCGCCTGTACCTCCAAGTTTGAAGACCAGCAGCCGCGAGATGTTGCGCACCGGGCGATCCTTGGCGATTACCCCGCCATCGGCGGTGATCGCGAGCGCGCCGCCCCACCCGGCCAGGACAGCGACATATTGCTCGCCATTCACGGTATAAGTGATTGGAGGCGCAACCACGCCGGTCTGCGCGGCAAAACTCCATAGTTTGTCGCCCGTGCTCGCATCATAGGCGTTGAATTCGCTGTCCTGCGTTCCCTGAAAAACCAGACCGCCGCCGGTGGCAAGCAATCCGCCATTCCAAGCACCGTCATGTTCAACCGTCCACTTTGCTTCCTGATTGACCGGATCCCAGGCAAGCAACTTGCCCTTCACGGTGCCATAAACCTCGCGCCGGATGCCCATGTCCGGCGGCAGGTCGCCAGCGCCCATGTCGAAACCGATGTTGAAGCCGCGGGCATTGTCGGGCTTCCAGTCCTTCTCCGGCACATACAGCATCGCAGCTTCGAAAGCGGGAATGTAAACCAGGTTCTCACCCGGGTGATAGGCCATCGGATGCCAGTTATGGCCGCCCAGCGGGCCCGGCATGATAAGCGCCGGCTGGCCGGTTACGTCGACGCGGGTTTCCGGATTCTCGATCGGACGCCCGTCTTCCGTCATTCCGGTGGACCAGTTGAGCGGGATGTAAGGCTCGGCCGAGATGAACTCGCCGGTTGCCCGGTCGATCATGTAGAAATAGCCGTTCTTGGGGGCCTGCATGAGCACCTGCCGCTCGCGCCCGTCTATTTCCATATCTGCCAGGACAATGTGCTGTGTAGCGGTGTAGTCCCACGTCTCGCCCGGCGTCGTTTGATAGTGCCAGACATACTCGCCCGTATCGGGCCGGATAGCGACGATGCTGGAGAGGTAGAGATTGTCGCCTTCGCCAGTGCCATCTGCGCCGGGGCTGCGATAGGCACGGTTCCACGGCGATCCATTGCCGACGCCGATGTAAAGCAGGTCGAGTTCGGGATCATAGGCCATCGAATCCCAAACGGTACCGCCGCCCCCAATGGCGTCCGATCCTGCCAGAACGTCGGTGTTCCAGGTCGCTGCGGCCTGCTGGAGGTAATCGGGCGAGCCTTCGTCCTCGGTTCCGTCGGGGACGGTGTAGAAGCGCCAGAGCTGCTCCCCGTCATCAACCGAATAGGCAGCGAGGTATCCGCGCACGCCGAACTCGGCGCCGCCATTGCCGATGATGACCTTGCCGTCGATTACGCGCGGCGCGCCAGTGATGGTGTAGCTTTGCTCCTGATCGACCGTCACGGTCTCCCACTCGACTGCGCCGGTGTCGCGGTCGAGTGCGACCAGCCTGCCGTCCAGCGTGCCGAGGAACAGCCTGTCGCCCCATGCGGCCAACCCGCGGTTCACGGTGTCGCAGCACGCCTTTACGCCTGTTTCCTTGGGAACTTCGGGGTCGTAGCTCCACAGCGCTTCGCCGGTCGCCGCATCGAAGGCGAAAACCTTGCTCCACGCGGTGGTCAGGTAAAGCTTGCCGTCCATGACCAGCGGCGTGGCCTCCTGCCCGCGCGCGGTGTCCATATCGGCAAACCAGGCCAGCCCGAGTTCGCCCACGGTTTCGCGATCGACCTGGCTCAGCGGAGAGTAGCGCTGCTCGGAATAGGTGCGGCCATGCGTGATCCAATTGGCGGCATCATCGCCAGCATTGACCAGACGAATATTGTCGATCCCGCCTTCGGACATGGCAGCATCCTCGCCCGCCATATTACAGCCTGCCAGCGTCAGCGCGGCCAGTGCCGCCCACCCAATTCGCATACATCCCTCTCCCGGCGGCGTGTCCGCTCTTTGAATTTTGCAGTCTGCCTAGCGAATCTGCGCTTGTCCATCGCCCGGGCGGGATTAGGATGGTGCCTCAAGGAGAGATGCGATGTGCGATGAAGCGAAACTGGCGCAGTGGGCGAAGAGCGGCCTGACGAGGCGACAATTCGGGGTGCTCGGAGCTGCGGGGATGGCTGCCGCATGCACTCCGGCATCGCAGGAGCCAGCGGCGGCCTCGTCCTCGCCCACTGCCGGCGGACTGCCGGGGAGGGCGGTCAGCTTCGCGACTGCCGATGGCACGATGGACGCGCGTTTCATAGCAGCGCCCGGCGGTTCTGCGCCTGCTATCATCCATTGGCCGGACGTTGCTGGCATGCGGGCTTCGCATCTACAAATGGCTCAGCGGCTTGCCGGCGAGGGCTATTCGGTTCTCGTCGTCAACCCATATTACCGGGACGCGCAGGGCGTCATCTGGGAGGATTTCGCATCCTTCGCTGATGGCGGCTGGGACCGCGCCCGCGAAATGCGCGCAAACCTGTCGTCCTTCGCGATCAGGAGCGACGCGAAAGCCATAGTCGAATGGCTCGACGCGCAGCCCGAGGTAGACGCCGCGCGCGGCATTGGCGCACAGGGATTTTGCATGGGCGGGCCGTTCACCGTTTACTCGGCGCATACCGTGCCGGATCGCGTAAAAGCTGCCGCGAGCTTCCATGGAGGCGGTCTGGTGCGCGACGACGAAGAAAGCCCGCACCGTCTGTTGGCAGATACACAGGCCGCTTTCCTGTTTGCAATCGCGCAGGATGACGACGCGGATGAGCCAGAGCACAAAGCTGCCTTGCGCAAAGCTCTGGCGGAAGCAGGGCGATCCGGTGAAGCGGAGGTTTACGCCGGGGACCATGGCTGGACCGTGCTGGACTCGCCCGCTTACGCTCAGGCCGCTGCGGAGCGCGCCTACGACGCGTCACTCGCACTCTATAAGGCGTCTCTCTAGCTACTGCGCCATTGCATAAAGTCATTTGGCCTACAGACAGCTGTCGGCTACCATGCGGCAACACTTTCAAAGGGGTTTGAGCAATGGGTGGAATTCTGGTCGGGATCTTAGCGATCGCGGTGCTTGTGATCTTGCTGCTGACGACAGTGCGCGTCGTGCGACAAGGATTTGTCTATACCATCGAACGGTTTGGCAAATTCACCAAGGCGGCCGAGCCTGGCCTGCACATCATCACCCCGTTTATCGACCGCGTGGGCCGCAAGATAAACATGATGGAACAGGTGCTCGACATACCTGGTCAGGAAATAATTACCGCGGATAACGCCATGGTTGGTGTCGATGCGGTGGTCTTTTTCCAAGTCCTCGATGCAGCGAAGGCGGCCTACGAGGTATCGGGTCTGGAAAACGCCATCATGGCGCTGACAACCACGAACCTGCGTACGGTCATGGGCTCGATGGACCTCGACGAGACCCTGTCGAAGCGTGACGAGATCAATGCGCGTCTGCTTTCGGTGGTCGATCATGCAACCTCGCCCTGGGGCATCAAGATCACCCGCGTCGAGATCAAGGATATCCGCCCGCCGATCGACATTTCGGAGGCGATGGCCCGCCAGATGAAGGCGGAACGCCTCAAGCGCGCCGAAATTCTCGAGGCGGAGGGTGATCGCGCATCGAACATTCTGCGCGCTGAAGGCGACAAGCAATCCGCCATCCTCAAGGCGGAGGGCAAGCGCGAAGCTGCCTTCCGCGATGCCGAGGCGCGCGAGCGCGAGGCAGAGGCCGAAGCTAAGGCAACCGAGCTGGTGTCAAACGCGATCGCGCAGTCGGGCAACCAGGCGATCAATTATTTCGTGGCGCAGGAATATACCAAAGCGGTCGGCAAATTTGCGGATAGTCCGAATGCCAAAACGATCCTGTTCCCAGTCGAGGCTACCCAACTGATCGGGTCGCTTGGCGGGATAGGCGAGCTGATCAAGGGCACATTCGGCGATGTGCAAGGTACGGTCGATAGCGGCACGGCGCTGCCCGAGACGCGCGAACGCACTCCGGCGCGCCGTCCCAGCGTCCCGCGCAGCAGTTCCTGAGGGGCGACCGGGTCATGGACAGTTTCAACACCGACGATTTCTACTGGTTCTGGTTTGCCGCCGGTCTGATCCTGGCTGGGCTCGAAATGGTCGTTCCCGGAGTGTACCTCATCTGGCTGGCGCTCGCGGCACTGATTACCGGGCTGATCGTGTTCGTGTCCGCGCCGCCGCTAGCCTTGCAGATCGTCTGCTTTGTTTTCCTTGCCCTGATCGCTGCTTTTTCAGCCAAGCGCCTGCTGCGCGACCGTCCGCTGGTCAGCTCCGATCCGCTGCTCAACAATCGCATGGGGCGGCTGATCGGACAGACGGCTGTGGTTACTGAGAGCATCGAGCACGGCTCGGGCCGCGTTCATCTCGGCGATAGCGACTGGAGCGCGAAGGGGCCGGACATCGCCGTCGGCGAACGCGTGCGGATCGTCGGCAGTGACGGTTCGGAATTGCTGGTCGAGCCGCTGGCGCTATTGACGGACGAGGGCACAGTCCCGCCCGAAGCCGATTGATCAGGCGCTCACGCGGTCCGAAAAACGGCCGTGCTTCCGGTACCGGACCATCCACTTGTCGAGGAACAGGCCGAGCGGTTTGGGGCTTATCCCGAGTTGCTTGAAGGTCGAATGCTCACCTGACACGACATTGCCGCTGCTCAGCAAGCGCCATTGGTCGCTCGACATTGGCGTGCCGGGCAGTGACGCAAAAACGGACGACACACCATCGGGCATGGGCAGGAACGTGCGTTTGCGATGCTGTGCCTGAGCGATACGCTCGTTGACCTCCATCATGGTGAGCACTTCGGGACCGCCAAGTTCGAACAGCTTGCCGCCATGCTTGCCCGGGTTCTCGAGGCTGACCGCGACTGCCTCGGCGACATCGTCCACATAAACCGGCTGCAGCTTTGCCTCCGGCCCGAATACCGGCAGGATCGGCAGCGAGCTTATCAGCTGGGCGAACATCTGGATGAAATTGTCATTGTCGCCAAACAAAATTGATGGGCGCAGGATCGTCGCCTTGGGGAAGGCTTCGCGCACAAGCTGCTCGCCCAGCTTTTTTGCTTCGGCATATTCGCTTTCGCCGCTTTCATCCGCCGCAATCGCGCTGACATGCACGAATGCGGCGGCGCCGGTCTTCTTGGCAGCGGCGGCCATCCACCCGGCGCTCTCGCCCATCAGCTTGCGCAGATCGCCTTCGAAACTGCCGACAAGGTTCACCACGGCATCGGCGCCTTCGATGCACTGTTCCACGCTGCGGCGATCAAGCGCGTTGCAGCGGGCAAATTGCAATTGCCCCAGATTGGCAAGCGGCTTGAGCGTGAAAGCTTTCTCGGGATTTCGGCTGGCAATGCGCAGCCTTGCGCCGCGATCGAGCAGGGCCTGCGCCACGTAATTGCCGATGAAGCCGCTGCCGCCCATCAGGACGACGAGCTTGCCGTTCAGTGCATTATCTAGTGCCATCACATTCCTCGTTGTGGCGCCGCGCCATTGCCCGCGCCACTACAGTGAAGCAGCCACACCCCGCAAGCGTTCCGATTTGCGATTTATGTCGATTGACAACCAGCCGCCCCATTCGCTAGTGGCGCGCGCCTACCACGGCGCCGGACTTCGATGCTCCGGACGTGCCGTAAAGAGTGCCCAGATGGCGGAATTGGTAGACGCGCTAGCTTCAGGTGTTAGTACTCGCAAGGGTGTGGAGGTTCGAGTCCTCTTCTGGGCACCATTTGTTCTCATCAGAACGTTCCAAAACATTGCAGAAATGGCGGATTTCTGCCATTCTTGACCTCTAGCGCAGAAAGCGAGGTCTTGTTTTGTTCCGCTTTGTTCCAACGTCTCTGGGGGCCTCGGCTGGGGGCTCCAGCCCAAAAACCCCCAAATCGCACGAAAGTGAGGCCCCCAAATGAGCCTCAATGTGCAGGAAATCAAAGGCTTCCGGGCTGCCGACAAGTCGTACAAGAAGTACGACTTGCGAGGCCTGCTGCTTCTGGTGAAGCCCAACGGCTCCAAGCTCTGGTATTTCAAGTACCGCTTCGGCGGGAAGGAGAAGAAGCTACCTATCGGCGCGTTCCCCGAGATCAGCTTGTCGCAAGCGCGCCAGCTTCGCGACAGGGCGCGGCTCAAGGTTTCCGATGGCATCGATCCGATGCTGGAGCGTAAACGTAAGAAGGCCAGGATCAAACTGGGTGCGGAAAACACCTTCGAGGTCATCGCCAATAAGTACATCGACGAGAAGATGGTGCCCGAAGGCAGGGCGGAGGCCACGCTGCGCAAGGCGCGCTGGTTCCTCGACCTGCTCAAGCCTGCTATCGGCAATATGCCAATCAACGACGTCGATCCGCAGTTGATGCTGGCGGCGCTCAAGAAACTCGAAGCCAAAGGCAATCTCGAAACTGCGAAGAAATGCCGCTCCTTTGCAAGCCGGGTGTTTCGCTATGGAGCCGCGCTTGGCCAGTGCCAAACCGATCCAACTTCGATCCTGCAGGGCGCGCTGGTCACGCCGAGAGCACGGCACTACGCGGCGATCCTCGAGCCCGAGAAATTGGGAGGGCTACTCCGCGCTATCGATGACTTCGAATGCTATCCCGCCACCAAATTCGCCCTGAAGATTGCACCCCATGTCTTTGTGCGGCCCGGTGAGCTTCGCCATGGCGAGTGGAACGAGATCGATTGGGACAAGGCAACCTGGACAATTCCGGAAGGCAAGATGAAGGCGCGGCGGACCCATGTGGTGCCGCTATCACGCCAGGTATTGGAACTGTTTCGAGAGCTAAAATCGATCACCGGCGGCAAGGGCTTCATTTTCCCTGCATTTCACACAAGCCAGCGACCCATGAGCGAGAATACGATCAACGCCGCATTCCGACGTATGGGCTTCACCAAGGACGAAGTCACAGCACATGGCTTGCGTTCGACCGCATCAACAATGCTGAACGAGAGCGGGCTCTGGCATCCCGATGCTATCGAAAGGGCGCTCGCGCACGGAGACAGCAACGCTATTCGCGGCGTCTACAACCGTGGCAACTACTGGGATGAACGCGTCAAAATGGCTCAGTGGTGGAGCGATTATCTTGACGCACTTCGACAACGCGAAGCGAGCCGCTGACCGCCACGTGATATGGGGGCCGCTTTGCGCCCTCAAA
>CAWCRA010000004.1:0-209213 GCA_963797945.1 uncultured Alphaproteobacteria bacterium | reverse complement strand
CCGATATGACGGACATCGGCACCGGGACCTATACGATCCTGGCGCAGATCGCCGGCGAGATGCTCGGGCTCGAGATAGACAACGTATTGGTAGAACTCGGCGATACCCAGCATCCCAGAGGACCCGGATCAGGAGGAAGCTGGGTGCAGCCTCGATCGGCTCGGCGGTGTATGCGGCATGCAACTCAATCCGTGACGAGTTAGCCAAGCGCGCCGGCATGCCGGAAGGCGATCTCGAACTGGCCAATGGCGCAACTGCCGGGGGGCAAAGGCTGACCGAACTGCTGGACGGAGACGAGCTCTCGAAAGAAGGCCACTACGAGCCTGGAGATATTGAAGACAACTACACGGCATCCGGCTTCGGCGCGTTCTTTGCGCAAGTCCGGTTGAACCACTTCACCGGCGAAACCAGGGTGGATCGCATGCTCGGCGCCTTCGGTTTTGGCCGCGTTCTGAACCGCAAGACCGCCCGTTCGCAGTGTCTGGGCGGCATTACCTGGAGCATCGGGGTCGCCTTGACCGAAGCGCTGGAGTTCGATCCACGCGACGGGCATCTGGTGAACTGCGACCTGGCCGAATATCATGTCCCGGTGAACCGCGACGTGCCTGATCTTGAGGTCATCATGGTCGAGGAACGCGATCCGGCCGCATCTCCAATCCAGGCGAAGGGTATCGGGGAACTGGGAATGTGCGGCGGCGCGGCCGCCATCGCGAACGCGATTTACAACGCTTGCGGCGCGCGGATCTATGATTATCCGATGACACCGGACCGGGTATTGGCGGCGATGCCCGAATGACGCATGTGGGAGACTTGTCCCGCACCTGTGCAGACGAGGATCATGTAGCCCTTCATGCTGCATGTGAAACCGGTGTCGGGCTCTGCACTATTGTGGGTATCGACGGGAGCTTTTCCGGCGCGTTGGCGCACAGCTTGCTGTCTTGCCAGATGGAACAACGGTTGGAAGCCTCTCCGCCGGCTGTCTGGAAGCACAGCTCGCTGCCGACTTGCGCGAGGCCGAAAGGCCGAAAGTTGTCCGTTACGGTCACGGTTCCGCGAAAATCGATTTCCGTCTCCCCTGCGGCGGCGGGCTGGACATTCTCCTCGACCCGCATCCGGACCATGAAGCTTGCCGACAGGTCATGCGTTTGTTGGAGGATCGCCGTCCCGGGTCCCTTGCACTGCCATCGCCGTCGCTTTTGCCCTTACGGCAGTATTTCCACAATTGAGGATCGTTGCGCTGGGCGAAGGGCCAGAGCTGAAAGCCTTCAGGCGGTTGGGCGAAGCGGCTGGCGCAAGCATCGAGATTCACTCGGTAGACGGGATGTCCTTGGGCATGCCTCCGCAAATCGGACCGCTTGACCGCTGGACAGCTGTGCTGCTCCTGTTCCACGATCACGAATGGGAGCAGGCGCTCTTCGTCAAAGTCGTGCCCAGCGCCGCTTTCTATATCGGTGCGCAGGGGGGCGAGAACGCGCGGATCACGCGAATTCTATCACTCGCCTCGAACGGCATCACCGAGACGGATATCGCACGTATCCGCAGCCCTGTAGGACTGACCGCGACTGCAAGTTGCCTGCGGCTCTGGCGCTTTCCGCACTGGCTGAAATCGTAGGCGAATATGAGCAGATGCGTGCAATTGGTTGATCCGGGTGTCGGAATCATCCTGCTCGCCGCCGGTCGAGGGAGACGCTTTGGCCGTGACAAGTTACAAGAGACCTATCGGGGACGGCCCCTGTGGACTTGGGCCGCCAATGCCGCCGAAGAAGCAGGTTTCGTCAAAAGGTATCTCGTACGCGGAGAGCATTCTTCAGCTGGCAGTTAGAGCCGGTTGGCACGAAATCATCAATCCCAACGCGGATGAGGGTATGGGCACTTCGATCGCCGCTGGAGTTCGCGCTGGACAATCCTGTTCGCGGCTGGTCGTGACGCTCGCTGATATGCCGCTTGTAGAGCCTGAACATCTCGTCCGGCTCGCTCTTGGAAGCGGGACAGTATTGACCTGCTATAGAAACGCAAATTTTGGCAGCCCAGCGGCCTTCCCGTTAACTGCCTTCAGCGAGCTCCGCAGTCTTGCAGGAGAAGCGGGTGCCAAGTGCCTGTCGCTTGCCGATGTCTCTGCAATCAAACCCCGCAACCTTGCATCCTTGAGCGATGTCGACACGGAAGGAGATTTAGATAAGTCTCTCATCCTGACTTGGATCGGGAGCGCGACAGTCAGTGTCTGGCAAAACGAAAGCGCAAGAAGTTAGGACGTTTGCTTTAGTTTAAATAAAGACTGTCTTCGAATGACCGAAAGTGGGGCACGAAACTGCCATCGGCGCTGACCGGAACGAACGGCAACTTTCCGGGCTTACGACCAGTGGCTGTAAAGTGCGCAAATGGGGCGCAAAGCTCGGCAATTGCAGCGCTCAATCGCCGCGCGGCTATTTCACGATAGGTGTTGTCCGGAGTGGCTGCAACCGACATATCCTCGAACAATTGGCAAATCGCGCGCGAATGGGAATCTGGCGAGCACATCGAACCCCGCGATTTCGGACGTAAGCCCATGATATCGTTTCGAAATACGGTTTTTGGCGGAATCAACCCGTCTGCGAGTAGAGCGGGTTTGCGCTCCGCGCAGACAACTGACCTGCAATAAACAACCGTAATCACGAGATATTTTTTCGCTTTCTTGCGGGTCGCAGAAGAGTGCGATTTTCGCGTGATCCGTCAACGTTTCGCTCCTTGATCGGCACCACTTCGTACTCGCGGGTGAGGGAAGCCAATAGGCCGAGTAAACAATTGAACTCATCGTTTGTTGTTTCAAAACCTGAGAATCAAAAGACCCCCAATCTGGCCCCCACTTGCCCGCGCTTCTGTGGAAAAACCCGGGATTGAGAGGACGAGCAGTCACGTCCGACGCCGCGCCTCGTAATTAGGCTGCTTCAGGTGCCAGGTTGTCTCCGTTCGGATTGGCACATTCAAATATGAGGGTGGAGCGCCGCTTTGAGAGATAAACAGAACAGAAATTCAGCAGATCGCAGACAACTCGCTAATCGACTAAAGAATTGTCATTCAATTTCAGTAGCTTTACCGGATACCATGAGCTGCCTGCCGCTCGGCGCAAACCCGCTGTACTCGTGCCAACGGGTCGATTCCGCCCAAAACCGCATTTCGAAATGATATCATGGGCTCACTTCCCGAATTCGCGGGGTAGGGTGTGCCCAGTTCGACAGCGCGCCGTCAGGTGAAGCTCATTCTTGGCCACGCGCGGCGGTGTTTGACCTCGAACCACTGTAGAAGTGACAGAAGCCAAGCGGCGCTTGAGCGACGAACCATTACGCGTTATTGAAACGCTCTAGGATTTGGCTTTTCTGCGCTCATTCAGCGCACGGGTTGGGCATGTCTAAGTGTCCTACGCGCGGTGAAGGAACAATGATCAATTCTGTACTGAGCCTTTTTTGCGGATGCGGCGGACTAATCTCGGATTTGAGCAAGCTGGTTATACAACTGCCTTAGCATACGACCGTAGGCGAGATGCAGTGGCCTCTTGGAATTGCAACCGCCCTAATAAGGTTGCTCGCGAGTTTGACATTCGTGATCTAACCTTGACATCTTAGATACGCATTTCGGTGGTCAATTTCGCCCGGCAGGTGTGATCGGTGGCCCTCCCTGCCAAGGGTTCTCTGTTGCAAATCGTCGAGGCAGTAGCGCCGACCCACGCAATAGGCTCGTTTTGGACTTCGTCGAGATTGCCTTGGCTCTCGACGCTAGAAGTCCACTCGAATTCGTAGTGATGGAGAATGTGCCCACTATTATGGGCCAGCGTGGTCGTGGCAGGTTGGAGGAGGCAATTTCAAGGCTTCGTTCGGCTGGATTTGCAGTAGAAAAACCGATCCTGGATGCGGCAAACTTTCACGTGCCTCAGCATCGCAGACGGCTGTTTCTAATAGCTATAAAACAGGTTGATAAAACTGCTATCAGTTGGGTGAAGCCAGCGCTAGCAAAGCGGCAGCTAACCGTTCGAGATACACTCGCGAACTTACCGGAGCCGAAGATATTTGAGCGCGGCTCGGATCCGAAGAATAACCCGGTTCATGAAAACCATTGGGTGCATGAACTCCTCGGTCTCCGAAATTTTTTGATGGGTCACTGCAAGAGGGTTATGTTGAAAAGCGCAGCTTCAAGACACTCTGGTGGGACAACCGAGACTATACTGCTTGCTATCGGAACCGCGAGGTTCATATTCATCCTTCAGGACAGCGGCGACTTAGCGCATTCTGAAGCATTGCTGCTCCAAGGATTCCCCAAATCGTTCATCTTGGATGGCTCAATGTCTTCTCAGATTACTCAGGTTAGTGAAGCTGTTCCTCCGCCCTTGGCAAACGCGGTAGCCGAATCTTGTGCGAGGAAACTCTCAAAGGGACTTACTCAGCAGCAGCATAGGCTGCTTCAAGTGGCAAAGTACTTAGCCAGACATCGTAACCAGCCTCCGGGTCATCAACATCATACCCAGCTTGTCGCAAAAGCGCCTTCGTTTCATCAATCATTTCAGCTCTAACATTCGTCTCGTTGCCGAGCCGATCATCGAGGTTAACAAGGTTCAATGACCGCCGAAGAGCCCGCAAATGATCTGACACTGGCGTCATCCCTCGACCTGCTCCGCGTTAGGCGTCAGTCCTGTATCATCCAAAAAACAAATGTTTTCAGGTAAAAACAGGTAACACACTGAGATCATGTTGGGTTCAAATGGCTCGGCCGCGAAAACAGAATAGCAGTAGCCTTCGAGCTTTTTTACTGAGAAATTGGCTTGATCAGCCAAATGGACAAACCACTTCGAAAGCCCCAATGTCGCAGATTGAACAAAATCGAGACCGTTCATCTCTTTCGTTCTAGCAAGGTAACCGTTCAAGTCTTCACCGTCTGCAAACTGGTGTGAAAGTTCGGAAGCAAATTGTGCATCTGAGTGGGCGTTTTGAATAATTTGGCCATGCAGAGAGTTCAAGGACTGTTCAGATACGTTGTCAGTCTCGGAAGGGCGTTGTGAGGTAGAGCATCCAAGGCAAGCGACTTGATGAAAGTTGAAACTCTATGATCTTCCTAATCGCGTCGATTAATCGGTCGGTTCGTTCATGGTTATCGTTTGCGATAGGACTGCATGCATCAATGTTGACGATGTCATAGTGACCGTCGCGCTTCAGCAAAGTTTCAGCACTGGAGCGCTGCACTACAACATCCTCAATCCGCGCAGGATGGACCTCAGAACCAGGCCTAATACGTTCACCATGATCTATCGAAAACTGATGGATGTTCTTTCGCAAACGTTCGGCGTCGCTCTCTGATGCGTGACAAAAGCCAGTGTAGTGAAAATCGATATTCTCTCGCGAGCACACCTCGGCCAGTAAACGGACATCGAGAAGGTCAGGGCCCGGAAGCGTCAGGTACTTCAGGGGCGCACCATCGTTCCATTTCCCTGCTTCTCTAAGTTGAGCAATGACGCCATGTGCGTGCTTAACCCATTGATATTTACGAATAAATTGCTTTCTCGGTTTATGCCAAGGTGCGAAAGCCAGAGGCTGCGGCACCACTAGCTCTTCGACGTTTGCCGGCAGCGAGAATGCTGACATCTCGGCTTCGTCTCCATCATCCACGTTTTCGCCAGCCATTTCAGTCATCAAAGACCGAGACGATGTCAAAAATTAGGTCGGCACGTCGCTCATCATCTAGCAGTTCGAGAAGGCCATAAGCCTCCAATATTAAAGCGATTGCATCAATGCGTTCAATGCGTGCGAGAGCTGTTGGGTCTATCCGCGCCGATGCCCATTTAATCCTGTTACCGCTAACCGAGTGCGGAAGTTCACTATTCTCCGCCACTCCTCCCTTCTCAATAGTGGGCAAGGCCCAAATCGTTGCCTCGCATCCGCTCCCAAACCTCTTCAGCCTGCCGATTCAAGCCGGTTTAGGCTCTCTGTCTCCCAACGGTTTTTCTCACGCGCCCTTATTTCCCGTCCAATTCTTTTGTGTTGGTTTGCGAATTGGCGGAACGCATTGTGCAACCACTTCTGAATATACAAATAATGCGGGTGACTTGTGTTATATGACTCTCGGTCAATATTTAGAGCGCCATCTAGCCCTTCTAGGACAAAAATCTCACACGTAAGTTGACGCTTTCTTGTCTGCTCAGCAATTTTGTATCCCAGAAAGTCGGGATCGAAAAGAGTGTGCCTGATGTCTCCATTTACCCTTATGAGCGCCCCGATGCTCTCTTTGGGAATAATCTTCGAATTCCAGTACAGATACGCTTCAAAAGAAAGTCTTCCACCGGAACGATTTTCAGATGCGCCCCCAAAATCTGTTTTGGCTTTTCCGACAAAGAATAATGGCCGCTCAAGTGCTTGAGAACCCATCAATTCATCCGTTAGCGATACCGGTCGTAGCAGTTGAACGCCGTCTATGAATACTGAAAACTCCGATAGCGGATCGCGATTGCCAGACTTTAGGCCCACTTCCTCTCTTACCATTTTCGAGGCCGGGAAAGTGAGCTCGACTACCTGACCTTTTGGCTTGTTGGATAAGCGATAAAAGTCAAAGTTCCTATCGCCACGGGTGTCAAATGGATGCTCATTCAGGTAAGTTACTGGAGAGCCAAGCGCTAAGCGCCAGACCATTTGCAAGTAATTATCTAAGTGGGATAAATCCGCTCTGTCGCGAAAGTCCCCTTCCGCTGCGAGCGTCGCATCAAACAGTTTCTGGAACTTATCGCGCGGATTGTCCTCGCTTTTCCATGGGAGCACTGGCTCCACAATAAGTTCATTCTCTCTACCAACACGACCGATGTGAAAGTCTGGCTGGCGAACAGTGTCGATAAGTCCGAAGCCAGCTTCGATGTCATTCGCTTGCTCGTCCAAGGCTTCCCATATTTCTGCGCTTTGAAGTTTCTCTCGCACGGCTTGCTGCACATTCATGAGCACGATGGTCGTCCCATGAGCATCCAGATCAGCGGTCTTCTCCGCAATAACCTTATAGATTCCAGGAATGAAGCTCTCCTCGCTCTCATCGCCTGCTTCTGAGTCCTCTCGATATGTATTTATCAGAACCGTTGCTGACACACGTTCCGACTGCTGGCCGCGTCGTTATAATCTGAAAGTGGTTCGTAAGTTGTGCGACCGCAAATATCCCAATCCCAATTTTTCCGTATCAATTTCCTTCCTGAAGGGCTTTCTGTTGGATCATTTAGATTAACGGTACCGAGATCGCGCCCACGCGCAGTCCGTTTCTGAACTTCCGCCGATATTCGTGAGTAGATCGGCAACAGTTTTACTGTCCATGCCGATACCATCGTCACTAATGCGGATTTGATTGAAGAACGGATAGTCACAGTCGATAGAAACAGATTTCGCATCGGCGTCGTAGGCGTTAGAAACCAGCTCGCGAAATGCAGACCACGGCTCACGATAGATGCCGTCAGTAACACGCGAGATGATACGATCATTACTCTCAAGCTGCCCCTCAGCGGGGTTGCCGGTTTCCATGCTTGCGAGGATTTTCTCTTCAAGCCTAACGGTACTCTCGTAAGAAACGACTGCCACCTTATATCCTCCAATCCGGCTCCTACGGCGTATCAGTTGATTTTTCTAGGCGAATTTGTCTCACCGCAGCTTTGTTGCCGCGCCTAATTCCGCATGCCTGCAAGGCGCGCAATTCCTGCGTTTTGAGAAGCTTCCCTGAGGACAGGCCTGGAAATCTTGCAATTCGTCGATAAAAAGGTTGGTGGAGGAATTCTTTTGTCCGACGCTTGGAATGAAATCGAGATCGACCTGATCGTTGCGGATTATTTCGCCATGTTGTCAGACGAACTTCGAGGTGAAACGTTTAACAAGGCTGAGCATAATCGCGCGTTGCAGGATATGATCGCACGCAGCAAAGGTTCGATAGAGTTTAAGCACCAAAATATCAGCGCGATTTTGCTTGGACTCGGGCAGCCTTGGATTACAGGCTATAAGCCTGCTGCAAACTTCCAAAATGCGCTGGTCAACGGCGTACTACGTTGGCTTGATGCCCAACCTGAGTGGCTGATTCCTGAAAATCGAAAACCGCAGCCATCGCTCGTTTGCGAACAGGCAAAACTATGGATTGGCCCGCCGCCCACACAGCGCAACGAGCCACCACCGGTCGATACAGAATTCATAGCAGCCATGGGGCGCAAGTATGACGTTGCTGAGCGGGATGCCCGCAACCGCGCTTTAGGCAAAGCTGGCGAAGAGATTGTCCTGCACCATGAACAGAGCAGTTTGCGCCAAGCGGGGCGCAAAGACTTGGCCGACAAGGTGCGCTGGACCGCTATCCAGGATGGTGACGGATATGGTTATGACATTGCCAGCTTCGAACCCGATGGTCGCGAGAGGTTGATTGAAGTCAAGACGACCAATGGCTGGGAGCGCACACCCTTCCATATCTCACGTAACGAATTGGCCGTGGCAGATGCTCGCCGAAATGACTGGCACCTTGTACGGCTCTGGAACTTCGCTCGTGAGCCGAAGGCATTCTCGATTAGGCCGCCCCTGATATCGCATGTCGAATTGACCGCGACTACTTTTCTTGCCGGGATTCGATAGGCAAAGTTGCCGTTGGCATCAACTTGGAGGTCTGCTCAAAGCCTGCCAGGCTATAACCGGGAAGCAATCGAATCCAGCCCGTGCGATCGAGGACTTTGGGGAGCACACCCTACCCCGCGATTTCGGGAAGTAAGTCTATGGTTTTACGCTGTAATTCGGTTTGGGCGGAATCAACCCGTCTGACGAGTTGAGCGGGTTTGCACCGAACCGCAGACAACTCACTTTGCGATAAGCAACAGTAATCACAGGATATTTCTCCGGGCTTTCCGCGGATCGCAGAAGAGTTGCGATTTTTGGCGCGATCCGTCAGCGTTTCGCTGCCTTGATCGGCACCACTTCGGCACCCTCGCGGAGCTGGTCGAGGTAGTCGCTCCACCACTTCATCATCTTTACGCGTTCCTTCCAGTGCGCTCCGCGATGGTATGCTGCGCGGACCTTGTCGCTATCGCCATGGGCCAAGGCGCGTTCGATGGCATCGGGGTTCCACTTGCCGCTTTCGTTGAGCAGGGTGGAAGCCATCGCACGGAAACCGTGGGCGGTCATTTCGTCGGTCGTGTAGCCGAGGCGGCGCAGGCCTGCGTTGATCGTGTTGTCGCTCATGGGACGCCTGCGGGTTCGGACTGACGGAAACACATAGCCAGCCGGACCGGTCAATCGATGGGCGTCTTCCAGGATCGCAAGGGCTTGGCGTGAGAGCGGGACAAGGTGATCCTTGCGCATCTTCGTCTTGCTCGCCGGGATCGTCCACAAAGCGCCATCGAAGTCGATTTCGCTCCACTCGGCATGGCGGAGCTCGCCCGGCCTTACGAACACATGCGGAGCGAGCTGCATTGCCAGTTTGGTGATAGGCTGGCCTTCGTACCCATCGATTGCCCTGAGCAGCTCACCGGCCCCAGCTGGATCGAGCACCGCGCCGTAATGCGTCACGGTGGGGTTCATAAGCGCGCCCCTCAAGTCGCGCGTCGGATCGGACTTGAGGCGCGCTGTCGCGACCGCATAGCGGAAGACCGAACCTGCCAGTTGCAAGGTTCGCTTCGCGCTTTCCAGCTTGCCCTTACTCTCGATCCGGCGAACGGCTGTCAGGATGTCGGCAGGCTCAATATCGGCGATGGGCAGATTGCCAATCGAGCTGTTGAGGACCGACAGCAGGTATTCGCAGCGCTTCGCCGTTGCGGGTGCCCAGGCCCGTGAGCCATCGTGTTTGCGCTTCTCGCAGAACTCAGCGGCGATTGAAGCAAAGGTATTCTCGGCACCAAGCTTCTTACGCGCCTTCTCACGCTGTTTTTCGCGCGAAGGGTCCTTTCCCTGCGCCAGAGCCTCGCGTGCAGCATCGCGCCTTCTACGGGCCTCTGCCAGCCCGATTTCCGGGTAGGTTCCGAGCCCCAGTTTCTTCTCGCGTCCATCAACGCGGTACTTCATCCGCCACAATCTGCCGCCACTTGGCTGAACCAAAAGGAAGAGCCCTAACGAATCGCCCAATTTGTAGGCTTTCGCCTTAGGTCTAGCCTTGCGAACTGCAACGTCTGTTAGTGCCATATTTTCAGACCTTTACCCGGTACGTGGCCCCCAGATTGGGGGCCACTCGAATTGGCGGAAACCTGTGTGGCCCCCAATGTGGCCCCCAAATCAGCGAGATTTGGCGAGACTAAGCGGGCAAATGCAGGACAACCGAACGCCAGAAACCCTCTGATTTCCAAGGGTTTTATAGCGTTTCCGGGATGTTTTGGGAAGGCGGCGCTGGAGCGGGTGAAGGGAATCGAACCCTCGTCGTCAGCTTGGGAAGCTGCTGCTCTACCATTGAGCTACACCCGCGAATCAGCCAACTGGCTATCACTGCCGGGCGTCGCTTAACATCCCGGCTGATCGCCGGATCTCTGCAATGTTCGCAGATTTCGGTCAACGGCATTTGCGCGGCGATCTGCTAACCCCGGCTCGCAGCATTAGAACGTTATCGGCAACCTGACTGAGAACGCGAAGTCGGGCGACTCATCGGTCAGCCCTGCGGAGGACGCGATCACCAGAGACATCTTGTCGGTCAGACCCACCGATGCGCCGAGCGAAAGGCGCGCATCATGCGTGCCCGAACCGGGTATCTTCAGACCGTTCGCCGATGTGGCAAAGCGCTGTTTATCGAGGAATGAGAAGTTCATCGACACGCGTTCATTGATGGACATGTTCAAGCCGGTAAAGAATTCAAAGCCATGCCCGGGTTCGACGAAGCCGAATTCCCTGAACCGCCTTCCAAATGTGTAATTGTAGGCACCTCCGGCGAACAATACGACCGGATCGATCGGCCACACAAAGGTCACGCCGGGTGAGAAAGTGTAAAAGCCCGAACCGGTCGGCGCTTCGACAAGCACCCGCTCTGGACTATTTTCGGTTGGAGCTACTCGCTCGATCTCGAATGCCGACTTGCCGGTAGGGTATTCGGCCTGAACCCGCACGATTGTGGCTGGACGCCCGCCTTTGGCGGTCAGCGGCTGCCAAGACAGCGTCACCGATGCGTCGCCCAATCCGTGGCCGGTCGTACGGCGCTCCAAAGCATCGCCGGTTCCGATCCCAGTCGTTTCGGTGTCATTGCGATAGACATAAGGAATACGCAGATCGACCTGGGTGCGGTTGCCGCTGCCATAACGCGCGGTCACGGCGCCGGTCAGGATATCGCGGTTGACGTCGTCAACCCTGATGGTTCCGATGAGAATGGCATTGAAGATCGAGAAGCCGGAGATGTTAACCCGGTCACTCGAAATCGATGTGTAGTCGATGCTCGGTTCGAGCTGAAACACACCTTCGGGTAAGAGCACGCCGCCCTGATCCAGCAAGAGTTGGTCAACGGCCCTGTCGGATTGCGGGCGTCCGGCTTGAGCTAGTTGCGGATCTTCGGCAGCCGCAGAACTGGTCTGCCCTTCCGGCGCTGCTGTATCTGGCTCCGGCGGGGGATCGAGCTGTGCCTGGGCGGTCTGGAACCGGGCTGGCGGCGTTACGGCGCGCCCTTCATTTTGCTGGTCGAGGGCGAGGCGCAGTTCCTTTGCTTCCTGCGTTTTCGCCTGGAGTTCGTCGTCTCTCTGCGCGATCTCGCGTGCCTGCCGGTTCACAGTCCATTCGAGCTCGGAAATTCGCCGGTCCTGCGCGTCCAGCCGCTGCTCCAACTGCTCCCATTTTGACAGCGGAACAGGCGGCGACGCGTCAGCGGCGGAACCTTCCGACTGGTCAGCTTCACTTTGTGAAGAGTGATATTGCTGCGTCTCGCTCCCTTGGGCTGCTGTGGATGCAAGAAATGCGCCGCCAACAACCGCCACGATGCATGTGCGGCTTGTCATCGTCTTGCGCAAATCAAGTATCGTCCGCTTTTCTGCCGCTTCATCCATCCTCACCTCCCCTGAGTTTATTATTATCCGAGGGAAGTTCGCGAACGCCCCCATTCATTATCCGCGGCGTTACAACCCGAGCAGCCCGCCCGTAGCGATAGTGCTAGTATCGGCGACACCGCCTTCAAGAAAGTAGACGTTCAATATCAGATTGTTATTGACGATATTGTTGTTACCCACGACCGAGGCGAACTGGATGAAGCCTCCTGTATTGGGCAAGCTCGCAAGCCCAAGATTGAGGCTGACGAGTTCGGCAGATTGGGAAGTGATCGCGACGCCGTCCGGCAGATTGCCGCCGACCTGATTGATATCGCCGAACCCGAACAGGGTGAAATAGACCCCACCATAGCCGCCGCGCGCTTCGCCCAGTTCTTCGTCGGGCATTGTTCTGGCACCCGTGAGATTCGCCTCGCCGAATGCGAGTTGCACAAGGCTGACGTCTGTAGGCAACGATGTGGTTTCGCGTGCCTGTAGCGGGGCACCAATAAGGCTAGCCGCAATGGCCACGCTACACCCCGCGACAATGCTGTTCTTGATAGTCATCATATGAACTCCTCTATTGTATGTGTCGCTTCTGGCGGCGGAATCCGAAGGTCCGTCAGTATTCTCCTGCAAAGGTAATCTCGGCGGTTCCGAGCGCCACGGCGATTGTGCGAAGGTCGCCCGGGCGGGCCAGGATGGTCGGATCTTCCATGAATTCAGGGTCGGGCGGCGTGTTCTCCTTCGCCACTGCCAGGATGATCCCATCCCAACCGTTCGCGAAGGCTTCGACCGTGGGCCGGCTGTTACCGAACGCGGGATCCGCGATGAGCACCCGGCCGTTATGCACCCGCTTGATGACCACGAAATGGTTGTACCCGCGCACATTGATCAGCGCGATGACCGGCACCTGCAGGTTGGCCAGCTTGGCCGCGGATTCGAGCTTGAAGCCGCCTGCGGCAAAGCCCCGTGTTTCAATGTAGCGCTTGAGTTCCAGAAGCGAGAAACCTTCGTCAGCGATCTTCTGTCTCTGGTCTTCCGGGGTGATCTCGAAAATGCTGTCGATGACGTCGCCTTCGTCGGCATCCAGACCGTATGCATGCTCCAGGAGAGTGGCGACCGCTGCGGCTCCGCAGCTCAGGTCACGCGATTGACGCGTCATGTTGCGAAACCGCATATCCGCAAGCGACGTCACCTTTACCTGTACTTGTCCTGCGCCGGGTATGTCGATCGGATTGGCAACCGCCATATCGATCGAAGCTGGAGCCATCAGGGCCAGTCCGATGAGCGCAAGGCGCAGGGGGGATTGCGCGCGCATGCTTAAAACCCTGTAGCACCGTGGCTGACGGACACGGAAATGGTATTGGCCGTCTGGTTGCCATAGCCCGCGACTTGGGAAACCTGCCCTACGCCGACAAAACCATCGAATGATCCTTCCGCGCCGGCCGGCATGCCGGCGTTCGGGATCCAGTTCCTGCTCGCTGGCCGATAGGCGAACGGACGTCGCTCAGGCTGCTGTCGGAAAGGGCGGAAGCATGTGCCACCGATCCGAAAGCGGCTGCGATCAGATTGGTCTGGCTGTTGCCGCCTCCGGTCGCCTGATTGACCTGGACGAGGCCAATCGCACCGTTGAAGCTGTCGCGCAAATCGGCCGTGCCGAGGCTACCGGCGATAAAGTCATCGTCATCCGCCGACCCTCCGCCCGCCCCTGCGCCGGACCGGGCGGTCAGAGACTGCGCATCGGCCAAGGCTATCCCGCTTCCTGCGGACGCGACGGCGACGACGTTCGATTGGCTGCCGCCGGTTCCTGCAAGCTGATTGGCCTGGAGTATGCCGGAAAATCCATTGCCGACGTCCAGCATGGTGACGTCGGTTATGCCGCCGCGCGCGGTCGCCGATGAGCGTGTGGACGAGGTCGAACTAGTTGCGGACGCACGTGCGAAGCTGGCGGGACTATCCGTCACCGCGAGCGCCACGAGGTTGGCTTGCGAAGATGCGGGCGATGCCGACTGGTTGATCCCCACCACGCCGGTCGCGCCATTCGCGACGTCGGTCATCGTGGCGCTGGACAACAGAGCCGAGATTGAAAGATCGGCCGAGCTTTGGGCCGAAACTGCGTCGGCGAGCGAGGCGCCGGATTTCTCCGTCGTTGCTGCAGCCGAGAATGTTCTCCTGATTGCTCGCATCTGCACCGCTTTGATTGAGGTGGAAGACGCCGGTTCCTTCGTTTCCGACCTGATCGAGCTCTATATCATCGGGCCTGTCCTGGGGAGGAATATCCTGAGCTGCTGCACTCGTGGCAAGCGCCAAGGCGAATAGCCCTCGTGTTGCTGCGGCGAGCCGTGCCGATTGCTTGGATTTGGCGAAGAACATGTGATTATCCGATGCCGCTGTTCGGGGTGGAACGATGGACCGCAAAACGATGGAACGGGATGGCGAGAACCCAGGGGACTGATGTATCTCGCGCATCCCGAACTGTCGTTGGCAGTTACTGACCGAGGCCGACTGCGCTGGTCAGAGCCGCTACCGAGATCACGGTTGCCTGGTTGTTGAAGGCACCCGTCGTCTGGTTGACGGCCACAATGCCGGCGTTGCCGTTCATCGAGTCTGCCACAGTGGCGTGCTTGAGCGAGTTGATATCGCGCAGGACATTGCCGCTGTTTTGCTGACCGAGGCCCGCATCGGAGAGGGCCACGAGAGCATTGTCGCCGACTGCAAGCGACAGCACATTGTGCTGGTTGTTCGCATTACCGACATTCTGGTTGCCCATGACGACGCCGCTATTGCCGTTGTAGGAATTTGCGATTTCGGCAGTAAGGTCGAACTCGAAATCGCCATCAAGCGTTACGTTGCCATCGGCGTCTACCAACCCGGCGAGGTTGGCGAAGCCTTCCTCATGCGTTGACCGCGAATTGGTCACCCGTTGATCGGCATAGGCTTCCGACATCACAACTTGGGTATCTTCTTCGGTGGAGAAGATAGCAGCTGCCGACATGACGTTACCTTGGTTGGAAACGTTGCCTGCGTCCTGGTTGAACTGGACGATGCCGGTATTCCCGTTGACCGAGTCAACCGTGCTGACAGTTTTGTCGATGCCTTGGTCGGTGATGTCTTCGTCGATTGCACCGACCTCCACATCGTCGATCGTTGCATTCACGATCGCATCGGATTGCGCCGAACCATCGAGTTCGGCGTCGAATCAGGACATTGATGTCGACATTCTTGTCCTTATTGGTTTCGACGGTGATGGTGATGTCCTTGTCGACATCGACCGTCCCGACGACCTGGACATCGGCCAGAGCCGGACTTGCCAGGCCCGCTGCCGCAATCAGGGCAAGTGACGAGCTGTATAGAAAACGAGTCATTTCAAAGCTTCCTTATATTTGAATTTCGGATCAGCGATCAGAACGTTGGGAGGCTGCTTCCGACGGCTGCGATCGAGACGATGTTTGCCTGGTTCGACATATTGCCGACCGACTGGTTCACGCCGACGATCCCGGTGTTGCCATTGAGCGAATTGCTGACGCTGGCGACTTTCAGGATGCCGAAACCGTCGTTCTCGTCGCTCGATTCGCGGACAATGTTATTGGCATTGACTTGGCCTAGATCGGCTTCGGAAATTGCCACGCCATTGTCGTCGAGCGCGAATGCCAGCGACAGGATGTTGACCTGATTGGCCATGTTGCCGGTTGCCTGGTTGCCGTAAACGAGGCCGGTATTGCCGTTGAACGAATCCGTGATGTCAGCATCGCGGAACAGAATGTTCACCGTTTCGACCAGATTGGCGCCGTCGCTGAATGACCCATTGTCACCGGCAAGCGCATCGGGTGTGCCATTGCGTTGATCGGCTGCGGCAAGCGATTCAGCAAAGCCGCTGTTGCCAGGTACGCCCGGGAAATCATTGCCCGCATCTACTGCGACACTGATGAGAGTACCTTGGTTGTTCAGATTGCCCGACGATTGGTTGAGCGAAACGATACCTTCGTTTCCATTGGCTGAGTTTTGGATCAGATCCTCTTTCTCGGCACAATTCGAGCACGCTTCGTTGTCGTAGTTGCTCTGGTTGGCGATCGCCGTCGATTCAGCGAACTTTTCGGCGTCGAGGTTGACTTCGACATTCAGTTCGACGTCGGTGATGATGTCCACCGTTTCGGTAACATCGATCGTCTTCTCGAGATCGATCTCGCCCGTCACGGTGACATCCGCCAGGGCTGGCCCTGAAATGCAGAGGGCAGCCGTGGCGACCCCCAAAAATAGACGATGCTTCATGATTTAGCTCCTGCTTGAGAATGGCTCCGATCGTACGGGCCGTCTTAACAGTGCAGGAAAAGCGTGCGTGATATCAATATTACAAAAACACTAAGATAAAAAACAATCTAGCAAAATGTCATGACTCCTAATGATCATCGTAACGATTCAAATTTTTCTGACGATTTAGAACATCATATTTAGTGCCTGTAGATCCCTTATCTGAACTTTGCCGGATTTTAATTTGATCACTCGATTTTCTTTAAGTTCTTTAAGGATCTTGTTGAGATAAACGGGCGTCATTCCGAGGGCGGCAGCCATGTCTACCTGCGTGATATCCAGGGGGCGTAGTGACCGAACTTCACCATCGGACTGATCCTCCGATGCGCGCGACGAACGGTGCAGTGAACTCAGGAGATAGGCGACACGCGCAGTCCCGTGACGACAGAGCACGTTCGATAAATTGTCGTGAATACGATCGAGGTAATTGCCGTATTCCTCTTCGATTGCAGCCCAAAAGAGCAGGTCGCTATCCATGATTCTGCTCAGCGAGTTGCGCGAAATTGCGAAAAACGAAGAATCGGACAGGCATCGGATGCTGTACCGCGCTTTCCCGTTGAACCGGACGGCTGGGATTATGATCGATGGAGCCATCAAGAACGCGAGGATGTGCCGCATGCCACCATTACAGCGGCTCGTTACTCCGACCACGCCCTCGTCCATGAGGTAAATTTCACTCGAGAGCTCCCCCACCTTTGAGAGAAACTCGGACTTGCCTCGAGTCGTCCGCACCCCCTCGGAACGTATCCGCTCATGCAGGAGTTTCGCGGGGTCGAAGTTTCCCATACTCGGGATCCTGCTACGGACCGCAGGGGGGATGATGTTATCAGTCAAACTTGCGTGCGACATATCGTACTCCAGACAAATCTGCGGGAGATTCTCGACGTGCCGACCTCAATTTATATTATATCCATCGAATGCAGATATTCAAATAAAAGTAGATTTCCGTTATAGCAGATTATAATAATATAACTGGAAAACGAAAAATAGTAATCTTGCCCTCACGACAAAATCAAATGCTTCAATTTTTTATAGAAAACCGACCGCGCAATGCGATTAGTTAACACTGACCTCTGTTATCCACATAGTTATAGCCAATCCTGCGAGAAAAACCATCGCAAATTTTTTCATTGAATTTCCGCTACCTATGTCGGTCAATAAAGATGATTGGCTCAAACTCTAGATGGGCGAAATGGATCTCGTGCGACGATCTCGTGCGACTCAGGGACTCAGGATCGCGGCTTTTCGCGTATAGCTCGATAGCCTGCGATATGGCCGTCAGACGTCTTGGAACCCATCTTTTCGGGATGACCAAGTGACCTCTTGCCTCCCATCACTGGGAAACTTTGTTGATTGCATCGCCGGGTGTGCATTTCGCGATATGCGCTTCGGCCTAAGACGACTGCGAACCGGAAACGCCGCACTTTGGTATGGGCCAAGGTCAACGGACGTGGAAACCACGCGCTGTGATGCCGTTTCATCTGCTAAAGGTTGATTTCGCGGGCTCGCATGAGCAGAGCCTGCGGCAGAGGAGATATCCATGCGTCAGGTAGATCATTTCATGGTGGGCGGCGGCAACGGCGGTTCGGCGGCGCGCACGCATAAGGTGTGGAACCCCTCGACCGGTGAAGTGCAGGCCGAAGTCGCCCTGGCCGGAGCGGAGCTGCTGGACAAGGCTGTGGCGACCGCGAAAGAAGTCCAGCCCGGCTGGGCGGCGACCAACCCGCAGAAGCGCGCGCGGGTGTTCTTCAAGTACAAGGAGCTGATCGAGGCCAATATGGACGATCTCGCCCGGCTGTTGTCGAGCGAACATGGCAAGGTGATCGATGACGCCAAGGGCGATGTGCAGCGCGGCCTGGAAGTGATTGAATATGCTTGCGGCATCCCGCAGGTGCTGAAAGGCGAATATACCCAAGGCGCCGGTCCGGGCATCGACGTCTATTCCATGCGCCAGCCGATCGGCATCGGCGCAGGGATCACCCCGTTCAATTTTCCGGCGATGATCCCGATGTGGATGTTCGGCATGGCCATTTCAGCGGGCAATGCTTTCATCCTCAAACCGTCCGAACGCGACCCGAGCGTGCCGGTACGCCTCGCCGAATTGTTTCTCGAGGCGGGCGCCCCCGAAGGGCTCCTTCAGGTTGTGCACGGCGACAAGGAAATGGTCGACGCGATTCTCGACCATCCCGATATCGCAGGCGTCAGCTTTGTCGGCTCGTCCGATATTGCGCACTATGTTTACAAGCGCGGAGTAGCCGCGGGCAAGCGCGTCCAGGCCATGGGCGGCGCGAAGAACCACGGTATCGTTATGCCCGACGCCGACCTCGATCAGGTTGTGAACGACCTGACCGGCGCAGCCTATGGCTCGGCTGGCGAGCGTTGCATGGCCCTTCCCGTGGTTGTGCCGGTTGGTGAGGATACTGCCGACCGCCTGCGGGAAAAGCTCATCCCGGCAATCAACGGCTTGCGCATCGGCGTATCGACCGATCCCGACGCGCATTATGGCCCGGTTGTCACGCCCGAACACAAGGCGCGGGTCGAAGGCTGGATCGACACAGCCGAGAAGGAAGGCGCCGAAGTCGTCATCGACGGACGCGGCTTCAGCCTGCAAGGCCATGAGGACGGTTTCTTCGTCGGCCCGACCCTGCTCGACCGCGTGACCACGAAGATGGAAAGCTACCAGGAAGAGATCTTCGGCCCGGTCCTTCAGATCGTGCGGGCAAAGGATTTCGAGGAGGCCGTGCGGCTTCCCTCGGACCACCAATACGGAAACGGCGTCGCCATCTTCACGCGCAACGGCCATGCGGCGCGCGAATTCGCCAGCCGCGTGCAAGTCGGTATGGTGGGCGTGAATGTGCCCATCCCGGTGCCGGTCAGCTATCACAGCTTCGGCGGCTGGAAACGCTCCGGCTTCGGCGACACCAACCAATACGGTACCGAAGGGCTGAAGTTCTGGACCAAGGTCAAGACGGTGACCCAGCGCTGGCCCGATGGCGGCGGCAATGGATCGAACGCGTTCGTCATTCCGACAATGGGCTGACGGTCATGCGCTTGGCACCACTTCTCGCTGCCACGGCTATGCTTGCCTCCTGTGCGACAATAGCAGCGGAGCGAGAACCTATGGAGCAGCGTGAAAGCGCGAGCGGTGCCATTTGCAACGCCGCTGGCACCGAACGCTTCGTCGGTGAGCGTGCCGGGACTGCGATCGGCGCAGAGATCCGCGAGATCACCGGCGCTGCAATCTTCCAATGGGTGCCGCCCGAAAGCGCAGTGACAATGGATTACCGACCCGACCGGGTCCGCGTTTCCTATGACCGCGATATGGCAATAACGCGGATCGCCTGCGGATGAGCGAGCGGAGCCGCGCGAAGTCCGGATCGCCCTACGAGGCGCAGTTCGGGTTCTCGCGGGCAGTCCGCATCGGCAATCGTATTGTGGTGGCGGGCACAGGTCCTGTCGAAGCGGATGGCTCATCCACCATCGGCGATGCCGCATTACAGGCGGAACGGTGCCTCACGTTGATCGTCCGGGCGATCGAGCAACTGGGCGGTTCGGCGAGCGATGTTGTGCGCACCCGCATGCTCCTGACCGATCCCGCAGACCAGGACGCTGTCGGAGCCGTGCATGCGCGCTTCTTCAGTGAGGCCGCGCCCGCTGCGACCATGGCCGGCATCGCATGGCTGTGCCGCCCGGAATGGAAAGTCGAGATCGAGGCCGAGGCGATCATCGGTTGAGGGCGACGGCCGCCCCCTGCCCCCCCCGCACTCTTCCTCACCCCTTCCCTCTCTCCGATCGCGGCGCTAGAGCGCGCCCCATGACAGGACAATTCCAGCTCACCGACGATCAGCTTGCCATCCAGGAGATGGCGCAGCGTTTCACCGCCGACAACATCACGCCGCATGCCGCCGAATGGGATCAGAACGCCTATTTTCCGCGCGATGTGATCAAGCAAACTGCGGAGCTTGGCTTCGGCGCGATCTACGTATCGGAAGAGAGCGGCGGCATCGGCCTCGGGCGCCTGGAGGCAGCGCTCATCATGGAAGCGATGGCCTATGGCTGCCCGACCACCAGCGCGTTCATCTCGATTCACAATATGGCGACCTGGATGATCGACCGTTTCGGCGGCGACGGAGTGAAGGACAAATACCTTCCCGACCTGATCTCGATGGAGAAAATTGCCAGCTATGCCTTGACCGAACCTGGCAGCGGCTCGGACGCGGCGGGCCTCAAGACCAGCGCGAAGCTGGACGGCGATCATTACATATTGAACGGTACGAAGCAGTTCATTTCGGGCGCCGGCTTCAACGATGTGTACGTCACCATGGTTCGTACCGGCGAACACAAGACCAAGGGCATCTCCTGTCTGGTGATCGACAAGGACACGCCCGGCGTCAGCTTCGGCAAACCGGAAAAGAAGCTCGGCTGGAATGCCAGCCCGACAGCGCAGGTGATCTTCGAAGACGCCAAGGTGCCGGCTGAAAACCTCGTCGGCGCAGAAGGCGATGGCTTCCGTTTTGCCATGATGGGTCTTGACGGAGGACGGCTCAACATCGGCGCTTGTTCGCTGGGCGGGGCGCAGCGGTGCCTCGATGAAGCGGTTGCCTATACCAAAGACCGTAAGCAGTTCGACCAGCCGGTTGCCGATTTCCAGAACACCCAATTCATGCTCGCCGATATGGCCACCGATCTGGAGGCATCGCGGGCGCTACTGTATCTCGCCGCCGCCAAGGTCACTGACAATGCGCCCGACAAGTCGCGCTTTTCCGCAATGGCAAAGCGGCTTGCCACCGACAATGGCAGCAAGATCGTCAACGACGCGCTCCAGCTGTTTGGCGGCTACGGCTATCTCAAGGAGTATCCGATCGAGCGCTTCTGGCGCGACTTGCGGGTCCACTCGATCCTCGAAGGCACCAATCAGGTCATGCGAATGATCGTGGGAAGGGACCTGCTGCGCCAATGACCGACCAGGTGTTGATCCACAAGCATGACCGGGTCGGTCATGTCTCGCTCAACCGGCCCAAGGCGCTGCATGCGCTGACGCTGGAGATGTGCCACGCGATCAGCGCGGCGCTGTCAGATTGGGCCGATGATGACGAGGTCGAGGCCATCATCCTCGATCACGCCGAGGGCCGCGGTTTCTGTGCGGGCGGCGACATTGCGTTTCTGCGCAATTCGGCGCTGAACGATGGGGGCGTGTCGGGCCGCAAGTTCTTTCACGACGAATACCAGCTCAACCACCAGATCTTCACCTATACCAAGCCCATCGTGGCTTTCATGGACGGGATCACGATGGGAGGCGGTGTCGGTATCGCCCTGCCCGCCAAGTTCCGTGTCGCCACCGAGAACACGCGCTTTGCCATGCCGGAAACCGGTATCGGCCTCTTCCCCGATGTGGGCGGCGGATGGCATCTATCGCGCCTCGGCGGACGGATCGGACAATTCCTTGCGCTTACCGGCGCGCGTCTCGACGGGGCAGAGTGCCTCTGGACGGGCCTCGCCACGCATTACCTGCCGAGCGAATTGCTGGCCGAGGCAAAGGCGCGGATCATCGACAAGCCGGGGCGCATTTCGGGAGCGCTTTCGGAAATGGTTGGCAGCCCGCCCAAAGCGCGGATCGAGGAAAATGTCGACAAGATCGCCAAGCATTTCGGCAGCGACCGCTACGAAGACATCCTCGCCAGCCTCGAAGCTGAGGATTCCGAATGGTCGCACAAGGAACGCGATACGCTCGGCACGAAAAGCCCGCAAACCTGCAAGGTGGCTCTCCGCCAGCTTGCGACAAGCGCCAAGCTCGACGATTTTGCCGACAATATGCGGATGGAGTACCGTATCGCCAGCCGCGTGCTGACCCGGCCCGATTTCGCCGAGGGCGTGCGCGCAGTGATCGTCGACAAAACGAATGATCCCAAATGGGAACCAGCAACGCCCGAAGACGTGACGGAGGATCTGCTCGACAGCATTTTCGCGCCGCTGCCGGACGATGAGGAATGGAAACCCCTATGAGCTACGAAACCATCACCACCGAGAGGCGGGACGCTGTAACGCTGATCACGCTGTACCGCCCCAAGGCGCTCAATGCGCTCAACAGCAAGGTGCTCGAGGAGCTGATCGACGCTTTCGCCGCCTATCAGGCCGACAGCAGCCAGCTGTGCGCGGTCCTGACCGGATCGGGCGACAAGGCATTCGCGGCCGGTGCCGATATCAAGGAGATGAGCGAGAAGGCAGCTGCCGACTTTTATCTCGATGATTTCTTCGCGCCCTGGACCAGCGAAATCGTCAAGAAAACCCGCAAGCCGTGGATCGCGGCAGTCAATGGCTTTGCGCTGGGCGGCGGGTGCGAGCTCGCCATGATGGCGGACTTCATCATTGCGAGCGAGAACGCCAAGTTCGGCCAGCCCGAGATCAAGCTCGGCGTGGCACCCGGTATGGGCGGCTCGCAGCGCCTGACCAAGGCTATCGGCAAGTCGAAGGCCATGGAAATGTGCCTCACCGGCCGCATGATGGGCGCAGAGGAAGCCGAGCGCAGCAATCTCGTCGCACGCGTCGTGCCGCATGGCGATCTGGTGGACGACGCCATGAAAACCGCCGCCACTATCGCCTCCATGCCGCCGATGGCTGCCATCGCGAACAAGGAAATGGTCAACGCCGCATTCGAAAGCAGCCTCGACCAGGGCCTGATCATCGAACGCCGCATCTTCCAGATCCTCACCGCGAGCGAGGACAAGAAGGAGGGGATGGCCGCTTTCGTCGAGAAGCGCGAAGGCCAATGGAAGGGACGCTGACATGAAGATCGCTTTCATCGGCCTTGGCAATATGGGCGGCGGGATGGCCGCGAACCTCGTCAAGGCGGGGCACGCAGTAAATGCGTTCGACCTGTCCGAAGAGGCGCTGGCTACGGCGAAGGACCATGGCTGCGCGCCTTTCACGGATGCGCGCGAGGCTGTGCAGGGGGTCGACGGGGTGGTCACCATGCTGCCGAACGGTGCCATCGTGAAGTCGGTCTATACCGATAGTGTGATCGGCCATGCGCCCGCTGGCGCGGTGCTGCTCGACTGTTCGACCATCGATGTTGCGACGGCGAAGGAAGTTATCGCGGCAGCGGAAGCGGCGGGATACGACATGGTCGATACGCCCGTCTCCGGCGGCATCGCCGCGGCCAATGGCGGCACGCTGACCTTCATGGTCGGCGGCAGCAGAGAAGGCGTTCGAGCGCGCCAAGGAAGTGCTCGATCCTATGGGCAAGGCCGTGATCCATGCAGGCGATGCAGGCGCGGGCCAGACGGCCAAGATTTGCAACAACATGCTGCTCGCCATCCATATGATCGGCACTGCCGAAGCGATGAAGATGGCCGAGAAGCTCGGCCTCGACCCGCAGAAATTCTACGAGATTTCCAGCCAGTCGTCGGGATACAACTGGTCGCTCAATGCCTACACGCCCATGCCGGGCGTCGGCGTGGAGAGTCCCGCAGACAAGGAATACCAAGGCGGCTTTGCAACAGCGCTGATGCTGAAGGATTTGCGGCTGGCAATGGAAGCGGCGGAGACGGCCGATGCTGCCGTGCCGCTGGGATCGCGCGCAGCCTCGCTTTACGAAGACTTTGCCGGGGCAGGCAACGAACAGCTCGATTTCTCGGCGATCATCAAGACTTATTGATCTCGGCGATAATCGCGTCGAGCCAGCGCCGCGGCGCTTCACGCGGTCCGATATCCGCGACGAATTCCTGACCGCGCGCAACGCTTCTGAGCCTGCCGCCGCGTAGCCAGCGCTCGGCGCGATCATGATAGCTCAACCCGCCTTGCTTAAGCCAGCCGGGGCGGTTCCAGAGGCTTGGCGGCCCGCCTTCCACTGTCAGACGCAGCGCCGGACTGGCGGTGTGCGCCTGCGCCCCCTCCCCGCGATAAACCACATCATTCTTGCCATGCAGGGCGAGCGCATGGGGGTGCCCCAATTCGCGCATTCGGTCATCGGTTTCATCAGTCAAGCGGACGATCGCGTCAATCGTCATGTAGCCGAAGATGCGGTGATGCAGTTCGCCGGTTTCCTCCTCGCGAAATAGGCCGAAGAACACGAATACATCACCAATCCCGACGCCTTGATTGACGAGATGGGTCTGCGCAGCGCCGCATTGGCCGAACAGGCAGGTGCCGTCGCCGGGGAACATGGGATCATGGTGGCACAGATCGTCTGCGCCCAGCTTTCCGCGGCTCGCCGTGTTGACCAAGTCGCCCAGCCCGAGCGCGCCATAGCTTGTTTCCGACGCCGCTCCGGCGGGAATTGGCAGGCTGATCGGTCGCCCGTCGACGATCGGCGAAGCTCCACCTCCGGCCGCACTGTCGAAGCCTTTGCGACTGAAAACGATACGCATCGCGCGTTGCTGACGCACTGCACGAGCGATGACAAGGTTTTGCCCTCGCCCGATTTCCGTCCTAGAGGCCAAAGCCATGACACAGAAAGTCACCGCTCTCGTGATGGCCGGCAAGCGGTCCGGCGTCCTCGACCCGCTGGCGCAGCGCGCCGGGGTGAACCAGAAATGTGTGGTGCCGGTTGGCGGAAAGCCGCTTATCGAACACGTCATCCAGACGCTCGCCGACTGCGAGCGCATTGCGGAAATCCGCGTTGTTGCTCACGAACCCGGTGAGATAGAGGCGATCCCGATAGTATCGCAGCTGAAGGAGGAAGGCCGTTTGATCTTCCGTCCCGGCGCGTTCAATCTGGTCGATAGCGTCTTTGCGGGCGCCCAAGGGGCTCAGTTCCCGATCCTGATCACCACAGCGGACAATTGCCTGTGGAAGAGCGAGGATGTCGCCGAATTCGTCGAAAAGGCGCTGACGTCCGAAGCAGGCGCCGCAGCAGCCCTCGCGCGCAAACAGGACGTGATCGCAGCGGACCCTGAGGGACAAAAGAAGTTCTACCAGTTCAAGGACGGCGGATATTCGAATTGCAACGCCTATTGGATCGGCAACGAAGACGCATTGAGCGCCGCAGAGATCATGCGTAGCGGGGGGCAATTCGTGAAGTTTCCGAGCCGCATTGCAAAAGCATTCGGCGTTATGAATCTCATCCGCTTCTATTTCGGCTGGGGTAGCAAGGAAAAGCTTTTCGAACAGGTCTCCAAGCGCTTCGGCTTCAAGCTTACACCACTGGTGATGAGCAATGGCTATTGCGCCATCGACGTCGATAATGAGCGCACATGGCAGGTGACGGACAAATTGCTCGCCAAGCGCCAGTCCGGCGAAAGCTAACGGCCTCAAGGGCCGCTCGCTCCCATGAAACGTCTGTTCGGAAACATTGGCTGGCTGCTCGGCGGCCGCGGCGTCAATGCCGTGCTGAGCCTGGTGTATCTGGCGCTCGCGACGCGGACGCTCGGGCTCGACGGGTTCGGGTATTTTGCCATCGTCATCGCGCTCGGGCAGACGGTCACCGGGCTTGCCAATTTTCAGACATGGCAATTCGTGGTTCGCTGGGGTTCGGGCGACAAGGGGGCTTCCGAAGCAGTAGGCTTTGCGATCGGCCTGGACATGCTGTCACTGGTGCTGGGCAGCGTCTTGGCGGCTGGATTGGTCTGGAGCGCGCAATTCTGGCTGCCGCTACCACCTGAGCTGCTGCCGATTGCCTTCGGTTATTGCATGGTTTCGCTATTTGCGATCCGCTCTACGCCCACCGGTGTTCTGCGGATGCGCTTTGCCTATGGCCGCGCAACCGCCGCAGAGGCTGTCCAGCCGATCATCCGGGCGGCGGGCGCTGTTCTGGCAGCGTTTTTCATGCCGACCGTGCTCGGTTTCATACTCGCTTGGGCCGCAGCGGAAGTTGCCGTAGCAATCGCGCTGTGGTTCGCGGCATCGAAGCTGGAGCGCATAGACTTCAGGCAAGTCAGCCTGACCCGCATTCCTCGCGGCAATCCGGGTGCCTGGCGGTTCGTCTGGTCGACCAATATGACAGGTAGTCTCAATGTTGGCGGCAAGCAGGTGCTGATCCTGCTGGTCGGCGCGATCGGCGGAGAGGCGTTCGCAGGCGGGTACCGCGTGGCGAGCCAGCTTGGCCAGGCGCTCGTCCAGCTTGCGCAGACCGTGTCTAAAGCGATCTATCCCGAGCTCGTCCACGCGCGCGATGCCGCGCACGATATGGCGCGCCGCATGGCGAACATCGCTCTCGTCGCCGGTGTGGTTGCGGTCCTCGTTGCGTTATTGTTCGGTCGGCAGGGCTTGGTTCTGATTGCAGGTGACGCGTTCAGGGTCGTGTATTGGACCATGGTAATCCTGGCCATTGCCGGGGCGATCGAGCTTGTTGGCGCCAGCCTGGAATCGCTGCTGGTGAGTGCAGGCAAGGCGGGCACGGCGTTCGTGGTGCGCGCAATCCCTACCGTTCTCGCGCTGGCCTTGCTTGAAATCGCGATGGACTGGAACGGGCTGAAAGGTGCCGCTTTCACGGTCCTTGGATCAAGCGCGCTATCGGTCCTCGGCTTCTGGGTAGCGATCATCTCGCTCCAGCAAATTCGTATCACGGTCGACAAGCCGGCCCAGATTGCTCCGCCAGCGGACAAACCTCCGCCGGTTTAGCGCACGCCCAGCGCTTCGGCCTCCGCTTCCAGCCGCGACCGGCTCGCGGGATTTGCTTCGATTGCCGTGACCAGCGCAGCGCGCGCCTGCTCGGTCCGGTCGAGCGTGACATAGCTGCGCATGAGCAGCACCCACCCGTCGACATCCTGCGGGTTCTCACGCTGCTTCTGTTCGCGGCTGGCGACCATGCCCTCGACCATTTCCTGCTGCTGGGAAGCCGTCATCTTGCTCGCCGCCGTCATCTGCTCTCGGGTCGGGCCGGGGATCGCCTGTGTGGCGGTAAGCGGCGGGACGCCAGGCATACCGGATGTCGGTGTCTCCATCGCGAAGCGCTCGGTACGGGCCTTCTGCGCAGCGGCAACGCGGCTTTCGGTTGGGATGTCGTTGATCTTGCCGACCTGCTCGATTGTCCTTGCAAGGTCGGTTTCCCAAGGCGCACCTGGCGGTGTGTCGTTCAGCAGCGCAAGCCAATCGTCGAGCGCGCCGGAATGGTCACCCGACAGGTCGCGCTGGACCGCCATGAAGTAACGTGCACGCGGATCGTCGGGATCGCGCTCGAGTGCCTTGCGAAACGCTTCGAGCGCGGATGCCGGCATCGGGTCGCGCTCGCTCCCCATGACGCGCGCTTCGCCAAGCGAGGACCACAAAACCGCATTGCCATCGTCAAGAGCGACCGACTTCTCATACGCCCCGGCCGCCTCGGTAAACTCATTGCGCTGGAACCGCGCAAAGCCAAGCTCCTGCCATGCGCCGGGATCATCGGGATTGGCCTCGGCCCTCGCCTGCAGCTCTTCCAGTGTCGGCGGGCCGGTATCTTCGACTGCCACGGCATCGCCCGCGCCGTCATCGCCGCCGAAGGACCTCCAGCCAATGATCGCAACGACGACGGCCAGCGCCAGTCCCAGCAACAGCAGCCCCACGGGCCCGCCGCTCTTGCTCTTCACTTCATTTGTCATGCCCGGCAGTTAGCAAGGCCGGGGAGGCGCGGCAATTCACTCTGGCCTATTCGTCCGCAATGGGTATGTTGTTTAGTATAGAACGATAATGGGGTCGCACGACCGGGGGGTGTGCGAAAAATGGACAAGGTTCAGGTAGCCATCGTGGGTTCGGGCCCGGCCGGCATGAGCGCCGCCGGGCGCGCTGCGCAATTGGGCATGAGCCATGTGCTGCTGGAGAAGACCGACCACCTCTCCGACACGATCTACAAATACCAGAAGGGCAAGCACGTCATGGCGACGCCCAGCAATCTGGTGCTGCGCTCCGATTTCGATTTCGATGCGGGCAAGCGCGAATTTATCCTCGACACCTGGAATTCCCAGGCCGACGATAATGGCGTCAACGTCATGATGGACGCCGAAGTGGCGGAGGTCACCGGGGAACAAGGCAATTTCACGCTCAAGCTGAAGAACGGCAAGACGGTCGAGGCAGAGGCGATCGTGCTGGCGATCGGGACGCAAGGCAATCCTAACAAGCTGCGCTGCGGCGGCGCCGACTTGCCGCATATTCAGTATCAGCTGGACGATCCCGGCGAATATTACGACGAGCATATTACCGTTATCGGCTCAGGCGATGCGGGCATCGAAAACGCGCTCGGCCTTGCTGCCGATCCAGCCCAGGCCAACGTCGTCACCATCCTCAATCGCAGCATGGAATTCGCGCGCGCCAAGAAAGCCAATGTCGCGTTGCTGGAAGAGGCCGAGCGGGACGGCAAGATCAATGTCATGCGCGAAACTACCCCCGCTGAGGTCAAGCCCGGCGAGCTCGTGCTGGAGACGCGCGACGGGCAGCAAACGATCAAATGCGACCGGATTATCGCACGCACCGGGTCGCAGCCGCCGCGCGGCTTTGTCGAGGCGATGGGCGTCAACTTCACCAGCGAGGATCGCTCCGCCTTCCCGCAGCTTTCGCCCAGTTTCGAAACGACCCAGTCCGGTATCCACGTCATCGGCGCGCTGGCCGGTTACCCGCTGATCAAGCACTGCATGAACCAGGGCTACGATGTGATCGAATTTCTCAACGGGAATTCGGAACTGAAGCCTGCCGACGAGCCGATTCTGGCCGAGAAATTCGCCAAGCTTCCGGGCAACCGGTCGGTCGACGACTGGCTCGAAACCTTCCGGACGCAAATCGTCATCCTCGAGGAGCTGTCACCGCTGCAAATGCGCGAGCTGATGCTCGATAGCGAGGTGCATTCCTACAGCGAAGGCGACGTCATCTTCGTGCGCAACGATTCCGGTAGCTCGATGTTCGCCATCGCCGAGGGTTCGGTGTTGGTCGAGGTCGATCCAGCCGATGCATCGATCACCGTGCCCATCGAACAGGGTACCATCTTCGGCGAGGTCGGCCTGATTTCCGGTCGCCGCCGCGGCGCCACCATCCGCGCGGGCGAGCCAACCGTGTGCATGGAATTGTCGCGTCCGGCAGCGCTTAAATTGCTTGCCACGGCCCCTTCGGCCAATCGCGCCGTCAATCGCATCACCATCGAGCGGCAATTGCTGCAAATCTTCGGCTCCGGCCTTTCGAAAGAGGATGTCGCCGAACTGGTCGAAGCGGGCGAACTGGTTGACGTCCGCGCAGGCGAAAAGGTCATCGAGGAAGGCGCGGACGACAAGGACATCTTCATCGTCCAGCGCGGATCGATGATTGTCGAGAAGGAAATAGGCGGGCACCCCGTATTTCTCTCATATCTCCCGGCGGGCTCCTATTTCGGCGAAATGGCTGTCATCGACGGTTCGAAGCGAAGCGCCAGCGTCAAGGCAGCAATCAAGAGCAGCGTGGTGCGCTTCCCCGGCGAAGCCTTCAATGCGCTGCTCGATCGCAAACCCGAACTGCGCGAGCGCGCCTTGAAGGACATGTCGGGCCGCCGCGAGGTCAACTCCTTCATCGAAAGCCAGAAAGCGAGCTTCTCCAGCGCGGTCGACATGTATTCGCAAACCGCGCGCTTCCTTATCGACAACGGGCTCGGCGAAGCGACCGATGTGCTGCTCATCGACGAGAAACTGTGCGTCGGCTGCGACAATTGCGAGAAGGCCTGCGCCGATAGTCATGAAGGCCTGTCGCGCCTGGACCGCGAGGCTGGACGCACCTACGCGCATCTCCATGTGCCGACGTCGTGCCGCCATTGCGAACACCCGCACTGTATGGCCGACTGTCCGCCCAATGCGATCAAGCGCGGCCAGGACGGCGAAGTCTTTATCGACGAGACCTGCATAGGTTGCGGCAATTGTCAGCGTAACTGCCCCTATGGCGTGATCCGCATGGATGCGAAGCCGCCTAAGAAGCCGAGCCTTTTCTCCTGGCTCCTTTTCGGTGCCGGCCCCGGACCCGGCGAAGCCAGCTATTCGTGGCGCAAGAAGAAGGCAGAGGAAAGCGGCAAGGAGCTCGCCAAAACGGCCATCAAATGCGACATGTGTTCGGGCATCGACGGCGGTCCCGCATGCGTGCGCGCCTGCCCGACCGGTGCAGCGATCCGGGTCAGCCCCGAGAAATTCCTGTCCTATACGAAGCTCGAGGAGGTCGAATAATGGCCACTCTGGCACGCAATCGCTTCAAGCAGGACGAGGAACGGCGCAATGCCGATCACGAAAGCTTTCTCGCCCATCGCGGTTTTCGGTGGCTGTGGGTGGCACTTGGCATCACCGCTCTATGCTTCCTTACGTATGCGCTGGTCGATGTGGAACCGCGGCATAATGGCGGTAGCTGGTATGGCTATACGCTCGGCACGATCGGAGCGCTGCTGATTGTGTGGCTGACCCTGCTGGGCGTGCGCAAGCGGCGGATGACGCCCGGCAAATGGAGCCTGAAAGCCTGGACCAGCGCGCATGTATATCTCGGCCTCAGCCTGATCGTGATCGGCACTTTGCATACCGGGTTCCAGCTTGGCTGGAATGTGCACACTCTGGCCTGGGCCCTGATGATGCTGGTCATTCTATCGGGCCTGTGGGGGATTTTCGCCTATGCCAATTTGCCCAGTAAACTTTCCGCCAATCGCGGCGAGATGACGCGCGAGCAGATGGTGGAATTGCTGACCGCAATCGACCGTCAGATCGACAGCGCCGCACAGCCGCTTCAGCGCGGCGACACCGATCTCGTCATCGCCGTGCTCGAACACGATATTTTCAAGGCCGGGGTCATCTCGCGCCTGACCGGCAAATCCCGGCGCGATCCGACGCAGCGCGCGCTCGATAACCTTTCGCCTGGCGCGCCGGGCGAGGAAGCGGAGCACCTGTCGCGCATGCGCGCCCTGCTCGGTCGGCGTCAGGCACAATTGCAGCAGATCCGCAAGCATATGCGCACAAAGGCGCTGCTGGAGGTCTGGCTGTATATTCATATTCCCATGACGATCGCACTTCTCGCGGCGCTAACCGCGCATATCGTCAGCGTATTCTATTACTGGTGAGGGGGCGACAGATATGAGCTTCCTGATCCGAACGATCGACCAGACCGCCACGGGCCGCGAAATACGCCGTGAGCGAGCGGTCGAGGCAGACAGCCTGACAATCGGGCGCGCAACCACCAACGATATCGTTTTGGCCGACCTTTCGGTGGAGCAGAAACACGCAACGGTATCACATGCGCATGGCGGCAAGCTGCGCATGCGCGCGATCGACACGCGCGATTTTCAGTACGAAGGGCGGCACAGCACCGATACGACATTCGATCCTGGCGAAGGCGGCGAGTTCGTGTTTGGCACCTACCGCCTTCTGTTTGCACGTGAAGGCGAAGGCCAGGCCGCGATCACCATCCAGCAGGACGAGCGGATCGAGGGTGCCAAGGATGCGGTGCGCGGTTTTGCGCTCGCCAGCGCGATGCCTGGCAAGCGGGCAATGGCATGGACGGGCCTCGGCGCGATCCTGCTCGCCTTCCTCGCCATCCCTATCTGGTCGCATCTTACCCGCGTAGACAAATCGCCGGGTGCCAATGATACCAACCAGGTGCTGATGGACGCCAGCTGGAGCACCGGCGCGCTCAGCACCGCGCACCATGGTCTGGAAGACAATTGCGCCGCCTGCCACGTGGACGCCTTTGTGTCCGTACGGGACGAGACTTGCCTGACCTGTCACGAGGAAATCGCCGACCACGCCGAGAAGCCGCGCCTTGCCATGGGCCGCCAGCCCTTCGGCGCGTTCGAAGGATTTCAGTGGGCGGTTGCGGAAACCTTTGGCAAGGAAGGCGCGGAAGCCTGCACCACCTGCCATACCGAACATGAGGGCGAAGGCCGGATGGAGCCGACAGCCCAGCAATTCTGCGCCGATTGCCATGACACGATGGACAAGCGGCTTACCGATACCGCGCTCGGCAATGCGGGTGACTTCGGTAAGCGTCACCCGCAATTGCAGGCAGTCGTTTGGACACAGCCGGGCCAGGGCGAAACGCAGCGCATTTCGCTGGCTGGCAATCCGCAGCATAATGACGGCCTGCGCTTTCCGCATGACATGCATATGTCCCCGAACGGCGGTGTCGCGCGGATGGCCAACAGTCTGCCCAAATATGGCGACGGGCTGGTGTGCGCCGATTGCCACGTCCCGGATAGCGATGGCCGCAATTTCCGCGATGTGGAGATGGAGGACAGCTGCGAGGAGTGTCACAGCCTCGTCTATGACCGTGTCGGCGACACTTTCCGGTCGCTACGCCACGGGAAAGTGGAAGAAATGCGCGCCGACCTTGCTGCACTCGACCGGGCTCCGCGTCGACCTGTTACGCGCGGCCGGGCCCGCCCCGGCGAATTCGCTCAGGGCCGCCGTTACTATCAGAATTTCGGCCGCCCGCAGGCCAACTACATCGGCATTACCCGGGCTCTGTCGAAAGATGGCGTATGCGGCGAATGTCATCTGCCCACAGTCACCAACGGTCAACCCGATGTCGTGCCGGTGAAGTTCCGCAAGACCTTCTTCATCAATGGCAAATTTGATCATGACGATCACAAGCAGGACGAATGTTCGACTTGCCATGCCGCCGAAACCAGCGATGCGGCAACCGACCTCTTGCTCCCGGGTATCGCCACGTGCCGCGAATGCCATCAGGGCGCCGATGCCGTGGAGGCGGAAGTACCGTCGAGCTGCGCAATGTGTCATTCCTATCACGTGCCATCGGGTCGCAAGCCGTCGGACCATCCCGATTTCGCCCCTAAGGAGATCGCCCGTATCTCGAGACGCGGAGACTGAACCGCGTGCGAGAGGGGACAAGACCATGCTGATCGCACAAATGACCGATATTCATATCGGCTTCGATCCCGACGCAAAGCCGGAAGAGCTTAACCGCATCCGCTTCCGCAACACGCTCGGCCGCGTCTTGTCTGCCCCCAACAGGCCCGACATGCTCGTGCTGTCCGGCGACCTGACCGATCACGGAGACCGGGAAAGCTTCGAGAAGACAGCAGCCTTGCTGGAAGAATGCGACTTTCCGATCCTACCGATGGTCGGCAATCACGACACGCGCGAGGAATTGCTCCGCGCTTTTCCTGATTGCCCCAGCGAAGACGGTTTCGTCCATTATGTCGTCGAACAGGACGGCCTACGGGTGATCTTGCTGGATACGCTCGAAGAAGGCCGTCATGGCGGCGCATTCTGCGAGAAACGCCGCGATTGGCTTCATGCACAGCTTCAAGTGGCGCCCGACATGCCGGTGGCGATCTTCATGCACCATCCACCGGTTGTCTCCGGGATCGACTGGATGGATCCGGCTCCCGGCGAAGCATGGATTGATAATTTCGGCCGCGCGATAGCGGGACATGAAGACAGGATCCAAGCGATCCATTGCGGGCACTTGCATCGGCCATTGAGCACGCGCTTCCAAGGGGTGCCGCTCAACGTAACGCCCTCCGTCGCCCCCCTCGTCTCGCTCGATCTGCGTGAAATTTCCCCGGACAAGGCGGACAACCGCGCGCTGATCACGACCGAACCGCCGGTCTACGCTCTCCATCGCTGGGATGGCAGTGATCTGGTGACACATTATGAAACCGTTAGCGGTTGGGATGTCCTTGCCCATTACGGCGAGCACCTGCGTCCGATGATTCGCGAGATGTTCGCCGAGCGGACGTAAAGCTCCAGATTACTCGATAGCGCGCAACAAGTCGGCGCACCGCGTTCACCTATGGGGCGGACGGGCTCATGGCCTTCTGCCCGATGCGATGGTGTGGCCCGCGTGCGAGTGTCGTTATTCAGCCGCTGCCAGCATTTCGCCGTTTTTCCACGGGCCGCCCACCCACGAACTCATGTCCGGTTCGTCGCTGACTTTCCACGGAATGCCCGAGCGCGTCAGGAAGAGCTGCTCCATCTCCTCACGGTTGAACGGACGTGATCCGAGGCGGCCGAAAACGGCCATCTGGCCGCCCGTCTCATCCACACCGCGGTCGCGCGCCAAGCCCTTGGAGAGCGAGATTGCCGGCGACTTGGTGCGCGCCCATGCCACCATTTCCGGCTTGGGCGCGGGGCTGAAGCCATAGAAATTCGGTTGGCTGCTCGGGCTGGTCAGCTGGAGCACTTTGAGGCCGTTCACCCCGTCTGCGACATATGCGAACAGCGAGGCGTTGGTCGATCCGATGATCACATCCTCGACGTCGGTCATCGTGCCGCCGAGCGTTTCCTTCGCATAAACCATGGGTGCCAGCGGCTTGGTCACATCCAAGATCACAAGACCTTCCTGCTTGCCCGCGACATAGGCATATGTCCGCGCGATGTAGAGACGCTGCGCATTTGCAAGCGGGACCGTGCCCTGCGGCATAGGCACAGGATTGCGCAAGCTGGTGACATCGAACAGCTTCACGCCTTCGGCATCGGTAACCCAGAGATAGCGGAACTGAATGGTGCTGGCCCGTGCATCGTTGAGCTCACGCACAGCGGCGAGCTGAGGGTCCAGCGGATTGGAAAGATCGACCACGACCAGTCCGCGATCGGCGGTGATGTAAGCGATGTCACCGGCCAGATGGATGTGACGTGCGCCCGTCAGCACCCCGCCCTCGTTCCAGGCTGTCGTCCCATCGGCGAACTGGGCGCGCTCGAGGTTGTTATTGCGAAATTCGCCGTCGGCCATCGTGTCGATATCGACCATGATTAGGCCTTCCACCGCATCGGTCACAGCAGCATAGCTGTATATCGGCCGCATAGGCTGTTCTTCATTGACCTGCAGCAGCGTAACGGGCGTGCCGTCGGCGTTCGTCACTTCATTACCGTTCGCGTCCTTGACTATGGTGCCCGCCATTGCGCGGTTGCGGTCGGGGCGAACGGGCTGCGTCGTCGCCAGTGCCATGCAGGTCGCGTTCCTGGTATCGACATGGCTGTCGTGACCCATCGAACTGAAAGGCGCGGTCAAGATGCGCTCCGACACGCCCTTATTGGCGATCGAGGCGATGTCGTAGACGCGGAAGCCGCCCTTGCCCTCGGCCACGAACATATACTCGCCGCGCATTTGCAGGCAGCCCACACGGTCGCGCGTGCCTTCATGGACATTGGCGAATTGCTCGAACGGCTTGGTTTCGCCGCCGAGATCCTTGTCGAATGTCTGGCCGCGGATCCAGTCCTTCAGCTCGCGGTCGTTATCCTCGACATGCATGCGCCAGTAATCGGGATAGGAATAGCGGTGCAGATACGATCCGAGCACGGCTTGCGGCTCGTCCCACTCGGTTACGCGGATTGCCTCGAAGCCGCCTTCCAGGCCCGTCCAGGCATTCAGCCCAACGAAGTTCACGAAATTGGTGCCGAGCAGCAGCAGCTGGCTCATGATCGCATTGTTGTCGTCGGCTTCGGACAAGTGGCAGTCCGAGCAGGTCTTGGTCTCGGTCAGGCGGACCGTATGCGGGAAATGCGGCGCGAAGGCCTGCGATGAGTAACCGGCCGCCGAAATCGGAGGTTGCTGCACATAGATGCGTTCGCGGTTGATGTTGGTGGAGGACAGCACCAGCGCGCTGGTCGAGCGGATCGGAGCGGTCTGGTTGCCCTTGGTCGTCTGATGCTTGCCCAATTGGAACATCTGGTCGCGCGCGACCTGCGGATTGTAGGTCGCGAAATTGCGGGTCGTTTCGCCATCGTAGCGATGCGATTTCGTCTTCCAATTGGCCTCGATCGGCAGGTGGCAGCCGCCGCAGCTGGTGGTCCACGAAAGGTGGCAGGTGAAGCAGGCCATTTCCTCTTCGCCATGGGCGCGGTCTTCGGGCGCTATGCCGGTGCCGAATTCGAAGCGTCCCGTTTCCGCTCCCGTGCGGGCAACCAGCTTGGCGCGGGCCGACTTGGCGTTGAAATGCGGGCTTTCGGGGTCGACGCTGTCCTTGGTCAGGCTGACGCGCCATTCAAGCTTGGGGTCGACGATCGATCGCTGGATGAGCTGGCGCCTGCCCATGCTGTCATAAGTCCATTCGAAGCGGCGCTGGCCGTCCGGATTACGCAGCAAGGCAAGGTCATGACCCTTGGGCGGTGCAGCCGGTCCGCTGGTTCGCAGCGTCGGGTATTCATCGGCTGTGCCGTGACAATCCTTGCACCCGATCTCGATTGCATTGGCGACCTCGCCATAGATAAGCCCATTGCCGTGGCTGTCCTGCGCATAGTGACAGTCGGCGCATTGCATGCCCTTTTCGGCATGGATGCTCATCATGTGCACGGTCTTGCCCGGATTTGTGCCTGGCTCGACGAATTTGCCCTCGCCTTCCTTGCGCCATTTCTCGGGATCGTCCGGATCGACGATGTTGCCCTCTGCATCGAGCAGATTGCCTTCGCGGTCGCGCTTGAAGATGCCGCGGAAGTTCCACCCGTGGCCGTGATAGTCGGCAAACTGCGTATCGCGCAGGTCTTCGTTGAGGTCGTAGACGTTGCGCAGGAAATCGAGATCGGCCCACTTGCCCTTGGCCGATGCAGCTTCCGGATTGCGCTCCATAACTGCGCGCACTTCCTCGGCGTCGGGGTATTTCTGCTCTTTCGGCCACATCGATGGCGCATCGGATTCGTAGTCCCACATCGTGTAGCCGAGATAGGAATTCAGGAAGATATTCGGCTGGTGCATGTGGCAGTTCATGCATTGCGCGGTCGGAATCGAACGCGTGAAGACGTGCCGCAGCGGGTGCCCCTTTTCCTTCGTCGGAGCCTTGTCGCTGCCGCCATATTCGGTCGCCGGAGCGTCCTCGTCATGGTGTGCGTCGTCATGCCCGCCGGGCTGCTTCACTGCCCCGTGCCCGCCGCCGTGCCCATCGTCGTAGCCATCGTCATGGGCAGGTTCGAGCTTGTTGGCGATGGTCGGGTCGACCGTCTGCGTCTGTCCGTCGCGGCCATATTGCGCGTAGATCAGCGAATGGCGCGGTTCGCGGTCATTGGCATACACGACATGACAAGCCGCACAGCCCGAGTGGCGGTAATCGCCGGGCTGGTCGTTCGTGCCCATAAACCAAGTGAATGGGTCATTGAGGCGCGTCTTGTGGATGTTGAGCACTGGGATCGCGACACGCAGGCCGGTCGCAGGACCGCGGTTGGACTGCTTGAGATCGGGCCGCCCGGGCTCCTCCAGGCGCTGGATCGAGCCCGTTGGATTGGGCAGGCCGATTTCCGGGAATTGCGAGTTGATGTTCCGTCCACCGCGCTCGAAAACACGGAACACATCGCCTGGCGGCACCACATGCCAAGTAGGCAGCGGATAAAGCTCTGCCAGAGCGCCGCGATCGGCCTGGTTCTCGGTCACCGTGCCCGGAGGCGCGCCGGGGCTCTGGATTTTCGCCGCCTTACCGTCGCGCGTATAAGCCTCACCGATGATGTAGCTTTTGAACGGCAGAATGCCGTTGTTGTAGGAGGCACCGCCCCACAACATCGCGCCGGTCGCCATGAGCGAGCGTTCGCCAGCTTCGATCGTGTCCATGTGGCAGGCTCCGCAGCTTTCGCGCGCCACTCGGTAGTCCGACGGGTTGACGAACCGAACGAAGACCGGGTCTTCCTTGTTCAGCAGCGCATAGGACTGCTTGGGGTTGGCGCTGCTCGGCCAGTGCCAGCTTTCGGGATATTTCGGCAGAACGTGCGCGGCATTGCGCGCCGCGACATAGGCGGGATCATCGTGAGCCAGCTCGCTATCGCCCATCACGCTGGCGTTGCCGCCATGGCAATCCACGCAGCCCAGACGTACGGCGGGCGTTTCGTGCATGGTCGGCGCGTCGGTGCGCGTATGGCAGGAATAGCAGCCATCCGACTTCGCAGCCATTTCTTCCAGCGTCTGCTGGGCCGGCGCTGGCGGCGCGATTACGCTGCTATAGTCGCGCTTGACCGGCGTTTCCTTCTCCGCCGCACGGGATTGCGTCACAAAGAGACTGCCGCCGAAAACGACGATTGCGAAGGCCAGGAACAAAGAGCGGAGCGTTCGCATCAGTAGGTCAGGATCACATTTGCCAGAATGGAAAGATAAGCGTCGTCATCATCGAGATCGGTAAACAGGTCGCGGAACCCATCGCCCGGCAGCAGAGCCGCTGCCGACAGCCGAAAGACGATGTTCTGCGTGGCCTTGGGCCGCCAGATGGCAGCAGCGGACAGGTCGAAGCCGATTTCCTTTGGAATGCTGCCTTCGTTTCGCAGCACTTCGAGCGTTGCCGTATCTTCGAACCAGAGATGATTTGCATTGGCCGAAATTCTAAACTCCGGCGTCAAATCGAAATCCGCACCGGCGCCCAGCAACATCAGACCGGGATTATTGAAGTTCGACTGTCCCTGCTCTTTCGATGAGCGCAAATTGTTCAGGATGCCATTGCGGCCATTGACCGCAACCGCGCGGCCGCCCCCGGCAAAGGGAATGGTCTGGCGGATCCAGTATGACGTGTCCGCGCCCGCAAAGATCGGGTTCTCGAACACGGCATCGTAGCCGGCTTCAGTGTTGTTATAGGGATCGCTGTCGCCGCTCTGGACCGCGCCGGAGAGGCGGAAGCGCATCCAGTCCTTGTCATAGCTGGCTTCGATCGCGCCGAAATAGGCGGCGATATTGGCCGGTTCGCTGGTGAAGAAGCTGTTCCGGTCTTCCCCGAAAGCGCCGTAAACGCTGGCCGACAAATTGATGCGGCCGATCCGGCCATCGGCATTGTAACCGACATAGAACACGTCGTAATTGCGCCCGCGCAGATCGCCGAGCAGCGCCGGGCGGACCGGAAAGCCGTTATCGTCGATCTGGATGTCGTCGCCTTCGCGGTTCGCATTCCAGGCGAGCGTCAGCTGGCTGGTCAGCGCCGGAATCAGAAAATCCTGCCGGTAGATATTGCCGATCAGCAGGAAGTCGTCGCGCGGCGTCTGCAATACGGCGTTGAGACCGCTATTCGTGTCCTTCTCCAGCCGCCAGAACCAGCCGAGATTGTACTGCACCCGGTTGTTGTCACGCGTGCCGAAGAAGCGCACGCCAAGCTGCTGATCGTTGAACAGAAACCCGCGGAAATCGGCCTGGAACGGCTGAATGCCGATGCGCACGGAATTCGAAATCGTAACGCTCAGACACATTGCGGAAGTGGTAGTCGAAGAAGGCTTCCTGCACGCCGACGAAATGATCGAGGCGCGTGGTGCCCTTGCTCGGCTCCACGAACAGCACGCGCCGTTCGGGCACTTCGACATAGTTGATATTGGTCGCCAGCGTGACGCGGTATTCGACATCCGGCGGTTTATAAGCGGTGCTACCCTTGAGCAGCGCCACACCGGTGATGAAGGTTTGCGACAGCACCGTGCTGAATGGCTGCCCGAAGACATCGAGGCGCTGCGGGTCCTGGGTCGTCTGAACGCCGACGGGGATCGGGAAGGTACGCGGCTCATAAACGGTATCGCTGATCGCATTGGCGATGAAGAACCAGTCGTCGCCCTTGATCGGCAACCACGGAACCTTGTCCGGGTTGATCGGCCGATCGCCCTTATAAGTGTTCTGATTGTAGGGATCGAACCAGCGCTCCTTCACCACGCCAAGGCTTTCGATCAGCCTCCAGCGGTCGGGCAGCGGGATCTGGTCGACGGGGAAGGCTTCGGGCGGCGGGGCGCGCACGGCCCCGATATTGGTCTGGTCGATACGCTCGGGCAGATTGTCCGCATCATCCGGACGGCGGCGGCCGTCGATCAGCTCGTTGTCGACCGGCGGCGGGGCACCGGGTTCCGCGTCGATGGTTGGCGCATCTCGCCCGGTAATCTCTTCGACAGGCGGCTGCGTTTCGGCGGGCTGCGCGGCGGGAGGCGCCGGCTCCCCGGCCTGCGCCATCAGAGGCAGAAGGAGTGCGGTAAAGCTCACAGCCCCTCGCACACATTTTGCGTAGGATCGTCGAGAAATGGCGCGAAGGGACAATTTACATAGCGCAGACGCACGCTGCGGCTGCCAATGTCGACCAGGATCTGATCCGCTCGAATTGCCACAGGGGCATTCCCGATAGAACCGGTGCGGACCCCGGCGTTATGCGTGCCGAGGAAACTGACCATATCGTCCTGATCGATCCCATCGCCCGAGACGCCGAGGCCTCCGACGAGCTCACCGCCGCGGTAGACCGGGACGGAGCCGGGGAAGATCTGGATACCGTTGGCAATCCGCTTGGTGCCGGTCGGGCTGTCGGGCAGCTGCGTACAGGAGCGGGGCGTATCGGGCTGCGCGCCGCCGGAAATCACGAACCCCAGATGCTGGAGCAAGTTCGGCACCACCAGATCGAGTTGCAGACCGGTCGAAAACGGGCTGAAACGCTGCGGCACTTCGACGGAGAACGGTCCTGCCAAAGCGCCGACTTCGCCATCCGGGAAGTAGGGCCGCGAGAGATTACCGCCCGAGCGGTCGGCGAACGCGAAATTGCCGGTCAGGGCGTTTGGATCGTTCAGGAACGCCCGGACGCGCGCGACATAACCCGCAATATCGGTGTTTCCATTGGGTCCGGCAACGCCGGGTGTCGCGAGCAATTGCGCCCCGCCCACCGGGTTGGAGAATAGCGCCGCAGTGCGTGCTTTCTGCAAACTCACATCGGTGCCGAAGATCGGTCCGTCAGGCGAGCGTACGATGCCGAGAACGGTGCCGTGCGTGTCTACCAAGCTGACGGTCGCCTGCATCCGGCTGTCGAGCGGGCGGCGGATCTGCGCGCGCGCGCGGGTGAGCACTGTAAAGGCCTCTTCCAGGATTGCGCGAACCTCGGCGGAGGAGAGCGGCTGCGCCACGCTCGCCGCGTCCGTTCCGGCGCGTACCGGGAAGCGCGCATTGCCCGCGCCATCGGTCAGGACATAAGCGTCGGGATTGGCGAACTCGGCACTCGTGCTGGGCCGGATGCCACTCGCCTCGGTGCCGTAGGTCACTCCGGCGGTAATACCGGCATTGGTATAGCCGGTAATCGCCACCAGATTTCCGACCGCACCATTGATGGCGGCAAAATCACTCGACAGCGCCGACAGATCACTCGCCGTCATGTCGCTGTAACGCAGCGTCGTTCCGTCCGCCGTAATTCGGCTGGCGAGAATTTCGGTCGGCGGGGCAAATCCCTGCGTGCCCGCAAGCGCGATCGCCTCTTCGTTGTCAGTGTCGAAGTCGAGCGTGTTGGGGTCGAACCCGTAGTCGCCATCGCCGCTCACGCCGACGCCGCCGACGACCACGCCATTCTTGTATATCGGGAAGCCGCCGGCATCGGCTGAGAGGCCGAGCGGGGAGCGCTTGGGTCCGATCAGCCCGTCGCCGAAGCGCGCCGACAGATCGGAGCAAGGAAGCTGGCTGAACTGCACCCCGAATAGCGGCCCGCTTTCCAGTCCGACGGTTGATGGTGCCGGCGGGAAATGCTCCTGCACGATCTGGCTTGCCGTGCGAGTGGAGAAGGCATTGCCGCCGCTGGATAGATATGCGCCGGTCACTGCCTTGGCGATCGCGGCGGCGGCAGCCGGCACAGCGACGCCTTGCAAGCCCACAAGCTCTGCGCCCGATGCGAAACCGCCGATCTGGCGGCGGCTGAAGGTCGTATTGGCGGGTGCACCGTTCATGACGAAGACGCCCAGCACATTGCCGACCCGGTCGGTCACGGCGATGGTCGAAGGCAGGCCGCGCGCACGTGCCTCGCCAACGGCTTGTGCGATGACAGTCTGCACTTCGGCAATCGTGAGAGCTTCTTCGGCAGGCCGCTGGAAAACGCCGCCCGGCGGAGCGGGCGCCGGGGTTGGCGTCGGGCCTCCGCCGATGGGCGGCGGGCCGGAGCCGCTATCGCCTCCACCGCACCCGCTCAGCGCCAGAGCGCAGGCCGCTACGAAACACGAAAGATGCCCTCCCCGCACCATGTTATTTCAAGGCCCGGATCGCGCCGGTGGCTTGGCCCAGGGCGCCGCGGAAATCTGCCGGGCGGTAGGCATTCGGTTCGCTGACCGCCGCATAGGCGCGGTTGATATTGGCCCGGATACCGGCCGCGGCCCCGACCGTCACGCGCCCTTCGCGCACCAGCGCGTTGAGCAGCGTATCGACCGCCATAACCGCTTGCACGGACCCCGCGTAATCGGTGAAGCGCGGGCGAGTTGCCTCATCGGAAATGCTCGCAATCACGGAGAACACGTCACCATCTCCATAACCGCGCGCAGCGAGCGCATCGGACAATGCCTTGGCCCTTCCCCGCAGCGCGACTGCTGCTTCCTGCGATGCAGCGCGGCCCCGGCCCATCGCCTGGTGGAAGTCGCGGCTTGCTGCGTCGAAGGCGGCGCCCTGCTGCGGCGCGAGAGACTGCGCAACGGCGGAAAGCAAAATCATGTTTTCGTCGTTGAACGGCGGATTGCCGAAGGGGATCGGGCGCGCCGGATTTGTCTCGAAAGTCAGCTTGCGCCGCTGGTCGTCGGTAATCGTGCGGTGGCAGCTATGGCAGTCGTAGAAATAAAATTCGGGGAACATGCCCTGCATGCCATACTTCGGACGGGCGAAGAGGTCGGTCTGGCGGCGAACGGCCTCGGCCTGACCGACGGCCCACAGGCGCACGCTGTCGGTGCGTCCCTTGCGCGAAACATAATCGGAATCGATATCGTGGTGTTGCTGCAGCGCGCTGAACAGATCGAGCTCGAAAGATACGCGCGGATGGCCGGCAGCCATCATCTCATGGGTGACGAACTGACCGGTCTTGGTGCTGCCATAGTGACAATCGAGGCAAACCTGCGCGCGGACTTGCGGGTCTTTGAGCGGCGTCAGGCCCGCCGCGACATTGCTCGCATGGGTTGCCGGACGGGCATAGTGGACTGCCAGCCAGTTTTCCGAAGGGCCATGGCAGCTCTCGCAGCCCACACCGTCGGCAGTTATGAAACGCGGGCCGCGCCTGCTTTCGGGGACATAGGTGGCATGACAGCCAAGACAGGCGGGCGCCGAGGTCGCCGCGCCAAGCCCTAGCGTTGCGGCAATCTGGCGTCCGCGCGCACCTGCAAGAACCGCATAGGCGCGGCTATGTGCGCCGCTGGGCGAAGAAGGCTCCTGCCATGTCGCAATCTCGTCCTGCCGAACGACCGCTCCATTGCCCTCGGCGCGTCCGTGGCAGGTGGATCCAGCACAGGTCGCCACACCGAGATAATCGCCGTTGTTCGATTGCGCTTGTGCTTGCGAAGTGACGCCAAGGGAAAGCCACGCTGCACCGAATACGAGCACGCTGGTCAACGCCATCGCCATGCGAGAGCGCACCTCTGTGAGGGCTCGTTTCGTTAAATGCTCGGTTCGTCCAGCAGTGTACGCGTCGCGCATTCCGCCCCCCAATCGCTTGCCCGGCCTCCGCTTTCGAAGCGCCAGCACTGAAGTGGCCACCGCGCCTCCACGCGATTGGCCAGTCGACCCGTCCGTTTCCCTTAGCTGTCCATCATCAGCTTATCGGCCAGAAGGTCAAGCTGCGTGTTGCACCCGTTTTCGGCCAAAGTGGCTGCCATCGATTCCGGATCTTCCGGTACGCCGTCCAGGCTGACGAATTCGATCGTGTTCGCTGTGCCGTCGGGGCCAGTCAGGCTGTAGCTCTTGACGTTGCCGAGCGGCAATTCATCTCCGCTGAGCGACGCCTGCGAAACCCCTTCGTCGAAGGTTACATGGACATGGAAACCGGACTGATCGGTGCCGAACATGTAGGTAGCCTCGCCAGCCGTGTCCGGACGCCAGAAATTGACCAGGCTGGTATTCGCAATACAAACGCGCCCGGCCTTCGTCACGTCGACGTTCCAAAGGCTTGGGTTGGTGGCGGCAATGGCGCCAACACCGCCGCGCACGGCACCAGTCCGCACCCGCGCGCCGGAGCGCTGGCGGGTGAGCACCGCGAATGTCGAGCGCTTGCTGGCACCGCGGGCACCGACCTTATGCGGGCCTGCTCCGGTAATCACGCGCGTGCCATTGGATGTCAGCACCGTGACGCTATCGCCTGCCCGCAGCGTGATGGTTGCGGAATCGTCCAGTTTCTTGCCAACCGGAAACTCGCCAGCCGATGGCCCGCTCGACTTAACGACGACGCCGGCCTGAGCCGGTCCAGCCAGCGCGAGACCTGCTGCCAATGCAGCTGCTGCGAGCGCGTTCTTACGCATAGAAAGATTCTATCTGCCCCTCCGATTCCCGTTATCGAAGCGCAGCCTAAGCAAATAGCGTACAAATTGCTACGCGCATTATGGAATGGCTCCCAGACCGTTAATGAGGCGTAGCCAGTCCCGCCGTAAGATTGCCATGCTCTCACGGCGGATTGCTTATCCGAGCGAGAAGACGCCCTGGTCATCGATACCGTCCAACCGCTTCAGCAGGTTCTGGAGTGCCGTGTCATTGGGGTACTCCTCGGACATCGCTCGGATCAGCAGCCGCGCTTTCCCGACGTCGGTGTCGATCAGGTCGACAGCCTGGTTAAGCCGCGCCCGGTCGGCCTCGGGAAAATCGGGCGCAGGCTCCATGATGTCGACTGCACGCGCCCGCCCGCGCAAGCGCACGCGTCCCATCGCGCGCCACCAGTCGAGGCCGGAGCGCTCTGCAAATTCACGGCTTGCCATAACGCTTGATTCAAGCGCCTTGTTGGCCGCCTCAAGCCGCGCTGCGGTGTTCATGCTGTCGCCCAAGGCGGTGTATTGTATCCGCGTTTCACCGCCGAAATTGCCCACCACCGCATCCCCGTAATGCAGTCCGACGCGCGTCTTGCCGATCTTTGGCAGGTCCGGGTCCATCGCTGCGACCTCGGCGCGGAATGCTTCGCCCGCCTGCCATATGGCGTAGCCCGCATGTGCTGCACGTTCTGCGTCGTTTTCTCGCGCTATCGGTGCGCCCCAGAATGCCACCACCGCGTCGCCGACGAATTTGTCGATCACCCCGCCATGGTCGAGCACGACCTGGCTGAGCATTTCGAGATAACGATTAAGTAGCTTCGCGACCATTTCCGGCTCGATCGCGTGGCTCATCTTGGTGAAGCCTTCGAGGTCGGAGAACAGCACGTAGATCTGCTTCTTTTCTCCATGCAGCGCAAGCAACTGTGGATTCTCGATGATTTCCTCGGCCATCTCCTTCGGTAGATATTTGCCCAGCGCCCCTTGCGCGAAATTGCGCTGCACCGCGCCCGATGCGCGCGCGGCCGAGGTCACTGCTGCGAAAGCGATAATCCACGCCACGACCCAACCGAAGGCCGGTACGCCAAAGGTATCTACACCATGGAATTGATAGACGATCGGCACGCCCACAAGCACTGCAAACTGAAGCAGCATAATCGGGTAAATGCGCCAGCTGTTCCATTCCAGCAAACCGGTCAGCACTGCCATGATTACAAAAAGGACCGTGAGAGCTGCAAGCAAAGCTGCCGGGGGCCTCACCAAAGCCTGACCATCGAGCATCTGCGTAAGCATTTCCGCATGCACCTGAAGACCCGGCGGCTGGTGGGTATCCATGATTTCCGACAGCGGTGTGGCGACCCGGTCATAATCGGTAATATCGCCGCCGATCAGGACGTACTTGCCCGCAACCTCGTCCGCAAAGGCTGGTGCGAGTTCCGGGTCGGTGAACAGTGTAATCGGCAGTTTGGTCACCAGATCGACGCCCTCTGCCGCCGGAAGCCGGTAGCGGATGGCGCCTTCGTATCCGGGCAATCCGGCGTCTGCGCCCAGCGACGCCTCCAGCATGTCCCGCCCCAAAACCGGCGGCAGATCATCCTCGATAACAGGAAAGCGCCGCGTTACGCCGTATTCGTCATCCAATCGGATGCTCGCGGGGCGCGATTTGCTACCTTCCAGCATGCCGAGAAATTCTTCGAGATATTGCTGCTGGTCGTAGACGATGTCGCCTTCATTCGTCGTCATATTGGCATAGGCGACTGAAACCGGCGTCTGCATCGACCGAAGCGTGTCGATAAGCTGCGCGTCCTCGTCCTGAGGCTGGTCGAACAGAATATCGATACCGATCGCGGCAGGTTCCATCGCATCGAGATTGCGCAGGGCATTGGCCAGGATCCCGCGATCCAATGGAGAGCGTTTGCGCGCCTCGATCAGGGTCTGATCGTTATAGACCACCATCAGAACGCGCGGATCGGGTTCGGCCGGGTTATCGTCCGCCTCATAAAACAGCCGCGTATCATAAAGCGCACGCTCGGCATTGGCGCTGATCGGCAAAGACCAGCTATAGATCCCGATGCCGAGCGCTGCGAAGAGCAGCAAACCCGTAAGGAGCAGCCTTTGCGTACCGGCTTCGCGGACATTGCGCCAACCCTTGCGCAAAAAGCCCGTCTCTCTGGTGTCGCTCAAGCCGCCCTCCCCGCTGTCCGATGCGTACCGTCTTTGCCCCCGGAGTCTTCTAACCGCGAAGCAAAGGGGAGCAACCCCCCACTCCATCCAGGCCGGTCAGGTCAGCGCCGGGTCGTTCCAGGCCAGCACCGGCTTGCGCGCAGCCTGCGTTTCGTCGAGGCGGCGGCGCGGGGCGTAATAGGGTGCCATCTTGAGGGTTTCGTCCCCGGCTTTCGCCCGTTCCGCCACGCTGCGAAGCGCGGTGATGAACTGGTCCAGCGCGCCCTTGCTCTCGGTCTCGGTCGGCTCGACCAGCATTGCGCCATGCACCACCAACGGGAAATACATGGTCATCGGATGATAGCCTTCGTCGATCAGGCCCTTGGCAAGATCGAGCGTGGACAGCCCGCCGCCAAACCCTTCGTCGCCGAACAGCGCCTCATGCATGCAAGGGCCGCTATCGGCGAAAGGCGCATGGAGAACGTCCTCCAGACTGCGCAGGATGTAATTGGCGTTGAGCACAGCGTCTTCCGACACCTGCTTCAACCCGTCGGCCCCGTGGCTGAGCATATAAGTGAGAGCGCGCGTGAACATGCCCATCTGGCCGTGGAACGCCGTCATCCGCCCGAATGTGCTCGCATGATGGTCTTCGGCGGTTTCTTCTTCGACCAGGTGGTAGCTGCCATCGCCCCATTTTTCGACGAAAGGCAGCGGCGCAAACGGCGCCAGCGCTTCCGAAAAGACCACCGGACCGGAGCCGGGACCGCCGCCGCCATGCGGCGTGGAGAATGTCTTGTGCAGGTTGATATGCATCGCATCGACGCCGAGATCGCCCGGGCGGACCCGGCCGACGATGGCGTTGAAATTTGCTCCGTCGCAATAGACCAAACCGCCTGCCTCATGGACCGCATCGGCAATCTTTCGGAAGTCGCGTTCGAACAGCCCGCAAGTGTTCGGGTTGGTGATCATCACCGCCGCCACGTCGGGACCCAGACGGGCCTTCAGCGCATCGAAATCGACCCGGCCGTCCTTATTGGCGGGGATGTCCTCGACCTCGTAGCCGGCAAAGGCTGCGGTGGCCGGATTGGTGCCATGGGCGCTTTCCGGGCAGAGCACGACCTGCCGCGCATCGCCGCGCGCTTCGAGCGCGGCGCGGATGGCCAGCATCCCGCACAATTCGCCATGCGCGCCAGCCTTGGGGCTCATCGCGACGGCGGGCATACCGGTTAACGTCTTGAGCCATTCGCCAAGCTCGTGGATCACGCCAAGCGCGCCCTGCACGGTTTGCGTCGGCGCGAGCGGATGGCAATCGAGAAAGCCGGGCATCCGCGCCACCTTCTCGTTGAGGCGGGGATTGTGCTTCATCGTGCACGAACCAAGCGGGAAAAGCCCCAGGTCGATGGCGTAGTTCTGGCGGCTGAGGCGGGTATAATGGCGCACGGTTTGCGGTTCGGAGAGACCGGGCAGACCAATCTCGCCAGCGCGCTCCAGCCCGCCAAGCCGGTTCGGCGCATCTGTCTTGAGTTCGGGCAAATCGACGCCGGTCGTATTGGTCCCGGCAAGCTCGAAAATCAGCGGTTCTTCGAGCATCAGCGCCCGGTTGCCGGTGACTGTCGGAGGGCCGTCCATACCGTGATCGCCGGACATCGGTGTGCCGGGCTTCCAGCCGGACTGGTTGGGCGCGTTCATGACAGCACCTCCTCAAGCTCGCGTGCGAGCGTTTCGATGTCTTCCTCGCTCGTCGTCTCGGTCACGGCGACCAGCAGGCCGTTCGCCAGATGCTCGTCCTCCGGGTAAAGCCGGCCCGAGCGATACGCCGGCAAGCACGCCCTTATCGGTCAGTTTGCGCACGGCGTGGCGGGCATCGGTGCCCAACAGGATCGTGAATTCATTGAAGAAACTCTCGTTCAGCACCGACACGCCCGGTACTTTCGCCAGCCGGTCCGCCGCGATGCAGGCGAGACGGTGGTTCTCCGCCGCCAGCGCCCGCAGGCCCTTCTCGCCCAGCAGCGTCATATGGACGCTGAACGCCAGCGCGCAGAGGCCGGAGTTAGTGCAGATGTTCGACGTCGCCTTTTCGCGCCGGATATGCTGCTCGCGCGTAGAGAGCGTCAGTACGAAACCGCGCTTGCCCTCCGCATCCTGCGTTTCGCCGCAGAGCCGACCGGGCATCTGACGCACATGCTTGGGGTTGCGCACGGCAAAAAGGCCGAGATAAGGCCCGCCGAATTGCAGGCCAACGCCGATCGACTGGCCTTCACCGACCACGATATCCGCGCCGAGATCGCCCGGCGCCTCGATCGCGCCCAAGGCCACCGGCTCGGTGTTTACCGCAATCAGCAGAGCGCCCTTCTCATGCGCGGCTTCGGCGATGCGGGCGAGATCGGGCAGTCGGCCTAGAATATCGGGGTATTGAACAACGACACAGGACGTATCCTCGTCGATCCGCGCGATCAGACCGTCATTGTCGGGCTGAGCCTGAAGGGCAGGCGGTGCCCCCGCGATCTCATCCTTGGTAAACTTGGCCATGGTCTTCACGACCTCGGCATAATGCGGATGCAATCCGCCCGACAGCACCACGCGTTTTTTGCGGGTAACGCGGCCAGCCATCGCTACCGCCTCCCAGCACGCGGTCGATCCGTCATACATGGATGCATTGGCGACCGCACAGCCATAGAGCTTGGCGACCTGCGACTGAAACTCGAACAGCATCTGCAGCGTGCCCTGCGCGATTTCCGGCTGATAGGGCGTGTAGGCGGTCAGGAATTCGCCGCGCTGAATGATGTGATCGACGCTGGCCGGAACGTGATGGCGGTATGCCCCTGCCCCCAGGAAGAACGCCGCATCCGCTGCCGCCAGGTTCTTCTTCGACAGCGTGCGCATGTGCTTTTCGACCGCCATTTCCGAGGCATGCATCGGCAGCCCCTCAATCGGCCCATCGAGCTGCGCTTCGGGTGGCACATCGGCGAACAGTGCATCGACGCTCGGGGCGCCGATCTTTGCAAGCATGTCAGAACGATCGGTATCGGTCAGCGGAAGGTAGCGCATGTACAGTCCTCGTCGGCCGACCGAACCCCGGTCGGCGTTGGGGTCACAATTCGTCGCAGAAGCTCTTGTAAGCCTTGGCGTCCATCAGGCCTTCGAGTTCCGAATTGTCGGAGATGGCGATCTTGAAGAACCAGCCTTCATCTTCGGGCGAGGTGTTAACCAGCGCGGGGTCGTCTTCCAGCGCATCATTGGTTTCCATCACCTCGCCGGTAATCGGAGCGTAGACGTCGCTTGCCGCCTTCACGCTTTCCACGACCGCGGCATCCTTGCCCTTGTCGACCATGCTACCGGTTTCGGGAAGTTCGACGAAGACGATGTCGCCGAGCTGTTCCTGCGCGTAATCGGTGATCCCTACCGTGGCGGTATCGCCCTCGACATCGATCCATTCATGCTCGTCGGTGAAATAGCGGGCCATCTCTTACTTCCCTCTGAAATAGCGGTGTGGAACGAAGGGCAGCGCCGTGACCTTCGCAGGCAATCTCTTGTTACGAACCGCAACCTCGACTTCGGTTCCCTCGGCAGCGAATTCGCTGGCGAGGTAAGCCATCGCGACCGGGCGTTCGAGCGTGGGCGAAAAGCCGCCGCTGGTGACGCTGCCGATCTCGTCGTCGCCATTGAAAACGAGCGCGCCCTCGCGGGCGGGCAAACGTCCGTCCAGGAGCAGTCCGACGCGGCGCGTATCGCAGCCGCCTTCCAGCTTTGCCGCGCAGGCCGCATGACCCATCCAGCCGCCGGTTTCGCGGCGTTTCTTGGTGAGCGCAAAGGCCAGATCGGCAGTGACCGGATCGATTTCGTCGGTCAGGTCATGGCCGTAGAGCGGAAGGCCCGCCTCCAGACGCAGACTGTCGCGCGCGCCCAGACCGGCGGGGCGGACCTCGATCTCGGCACATAGGCGGTCGGCGAGTGCTGCGGCGAATTCGGCCGGAACGGAAATCTCGAACCCGTCCTCGCCGGTATATCCCGCGCGCGTGATCCGCAGCGGCCATTCGCCGAAATCATATTCGAGCGATTGCATGAAGACGAGTTCGTCCGGCACGCCGCGCATGATCCGGCCAAGTGCGCTGGCCGCATTCGGACCTTGCAGCGCGATCAGCGCCTGATCGTCCAGATGCGTCATGGTCACATCGTCGCTCAGATGCTCGCGCAGATGACCGATGTCGTCCCACTTCATCGCGCCGTTTACGACGAGGTAATAGGCTGGCTCGCCCCAGCGGCCCGCTTCGACCTCCGCGCCATCATCGCCCAGCACCGGCTCGATCCACGGCGTGACGTTGGTGACCATCAGATCGTCGAGGATGCCGCCATCTTCATTGAGCAGCAGCGAATAGCGCACCCGGCCCGGCTTCAACGTGGCGATCGCGCCGGGCAGCAGCTTTTCCAGCTCCTCCGCAGCGTTATCGCCCGTCAGCATCAGTTGACCCATATGCGACACATCGAACAGGCTCGCCTGCTCGCGCGTCCAATTATGCTCGGTTACGATACCCCCGCCTGCATCATTATTATACTGGATCGGCATTTCATAGCCGGCAAAGGCCACCATGCGGGCGCCCTTGCCGCGATGCCAGGCATCGAGCGGGAGCTTCTTCCGGCGTTTCAGTCTGCATGTCTTCGCTCAAAATCACATTCCCGAACAGCATGGGCGCGCGGATTGGCGCGGGTTGGTCCATGCCCCCTCTGTCGGGAAACCTGAGAGCTTCAGCGATACGGCAAGCCGCACGCTTCCCCTTCGGTGGCCGCCCGAACGGGGGCAGCGCTTTCCAGAGTGTCCTCGAGCCGAGCGGTCCGGTTGCCTGAGAGTTTCCGGGGCGGTTGCTCCTTCGGCGTCACCGACATGCCGTAATATCTGGCTGGCCGGCGAACTCTCCCGCTCGTCCGTCCGCAGAATTCGCCCCTGCAGAAGACAGGTGTGCGATGCGGGAATTCTCGCAGTGCGTCAATCGAGATTGGGGCGCAGCCAGCGTTCGGCGATCGCACATATCCACTTCGCGCCGCGCGGCATAATCCTCAACCTGGTCCGGCCCATTCGCGCGACGCCGAAATACTGGCTTTCCGGATGGCCGAAATAGAAGCCGCTCACCGCCGCCGTGGGCAACATGGCGAAGCTCTCGGTCAGCGTGATCCCGATATTCTTCGGTCCGCATCGAGCAGATCGAACAGGATCGGCTTGAGCGTGTGATCGGGGCAGGCGGGATAGCCGGGAGCCGGGCGAATGCCGCGATATTGCTCCGTGATGAGCGCTTCGTTGGTAAGCTGCTCGTCCGGCGCATAGCCCCACAGCATCGTGCGGACATGCTGGTGCAGCCGCTCCGCAAAGGCTTCGGCGAAACGGTCGGCCAGTGCCTTCAGCAGGATGTCCGAATAATCGTCGTGGTCTTCCTGGAATCGCGCGAATGCGGCTCGATACCGTGGATGCCCACTGCAAAGCCGCCGATCCAGTCGCCCGCCGGATCGATGAAATCGGCGAGGCACAAATTGGCGCGGTCGCGGCTTTTCTTTACCTGCTGGCGCAGGAATGGCAGCATCAGCGTGCCTTCGCTCCGAGCTGGACGCACATCGTCGCCGTCTCGCGGCGACAGGGCCAGAGACCGGCCACACCGCGTGCGGTCAGCCATTTTTCTTCGACAATCTGGTCGAGCATCGCCTGCGCGTCGGCGAACAGCTGCGTCGCGCTTTCGCCCACCACTTCGTCTTCAGGATCGCGGGATAATTGCCGGCCAGTTCCCATGCGCGGAAGAACGGCGTCCAGTCGATGTAATCGCGCAGGTCCGCCAGATCCCAGTCGTCGAACACATGCACGTCGGGCTGCACGGGCGGCGGCGGGTTTGTCGCGAGAAGTCGGGCGTCGTAGATAATTGGCGCGCGCCTCTCGAGAGTGAGCAGCACGCTTGGGCGATCCTTGCCCGCACGCGTTCGCGCACCTTCTCGTAATCCTGCGCGTCCGTGTCGACGTAACTCGTCCCATTGCGTGTCGGACAGCAGCTTGCTGGCGACGCCGACCGCGCGGCTGGCGTCGAGCACATGGATCACCGGGCCATCATAGGCGGGATCGATGCGCAGCGCGGTATGCACCTTGCTGGTGGTCGCGCCGCCGATCAGCAGCGGCATGGTCAGTTCGGCGCGCTGCATTTCCTCGGCCACCGTCACCATTTCGTCGAGCGACGGGGTGATCAGGCCCGACAGGCCGATCATGTCGGCATCGTGTGTCTTTCGGCGGTTTCGAGGATCTTGGTCCACGGCACCATCACGCCGAGGTCGATCACGTCGTAGCCATTGCACTGCAGGACCACGCCGACGATATTCTTGCCGATATCGTGCACATCGCCCTTCACCGTGGCCATGACGATGCTTGCCCGGCGCTTGCGCGCGCCTTCCGGTGCCTTCTCCGCCTCGATATAGGGGATGAGGTGGGCGACCGCCTTCTTCATCACGCGCGCCGATTTCACCACCTGCGGCAGGAACATCTTGCCCGACCCGAACAGGTCGCCGACGACGTTCATGCCGTCCATCAGCGGGCCTTCGATCACTTCGATCGGCCGTCCGCCCGCTGCGGCGATTTCCAGCCGCGCTTCCTCGGTATCGTCGACCACATGCGCGTCGATGCCCTTGACCAGAGCATGTTCCAGCCGCTTGCTGACCGGCCCAGCCGCGCCATTCGGCGGCCTGCTTTTCGTCTTCGCGGGTCTTGCCCGATAGCTTTCGGCCAGCGTCGATCAGCCGCTCTGTCGCATCCGGCGACGGCGCATCAGGATCACGTCTTCGCACGCGTCGCGCAAGGTCGCGGCTCGATGGTGTCGTAAACGTCTAGCTGTCCGGCATTGACGATCGCCATGTCCAGCCCGGCAGGGATCGCATGGTAGAGGAAGACCGAGTGCATCGCGCGGCGCACCGTCTCGTTGCCGCGAAAGCTGAACGAAAGGTTCGACAACCCGCCGCGGTCTTTGCATGCGGGCAGGCCGCCTTGATTTCCGCCACCGCCTCGATGAAATCGAGACCGTAGCGGTCATGCTCCTCGATCCCGGTCGCCACGGCGAAGATATTGGGATCGAAGATGATGTCTTCTGCGGCGGAAAGCCGATGCCGGTCAGCAGCTCATAGGCGCGCTTGCAAATCTCGACCTTGCGATCCTTGGTGTCGGCCTGCCCTGTCTCGTCGAACGCCATCACGACCACGGCGGCGCCGTAATCCATGCATTTGCGCGCCTGTTCGAGGAACGGCTCCTCGCCCTCCTTCATGCTGATCGAATTGACGATGGGCTTGCCCGAGACGCATTTGATGCCCGCCTCGATCACACTCCCACTTGGAGCTGTCGACCATCACCGGAACCCGCGCGATGTCGGGTTCGGCGGCGATCAGCTTGCAGGAAGGTCGTCATCGCTTCGATCGGAGTCGAGCAGGCCCTCGTCCATATTGACGTCGATGATCTGCGCGCCGTTTTCGACCTGCTGGCGCGCGACCTCGACAGCGGCGGTGTAATCGTCCGTCAGGATCAGCTTCTTGAACCGGGCCGAACCGGTCACATTGGTGCGTTCGCCGATATTGACGAAGCGGGCGCCCGTCACTTGTTGTTCGAGGTCCGACATCTTAGGCTGCAATCGTAAAAGGTTCGAGGCCGGCAAGCCGCATACCGGGTATCGGCGGCCGGAGGGCGTGCGCGGGGACTGACCCGCCACCGCCTTGGCCATGGCAGCGATGTGTTCGGGCGTGGAGCCGCAGCACCCACCCAGAATGTTGACGTGCCTGTTCTCCGCCCATTGCGCGACCAGCGCGGCGCGTCGTCTCCGGTGCCTCGTCATATTCGCCAAGCTCGTTGGGAAGCCCGGCATTGGGATAGGCCAGCACCAGCGTATCGGCGATATCCGACAGCAGTTGAACATGGGGGCGAAGCTGGTCCGCGCCGAAGCTGCAATTCAGCCCGATCGCCGCCAGCTTTGCATGGCGCACGGTGTACCAGAACGCCTCGACAGTGTGACCCGACAGATTGCGACCGGACAGGTCGGTCAGCGTCAGCGAGATCATCAAGGGCACCTCGCAGCCAAGCTCGCGTTCCAGCTGCTTCACCGCCATGATCGCAGCTTTGCAATTGAGCGTGTCGAATACGGTTTCGATGAGGATGAAGTCCGCCCCGCCCTCGAGCAGAGCCGCCGCCTGCTCGCGGTAAACATCGACGATGTCGTCGAAACTCACCTCGCGGAAGCCTGGGTCTTCGACGTCGGGCGACAGCGATAGCGTCTTGTTCGTCGGCCCCATCGCCCCTGCGATAAAACGCGGCACGCCGTCATCGCGCGCATCGATGGCCTCGCGAATGATGCGCGCTGCGCCGATGTTGATCTCGCGCACAAGATGTTCGGCGCCGTAGTCGGCCTGGCTGATGCGGTTGGCGTTGAAAGTGTTGGTGGCAACGCAGATGCGCGCCTGCATCGATATAGCTATCGCAGATCGCGCGTATGATGTCGGGCCGCGTCAGATTGACGAGATCGTTATTGCCCTTCTGGTCGCGCGCCAGATCGTAATCGCCGCGATAGCCCGCCTCGTCTAGCTTCGCGTTCTGGATCGCAGTGCCATAGGGACCGTCCTTGATCAGGATCCGCTGCGCCGCCGCCTGCTGCAATTCTTCACGCTTGTTCACGATGCATTTTCCTTCGGGCGGACGCCAAGCATGTGGCAGATGGCGTAACTCAGCTCGGCCCGGTTGAGCGTGTAAAAGTGGAACTGCCGCACGCCGCCCGCATAGAGGCGCCGGCACAGCTCGGCAGCAATGGTTGCGGACACCAGCTGGCGCGCAGCCGGACGGTCGTCGAGCCCGTCGAACAGCCCCTGCATCCAGCCGGGGATCGACGTGCCGCACAGACCGGACATGCGCTGGACGGCGGCGAAGCTCATCACGGGCATCACTCCCGGCACGATCTCGGCATCGATCCCGGCAGCAGCGGCGCGGTCGCGAAACTCGAAGAAGCATTCCGGCTCGAAAAAGAACTGCGTGATCGCGCGGGTGGCGCCTGCATCGATCTTGCGCTTCAGATTGTCGATATCGGCTGCGACATCGCGCGAATCCGGGTGAATCTCGGGATAGGCACCCACCGATATCTCGAACGGCGCGACATCTTTGAGGCCAGCAATCAATTCCGCCGCATTGGCATAGCCGCCGGGATGCGGCGTATACGCGCTTTGCCCGTCGGGCGGATCGCCGCGCAGTGCGACGATATGGCGGATGCCGCTTTCCCAGTAATGCCGGGCGACCTCGTCCACCTCTTCGCGCGTGGCGTTTACGCAGGTAAGGTGCGCAGCGGCGGGAATGCCCGTCTCGTTATTGATGCGCACGACCTGGTCGTGCGTGCGCTCGCGCGTGGAACCTCCCGCGCCATAGGTTACCGACACGAAGCGAGGCGCAAGGGGCGCCAGTGTCGCCACGCTTTGCCACAGGGTCTCGGCCATCTTCTCGCTCTTGGGCGGGAAGAATTCGAAACTGATGTCGATATCCCCGGGAAGGCCGGAGAATAGCGGCGTGTCGAGCGCCTTCTGCGCCTCACGCATCTGGTCGAGCGTCGGGCTCACGAAGCCACCTTTCTTGCAGGCGTGGCGACCCGCGATCCAGTCCAGATCTTCACCACCAGTTCGCCATCGTCGAGAGAATAAGGGGCCGCTGGTTCGAACCCGGCAGCTTTCATAAGGCGGTCCATTTGCTTGTCCTCGAAGCCCAGGCGGGCATGGGCGTATTTCTCGCGCAATTCTTCACGCTGATGCGCCGCAAAATCGACGATCGCGATCCTGCCGCCCGGCTTGATCACGCGCGCCGCCTCGACCAGCACCGATGCCGGAGCCTGCGCGAAGTGAAGAACCTGGTGGAAAAGCACCGTGTCGAATGAGGCGGAGCCGAACGGCAGGTCGGCGAAGTCGCCCTGCACCAGCTCCACCTGGCCCGTCGGCAAATGCTGGAGTTTGGCGCGAGCGACACGCAGCATCGCCAGGCTCTTGTCGAGCGCCACGATCTGCTCGGCATTCTTGGCGAATATCTCGGCCATGCGCCCGGTGCCCGTGCCAATGTCGAGTACACGCCCGAGCGGACCGAACCCGAGCGCAGAGGTCAGCGCATCTTCCACCTGCTCGTCCGAGCTATGCAGGCGGCGCAGCTCGTCCCAGTCATGCGCATGGGCCGCGAAGTAATCCTGCGCCTGCGTTTCGCGTGCGGCGCGAATTTCGGCCAGCCGCTCACGGTCTTTTTCGCACGCTTCGGCGAATTCGGAATCTTCCTCTTCTGCGCGCACCAATGTCATCAAAACGGCATTTGTCAGCGGCGATGCATCCTCGCCCGAGGCACATGCCCGCAGGAACACCCAGCTGCCTTCCTTGCGCCTTTCGGCAAGCCCCACATCGCATAGAATACCGACATGCCGGGACACTCGAGGCTGGCTCTGGCCAAGGACTTGCGCCAGTTCTCCGACCGCCAGCTCCATCGATCCGAGAAGCCGCAGAATGCGGAGACGGGTCGCATCAGCGAGGGCGCGGAAGGTGGCTTCGGTACGCATCTTGAAGGCAGGATATAAAGATATTTTTATATCTGTAAATGCATCATCGGCTGTGCCTTTCGAAAGGTTTCCTTCCCTATAAGTGGAAACCGAAAGTTAACTCCTTTCGCCGACGCTCACGCACGAATGCAACCCCGTCCGCAACCCCCTGCGCGATGGCGTGGTAGTCATCGTGCCCCGGCTAGTTGCCGCGGCCCGGTGCGCCGGGAGCCGACATGACAATTGCGCATCTTCGATCTGCAAGCCTTGCACCGCGCGGCCAAAATGCTCGCCGGATGCACATGGCTCGATGAGCGCCACGATCTCCCCCTTCCGCGCCGAGCGGACGCGTTTTGTCGAAGACTTGCTGGGATACATGACCCTTCCCGAAAAGCTTGGGCAGCTGATCATGCTGAATTACCCGGACCATGATCATGCCGCTCCGTTCCTGCAGCGCATCAGAACCGGCGGGGCGGGAACGGTCGCGAGGCCGCCTGACCGCGCGGAGGCCCGCAATCTGCAAGCGCTTGCCGTCGAGCAGACCCGTCTGGGCATCCCGCTCCTGTTCCTGGAAGATATCACCGCACTCGACCTGCCAGAACTTCCCGAGCCGATCGCCATGGCCGCTAGCTGGGACGAGGAGAGCGCAGCGCGTGCCGCAGGTCCCGCAGCGATAGAGGCCCGCGAGCGCGGCGTTAACTGGCTCCGCACGCACCCCAAGGTTCTTGGCCGCAATCACGACCAGTCTCGCGTCTCGCAAAGCTATGGCAGCGATCCTTACCTCGCCGCGCGGATAGGGCTCGGCCGGGTCGGCGGGCTGCAGGGAAGCTCGCTTGGTGCGCACGAAAGCGTCCTCGCGCTGGTCGCCGACGGAGCGCGCGGCAGGATCGGCAGGGACCTCGCCGACCGGATGATGCGCGACAGGCGCGTGGCGAGCATCAGCGGCAGCAAACTCCAAAGAGGCGATCGCACCCGCTTCGGCGGGATCGACCTGGCTGAATGGCGCGCCATCCTTGCGGAGATCGGCTCCGCCGACGGGATCGAAGCGCTCGCCCGCGCTGCCGAAGAGGCAATCGCGAAAAACCGCCTCTCGCCATCACGCATCGATGACGCGGTGGGCACGGTTATCGTGGCCAAATACGACCTCGGGCTGTTCCGTGATCCGTTTGCCAAGCTAACCGAAGGCGTGGGCGATCCGGGATCGCCGGAAGCCATGCGCAGCGAAATTGCGATCGACGCCGCTCGCCGTTCGATGGTGCTCCTCCGCAACGAACAGGGAATCCTTCCGCTGAGTTCGGATTCGGGCGAGATTCTCGTCGTCGGCTCGCAGGACGGTGCAGCGCGCTCTGTCTGTCAGGGGCTCGACCAATTTGGTGTGCTGTATCGTCAGGCCTCGGGTCTTTCCCGTCAGCGCTCCGAACGCGATCCCGCCGCACTGACCGAAGCGGACGCACTGGCGATCGCCATCGCCAGCGATGCTGCAAAGCGAGCGCGCTCGGTATTGCTGGCGCTCGGCCGCGGCGATTTCGTTTTGCGCGGCCAGGACTTGCCGCTGATCGGCCCGGCGGCGCGTGCGCTGCTGAAGGCGCTTGCGATGGCCAACAGCAGAGTAGGCGTCATCGTGTCGGCACCGTGGCCTGTCGATTTGGGCGAGGACATACAAAGCGCCGCCGCACTTCTGCTGGCCTGGGAACGCTCAAGCGGCCTGCCTACCGCTTTGGGAGAAGTACTGACCGGCGAATTCAATCCCGCCGGGCGATTGCCCATGCCGATACCGGGCGGCAAGGCCGGGCTCGCATTCCCGCTAGGCCACGGTTTGTCATATAGCCGTTTCACCTATTCCAATTTTACCATCGAACTGGAAGCGGACGGGTTTGCCGTCGAAGCCGACCTCGCCAATCGCGGCGCGCTTGCCGGGACCGAAACCGCGCAGCTTTATGTTGGCGGTGCTGGAAACCGCCGGGGACGCGTATGTTTGCGAGGCTTCCAGCGCATCACGCTGGCACCCGATGAGGTGCACCGCTTGCGGTTCGAACTTGGCCGGGAAGAACTTGGTGAAATCGGCGAGAGCAACAGATTGACGGTGGAACCCGGCCGCTACGAGCTTCGCATCGGCCCGAACGCGGCGCAGTGCCTGTCCGGCGAGATCGACATCGGCCAGCCGCTTGCAAAGGCGATTACGCTGCGCGGTAAGGCAGGCGCAGTAACTTCGATCCGACGGGCCGCCGAAGCCGGTTGATTGCGGTGACTACTTAGCAGTTGCTGGATGCCCCGTGAGGATTCGAACCTCAATTGACGGATTCAGAGTCCGTAGTCTTACCATTAGACGACGGGGCATCGGAACGCGGGCTAGCGGGCCAGAATCGTCTCTGGCTGCCGTGCGCGAGGCGCGCATCTAGTTTGGCACCCCGCCAAGGTCAAGGCCCGGCCCTTGCCGTGCGCGCAACCCTGCTCTAGCATGGTTTTCAGGTCCCCGCCTTGGGCATGAAGGCCCGTTCCAGCGTGAACGAATTGGCGGGAGGATATAGAAAGACACTTTATGGCGGACATCATTCCGCCGGACAGAATAGCAAGGGCTGGCAAGAAGAGGGACAAACCGTCCGGCAACGTAGCCGATTTTCGCTACAAGCGTTCCTCCCAACCCGATTTACGAGATTCAGGCTCCCCGTCCCGGCGTCGCGACGATGGCCGCGCTCAGACCCGCAAGCACGTTCCCCACCCCCCCGCGCACGGCTCCCGCGCGCACGAACAGGGTCCGCGCAAACGGCAGGCCTATGCCGCGCTCGATCTGGGGACCAATAACTGCCGTCTTCTCATTGCACGGCCTTCCGGCGAACATTTCACCGTCATCGATGCCTTCAGCCGCGTTGTGCGGCTTGGCGAAGGGCTTGCCGCAAGTGGCAGGCTGTCGGACGATGCCATGGATCGCACCCTGTCGGCGCTGAAGATTTGCGCCGAAAAGCTGAAACGCCGTAACGTTCACCTTGCCCGGTCGGTGGCCACAGAAGCGTGCCGCCGCGCCTCCAACGGCGAGGACTTTATCGCCCGCGTGCGCGAAGAAACGGGCATCGCGCTCGACATTATCTCTGCGCAGGAAGAGGCGCGTCTTGCCGTGCTGGGTTGCCACATTCTGCTCGAGGACGGGATCGGCCCCGCGGTCATCTTCGACATCGGTGGGGGCTCTACCGAGCTCGTGCTGATCGAACCCGGCGGCCCCGTCCCGCGCATTCTCGACTGGCTGTCCGTGCCGTGGGGCGTCGTCTCGCTGACCGACAGCGTGCCCGCGCCCGATGGCACTGCCGAAGGGCGGGAGAGCCGCTATGCGGAGATGCGGCGGCTGGTCGACGAAGGTTTCAAACCTTTCGCCGAGCGTATTGCGGCGACCGCGCGCGAGTCTGAAACGATCCGGCTGCTCGGCACGAGCGGGACGGTGACGACGCTTGCGAGCCTCCACCTGCAACTTCCGCAATATGACCGGCAGGCCGTTGACGGGCTGATCGTGCCGAGCGATTCCATGCGCGGCATATGCGCGCGTCTATCGACCATGAGCGAAGCCGACCGCAGCACCGTGCCCTGTATCGGTGAAGACCGCGCAAACCTGGTGGTGGCAGGCTGCGCGATCCTGGAATCGATCATGGACATCTGGCCGGCGGACAAGCTCGGCGTGGCCGACCGCGGCATTCGCGAAGGCATTCTGCGCAGCCTTATAGCTGCTGATGCGCAAGGCGATAAAAGTCGCGACGAAATCGTCAGTAGCCGGACTCGCTCGATCTGATGACACGTTCCGGCCGAGATCCCGACAAGCGCGTGCGCACCGCGAAGAAGCGCACCGCATCGCAGACGCGCTGGCTCGAACGGCAGTTGAACGATCCCTATGTCAAACAGGCCAAAGCCGACGGATATCGCAGCCGGGCGGCATATAAGCTGATCGAACTGGACGAGAAATTCGGACTGCTGCGCGGGGTGAAGCGCGTAATCGACCTGGGCATAGCGCCGGGAGGTTGGGCGCAGGTGGTGCGCAGGAAGGCTCCCAAGGCGGCAATCGTCGGCATCGATCTGTTGCCGACTGAACCTATCGATGGCGTTACAATCTTCGAGATGGATTTCATGGACGATGCAGCGCCTGCACGGTTGGAAGCGGCGCTGGACGGTCCGCCCGACTTCGTGATGAGCGACATGGCGGCCAATACCGTCGGCCACAAGCAGACCGACCATCTACGCACGATGGGTCTGGTGGAAGCAGGCGCATGGTTTGCCATTGAAACGCTGGAAGAAGGCGGGACCTTCCTGGCCAAGGTGCTGGCGGGCGGAACCGATGTGGAACTGCTGACCCTGCTCAAAAAGCATTTCCGCACGGTCAAGCATGCCAAACCACCGGCGAGCCGCAAGGGCTCGTCCGAATGGTACGTCATCGCTCAGGGCTTCAAGGGGCGTTGAAGCCCCCGCACAAGCGAAATTACCGGGTTTCGGTCGCTACGGTACCATCGGGAACCGGCTGTGCCGCGCCCATGGATCCAGCAGCTTCTACAGCGTCAACAGGTGCACCTTCGACGGCGCCGGGGCCCTCGCCTGCACCATCTACCTCTTCACCTTCGGCACCTTCGGCTACGGTGGCCACGAATTCGGGCACGGGCAGGCCGGGGCCTTGCTCGTTCATGTAAAGCATAACCGCTGCACGGTCTTCCACCTTGGACAGACCGGCAAAGCTCATCTTCGTGCCGTTGGCGAATCCACGCGGACTTTTGAGCCATTCGCTCATATTGTCCCAATTCCACTGGCCGCCGATGTCCTGCAATGCGCTGGAATAGGCAAATCCCGCATGACCGGCGACAGCCAGGCCCATGGTGCCGTAAAGATTTGGGCCGATGCCGTTCGCGCCGCCCTGGTTGATGGTGTGACATGCCGTGCATTTGGCGAATATCGCGTTCGCCGTCTTCAGCAGTCACGCACGCGTCAGCGCTTCCGCTATGCTCATCTCGGCAGCGGCTGCGCCGCCTTCTTCCGGTGCATCGATGAAATAGCCGGGTTCTTCCGGGCTCTCCGGATTGTCGGCATGGAAATACATGCCAGAAGCGATCGAGGTGCCAAGCGCGATGATCCCTGCGAAGAGAACCCATCCGGCGGCGGTATTGAATTTGTCGTCCATGCTCGAAAAGTGTCCGCATAAGTGAGGCGTAGCTGGTTCGGCGCCGCTCTAGTGCCGCCGGCCCTAGCGTGCAAGTGCGATACGGGCGAGTAATGTTGCAAGGCGTGCAAAGCCCTTGCCGCGCCTCGCGCCTGCAATTAGCGGGAGGACCAATGCGAAAGTTTCCCCAGCCCGCCCTCGCCATGGTCGATTCGATGCGCAATGCCGCTGCCGAAGCACCGCAGCGCGCGATTGCCTTTGGCGGCGCGCCGGGTTCCAACTCGCATCAGGCGACGATGCAATTCGCGCCCGATGCGCTGCCCCTGCCCTGCTACGGCTTCGAAGACGCGCTCGAGGCGGTGGAAACCGGGGCGGCGGGCGCGGCGATGATCCCGATCGAGAATTCGCAGCATGGTCGAGTCGCCGACATCCACTTCCTGCTCCCGGAGAGCGGTCTCGCGATAGTGGCCGAACACTTTATGCGGATTACCCATGCCCTGATGGCACTCGGCGAGGGTCCGTTCGCCGCGGCCTACAGCCATCCGCAGGCGCTGGGACAATCGCGCGAGTTTTTGCTGGCGCGCAATATCGTGCCGATGAATTACGCCGATACGGCAGGCGCGGCAGCCTATGTGAAGGAAGCCGGAGACCCCACCAAGGCCGCGCTCGCCCCGCCGATGGCTGCCGAGCTCTACGGGCTCAAGATCATCGAGGATGCCGTAGAGGACGCACACGACAACACGACGCGCTTCGTCCTGCTCGCCAAAGAGCAGCGCAAGGCCGCAGAGCTGTCTGGCGAAACCGCGATGACGACCTTTATTTTCGAAGTGAAGAACATTCCTGCTGCGCTGTATAAGGCGCTCGGCTGTTTCGCGACCAATGGCGTCAACATGACCAAGCTGGAAAGCTATCAGAAGGGCGCGAGCTTCGCCGCCACGCTGTTTTATGCCGATATCGAAGGCGCGCCGGGCGATCCGGCAGTCGACAGAGCGCTGGAGGAACTGGCATTCCAGTGCAATTCTGTCCGCATCCTGGGCAGCTACGCGCAAGCGCGGCGGCGCGGCTAGGAAAACCCTTCGCCGCGCCGCTTGATCGCGGCCAATCTACTCCGCGCCGAAAATCGCCACTTCGTTCACGCCGTCGCTGGTTGCCCGGCCGCGGTACATTCCGGGCGTGTTGAAGCTGAAAACCGCCGCGCCGGAGGGTACGGTAACGATCACGCCGCCATCGCCGCCGAGCTGCTTGACCTCGGCCATGACCGCATCGGCGATGCCCTGCACGATTTCGCTGGTCAACATGACATTGCCCGTCTCGTCCGCTGCGCCCTCTTCGATGGCGGCAAGGCTGGTCTGGCCGGTCAAGCGCAGCCGCGTGCAGATTTCCTGTGCGACGCCGACGCGGATGAAATATTCGCCAGCGCCGGTTGCGCTCACCGCGCAAGAGCGGTCATCCGCATAGGTGCCTGCTCCGATTATCGGCGCATCGCCGATACGGCCCCAGCGTTTGCCGGTCAGCCCGCCAGTGGAGGTGCCCGCAGCCAAATTTCCCGACTGGTCCAGCGCAACTGCGCCGACCGTGCCAAACTTGTGGTCGACATCGAGAGCGCTCAGCTGTTCGGCCTTGAGCCGTTCGAGCGCACGTTTCCGGGCTTCGGTTTCGAACCAGCCCGGCAAAGCCATTTCGATATTCCGGTCGCGGGCGAATTCCTGCGCTCCCTCGCCCGACAGGAACACATGGCGGCCATCCTTCATGACCTCGCGGGCGAGCAGGATCGGGTTCTTGACGGTCGTAACGCCCGTAATCGCGCCTGCTTCGCGCGTGCGGCCGTCCATTACTGCCGCGTCGAGTTCATTGGCGCCATCCCACGTATAAACCGCGCCGCGGCCCGCATTGAATTTGGGGTCGTCCTCCAGCAGCACGATTACCGCCTGGACAGCATCCATCGCCGTCCCGCCTTCGCGCAGAATGCTGGAACCGGCATCAAGCGCACCTTGCAGTGCAGCTTCGTATTCCGCTTCCCGTTCGGGGGTCAGGTTCTCCCGCAGGATCGTCCCCGCGCCGCCATGGATGGCAATCGACCAGCCGCCTTCATCATGGGCGTTTGCCGGTGCGGATAGAGAGAATAGGCCTGCAATCAAGGCGGTAAGCGCCGCACGGGCCTGCTTTCGGTAACCAGACTTATCCACCCTGTTTCTCCTTTTATTTGTCAGTCGGTACCCGGGCGTGGTAGCTTGTATCTTTCTGAAACCAAAGGGGAGAGGTTTCGATGCAACTCGGAAATTATCGTTTTGACGAAGGCGTGGCGATGGCCGTGCTGGAAAAAGCCGTTATCGCCATTCTCATACTGGTCGCCACATGGGCACTGGCCAAGGCGGCGAAATGGGCGTTCGCCAAGCTGGTTGACAATGTTTCCTTCTTTCAGCGAGGCACCGGAAGCGGCGCGTCGCTGGGGGAATCGCTCGGCAAGATCGTCAGCCTCCTGATTTGGCTGCTCGGTTTGCTGGCCATATTGCAGGTGTTCGGCCTCGGCACGGTTGCCGGTCCGGTGGATACTTTGCTCGAAACCACGGTCGAGTTCATTCCGCGCATCGTTGCGGCAGGCCTGATCTTCTTCATCGGCCTGATGGTCGCGCGCATCGTGCGCGATCTCATCGTGACCACACTGGCGACTGTGAATTTCGACCAGTGGGCCAATCGCGGCGGGGTCGATAATGTCACCGGCAACACCACGATCAGCAAGACGATCGGCACCATCGCTTATGTCATCATTGTTCTGCTGATATCGATTGCGGCGCTGGAGGCACTCAATATCGAGTCCATCAGCGGCCCTGCTTCGGACATGCTGGGGATGATCCTTTCGGCGATCCCGAACATCCTGGCAGCTGCCATCCTGCTCGGGGTCGGCTATCTGATCAGCAAGTTCGTCGCGCAGATGCTGCAGGAAATCCTGCCGGGTCTGGGCGTCGACCGCGCGCTTGCGGATAGCGGGATTACTGCCGATGGCTCGAAAGCCAGCAGCATCATTGCCCGCATCGTTCAGGTGGCGATTATCCTGTTCTTTGCGATTGCGGCGACCCGGATCCTCGGCTTTCCGGAACTCACGGCCATCCTCGACCAGATCCTCGATCTTGGCGGGCGCGTGGTGTTCGGCGCTGTGATCATCGGAGCCGGCTTCGTGATTGCCAATATGATCGCCCGCATCATTGCAGGCGAAGGCGGTCAATCGACCCCGGCAACAATCGTCAAATGGGTCACCATCGTGCTGTTCGTGTTCATGGGTATCAACTTCATGGGCATTGGCGGCATGATCCCGACCAACATCCTGACGATCATCATCGCCGGTGCGTCGGTCGCTGCTGCCCTCGCCTTCGGGCTGGGCGGACGCGACTGGGCCGGGCGCAAGCTGGAAGAAATGGATAGCAGCATGCGCGGCGGCACCGCCTCGCTCGATAAGCCGGGGCGCACGACAACGCCGCGTGCGAAAGCGGCGGCGCCGAAGGACAATGACCCCCTTCCACCCGGCGCGTGACGCATAGCCAATAGGGCGCTAGACAATGGGCGCGGGAGTTCAGGCTTCCGCGCCCATTTTGCTATTCGGGCGCGAAACATTTGCGGGAGAGAGTGATGAGCGAGTTCGGTTTTCAAAGCACTGCCGACGAGGTGCTGGAAGGTATGGACCTGTCGGGCCGCACGGTATTCATCACGGGCGCCTACTCCGGACTGGGCCACGAAACTGCCCGGGCCATGGGGGCAAAGGGCGCGCATCTGATCCTGTCGGGGCGCGATCAGGCAAAGCTGGACGCTGCGGCGAAGTCGATTGCGGACGAAACCGGCGCAAATGTGGAAACGCTCGTCTGCGATCTGGCCTCGCTGGGCAGCATTCGCGCCGCATCGGACGAAGCCAATCGCCGGTTCGAGAAGATCGATATCCTCATCAACAATGCCGGCGTGATGGCCTGCCCGCTATCGCGCACGGCGGACGGTTTCGAGATGCAGTTCGGCACCAATCATCTCGGTCATTTCCTGCTGACCAACCGCCTGATGCCCTTGGTCGAAAAGGGATCGGACCAGCGGATCGTCAACCTGTCGAGCCGCGGACACCATATCGACCGGGTCCATTTCGACGATCTCAACTACGAGACGCGCGAATATGAAAAGTGGCAGTCTTATGGGCAATCCAAAACAGCCAATGTCCTGTTCTCCATCGGCCTGGACGAGCGCCTGAGCGGTAAGGGCATTCGCGCTTTCGCTCTACACCCAGGCGGAATAATGACCAATCTGGGCCGCCATTTGTCGCCCGAGGACATGGCGGCGCTGATGGACCGCATCAAAGCCAATGCCGAAGCACAGGGGAAAAAGCCCGATCCGCTCAAGACGATCCCGCAAGGCGCAGCGACCACATGCTGGGTCGCGACTGCGGATGATCTCGACGGCAAAGGCGGGCTCTACGCCGAAGATTGCCACATCGCCGAGCAGGATGACGAAAGTGCATCGGGCGGCGTGCGCAGCTATGCGATCGACCGGAAGTTGGCGGACCAGCTCTGGTCGGCATCGGAAGAGCTGGTCGGTGAAAGTTTCGCCTACTGACCGCGCCTATTTTGCGAGAAACTCCTTGAGTAGCCTTAGAGTGTCGTGAGACTCTCGAGTGAACGTTACAGCCATATAGACATGCGGCGCTCCGCCATATTCGTAGAGCGCGGTATCGACACCTGACTTCGCGAGCCGGTCCGCAAAGGTCCGGCAGTCGGCGACGAATACGTCATGCGTCCCAACAAAGATCGCGGTTGGCGGCAGCTTTGCCAGCTCGCTGTCCTCGGCAAATAGCGGACTGCACGCAGGACCCTTGGGATTGCGGTCGCCCGCCCAAGCCTCGCCCATCACCCGCAAGGTGGCGATGCGCAGCATGATGTCGTCCGGCTCGACCATGGCGGAAGCCGGGTCCTGCATCGTGATGTCGAGCCAAGGAGAAAAGAGCGCGAGTTTTTCCGGTTGCGGCCCGCCTTTCGCTGTCAATCGCAAGGCGAGAGACAGCGCCATATGCCCGCCTGCGCTATCGCCGCAGAGGATGATTTTCGGCGCGTCGTGCTTACCCGAAAGTTCGGCGAAAACGGTATCAGCGAGTCGCTCCATCGGCTTGTAACCGGCCTCCGGTGCCACGTGATAAAGCGGGACTGTCACACTCAAACCGCATCGGTCGACGAGTGCTGCGACCAGCGGCCAATGCTCTTTAAACATCGCCTCGACAAAGCCGCCGCCGTGAAAGTAGATCATGTGCCACGCGCCGGGCCCGGACTTGGGGTGCAGCGTCACCACGTCCTGCTCCTCGGCGCGCCAGCGTTCTATCTGGTAACGCTTTTCGAAACCGGCCGGCATCGGCGCGTCACGCGGCATGACCCGGCCCGAAAGATAATCACGCGATCCCTCCGCAGTGCGCGGGAACGGCGGTTCCTTGCGAGAGATCATCCAGCTGGTGAACCGCATCAACAGACTGGGCCGCTGTGTCCGGGTTTCGTTAGTAGGCGTTGGCCGCATGGTCCCTCCTCGCTTCGGCAATTCGCCTTGCGAAGGCGGCGCTGTCAACTGCGAACGGCGGAAATCACCCCAAGCGCGATCCAGCGCCCGAACATCGCGCCTGCGTCGGCAACGCCGCGCTCTTCACCGAGCGTGTCGATCAACATGCCGGCCGCCTCGCCATAGGTCGCGCCCTGCAGCAAAGCGGAAAGCGCGTCGCCTTCGTGAAGCGAGACGGAGACAAAAGTCGGTCTTTCGTCTTCGCGCCAAACCAGATGGTAGCCGGGCTCCCTGGATCGGACGAGGTCGCGCGCGCCCTCTCCCAGACCGTTCCAAAGGTGCATGAGATCGTGTTTGCTCGCCACAAGCGCGCAGCCGGGCGCGAAGCCGAGGCGCATGGAAAGCCATTCATCCTCACCGAAATTCACTGTCGCGAGACCGATTTCGGCAGCGCTAAGAGTGGGCGCGTCTGCGGCGATAGATGCTCCATGCATGGCCCATTCCAGTGCTGCCAGTTCTGCAACCACCGGGTCTTGTGCAAAAAAGGCGGCGCAGCTGGAGGCGAACCCTTCTCCTGCACCGTCCAGGGTCCAACCCGAGGGAGGATGCATGATGAGATGATTGGCGGCGACTTGCCTGAAAGCAGCATCACCCGTCAATTCGGCAGTCTTTTCGTATAGCTCTTGCAACGCCTCGACCAGCCGCGCCCGGTAGCCAAGGCGATAAACCTGCATTCCTGTAGCGTGCCGTTCGCCCCAACCGTCAGGCGCGGGCGTGCCTTCGTCGAGCACTTGCGCCATGAAGCCAGTTTGCAGATCACCCAGTGTGCTCACGCAGCGATTTCCGCTCGCATCACTTGGATCATCGGCTCCGCGACCAAGTCACGCACGCTTGCCCGGAAGGCCGGATCGGCAATCGCCCGCGCACGGTAGAGTTCGGGAAGTAGCTCACCCAGCGGCGGGATCTTGTCATCGCGCTCGATCATGACGGCAACATCGCCCAGCATCGACATGGCTACGGCATAAAGATCCCAGACCGGATCGGCGACGGGGCGGTCATGCGTGTCGACAATGATCTCGCGCCCTTCCCCTTTGGGCGTGTGCCCAGCCAGATGGACTTGCCGCACGCGGTCCGCAGGGATGCCTGACAGATACTCGTAGGCCGACCAGCCATGGTTCTGCGCGCTGACATAGATATTGTTGATGTCGAGCAGCAAATAGCACCCAGTGCGCCGTGTCATCTCGGCAAGAAATTCCCATTCCGCCATCTCGTCTTCGGGGAAAGTGAGATAGCTGGACGGGTTTTCGAAAAGCATTGCACGGCCCAGCGTGTTCTGAGCCATGTCGATATTGTTGCATACCACCTGGAGAGCTTCTTCGGTCAGCGGCAGCGGCAAGAGGTCGTGGCTGTTATGCGCGCTGGTCCGAGTCCAGCAAAGGTGGTCGGAGACCCACAGCGGTTCGATCCGCTGCGCCAGCTGCTTGATGCGGGCTAGATAGTCGCGGTCCAGGCCTTGAGCAGAGCCGACAGACATCGAGACCCCGTGCAGAATAACCGGGTGCTTGGCACGCACATCCTCGAGTATGCGCAACTGCTTGCCGCCATCGACCATATAATTTTCGCTGATCACTTCGAGGAAATCGACCGGAACGTCGCATTCCAGAAAGTCACGGTAGTGGGTTTTCCTGAGGCCGAGGCCAAAAGCGCGAAACGGGTTGATGGTGGTCACATCCCTCTCCTCATAGGAAAAAGTCGATCCGGCGGGGCGCCGGGTTGGGGGGAGGGAGGGGTCACGCCGCCGCCGGATCATACGGTTATTCGAGGCGACTCCGAATAAGGTTACGAGAAAAAAATCTTCGTGTTTTTTGTAACTCTCAGCCCTCTCCCCGCGAAAAGCCAGTCAGTTCCGGCACGCTGCCGGGCTCCGAACAAATTTAATGGAGAGTAACATCATGAACAAGAATTCTATCGCTCGCGTCGCCGGCCTTGCTCTTGCAGCCAGCGTAACTGCCGGTCTCGCATCGACACCGGTGGCCGCCCAGAAGGCTCCGGTCGAGAAGTGCTACGGCGTTTCGAAAGCCGGCAAGAACGACTGCGCCGCAGGTCCCGGCACGAGCTGCGCCGGCACATCGACCCGCGATTATCAGGGCAATGCCTGGACCTACGTAAAGAAGGGCACATGCGAAAACATCGAAACGCCCAAGGGCAAAGGTTCGCTCAAGGCAATCCGCCGTTAAGCGCGACTAGCGACTGAACCTGATCAAACACAAGAGGTGTACCATGCAGTCCATTATCTCCCTGTATGACCGACTGACCACATTTCTGGCCTCTCGCATACCGGAGGGATTGGCGCTGCTGGTCACCCGCGTGGCGCTCGCCGGTATCTTCTGGCGATCCGGCCGGACGAAAGTGGTCGAAGGAACCGCTCTGGAAATCGATGAAATCCAGTATTTCATCTTCGAGAACGAATTTGCCGGCGTCCCGCTTTCATCCGATCTTGCCGTCCCGCTTTCCACTTATGCGGAACACCTGTTTCCGATTCTTCTGGTTCTCGGCCTCGCTACGCGCCTTTCCGCGCTCTCGCTGCTCATCATGACGATGGTGATCCAGATTTTCGTCTTCCCCGACGCTTGGTGGCAGACACACATCCTGTGGGTCGCGCTCGCCGCGATACTGATCAGCCGAGGTGGCGGTATGTTCTCGCTCGATGCGCTGATCGCCAATATTCGCGGCAAGTGATAGGAACCGGTTGCGGGAGGAGAAGCCATGATTGCTGACGAACCGACATTCTCACGCTTGATGATCGCTTCTCAGAAAGGTGACAAGCAAGCCTACACAGTTTTATTGACGGAAGCGCAGCTGTGGCTGGAACGCTATTTCCGCCGCAGGTGCCCACCCGCGCAGCTCGACGATCTGGTGCAGGAAGTGCTTATGGCGCTGCACAACAAGCGCTCCACTTTCGATCCATCGCGAGCCTTCCTCCCCTGGCTCGCGGCGATCGCCCGCTATCGCTGGATCGACCACCTGCGGAAGGTCTATCGCTCCGCCGAAGACGAACTCGGCGATCATGACGCTGCAGAAGACAGCGAAGAAGAGGCCATCATGGCCCGCATGAGCCTCGAAAGACTCTTCGTCCACCTGCCTGAAAAGCAGAGCGAAGTGATTGAAATGTGCAAGATTGAAGGGCTCTCCATATCGGAGGCGGCAGAACGAACCGGCCAGAGCGAAAGCGCGGTCAAAGTGAACATTCATCGCGGTTTGAAGAAACTTTCCGCGCTCGTAGAGAAGGCAGAATGACTATGAACCGGGTAACCAACCCCCTGATAACGAGCCTCGCCGAGGACCTGAAACCTGTCCGTCCGCTGTCGCTGCGCGAAGGTGCTGCCTGGGTCGGCATGGCTGCGGGCTTCACCGCGCTGATCGTGCATCTGCTCCAGGATATCACTGCGGGTGTCAGCCTCGGCATCGCATCGCCATTTTACCTGATTGTAAACGGCATGCTGGCGGTTCTCGCCATCGCTGCCGCATCGACGGTGGTCCGTATGGTCCGTCCCCGCGTCGGCGCGACGCATGAAGGCTCCAATTGGGCTCTCGGCATGCTGGCCATCGTTCCGGCAGCTGCGCTCTTCACGATAGTGAATAGCGGCACGCATGCCGAAGCGCTTATGGATCCGTATGCGCTGCAATGCATGGCCAAGGGTGTTGCCGCATCGAGCCTGGTGGCGGTTGCACTGACGCTGTGGCTGCGCCGCGGTGCTCCGGTTTCGCTCAATCAGGCTGGCCTTTACACAGGCATCGCCGCCGGTGCGGCAGGGAGCCTGATTTACGGCATCTCTTGCCCTGTTACCGGTCCCGGCCATCTAGGCATCGCCCACCTGGTCCCGGTAGCGCTCGCTGCGATCATCGGACGCTATGCCATCCCGCGCCTCGTCCAATGGTAAGCGGGGACTGACCAGGTCGCGTAGAAATTCAGCGCCTGCGCCGGTTCACAGCCAGCGCAGGCGTTTGAACAAAAGCAGCAGCCCGACAAGCACGCCCAGACACAAGACCACGACGATCCAGAACGCATCGGCGCTGTCGACACCCGGCATCCCTCCGACATTGATACCGAGCAGGCCGGTCAGGAAACCCAGCGGCAGGAAGATTCCCGCAACGATGGTCAGCATGTAAGTGGCATGTTCGCTGCTCGCCAGGCTGAGCGCGCGCAGCTCGTCCTGCAGCACCAGCGCGCTTTCCTTGCTGATATCGATATCGTCGAGATAGCGCCGTAGGCGCGCGATGCTTTCCGCCATCTCGCGCCGATCGTGATCTTCGAACCATGCAGGCGCATCGCGGCTGATCTGCTCAAGCGCTTCGTGCTGCGGAGCCATGTGACGCTTTAGCGCCAGGCAATTTCGACGGATCGCCGATATCCGCTTGAGCATTGCCTCCGCGTGATCGTCGGGATCGGTCGCCTCCAGCTCGTCCAGCGCGTCATTCATATCGACGATCGACTGGCTCATGCGTGCAATCAGCAATTCCGCGAGCAAGGTGATGGTGGCGCCGATATCGGGAGGCCCATTTCCGCTGTCGACCTGCGCCAGAACCTCGCGCGGGGTCTGCAAGGCATGACGGCGCAGCGTGACCAGGCGCTTGCCATCGGACCACAGCTGCATCGAAATCATGTCTTCCGGTTCTGCGCCCGGGTTAAAATTGATCCCCCGCAAGGTCGCCACCAGCGACCCTTCCTCGTGAAAGGCACGCGGGCGCGTCTGGTCCGACACAAGCAACTCTGCGGTCGGCTCGGGTATCCCAAGTGACTTCTCAAGCCAGTCCTGTACGCCCGGCTGGGTGCGATCGACGTGCAGCCAAAGCGCCTCGTCGAGGCTGGCTGCTTGCCAATCGCATGCCTCCTGCCAATGTGACCTTGCGGCCACCTCCCCGTCCATCGAGCACGCGCCCGAACAGCAATGGTCCATCGAGTTTACTGTCGTCCTTTGCGTCGATCATCAAAACCACATGCCCCAATAACGCGGCACTGTCATTGCCCCTTCACGTCGCTGCATCTATATCGCGGCCCATGTCTTCAATACGCCCTTGGCGCACGATAGAGCGCCGCCAATCCCGCCAGATCATGGTCGGCAATGTGCCGGTCGGCGGCGATGCGCCGATTACGGTGCAGACCATGACCAACACACCGACCGAGGATATCGGTGCGACGCTCGACCAGATCCGCCGCTGCGAGGAAGCAGGCGCGGACATCATTCGCGTGTCCTGCCCCACGGAAGAAGCGACGCGGCATTTCGACAAGCTGACCAAGGCGGCGGCGATCCCGATCGTCGCGGACATCCATTTCCACTACAAGCGCGCGCTGGAAGCCGCCGACAAGGGCGCCGCTTGCTTGCGGATCAACCCCGGCAATATCGGCTCGTCCGCGCGCGTGGCCGAAGTGGTCCGGGCCGCGAAGGCGAATGGCTGCGCAATCCGCATCGGCGTCAATGCCGGAAGCCTGGAAAAGGATCTGCTGGAGAAATACGGCGAACCCTGCCCCGAGGCTCTCATCGAAAGCGCGCTCGACCATATCAAGCTGCTGCAGGACCACGATTTCCACGAATATAAGGTGGCGGTGAAAGCCAGCGACGTTTTCCTCGCCGTGGCTGCATATCACGGGCTGGCAGAGACGGTCGATTGCCCGCTGCATCTCGGCATTACCGAAGCTGGCGGTTTGATCGGCGGCACGGTCAAATCAAGCATCGGCATGGGCTCGCTGCTGTGGGCGGGCATCGGCGATACGATCCGCGTATCGCTTTCCGCCGAGCCTGAGCAAGAAGTCAAAGTCGGCTTCGAAATGCTCAAAGCCCTGGGGCTGCGCACACGGGGTGTACGGGTCGTTTCCTGCCCATCCTGCTCGCGCCAGGGCTTCGACGTCATTCGCACCGTCGAGGCGCTTGAGAAACGGCTCGAACACATCAAGACACCGATGAGCCTTTCCGTACTCGGCTGCGTGGTCAATGGCCCGGGCGAGGCGCGCGAGACCGATATTGGGATCACCGGCGGCGGCAAGGGCAAGCACATGGTCTACCTCTCGGGGGTGACCGACCACCACGTCGCCGATACCGACATGCTCGACCACATTGTCAAGCTAGTCGAGGACAAGGCCGCGCAGATCGACGCCGGCGAGGCGATGGCATTCGACCCGCACGCGGCTGCTGCCGAATGAAGCGCATCGTTCCTGCGATCGTCCTTGCGGGTTTCTTGGCGTCCTGCGCGACACCGCACGCGGTTGGCGTCGCCCACACCTATCCCGAAGCGCGCTCCTACACGGTCAGCGCTAATCCGATCGGCGATGTCGACGCCGCATTGGCCCGCGCCGCAGCGACGAACAAGCATGTGCTCTTGGTCATGGGCGCGAACTGGTGCCACGACAGCCGCGCGTTGGCGGGCTGGCTGGAAACCGAGCGTTTCGCTGCATTGATCGAGCAGGAATACGAGTTGGTGTTCGTCAATATAGGGATGCCGCAAACCGGTGATGGCCATAACCTCGCGGTCGCGCAGCGTTTCGGCCTAGATGACCTGCCCGGAACGCCGAATGTTCTGGTGCTCGGCCCGGACGGCACACTGGTGAACGCCGAGACCGCAACGACATGGCGCAATGCTGCGACCCGCAGCGAGGACGAAATCTACGCCGAGCTTTCGGAGCTGGCCAAGGCGGCGGAGTAAGCGCTGCTCCACGTCGTCCACCACGCCGACTACATGGCGCCCGCGCCAACGCGGGGCACCTTTCGGTTCGACAAGTATCAACTGGTCATGGTCGCTCTGCGCGAATGGGCAGAGAAAACCAGCCACCAACTCACCGAACATGCACCCGATCCCTGTCCGCGCGAATGGCTCGAGGCAGTGCATGATCAAAGCTATGTCGAAGAGGTGTTTGCCGCATCCGTCCCCAAAGAGAAGGAGCGCCGGATCGGCTTCCCGGTCACCCCGCACATCGCCCAACGTGTTCGGCATACCAACGGCGGCACATGGCTCGCCGCCAAGCTGGCAATGGTGCATGGCTATGCAGCCAACAGCGCGGCGGGCAGCCATCATGCGCTGCATGATACGGGCGCGGGCTATTGCGTGTTCAACGACCTTGCCGTCGCTTCCAACCGCCTGATTGCGCAGGGCGATGCGAAACGTGTTCTGATCGTCGATCTCGACGTTCACCAGGGCGATGGCACCGCCGCGCTGACCGCCGAGCGCGAGGACATTTTCACCCTCTCGCTTCACGCCGAGAAGAACTTCCCGGTCCGCAAGGCGCGTTCCAGCATGGACATCCCGCTGCCCGACGGCATCGACGATGACGGCTATATGGAAGCGCTTGAGCGTGCCCTGCCGCAAGTGCTGGACGGCTTCGCTCCGGACTTCGTGTTTTACCAGGCGGGGGTCGATCCGCATGGCAATGATCGGCTTGGACGTCTCTCTCTGACTGACGAGGGGCTCGCACGGCGCGACCGTTTCGTCGTCGCGCGATGCCGTCAATTAGAACTGCCAATCGCGAGTGCATTGGGCGGCGGTTATGGCGACGACCCTCGCGAGGTCGCGCAGCGCCACGCCAATTCCATGATCGCCATGGCGCTTGAGAACGCCGCATCCGCGTTCCAGTCCCGGATATCCTGATCGCGGCCTGAAAGGCAGTCGCCGATGGATTTACCTGCGCTTTACCCGGATTTGCGATGGTATAGGGATGAAAGAAGCCCTTATTCTCGGCGGAGCTCTCGTGGCATTTGCAGGCATCGTTCTCAATGAGAGCGGGAAGCCCGATGCGCCCGATACGGCCGCGCCTAGTCAGGAGGGTGCGCAAGAGCCTTCTTCTTTCACCCATGTGTCATCAAGCAATCGCCCGGGAAAGGCGCAAAAGCTCTCGCTTTCTCACGACCGCGCAACCGAATTGGCGCGCAGCGGCGACGGCCACTTTTATGCGGTCGTGCAAGTCAACGGCCGGCCGACACGCTTCATGATCGATACCGGCGCAACCGGGATAGCGCTGACCGGGTCCGACGCCCAAGCCCTCGAACTTCAGTGGACCTACAACGATCTTTCTATTGTGGCGCAAGGTGCGAGCGGGCCAGTCCAGGGTGTTCGCAAGCGGCTCGATTCGGTGGCGCTCGACGGGCACGAAGTGCGCGGGCTGGAAGCGATTATCGTGCCCGAAGGTCTGGGCATATCGCTTCTGGGGCAAAGCTTCTTGTCGACCATAAGTCCGGTTCGCATCGAAGACGACAGGATGATCCTCGGCGATTCATCGAGATGGTGAACGGGCCATCACATGATGCCTTAATACTGACCAGCCTTCCTCAGATGCGCCACATTCGCTAGGCCTTTAAGAATACGCTACTAACAGGCAGAAAGCCTGGTCGTACCGGAATAACAAAGGACCGGCTTCTATGGCGACGATCGAAACGGACTATCTCATCATCGGCGCAGGAGCTGTCGGTCTATGCTTCGCCGACACGATGCTGGCGGAAAATCCGGATGTGCACCTGACCATCGTCGACAAGCATCCCAAGCCAGGCGGCCACTGGAATGACGCCTACGGTTTCGTGACGCTGCACCAACCCTCCGACACATACGGCATAAGCTCGCTCGAGCTTGGAACCGGCCGGATCGACGATTCCGGGTTCAACAAGGGCTATATGGAGCTTGCGAGCGGCTCCGAGGTTCTGGCCCATTTCGACAATGCGATGCGCGATCTGCTGCTGCCCACGGGCCGGGTAAGCTATCACCCGATGAGCGAATATATCGGTAACCACCGGTTCCGCAACTTGCTGTCGGGCGAGGAGACCGAGGTCAAGGTCCGCCGCAAGCTGGTCGATGCGACGTATTTCCAGACCAGCACTCCGGCCACGCACAAACGCAAGTTCGAAGTCGCCGATGACGTCCGCGTGGTTTCGCCCGGGGAATTGATGACGCTTTGGAAGCGCCCCGAGGAGGTACCGCAGAATTGGTGCATTCTCGGCGGCGGCAAAACTGCGATGGATACGGGCGTATGGTTGCTGACGAACGGTGTCCCGGCGGAGCGAATCAGCTGGGTGCGCCCGCGCGAGACCTGGCTTATCAATCGCCACATCACCCAGCCGTCGGCGGCCTTTTTCGAAGATGTGATCGCCGGGCAGACCCGGACGTTCGAGGCTTCGGCCGACGCTGAAACCGCGCAGGACATCTTTCTGAAGCTGGAAGAAACCGGCGACATGTTGCGGCTCGACAAAGACGTCTTGCCGACGATGTTCCACTACCCGACGATCTCCGAAAAAGAGGTCGAGATTCTGCGCGCTATCGAGCACGTCATCCGCAAGGGACGGGTCGAGGCAATCGATGGCGAAGGGATGACTTTGGTCGAAGGCAGAGAGCCTATGCCCGAGGATACGCTTTACATCGACTGCACTGCTTCGGCGGTTCGCCCTCGCCCGACAGTGCCGATCTTTCAGGACGGCCTGATCACGCCGCAATTGCTGCATGTCCCGCTGGTAGGCCTGAATGCCTCGGTCACTGCGCTTACCGAAATTCATTATGAAACCGACGAAGAAAAGAACGCTCTCGGAGAACCGGTCGCCTTTATCGACAAGATCGAGGGGTATCCGGTCATCCTTGCTGGTACAGCCATGAACCGCGTGCGCTGGACACAGAGCCCAGCGATTATGAAATGGCTGGAAAGCAGCAGGCTCAATCCCGGTACGCGTGCGGTTGCGGAAATTCAGAAGACCGATCCATCACGGTTGGCGGCGGTCGGCGGGATGCAGGCGGCAGTGATGAAAGCGATGCCCAATTTGCAGCGGTTGGTCGGCGAAGCGATGGAAAATGAAACGGAATCTCAAGCTGCGTAATTGTTAATGGAACGGCAAACGTCACCTGTGGTATAGTGAAGCTATGAACCGCCGCGATATCATCAGGATTGGGCTATCTTCCGCGCTTGTCGGAGCCGTCGCGCCTGTGCGAGCTTTTGCGCAGATCAATCCGACGGCAGCGCGCGACACGCGCCTGCTGGCACTGGCACGCGCCGAGATGGATCGGGTCGGCGAGAAAATCTGGCGCAAGGATATTGTCGGCGTCGCCGATTTCGGGGTCCATTCCCGGCAGAAGCGATTCCACTTCGTCGATCTCGAGAATGACCGGGTGGAAAGCTTTCACGTCAGCCACGGCGACGGGTCCGACCCGGAGCACGATGGGTGGCTGAACCGCTATTCAAACGTCGAGGGTAGCCATTGTACCAGCCGCGGCGCTTACATGACGCGCAGCTGGTATGTCGGGAAGTTCGGCACATCAATCCGCCTCGACGGGCTCGATCCAACGAATTCGAATGCCCTGCCCCGGGCAATCGTGATGCACCAGGCCAATTACGCAACACCCGAACATGTCGAGCGCTGGGGCCGGCTTGGCCGATCGAACGGCTGCTTCGCGATGGGTCCGGCCCAGTTCGACCGCGCACTGATCGATCTTTCGGGCGGGCGGCTGCTTATCGCGGATAGCTATGGTGTTGCGCAGGACGGCGGCATGGTTCGCGCGCCCGAACCGCACACCGAGTTACTGCGGCGCGAAGGCGGCGAAACTTTCGAACAAACCAATCCTGGCGTGTATTAGGCTTCGTCCGCCCGCGGATCGTCGAGGATTTCGATCACTTCTTCATTGGTTTCCCGAGCACGTTCGCGCACGCGCGCCGCATCCAGCGACGCCACCACGGGCTCGTCACGGCCGTAGATGTCTTTGAACGTCGACAGTTCGCCATCCGTATCCGATGCCATGGTGAAGTAGGTGATATAGACCGGCCACTGCTTTTCGATCGGGTAGCGGGTGTATTCGCCGCTGCCCGTGATGGCCTCTACTTCCTTCTGAATTACGGGAATATCGTCGCGCGAATTGGCATTGCCCAACATCGCCATCGTCATGGCGAGCTCGCGCGCGCCTTCGACGCGGATGCAGCCATGGCTCAGCGCGCGGTTTTCGTTGCGGAACAGGTGGCGCGAGGGCGTGTCATGCAGGAAAATGGCATGAGCGTTCGGCATATCGAGTTTCATCAGGCCGAGCGAATTGGTTGGCCCGGGCTGCTGGACCACGGTGACCCATCCGTTCTCGCCCTTGGTCGCCTTGTAGCCCTTTGCTCGCGCCCAGCCGGGATTGCCGAGCACTTTCGCGCCCAACCCCTCGCCCTTCACGATCGATTGGGGGACAGTCCAGGTCGGGTTAAAAATCACGCCTTCGACCATTTCGGCCAGCTGCGGCGTGGCGGTCCGGCCGGGCTTGCCGACCACTGTGCGATAGCTCTTAATGATCTTGTCACCGACCGTCAGGCGCACTTTGTACTCCGGCACATTAGTGAGGAGATATTTGCGGCCCAGATCGCGCTGGAGCCAACGCCAGCGATCCATATTGGCCCGGATTAGCTTGCGGCGCTGCGTGTCCTCGGCGGGCGTCTCGGCAAGCGCCTGCTTCAGCTTTGCATAGTCCGGATGCGTTGGATGCAGGTCATCCAGTGCAGCTGTGACTTCTCCGTTTGCCAGAGTTTGTGCCAGCAGCTTGCCGGTAGGCGTGCGGTCAACATCAGGATCGACAACAAACCACTGCTTGCGCGCTTCCATCGGCGTGCGGCCATCGCGCAGATCCTCGACAAGCCACACAAACGATTGGCTCGCCGCTTGGTTGAGCTCTTCGCTCTCGCCTTGCCTGATCGCGTCGGCGAGGTCTTCCGGCAGATAATCGGCAGCGACGAGCCCATGCTCCTCCACTGTCCCGATGTAGGTCAGAAGCTCTTCTGCCTGCGCGGAAGTCCATTCTCCGGTCAGCGCATAGGTCTTCTGGACCACCTCGCCCGACTGGCGGAAAATGATACCATCGAAAGCGTCATCTACGCTCTCGCGCTGTGCTGGTTTGGCTTTCGGTTCGGCATCGCCGGCGGCGGCATTCTGCGCGGCAGCGGGGGCCACGAAAGCCAATGCGCCAAGAGCGGTTCCGAATATTGTGTGCTTGAAGTTCATCTCATCCACCAAATGGGCCAGTTAACTGCGACCCGATCAATCCTAGTGATGTCTTGTATACCAGATTCGCGGCTGTCTGGAGCGTGAATTGCAACTTTGCGATGACGCCGGGCAAATCGCGCTTTACGTGACGCCATGAATGAGCCGCGAACACCCTTTTCTGCCTATTTTTGCGGCACTCGCGGCTGTCGGCGCTTTGTCGTTGATGGACGCCTTTATGAAGAGCGCCTCGCTGGCAATCGGTGCTTATAGTGCAGCGGTCCTTCGTTACGCCATCGGTTTTTGCCTGATTGCGCCCGTGTGGTTGCTCACCGGAGGACGTTGGCCGGCGCGCAAACCGCTGACTTTCCATATGATCCGCGGCTTTGTGTCCGCCTTCATGGGACTGAGTTTTTTTTACGCGCTCACCAAGCTGCCGCTGGCGGAAACGATTGCAATCTCCTTTTTCGCGCCGATCATTTCGCTCTATCTGGCCGCGCTCATTCTGAAGGAGAATATTCGCCGCGAGGCCGTAATCGCCGCTGTTCTGGGGCTTGCCGGCACGCTTGTGATCATCTTTGGCAGGCTGGGGAAGGAGCAAATGAGCGGTGATGTCGCTTTCGGGATTGCCGCAATCCTGTTTTCCGCGCTGCTCTATGCCTACAATCTGGTGCTCAGCAGACAGCAGGCACTGGTCGCCAAGCCATTGGAGATATCGACGTTTCACAGCGGGGTTGGCGGTCTGGTGCTGGTCTTCGCAGCCCCATGGTTCCTGGTGCTGCCAGATAGCACGATTGCATTCGACTTGTCGCTTGCTGCGATCCTCACCGTTTTCGGAGCCACGGCGTTCGGCTGGGCTTACGCGCGCGAACAGGCGCAGGTCTTGGTCCCGTTAGAATATAGCGGGTTCTTGTGGGCGGTGTTGTTTGGATGGTTGTTCTTCCGCGAACCTGTGGCAGGCACCACTTTGGTCGGCACTGCGCTTATTGTGATCGGCTGCTGGCTTGCGGTGCGCCGCCGCCCTGAACAGGTCGCTATCTAGCGACCGCGACCTGCTGCACCTGCTGAGGCTCATTCTCTGCAAATGTGAAGGCGGCACCAAAACAGCCGACTACACCGAGGATAGCGGTTAATACCGCAATGCGAACTGGACGGCGGCCTTCATCGGCGGCCGAAGCTAACAAATTCATACTCTTAACTCCTGCGGGCGGCGCTGTGGCACCGGGCCTTGTATGAACTTTCCAACGCTTGCCGCGCTTTATCAGTTCCCGCGCGCACCCTTGCATTTTGGACCGCTTCGGCGCAGTGCGCGGCACATATCGCCCGCACGGCCATTGGTGGTGTGAGGCCCCCAAAATAGCGCGAAAGGACGACGCACGCATGACCCAGGTCGGCAAGGACACACTTAAGACCCGCTCAACCCTCACCGTGGATGGCAAAGAGTACGGCTACTACTCGTTCGCCAAGGCGGCTGAGAAAATCGGCGATGTCTCGAAATTGCCGTTCAGCCTGAAGGTTCTTTTGGAAAACATGCTGCGCTTCGAAGATGGCGGTTTTACTGTCGGAGAAGAGCATATTCGCGCGGTTGCCGATTGGCAGAAGAATCCGGTGACCGGGCAGGAAATCCAGTATCGTCCGGCCCGTGTGCTGTTGCAGGATTTCACCGGCGTACCCTGCGTAGTCGACCTTGCCGCCATGCGCGATGCCATTGGCAAGCTCGGCGGGGACACCGCCAAGATCAACCCGCAGGTTCCGGTAAATCTCGTGATCGACCACTCGGTCATGGTCGACGAGTTTGGCCATCCCAAGGCATTCGAGCACAATGTGGAGATGGAATATGCCCGCAATGCAGAGCGGTACGACTTCCTCAAATGGGGTTCGAAGAGCTTCGAAAACTTCTCTGCCGTGCCTCCGGGCACCGGTATCTGCCATCAGGTAAACCTGGAATATATCGGCAAGGGTGTCTGGTCGTCAAAGGATCAGGACGGCAATCTGGTCGCCTATCCCGATACGTGCGTCGGCACCGATAGCCACACCACCATGATCAACGGCCTCGGCGTGCTGGGCTGGGGCGTCGGCGGGATCGAAGCCGAAGCAGCCATGCTCGGTCAGCCGATTTCCATGCTGATCCCCGAAGTCGTCGGCTTTAAACTGACCAACGCGATGGCAGAAGGCATCACCGCCACCGACTTGGTGCTGACCTGTGTGCAGATGCTGCGCGAAGTCGGCGTGGTCGGGCGTTTCGTGGAGTTCTACGGTCCGGGTGTATCGAACCTTAGCCTCGCTGACCGGGCGACCATCGCCAATATGGCGCCTGAGTACGGCGCCACATGCGGGTTCTTCGGTATCGACGAGAAGACGCTCGACTATATGCGCCTGACCGGCCGCGACGAAAGCACGCTCGCACTTGTGGAAGCGTATGCCAAGGAACAGGGCATGTGGTTCACACCGGAAAACGAGCCGGTCTTCACCAAGACGCTCGAGCTCGACATGGCAACGGTCGTCCCAAGCCTCGCCGGGCCTAAGCGGCCGCAGGACAAGGTCGCCCTTCCCGATGTGGACGAACTGTTCAACAGCGAACTCAAGAGCGTCTACGGCAAGGACGGCGCCGTGCGCGTCGATGTGGACGGTAGAGATCATGACATCGGCGACGGCGACGTCGTTATTGCGGCCATCACCAGCTGCACGAACACTTCCAACCCGGACGTGCTGATTGCCGCCGGTCTGGTTGCAAAGAAAGCCCGCGCCAAGGGCTTGCAACCCAAGCCTTGGGTGAAGACCAGCCTGGCCCCCGGATCGCAGGTCGTCACGGATTACTTGGTCAAGTCCGGCCTGCAAGACGATCTCAACGCCATGGGCTTCGACCTCGTCGGCTATGGCTGCACAACCTGTATTGGTAATTCTGGCCCGCTCGCCCCGCCGATCAGCAAGGCGATCAACAGCAATGATATCGTCGCCGCCAGCGTGTTGTCGGGCAACCGCAATTTCGAAGGCCGTGTATCTCCCGATGTGCGCGCCAACTTTCTCGCCAGCCCGCCGCTGGTCGTGGCCTTCTCGATCAAGGGCACCGTTACCGAGGACATCACCGACACACCGCTGGGCCAGGATCAGGACGGCAACGACGTAATGCTTGCCGATGTCTGGCCGACGAACCATGAAATCTCGGAGCACCGCGCGGCGAATATCGACCGCCAGATGTTCGTCACCCGCTATGCCGACGTCTACAAGGGCGACGAGCATTGGCAGAAGATCAAGGTCGACGCATCGGACACCTACCGCTGGAACCCGACCAGCACCTATGTCGCCAGCCCGCCTTTCTTCGATGACATGGAAATGACTCCGAAGCCGGTCGCCGACATCGTCGATGCAAAGCCGCTGGCTATCTTGGGCGATTCCACCACGACCGACCACATTTCGCCGGCGGGTTCGATCAAGGAAGACTCGCCCGGCGGCGAATATCTGAAGAGCCACCAGGTTTCGAAGGCGGACTTCAACTCCTACGGCTCGCGCCGCGGTAATCACGAAGTCATGATGCGCGGCACATTCGCCAATATCCGTATCAAGAATGAAATGGTGCCAGGCGTCGAAGGCGGCATCACCACCTATAAGGGTGAGCAAATGCCGATTTACGATGCGGCGATGAAGCACAAGGAAGACGGCACGCCGCTCGTGGTCGTCGCAGGCAAGGAATATGGCACCGGCTCAAGCCGCGACTGGGCAGCCAAAGGCACGATCCTGCTGGGTGTGCGCGCCGTGATCGTCGAAAGCTACGAGCGTATCCACCGTTCCAACCTGATCGGCATGGGCGTGCTCCCGCTGCAGTTCAAGGATGGCGATACGCGCCAGTCGCTGGGCCTTGGCCCGGACGACACATTCTCGATCAAAGGCCTCGCCGACCTTACGCCGGGCCAGGAAGTCGACGTCGAAGTCACCCACGAAAACGGCGCGGCGAGCACCTTCACCGCGCTTTGCCGGATCGATACGGCGAACGAGATGGAATATTACAAGAACGGCGGCATCCTGCACTACGTGCTGCGCAAGCTGGCCGCTTGATCATGCGCGCGCTGGCCCTCGCTTTCGCCGCATCACTCGCTCTGGCCGGCTGCGCCTCGGGCAGCGGCTATGCGGGGCCGGACAGCGCAGATGTCGCCAGCGTCCGCGTTGCGACGGTGACGCCGCAGCAGCTGGCCACGCTTATAGCGGCGGGCGAGGTTGTGCTGATCGACGTCCGCACGCCGTATGAGTTCGCCGACAGCCGGATCGGCGGATCCCTGAATGCCCCGCTGACCCATTTCGACGCCGCAGCGATTCCGGTGGACACGACACGTGAGGTTATCCTCTATTGCGGTTCCTCGCGCCGATCGGGCATCGCGGCGGAGCAATTGGCAGAGCATCGTGGCACCGTTGTCCGTCACCTCGCGGGCGGCATCCGCGCATGGAAGGAAGCAGGTTACGACACCGTGGCCAACCAACCTTCCGACGATCCACGCCGCTAAAGCGCTACTTTCCCTCTTCGAACAATCCGCCCTGTGGCGCCTCAGGTGGCGCACTCGGCGGCGTCATGCCGAGATGCGTCCAGCCGCCATCGTTGAGGCAGCGCCCCCGCGCCGTGCGGGCGAGCAGCCCTAGCTGGATCAAGTAAGGCTCGATCACTTCCTCGACCGTATCGCGCGGTTCGGACAGGCCCGCTGCCAGCGTTTCCACCCCGACAGGTCCGCCCTTATAGGTGGTCGCGATCATGGTGAGGTAGCGGCGGTCCATTGCATCGAGGCCGAGTGCGTCCACCTCGAGCCGGGTCAGCGCTTCGTCGGCGACCTTTGTCGTCACAGTCCCGTCTCCCGCCACGGTGGCGAAATCGCGCACACGGCGCATCAATCGGCCTGCAACGCGAGGTGTGCCGCGGCTGCGGCGGGCGATCTCGCGCGCGCCTCCTTCGTCGATACCCATTTCGAGCAAGCCCGCCCCACGCGTCACCACGCGCAGCAGTTCGTCTTCGGTATAGAAGGTGAGCCGCACCGGAATGCCGAAGCGATCGCGCAACGGCGTAGTCAGCAGCCCCTGCCGCGTGGTCGCGCCGACCAGCGTAAACGGCGGCAGATCGATCCGCACGCTGCGCGCCGACGGGCCCTCGCCGATAATGATGTCGAGCGCGCGGTCCTCCATTGCCGGATAGAGAACCTCCTCGACCACCGGATTGAGTCGGTGGATCTCGTCGATGAAGAGCACATCGTTGGGCTCCAGATTGGTGAGCAGCGCAGCCAGGTCGCCCGCCTTGGCAATGACCGGACCGGATGTGGCGCGAAAGCCCACGCCCAGCTCGCGTGCGACGATCTGCGCCAGCGTGGTCTTGCCAAGCCCGGGAGGCCCGAAAAACAGCACATGGTCCAGCGCCTCGCCGCGCCCCTTGGCGGCCTCGATAAACACACGCAGGTTCTCGCGCGCCGCCTTCTGCCCGACGAACTCCGCCAGCGATTTAGGCCGCAGCGCCGCATCCAGGTCTTCCGGCTGCCGCTCGGGCGTGTGGAGGGGGATAGGGTCGGTCAAAACGGGTTCACCGTGTACCCGCGCTGCTGGAGCAATGCATGAGCAGTCATGGCCGACAGCGCGACCTCCACGCCGGGCAGCAAGTCGCTCGTCTCGTCGATCCCATTGGCGGCGGCGCTTTGGCCGCACAGGATGACCCGCACGCCGTGCTCCGTCAGCGCTGTGATCAGGCCCTCTGACGGGTTCGCCGCCCCATCGAAGCGTTCGGCATAGGCCTCTGCATTGAGCAGGTCGTGCGCTGCTTGCCCATGAACGACCAGCGCGGTCTGGATGCGTTCGGCCGGAACCCCTCCGCGGGCGTGCATATTGATGAAGCGCGCCACGCTGACGAAACCGCGATTGGGACCGTCTTCCATGCGCGTTGCCACGTCGAAGCTGTGGCGGAAGTTGGCATCGGCGGGGATTTCGAAGCTCGCCTCCACGTCCGCGACGGGTCCGATATCAGGGAACACCGGGCCCGTCGTGAAGCGAGACAGGTCGGGCTGCTGGGCCGCGACAGGGCTTGCCACCAAAGCTGCCATTGCCATGATTGTATAACGCATCTCGTCTCTCCTCATCCCGCCGCCTTCTTGAGAGCCACACGGATCAGTTCGCTTTCGCCGGCCCCTTCGCCCAGCTCGCCTTGTGCCGCAGCGACGGCGCGCGTCGCAGTCGCGGGCTTGAAGCCGAGGTTTTCGAGCGCGCTGACGGCATCGGCGCTCGCCCCGCCAGCCGGTGCTGCCACGCTGCCGCCGCCCGTGCCGCCCGGAAGCGCGCCGGCTTTGTCCTTGAGCTCGTTGACGATCCGCCCGGCCAGCTTCGGCCCGACGCCCTGGGCGCGCGCCACCATCGCCGCATCACCCTGCGCGCAGGCCTGCTGCACCTCGCCGGTCGACAGCGCCGACAGGATCGCGAGCGCCACCTTGCTACCCACGCCCTGAACCTGTGTCAGCAGGCGGAACCAGTCTCGCTCCGAACCTTCCGCAAAGCCCAGCAGGCGCATGTCGTTTTCGCTCACCTGCAGGTCGGTATAGACCGTGCAGGCCTCGCCCGCTTCGCCCAGCGCCGCCAGCGTCTTGGACGAGCAGTGGACGAGGTAGCCCACGCCCGCGACGTCGATCACCGCCCAGTCGGTTCCGGTATCGTCAAGCAGGCCTTTCAGTTTCGCAATCATGGCGTTTCTCTCTGCGCTACCGCTTCGCTACTCGAGCGCATAGTCGTTTTGCCCCGCCCGCGATCGCTTTGCCAGAGGCCCCGGTCACTTGTGCCCGTCCTACAGGATGGAACACATGGAACACGGTCCAGGGTGGAAAAATGCATCATGCGCGTGGGCCGCTGAAAACGGCGGTTCGAGGGGAGCGCTGGGTGGACATGGCGGACCTATTGCCAGCGCACCGATTTGTAGGAAAGCTGTCCTTGAGCAAGACCGCAAAATCGCATCAGGCAAGGTATTGGACAGCGCGCGCGCATTGCGCCAAACGCTGCGCATGAGCTGGAACACATTCGGACGCGTATTGCGGTTTTCAACCTGGGGCGAGAGTCACGGGCCGGCGATCGGCGCGATCGTCGACGGGTGCCCTCCAGGCCTTGCGCTGAGCGAGAGCGACATCCAGCCCTTCCTCGATGCTCGCAAGCCGGGACAGAACAAGTTCACCACGCAGCGCAAGGAAGCGGACGCGGTTCGCATCCTGTCGGGCGTGTTCGAGGGCAAGACCACCGGCACGCCGATCTCGCTGCTGATCGAGAATACCGACCAGCGCTCGAAAGACTATTCGGAGATCGCCAACGCCTACCGCCCCGGCCATGCCGATTATGCCTATGACGCGAAATACGGTTTTCGCGATTATCGCGGCGGCGGCCGGTCGAGCGCGCGCGAAACGGCCATGCGCGTGGCGGCGGGGGCCGTCGCCCGGCTTGCCATCCCCGAAGTGAACGATCACCGCCTACGTCGCGGAAATCGGCGGTGACCGGATTGACCCGGCGAATTTCGACCGCGATGAAATCGGCCGCAATCCGTTCTGGTGCCCGGACGCAGCGGCGGCGAAGCGCTGGGAAGACAATGGTCGACGATGCCCGCAAGGCCGGGTCCTCATTGGGCGCGGTAGTCGAATGCGTCGCGACCGGCGTGCCTGCCGGATGGGGCGCACCGGTCTATGCCAAGCTCGACGCGGACCTTGCGGCAGGCATGATGAGCATCAATGCCGTCAAAGGCGTGGAGATCGGCGACGGTTTCGACGCCGCGCGGCTATCGGGCGAACAAAACGCCGACCCGATGCGGCCCGGAGACGCCGGCGAAACTCCGCGCTTCGAGGCCAATCATGCAGGCGGGATTTCCGGCGGCATCTCCACCGGCCAGCCGGTGACCTGCCGTGTCGCTTTCAAACCTACCAGCTCAATTCTGACGCCGGTCGAAAGCATCACCCGAGACGGCGAGGCAACCGAAGTCCGCACCAAAGGCCGCCACGACCCCTGCGTCGGCATCCGCGGCACGCCGGTGGTCGAAGCGATGATGGCGCTGGTGCTGGCGGATCAAAAACTGCTGCACCGGGCCCAATGCGGGTAGCGGGGCGGCGGCTAACGACCCATTTGTGGACGTTCGATGATGAACTGAGCGTCCATGGAAACTACCATTCGAGGGTCATCAATTATAGCGAAGAGAAAATGAGATGGTGCTTGAACCAGTCGAAAGAAGCCGAACAAAATGAGATGCTGAACTAGGAAAGATTGAACGGGGGGAGACCATTTCCCCACGTTCTTTCCCTAACCACACGTCCGGCTTGCTTCAGCGCGCAGCCCTCGGGCAAAATCTGGCTTAGGGCGGACTCGGAATGCTGATACTCCACGGCAACTTCTTTGGAAAAGTCAAAGGCAAGTGTATTGCTTCGAAATTCTCCGCGAGCGATGCGCGCCCTGATTTCCATTCGGAAATCGAATGTCTCTAAGTCTACCGAATAATTGGTTTTGATCCACTCCCTTCGCCGTTCCGCTAAGTCCTCAACGTGCGGCTCGGCTCTGAAATATGCTTGTAACGCGGTTCCCAATTCGCAGTCAGAATTTCGGATAATCCAGAGCAATGGCACAATTCCGTAATCCCAGTTCCAGTTTTGAACTACTGAATGGTAATCATCAGGAGACGCTGTCGTGAGCCATACTGCAAATTTTACAAATTCATTCGACCATTGGGCATCATTGGGCCAAATGTGCGCAGCCCAAGTCAAAAGCATTTGATCATCATTTCCGTGAATTGAACGCCAACGATCTTGTAGTTCTAGTTCGTTCTGGCGCCGTGCAAAATCTGCTTCGCGCATGTGTCGGTCGACCCTCTCGATCTCATCCAACCGCGACCGATAACCGGGTTCTGCGATTATGAGTTCAGAAATTACGTTTTTCTGAATTACGAACTCCCACATCAATCCCGTCATATGCGGTTCCCCATCGGCGTTCGAGCAGTGGGTTTGCTTTGAGCTGACCTGGAAGCATTCTTGGCTCGGCATTAATGGCAACCAAAGCGTCATGCGCCTCGGAAAATTGCATGTTCGGTCTCAAGCCATACCATTCGAAGGCGATCGGAAAACTGGTTCGAAACGTGATCGACTGTAAAATGTTCGACCTGTCCTCTCCGTCGTGAGAGCGTTCGCGTTCTCGTCCGAATTCGAAGCTGGTGGGACCAATTGCGCTGGCCAGAAATTTGAAGGCGTCTCCGCGGAAAATTTCTTCTAGCGTGCCCCGGTCCATTGGGGGGCGGATTGCGGCAATTACCGGAAAGAAATCTTCAATCATACTGGCACCTGACAACCTCGTTATGCGGCTACGTTAACAGTCATCGAACTAAATTATTCTAAAGGGTAATTCAGTTCTATCCCGCATCCGAGTTGCTACACCCACCAGCTGCAACTACGGCGCGAATGGCTACTGTTTCCGTCCAAACCTGTCAGTCCGCTCCCCACCCCAATAGCAGCCACCACTCATTCACCACCCTTTTGCGATCGGCGCGCGAATTTCCCAGATCGTGTCAGGCAATCAATCAGACGCAATTAATCGATTGGACGAATGAGCGCGAAAGGCGCATTTCCCTCCCATACGCGGCGACTCGTGCGAGTCCCCCCCAACTCAGGAGAGATATGTCATGGATGCTAAAACAGGTTCGATTTCCGGCGGTTGCCCCTTCAGCGGAGACGGCGGCACACGCGATCTGCTTGGCCGCAGCAACCGCGACTGGTGGCCCGATTCCCTTCAGCTGGGCGTACTTGGCACCGAAGGCCGCGCGATGGACCCGATGGGCGAGGACTTCGATTACGCTGAAGCGTTCAATGCCGTGGACTACGACGCGCTGAAAAGCGACATCACCGCGCTGATGACCGACAGCCAGGATTGGTGGCCGGCGGATTACGGACATTACGGTCCGTTCTTCATTCGCATGGCATGGCACGCGGCAGGCACCTATCGCACCGGCGACGGGCGCGGCGGCGCAAGCAGCGGCCAACAGCGCTTTGCCCCGCTCAACAGCTGGCCGGACAACGGCAACCTCGACAAGGCGCGCCGCCTGCTTTGGCCGATCAAGCAGAAATACGGCAAGCATATCAGCTGGGCCGACCTGTTCATCCTCACCGGCAATGTCGCCATCGAAAGCATGGGCGGCCCGACCTTCGGCTTCGGCGGCGGCCGCGCGGACGTGTTCGAGCCCGAAATGGTCTATTGGGGCACGGAAGAAAAGTGGGTCGATACCGGCGCTGAAACTCGTATTGCCCCCGATGAGGGCAAGGCGCTCGAAAACCCGCTCGCCGCAATCCAGATGGGCCTGATCTACGTCAATCCCGAAGGCCCCGGCGGCAACCCGCACGATGCGGAAGGCATGGCCCGCGATATGCGTGAAACCTTCGCCCGCATGGCCATGAACGACGAGGAAACCGTTGCCTTGACCGCTGGCGGTCACGCTTTCGGCAAGGCGCATGGCGCCAAGCCGATCGACACCTTCAGCGGCGCGCCCGAAGGCGAGAGCCTGCATACGATGGGCTTCGGCTGGCTGACCGACCCCGAAGAGATCGGCAAGGGTCACATCACCACCTCCGGCATCGAAGGTGCATGGACAAACACCCCCACCCAGTGGGGCGGCGACTATTTCCGCCTGCTGTTCAAATATGATTACGAGCTCGTGCAGAGTCCGGCGGGTGCCAACCAGTGGCAGCCGATTGGTCAGTCGGAAGAGGACATGGCGCCCGACGCGCGCGATCCTTCCAAGAAAGTGCCGACCATGATGACCACCGCCGACATGGCGCTTAAGCGCGATCCGGAATATCGCAAGATTTCCGAACGCTTCCGCGACGATCAGGCGGCGCTGGACGATGCTTTCGCCCGCGCATGGTTCAAGCTGTGCCACCGCGACATGGGACCGAAGGTGCGGTATCTCGGCCCCGAAGTGCCCAGCGAAGAGCTGATCTGGCAGGATCCCATTCCGACCGGTACCAAGGCTTCGGACAGCTCGGTTGCGGACTTCAAGTCCAAGGTGCTGGACAGCGGCCTGACCGTTTCCGAGCTGGTGAAGGCGGCATGGGCTTCGGCCTCCACCTATCGCCGTTCGGACCACCGCGGCGGCGCCAATGGCGCGCATATCCGCTTCGATGCCATTCGGAACTGGGAAGTCAACGATCCCGACGAACTCGGCAAGGTATTGTCCAAGCTCGACGAGATCCGCGGCGACCTCTCGCTCGCCGATGCCATCGTGCTGGCCGGCGCAGCAGCGATCGAGAAAGCTGCCAAGGATGGCGGATACGATGTCACCGTCAATGTCAGCACCGGGCGCGGCGATGCCAAGGAAGAGCATTTCGACGCCGAGAGCTGGGAACCGCTGGAGCCGTTTGCCGATGGCTTCCGCAACTATCTCAAGACCAAGGCAAGCGTGAAGACCGAAGACATGCTGGTCGACCGTGCCGACCTGCTTGGCCTTTCCACCCCGGAAATGACCGCATTGCTCGGCGGCATGCGCGCACTGGGCGCGGTCAGCAAAAGCGCCGACCACGGCTCGCGCATAGGTGTTCTGACCAACCGTCCCGGCACGCTCAGCAACGACTTTTTCGTCAATCTGCTCGAAATGGGCGTGGTCTGGGAAGTGATCGACGAAAGCGGCGATGAGGAATTCATCGGACGCGAGCGGTCGAGCGGAACCGAGAAATGGCGCGCCACGCGCACCGACCTGGTCTTCGGTTCCAATTCACAGCTTCGTGCGATTGCGGAAACCTATGCCGAAACCGGCGGCGAAGAGCGTTTTATCCGCGACTTCGTGGCGGCCTGGACCAAGGTGATGGAAGCCGATCGCTTCGATCTCCGCTACGCGAAGTTCCACAACTAAGGCACCACCCCCCTAAGGCACCCCCCTCGGTGCCGATCAAGGCCCCCGGTATCGCCACCGGGGGCCTTTTTCTTGTCCTAAATCCAGCCCGCCTGGCGCAGCTCGGCCACCTGCGCTCTCGCCACGGGAGCTTCGCGTTCGCCGGGCAGTACAAGACGCACATTGCGCCCTTCGCGCCGCACGTCCTCCACGGCTGCGCGCGCGACCCACCAGCTGCGATGCACTTGCATGCCGTCAAATTCGGCCAGCTGCGCCACGGCATCGCGCATCCTCATCAGGACGAGCTCTGAGCCGAGGGCCGTGTGCACGCGCACGTAATGATCTTCCATCTCCAGAGCCACAACATCGCTGCCCAGTTGCGGAGGCAGGTCGCGAACGAGCTGCGGCAGGTCGGGCTCGTCATTCCGGGATAGAGGGATCGGCGCAGCATCTTCAGCTGCCGGCGGCAACGTTGCTGGTTCCGCCGTATCCTGTTTCGTGTCGATCAAATTGAATAGCGCGGTCACTCCGCCGCCGATCACGAAGACATAGAGATATTGGGTGAGCGCCGTTTCCGCACTCGGAAGCGGGACCGGTCCGGGGACGTAGCTGACGCTCCATACGATTATGGACATCGGGATCGTAGCTACCAGACAGGCCGCCACCCACAGTCCCAGTTTAGGCAGGTCGAGCGCCTGATGCGCTTTCTCGACGACCCAGCTCATCGGGCTGTAAATGGCGTAACCGAGATAGGAAAAGGCCAGCCACGTCGCGAGGCGGATCGGCAAAGGCTGCTCGAAACTTCCAAACGGGCCGATCAACGCAAGGATCGTGCCGATGACCGTCATTACCGCCAGATCGATGGCGATCTTGCGGGCAAGTCGCTGGCGCGGGTGTTTCGATTGGGTGCTCATTGCCGCCAGTTCTGACTGCCAATTCGCGCTTCGTAAAGTGGCAGGCATGCGGAAACGCGCGCTTTTCACGCAATCCGTGGTCCGCCCGCGCAAGCTCGCTTGTGGGCGAACGGGCATCGGTCACTGTCACCTCAACGCCGAACGATATGAGGAAACAGACATGACTGCAGCAACGCTTCCCGCTCCCGCTCCCGCCAGACCGAGAGTCCGCAAGTCCGATTTCGACATCGCTCCGGCCCTTCGCGGGCTTATCGGTGCGGCTGGCTTGGTAATGACTACCATGTGCGCATACGCCATTCTCAGGTGGTTGGCAGGCTTCGCCTCCGACTACGACACGCTTCGTAACACATCGGTGGCCATCCACGTCGCCACGGTAATCCCGGCGGTTCCTCTGGGTGCCTATCTCCTTTTGGCACGCAAGGGCACGAAACTGCACAAGCAGCTGGGCAAGCTTTGGGTGGCGCTGATGGTCGTCACTGCAGTCGCGATTACGTTCAGCCGAGGCGGAACCGATTTTTCGTGGATTCATGTGTTCGTGCCGATCACACTGTTCGGCTCGTGGAAGACTATTGCCACAGCGCGCGCCGGCAACATCAAAGAACATAAGAGCCACCTGATCGGCATGTATCTGGGCGCGCTGATGATCCCCGGCGTGTTCAGCTTCTTGCCGAACCGCCTTATGGGCGTTCTGCTTTATGGCTGATCAGACGCTGATCAGCCCCCGCGGCGCAGCACAATATACAAGGCTCCCTCTCCGCCGTGGCGCATATGCGCCCGGCGGATTGCAGCTATTGCAGAGCCGTGTTCGCTCGCTGCCAGCCAGTCGAGCACCTTGGCGCGGATGGCCCCGCGCCGGGAACCGCGATCGGCGGGATCGACGGGACGCGACTTGCCCGCCACCAGCAATATCGTGCGTGCGCCCATCGACCTCGCCTGCGCGACCCCGCTCATCAGGCGCTGATATGCGGCATCAAGGCCGTGGCCATGCAGGTCGAGCGTGAAATCGGGCTGGATCTGACCGGCCTTGAGCTTGCGATCCCAATGCGAATCCAGATTGCCCGGCGTCGGAGCGCGCGGTGGCGGAGGGATACTCCTCGGCGTCACGGCAGGTTTCGGTGGCTTGGGAGGTTGTTTGGGGGGCGGCTTTGGGGCGGTTTGCGTGACGACAGAGCGCACAAACCGCTTACCCTCCAACGGAGTCACAGTCTCAGCCAGCGTTTCCCATGCCGATGCTTCTTCCGCGCTCAAACCGCGTGGATAGGTCATTGCGAGCGCAGGCGCGCGAGCGAACCCTTCGGAAGGAATACCAGCGCTTGCCCGCGCCCGCTCATGCTGCCAGCGATTTCTGCGGCATTTCCGCCATTGCCCCAAAAGGTGTCGAAGCGGTTGGCGCCCTTGATCGCGCCGCCAGTGTCCTGGGCGATCCACAATCCGTCCGCGACATCGCGGTCGAGGTCGAGCCAGACCGGCGCGCCCAGCGGCACATAGTTCGGATCGGTCGCAACCGAATTTTCGCGGCGGACCGGCACGCCGAGCGCACCCAGCGGGCCATCGGTGTCCAGCTCCCGAAAGAAAATCCAGCTCTTGTTGAGCCGCATCAGGTCTGCGCCGTCTTCAGGATTGTCACGCAAGTACTGGACGATCCCCTGCATAGAACCCGCGTATTTCCCTGGTCCTTCGCCCAGCAATCCGCGCTCGCGCATCACGGCGCCGATGGCGAGGTATTCGCGGCCGTTCTGGCCCGCATAGCCGATCCGCATCTGCGATCCGTCCGGCAGGCGGAGCAATCCGCTGCCCTGGATCTGAAGGAAGAACATCTCGATCGGATCGGCAGCCCAGGCAATTTCGAGCCCGCGATTGGCCAGCGCCCCTGCCTCGATCTCGGCGCGCTCATAAAACGGGACGAAAGACCCATCGGCGGCATACCGGCCCAGCGGCGCGCGTCCGGTGCGCTCTTGTTCGGGCACGTCATTGCCCCAAGCTCGCACCAGTTCGGGCGGCATGGAATAAACCGGCACCTCATATCCCGGCGCGCGGCTGCGGCTTCCCGCAATTTCCGGCTCGAAATAGCCGGTGGCGAAAGCGGTTCCGTCGCCAACCCGCACCGGATCGAAATGTCGCGCAAAGAAGGACGCGGCATCGCTGGCAGGCCAGCTATCCGCATCGCTGCAAGCTGGTTGCCATTCCGATTTGAGCGTCAATCCGCTCTGGTCGGTTCGAGTAAGCAGTTTGGGGCAGGATTCGCGAAAGGAAGCGAGCGCCCCGGCAGCGTCCGCATTGGTCACGCCCAGCGAAGCGATACTCGCCCCGCGCGCCAGCGTCAGAGCGGCGGCCGTCGTTGTTGTGGGAATGGCTGATGCAGCTGGCGGCGTAGCGCTATCGGGGACGACACGAACGCATGCCGCCAACGCCAACGCTGCAAAGAGAGCAAAGCCGATACGCATTGCGCCCTCCCGCAGCTTGTCGATCAGCCTTCGTCGGTTTCGTCGAGGATCCAGTCAGGACCCACCGCATCGACATTGCGCATGAATGTCCAAGCGTCACGGCTTTCAACCGCATCGTCGAGCGAGCCGCCAACAAGCGTACCGTCCTTGTCGCGTGTGACCGCAGCAATATCGGCGACGAACAGCACCGTTACACGGGCGATCCGGCCATCGAGCTCGGCATGCTTGATCGTTGCGTCTTCGATCCGGATAAGGCGGTTATCGATCGTTTCGCCAGCGGCGGTGCGCGCATCGATCGCAGCGGTGAAGCTGCCATAGACATCATCGTCGCACAGTTCCTTCAGCGTTTCGCGGTCGCCATTCCAGAACGCTTCGAGGATAACGCCATAGGCACCTTTTGCCCCCTCGAGAAAGCCGAGCACGTCGAAACCTGGGTCGGCTGCGGCAATGGCGCGCACGCCGCTTTCGGTGCCCGGAGGGACATCGGCGCTGCGAAGCTGCACATTTTGCTGCGCAGGGCGGAAAGATGTCGGCTCGTCGGTTTCGGGCGCATTATCGCGCTCGAACCGGTGGGGGATCACTTCTTCCTCATGCTCCGCCCGGCGGCCGAGCACCGAATAGAGGCGCAGGCCCAAAAAGGCGGCGACCATGGCGAGGATTACGATTTCAAGTATCAATTTATGCACCTGCAGCTTGGACCGGCAGGTTTGCACGGCCCGGACCATGTCTTTCCTGCCCTAGATAGGGTGAAATTACAAACGAACAACTGGGCGCTTGGTTGCCCTTCGCGGCAATTGTCGCACGCTTGCGCGCAAGGCCTTGCGTCCCATTGCCCCGCCTATCGCCAGATGCTAGGCGCGCGAGCCGAACGGGGAGAGCGGATTTAAGCCGCTCCCGCCCCATCCACATCGACAATGGAAAGCGCATAATATCATGGCCGACGAAGGCGACGTTCTCACCGATCTGAACACCAACCCTGCAAGCGGCGGCAATGGCGCCGACAATTTGCCCGCAGCCGGGATCATCACCCAATATGTGAAAGACCTTTCGGTCGAAAACCCGAACGCGCCCGCATGCTTTCAGTGGAACGACCAGCCGCAGATCGACCTGCAGTTCAATATCGGTGCGCAGCAGGCGAACGAGGAAGTTCACGAGGTCGAGCTGAAGGTCAACGTCACTGCCAAGGGCGAAAAGGGCAATTTCTACCTGATCGAGCTAAGTTATTGCGCGCTGGCCGGTCTGCGCAACCTGCCCGACGAACACGCCCACGCGTTTCTTTATGCCGAAGCGCCGCGCATCCTGTTTCCCTTCGCCCGCCGCGTGATCGCCGATGCGACCCGCGATGCAGGTTTCCCGCCGCTGCTGATGGACCCGGTCGACTTCGGCGCGCTCTATCAGCAGCAACTTCAGGCGCGCGCGCAGCAGCAGGGCGAGAACGCGCCGGAAGCGCCTGCGCCGGGCGGCGAAGCGTAAAATCCCGACCGGCGGGCGCGGACGATGAGCCTGCTCAAGAATGTCGGGACGATTGGCTCGCTGACCATGGTGAGCCGCATAGCCGGCATGGCGCGGGAGATGATTTTCTCCCGCGTGCTTGGCGCCAGTGCGGTGACCGATGCGTGGTTTCAGGCCTTCATCATCCCAAATGTCTTCCGCCGGCTGTTCGCGGAAGGCGCCTTTTCGGCCGCCTTCGTGCCGATGTTTTCCAAGCGATTGCACGGGGGCGGAGACGCTGAAACGGGGCTGGAGGATGCGCGCAGTTTTTCCGACGATGTGCTGAGCGTCTTCCTGCCGGTGCTGATCGCACTGTGCGCAGTCATGATGCTGGCCATGCCCGGCGTGATCTGGGTGTTATCGGAAAAGCCGATCGACCCGCAGAATTTCGATATGGCCGTGACGTTTGCACGGATTATGTTCCCCTATATCGTACTGGTCAGTCTGGTGACGCTGTTCACCGGAATGCTCAATTCGGTCAGCCGCTTTGCGCCTGGTGCGAGTTTCCCGATCATTCTCAACCTAGTCCTGATAACCGCGCTGCTGGGCGGCGAATATGCTGCCGACAATTGGGGCTGGAATGCAGCCCAAGTCGCCTATGCGGCGGCCTGGGCAGTCACCGGCGCGGGGGTGCTGCAGCTCCTCTGGCTTTATATCTGGACCCGAGTCGAAGGTTTTCGCCCGCGCGTGCTGTGGCCGCGCATCACGCCTGAGGTGAAGCGACTGGGCATCATCGCCCTGCCCGCAGCGATCGGCGGCGGCGCATATCAGATCAACACGCTGGTACAGCTCTACTTTCTCAACCAGTTGGCCGACGGTTCGGTCAGCTACATGAATTATGCCGACCGGCTCAACCAGCTGCCGCTCGGCATTATCGGCATCGCGCTATCCACCGCGATCCTGCCGACGCTGTCCAAGTTTGTCGGTAGCAAGAACAAGGAAGGGGCCGACCGGATCCAGTCCGACGCCATCGAGCTTTCCATGCTGCTAACCATCCCGGCGGCTGTCGCGCTGGCGATTTGCGCGGTGCCCTTTGTGACGATGATCTTCCAGGGCGGCCGCTTCACGATGGAAGATGCCTTCAATGCGGGCGCAGTCCTAGGCGTGCTGGTAATGGGCCTTCCCGCTTATGTGCTCGTCAAGGTACTGGTGCCCAACTTTTACGCCCGCTCCGACACCAAGACGCCGGTCTATGCCGCGTTCATCTCGCTCGTCGTTTTCGTAGCGGGCTGCATCTGGAACCTTGGATTTTCGATTGGCGGGGAAACAAGCATCTTCGGGCTGGCGATTTCCTTGCCGCAAATCGCTCTTGATCCACTCGGGTTAGGCGTCCCCGGAATTGCTGCCGCCAGCGTGATAGCGGCATGGATCAACGTCGCTTTCCTGTTCACTGTGCTCACGCGGAGGGATTACTATCGTCTGCCGCTGGCCCTGTTCGGGCGCATCGCCCGCCAGCTTGTCGCCGCAACGGCGATGGGGGCTGCCTTGTGGTATGCACGCGACTTGCTAACCGCTTATTTCGCCGCGGGCCTGTTCGCCCGGCTATTCGCTCTTGCAGTTCTCGTCCTGTGCGCTGCCATTGTTTACTTCGGCGTTGCCTTTGCCGTCGGCGCGATCGACCGCCAACGCATCGTGGCGCTCACCAAGAAGAAAGTTCCGTAACCTCATGCGTGTCGTTTCCGGTATCCAGCCTACGGGCAATCTGCATCTCGGCAATTATCTCGGTGCGATCCGCAATTGGGTGCGCATGCAGGACGAGATCAAAGAGGGCGGCGAATGCTTCTTTTTTCTCGCCGACCTGCATGCGATTTCCATGCCGCATGATCCGGCGGATCTCCGCAAAGGCACTTTGGAGATGACCGCTGCGCTCGTCGCTTGCGGTATCGATCCGCAACGATCGGTGCTGTTCAATCAGGCACAGGTCCCTGCGCATGCAGAGCTGCAATGGCTTTTAAGCGGTACCGCCCGGATGGGCTGGCTGAACCGCATGACCCAGTGGAAGGACAAGGCCGGCAAGAACCGCGAAGGTCAGTCCGTCGCGCTGTTCGGCTATCCGGTGCTGCAGGCTGCGGATGTGCTGCTTTATCAGGCCACGCATGTGCCGGTAGGCGAGGACCAGAAGCAGCACCTGGAGCTCGCGCGCGATATTGCGCAAAAGTTCAACAATGATTTCGCGTCCGACGATGCGCCGGTCTTTGCCCTGCCCGATCCGATCATCCCGCCGGAAGCCGCCCGGATCATGAGCTTGCGCGACGGGTCGGCCAAGATGAGCAAGTCGGATCCATCCGAAATGAGCCGCATCAACCTTTCGGATGACCCCGATACGGTGATGAAGAAGGTCAAAAAGGCGAAAACCGATCCCGAACCGCTCCCGAGCAATTCGGGCGGACTGGTCGGCAGGCCCGAGGCGCTGAATTTGGTATCGATTTACGCAGCATTTGCAGGCACCGATATGGATGGTGTGCTCGCAGAATTTGGCGGCGAAGGTTTCGGTAAGTTCAAGCCCGCTTTGGGAGAGCTTCTGGTCGAAACGCTTTCGCCGATCACTCAGCGATTTAACGAACTGCTGGAGGACCGCGAAGAGCTCGACGCTATCCTTGCGCGCGGCGCCGCCAAGGCGCGCGATGTCGCACGGCCGACGCTCGACAAGGCCTATCAAGCGCTTGGTCTGGTAAGAGGCTGATTTCGCAGAGCCGTCAACTTTTGTAAATCGCGGCATTCAAACCGGGTTAACACCGGTTCCTTTACAGCTTGTACGTTCGCTGACAGCATGGCCTCCGGGGGAAACGAGCCGAGCTGCGTGCGTTATGACTTTGAAAGGACCTTCAGGATGACCACTTCCAAGAAGGGTTGGGGGCGCACCGTCAAGCTGGCCTCTGTCCCGATTTTGCTCGCCAGCCTCGCGGCTTGTGCCACCCCTTTCCGCGCTGATGTTTCGCGCTTTCAGGCTGAGCTTCCAGCCCCGGCAGGCGAAAGCTTCGCCGTTGTGGCTGATGATCCGGCGCTCGCTGGCGGCTTGGAATTTGCGCAATATGCCGATCTTGTCGAAGCCGAAATGGCGCGTCTGGGCTATGTGCAGGCACCTTCGGTCGACGATGCGACATTGCTCGTTCGTTTCGATTACGATGTCGACAATGGTCGGGAACGTGTGCGTACGACCAACACCGGCTTCTACGATCCGTTCTACCGCCCCTGGTACGGCTATAGCCGGTTCTACAATCGTTCGCGCCTGTCGCACTTTGGATACGGCCGGGGTTTCTATGGTAGCCGCTGGGGCTACGGCTTTTATGATCCGTGGTTCGGTGGTCCGGAAGTTCGCAGCTACACTGTTTATTCGAGCGGTATCGAAATGAAGATCGATCGCGCGGCCACTGGTGAGCGCCTGTTCGAAGGCAAGGCCGAGGCCCTGTCGACATCTAACCGCCTGCAGTATTTGGTCCCGAATCTGGTAGAAGCGATGTTCACGGACTTCCCGGGTAATTCCGGCGAGACGCTGCGCATCTCGATTGCACCGGAGAAGACCAAAGTCCGCCGCATCGACTGAGGCGGACAATCTGACATGAAAACGAGAAGGGCGGCGCCGGGATAACCGGCCCGCCCTTTCTGTTTGCCGGTGCCGGACAGATCAGCGCGGCGTGTCGTTGGCTACTTGGCCGTTCACGATCACGCCCGTGACATGGCTGGTATACTCGAACGGGTCGCCGTCGAACATTGCCACATCGCCATCCTTGCCCACTTCGAGCGATCCGACGCGGTCGCTCACGCCGACGATCTTGGCTGCGTCCAGAGTAATGGTCCGCAGCGCATCTTCGTGCGGTAGCCCGTTGGCAGCCGCTATCGCTGCTTCCCACAGCACCACGCGGGTCTTGGGCACATAACCCTCGTAACCGGACTGCATGGCGAATGGTATGCCCGCAGCACGCAGCTTGGCAGCCGTGGTGAAGCTGGCATTTTCCAGATCGCCATATTGCCTGGCCATGGTCGGGTGGAGAATGACGGAAACGCGCGCATCGCGAATTTCGTCAAGCAGCAGATATGCCTCCGCCGCGCCGTCGAGGACGAGATCGATGCCAAATTCCTGCTTCAGGCGCAGTGCACTCATGATGTCCTGTGCGCGGTGGGCCGTCACCAGCAGCGGCACGCGGCCTTCGGCGACATCGCGCAAGACCTGCTGATCTAGCTTGGCCGCAGCCTTTTTACTGTCCTCATCGTCCTTTTTCTCGGACGCATCGCCAGCCTTGGCGGCCAGCAAGGCCCCGCGCAGCATGGCAATCTGCTTCGACCGCGTACCCGGCGAGCCGCTGCCGTCGATGGCCCATGGGCCGAGATTGGCGACGACCATCGCGCGCGGGACAATCGCGGCACTATCGGCAGTCCGCGCCCAGGTCTTGGCGACCATCGTCTGTCCCGACACCAAGGCGCCCGGCCCCATGCCCGTATGGATCGTGGTGATCCCGAATGAACGCAGCCATTCGACCAACGGCCCTTGCGGATTATAGCCATCGATTGCGCGCAAATGCGGCTGGATCGGCGCGCCTTCATCTAGCTGGTCCTGATCCTGCGCCTGGTTGAGATAGCCGGCAAGCCCGACGACCGTACGCGCATCGATCAGCCCCGGCGTCACTACCGCAGCCTCCATAACGCGCATGCCCTCGGGCACCGAAGTAGTGGAGGCCGGACCCACGGCGGCAATCTTGCCGTCGCGGATGACCACGACACCGTTTTCGATAACCGGGCCGGCCATGGTGTGGACCTCGGCGCCGCGCACCGCGACATCCTGCGCCATTGTGCCGCTGGCGCCTGCAAAGGCGAGCGCAGCGCTTACGGCAAGTTTTGTCAGCAATTTCATTGTCCAGCCCCCCCTTCGCGCAACTCCCGGTGATGGTGGCCCGCCTCTCGCGCATCGCCCGCGCCATAGCCGCCGGTTGCCATCAGCAGATCGTCCTCGTTTGCCCGGTCGAACAGCTTCTCCCCCTCGACCCAGGTTTCGAGCACATGCGTATAAACCGACAGCGGATCACCGCTGAGGATCACGAAGTCGGCATCCTTGCCCGCTTCCAGCGACCCGATCCGGTCATCTAGCTGTAACTGCTTTGCTCCATTGATCGTCAGCGCTTCAAGCGCTGCATCGCGCGACATGCCGGCGCGCACCGCGAGGGCCGCGGTGCGGTACATCATGCGCGAATCCACGATCGGATCGTCGGAATGCAGCGATGTCATCACGCCCGCCTTCTCGAGAATCCCGGCAGCTTCGAGCCGCGATTCGCGCGCCTCCAGCTTTCCGCCAGGCGCATCGACCACGATATGTGAAACCGGTACATTCGCCGCCGCCAGTTCTCCGGCGACCTTCCAGGCTTCCATCCCGTGCTGGATCAGCACCTTGAAACCGAACTCGCGCTTCAGGCGCAGCGCGGTCATGATGTCGTCGGCGCGGTGCGTGTGAAAGTGGACCAGCCGTTTGCCGGACAGAACCTCGCACAGGGCCTCTTTGCCGAGATCGCGTTTCTTCCTGTCGCCGTCGCAATATTGTTCGGCATCGGTGAAGGCAGAACGGACCAGCGCAGCCGATTTAGCGCGCGTGCCCGGAAAGCCGGACGTTTCGCGCTGCGGATTGGTGCCATTGGCCATCTTCATGCCGCCCATGACCGAACCATCATCGAAAAAGTAGGCGATGTCTTCGATCTTCTCACCTTCGCGCAGCTTCATGTAGAAGGTCTGCCCGCTCATCAGATGGCCCGAACCGGGCATGACATTGGCAGTGGTGACACCGCCAGCGCGCGCTTTGTCGATGCTGCGATCGCGCGGATTGATGGAATCCATTGCCCGCACATCGGGCTGGATCGGACTGGAGCTGTCCGCACCCGCGACCTGACCGATATGCGAATGGGTGTCGACGATACCGGGCATCAGAATGCTGCCGGAAACATCGCGGCGCTCGGCGTCGGAAGGGATAGAGACGCCCCCGCCGATTGCGACGATCTTGCCGTCTTTCACCACCATCGTGCCGTTCTCGATCGTGTCGCCTGCCATCGTCATGATGGTGCCGCCGGTAAAGGCGACCGGGCGCTCCTGCGCGGCCGCACTGCTCGCGCTGAGTGCAGCAACGCCTGCCAGCGCCGCAGATATGGCTATTCGATTAGGCTGCATGCCCTCTCCCCTGATCAGTTTGGCGAGGGTCTATGGAACAAGGGTGCTGCCCGCAAGGCCGCCGTGCGAAAGCTCAAACCAGCTTGGCGTGACCACCGGTCGACCCGAAGCCGCCAGTTCCCCGCGCGGTGTCATCCAGCTCGTCCACTTCGGCGAAAACAGCCTGCACGACAGGGGCTAGTACCAGCTGAGCAATCCGGTCCCCCCTGGCGACGGCGAAGTCTTCGTCACCGTGATTGATCAGTATTACCTTCAGCTCCCCCCGGTAATCTAAATCGATAGTGCCGGGAGTGTTCGGAACTGTGACACCGTGCTTAAGCGCGAGGCCGGAGCGTGGACGGACCTGAATCTCGAAGCCCAGCGGGATCGCCACCGCAAGGCCCGTTGCAACAGCATGGCGCGCGCCCGGCCTGATCGTCACCTTCTCGGCCGAGACGATGTCCATCCCGGCAGCACCGGTCGTGGCATAGGCAGGAAAGTCCAGACCGTGTCCGTGAGGAAGGCGTTTGATCTTAACCGGAACCGGTTCAGTCATTGCTGTCTTCGGGCGGATTGACCAGAGCGTCGGCAGCGCGGCGAACGAGTTCGCGTGCCACGTCGTCCTTGGGCATCTCGTCGAGCTTTTCCACGCCGTTGCTGGTGACGATGTGAACCTCGTTCATATCGCCGCCCATCACGCCGCCATCGCCGGTATCGGTCACATTGTTGGCGATGATCCAGTCGGCGCCCTTGCGTTTGCGCTTGGTCTTGGCGTTCTCGACCACGTTTTCCGTCTCGGCGGCAAAGCCGATCAACAGTGTCGGACGCTTGCGCCCGCCGGAGATTGTAGCGAGGATATCGGGGTTCTCGGTAAGTATGAGAGCAGGCGGCGCACTGCCGCGCTTCTTCATCTTCTCGGCCGCAACATGTTTACTCTTCCAGTCGGCGACGGCTGCAACCATGAAAGCGGCATCGGCGGGCAGCGAGCCCTTCACTGCCATGGCCATTTCGTCCGCGCTTTCGACGTCGATCCGGTCGACGCCGAGCGGGGTCGGCAGATGCACCGGGCCGGAGACCAGCGTTACGCGCGCACCCGCGGCGGCAGCCATGGCTGCGATGGCGAAGCCCTGCTTGCCGCTCGAACGATTGGCGATGTAGCGCACCGGGTCGATCGGCTCCCAAGTGGGACCGGCGGTGACGAGCACATGCTTGCCGTAAAGCGGACGGTGTTCGGGATCCTCGTCGAAAATCGGCTGCCCGGCGAGCGGGTCCGCTTCGATGGCCTGCTCGGCTTCTGATTGCGGTGCGGGCGCGGTGACCTTTTCGTCCGCGAATGGCTGCGGCTTGGCGTCGCCGCGCATCGTCACCGTGTGGTTGATCGCTTCAGGATCGGTCGGCGGAGCGCTGGAAGCCTTGCCCTTCTTGGCCAGCATCGGCCCGCCCAGATCGGGCTCGGGCAGCGGCTCATCGTCCTCGATGGGAGTGCCATTGAGCAATTGCTCGGCGTCGAGCGCGTCGATTTCCGGCATCGCATCGAGTTCGGCTTCGATCTCGTCATGAGCTGCGAGCCTTGCTGGAACGAGAAATAATCGACGACAGCAGACCGCCGAGGCCGCCCCTTGGCTCTTCCTCTTCCGGCTCGAGCGCCTCGAGCGCGATATCTTCGAACTCTTCTTCGTAAATCTCTTCTTCGGTTTCCGGCTCATCCGGCTGCTGCGGGACTTGCTCGACCACGACTTCGCGCGGAGCAGGCAGCTCGGGCATGTCGATCTCGACGTCGAGCTTCTCGGCAATGGCGCGCAAGATCGCCACCGGTTCGGGCAGGCGGCCAGGACCGAATTCTCCGCACGCCATGTCGCCTTCATCGGGCTCCATCACGTCGACGCCGGCCTGGCGTAGCCATTCGGCGTTACGCTGGGTGGCCTCATGCTCCCACATGCGGACATTCATAGCCGGTACCGTCAGCACCGGCTTGTCGGTGGCGAGGATCAGCGTGGTGGCCAGATCGTCGGCAATGCCGGCGGCCATCTTGGCCAGCAGATCGGCGGTCGCAGGGCATACGACAACCAGATCGGCGTCGCGCGAAAGTTGGATATGTCCCATCTCGACCTCGTCCTTGAGATCGAAAAGCGAGGTATAGACCTTATTGCCGGACAGCGCGGCCAGCGCCATCGGCGTGACGAACTGCTGCCCTCCGTCGGTCAGCACGCAGGTAACATCGCCGCCAGCCTTCTTGACCAGCCGGACAAGCTCGCATGACTTATAGGCAGCGATGCCCCCGCCGATTACCAGCAGGATGCGCGGACCGCTCACGCGATCGTTCCGTTCGTCTTGTCGGTCCGCAGCGTCGTCGGCCCGGATCGGCGAGTGCATTCCCATCGTATCATCCAGCGCTTGCTAGCGCCCCCCGTCCGCTATTGCCAGCGCCGATGATGGCGCAATTGCCCTGCGCCGCGCCCCGCCCTATCGTTGCCGAAATCGGATGGGGGAACCACGCAATGCACCTGATATTAAGCGCAATCATCGTTCTATTGGCGATAATCGACATGGTTATCGAAATCGGCTTTCTCGTTAACCCTTCGACAGCGGCAATGGATTTCGGGGTCTCGGCGGACGGGCCGATGGGCCTTTCGGCATTGCGCGCTGACTTCACCGCCTTCTTTGTGGTGAGTGCGGTGTTCATGATATGGGGAGCGTGGCGGCGGCGCGGCGATCTGCTGCTTTTCCCGCTGGCGATGTTCCTCGTCGCCTTTACCGGCAGGCTGGTAAACCTGGTCGTCGTCGGCAGCTATGACGGCTGGTTTATTCCGATGACGGTCGAGATGGTGCACGTCATTGTACTGGCGCTGGCCATGAAGGCCTGGCCCTGGGCGCGCGTCGCGGGCTGAGTTAGCTCAGCCAGCCCTGACCGATGGCGAGCCAGCTTAGCGCTGCACCGCCAACAGCGGCGACGATGTAGCCAAGCCAGCCGCGCTCTGTGCCTTGGCGGCGCTTGCGCTCCCACATCAACTCCACCTCGGGCAGCGGCGGCGGCTCGGGCGCCCCGCCCTTGGGCGGATATTTTTCTTCCATGCGCCGGATCAGGCCGGGCAGCCGCAGCAGGGTGTCAGTGTCTTCACGGATGCGGTCGGCGATGGCAGCTTCCGGGCCAAGCTCGTCGCGGATCCAGCCGCGCACAAAGGGTGCAGAGACGTCCCACATATTGATCTGAGGATTTAGCTGGGTGGCGATCCCTTCGACCATCACCATCGTCTTTTGCAAGAGCAGCAGATGCGGCTGGGTCTGCATGTCGAAATCGCGCGTGATGGCGAACAGACCATCAAGCATTTGGCCAACGCTCAATTCGCTCACCGGCTTGCCGCGCATCGGTTCGCCCACGGCGCGCAAGGCGGTGGCAAATTCGTCGACCGAGTGATGGCTAGGCACATATTGCGCTTCGAAATGGATCTCGGCGACACGTTTGTAATTACCGGTCGTCAGCCCGTAGAGAATTTCGGCGAGCCATTGCCGCGCGCGGCGGTCGATCCGCCCCATAATGCCGAAATCGATTGCCACGATTGTGCCGTCGCCGCGCACAAACAGGTTCCCTTGGTGCATATCGGCGTGAAAAAAGCCGGAGCTGATGGCCTGCTTCAGAAACGCCAGCACAAGCCGCTCTGCCAGTTCGGGCAGGTCGTGGCCCGCCGCAATCAGCGCATCGGTGTTCGAAATCTTCACCCCGTCCACCCAATCGACCGTCATGACCTGACCGTTGGTGCGGTCCCAGTCGATCGCCGGTATCTCGTACCGCTCCATGCCGACCATCCCTTCGGCGAGTTCGGATGCCGACGCCGCTTCGCGCCGCAGATCGAGCTCGCGCATAGTCCAGCGCTTGAAATTTGCGATCACCAGCTCGGGGCGTAGGCGCCGCGCTTCGTCGCTGCCCAAAGCCTCGAGATGTGCGGCGGCCCATTCATAGGTTTGAATATCACGCGCAAATCGCTCGCGAATGCCCGGGCGAAGCACCTTGATGGCGACATCGCGCCCCTCGGTCGTGACGCCGCGATGCACTTGCGCGATAGACGCAGCGCCCACCGGCACCGGGTCGATGGACTGGAACAAAGTCTCGATCGGCTGTTCGAAACTGGAGGCGATGGAGGCCTCTATCCCCGAATAAGGAACCGGCGGCAGGTCGTCCTGAAGCGAGAGCAGATTGCGCGCCGCATCCTCGCCCACCAGGTCAGGGCGAGTGGCCAGTGTCTGCCCCAGCTTGATCGCCGCCGGCCCGATCGCCCGGAACGCTCCGGCATAATCGGGTTCTTTGGGTTGCAACGTTCCAAAGCGGGCGAGACGAGCAAGCCGCCTGACCTGCGGCGGCGTATTCGCATCGCGCTCGATCCCGCGCAGCGCGCCGTGGCGAGCAAGCGTGCGGCCCCATTTGAAGAGGCGCCAGATATGCGTCGCCGGACGCGTCACGTCAGATCTTCCAGCCCGAATGGATGGCAACCGCCCCGCCCAGGATGGCCTCGACGCGCGTATTCTCGAAGCCCGCATCGCGGATCATGCCCTCGAATTTCGGCATTGCCGGGAAGCGGCGGATCGATTCGGCGAGATAGCGATAGCTGTCTTCGTCCTGCGCGATGATCTTGCCCATTTGCGGCATGATCTTGTGCGAATAGACGTCGTAGATCTGCTTGAAGCCGGGCCATTCGGTGGCCGAGAATTCCATGCAATAGAAACGCCCGCCCGGCTTCAACACCCGGTGCGCCTCGCGCAGGGCCCTGGGAATATCGGTGACGTTGCGGATACCGAACACGATGGTGTAGGCATCGAAAGCGCTGCGCGAATAGGACAGCTCTTCAGCGTTCTGGCGCGACCATACCAGACCGTCTATCCCGCGCTCCATCGCGCGTTCGATGCCGACATCGAGCATTTCCTGATTGATATCGGCAACCGTCACTTCGGCTCCGCGCTCCGCCATGCGAAAGGCGATGTCGCCGGTGCCGCCGGCCATGTCGAGAATCGCCTCGCCCGGCTGCGGTTTCACGCGGCGAACGAAGCGGTCCTTCCACAGACGGTGCATGCCGCCCGACATGGCATCGTTCATGATGTCGTATTTGGCTGCCACCTTGGAAAAGACGGCGCCCACGCGCTCTGTCTTTTCCGCCGGTGCAACCTCTTCATACCCGAAGGAGACGGTGTCGTTCGTGGACCCATTATTCATGGCGGCGAGCCTTAGGGGCAATTGTGCGGCGCGCAAAGGGTGTTAGATGCCGCACCCATGCCCGAGCTTCCGGAAGTCGAAACCACCGTACGCGGCCTTGCCCGCTTTCTCGATGGAGAGCGGCTGGTGCGCGTGCGCGTGAACCGGCCGGACCTGCGCCGTCCCTTCCCGCCCGAGCTTGTCCAGACGATGACCGGCGCGACCATTTCGCACCTGTCGCGGCGGGCGAAATACGGCCTGCTTCATACCGACCGCGATCAGGTGCTGGTGTTCCATCTGGGCATGAGCGGCCGGTGGCGGATCGATCCCGAAGACGAAGACAAGCACGATCACCTCGTGCTGGAGACCCAGGCTCATCGCTTTGCGCTCAACGACCCGCGCCGGTTCGGGTCGGTCGACCTTGTGGCCGAGGAAGCGATGGACGAATGGCCCGCCTTCGCCGCCCTCGGGCCGGAGCCGTTGGGCAGCTGCCTTGAGCGCCGAGTGGTTACGGATGCGCCACCAAGGGCCGCAAGCAGGCAATCAAGCTGCTGCTGCTGGACCAGCGTGTGGTCGCGGGGCTTGGCAATATCTATGTGTGCGAGGCGCTGTGGCGTGCAGGCATCCATCCGCGCAAGACAGGCGGCAAGGTGACCTTGCCCCAACTTGAACGGCTGGTCCCGGCGATCCGCGAAGTGCTGGAGCAATCGATTGCCGATGGCGGGTCGACCTTGCGAGATTTTGCCCAGCCGGACGGCGAACTTGGCTACTTCGCAACCCGCTTCGACGTTTACGGGCGCGAAGGGCAAGTCTGTCGGCGCGGCGACGATGGCGCGATACGCCGCATCGTCCAGGGTGGCCGCAGCACTTGGTTCTGCCCCAAGTGCCAGCGGTAGAGCGGCCTCGATCCGCCGGAGGCTGATCGCAAGGGCGACCGCCCGCCCGCAGCGATGCGGACGAAGTCCGCGGGAGCGAGGCAAGCCTAGCGAGCGCATGCGAACGCCGGCGTTTGAGGCAAACAAACATTGACGATTCGGATGCTCGGCCTTATGTGGCGCCCTCTCCGGCGGTAATGCGCCGATTTTCGATCAGATCGATACAGATTTCTGGCCGCGCTGACGCGGCCTCACACGTTACGGGATACACAGGAACCGAGTATGGCCAATACGCCGCAAGCCAAGAAGCGCATCCGCCGCAATGATCGCCGCGCCGAAATCAACGGTGCCCGCGTCAGCCGCATCCGCACCTTCCTCAAGGACGTCGAAACGGCCATTGAAGGCGGGAAGAAAGACGAAGCGCAGAAAGCACTCCGCGCTGCGCAGCCCGAACTGGCTCGCGGTGTTGCTCGCGGCGTGTTTCACAAGAACACGGCCGCGCGCAAGATGAGCCGCCTTTCAAAGCGCGTCGCCGCTCTCTGATTCGGCGTCACTGCGCCTCAGCGCAGCGTAGTAATTCGACGGGCCGTCACCTTCCGGGTGGCGGCCCGTTTCTTTTGCGTAACCCAAATGAAACCGGGCTGTAACGTATGGCGGTTTCGGATGCGCGGAAATCCACGATTCGCATGGGTGCAATTGCCCGAAACGCAGGATTTCAGCCACTTCGACGGACGCCTGCGGGATAGGGTCGAGTCAACAAGTTTATTTCGGATTTTTTACACTATCCCCACTTGCGACTCGCTCGAAACGCGACCTACAAGATGGGCATACCCGGGGCGGGACAGCCCGGGTTCCAAAGCTGAATTGACTAGGGGGACACCCCGGATGAACGCGATTCCGGGCAATGGCAGCGCTGTATCTGCGGCTCTCTTGGAATAAACATAATTGGGGGCGGCATGCGTGCCGACCCTCCGGGGTGGATTGTAGCGAGTATGAGCAAGAATTCAAAAGATGCGAGCGCTCAGCGGAAGGCGGATGACCTGATGGAAGACGCAGAAGCGGTAAATCTGGCCGCCGATTGGGCAGACATCAGTCAGGGTCTGAGGAAAGACCTCGGCCAACAACTTCACAGTCAATGGATCAAGCCCATTCAGGTGGGGGGAATCGACAAGTCGAACGGCACGCTCGAGCTTTATCTGCCGACGCAGTTTAGCGCAGATTGGGTCAAGGACCGCTTCGCCGACCGCCTCTCGCTTGCCTGGAAGATTGCCCGCGGCGAAGTGCGCAACGTCAATATCTCCGTGCATCCGGGGCGCCGCCAGGTCGCCGACCTGCAATTGCATTCCGACGGGCGCCGTCCGGCCAATGACGGTGTCGACACATCGATGATGTCCATTTCCGCCGACACGATCGGCGACCGCGGTTTCACCTCCAGCGTAGGTCTCGACCCATCGCTTTCATTCGCCGCCTTCGTGACCGGCGAGGCCAACGTCCTTGCCTGCAACGCGGCACAACGAATGGCCGCACCGGAGAAACCGCAATTCAGCCCCCTTTATCTCAAAGGCGCGACCGGCCAGGGCAAGACACACTTGCTGCATGCCATCGGCCATTCCTATCTTCAGGCTCACCCGCGTGCGCGCATTTTTTACTGCAGCGCCGAACGCTTTATGGTCGAGTTCGTTCAGGCGCTCAAAGCCAATCAGATGATCGAGTTCAAGGGCCGTCTGCGGAGCTTCGACTTGCTGCTGGTGGACGACATCCAGTTCATCATCGGCAAGGCGAGCGCTCAGGAAGAATTGCTTTACACGATCGATGCGCTGCTGGCCGAGGGCAAACGCCTCGTCTTCGCCGCCGACCGCGCACCGCAGGCCTTGGACGGGGTCGAACCGCGTCTTCTCAGCCGTCTCTCGATGGGCCTCGTCGCCGACATCCAGGGTGCCGATATCGAGCTGCGCAAGAAGATCCTGCATTCCAAGCTGACCAAATTTGCGCCGCTCGAAGTGCCGGAGGATGTGCTCGAATTCCTCGCCCGGACTATCACACGCAATATCCGCGAGCTGGTGGGCGGCCTCAACAAGCTGATCGCCTATGCCCAGTTGACCGGGCAGGAAGTCAGCCTTTCGTTGGCCCAGGATCAGCTCACCGATATTCTTTCTGCGAATCGCCGCCGCATCACGATCGACGAGATCCAGCGCACGGTCTGCCAGTTCTACAGGATCGACCGCAGCGAGATGAGCTCCAAGCGGCGCGCACGCGCAGTGGTGCGCCCGCGACAGGTGGCAATGTATCTCGCCAAGGTGCTGACGCCGCGCTCATATCCGGAGATCGGCCGCAAATTCGGCGGACGCGATCATTCGACAGTTATCCACGCCGTCCGCCTGATTGAAGACTTGCGCCAGCGCGATGCCGATATGGACGGCGACGTACGCAGCCTCCTGCGCCAGTTGGAAAGCTGAGAAACACCTAACTTTACACCGAAAACGCACAGCTAACCGGCAGCCCCTTCCACAGGGCTGTCGACAGGCTGTGCACATGATGCCAACAGCCTTTCCATGAGTTTGTCACCAGAGCGGCTCGAGCGTTTTCAGCGCCACATCGTGCTCCCGGAGCTGGGCGGAGCGGGGCAAGCGCGGCTTGCAGCGTCGCACATCGCTCTGATCGGCCTTGGCGGGATCGGGTCACCGGCGCTGCAATATCTCGCCGCAGCCGGGATCGGCCAGCTGACACTGGTGGATGACGATAGCGTCGACATCAGCAACCTGCAGCGGCAGACCATTTTCACGGAACGAGATGTTGGGCACGGCAAGGCGGTCGCCGCGCGCCAGTGGCTCGCAGATTTCGACCGTAAACTCGACGTATCGCTCAGCGATCGCCGCATCGAGGACGGGAATGTCGAAGATGTACTTCAAGGCGCCGATCTCGTGCTTGACGGCACGGACAATTTTGCCACGCGGCTCGCTGTGTCCGACGCATGCGTACGGATGGGCATACCCCTCCTCTCGGCTGCCGTCGGCCGCTTTCAAGGCCAGGTAGGCTGCTTTGAAGGGCACCGCGAAGACCAATCCTGTTACCGCTGTTTCGTCGGCGACGCCTTCGACGCCGAAGATTGCGACACCTGCGCCGAGGACGGGATGCTGGGCGCGATGGCCGGCTGGGTCGGCACATTCGGCGCGATGCAGGCAATGCGCGTGCTGCTGGGCGGTGTCAGCGCATTCGGCAAACCGCAATGGGGCACGGTTTATCTGCTCGATGGGATGACCCCGGCGATGCGCAGTTTCACCATCGCGAAGGACCCCGCCTGCAAGGCATGCGGGTCAGCTACCTAGGATCTCGTCGACCCATTCCGGCACCAGCTCGCTCGCCGGACCCTGACGTGTTTCAGCAAACAGATGAGACCCTTCACTGGGATCGAGATTCAGTTCGAGCGTTTTCGCGCCCGCCATCCGGGCTTCCTGGACGAAGCCTGCCGCCGGATAGACCGCGCCCGAAGTTCCGATGGACACGAACAGGTCTGCCGCGTGAAGATGCGCATAGATACGCTCCATTTCGTAAGGCATCTCGCCGAACCAGACGATGTCGGGACGCAGCATTTGCTGGTTGCAAGCGGGGCATGGAGGGAAGCCCAGCAAAGGCCCGGGCACCGGCGAGCGAGCGTCACATGCCAGACACCACGCGCTCTTGAGCTCTCCGTGCATATGCAGCAATCGCTTCGCACCGGCACGTTCATGCAAGTCGTCGACATTCTGCGTAACGATCAGCAGCTCGCCGCCGAAATTCTCGTCGAGCCTTGCGAGAGCGCGGTGGGCATCATTCGGCTCAACGCGGTCCAGCGCCGCACGGCGCATATCGTAAAATCGCTGAACGCGGTGCGGGTCGGCCACGAAAGCGCCCGGCGTCGCGACATCCTCGACCCTTTCGCCTTCCCACAATCCATCCGGCCCGCGAAATGTAGCGATGCCGCTTTCGGCACTGATGCCGGCCCCTGTCAGGATCATGATATTGCTAATGGCCGTGTTGCGGTTTTCTGGCATGCGGGCCATGAAGCACGGGTAATAGGGGAGTGGCAATGGCGCGTATCGGCATCGTCGGCAGCGAAGGACGGATGGGGCAAGCCATCGCGCAGTTGCTCGCGCAAAGCGAACACGATCATGCGGGCGGCGTCGATCAGGGAAGCCAGCCCGGTCCGCTGGCGACGAAGAGTGATGTGCTGATCGATTTCTCATCACCCCAGGCGCTCGCGACCAATCTCGGCGCGGCGAAAGTGGCCGGTATTCCGGTAGTCGTCGGCACCACGGGACTTTCGGATAGCGAGCATACCGCCATCGATGAAGCAGCTAAGGTCATCCCAGTCTTGCAGACTGGCAATACCTCGCTTGGCGTCACGCTGCTGGCGCATCTGGTCAAGGAAGCAGCATCACGGCTAGGCAACGATTGGGATATCGAGATCGTCGAAATGCACCACCGCATGAAGGTGGATGCACCATCGGGAACGGCGATCCTTCTGGGCGAAGCCGCAGCCGAGGGGCGCGGTGTCTCGCTCGCCGACGTGGCCGAAAGCGGGCGTGATGGACAAACGGGTGCGCGAGAAGAGGGCGCTATCGGCTTTGCGGCTTTGCGCGGCGGCACAGTCGCTGGCGAACACGAGGTCATCTTCGCAGGCGAGCAGGAGCGCATTGCCCTGTCACATCACGCCGAAGATCGCGCCATCTTCGCGCGCGGTGCGCTTCGGGCGGCAGAGTGGCTCCTGGGCAAACCCGCCGGGCGCTACACGATGCAGGACGTGCTGGCGCTGTGAGCGACGCAAGCACACTTCGCCAGAGAGTTTATGCGCATATCGATCCAACCGCGCGCAACATCGAAGGGCTGTCCAAATTCAACAAGCTGGTAGTGCTAGTCGTGCTGGGTGCTTCCCTCGTCGCCATATTGCAGACCGAGCCGGAATTTGCGGCCGAATATGGCCGCGATTTCTTCTGGATCGAGTTTTGCGCCGGTTTGTTCTTCCTCTTCGAATACGGTCTGCGTCTGTGGACCGCGCCGGATCACTACGTGGATGTGGGGCCGACCATGGCGCGTGTCCGGTTCGTCACCTCGCCGCTCGGCCTGCTCGATTTGCTCATCATCGCGTCGCTCTTCGTGCCAATGTTCCTCGAAGGCTCTGCATTTCTGCGGATACTCAGGGTGGCGCGCATCCTGGCGCTTGCGCGGCTGACGCGCTTTTCGCTCGCCTTGGGGCATCTGATGCAATCCATTTTCGAACGGCGCTACGATCTGCTCGTCACATTGGGGTTCGCGGCTTTCCTGATGCTTTTCGGCGCGACAGCGCTGTACTGGATCGAGGGCGAGATACAGCCCGAAGAGTTCGGCTCGATCCCGCGGGCACTCTGGTGGTCGGTCATCACCCTGACCACTGTCGGCTATGGCGATGTCTCGCCTGTCACCGCAGAAGGCAAGATGATGGCAGGGGCAATAGCACTTGCCGGCATCGCCCTCGTCGCGCTTCCGACTGGTATTCTTGCGGCTGCATTTTCGGACGGGATGCAAAGGCGGCGTGAGGAATTGAAAGCCGTAGGCGGTAAAGACGAAGACTTGTGACCAAGGATCAAATCTTCGAGTTCTTCCGCCGGCTGGCGGAGGATAATCCCGAGCCCGAGACAGAGCTCGAGTACGGCAATTGCTACCAGCTCGTGGTGGCCGTGGCGCTGTCTGCACAGGCGACCGATGTCGGCGTGAACAAGGCCACACGCGCGCTATTTCGCGATGTAGCGACGCCGCAGCAAATGCTCGATCTGGGCGAAGACGGGCTGAAAGAACACATCAAGACGATTGGTCTGTTCAATTCCAAGGCCAAGAACGTCATCGCGCTTTCGGAGTTGCTGGTAGGCGAATATGGCGGCGAAGTACCGGGCACACGCGATGATCTCGTCCGCCTCCCCGGTGTCGGACGCAAGACCGCCAATGTCGTCCTCAATTGCTGGTTCAAGCAGGAGACCTTTGCGGTCGATACGCATATCCTGCGCGTCGGCAATCGGACGGGTCTTGCGAAAGGAAAAACGCCGGAAGCGGTCGAGGCGAAGCTCGAAAAACGCGTGCCGCAGCCATTCCGCCTGCACGCTCATCACTGGTTGATTTTGCACGGCCGCTATATCTGCAAGGCCCGGACGCCCGAATGCTGGCGCTGCCCGGTTGCCGACCTGTGCAGCTATCGCAAAAAGACGCCGGAGCCGGAAAAGCCGAACAGGCATGCGAAAGCGCACGTTCACCAAGAACAGGTATAATGCTTGCCTGAGATAACCGGAGAAACGCCATGCGCTGCCTCGCTCTGATCGCCATTCCGCTCGCCGCCGGAGCCTGTGCACCGGTCGAAGATGATCGCGAATTCATCAGCGAAGCGCCGCCCGCGACGGTGGTGGGCGAGCCGCGCAGCTGCCTGAACACTGCCAACATCCGGCGATCGACTGTGCATGACGACCGCACGATCGACTTCGAATATACCGGCGGCAAGATCTACCGCAACACTCTGACGCGTGGGTGCACACGTCTGGGGTTCGAGGAAGCGTTCACCTATCGCACCTCGATCAACCAGCTGTGCCGCAACGAGATCATCTACGTGCTGGACAATGTCGGCGGCGAATTGCGCCGGGGTGCCGGATGCAGCCTCAATGATTTCGTGCCGATCGAATATATCGACCGCGATCTCGACATAATGGATTGACCGTCAGACGTCGTCGGCGCTGATCAATTCCTCACGGTCCAACTCGCCGGTCATCGAGGCGACGACCGTAGCTACGGTCGCATCGCCCGAGACATTTGTGGTGGTGCGCATCATGTCCATGATCCGGTCGACGCCGGCAACGAATGCGATTGTCTCTAACGGGACGCCGACCGTCCCGAAAACCAGCGCCATCATGATGAGGCCAGCGCCGGGAATGCCTGCCGCACCAATCGCACCCAGCGTTGCCGTGAGCGCGATCATCCCGTAATCCACCCAGCTCAGATCGACTCCGAAAATCTGTGCGCCGAACAGCGTCGCGAGACCGAGATACATGGCCGTGCCGTTCATGTTGATCGTCGCGCCCAGAGCGATCACGAAGCTCGCCACAGAGTTCGACACGCCAAGGTTTCGCTCCGCGCAGCGCAGCGTCACAGGCAATGTCGCATTGGAGCTGGCGGTGGAGTAGCTGACCGCGATCGCATCGACGATACCACGAAAGAACGCGATCACGGGGACGCCGGTGAAGAATTTGATCATCGCCGAATAAAGCACGAGGATGATGAGGAGGCAGCCGACATAATTGAGCGCGACCAGAACGCCCAGCGCCTGCAATGCGGAAAAGCCCAGCGTTCCGGCAACCCACGCCATCAGCGCGAAGACGCCGAACGGGGTAAGTTCCATCACCACCATCGTGACCTTCTGCATGATGATTGCGCCGGAATCGAAGATACGGCCAACCGGCTCGCCCTCTTCCTTCGCCATCAATATGCCCACACCAAGCAGCAGAGAGAACACGATCAACGGCAGGACATTGACGTCCGCCATGACCTGGACCGGGCTGTCCGGCACGACGCCAAGCACCATGTCACGCCAACTTGTATCGTTCGGCTCCGGAGTATCGCCCATCGCAACGGAGCCACGATCGACCAGCAGCCCTGGCTTTACCAGGGTGCCGAGTAACAGGCCGAGCCAGACGGCAATCTGTCCGGTGACAAGAAATATGAGAAGCGCCCTGCCCCCGACCGAGCCAAGCTTGCGCAAGTCGCCAATTGCCGCGACGCCAGAGACCAGGCTGAAGAAAATCAGCGGTACGACCAGCATCTTGATAAACGCGATGAAGACGTCGCCGACAATCTTGATGCTTTCGGCGCCCGGCCCCCAGACCAGGCCCACGATCACACCGAGGACCAGCGCGGCGATCACCCGCTGCCACAGCGGAATGGCAAACCATGTCTTCAACAAAACCCGTCCCCTAATTTCGTCCCGGCCTTACTGGCCAAGCGCCGCTTTTGCGATGCGCGTATAAATGCGGCTTAGCGCATAAAGGTCGTCCACCGCCACTGCCTCATCGCGCTTGTGCATAGTGGCATTCACCAGGCCGAATTCGATCACAGGGCAAACGGACCGCAAGAAGCGCGCATCCGAGGTGCCGCCAGTGGTCGATGGTTCGGGATCGATGCCCGTCTCTGCCTTCACGGCCTTGGCAATCATGTTCGAAAACTCGCCAGGAGGAGTGAGGAACGGTTCGCCGGAAATGATCGGCTTCGCCTTGCCGCCATGCTTCTCTGCGATGTCGGTCACCATTTTCGACAGCGATGCGCCTGAATGCATATCGTTGAAGCGGATCGAAAGGCGAGCCTTTGCCTTTGCCGGGATGACGTTGTGCGCGCGGTTAGGGATGTCGATTTCGGTGATTTCGAGATTGGATGGCTGAAACCAGTCGGTGCCCTGATCGAGCGAAAGATTGTTGAGTTCGGACAGCATCGCAACCATACGCGGCAGCGGATTGTCCGCCAGATGCGGATAGGCGACGTGGCCTTGGGTGCCGCCGACCTCCAGCCAGATATTGACCGAACCGCGCCGACCGATCTTCATCATATCGCCGAGCCGGTTCACGCTGGTTGGCTCCCCGACCAGGCAAAGGTCGGGCTCGTGCCCATGATCGCGCATGAAGTCGATCAGAGCACGCGTACCATGCAGCGCCGGCCCTTCTTCATCGCCGGTAATTATGAAGCTGATCGTACCCGCGTCTGCCGGAACATTGGCGGCCGCGTCGACCATGCAGGCGATCGAACCCTTCATGTCGACCGCGCCGCGGCCGTACAGCATGTCGCCACCGGGTGCCTTGCGGATTTCCGGTTCGAAGGCTTCGCTTGTCCAACCCTCACCCGGAGGGACGACGTCCAGATGTCCCGCAAAGGCCAAATGTTTCGAGCCTGCTGGTCCGCGCCGAATGGCAAAAAGGTTCTCGACCGCCTCCTCCTCGGTGCCTTCTTCCCCGTCGCCGCGAGTGAAACGCGACACTTCAAAGCCCAGCGGGGTCAGCATCGCTTCCATTGCACCGAAAACCTCCCCACGGGCCGGAGTGACACTGGGAACGGCCATCAGGCGCTTGGCGAGATCGAGGACATCGGTCATGCTGGCTCCGCTAGCAGGAGACCATGCCGATGCCCAAGCTCGATATCGATGCGATCCCCCAAACGAATGCGACCGGCTATCCGGCACCATTCGACGAAGACGTGCAGGGCCGCTGGTATCGCAGGTTGGCCCCGGCGGCGGGGTTGTCGAAAATGGGTGCCAGTCATGTGACTTTGCAGCCTGGCGCCTACTCCTCACAGCGCCATTGGCACCGGGTGCAGGACGAGCTTGTAGTGATGATCGAAGGCGAAGCGGTGCTGATTGACGATGCGGGTGAGACCGAAGTGCGGCCCGGCGATGTGCTGGCCTTCCCGGCAGGCGAGGAAAACGGCCACCGCTTGCATAATCTCTCCGAGATGCCGTGCGTTTTCGTCGCGATCAGTGCCGGTTCCCGCGACGACGATTCCGGCGAGTATTCGGATATCGACATGGTCTTCGATCCGGATGGCTACGCCCGTAAGGACGGCACGCGATATGAGGCGGAACGCATTTCGTGATCCGCTTTCACGCGCCAGATTGAGCCCGCTAGACGATGGATGTCGCAGGCTTCGCGCTCGCAGTCTTGCTGATCGAGCTGACGCCCGGCCCCAATATGGCGTGGCTCGTCACGCTCACTCTTTCGCAAGGGCGCGCGGCGGGCATGGCGGCGATTGGCGGAGTGGCGCTCGGCTTGCTTGCGAATGCGTTGCTCAGCGCGGTTGGCGCGAGCATTCTCCTGACCCGGTACGAGTGGCTCCAGGACGGTATCGGCTTCGCGGCTGGATTAATGATGCTGTATCTGGCGTGGACAGGCTGGCGGGAAACTTCGGAATCGTCGACTGCGGAACTTCCCCGCAAATCTGCCGGCAAGCATTTCGGGGCCGGCTTCGTCATCAATCTGCTCAATGTGAAAGCGACGCTGTTTTTCGTCAGCGTGGCGCCGCAATTCGTCGCTGGCTCAACGCTGACAATTCGTGAGGGCATGTTGCTCGCCATAACCAGCGCGGGCATCGCCACGCTGGTTCACTTGCTCCTCATCGTCGGCGCGTCGAAGGCACGGCCATTTCTGCTCGTTCCCGAACGCTCCATGCTGATACGCCGTGTGCTGGCCATAGCGATCCTAGGCGTCGCCATCTGGTTTTTTGCCGGAGCGCTGGCTTAGCGCCGCTCGCGTTCTTCTATGGGCAGCGGTCCGGGCGCAAATGCCTCGTCGAGCAACCGCGCGATCCGTAACCCTGCCTGTTGCACGCGCTTCTGAGCCACGGGAATGGCGATCTCGATATCCTCCTGCGTCAGCTTGGTCGCATCGGGCAATTCATTGTCGCACGCCGCCTGATCGAAAGCTGTCGGATAGACGAAATCTCGGGCGATCTGCCAGCTCTCGCGGCCCCACTCCGCAGCATCACCGCCATCCAGTTCGCCACGTTCGGCATCGGAATAGCGCCGCACAAGCCCTGGCTGTGCGGAGGTAATCGCGCGTTCGGCAAGTGGGCCATCCCAGATCCAGTGCAGGTTGAGGCCGGAAGCAATCCCGTAATCCGCTTCGCGGTCGTTGCCGCCGCGGTCGTCCTTGTCGCCCGAATGCAGCGGCATGTGCACATCACCGATGAAATGAACAAGAAACGCGAGAGCTTCCAGCCGCACATTTGGCGGCAGGCTTTCATCGGCGAGGATGCGGTGGTTGCGTTCGATTTGCCCGGTCACACATGCACCGCCCGAGCAATTCGCCCTCGCATTGTAAGCCTCGCAGATCGGTGCGGTGCGATAGTGCCACGATGCGGTGTAGCCCCAGCGCCACCGGGTCCGGCGCACACAATCGGCCCAGACCGACGCATCCTGGATCGTCTCCAGCTCGCATTCGGGCGTGCCGAGACGCTCCGCATAAGCGAACAGCCGCTGCATCTTGGCGCGGGTGTCGGCGCTGACATTCGCCTCGGCAATGTCGGCTGTAATCGTGTGGGCGTAAAATCCGTAGGCAGAAAGCTGCGCCGGCAGGACCAGTGCAGCGATCGCCAAGACGAAACCGGTCAGCCCGCAGGCGCGGTTTCGTACTGTTCGATAACCCATTCCTCGTTCTCCGACGCTTCGATCCAGCCCTGCATCCACTCATGCTCCCACACCGCCTGCATATAGGCAGCGGCGAATCCGGGGACTTGCACCTGATAGCTGATGAAGCGGCTCACAACAGGGGCATAAAAGATGTCCGCAGCGCCAAAGGTGCCGAACAGGAACGGCCCGCCGGTGCCGAAGCGCGCGCGGGCCTCTGCCCAAAGGCCGAGAATGCGTACGATGTTCTCCTGCGTGGGCTCGGACAGGCTGACACCGTCGAAGCGCTTGCGGATATTCATCGGGCATTCGCTGCGCAGCGCCGCATACGAGCTGTGCATTTCGCCGACCATCGCGCGGGCCATTCCGCGCGCGGTATCGTCTTTCGGCCAATAGCGGTCGCGCCCGACCTTGTCGGAAAGATATTCGAGAATTGCGAGGCTATCCCACACTACCGTTTCGCCGTCCCACAAAATTGGGACTTTCCCGCTCGATGCCTGCAAGCCGGTGTCTCCGCGCTTGGTGTGCTCCCACTTTTCGCCAAACAGCGGCACGACGATTTCCTCGAAGCCCATGCCGGATTGCTTCGCCGCGAGCCAGGCGCGCAGGCTCCAGCTGGAGTAATTTTTGTTACCAATAATGAGCTTCATGGGCGATCCACCTTTCACCTTGAATTCGGCGCTTAGGTGTTCAGGGTTACGGTGTCGAGTATGAACAGCCAAGACGAGGCTTTACGCGAGCCTGTCTGCGCAGGTAGCAGATCGGAATGACCTTGCGCCCCTTCCATCTCGCCTTCCCAGTCAATGATCTTGCCGCTGCCCGCAGTTTCTATGGCGACCTGCTTGGCTGCCGCGAGGGACGGTCTTCGGACGAGTGGATCGACTTCGATTTTTACGGCCACCAGATCGTCGCGCATCTGAGCAAATTGGCAGGCGACCGCGCAGCCAATGCTGTCGACGGCCATGATGTGCCAATCCCGCATTTCGGTGTCGTGCTGACAATGGAGGACTGGCAGGCGCTGGCGGAAAAGCTGCGCGCCGCCGACACGCAGTTCGTAATCGAACCCACAATCCGCTTCCGCGACAGACCGGGCGAGCAGGCAACGATGTTCTTCCGCGATCCGTCAGGCAATGCGCTGGAGATTAAAGCCTTTTCCGACGATGCTCAGCTGTTTGCGAGCTAGGGTCTACACCCCGGCGTCGTTCAGCACGGCGGCGCGCAGTTCTTCAATGCCCATGCCCTTTTCGGCGCTTGTGATATGCAGCACGGGGAAGGCGGCAACATGTTTGCGGACCTCCGCAGCTACTTTCTCCGCCGTAGCGGCCAACTCGCTGGCCTTGATCTTGTCCGCCTTGGTCAGGACGACGCGGTAGCCGACAGCTGCTTCGTCGAGCATCTTCATCATCTCGCGGTCGACATCTTTCAACCCGTGGCGGCTATCCACTAACACGAGGTTGCGCGCGAGCACCTGCCGTCCGCGCAGGTACGTTCGCACCAGCTTGCGCCAATTGTCGACAACCTTCAGCGGAGCCTTGGCAAAGCCGTAACCCGGCATGTCGACCAGCCGGAACAGCGTCGGTTCGCCGACTTCGAAGAAATTGAGTTCCTGCGTTCGGCCCGGCGTTACCGATGCGCGCGCGATTGCCTTGCGGCCCGTCAGCGCATTGAGTAGCGAGCTTTTGCCGACATTGGACCGCCCGCAAAAGGCGATTTCGGGCACGGTGGGATCGGGCAGAAATTTCAGCTGCGGAGCGGACAGCAGAAAATCGACTCGGCCCGAGAACAGCTTGTTCGCGCGCCGGATCAGCGCCGCCTGTTCGCGCTCTTCTTCGTCGGTCACCCTTTGGCCTCGGCCGTCTTGGCCTTTTCGGCCTTTTCCTTCTCGATCGCCGCCTTCAATTGCGGGTGGCGCGAATAAAGATATTTCTGCTGTGCCAGCGTGAGGATGTTCGACGTGTTCCAATACAGCAGGAGACCTGCCGCGAACGGCGCCATGACAAACATCAGCACCCAGGGCATGATATTGAAGATCTGCTGCTGAATGGGGTCCATCGCGCTCGGATTGAGCCGGAAGGTCAGCCACATGGTGAAGCCCAGCATCACGGCCAGCACGCCGATGCTGAGGAAGCCAGGCGGATCAAAAGGCAGCATGCCGAAAAGATTTAGGATCGTCGCTGGGTCGGGAGCGGACAGATCTTTGATATAGAGAAATTCGCGATGACGCATCTCGACCGCAAGGACCAGCACCTTGTAAAGCGCGAAGAAGATCGGGATCTGCAGCAGCATGGGCAGGCACCCGGCCAGCGGATTGACGCCTTCATCCTTGAACAGCTTCTGGATTTCCTGCTGGGCCTTGAGCTTGTCGTCCTTGTGCTTGTCCTGAAGCGCTTTCATGCGCGGCTGGATCGCCTTCATCGACGCCATGGAGGCAAAGCCCTTCTGCGCGATGGGGAAAACTGCGGCGCGCACGATCACCGTCAGCAAGATAATCGCGACGCCGAAATTGCCGGCCAGATCGAACAGATGACGCAGCAGCCAGAGCAATGGTTTTTCGAGAAACCAGAACCAGCCCCAAGAAATTGCCAGACCGAAATTGGTGATGCCGCCGTCTTCGTAACTGTCCAGAACGCCGCTTTCCTTAGCCCCGACGAATAGCTGGGTTTCGCGGGTAATCGCGCGGCCTGCCGGGAGCGTCGTCGGCGCATAGATAAGGTCGGAGCGGAAAACATCGTTGCCGAGCGAGCGGAACGTCGCTTCGGCGTCCCTGTCGCCCGGAACAAGCGCCGACAGCCAATAGGTGTCGGTGAAGCCGACCCAGTCGGCCGTGCCCGCTGGCGTGACGCTGCGCGCCTCGGCGACATCGTCGTAATCATAGTCGTATGTCGCAGCACCGTCGAATACGCCAACGGGCCCCGAATGCGCAATCCAGATGCTGTCCGTCGCAGTGACGCTGGTGCGATTGATCGTCGCGAAAGGCTGAATCACCGCGGCATTGCTGCCGGTGTTGTCGACGCGCTGTTCGGCGCGGATCATGTATTCATCATCGATCGAGAGGCCGACCGAATAGACCAGTCCGTCCTCGCCGACTTTGGTCAGCGTAACCGGACTGCCGGGAGACAGGGTTTCGCTATCCGCACGCCATGCTCCTTCGCCCAGGCGCGCACCGTTGGCGAGGAAACCGAACTCTGCAAATTGCTGCGTCGGCGTGCCCTCTGGCGAAAACAGACGGACGAAATCGGACTCGTCATCGGTCGATTCGCGGTAATCGGTCAGGACGACATCGTCTATCGTTCCGTTCGCCAGATTGATCGAGCCGGCAATGCGCGGAGCATCGATGGTTACGCGATTGGCGCCGCTGATCGCTTCCGCAACGCTGACAGGCTGGGCCGCACCGGCGCCTGCCCCCAGACCCGGCGAATCGGCAGCGGCAATCGCCGCTTGCTCGGTTGGCGTGTCTGCAACGCCTTCCACCACGTCGCTCTCGGGCGGTGCAGGATAAAAATATCCCGTCCCCGCATCCCATGCGATCAGGAGCAGGGCGGAAAGCACCACTGCAAACAATAGGTTACGCTGGTTATCCAAGGCGATGGGTGTCCGTTGGCTGAAACTAAAGTCTATTTGGGGAGGTGTATTGTTATGTCAAGACAGTGCATCACGGCACCGGGTCGTATCCATGACCGCCCCACGGGTGGCAGCGCATTATACGCTTCGTCGCCAGCCATCCACCCTTCAATACGCCGTATTTGTGCAAGGCCTGAATGGCGTATTCGCTGCATGATGGTGAATAGCGGCAAGTTGGCGGCAGAATTGCGCTGGGGCCTAGCTGCCAGGCGCGTGCAAGCCAGATGAACGGCCATTTCATTTGCGCGGTCCCCTGCCTCTGGGGCGCCGTTTGTCGCCCTTGCCTGCAGCGGCCCGTTCAAGCGCCTGATCGAGTTCGCGGGACAGGTCGGAAAAGTCGCGCTCTATGCCGCCATCCCGGCCAATCAGGATGTGATCGTGGTCCGGCAGGCCGTTATCCGGCAGTGCCGACCAAAGCAATTCGCGAAACCGCCGCTTCATCCGGTTGCGCACCACCGCATTGCCGACCTTTTTGGTGATCGTGATACCATAGCGCTTGCCCAGCCCGCCATTGGGGCGCGCGAGCAGCACAAAACCGGGGCGCGCCACGCGCAGGCCCCGGTTTGCTGCAAGAAAATCGGCGCGGCGCGTCAGCACCGCGGGTCTGGCTGAATCAGTCGCCGTGCTTACGCACAAAGCTTCTTGCGACCGCGATTGCGACGCGAGCGCAGAACATTGCGGCCGCCGACGGTCTTCTTGCGTGCGAAGAAACCGTGGCGACGCTTGCGCACGAGGTTCGAAGGCTGGAAAGTCCGCTTCATCGGAGTACCCTTGTAAAAATCAATCTGCAGGTGCGCCTGCTGGCAGCACCAATAAAAAGGGCCGCCACCCATTCGAAAAAGGGGTCAGGCGACCGCTTGAAGGGGCGCGCATAGTCCAGACCGCTGCGCCCGTCAAGCATCGCCGCACCCTCTCGACAGCACCCGATGCAGGCGTCAGAAGGTTGCTACTACAGGGTCTCGCAGGGGTTTCAAATACATGGTCGCACTGGTCCGGACGGTGGCCTATCTCGGGCTGGAAGCGCGCGGGGTAGAGGTACAATGCTCGATCGCCCCGGGCCTGCCGAATTTCAATATTGTCGGGCTGGCAGACAAGGCAGTCGGAGAAAGCAAGGAACGCGTGCGCGCCGCGCTTTCTGCCATGGGTCTGGCCCTGCCGCCCAAGCGAATCACCATCAATCTCTCGCCCGCCGATCTGCCCAAAGAAGGCTCGCATTACGATCTGCCGGTCGCGCTGGCCCTGCTCGCCAGCATGGGGGTGACCGATGCGGAGCAATTGGGCGACTGGATTGCAGTCGGCGAACTTGCGCTCGATGGCCGCATAGTTCCCTCGCCCGGTGTGCTGCTGGCCGCGATCCATGCGAGCGAGCAGGAAGTCGGCCTGATCTGCCCGAAAGATCAAGGCTCGGAAGCGCGCTGGGCGAGCGAGGTGCCGGTGTGTGCGGCGCCCGATCTGGTGAGCCTGCTCAACCATTTGAAAGGCACTACGCAGCTTCCCGTGCCTGAAACGGGCGAAGTCGAGCCTGCCGCGCCGGGTCCGGACCTTAAACGCGTCAAAGGCCAGGAAACCGCCAAGCGCGCGCTCGAGATCGCTGCGGCGGGCGGACATAATCTGCTGATGATCGGACCGCCGGGGGCAGGAAAGTCGCTTCTTGCTTCATGCCTTCCCGGCATTCTGCCCGAGCTTAGCCCGCCCGAGGCACTGGAGGTGAGTATGGTGCAATCGGTCGCGGGCACGCTGGAAAGTGGACGCATCAGCCGCGCAAGACCGTTTCGTGCTCCGCATCACTCAGCATCCATGGCTGCGCTGACCGGCGGCGGTTTGAAGGTAAAGCCGGGCGAAGTCAGCCTCGCGCACTTGGGCGTGCTGTTTCTCGACGAGCTGCCCGAATTCCAGCGGGCGGTGCTCGATTCGCTGCGCCAGCCGCTGGAAACTGGGCAAGTCGATGTCGCGCGTGCCAATGCGCATGTGAGCTTTCCTGCAAACGTCCAGCTCGTAGCGGCAATGAACCCATGCCGGTGCGGGCACCTTGGCGATCCCGCCCTCGCCTGTTCGCGCGCTCCGAAATGCGCCGCCGATTACCAGGGCAAGGTTTCAGGCCCGTTGCTCGACCGTATCGACCTCCATGTCGAAGTCGACCCGGTGAGCGCGGCCGATCTGGCTCTTCCCCCTCCCGCAGAAGGAAGCGCCGAAGTCGCCGCCCGCGTCACGGCGGCAAGGGATGTCCAGACCCGACGCCAGTCCGCGACCGGAGCGAGAACCAATGCGGAATTGGATGGCGACGCGCTCGAGCAATTTGCCACCCCCGATGAAGCGGGGCGCCATCTGCTTATGCAGGCCGCCGAAGCGATGCGCCTTACCGCACGCGGATATACACGGATCCTGCGAGTCGCCCGCACAGTCGCCGACCTGGCGGGCGCCGAGCAGGTCGGGCGCATCCACATTGCGGAGGCGCTCAGCTACCGGCGCCAACCACCGCGCGCATGAGGCAGTTCGAAGCTTTGTTCGATTTTCTAGGCACTTAATGGGCTTTCGCGCGTAGAGTTCATTCGGCCTGCCGTTCGGCAGTCGTCGAAGGCTATCGATTGGATAGGGACGCAGAATATGAAGAAACTTATAGCACCATTGGCGCTGGGCGCAGCTGCGCTCGCAACCACCCCGGTTCTGGCTCAGGCCAGCATGGCCGAAACGCGCACCGCCGCACCCACAGCCGAGGAATCGGAAATGGGCGGAGGTTTGAGCGCCGGACTTATCGTGGTAGCGCTGGCCGGTATCGGCATGGCGGTCTTGCTGCTCACCGATGACGACGATGATGACAATCCCGTCAGCGTCTAAGGCAGACTAAATTTAATTGAAGAAGGAGGCCTTAGCGCCTCCTTCTTTTTTGTCTGCGTCGCAGCCAGCCGCTTAGTGCTCGCTGTCCGCCGCGGTCATGTCGAGGTGAATGTCGGTCGGCTTGTGCTCTTCTGCGCCTTCGAATTTCTTGAGAAAATCCTCGATCGGCACGGCCTGGGATTTATCGACCATCGGATTCGAATGAGCCATTTCGACTGCCTTGAGTTCGTCCGGCGTCATGCGCACGTGGATGTAAGGCACCCAGACATCGCCATATTCGGCCTTTTGATACCAGACATCGAGGATGTCGTAAGAGGCCCAGTGCCCCCCCGGTTCCTGCAGGCGAAGGCCTTCACCAATGCGCGGCACGGCGACGACTTTCATACAGAAAACCGATTGGTGGGTCTCGTTCTGAACTTCGATCTCGATCACGGCCCGCTGCCAAACCCTTGTTTATTTCAATCGCTGGAATGGCCGCTTTAACATCAATGCGTTGAGATGCCTTTAACGATGACGTCACTACGTCTTTCGATCTGCGTAGGGCGTGTTTTTACGCAAATGCCGGTTATAGTCGGGCGCGCCGTCATCCCACCAGACCGGACCGCGTTCGCCCAGCGCTACCTTGGCCTCATGCACTTTCGCCCGTGCGGATTTTTCCGCTGTTGCGTCATCCGCGCGTTTCGCGGCGGCAACCGCCCGGCGCGCGTCCATCAGGGAATTCACGAGGCATTGTCGCTCGTCGTCGGAAAGGTCGGGGTTGGCCGTGCGCCATAGCCGCTCACGCACGATGATATATCGCCCGTCAGGGGTGCGCTCGACCTCATCCTTATCGGCAAAGCCGCTCAGGCAGCGTCTTTCTTGTGGGCTGAAGCGAGCGGGATTACATCACCCGGCTCCAGCAACCGGCCAGCTTTCGCCCGGCTACCATCGGCGCGCACACCAACGGTTTCGCGAGCGGCGAGCCACAGGTCTTTATGGCCGAGGATCCGGCCATCATGACTTAGGATCGAAACCGGGCCGATCGGCAGCCGGTCCTCCTCGTCCACAAGGATGGGGTTTTCTTCGATCTCTGCGCCATATTTCTGGCCCCACTGACGCAAGGCAAGCATAGCGGGCAGAAGGTCGAAGCCCTTTTCCGTCAGACGATATTCGATCTTACGCCGGTCCTCTTCCATCGGCTGGCGCGCCAGAATTCCGTGTTCGACCAGTTTGGCGAGACGATTCGAAAGAATGTTCCGGGCAATCCCGAGTTCGCTCAAGAATTCCTCGAAATGGTGCAGCCCGTTGAAGCTGGCACGCAGGATCATGAAGCTCCAGCGTTCGCCCATCACTTCAAGCGCTTGCGGCAGGCCGCATTCTGTCAGCTCGCGCAGCGGCTCTCTCATATCGCCCATATCAGTCCTTTCCCAGCAACCTATCTAGCGGCAAATTCCTGCGCTGCAAAAATTAATCGGTTTTGGGTTGCAATGCGAAACTTAACTGTATAGGTAGCGATTTGCAACTGGTTGCTAATTGAAACCTAGTTGCACAGAAGGCAAGCGCGAATGCGTTTCCCGCAACATACGAAAAAGGACGATACCGATGACCCTCTCCCTCCCCCGCCCCGCAAATATCGGTGCAATCGGCCTGGCCCTCACCTGGACCGCGCTGAGCTTCGGCACTGCAATCGCTCCCGCACCGGCTCAGGCCGCCAGCTCGGGCGCGTTCTACACCGCCGAACTCGTACAGCCGACAGAAGAAAGTCGCATGGTTGCAGGCGGCGTTGCCTGGGCCTGCGAAGGCACGAAATGCACCGGCACCAAAGGCACGAGCCGTCCGATGCGCATGTGCCGTGAACTCCAGCGTAAAGTCGGTGAAGTCGCCAGCTTCACGGCCAAGGGCAAAGAGCTCGACGCCGATAAGCTTGCCCGCTGCAACGGCTAAGGCTTCCCCTCCCAATATCAATCTGGCCCCTCTCCATCTGGCCGGATACTTTCAAGGCCCTCGGTTAACGCCGAGGGCCTTTTTTCCATTGGTCAAAGCAGATCCCGTGCCTGGAGATCGGCGCGTAGCGTCGGCGCATCGATGAAATGATGCGCCTGCCAACCGCAGATGCGGGCACCTTCGACATTGGCAAGGCTGTCATCGATGAAGAGCATCTCGTCGGGTGCATGTCCGAAACGCTTCTGCGCATGTGCATATATCGCCGGGTCCGGTTTCAGCAGCTTCTCTTTGCCGGAGACCACGATGTCGCGGAAGCGGTCGAAAACCGGCTGGGTCGGCCGGAACTGATCCCAGAAAATATCCGCAAATTGGTAATTGCGTAGAGCGGGCACGCCATTGGCATCGAGCTCCTCCACAATCTCAAGGCTGCCGGGAACAGGACCCGGAATCGTCTCGAGGAAACGGGCAGCATATGCATCGATGAAGTATGCGTAGGCGGGAAACTTCGCTTTCCGCTCGGCAACCAGCTCGCCCAGCGGATGACCGGCATCATGTGCCACATGCCATTCCTCGCTAATCACCTTGGTCAGGACGAATTCAAGTTCACCGCTCGTCACCCGATTAGCTTTTCGAACAGGGTGCGCATCTGCCAGCGGTAGAGAACGCGTCCGACGTCGAAAACTACGGCTTCGATCATGACAAATCCTCCGACGTGAGCCCGAAATGGAAGCGGCCCGCACTCCCATCGGGAGCCGGGCCGTCTACCTAACCTTTCGCAGCGACACTGTGTCGCTGCAGCGCAATCAGCCCTGACGGGCCTTGAAGCGGCGGTTGGTCTTGTTGATGACGTAAGTCCGTCCGCGGCGGCGGATAACGCGGCAGTCGCGGTGACGGTTCTTCAGCGACTTGAGGCTGTTGCGGATTTTCATGGCGTCTCTCGTTACAAATAAATACGCACCGGAGATGGTCCCCGACGCCGGAAATTCAAGGCGCGCGGTTAGGGCCGCGCAGCGAAGTCAGGCCAGCGCGTCAAGCCGTTCTCACGCTATGTCGGCCAGCTTCGCTTCCCATTGCAGGGCATGCGCAACGATCGTGTCCAGCTCGGCATAGCGCGGCTGCCACGGCAAGGTCTGCTTGATGCAGCGACGGGTCGGAGATCAGCGACTGGCGGATCGCCTGCGCGGCGCGGCTGTCATATCGCCGCTCGATCGTGCTTGCCGCCGACCCGGTCGACCGCATCGAGCACTTCGAGCACGGAAAAGCCGCGGCCATATCCGCAATTCATCGTCAGCGAGCGCTCGGGCTGCGCGATCAGCCCTCCAGCGCCAGGACATGCGCTGCGGCCAGATCGCTGACGTGGATATAGTCGCGCACCCCCGTACCGTCGGGCGTGTCGTAATCGGTGCCGAACACGGCCACCTGATCGCGCTTGCCCAGCGCCGCTTCCACCGCGACCTTGATCAGGTGGGTGGCACCCGGTGTCGATCTGCCCGCTGCGCCCCTGCGGATCGGCGCCCGCCACATTGAAATAGCGCAGCGCGCAGTAGTTCATGTCATGCGCAGCTGGCGACGTCGGCCAGCATCTGCTCGGTCATCAGCTTGGTCCAGCCGTACGGGTTGATCGGGCTGACGGGCAGGCCTTCGTGAAGCGGCATGACGTCCGAATTGCCGTAGATCGTCGCGGTCGAACTGAAGATGAAATGCGGGACGCCCGCCGCCACGGCCGCATCGATCAAGGCGCGGCTTTTGACCGTATTGTTCTCATAATATTCGAGCGGTTTCTCGACCGATTCCGGCACCACGATCGAACCGGCGAAATGCATGATCGCCCCGATCCCCTGCTCTCCAGAAAAACGCTGTTCCAGCAGCGCCCTATCGGCGATGTCGCCTTCGTAAAACGGGACGCCGTCGGGCACCGCGAAGCCGAAAGCCCGGTCGATAAGATTGTCAATCACCGCGACCGGCCAGCCAGCGTCGAGCAGCGCGAGCACCGCGTGGCTGCCGATATATCCGGCCCCGCCGGTCACCAGCACGGGGCATTTCGCGTCCATCACCATGCCAGCGGCGCTAACATGCTCGGCTGCATGAAGTAACCACTTCTTCGTCATGGTCCCCAAGGGGGCCATCGCGCGTTAAAAGAGGCAATAGTCCATTCGCGCTTCCGGCGCGCATCCAAGGAGTCGCATCATGATCCGCACCACTCTGTTTCGCCGCTGCCGCTGCGCTCGGCCTGTCCGCATGTGCCACTGCGCCCGGCCCGGTCGAGGTTACCCGTTTCGTCACCAGGCCAATCCTGGCAGCGGCTCGGCCAAGGCACCATCTTCGTCGAGGGCATGCCGGGAGATGAGGCCGCACCGCTGGAATTTGCGCCCTATGTCGCCGCGGTGGCGAGCGAACTGGAACGATTGGGCTACGGCGAGAACAGCCGCGCGAATGCCGGCCAAATCGCCGAAGTCCGGGTGGAGCGCTATCAGCTCGGTACCAATGGCCGGCGCGGTCCGGTCAGTGTCGGCGTCGGCGGTTCAACCGGTATCGTATGGCTCCGGCGTGGGTGTCGGCATCGGGATCAATCTGGGCGGCGGAAACCGCGACAAAGATCGGCACCGAACTTGCCGTGACCATCCGCGATGCAAGCTCCGGGCAAAGCCTGTGGGAAGGCCGCGCCGATTTTCTCGTGCCCGACAATTCCCCGCTTGCAGAGCGCGGTCCGAGCGCGCAGACGGTCGCCGCCGCGCTGTTCAGCGACTTTCCCGGCAATAACGGCGAAACCATTCAGGTAGAGGTACCCAATTGAGCGACATTCGCATCGATTCCGCATTCGACAGCGGCAATATCGAAGTCCTTTCCATCGACGGCGCGACCGCCCGGCTCGCGATCCCGAAGGACCATCAGAGCGAATTCAAACAGTGGTTCCACTTCCGCGTTGCCGGCGCGCAGACCGCGAACTGGAACTGATGATCACCGGCCTGAACGACAGCGCCTATCCCGGCGGCTGGCCCGGCTATGATGCCTGCGTGTCCGAAGATCGCGACTATCTGGGGCCGCGCCTATTCGGAGTTCGACAAGGACGCGGACAATGGCATCGCTGACGATCCGCTATACGCCGGCCAGCGACCTGGCCTGGTTCGCCTATTTCGCGCCCTATTCTATGGAACGGCATCACGACCTCGTCGCCGAAGCCGCTGCGGCGGAAGGCGTAGACTACCGCCAGCTTGGCAATACGCATCGACGGCCAGCCGATCGACTGTCTGGAGCTTGGCGACGGGCCAAAGCAGGTCTGGCTCTATGCCCGCCAGCATCCCGGCGAAACTCAGGCCGAATGGTGGATGGAAGGCGCGCTGGAAGTGCTGACCGACCCGGCCGATCCGGTGGCGATGAAGCTGCGCCAGCAATGCCGTTTCCACATCGTGCCCAATTGCAATCCCGATGGATCGCGCCGCGGACATCTGCGCACCAATGCGGTGGGCACCAATCTCAACCGCGAATGGGCGGAGCCCAGCGCGGAAAAATCACCCGAAGTCCTCGCCATCCGTAACTATATGGACGAGACCGGCGTCGATTTCGCAATGGACGTGCACGGCGATGAAGCCATACCGGCGGTCTTCCTCGCCGGGTTCGAAGGCATCCCCGGCTGGACCGACGCGCTGGGCGAGAGCTTCTATCGCTACCAGCGCATCCTCGACAGGCGCACGCCCGATTTCCAGACCGAGCTTGGCTATCCCAAGTCCAAGCCCGGCACCGCCAATCTCGCGATATCTACCAATCAGGTAGCGCAGCGGTTCGGCTGCACGGCGATGACGCTGGAAATGCCTTACAAGGATCTGCGCGACCTGCCCGACCCTGCGCAAGGCTGGTCGCCGGAGCGTTGCAAGCTGCTTGCCCGCGATTGCCTGGCAGCGCTTGTGGAATGGCTCGAGCCGGAAAGCTGATATCTGAACAGTTGAACGCAGGCGCCTGCCACCGCGAAGGCGACAAAGGCGACACCGCCTTTCCATCTCATTTCTACCCCAAGCATCTGTATCTACAAGAGAATCCACCTGTTGGAAACGGGTGACAGTCTTGCGGAAATAAATTCACGCATGCGAGCGGTTCGACAATAGCAAAGAGCGCCACCGCGATAGGGCGCGCGATCAGTGTAGGAAAGCGCTGCCCGATCGCTAGGCGGCGGCACCCGAAATTTGCGCGGCAACCTCTTCGATCGTGCCGGTCACCAGCAGCGCGCTGCTGCCGATGATGCCGACATTGGTCTGGCCGTTTTCGCCAGTGCGGAGCCATGCGACATTCGAAGCAACGACGAGGTAATCGCCGCCGCGCGATTTGAGGGAAACGAATTTCATGGAAAGGGTGCTCCGGGCGGGAAAATCCGCCAACACCGCCTTAATCGCAACAGATTAACGATACCCACTCGGCCCGCTCGTTTGCGGCATTTCGCGATCAGTCCAGACTGGCCGGGCCGAAAGCGTGGGGCAAAAGCCGGGAGAGGCGCACGCTGACTGTCTCGGATGGGCCTACACACAGAATTTCCGGATCGGTTCCGCCGAGGCTGGCTAGCTCGTTCAGAACCTGCCGGCAGCGGCCGCAGGGCGTGATCGGATCGCTGCCCGGACCGGTAACCGCCACAGCCTCAAGACCGCCGCGAACGCCGTCCGCCATGGCTTTCGACACTGCAATCGTTTCCGCGCAAAGCGACAATCCGTAACTGGCGTTCTCGACATTGGTGCCAGTGACGACCGAGCCGTCCGAAAAGCGCAAAGCTGCACCAACCGCATAGTTGGAATAGGGCGAATAGGACTTGCTGGCAGCTTCGCGGGCTGCGGCGATGAGGTCTGCGTCGGTCATTCCTCCTCCCTAGGGCCGCACGACCACCCAGCGCAACGGCTTGTCGGCCGCTTCGGTCGGCAGGGCCGAGTTGGCGGTCCACAAGAGCCAGGGCCTGCCGGCATAGCCCGGTTCGCGGCGGTCGCCTTCCAGCCAGAGGTTGCGCTCGATCCGGGCGGCGATTCCGTAGCGATCCTCGAAGTCTTCCGACGGGGCGAGAATCGCGGGCTTTCCGGCGTGTGCCTCGATCTGGTTGACCAAGGTCAGCAGCTCGCTCTGCACGGCAGCGCGGGTCACGCGTTCGGCGCAGTCGTCCGATGTGCGCGCAAGCTGGATCACCGGGGGCAGCAGACCCGCGTCACGCGGTACGACGGTGACGAAATTGGCGGATTGTCCGTCTGCCGGGACGCAAGGGTCGTAGGCGTGGACGGCGCCGACCTGCAGCCCCGCATCGCGCGCTGCGGCAAGATTGTCGGGAAAGCCGGCATCGGACCCGGCGGCGCCGCGGCTGGCTTCCAGATAGACGAAGTCAGCGCCCAGACCGGCGAGCGTGGCAAAGCTAACCGCACCATCGCCTTCGCCGACAAGCGCACCCTGATCGGGCCACTCGGCCTCCGCCGGACGCCAATTGCGCGCTTCCCACCAGAACCACGCCGCCACCAGTCCTGCCGCCACGAGCGCGAGCGCAATCAGGCGCATCACCAGACGGCGGCGGGCCTTTCTGGCAGCCTTCGCGGGCTTCTTGCGGGCTCGTTTGCGCGCCAAATCTCAACCCTTGATGTGCAGAACGCAGATCAGCGTGAACAGCCGCCTGGCGGTGGCGAAGTCGGTTTCCGACCTTGCCTTCCAGCCGTTCCAGCAAAAGTTCGGCCGCCTTGTTATGGATGCCGCGCCGGGCCATGTCGATCGTCTCGATTTCCGACGGCGTGGCCTTGCGGATCGCCTGGTAGTAGCTGTCGCAGATGGCAAAATATTCGCGGATCGGACGGCGGAAGCGCGCCAGGCCCAGGATCAGCTCCTCGGCCACCACATCGTCTGCATCGGCGATGGTCATTTTCAGCCGCCCGTCGATCACAGCAAGCTGCAGACGGTAAGGTCCGCACACGCCGCGCTCCGCTGCGCGCAGCGGCTTGAAGGTGTTTTCTTCGATGAGATCGAAGATCGCCACCCGGCGTTCCTGTTCGACATCGGCATTGCGCCACAGGATCGTCTCCTCGTCGAGCGCAATATGCGCGATGCGGAAATCCCCGCTGGAGGAAACGGATTCGGTCATGGCCATGCACGCCTTCGCAGATGGGGGTATCGCCAAGCAAGGCTCAAAAGACACAGTTGGGCGCCATCCCCACTATCCACAAGCAGTGTGGACCTTGCGCAACTTGCGCGCGGCCTGCGCGGGCCTATCAAGACCCGATGCCCGAGCACCAAGTTCTAGACCGACCAGCCGATTCGAATGCCAGCGATGCGGAGACCCGCGGCCGCACCCTGCCCGCCAATATCGAGGCCGAGGCAGCGTTCCTGGGCGCGGTTTTGATCGACAATAAGGTTCTGGAAGAATTGCCGGGACAGCTTGGCCCGCACCATTTCTTCGAGCCCGTCCACCAGCGCATTTTCGAACGCGTCGTCCGCCTGATCGACCGCAATGCGGTGGCATCGCCGGTAACGCTCAAGCCCTATTTCGAAAGCGACGAGGCGCTGAAAGAGCTGGGCGGGGTCAATTACCTCGCCGGACTGACGGCGGATGGTCAGGGCCTGCTTGCGACCCGCGAGCTTGCCGAGCAGATCTACGATCTGGCTCTGCTGCGCGAACTCGTCAGCGTCGGGCGCAATCTGGTCGAGGGCGCGCTCGACACCTCGGAAGAGGTCGCGCCGATGGAGAAGATCAGCCAGGCCGAAGCCGACCTGTTCCGCGTGGCCGAGGGCGCCACGTCCGAAAGCTCGGCAAGCGATTTCCGCACCGCCTCGCTCACCGCGCTCAAGATGGCCGAAGCGGCGATGAATTCGGGCGGCGGCTTGTCCGGCAAGACATCCGGCCTCGCGGTGATCGACGACAAGACCGCGGGCCTGCACAATTCCGACCTCATCATCCTCGCCGGGCGTCCGGGCATGGGCAAGACCTCGCTGGCGACCAATATCGCCTTCAATTGCGCCGAAGCGCATCTGCGAATACCAGCAGGAAGGCGGCCCCTTCAATCCGGGCGGCCCGGTGGCGTTCTTCAGCCTCGAGATGAGCGCCGACCAGCTGGCGACGCGTATTCTGGCGGAACAGGCCGAGATTTCATCGGAAAGCCTGCGGTCGGGTAAGATCACCCGGGACGAATTCCAGAAGCTTTCCTTCGCCTCGCAGCGGCTCGCCGAACTTCCGCTGTATATCGACGACACACCGGCGCTCACCATCGCGGCGCTGCGCACACGTGCGCGCAGGCTCAAGCGGCGGCACGGTATCGGGCTGATCGTGGTCGATTATCTCCAGCTGCTGCAGGGATCGGGCCGTGCCAACGATAACCGCGTGAACGAAATCTCGGAGATCAGCCGCGGTCTCAAGACGCTCGCCAAGGAGCTCGAAGTTCCGGTCATCGCGCTCTCGCAGCTCAGCCGTGCGGTCGAACAGCGCGAGGACAAGCGCCCGATGCTGTCGGACCTGCGCGAATCCGGCTCGATCGAGCAGGATGCCGACATGGTGTGGTTCATTTTCCGCGCGGATTATTACCACGAAGCCATCCGTCCCGACTTTCCGGGGCCCGAAATCCTCCGCCGACGTGCAGGAGAAATACCGCATCTGGGAAGAGCGCTTCCTGGAGCTGAAGAACAAGGCGACATTGATCGTCGCCAAGCAGCGTCACGGTTCGACTGGGAACGTCCCGCTGCTGTTCCAGAGCGAGATCACCAAATTCACCTCGCCGAACAAGCGCGACTATTCGGATTGGGGCGAAGGCTAGAGCCCGAGGTTCAGCCGCCGCGCGACATTGTAGTCGACCACCGCGACAAGCACCCAACTCAAATTCCAGCGGAAACGGTTCCAGAGCGTCGATTTTTTGCGATGGTCCTCGCGCGTGACAATGTTGGAAGCAGCCTTGTGTTCGCCGATGAACGCTCGCATCCGGTCCGCCAACGCGGCATCTTCGATACGCAGCATAAGCTCCAGATTCACGTAAAGACTGCGCATGTCGAAGTTGGCGCTGCCGACATAAACGGCATCGTCCAGCACCACGAGCTTCATGTGCAGCTTGCTCGGCGCGAACTCCCATATCTCGGTATCATGCTTGAGCAGGTAGTGATAAAGCGACCGCGCCGCGCCGATGGTCGCGCCATTGTCGCTCTTCGCAGCCATCACCAGCCGTGCCCGCCCGGTTTCGGCAATGTTCGCGATCCGCCGCATGATTTTGTCGGACGGCGAAAAATACGCCATTACCATGTCGAGTTGTTTGCCGCGCTTGAGATCCTTTTGGATGCAGCGCGCCCAGCTCGATAGCCCCCTGGTCGGGCCGCCGATAAGCAGCCGCACCGGCCCTTGCCCGCTGTCCCACGATTTCACCTTTGCGACGATGTAGCGGAATTGCGCATTGGGCTTCGAGACCCAGTCCTCCAGCTCGTCGAACCAGGCGCAGAGCTGATCGACTGCCGATCCTTCCACCTTCAAGCCCATATCGTGCCAGCCATTATCCGAAGGGCCGGCAAAGTAGTCCCGCTCGATGTTGAACCCGCCAATCATGGCGATCCTGCCGTCTGCCACAGCCAGCTTCTGGTGATTGCGGATGAGATAACGCCGGCTCCACTTCGCCATGAATTTTTCGTGGCGGCCGCCCGCTTGTTTTAGCGTGTCGAAATAGTCTTCGGGGAAGTCGCTGCCGAACCCGTCGGTCAACAGCGTGACGTCGACGCCGCGTTCCGCCGCCCGGACCAAGGCGTCGCGGACTTCATTGCCCGCATCATCGTCGACGAACATGTAGTAAGCGGCCTTGAAGCTTTCTTCGGCCCCGTCGATTATTTCGACCAGCGCGGATCGGCGATCGCTACCGCTTGGGAAGAAGCAGAGTTTCTGGCCCTGCGCCTCGATTTCGAAAGGTCCCGGCTCTTGCCATTCGGCAATTTCTTCGCCGTAGTCGACCATCCCCTGTTCTGTCATGGAAGGCCTCTAGACCAGCCTTCATGCAAAGCGCAAATTCTTGACTCCGCCCTCGCCCGCACCTACATGGCGCGCTTTCCCGGCTCATAGTGATTTTAGGAAGTGCTGCATGGCGCGCGTTACTGTCGAAGACTGCGTAGACAAGATTCCCAACCGGTTCGATCTGGTTTTGCTGGCTGCTCAGCGTGCGCGCGAAATCTCGGGCGGCGCGGAACTGACCATCGACCGTGACCGCGACAAGAACCCGGTCGTGGCACTGCGCGAAATCGCGGAACAGACAATCAAGCCGAAGGAATTGCGCGAAGCCGCGGTTACCAACCTGCAGAAAATCCTGCCGGACGACGAAGACGAAGCTGATGAAATCAGCTCGCTGAGCCAATCGGCAGAGGCGCTGCGCATCACCGCATCGGCCCCGGCGCGCTCGACCTCGATCGGCGCCGATTACGAAGGCTGATAAGTTCTTCCATAGCGAAAATGGGGTCGTCCTTGGGGGCGGCCCTTTTCGTTTGACGCGCCAGGATGTCCACACGCCGCATTTGCAATTGCACACGTGCGGGAATTATGTAACGAAACGTTCATAATCGAGGGCGCTGAACCTTCGGGACGCACTGTACGACAAGCTCCGCAAAGGTACTGCCCTTTCCGTTGAACGATCGCTCGTCGGTCCAGGAATGCCGTGCGTCGAACGCTACAGCTTCCCGCAGGCCTCGAAGCCCGTCCGACGAGTAGCGCTTCTCGATTTCTCCTCCGCGACATAGAATGCACGAATGGATTTGCAGAAACCATCACGCATCCCGCTCGGCGAAACGGTCGCGTTCCTTCACCGGATGGACTGCATCCGCGGCGAAGCGATCGTAACCACTTGCGATCGGCCGAGCCTGCACAACGCCACTTTCCTCGATGGACGCGAGCAGTTCTGGCAGGCCGAGCGCCTGATTCCGCTGGTCCCTATGGGTGCCGGCGCGGCGCCTGTCCGGCGCTTTATCTTCCATGTCGGTTTCGCAGGCTCCACTTTGCTTGCCCGATTGCTGGACGATCCCGGCCGGGTGTTGACGCTGAAAGAGCCGCATTGCCTCGCCGACTTGGCCGGGCAGCGCGCTGCCATTGAAGCGGGCGAGGCGATTGCCCCGCTCGACGTGCTGGTCGACCATGCGCTGGGCCGCCTCGGCGATCTCGGCCACGAAGATCTGCCAGTACTGGTGAAACCGACCAATTGGGCGAACTGCATCCTGCGCGAGCTTTGCAATCCGAGACGCAAGGTTTCTGCCGTCTTCGTATCAATGCCTCTTCGTGACTATCTGACCGCCGTCTTTCGCGGTGGCCGCGACCGCTTGGCATTTTGCGCCAGACTGGCTGCAGACATGGCGAAGCTGACGCCTGCTGCAAGCGTATCGATGAGCCGTGCAGTTCAAAGCTCGAGCGATCCGCTCGACCAGATGGCGCGTTTCGCCGCGCTGCTCCACTGGATGCAGGAGCGCGAATTCTCATGGGCTATCGCTGCGAATGGATGGTCTGACGATGTTCGCATCGAGCTCGACGAGCTGCTGGACCGCCCGAACCGCACCGCGGCCAGAGCGCGCAAGACGCTCGGCCTCCCGAAAGCGGCCAGAAGCAGCATGCGGACGGAACGCCTGCTGAATCGGCATGCAAAGGAACCTTCGCAGCCCTTCTCGATGAACCGCCATGAGGAGCAGAGCCGCGAAGTCGAGCGGCACCACGGCGCGCGCCTGGATGCCGCTGCCGCATGGCTCGATGAGCAGAATCTTCCGGGCTGACCTTGCGCTGACCCGCAGGCGCTCTGTAGACGCCGGTCATGAGCGATATGGGCGACGCTATCGGCACGGCGGCAGAAGGCGGACTATTTGCGCGAGCAGTCTCGCGTAAGGAGGGCGGCAAGGAAATTGCAGGAGCCCCGCTCGAACGCGGTCATTTTGCCGAAAACAGCTGCCTCAATTGCGGCACCGAGCTTCAGGGGCAGCATTGCCACCAATGCGGCCAGAAAGCGCATTTGCACCGCACGATTGGCGCGTTTCTGCATGATCTTGTTCACGGAGCGCTGCATTTCGATGGCAAGACCTGGCGCACGCTGCCCAAACTTGCCCTGAAACCAGGGGAATTGACGCGGCGCTATATTGAAGGCGAGCGCGCGCGGTTCGTATCGCCGATGGCACTGTTCCTGTTCTCGATCTTCCTCATGTTCGCGGTGTTCCAGTTTGCCGGTATCACCACGCCGACCGATTTCGAGAATCCGATCGAGGATAGCGTCGGAGACGCGCTTGCAGCGGAGATCAAGAGCGTCGACGAGCAGCTCGCCGAGTTGAATGCGCAGATAGAAGATGCACCCGACGACGACCCGGTTGCAGAGCTGGTTGCCGCGCGAGACCAGATGCAGATCCGCCGCGATGAACTCGCGAGGATCAACGATTTTCCGGTCCTTGGCGAGATGGTCGAGGAAGCCGCGACACGAGAGCCAGGTTCAGGGCGGGTAATCGAAGAAGATGATGGCAGCACGACCATCTTGAGGCGCGATGGCGCCGAGGACGTGAAGATGAACGTGGCGGCACTCGGCTGGTTCGAAGGGCTGGCCGAGAAGTGGCGCACCAATCCCGGTCTGATGCTCTACAAATTGCAGACCAATTTCTACAAGTTCAGCTGGCTTTTAATCCCGCTTTCGCTGCCGTTCGTGTCGTTGATATTCCTGTGGAAACGGCGCTTCAAAGCATACGACCACGCAGTATTCGTCACCTATTCGCTGTCCTTCATGTCGATCCTGTTCATTGTCTTGTCGGTGCTCAGCATGATCGGCATGGGCGGGGGGTGGCTGTTCATACTGCTGGCGATCATCCCGCCTGTTCACCTCTACAAGCATTTGAAGGGCACTTACGGGTTATCGCGGTTCAGTACGCTTTGGCGGTTGGCACTGCTGCTCATATTCATTATCATCGTGCTGGTGCTGTTCCTGCAGGTGCTGATCGCAATCGGTGCGTTCTAGGCGCCAGGCAAGCGACCTAGCGCCGCAGCCAGCCCGTGATCGAATAGCGGCGGTAAGGCGATGCGCGCGTCACTTCGCTCACGCTGTGCATTTGCGGCACGCGGAACAGATTCAGCCGGTTGAAGCCCGGCAGGATGGCATCGGCATGCGCCCCGTCCTCATCATGCATCAGGAACAGCCCGCCCCATTCGGCGCGCCATTCAGGGTTGAGCGAAAGGACATGCGCGGCGCTGCGGTTCTTGCCCTCCACGTCATCGTCGTGGCTGGTGAGAAAATCGCCTGGCGCATAAGCGGTCCCCTGCGCATCGGCGAATGCAATATGCTCATCGCCGCACACCTGCCGCAGCAAATCGCGCGCCGGGCCGGATGAGATGAAGCTGGCATATTGAACGACCGGATCGTCCGAGCCGGCACGGCCCGGAGCGTCGTCCGGCACACGAACCGTCTCGTAGCGATACTGAAAATCCCGCCGCGCGCCTGCGTAAACCGCATCGTCGAGGCTGGCGCACTGTTCCGGTGTCAGGCTTTTCTGCGTGCGCCGGTCGAACTCGAAGACCTTCTCCGGCCCGCTATTCAGAATTCGCCGCCAGTCCCCTCGCTTGCGCAGGTTTTCGGCCAGAAGCTCGGCCTGTCCCGGCGCAAGGAAGGGTTCGATCGAGACGCGTCCGTCGCGCTCGAACGCAGCCGCAAGCGCCGCTGCGTCGATCGACGGATCAAGCGAAAACTTTGCCTGCATGCCGCTCCCTCGCGCGGATTATCGGCCAGCGATCAGGCGCCTTGCGGCGATGCCCCGCCTTCATTGCCGAACTTCCTGCCAGCCTTCGGGATAGCCGAACCGTGTACCGGCTGAACCTTCACCGGACCGCGCGGCTCGTCGGGACGATCCAGCTTGCCGCTTTCGAGCAGCTGGTTGATCTCGTCACCCGTCAGCGTCTCGTATTCGAGCATCGCCTGTGCCAGCAAGTGCAGTCTGTCTTCCTGGCTGGTGAGGATTTCCGTCGCCCGCTTAAGCCCGCCCTCGACAAGGTCCTTGATTTCCGCATCGATCAGCTTGTTCGTTTCCGAACCGCCCATCGTCCGCGCGGTCTGGCCCATGCCGAGATAGCCTTCCTGGCTCTCCTCGTACTGAAGCGGGCCGAGTTTGTCGGACATGCCCCATTTGGTGACCATGCTGCGCGCAAGGTCGGTGGCGTATTGAATATCGCCCGAGGCACCGCTCGATACCTTGTCGTGACCGAAGATGATCTCTTCCGCCACACGGCCGCCCATCGCCACTGCGAGGTTCGCGTGCATCTTGTCGCGGTGGTACGAATAGCTGTCACGCTCCGGCAGGCGCATCACCATGCCCAGCGCGCGCCCGCGCGGAATGATCGTCGCCTTGTGGATCGGGTCGGATGCCGGCTCGTTGATCGAGACGAGTGCGTGACCCGCTTCGTGATAGGCGGTCATCTTTTTCTCGTCCTCGGTCATAACCATGGAGCGGCGTTCCGCGCCCATCATGACCTTGTCCTTGGCATCCTCGAATTCCTGCATCGCGACGAGGCGCTTGTTGCGGCGCGCGGCCAGCAACGCAGCTTCGTTGACGAGGTTGGCGAGGTCGGCACCGGAGAAGCCCGGCGTGCCGCGCGCAATCGTGCGCGGGTTGACGTCGGGTGCCAGCGGAACCTTCTTCATATGCACCGACAGGATCTTCTCGCGCCCTTCGATATCCGGGATCGGAACGACGACCTGGCGGTCGAAACGGCCGGGCCGCAGCAGCGCCGGGTCGAGCACGTCCGGACGGTTGGTGGCGGCAATGATGATGATGCCCTCATTGGCCTCGAAGCCGTCCATTTCGACCAGCAGCTGGTTCAGCGTCTGCTCGCGCTCGTCGTTCGAATTGCCCAGACCATGACCGCGCGAACGGCCAACGGCGTCGATTTCGTCGATGAAGAGGATGCACGGGGCATTCTTCTTGGCTTGCTCGAACATGTCGCGCACGCGGCTTGCGCCCACGCCGACGAACATTTCGACGAAATCCGAACCCGAAATAGTGAAGAAGGGCACACCCGCTTCGCCTGCAATTGCGCGGGCAAGCAAGGTCTTACCCGTACCCGGCGAACCGACCAGCAGCGCGCCCTTGGGAATCTGTCCGCCGAGCTTGGAGAAGCGGCCCGGGTCCTTCAGAAATTCAACGATTTCCTCGAGTTCTTCGCGCGCTTCGTCGATACCGGCTACGTCCTGGAATGTGACCTTGCCTTGCCGCTCGGTCAGCATCTTGGCCTTGGACTTGCCAAAACCCATTGCTCCGCCAGCGCCGCCCCCCTTCTGCACCTGACGCATCGCGAAGAACGCAATGCCCAGGATCAGAATGAATGGCAGCGACTGGATGAGAACGTAGCCCAATATGCCCATCTCTTCCTTGGCCGCACCCGCATAGGAAACATTATTATCCTCAAGCAGCTGGGTCAGCGTCATGTCGTTCGCGACCGGCGTGGTGGCAAAGGTTTCGCCATTGGTCAGCGTCCCAGTGATGGAATCTTCGGAAATCTGCACATCGCGCACGCTGCCTTCGGCGACACGGTCGCGGAAATCGGAGTAGCGGATTTGCTCGCCGGTGGGGGTGCTGCCTCCGCCGAATGCCGAGACGACAATCAGGAGCGCGAGGAATACCCCGCCCCAGATCATCAGGCTTTTCACCCATGGATTCGGGCCATTGCCCTCAGGTTCATTCGGCTGGTTCTGATCGCTCATGCGCGGGAATTCCTTATTCGTGCCCCAGCAATGTAAGCGCAGGCGGGTGAATGACAAGGTAACGCGGGGCTTCGCGCCTCACGATTTATTGCGCGCATTTACCGCGCGCATAGGCACGGCAGAATACCTCGACCGCGCCTTCGATACGCTCGCGGTCGCGCTTCGGGTCGTCCGGCGCGCCGAAACGCCGGTCGACATCGCCCATCCCCTTGCACATGCTGGCGAATTGTTCGGCCGCGAGCAGAGGGTCGGCGATATCTACCTCGCCTGCATCGTGCATCGCGGCGAGCAGCTTTGCGAAAGCCTGTTTCATGCGGTGCGGACCCACCGCGAGGAAGGCTTGTCCAATGGCCGGCTCACGTTCCGTCTCGGCAGCGATCCGCCGTTCGAATTGCACCATTTCGGGCCGCGACAGGAACGCCATCATTGCTTCGCCGATCGCTGTAAGGCGGGCGCGCAAGTTTCCTGGCAGGAGCGCTGGCACTTCGAACTGGCCGCGCATCTTCTCGCATTCACGCTCTACCGAAGCGGTGAACAAAGCGTGCTTTCCGCCGAACTGATTATAGATCGTTACCTTGGAGACACCGGCCTCTGCCGCAATGTGCTCGATAGATGTGGCTGCATAGCCGAGGTCGAAGAACGCACGCGAAGCAGCGGCCACGATTGCGCCGCGCTTGGCCTCGTCCACGGGCCGCCCCGATCTGTTTTTCGTCTCGCTTGACAAACTGAACGCTCCCGTTCATTTGAACGTCTTCGTTCACTAATGCCCGATTCGGGTGTTTAGAGCAAGGTGAGGCCTGAAAACCGCATGATCTGGATCGCTATCCGCATGCTCACGGGAGACGCACAGAAGTTCTACGGGCTTCTGTTCGGCATCGCCTTTTCCACTCTGCTGATTACCCAGCAGCTGACCATCTTCGTCAATCTGATCGAGCGCGGCGCCAGCGGCGTATACAATGTCCCGACCGCCGATGTCTGGGTGATGGACGGCGTCAGCCGCACGACCGATGTGAATTTCCCGATGCCCTCCACCGCGCTCGACAAGGTGCGCGGCGTGCCGGGCGTCGAGTGGGCCGTGCCGCATCTGCGCGCCAATGCCTCTGTCCGCACCCGCGACGGCGATCTGGAGGGCGTCACCGTGATCGGCGTCGACGATGCTACGCTGATCGGCCTGCCCGAACGGCTGGTCGAAGGCAGCGCCGACGTCCTCTCGCGCCCCGACACGGTCATCATCGACGATGTCGGCGTGACCAATATGTTCGAAGATGGGCGCACGCCCATTGGCGAGCGTCTCGAGCTCAACGATCAGCGCGCCGTCATTCGCGGCGTGGCCGATGCCATTCCCAGCTTCACCAGCCAGGTGACGCTTTATACGAAATACAGCCAGGCGCTGAACTACGTGCCGGGAACGCGCAACCGGCTGTCCTTCGTGCTGGTCGGCAAGGCTGACGGAGTTACCGCGCAGGAACTGGTCGACCGCATCGAGGACGAGACGGGATTGAGAGCGCGCACGCGCGATCAGTTCGCCCGCGACGGCGTCGACTTCATCATTCAGAACACCGGCATTCCGCTCAATTTCGGGATTACCGTGGCGCTCGGCTTCATCGTCGGCGTGGCCATCGTCGGGCTGACGTTCAGCCTGTTCATCCGCGACAACATCAAGCAATTCGGGGCGCTCAAGGCGATCGGAGTGACCAATGGTAAAATCGGGCGCATGGTCGCAGCGCAGGCCGGGCATGGTCGGGATGATCGGCTACGGCCTGGGCGTGCTCGGCACAGTCGGATTTATCTGGGCGAATTCCGGCGTGCCGACATTCAAGGGGTTTTACATCCCCTGGCAGGTGCCCCTCATCAGCTTCATCGCAATCTTCGTCATCATCGCATTGACCGGCTGGCTGGCGCTGCGCAACGTCATGAAAACCGAACCTGCGGCCGTGTTCCGATGAGCGAAGTGGAAACCACCGACAAAGCCCAAACCGGGAATGCCGCCATATCGGTGCGCGACATTGCGCGCGATTTCGAAGCCGGTCAGCAAACCATCCGCGTCCTGCACGGCATAGATATCGACGTCTGTTCCGGCGAGCTGACCTATATCGTCGGCGAGAGCGGATCGGGGAAGACGACCCTGATCTCGATCATGTGCGGGATCCTGTGGCCGACCGAAGGCAGCGTGGAGGTCTTCGGAACGGACATCTATTCGCTGTCGGATAACGCGCTGGTCAATTTCCGCCTGCAGAACATCGGCTTCATCTTCCAACAGTATAATCTGATCCCCGCAATCGATGCGGCCAGCAATGCTGCCGTTCCGCTGATCGCTCAGGGCATGAATCGCCTGGAGGCGCGCGATAAAGCCATCGAGATGTTCGAGAAGCTCAACATCGCCGATCAGTCCGACAAATTGCCCAATCAATTGTCCGGCGGCCAGCAGCAACGCGTCGCCATCGCTCGCGCGCTGGTTCACGAACCGCGGCTGGTGGTGTGCGACGAGCCGACCGCTGCGCTGGATGCTAAGTCCGGACGCCGCGTGATGGACCTGCTGCGCGATGTCGCGCTGGCAGAGGATCGCAGCGTGATGATCGTCACGCATGACAACCGCATCTTCGATCTCGCCGACCGTATCCTCGTGCTCGAGGACGGCCGGGTCACCCATGACGGCACCGACATGCCGGAAGACCACTAGAATGGACCGCTGATGGCCAATCCCCTGAAGAACCTCTCCTTCTCTCGTCAGATCATGCCCGCGCTTGCTCTGCTCGGCCTGATCTTGGCGATCTATTTCATCGTGACCGGACTGCCCGACCGCGAGCTGACCGAACCGGAACGCGAGCCACCGCGCGCCACTGGCGAGCTGGCCAATGCCGCCCGCGTGGCGGGCTCCGGCGTGGTCGAGCCATCGAGCGAGATCGTGACCATCGGCACAGCGCTGTCCGGGCTGGTGACCAGCCTGAACGTCCAGCCCGGCGACTTCGTCGATAAGGGCCAGCCGCTGTTCACGGTCGACACGCGCGCGATCCGGGCGCAGCTAGCCGAGGCCAATGCCGCCATAACCGAAGCGCGAGCCTCCATTGCCGAGGCGCAAAGCACCCGCGCCACTGCCGGGCGCCAGCTAGAGCTGTACCGCAATGTTTCCGATGCCGCCGCCGTCAGCCAGGCCGAGGTGATCCGGGCAGAGGGCGATGCTGCGACGGCTCAGGAACGCTTGGCTCTCGCCCGTGCGCGGTTGAATGCAGCGCAGGCGCGTGCTGCGTCTGCCCGCACGGAGCTTGGCCGGGCGACCGTGCGCGCGCCGATGGCCGGACAAATCCTGAGCGTCGATATCCGCCCCGGCGAATTTCTCTCGACCATGGGAGGCGGCTCGCAAAGCTTCATCGAAATGGGCGAGACGCGGCCGCTTCACGTGCGTATCGATATCGACGAAGAACAGGCTCCGCGCGTCTCCATGGGCGAGGCTGCCAATGTCTCGCCGCGCGGTGCCGCGGACAGGCAGGTCAAGGCCAGCTTCGTGCGCGCCGAGCCGCGCGTCGTGCCCAAACGCCAGCTCACCAATTCGGCTGCCGAGCGTGTCGATGTGCGGGTGTTGCAGATCATCTATGCCCTGCCCGAAGACGCGCGCGACGATTTCCGCGTGGGTCAGCAGGTCGACGCCTTCATTCCGGCCAAGGACGGCGAGTGACCATGAAGTCGCTCCGAACCCTTGCGATCCTGCCTGCGCTGGCTCTGGGTGCCTGCGTCGCCGGACCCGCACCGCAAATCGCCACGCCGCCGCCGGCGCTGCCGGACGAGTTCCTGTTCGCTGCTGATGCCGAGGACAATGCCAGTATCGCGGCTCTGATGCCGAGCGATGATCCAGCTTACCGCGCGCTCTCGGCGCGGGCGCTTGCAGCTTCCCCCACGCTGGGCGAGGCGCTGGCCCGCATCGAGCAGGCCCGCGCAAGTGCTGCCCGTGCCGGAGCAGAACGGCTGCCCAATATTGGCGCCGATGCTTCGGTTGCCGCCAGCCGTACCAATATCGGCAACTTCCCCGACGACGCACCATTCGAGATCGACGTCGAGCAGACCACATATGCCGCCAATCTGACTGCGCGCTGGGACCCGGATATCTTTGGCGCGCTGCGAGCGCAGGAACGCGCTGCCATCGCGCGGATCGACGCCGCCGAAGCTGGGGCCGCCGCTGTCCGGCTGGCACTGCTGGCCGAAATCGCCGGCACAGTGATCGACTGGCGCACGCTCGATGCGCGCATGACAGAGCTAAACAACGATCTCGAAGCGGCGACCGAACTGGCGCGGCTGTCGGCAGTGCGCGAAGAAGCAGGGATCGCTCCCGGTTTCGACCGCGTCCGGGCGGAAAGCGCAGCGGCTTCTTCGCGCAGCCGGATCGCGGCGCTTGCAAGCGAGCGCAACCGCCTTGCCGGACGCATGGTCACACTGACCGCGCAGCCCATGCGCGATGTGCTGGAAGCGCTCGCAACGCCGCTAACGGCACGCACGCTTCCCGCGGCGCCCGAGACACTACCATCGCTATTGCTGGTCAATCGCCCGGACATCCTCCGCGCGGCATCGAACCTTGCCGCCGAAGATGCCGCGCTGGCAGCCGCAGCGCGTGGCCGCTTCCCCCGCTTTACGCTCAGCGCCGCAATCGGCCTGCTTGCATTCGGGCTCGACGATCTGTTCGATGAAGACAGCATCGTCGGATCGCTAGCCGCTTCGGTCGCCGCGCCCCTGCTCGATTTCGGCCGTATTCAGGCAGAGATCGACGGCGCGGCGGCAGGAAAGCAAGCCGCCTTCCAAGCGTACCGCGGCGCAGTCTATACCGCGCTTGGCGATGCAGAAGCGGCCTACGGCCTTGTGGCTTCCACCGATGCCGAAGCAGCAGCCGCCATTGCCGAGCGCGACAGTGCCCAGCGCGCGGCGCGTCTGGCGAACACGCGTTTCGAAGCAGGCCTCGCCGACTTTCTCACCGTCCTGGAATCGCGCAGAGCCGCCGATGCCAGCGGAGAACGCGCCGCAGCAGCCATCGGCCGCGCCGAACGCGCCCGTGTGCTGCTCTGGCAGGCGCTGGGCGGCGATCCTCAACCGGCGACGCGGTCCACCAGCCAGTAACTCCCGGTGATCCCGATGCCATAGGCCGCCATCCGAACGGCCGGGCTTTCCCATCTGGGCGCCAGTTTCGCCGCAGCAGCTCGCAGGCCCAGAACGGCCGCAATCACCGCAAGCTGGCCCGCCTCCACGCCGAGATTGAAGCTCACCAGCGCAGCCGGAACCTCGCCGTCCGGCAATCCGATCTCGCGCAGAGCGCCTGCAAAGCCGAACCCGTGCAGCAGGCCAAACCCAAAAGCGACGACCCAGGGCAAGCGGCGGGTCAGCGTGTCCCGGCGTCCCCGCGCCAGCTCGACCGCAAGAAACACGATGCTGAGCGCGATGAGCGCCTCGACCGGTCCCTGCGGCAATCCCGCCGCGCCAAGCGTGACTGCCGCCAGCGTGACCGAATGCGCGATCGTGAATGCCGTTGCCGCTTTCACAACTGCCCAGCCGCCTGCAACCAGCAAGACCAGCGCGATCACGAACAGCAGGTGATCCCACCCTTCGAGAATATGCTCCACGCCGAGCAGGAAGTAGGTCCGCCAGACCTCGGCGCTACCCGGTGCGCCCACGATGGTGGCCGCGATCGTGGCCGCCGGCGCTGCTGCGGTCAGGCGGTAAGTCTGGATTCCGCCGCCGATGGGCAGAACGCGAAGCAGCGCATCGCTGCTGACCACCAGATCGGGAGCGCCGATGGACTGGCCCTCGACTTCTTCCGCGCAAAGCACATCGGCGCTTGCGACAAGCGCCGCCGGTGCGCGGCGCTGGACGGGAGGGGCGGCAAAGCGGCAGCTATCGGGCAGTATGGGTATCGCCAGCGGAGTGGCCGGGCCTGCGAGCGGCTGCTTCCAGCCAAGTGTCCACCGCGTATCGCTCTGCTGGACGAATTCGAGCGAGGCAGGTCGCAGCTCGTCCGCGCTGGCGGGAGAAGCGAGGAAAGCCGCAGCCAGCAGTGTCAGCCAGCGACGCATCACTCGACTTCGACCACATAGGGTTCGCGCAAGAGTTCAAAAGCGCGTTCCTTGCGGGCTGCGATGGTCGCGCTGCGCCAATGATCCTCGACCTCGTCGCGAATGGCGGCAAAGGCGGGAGTGCTGCCTTCTTCGCGGTGGTACAGATGCACAAGATGCCAGCCGAAGCCTGAGCGGACTGGCCCCTGCCAGTCGGACGAAACAGATAGCTCGCCCAGCGTTTCCGCGAAATCGCTGCCATAGACGGCTGCGATGTCCGCAGCAGACTTGCGGATGTTGCTGCGCGGCAGGCTGGTCGATTGGCCTGCAGGTTCAGCTTGTCCCATTGCTGCCAGCGCCGCATCTTCCGAGGCAAAGACCGCCTGTTCGAAATTCAGCACGCCGCCGCGCTCGAACTCTCCCGGATAATCGGCCAGCCATTGTTCGAGCTCCGCCTCACTCGCCGCCGCGACCTCGGCCTGCGCACTGGCGAGACCGTCCATCTTCTTGGCCAGCCTGCGGCGCACGACGACATCGTCCTGGCCGAGGCCGAGCCTCAGCGCTTCGCGGTAGAGCACTTCCTCGCGCACCCACCGCTGGATCAAACCGCCCAGCTCCGCATCGGTGGGCGGGCGCTGCATGGCACGTTCGAACCCCAAGGCCAGGCGGGCCTGCACTTCGCGGGTCACGTCGATAGTACGGCTGGCCGGATCTGCCTCCTCCCCGCGCCAGGCAAAGAATGCGAAGAGAACAGCACCGGCAATCAGGAAATGGACGAGCGGTTCACGCAGCCAGCGCCGGATCACGAAACCTCCATGATCGGCGGGGCGGCTCTGGCGCGCACGGCGGGCCGCAGCCAGATCGGCGAGGAGTAGGCACGCTCCTGCGCGACGCCTGCTTCCTTCACATCGTCAGGAAGGTCCAGTCCGAAGCGCAAGGCATCGAACAATACCCATCGCGGAGTCGGAATCTCGACTACGCGAACATAATAGAACGCGTTCTGGCCCTCGCGGTAATCGGGATCCGTCCATACCGTGCGTAGCTCAGGCGTGCCGATGTCATTGGTGTAGCTGGCGCGGTCGCGATCGACCGTGTCGCCTACGGCAGTCAGCTTGCCGCCCGTCATGCGGCGCGTCTGCGGGTCGGACCATGCGACGTCATAGACGCGTTCCTGCGTATTGCCGCTGGCATCCATCCAGCCCTTGACCATCTGCACCCGGTCGAGATTGGCGCCTTCCGGGTCCTTCATTGCCGAGATCAAAAAGGATGGCGCGCGGCCTTCATCGGACAATTCCCCGCCCATCGGGACGCCCCGGCCATAGCCTGCGCGCACCCAATCGCCGTCCCAGTCGTCATTGGTAAAATCGAACCCGCCGAAGATGCGCACGCTCATGCGCGGTCCGGTCGTGGCATAGACCTCGCGCCGGGCAAATGCGTCGAAGATTTCCGCGCGCGTATTGCCGCGCGCCCATGCCGCCGCATAGCCGCCGGCAAGATAGTGCCAGCCATAGCGGCCCTCGCGCGTACCCAGGTTCTGCGCCACCAGCGCACGCCCTGCCCGCGGTTCCTGCCCGGTATGCTTGCCAAAGAAATTGTCTTCGTCGCCCGTTGCAAGCGCGGTGTGGCTATCGGTCGATCCGATCATGCCGAAGGCGTAAGGGTTCGCCCCGGTCCGCTCTTCGATCGACAGACCCCGCTTCAAAGCCTCGCGCACATAATTGCCTGCCAGCATATCGTCGGTGGTCTTGCGGGTGAGCGGCAGGTTGCCCAGTTCCCAGCCCGCCGTGCCGAAACCGGCAAGTTCGTCATTGGGCGACAGGAAGGGATGGGCCTCGCTATCGCCCTTGATCTGGGTGACTTCGACCACCGGCTCCCATCTGGCGCGTTTGCGCGCATAGTCGGCAGTCATCGGCCCGCCGCCGGGCATGGTCAGTTCGAACATCAAGCCGTTCGAGAGATTGGAATTGTGCGGTATCGCCAGCGCGCCGCCGCCGGTCGCTTGCTCATAGGCGGCCATGTAATCCCACAGCCCCTCGGCGGCGGTGTCCAGGCCCGGATAGGGCACCACCTGGCTGGTGCGGTCGCTGCCATCGCGAAACATCACCACCCGGTGCAAATTGTTTCCGTCGGGCATCAACGTATATTCGAACCCCGCCAGCGCGGTAAACTCGCCCGGCCGGTTGTAACGGTCGAGCATTTCGAGATGCGCGTTCCAGATATCCTCGGTTGCCTCGCGCTGGTTTTCCGGATCGCGCAGCGCTTCGGGCAGCGTTCCGTCGGCCGCCGCGGTAATCAGTTCCCCGATCGCGCGGGTCGATTGCTCCGGGCTTTCGTGCATCATGTCGTACCAGCGGCGCAGCGTCGGGTCCCGGATCAGGATACGCGGCGCATCGTAGAGCCGCCGCGTTGCGCCCAGCCCGTCCGAATGATCGGCGATAACGAGAAAATCGAGCGGCCGCGAAAGCTGCGCGGGCGTGCCTGTAGTGGCCGTCACCTCTTGGCCGCTGGCAAACTGCAACGCCTCTTCCGGGCCGAGCCGCACCCCAAAGCCGAACGCATCGATGGAATTGTCGGTGTGGAGGTGAGTGTCACCCCAGTAAGGGCGGTCGGGGAACTCGGCGAGTTCGATCGTGCCCTCGCCGTCGCCGGTCGCTGCCGGATCGGCGCTGCTGCCGCACGCGGCGAGCAAACACGCGCTCGCCAGAAACGCAAATGTTCCGCGCATCCTTTCCTCCCTGGACCCCGGCGTAAATGTGCGCCGATCGAGAAGGGTCGTCAAGCGAGCGCTACATCATCCCTCCGCCGCCGGCGCTCTCTGAAGTTTGGTAGAGATAGGTGCCGACGCCCAAGGCTGTGACCGCCAGTCCGCTGGCAACGAGCATCAGAAGTCCATCACGCACCGTCAGCGCAAGGCCGAATGCCGCAATGGCCAGCATAGGGGCACTGCTGGCGAAAGGCAGGAATTCCAGCGGGGGGACCGTGAAACACAAGAGCAGTATCAATGCTGCAGCGATCTTTTGCCAGGTCGGCCCGGTGAATTGCTTCAACCGCCCGTGAAACCAGCCATCCAGCTTTTCGGCAAAACCCTCGAGCTTCTCGGCGGAATCGTGGAGCTTGCGCGCAGCAACAGAGCGGTCCTGTATAAACTGCGGCACGTATATATGGTCGCGGGCAAAAAGCAGTTGCACCGCGACAAGCGCGCACATCGCGGCGAGGAATGTCGGCACTCCGGGGATACCCCCGACCGGGGTAATCTCGATCAGCGCAAAAATCATCAGGACCGGCCCGAAACTGCGCTTCCCGAATTCGTCCAGCACATCACCGATACAGACCTTGCTGTCTGCCTTGTCGGCCAGGTCCTCGATGGCCTCGACCGTTTCCTCGACGCTATGCGGTTCCTTGGACATGCGCTTCTCCCCGTTTCGCAATCAAAACGCGCGAACAGCGGAAATGGCGTCCAGCGGTGTCAGGCAGGTCTGGACTTCAGCAATGCCGATCGCTCGCACGAGCAGACGATCTCGCCCTTCTGATTGATCGCTTCATGCTTGAAGGTGACGATGCCTTGCCCCGGGCGGGACTTGCTTTCCCGCAAGGCAAGAACCTCGCTGCGGGCCCTGATCGTGTCGCCGATAAACACCGGATTGGGCGTCACCACCTTGTCGAAGCCTAGGTTGGCCACAAGGGAGCCCAGAGTGGTATCGCCGACGCTCAGGCCCACCAGCAGCGAGAACGTGAAGGTCGAATTGACCAGGATCTGACCAAAGCCGCTTTCCTTCGCTGCCTCGACGTCGAGATGCAGCGGCTGCGGATTGTGGGTCATGGTCGAAAACAGCAGATTGTCCGTTTCCGTCACCGTGCGGCGAATGTCGTGTTCGATCGTGTCGCCGACTTGCCATTCATCGAAGAATTTGCCCGCCATCCTCTACGCTCCGTAGCCCATGACGGCTTTCACCTCGGTAAACTCGTCGAAGCCGAATTTGCCCCATTCGCGGCCATTGCCGGACTTCTTGTAGCCGCCAAAGGCCGCGTGCATGTCATAGCCGCCATTGATGGAGACACGGCCTGCCCTGATCTTGCGAGCGAGCCGTTTTGCAGTGTCGATGTCTTCGCCCATGATGTGGCTGGCAAGCCCGTATTCGGTATCGTTCGAGATGCGGATCGCCTCGTCGTAATCCTCATATCCGATGATCGCGAGGACGGGGCCGAATATCTCTTCGCGGGCGATCTTCATGTCGTTGGTCACGTCCGCAAACACTGTCGGCTTAACGTAGTGGCCGGTTTCCAGCCCTTCCGGCTTGCCCGGTCCGCCCGCAATCAGGGTCGCGCCTTCATTGACGCCGTCTTCGATCAAGCCCTGGATCTTCTCCCACTGCGCGCGCGAGACGACCGGACCGATGGTGGAATTGCCCTTGGGATCGCCGGGGATGACTTTCTCTGCCGCTTCGTGCGCCGCCGTCTTCGCCTCTTCCATGCGGGCATGCGGCACCAGCATGCGGCTCGGTGCGGTGCAGGTCTGGCCCGAATTGCCCATCATTGCGGTCGTCCCGCGCGCGACGGAGCGCGTGAAGGCGCTGTCGTCGAGGATGATGTTCGGGCTTTTGCCGCCCAGTTCCTGGCCCACGCGCTTGACTGTCGGCGCGGCATTTTCCGCAATCGCAATGCCAGCGCGGGTCGAGCCGGTAAAGCTGATCATGTCGATGTCTTCATGGCCCGACATGGCCGTGCCGACACCCATTCCGTCACCGTTCACAAGATTGAAAACGCCTGCCGGGACCCCGGCCTTGTCCATGATCTCGGCAAAGATGCAGGCATTGAACGGCGCGATTTCGCTGGGCTTGAGGATCATGGTATTGCCGGTCGCCAGCGCCGGAAAAACCTTGCACGCAATCTGGTTGAGCGGCCAGTTCCACGGGGTAATCATGCCGACTACCCCGATCGGTTCGATCAGATGGAGGGTTTCGCCATCATGCCGCTCGAATTCGAAAGTCTCGAGGATCTCGATGGCAGTCTGGCAATGGCCAGAAAGCAGCGCGACATGCGGGCCGCTCGCCAGCGACATCGGTGCGCCCATTTCAGCGCTTACGGTTTCGGCAAGCTCCTCGCGGCGCTCTTCAATGCCAGCGAGCACCTTGCGCAGCAGGCCCAGCCGCTCCTCGCGCGTCGAGAATTGCCAAGTCTCGAATGCCTTGCGCGCAGCCGCGACCGCCTTGTCGACATCGGCAGCCGTACCGAAAGAGATGTGGCCTATGGTCTCCTCGGTCGCCGGGTTTTCGACCGGCTGGGGGTTCGCCGTGGCCGGGTCGATCCACTCGCCGCCGATGTAAAACTTGGTGCAATCGCGCATCGCTATTCTCCTCGGGCGCGCCTTAGCCGCCGGACTTCCAGCGCGCCACCACTTCGGCGCCGTCTTCCGCACTGTCGCGGATCGTGCCCGGTGTGCGGCTGAAGCGCGGGGCAGGAGCGGTGTGCCACTTGCCGCCGCGTTCCACGAAGGCCTCGCGTGCTTTCATATGCGGATGGTCGCGCGCCTCGTCGAGCGGCACGACTGGCGCAAAGCAGGCGTCCGTACCCTCCAGCAATTCGCACCATTGTGCTTGGCTTTTGGTCTTGAAGAGTTCGGTCAGATCGTCCGCGTATTCATCCCAGTTTGCCGGAATCATCTGGCCTTCTCGCAAATGTTCCGGCGCATCTGTGCGCTGAAGAAGCTCTGCGTAGAATTGCGGCTCGATCGCACCGACCGTGATTTCCTTGCCATCGGCGCATTCGTAGCAGCGATAGAAATGTGCCGCACCGCCGAGCAAGCCTTGGCCACGCTCCACTGTGCGAACCGCGCCTTTCGGTTGCCCGAAGAAGAAACTCATCAGGCTGGTGACGCCGTCGACGATCGCCGCATCGACGACCTGGCCCTTGCCCGAACGCTCTCGCTCATACAGCGCCGCAAGGATGCCCATCGCGCAATACATCGACCCGCCACCGAAATCGCCGACGAGGTTTTGCGGCGGTATCGGCAATTCGCCGCGCTTTCCGATCGCATCGAGGGCGCCAGTGATCGCGATATAATTGAGATCGTGCCCTGCAGCCTTGGCCAGAGGACCATCCTGGCCCCACCCGGTCATGCGCGCGAAGATCAGGCGCGGGTTGGCTGCCGTCAGCACTTCCGGGCCAAGACCGAGGCGCTCCATCACGCCGGGGCGAAACCCTTCCACAACAACATCGGCAGCCGCTGCCGCATCGATACAGAACTGCCGCCCCTCATCGCTCTTCACGTCGACTGAAACACGGTGCCGGGCGCGCTCGACCACCGGGTTCATCACCTGCGTACTGGCCCTTTCGATCCGGACTACCTCGGCTCCCATATCCGCCAGCATCATCGCCACATGCGGGCCCGGCCCGATCGCCACAAATTCGACGACGCGCAGCCCCGTGAGGGGGCCTTTGCTATCATTGTCGGACATCCATCACTCTCCCAAGATTACCAGGATCAATGGCGCGGGTGAGCAATGCTATGCAAGGAGAAACGATGTTTTTTGCCATCGCAGGCACCGAATGCCGAAATTGTTTATCGGTCTATTCTCTCAATATTGGAACTGGACGTCAACTCGCTTCGGAACGTCATGCTGCCGGTTCAGGTGCATGGCTGGCGACCAGACTTCGCATCTGCCGTATGGCCTGGCCCGAATTGACGCCAACCAGAAATCGGATTTCTTGCAACCCGTCGCGCAGCGCGAGAGATGTCTCCTCGTTGTCGTACAGAAACGCCATGTCCCAATCGCTGAAAAGCCGTCCAGGCACTTCCATCAGGTCGATGAGCCGGACTTCCGAATGCCGGAAGTCGCAGCAAATTCGCTCGAAGGTCGACTCGAGCTGGAGTGCGGGTCCTTCCAGTATCTGTATGAAGCTGCCGTCTACGAACAGCAGACTTCCAGTTAGTCCCGACGCCTTGTTCCGCGAAGCTGAGCTCTCGGCGATCTTGCGTGCGGTGAGACTGTCCTGCTCCCCTTTCGCGTCCGCGACCAGAGTACTGGTGTACAATAGCCGCGAAAGTTGCGCGGCTCGATCATTACCGATCATGCAGCAGCCCTCCCGGTGTTTGTCTTGAAAAGATTGGCGATTGCAGCCGCCGCGATGGGTTTGCTGATCAGAAAACCCTGCACGTCATTGCAGCCGTTTTCGCTGATGAAGGCCATTTGATCGTCCGTCTCTACGCCTTCTGCTGTGACTTTGAGATGCAGGCTCTCACCCAGCTGATAGATCGCCCGCACGATCGAGGCGCTATCGGGATCGGCTGGCAATTGCTGGACGAAGGACTTGTCGATCTTGATGCGGTTGATCGGAAAACGGTGAAGGTAGCTCAGCGATGAATAACCGGTCCCGAAGTCATCCAGCGAAATACTGACCCCGGACGCTCGCAGCTTGGTTAAAGTGCGCATGGCAATCTCGTCGTTACCCAGCAGAGCGGTTTCGGTAATTTCCAGCTCCAGGCGGCATGCGGGCAAGCCCGATTCTTCCAGCGCCTGTAAAACCGTCTGGGGCAGACGCGGATCGAGCAGCTGCACCGGCGAGATATTGACCGCCAGAGTGATCTGGTGCGGCCAGTTTACCGCGTCCAGGCAGGCTTGCTTGAGAACTCTTGCGCCAATCCGCGATACGAGCCCAAGTTCCTCTGCAATGGGGATAAATTCGGATGGAGGGATGTCACCGCGTTTCGGGCAGGTCCAGCGCACCAGCGCCTCTGCACCGGTGAAGTTTCCGGTAAGCGAATCGATGACCGGCTGATACACGATGTCGAAATCCTCGCGCATGCAAGCTCGGCGAAGGTCGGTTTCCAAGAATCGGCGACGTTTCAATGCCTCGGCCAAAGCCGGCTCGAATAGGCGAAAACCGCGCTTGTCGTCGCCCTTCGCACAATACAGGGCGACGTCAGCGCCTGAAACAAGCGCCTTCTGTTCGCTGCCATGGGCCGGTGCCAGGCTGATGCCCACACTGGCCCCAAGCTCCGCCACTTGCCCATGGATAACGAACGGCCGCGAAAGGATTTCAACCACCCTTTTCGCCAGTGCGCTAGCATCGGAATCCGAGCCCATTCCGTAGGCGATGATCGCAAATTCGTCGCCTCCAATTCGTGCCACCAAATCGCCATGGCGCACAGCATGCTGCAGCCGGTATGCCACCCTTTGCAAGACTACATCGCCGACAGGATGACCAAGCGTGTCGTTGATAGGTTTGAAGCGATCGAGATCGACCATCAGCAGTGCAAAGGGCGGGGATGACGGTGTCAGCCGTTCACACTCCAGCTGTAATGCTTCGGCAAATCCGCGGCGGTTGGCCAATTCGGTCAGAGCATCGTGACGTGCGATGTGTTCGAGTTTTTCGATGGATTCCGACCGCGTGCGGCCTTCCACCAAGTGCGTGGAGAACCCCACGCCCACGACCAACAATGCAACCATGGCAATCGCAGCGCCCAAGGCTTGGAAAGCTTCACTGTCTGCGCCCGCCTGTACACCCGGAATCGCTGCCACACTGAAGGCCGCCATGCCGGTGAAATGCACGCAGAGAACGGCCGCGCAAAACAAGATTGCCGACCTACCAACGCCCCCTTTAGCGCCCCCTTCCCTTATCCGGTCGATTGCCAGCGCGCACAGGGCGACTGCAAGAAACAGCGATGCGATAACATGGCCCGGTGACCAGCTCACGATGCCGTCGGCGCGGTACCCGAACATACCCACGTAGTGCATGGCGGCGACCGACAAGCCCAGGATGCCGCCGCCGATCAATGCTGCCGTCGAGTCTGCTGCGCACAGATGCGAAAAACACTCCCATGCCAGACCCTGCCACAGCGATCATTGCCGATAATACCGTCAAGGTCCCGTCGATCGTGACTGGAACGCCTGGATCATAGCCGAGCATGGCGATGAAATGCGTCGCCCAAATTGCGGCGCCAGCCGTGAAACCTGCGAGGAAGCACCATTGAAAATGGTTCGCTCCCTGTTCCAGTATCGCACGGCGGAACAGCCTCATCGAGGTGACCGAACCAGCTGCGCACATGATCGCAGCCAACGCGACCAGCCAGAAGTCATGTTCATAAATGAGGCATGATAAAATACGCACCTGAAGTCTCCATGCCTCGATAAATCAAATCGGGCAGTCGATATTTTTAGAGATATGGGGCTTACGAATTCGCCCTTATTTGGCGGTGTTAATACTTAGGCGAAGCTAAGGCGCGACCGGACACCTTCCGGCACGTTACTTTGTTGCCGCTGCCAAGGCAGCGCGGATGTCCGCAAAGTCATCGCGGACGGCTTCCAGACTATGCGGATGAAACCGCACCATTGCTCCCCGCATTGCTCGGTCCGCAGCGTCGAACATGCTGACAATTACCGGCGTCATAGGATGTGCAGGATCGGTGCCGACGCGGATCGCCGACAGGGCTGAAATTGCGCGGTCGAGGGACTTCCGCAACAATGCGCGCGACTGACGGGCGTCCGCATGCAGAGCGGCGGCAATTGCCTCCAGAAGCTCGTCATAGCAAAGCAGCGTCAGGGCACGGGCGTCGGAGCCGAGGATGGCGGCATCGCGCTGAACCCGGCGATAAGCCCGGGCCGGGTCGGAGATGGCGAGCATATCAACTATCCCTGTTCCAGATCGCAATCTGGCTCTGCAGGAATGAAAGGGTCGACTGCGATGCAGCGACGCGGCGATCGGACGCAGCGAACTGCGCTGTCAGACGTGTGGTCAGCACAGCTTGTTGATCGGCAATCCTGGCTAGCTGATCGTCAATCTTTTGTACCGACTTGGTATACCGAGCGACCGAACCGGCAAGGGTGCCGGGATCGTCAGCAGAGGCCGTTAAGCGCGATAGTTTGTCCATCGTCGCGAACACGCCGTATAGCCCGGTGGAGAACATGGCGCTGGCGGCTTGCGAATTCGCGGCGAGCGTACGCGTTCAGGCGTTCGCTATCGAGCCGGAACGTGCCATCGCGGTTGATCGCCAGGCCTAGGTCGCCAAGCGTCCGGGGCTCGCCCGGCGCGGCATTCGGCATCACTTCCACTCCGGCGAGACCTGAAAGCTCACGCTTCAATCGGCGTGCGCCCCCATCCCCGCCCAGCTCGCCGCCAAGCGGATTTGCGGCTTGCGAAAGCTGCGCGGCGATATCGTTCAGCGCGGCGACGAAATCGCCCATGACGCTCTGGATCGCTCCATCTCCCTTGGCAAAGCCGATCCGTGTCGGAGCGCCGATATTGGTGCCTGTGAGGTTCAGCGTCAGACCGCCCGGCAAGCCGGAAACGGTATTGCTGGGCGAGGTCATAATGATCGTATCGAACAGGAATTCGGCATTTTGAGCCGTCCGGCGCAGCTCGCCTGCATCGCTGCCGGGGGTCCATGACAAATAGTTTATGTTACCTGCCGATGGGGCGACCGGATTGCCGTTAACGTCCGCCCCGCTGGCACTTGCTCCGGTGCCTTCAACGGTAAAGCCGTTGGCAAGACCGTCCGCCCCTTTGAACACCAGCTGTGCGCCCGACGGGCCATTGGCGACATACGCGGTGACACCGGATCCGCTGGCATTAATTGCTGCGGCGACATTGCTCAGCGTGGCATCGCCGGACACTGCGATCGAGACAGGACCGCGCGATGCATCTTCTGTAAATCCGCCGCCAGCCACTTCGCCAAATCGTAGCGTAAGAGTGCCCTCGCCCACCAATTCGTTGCCGGAGGGATAGGATTTGCTGGCCAATGTCTGCGATCCGGCGAGTTGCTGGACTTCGAGCGTAAAGGAATTCGAAGTGTTTGCGCCGCTTGCTGCGCTTACGGATGCGACCGATGGGTTGCCGATGGTCGTCTGCGGAGCCAGATCGCCACTGCGGATTCGGTCACCCAAGGCAGAAGACAGCTGCGACAGCGAGCTGCGCAATGTTGAGGCGGCGGAGATGCGCGTTTCCAAGAGATCGCTCTTGTTCGTCAGCTGCTGGATACGCGCGGCGAAACGGGCTGCGGCAAGATCACTCGCCAGCTTTACCATGTCCACGCCGCTGCCGCCGCCCAATGCGCCGATTATCGAAGAAGTCGAAGTTTCCATGCCATGCAGAACGACCGGACGGCCAGATCGTTAAGCAGGGAGGGCGGCTAAACCTGGCGGCCCTCGACGTCGAATGTCATGCCCGGCGGAAGAGCAATGCGCGGACGCTGCGGTGTTTCGCCGCGCTTCAACGAAAGAACGAAGGCCAGAATGCTAGCCACGGCGGCATATAGCTCGGCCCGGATCACTTGGTTTTCGCGTGTGGTAAAATACACCGAGCGGGCAAGCGCTGGATATTCCAGCGTCGGCAGGCCGTTTTGCGCCGCGAGTTCGCGGATCGCCATGGCCTTGTCTCCGCGGCCCTTGGCGAGCACAATCGGCGCGGACGCCAAGACAGGGTCATACGCCATTGCCACCGAAAAATGCGTTGGGTTGGTGAGCACGAATTGCGCTTCCCCCATTGCCTTGGCAACTCCGCCCATTGCCAGCTGGCGCTGTTTCTGCCGGATCGCCTGACGCTTCTCGGGCGAGCCTTCGCTGCTCTTATTCTCGTCGCGCATATCCTGATGGGTCATCTTGAGGCGGCCCATCCGGCGGATCCACTGGATTGGATAATCGACTGCTGCGATGACTCCAAGTCCAACCGCCAATATCATAAGCAAGCCGGTAATCAGTTCCCAAGCCGCGCCAAGCTGACCCTTCAACTCGCCCCGGCCAAGTCCAATGACATCGCTGAAATAGGTCGCCCCCCACCACCAGGCCAGACCGCCGAGCAGGGCCAGTTTAAGCACACTCTTACCCAGCTCGATCAGACCATTGGGACCGAAAACCTTGCTGAGCCCCTTGATCGGATCGAGACGCGATCCCTTAGGTGCAATATTCGCGGCAATGAAGCGTCCATCACCGGTCAACAACTGCGAGGCGACGGTTGCGGCAATTACCACAAGACCAAGAGTGCCAATTGGCACGAGAATGCCGATCAGGGCGTCAGTCATTAAGCGGCTTGGGTCGAAGTGCTCGATCGTATCGCGGCGGAATTTGAACCCGGCGCGCCCGACCTCTTCCAGGCTGTTCATGAGCCACGGTCCTGCAAACCGCAACCAGACTGCCCCGGCCAGCACACCTGCGGCAGTTCCCAGCTCTTTGGAGCGCAGGACATCACCTTTCTTGGCGGCATCCTTTTTTCGTTTGTCCGTTGGGGCAAAAGTTTTTTCGCCGGTTTGATCGGTCATGATTCCATCAGCCCCCTATCGCTTGACCGACGTGATCGATTGCCGTCGCTGACAACCGAACGAACTGTTCGCTGGTGAAGGGCGAGGCGATGATCAGCGCACCGATCCCTGCCAGAACACCCGCCGGCAGACCCAAAGCGAACAGGTTGAGCGACGGCGCAGAGCGGCTCAGGACTCCAGTCACCAGCTGCACGCAAAACAGCACCAGCATGACGGGCAGCGCGATCGCGACGGCTGTGGCGAAGGTTTCGCCGGCGAAACTTACGATCGTCCACGCACGCTCTGCACCGAACCATTCCAGGCCAGGCGGGAATATCCGATAGCTCTCGATCAAAAGCCGCAGCCATAGCAGATGTCCGCCCACCGCCAGAAATATCAACGTCAGTACGACCGTAAAATACTGGCCGAGCGCGCCCGATTGCGCCCCGCTATTGGGGTCGATGGCCGTCGCGATCGCCATGCCCATCCCGCCGGAAATCTGTTCTGCTGCGATCACTGGCGCCGCAAAGCTCAGCTGCAAAACGAAACCGATGGCAGCGCCGATAACGGCCTCTCCAACCAGAGCAACGAGGGCAGTCATGGAAAGTAGCGTGGCGGGCGTTTGGACCGGCAACCAGACCATCATGAATATTGCGATGGCCCCGGCCAGCGATATGCGGATTTGGACCGGAATGCTGGCCGCGCCGAACAGCGGGGCCGCCAGCAAGGCTGCTCCGATGCGCGTCATCATGAAGATGAGCCGCCACAGGTCCGCCTCGTAAGCGCCAAGGCCGAGTTCGGCGCCGGTCACCGCGAAATGGTCGCAATCTGATCAAAGATATCGCGCGCGAAATCCATGATCAGACCCATCATCGAGCCGCTGAACAACACCAGAACCAGCGCCATGACGGCCAGTTTGGGGACGAAAGTAAGGGTCTGTTCGTTGACCGAGGTTGCTGCCTGAATGACCCCGACGAACAAGCCGACAGCCAGCGCCGCGAGCAGGACCGGTGCAGCCACCAACGCAGTGACCCACAGCATCTGATCAGCCAGAGCCAGCAGCGATGAGGAATTGTCGGGCATCAACTGAAACTCATCGCCAGCGAGCCCATCAGCAGGCTCCACCCGTCGATCAGCACGAAGAGCAATAGCTTGAACGGGAGAGATACGATGGTCGGAGACAGCATCATCATGCCCAGCGACATCAGTACGCTGGCCACGACGAGGTCGATCACAAGAAACGGCAGAAAGAGCATAAACCCGATCTGAAATGCAGTCTTCAATTCGCTGGTGACGAAGGCTGGCAGCAGGATCGAAAATGGTACCGCCTGCGGGCCGGCAAATTCTCCAGCGCCAGCGATATCGGCGAACATCGCCAGATCGGCCTGCCGAGTCTGCCGGATCATGAATGCGTGAAATTGGATGCCCGTCGCCTCGATCGCCTGTTCTGCGGCCATCTCACCTGCGGCATAGGGTTCGATGGCGGCAGTATTCACCCGCTCAAGAGTTGGCGCCATGACAAACAGCGACAGAAACAGTGACAGCCCGATCAACACCTGATTGGGCGGCGATTGTTGCAGGCCAAGCGCTTGGCGAAGGATCGACAGAACAATGATGATCCGCGTGAAGCTGGTCATCATGAGCACCAGTGCAGGCAAGATTGTCAGCAATCCCATCACCAGCAACAGCTGGAGCGAAAGGCTCAGCGGGGCTTGCTCGCCGCCAGCGACAGAGCCCAAGGCCCGGTCGAGTGCACCTGCGGCTGCGGTCTGGGCGATTGCCGCCTCTGGAACAAGCGCAAGAGCGATGATCGCCGCTACGCACACTGCTCGGAAGCTGAAATTAACCATTGGGCAGCTCACTCGAACGATCTGGACGCGCAGCTTCAGCCAGGCGGGTCAGGCCATGACGGGTACTGCCAATCAAAATTTCGCGCCCGTGAAATTCGACCACCGCCAAGCGGATGCCAGGTGACAGAACCGTCGTTTCCAGCAGCCGCGCGGACTTTTCGCGGGTTCCTGTGTTCATGCGCGCCTGAAGCCGTTTGGTGAGCCCGAGGCTGCCCCAGATGAAAAAGCCCAGCAGCGGCAGCAGCACCAGCAATTTGATGACATACCACGTCATTTGACGGCTGCCTTTGCGGCTTTGGGACGGGATGCGCCGGGTTCATCCTGGCTGCCCGCCAGTTCGACGATCTTTAATGCGAACCGCCCGCCCTGCGCCACGATCTCGCCTTTGGCGATCGCTTTGCCGTTCACGAATACGTCGAGCAGTTCATCGGTCAGCCGGTCCAGCTGGACCACGCTGTCGGGTCCCAAGGCGAGGATATCCTTCAGTTTCATCTGGCTGCGGCCCAATTCGACGGACAGGCACACGTCGACGTCCCGAAGCAGTTCAAGGCCGGATTTGGTCATTGGAAGGGTCCTTCAGCAGGCTTGGGAGTTGGATGAAAACTGGAGAGCAACGCAGTCATTCTGCGCGCCGATCGATCCGCGCATGATCACGCTGCGGCCGATCAGCAGCGGCACTTCGCGGGCGATGGCGAGTGGGATGACGTCACCAATTGCCAAGGCCGATGCCCGCGCCAGGGAAACGGTGGTTTCGGCCAGAACGGCGCGCGCTGGCAGCACGATATCGCCAAAGGGTTCGGCCATGGGGTCTGCCGACACAGGCAGTGCAGCGGATTCACTGCCCATTTGTGCATGGCATTCCAGAACTTGTTCCAGGTCGCGCGGGCAAGCGGCGAATGTGATGGACCATGGTCGATGCCCTTCCTGCTCCACCGAAAACTCGAAATTGACACATTGGCCTTGCCCGCGAAACGGGTCGAGCCGGACAAGATCGGACCCCCGCCCCGATATGGTCAGATCCCTTGCAGCAGGCAGCGCCCGGCCAAGCGCGTCGCGCCACGTCAGCTCCAGCTGCTGCAAGGTCAGATCGGCGGACAGGGGCAATCCCGGTGCCGGATCGGATGACGATTGCTCAGCAACCTCGCCCGTTCCGCCATACGCCCGGTCGGTCAGCGCATGAATGGCGCCATGATCCACCGAAAGCAGGATCGCGGCGCCGCCTTCCATCTCGAGACGGCAATGGGCCTTGCTGGTGCCCAGGCCTTTGACAAAGGCTGACGTTTTGCATCGTGCCGCTTCGCTGCATATGACGCGAATGGTGCTGCCGCTGGCCACCGAAAGCATCGTCTTGCACAGCGCAGAAGAAAGATCGCGGGCCAGGGCAGCAGTATCGACGAGCAGGTCGCGATCCGGCAAAGCGGCGGGAATAAGCTCTGCGCAATGCTGCGCCAAAGCGCGCTCGGCCAAGAAGTCGTGCTTTGGTTTCACTGGACGAGAAATCCAGTGAAATAGACTGCATCGACCCCGCCAAAGCCTTCCCGCTCGATCAAGACATCGTTCAATGCAGCGGCGAGCCGTTTCTGCAGCTGCTTCTTACCTTCGACGGTGTAGACCTGTTCTTCGGTGGTATCGGCAAGCACGATCAAAATGGCGGAGCGCAGCGCCAGATCATGCTTTTTCAGCCAGATCAGGACCCGCCCGTCATAGCGCGTCGAGGCCGACATGCTGATTTGCGCCAGCGCGGGCGATGCCTTGAGATTTGAGGTAAAGGTGCCGTCGAAAGCGTAATAACTCGTGCGGTAGGCGCTGCCGCCCTCGCCGTCGATCTCCGGACCCGCGTCTTTCTCGCCCTCGACCGGTTGCGCATAGGGATCTTCCGCGCCCTTGCGGACCAGTTGAGGCAAATCCGGGCCATCATTCGGGCCGGCACCGCCGAGATACCCTAGCGCGCTCGCGCCGTAAGCAGCCCCGCCGCCCGCACCGATCAGCAAGATCGCTCCGATGATCAGCTTCATCTTGCCGCCCTTCTTGGCTGGCTCGGCATCGCTTGTCTTGGCTTCGGCCATGTCCGGTAATCTCCTGAAATACCTGAATTAGATGTAGAGCCCGCCGCGGGCCTCTGGCGCCGTCGCTGCGGTGTGGTTTTTCCCGGTCGCAATTGTCAGTTCGGCATCGCCGTGAACTGCACCCTCGCCGCCGCCCCCGCGTGCCGAGCGCGATCCGGGGCCGCCTTGTGCCCCGGATTGGAGGCCCGTTTGGCTACCGGATGTGTCTGTGCCTGGCTGACCGCCATTGCTGTGCTGCTGATGGCGCTGGTGATCATCCCCGCGCGCGGCAGTGTCCCCAGCCAGAGCCGCTCTCGCGGTGGGAGCAAAAGCCGGATCATTGCTCGCTAAGCCGACTGCGAGATTGGCGGCCGAATGATCGAAACGGACTGTTACCGGCCCGAATTCCGTATGCGACAAAACGGTGCGCACAGTGGCTGGATTGGCCGGGGCTGCAGCATCACGGGCCTGAACAAGCCGGTCGATCAATGTGCTGAAATCGTGCGGCTGGTCGGCAAGGTGGGTCGTTATTGTTGGCGCCGCGGCTGGCGCGGCTGGTTGCGCAGGCGAAACGATGGCAGCCGGCTGCGATGCCGTGACCAGACCAGGTGCGGCGATCTGCTGTGCACTCGCGGGCTGCTCCGGCGCCTCGGACGATGTGAGAGCCATAGACATATGCATATTCGAGCGCGCAGCAGGGCGCTGTGCCTCGGTGTCGCCCGCGAGCGGCATCATTGATGAGCGGGGCAGACTGGCCAGGTTCACTTCCGCATCGGGCACGCTGCGAACAGGGGCAATCGATGCGGGCAATTGCGGAGCTGGACGATCCTTGGCAGCTGCCCCCTCGACTTCGATGATCTGGATCGCCGCGGACAGGCTGGAGGTGTCGACCCCGATGCCCCGAGCGGGTGCGAGAGCGGGTGCGTCCCCAGCGGGAAGAGGCAGCGTCCGCGCCGCGGAAGCGGGCGATAGAAGCGCTTGCGCATCTGCCAATGTCCCGGTTCTTGCCGATAAATGCGCCGGGCTCGGCTCAGCCAGCATACCAAGCGACCCGTTGACATTTCCGGCAAACGGGAGCGGTCCTCGCACAGCCATGTCTGCATCAAGGGCTATAGTGCCCGCGCCAAGCGCATCGTGGGTAGCAGGATCGCCGGCAGGCGCATCTGCTTCGCCGATGACTTGCGGTATTTCCAACGATCCGGGGGAAACCGGCAAGCCCTTGCCGGACATGATTGCCGCTTTGCCGGATATTGCCGGACCAGCGACGTGCTCAACGCGCGCGAGCACCAATGATGCGAAAGAGGTGGTCGCGCTTCGCACCGCCGAATCGATGGAGATTTGTCCGGTTTCTGCGGTTATCGGCGAGGTTGGCGTCACATTTGAGGCGAGTGAGGGCAGCACGTTGATTCCTTTCGGGTCCGGCCGACGCCGGTTTCCTCACCCTCTATTCAAGAACCGTGCCAGACGCGCTTGAGAGGCCAATTGCTTGTCGGTTTTCGACTTTTTCAGGCTGCGCTCGGCAGCGCGGCGCTGCTCCATCACCAGGTCGCGCCTTTGCTCTGCGGCGACTGCGTCCGAGCGGTGTATGTCCGCCGCTTGCCGGGCCTGCATGCTTTCGCGCGCAGTGGAATTGTGGAGGCCTTGCAAGCCCGCGTGAAAGTTTCGTAGGTCGCGCAGGTCAGCTCCGCTCTGCCCATCCCAGCGCTGCGCAAACCCGCTGGCCAGCTCTTGGCTGCGCCGAGCAAGCTCAGCCTGCCGGGCGAACTGCCGCTCTGCTTCGGCAGCCTTTTCCAGCGCTCTGATACGCGCGACTTCGCGAATGCGCTCTAGCCGGTTGAGGCGTGACAGCCGCTGCTGTTTCACGGTCACTGTTGCAGGGTGGGGGCCGGCGTGCGGGCCAGCGTAGCGGCCAGCGCAGCAACGCTTTCATCCAATGCGGAATATTCGTCCGGTCGCTGCATCAGAAATTCGCGCAAGGCGGGATAGCTTGCAATCGCCCGGTCCACTTGAGGGTCCGCTCCTTCGCGATATGCGCCCATCAGCACGAGATCGCGGTTTGCCTGATAGCCCGCCACCAGCGCGCGAAATTCGCGTGCCATGTCCCGATGTTCATGCGCGGCAATTTTGTCCATCACACGGCTGAGCGAGGCCGTCACATCGATCGCTGGATATTGCCCCTGCTGTGCCAGTTCGCGCGACAGGACGATATGGCCGTCGAGGATCGCGCGCGCTGTGTCGACCACCGGATCGTCATGATCGTCGCCATCCGCCAGCACCGTATAGATGCCGGTAATGGCGCCGCCTGTGGTGCCCGAATTGCCGGCCCGTTCGACCAGTTTCGTAATAGCCGCAAGCGCCGATGGCGGATAGCCCCGCGCCGCGCCAGGTTCACCGAGCAGCAGCCCGATCTCCCGGGCCGCGTGAGCGACACGGGTCAGGCTGTCGAGCACCAACGTTACACGCTTCCCCTGGGCACGGAAATATTCTGCCAGCGCAGTGGCCAGTTGGGCGCCGCGCAGTCGCAGGTTTGCCGCATGATCGGCAGGCACAGCAACGATAACCGTCCGCCTCCGCATCGGGCCGCTCATATGCCGCGTAACGAAGTCCGAGACTTCCCGCGCTCGCTCACCAATCAGAGCCACAATGGCGATGTCGCTCTCACAGCCTCCCGCTATCATATCCAGCAGCACCGACTTGCCCACCCCCGACCCGGCGATGATGCCAATTCGCTGTCCGATGCCAAGCGTGCTGAGCGCATTGATTGCCCGCACTCCGCAATCGAACGGTTCGACTACCGACGTTCGCTCGAGCGCGCTTTCGCGCACCCCGCCAAGCGGCCCGCGCGTGCCAGTGCGGATCGGCGGGCCGCCGTCGATCGGCTGACCTGTGGCGTCGATTGCACGGCCAAGAAATGGCTCGCCCACAGCGACCATGCCAGGATCGCCTTGCGCGCAGACTGTCGCGCCGGGCCTTAGCAGAGCGGTATCGCCGAGCATCACCATCAGGCTGAAGCGGTCGCGAAACCCGATCACTTCGGCGCGGGCGGAAATATATCCTGCCTCTGCCTCGATGCGGCACACCGTACCGATGGGGACGGGCAGGCCGGACACTTCGATCAGGCCGCCGTCGCAGGAATGCACCCGGCCATAGCGGCGCGGGCCGAGCGCAACGGGGGCTTGCCGCAATGCATCGACCTCGCGGGTAAGTTCCCCCAGCATCAGCCGCACTCCAGTCCGAGCGTTTCGACAAGCGCCGCGCGCCATTGCACGGGACCATCGCTGATGCCTCCCTCTAAACCTTCGATCCTCAGCGACCCTCGAAGGAGTTCAGGATCGGGGCTGATGTTCCAACTTTCGCGGAATTCTTTATCGAGCGCGGCAACATCATCTGGACTGAGACGCAATACGCGCTCACTGCCGCTCTCTCCCAATAGCTGGGCTGCCTTGGTGCAGCGCTGGGCCAGCAAATCACGGTCGAGCGCCAGCGGAGCCAGTGTCGCCTCGCACAAAACCACGATTGTCTCGGAGAGTTGGCGGCCAAGCTGCTCGACCATTTCTTCGTCCAATCTCCTTAACCGGGAGCCCAGCTTGCGCCGCTCTGACGATTGCTTGTTTGCCTGCTGTACCGCTTCGGCGAGCCCCTGCTGCCGGCCTTCTGTGAACGCTTTGGCAATTTCGGTTTCGAGCTCGGCATCGGGTTGGGGAGGTGTTGGCTGATCGACCGCGGCGGCAGGGTTGTACCGGTCATCCGGCAAAAAGCCGCTTTCTGCACCAAGTGCCGTGATCCAGTCCGGCACCACTGCATTACCGGTCGTCCCGGGCGGCGATGGCTCAAACATATTCCTCGTCTCCGCTTGCACCAGGCAGTGCGATCTCGCCATCGGCTGCAAGTTTGCGCACTTCGTCGATCATGGTCTGCTGTGCGGCCGCGACGGCCGATGTCTTGGTTCGGCCAGCCGCTTCGATCTCGTCGCGAACCCCCTCGGCCGCACGTTCGGACATAGCGGCAAAGACCGGTTCCCGGTCATCTTCGGGCAGCCCTATGAGGGCATCGATCAGCACGGCACTTTCGATCTCGCGCAGCAGGCGGCCCATGGGCAGAGGCTCCAGCGCCAGGACCATGTCGAACTTGAACATTTCAGCCTCGATTGCCGCCGCCAGAACGGCGTCCTTTTCGCCGATCGCGGGCATGACCAGTTTCTCGACCGAGGAATGCGCCTGATTGATCAGCTCAGCTGCCTCGCGCGGCCCGCCCATCGCCAACGCCGTGCGGCCAAATTGCTCCGACAGGCGCGTGGCCAGCATTGTGTTGAGCATCGTCACCGCATGGGGCGACACCGGGCCGAGCCGGGCAATCCGCTCGACAATTGCTGGCTGCGCAGGCTGGGGCAGCATGGCGAGCAATTCAGCCGCCTGCTGCGGTTCCAGAAGCAACAGCAGTACAGCCACAGCTTGCGGATGCTCGTCCGCGATCATTGGGGCCAGCACATCGGGCGCCAGCCAGCGGGCCAGCTCGATAGAGGTGTTGGGCGCTTCGGGAGCAATGCGTTGCAGCAGGCTGCCTGCCTTCACTTCGCCCACTGCCTGCGTCATCACATTGCGAAACCGGCTCATCCGGTCGCCTGCCGGAACGTCGTCCACTTCGGCATGGCTGATGAATCCGGCAAGAGCGCTGGCGATCCTGTCGGGTCCAATCTCGCCCAGCGCGGACATGCTCTTGCCGACCTGGGTCAGCTCTTCAGGTTCCAATCGAGCAAGAATTTGCGTCGCTTGCGCATCGTCCAGCAGCATCAGGATGACGCTTGCGCGCTCGGCTTCCGTCAGTTCAGCGGGCGCATCGAGTACTCCCGCCGTCATGCCGGGTTCTCCGCGTCGGGAGCGGTGAGCATTCGGCGCAGCGCCAATACCGCGCGGTCGGGTTGTTCGGTTGCCAATTTCTGCGCCAGAACGACCTGTTCACGCAAGCTGGCGCGGTCATCGGTCCGGTAATTCGGGGCGGTTCGCTGGGCCAGGTCCAGGTCTTCCTCCGAAGCGCCTTGGGTGGGTCCGTCCGCATCCGGTTTCCGCTCGGCAAACGCCTTGACGAGCGGGCGGACACCAAAGATCATCGCCAGGATCACGGCAATCAGCGCGACCGCATTGCGCAAGACGGTCGCAAACCAGGCCGTTTCCCAAAATGGGGGCTCGGAGATGATCGTAGGCTCGAACTTGCCCGCCATAACCGTGACCTGATCGCCCCGTTCGGCGTTGACGCCCACTGCCGAGCGCAACCAATTCTTCGATTTGTTTGGCCGTTGCCGGGGCGATATTCTCTAACGCTTCGGAGCTCACGGCAACGGCAACCGACACGCGTTTGACACCGCCTGCCATGCTCGTGGAAACCGCCACTTCGCGGCCGAGTTCATATGTCCGCTGCGCGCTGGTTTCGCCGCTGGTAGGCACGGAACCGGCTTCCGCGTCCGCCGCAAGCTCACCCGGCGTACCGATCTGCGTGGGCGGCGGCGGTGTATTGGCCAGCACGCCGGGAACCCCGCCCGCCTGACTGCCGCCGGTCTGGCTGGATTCGCGGCTGGTCTCACTACGAACCGCCCCTTCCTTTTCATATGACTCGCGCGCCGACGTGGTGTCGTCCATATTCAGTTCGACTTGCACCTCGGTCGAAAAATTGCCCTCCCCCAGCATGGGGACCAGCAGCTGGGCGATCTGAGCGCGCATCTTGGTTTCGTATTCGGCTTGCAGCTCCAGCCCCGACCCATTTTTCGACCTGCGTTCGCTGAGCAGATTGCCGTGTTGGTCGGCGACCCTGACCGTGTCGCTGGTCATGCCGGGCACAGAGCCGGCGACCAGGTTGACGATCGCGTTGACCTGACTTTCGCTCAGGCTGCGCCCGCGCGCCATGCGCACCATGACCGATGCGCTCGGCGGTGTATTTTCGCGAACGAAGACGGATTTCTCTGCCTGCGCCAAATGCACTCGAACAGCTTCGACGCCGTCGATTTCCATGACCGTCATGGTCAGCTCGCGCTCGCGCACATTGCGCAGCCGCTCGCCTTCCAGCGTCCGGCTCGATCCGATCGGAATAGCATCGAGCATTTGTGCCGTGCTTTCAGGAGCAGCCAGGCCGCCATCGCTGGCCACGAGCATGCGGGCACGGTAAAGATCATCCTCGGCAACGGTGAGCGCGCCGGTGCCGTTATCGATGGTGTAATCGATCCCGCTTTTGTCGAGCGATGCCACGACATCGGCCCGTTCGGCGTCGCTCAGGCTGCTGTAGAGCACTCTTTGCGGCCCGTTGGCGAGCGCCATATAAAGCAGGCCGGCACCCGCTATCGCGGTCAGCCCGGCGACCATCGGCATGCTTTTTCGAACCGCTGGCTGAGCGATGAAGGTGCGCACCTTTTGCAATACGGTACCGTCAAACGCCGGAGAAAGCGCGGTGGACTGTGAAGAGGTCTGTAAGGCGAGAGCGCTACCGTCGGCCATCTATCAAACCCCCATCCGCATGATTTCCTGATAGGCAGACAGCAGTTTGTTGCGCACCTGCAATGTGGCTTCGAACGCGACGCTGGCTTCCTGTCTCGCGAGCATGACTTGCGCGACATCTGTCACTTCGCCGCGTTCGTACCCTGCGGTCATTTCTGCCGAGCGCGCCTGGGTCTGGTTCACTGCGCCCAGTGCGCTGTGAAGCGTGTCGGCAAAGCCGCCGCCCGCGGGTTTGCCTGGCTCACCGACGCTTTCTGCAGATTGCGGCGCGCGCAAACCCTGCAAGGCAGAGGATTGGCCAATGATCTGTTGGCGCAGAGCGATGATATCCTGCACGCCGCCAGCGCCTCCGATCGCGCTCATTGGGCTGCTCCGGCGCAGGCGCGTTGCTGGATCAGACCGGCATCGCGCATGCTGGCCAGGCGATAGCGCAAGGTGCGTTCAGAGATGCCGAGCCGCTTCGCCGTGTCGATACGCCGCCCCCCGCACTCGTCCAGCGTGGCGATGATCGCATCCGCTTCGGACTTGCGCACGATGCTCGAAAGCTGGGCGGTTGCCGATGATGGGGATGGTGCAAACTGCGCCGCGTTTGCATCGCCTTGCAGCGGGCGCGCCGCCATGTCGAAAGTTATGTCGCCAAGCCCGATTGTCGGCGCGCCCCGCGACAATAGCAGCGCGCGGCGCATGACATTTTCCAGCTCACGGATATTCCCGGGCCAATTATGGCTGGCGAGCTTCTCCAGCGCGGAGTCGGTAATCCATGGCACTGCACCTGTCGCTGGGCCGTGGCGCAGCAGCATGGCAAAGGCCAACGGACCGATATCGCCTTTGCGGGTGCGCAACGCTTGCAGGCTGAGCGGGAATACGTTGAGGCGGTAATAGAGGTCGGCCCGCAGGCGCCCTTCGGCCACTTCGGTCGGCAGATCGCGGTTGGCTGCGGCGACCACGCGAACATCCACGGGAATTGGCATGGTTGCGCCGATTGGCACCACTTCGCCTTCCTGCAGGGCGCGCAGCAGCTTTGCTTGCAAGCCGATCGGCATTTCCGCGATCTCGTCGAGCAGCAAAGTTCCGCCATCCGCAGCACGGAAGAACCCTTCGCCGGCCCGCGCCGCCCCGGTAAACGCTCCTTTCAGATGGCCGAACAGCATCGCCTCCAGCATCGCCTCGGGCATGGCGGCACAATTGATCGCGACGAACGGGCCGTTCTTCCGGGCACTGTTGTTATGGATGAAGCGGGCCAGCACTTCCTTGCCGGTACCGGTCGGTCCGTCGATCAGAACAGGGATATTGCTGGCTGCAACGCGCTGCGCCAGCGTAAGCAAAGCAAGGCTTTCCGGGTCGGCGCAAACCGGCATTCCCGGCGCGCTCGCCGCAGCAATAATCGCAGCGCGGGCGGCGGGTGAGGAGCTTTCATCATAGCTGATCCGGCAATGCCCCGCTCCGATCCTCTCGATGGCGGGAACATCGGACCGCGTTAGCGAAACAATGGTTTCGCCCTGCCGCCGTGCTGCAGGCATTGCGCCTGCATCGCACATCAGAACCGAGCCGTGATCTGGCCGATTATCGATCGCTCCGGCGGCACTGCGCGCCAATGGCGCGTGTTTTTTTTCGCAGTCCTTGTCGATCTGAACGATTGTCATTCCGGCCCCCTTGTTAACCCTGCTCACAAGGAGGATTGCTAGGTGCCAACGTCCAACGAAGCCGAAACTTAATACTCCGAACAAATACCTATGTTCTCAGAGCCGCAAACCGCCTGAACAGCGCGCTGCTCGCTTAACTTCAAGCAGCAATGGTCGATCTATTCGGTAACAGCCGCGGCCCAGTGCCAGGTTGTGACGACGTAAGAAACCAACCGACCAGATAGGAACATCAATATGGCTGTTATCAACTCGAACATCGGCGCGCTGCGCTCTTCCAACGCATCCACCCAGGCCGACAAAATGCTCGGTCAGGCAATGGAACGCCTTTCCACTGGCAAGCGTATCAACGGCGCGAAAGACGACGCCGCAGGTCTCGCCATCTCGACCACGATGACGTCCGATATCCGCGCCATGAACCAGGGCATTCGCAACGCCAATGACGGCATTGCACTGGCAGCTACCGCTGAAGGCGCGCTCGAAGAAGTCACCAATATGCTCCAGCGTGTCCGCGAACTTTCGGTTCAGTCGAGCACCGGCACCTATTCTGATACCGACCGCGGATACATGAATGCCGAGGTCACCGAATTGCAGGCGCAGATCGACAGCGTCCTGACCAACACGACCTTTAACAACGTAGCTGTATTCAGCACCACAGCCGGTACGGACGTCGACATCAACATCGCCACCAGCGCGACAGAATCCGTGACACTGACGAGCAAGGCGATCGATGGCACGAATATTTCGGCCACTGCACTTGACGTAAGCACTGCTGCACTTGCTGGAACCACCATTGCCAACGTCGACCTCGCACTCGCATCGCTCAGCGATACCCGCGCAACATTGGGTGCCGGACAGAACCGTCTTGAATCGTCTATCGCCAATCTGACAACCAACTCGACAAATCTGTCAGACGCGCGCTCGCGGATCGTTGATGCCGATTATTCGGCGGAAACGACCGCGCTGGCAAAGGCTCAGATCCTTAGCCAGGCGTCGACTGCCATGCTGGCTCAGGCCAACCAGAGCCAGCAGAACGTGCTCTCGCTGCTGCGCTAAACCCTACATCGCAGCGCTTATAGAAAGGCCCGGAGCGCGAGCTCCGGGCCTTTTTATCTTGCCCGCGCCGTACGAAAGCCGCTGCCTAGCGCCGTCACAATATGATCGCGCTCGGCCGACGCTCGTACGATGATGGAGCGGCAGATACCGGTTGATGACGACACATCGACACAATCGAGCGGTCAAACATTGCGCCCACAAGCCGGTCGCTCGTCAATTGAGAGCGTCTTACCCAACTAAGGGGTGCAAGGAGGTGCAGATCAACGCCGTTCCCGGCGGGCGCTCGCTCGTTCGTTTGGGGGAGATCGGTCGGGCGCACTAGCCGCTACAGTTCACTGCCGCGGCCAAAGACCGATGCCGGGCAACAAGAGCAGCCATCCTACTGCATTAACAGGATCGACATCCGGCGATTACGCGGGTCTTCGGGATTGTCATCGATCAGCGGCTCCCGGTCGGCGACGCCCTCGATCCGGTTGAACCGGCGTTCGGTTATGCCGGCGCGCATCAACTCTTGCCGGGTCGCTTCTGCGCGACCAGTCGAAAGGGACCAATTGTTCGAAGTAACACCCGGTTTCCATGGCAGGGCATCGGTATGGCCGCGCACGGAAATTGCCGCCGGATCATCTGCGATAGTGGCGGCGATTACGCCCAGCAGCTCGCGGGCTTCGGGCAGCAGCATCGTCGTGCCAAGCGCGAACATGGAGAAATCCGCATCGTCCACCAGATCGATACGTATGCCTTCAGGTGACGTCATCACGCGGACCTGCCTCGCGAGCCGGGCAAGCCTGCGCGATCGTGCGAGTTGCTCAGAGATATTTTTGCGGATGGCCTCGGCCCGGGTCACGGCATTGCGGTCCATCGCTGCGCCTTCGCGCGGACCACCGACGGTATCCTTGGGAATGGTGATGGCTTGGGTGCCGGTTTGCCCGGCGGCGTTGGGGTAATTGTCCGCCCCGGTGATGGAATTGCCTTTCAGCAAGCCGTTCGAACCGGCGCTTTGGTCACGGTATTGGATCAGGGTGGGTGCAAAGTGATCGGCCAGGCCCCGGCGCTGCGCTTCGGTGGTCGCGCCCAGCAGCCACAGCATCAGAAAGAACGCCATCATCGCCGTTACAAAATCGGCGTAGGCAACTTTCCAGGCTCCGCCGTGATGTCCGGCAGCCTGGACAGTAATCTTCTTGACGATGATCGGCCGTACCGGCTCGGGCTGAGGCTCGGCCGCAGGCTCCTGCGCTGCGCTGGCCATCCTATTTGCCTTTCAGCAAGTCGAGCAATTCGATCAATTCCGGACGTACGGCCTCGGGCAAGCCCGAACGCGCGCTCTCGACTGCCAGCGCGTGTGGATAGCCATTCAGCGTTGCGATCAACATCTGCTTCACCGAGTGATATATCTGCTGATCCTGCGCATTGATTTGCTTGAGCCGTCCAGCGAGCGGGCCGACGATTCCGTACGCCAGCAATACACCCAGAAACGTCCCGACCAGCGCCGAACCGATCATCCCGCCTAGCACACTGGGCGGCTGATCGATCGATCCCATGGTCTTTACGATCCCGAGAACTGCCGCGACGATACCCAATGCCGGAAGCGCATCTGCAAGGTTCTGCAGCGCATGCGCCGGCTCATCCAGATCGTGGAGGTAAGTCTTGATGGCATTGTCCATCACCTCCTCCACTGCGTGGGTTTCCAACGAGCCGGAGGAGACCACGAGCAGCAAATAGGTATCCGAAATCAGGCTGGTCAGTGCAGAATTTGCAAGAATACGCGGGAATTCCGCAAAAAGTGTGGAATTTTGTGGCTCCATCACATGGCTTTCCAGAACGACCGGCCCTTCGGTCTTGAATATTTTCATCAGCCGGGCCGTGAGGGCGATGGCGTCGACATGGTCTTGACGCGTGAAGTTCGGCCCTTTGAATATTCGCGCCACACCTCCGCCCAGCGCTTTCAGCTCATGCTTGGAGTTTCCAGCGATCGTCGCGCCAATCGCGGCCCCGCCGATGATCATCATCTCCAGCGGCATCGCCTTGAGCACAGGCCCGAGCGCGCCGCCGGTGAGAGCAAAGCCGCCGAATACAAGGACGATGAGGACAATAATTCCGACCGCTGGCAACATGATGTCTTCCCGTTCTTACGATCAGGTCTAGATTGAATTGAACAGGCTGAGACGGCTTACGCGCGCAAAACCCGCCTGGCTGGCCTCGAGCACAACCAGCATCCGCTGCAGCTCCGCCACCGTAGATGCAAAGTCGACACCGCCCGTCTCCGCGGTTGCTTGCGCCCGCGCTTCGGATGTCACCAGCTGCCGGTCCTGCAACGTCTCGACCCATGCGACGCGTACGCCGATCACGGTCTGGGAGCGGGTGAGAGATTCCAGCGCATCGTCGAAGCCGCCCAATGCCGCGCGCGCGGCAGCAGCTGGATCGGCCGACGCGCCTTTGAGCGCCTCGGCGAGGTCTTTGGTAAAAGCGAAGACATCGGTCGCAGCGCCGCCTGTTGTGAATGCGAAGGCTTCCGGGCCAGTCACTCCGCGCGCGACTGTGATGCCCTCGCCCAGCGCAAGTTCGCCCGATGCAGGCGAGCCTGCGTAAACCGCATTTCCTGCAGCATCGAGGATATAGGCGGGGCCAGCACCCGCGCCGGCGAATAGAGGCCTTCCGTCGCTGCCGGTCAGATTGGCGACTGCGAGGAATGCGCTCCGGATCTGTCCGAGCTCTTCGCCGATCAAGGCGCGCTGGGCGTCTGACAGCGTACCATTGGCGGCCTGCATCGCGAGTTCGCGGGCGCGGGCCAGACGGTCCGCCACATTCTGCAAAGCATTGTCGGCATCGCGCAAGGTGTCGTTGGCACGCGCGGCGTTCTTGGCATCGACCTCGGCCAGGCGGTCCAACCGCGAGAGTCTGCGCAGACGCGCGGCAGCGACTGGATCATCCGACGATGTCTCCAATCGGCGCCCCGTTGCAATTCGCTGCTGCAGACGCTCGGCATCGAGGCGCAGATCCGGCCATCTGGCTAATCGAGCGATCATAAAATGCGGCGGTGCCTTTGGAGAGTATGGTCATCGCCTCACCTGATCCCAAGTATCGTGTCGAAGATATCGGTAGCGACCTGGATTACCTTGCCGGAGGCCTGGAAGGCTTGCTGGAAGCGGACCAGGTTTGCGGCCTCCTCGTCCAGATCCACGGCGGTTTCGTTGGAATGTGATGCGGCGGCACTTTCAGCGATGGTCTGAAGGGCGCCTTGCGAAATGCGGCGTCCGCCAATCTCGCTCGACAGGCCAAACAGCACACTGTCCATCGCCGAAGTTGGACCGCCATTCGCAAGAACAGTCTGCAAGGCCACAAGGTTGGCGATGTCGCGGCTGCCTGATGCGCTGCCCGTCGGAGCTGTGGCGATGCCATCCGGGCCGCCCAGAACGACTGCAATGTCATCTGCTCCGGTGCCGGAAAAGATCGGCTGACCAGCAACTCCGGAGGGCGCGGTACCATTTGTCTGCGCCGCGTTCACGGCACTGATTAATCCGCCCGCGACGCCGTCCAGTTCAACTCGCAATGCTGCCATACGGTCCAGCGCCAGCGAGTGGCCGGCAAGGCTGCCAGCGCTCGGCACGACTGCCGTCCCGTCAAGCTCGAAGGCAATTGTGCCATCAGCATTTCGGGTTAGCGAAAGTGAGCCGGTAGCATCGCCCTGCACCATGATCGGCCCAGCACTGTCGCCCAACCGCACCGCCGCCCGCCCCGCGTCGTCGAATGTCGCGGTGATCCCGGCGATACCCGACAGGTCCGCCAGCAAGGCGTCGCGTTGGTCGAGCAGCGCGGCACGGTTGACCGAGCCTTCCTGTGCCCGGGCGAGATTGGTGTTGGTGCGTGCCAGTTCGGCAGCCAAGCCATTGGCCCGGCTGACGGCATCTTGCGCTACAAAGGCGGTTTCGCCCATTGCAGTGCCGACACCCTGGACGGCAAGGGCGAAACCAGCAGCGGCGGTTCGCGCACTTTCCAGCACCTGCACCCGCAACGGCGTGCTCAACGGATCGGACGCAAGTTCAGCCAATGTAGCTTCGAACTCGACCAAAGCGCTGTAGATGCCTGACTGTTCGGCTGCTCTCTCGGCAGCCAGCAGGCCATCAAGCTGCGTATTCGCGCGAGCAAGGTCGCTGCCGGTTCGGCGCATATCTGCCGACAGATATTGCGACGCTGTACGGCCGATACCTTCGATCCGGACCCCGGACAGACGCGCATCGCCGAGTTGGCTGACCCGGCCGTTCGCCGTCATTTCGGCCACATCCAGCGTTCGCCTGGTGTAGGCTTCATTGTTGGCATTGGCGATATTCTGGCCAGTTACCGCCAGTGCCGCCTGCGCCGCGCGTGTACCGGTGCTGCCGATATTGAGAAGGTTGCTGGCCATCGGCTAGCTCCCGTTTGCCTGCGTTTGCGGTTCGGTCTGCTGAGCGAGCTGTGCCTCGATCAATTGGGCAAATCCGAACGCGCCGGTCTCGGAAGCTGCCTGAGCGATGTGGTCGTCGCGCATGGCATTGAATTGCTTGAGGCCGGGACCACCGAATAAAGGTTCGCCGCCAAAATCGCTGGCCCGCGCTGCCGCCAGCATCTGACGAACGAAAATAGCCTCGAATTGCCGGGCGGCAGCCTTCAGGTCGCTGCTTGGCGCAGCAGCACTCGAACCGGCCAGGTTCAGTGATGTGCCCGGAGCTGGCCCGACGCCAGGCGCGCCAATCATATCACGACCATTTCGGCTTGCAGCGCACCTGCCTGCTTCAACGCTTCAAGTATGACGACGAGGTCGGAGGCACCAACTCCAAGCATGTTGAGCGCGTCGACGATTTCGGAAAGGTTGGCACCGCCTTGCATCAACGAGACGCGGTTGCCCTGATCCTCGACAGAAATGTCGGATGATTGCTCGACCGCGGTCTGGCCATTGGCAAATGGGAGGGGTTGCACCACTTGCGGGGCTTCCTCGATCCGGACGATAAGCTTGCCGTGGCTGATCGCTGCCGGAGCCAGCCGAACTGCCCGGTTGATGACGACCGTGCCAGTGCGGCTATTGATGATGACCCGAGCCGGCGTTTCACCCGGCGTTATCTCGATCATCTCGATCTCAGCCATCATGGCCGATCGCTCGTCAGCCCCGAAGGGCATCACCAGCTCCAGCGATACACCATCGACGATGGCTGCGCATCCGGGAAAGCGGCGATTGATCGCATCGCGCAGCCTCTGAGCGGTCAGAAAGTCCGAATTGTGGAGATTGAAGCGCAAAGTGCCGCGATCGGCAAAACCGGTTGTCACGGCGCGCTCGACGGTGGCACCATCGGCGATACGTCCCACTGTCGGGACGTTTACCGAAAGCTTCGAACCATCGCGGCCCGACACACCCAATCCGCCAACGGCCAGGCTGCCCTGCGCCATCGCGTAAATCTGCCCGTCGGCGCCGTAAAGCGGGGCAAGCACCAGCGCGCCGCCGCGCAGGCTTTTGGCCTTGCCCATTGTCGATACAGTTATATCGATCCGTTGCCCGGGCTTGGCGAATGCAGGCAACTCGGCCGTGATGATCACCGCTGCAGCATTTTTTAGCCCGGGGGTGACGCCTGGGGGCAAGTGCAGGCCCAGCCGGCCCGAAACGCCCTTCATGGCCTGCGACAGATATTCCAGATTATCGTCGCCAGTGCCTTGCAGGCCGACCACAACGCCGTACCCGGTCAGCTGGTTGGGCCGCACACCTTCGAACGACCCGATATCGCGCACGCGTTCGGCATGGGCGATGTTGGGGATGGCCGCGACCGCCGCGAAAAGCACGGCCAAGATGATGCGAAACATGGCGGGCCCCCTCAAAACGGACTGACTTTGGAGAAGAACCGCGACAGCCAGCCCGGCCTGCTGGCCTGCTGGATTGCGCCCGATCCGGAATAAATGATTCGGCTATCGGCAATCTGGTTCGACAGAATCTGATTATCGACATCGACATCGGCCAGCCGGATGATGCCGGCAAACTGTACCCACTCCTCACCTTGGCTAAGCGACATCTGTTTTTCTCCGTAAACGAGCGCAGTTCCATTGGGCCGAACCTCCGCGATCGTCACCGCTATGGCGCCGGACTAGAGAGCTAGACTGCGCGGCATTTCCCTGCCCCTTGAACGACCCGCCAGCCGAAGCTTTAAGGGCGTCGGGGTTGAGGAAAGACAGCAAGCCCGCAGACGGCGGCGTGACGCTTGCTGACCCTGAACGGTCCGTGCGACCGTTGGCATTTTTCGTCGAACGCACGTTTTCGACCAGCAAAATGGTCAGTGCATCGCCGACACGGCGCGCGCGATTGCCCTCGTGGTAACCAGCGTAGCCAAGTCCGGCTTGATAGATCGCGCCATTGCTGGCGACGAGGCTTTGCGCCGGCGGCGGGGCGGGCAGCGAAGCCGAAAATCCGGGCGCTCGAACCGTGGAGCCACCGCATGCCGACAGGAGGGCGAAGCCGAGCGGTAAGAGCAGCATTTGCCGAAGGTGTTTTGCTGGCATTACGCGCTCCTCAAAGGGTTTGGTTTGCATTGCGGAGCATCTCGTCCACCGCGCTGATCATCTTGGAATTGATCTCGTAGGATCGCTGGGCCTCGATCATCTCGACCAGCTCCTCGACCACGTTCACATTCGATGCCTCGAGCATCCCTTGCCGGATATTGCCCCGGCCATCCTGGCCTGCCGGACCGGTCTCCGCGGCTCCGCTGGCAGCCGTTTCCAGGAGGAAATTGTCGCCGGTCGCCTGGAGCCCCGCCGGATTTACGAAACTGGCAATAGTGAGCTGGCCCAGCTCTGCCGGCGCAGCTTCGCCTTGCAGGACGGCCGACACAGTACCGTCAGGCGCAACCGAGAGGGAGGTCGCCCCTTGGGGGACGGTAATCTGTGGCTGGACCGTATAGCCCTCTGCTGTAACCAGATTGCCTTCGGACGACAGTTTGAAATTGCCCGCGCGTGTATAGCCAACTGAGCCGCCCGGCAGTTCCACCTCGAAAAAGCCGTCACCGTCCATCGCCATATCCAGCGCGTTGCCGGTGGTGTTGAGCGTGCCCTGCGTGCCGATGCGCGTGGTGCCCTGCACCGCCACGCCCGTTCCCAGATTAAGACCGACTGCATATGCCGTTTCGCCGCCCGACTGTTGTCCGGCAACCCGAACATCCTGATAGGCCATCGTGGCGAAGTCGGCACGGTCACGCTTGAAACCGGTGGTCCCGATATTGGCGAGATTGTGCGCAATAACCCGCATCCGCGTGTCTTGAGCTTCAAGCCCGGTGCGGGCGACTTGCAAGGCAGATGTTGGCATCGTTCAGGTTCCTTTAAATAAGTTGCAGCGCCGCAGGTGTCAGCTTCTCAGCGACATCAGCCGTGCGCCCGAAGTGTCTAACTCTCCGGCAGTGGAAAACAGTTTTGCTCGGCGTTCGAAGGCGCGCTGCGCCTCGATCATGTCGACAAGCACTTTTGTTGTATCGACGTTTGACTGTTCGAGCGCGCCGGTTGTCACGCTCGCAGTCTGGTCCGCAGGCAATATCCCGCCGCCAACCACACGCATGAAACCTTCGAGGTCCTTCTCGATGCGGCTGCCTTCGGCGCTGGCGAGCTTGATCCGTCCGAGGTTCTCAGCAGGCGCGCCGGGCGCAGAAGGGTCGGCGGCAAAGATGCTGCCGTCAGCGCCGATGGATACCTTGCGGCCGGGCGGAACGGTGATCGGTCCGGCATCGCCCATGACCGGGCGACCGTCGCCATTTTCGAGCACTCCAGTAGCCCCAATCGCCAGATCGCCGCGCCGCGAATAGACCTCCGCACCGTCGTCTGCCTGGAGTGCCATCAGCGCGCTCCCGCCAATCGCAATGTCGAGCGGCTGACCGGTTTGCACTACGGTGCCGCTGCGCATGTCGGCGCTGAACACGCCGCCCCGGTTCATCGCGCGCGCTTCCAGTGCCGGGCCTTTCAGCTCGGCAGCGTCGAGGGTAAATGTTTCGGCGCGAAAGCCCGGCGTTTGGGCGTTGGCGAGATTGCTGGCGGTGACCCGTTGCCGGTTCATTGCCGATTCCATCCCCGACAAGGCGGTGTAGATCATCCTGTCCATGGTGATCAGGTCCGCAGATTGATGATCGTTTGCGACAGCTGCGAGGCAGTGTCGATCGCCTTGGCATTGGCCTGGAAATTGCGCTGCGCGGAAATCAGTCCGACCATCTCTTCAGCTAGGTCGACATTTGAGCGCTCCAGCGAGCCCGCCAGAACGGTGCCGTACAGGCCATTGCCCGGTACGCCCAATTCAGGGGCTCCCGACAATCCGGTGGCTGCCCATGCGGCCGAACCGGTCTGGCGCAGACCGGTTGGCGACAGGAAGCTGGCAAGCGCCGTCCGGCCGATCGTCACCACACTACCGTCGGTGTAAGTTGCGTTCAAAACACCGCTGGATTCAAACGAGACGCCTGCCAAGGCGGAACCTGTCGCATTGGTTACCGGAATCTGCGCGTCGATGGTGGTTGCCGGATTGACGACATTGCCCGCTGCATCGAGCTCGAAAACTTGCAGGCGGTTGTTCTGGCCGTCTTGCAAAAAGCCATCTCCGTCGATGCCAAAGGCTCCATCGCGAGTATAGAGTTGGCGCCCGCTTTCACCATTCACTGTCGCGAAGAAGCCATCGCCATTGATGGAAAGATCGGTTGCCGTGCCGGTTTGCTCGATCGCGCCGAGACCAAAATCCTGCTTAATGCCGGCCAGTGTCGCGCCAATTCCGCGTACCTGATTGGGAGCAGCGTTGGCCCCGCCCGCGACAAGATCGGAGAACTCCGCCTTGCTCTTCTTGTAACCGGTCGTCTCTGCGTTCGCGATATTGTGCGCAATTACGCCAAGGTCGGTCTGGGCATTTTTGAGCCCGCTGAGGGAAGTGTAAAATGACATGGGCTTACTCCTGAATTGATGGGGTATTCGGCGCAGCCTGGCTCGCGCTGGTTTGCACCGCGATCAGATTGTCGAGCTTGCCGAGAATTTGCTGCAGAGTGTCATTTGTGGTCGTCGTGCCCGCAAGCGCCGAGAACTGCGCAAGTTGCGCAAGCATGTCGGTGTTATCGACCGGTTCGAATGGGTCCTGTTGTTCCAGCTGGGTGGTCAGCAAGCGCAGGAAATCGCCCTGTCCGAGCGCACCGGGCTGGTTGACCGCAGCAGGTTGACCTGCGGGCTGGATGACGGTGTAGGGTTGCGGCGTCAGGGATGGCGCGGTGAGCTCCATTACTTGCTCCTCATCGTTTCTAGCATCAGTTGTTTTGCGGTTTGCATCGCCTCGACCAGGTTCTGGTATTGGCGCGCACTTTCCATGATCTCGACCATTTCTGCGGTTTCATTGACCGGGCTCTCCCAGATATCGCCGTTTTCGTCGGCGAGCGGATGCGCGGGATCGTGACGCTTGGAAGGGAGCTTGCTTTCGCGGACCATCGCGTCGACGCGAACGGTCGAAAAACCGCTGGCGCGATCGAGGTCCTCTGCAAACACTGCACGCATCGGGCGATAAGTCGCGGCCTGGCTGCCGCTGACCGAACCTGCATTGGCGAGGTTCGATGCGGCGGCATTCATGCGCACCAATTGCGCGGACATGCCCCGCTGGGCGATGGTGAACAGGTTCATGTTATCGCCCACGATCACTGCCCCCTCAGCGCGCGGGTCAGCTTGTCGGCGCGGCCTTGAACGAAGGACAGCGTGGCTGAATACGCCAGCGCATTTTCGGCAAAGGCCATCTGCTCGGTAGAGAGCTCGACCGTATTGCCATCGAGCGACGGCATTACCGGCACGCGGTACCGAGTCGAACCGGCAATCGCGCGCTGACTGTCGGCTCCGCTCATGCGGGCCTCCAAAGCGGCGCCAAAATCGATGTCGCGGGCCTTGTATCCTGGCGTCGCGGCATTCGCGATATTGGAGGTGAGAATGCCCATCCTTTGCGAACGCAGTTCGAGCGCGGCACCGTGAATTCCGAAAAGGGAACTGCTCATGACAAAATCCTTTGCGAGTTTGTTGCCATGACTTTTGCAAGCGCCGTGCCAATTACCCTCCGACGGGGGCGTTCGGCTCGAACAAGCCCGCTATCTGGCTACTTTGTGCCGCAAGCGGCAATTTTTTGCCGCATCGGCCTGCCGCTCTGAAAGGAGTGCCCGGTTTGCCGTTCTTGCCCGCACAGGAGGTGATGTGAGCATGGAACTTAATGCATTGTGGGACCCGGCAAGCGCGGCGATCGTGCTGGGCGGAACGCTGGTTGCCACAATCCTGCGGGCAGGCATGGGCGATCTTGGTACCACTGCCGCGATGCTTGCAAACTTGACCGGCAAACCCTTCGATTATGGGGCGGCACGGGCAGAAATCGCTGCGGATATTGAAGATATTCGGCACCACGGCGTGTTACGCGCCCCGCCCAGCCATTCCAGCGATCCCGAAATTGCCGACGCCGCCGATGCGCTTGTCCGCCATCGCTCGCTGAAGGCCGCGATGGACGAGCATGAACGGTATAAGCGGCTCCGTACTACGCGTCAGCAAAAGGCATTGCGCACCATTCATGCGGCCGCTGACTTGGCGCCGATCTTCGGCCTGGCGGGCACACTGCTCGCCCTTACTCAGCTGCGAGCGAGCGGGCTCGATGCCGGCGATCTGGCAAGCGCCGTCGGGATGGCCGTGCTCAGCACGCTATATGGCCTGCTGGCGGCGCATCTGGTGTTGATGCCGCTGGCACGCTGGATCGAGCGCAGGGGTGAGAGAGAGGAAGCAGATCGGCAGCTGGTGTTCGATTGGTTGTCGAAGCAATTGTCCGATACCTGCCCAGGCGAAGACCAGTCACGCCGACATGACGCGCAATGACGCCGGGCGCAGACTCGCCGATGCCAAGCGGTTGGCAGGTCGTGCTGGCCGATCTCTCGCTGATACTGTTCATCGCAACAGCGGCGGCCATGGCGGTTCAATCATCGCCCGCGGATACTGCCGCGTTTGAAGCCGATGACGCAGAGCAGGTATTCTCCTCGCTCGTTGCAGGAGACGATATCGGCGTCTGGCTGGCAGCTTATGTGCGCGACCCGCGCGAGCGATTGCACATCACCATCCACTACCGGGAAGGTCAATTCGCTGGCGCAATGCAGCGCGCGCAAATCGTTGAAACCGCAGCGACGGCCGCAGGACATATTCCATACATCAAGCTGGAACGAGGCGAGCGAGACCAGACCGCCGCCCTGTTTGCCTTCGATATGCCCTCCTCGCCCGGCACGCCGACAAGGTCGGCAAGCTTGGCACAGGAATTGCAAAGATCGGACTGATGAGCGGGCTACGCCTGTTTCGGTTGGAGCAGAAATATGAAGTATTGCAAACGCACATTGTCCGTCATCTTCGCCAGTCTGGTCGCTGCGCCATCCGCTGGATCGGCGCAAAGCGGCCGGTTTACCGACCCCGCCTCGATCGATCTGGCTGTGGCCGAATACACCGGCGCACCTATTGGCGTGGCGGGCGGCGCGCAGGTGCCGGTTGATCGGCGCCTAAAGCTTGGTGTGTGCGGCTCTTCCCTTGCGATAAAGCCTTACGGCCGCACGCAAGGCAGCTTGCAAGTCAGCTGCCTGGACGCTGGCGGTTGGCGGATCTTCGTACCTCTGGTCCAGCACGCTCAAGCAGAGGCTGCGCCAAACCTGATTACCAAGGGAGACCGCGTCAGCATCGCCGTCCAGGGCCGGGGCTTTTCCGTAGCCCAATCCGGCCGCGCGCTTGAGAGCGGAGCTGCCGGCGATTGGATCAGGGTAGAACCGCCCGGCAAAGGCGACGTCATCCGCGCCCGTATAGAACGCGCTGGCCGCGTGGTCATTCCGTTAGACTAGCAGAAGCAAAATCAGCTTTCGCAATGCAGACCCTTAAGATCGCTTTTCATCCGCCGTTCTGAACCTGCAAGCAAACTAGGAAACAGATCATGTCGCCATCGGACATAGGCCGTATCCAACCGGTAGTTCAGGGCCGCAGCGTCAGCCGCGATCTCCCTGAAAATCCTGCGAAGCCGCCGGAAAAGGCCGCCACCAGCCAGCCGGGCGATAGCGCGGTGAAAGTCGAAACAAGCGGGTCGATCGATCCGGGCCGGCCGCCGGTCGACCGGTCGCGCGTGGAGGTCATTCGCAAAGCCCTGGAACAAGGAACGTATCCCATACTGCCGACCAAAATCGCGGACGCCATGATCGCTGCGCCCATGCTGCTGAGCGTCAAGCGATGAGCGCGGCAATTGGTCCGGACAACGGCGCCAATTCGGAGCTTGCCGACAATTTGCGGCAGATGATTGCCGTCCTGCAAAGCGAGCGGCAGGCGCTTGCCGGATTGGACCTGGACGCCTTGCTCGTGTGCACCGCAGGCAAGCAGGACATTTGCACCGCTCTGCAAGAGCGAAAGCCCGCAGCGATAGACGCGGAATGCAAGGGTTTGCTGATGTCCGCCAAGGAACTCAACGAGGTAAATCGCCGGGTTCGCAACCTCTTGGCCGTCAACGTCGCCGCGCGGCTCGATGCGCTCACCGGCTCGGGCGGCACTTATAGCGCCCGCCAAAGCAGCGGGCGGCTTTCGCTACAAGGCGCGTAGATTGCGGTAGTTGGCACGGCTCTTGCTGTGAAGGACGGGTTAGCAATCGAACGGAAGGCCCCGTCCCTTGAGCGATCCGACGATCATTTTGAAACCCGCTGTGGGCGTGCTGCCTATTACGCGCGACCCGCGAGAAGCCATTGCGCGGGCTTCGGAAAAAACTGGCGTCGACTTCGACTATCTTCTGGCACAAGCGCGGCTGGAATCCGGCCTCGACCCTGCCGCGAAGGCGCGAACATCCAGCGCCGCCGGGCTATACCAGTTCATCGATTCCACCTGGCTTGAAACAGTCGAGCGCCATGGCGGACGGCTCGGCCTCGAGAATGCAGCAAATGCAATCGACACAGTGCGCGGGAAAGCGCGGGTAAGCGACGGTGCCGCTCGCAGCGCCGTCATGGCTCTGCGGTTCGATCCTTCAGCCTCAGCGCTGATGGCGGGCGCGCTGGCGAATGACAACCGAGAGGTGCTGTCCGGCGTACTTGGGCGGGAGTCTGACGCAGCTGAACTCTATATGGCGCATTTCCTCGGCGCGGGCGGAGCGAGCAAGTTTCTGCGCCAGCTTGCAGCCAACCCCGAAATGGCAGCCGCTGCAATTCTGCCCGACGCTGCATCGGCCAACCGCGCGATCTTCTACAAGGCGGGCGGCGCAGAGAGGTCGGTCGGCGAAGTCATGCAATTGATGCGCGGCAAAATGAGCGATGCGATGGCGCAGAACGCAGCAGCGACAGCGATTCTACCCGACGCGCAGATGCGAGCCGCGCCGAATTCCACGGCTCCCGAGCTGCAACGAATTGACATACCATTGGCGCGAACTCCCCCGACATCGCGCTATCTTCGGCCATGCAGCCACTCCTGCAGCTGCAGCTCGAAAATCCAGCATGGCGGACACCTTGAAAAGCAGCTTTGATCTGGTCGGGCGCCACCATGACGCCGCGCGCCCTCGCCCATGTTCAAACCGCCTATGACCGTCTGAAGGCGTTCGACCTATGAGCCTGCCCAAGTGGAATATCGCGCCTGCGACTCTGGCCCTGCCGGTCGGCATATTGATGCTCATCGTACTGATGGTGCTGCCGATCCCGACGTTTATGCTGGATATGTTTTTCGTCCTCAATATCACCTTGTCGGTGGCGATTCTGATGGCTGCGATGAACGCCGCCAAACCGCTCGACTTTTCGTCCTTTCCCTCGGTGCTGCTATTTGCAACATTGTTGCGGCTCGCCCTGAATGTCGCATCGACGCGGATTGTGCTGGTCAGCGGGCACGAAGGGGATGCCGCTGCCGGGCAAGTGATCGAGAGTTTCGGGCGCTTCCTGATCGACGGCAATTTTGCAGTCGGCCTGTTCGTCTTCGTAATTCTGCTGATCATCAATATGGTTGTGGTGACGAAAGGCGCGGGCCGCGTATCCGAAGTTTCTGCCCGCTTCACTCTCGACGCGCTGCCCGGCAAGCAAATGGCCATCGACAGCGATATCGCGGCGGGTCTGATGACAGCGGATGAAGCCAAGGCCCGCCGGTCAGAAGTATCGACCGAAGCCGATTTTTACGGCGCGATGGATGGCGCATCCAAATTCGTCAAAGGCGACGCGATTGCCGCATTGCTGATTCTGAGCATCAATATCATCGCCGGATTTTGCCTCGGCATGATCAGCCACGGCCTGTCCTTCGGCGATGCTGCCGAAACCTATATCACCCTGGCTGTCGGCGATGCGCTGGTCGCGCAGGTGCCGGCGCTGCTGCTGTCGATCGCAGCAGCGGTGATCGTGACCCGCGTGGCCGACAAAAGCGACCTTGCCGGGCACATCGGCGGACAGTTTGCCGATCCTCGCAACTGGCTGCCTGTGGGAGTGGTTCTGGCTGCCTTGGGCGCTATTCCGGCCATGCCGCAAAGCGTGTTCCTGCCCGCCGCCGGAATGGTGTTCTGGCTATGCTGGGCGCTCAATCGCCGCCGCCAGCAAGCGGCTGTGCCGGAGGCAGTAACCGAGGAAACTTCTCCTGAAATAATCGCCATCGAAGATGTCAGCGATCACACGCTGGTGACCATCGAACTGGGATACGGTCTGGTTCATCTGGTCGACGAGAAACGCGGTGCGCCGCTGGTCACGCGCGTCACCGGCGTGCGCAAGCAACTGTCGCAGGATTTCGGGTTTGTGGTCCCACAGTTTCGCGTTCGCGATTCGCTCGATCTGGCGCCGAATGACTACCGTATAACCCTGGGCGGAGTAGCGGTTGGATCGGCCGCATTGCAACCCGGCAAAGTGCTCGCCATCGACACAGGAGATGTGAACCAGGCGTCTCCGCTGCACGGTATCGAAACGCGCGATCCCAGTTTTGGCTGTCCGGCGATCTGGGTCGAAGCAGCCGAGCGCGAAGGCGCCAATGCCGAAGGCTACCTGACCGTCGATCCGGCGACGGTCATTGCAACTCACCTCAATCACCTGCTCGCCAGCCGTGCCGATGCATTGCTCGGCGCCGAGGAGGTCCGCGGCCTGCTTGATGCGCTGAAAGATCGGTTCTCAGGATTGGTCGAGGCGATCTATCCGGAACCTCTCACCCTGGCAGGGGTGACGCGGTTGCTGCAGGCTGTGCTCGCCGAAGGAATAGCGCTATCGCATCCGCTGCCGCTGCTTTCCAGTCTGGCGCGCAACCTTCAGCTTACCCAGGATTTCGACGAGTTGATCGACCGCATCCGGGTTGATCTCGGCGCACAGATAGTCGCCACCATTTGCGCGCCGCACGAATGTTTACCGGTCATCACGTTGGAGGCCGGCCTCGAAAGCACGATCTTGCAGGGCCTGCGCGACCCCGTCAGCGGACAGCCTCTCGTAGACCCCGATCTAGCCGCCTCGATATCCGCGCAAGTGTCGCAATTGGCGCAAGGCGATAGCGGCGACGCAAGCGGTTTTGCCTTGATCGTGCAGCCGCCTGTCCGGCGTACCATGGCGCGCATGCTCAAAAGCCGGGTACCGGCATGCCTGGTCATGTCCGTGTCGGAATTGCCCGCAAATCAGCCAGTTGATGTCCGCGCGGTCATTGGCGCTGATGGTGCCGAAAAGCCGCGCGTGCCCGGCCATGAACCGCCCACCGACATTGCGCCGGAAATGGCGGCAACGGCAGGCCCGAAAGTAGAGAGAGTAGCTGCATGATCCATCATCACGGGTCTTTTGGCCGCCCCAATCAGGCTGCGCGCCAAGCCTATGCCAGTCCGGCCCATGCGGACCAGCGCGCCGTGGAGGATCGCGTTCGCCGATTTCTGCCGCTGGTCCATAAGGCCGCCTGGCATATTTACGGTGCCGGCCGAGACGGAATGGAGATCGAAGACCTGGTCCAAACCGGGCTGGCTGCGCTGACCGAGTGTGCACGGCGTCACCAGGGACCTGGCGAGGATGGCTTTGCCGCATATGCGAAGATGCGAGTGCGCGGCGCGATGTTCGATGTCCTGCGCAAATCTGCGCCGGGCACACGCGGCGCAATGAAACGCATCGCAGCTTGCGAGCGCGAGAAGGCAGCGTTCCGAGCCTCTAGCGGGCGCGAACCAGCCCTCGCAGAGTTGGCAAAGCTGCTCAACATCGATCAGGCCGCAGTGCTCTCATTGGAGCAGGAAAACATCCGCCTGGGCTCGCTCGATGCGCTTTATGATGATCGCAGCAAGGCGTTTGCGGATGAGGAGCCCGATCCGTTTCAACTGCTTGCAGAGCAAGAGGACGGCGAGACATTGACGCGCTGCATCGCCCAGCTTCCAGAGCGATTGCAAACCGTGCTGCAGCTATACTTCGTCGAGGAACTGAACTTGGCCGAAATTGCCCAGATACTGGACGTCAGCATCCCCCGCATCCATCAGCTGAAGGCCTCCGCCCTTGGGAAAATGCGCGAAATGCTGGGACCGGACTTGGACACATGACGATTGCCGACAGATTGTAAGAAGCGTTGGTGCCCAGAAGAGGCATCGCACTGACAGCATAACATACTGATTTTATTTGTATAATTTCTGTCAATCTCTCAACAGGCCCGCAATTAAGCCCCCAAATGGCGACTACTGCATTGGTTTGATGCCTTTTTAGGGACTCGAAACTTCCGCGCCTGACTTTCGAGAGGGCTGTGGCAGCAATCCCCACATGGCGCTACCAAACCTAAAGAAATCAGGAACAGACTAGAATTTCAGCGGGCATTTTTCCGCTTTATCCCACAGTTTCGAATCTTCGGCATTTGAGGGATAAAACTCACCAATCTGAAGTCTGGTTTGAAGAAGGGCGAACGAACATTCGAATGACCGAAAGTGGGGTGGAAAGCGGACATTTGAAATTAGTGAATTAATTTTTATCCGAGCCGCCCATTGCGCTTAGCATTTGCCAATACCAATTCAGCTATATGCTGGTGCGCTGATTTTCGCATTTCTGTTCAGCAATGTCTTTTTACGGTCAGGATTCCCCTGATCGACCATACTGAGGCAGGAAGAATTGTCAGGACGTTCGGGGCTAGACAGCCCGGCGGCTCTGGCAGCGGAGATCACTGCGATGATCGGCTATTTCATTCTCGTCCACCGTTACCCTGAGCAATTCAAGCGGCTTTTTCGTTCGATATACTTACCCGGAAACTCTTACGTGGTGCATGTCGACAAAAGCTCCGGACGAAAGCTCTCAGATGACATTTCCGCGTTTCTAAGTCCCTATCAGGGAGTCCAAATCTTGCCCGCTGAAAATGCTCTATGGGGCGGGTATAGTTTGGTCGATGCAGAACTGCGCGGCATGGAAGCATTGCTAAAGATGAATTCCGAATGGGCCCACTATATCAATCTGTCCGGACAGGACTTTCCATTGAAGAGCCAGACCTACATCAGCAGGTTTCTCTCAGAACACCCTGCTACGCAATTCATTCGAGCGGATTGCCAACGCACACTGCGTCCTGAAACTATGAACCGTGTCAACGCCGTCTTTGTCGAAACACTCAACAAAATGCACGACACAGGTTTTTCGCGTAAATTCATAAGAGATTCTAAACCATTCATCGGGACCCAATGGAAAGTTGTGACACGCAGCTTTTGTGAGTTTGCTTGTAATGATCTTCGGACAGTCAAATTCAAACGATTCTATCGGCACAGCTTTATTGCTGACGAATCCTTTTTTCAGACAATTATGATGAATTACGCGGGCTTTGGCAGAGTGGTTAACAATGATTTGCGGATGATTGACTGGGTCCCCGATGGAGACATTAAACTCCGACCTCGTAATTTTGGAACTGCCGATATAGCGGAGCTTATCGCAAGCCCGGACCTGTTTGCGCGAAAATTTGACTCTTCCGAGGACGAGCTGATTCTCGGTTTGCTCGAGGCTCATCTCCAAACCAGCGCAGCAAATGATTACCTGCCAACCTCACCCGGTCCGAAAGTGCCTCCACAGCCACGCATCTTGGAGGCTGCTTGATACAGCGGCAAGCAGAGCGGGAGCGATTGCCCGCAACTGGCTCGTTAGCTGCCTGTCCGCATCTAGGGTGCGCCGCACTTGACAGCGAGGTCCAGAAATGGGGTGGATTTCCGACAGTCCGCTTGTGGGTGGCCTGCCGTTAAAACAGTCGCTCAAGCTTGCCCTTACGCTTAGAGATATTCTTGTAGTCCCATTGGATGAGCTTCGCTTCTTGCATCCAATGACACAACAACTCCTTGTCGACTTGCGTCAGAGCGGTGTACCGCACTTCTGCTGCCATAAAGCTACCAGTCGGAGAGAGGCCCGGTGTTTCGAATGACTGGCCACTCCAGAACATTAAACGAATGCAATCCTTTAGCTTATTATATCCGACGATAGGATTGGATTCCAAAAACCACACTGGATGAGCGTGCCAGATCTTGCTGTCAGCTTCAGGCAGGTTCTCGTTGATCATGTTCCGAAGTAAGATGCAGATTTCGGCTTTTCGGATCCAGATTGAGCCCGTTGAAGGCATCGATGCGATTTTTAACCTGCAAAATCTACCGCCTTCGCCGGTAAGGGAAACAGTGTTGGAATCTCTCAAACAATTTAGGATTGCCCTCAATAGTTAGACCGGCTCTTTCCGCATCAGCAAGCGACATACCGCCATATACTACGCCAGCTACTAGGTTAGGATCGCCTGCTACTGTCGTTTCAGAGTTGGCGAGCTGGTTTGGCTCGATCTCCAGTTCCCCGTTCTTCACGCGCACAGTGTGAGGTCGTTCGTTCAGGATAAGGTCGAATTCCATCGACAAGCCTGCGGCTCGATCAGCATCAAACATTGTGCGAAACGAAAGCATAGCTGACAGTGACCCCCGGGTTCAGCTTGGCGGCTTGATTGAAAACTGCGAACTCTCCATTGGCGGCCCACTTGCTCGGCGCACCTACAGGACAGGTGGTCGTAACTCTAGCAGGTGATTGCACGACAAAGCGCATGCCCAGCACGCGATTGTCAATTGAGGTCTGACCGACTCCAGGCGCGGCGCTATTGGACAGGAAAGTCTGGAATAGGTTTGGGAATTGTGCTGTCGCCTTCCGGGCACCGCTGAGCTAAGGTCGGCCATCTTGCAATTCTAAATGAACGAAACGCCAAGCCGAGGAGGGGTTGGTCTGGCCTGACGTCCGATATTGCGATCAAAAGGCGCTGCCTTGACTGAGCCAGTAAGCTACGAGGTAAAGTGCAAGGATCCTATCGCGAGGGGTTTCCATATCGCCCGTTGACCTCAGCTTCCTCGACAGTCCACTTGCTCTATTGTCCCCCGTAAGTTCGGCGCGTCAAATCACTTGATGATGGCAAAGTTGAGCAGGTCTAACGCAGCATAGGGATACAAACGAATGAAACTATCGCGGTCTACAATCTCGCAACCCTCGTTGAGCACTGCTCTGCGACATCGAATTGCTGGTGCCATTTGCCAAGGCTCCACATCCACGCACGGTCGCTTTGCCGATGGATTACGACAGGCCTGCCCTCCAATTCAAAGAAGTCCATATCATATCGCTCTTGGGTTCGGACACGTGACCCTCCGGGCTGCACGATGCTTAATATAAGTTGGTAGGCTAACGATCAGACATTTACGACATGAAACACAAGATGACATTCGGACCTCCTCGAAGTAAGCAATCGAGTGATCGGCCGCCCTTTCGCTCCCGGCACATCGCTAGCTCGGTGAAGGCAGCTCAGTAGGGGGGTGGGTAACTGACGTTCATCAATCCGAACTCACAAGCAGATCGATCAGATCGTCGTTGACAATCGCCGTGAACGCAGTCTGGTTTTTAAGCTTGGCCAAGGCTCAATTTTTAGCAGAGGATACGGACGGTCCAATTGGCGCTGATCGCACCGGAGCGCACCGCACCACCCGCTCGAAGTGCCGCTTCTGAAACGAAGGCAATCACCAGACTAAAAGGGCGCCGCGACCGCGACGCCCCTCTCGAGTTGAGCTATCCTAAACCTTGTCTCCCAGGGAGCCCTCGACTTCACCTTTAAGGTTTTGAGCCTCACCCTTGCGTTCTCGGGCACGGCCTTCTGCACGTGTTTCAGGATCTCCAGATTGCTGCTTCACGTTGCCAGCGACTTCGTTGCCGATGCCTTTCGCCTTCTCTGTCAGTTCACCCATCTAATGTCTCCTTCGTTGAAAGGCAGCCACCGTGACTGTCTGACTTGAAAACGCTCCGCAGTGGATTCGAGTTCCTTCGGCACCGGCGCAATGCCAAGCCATTTCGACGCACTATAAATTGTTAACGTTTTGATGATGTCCCCCACTTAACTGATCATGCGTTTGTGACAGGTAATACTGGACTTTTGCTTTCGGGAAGCCGGCGTCAAATTTGCCTTGATTTGTCGGCGAGCAGCCGGTGTTCGTCAACGCTGCGCTTCATTTCCTGCGCTTGGAGATGGAGCGCCTTGCCGCTGAGACGAATTTCACGGCTCTGCTGGAAAAAGCCAAGCACGAGCCACAAGAAGGCAAGCGGGCTTGCCACTCCACCCAGAAATCGCCTAACTCGTTTAGGCGCAGGTCGGCAGGATTTTGCTGCTGAACGATGAGGTAAATTACCAGCATGACGAAGTAGGCCACGCTAGCTGTCAGCCCAATCATCGGGAGGCGGCGGCGCTCTTTCGCATTGTCGAATTCAATCGCTGCGCTGCTCTCTGGCACGGCGGTATCTCCTTGTCGTGATGTCGCTCGCAAGGTGCCGTAGCAAAATAGCTTTGTCGAGACCGCCACGCGGGGCGAGCTTGTCCCACCTCCGCCTCCAATCAGGCTCATTTGCCGCCCCTCTAACAGCTCGCCATTGGTGAACACCCCGGCTTTTGCTCGAGCGCTTAACCTGCGTTCAGATTTTCGGCCTCTTCACCTGGCTTTGGCCATCAATCGAGCCGATGCGGTGGCTTCCGCCGGTGTTTCTAGCCAGCGCTCATCCAGTACATCAACGGCTTTCACAACGACCGCCGACGTCATTCCTATCTGGGCAGCATCAGCCCGCTCGCATTCGAAGCCAAAATGGCTTAATGAGATGGGTGACCGGCGCATAACCGGTGCAAGTTAAGAGTGATTGTCGGCTGAGATGACATCTATATTCAAACCACCGCATAATTGCTGGAGGGTTGCGCACGCTGAACGCGCGGCAATTCTGATCGATGGCGAGAATTATTTTCGCGCAGTTCGATCGTCCATGGCGCAGGCCAAGCAGAGGATTGTGCTTCTTGGTTGGGACTTTGATGCCCGAATCAAGATGTATGACACCAAAAATGACATCGAAGGTCCGCTCGAAATCGGCAAGTACATCGATTGGTTGATTGAGCGAAATCCAGAACTGCATATTTACATTCTTCGCTGGGACACCGGTGCGATCAAAACCTTGTTTCGCGGAACCACGATCTTCACCTTTTTTTGCTGGCTTTTGCATCCGCGCATTCACCTTAAACTAAACGACAAGCATCCAAAGGCCGCTGCTACGCACCAAAAAGTCATTACAATTGATAACGATACAGCTTTCTGCGGCGGGATCGACATTACAGGAGGTCGATGGGACACTCGATCGCACAACGAAGACGAGTCGAACAGATCCCAACCTGACGATAAGGATGGTGGCCCTTGGCATGACGCGTCAATTGTCGCGCAGGGTGATGTCGCAAGAGAACTCGCAAAATTTGCTGAGACCCGCTGGGAATTGGCTGGCGGCCAACCGATAGCGCCGGTAACCCACTCGGGAACCTGCTGGCCCAGCAGCCTTGAGCCAGATTTCGAGAACGTCGATTTAGCGATCGCGCGGACCGAACCGCAAATGACAGACCAGGACGAAGTTCGTGAAATCGAGCAACTCTATCTGGACATGATAGCTGCAGCTGAGAAATACATTTACGCCGAGAGCCAGTATTTCGCATCCAGCACCATTGCAAAAGCCATTTTCGAAAGGCTTTGTGAGCCTGACGGCCCGGAAGTGGTACTGGTCAATCCGGCGAGTTCTGATGGATGGCTTGAGTCTGAGGTGATGGATACCACACGGGCAAGGCTCGTTGGTGCGCTTTTGAAAGCGGAGGGTTCAAGCAGGTTCCGGATCTATCATCCCGTGAATGCGGCTGGCTCAGAGATATACGTTCATGCAAAAATTCTGATCATTGATGATCGGGCAATCAAAATCGGCTCTTCGAACATGAACAACCGATCAATGGGTTTCGATACTGAATGCGATATTGCTTTGGACGCAGCGGACGATGCGGCAGCGCGGTGCGCGATCGCCCATGTCCGGGACAGTTTGATTGCCGAGCACTTGGGCTCTGATGCCGCCCATATTTCCAGACTTCTGGCAGAATCTGGGTCGCTCATTAAAATGATTGGGCGCTGTCGAGGCATCGGACGAACGCTGCGTGACTATCAATTTCCAGACTTCAATTCATTGGAAGACTGGTTGAGCGAACATGATATCCTGAACGAAAAGGACAATGACAATCAATTCGCGAAGCTTAACGTGCCATTCTAGCTACTCTGGCGCGATTTAATTGAGCATTTTGACATTGAACCTGCTAATTCTCGCACGGCGATCTAGTCGGTATCGTACTGGTCCCGCTGCAGTCTCCGCGCCTGAAAAGCGAACCGGGCGGCTTTTCCAACATCGTTTTGGAAGGATGAGTTCACAACGCTGCCTACTATCGATCCCACCAGCGGGACGATCATTCCTGCGCGGCTGCGAAAGCTGGCAAATGCGATCGCACGCGAAATTCGCTCGACTGCTTGGTCAATTATCGGAGTAATGTGTTCGTGGTCAGCATGGACCGCCATCTAGTCCCAGCACCAGTCTCTGTTTACAGGGCATCCGCCAAAAGCGGCGGTGTTTGCGGGCTTGAACAGGCCAATCCGTCCTTCGCCAAGTCGTGAACCACCGTCTCCTGCATTTTCAGGCGACATTTGCGCGGCGGGTCTCTGCGCTAAACGTAATCGGTTCAGTTACCCTGTTTAACAGGGAAGAACAGGGAAAAACGTTCATTTCGGTCCAAAAACAGGCGCGTCTGGTCATTTCTGCTACAGGTGCTGCCGATAAAATCTCGCAATTACTGTGGGTTGCGAGCGCGCAAACCGGGTTTCCCTGTTAATCAACATAACGGGCAATTTATTCAGCGATAACAGGGTGGGAATTCGACAGAACAGGCCTGTTCTGCGCAAAAACAGGTTAATTGCTACGCGGCCAGTTGAGGGCGATGTGCTGCGCATCCCAGTTGAGCGGAATATCTGTTTTAAGCAGCTGCTGGAGATTGAGCGAGCGAGGCTGGCGGCCCGCAAGGATGTCCCGCTGAAGGTCAGGCGCGAGAAACGCGAACTGCAGGAGTTTGCGATGATACGGCGAGGGCGGAGATGTCTCGAGCATCGGCATGCCCTTGCGATCATGTTCGAGCATCGAATGCGCTCGGCGCAGCGCTGTTATCAGGGTAGGATCGGGGTAGATGTCTGGCTTGCCGCTTGCGATGATGAGCCGCCGCCCGCCGCGCACTGGAAGTGTGACGGAAACTTGAATGCGGCACAGCTTGGCGGAAGAATGGATGATCTGCTCGCTGGCATGCAGATGCCGGGCGATGTCGTCGGCAAGCTTTGCACGGCAGTCGAAGACCAGACCGCCATCGGCGATCCGGATACCGACTATTGCATTGAGAGGGTGCTCTCGGCCGGGCAGCCAGCGCGCCGCGATGTCAGACACTAATTTCTCGATTACGGTCGCTGGCAATCGTCGGATGATGTCAGCATCGGTTTTGCCTGCGCCCTGCTGGAGCGAGGCCGACACGTAGTAGCGATAAACCTGACCTGATCGCCCGCGCGAGAATGTCGGGCTCATGACCTCGCCGCTTGCATCAAACAGCTTGCCGGTAAGCGGTGCTTTGGTGACGCGGGTCTCAGAGGCGGTGTTGCCGCGCCTGGCATTGCTATCGAGTTTACGCTGAACACGCTCGAACAGGTCTCGATCAACAATCCCGTCATGCTCTCCTTCGAAGAATTGATCCTTGTGAACGATCTGGCCAAGGTAGATCCGGTTGCGCAGCAGATAGAACAGCGCGCCGCGGCTGAACGGCACGCCGCCTGAGGTCCGCCCGGACTTGTAGGTGCGGAGTTTGGAGACGATGCCCTGCTTGGCCAACTCGCGCTGAAGAGCATGGACCGAGCCGATCGCAAGGTAGCTGTCAAAGATGTGCCGCACGGTTGCAGCTTCGGTCTCGTTGACCTGTAATGTGCGGGTTCCGGCTGCAGGAAGATCATATCCCAGTGGCAAGTTGCCCCCCATCCACATGCCCTTGGCCTTGGAGGCGGCGATCTTGTCGCGGATGCGCTCGCCGGTGACCTCGCGCTCGAACTGCGCGAACGAGAGCAGCACGTTGAGCATCAGCCGGCCCATCGAGCCGTCGTGTTGAACGACTGGGTGACCGACACAAAGCTGGTTCCGGCGTTGTCGAAGGTCTCGATGATGCGGGAGAAGTCTGTGAGCGAGCGGGTGAGCCGATCGATCTTGTAGACCACGACTACATCGATCCGTCCCGCTTCGATGTCGCTGAGCAAGGTTTGCAGGCCGGGCCGTTCCATAGTGCCGCCAGAGTACCCGCCATCGTCGTACAAGCTCGGCAGGATCGTCCAGCCCTCGCTGGCCTGACTGGTGATATAGGCCTCGCCAGCGGCGCGCTGGGCATCGAGGCTGTTAAAAGATTGGTCGAGGCCTTCCTCCGAACTCTTGCGGGTGTAAATCGCGCAGCGGACCCGCTTCTTGTCCGCAGCCTTCGCTTCGGCTTTTGTATCCTTGCTCATGCCGCATCGCGCAGGCCGAAGAACCTGGGCCCGTTCCAGCGACTTCCGGCGATGGCGGTGGCTGCAGCCGAGAGGCTGGGATAGAGCTGTTCGTTCCACCGGAACCCGTCTTCCTCAACAATCACCTCAATCTTCTGACCCTTCCAGTTGCGGGTCAGGATCGCGCCCACGCCAAGCTGGCGCCCTTCAGGCTGCGCAATGCCGGTTCGGGTCAGCGCCTTGCGTGTGTCGGCGTCGATGCCGCCGTACTCTTCGACTTGCACGCGCCAGGCGAGAAGCATGCGCATTATTGGTGCCGAACGCAGGGTCGGAGGGACGCCGTAGCGCCGCCTCCAGAACCCGCGCAGTTCCTCAAGGTCCAGCATCTCGATCCGGTGAACCATTTGCTGAGTATCGGCTCTTGCAACGCTCACGCAGAGGCCTCGGCATTATAGCGCCGGACATCGTCTACCTTTTGCGAGGTAATCGTAAGGCCACGCTTTTTGAGCGCGCCTGCCATGGCCCCGCGCACCGAGTGCTGCTGCCAGCCTGTCGCCTTCATCATCTCGGCTATGCTTGCGCCATTCTTGTGCAGCAGCAATATTTCCAGCGCATCGAGTTTGCTCGGCGCCCTGGGTGTCCTTGTATCGGTCTTGGCTTTGCCAGGTTTGCGCGCTGGCCTGGTGGTTGTGTCGGCCATTGATGTTCTCCGGTTGCTGCGGGAGCCATCGTGGTGCCCGCTACCGGCACGAGCCCGGCTTGCCGGGCGCTGGGACACCAATGCTCGCGAACGCGCGGCAGTCCAGTCAATTCTGCGTGCCGGAACTCTGCTTGGGGATAAACCGCTCGCTTGGTTGGCCAGAAATTTGCGTTCTGGTATTATTCCTGACATGAGAACAAAATCACGAGCTGGCAACTCCTAATGCCGACCAGCGTCTCGAAGTCAGCTATCTTCCCGTAGGCGCTCTCACCCCCGACCCGCGCAATGCCCGCACTCATTCGAAACGCCAGGTTGAACAGATCGCAGCTTCGATCCGCGCGTTCGGGTTCACCAACCCAATCCTTGCCGACCCCGAGGGCAATCTCATCGCAGGCCATGGCCGACTGCGGGCGGCCAAGGAAATGGAACTTGCCGAGGTTCCAGTAATCGAACTGGCGGGGCTTAGCGAACCCCAGAAGAGAGCGCTGAGGCTCGCTGACAACAAGATCGCGCTCAACGCCGGGTGGGACATGGAGATCCTCAAACTTGAGCTGGCAGATCTTTCATTGCCTGAGATCGATATCGATCTGGGCCTGACCGGGTTCAGCTCTGGCGAGATCGACGTGGTGCTGGCGGACAGTCCCGATCCCGATGACGAAGTGATCCCGGAAGTGCCCACGCAGCCCCGAGTTCAAATGGGCGATATCTGGCAGCTGGGCGAACACCGGATCGCCTGCGGCGATGGCCGCGACACTGGCTTCCTTGCTCAGGTGGTGGGTGAGGGTGCGGCGATCGACTGCGCGTTCCTTGATCCGCCCTACAATGTGAAGATCAACGGTCACGTTAACGCGCCAGGCCGTCACCGTGAGTTCGCCATGGCATCAGGCGAGATGGCCGAAAGCGAGTTCCGCACCTTTCTTTCAAACACGCTGGGCGCTTGCGCAAAAGTATCGCGCGACGGCGCGGTCCATTTTGTGTGCATGGACTGGCGCCACATGGATGACGTGACCGCATCGGTCGATGATGTGTACGACAAGCTGCTCAACATCTGCGTGTGGAACAAGAGCAATGCAGGCATGGGATCGCTCTACCGCTCCAAGCACGAGATGGTGTTTGTTTACCGGGTTGGAGATGCGCCGCACACCAACGCGGTCGAACTTGGCAAGCATGGCCGCAATCGCACCAATGTCTGGGATTATGCTAGCGTCAACTCGATGCGCGGATCGCGGCGCGAGGATCTGGCGCTGCATCCCACGGTCAAGCCGGTCGCGATGGTGGCAGATGCAATCTGCGATGTGACCCGGCAGGGCGAACTTGTCCTGGATATCTTCTTGGGCTCGGGCACCAGCCTGATCGCCGCTGAGCGAGTAGGGCGCGCGTTCCGCGGTCTCGACATCGATCCGGCCTATGTTGATGTGGCGATGACACGCTGGTCGCAGATCACCGGCAAGGAGCCGCAGTTGATCTACCGCGCGGCAGATGAAGGCGCAGACAACGAGGTCGCTAAATGAGCAAGGGCCGCGACACACGTTTTACCAAGGGCGTGTCGGGCAACCCTGCCGGCCGCCCGAAGAAGCGGCGTCCCAATGTTTCTGCGTTCGATATCGTCTTCGACAAAGTGCTTACTGTCCATCAGGGCGGTAAGGAGCGGGAACTGACCGTCGACGAGGCGTTGCAGCTGCAGACTTATCATGCGGCCCTTAAAGGCAGCAAGATGGCGATCCGCCAGGTTCTCAAGATGATCGAGCAGCGCGAAGTTGCGCTTGCCAAGCGTAACAAGCCGGCGTCGCAGCAAATTACCCTCGAACATGAGCGCAGCGCGGACAATGCGTCTGAGGCTCTTACAATTCTTGGCCTGCTCGAATCGGACCTGAGTTGGGGCGATATGGAAAAGCCGCGCATGAAAGTTACGACCTGGGCAGCGCAGGCGGCGCTTAGCAGACCGGGCAAGCGCAAACTCGCGCAAAAGGACCTGTACGACATAAACTTCTTCACCAGCAACTCAGAGCAGCTGGAATGGCCGCGAGGGAGCGCGGGATGAGTGATCCAGAGCAGACTGCGCCGGGCGATGAACCCGCGCTCGCCGGGTACGGCAAGCCTCCCAAGGCAAGTCAGTTCCGCAAGGGCCAGTCTGGCAATCCAAAAGGGCGCCCACGCGGCAGACGCAACTCTGAGATACCGTACGACAATCTTCTTGGTCAGATGGTCACGGTGCGTGAGGATGGCCGCGAACGCCGTGTAACGGCAGCCGAAGCGTTCATTCTTCAATTGACACAAAAAGGGCTTGCTGGAGACAGTGCAGCAGCACGCTCTTCACTGGCTGCTATTGAAACTGCACGCGCGAAAGATCCGGTGCTGCAGAACAAGCGCATCACGACAATCGTGCTCGTGCCAATGCAGATCGAATGCGTTCTGCGAACGCTCGGCATAGCGATCAAGAAGTTTCCGACGGATGAGAAGCGCGTGCGCTGGGAGATCAATCCTTGGGCAGTCGAAGCTGCGCTTGCACGGCTTGGTGATCGGCGACTTACTGAAGCCGAGCAGCGCGAAGTGTGGAGTTGCGCCCGCACACCGCACAAAGTGGCTTGGCCGGACTGGTGGACTGAGAGAGATAGCACTTGAACTGTGCGAGCGAACATTGCCGTGCCGCGTCGCCAAGGCAGCGTCCAGCGAACAATGCCGAGCTTGAGATGCTACCCGAGCGAGCAAAATCCGCAGACGTGCGTTGCTGTCAGTATTGCGGATGTCTTTGGACCAGAGATCAAGATCGAGGTTTGATCATCTGGCATGATCCACCAATCGGTAGCGGGTGACCGCTTTGCGCCCAAAAGTCGGACAATCAAGTCCAAGTTGAAAATTCCCAAAAGGAGACTAGCCGTTGGCGCAGCCGCTGTGCCTAAAATGGGTGTGCCGCAAAACTTTTGGCAACGTCACGTTGGCGAGCCTGTCTAATACACCGATTGTATCCTTAAACTTCGCCAGCCTTGGGTGGCGTCGGCCATAACTTTGTTCGCGTCTTGGGTATTTCCATAATCGATGGATCGTCGCCTAAATCGGACTCGCTTTCTTTGAACGCATGCAAGAATTGAGCCCATTTTTGACTAGAGCGGGATGTTACCATTGCGTGCGACCGTTTCCTGCAAGTGGCGGGAGGCCCTCAACGCAATTCGTCCATTTCGATCTCGCTCTCCGTCACTCTCGCGCCCGCCTTTACACGGAGGCGGATCGTACGCAGGGCTTCCAAGTGAGTGAACGGATCACTGCTGAGGACCAGAAAATCTGCCTCGCAGCCGACATCGAAGCAAGCGATGCGGCGGTGCGGAAAGAGTGCTTTGCCGGTATCGAATATGATACGTAGCAGTTGGGTGTTTTAGAAGGCGCCAATTCCGGCAAGATGTTCTACCTCTTCGAAAATCCCGCCCCGCGTATCGGTACCGATGAGGAAGCATGCACTGTAACGTGAAAGCCGTGTAAAGTTGGCCGCCTGAACCGCGCGGGCCTTTGCCATCCGCATTTCGCCTATGTCATCGTCGGCAAGCAGGGCGTATGTCGGGACAATTTAGATGTCACTTTCGACCGCCTGTTTTGCTTAATGGTCGGTAAGCTCTCCGTCGGTAGCGATCGTGTCAGTGGCATCGGTCCGGTCGCTTTAGCCGGGCAAATGCACCGCCATATGCGCCCCTGCTTTCGCGACAAGCACCAGATCTGTCGCGGTTTCGACATGCCACGCGGTCTTGAGCTGGCGCGTGGCGGCCAGCTCGACCAGTTCGGGCACTAGAGCCGGGATCGAGACCATAATACCCAAGATAGTCAGGGTTGCCGCAACGCATGGCGAATTCCTGCGAATGCAGGAGGTAAGCGTTGACGAAATCACCCCCTTGTCTCGCCAATTCGTCGAGGCTCTCTCCAATCTCTGTGGGGGGTGCAACCATAGTGTAAGGCGTTGCCGAGAAACCAATGGCGGGCTTTCCTTGGATAGAAGTATTTCGTCACCAAGTCAACGTAGAGGGCTTCCGGGTGACTGCCGGGGGTGGTGATCCCTCCCTCCGCAACGGCGACATCGAATGTGTTCGATCGGGCAAAGAATTCTGCTGCATCCGGGACTAGGCTCACCGTGTTCGGAATCTAAACATAGAACACTCCGCGATCGAGGAAGTAACTGCTGCTTTTCGCGCCTGGCAAAGTCAGGTGCGCATGGGCGTTGCCGTATGGCGGGACGACGTACTGGCCTCTCAGGTTCAACGACTTCGGCTATGTGCGCGCGGGCAGGAAATACGAACCTGCCTTCGGCTATTGCAATTTCGCGGGCTTCAAATGGAGAACCGGTCCATACCTTACCGCCGCGATAAAGGGTCACGTTTGCTGGGGCTTCACCCACCCACTTGCCGCGCAGCATGACTGCGCGGACATCTCGCAGAGCGGCAAGATCCACGAGCGGATTGGCATTGAGTAGAAGGAGGTCGGCCTGTGCGCCATCGGCTACTATGCCGAGATCGTCGTGGCCCGCCATCGCAGCGGCGTTGGATGTGGCAGTTTCCAGCGCTTCGTAATTCGAGAAACCGAGCTTTCCAAAGAGCTCTACGCTTCGGGCGAGCGAGCGAGTATAGCCCATACAATCCGTTGAAGCATCACTTCCCGCAGTGAAGCGTACGCCGGCCGCGCGTAATTCGGCATAGTGTTCGGCGAGATCGGCCTTCCATGCTTCGACGACTTCCGGGTCAGCGACGGCTTGTGCTTCCAGAGTTGTGCGACAGCCTTTCTGCGCTCCGGCTTCGAGCTCGGCGATATCGGCCTCGTTCACCATCAGCGAGAGCGGCAAGTCGAGCTGCGGTGTTGCAGTGACAAACAGGCCCTGTTCGCCAAACTTGCGGTAAAGCGCTCGACATGCCTCGGCATCGCGGGCGCGGTAAGTGTCGGAGGCGTATTTCCAGCGGCCTTCATATCCATCCCGCATCCAGGCTGAGAGCAGGCCTGTGGCAGATCGATTGCCAGTCGGGCCGCAATCCTTGAAAAGGTTGGTGTAGGTATGTTCTAACTGGCGCTGTCCGAGAGTGACCGCCCTTTCGGCCGTGACTTCGAACGGGACATGTCCAGCCATCGCCAGACCGTTGCGCTCGGCCGCTGCAGCAATGGCCGCAAGGCTATCCGGCTCCACCCGGTGATAGATCTTGAGGAAATCGACGCCGTTTGCCGCCAGCCGGTCAACAACCGCATCAGCCTCTTCAGGGGCAGTAACACGCACTTCCATCCCGTTGCTCCACGGCGTTGGCGGTCCGTCGATGATCGGGCCTGCGAAACGCAGGCGCGGCAGGTCCTTTCGCCCGCGAAGGTCGCGCGCCAAGGGCAACCAGAATTCCGCCATTCCCGGGTCGCGGATCGAAGTGACTCCGTTCACAAGGAGCGTCTCCATCCGCCACTCCATGAGGGCGCGCATGGCGTCGTGATTTCCGCTCGCGATCACTTCACTACCTGTCTGCAAATTCCAAGTGCGTATGCAGACTCAAACAGGCCAGGGATCAAGAACAGTCCCGAACCATCGAAGCGCCTCGCATCCGGATCGGAAGCGGAACTGCCATGCGCACGGATGGCCGCTATGCGCCCTCCTCGCACCAGAACATCACGACCGGACAGGACCGTGTCGCGGTCCATAGGGATAACCGTGATGTTCTCGATCAGGACAGCATTGGCATCGGATGTATCATCCTGCGCGACAACTGGGACCGGCAGCCAGCCGAGCAAAAGCACATTTAGCAGCAAAAAAACGAAGCGATGCATTCGAGACTCCAGACAGCAAGATCTGCCGGAATCATGGCTGCAGAGCGGTCTTCCCTTCGGAAAATGCGGCGAACGAGCACGGCATGCCTGCCAATGACACTACCGCTGCGCTAGACAGCACGCTCCCTGATTGCCTTTGCACCGGCACGGCTGGACACGACCGTCTCGCCATTCGACAAATGCAGGCTCAAACGGCCTCCGCCGGCCGGTTCCATCCGCTCAATCCTGTCGATATTGACAATGCGTGATCGATGAACTCTCAGGAAACTCGCGCCAAGGCTCGCTTCGAGTTCATTTAGCGTTGTACGAATAAGGTGCTTGCCCGCGGGCGTGACGATCTCCGAATAGTCGCCGGCTCCAGTCACCTGCACAACGCGCGCCGGATCAAGCGGGACGGCCTCGTCCCCATCCTTCACAAAAATGCGTCGCGTCCCCGACGTGGCTGGCTCCGCTCCGACGGGCGGCCCCGTCCGCTCTCGCAGCACCTCGACATAAGCAAGCAATGCAAGGACGGCATAGAAGGTAACTCCTTGCATCATCTGCCAAAGGGCTACGGGGCCGAGAAAGGGGCGAACCGTGAAGGACATCAAACCCTCGCCTGCGACCATTCCCAGCGAAATCATGAGGAAAAAGAACCAAGCCGCGGCAAATGCGATGGCCGCAAGCGGGTGGACAAGCGCCTGCATCGGCGCGGGCGCAGCTAGGATCTGTGTTCTCGACAGTATCCGCATGGGCATCGCCACCAGGCCGAGCGGCAAGGTGTTCGCGATGGTATTTGCCAGCCATGTGCCGGGGCCGGTTTCGGTCGTCAGGCCCAAGACGACGCCGTAAAGCATGGCCACTGCAAAAATCGCCACGAGATAGAAGCCCCGGGTTCCGGGGTACCATTCAGTCTTTTTTGAAGCGCGTCGCATCGCGATCAGGAATACAACAAAGGGGTATTGGAGCAAGTCATGAATGCCGGCGTAGCGACCAGACCAGGGAAATCGGCTGTAGGCGATAACTTCACTTACTCTGCATTATCATCATGTGGCAGCTTTGCGCCCCATTTGCGCACTTTACAGCCACTGGTCGTAAGCCCCGAAAGTTGCCGTTCGTCCCGGTCAGCGCCGATGGCAGTTTTCGTGCCCCACTTTCGGTCATTCGAAGACAGTCTTTATTTAAACTAAAGCAAACGTCCTAACTTCTTGCGCTTTCGTTTTGCCAGACACTGACTGTCGCGCTCCCGATCCAAGTCAGGATGAGAGACTCATCAAATCTCCTTCCGTGTCGAACGTCGCTCAAGGATGCAACGTTGCGGGGTTCGATTGCAGAGACATCGGCAAGCGACAGGGACTTGGCACCCGCTTCTCCTGCAAGACTGCGTAGCTCGCTGAAGGCAGTTAACGGAAAGGCCGCTGGGCTGCCAAAATTTCCGTTTCTATAGCAGGTAAATACTGTCCCGCTTCCAAGAGCGAGCCGGACGAGATGTTCAGGCTCTACAAGCGGCATGTCAGCGAGCGTCACGACCAGCCGCGAACAGGATTGTCCAGCGCGAACTCCAGCGGCGATGCGGGGTGCCCATACCCTCATCCGCGTTGGGATTGATGATTTCGTGCCAACCGGCTCTACTGCCAGCTGAAGAATGCTCTCCGCGTACGAGATACCTTTTGACGAAACCTGCTTCTTCGGCGGCATTGGCGGCCCAAGTCCACAGGGGCCGTCCGCGATAGGTCTCTTGTAACTTGTCACGGCCAAAGCGTCTCCCTCGACCGGCGGCGAGCAGGATGATTCCGACACCCGGATCAACCAATTGCACGCATCTGCTCATATTCGCCTACGATTTCAGCCAGTGCGGAAAGCGCCAGAGCCGCAGGCAACTCCAGGCGCGGATCAGTCCTACAGGGCTGCGGATACGTGCGATATCCGTCTCGGTGATGCCGTTCGAGGCGAGTGATAGAATTCGCGTGATCCGCGCGTTCTCGCCCCCCTGCGCACCGATATAGAAAGCGGCGCTGGGCATGACTTTGACGAAGAGCGCCTGCTCCCATTCGTGATCGTGGAACAGGAGCAGCACAGCTGTCCAGCGGTCAAGCGGTCCGATTTGCGGAGGCATGCCCAAGGACATCCCGTCTACCGAGTAAATCTCGATGCTTGCGCCAGCCGCTTCGCCCAACCGCCTGAAGGCTTTACCAGCTCTGGCCCTTCGCCCAGCGCAACGATCCTCAATTGTGGGAAATACTCCCGTAAGGGCAAAAGCGACGGCGATGGCAGTGCAAGGGACCCGGGACGGCGATCCTCCAACAAACGCATGACCTGTCGGCAAGCTTCATGGTCCGGATGCGGGTCGAGGAGAATGTCCAGCCCGCCGCCGCAGGGGAGACGGAAATCGATTTTCGCGGAACCGTGACCGTAACGGACAACTTTCGGCCTTTCGGCCTCGCGCAAGTCGGCAGCGAGCTGTGCTTCCAGACAGCCGGCCGAGAGGCTTCCAACCGTTGTTCCATCCGGCAAGACAGCAAGCTGTGCGCCGAGGCGCCGGGAAAAGCTCCCGTCGATACCCACAATAGTGCAGAGCCCGACACCGGTTTCACATGCAGCATGAAGGGCTACATGATCCTCGTCTGCACAGGTGCGGGACAAGTCTCCCACATGCGTCATTCGGGCATCGCCGCCAATACCCGTCCGGTGTCATTGGATAATCATAGATGCCGCACGCCGCAACGTTGTAAATCGCGTGGCTCGCGATCGCTCCGCGCCGCCGCACATTCCCAGTTCCCCGATACCCTTCGCCTGGATTGGAGATGCGGCCGGATCGCGTTCCTCGACCATGATGACCTCAAGATCAGGCACGTCGCGGTTCACCGGGACATGATATTCGGCCAGGTCGCAGTTCACCAGATGCCCGTCGCGTGGATCGAACTCCAGCGCCTCGGTCAAGGCGACCCCGATGCTCCAGGTAATACCGCCCAGACACTGCGAACGGGCGGTCTCTGCGATTCAGAACGTGGCCAAAACCGAAGGCGCCGAGCATGCGATCCACCCTGGTTTCGCCGGTGAAGTGGTTCACACGGACTTGCGCAAAGAACGCGCCGAAGCCGGATGCCGTGTAGTTGTCTTCAATATCTCCAGGCTCGTAGTGGCCTTCTTTCGAGAGCTCGTCTCCGTCCAGCAGTTCGGTCAGCCTTTGCCCCCCGGCAGTTGCGCCATTGGCCAGCTCGAGATCGCCTTCCGGCATGCCGGCGCGCTTGGCTAACTCGTCACGGATTGAGTTGCATGCCGCATACACCGCCGAGCCGATCGAGGCTGCACCCCAGCTTCCTCCTGATCCGGGTCCTCTGGGATGCTGGGTATCGCCGAGTTCTACCAATACGTTGTCTAGCTCGAGCCCGAGCATCTCGCCGGCGATCTGCGCCAGGATCGTATAGGTCCCGGTGCCGATGTCCGTCATATCGGTTTCCACCAGACAGGTGCCATCAGGCTTGAGCGTGACGCGAGCTTTCTGGCTGCTCCGAGATATTGTGCACTCTTGCAGCGCTCGCCATGCCGGTGCCGACCCACCATTCCCCCTCGCGCGTCATACGGGGTTTGCGCGGTCCAGCATCCCAGCCAAAAGCCTCAGCCCCTTCCCTGAGGGCACTCTGCTAACTTGTGGGATGAGAAAGGCAGCCCCTCCTCCGGGTCTTCTTCGGGAATGTTGAGTAGCCGCAGCTCGACCGGATCAATGCAAGCCTGCTCGGCAAGAACGTCGAGCGCCCCTTCAAGCGCCAGGCGTTCCCACAGCCTCCCCAGGCGCACGGACCGAGCCCGCCGTCATCTGATGGATGCGAGCAACATTGAGTTTGAGCTCGCGGTTGTCTGCTGCGTAAAGGAAATGAACGACTGGAGGACCGGCTCTGCCAATGTTTCACCCGGCAGGTTGGAGACCAGCGCTTCGTGGCCAAAGCCGATCAACTTGCC
>CAWCRA010000003.1:40000-866953 GCA_963797945.1 uncultured Alphaproteobacteria bacterium | reverse complement strand
GCCCGAATGGACGCCGGCCTCCTCGATATGCTGCATCACGCCAGCGATGCGCACATCGATGCCATCGCACAGCACATCGACATCGCACTCGATTGCATCGCGTAGAACTGGTCGATCAGCACCGGATTATCGCCCGAAACGTTGACTGCAGTGGCGATGTAATTGTCGAGATGCGCCTCGCTTTCAACGATTTCCCTCGACCACCCAGGACATAGGACGGGCGCAGCAAACCGGATAGCCGATCTGACGCGCGACTGCAGCGGCCTCGTCACGGCTGCGCGCAATGCCATTGGCGGGTTGTTTCAGGTCCAGATTGTTCACCAGCTTGGCGAAGCGTTCGCGGTCTTCGGCCAAGTCGATCGGCATCGGGGGTAGTGCCGAGGATCGGAATGCCCGCATCCTCCAATGCCTGCGCCAGTTCAGCGGTGTCTGACCGCGAAATTGCACGATCACGCGCGACCAGCTCGCCCGACTGCTGTTCGACGCGCATTTTTTCCAACACATCTTCGGCGGTCAGTGGCTCGAAATAGAGCCGGTCGGAGGTGTCGTAATCGGTCGTGACCGTCTCCGGATTGCAATTAATCATGATCGTCTCGATCCCGGCACCGGCTTGCCCGCCTCTGGAGTGTCCGGCGTCGCCCAGTGCAAACACGCATGGACGCAGCAATAATCGAACTCAATGCCCTGCCCGATCCGATTAGGCCCGCCGCCGAGAATGACGACCTTGCGCCGGTCGGACGGCCTCGCCTCGTCTTCGGCCTCGCCAAAGCTGGGCGCTTCGTAAGTCGAATACATATAAGGCGTAACGGCCTCGAACTCCGCCGCACAGCTGTCGATGCGCTTGAAGACGGGGTGCACGCCCAGCGTGGCGCAACTCGCGCACTTCCTCTTCCGAGGTCGTCCGGCCATAGCGTGCAGTGTATCATGCAGCAGGCCAGCGCTTGGCCTGTGTCTCCGCCATGCCACCCGCAACGTCGACCGAACGCACGGCCAAAGTGGCCAGTCGCTTGTCGGAAAATCCCATTGCTTTCAACTGTCGAAGTGCGTCCGTGTATTGGGCAGCCCCTTATTCGAAATCATGTTCCGGCAAGACGATAATCGTTTCGATTGGCCGGAAACCACGGATCGTAGGACGTCACGGCATGGACGTCCTCAACCCCCATGCCTTCGCGGAATGCCTGCGCAACTTGCAAAATCCGTTCCGGTGTCCGTTTGGCCAAGGCAGCGGTCACAACATCGCGACTGGCTCCTTCCAGTTCGGGCACGCGATTGAACCCGTCAAGGCCCGTTTCCAGTCCCCGCAGGGCCTTTTGCATCAATTCCGCGAAAACTGCGCCCGATGGCCATCACCTCGCCGACCGATTTCATCGCGGTAGACAGATTGCCTTGTCCGCACCCTTGAATTTCTCGAAGGCAAAGCGCGGGATCTTAGTCACGACATAGTCGATAGTCGGCTCGAAACTGGCGGGCGTTGCGCCGGTGATCTCGTTGGTCATCTCGTCGAGCGTGTAGCCCACAGCCAGCTTCGCCGCGACCCGCGCAATGGGGAATCCGGTGGCTTTGGATGCCAGCGCGGAGGAGCGCGAAACCCGCGGGTTCATCTCGATCACGATTAGCCGACCGTCTTTCGGATTGACCGCGAATTGCACGTTCGAGCCGCCCGTCTCAACCCCGATCTCGCGCAGCACATTCAGCGAGGCCGTGCGCATGATCTGGTATTCTTTGTCGGTCAGCGTCAGCGCCGGGGCGACCGTGATCGAATCGCCCGTATGCACGCCCATCGGATCGACGTTTTCGATGGAGCAAATGATGATGCAATTATCCGCCCGGTCGCGGACCACTTCCATCTCAAACTCTTTCCAGCCGAGCAGCAATTCCTCGATCAGCACTTCCCGCGTGGGTGAGGCTTCCAGCCCGCTCCGCACGATCGTCTCAAATTCCGCCTTGTTGTAAGCGACGCCGCCGCCGGTTCCGCCAAGCGTGAAGCTGGGCCGGATGATGGAAGGCAGTCCGGTCCGCTCCAGCACGGTCGAAGGCTTCCTCGACCGTATGCGCGGTGCCGCTGCGCGCGGATTCCAACCCGATCGCATCCATCGCATCGCGGAAGCGCAAACGGTTCTCGGCCTTGTCGATGGCATCGGCGGTCGCGCCGATCATCTCCACCCCGTATTTTTCCAGAGTGCCATCATTGGCGAGGTCCAGCGCGCAATTCAGCGCCGTTTGCCCGCCCATTGTAGGCAGCACGGCATCGGGCCGTTCCTTGGCGATGATCTTGGCGACGATTTCGGGCGTGATCGGCTCGATATAGGTCGCGTCCGCCATTTCCGGATCGGTCATGATCGTGGCGGGGTTGGAGTTGACGAGGATGACCCGGTAGCCCTCCTCCTTCAGCGCCTTGATCGCCTGCGTGCCGGAATAGTCGAACTCGCAAGCCTGGCCGATGATGATCGGACCGGCGCCAATGACGAGGATCGAGGAAATGTCAGTGCGTTTGGGCATCTAATTGTTCTCTCTATCGAGAAGAGCAAGGATGTCGGACAGAATTTCGTCCATAGCTCGGATGCTCGGCTGGGGACTGTCCAAGGTTACGGTGTGATTTTGTGTCCGAGCCCAGCCCACAGGATTGCGTTTGCAATCCTCATTCGAGCGCAAGTCGAATTGAACAAGCCGCCGTCTTTCTTCGTCCAGCCCGTAGAATCGTACAAACCTGCCCCAATCTGTCTCGAAAAAATCAGCGTTCTCGAATGCACCGAGTGGATAGAACGGCTCCAATCCTTCTTGTCCAGTCCGGTTTCCTGCTACAAAATTGCTCACCCGTTGCATGAGTGTCTTCATACTGATCTGATCTAACTGAAATTCAGGCGCGAAAGTCGCAAATCCGACAGTAAGCGTCTCGAACTCATCGCCGATGTCTTTGTTCTTCGCGCCAACCACACCATCGAAGCACCGACGGCTCACATCGTCAGCCTCTGGATGGCGGCGATAGAACGTGACGCTGTTCACATCGCAATCGACAATGTCCCATGCATGTAGGGTCAAATTCGCGATAATCGTCTCATCATGCGGACAGCGAAATTTCTTTGGCAGATTAGCAAATTCGGCCGATCCACTCCGATAGCTAGCTCGATGTGAAAAAGGATTGTCAATAAGGGCCGATCGGATCGCAGAATAATAATAGGGTGCAGTTTCTAGCGCACTCTCAAATCGACGATATGCTTCATGTCGTTCGCTTTCGGATTCAGTCCGAGGTACAGTTTCGATTGCAGGAATCTTTCGAATTCCCGCCCGGCTCTGCGCAGGAACTGGCTAGTGGAAGACATAAAGCGGTAAGAAGACGTAGCTTCACCCCAACATCCCCACGAACTTCTCGAACAGGTAGAAGCTGTCCTGCGGGCCGGGGCTCGCTTCGGGGTGATACTGCACGCCGAACGCCTTCTTGCCCTTGATGCTGATCCCGCAATTGGTGCCGTCGAACAGCGACACATGCGTCTGCTCCACGCCATCGGGCAAAGTCTCGCCGTCGACTGCGAAGCCGTGGTTCATGCTGGTGATCTCGACCAGTCCCTCGCTCTCGCCCCAGTCGGACCCGACGCGCTGGACGGGGTGGTTGGCGCCGCGATGGCCCTGGAACATCTTGGCGGTCTTCGCGCCTGCCGCGAGGCCGAGCATCTGGTGGCCGAGGCAGATGCCGAACAGCGGCACATCCGCATCGAGCAGTCCCTTGATGACCGGCACCGCATATTCGCCCGTCGCCGCCGGATCGCCCGGTCCGTTGGAGAGGAACACGCCGTCAGGCTTGAGCGCCATGATCTCGTCCAGCGTGCTGCGCGCAGGCACCACCGTCACCTTGGCCCCGGCCTGCACGAGATTGCGGAAAATGTTGTCCTTCGCGCCGAAATCCACGGCGACGACATGGGGCGACGTTGCGCCAGCCTTCGCCATAACCGTGGCCAAGCTGCCAATGCCCGCCGCGCCAATCTTCTGCGCCGGACCGCGCTGACGCGCGGGACGAGGTCCAGCCCTTCCAGCCCGCTCCATTCCGCCGCCTGCTCGGCCAGTGCCCGGAGGTCGAAAACGCCGTTTGGAGCATGGGCAATCACCACATTGGGCGCGCCCTGCTTGCGGATCTTGCGAGTAAGCGCGCGCGTATCGACGCCCGACAGGCCGATCTTGCCGTGATCTTTCATCCAGTCGGCGAATTCGTTCTGCGCGCGGAAGTTCGAATGCGGTGTAACCTCCTGCCGCACCACGCAGCCCAGCGCGCCGAGCCCCGGCTCTCGTGATCTTCCTCGTTCGCGCCGACATTGCCGATATGCGGGAAGGTGAAGCACACGACCTGGCTGTCATAGCTCGGGTCGGTCATCACCTCCTGATAGCCGGTCATCGCGGTGTTGAAGCACAGTTCGCCAACCGCGCTGCCGCCGGCGCCAAAGCCCTTGCCCCACAATACCGAACCATCGGCGAACACGAGGACTCCCGTAGCGCCATCGGGTTGCGCGTGCGAAGAAGCAGTGCGGGCCATAAGGGCGCTCCGTTACAAAGGTTTTTCCGGCGATGTCGCTAAGTCTCGGCTGCTAAGGATGAACCGGGCATGCGTCAACAGACGCCTCGCCCGGAACGCTTGGTTTTCCGGTGCACTGTTCTATGGCAGGGGCAATCCATCCACAGATATCGACGAGAAGGCATCAAATGCTCCGCGAGAACATTCAGAAAGAAACAATCGCCGCAATGAAGGGCGGCGACAAGGACCGCACCGCCGCGCTCCGCCAGATATCCGCCAAGGTCAAGGACCGCGACATCGAACTGCGCACCGCCAAAAGCGTACCCGACGATGATGACCTTGTGCAGGACGTGCTGCTCAAGATGGCCAAGCAGCGCCGCGAAAGCATCGAGATGTTCGAGGATGGCGGACGGCAGGAACTCGCCGACAAGGAAAAGGCCGAGCTCGCAGTGATCGAGGAATTCCTGCCGAAGCAGATGGACGAAGGCGAAACCAAAGCCGCCATCGCGCAGATAAAGACCGACCTGAGTGCGGAGGGCATGAAGGACATGGGCCGCGTGATGGGTGAACTGAAAGCGCGCCACGGCGCCACGCTCGACATGACCAAGGCCAGCGGCTGGGTGAAGGAAGCGCTGTCATGAAGCGGTTGCTAATGCTCGCCGCAGCCGCGCTGGCCAGTTGCGGGGAGCCTCCGGCGGAAGAAGCGCCGGCTCCTGAACCAACGATCGCTGTGCCTCGCTTATTACTGGCTGCCGAGTTCGAAAACCTGGAACTCGGCGCCGAAGATCGCCGGACCGGAGGGCACCGAAGTCGTCTCCCGGTTGGTAAGCGATGATGGCACCGCAATTGCCGATTTCGTCAGCTATGTCGCCTGCCCGCCCGAGGTGACTGCCGACACCTGCGATCCATCCCAGCAGCCGGATGGCACCGTCTACACATATGTGCATACGATTGTTCTCGATTCGGATATCGAAACACCCGACCAATCGTTGTCGCAGCGTTTCGAGACCATGCTGCCCGCAACGGGCTTCACCGGTGCGATTGGCTACGATGGCGGCTGGGCGGAGGCCGCGTTGGGCAGCGAAGAAAAGGTCGAGACCGTCGACGATGGCGGCGTGCTGATCTGGCGCGTTGCCGCTGGCGATGGCCTGGACGCAAGCGACAGCCTGACGATGTTCTGGCAGTCTGAGCTACCCGCCTCAAGGCCCCGCAAAGGCGTACCGGCTGGTAGTGGGCGGTAACGAGTACGTAGGCACCGGGCCCTTCCCGCCCGAGGAAACGCCGGAGGACGGCTCTGTGGGGGACAGCCCTGTGGAGGACGACGCTGCCCGCTAGCGGGATGTGCCTGCGCGCTATAGGGTCGTTGCTCTTATGGCACTGACCCCGCAATGGCTGGACGAATTGAGGATGCGCACCACGCTTTCGGCGGTGGTGGGGCGGACTTTGCGGCTGACCAAGGCTGGCCGCGAATTCAAGGCGTGCTGCCCTTTCCATAATGAGAAGACGCCCAGCTTCTACGTCAATGACGAGAAGGGCTTCTATCACTGCTTCGGCTGCGAAGCGCATGGCGATGCGATCGGCTGGCTGACCGACCAGCGCGGAATGCCGTTCATGGACGCCGTGAAGGAACTCGCGGCCGAAGCCGGCATGGAAGTTCCCGCCGCCGATCCGCAGGCCGCCCAGCGGGCCGAGAAGCGCTCGAGCCTGCACGATGTGACGGCGGCTGCGCAGGAATGGTTTGCCGACAATTTACGCTCTGCTGACGGGGCGGCGGCGCGCGCCTATCTCGAAAAACGCGGCATTTCGCGCGGCGCAATCGACCAGTTCGGGTTTGGCTATGCCCCTGTGAGCAAGCAAGCGCTGAGCCGCGCGCTCGCTCGCTTCGACGAGGAGATGCTGATCGAGGCCGGTCTGCGGATCGTGGTCGAAGGCAAAGATCCCTATGACCGCTTTCGTGGGCGCCTGATGCTGCCGATCCAGGATACGCGTGGACGGGTGATCGGGTTCGGCGGGCGCATCCTCGATGCCGAGGCCAGTCCGAACGCTCCGAAATACCTCAACTCGCCCGACACGCCCCTCTTCGACAAGGGCCGCACGCTCTACAATCTGCACCGCGCGGCACCTGCCGCGCGCCAGTCGGGCCGTATCGTCGTGGTCGAAGGTTATATGGACGCGATCGCGCTGGCTCAGGCGGGGATCGAGGAGGCGGTTGCACCTCTCGGCACGGCATTGACCGAACAGCAGCTCGAATTGCTGTGGCGGCAGGTCGAGCGTCCGATCGTTTGTTTCGACGGCGACCGTGCCGGACAGAAGGCTGCTATACGCGCCATCGGCCGCGCCCTGCCATTGCTGCGCCCTTCCCACTCGCTTGGGATCGTGCAGCTGCCGGGCGGGCTCGATCCCGACGACCTGATTGCCCAGCAGGGCGCAGGCGCAATGGAGAAGCTGCTGAGCGAGCCAGCCAGTCTCCTCGATATGCTGTGGAGTTATGAGCGCAGTGCGCAGCCGCTCGATTCGCCCGAGGCCAAGGCTGGTCTGAAGGCGCGTCTACTCGCCCATGTCGACACGATCGAGCATGCCGACATCCGCGCGCTCTATCGCCGCGAATTGTTGGAGCGTTTTTCCGCCTTCGCGTTTCCCCCGCGTCCCCCGCGAGAATTCAAGCGCGGCACCTGGTCTAAACCTGTCGCGCCCAAGCTATCGCCCGAGGCCGCATCGCGCCTGAAACGCGCCGTTTCCGGCGGTGCACGCGATGCCCTTGCCCTCGCGGTGATCGCTGGGCTCGCACGCTACCCCGACCAGATTACGCGCCACGAAGATGCGCTTTCGCAGTTCGCGGCGCGTGACAAAAATGCCGGTCCGGCCATCGATTCGTTGATAGAAGCCGCAGAAGAGCTTGATTCGCGCGCGAAATCGACCATATCGCTTGACATCGGCCTTCCCGCCCCACCGGATAGAAACCGCTACGCCTTCCTTGATGAAGGCACCGACCCAGGTGACGCGCGCGAGGAATTGGCTGAAGCCGTGTCGTTGCTGGTCGAAAGACCCGCGCTTGAATCTGCGCTTGCGCAGGCCACAGCGCGTTTCGAACAGGACCCGGAAGGCTCGATTGCCGAACAGGCGCGATTGCGGGAGCGATTGCTGGCCCTGAATGAGCGATTGAAGCGTTTCGGACGCAAGCGAGCCACGGCGGACTCAATGAATTCAACCGATGCGGGCACCGAAACCAGCCCTGCACAAGGCGCATAGGCGGATCGACTAACTATATGGCGACCAAGTCAAAACCGAACGAAGCGGAAGGCGATGCTCCGCTCATCGATCTCAACGAAGCTGGTATCAAGAAGCTCATCACGAAGGCGAAGAAAAAGGGCTACGTCACTTGGGACGAGCTCAACACTGCGCTGCCATCCGGCGAAGTGAGCCCCGATAAGATCGAGGATATCCAGACGGCCCTGTCCGAAATGGGTGTTCAGATCGTCGAAAACGACGAGGAAGCAGAAGCTGCGGCTGAAGAAGAGGCCGAAGTCGCCGAAATGCAGGTCGGCGTCGATGGCAAGAAGGCCGGCCCCAAGGCCGCCGATGTCAAAGCCGCCGCCGCCGCCAAGAAAACTGCCAGCGAAGGCCGCACGGATGACCCCGTGCGCATGTATTTGCGCGAAATGGGCGCTGTCGAGCTGCTCAGCCGCGAAGGCGAGATCGCCATCGCCAAGCGCATCGAGGCCGGCCGTGACATGATGATCATGGGCCTGTGCCAGAGCCCGATCACCTTCCATGCCATCATTCAGTGGGCGCAGGCCCTCAATGACGAAGAGATGCAGCTGCGCGAAATCCTCGATCTCGACGCCATGCTCTCCAAGGAACCGCCGGCGGACAAGATGACCGACGACGCGGAAGACGACGATGATGACGGCGAAATTTCCGAAGAAACCGCAGGTCCGACCATCCGCGACGATGACGACGAGGATGACGACGAGATTCGGGCGATGACGAAAAAGAGGAAGGCGAAGAAGGCTCGTCCAAGGACGATGAAGAGGAAGAGGACAACACCATGTCCCTTGCTCAGATGGAAGCCACCCTCAAGCCCGACGCCATCGAGCGTTTTGCGCGTATCACGGATCTGTTCAAGAAATTCGAGAAACTCCAGGCAGACCGCGTCGATATGCATGGGCCGCGGGCGAAGCTTTCCCCAAGGCCAAGGAAAAGAAATACGAGAGACCTGTCGCGACCAGACTTACCGCCGAGGTCGAAAGCGTTCAGTTCCATGCAACCAAGATCGAATTTCTGGTCGACAACCTTTACGCATTCAACCGCCGCCTGACCGCTCTCGGCGGCCAGATGCTGCGCCTGGCCGAGCGTCACAAGGTCAAGCGCGATGCGACTTCCTCGATGCCTATATCGGCAATGAGATGGACGATGACGTGGCTGAAAGAGCGCGCGAAGAAGGACAAAAAGTGGAAAGCCTTCGCCCAGAACGAGGCGGACGCCGTCGACCGCATTCGTGCGGAAATCAGCGACATCGCCAGCCAGACCGGCATGGCGCTGCCCGAATTCCGCCGCATCGTGAACATGGTGCAGAAGGGCGAGCGCGAGGCGCGTATCGCCAAGAAGGAAATGGTCGAGGCCAACCTGCGCCTCGTGATTTCCATCGCCAAGAAATACACCAATCGCGGCCTGCAATTCCTCGACCTCATTCAGGAAGGCAACATCGGCCTGATGAAGGCGGTCGACAAGTTCGAATACCGCCGCGGCTACAAGTTCAGCACCTACGCGACCTGGTGGATCCGTCAGGCGATCACCCGCTCGATCGCCGACCAGGCGCGCACGATCCGTATTCCGGTCCACATGATCGAGACGATCAACAAGCTCGTTCGGACAAGCCGCCAGTTCCTGCACGAGGAAGGCCGCGAGCCGACGCCGGAAGAAATGGCCGCGCGCCTTTCGATGCCGCTCGAGAAAGTCCGCAAGGTGATGAAAATCGCCAAGGAACCGATCAGCCTTGAAACGCCCATCGGCGACGAGGAAGATTCGCATCTCGGCGATTTCATCGAGGACAAGAACGCGATCATTCCAGTGGATGCCGCGATTCAGGCGAACCTGAAGGAAACCGTCACCCGCGTCCTCGCATCGCTAACCCCGCGCGAAGAACGCGTGCTGCGCATGCGGTTCGGCATCGGCATGAATACCGATCACACGTTGGAAGAAGTCGGCCAACAGTTCAGCGTGACGCGCGAACGTATCCGCCAGATCGAAGCAAAGGCGCTGAGGAAGCTCAAGCACCCGAGCCGGTCGCGGAAGATGCGGTCTTTCCTGGATCAGTAGGGCTCCGATAGTTTGGTGATTTCTAAAACGGCCCGCTGGCAATCGGCGGGCCGTTTGCTTATGTGACCCACATGCGTATCGCCATTGCCTCCGACCATGCCGCAATCGATCTGAAATCCGCTTTGCGCGATTGGTTGATTGAGGAAGGGCATGAGGTCGCAGACCTTGGCCCGGACAATCACGACAGCGTCGATTATCCCGATTTCGGCTACAAGCTGGCCGGCGTCGTCGCCGATGGCACGGCCGAGCGCGGATTGGCGCTGTGCGGCTCCGGCATCGGTATCTCGATGAGCGTAAACCGCAATCCCGACGTCCGCTGCGCGCTCGTATCCGAGCCTCTTTCTGCGACGCTCGCGCGCGAGCATAACGATGCGAACTGCATTGCCGATCGGTGCCCGTCTGACCGGCATCGATATGGCCAAGGCCTGCGTGACCGCATTCCTTGAGACCGAATTTGCAGGTGGCCGCCATCAGCGGCGCGTCGACAAGCTTTCAACCCCTCCCGTTACATTGAAAATCCAACCGGAAGACGCCTGACCCATGGCCAGCCAGCCCGCAAACGACACGAAGAGCCCGATGGACCGCTTCTGGCACGACAGCCTCGCCGATGCCGATCCGGAAATCCACGCCGCGATCCGCTCCGAACTGAACCGCCAGCGCGACAAGATCGAACTGATCGCGAGCGAGAATATCGCATCGACCGCCGTTCTCGAAGCGGCTGGAAGCGTGTTCACGAACAAATATGCGGAAGGCTATCCGGGCAAGCGCTATTATGGCGGCTGCGAATATGCCGATGTGATCGAAACGCTTGCCATCGACCGGGCGAAGGAATTGTTCGGCTGCAACTTCGCCAACGTCCAGCCCAATAGTGGCAGCCAGATGAACCAGGCGGTGTTCCTGGCGCTGCTACAGCCCGGCGATACCTTCATGGGTCTCGATCTCAATTCCGGCGGCCATCTGACGCATGGTTCGCCCGTCAATATGAGCGGTAAGTGGTTCAACCCAGTGCAGTTACGGCGTGCGCGAAGCCGACGAACTGATCGACATGGACGTAGTCGAGGCGACCGCCCGCGAGCACAAGCCTAAGCTCATCATCTGCGGCGGCACGGCCTATTCGCGCCACTGGGATTTCGAGCGGTTCCGCGCAATTGCCGACGCGGTTGGCGCCACTCTCCTATGCGACATGAGCCACATCTCCGGTCTCGTCGCAGGCGGCGCGCACCCCTCGCCTTTCCCGCATGCGCACATCGTCACGACCACGACGCACAAGAGCCTGCGCGGGCCGCGCTCGGGTGTGATCCTGTGGAATGACGAGGAACTGACCAAGCCGCTCAACATGGCGGTTTTCCCCGGCCTTCAGGGCGGCCCGCTGATGCACATCGTCGCTGCCAAGGCGACGGCTTTCCGCGAAGCTTTGCGCCCGGAATTCGGCGATTACGCCCAGCGCATCGTCGACAATGCCCGCGCGCTTGCGGCGAGCCTTGAAGAAAATGGCCTGCGGGTCGTGTCCGGCGGAACGGACAACCACTCAATGCTGGTCGATCTCACTGCGAAAGACGTGACCGGCAAGGATGCCGAGAAGGGTCTCGACCGGGCCTGGCTCACCTGCAACAAGAACGGCATTCCCTACGACAAGCGCAGCCCGTTCGTGACGAGCGGCATCCGCCTCGGCACGCCTGCAGGCACCACGCGCGGCTTCGGGACCGAAGAATTCCGCACGGTCGGCAAACTCATCGCCGAAGTCATCGACGGGCTTGCCAGTAACGGCGCCGAGGGAGACACGCAGGTCGAGGATAGTGTGCGTGGCCGCGTGAGCGAACTCTGTGCGGCATTTCCGGTCTACCCCGGACGATAAGGAACAAGACAATGGACCAGCGCGATCCCCGGCAAGGGCCCGATTGGGTCGAAGACGCCAAGGACGAAATCTCGGGCATGGCCAAGGGCGGCCTTGGCCATCCGTCGACCAAACCGGTGCTGACAGGCGCGGCGATCGGCGTGGTGGCCGCGGCATTGCTGCCGGTCATTACCTGGCCGATCGGTCTTGCGGCCGGCGCAGGCTTTGCATTTTACAACCGGATTAAGAAATAACCCGCTGAATGCGCTGCCCATTTTGTGCCCATGAAGACAGCCAGGTAAAAGACAGTCGCCCCACCGAGGACAATGCGGCTATCCGGCGCCGGCGCCAATGCGCGCATTGCGGCGCTCGTTTCACCACGTTCGAACGCGTTCAACTGCGCGAAGTCACGGTGGTGAAATCCGGCGCCAACGCAGAAGAGGGTCGCCGCGAGCCATTCGAGCGCGGCAAGCTCGAACGATCCATCGCCCTCGCCTGCCGCAAACGCGATGTGGAGCTGGAGCGGATCGATCAACTCGTCTCCGGTATTCAGCGCCAGGTCGAAACCGCAGGCGAAGCGGAGATCCCTTCCTCGCGCATCGGCGAGATGGTGATGGACGGCCTGCGCCAGATCGACAGCGTCGCCTATATCCGCTTCGCCTCGGTCTATCGCGACTTCAGCGAAGCGCGCGATTTCGAGGAGTTTGCCAGCACCGTGCAAGAGGCGGCCCGAACCGAACCGCAGCCATAATGGCGGGCGAAAAGCCGATCGTCGTGCTGGTACGACCCCAACTGGGCGAGAATATCGGCAAAGCGGCGCGTGCAATGCTCAATTTCGGTCTCACCGAGATGCGCTGGTCGCACCGCGAGACGGCTGGCCGAACCCTAGCGCCGGACCTTCGGCGGCGGGTGCGGACATCGTTCTGGAACGCGCACAGGTGTTTGAAACGACTGCAGAAGCGGTCGCCGATTGCGCCCATGTCTATGCGACTACCGTTCGCAAGCGGGGCGTGACCAAGCCGGTCGTCACTCCGGCACAAGCTGCAACCGAGATCGCTTCGGCGCAAGGCCGTACGGCCTTGCTATTCGGACCGGAACGATCGGGTCTCGCGATGCGACGATGTCGCCCTCGCCCGGGCAATTCTGACGGTGCCGATCAACCCTGACTTTGGCTCGCTGAATCTGGCGCAGGCGGTGATCCTGTGCGCCTATGAATGGTCGAAGGTTCAGCCGCGCGATGATGTTGTTCAGCCAACGCAGGAAGAAATCCTGCCGCCCTGCCCCGCAGGAGGAGCTGGACGGCCTGATCACGCACCTCGAATCGATGCTCGAGCCAAGAGGCTATTTCCTGCCCGAGGCCCGCGCCGATGCCACCCGCCGCACGTTGCGCAGCGTATTGACCAAGCCGGGGTGGAACCACCTCGAGGTGCGAACCCTGCGAGGTGTGCTTTCGACGCTGAAGAGGACGATCGGCAACACTTGAGGCGCAAAGTGCGATCGGTGCCTTGTGAACGCTGAAGCAAATTAGTATTGCTGCGGCTAAATCACGGAGATTACACATGAAGATGGTTATGTTCCCGCTCGCAGCATGTCTTGCGCTTGCGCTTCCCGTTACTGTGAGCGCGGCTACTGCGCCGGACCAAGAAACGGAAACCAAGGCGAAGAAGCCAAAGAAGCTCTGCAAGCGTGTCCAGACCACCGGATCGCGCATGAAGACTCGCGTTTGTATGACGGAGGCGGAGTGGGACAAGCTGGAATCTGGTGAACTTGGCGCCGAACTCGGGACCGAGTCGAAATAAAACGGAACAATATGCTCAGTCGGATCGGCTGCGAATATCGTCCCAATGACATAGTCGTAAGCGATCGAGCTTTCGACCAGAGCGTCCCAGATTGCTCCGATGTCACTAGCTGGAATGCCGCGTCGCTGCGCCTCCTCCTTGGCATTCTCGATTACCTCGGCCTTGCGCGCTTCGTCGCGCACGGCGTCACGCGATTGTTTGATCCGCGCGGCGGCGCGCATATAGCCGTAGCGGCGCTCGAGCAGAGCGATCAGCTCGCGGTCGGTGGCATCGACGCCGGCGCGCACTTCGGTCATCGCGCCGCAATCTTCGGGAAGCTTGTATTCGCTCATGGGGACGCGCCCTGCCCCGCTTGAAGCGGCTTGTCGAGCGCGTATCTTCAGGCCTTGACCTGCGGCGCGTTCCTGCTACTGGCGCTGCTCTCGCGAATTGGTCCCGCACCCCGGTGAAGCGGTGGCCGCGCTGGCATGATAAGTCCAGCGGTGCGATGCCGGGTTTGATGGCTGCCATTTGGGCAGCTCTAGCAAATTGAAGGAAAGACTTATGTCGAAGCGCAAAAGCGCCAAGTACAAACTCGACCGCCGGATGGGCGAAAACATCTGGGGTCGTCCGAATTCCCCGGTCAACAAGCGTTCTTACGGTCCCGGCCAGCATGGCCAGCGCCGCAAGAGCAAGGTCAGCGACTTCGGTCTGCAGCTGCGCGCCAAGCAGAAGCTCAAGGGCTATTACGGCGACGTAACCGAGAAGCAGTTCAAGCGCACCTATACAGGACGCGGCGCGCTTGAAGGGCGACACTGGTCAGAACCTGATCGGCCTGCTCGAACGCCGTCTCGACATGATCGTCTACCGCGCCAAGTTCGCGCCGACGGTATTCTCGGCTCGTCAGATCGTGAACCACGGCCACATCTATGTGAACGGCGTGAAGTGCAACATCCCGAGCCGCCGCTGCGATGTCGGCGACGTCATCAGCCTGGGCAGCAAGGCCAAGGACATGGCGCTCGTCATCGAAGCGCAGAGCCTGCCCGAGCGTGAAATTCCCGATTATGTCGCAACGGACGGCAACGACAAGGTGACGTTCAACCGCGTGCCGAAGCTCGACGAAGTACCGTATCCGGTAACGATGGAACCGAACCTCGTCGTCGAATTCTACTCGCGCTGATCGGCTTCAAGCTGACGAGAAAACTGGGCGGTCCTTCGGGGCCGCCCTTTTTCGTTGTGGTCCAGGTGGTCAGCCGTTCAGCGCGAGAACGCGCGTTTGAAGCTCCACCACAGCATCGCGAGGATCAACGCGCTGATCGCCGCGCCCCAGAACCAGTACGGCAGGAGCAACAGGTCGGCGATGGCCTGCGTGTCGGAACGCTGCGACTGGCCAGCGATAGTGCCGCCTTGCGAGAAGAGATAACCGGTCTGCTGCCATGTGCTGATACAGGCCTGCACGCCCAGCAACTTGAACCGCAAAACGTTGAAAGGCAGGGTGACGCGCGCAACGCAATCGCGAAGACCGCTACTCCGATGGCGGGCAGGACGACCCAACCCACCAGCGTACGCACCCAGATCAGCGTCGATAGAAGCAATGCTGCGCCAAGTGACCATTAGCGCCCACTTCGTCTTGCGCTGTGTCCGCGATGCGAGGATCAGCAGAGCACCCTGCAATGGGAGGACCAAGCGGCCCGCCCGCCGCAACCAACGCATCGACGAAGCGCGAGCTGTCCGCCGGACGCAGCGACAGCGCCAGCCCCGATCCATCCGGATAGATCAGCAATCGATCGAACGTGTTCCCGGTCAGCATCGCCGCAATACCGTGCCCCATCTCGTGGAACCAGGTCGACAGAATGGTGAAGGGATAGAGCAGGAGACTGCCCCAATAGGTCTGCCAAAGCATCCATGACCCCAGCGCGAGGATGACCAGCAAGGCAATGCGCTGCTGGCGGTCTTGGGAAGCGAAAAAATCTGTCATCAGCTGCCGAGATAAGTTGCGCGGAAGTCTTTGGCAAAACCGGCGAAACGGGTCTCTGCAATGGCATCGCGCATCGCCTGCATCAGTTGCTGGTAGAAGGCGATATTGTGCTCGGTCATCAGCACTGCGCCCAAAATCTCTCCGGCTTTGTTGAGGTGATGCAGATAGGCGCGGCTGTACGTCGCGCAGGTATCGCAGGCGCAGCGCGGATCGAGTGGACCGGTATCTTCCGCGTGGCGCGCATTGCGGATGTTGAGCGGGCCATTCCAGGTGAAGGCCTGTCCGTTACGGCCGGAACGGCTCGGCAGCACACAGTCGAACATATCCACCCCGCGCTCCACCGCGCCGACGAGGTCGTCGGGTTTGCCGACGCCCATCAGGTAGCGCGGGCGATCCTGCGGCAATTGATCGGGCGCGAAGTCGAGGGTGGCAAACATTGCCTCCTGCCCTTCCCCCACGGCCAGCCCGCCGATTGCGTAGCCGTCGAAACCGATTTCTGCGAGCGCCTCGGCCGACCGCGCACGCAGCCCTTCATCGAGCGCGCCTTGCTGGATGCCGAAAAGGGCAGAATTCGCCGCATGTTCGCCGCCTGCATCGAAGGCGTCGCGGCTGCGCTTGGCCCAGCGCATGGACATCTCCATGCTCGCCTCGATCTCTGCGAAAGGACGGTCGGCGCGCGGGCATTCGTCAAAGGCCATCACGATGTCGCTGCCGAGCAATCGCTGGATTTCCATCGAACGTTCGGGCGTAAGCATATGCTTGGAGCCGTCGATATGGCTGCGGAACTCCACACCCTTCTCCGTCAGCTTGTTGAGGTCCGACAGGCTCATCACCTGATAACCGCCGCTGTCGGTCAGGATTGGGCGATTCCAGTTCATGAATTTGTGCAAGCCGCCCAGCCTCGCCATCCGTTCCGCTCCGGGGCGCAGCATGAGGTGGTATGTATTGCCAAGGATGATGTCGGCGCCGGTCTTGCGGACAGCCTCGGGCTTCATGCCCTTTACTGTTGCCGCTGTACCAACAGGCATGAAAGCAGGCGTGCGAATGTCTCCGCGCCGCATCTGGATGCGTCCGGTCCGGGCCTTCCCGTCGGTAGCATGGATCTGGAAATCGAAGCGCTCGGTCATGGGTGCCGCGCTAGCGCCGGCGGGTGCATCTGTCACTCCGCTCGGCGAAACGGGCCGGCAATTGCCATTGCCGGCCCGCACGTAGTCTTTGCTTAGAACTTGAGCGCAAATCCTGCGGTCGCACGAAGCGAATCGAAGGAAATCGTGTCGAGATTCACGCGGAAGCCGGTGCGCTCGCCAACGGGGAAATCGACGCCGAGACCGACGAGATAATCGCCCTCGCTCGTATCGAAGTCTTCGATGCCCGGGATTTCGGTGTCGAGCACTTCTTCCACATCGATATCGACTTCCTGATATCCGCCGCGGATGTAGTACTTGGCGCCGCCTTCTGCACGGAAACCGAGACGGACCGATGCACCGTATTCGGTGTCGATGGCGTCGGTACCGAAGTGGAAGTTACCTTCTACACCGGCGAACAGATTGGTGCCGAGCGGGAAATCGTAGCCTGCATAGACGCCCACGATCGGGCTGCCATCGTCGACTTCAATACCGAGATCTTCGGCGTCTTCGTCATTGAGATTGAGGTCGTGATAGCCAGCGGATACGCCGACGAAGCCTTCTCCGGCTGCGTCCTGGGCGAAGGCCGTTGTCGGAAAAGCGACCAGGGCCGCTGCGCCGATGGCGGTAAGAAAACGAGTACGCATTTGGTATTCCTCACATTGATGTTCTTATCGTCTCTGGGGGAGAGACTGCTGGCGCCATGACATACGGTTCTTGCGGACGGCTGAACGAAAGTTGCGCGGACCGACAGAAATCGCCGCGTAAATCGACGAACAGCATGAAGCTGTTGCGCCGTTGCTACAAAAGCCGTCAGAAACCGTAGATCAGAGTAAACCGTGTGAGGGTATCGGTCTGGACAGCGCCGGCAGGCGGATCGCTGTCATATTCGAGCGTATAGGCCAAACGCGTGGTAATCCGATCGCTGACCTTGGCATTGAGTCCGGTCACTAGGGTGAGACTGGTGCTTGATCCGCCAATGATGGCGACCGCTTCACCGCCCGCCTCGGCCACGACGTTGGCGTCCTGGGTGAGCGTCAGAAAATCGGCCAATCGCCAGTCGAAATCGAGACCGACGAGGGCAGCGAGGCTTTGATCGCTTCCACCTGCGACAAATTCGGTAATGCGGTAGGCGGGGCCAGCCTTGACCGAGAGATCCAGCGAGGGCGACTTCACGACCTTATAGCCCAGACCGCCGGACACGGCATAGCGGGCGGAGAAGCCCTGGAAACGGTCGCGCTCATACTGCGCCAAGCCATAAGCGAAAAGATCGCCGTTGATCTGGTAGCGGGGCTCATAGGCAGCGAAGAACTGCTCGCGCGTCGTGGTCCCTGCCGAACGCTGGTAATCTGCCCGTCCGCGCAGCTTGTGGCTCCAGTCTAAGCCCTCGCGGGTTAGCGCCAGCGCAGCGGTGACGCCGGTATTGTCGCTGTTTCCGCTCGAGGTAAAACCGCCGATCTCTCCCTTGCCCGACCATTTGTCGAACAAGCCTGCCGACCGCAGCGCTTCTTCCTTCGCTTCCGCTACCTTCTGTGCGGCCGCAGCGCGCTCGGCAGATACTTCAGCGACAATCGTGTCGATCTCTCCCGCATCTTCAGGATTGGTCTGGCGCGCCACGGCAACGACTGCGTCGAAGGTCGCCGGATCGCCGCTCGCACGTGCGGCTTCGATCATGGCGCGCACGGGCTCGGGAAGTTCGGCGGCGGCTGGCGTGGCTGCACCGAGCAGCAACGCCGTAATGAAGGCGTGTCTGTACATGACCCGATTGGCTAACGAATCAGCTGCGAAGTCGCCAGCCCGTTTTGAAGATATAGGCAATGATCGCCACGCATACGGCGAGAAAACCCATTGTGATTGCGAAGCTGATGCGAATGTCGACGTCGGATGTGCCGTAGAATGTCCAGCGCAGCCCGCTGACGAGGTAGACAATCGGATTAAGCAGGGCGAGTGTGTCCCAAGGCTTTGGCAGCATATCGATCGAATAGAATGTGCCGCCCAGGAAAGTCAGCGGAGTGAGGAAAAGCGTCGGAATGATCCCGAGCTTCTCGAAATTGTCCGCCCAGACGCCAAGGATAAAGCCGAAGAGGCTGAAGGCGGCAGCAACCAGCATGATGTAGAAGATCGCCAGCAGCGGATGCGCGATGGAATAGTTCACGAACAGCAAAGCGGTGGCGAGGATGATCGCTGCCAGAATCAAGCTCTTGGTCATCGCTGCGCCGACAAAGCCGATCAGCGTTTCGGCCACGCCCACCGGCGCGCTAAGCAGCTCGTAAATGGTGCCGGTGAAGCGCGGCATGTAGATCCCGAAGCTGGAATTGCTGGTCGTCTCACCCAACAATGTGAGCATCAGCAGGCCGGGAATGATGAACGCCGCATAGTCGACACCGCCCAGGTCCGGCATCCGCCCACCGATGGCTGCACCGAAGACGATGAAATAGAGCGAGGTTGTCAGCACGGGCGCGAGAACCGACTGAAATGCCGTGCGAAGGAAGCGGGTCAATTCGCGCGTGTATATCGACCAGGTGGAACGCCAGTTGATCATGCCGCCGCCTCCTCTTCGCCGAGGAGCGAGACGAAGATGTCCTCCAGACTGCTCTCGCGCGTGTCGATGCCGGTGTAGTCGATTCCCTCGGCGATCAGCGCCTTGGTGAGCTCGGCCACTTCGACCTTGCCCCTGCCGGTGCCATCGCCGCCGCGATAGCAGATGGCCGTGCCGCCCTCTTCGAGCTCCACCGGGAAGCGTGCGATTGCAGCGGGCATTTCGGCGAGTGGCTGCGCCAGCGTAATATGCGCCTCCGTCCGCCCAAGCCGCGCCATCATTGCGTCTTTCTCGTCCACCATGACGATACGGCCATTGCTGATGATGCCGACACGGTCGGCCATTTCCTCAGCCTCTTCGATGTAATGCGTGGTCAGGATGATGGTAACGCCGCGCGCACGCATGGTGTCGATGATCGCCCACATGCTCTTGCGCAGTTCGACGTCCACGCCTGCCGTAGGCTCATCGAGAAAGAGGAGGTCGGGTTCGTGCGCCAGCGCCTTGGCGATCAGCACCCGGCGTTTCATCCCGCCCGACAGCGCCATGATCCGCTCGTCGCGCTTATCCCACAGGTTGAGCGAGCGCAGAATTTCCTCGATCCGCGCAGCATCCGGTGCCAGCCCGAACAACCCGCGCGAATAAGCGACCGCGCGTTTTACCGGCTCGAACATGTCGGTGCTGAGTTCCTGCGGGACCAGCCCTATCCGGCGGCGCGCCGCTCGCCAGTCTTCCGAGAGGTCGTGACCAAAAGCCCGCATGGTGCCGGAGGTAGGCCGCACCAAGCCGCATACCGCGCCGATCAGTGTCGTCTTGCCCGCGCCATTGGGGCCCAATAGCGCGAAGATCTCGCCTGGGCGGATGGTCAGGTCGACATTGTCGAGCGCCTTGAGACCGCCGGGATAAATCTTGGTCAGGCCTTCGAGTTCTAATATGGGTTCGGACATCGGCCCGGAGTTAAGGCAGCAGCAGCGAGCTGTCACCATAGGAATAGAAGCGGTACTCCTGCGCAATGGCATGGGCGTAGGCTTCGAGCATGCGCTCGCGCCCCATCATCGCACTGACCAGCATCATCAGAGTCGATTTGGGGAGGTGGAAATTGGTCATCAGTCCGCCCACCGCGCCGAATTTGTAGCCCGGCGTGATAAAGATCGACGTGTCGCCTTCGAAGGGCTGAATCACGCCATTCTCGTCCACCGCACTTTCGAGCAAACGCAGGCTGGTGGTTCCAACCGCAATTACTCGCCCGCCCGCTGCTCTTGCCGCGTTGAGGCGGTCGGCGGTCGCCGCGTCAACCTTGCCCCATTCGGCATGCATCGCGTGGTCTGCGGTGTCGTCCGCCTTCACCGGCAGGAACGTGCCTGCGCCGACATGCAGCGTAAGCGTTTCACGCCCGATCTCCGCCTCGTCCAGTGCAGCGACCAGCTCGGGTGTGAAATGCAGCGAGGCGGTGGGCGCAGCCACTGCGCCGTCGTTTTTCGCAAACATGGTCTGATAATCTTCGCGGTCGCGCTCGTCGGTCGGCCGCTTCCCGGCGATATAGGGCGGCAGCGGCATGGTCCCTGCCCGTTCGAGCAGCAATTCCACCGGCTCGTCACCGGGAAAGGCCAAGCGCCAGCTGCCATCGTCCTGCCGTGCTTCCGCCACTGCAGTCACCCCGCCGCCGAAGGTGAGGATATTACCTTCCTTCACGCGTTTGGCGTTGCGGATGAAAGCGATCCATCGGCGCAGGTCGACGCGCTTGTGCAGGGTCGCACCGATCCTGGCTTCGCCCCTCCTGCCCTCTAGTTGGGCCGGGATCACTCGGGTGTCGTTGAAGACCAGTACGTCACCCCGGGCGAGCAGGCCCGGTAAGTCGCGCACGCCGCAATCCTCGAACGGATCGTCGCCGCGAACAACAAGCATGCGCGCGGCGTCGCGCGGCTGCACCGGACGCAGTGCAATCCGGTCTTGCGGCAGGTCGAAATCGAAAAGGTCGACTTTCATCCGCGCCCGACTAGCCGCGCAGACGCAGGATGCAAGCTTACTGCTCTATCGGAGCACTCAAATCGCCTGCGGTGATGTCCGCGGCGGGCTGCGCGACTGGCATTGCAGGAACGGGTGCGTTCTCGCTCGCGAGCGAAGCCTGCATGATCCGGGTCGGATTCGCGGGGGGTTCGCCGCGCTGGATTGCGTCGATGGCGGCGATGTTCGAAATCACGCGCCCGAAAACGGTGTAGCGCTTGTCCAGGCTGAAACGCGGATAGAAGACGATGAAAAACTGGCTGTTGGCACTGTCTTCGCTTGCTGCACGGGCCATCGAAACGGTTCCGCGAAGGTGCGGCTGCGGATTGAATTCGGCTTCCAGATCGGGAAGCTCCGAGCCGCCTTGCCCCGTGCCGGTTGGATCGCCGGTCTGCGCCATGAATCCGTCGATCACGCGGTGGAAGATCACGCCGTCATAAAAGCCCTGCGCCGCAAGTGTTTTCACACGCGTAACGTGATCGGGCGCCCAATCGGGCATCAGGCGGATCGCCACGCGCTCACCATTCGACAGGTCGAGCAGGAGAATGTTCTCGCGGTCTTCGTTGAGATTGTAGTTGAGCGCCGCATAGACGTCGTTCTGCGCGGTTTCTTGCGCTGCAGTTTGCTCACCGTCGGCCGCCTCCTGGGCGGCGGCGGGCGTCAGAGCGAGCGCGGAAAATGCGGCAAGTGAAATCGAAGTCCTGAACATTCGGAAAAACTACCAATTCTGCAATGTGTTGATCGAAGCGCGGTCTAGCGAGGCCGGGCTGTCACTTCAATGAATGGTTCAATAGTCACCGCGCCGGCCGATCTTTTCTACCCGCGCGACTACGTCTTCGCATACCCGTTTGCTGACGAAGGGCTTGATGTCGCCGCCGTAGAGAGCGATTTCCTTCACCAGTTTGGAGGCAATCGGCTGGAGCGAAACATCTGCCATCAGAAACACCGTTTCAATATCGTCGTCGAGCTGCTGGTTCATGCCCGCCATCTGATACTCATACTCGAAATCGGCAACCGCCCGCAGCCCGCGAATGAGCACATTGGCGCGCTGCTTCTGAGCGAATTTGACCAGCAACGCATTGAAACCGACGACCTCGACATTAGCTAGCTTCATCGCCGCGACTTCGCGCTCAACCATTGCAAGCCGCTCTTCGGTCGAGAACATGGGGTTCTTGGAAGGGTTTGTGGTCACGCCGATAATCAGCGTGTCGACCAGCTTGCTCCCGCGCCGGATGATGTCGGCATGGCCCAGGGTCACGGGGTCGAACGTGCCCGGATATATGCCGATACGTGCGCTCATCTGTCCCTCTCCACGATATACCGCGCGAGGGCGGTAAGTAATTCTGCCTCGTCTCCATAGCCGCCGAGGTGCCCGATCGCCTGGTCGACCAGCATTCGGGCCTGTGCGCGGGCCTTGTCGACCCCCATCAGCGTGACGAATGTCGCTTTGCCTTGCTCGTCGTCCTTGCGCAGCGCCTTGCCGGCCTTTGTCTCGTCGCCCTCTACGTCGAGCAGATCGTCGGCGATCTGGAAAGCTAGACCTATGTCGCGGGCATAAGCGCGTAGCGGCGCCCGGCCCTCTGGCGGGACTTTGCCGAGCACAGCGCCCATTTCGACACTTGCTGCGAGCAATGCGCCGGTCTTCATCTGCTGGAGGCGCGTGACCTGCCGGAGGTCGTAGTGTTGATCCTCTGCGCCCATATCCATCACCTGCCCGCCGGCCATACCGTCATGACCGCTGGCGCGCGCCAACACCTTGACCAATTCGGCCTGTACGAAGGGATCTGTCGTCGTATCCGGGTGGGTCAGGATGTCGAATGCGAGTGCGTGCAATGAATCTCCGGCAAGCACCGCGGTCGCCTCGTCAAAGGCCTTGTGCAGCGTCGGCTTGCCGTGGCGCATGTCGTCATCGTCCATGCACGGCAGATCGTCATGGATCAGCGAATAAACGTGAATGGACTCGACGGCGCAGCCAGCGTTCACAGCCGCGCCTCGTGAGACCCCGAAAAGCTCCGCCGCCGCAACCAACAGCAAGGGCCGCACGCGCTTGCCGCCGCCAATCGCGGCGTATCGCATGGCCTCTACCAAGGGTTTGCGGCCATCTTCGGGTACCGGCAGAAACGCATCTAACGCGCTGTCGATATCTTTCTGGATGCGCTTGAGTGCGCGCCCGACAACGTCTTGCTCTACCGCGACCATTCCCATGACGCTCAGGCTTCCGCGTCGAAGGGCTGAGTGCCAACCGGCTTGCCGTCGGCGCCCTGCACGATCTTTTCGATCCGCGCCTGCGCCGCATCCAGCCGTGTCTGGCAGGCCAATCGCAGCTTTTCGCCGCGTTCGTAAAGATCGATGCTTTCGTCGAGCGGCACTTCCCCGCTTTCCAGCTTCCGCACGACGCCTTCCAGCGCGCGCAGGGCGTCTTCGAAACTCATCTGCGAAATGTCGGGACCTACGCCCGTATCACCGTCTGCCATGGCGGCGACCATTGACCGTGCACCGCCATCGGGTCAAGAAGCGCGCATAACGGGGAGACGGGAATGAAGTGGATTGTCGCTTATCTGGCAGCCGCGGTAGCCTTTGGCGCAGTGGACGCGATCTGGCTCCGCTGGGCCGGACCTAACCTCTATCGCCCGGTCATCGGCGAGATCATGGCAGAGAACTTCCGCGTCGGCGCGGCGGTGGCATTCTATCTCATATACATTGCCGGAATGTGTTGGTTTGCGATCAAACCGGGACTGGAAAGCGGCAATATTGCGACTGCCGCGCTTAACGGTGCGCTGCTTGGCGCGCTTTGCTATGCGACATTCGACCTGACCAGCCAGGCCGTGCTGAAGGTGTGGGCAACCCATATCAGCATTGCCGATATTGCATGGGGTGCTTTTGCAACCGGCTTCGCCGCCAGCGTCGGCACCTGGGCAGCCTTGAAAGTAGCAGGGTAGCGGCATGTTTATCGGACACTGGGCCCCCGCATTCGTAGCCGGTGCAGTTACCGAAGAAAGCCCGAAGCTGGGCACATTGTTCATCGGTGCCCAGCTGGTCGACTGGGCTTTCATGCTGTTCCTGATGGTCGGCGTCGAAGATATGCGAATCGTTCCGGGCATCACGGCGATGAACCCTCTGGACCTCTACCATATGCCCTACACCCATAGTCTGGTCGGTACGCTGGTTTTTGCGGCGGTGTTTGCGCTCGTCATCGGTATGACCATGCGCAGCACCGTAGCGGCAAGCTGGGCGGCGTTCGTAGTAGTAAGCCATTGGCTCATTGATCTGGTCGTGCATCGCCCCGATCTCACTCTTGCCGGGGGTGAGCCCAAGCTGGGATGGGGTCTATGGGATTATCCGTGGATCGCGATCCCACTGGAACTTGGCATCACGCTACTCGCATTCTGGGGATATATGCGCGCCACCAAAGGGCCGATCGGGCCGCCGCTCATCCTGATGGCGGTTATGCTTTTTATGCAGGCTGTGACGTGGTTTGCCCCGCAACCGGCGGAATATTCGATATTTCTACCAATCTCGGGCATGTTCAGTTTTGCCATCATCACGGCGCTGGCCTATTGGGTCGGGCGGACGCGGTGGCATCGCAGCCAAGTCGGGCTGGCGGTCGCGAACGCGCGCCGCTAAAGGCGCGGGCCATGAGCGAAATTACTCCCGAAGTCGTCGAGCAACACGGCCTCAGCCCCGAAGAATACAGTCGCGTCCTGGCCGGACTGGGCCGCGAACCGAACCTTGTCGAGCTCGGCATCTTCTCCGTCATGTGGAGCGAGCATTGTTCGTACAAGAGCTCCCGCCTGCACTTGAAGAAGCTGCCGACCGAAGCGCCTTGGGTCATTTGCGGCCCGGGCGAGAACGCCGAAGTCATCGATATCGGCGATGGGCCCGATGGAAAGAAACTGGCTGCGATCTTCAAGATGGAGAGCCACAACCACCCATCGTACATCGAGCCCTATCAGGGCGCAGCGACGGGCGTCGGCGGGATCTTGCGCGACGTTTTCACCATGGGCGCTCGGCCGGTGGCCAACGCCAATGCGCTGCGGTTCGGGCGGCCCGATCATCCCAAGATGAAACACCTCGTAAAAGGCGTGGTCGCAGGCATCGGCGGCTACGGCAATTGCGTGGGCGTGCCCACTGTCTGCGGGGAGACGAACTTCCACCCGGCCTATGACGGCAACATCCTCGTCAATGCGATGACCGTGGGCGTTGCCGATGCGGACAATATCTTCTATTCGGCCGCCACCGGCGTCGGTAATCCGATTGTCTATGTCGGGTCCAAGACCGGACGCGACGGTATCCACGGCGCGACGATGGCCAGCACCGATTTCGGCGAAGATACCGAGGCGAAGCGCCCTACGGTCCAGGTCGGCGATCCGTTTACCGAAAAGCTGCTGATCGAAGCCTGCCTCGAATTGATGGCGACCGATGCGATCGTCGCGATCCAGGATATGGGTGCGGCTGGCCTGACCTCCTCCAGCGTGGAAATGGCGACCAATGGCAAGGCGGGCATCCGCCTCGACATGAACAAGGTCCCCTGCCGCGAAGACGGCATGACCCCGTACGAAATGATGCTGAGCGAAAGCCAGGAGCGTATGCTCATGGTGCTCAAGCCCGGCAAGGAAGCCATGGCGCAGGCCATCTTCGAGAAGTGGGAGCTGGACTTCGCTATCATCGGCGAGGTCACGGACACGCGCCACATGGTGCTGGAATTCGATGGCGAGGTCGTTTGCGACATCCCCTTGGGTCCGCTTGCCGCAGATGCGCCCGAATATGACCGGCCCTATCTCTCCAAGGAGGAGTACAAGGCCTGGGCGAGTATCACACCCGTCAAGGATGTCCCCGAGTGCACGAATATTGGCGCGGATCTCCTCAAGCTGATGGCATCTCCCAACCTCGCCTCGCGCCGATGGATTGCCGAACAATACGATAGCCAGGTCGGCGCAGACACGCTCCAGACCGGCGGCGATGCGGGTGTGGTTCGCCTGCATGGCACGAAGAAGGCACTGGCGATCAGCACCGATTGCACTCCGCGCTATGTTTATGCCGACCCCTATGAAGGCGGGAAGCAAGCCATCGCCGAGGCATATCGCAACCTGTGCGCCGTTGGTGCGCGGCCGCTCGCGGTCACCAATTGCCTCAATTTCGGCAACCCGCAGCGCCCGGAGATCATGGCGCAGTTCGTCCATGCTCTGGAAGGGATGGGCGAGGCCTGCCGCGCGCTCGACTTCCCGATCGTGAGCGGCAACGTATCGCTTTATAACGAAAGCAAAGCGACTGGCGGCGGCTCGGCAATCCTGCCCACCCCGGCAATCGGCGGAGTCGGTCTTATCGACGACTACGACCGCATGATGACGATGGGGTTCAAGCATGACGGCGACACGATCTACCTCGTCGGTCCCGAATTTTGGGCCAAGCCCGACCCAACTCGTTCGCATCTCGGCAAGTCGCTTTGGCTCGACGTGGTGCATGGCCGCGACGAAGGCCGCGCACCGCCGACCGACCTCATTATCGAGCGCAATGCCGGAGAGATCATTCGGGAGCTGATCGCTGACGGTCTGGTCAACGCCGTGCACGATCTGTCCGATGGCGGACTGGCCGTGGCGCTCGCAGAAATGGCGCTCGCCAGCGGGCTTGGCGCCGATGTTGAAGGCAATGCGGACTATACCGCCGCACAGTGGTGGTTCGGCGAGGATCAGGGGCGCTATGTCATCACGGTTCCCGATACGGACGCGCTGAATAAGGCACTTTCGAAGGGCACGCGCGATGCCGACACTGCCGAAATCGGTTTCCGCCGGCTGGGTACGGTCAGTGGCAGCGAGCTTTTCGGAGTCTCGATCGCGGAACTCAAGACTGCCCATGAGAGCTTCTTCAGCGAATGGATGGAGGGCTGATTCCATGACCGCAGGCTATTCCGGCACACCCCTCGCCAAGAAACTCAACCTGCGCGACGGCCAGCGCTGCTGGTTCGATGGTATGCCCGAAAGCGTACAGGACGAAATCGGCGAATATGCGCTTGAGCTGACATTCGTCGGCAGCCCCGACGAAGGTTTCGACGCCGGACATATCTTCGTGACTTGCGATGCCTCGCTAGGCAGCAAGTTGCGCGACCTGAGCGAACATGTCGCGCGCGACGGTCAGATCTGGGTGAGCTGGCCAAAGAAGCAAGCCGAACCCGATTGCGCGATTGGAGAAGCCGACGTGCGTCAGTGCGGGCTCGACATAGGCTTGGTCGACACCAAGAAATGTGCAGTCGACGAATATTGGTCGGGTCTTAAATTCGTCATCCGCAAGGAGAACCGCTGACATTATGCGGGAACATGAAACGGTCCCCTATTCGCTTGAGCGTTTGACGGACGAGGAAAGTATCGCGCGCGCCGAAGCGCTTCGCGACCGGCTGAAGCAGCGCCGCACTTGCCGCTATTTCTCCGATGAACCGGTGCCGCGCGAAGTCATCGAAGCTGCTATACAAGCGGCAGGGACCGCTCCAAATGGTGCCAACCACCAACCTTGGCATTTCGCGGTGGTGTCCTCGCCCGAGAAAAAGCGCGCCATTCGCGAAGCTGCCGAGGACGAGGAGCGGGGTTTCTATTCAGGCAAGGCGAGCGATGAATGGCTTGCTGCGCTGGCGCCGCTTGGCACCGATGACGAGAAGCCCTTCCTTGAAACAGCACCATGGCTGATCGTCGTCTTCGCCCAGCGCAAGGGCGGCATCGAAGAAGATGGCAAGACGCAGAACTACTACGTCAACGAAAGCGTCGGGATCGCCTGCGGAATGCTGATCGCGACCTTGCACGAGGCGGGCCTTGCGACACTGACGCACACGCCATCGCCAATGGGGTTCCTGCGCGAGATTTGCGAGCGCCCTGCGGTCGAAAAACCGCTGATGGTGGTCGTTGTCGGTCATCCCGCCGACGGCGCGACCGTTCCGGTACATGCCTTGCAAAAGAAGCCGCTGGATCAGATCGCCAGCTGGCTATAACCGCTCAGGCGGCAGCTGTTTGCGCGTCTTTCTTCGGTGCGAGGAGATCGTAGGGATCGATCCCTTCCGCACGCCAGATGCGATGGCATTCGCGGTACAAGTGCGGGTCGGGAATGTTCAGCTGCTTGCGCGCTTCTTCCAGATCCATCGCCAGCAGTTCGCGGATCGACATCGCGACCAGGGGCGGGCACGCCTTGCCGGTCTTGCTGCGCCTGGCGGCAGGCCCTGAACACCGGCGCGCGGCTCTTGACCGTCTTCTTGATATTGACCGCCCCGGCATAGCCGATGAGCAGGTGGCCGTGGCTCGGGCTTTGGCCATGCGTGAAGAGCAGCACGCATTGTTCGCCCAGCCCGTCGCGGCCATAGCCGGTAAGCACATGCATGAGGTCGTGCGTGTCGCGCGAGCGGAAGCCGAACCATTCGACGAGATCGCCATATTTCGGATTGCCAAGCTTGTCCGCTTCCTCGACCAGGCCCGCAGCCGACAGCCCTTCACGCTCCATGAAATCGCAATAGGCGTGTGCCACGCTGCCTTTTGGCAGCTCACGCAAGGCGTCGTGGTCGTCGAGAATGGGCGGGAGGAACGGCTCCTTGGCGCGAAGCTCCTCGCCCCGCTCGCTCAACGCAAGAGCGCGCACGCGCGGAATGTAGCTCTTCGATGGCAGCGATTCGAAAATCTTGAAGACGTGGCTTGTCTCTTCCTTGTCCTTAAGCAGCTCGCGGAAGTGGTAATACGCCTTGGGCAGCGAGTATTGCGGCGGAGTCCGGCGCGGGTCGCGCAGCAATGTCCCATCGCTGGCACATTCAAGGTCTGATGTGATGTTTTTCTGCTCGGTCATGCGGCGCCTCTACTGACAATAATGTCAATATAGCGTTTCCGGTTCCAAAAGAAAACCGATCAACCGTTCACCCAATCCGATGCGGGAATGGCAAACAACTTTAGCACACTGGTCAGGTCGCCGCGCTCGATCCAGCCGTCCGACGCGTCGCGCGCGACCGGCTTGGCACGATAGGCGATCCCGTGATGGGCAGCCTGGATCATCGGAATATCGTTTGCGCCGTCGCCCATCGCCAGGATTGTTGCGCCCTCGCCCAATTGCTCGGCTTCTTCGCGCAAGGTCGCTTCCTTCGTCGACGCGTCGCTGATCGGTCCGGCAAGCTGGCCCGTCAGTTTTCCCTCGGACACGCCAAGCCGGTTTCCGACCACGCGCTCGAAACCGATCTGCTCGGCGACCCGATCGGCGAAATGGTGGAAGCCGCCTGTAACAAGGACGGTGCGGCAGCCTTTCGCTTTCAGACTTTGCACCAGCGCTCGTGCGCCAGACACCGGCACGATCCGTTCCGCCAGACAGCGGTCGATGGCGCTTTCCTCCAGACCTTCCAGCAACCCCACCCGCTCCGAAAGAGCGCTGGCGAAATCCAGCTCGCCGCGCATAGCCTTCTCGGTGATGCTGGCCACCTGATCCTTCAGCCCGGCGAAATCGGCCAATTCATCGATGCATTCCTGACCGATCATGGTCGAATCCATGTCGGAGACGAACAACCGCGGGATGGCGATGCGCTCGCGGGCCACAAGCATGTCCGAGGGATCGAAATGGCGCGACAGGACCGTCCGCAGCTTAGCCGCGTCTTCATCGGGCGTCGTGATCTGAAGCACGTCGCCGCAGAAATCGAGCATTGTCGCGGATGCAATCCGCATGCCTGCTGCTTCAAGTTCCACGCTTGCCGCATCGAGCCGAGTTTCAAGCGTGTCCGGGTCTGCTATCAGCCGGGCGATGAGCACTGCGAATTCTCCAAGACAAGGCGCGGGACACCCGCAAAAACAGCCGGTGGCGCTCATCGCAGGGCCGACCGCGAGCGGCAAGAGCGATCTGTCCGTCAAACTCGCTCAGGCTATCGAAGCTGGCGGACGGCGTGCCGTAATCATCAATGCCGATAGCGCGCAGGTTTATGCCGATCTGCAAACCCTCTCCGCACGTCCGTCCGAAGCCGAAATGGGCGGGATCGAACATCGGCTGTTCGGTGCGTGGGACGGCGCGCAGACCTGTTCGGCAGCTGACTGGGCTGCGGCGGCGAAGCGGGAGGTCGCCGAATGTCATGACAGAGACGCCGTACCGATCCTCGTCGGCGGGACCGGGCTTTACATGAGAACACTGCTCGACGGGATTGCGCCAGTGCCAGACATCGATCCGGCCATAAGGGAGGCGGTGCGCGCGCTCACCACCGAAGCGGCGCGGCAAGCGCTGGAGACAGAGGATCCCGAAGCCGCTGCCAGACTGTCACCGCAGGACACAGGGCGTACAATGCGCGCGCTCGAGGTCGTGCGGTCGAGCGGGACGCCGCTCTCGGCCTGGCAGCAGCACAAGACCGGCGGGATTGGCGAGCAGATTGCGCTGCACCCCATGCTTCTTCTGCCGAACCGCGAGTGGCTGTATGAGCGGTGCGACCGCCGGTTCGAAATGATGCTGGAAAACGGCGCGATTGCCGAGGTCGAAGCACTGCTCGCCCGCAATCTCGATCCGGCACTTCCGATCATGCGTGCCATTGGTGTGCCGGAGATTACGGCAATGATCCAAGGCGATCTTTCGCAAGCTGAAGCTATCGCTGCTGGCCAAACGGCCACGCGTCAGTACGCCAAGCGGCAGTACACATGGTTCCGAAATCAGCCACCGGAATGGTGGACCAGAGCGGATAATGAAAATAACGTTATTGCGGATTATTTTGTATCTTTATTACGTTGAAGCGGTTGACATTGGAGTTTTCGTGTTCATAACGAAGACTTGTCGGCCCGGCGCTTCAGACCCCAGCGCTGGGCCGACTTGTGATTGAAGGGCGGAGAATTATCGTGAGTACCGAGCGCAGTGGCGCCGCAATCCTGATCGAGACGCTGCACGAGCAAGGCGTCGAATTCGTCTTCGGATACCCGGGCGGCGCGGTGCTGCCGATTTATGACGAACTATTCGCCGATAAGCGCCTGCGTCACATCCTCGTCCGTCACGAAGCTGGCGCAGCACATGCCGCCGAAGGCTATGCGCGCTCCACCGGCAAGCCGGGCGTCGTGCTCGTCACCAGCGGTCCCGGTGCGACCAATGCCGTGACCGGTATCGCCGATGCCTATATGGATTCCATCCCGCTGGTCGTAATCACCGGGCAGGTGCCTACGGCCCTGATTGGGACCGACGCCTTTCAGGAAGCCGATACCATCGGCCTCACCCGGCACTGCACAAAGCATAACTATCTCGTGAAAGACCCTGCGCAATTACAGGCGACGATCGAGGAGGCTTTCCGCATCGCCACAACCGGGCGGCCAGGCCCCGTCGTCGTGGACATTCCCAAGGATGTCCAAATTGCGATGGCGCAATACCCGCAGGAGAATGCGCCTCCCTTAGCCTCGCACCGCTACCAGCCACGCGTCGAAGGCAAGAAGGACGAGATCGAACAAGCCATCGCCATGCTGGCAGAGGCAGAGCGCCCGGTTTTCTACACCGGCGGCGGGGTCATCAATGCCGGCCCGCGCGCATCGCAGCTGCTGCGCACATTGCAGCATAAGACCGGTGCGCCCGTGACGAGCACATTAATGGGGCTTGGCGCCTTTCCTGCGACCCATCCCGACTGGCTCGGCATGCTCGGCATGCACGGTACGTTCGAGGCAAATATGGCGATGAATCGCGCGGATCTGATCATCGCGGTAGGTGCGCGTTTCGACGACCGGGTGACCGGACGCCTCGATGCCTTTGCCCCCCAGGCGAAGAAAATCCACATCGATATCGACCGCGCGAGCATCAACAAGATCGTCCCGGTCGACCTCGGTATCGTTGGCGATTGCGGACATGTTCTGTCGCAACTCGTCGACGCATGGGCAGAGCGTAAACCGCGCGATCTCGGCGAATGGAAGGCGCGCGTCATGGGTTGGCGGGCGCGCGACTGCCTCGCTTACCCGGAACGCAGCGAATCGCTGATGCCCCAAAAGGCGGTCGAGCGGCTGTTTGCGCTGACCAAGGACCGCGATCCGATCATCACCACCGAAGTCGGCCAGCACCAGATGTGGGCCGCGCAATATTTCGGTTTCATGGGCCCGAACAAATGGCTTACCAGCGGCGGCCTCGGCACTATGGGCTACGGCCTACCCGCAGCAATCGGCGCGCAGCTCGGCAATCCGGACGCGCTGGTGATCGACATTGCCGGCGAGGCCTCGCATCCAGATGAACATTCAGGAGCTCGGCACGGCGAGCCAGTACCGCCTGCCGGTCAAGGTTTTCATCCTCAACAATGAATATATGGGCATGGTCCGCCAATGGCAGGAACTGACCTATGAAAGCCGCTATTCCAACAGCTATTCCGACAGCTTGCCGGACTTCGTGAAGCTGGCCGAGGCCTATGGCTGGACCGGCATCAGGATCGAGGATGAGGCCGGACTGGACGCAGGCATCGAAGCCATGCTGGCGGCGGACGGCCCGGTGATGGTCGATTGCCAGGTCTCGAAAGACGCCAATTGCTTCCCGATGATCCCGAGCGGCGCCGCGCATACCGAGATGCTGCTGTATGGCGACCAAGTCGGCGGTACGATGAACGACGAAGCGAAGGCATTGGTTTGATGCGCATCGCCGAACAGGAATCCGAGCGTCACGTTCTGACGGTGACCGTCGATAACGAGCCGGGCATCCTTGCGAAGATCACCGGGCTGTTCACCGCGCGCGGGTATAATATCGACAGCCTGACCGTGGCCGACATCTCGGAGGATCACGCGATCAGCCGCTTGACCATCGTCACCAACGGACCGCCGCCGGTAATCGACCAGATCCGCGCGCAGCTGGAGCGGCTGGTGCCAGTGCACAAGGTCACCGACCTCACCGAATCCGGTCCGCATGTGGAGCGTGAGCTGGCGCTTGTGAAAGTTGCGGGAAAGGGCGATGCCCGCGTGGAGGCCCTGCGCATAGCAGAGCTTTTCCGTGCGAATGTCGTCGACACCACCACCAGCAGCTTCGTGTTCGAATTGACCGGATCACCGGACAAGGTGGACAGCTTCATCGTATTGATGCGGGAACTGGGTCTGGTCGAGGTCGGCCGCTCAGGGATCGTTGGAATGATGCGCGGCGCTGAGAGCGCCTGATATTCAAGGGGTTACAATGCAAGTCTATTACGATGCCGATTGCGATACCGACCTGATCAAAGGGAAGAAGGTCGCCATTGTCGGCTATGGCAGCCAGGGCCACGCCCATGCACAGAACCTGCGCGACAGCGGGGTCGGCGAACTCGTCGTCGCGCTGCGCGAAGGCTCGGCCACGGCAAAAAAAGCGGAAGGGGCCGGCTTCACCGTCAAGACCGTCGCCGATGCCGCCGAATGGGCGGATTTGCTAATGATCCTCGCCCCAGACGAGCATCAAGCGTCGATCTATGGCGGCGAGATTGCGGGCAAGATGAAGCCCGGCAGTGCCCTTGCCTTTGCGCACGGCCTCAATATCCATTTCGGCCTGATCGACCCGCCCGCCGATGTCGATGTCATCATGATCGCGCCCAAGGGTCCCGGACACACGGTGCGCGGCGAATACATCAAGGGCGGCGGCGTCCCCTGCCTCATCGCAGTCCATCAGGAAAGCGAACAATCGGGCGGCCAAGGCTATGCCAAGCAACTCGCGCTTTCTTATGCAAGCGCAGTCGGTGGCGGCCGTTCGGGCATTATCGAGACCGATTTCAAGGAAGAGTGCGAAACCGACCTTTTCGGCGAACAGGCCGTGCTCTGCGGCGGCATCACCCACCTGATCCAGGCGGGCTTCGAAACACTGACCGAGGCCGGATATGCGCCTGAGATGGCCTATTTCGAGTGCCTCCATGAAACGAAGCTGATCGTCGACCTGCTGTATGAAGGCGGGATTGCCAATATGCGCTATTCGATCAGCAACACCGCCGAATATGGCGATATCAAAACCGGTCCGCGCATCATCACAGATGAGACGAAAGCGGAGATGAAGCGTGTCCTCAAGGACATCCAGTCGGGCCGTTTCGTGAAGGATTTCGTGCTCGACAATCAGGCGGGTCAGCCCGAACTCAAGGCAAGCCGCAAGGCCGCCGCCGCCCATCCGATCGAAAAGACCGGGGCGCAACTGCGCGCCATGATGCCGTGGATTGGCGCCAACAAGCTGGTCGACAAAGAGAAAAATTAGCCCGAAAAGCGTATCGGATAGGACGATGCGCGATATTCCACTTAGCAAACTTGGTATGGCTGCCTGTGCAATTGCGTGGGCAGTCGCCATGTTCAGCGTGCTAACCAGAGACCCCGTGCCACGGGTCGCCGACGGTAAGGTGACTGCCTTCGCCAAAGCCACTCTGGGCGATCTGCAGGCCCGCTCCTTCTCGCAGAACCGCGAATATTGCGGCATGATCTACCAGGATCGCGAGGGCACGTTATTCACGGGCCGAGTGTTCGAAGGCGATCGCGACACATGCAATATCGCCTGGGAGCGGAAGGCGGGCCGCGTTCCAATCGCCAGCTTCCATACCCATGGCAGCCACGACGAAGGTTTCGACAATGAAGTGCCCTCCATACAGGATCTTACGACCGATATTGGTGACAATATCGACGGCTTCGTGACCACACCGGGAGGCCGCCTCTGGCGCAATGATTGGGAAAGCGAAACCGCATCGCTGATATGCGGGGAAGGCTGCGTGGCGAAAGATCCCGAATATCGCCGATGCGATGGTTTCACCCCGCGATCCTCATATTCGCTGTAGCAGCTCAGGGCGCGCGCGGATGATGACGAGACGATGTGCTGATGTGGCTTTCCGATTGCCACAACATCGACGACTTCCGCCGCCTGGCGAAAGCGCGGCTGCCGTGGCCAGTCTTCGACTACATCGACGGCGCTGCAGATGACGAGCTGACAAAGGCGCGTAACACCTCCGCTTTCGACGATGTCGACCTCGTGCCGGACGTGCTGGCGGGCGTGGCGGAGATCGACACATCCTGTACGATCCTCGGCCGTAAAAGCGCGCTGCCCTTGATGCTCAGCCCCACAGCCGTCCAGCGCGCCTTCCACTGGCAGGGCGAGCGCGCCGTCGCACGCGCGGCCGACAAGTTCGGATTGTGGTTCGGCATCTCCAGCCTTGCCACCGCCAGCATCGAAGAAATCGCCGCACTGACCAGCGGACCGAAGATGTTCCAGCTCTATGTGCACAAGGACAAGGGGCTCAACATGTCGATGATCGAACGCTGCCAGGAGTCGGAATTCGACGCTTTGGCGCTCACCGTAGATACGATCGTTTCGGGCAAGCGTGAGCGCTGCCTGCGCAGCGGCTTCACCACGCCGCCGCGCTTCACTCCATCCGCCATTTGGAGCTATGCCACGCGCCCGCGCTGGACGCTGGATTACCTTTTCCGGGAGAAGTTCCGCCTTCCCAACCTCGATACGCATGTGGCGGAAGGCAGCGGCAAAGCGGTGAGCATCGCGGAATATTTCAACACCATGCTCGACACGGCGATGGACTGGGACACCGCCGCGCGCATCCGTCAGGATTGGGGCGGGACATTCGTTCTGAAAGGCGTGATGAGCGCCGCCGATGCGCGCCGGGCGGTCGAGATTGGGGCTGACGGGATCATGATCTCCAACCACGGCGGCCGGCAGCTCGACGGCAGCCGTGCGCCGTTCGACCAGCTGCGCGAAATCGTCGATGCGGTTGGCGGCGAAATCGAGATTATCTGCGACGGCGGAGTGCGGCGCGGCACACACGTGCTGAAAGCCCTGTCCGGCGGCGCAACGGCGGCATCGGGCGGGCGGCTATACCTCTATGCGCTGGCTGCTGCCGGGCAGGATGGCGTCGAGCGCGCGCTGGGCATTCTCAAGGACGAGATCGAGCGCGGCATGCGGCTGATGGGCGTCACCGCAGTGGACCAGCTGACAAGCGACAGGCTGCGCTGGCGCTAGGCGAACGCGGGCTCGCACAACGGACTGCTTGCGGTCCTTAGGACGTCTCCGTCCGCGCCGCTGCTGAGGCGCTGCGCACGCGTTTCATATCCGCCAGCAGGATCGTGCTGCTCGCCTTCGCGAGCATAGTGCCATCCTTGTCCAGCAGGCGTCCCTCGTAAAAACCTGTTTTGCGCCCCTGCCGCTCGGCCCATCCCTCGGCCACAACAAGCCCGGGGCGAACGGGCGCGAAGAAGCTCACCTTCATTTCGAGCGACATGGGCACGATGTCAGGCCCGTTCTTCGCGATTGCCGCATGCGCCATTGCGGCGTCGATCCAGCCCGTGACGAAGCCGCCCTGCACCACGCCGCCGGAATGGCATTGCTCCTCCCTAGCCTGGTACTCGAGTACGGCGCGACCTTCGTCCTCCAGAGACACGATGCGCACGAGGCCCATTGTCCGGTAAAGTGGATCGTTTTCGGACATCTTCCCTCACAAGCCAAAGAATGGTCGGCATGGCATGAAAGAGCTGCGCCGGGTTTACAAGCAAGCTAGCCGGTCAGGCAGCGTCGGCTAGCAAGGCTTCGAGCGATATCGGCGCAATTGCCGTGACTTCGACCGAGCGGTCTTCTCCGGTCATGTCGGAGGCGATCAGGACTTCGTCGCGTATCCGCAGGAGCTCGGCGATGCGATCACGCGATAACTCGACCATCGCCGTGAGCCAGCCATTCACCAATTGATCTCCATTGTGGCCGCGCATGTCGAAGCCCTTCATGGCCTCGATTACTGTTTCGGCGGGATAGAGCCATTCGTCGGTCACCCAGCGATTGGTGGTGAACCAGGATAGCGGCAGGCCGCTCAGACTAATCGACAGCGACGCGATGTGAACTACATCCGCGCGCGGCCCGCCAAGACTTTCGCTCGGAACTGCAATCAGCGGCTGGATCGAGGCGGGCATGACGGATTTGTCGATGAAAAGGTGAAAATGGCCATGTTCGCCGTCCTCGCGCTGTTCGGGAGGATGGGAGTGGTAAAAGTAACGGCTGGCGGTAGTATGATTGACCACATCGCCAGCCGGATAGTGTTCCCACACCTGCGCTGGTCCATCCGTAGGCAGCACCCGGTTCATAAGCGGGATGCCGTCAGCGAACATGGCTTGCGTGGTTTCGAAGAGCTGGGTGGCGGCATCGGTCATATCGGTGTCGTTTAACCTGGCTCTCATATTGTCAGTAAGCAAGTGGGCGGCCGGAAGGCTGGATGAGGGAGGAAGTCCTTCCGGCCGCCTGATGTGAAGAGCTACTTAGCTCTTCGGAGCGCAGGGGTTTGCAGCGCAAGGGTTCGCTGCGCACGGGTTGGCTGCGCAAGGGTTGGCTGCACAGGGGTTTGCAGCACAGGGGTTTGCAGCACAGGGGTTTGCAGCACAGGGGTTAGCCGCACAGGGGTTCGCGGCGCATGGGTTAGCGGCACACGGGTTAGCGGCACAGGGGCTGGCGGCACAGGGGCTGGCGGCACGCGGGTTCGCCGCGCAAGGGTTTGCTTTCTTGTGCTTTGCGCCGACGCTGGTGAAGCCGCTGGCGCCACACGGAGCCTGAGCGAGAGCCGCACCTCCGGTCGATGCGACGGCAAGGCCGCCGGCGATCATCATCATGCGGGCGATTTCTTGAGCTTTGTTCATGGTATTTACCTTTCAGAATATGGGTTCTGTGCGTTGATTGCGTGACGAATTCTGTGTTGAGGCGCCGGACCTCAGCCGCCGAAGCGGGCATCGTCGGGGACATCCTGCCAAGCCAGATTTGCCTTGGCGATGAAGCCGGGGATGTCCTTCAGCCAGGTTGTTTGAACCTGCTTGTTGAAGTTCAGGTACAGCTTGCCGCCGACAACCTTGTAAACCGTGGGGTCACCCGGTGCGAGCGAACCGCGAGCCATGGCCCATGCGCAGTGACCGCCAAACCGGGGCGCATATGCGTCGGGATTTTCCTTGAACTCTCTCAGCATTCTCGGCTGAAGCGAAGCGCCATTCCGCGCCGTCATGTTCAACCGTGTAGGTGGCATTGCCCACTACCGGAACGCCGTCGCCCTGGAAGTAGCTGACCGTGTCGTAGCCACCGACCGCGATGTTCTCGCCTTCGACGCCGACGTAGATCGGGCCAGCTTCGGCGACGGTTGCAAACGTTGCGAATGTAAACGGTGCAAAAGCAAGAGCTGCCGCTGCTAGAATACCTTTGTTCATTTCGAAAACTCCTCAAATTTCTTTCAATGCTGAGCGAGACCTTGATTTACCTGCTCGGACATCATGGGGTTCGCCGCTCGGACCGCGATGGTTGCAGCCAGCCAAAACATTTTTTGAGAAGATGCGTGTTTTTCAGCACGCACCTTGCCGCGGTGCTGTGCATTTCCGCGCAATGCAGGCAAACCTGCTTGCCATGTACTCCAGCGGCCTCGACCTACGACTTATTCGCCCTTGGGCGTGATGGCGTGTGCAAGGAGCGCACGCAGCGTTCCAAGGGCTTTCGCACCGTCAGTTCGACCTTCCGCTTTCGAGATACCACCATGCCCATGATGACCAACCCGGCGCAAAAATATGCGCCCTTCCCGCAGATCGACTTGCCGGGCCGGCAATGGCCAACGCGCACCATCACCAGCCCGCCGCGCTGGCTTTCGACCGATCTGCGAGACGGCAACCAGGCGATTGTCGATCCGATGGACGCAGCGAAGAAGAACCGCTTCTTCGATCTGCTCGTCGAGATCGGAGTGAAGGAAATCGAGGTCGGTTTCCCGAGTGCCGGAGCCACCGAGTTCGATTTCATATCCGGCCTGGTTCGCTCGGGCCGGATCCCCGACGATGTGATGGTCCAAGTACTCACCCAGTCGCGCGAAGAACTAATCCGCACCAGCTTCGAGAGCCTGGATGGCGCTCACGCGGCCATCGTGCACCTCTACAACGCCGTAAGCCCTGCCTGGCGCGAAATTGTATTCGGCATGAGCCGCGATCAGGTGCGTCAGATCGCAGTCGAGGGCGCCAAGGTCATGCGCGACGAGGCAGCCAAGCGTCCCGATACGAAGTGGCAGTTCGAATATTCACCGGAGACGTTCTCGACCGCCGAGATCGATTTCAGCCTGGAAGTGTGCAGCGCGGTGATGGAAGTGCTTGCGCCGACGCCCGAGCATCCCATCATCTTCAATCTGCCCGCCACTGTCGAAGCGGCGACGCCCAACATCTATGCCGACCAGATCGAGTATTTCTGCCGCAACCTGCCGGGCCGCGAAAGTGCCGTCGTCTCGCTTCACACCCACAACGACCGGGGCACCGGAGTGGCGGCCGCCGAGCTTGGGCTGATGGCCGGGGCCGACCGCGTCGAAGGCTGTCTGTTCGGCAATGGCGAGCGCACCGGTAATTGCTGCCTCGTGACCATGGCGCTCAACATGTACACGCAAGGCGTCGATCCCGGCCTCGACTTTTCCGATATCGACCGCGTGATCGAGACGGTCGAATATTGCAACGCACTCCCTGTTCACCAGCGCCATCCCTATGGCGGCGAGCTGGTCTACACGGCATTTTCGGGCAGTCATCAAGACGCGATCAAGAAAGGCTTTGCCGCCAGCGAACGCCAGAATGACGAGCGCTGGCGCGTGCCCTATTTGCCAATCGACCCGGCCGATCTGGGCCGCAATTACGAAGCAGTCATTCGTGTGAATTCGCAGAGCGGCAAAGGCGGCTTTGCCTGGGTGCTGGAGCAGAACAAGGGTCTCCGCCTACCCAAACGGATGCAGGCAGATTTCTCGCCGCACGTTCAGCGCATGGCCGACGAACTTGGACGGGAACTCAACTCGGACGACATCTGGACAGCCTTCCAGAACGCCTATCATGTGCAGACCAGCGAGAAGCGCTTTCAACTGGTCGACTATGACGAGAGGCGTGCCAGCGACGGATCGCGGCTGTTTACCGGCACGATTGCAGTCGACGGTGACACGCAGCGCGTGAGCGGGCGCGGCAACGGCTTGATCTCTTCGGTGATCAACACATTGCGTGACAGTTTCGAGCTGGATCTGGAAGTGATGGACTATACCGAACACGCGCTTGGCGCAGGAACGGACGCGAATGCGGCTGCCTTTATCGAATGCCGAACCGGTGACGGCGCGGTCCTCTGGGGCTGCGGGATCGACGAGGATGTCGCGACCGCAAGTGTGCGCGCCGTGTTGAGCGTGGCTAATTCACAATTAACCCAGATGGGCTAAAGCCAAGCTCGAAATTTTTGATATGAACCAAATCTCAGATAAAACGTAGTAAAAACAAAACAAGACGGGGTCGCATCCGAACAATGACACAGGACGACTTGTCACGCGATGCCCGAAACTGCCGAAAATCACCCTGCCTATGTCGTGAAAGCGAAACAGCTTTCAGCACTTTATTATCTCGATAAGGGACATCCGCGTCCGAGTAAGCTGGAATGGATCAATCGCGGCACGAACACCAAGCTGCGCAAATCGACGGTCGACATGCTGCTGCGCACGCTGTTTCGGGACACCGCCACGCCGAGCGTCAAGCAACTCCACGATAGCGCAGGTTTGCGCGCCGTCTTCCGCAGCGAAACCGAACGGCAGCGCTTCGCCAAGGCATTTGCCGCCGCAGAGCAAAACCTCAACAAATCGCGCGATACGTTGGTAACAGCGGTTTTCGACAAGCAGGACGAGGCCGATTCTGCGATCCACCGACTGAAACACGAAGGAGTTCCCGCCGAGGCGATTTCGCTAGTCTGGCGCACCAGCCAGTATCTCGATCCCGAATACCTTCCATCCGAGGGCCACAGCAGCGCGAGCGTGGCCGGGGCAATGGCTGGAGGCGGCGTTGCAGGTGCCATGCTCGGTACGGCTGTCTTGCTGATCCCCGGCGTGGGGCCGGTTGCGGTTGCAGGAGCGCTGACCACGAGCGCCTTTTCCTCGGTTGCGGCGGTGACCGGCATAATCGGGGCAACGGGCAGTGCCATCGCCAAGATGCTGACCGATCACGATGTGGAAGGCGTGGCCGCGGGCTTCTACGAGCAGGAAATTCGGCGCGGTAAAACCTTCGTTTCGGTCGACACCAGCGACGGCGATCTCGACCGGGGGTCGATCCTCCGGCTGCTGTCCGATGACGGCGCGATGACGGCATCTGCGGCTTGAGTTTCGCTGTGCCCCAGGCGGCGTGACTTTCCTACCGCCTGAAATTGGGGCTATGCACCCCGCATGACCAACGCTGCACCCTTCCTGTTCGCACGCGGGATTGGCAGCGAATTTTGGGGCGCGCGTTTTCTTCTCATGGACCGTGTTCCATGTGTTCCATCCTGTAGGAGCCGTAGGGGGCTATTCCAATGACCGAAGCGATCATCGAACCCGATCTGCCAATCGTGGATCCGCATCATCACCTATGGGACTTGCGGCCGCTGATTGCGGCGTTCCCCGAACCGCGCCATCCCTTCATCGAAACGCTGGTCGGCGCGTCATACTACACCTTCGACGAACTGCTCGCCGACACGCAGAGCGGGCACAATGTGGTCGGCACGGTCTTCATGGAATGCGGCGCGTTCTACGATGCCGCGCGCCCCGACGCCATGAAGCCGGTCGGCGAGGTGGAGTTCGTCAATGGCGTGGCCGCTCAGGGCGCAAGCGGGCTCTACGGCGAACTGCGCCCCTGCGCAGGCATCGTGGGTCATGCCGACTTGCAGCTTGGCGACGGCGTGAAACCGGTGGTCGAGGCGCTGATCGCTGCCGGGAACGGGCGCTTTCGCGGCATCAGGCATCAGGGCGCATGGGATGCCGATCCGGATGTACTCGGCCCTCCCTTCCATGCGCCGGAAGGCCTCTATGGCAGCGACGAGTTCCGCGCCGGGTTCGCTGCGTATGCCCAATACGGCCTGACTTTCGATGCATGGCTACTGGAGCCGCAGCTGCGCGACGTTATCGCGCTGGCGAAGGCTTTCCCGGACCAGCAGATCGTGCTGGACCATTGCGGCTCGCCCCTCGGCATTGCCAGCTACAAGGGCAAGCTTCACGAGAACTTCGACCGTTGGCGCACCAGCATTCATGCGATTGCAGAATGCCCCAATGTATCGGTCAAACTGGGCGGGCTGGCGATGGCGTTCTGTCAATTGCCCGACGAAGGACCTGCCGCCGGGATGGGTTCGGAGCATCTGGCCGGGCTTTGGCGTCCTTACATCGAGACATGTATCGACGCTTTCGGCGCCCAGCGGGCCATGTTTGAAAGTAACTACCCCGTCGACCGGTGGGGCGCGACCTATCCGGTGTTATGGAACGCGTTCAAGCGTCTGGCGAGCGGCGCGTCTGGCGATGAAAAGCATGCGCTCTTTGCGGGAACCGCCGCGCGGATGTACGGGATCGAGCACGTCCTGCCCGGCTGACGACCTTCCGTAACGTCACCCTCGACACCGGGTGTCCGGCTCCATAAGCCGCGCCGACATCAACCAGCGATGGAGTTGCTGCATGCCCCTGCCCGCCCCGTTCGACAAACTGCGCATACCCGTGATCGGTTCTCCGCTATTTATCGTCTCCGGACCCGAATTGGTGATCGCGCAGTGCAAAGCGGGCATCGTTGGCAGCTTCCCCGCACTCAACGCGCGGCCACAGTCCATGCTGGACGAGTGGCTACATCAGATCACCGAGGAACTGGCGGCGCATAATCGCGACAATCCGGATCGCCCGGCTGCACCTTATGCAGTGAATCAGATCGTCCACAAGTCGAACGACCGCCTCGATGCCGACATGGCAACCTGCGCCAAATGGCAGGTGCCAATGGTGATCACCTCGCTCGGCGCACGCGAGGAGGTGTTCTCCGCAGTCACCGCATGGGGCGGCATTACGCTTCACGACATTATCAACAACCGCTTCGCCCACAAGGCAATCGACAAAGGAGCGACCGGCCTGATCCCCGTCGCAGCAGGCGCAGGCGGGCATGCCGGAACGCTAAGCCCCTTCGCGCTCATGCAGGAAATACGCGACTGGTTCGACGGTCCGGTAGCGCTGTCGGGGTCGATCGCGCATGGCCGCTCGATCCTGGCGGCTCAGGCACTTGGCGCGGACTTTGCCTATATCGGTTCTCCCTGGATCGCGACCGACGAAGCCAATGCAGACCAAGGATACAAGCAGGGCATCGTAGACGGCAGCGCCGATGGGATCGTCTACACCAACCTCTTCACCGGAGTGCATGGCAACTATCTGCGCTCGAGCATCGAGAATGCCGGTCTAAACCCGGACGAATTGCCGACCAGCGATCCGAGCAAGATGAACTTTGGCAGTGGCGGGAATTCCAAGGCCAAGGCCTGGAAAGACATTTGGGGTTCGGGCCAGGGGATCGGCACCGTCAAGTCGCTCGGTCCGGTCGCCGACATGGTGACCCGGCTGGAAACCGAGTACGAAGACGCAAAGAAAGCGCTCGCTCAGGCAACCGCTTAATCCGCCGTCGCAGCCCATAGCTGCTCGGCCATCGCGTCGAGCAACGAGAAGTCCTTGTCCTTCCCGACAGGGTCGCGGCGATTCAGGCGCAACGGCTTGCGGCTTGACAGCAATCGGCGGCGCAGGGCGCGCTGTAACAAGGTAATGCGGGCTAGCGCTTCTTCGCCACCTTGCCCATTCGGTCCATCTCCGCTCTGGGCCCAAACGTACTCGATCCCGCCGAGCCGTTCGATAACCATCTCGTTGTAGAGCCTGTGCGGACCCCGGTGCAGCGGCAAACCCAGCCTCAAGGCACTCTGATCGGATGCAGGCAGCAGCAAGCCGTTACGACGAAAGTCGTGATACCCGACCCTGGTGGAACCCAGGGACCCGAACATCCTCTGAAGTCCCGAGACCCCCAAGGCTTGACGGGGCAATAGGTGATGGCGCTGCAGCCCCGGATCGTGACCCGCGCAGCCGCGACGGTTCACTGCCCGGAAGGGCAGGCATTCTCTTATATATTTCACGACCCATAAACGAAGCGCCCCGCTCCGTTCTGCTCCCTAGATTTTCGTTACGAGAATATTCCCCTCTGCGCTTTCAGCGCGCAGCAACAGCAGCGACCCATCAGGCGCCAAGGTTTCGCGTTCGCCTTCCAGGCTTTGCGAGAACACCAACTGGTCGATCAGCCGGGCAGCAAGACGAGTCGCGGCTATCGGGTCTTTGGCAATTTCGGACGAGATCAGCAATTCCTGATTGGTAAAGAAAGCAAGACCCTCGGTTTTGAGTGATCCTCCTTCGCGTCCCTCGATTGCGACAAGCCCGAGCGAGGGAAATGGTCCGCCGGTCAGCCAGCGATCAACGAGTTGCACGAAGTAATGGCAGCCCATCACACTTTGTGCCGGCAGCCAGTGGACCGCCTTGCCGCCCAGCTCAAGCAGCACACGCGAGCCAAGCTGCATCATCGAGCGAACCACAGGCGCAGCATTTGACGCCCCAGCGATATGCGGACCCGGAGCTAGTCCGATGGCTTGTAATTGATCCAAACCTTCGGGGGCATCGAACAAGAAACGCGGACTGTCAGTTACCAGGGGCGGCCCGGGCGAGAGGCCGAGCAGATCGAAAGTCAGTCCATCGATCAGAAGTTCAAGCCAATTTTCGCCTTCGGCAAATCCTGAATTCGCCGACCGCGGATCATGGCTAACCCACGCCGCCGCATTCGAAATCGCCTGACGCACCCTGGCCGCGTCAGGTCGATTGTCCCGCTCGAAGAGCAGAAACAGGCACGGCGCAGCATTATCGTTGGCCGACCTTTCGTATCCGTCCACGCTCGCGATTGCCGCAACCCTTCCGTTTAGTCCGGACATTTCTTGGCTTGAAAGGCAGCCCGCGTCGAGTCCGCTAATGAAGTATCGCTCCAAAATGGATCAGCTTGTCAGAAGACCCCGGCTTCGAGCCCCTCCGCCATGGCTTCGCCAAGTGCGCGGCACTGAGCAAGCATCGGAGAGGGCACGGTTTTCGGTGCCCAGATAGTCTCTGCATCCTGTGCCTGGAAGTTCACAATCACAGGTTCCGCGACACGTCTCAAACGCCATCCTTTGGCTATCCGATCGATCTGCCTTTGCGCGCCCTCGCCGTCGGATCCGGCGGCAATAATAGTCGCGTAGGGACGCCCTTCGATCTTCCCAAGGGCATCGTAATATGTCCGGTCGAACATATCTTTCATCATCCCGCTCATCGTGGCGAGGTTTTCCGGGCAAACGAACAAATAGCCACTGGCAGCGATAATATGGTCGCCGGCAACGTCGGCGGCCGCGCGGATTTCGGCCCGTTCGCCTGCCGCCTCATGCGCTGCCTTGGCCATGGCTTCGCTGGCGCCGGTCCGGCTGTGCCATGTAATGAGAAGCTTGGGCGTAGTCATATGGACAAGCATCGGGCGTGGCTGTCGATTGTCAATCCATTGCCCTATGCCCATCCGGCATGAAGCGCTAGAAGCGACAGCATGGCAACGCGCGCATCATCGGCGGTTTTCGGCGTCACGGAATCATTGTCCGGACGGCGTTGGCGGTGGCGCGGCGGCAATATGGCGCTTGGCTCCGACACCGGACAATCGCAGGATATCGTTACACAATTGCTTCTTGCGCGCGGCGTGGAGGAGCACGATCTCGACCGGCACCGCGATCCGACATTGCGGGCGTTTCTGCCGGACCCATCCGAATTCAACGATATGGACAGCGCCGCAGATCGCATTGCGCAGGCAGTTATCGCTGGCGAACGCATTACAGTGTACGGCGACTACGACGTCGATGGCGCAACCAGTGCGGCGCTGCTGATCCGGCTTCTGCGCATGCTCGGCGTCGAGGCTGGATATTACATCCCCGACCGGCTGCTGGAAGGCTATGGTCCTTCGGGCGAGGCATTGGTCAAGCTCGGACGGTCCGGTTCCAGCCTGGTGGTGACTGTCGACTGCGGAGCAATGGCTTTCGATGCCCTGCAGCAAGCGCATGACGAAGGCGTGGACGTCATCGTCGTCGATCACCATAAATGCTCGGCTGAACTGCCCCGCACCGTGGCGATGGTCAATCCGAACCGACTTGATGAAAACGATGTCGCAGCCGGGCACGGACATCTCGCAGCGGTCGGCGTCGCATTCCTGCTCGCCATAGCGGTGACCCGGACGCTGCGCGCTCAGGACTACTTCGCTGAACGGCCAGAGCCGGACCTCTTCTCGCTGCTCGATCTCGTGGCTCTTGGAACGGTCGCCGATGTGGCGGCGCTGCATGGTCTCAATCGCGCATTCGTGTCGCAGGGTCTGAAAGTAATGTCTCGGAGGGCGAATACCGGCATGTCTGCGCTCATCGATGCGAGCCGGTTGAAGCGCGCACCGCAATGCAGCGATTTGGGATTTGCGCTTGGCCCGCGAATCAATGCCGGTGGCCGCGTTGGCGAATCGACACTGGGTGTGCGCTTGCTCACCACCGAAGACGCAAGCGAGGCGCAGGAGATCGCCGCGCAGCTTTCGCAGTTCAACGAAGACCGCCGGATCATCGAAGCCGAAGTGCAGGCAGCCGCCGAAGAACAGCTTGCCGGCCAGCACAATCGCTCGGTCGTGCTGGTTGCGGGCAAAGGCTGGCATCCGGGTGTAATCGGAATCGTAGCGGGCCGTCTGAAAGAAAAAACCGGCAAGCCCTCTGTCGTCATCGCGCTCGACAGCGAAACCGGAGAAGGCAAGGGGTCGGGACGATCTATCTCGGGTGTCGACCTCGGTGCCGCCATCATCACAGCGCGCGAAGAAGGTCTGCTGGTGGCTGGAGGCGGTCATGCCATGGCAGCTGGCCTGACCGTGAAAGCCGGCAAGGCCGATGCGTTGGCCGATTGGCTCGATTCGCACTTGGGACGCCAGGTGGAGCGGGCCAGATCCGATCTCGAAACCGTGCTGGATCTGGCTGTTGCACCGGGCGGATTGGTGCCGGGGCTCGTCGAAGCGCTCGAGGAGGGCGGCCCTTACGGTGTCGGTTGGCCGGGACCACGCGTGGCTGTCGGGCCGGTAAGACTGGTAAAGTGCGACATTGTCGGCACGGATCACGTGCGCATCATTGCCGCCGGGGAGGATGGCCGCAGCTTCAAGGCCATCGCATTCCGCGCTGCCGAGAGCGAAATGGGCCAGCAATTGCTGCATGGATCCAGCGGCCGCAAACTCTGGCTTGCAGGGCGCGCGAAGATCGATGACTGGGGCAATCGTCCTCAGGCGGAACTGCATCTGGAAGATGCCGCCTGGGCCGATTGAACGGCATTTCACATCTCTGCAACACGCAGGCTTGACGGGCGAGCGGCACCTCCCTAGATGGCGCGCCACGCCACTGCCCCGCCCTGCGGGACTGGCCCCTTCGTCTAGCGGTTAGGACGCGGCCCTTTCACGGCTGAAACACGGGTTCGATTCCCGTAGGGGTCACCAGCAGTGGCGTTTTCACTTCCAGCTCCCGCCCCTATGCATACGCAGTGCCCAAACCTCTGGCGCAGATAGCATCCTGCAGATAGAGGGCCGGTCATGCAGCGGGACGCATCCTTTCCGTTTGGTGCCTTTGCACTCGCCCTGATCGCAGGCGTCGTCATGCTCGTTAGCGGCGTCGCCTGGACCTTGGTCGCTGTCGTGTTGCTTGTATGGGCGGGATCGCTCTGGCTGGTGGGTTCTGTGCCGCCTCCTGCGGTTGTCGAGCCTGACAACTCCGCATTGACCGAAGACCGGATGGGCGATCTGGTGGAGAATTCGAACACCCCGATCCTTGTGACCCGTCGCAACCGCATCGCGATTGCCAACCGTGCGGCACGAAAGCTGTTCGGCAAGCATGTCATCGAGCAGGACATTCGGATCGCGCTGAGGCACCCCGAGGCGATCGCATTGGTTGAAAGCGGCGGATCGGGCAGCGCCAGTGTGAAGGGGCTCAATGCCCGCCGCGATATCTGGCGCATCAATCGCAAGGCCCTCGACGGTGAAATGGCGGTTATCGAGTTCGTAAACCGCACCGCCGAAGCCGATATCAGCCGTGCGCACACTGACTTCGTCGCCAATGCCAGCCATGAATTGCGCACACCGCTGGCGGCGATCATCGGCTATGTGGAGACGCTTCAGGATGACGACGGCGATCTGGACACTCCGGTCGCGAAGAAGTTTCTGGGCACCATTCAGCGCGAATCGAAGAGAATGCAGGACCTGGTCTCGGACCTGATGTCGCTCTCTCGAATCGAGGCGGAAAAGCACGAACTTCCCAAGGAGAAGGTCGATATTTCCGCACTTGTCGAACGCGCAGCCCGCGACGTCTCGACTGACAACAGAGCTGACCGGCTAAAGCTTGATGTCGAGAGCGGAATTACGGTGCGCGGCGAAGAGCAGCAGCTCGAGCAATTGGTACGGAACCTCGTCGATAACGCATTCAAATACGGGGACGCCGATGGCGACGTTCGCGTTGCATTGGCAACGTCGGACAAAGGCAGGACATCGCTTGAGGTCGTGAACCGCGGGGAAGGCATAGCGCAGGAGCACTTGCCGCACCTGACCCGGCGTTTTTACCGCACCGACCCCGGCCGCAGCCGCGCATCTGGCGGGACAGGGTTGGGACTCGCCATCGTGAAACACATCGTCGAGCGGCATCGCGGAACGCTTTCGATCGAAAGTAAGCAGGGCGGCGACACCACCGTCGCCGTCGCCCTCCCCATCGCCTCCTGATCGCGAAAGCCGGTCCAGCCGGCGCGAAACGGCTACCCACAAGCGGTTCACGCGATGTCCCGGACTGTCATATAAGTGTAATCAAATCGTCATATAGAAGCGCCTGAACGGCGGCGTCGCCAAAGGAATCGAAAAATGAAAACTGGGCGGCATCTTTCCGTCATGGCAGTTGCTCTTTGCACATCCATGGCCACTCCTCTCGCTGCGCAGACAGCGCCGACCACCGCAGAGGAACTTGCCGAAATGCGTGCCGAGCTCAAAGCGATGGCGGACCGCATCAAAGCCCTAGAAGCCGAACTCCAGTTGGCCGAGGCGCAAACCGCCACCAACGTCCAGCAGACCGAGCGGATTTCGGAACCCGTATCCGGTATTGCGGAAGCTCAGGCCGAGCAGCAGGACACGACGATTTCGTGGAAAGGCGCTCCGGTCATCGAAAGCGAAAGCGGATGGAGCTTCAAGCCTCGCGGCCGCTTGATGTATGATGCCGGCTGGATTTACGCACCCGACATGACCGGCGCCGACAATGGCTTCGGTAATGAAGTCCGCCGCGCGCGCCTAGGTGTGCAAGGCGATGTTCCGGGCGGCTTCGGTTACAAGTTCGAACTGGACTTCGCTGGCAACGAAGTGGAAGTGAATGACGCGATCATTAGCTATGAAGATGGCGACTTGGAGCTCGCAATCGGGCAGCACAATAACTTCCAGGGGTTGGAAGAGCTGACCAGCAGCTTGCACACCACCTTCATCGAGCGCGCCGCGTTCACTGACGCCTTCGGCTTCGAGCGCCGCATCGGCGCGTCGGCAACGTATAAGAGCGGTATCGTCCTTGCCCAGGCAGGCGCGTTTACCGACAATTTTGACGACACATCGACTGACAATCGCGGGGTAGATGCGCGTGTCGTCATTATGCCGAAGTTCGGCGCGGCGCAGGCGCATTTTGGCGCTTCCGTCCATTATACCGATCTGCAACAACCCGACGCCACGGTGCGGTATCGCCAACGTCCACTCGTGCACTTCACCTCTGATCGATTTATCAGCACCGGCCAGATCAATGCGACGAGCGAGTTCAATTACGGTTTCGAGAGCGCAATCATCAATGGCCCGTTCCACGCGGCTGCAGAAGGACATTGGCAGCGCGCCAACCGCACCGCTGGTTTCGACGATGCGTCTTTCTTTGGGGGCTATGCAGAAGTCGGCTATTTCTTCACCAAGGGCGATACGCGCGGCTACAAAAGTGGAACATTCGACCGCGTGAAGCCATCCAACCCTGTTGGAGATGGCGGGATCGGATCGGTCCAGTTCAATCTTCGTTACGATCACCTCGATCTGAACGATGGCGATATTATCGGCGGACAGCAGGACGGCTACTTCGCCTCGCTGATCTGGAAGCCGACCGCATACACGTTACTCATGCTGAATTATGGCCGTCTCGAATATACTGAAGCTGTTCTTCCGGCGCTCGCGGGCGATGTGGATTACAGTGTCGACGTGGTCGGCATGCGCGCACAGATCGATTTCTAAAACGGCGACAGCCAGATCGCGCTGTCGCTGTTACGTAACATTACGACGCTTATGACAGCTTAATTGAAACGGGAGTATTCTTTCCATGATCAACGTCAAAACTCTTGCCCTGGCGGCCATATCGGCCCTCGCCCTCACGGCGTGCGGTGACAATGGCGGCAGCGCTTCGCGCGATTCGATCCGCGCAGTTGGTTCGTCCACTGTATTTCCCTTCGCCAAGGCCGTTTCCGAAGGCTTCGTTCGTGATAATCCCACGTTCAAATCGCCAATAATCGAGTCGACCGGCACTGGCGGCGGGGTAAATCTCTTCTGCCAGGGCATCGGCGCTGATACGCCGGACATGGTGAATGCCTCCCGCCGCATGAAAGGCAGCGAGTTCACTACCTGCCAGCAGAACGGTGTGACCGATATCATCGAACTTCAAGTCGGCCTCGACGGGATCGCCTTTGCATCCTCGCAGGGCGGCATTCAGATGAACCTCACGCCCAAGATCGTTTATGAGGCGCTGGCCGCGCGTCCTTACGGCGAAGAGCAGACTAATCAGAACTGGTCGGACGTCGATCCCTCGCTCCCCGATCTCCCGATCCTGGTTTACGGGCCGCCATCCACATCTGGCACTCGCGATGCGCTCAAAGAGCTGGTCCTCGAAGTCGGTTGCGAGAGCAATCCTGCGATGGAAACCATCAAGGAAGAAGACGAGGATCGCTACGACCAACTGTGCACCGAAGTGCGCGCCGACGGTAAATATGTCGATCAGGGCGAGCAGGACAATCTGATCGTCCAGAAAATCGAAGGCAATTCGAACGCCGTTGGGGTTTTCGGCTATTCCTATCTTGAGGAGAACGCCGACAAGGTGCAGGGGCTGAGCATGAACGGCGTTGCTCCGACCTATGCAAACATCTCGAGCTTCGAGTATCCCGGTGCGCGCCCGCTGTATGTGTATGTGAAGAAGGCGCACCTTGATGCCATTCCCGGCCTCAAGGAATATCTGCTTCAGTGGACCAAGATGTGGGATCGCGATGGTCCGCTTGCCAAGATCGGTTTGGTGGCGTCGCCCGAAGATACTATGGCGGCGAACATCACGGCCGCCACCGAATATACCACGCTTGCAGCTGACGCGCTCAAGTAAGGCTGTCTGATACCGTATGTCTCCGACCATCCTGCTGCTGTTGGCCGTTGGACTCGGCCTTGCCGGATGGTTGGCAGGCCGCGCGCGCGCCTGGGCGTTCCGCAAGGAGCGATCCGGCGCGCTCGCAGCTCTTCCCAATTATCACGGCTGGTACGTCGCCTTGTGGGTGGTCATACCGGTCATCGTCTTTGTGCTTTCATGGAGCGCAATCGCGCCTGGACTGGTCACGCAGCAAGTGCTTGCCAACCCTGCCGCGGCAGATTTGCCGACCTTCGGGTTCCAAAGGCAGACGATCCTGAATGAAGCGCGCGCGGTTGCGACCGGCGCCGCTCAGGCCGTCTTCAACCCGCAGGCGCAGGCATTAATCGAGCCTTATCGTGAAGCTCTGTCACGCTACAATGTAATCGGCCTTGTGGTGACATTGCTGATCGCTTTTGCAGCGGGGGCATTCGCATTTCTCCGCCTGAAACCCGATTTCCGTGCGCGCACCAAAGTCGAGCGTTCGGTGATGGTGATCCTGCTGCTGGCCTCGCTCGTAGCGATCCTCACGACCCTCGGCATTCTTGCCAGCCTCATTTTCGAGACTGTGCGCTTTTTCGGCATGATCTCACCTCTGGAATTCCTGTTCGGGACTTTCTGGGCACCGGATCCGATGGCCAATGCCGCCAATCCCGATGCCACGCGCTACGGTGCCATTCCGCTTTTCTGGGGTACCATCTTTATTGGCGCGATCATTGCCATGATCGTCGCCATCCCGCTCGGACTGATGAGCGCGATCTATCTCACCCAATACGCACCTGCTCGGCTGCGCACCTGGGTGAAGCCTGCCCTCGAAATTCTCGCCGGCGTCCCGACAGTGGTCTACGGATACTTTGCCGCGCTGACTGTAGCGCCCTTCATCCGCGATCTGGCGCTGAAGCTCGGCGCCTCGAACCCGTCCAGCGAGAGCGCTCTTGCCGCCGGGCTCGTCATGGGGGTGATGATCATTCCATTCGTCTCCTCGATGGCTGATCATTCCATTACCGCCGTGCCATCGGCAATGCGCGACGGAAGCCTCGCCATGGGTGCGACCGAATCCGAAACGATCAAGCGCGTGCTTATTCCGGCTGCGCTTCCGGGCATCGTTGCAGGCGTCATGCTCGCCATCAGCCGCGCGATCGGCGAAACCATGATCGTGGTCATGGCCGCATCTACGGCTGCGAACCTGACGGCGAACCCGCTGGAAGCGATGACTACGGTGACCGTCCAGATCGTCGCGATGCTGACGGGCGAAGGCAGCTTCGATCATCCGGCCACGCTCAGCGCTTTTGCGCTCGGATTCGTGTTGTTCATGGTCACGCTGGCGCTTAATTTCATAGCATTGCGCGTGGTGAAGAGGTTCCGCGAAGCCTATGAGTGATATCATCACCCCAACCCGCAGCGACGATTTCAAAAAGACGCTCGCAAAACGCTACGCTTCGGAGCGCCGGTTTCGCCGGACGGGCCTTGCGGCGATTATTTTCTCTGTAGCAGTGCTCGTCTTCCTGCTCGGCACGATGACCATCAACGGAGTCGGCGGCTTTCAGCGCGCCGAGCTCAAAGTCACGATGGACCTTTCGGAGTTCGGGCATTGCCGGCGATCCACTTGCATTATCGCAGCCCGGCGCGATCCAGGGCCTCGAGCTGCAGGGTCTGCCCGAAATCGTGCAGTTTTATGCCGATGAGACGCTTGGCAAAGAGGTCGCGGAAGAACTCGACCCGCAAGCATGGCGCGAAGTTGCGCAGGCGATCATCGACGATCCGGCAATTTTGCAGCGGGAGGTCGCTTTCTCGCTTCCTGCCAGCTCCGACCTCTCGGCAGGGCTGTCGAACGAAGGCGCGCAAGATACGCGCCTACTGGCTCAGCGGCTTTACGAGGAAGGAACGCTTGAAAAGAATTTCGACGAAGGATTTCTCCAGCGAGCCGATGCGACCAACCCGCAAAAGGTCGGGATTTGGGGCGCGCTGAAGGGCTCCATCCTGACGATGATCGTGACGCTGTCCCTCGCTTTCCCGATCGGTGTCCTGGCAGCGCTTTATCTCGAAGAATATGCGCCGAAAAACAAATGGACCGACATCATAGAGGTGTCGATAAATAATCTGGCTGCCGTGCCCTCGATCATCTTCGGCCTGCTCGGCCTCGCAGTGTTCTTGTGGCTATTTCCGAACCTGCGATCCGCACCGCTGATTGGCGGTATGACGCTGGCGCTGATGACCATGCCCGTAATCGTCATTTCGGGCCGTAACGCAATCAAGGCAGTGCCCCCGAGCATCCGCGACGGCGCCCTCGCTATCGGCGCAAGCCCGGTGCAGGTCGCATTTCATCACGTGCTCCCTCTGGCCCTGCCCGGCATCCTGACCGGTACGATCATCGGCATGGCCCGTGCATTGGGCGAAACGGCGCCCCTGCTGCTCATCGGCATGCGCGCTTTTGTGGCTACTCCGCCCGATGGTTTCACATCGCCTGCGACCGTCCTGCCGGTCCAGATTTTCCTCTGGTCGGACGAGATCGACCGCGGTTTCGTTGAGCGCACGAGCGCCGCGATTATCGTTCTGCTGCTGTTCCTGCTACTGATGAACGGCCTCGCCATTTATTTGCGCAACAAATTCGAGAAAACCTGGTGACTGTAGTCCATCCCAATTTGCAAGATAACGATGCCAAGATGCGCGCGCGCGATGTCTCCGTCTATTACGGTGACAAAATGGCGATCGATAATGTGTCGATCGACATTCCGACCAAGTATGTGACCGCCTTCATCGGTCCATCCGGCTGCGGCAAGTCGACGTTCCTGCGCACGCTCAACCGTATGAACGATACCATCCCTTCGGCGCGGGTTGTCGGCGACATCGAGCTCGACGGGCAGGACATCTACAAATCCGACCTCGACGTCGTCCAGTTGCGCGCACGTGTCGGCATGGTCTTCCAGAAGCCGAACCCTTTCCCGAAAACGATCTACGAAAACATCGCCTACGGCCCGAAAATTCACGGCCTGGCACAAGGCAAGGACGACCTCGACGCGATTGTGGAACGCTCGCTCCAGCGCGCCGGTCTGTGGAACGAGGTAAAGGACCGCCTTGAGGACAGCGGCACTGCCCTGTCGGGCGGTCAGCAGCAGCGCCTGTGCATCGCACGCGCCATCGCGGTCGACCCGGAAGTCATTCTGATGGACGAGCCATGTTCGGCGCTCGACCCCATTGCGACCGCCAAGATCGAGGAGCTGATCGACGAGCTTAACGGCAGCTATGCCATTGTGATCGTCACGCACTCCATGCAGCAGGCCGCGCGCGTCTCGCAGCGCACCGCCTTCTTCCATCTGGGCAAAATGATCGAATACGGCCGCACGACCGACATATTCACCAAGCCCCTGGAGCAACGCACCCAGGACTACATCACCGGAAGGTACGGCTGATGAACGAACATACAGTCAAGGCATTCGACGAGGACATCACCAAGCTGCGCGGTCTCATCGCCGAGATGGGCGGCCTGGCCGAGGTTGCCATTCAGGGATCGATGGACGCGCTGGTAAAGGGCGACGACGAGCTTTCCGAACAGGTCGTGCGCAACGACAAGAAGATCGACGAGCTCGAAAGTCAGATCGACAAGCTGGCCGTACGCATCATCGCCCTGCGCGCTCCAATGGCGGACGATCTGCGCGAAGTCATCGCAGCGCTGAAGATCGCCGGCGTTGTCGAGAGGATCGGCGACTATTCGAAAAACATCGCCAAGGCGAGCCGGCATATCGAAAATCGCAAGAAATTCGAACCGCTTACGCTGCTTCCGGCTATGGCCGATGTGGCCGCCGAAATGGTCCACGACGTATTGACCGCTTACGCTGCACGCGATCCGCAGCAGGCACTCGACGTCATCGCGGCAGACGAGCGGGTCGATGCCTTCTACAATTCGATCTTCCGCAACGTGGTAAGCCACATGGTCGAGAACCCCTCCACCATCAGCAGCGCCGCGCAACTGCTGTTCATTGCACGCAATCTCGAACGGATTGGCGACCATGCCACCAATGTTGCCGAAATGGTGCATTTCGCCGCGACCGGAAACTATCCGCCCGACGAGGACGGCTGACACATAAGTGTAGCCTGAAGGTCATAGAAGCGTGACGAAATCGATCAGCAATTCGCAGGACGATGCTTTCGTGAACGCAACAAAACTCTTATTGGTCGAAGACGACCCAGCCCTTCTCGAATTGCTTGAGTACCGCTTTCGCAACGAAGGCTATGACGTGCGCGCTACGCCGGACGGGGACGAAGCACTCATTCTGGCGAGTGAGGACGTGCCCGACCTCGTCATTTTGGATTGGATGGTCGAAGGCACGAGCGGCATCGAAGTCTGCCGCCGTCTGCGCCGCGACAAGACCACTGCACATGTTCCGATCATCATGCTCACTGCACGGGAGGCAGAGGACGACCGTATCCGCGGCCTCGATACCGGGGCAGACGACTACATCACCAAACCGTTCTCTCCCCGAGAGCTGATGGCCCGCGTTGGCGCGGTGATGCGCAGAATCCGTCCTGCGCTGGCAGGCGAGACAGTTGAAGTCGGCGACATTCTGCTCGACCCAGTCGCCCACAAGGTGACGCGGCGCGGACAGGCAATCCAGATGGGGCCAACCGAATACCGGCTACTGAAATTCTTTATGGAGAGCCCCGGTCGAGTTTTCAGCCGCACGCAACTTCTCGACGGCGTTTGGGGCACTGGTAGCGATATCGAACTGCGGACGGTCGATGTGCACATTCGCAGGTTGCGCCAAGCGCTCGAAATGGCCGATGCCGCCGATCCGATCCGCACCGTTCGCTCGGCAGGTTACGCTTTTGATGGATGATCGCTAGCGGCACAGCTCGCTCCAGCGGTTGCTCATGTCGAGATGCAGATGATCCGCATGCGCGGCGTTGTAGTCCGGGCTTAATACTGTCGAAAAACTATTGCACGCACCGTCGCGTACTTGCTTCAGGAAACGTTCTTTCCGGCCATCCTCGTCCCAATCTCCAAGCACGCTGATGCGCGTCCCGTCCGTGAGGACGAAGCCTGCGATATCGATCGCATTGGCTGTCGCATGCTCGCTCCATGCCCCACTTTCCCGGCCATAGAGCCTGCGGCATGAATAGGCACCAAGATGCTGAATTTGCGCGACACCCTGGCCGAAAATATCCTGAGCTACCGGTTTTAGTGAATTGCGCTGCCAAAGCTCCAGCGCGATTGCGACATCACAGGTAGTGGCCGGCGGTGCGGGCGTAAGCGGGTAGGCATCGAGTCGCGTCCGATCTGGGCGAGCACAGGCAGCCTGGCCCGCTGGCTCCAGCGCCGAAAACATCACCTCGGACCGCTCCAGAACCGCGCGGCAGGCCTGCACGTCGCCGCGAAGTGACGTTAGTTTAGCCTCGGTTGCCAGCCCGACAGGATCGTTAAGATCGAGGGGCGCCCACGGATTATGCTGGGGGTGTTCGGACAGCCACGACCGGGCCGCGATTAATACCGCCGCGACAACCAGCAGCAACAGCGCGCGTCTGTCACCGGCCATCCGTCCCATTCGTTGGGAAATTCGCCAGATCGGCCGACTGCTCATCTACACTGCAATTCTCGAAGTCTGGCAACGATCCTGAAAGATCACCCCGGCGCAAGTTCGGCCAGACGCCTTTTCACCGCCGCCAAGTCCGCATCGAACAATCCTACCTGCTTCTCGCGCGCTTCGCCGTCGAGCCGAAGAAGATAAGACGGATGAGCGGTAACCCATAGCTCGCTGCCGTCCTCGAGTTCGATTGGCTTGCCGCGCGCCTTTGAAATGCTGACCGTTTTGCCCAGCATTGCGCGGGCCGCGCTGGCGCCCATTGCCAAAACGATTTTCGGCTTCACGATCGCGCGCTCGCTTTCGATCCACCACCGGCAGGTGTCGATTTCCTTCGCCGCCGGACTTTGGTGGATACGTCGTTTGCCGCGCTGTACGTATTTGAAATGTTTGACCGCATTGGTAACATAAGCCGCGCGCCGGTCGATGCCTGCCTGCTCAAGATGCTGGTCGAGCAATTGACCGGCCGGGCCGACGAACGGCCGCCCTGCCTCGTCCTCCCGGTCGCCGGGCTGTTCGCCGACTATCATCAGCGCGGCATCTTGCGGCCCTTCGCCCATCACGGCGTGATTATTGAGTTCGCCTATCGGACATTTTCGACAAGCATGGAGCGCTTTGTCGATCGCCATCAGCGTACCGGCACGCTCTTCGAACTCCTGCGCGCCCGCGGCTACCATTTGTGCCTCGCGAGTTTGCGCGCCCGCGATAAGCTCGGGAATGAGCGATGCCTCGGGCAGATTTTTCCAGTACTTTTTCGGCATTTCGGACAGCATCGCGCCCACCTTCAAACGCGCAGGGTTGAAAATGGAAGCGTAATATTTGCGCCAAAGATCCTCCGTCGGATCGCCTTCGGGCGCATCTTCGCGCTTGGCTGGCGGGCCCTCGCGCATCGTGTGCGTATCCCAATGAAGCGAACCGCGCGGAGTCAGGATCGACCAGTGCATATTGGCAAAGCGGCGCATGAAGAAACCCGCGTTAGCGCGCACGATATGATGCTCAGGCTCAAACCAAGCCACGTACTGATCGTTGCCCTTATCGTCCTCGATAAGGCGAAACCGCACGAAAGCGTGCATCTTGTGACTGTCGCGGCGCACATTCTTGTCCAGCTCCTCCAATCGGCGAATGTCGAGATCGGCTTTGTCTTCCATACCTCGAGGATTGGACTGAAGCCCCCACAAGACCCGATAGAGCAGCGCGAAACGGTCGGAATCCGAATGCAGTGCGGCATTTCTGGCCAGACTTATGAACCGGCGATTTGCGCGCACTGGCCGGACATCATCGAAAGGTACCGGCAATTCCCGCTCGCCGTCTGCAAAAAGATCGCCGCTTCCACCCGGCTCCGCCCAAGTGACGCGGTCGGGGGGCACCTGACATTGAACCAGCGCGCGTGCCTTGTCTCGCCAAAGCTCGAAATCGTCCGGAGATGCAAGCTCGACCAGATAAGCCGCGCTGTCTGCACACTGGCGAAGAGCGCTCATGCGGCGAAGAGCTCCAATTGCTCCTGCTTCGGGGCAAGCAAGCTGCGTAAATCAGCGCGGTCGGTCAGAGTGATCGGTCGCCAATCGACCGTGCAGATGAAAGGGCGCACCTTGGTAATCGATACCGTAAGGCGGCCAACGTCATCCAAACGCAAAGTGCGATGGCGGCGACTGGCTAATATCTTTCCGACGGCTTTCACGCCCAAACCCGGAACGCGCAGCAATTGTTCTTTCGTGGCGCGATTGACGTCGACGGGAAATTGCTCGCGAAATTTGAGTGCCCATGCGAGTTTCGGATCGATATCGAGTGGCAAGTTTCCATTGGCGTCAGTCGCCTGCATGACTTCAAACGGTTTGTATCCGTAAAACCGCATCAGCCAATCCGATTGATACAGCCGATGTTCGCGGATCAGCGGCGGCCGCTTGAGCGGAAGAACCGCGCTCGCATCCGGAATGGGCGAAAACGCGGAATAATAGACCCGGCGCAGCTTGAAATTGTCATACAGCCGGCTCGCCTTCCCCACGATGTCGGCATCGGTCGCCTTATCGGCGCCGACAATCATCTGAGTCGATTGACCTGCCGGGGCGAAACGCGGTGCGTGGCGAAAGCGTTTTTTTGCGTCCTTGTTCTCCACGATATCGCTTGTCGTTTTGGCGAGCGCCCCTTCTATCTGGCGAGCATCCTTGTCCGGTGCCAGCCTGACCAGGCCGCTATCGGTCGGCAATTCCACATTGATCGACACACGGTCGGCATAAAGTCCCGCCTGATGGACCAGTTCAGGATCGGCTTCCGGTATCGTCTTGAGATGAATGTATCCGCGAAAATCATGCTCGTCGCGCAAGATGCGCGCAACCTCGACGATCTGCTCCATCGTATAATTCGAGCTCTTAATGATGCCCGAGGAAAGGAACAGACCCTCGATATAATTGCGCCGATAGAACGCCAGCGTCAGGTCGACGACTTCCTGCGGTGTGAACCGCGCGCGCGATACATTCGAGCTCTTCCTGTTGATGCAATAGTGACAATCGAAGATGCAGTGATTGGTCAATAGGATCTTGAGCAGTGAAATGCACCGTCCGTCGGGCGCATAAGCGTGGCAAATTCCCATGCCCTCCGTCGAACCGAGGCCCTTACCGCCCAAACTATTCTTCTTCGCCGTGCCCGACGATGCGCATGAGGCATCGTATTTCGCCGCATCAGCGAGAATTTCAAGCTTTTGAATGACGGTTTGCGAACCCATGCGTTCTATATATGTTCCTTTGAGCGTGTTGGCTAGTCCCTTCGGGTCGTTTATGAACCAGTCGAGGCTCGAGCGCACAGTGCCGCGATCATCGTTAATGGTGACTAACCGTGCGGCGAAAGCGGGACTTAACCAATCCCGCGCCAGTCAGCACGAAACAATCGGGGGCGGTATGAATGCTGGACGAAATGGCTGCGGCGCAGCCGGAACGGCGCACGGTAAAGCGATGGATCGTCGATTGCGAAGCGCGGCTGAAGATGCCGGGAGGCGACCGCGACGGGTGGCTCAGCGATCTTTCGTCAGTTGGCGCCAGGCTCGATACGCCAAACCCTCCAGCGCAAGGCACTTCGGGTCTTCTCGAATGGCGCGGCGAGGAGCATTTTTGCAAAGTCATATGGTCGAATGACAAGGGCTGCGGGGTTGCATTCGACCGCGTGCTGCCGCTCGAAATAGTGCAGCAAACGGCGGAGATGGTCGAGGAAGAAACAGGCCCGATCGCCAATTTCGGACGCATTCCGCTCGGCCAGAAACGCTCGCGTCGAATCTCGCTCGTTTCTGGGGGCGCAGACGAAACTTAGTTTTGCTGCCCACCAAAGCCGATGACCGCTCTGCCGAACTTTCGGGACCGATCAGGGCACTTACTCATTGATTGGGTGATTCCTAACGAGTGAGGACAGAGATGAAATACGCAAACGGCAATGCCGACGAATTGAAGACCAAGTTCTGGAACGCGATGGCCAATTCGCCATTTGTTTTTTTGGAGATCGATGGAAAGCCGGGGACTGCAGTGCCAATGACTGCGCAGCTCGACAAGGACGCCAATAGTGCCGTCTGGTTTTTCAGTCATGTAAACAGCGATTTCACCCAGCTTGGCGGTGCAACCGCGACCTTCGCAGGTGAAGACCACAAGATGTTTGCCCGTTTCACCGGGACACTGGTCAAGGAAACGAGCCAAGAACGCTTCGACCAGTTCTGGAACAATTTTGTGGAAGCCTGGTACGACGGCGGCAAGGACGATCCAGACATCTTCTTCATGCGGATGGATTTGGGCACTGCCGAAATCTGGAACGGCGATCTGGGGCTACTCGATACAGCGAAGATGGCTCTGGGCATGACCGTCCACGATGACGCAGAAGAACAGCATGCCGAAAAAGTCGCGCTTTAACGACTACACACCGACTTTTTCGCAAGGGCCGCCCTCACCGGCGGCCCTTTTTGCGTTATGCTCCCAGAATCGAGGGGAAGATACCGACGATCAGGATGGCCGTCAGCGCGAGTGGGCAGAGCCACCGTACAAGAAATCGCCAGAACTGGTGTAGCCCGCCAGATAAGCCGTTCTCGCTATCTGTCAGGCGGCGATCTGCAATCCAGCCGATAAAGACCGAGACCAGCAGCGCGCCGATCGGCATAAGCAGTTTCGCAGTCACACTGTCGAGTGCGGAGAACATGCCCTCACCTTCGAACAGCGGAATGAAGCCCAGCGGATGGAAGTCCGCCAACGCGTTAAACGAGTAAGCGGACATCACTCCCAGGATCGCTGCCAGAACGGCGATGGTGATTGCTGTAGGCGCGCGGCTGAAGCCGAACCGGTCGATCGCCCACGCTGTGGGAACCTCCATCAAGGAAATGGAGCTGGTCAATGCGGCGAACCCGACCATGATGAAGAATGCGAGGCCGATCACTGTGCCAAAGGGCATCGTCTGGAAAGCGTGCGGTAACGTATCGAACATCAGGCCCAAACCGCCATCGGATGAAAGGCCCGCCGCAAGAACGATGGGGAAGATGCACAGACCCGCGATCAGGGCCACCGACGTGTCCGCAAAAGCAATCGTCGCAGAAGTCCCGGCAAGATTTACGTCACGCCCGACATATGATCCGTAGGTGATCATCCCTGCCACGCCGAGAGACAGCGAGAAAAATGCCTGGCCCACTGCAGCCAGCATCACAGGCCCAGTCAGACGCGACGCATCGAAGCTAAAAAGGTAGGTGACCGCTTCCGAAAATGCCCCGGTGAATGCGCCGTAAACCGTTATTCCCAGCAAGAGAGCGAAGAAGGCAGGCATCAGCCATACCGATGCTTTTTCAATCCCGCCGGAGACACCGCGCGCCACGAAGATCAGGGTGATACCTACAAAAACAAGATCCAGCACGCTCATCGTAAAGCCGTTTTCCAGCAGCGCGGGGAAAATGTTCTTGATCTCTTCGACGCCCATATCCGTCAGCGCGCCGCCAGTGACGCCGGAGGTGAAGATATCTGCTGCGAATAACCCGATGTAATAGAGCACCCAGCCGCCGATTACGCAGTAAAACGCGAGTATCATGAATGCCGCAATGACGCCCAGCCCGGCAATTCCGCCCCACCAATGAGAAGCACCTGACTCGGCAGCGACATGCCTGACGCTTTTCACCGCTCCAGCCTGACCATGGCGCCCTATGAGCGTTTCGGAAAGTAGCACCGGCAGCCCGATCAGTATGATGCACCCGATGTAGAAGAGGACGAACGCACCCCCGCCATTATTCGCCGCTTCCGCCGGGAAACGCACCAGATTGCCTAGTCCGACAGCAGCACCGACTGCTGCGAGCACGAAGCCAGTGCGCGAAGACCAACCCTCGCGCGGAGTGATCCCGTCCGAACCGGTGGTGACTACCATTGTGTGTGTTCCTCGATCCCAAAAGCAGCGCCTTCCCCCGGCGCATTTGAGCAGCTTGTTGCACACAATCCCCGCGGCAGTCGAGTGTCCTTTGCGTTTGTCTCAACAGGCGGCTAATCGGCGCAAATGTCCACGACCTTTCAGATCGATACCGCGACCAGCCGCGCCACCCCGACCCCGCAACCGATGAAGCGGCTGACCGTGCCGCGCATCCGCGCTCGCAAGAGCGATGGCAAGACCGAGACGCCATTGGTCATGCTGACGGCTTATACTGCGCGGCAGGCTCAATTGCTGGATGCCCATTGCGATCTGCTGCTGGTCGGGGACTCGCTTGGTCAGGTGATTTACGGCCTGCCCTCCACTATCCCGGTGACACTGGACATGATGGCAAACCATGCCGCCGCCGTAATGCGCGGAAGCTATCACGCCGTAGTGGTCGTCGACATGCCGTTCGGTAGTTACGAACAGTCGCCGCAGCAGGCCTTCGAAAGCGCATCCATGCTGCTCAAGGCGAGCGGAGCGGCTGCGGTGAAGCTGGAAGGCGGCGAGGCGATGGCCGATACAGTCGCTTTTCTCTCGCAGCGCGGCATTCCCGTCATGGGCCACGTGGGACTGACCCCGCAGGCTGTGAATGTGCTCGGCGGATACATGGCGCGCGGGCGCAGCGACGCCGAAGCGGAAAAGATAGTCGGCGATGCCAAGGCTCTCGACGAAGCAGGAGCTTTCTCGATCGTGATCGAAGGGGTAGTCGAGCCGATCGCTGTTGCCGCCACGCATGCGGTGTCCGTTCCCACCATCGGCATTGGCGCTTCGGCACAATGCGATGGCCAGGTGCTGGTGACCGAGGACATGCTCGGCATGTTCGAACGCGTGCCGCGCTTCGTGAAGAAGTACGAGGATATCGCTGGCATGATCGAGAAGACGGTGGCCCAGTATGCCGAAGAAGTTCGCGAGCGCAGCTTCCCAGGAGACGAACAAACCTACCAGCCCAAAAGCTGATCGGACCGCCACATGAAAACGCTCCTGAAATTCTACACCTTTTCGCTCGTCTTTACGGCAATCTGCCTTGCGCTTGCCGCATGGTATGGCTGGGCCAGCACCGGCACGATCGGCGGAACGCTGTCGCTCCTGTGGATCGTCGTCGTTCTTTCGATCCTCGAAGTATCGCTCAGCTTCGACAATGCCGTCGTCAATGCGACAGTGCTACGCGATATGGACCCGGTCTGGCAGCGTCGCTTTCTGACCTGGGGCATACTGATCGCAGTGTTCGGTATGCGTATCGTTTTCCCCATCGCAATCGTGGCGATCGCCGCCGACCTCGGCCCAGTCGACGCCGTGCAGTTGTCGCTCAACGATCCGCAGCAATATGAGCGCATCGTGTCGGAAGCTCATGTCGGAATTGCCGGGTTTGGGGGCGCATTCCTGGCAATGGTCGGCCTCACTTTCTTCTTCGATTCCGACAAGCAAGTGCATTGGATAGACGCGATCGAGCAGCGAATTGCGCGGTTTTCAAGCATTCCCGCAGTCGAGATCGGCCTTGTGCTGACGCTCGTCTATTTCGTGTCGACGCTGCTTTCACCCGAGGATGCCAATACCTATCTGACCGCGTCGCTCCTTGGTCTCGTCACCTTCATCGGCGTTCATGCACTGGGCGCAATTATCGAGCAGCGCGAGGCGGCGAAGAAAGCCTCGGGCGAGATCGTGCGGTCAGGGCTTGGCGGATTTCTCTACCTCGAGGTGCTGGATGCCAGCTTCAGCTTCGACGGTGTAATCGGCGCTTTCGCACTTTCGAACAATATGATCGTGATCGCGCTTGGTCTGTCGGTCGGAGCGATGTTTGTCCGCTCCATGACTATTCATCTGGTCCGTCAGGGTACGCTGTCGCAATATCGCTATCTGGAGCATGGAGCCTTCTGGGCGATCATCGCGCTTGGCGTCATCATGTTGCTATCTGCCCGCTATCACATTCCCGAAACGATCACCGGGCTGCTGGGCGCTGTGCTGATTGGATTGTCGCTGTGGTGGTCGATCAGGCATAATCGCAGAGAAGGCCCGCAAGACTTCACTCTCGAACCCGCCCCAGATGCGTAGCGAGCGGCGCGGCAAGGACCAACTGCAGAAGGTGATATAGCAATAGCGGCGCAATGACGAAGCCCGCCACCATCGGCGGGAAAAGAATGGCCGCCAGCGGAGCGCCAATGGCCACGCTCTTCTGTGCTCCGGCAAAAAGAAACGCAATCCGGTCGCCGCGCGCGTAGCCGAGCAGGCCGCCGACAAGCCACACGCCCGCATGCGCAATGGCGAGATACACCATCGTTGCGCCAGCCAGAACGGCCCAGCCCGTGCGGTCGAACATGTGCAGCAAGCCTTGCTCCACCGCGCCCGAGAAGGCGACGTAGACGGCAATACCGATCACGATCCGGTCGAGCCAAACCACCCGGTCCTTGCGCTCGACCAGCCAGTCTCTCGTCCAACCCTGCAATAACTGTCCGATCACGAAGGGGAGCAACAAAATCAATCCGATCCTTACCAGCGCATCATTGCCAAGACTGACCACCTCTCCGCCTCCAAGCACGGCGAAAAGCGGCGCGCTCAAGAAAACGCCGGCGATGTTGATAAGCGCCGCCGCCGACCACCGAAAGCGCGATATTGCCGCCCGCAATGCCGGTATAGGATGTCGCCGACTGGATCGTCGATGGGAGTGTGCCGAGAAACAGGAAGCCGAGCGCAACGAGAGGCGGAAGAAATCCTTCGGTCAGGCTCGCGAAACCGAAGCCTGCAAGTGCCATCGCGCCGTAGACCCATAAAAACAGCGGCACGAAAAAGCGCCAATTGGCGAGCCCTCTGACAAATTCGCCGCGGGCCACTCGCATACCGTTGACGAGAAACAGAATGAAAATCGCCGCATTGGCGATCAACTGCGCAGTGCCGCGCGTTTCGCCTGTCGCCGGAAGCAGCATTGCCACCAGCGTGGCGACCGCCAGCACTACAATCATCGGGTCGGCCAGGAGTGATAAGCGGCTACGCATGGCCCGCCCCTGCCCGCAGCAGGTAGCATTGTCGAGACGCGGGCTCAGCTGGTCTGGAGGTCGTACTGCTTGAGCAGATCGTAGAGCGTCGGCCTACTGATGCCGAGCAGCTTGGCTGTATTGGAGATGTTACCCTCGGACCGTGAAAGCGCCTGCCGGATCATCTTTCGATCGGCCTGCTCGCGGGCAGCCTTCAGATTGAGCGCTGCCTCGCCTTCCACCTCCTGCGAAGCGCTAAGGTCAAGGTCGTCCGGTGCCACGAATTTCCCGTCGGCCATAATGACCGCCCGCTTTACCCGGTTTTCGAGCTCGCGCACATTGCCTGGCCAGGCCCAGGCATCGATCGCCGCCAGCGCATCCGGCGCGAAGCCTTTGACCTTGGGATTCATTTCCTCGGCAAAGCGCGACAGAAAATGCTTGGCGAGCAGCACTGCGTCGCCCGTACGATCGGCCAGTGTTGGAATGCGGACGACGATTTCCGCGAGCCGGTAGAACAGATCCTCGCGGAAAGTCCCGTCGCCGATCATCGCTTCAAGATCCTGGTGGGTCGCGCAAACGATGCGCGTGTCGACCTCGATCTGCTTGCGGCCGCCGATGCGTTCGATGACACGCTCCTGCAAAAACCGCAGCAGCTTTACTTGCAGGGGCAGCGGGATGTCCCCGACCTCATCGAGGAACAGCGTGCCGCCATTGGCCTGTTCAATCTTGCCCTCGGTGGTTTTGATGGCGCCGGTGAAGGCGCCTTTTTCATGTCCGAAGAGCTCGCTTTCGAGGAGGTTTTCCGGGATTGCCGCGCAGTTTATAGCCACGAAATCCCTGTCGCGGCGATTACTCGCGTCGTGCAGACCGCGGGCGAGCAATTCCTTGCCCGTACCGCTGGCGCCAAGCAGCATGACGGTAACATTAGTGTCGGCAACGCGCTCGATCGTGCGAGCGACCCGGCCCATTTCCGGCGCTGCGGTAACCATCGAGCCCAGGATCGTCTTGTCGTCCCCGATCCGGTCGGCGAGCCGCCGATTTTCGCTTTCGATCTCGTGCAGGCGAAAGGCGCGGCGGACTATCAATCCAAGCGTCTCGATATCAACCGGCTTCTGGTAGAAATCATAGGCTCCGCGCGCGATGGCATGAAGCGCGCTTTCCTTCGCGCCATGCCCGGACGCCACGATCACTTTTGTGTCCGGCTTCAACTCCATAATCGCGTCCAGGACGGCGAAGCCCTCGCTGGTGCCATCGGGGTCTGGCGGCAATCCGAGATCAAGCGTCACGACAGCGGGCATATCGGCGCGCAATGCCGTCAGCGCCGCTTCCCGGTCGCCGACAATGACGACATCGAAGTCCTCGTAGGCCCATTTGAGCTGTGCCTGCAGGCCCTCGTCATCCTCGACGACCAGCAATTTGGGTTTCGCATCCGCCATCAGGCTGCCTCGTTTGCTTTTTCAATTGAGTGTTCTGCCCGGCTCGCCAGCAGTTTTGCTGCGCTGGCCAGCGGGAGGCTAACTGTAAATCGGGTTCCAAGCCCCTCGCGCAATTCCACCTCGAGGCGGCCCTCCATCGCACGCACCATCTCGCGCGCTTCGCAAGCGCCGATTCCAAAGCCGCCTTCCTTCGAGGATACGAAAGGCCGGAACAGCTCATTACGCACGAATTGCGCGCTCATGCCCTGACCGTTGTCCACCACGGCGATGGTCCCACGCACACCGTCACTATGCGTTTCGACAAGGATCTGCTGACCCGGCTCGCTCGCATCGATCGCGTTTTGCACCAGATGTCCGAGCGATTGGTCCAGCGCCTCGCGTGTCGCGAGCACGCGGCAAGGCGCAGACAGGCTTAAGGCGATGTCGTGCTGCGGCGCGAAACGCTCGCGCATGATCTTGGCCAGCTCGACCAAGTCGACCTCTTCACGCTGTTCCGATTTGGCCGTGCCATAGCGCCCGAGGCGCGCGAGCATGCCGTTGAGTTTGTCCGCACTGCTACGCAAAGTGACGAGCATATCCTTGCGGAATTCGGGATTGTCGTGATGCTTTTCGGCATTGCGAAGCAGCAGGCTCATCTGGCTCGACAGGTTCTTGATGTCGTGCATCACAAAGGCCATCCGGCGGTTGAATTCATCGAACCGGCTGGCTTCCTCGAGCGCCTCCTGTCCCGATTGCTCGGCCAGATAGCTGGCGATCTGCTGCCCTGCGATGGCGAGCAGATCGAAATCTTCCCAGTCCAGATGCCGCGAGATCGGCGGGCGAGCGAGCAATACGACACCAACCAGCCGGTCATGGTGCAGCAGCGGAACGGCCGCCCAGATGCGCTGCTCACCCAGAAGCCAGGCCGGGAGATGCGCAAGTTCGCCATGATGCTCGATCCCTTTGCGCGCTTCGTCGAAGTCGAGAATGAGGTGTTGGCGTTCGAAGATGCGTGCAAGTTCCAACGACATGGCAATCGCCGGCACTTCGGCCGTGGGCCATTGCCAACGCGCCGCCAACACAAGCGCGCCCTCGCTATCGGGACGCAGCAGTAAACCGGCATTGCTGTCGGTGATATCGCCAAGCGCCTGGATCGCGCGCTGCGTGAGCGTGTGTTCGCTATCCCGTGCGCGGCCAATCGTATGATTGAAACGAATCCACTCCGCGCGGTAATCGTAGCGATGCTGGAACAGATGCTTGAGCGCCACCACGCGCAGCCATTCGCGCGTGCGCCGGGACGGGAGCCACACGAGTGCAAAAGCGGCTGCGCTAAGCAGGAAGCCGACCTGCGTAATCCGCGCCAAGTCTCCGGCTACTTGTCCCACCCATTGCGAGAGCACCACCATGCCGACCAGATATACGCCGATCATTCCCAACGACAGGAGGTTGAATGTGACCGCGCGCGATGGCCGAAAGCGCATGTCTGCACTGTTCGCAAGGTGTCCGAAGGCGAAGAGTGGTATCGCCAGCGCTGCAATGATGGCGCGCAGAGCAGCCAATTCGGCCGAAATCGATCCGCTAAGGAAGGCGACGGTATAGAAGTTCAGCTCAAAGCCCCAGAGCAGCGTCAAGCCACCCACATTCCAGGTAAGCAGCCCGCGCGAGCCTTTGTCCGCACCGACGAACAGATTGTGCAGCAAGACCAGGATACCGATGCTTAAAAGTACGCGCAGGACGGCAATGGTTTCTGCCGCAGTCGACGCCGCGACGACATCCCCGCCCATGCCCATCTGCGCCAGGAGCATAACCCCCTGCATCATTTCGAGAAAGCCGAGGACAAAAGCGACGGGGCGAACCGCTGCAACGCTTTCATCGCGGCCATCATTGCCGAACATGCGGACGATCAGTACGATCCACGCTATGTTGCGCGCAATCTCGGCCAGCAAGACCAAAGGCCTGTCAGAGCCGAGTGAAGAGATCGTGAGCGCCCAGAGAGCGGTCGCCGCCAATGCAACAGCGCCTGCAGCGCGGTCCGAACGGGACGAATGGCCACTTCGCACGACGAGCAGCGCCGCCAGTCCGCTGACCAAGGCGACTGCGCCATAGGCAATAAAGGCGAGCAATCCGGCCACGGCTAACGCACGCTCCCTACCGCTGTGGTCGAGGCCGAGTCCGCCGATAACGGCGAACGGATTGGTAAAGCCTTGTTCATGGGAGCCATCGGCTACACAGATATGGTGAATTGTCGGTAAATTTTACAGCGATTGCGGCAGGCGGACTGGTGTCGCGATTCTTTACATGACGAGCCCGTTATTCGTCTATCCCACTGGAAAAACTGAACGGCGTCACGCCTCGCGTCACCCGGTCGAACCCGAGCTTGCGTCCATGCGGAGGCAGGGAGCGCTGACGGCAATCCACGATGTGACAGCTGCGACAACCCGGACCGATCGGAACCGCATCGTCGGATCGGAGCGATTGTCCTTGTGCCTGCGCAAGCTCACCGGCCAGCGATACGTCTAGCCCCAGCGCGATCACGAAGCGGGCAAATTCGGGCGCGCCGCTACCCTCGACTGTGCGTGCAATGGTGAACCAATTCGCGCTGCGCGATTTGCTTCCTTCGAGGCGAATCGTCTGACTCAGCAGATCGCCGGGCTGAGCGAACGCCTGATGCGCGATCCATAGCGGGCAGGAATGAGCGGTCTCGAGAAACTCGGCACCGCTCGCACCGGCAAAACGCTTGGAATATTGACCTGCCCGGTCGAGCCGCACCATGAAGAACGGCAATCCTCGCTGCCCGACGCGTTGGAGCGTTGTCAGGCGGTGGGCAAGCTGTTCGAAACTCACTCCGAAACGTCGCTGCAGTAACGGAAGATCGTAGCCGGATGAATCGCAGGCGCGCAGGAAGCGGCCATACGGCATGATGAGCGCTGCGGCGAAATATCCCGTGAGGTGGCGAATATAGAGTTGGCGCGCCGCCTCGTCGGAGAAGCTTACGCTGCCCGCTAGCGCTTCGACATCGTCACGATATTCGAGCTGGGCCAATTGCAGAGCGAGCTGGAACACCCGCGATTCAGGCGAGAGCATCTCTGCCAGCTGGACCTGACGGGCGTGGAGGTCGAGGCGGCGCAGAGCATCCGGCATAACGGGCCGGGGCAAGATGCGGACCGAGAGCTGGTGGCGTTCGCGCAGGCGCTCCGTCAGCGCGACGGAGATATCGCCGCGGCTCAGGCGCATTTCGTCGGATAGCGCCTCCGCCGCATGGTCAAGGTCGGCGAAGTGGTTGCGCCAACGTTCGATCTCGCGGCGCGATTCGACCAGCGGATCGCCTGTCGCAGAGCCGGAACTCCCGGCATTGTCGAACAGCCGCGCAAAGGCGGCTGCGATCTGCGGCGCGGCGGAGAGAAACTCGTCAACCTCTTCCCGGTCGATCGACAAGTCTGCGAACCGTTCGTCCGCCAGACGGCGCATCAGACCATCGCGCCCGCCAATGGCCGGGTCTTCGCGCAGGCTGCGCGGATCGAAGTCGAATTCTTCGACCAGACGCATCATCACACGCGCGCTGACCGGACGCTGGTTGCGTTCGATCAGGTTGAGATAGCTGGGCGAGATATCGAGACGCGCAGCCATGGCCGTTTGCGTCAGCGCCTCGCGGCGGCGAATGCGGCGGATGGCAGGTCCTGCGAACACGGATGGGTCGGCCATAAATCTGTCACAATCATTACAGTGTTACATCGTGTTTAGCGCCAATCCGTCACACAAGACAAGATTTCTTGTAAAATTCGCTATCCAGATCGCTCTTCGCGATTGATATTGGTCGGCAAGGGCAACCTCCCCGCCAATTCAGGAGAATTCTTCGTGACGTACCAGGCCAAGATCGACCAGTTCCGCAAGACCATTGCTGGCGAAGGCGCACCATGGGCCGCCATCGACGCCGAAAGTGCTGCACGCATGGCGGTGCAGAATCGCTTCCCCACAGGGCTCGACATTGCGAAGTACACCGCGAAAATCATGCGCGAAGACATGGAAGCGTATGACGCCGATCCAGCGCAATACACCCAGTCGCTCGGCTGCTGGCACGGGTTCATCGCCCAGCAGAAGATGATCTCCATCAAGAAGCACTTCGGCAGCACCAAGCGCCGCTACCTCTATCTGTCAGGCTGGATGGTCGCCGCTCTGCGTAGCGAGTTCGGCCCCCTGCCCGATCAGTCGATGCACGAAAAAACCAGCGTCCCCGCGCTGATCGAGGAACTTTACACGTTCCTCAAGCAGGCCGACGCCCGCGAGCTTGGCGGACTGTTCCGCGATCTCGATGCTGCCCGCGAAAAGGGCGACGAGGTCGAGGCCAAGCGTATCCAGAGCGCCATCGACAATCACGAAACGCACGTCGTTCCTATCATCGCCGATATCGATGCGGGCTTCGGCAATGCCGAGGCGACGTATCTGCTCGCCAAGAAGATGATCGAAGCCGGTGCATGCGCCCTGCAGATCGAAAACCAGGTCTCGGACGAAAAGCAGTGCGGCCACCAGGACGGCAAGGTCACCGTGCCGCATGAGGACTTCCATCAGAAGATCCGCGCCATCCGCTACGCCTTCCTCGAAATGGGCGTTGAAGACGGCATCATCGTTGCCCGCACCGATTCGCTCGGCGCCGGACTGACGAAGCAGATCGCTTTCTCCACCGAGCCGGGCGATCTTGGCGACCAGTACAACAGCTTCATCGATGCCGAGGAAGTCGATCCGGCAAATGTCACGAATGGCCAGGTTTTCATCAGCCGCGACGGCAAGCTGATGAGCCCGAAGCGTCTGCCCAGCAATCTCTACCAGTTCCGCGCCGGAACGGGCGAAGACCGCTGCGTGCTCGACAGCATCACTGCCCTGCAAAATGGCGCCGACCTGCTGTGGATCGAGACCGAGAAGCCGCATATCGAGCAGATCGCCGGCATGGTCGATCGCATCCGCGAAACCGTTCCCAATGCCAAGCTGGTCTACAACAACTCGCCCAGCTTCAACTGGACGCTCAGCTTCCGCCAGCAGGTCTATGATGCCTGGGAAGCCGAAGGCCGCGACCTGTCCGAATTCGACCGGGACCGCTTGATGAGCGCCGACTACGACGAAACCGAACTGGCACAGACGGCAGATGAGAAAATCCGCACCTTCCAGGCCGATGCGGCCAAGCGCGCGGGCATTTTCCACCACCTGATCACGCTGCCCACCTATCACACGGCCGCGCTGAGCACGGACAATCTGGCCAAGCGTTACTTCGGCGAAGAAGGCATGCTCGGTTACGTCAAGACCGTCCAGCGCGAGGAAATCCGCCAAGGTATCGCTTGCGTCAAGCACCAGAACATGGCCGGGTCCGACATCGGAGACGATCACAAGGACTACTTCGCCGGTGAAGCCGCATTGAAAGCGGGCGGCAAGGACAACACCATGAACCAGTTCGAGGCTGCCTGAGAGCGCCCGGAGAGGACACGATAATGACCGAACAAACTGCATCCAAGGAACCGGGCCGCGCACGCGCCCTGTTCTCGACCGCCGATTTTCGCCTGCTGCGCACCGCGCTGACCAGCCATGCGCGCCAGACCGAAGACCGCGAGGAGCTGGCCAAGATCAACGCCCTGCACCACAGGCTGGGCAATTACGTGCCTGACGCCGAATAAGCGAAGCCTGCGCTCAAGCAGCGAAGCGGTAGCGCGCAGCCTGCGCTCAAGCAGCGAAGCGGTAGCGCGGAGAAGAACGCGCTCAAGCAGCGAAGCGGTAGCGCGGCTAAAAAAGTTCTCCTGGGGAGGAGAAACGGCCGCCGGAGCGCCCCAACGCTCCGGCGGCCGTAATACATTCAGCCTCCGGCGCGCGGCATCAGCCCCAGCGCCGCCGACGCAAGGCCTTCGGCCCCGGTCGCAATGACCTTCTCGGCATCGGGTGCCCAGAACGGCGAATGCAGCGAAGGCAGCTTGACCTCGCCGCGCTGCGCTGCTTCCCATTGCTCCTGCGGCACGCCGCCGACCCAGAAGATCAACGATTCCACGTCCTCCGGCGAGGCACGACGGAACTGGCCGAAATCTTCGCCGCCCATCACGCTCGGCACTTGCATCACGCGGTCCTCGCCGAACCGCTGCCTGAAGCCTGCCATCACCTGATCGGTGAATCCGGGATCGTTGTAAGTGGAAGGGGTGTAGGGCTCGATCACCTTCACGTCGGGCCACAGCTCTTCGGGAAGGCCCATCGACATGGCCTCGCCCTGCGCGATGCGGGCGATGCCATCGAGCAGCAGCTTGCGGCTTTCATCCGTATAACTGCGCACGGTCAGCTGCAGTTTTGCCTGGTCCGAAATGATGTTGTGCTTGGCGCCGGCCTGAAAGCTGCCGACCGTCACGACCGCCGGGTCGAGCGGCGAGCTTTCGCGGCTCACCAGCGTTTGCAGTTTCATCACGATTGCGCTGGCGAGAACCACCGGATCCTTCGCAGTGTGCGGATAGGCTCCGTGGCCGCCAACGCCCTTCACCGTCACATCGACGCTGTCGACATTGGCGAGCGCAAAGCCGGGCGAATAGCCGATCATGCCCGCGGGGAATTGCGCCGCATCATGGAAGGCGATGACGTAGTCCGGCTTGGGAAAGCGGGTGAACAGCCCATCGTCCAGCATGGCGGGCGCGCCCAGACCCAGTTCCTCAGCGGGTTGCAGGATCATCACCAGCGTGCCCTGCCACTCGTCCTTCCGTTCAGCGAGCAGCTGCGCCGCGCCAATGAAGCCAGCCATATGTGTGTCATGTCCGCAAGCGTGCATGACGCCGGTTGTGACACCGCTGGCGGGCGTTGCCTGAACAGTCGAGGCAAACGGCAAGCCTGTCTGCTCGATCACCGGCAGACCGTCCATATCGGCGCGCAGCATCACCACCGGGCCATCGCCATTGCGCATCACCGAGACGACACCGGTCTGCCCGACGCCTTCGGTCACCTCGAAGCCGAGATCGCGCATGCGTGTCGCCAGTTTGGCAGCGGTCTTGTGCTCTTCGAAGCTAAGCTCCGGATTGGCATGGAGGTCGCGGTAGAGTTCCATCAGGCCGGGCATGTCGGCCATCAGGTCGTCGCGAAGCCCGTCTGCCTGCGCCGGTACTGCATACGCTATCGCCAGCATGGCGACCCCGCTGCTCATCTTCCCAAAAATTCGCATATCGCGTTCCCCATCGAAGTTGACGAAGGCGACAGGTGTCGCTTTCGCAAAAAGACCTCAGTAGCGCGGAAATGCTTCGGTTTTCACTGAAAGCGCCGGGTGACACTTCTGTAAGAAATTAAATGCCCGCAAACCGCTTGCTCACAGCCTTGTGCCAAGCTCGCGCCGTGTAGGGAAGCCCTAGAGATCGTAGGTTATGACCAACCCAAGGGAGAGCGTCGTTATCATGATCAGGACCAGCGGAACCCCCGTGCGTACATAGTCACCGAAATCATACGATCCCTCGCTCATGATGAGCATGTTCGTCTGATAGGCGATCGGCGTCGCATAGCAGAGGTTGCAACCGAACAGCACGGCAAGAATGAGCGGTTCCGCAGGCAGTCCCAGCTGCGTCGCAATCGCGAAGGCAATCGGAGTGCCCACTGTCGCGGCAGTGGCATTGGAGGCGAAATTCGTCAGGATCGTCACGAACAGCATGATCGCCGCCAGCGTGGCTGCCGGGCTGAGATATTGCAGGCCGAAAGACAGCACTTGCCCGAGCCAGTCCGCCGCGCCGCTTTCGTCGATGACCCGGCCAATGGCGATACTCGCTGCAACAAGCACGATGACCTGACCCGATAGCGCACGCCCGACACGGTCGAACCTGACGCAGCCGGTTACGAACATCAGAATTGCACCCGCCAGCGCCGATATGGCGATAGGCAGCAGGCCGACAGAGGCGAACAGCACGGAACCTGCCATGATGCCCGCCGACAGCCATGCTTTCGAACGCCGCGGCAATTCGCGCATTCCTTCGAGCTGCAACAGGCTGTCACCATCGGCGAAATCGCTCAGGTCTTTCTGCAAACCCATCACGAGCAGCACATCGCCCTCAGACAGACGCAGATCGCCGATGTCGCTGAATTTATCCTTTTCGCCGAGTAACCTTTCGGGCCGGTGGATGCCGATTACCGCGACCCCGTAAAGATCGGCGATCCCGGAAGTGGGCAGAGACCTATTGATCAGGCGGCTATCAGCAGTCACCGTCATTTCGACGACCGCGATGTCTTCGCTCGTCTGGTTCGACTGGCGCCGGATACGGTCGAGAACCCATGTGGGTGCAGCTTCCCCGCCAAGCGTTCGCATGGCCTCTTCCAAAGCATCATGCGGACCGGACATGCGCAGCAATTGCTGGGGCTGGAGCAGGCCGGGAGGGACATCGTGAAATTCGATCTCACTCGGCAGGCGCGAGACGATTTCGCTCAATTCGCGTCCTTCGAGCGCGCTACCCTCGACAACCCTCAACCGCGACTGGAAACGGCGCCGCGCCTGCACGCTTTCGACCCGATTGTCCTTCAACATGCGGGGCATGACCAGCCAGATGTATGGCAAGGCAAACAGCGATGCCACCAGCACGATCGGGGTGAAGTGGAACACGCCCATGCGCGGCATGCCGAGATCAACGGCTATCGAAACGACGAGGATGTTGGTCGAAGTGCCGATCGTGGTGGCCAGCCCGCCCAGCAGCGACATCGAATTGAGCGGCATGAGCGTTCTCGACGCGGCCATCGCCCCGCGCGCTGCCAGCGTGGCAAAAATCGGGATCAGCAGCACCAAGACGGGCGTGTTGTTGACGAACATCGACAGCACGAAGGCGACAATGAGCGAAAACAGCAGGCCGAGCTGGAGGTTGAACTTGAACATCCGGCCAAGCAGTCTGGCCGCCGGTTCGAGTGCGCCGGTGACGACCAGCCCCCTGCCCATCACCATCAGCGCGCAGATCGTGATCAACGCGTAGTGACCGAACCCGCCAAACGCCAATTGCAGACCGTCGGTGGGCCGGTCACCTTGGAGAGGGTAGAAATAGAGGCCGACCGCGATGACGGCGATCGTCAGCAGCGAAACAATTTCGATAGTCAGGCGACCGCGGATGAAGCCCACGAACATCGCGACCGTGATCGCCATCGCTGCCATAGCATGATAAGATGGGAGACCCGGCAAATCCATGCGCGCGGGTTCCCATCCTGCCTGTCAAAACACAAGCGAATTCTCGCTGTTAGTCGGCCGCATCACCTGTCACCGGTGCCACGAGAATTGTAATAGCAAGCAACGCGGTAGCGGCAGTACCCGTGGCACCGGCCGGGAAAGTGTATTCCATGCCTGTCGCCATCGCGAGGATATTGACGATAACGGCAGCGAGACCGGCTAGCGCGGCCAGCCCGCCGACGATCTTGGCCAGGCCCGAGCCTCTCAATGCTGAGAGACCGAATGCGATCGCGGCGAGGCCGAGCAGGACCTTGGCGGCAAAGAAGAAGAAGAATGCGCCCGCCAAAATCGCGCCGAACAGCTGCTCGACATTGGCTGCTTCGCGAGCAGGCCCGAACATCGAAAGCCCCATGGCGACCTGAATGCCGTTGAAAATGCCCGAAACAGCTATCGCGGACCAGACCAGATTGGCCGTCCGCGCGCGTCCGGCCAAGGCAAGTGCCGCCACCGAAACAAGCGTGAAGGCCGCCATCTCGATCATCCAGGTGATCGGACGCAGTGCTTCTACATCGGAGCCGGACACCACCGTGATGTAGAAAAGCTGCGTCGCGACGGTCAGAAGGAGCGCGCCTGCAATCCAGCGCGCGGAGCCTTGTTCGTTGAATATCATGGTAATCCCCTTTGCGACCAGTTCGATCAGACGTAACGGAGGGTTACATATTTCTCGACGATTTTCGAAAAAGACCGCGAGCCGCGGCGATCACGCGAATGGTGCCTCTGGCCGGAATCGAACCGGCACTTCCGAAGAAACTCGATTTTGAGTTCGAGCGCGTCTACCAATTCCGCCACAGAGGCACTGGTGCGGGAAGCGGCGCGTTAGCTGGCTGGCGAGATGCTTTCAAGCAGCTCTTGCAGCGGCGCGCGACATCTCGGCGCTAAAAGCTCCAATCGACGCAGATATGGGCAAGTTTGGGGCGGCATTTGCGCTTCGATCCGAAGGCCCCTGCCGACAGGACCGGGCCATCCGGCATCAGCTCCATCTCGACGCCCGGGGGATCGATCTTGTCCGGGAACCGACTGGCGTCGAGGTTCCGCAATGCAGGCGGTGCACCGCGCGCCGTAGGCTTAAATTGCGCCAGATCGAAATCGGCTGGAATAGCCTGAGCCATGACGAGCTGCTTAGGCTTCTTGGGAGCCGGCGTCTGAGCCACCGCACCTGCTGCGACACAGGCGCAAAGCATGCCTGTCAGGGCGAATTTTGCCATAGCGCAACCTCTCCAGTTCTCCCACTATGAAGAACACTGGGGCGCGGTGGTTGGTTCCGGATTGAGAAACGCGGTTGGTGAGCGTTTACCGTTTACGCTCAGGACTTCAGCGCCCCGACCAGCAGTTTGTGCAAGCGCGAATGCAGCGCATCGTTGGCTGCAAGGACTTCCTTGTCGTGGATCGGCAGCGAACGGCCGCGGAAATCGGTCAAAAACCCGCCGGCTTCGCGCAGGATCAATCCGCCAGCGGCAGTGTCCCACGGGCTAAGGCCGCTTTCCCAGAAGCCGTCATACCGGCCGGCTGCAAGCCATGCGAGGTCCAGCGAGGCTGCGCCAAATCGGCGAATACCGGCGACTTCCGGCCCGATGGCGCGATAGATCTTCGACCAATCCTCGAAATTGCCGACGCCCTGGAACGGGATGCCCGTCGCAATCAGCGAATCGGACAGCCGTGAACGTGACGAGACGCGCAGGCGCCCATCATGCAGCCAGGCGCCGCGGGTCTTCTCTGCCCAGTACGTCTCGTCGGTGATCGGCTGGTAGATCACCGCCGAGCTGACATCGCCCCAGCCACCGCCGCCAAGCTTGGGTTCCTGTACCGCGATCGAGATGGCGAAATGGGGGATCCCGTGGAGGAAATTGCTGGTACCGTCGAGCGGATCAATCACGAAGCGCGGCTTGTCGGGGTCGCCCGCAATCTCGCCCGCTTCTTCGAGCAGAAAGCCCCAGTCGGGCCGGGCATTGAGCAGCTCGTCGTACAGCGTGCGTTCGGAACGCATGTCGGCTTTCGAGACGAAATCGGCAGGGCCCTTGCGGCTCACCTGCAGATGTTCGACTTCGCCGAAGTCGCGGCGCAGGCGATTACCGGCCTTGCGCGCGGCGCGTTCCATGACGCGGACGATGCCTGGGAAGGCTGACATATTGTGGCTTTCTATTCGGTCAGGACGCGGATCGATCGGGCCTGCAAATGGATATCGCCCCATTCGCTGGCAAGGTCGAATTTCGATCCGTCGATAGTGAAGGACTGGATGGCGAAGCGGCGCTGCACTTCACCAACCGAATGAGTGTCGGCGCGGTCGAGAGAGAGTTTCGTGATCCCGGCAAAGCGCAGCAAACCGGGATGCCAGCAGCAATCTTCACCTTCGAGCGGGGTTTCATATTCGGGATGGTCCGGCTCCAGGCAGAAATCCATCTCCAGCGTCAGTTCATCGTCGTTGATGATGACGGCGCGCAAGGTGCTGCGCTCCACCGAAACGTTCTCGAACCTGCTGGCGACCGACTTACCCATAGCGCATTCTCCCTTAGCTCGCCTTCCCGACATAGCTTTGCTCGTACACATCTACGACAATGCGCGTGCCGCTCTCGATGTGCGGCGGCACCATGATGCGCACGCCGTTGTCGAGCACGGCCGGCTTGTAGCTGGACGAGGCGGTCTGCCCCTTCACCACTGCATCGGCCTCCACGATATCGGCTTCGATATGATTGGGAAGTTGCACGCTGATCGGCTTCTCGTCGTAGAGTTCGAGCTGGACCGTCATGCCGTCCTGCAAAAACGGGCGGGCATCGCCCAGCAGGTCGGAAGGCAGGTTGATCTGATCGTAATTTTCCTGGTCCATGAAGACCAGCATGTCGCCATCTTCGTAAAGGAATTGATAGTCCTTGGTGTCGAGGCGCACCTTCTCGACCGTGTCGGCGCTGCGATAGCGGACATTCGTCTTCCGGCCATCGACCAGGTTCTTCATCTCGACCTGCATATAGGCCCCGCCCTTGCCCGGCTGAGTATGCTGGATCTTGGCGACCTTCCAGATGCCGCCTTCATATTCGATGATATTGCCGGGACGAATGTCCACGCCGCTGATTTTCATGTGCTCGGGCTTTCGATAGCGAGAAACGAAGATGTGAAAGAAGGGTGGCCGGGCTGCGGCCATGCGCGGCGCGGCTTAGACGTTCGGTCAGCTTCGGGCAAGGTCGCTGGCGCTACGGGCAGCGCAGCGCTATGGAAGCAAGCATCATGAAGTACCTCCCCACCATCGCTGCCATCGCGGCTGCAGGAATTACACAGGCATCATTATCGGCCCCGGCATCGGCGCAGTCACGGCTCGCCACCTTGCCGATGGGACAGTATCAATGCGCCCTTCCCGGCGATGCGACGGGTGTGCCCTTCCGGGTGCAGGAGGAACTCTCCTTCCGCATCACCGGCGCTTCCAGCTACCGGACCGAAACAGCGCGAGGCACGTATCTGCTCGAAGGCGATACTGTCACTTTCACCCGCGGCCCGCGCAAGGACATGAAGCTGAAGCGCATGCGCACGGGGCTTCTGCAATGGGTCAAGGAAGATGGAACGCTTGGCCGCATCCGCTGCAGCCGCATCGGCAAGTAGGCGGCTTGGTCAGCCGGCTTACTGAGCCAACAACGGATAGGGATTGACCGCATTGGCGGGCTCCCACCATTCGGCATCGGGAGTTGTCTGGAGAATCGCGAAATGCAGATGAGGCGCATCAGGTGACGCATTGCCGGTGCTGCCGACAGTCCCAAGACGCTGACCCCGGCGCACACGCTGCCCCTCCCGCAACCCTTCGGCGTATTCGTCGAGATGCGCGTAATAATGGATCGTGCGGCGGTCGGGGGAGCGGACGTATATGGTCTTCCCGCCCGCATCGCTCTGAAACATCTTCTCGACCTCGCCCGGAGCGGCAGAAACTACGCTGGTCCCCGTGGGGGCCATGATGTCGATGGCCTCGTGCAAACGCTCACCCCCGCCGCGCGAATCGGAATAGGTATCGCTGAGGTCTGCCGGTCGGATATTGAGCACCGGAATCATCAACTCGCTTCCGGCGCGGGTATCGACCTGTCCTGCGGTCTGCGTATCGAGTGCTTCGGCAGCGTCCGGATTGGCCGCAGTATCCGTGCTTTCCTCGTCTTGAGTACTTGCGATGGCAGCGGGACTGGGTGCAGCGTCTGCGGGGCGGATACGCTCGCGCTGATCGCTGCGGCCCGCATTTTCAAGCAGGCTGCCGCCGAACACGATCCATACCGCGCTGGTCAGCGTAGCCGTGACGACGATGGTGAGGATGCGGTCGATGATGCTCATGACCGCACCCTACCCCATATCAGGCTACAAATTCCACCTTCGTGCTCGTCGAGACCATTTGCGCGAGGCGCGCCGCGTCCCAATTCGTCAACCGGACGCAGCCACTGCTTTCCGCGCGGCCGATCGTTTCCGGGTCGGGCGTGCCGTGAATACCGTAATGTTCCTTCGACAGGTCGATCCAGATCACGCCGACCGGTCCGTTCGGTCCGGGAGGCAGTGTAAAGGTTTCTCCGTCGCCCTGGCCCAGCACTTCGGGGTCATAGCTGTAGGGCGGATTGTAGGCTTCGCCCAGAATATCCCAATTGCCGATTGGCAGCGGAAACTGGCTCGAGCCGGATGTGACTGTGAAGAGCGCAACCAGCTCGTCACCCTGATAGGCTTCAAGTGTGCCGCCGCTCTTGCTGACAACGATGCGGTCGACCTCGGGCTGTTCGCTGCCCACGCCGAGCGAGGCGAGCGTCTGCTGCCAGCCGCGATCGCCAATGGCATCGGGCGAAATGCTGTCCGCGCCGATGTTCGGCACGCGGATTTGTTGGCCGGCGCGGAAAAATCCGTCACTCGTGCGTTTCGCAGAGGCCGAACTCGTGTCCGTATCGGAATTGTCACCGGTCGAAGTTTTGGTTTTCCCTGCGGGCTTTCCGTTGGGATTGAGCTGCTTCAGGACCTCGACCGTCGTGTGAAAACGTTCAGCCAGCTTTTCGTCCAGCGATTTGTAGCCAAGCCGTTTCATCTTCGCTTTGGCGGCAGTGTCCTCGGGGATATCCTCATAGGTTTCCTCGCCCCACGCTGCCGGAATAGTCACCACGCGCGTCGCCTGGATGCGGTTCCATTCGGACAAAGCGTCTTTCGTCGCCTCGTCCAGCTTACCGGATTCGCTCAAATCGTTCGCGCGTTGAAAGCCGCGCAGTGCATTTTCGGTGCTCATGCCCATCTTGCCGTCGATGACGCCGGGACCGAAACCGCGGCGGTCGAGCACGACCTGCGCCTGCATGATCGGACGCTCTTCGCTATCGGTCATCGCCGAGTTGCTGGCGGTGTCGGTTTCAGCATCTGCGGATGTAGAGGCATTGCCTGCCGAAGAATTGTTCATCGCGGCATCGTCGTCGGATGCCATCGTATCGGCCAGATTGTCGGACGACTTGGTCTCATAGCCGTAGTCCTGATCGGCAGAGCTGGTCTGAACCGTATCGGTGTCGGCTTCGTTTTCCTGTCCGTCCATTCCGCAAGCTGCGAGTGCGAGGGATGAGGCGGCGAGAAATAGAATACTGCGCATGGGGAGAGTGCTCCTGAACCGGGACGCGGCCCGCCCCTTCAGGCACATAACTCAGCCGCCGCGAATTTGCTCCGCAAAAGCTTTTACCGCCTTGGCCTCGTCACCGTTCCAGACTGCGCCGGATACCGCCAGGAAATCGGCGCCAGCAGCAATCAGCGGCTGGCAGTTCTCGGGAGTGATGCCGCCGATGGCCACGCATGGCAGCTCGAAAACGCCGCTCCACCACTCGAGAATGTCTAGCTCGGGACGATGCTCGCTGTCCTTGGTCGTGCTGGGAAAGAACGCGCCGAATGCGACATAGTCTGCCCCGGCCTCACCTGCTTCCATCGCGAAATGGCGCGAGGCATGACAGGTCACGCCAATCTGAGCTTCGCGGCCGAGTTCTTCGCGCGCATCTCTGAGATCGCCATCTCCCTGTCCCAGATGCACACCGTCGGCCTTGAGCCGTTTGGCCAGCGCGATGTCGTCATTGACGATGAAGGCCACGTCCCGCTCTGCGCAGATTGCCTGAAGCGGCGCCGCAAGTGTGGCTGCCTCGTGCTGATCCTTGCCCTTTACGCGGAACTGAAAGGCGGTGACGACGCCCTCGCCTGCGTCGATTGCACGCGCCAACCGCTCAGGAAATTTGCCCGAGACGTCGAGGGGAGAGATCAGGTAAAGCTGGCACTGTGTGGTCATAGCGGCGCCTCTTATCGCGCCTGTTCGGCCTCGTCACCATTCAGCATTGCGAAAGCGGGGCAGGAGGCATGTGCTGCAATGCTCAGAACTGCCCTTGCTCTCGCCCTCCCATTCGCGCTCGGCGCATGTGCGATTGTACCGGACACGCCGCGCGTCGGACGCGAGGCTGCGGCTCAGGGTACCGCAGTGGCGCTGAACCAGCCAGTGTGGCTGGGCGAGGTAATCGTCACTCCGTTGCAAGTGCTGGAGGACAGCCGGTGCCCGGTCGACGCGCAATGTGTCTGGGCCGGGAAACTGACCGTCTCGACCCGCATTACGGCGACGCATTGGCAGCAAACCGCACCCATGACGCTCGGCGAGCCATACAGCGTCATGAACCGAGAATTGGTGCTCGTCAGTGCGACGCCCGCACCCACATCCCAAAATCAGGTCGCCCAAGGCGATTACCGGTTCCTCTTCGGGAAGCCTTGATGCGTCGATAAACCTGCTTGCTAACCGACGCTCGCGCAGCAGATTTCGTCGATGGCCGTCCCGAGCGCGTCGTCGAATTGCTTATCGTCCATCTGCACGCGCAAGTCTTCGAGCAGCGCGCGGCTGAAGCTGGCGATCATACCGTCGTTCTTGGCCAGTTCGGTGCAAGCCTCGTCGCGGCTGTAGCCGCCCGAAAGTGCCACCACGCGCAGCACCTTGGGGTGGTCGATGAGCGGCTTGTAGAGATTGGGCTCGCTCGGGATGGTGAGTTTCCACATGATCTGCTCGCCGTCCGGCACGCGGTTCATCTGGTCCAGTGCGGCGGCGAGAAGCTGGGCCTCCGCCTGCGTGCGGCTGCCGCTTTTCAGGCTCACTTCCGGCTCCAGGATCGGGACGAGTCCGTGGCTCAGGATTTCCAGGCCGAAATCCATCTGCTGCTTCACATTTGCGGCAACGCCAGTCTCGTCCGCCTCGTGAATGACAGAGCGCATCTTCGTGCCGAACACGCCAAGTTCCTTTGCCCGCGCACAATCGGCGGCCAGCGTCGGCATGTCCTTCATTAGCTGCACGCCGTTTTCGGTTTCGTGCATGCCCTTGTCGACTTTGAGAAACGGCACAATGCCGCGGCGGCTGAGCAGTTCGGGGATCGGCGAGCCATCCTTGCCGCAGCCATTCATGGTCTTTTCGAACAGGATCGCGCCGATGACCTTGCCGCTGGAAAAGCTCGGCGAATCGACGATGCGGCAACGCATCTCGTGGATCTTGGCGAACATGTCCTCGTCGCCGTCCCATTCGTCGTCGCCGACACCGTAGCCGCCCAGCGCCTTGGGCGTGGACCCGCCCGACTGGTCCAGCGCCGCAATAAAGCCCTGACCATCGCGCATCTGCGCTTTCATCTCTTCGAAGTTCATGGAAATTCCCCGCGTGAATGCATTCGTATGCGCCGGGCCTTAGCCAGCGCCTCACCTACCCGCAATAAGCGCCACGTAACTTATCCGTTCCTCGCACGTATGCTTAGGTGAAGGGAGACCAAATCCATGCTTTCCGACAAGCAGAAACAGATCGCCACCGGCTGTGCGATCGACTTTTCCGACCTCAAGGCGGTGCTGTTCAACGCGACGCTGAAGCCGCCCGAAGAGGATTCCCATACCGACACTTTGCTCGATGTCGTGGCCGAGATCTTCGAAATGGAAGGTGTCGGTGTGAAGCGCCACCGGCTGAGTGGGTATAATCTCGCGCCGGGTGTTTATCCGGACATGCGCGAGCATGGCTGGGACGAGGACGATTGGCCCGAGCTCTCGCCAGACGTGTTCGACGCGGACATCGTCATCCTGGGCACACCAATCTGGCTGGGCGAGAAAAGCTCGATTGCGCAGAGCTTCATCGAGAAACTCTACGCCCATTCGGGCGAGACCAACGACAAGGGGCAATACGCCTTTTACGGCAAGGTCGGCGGCTGCGTGATCACCGGCAACGAAGACGGCATAAAGCACGTCGCGATGGGCGTCCTCTATTCGATGCAACATGTCGGCTTCACCATCCCGCCCCAAGCCGATTGCGGGTGGATCGGTCCGGCAGGGCCCGGCCCGTCCTATGGCGACGAGCAGGACGACGGCAGCCGCGCGGGCTTCGACAACGAATTCACCCAGCGCAACACAACCTTCATGGCCTTCAACCTGCTCCACGCAGCGAAGATGCTGAAGGATGCAGGCGGTTACCCGGCAATCGGTAACGTGCGAACCGAATGGGATGCAGGCATGAAGCCGGGTTGGCCCAACCCGGAGTATCGTTAGCGTGCGTAGAGCTCGAGAAAGCTGGCAAGCGATCGGGCTTTCAACCACCTCAGCCTTGACCTGCGAGTTCTCCCACCAGATCGCCTCGGTATTGGCGAATACGATGAGGCTGAGATTACGCTCGGGCACCTTTAGGTAGAGGGCAGACCCGCGCTGTTCGTTCCAGCCGGAATGCCACAGCAGGCGTTTCCCTTCCCAGTCTTCAAGGAACCAGCCGTAGCGGTAGTCGCCGAGCGGGCCGATGGGCATGCCGATCAGATCGTTGCGGATCGATTGCGGAACGAGCGTCCCTGCATCGAAAGCGATGTCGAATGCGGCGACGCTGCGCGGGCTGGCGATGATGCCTGCAGCGGCACGAAAATCGTCGTCGGGCATGGTCTGCTTCTGCGGACGCCCGTCGACGACGTGGTACGGAAAAGCGAAGAACCGCAGCGCCGCGCCGCCCAGCGGATCGTGCCAGCCTAGCGCGGTGTCTTCCATCCCCGCAGGCCGGGCGACGCGTTCGCGCACGATGTCGCGCAGCGGCCGCCCGCCCGCTCCTTCGATGGCGCGGTCGATGCGGGCGAACATGATGGGGTTGTAGACGAAACTGTCCGTATTGGCCCGCATGTCGAGCATTTGCGCCAGTGTGGTTTGCCTGGCGCAATCGACGGGGGCGATCCGGTTGCCGCGGCGATCCTCGCCCCCTTTCATAAAGGGAATACCGGTGGTGGCGAAGAATTCGCACACTTCCTGCCAACCATCGTCGGCGCGCATGGGCAGCGAGAGGTCCAGCCCGCCGGCAAGGCTCTCCGCAAGAATGGCGGTCGCTGCGATCGGCTTGGTGACCGACGCGATCTTGTAGGTTGTTTCAGCGCGGGTCGGCAGGTCGCCTTCGTCGTCGTAGTAGCCGTAATAGCCTTCCCATACGATCTCGCGATCGCGCACGATCACTGCACTGACAGCAGGAATGGCGTTGTCCTTGCGAAACTCGGCGAGAAACGCGTCGAACTCCGCGAACTCGTCCTGTGCGCTGAGCGGCGCCGTCAAGCCGAATGCCAGCGCAAGGCCTGTCGCGATCAGCGCGAAAGCGCTGCGACGCCGGGCAGTTTCTTGCCTTCCATCCATTCGAGAAACGCGCCTCCAGCCGTTGAAACAAAAGTGAAATCGTCTTTCACACCAGCATGCGCGAGCGCGGCGACCGTGTCACCCCCTCCGGCTACGGAGACCAGTGATCCGTCCTGCGTCAACGCAGCGGCGGTGCGCGCCAGCGCCACCGTTGCTGCATCGAAGGGCTCGATTTCGAAAGCACCGAGCGGGCCGTTCCAAACCAGGGTGCGGCAGGTCTTGAGCACGTCGGCGAGCGCCTCGACTGCCTGCGGCCCGATATCGAGGATCATTTCGTCGGTGGCAACTTCATGGACATTGCAGGTCCGCAGGCTTGGCGGGTTGGCGGCAAATTCCGTCGCAACCACGACGTCATAGGGCAGATGCACCGTGCAGCCGGCATGGTCAGCCTCGTCCATGATGCGGTTGGCTGTGTCGGTCAGCTCGTGTTCGCACAGCGATTTACCGACATCGATCCCGCGCGCAGCAAGAAACGTGTTGGCCATCCCGCCACCGATGATGAGGTGCTGCACCTTACCCACAAGGTTGGTCAGCACGCCGAGCTTGGAAGACACCTTGGCCCCGCCGACGACAGCGGCGACCGGCTGCTCCGGCGTACCGAGCGCGGCTTCCAACGCCTTCAACTCAGCTTCCATTGCGCGTCCTGCATAGGATGGAAGCAGGTGCGCCAGCCCTTCGGTGCTCGCATGGGCGCGGTGCGCAGCGGAGAAAGCGTCGTTCACATAGATATCGCCATGCGCGGCAATCCCGCGTGCGAACTCGGGTTCGTTCGCTTCCTCGCCGGGCCAGAAGCGGACGTTGTCGAGCAGGCCGATATCGCCCGCGCTCAGGATGCCGAGCGATTGTTCGACCACCGGCCCCATCACCTCGGGAATGAACATGATCTCCTTGCCCAGCACCTCTTCAACGTCACCCTGCACGAAGCTGGTGCTCATGGTCGAATGGCGCATGCCGCCGGGACGCCCGTAATGCGCAAGGAGCAGGACCTTGGCGCCTTTCTGCGTCAGTTCGAGGATAGTCGGCTTGACCGTCTCCACCCGGGTCACGTCGCTTGCCGAACCGTCCTTCATAGGCAGGTTGAGGTCTACGCGCACCAGGGCGACCTTCCCCGTCAGATCGTCGGGCAGGTCGTCGAGAGTTTTAAAAGCGGCCATAAGATCAATTTGCCTTAGATTAGCTTCGCCATCACTCCGGCGGTGTCGATCATCCGGTTCGAGAATCCCCATTCATTGTCGTACCAGCTGACCACGCGGGCAAGCTTACCCTCCATGACAGAGGTTTCGAGGCTGTCGACCGTAGAGCTGGCCGGATGGTGGTTGAAGTCGCTCGATACGAGCGGCTGATCGGTATAGTCCAGCACACCCTTCATCGCCCCTTCGGCGGCGGCCTTCAGGGCGGAGTTGATTTCCTCCACGCTGGTATCGCGGCCGGGCGTGAAGACCAGATCGACCAGGCTGACATTCGGCGTCGGCACGCGGACGGACGAGCCATCCAGCTTGCCAGCCAGGTCCGGCAGGACCAGGCCCACAGCGCGGGCAGCACCGGTGGTGGTCGGGATCATGTTCTGAGCCCCGCCGCGCGCACGGCGCATGTCGGAATGCATCTGGTCGAGCATGCGCTGGTCGTTCGTATAGGAATGGATAGTGGTCATGAAACCGCGCTCGATCCCGACGGTGTCGTTCAACACCTTGGCAACCGGCGCGAGGCAATTGGTCGTGCAGCTAGCGTTGGAGACGATCACGTTTTCGGCGGTCAGAGTGTCATGGTTCACGCCGTAAACGATCGTCGCCGAAACATTCTTCGCCGGCGCGGAGATCAATACCCGCTTGGCTCCGGCTGTCAGATGCGGTTCGGCGGCCTCGTGCGACTGGAAGAAACCGGTGCATTCGAGCACGATATCGATGCCTTGCTCGCCATGTGGCAGATTGCCCGGATCGCGTTCGGAGGTGACTGCAATGGTCTTGCCATTGACGGTGATCGACTTGTCGCCGGTTTCCACGGTGCCGGGAAAGCGTCCGTGGGTGGAATCGTATTGGAACAGCAGGGCGTTGGACTTGGTATCCGCCAGATCGTTGATCGAAACGAGTTCCAGATCGTGATCGTCACGCTCCAGAATGGCCCGCGCGACGAGGCGGCCGATGCGTCCGAAACCGTTGATTGCAACCTTCGTAGCCATGCGAAAAGCTCCTGCTTAACCGTTCAATTTGTTCATGATTTGCGGGACTATAGCCTCCGCAGTGAAACCGAATTTCTCGAAGAGATCGCTTGCCGGAGCGCTCGCCCCGAAACGGTCGATGCCGATATTCAGACCATTCCGCCCGGTATAGCGTTCCCACCCGAATGTCGTGCCTGCCTCGACCGAGACGACGAGATCTTCCGCGGGAATGATCTCTGCCCGATAGGCTGCATCCTGTTCGTCGAACAGCTCCGCGCACGGCATGGACACCACAGAAGTGCCGACACCCTGCTTTTCCAGCTCGTCGGCGCAGGCGAGCGCCACATGCACTTCCGATCCGGTCGCGATGATTGTGACGCGGCGCTTGTTGCCGGATTTCTTGAGCCGATATGCGCCCTTGGCGCACATATCGACCTCGTCCGGGGCATTGCGTACCTGCGGAAGGCCCTGCCGGCTCAGCGCGAGCACTGTCGGGCGATCCGCCTGGCGCAGCGCAAGCTCCCAGCATTCGACGGTCTCGATTACATCGGCGGGGCGCATGACCAGCACATTGGGCATTGCCCGCAGCGAGGCGACATGTTCGATAGGCTGGTGCGTGGGACCGTCTTCGCCCAGGCCGATACTGTCATGCGTCATCACATAGATCACACGCGCCTGCTGTAGCGCCGACAGGCGGATTGCGCCGCGGGCATAGTCGGTGAAGACCAGGAATGTTCCGCCATAAGGAATCACGCCGCCATGCAGCGCCATACCGTTCATCGCTGCGGCCATCCCGAACTCGCGGATACCGTAATAGATGTAGCGGCCCGAATAATCGTCTGCGGTCAGCGCCGTGATGCCGCCCGCTTTGGTGTTGTTGGACCCGGTCAAATCGGCACTGCCACCGATAGTCTCGGGCAGCTTGGCATTGATATGGTTCAACGCCATTTCGCTCGCCTTGCGGGTCGCGACCTTCTGCGGTTCGGCCATTAGCGACTTGATATAGCTATCGAGCGAGAATTTCCTGGGCAGATCGCCAGCCATCCGGCGCGTAAACTCGGCGCTATCTTCAGACGAATCAAAGCGTCTCTGCCAATCGGTACGCGCCTCGGCACCTCTCTCACCCGTCTTGCGCCAGTCGCCCAGAATTTCCTGCGGGATTTCGAACGGTTTTGCATCCCACCCAAGCTGCTCGCGGGCATTGGCGATTTCTTCGTCGCCAAGGGGGGCACCGTGCGTGGCGCTGGTGCCTTGTTTGGTTGGCGCGCCTTTGCCGATGATTGTGCCGCAAGCGACCAGCGAAGGGAGGTCGGATGCCGATGCTTCGTCCAGCGCGGCACGGATGGAGGCGAAGTCATGTCCGTCACACTCGACCACGTGCCAGCCGGTCGCGGCATAGCGCGCCTTGATATCCTCGCTGGTGGAAAGGTCCGTCGTACCGTCGATGGTGATCTTGTTGTCGTCCCACAGCACGTTCAGCCGCCCGAGCTTGAGATGTCCGGCAAGCCCGATCGCCTCATGGTTGATACCCTCCATCAGGCAGCCGTCGCCAGCGACCACCCAGGTGCGGTGATCGACCAGATTGTCGCCAAATGCGGAATTGAGGTGGCGCTCGGCAATCGCCATGCCCACGCCCATGGCGAGCCCCTGGCCCAGCGGCCCCGTGGTGCACTCGACCGCGTCCAGCAGGAAGTTTTCCGGATGGCCGGCGCAAGGGCTGCCGAGCTGGCGGAAATTGCGGATGTCGTCCATCGTCGGGCGCTCGTAACCCGACAGGTGCAGCAGGCTGTAGATCAGCATCGAGCCGTGGCCCGCGCTTAGCACGAAGCGGTCGCGGTCGGCCCAGTCGGGCGCCTGCGGATCGTGCTTGAGATATTCGCTCCACAATACGGTCGCCACATCGGCCATACCCATCGGCATACCCGGATGACCGGAATTCGCCGCCTGCACCGCATCCATGGAAAGAGCGCGAATGGCATCGGCCATCGGCGCGGGGCGAGCGGTATCGAATTGCATGCGGGTCGGCTCCTGGATTCGCGTCGATTCGGCGCGAGGGAAGCCTTGGCGCAGCGGACATGCACGGGTCAAGCGGGCCTCAGGCGAACCCACTCCTGACCCGACTTATCAACAGGTGCGGCCAAACTTTTGCGCAGCCACGATAAAGCGGATAAAAGCGCCTCATGGAAGACGCGCGCACAGGCCAAGCGATGGAGCGGATCGAAGCCGCCTTGGCGCGGATCGAGCGCGCGTCCCGCGAAGCTGCGCAGCCCCGTCCACAAGATAGTTCGCCCGATAGCGATCTTGCCGAGCGTCACGAGGCGCTCAAGAAAAGTGTTTCGGTCAGCTTGTCGCAGCTCGACGAACTGATCGGGAAGCTCGAGGAATGAGTGAAGTCACCCTCACTGTCGGCGGACGAAACTACACCGTCGCCTGTGCCGATGGACAAGAGGACCACGTCCGCCACCTGGCCGGTGTGGTCGATGGGAAACTGGCTGAGATGGGCGCCAGCCGCACCACGATGGAGGCGAAGAACCTTCTTTTCGCCGCCTTGCATCTTGCCGACGAGTTGGAAGAATCCGCATCTGCTTCGGCTTCGCCGACGCCGCCAGCGTCGTCGATCGATTTGGCTGATGGGCTGGAGCGCATCGCCGACCGGCTCGAGAAAACTGCGGAATTGCTTGAGGGTGGGCCCGCGACCTCCTAGATAGGCTGCGGCGGGACTGCTCGGCACGAGCCAACGAACATCCCTGAGGCTATAAGCACATCCTCGGGAGCTGTCCCTGCCCAGGTCCACCGTTTCGCACGGGGGGTCAGGGTACACGGCGCCCACCTGACGTTTTCGCGTCAGAGGATCTCATGGTAACGACCCATGGTGGTTCCGCCACTTACTTGAAAATTTCTCATACCCGCTCGCTTCGAGCAAGACCCGGAGGCCGGTGCGGAACATGGCTCGACTTCGCGCGGCATGAACGGCAGAGGACTGGCGTGAACAAGAACGATCTCCGCAAGGAACTGCGCTCCGCCCGCCGAGAGCATGTCGAGGCCCTGCCCGATGCGATGCGCTCGCTCGTCTTTCACCGCCCCCCTGCCCCGCTGGTCGAGCTGGTGCCTCAAGGCGCCGCGATCGCCCTTTATCGTGCCGACCCGCACGAAGCGCCCGCTGCTTCCTACGCCAAATTCTTCAGCGAAAGCGGCCACACCATCGCCCTGCCTCGCTTTGCCACCCGCGCCGCCCCGATGGAATTTGCCGAGCATAGCGACCCGTTCGGCGAGAGCGATCTGGAAACCGGCCCTTTCGGCCTGTTGCAGCCGCTCGCCGGCGCAGCGGCAATCACTCCAGATATCCTCTTCGTGCCGCTGATCGGCTTTACCGATACCGGAACGCGTCTGGGTCAGGGAGGCGGTCATTACGACCGCTGGCTGGCCGATCATCCGGGCACAATCGCCATTGGCCTTGGCTGGGACATGCAAAAGGCCGACGCCTTGCCGACCGAGCCGCATGACCAGCCACTGACGGCAGTGATAACCCCTACAAGGCTATACGGACCATTCTGATGCGCGAAGAACCTACCTACCGAATTCCCCTTGGCATTCTGGGATTGTTGGCGGCGCTGACTGTCTACGGCGTTCTGATCGCCACCTTCGTACCGCCACTGATCGCAGGCTGGCCGGCGCTGGCGCAAACCCCGGTTTATCTGATCCTCGGCATTGCCTGGCTGCTACCGCTGCGCCGGTTCATGATCTGGATGGAGACGGGCAGCTGGAGCGCGCCGGAAGAAGAGCGCGATTGACCTGATCGCCGCGCGCCCTAGTCTCCTGTGAAACGGGAGAGAAATTTGGCGATCACTTCGACGGGCGACGCCGATATTGCGATATCCGCCAAGCAGCCGATTGGCCTGAAGCTCGCACACGGGCTCGGCGCGGCTGCTTTCGGGATCAAGAACAACGGTTTCGATTACTTCCTGCTGCTGTTCTACGGCACCGTCATCGGGCTGGAGCCTGGGCTCGTCGGCTTGGCAATTCTTATTGCGCTGGTGTTCGACGCGGTCAGCGATCCATTGGTCGGCTACTGGTCCGACAATCTCAATTCACGCTGGGGCCGGCGCCATCCGTTCATGTATGCCTCCGCCTTGCCGGTCGCGCTGAGTTATTTTTTGCTCTGGAATCCGCCGGACTGGAGCCAGACGGCGCTCTTCATCTATCTGACGGTCCTGTCGATATTCATCCGCACCTTCATTACCTTCTACGAAACGCCATCGAGCGCACTGCTGCCTGAACTGACCACCGACTATGAAGAACGGACCAGTCTGCAAGCATATCGACTGTTCTTCGGATGGGCGGGCGGCAATGTGATGAGCATTCTCATGTTCGGCGTGCTGCTCGTCGGCACCGGCGGAATGCAGTCGCGCGAAGGATACCAGGCTTACGGCGTCATCGCTTCGGTCCTGTTGTTCGCGGTCATCATGATTTCGGCGCTGGGCACGCATCACCGCATCCCGACCCTGAGCAAGCCCGTGACACTTGGCGAGCGCTTTTCCGCCGGGCGGCTGTTTCGCGAGATGTGGCAAACATTGACCGAGCGCAGCTTTATCGCGCTGTTCGCTGCATCGATCTTCACGGCAATCGCAACCGGCCTTGGCGCGGCGCTATCTTTCCTGATCCTCAACTATTTCTGGGGCTTCAGCAGAGAGCAGATTTTCATCTGGACCTGCGTGGTATTCCTCTCGGCGCTATTGGGCTTCCTGATCGCTCCGCGCGCCGTGCGCCTGTTCGGCAAGAAGAAGGCGACCATCATTCTCGGCATACTGGCGTTCGGCATCCAGCCATTACCTGTGGTGCTGCGATTGTTCGGCCTGATGCCGGAAAATGGCGATCCGATCCTCTTCCCGCTCGTCATCACCATCAACATGATCGACCTGGCACTGATCATTGCAGTGCAAGCAGTCAGTTATTCGATGATCGCCGATCTGGCCGAGGCGAACCAGCTGCGCACCGGCCGCAGGACGGAGGGTGTCTATTATGCAGCGCTAACATTCACTCGCAAGACAACGCAGGGCATCGGTGTTCTTGCGGGCGGCCTGATCCTGTCGGCGATCAACTTCCCGCAAGGCGCGGCGCCGGAGACCGTCGGCGACGACACACTATGGTGGCTCGGCGCGCTCTACGCGCCATCCTTGCTTATCCTGTGGAGCCTCTCGCTCTACGCAATCTCGCGGTACAAGATCGACAAGGCACAGCACGAGGCAAACCTTGCCGAAATTACCCGCCGAGGCGCGAGCGAGACCGCACTACGCTAGCTCAAGCGCTCTTATATTTTTCCTCAAGCGGGACATATATCTGCCAGAAATCGCGCGCCTCGCGGCCCGCAGCCAGATCCGCAAGCAGATCGAAATGGGCGTGCCATCCGGCCAAAGCTCCGCTGCGATATTCATTGGAGGACAGCCTGCTGTGCACAAGGCGCAGCTTGCTCGAGCCACCCTCCCCTTCGCTCAGCCAGATTTCTACCTTTGTGCCGGTACCGTCCTCCTCCGGCCAGTCGAAGGCAAGATGGTGCGGGGGTTCATAAGCCAGTACCTTACCCTCGAACGTCACCGTCTGCTGGTCGGCATGGCTTGGTGGTGCAGCGCTGTCGGACAACCGCCTGTGGTCGAAATCGAAGACGATCCGTCCGCCGACCCTTGGTTCGGTTTCACCGCCGCAAAACCACTTCGCTCGTTTTTCCGGGTCGGTGAAGTAGTCCCAGAGCTGTTCGACACTGATCGGGAAACCTCGGGTGAATTCCAGTGTCTCGGGATCGAGCAATTTTCCTAGCTCACTCATCGTCCTCTCCTTCGATATCTTCAGCAATTGCCGCGGCCAGAGCGTCTAGGCGGTCGGTCCACGCGGTAACCGTACGCTCGACCCAGTCGCGTGTGGCCAGCAGAGCCTCGGGCCTCAGAGTACAAATCCGCTCACGGCCCTCGCGCCTCCGATCGACGATACCGGACTGCTCCAGAATTCCGACATGCTTCGATATTGCGGCGAAGCTCATTGCGAATGGTTCAGCGAGTTCGCCCACGCTACGCTCACCTGCGGCAAGCCGCTCGATCAATGCGCGGCGGGTTGGGTCCGCCAGCGCGCGAAAGACTGAATCAGGGGAATGCATTCGTTCAACCATTTGGTTAAATTATTATGTTGGATGAAGAGAGTCAACTGTCTGGTTGAATAACGCGAGCGCGCGAACTTCGCCAAGGGGCGAACTGGTCGCATTGACAAGAGCGCATTCAGCTTTGAAGAAATGTCCCAAGTGGCGCGAGTGACGGAACTCGAACCCGCGACCCTCGGCGTGACAGGCCGATACTCTAACCAACTGAGCTACACCCGCGTATTACGACGGTAGCGCCTCTTGGGAGCCGCGCCACTAGGGCAGGCTGCGCGCCCTGTCAACGCTCGTTTGCGCCATAATTGAGGGTGCGCAAACCACATGCGTTTCCCGCCTTCGCGAGCGCGCTGCGTTTACTAAAAATCAACCATCGAACCCTCAATGATACAATCCATTGGGGGACATCGACATGCGCTTGGCTCTGCTTGTATTCAGCCTGCTATTCCTAGCCACTGCAACCGCAGCGGCAGATGCCTCGCTGGATATCCAGCGCTCGCTTTACATCGAACGCAGCTCGAATGGCGGCGTAGCGTTGGAGCCTGCCGTCACCCTGCGCAGCGGGGACAAGGTCGTGCTGGTGATGCAGTGGGACGGAGAAGAAGCCCCGCCCTTCACGCTTGTCAGCAAGGTCCCTGAAAAGCTGAGCTTCCATAACAGCGCATCGGACGGGACCGAAGTGTCCGTCGATGGCGGACGCCGTTGGGGTCGCCTGGGCAGGCTGCGCATTGCCAACCGGATGGCCACGCCCGAGGATGTGACCAATGTGCGCTGGCGCATTGCTGGACGCGGTGATGGCGCGGTGCGCAGCTACAAGGCTGTTGTCCGCTAACCCTGAGGACCTAAGCCGAAACGATCAATACCGGCGTCTCGAGCAGGTTCTTCAACGCCTGGACAAAGCTAGCCGCGTCCCATCCATCGACGACACGGTGATCGCAGCTGATCGAGATATTCATCAGTTTGCGCTTTTCGATCCGCTCCCCGCCCTTGCCGTCCGACACATACATCGGGCGTTCGACGATCTTGTTCGGGCCGATGATAGCGACTTCGGGGCGATTGATGACCGGCGTGGTGGCGATGCCGCCTAGCGGACCAAGCGATGTCACAGTCAGCGTGCCGCCCGTCAGTTCCTCGCTCGTGGCCTTGCCCGTGCGGGCGGCCTCGGCCAGGCGGGTGATCTCATTCGCCAGCTGCCAGACATTTCTCGCCTGCGCATCCTTGATAACCGGGACCATCAACCCTGCGTCCGTTTGTGCAGCCATGCCCATATGCACCGCGCCATAACGAGTAACCACGCCTGCCTCGTCGTCATACCGGGCGTTGATCATCGGGAAGTCGGGCAAGGTCTTGCAGATCGCCGTGATCATCAGCGGCAGGATAGTGAGCTTCGGCTTGTCGCCGCGCGCCTGGTTCAGCTGCGCACGCATCGCCTCGAGATCGGTCACATCGACCTCCTCTACATAGGCGAAATGCGGAATATTGCGCTTCGACGCCGACATGTTTTCGGCAATTCGGCGGCGCATGCCGATAACCTTCTTCTCCTCATCCTGGCGGGTCGGCGCGGCCGAACCGTATCCGGCATTGTAAGAGAGATATTGGTCGAGATCGCCGTGGCGCACCCGGCCGTCTTCCGCAGCCTTTACCTGGCCAAGATCGACGCCAAGTTCCTTCGCCCGCTTGCGCACCGCTGGGGATGCAAGCACCTTGGCGGCATCTGACGGTGCAGGAGCAGGAGCAGGAGCCGGGATCGAAGGCGGGCTCGGATCGGCAGCATGCGCGTCGTCGGCATCGCTGGCATCGGGGTTTTCGACCTCGATACGCTCGCTAACTTCCGCGGATTTCGGTGCCGGTGCCGGTGCCGGTGCCGGCGCGGGTTCGTCGCCCGCTTCATCAGCGCCGCCTGAAACCTCGCCTTCCACCTCGATTACAAGCAGCATTCCGCCGACCGCAGTGATGTCACCCACCTCGCCCGCAAGTTCCACCACCTTGCCATCGACCGGACTTTCAATGTCGATCGTCGCCTTGTCGGTCATCACGTCGACCAGGTGCTGGTCTTCCGAGACCGTGTCACCGACCTTTACGTGCCACTCGACGATCTCCGCCTCGGCAACGCCTTCGCCAACATCGGGCATGTTGAATATGAATTTCGCCATGGTCGTGCTTACTCGCTCAGGATCTTGTCGATGGCCTCGCCAATGCGGACTGGGCCGGGGAAATAGGCCCATTCGAGGCTATGCGGATAGGGTGTATCGAAACCGGTCACGCGCTCGACCGGGGCTTCGAGATGATAAAAACAGCGCTCGGTCACAAGCGCCGACAATTCGGCACCGAATCCGGATGTGCGAGTGGCTTCGTGCACGATCAGGCAGCGGCCGGTTTTCTTCACCGAATTCCTCGATCGCTTCGATGTCGAGCGGAACGATTGTGCGCAGATCGAGAATGTCTGCTTCCACGCCCTTTTTCTCGCACACCGCCTCGGCCACATGGACCATGGTGCCATAGGCCAGCACGGTAAGCTGCTCGCCTTCGGTAACGTGCCGCGCCTTGCCCAGCGGGATCTTGTAATATCCTTCTGGCACGACGCTGTCCCTGTGCCGCTTCCACGGCTCGACCGGCTTGTCGTAATAACCGCTGAAGGGACCATTATAGATGCGCTTTGGTTCGAAGAAGATGACGGGATCATTGTCTTCGATAGACGAGATCAGCAGGCCTTTCGCATCGTAAGGCGTAGCTGGAATGACCGTCTTCAGACCGGCCACATGAGCAAAGATCGCCTCCGGGCTCTGGCTGTGCGTCTGACCGCCGAAAATACCTCCGCCAAACGGTGAGCGCACCGTGATCGGCGCGATATACTCGGTCGCCGAGCGATAGCGCAGGCGTGCCGCTTCGGAAATCAGCTGGTCGAGACCGGGATAGATATAATCGGCGAACTGGATTTCGGGCACCGGGCGCAGGCCGTAAGCGCCCATGCCCACCGCCGCACCGATGATTCCGCATTCGGAAATAGGTGTGTCGAACACGCGGGTCTTGCCGAACTTTTCCTGAAGCCCGGCGGTACAGCGGAACACGCCGCCGAAATAACCGACGTCTTCGCCCATCACGATGACATCGTCGTCGCGTTCCATGACCGTGACAAGGGCGTCATTGATCGCCTCGATCATATTGAGACGGCGTTCGTCCTCCTTGCCCGCTCCGGCTGCGGGGGCATGGCTTCGTTTCCGCGTCTGCGCTCATTGCTTGGGCTTCCCTTCGGGCCACTTGATCTCGCGTTCCCGCGTGGCCTGCTCGGCCTGTTCCTTGAGATGCCAGGGCAGTTCTTCGAAGACGTCTTCGAACATAGTGCGGAAGGGTTGATGCATGCCGTGACCAAGAATACCGTTCGCTTCGGCTTCCTTGGTGGTTTTCTTGACCAGCTCGGCCGCGTGGAGGTCCATCGCCTCCTGCCGCTCCTCATCCCATTCGCCCAACGCGATCAGATGATTCTTGAGGCGCATCACGGGGTCGCCGAGCGGCCATTCCTCGCGCTCCTGCGCGCTGCGGTAACCGCTGGGATCATCCGAAGTGGAGTGCCCTTCGGCGCGGTAGGTGAAAAATTCGATCAGCGTCGGTCCGGCATTGGCGCGGGCCCGGTTGGCCGCCCACTGTTCGGCCGCATAACAGGCGAGCGGATCATTGCCGTCGACGCGCAGGCCGGCAAGGCCATACCCAAGCGCACGGGCGGCGAATGTCGTGCGCTCAGCGCCTGCGAAACCCGGAAAAGCTCGAGATCGCCCACTGGTTGTTGATCACATTGATGATGACCGGCGCGTTATAAACGGTCGCGAAGGTGCACGCGGAATGGAAGTCGCCTTCCGCAGTGCTACCCTCCCCCACCCAGGTTGCCGCAATCCGGCTGTCGCCCTTGATCGCGCTGGCCATAGCCCAGCCAACCGCCTGGGGTGTCTGCGTGGCGAGGTTGCCGCTGATAGTGAAGAAGCTGTGCTCGCGGCTCGAATACATGATCGGCAGCTGGCGGCCCTTCAACTTGTCGCCCTTGTTCGAATAGATCTGGTTGATCATCTCGATCATCGGATAGCCGCGCGCGATCAGCACGCCCTGCTGGCGGTAGCTGGGAAAGACCATATCGTCGCTGGCAAGCGCCATCGAGGTCGAGATGCTGGTCGCTTCTTCGCCTGTGCACTTCATGTAGAAGCTGGTCTTGCCCTGACGCTGGCCGCGGAACATGCGCTCGTCGAACGCGCGCACCGTCGAGAAATGCTTGAGCATTGTGCGGAGCGTTTCGGGATCGAGTTTCGGATCCCAGGGGCCATGTGCCTTGTTGTCATCGCCCAGCACGCGAACCAGCCCAAAGGCCAGCTCGTGCATGTCGGAGGGATGGCATGCCTCATCGGGGCGCGGCATCTTGCCGGGCGCGCCGACGTCGATATGCGAGAAATCGGCCTTATCGCCGGGACGAAACTTCGGTTCGGGGACGTGCAGCGCCAAGGTCGGACGGTTATCGCCAGCCTTTGCGCTGTCGTCTGGGTTATGCTTGGACCCGGCGGCCATATGGACGCTCTCCCATGAAAACGCGTTTATGCATTCTTTGCGTGAATGCGTTATTTTATTTCAACGGAGGGAAAGGGTCAAGCCGACCGGATTTCACACCGCCACTGGAGCCTTGATCGGCCCGTGCGGCGTGTAGTCGTGAACCGCGAAATCCTCAATGCGGTAGTCGAAGATTGTCGCCGGTCGCCGCACGATCTCAAGCGTCGGGCGGCCCTGCGGTTCCCGTGAAAGCTGCTCGGCGATAAGCTCTTCGTGGTTGAGGTAGAGATGCGTGTCGCCGCCCATCCATACCAGCTCGCCGGGTTCGAGATCGACCTGCTGAGCCAGCATCCGCTGCAAGAGTGCCGCGGACCACAGGTTGAACGGCAGGCCTAGCGCTACATCGCAGCTGCGCTGGTAAAGCACACTGTTCAGCCGTCCGTCCGCGACATGATATTGGTAACTCTTGTGGCACGGCGGCAGCGCCATCCGGTCGACCTCGGCGACATTCCATCCTTCGATGATATGTCGGCGGCTGCCGGGACTGTCGAGGAGACTTTCGACGAGGTCGGCGACTTGATTGATACCCTCGCCTTTTTCGTACAGCCCGTCCTTGCGGTAGCGATACGTTGGCCAGTCGACCCACTGCTTTCCGTAGACCGGACCAAGGTCGCCCCATCGATCCGCGAAAGCCTCGTCATCGGCGATGCGCTGGACGAAATCGTCGAGCGATATGTCGTCACCGGTTTCCTTGACGTAGCGAGCGTGCGGCCAGTCGTTCCAGATTTTCACCCCCTGAAGGACGAGCGGGCGAATATTGGTCTCGCCGGTCAGGAACCACAGCAATTCGCGGGTCGCCGTTTTCCAATAGACGCGTTTCGTAGTGATTAACGGCATTGCCCCGCCTGCCAGATCGAAGCGCAACATCGCGCCCATGACCGATCGCGTGCCAATTCCGGTGCGGTCGACGCGTTCGCTGCCGCCCTCCCAGATATGGCGCATAAGTTCGAGATATTGCTGTTCGGGATGCGTAGTCATTACACCCTGCGTTAGCGACAAATTGCTCGCTTGCCACCCCGCCAATCCACACCTATAGGGCGCGCCTTGCCTCGACCCGCTGCGGCTGATTGCCAAGCGGGACCGATCCGGTCGGGGAGTAGCTCAGCCTGGTAGAGCACTGTCTTCGGGAGGCAGGGGCCGGAGGTTCGAATCCTCTCTCCCCGACCATTTCATTTGTTTCTCGGGGGCGGGAATTCGGACTATGCGGAAAGCTTCACTTCTCACGCTCGTCATTGCAGCGCTGGCCCTGTCGGCGTGCAACACCGTTCGCGGTATTGGCAAGGACCTCGAATCTGTCGCCGATGCGGGTGACCGCGTAACCTGATCGGCGAGAGGCGCAGGCCTCTTACACTTTCATAGCAGGCCTCTTACACATTCATTGCAGGTCTCTTACACTTTCACATAGGCAATGACCGCGAGCGCCATCGTGAGGGCGCCCAGCCCGATCGACAGGTGCCAGCGCATCCGCATGAATTGCGGCGACGCGAGCCCCAAAGCGCGGTCGACCAGCGGAGACAGCGCAATCAGCGGCGCGAGGTAAGCGAGCGCCGGTGCCGGCCATTCCCACCCGACCGTCCACGGCAGAAACAAAGCCAAGGCGATAAGGCTGGGCAGGACCGCAATTGCGAGCGCCCATTTCGGTGCGTCATTCGCTTGCAGTGACTGCCCCCACCAGATGCCGCCCAGAAAGCTGAAAATGAGTGCGGCATAGGCAAAGCCGCCCGCTAGCGCGATGAAACCGAGTTCCGCCTCGGTAAGCGCCAGAAAGACCGCGGCGGCCTGCGGTATGAGGCCCGCATAGCCGAGCGCCATCAGCCCTTTCGGCTCCTGATCCTTGGTCATGCCTGTGTCCCTCTTCCGCTTCCAGCGCCTGTTCGCCCTAGTAACGCGGAACGACGCAAGGGGTTCGCGGATTGGCAAAGAAACAGGAGTTTCCCCGTGACCGCCCTATTTACGATACTCGCCGCCATGTTCGGCGGCAGCAGAACGCGCCGATGAGCGATGACAAACGCACCGACCGCAACCGGGCGGTGCCATCCTCCCGGCTCGGACGCCTGAGCGGCTTTGGCCGGCTCGCAGGCGGAGTGGCGGGCGGCATGATGGCCGAAGGCGCGCGCCGGATGGCTGCAGGCGAACTTCCCAAGCTCGACGAAATGCTGCTCACGCCGGGAAATGCCAGGCGGCTGGCCGACCGGCTCGCGCATATGCGCGGCGCGGCGATGAAGCTTGGCCAGATGATTTCCATGGATGCAGGCGATTTCCTGCCGCCGGAGCTTGCCGATATCCTTGCTGGACTGCGCGACCGAGCTAATTTCATGCCCGCTCGCCAGCTCGATCAGGTTCTGAAAGCAGAATGGGGGCCGGACTGGCGGCGCAATTTCCGCCGCTTCGAGCCGCGCCCGATCGCTGCTGCGTCGATCGGCCAGGTGCACCGCGCACTGACCCGCGATGAGCGCATGCTGGCAATCAAGGTCCAATATCCCGGTATTGCCCAGAGCATCGACGCCGACGTCGATAATGTCGCTACCCTCCTACGCGTCTCGGGCCTGCTGCCGAAAGAGCTGGATATCGGACCGCTGCTGGACGCTGCGAAAGAGCAGCTGCACGAAGAGGCCGATTACCAGCGCGAAGGCCAGATGATGCAGCTTTACGCCAGTCTGCTGGACGGTGATGAACGCTTCATCGTCCCCCGTCTCGACGAGGAACTGACCAAAACCCGCGTGTTGGCCATGAGCTATGAAGAAGGCGTGCCAGTCGAGGATTTGACCAATGAACCGCAGGAGTTGCGGGACACGGTGTTTCACAACCTGATCGAGCTGGTCGCGCGCGAACTGTTCGAATTCGGCACGATGCAGACCGATCCGAACTTTGCCAATTACCGTTTCCGCCGCGATGGCGAAAAGCTGATCCTGCTGGATTTCGGAGCAACGCGCGCGGTCGCGCCGAATGTGCAGACTTCCTACCGCAAGCTGCTTGAAGCGGGCCTTGCCGAGGACCGGGACCGTGTGCGCGAGGAAGCCATCGCAGCAGGGTTCGTCAATCCCGTGGCAGTCGAGCGGCACCCCGAGCGCATCGCCAAGGCGATCGACATCGTCGTCACCGAAATGAGCCGAGAAGCGAAGCTCGATTTCGGTGACCGTGCTTTCGTGCCGCAAATTCGTGAAGAAGTCATGCCCATCGCGCAGGACCGTGAAAGCTGGCACTTGCCCCCGGCTGAAACGCTGTTCGTCCAGCGCAAGGTCAGCGGGACCGCCCTGCTTGGCGCGCGTCTGAAAGCACGGGTCGATGTGCGCGGCATCGTTCGTGAAGCGCTCGATGCGAATGCCGGAAAGGAAATCGCGGCATGAAAGCTGCAAGCGTGCTGTTCGTGTGCCTCGGCAATATCTGCCGCTCGCCTATGGCCGAAGGTGCCTTTCGCGCCGCAGCGGCGAAGGCTGGCCTCGACGTCGAAATCGATAGCTGCGGGACAGCCGATTACCACATCGGCCAGCCGCCGGATAAGCGCGCGATCGCCGAAGCGGGCCGCAATGGCGCGGACATATCCGGCTTCCGCGGGCGTCAGCTTGCAAGCGAAGACTTCACCCGCTTCACCCATATCCTCGCCGCCGACGAGCAGAACCTGCGCGATATCGAAGCACGACGCCCCGCCGATGCGAGCGCCACCACTGCATTGCTTCTTGATGTCGTGCCGGGACAGCAGGGCCGCGCCGTGGCCGACCCGTATTACGGTGACGAGAGCCATTTTGCCGCGACCTGGAGAGAAGTCGACGCCGCAGCACAGGCGCTCGTCGCGGTATTGCTGGACGAGGTCGGCTAGCCGCCGCGCAAGGTCCGCACACCGAAATCGCGCTCGAACAAATACAACAGGATCCGCGCCGCCTCGCCGCGTACTCCGTCCAGCCCGCCATCGCGGTCGACCAGCAGCCGCGCATCATCATAGGCTGCGGGGAGCAGGCGTGTGATCTGCTCGAGCGATGCGATGCGAAAGGCTTCGTCCCCCGACTGGCGCGTGCCCAGCAGTTCACCGCCGCCGCGCAGGCGTAAATCCTCCTCTGCCAGACGAAACCCGTCCTGCGTTTCACGCATCAGCGCCAGCCGGTCGCGCGCCGTTTCCGACAGCACGCCCGATCGTACGAGCAGGCATACCGACTTCTCCGACCCGCGCCCGACGCGCCCGCGCAACTGGTGCAGCTGCGCCAGCCCGAAGCGCTCGGCCTGCTCGATTACCATCAACGTGGCGTTCGGCACATCGACCCCGACTTCGATAACTGTGGTGGCGACAAGTATCTTGGCATCGCCGCTGGCAAACCGCTCCATCGCGGCCTCTTTCATCTCGCCGGCAAGCTGGCCGTGCACCATCACCACATCGCTGCCGAACCGCTCTTTCAAGACAGCATAGCGCGCTTCCGCAGCGGCAGTGTCTTCGGTCTCGCTCTCGCGCACCATCGGGCAGACCCAATAGGCTTGCTGACCGCCGGAGACGTGGCGGCCCACACCCGCGATGATCTCCTCCATCCGCTCGATCCCGATCACGCGCGTATCGATGGCCTGCCGTCCCGGCGGCAGTTCATCGAGCTTGCTGACGTCGAGCTCGCCATATTGCGCCAGGGTCAGCGTGCGCGGAATGGGCGTGGCGGTCATGGCGAGGACATGCGGGGCGCGTTTGCCTTTGCTGGCAAGCATCAACCGCTGGCTCACCCCGAAGCGGTGCTGCTCGTCGATCACCACCATGGCGAGGTTCTTGTAAGACACCTTGTCCTGAAAGATCGCGTGTGTGCCGACCACCAGGTCGATGCTTCCGTCGAGCAGGCCCATCAGCGTGGCTTCGCGCGCCTTGCCGCCGGAGCGAGACGACCCGCGCCCGGTCAGCAGCGCCACGCGCGCGCCGGTCGGTTCCGCCATTCGGCGCAGCGTCTCGAAATGCTGACGAGCGAGGATCTCGGTCGGCGCAAGCATCGCCGCCTGCGCGCCAGCCTCGATCGCAATGAGCATCGCTTCCAGCGCCACCACGGTCTTGCCCGCACCGACATCGCCCTGCAGCAGGCGCAGCATTGGCGCTTCCTGCGCAAGATCGCCTTCGATCTCGGCAATGGAACGCGTTTGCGCACCCGTCAGCGGGAACGGCAGGTCCAGCTTGCCGCGATAGCTGCCATCGCCGCGCAAGGGTGTCCCGCGCCGTTTGCGATTGTCCGCCCGCACCAGCATCAGTGCGAGGCTGTTGGCGAGCAATTCGTCATAGGCGAGCCGGTCGCGCGCTTTTGCGTGCTCGCCCTTATGCGCAAGATGCAGCGCATCGCGCCATTCGGGCCAGCCTTCCTGCTCGACCTTACGCGGCTCGCTCCACTCGGGCAGATCCGGCAGCTTGGCGAGCGTCTGCGCCACCAGCGATGCAACTTTGGGCTGGGTAAGTCCCTCCGACAAGCGATACACCGGCTCGCACAGCCTTTGCAGCGTGTCGCCGCCCTCCTCCACCACATGGTCCGGGTGCACGATCTGGAGCATATCGCCGAAGCGTTCCAGCTTCCCCGCCACCCAGCGCTTTTCACCCACGGGCAGCTGTTTCTTCGCCGTATAGGATGCGCGCCCGAAGTAAGTCAGCGCGAGGATGTTGCCCTTCGCATCCTGCGCCAGCACGCGGTAAGGCGCGCGCTGGTTGCGGCTTGCGCGATGCTCGGTGACCGTAAGCGCGACGACGATGTTCTCACCCTCGCCTGCCTCGTCGATGTCCTGCACGGCGCGGCGGGTCACGAATCTCTCAGGCAAGTGATAGGCAAGATCGCGCAGCCGCGTCAGACCGAGCTTCTCGAGCGGCTTCTTCAGTTTCGGACCGACGCCATCGAGCGTGTCGCTTTCCGCAAACAGAGGATTGAGCACTTCGGGCCGCATCGCGCCGCTATAGCGGCTTGCGCGGCCAATGCGAGTGCCCTACCCGCGCATTCATGTCGGAAAACCCGCCTTTCGAAGCACGCATGGCGGCGTGCAAGTTTCGCGCATGGCACCGCGGCACGCGCGAGGCCGATTATATTTTCGGCGGCTATTTCGATCGCTATCGTGCAAAATGGGGCGAAGCCGACCTCGCTTGGTTCGAGGCGTTATTGGCTGAAGACGACGTCGATGTGATGGCCTGGGCGATGCAGGCACAGCCCGCTCCCGAGCATCTGGACGGCCCGCAAATGGAGGCGATGCGCAAGCTCGATTATGTCGATATCCCGCGCTGACGGGAACGGCTTCGTGCGCTCAGCGCTGACCTGACGATCATGGCAGACTTTTCCCGCATTCTGGGCGCCAAGCAGCCCCTTACTCTCTCATCGGTAGCGCGCGGCGCGCAGCCGCTCGTCATGGCCGATCTGGCCCGCGCAGCTACCGGCCGGGCAGTCTTTGTCGCGCCCGACGATGCGGCGATGCGCGCGGTCACGGATGCGGCCCATTATTTCGCGCCGGAACTGGAAGTCATCGAGTTTCCTGCCTGGGATTCGCTGCCCTACGACCGGGCCAGCCCCGCGCTGACGGTAAGCGCGCGCCGCCTCTCCGCGCTCCACCGCTTGCAGAAAGGATACAAGGGCAGCCAGCTTGTCGTCACGACGGTCAACGCCGTCATTCAGCGCGTGCTTACACCGTTCCGGGTGCGCGAAAGCGTCCGCGAATTTGCTCCCGGCACCGAAATCGGAATGGACAGCATCGCCGCGCTGCTGCGCCGCCAGGGCTATTCGCGCACCGATACGGTCGTCGATGCGGGCGAGTTCGCCATTCGCGGCTCGATCGTCGACATCTTCCCGAGCGGGCTGGAAAAAGGCCTGCGGCTCGATTTCTTCGGCGACGAGCTGGAGAGCCTGCGCACCTTTGATCCGAACACGCAGATGAGCACGGGGCGGCTCGATTCGCATATCCTTCTGCCCGCCAGCGAGGCTTTGCTGGACGAGGACTCGATCAAGCGTTTCCGCAGCCGCTACCGCGAAAAGTTCGGCGCGGCTGCCACGCAGGACCCGCTGTACGAAGCCGTCAGCGATGGACGCAGGCTCGCCGGGATGGAAAACTGGCTGCCGCTGTTCGAAGACCGGATGGCGACGCTGTTCGACCATCTTGAAGAGCGCGACATTGTGGTCGTCGACAGCGGATCGCTGCATTCGGGCGAAGAACGACTTTCCGACATTGCAGACTATTACGAGCAGCGCACCGCCGCATCAGGCCAGACCAAGGGCAGTTACCGTCCGCTGGAGCCGGGCGAGCTCTATCTCGGCGCGGAAGAATTCAAGCAAGCTCTGGCGGAATGGCCCGCGCATAAGACCAGCGCATTCGCCGAGCCGGACGCGGACCATGTGGTCGATTTCGGCTTCCGCTCGGGCCGTGATTTCGCACCTGAACGTGCGCGCGGCGACAATATCTATCCAGTCCTGGCCGATCATCTCAAAGCATTGGGCAAAGCAGGCAAGCGCCCTCTTATCGCGGCCTATTCCAAGGGCAGCCGTGCGCGCATGTCGTCCATTCTCGAAGAGGCGGGCGTTGCCGTTCAATTGGCGGACGGTTGGCAGGATGCGCTCGGGCTGGCGGCGAAAGGCAAACCGGCGGCAATGATCCTGCCGCTCGACGCCAGCTTCGCCAATGACGAGTTGGAGCTGCTGACAGAGCAGGACATTCTTGGCGACCGGCTCGTGCGGCGGCGCAAGAAGCGCAAGGATTCCGACGCGTTCCTCGCCGAGCTGCAGGCTTTGGGCCGCGGCGACCTGGTCGTCCATGTCGAGCACGGGATAGGTAAGTATCTTGGACTCGAACCGATCAAGGTCGGCAAGAGCCAGCACGACTGTGTCATCCTGCAATTTGCAGGCGGCGACAAGCTCTACATCCCGGTGGAAAATATCGAGGTGCTGAGCCGCTACGGCTCATCCGAAGATGCAGTCCAGCTTGACCGTCTGGGCGGCGAGGCATGGCAGCGCCGCCGCGCGAGAATGCGCGAACGCATCCGCGAGATCGCCGGCGAGCTGATGAAGACGGCGGCTGCCCGCGCGCTCAAGAAGGCCCCGGTATTCGAGGTCGAGGATGGCCCATACAACCAGTTCCTTGACCGTTTCCCGTGGGAAGAGACCGACGATCAGGACCGCGCGATTGCGGACGTATTACGCGATCTCGAAAGCGGCCGACCGATGGATCGTCTGGTCTGCGGCGATGTCGGCTTCGGCAAGACCGAAGTGGCTTTGCGCGCTGCGTTCGTGGCCGCAATGAACGGGCAGCAGGTTGCCCTGATAGCGCCGACCACCCTGCTCGCGCGGCAGCACTTCCAGAACTTCTCGCAGCGTTTCTCCGGCTTCCCGATCAATGTCGGCCGGCTGTCGCGCCTCGTGCCCGCGAAGGAAATGAAAGAGACGCGCGAAGGCTTGGAGAGCGGGAAGATCGACATTGTCGTCGGCACCCATGCGATCCTGTCCAAGAATACCCAGTTCAAGGATCTCGGCCTTGTCATCGTCGACGAGGAACAGCGCTTCGGCGTCACGCATAAGGAAAAGCTCAAACAGCTGCGCGCCGATGTGCATATGTTGACGCTGACCGCCACGCCGATCCCGCGCACTCTGCAGATGGCCATGACCGGCCTCCGCGAACTTTCCACCATACAAACGCCGCCAGTCGACCGCTTGGCAGTCCGCACCTATGTGATGGAATGGGACGAGATGGTGATGCGCGAAGCGCTGCTGCGCGAACATCACCGCGGCGGCCAAAGCTTCATCGTGGTGCCGCGCATTTCCGACATGGCCGATATCGAGCAATGGCTCGGCGAGGCTGTGCCCGAAATCAAGGCGGTTACTGCGCATGGTCAGATGGGCGCAGGCGAAATCGAAGAGCGCATGAGCGCATTTTACGAGGGCAAATACGATGTGTTGCTATCAACCACCATCGTCGAAAGCGGGCTCGACCTGCCAAGTGCCAACACGATCATAATCCACCGCGCGGACATCTTTGGCCTTGCCCAATTGTACCAGCTTCGTGGTCGCGTGGGCCGGGCGAAACTCCGCGCCTATGCCTATCTCACCTACGCCAAGGACACACAGTTGTCGGAGATTGCGGAGAAACGCCTGAAGGTGCTCGGCGATCTCGACAGCCTTGGCGCGGGCTTCCAGCTTGCCAGCCACGATCTCGACATTCGCGGTGCGGGCAATCTTCTCGGCGATGAGCAGTCCGGACATATCCGCGAAGTCGGCTTCGAGCTTTACCAATCCATGCTGGAAGACGCGATCCTGGCAGCCAAGGCCGGCGAGATGGGGCTCGAAGCCAAGCCGGACAAAATCAGTCCGCAGATCACGGTCGATGCGCCGATCATGATCCCGGAAGATTACGTCCCCGACCTCGCCGTGCGCATGGCGCTCTACCGCCGCCTCAACGACGCGCAGGAGAAAAGCGAAATCGAGGCAATGGCCGCCGAAATGATCGACCGCTTCGGCGAACTGCCGGAAGCGACATCGAACCTCGTTCGCCTGATCGAGATCAAACACCAGGCAATCGAAGCGAATATCGCCAAGATCGACGTCGGCAATACCGGTACGTTGGTGACCTTCCACGAGGACAACTTCCCCGATCCGGCGGGCCTGCTCGCTTATGTCGATCGGCTCAAAGGCACTGCCAAGCTGCGTCCAGACATGAAGCTGGTTATCAGCCGAGCGTGGAATTCGCCCGAGAGCCGCCTTAACGGTCTGCTACAACTGACCAAGGGTTTGAGCGGTGTGGTACGGCGCGCCGCAGAGAAGGAGAAGCAGGCAGCCTAGTGCTGCTCTGCGTGCTTCAGGAACTCTTCCGGCGATAGCGGCAGCGATCGCAGGAAGCCTTGATAGGTAGCGATACCTTCCCGCGCGAGGATGGCGCGTTGCTCTTCGCGCTCGATGCCTTCTGCCACCACGCCCAGATCGAGCGCGCGGGCCATCGAAACGATCGCATGCAATACCGCCAGATCGCGCGGATCCTCACCGATATCCTCGACCATCGTGCGGTCGAGCTTCACCCAGTCGATGGGCAGGAACTTCAGATAGCGGAAATTGGAATAGCCCGAGCCGAAATCGTCGAGCGCGATCTGCATGCCCGCCTCTTTCAACGGAACCAAAGCGCGCGCAACCTGGTCGAGATCGGAAAGCAGGACTTGCTCGGTAATCTCCAGCGTCAGCCGCGCGGCAGGGAAACCGGACCTGCGCACTACCATCACGAATTCGTTGGCGAAGCTGCGCGCGGAGAGATCTTCCGGCGTGATGTTGAGCGACAAGCGCCATCCATGAGGCCACTTCGCCGCCTCCGCCAGCGCGCGCTCCGCAATATGGCGCGAAAGCTGGGCGACGTGATCGGTCCGCTCGGCGAGAGTGAACAGCGTATTGGCACCCAGGCGGCCAATTTCGGGATGTTGCCAGCGCGCGAGTGCCTCTGCCCCGACTAGCCGGTCATCGAAAACAGAATATTGCGGCTGGAACACGATCTCGATCTCGCCGCGATCCATTGCCGCCAGCATGTCCGCTTCGAGCTGCTGGTTGGAAATACCGATCCGCGCAGTCTCGCCTGCAACCCATGCCACCCGGCGGCCATGCTCCTGCCGCGCACGCTGCAAGGCCTCGGCAAGCTGGTCGAGGATACCGCCGGGAATATCGCCATCGACCACCCGCATCAGCGCCACTCGTGGCCACAGCCGCAGGCTCGTACCGGCTTCGCGCGTCGGGATCGGCATCGCAATAGTCTCGGCAAGTGTCTCGGCGAGCCACTGCCAGCGCTCGCGGCTACATTTTTCGCGGGCGACAAGCAGGAATGTCCCCCCGCCCAACCGAGAACCAATCCAATCATGGCCTTCAATCTCGCCCGCCATGAAATGACGGATCCGGTTTGCGATCTCCACCAGAGCGGAATCGCCGATGCTTTCGCCGTAAGCGATGTTTACCGTGTCGATGCGCCCGATCGCGACGAGCATGGCGTGAATGGGGCATGGGCCGGCGTCCTCCGGCCAATCGGCCTGCCATTCGCCGATCCGCTGCTTGGCGCGCGCAAGTCCGGACAGGCCCGTAAGCGGGTCCAGTCCTTTCAAATTCTCCAACTCGATTCCTGTTGTCATTTGCGTGGCCATCAACGCTTCATAGCGCAGGAACGCGCGCATGTGGCTGCGAAAAATCGCGCGCGTTGCCAAACGGGACGGATATTCATAGTGTCGCCCCATATCGGCACTGGGCAACGGGGCATGCAATGATGCCGGAATTTTCCAAATTGGCGCTGCTCGTTTCTCCTTCGCAAAAAGCGCAGGACGCAGCCGCAGAATTTCGCAATCTGAACGACTGGGCGCACATTGAGGACGCCGAGGCGGTCGTTGTCCTGGGCGGCGACGGCTTCATGCTTCAGACCCTACATATGTTCCTCGACACGGGCCGTAACATACCAGTTTACGGCGTAAATCTGGGTACGGTCGGCTTTCTGATGAACAAGAACCGTGGCCCGGAAAAATTGCTCGAACGAATTGCCAAGGCAAAAGCGCTGGAGATCGCCCCGCTGGTCATGGATGCGGTTACGCAAGACGGCACCGAGCATCGATTCTGCGCCATCAACGAGGTCTCTCTGCTGCGCGAAACCCGTCAGACCGCCAAGATCGAAATCAAGGTCAATCGCAAGGTCCGGATCAAGGAGCTGGTCTGCGACGGTGTACTGGTGGCGACGCCAGCGGGCTCTACGGCCTATAATCTGTCCGCCAACGGCCCCATTCTTCCGCTCGAGTTCGAGCATGCTCGCGCTGACCCCGATCAGTGCCTTCCGTCCGCGACGCTGGCGCGGTGCGATTCTACCCGATCGGTACGAGATCAATTTTGCAATTCTCGAGAGCGACAAGCGTCCTGTATCGGTGGTCGCCGACCAGAAGGAAGTGCGCGACGTCTCGCACGTCAGGGTCGCGCAGGCCGAGCAAGACCGTCTGACTTTGCTGTTCGACCCTGGCCACACGCTGGACGAGCGGATCGTGGCCGAGCAGTTCATGACGTAAGCGCCGTCGTGCCCACTCGGGTGAGGAGCAAAAAAGCGCACTGCCCGCTTGCCAAATCTGAACTGCCTACATATAGGCGCAACCCTTGCCCCGGAAACGGGCATTTCTGGCTGTTCCCCGATAGCTCAGCGGTAGAGTAGGTGACTGTTAATCACTTGGTCGTTGGTTCGAATCCAACTCGGGGAGCCACTTTTCGTCGCTCAATCCAGCCCGCACGGCCTCGTTTACGGGGTAGTGCCTAGCCAGATGGAGGCGACCCCTTAAGCAAAACATCCGATGCGGCTGCCATGGACGCAACCGCTCTCGACGTAGCTTCAAACAACCGCCGCGATGCGCGCACCAATCTGTTTGCGCTTGCGACGCTTTGCGTGGGCTCGATCCGCCGATCTGTCCGGATCCGGAATTTGTCTCCCACTGGAGCCCTGATCGACGGAGACGATCTGCCCGGTGAGGGCGAGATGATCGGTTTGGTCAGAAATGAGCAGTCAGCAAAAGCAGTGATCCGCTGGCGCGAGCATCAGCGTGCGGGAATTCAATTCTCAAGCGATATTTGCGTTGATGACTGGCTCCCGCATCGCAACGGTGCGCAGAAACAGGCCACCAGAGTGATTGCGGCGCTCGAGCAAAACGGACGGACCTCTGCGGTCGGTCCCGATGCGGTGGAACCTCCCGATCCCGAACGATTGGCGCGGGCGCTGGACGCGCTTGCCGATGCTCTGGCGGACGACATGGTCGTGATAGCGCGCCATTCGCATAGCCTCCAGACGCTCGACATTGTGGCGCAAGGTCTCCGGCGCCTGGCAAAAGAGCAAGGCTGATCAGGCCCCGTATAGCAACTGCGCGCCAACCCAGATTGTTAGCGCTGCCGTCAGCCAGCGGATCCATTTCAGCGGCAACACCCGCAGCGCGAGCAGGCTGCCGATCTGTCCGCCTATTGCGACGGCGACAAGCAGCGGCAAACCGAAGGTGACCGCCGCGGCAAGCCGATCCGGCCCGCCCTTGAGCAGTTGCCCGGCGAGGCCCGAGAGCGAATTTACCAGGATAAACAGGCTCGCCGTGGCTGCAATCGCGCGCGGCGAATTCCATCGTAGCAGATGCAACAGCGGGGCGAGGAATATGCCGCCGCCGATCCCTACGAGCCCTGCCAGATAGCCGAGCGGCGCAGAGGCTAGCCCTGCAATCCAGAAACCGCGTCTATCGTGCCCGGATTGCTCAAACTGTTTGATCGGAACCAGCATGGTGAGCCCGGTCAGCAGCAGGCTCACGCCGAGGATAGTGAAGAACGGCCCGCGGTCGATCGGTGTCAAACCGCCGAGAAATGCGGCGGGCGCAGCGATCGCGGTTAACATGACCGCGCCGCGCCAAGGCGTCACATACGCTTGGCCAAAGCGGATAGTGCTGCCGAGCACGACTACGATGTTGCAGGCAAGCGCGATCAGCGGCAGCACGCGGTAATCGACGCCAGAAAGCGCGAGCAGTGCGCTATAGGTCGATCCGCCACCGAAACCGACACTCGCATAGAGCAATGCGGTCAGCAGGAAGGCAGCGGCGAGCCAGATCATCGCCCAGCCCTACCCCGCCGCGCCCCGGCTTGCTAGAATGCTTCGCCAAGGAGGTCAGGAGCATGCTGGAAGACCGGATCGAACTACCCGCCGACCTTGTCCGCGCTGGGCGCCGCGATGCCGATCACATCGCGGACATCACGGCAGATGCTTTCCGCGACGATCCCTTCAATCGCTGGCTCGTCGGCAAATTCTCCGGCATTCACGCCGTGTTTCGGACATTTGCGCGCACGGTCTATACGACGCGCGGCTACAGTTACCGCCTAGGTGACGAAGGTGCGGCAATGTGGATGATGCCCGGTGGTAGCTCCGACGTGCCGCTGGCGGCTATTCCGGGCCTGGCGTGGACGGTCATCGCAAAGACCACACCAGGCGCGATCAAGCGGTTCAAGCACACGATCCCGGCGATGGAGCAGAACCACCCCGGGTTCCCGCATGCCTACCTGTTCACGATAGCGGTGCGGCCGCGCGCGCAGGGAAAGGGGCTCGGCCGCAAGCTCATCCAGCCGGTGCTCGATGCTTGCGACCGCGAAGCCGTTCCGGCCTATCTGGAGAACTCTAACCCCGACAACAGCGGGTTTTACGGCGCATGCGGGTTCGAGCGGACTACTATGATCCACCCTACCCCGGACGCCGAGCCGCTCGAAGCGATGCTGCGGCGTCCGCGATAACGCTGGATTACGCTCTGACGGAGATCGCTCCGTGGCAGTGCTTGTACTTATTGCCCGACCCGCAAGGGCACGGCGCGTTGCGGCTGACGTCCATCCCTGCATAGGGGTTCTCGCCCGCTGCGCCGCCAGCGCCAGCTGCCGCGTTGGGGCTTCCGGCCAACGAACCGAATTCTGCGGCGCGGCGCGATGAGCCATCGCCATCAGCGGAATTGTCGAGCCCGGTAAGCGGATCGATATGGCCAGTAAGGAAGTCCGGCAGTCCGGCCAGGATTTCGGCGGGCACCGGCTCCGGGGCGGTGTCGGCAATTTCCAGCTTCATCAGCTCGCGAGTGACATCTTCGCGCAAAGTATCGAGCATACGCTCGAAGAGGCTGAACGCCTCCTGCTTATACTCGTTGATCGGCTGTTTCTGGGCGTGAGCGCGCAGCCACACGACCTGCCGCAAGGCGTCGAGCGTGGCCAGGTGCTCCTTCCACTGGAAATCGAGTTTCTGCAGAAGCATGCTCTTTTCGAAATGACGCCAGCGCCTCTCGTCGGTCTTGGCGACCTTGCTTGCCATCAGCTCGTCGGCCTGTTGCTGCAGACGTTCTTCGATCAGGTCCGGCTCGACCTGCTCTTCCTCCAGCCAGTCGTCGATCGGAGCATCGAGGCCGAGAACGTCGTCGATACGTTCTTTCAGGCCGTCCACGTCCCACTGCTCGGGATAGGAACCCGGAGGGCACGCTTCGCTCACGATCATGTTGATTGCATCGTGGCGCATATCGACCACGACATCGTCGACCGTTTCGCTGTCCATGATTTCGGAGCGCTGTTCGTAGATCACCTTGCGCTGGTCGTTCATCACGTCATCATATTGGACGACCTGTTTGCGCGTTTCGTAATTGCGCGTCTCGACCTTCTTCTGCGCGGTTTCGATGGCCTTGGAGAGCCATTTCGACCCGATCGCCTCACCGTCTTCGAGATTCGAGTTCATCATCTTGGAGAAGAGAGTGTCCGGCCCGAAGATGCGAAGCAGATCGTCCTCGAGACATAGATAGAAACGGCTGAGACCCGGATCGCCCTGACGGCCCGACCGGCCGCGCAACTGGTTATCGATGCGCCGGCTTTCGTGCCGTTCCGTACCCAAAACGAACAGACCGCCGGCATCGAGAACGGCCTGGCGCTCCTTCTCGATCTCAGCCTTCAGACGCGCAATCTCCATGTCCTTCTTTGGACCATCTTCGAGATCGGCGAGTTCGTCGCCAGTACGGAATTCGAGATTACCGCCCAGCTGAATGTCAGTGCCGCGGCCAGCCATATTGGTGGCAATCGTCACCGCACCAAGGCGGCCCGCCTGCGCCACGATGTGCGCCTCGCGCTCGTGCTGGCGGGCGTTGAGAATTTCGTGCTTCACGCCTTCCTTGTCGAGAAACTGGCTGAGCAGTTCCGACTTCTCGATCGAGACTGTGCCGACCAGAACCGGCTGGCCCTTTTCGTTATGCTCGCGGATCGATTCCGCAATGGCCTGGAACTTGTCCATCGTGTTTTTGTAGAACTGGTCGTCTTCATCGACGCGGCTGACAGGCTGATTGGTCGGGATTTCGGCCACATTGAGCTTGTAGATGTCCCAGAACTCGGACGCCTCGGTTGCCGCCGTACCGGTCATGCCGGAAAGCTTGGGATACATGCGGAAATAGTTCTGGAAAGTGATGGAGGCCATCGTCTGGTTCTCGGCCTCGATCTTGACGCCTTCCTTCGCCTCGACGGCTTGGTGCAGGCCGTTCGACCAGCGGCGCCCATCCATCATGCGGCCTGTGAACTCGTCGATGATGACGACCTTGTCGTCCTTGACGATGTAGTCGGTGTCGCGCTTGAACATGATGTTCGCTTTGAGCGCCTGGTCGAGATGGTGGACGACCTGGGTGTTCTCGACATCGTAGAGATTGTCGGTTTCTAGCAGACCGGCTTCGGCGAGCTTCAGCTCGATCGCGTCGGTGCCTTCTTCAGTCCAGGTGATATTCTTGGACTTCTCGTCCGCCTCGTACCATTCCTCGTCGAGGTCTTTGACGATCTTGTCGATCTCGACATAGAGTTCGGACTTGTCCTCGGTCGGGCCGGAGATGATCAGCGGGGTACGGGCTTCGTCGATCAGGATCGAGTCCACTTCGTCGACGATCGCGTAATTGAAGGGGCGCTGCGTCATCTGCGCGCGCTCGTGCTTCATGTTGTCGCGAAGGTAATCGAAGCCGAATTCGTTGTTCGTGCCGTAGGTAATGTCGGCATTATATGCGTCGCGCTTGTCGAATTCGTTCTGGTTGGGGATCACGACGCCCACGGTAAGGCCCAGGAAGCGATATAGCTGCCCCATCCATTCCGCATCGCGCGCGGCGAGGTAATCGTTGACGGTCACAACGTGCACGCCCTTACCCTCGAGCGCGTTGAGATAGGTCGCGAGCGTTGCGACTAGCGTCTTGCCCTCACCCGTGCGCATTTCGGCGATTTCGCCGCGGTGGAGCACGATGCCGCCGATCAGCTGCACGTCGAAGTGGCGCATGCCCAGAACGCGGATCGACGCTTCTCTTACCGTAGCGAAAGCTTCCGGCAGGATGTCGTCGAGCGTCTTGCCATCGTCCAGCTGCGCGCGGAACTTGTCGGTCTGCGCAGCCAGTTCTTCGTCGGTCAACTCCTGGATCTGCGGTTCGAGCGCATTCACCTGGTTGACGACCTTTTGCATCGAGGCCACGTAGCGTTCGTTGGACGATCCGAAGACCGACTTCATCAAGCTCTTGATCATAGAAAATTGCCCCTCGGGCGATAGATTTTTAAGTGAAGTATCCCGAGCGCACACAGGGGCGCCGGGAATCAAACCGGAAAATGTCGGAAGTGCGCGCTACTCGTAAGCGCGGTCGGCACCCAGCATCACGGTCGGCACATAAATGCGGATCGGCTGCGCTACTTCGCAGGGCTTGGGTTTCTGGCCTTTAAGCTTCTGAAGGCGCTGTTGTTCCGCGCATTCGCAATCATGCTGTTTCGCCGCATCTTTCTTATCGGCGGAGACTTCCATCCGTTCGATCATGTCGCCGACAATTTCAGCATGCGCAGGGACACCGATGGCAGCGAGCCCGGTGAGCAGTGCAGCAAAGGCGATCAAACGGCGAAACATGCTTTGCTCCCTATAGCGGCATCGCGCGACAAGGTAAAGTTGCGCGCGCAGTATGTAGCTACGCTGAATAGCACCAAAGTGTTACAGCTTTCAAAACCGCGCGCGACGTTCACGCTTGACGCCGAAGTGCCGGGCTTTAGGCCCTCGCCGATGGACCTCGAACCCTCTCCGCTCGCCCGGCCATTTCCGGATATGCCTCCTATCGACGGTGTCACGCTGCGCGTTGCCCGGGCGCAATACAAACAATGGGATCGGTGCGATCTGACCTTTGCCGAACTGTCGGAGGGGACCAGTGTCGCCGGGGTTTTCACGCAGAGCGCCTGCGCATCCAGCGAAGTGGAGATGGGGCGCGAGCAAGTGCGGTCGGGTCAAGCGCGGGCGCTGGTCGTGAACGCAGGGAATTCCAACGCTTTTACCGGCATTCGCGGACGTGAAGCGGTGCAACAAATCATGGCTCAGGTCTCGGATGCGCTTGGTTGCGATGCGGAGCGGGTTTTCGTTTCCTCCACCGGAGTAATCGGCGTTCCCCTGCCCAAGGACAAGGCGCGGCAAGGCGTGGCTAATGTCCTGACCGCCGCACCATGCGGATGGCAGGATGCGGCGAACGCAATCGGTACGACCGACACGTTTGCCAAGGGTGTAAGCAGCGCGGCGATAATCGGCCAAACACGCGTCGAGCTCGCCGGTATCATCAAAGGCAGCGGCATGATCGCACCCGACATGGCCACAATGCTCGGATATATTTTCACCGATGCCAATATCGCGCCGGGATTTCTCCAGGAAATGCTGGATAAAGCGAACGCCCGGACCTTCTCCTGCATCACTGTGGACGGAGATACCTCGACGAGCGACACAGTGCTGGCGTTTGCGACCGGTAAGGCCGGGCATGCGCAGCTTGCATCATGGGACGATGCGGGGGCGGACGCCTTTTACGCGGCTCTCCTGTCGGTCTGCCGCGAGCTGGCGCAACTGGTGGTGCGCGACGGCGAAGGCGCGGGCAAGTTCATCGCCATCGAGGTCAGCGGAGCGCAATCCGACGAAAGCGCGCGGCGTGTTGGACTATCCATCGCCAATTCACCGCTTGTGAAGACCGCCATCGCCGGCGGTGATGCGAATTGGGGGCGAGTCGTCATGGCTGTCGGGAAGGCAGGCGAACCCGCCGACCGGGACAAGCTTTCTATCGGTTTCGGCGGCATATGGGCGGCGCGCGACGGGCAGCCGCTCAGCGATTATGACGAAACGCCAGTGGCGCAGCATCTGGCAGGCCAGGACATCGATATTGCTGTCGATCTGGGGATCGGTGAGGGCCGCGCTACCGTCTGGACCTGCGATCTCACGCACGGATACATCTCGATCAACGCCGATTATCGTTCATGAACGCGCTCGACCGGGACATGCTTACACTGATGCGGCGCGCGAGCGAGACGGTCATCATGCCGCACTATCAGTCGCTTTCGGACAGCCAGATCCAGAACAAGGCAGCGGACGATGTCGTAACGGTCGCAGACCATGCCTCCGAAGAGCTGCTGGCCGAGGGCCTGGCCGCCATTGATGGATCGCTTGCAATCGTCGGCGAGGAAGCCGCCGAGGACGACGCCTCTATCCTCGAACGATTGAGCGAGCGTTGCTGGATCATCGACCCGCTCGACGGCACGAACAATTTCGCACGCGGCAAGCCGCCCTTCGGCATTCTGATTGCGCGCGCCGAAGGAGGCGTGGCGCAAAGCGGGTGGATCTACGACTGCCTGAGCGGGCGATTCTGCGTAGCGCATCTCGGCAAGGGCGCGAGCGTGAACGGCGAACGCGTGACCGCCTGCACGAGCGGCGAAGACCCGCCTGTCGCTGCTATTTCCGTGATCTTTATGGACCCCGCCCAGCGCGCCGCGGTGCAAGAACACATCGCGCCGCATTACCGCCTGGTCGACACACCGCGATGCGCCGCCGAGCAGTATCCGCGCCTGGCGCTTGGCGAAAACGATGTGTCCGTGTTCGAGCGAACGCTCGCTTGGGATCACGCAGCAGGGGCGCTTTGGCTGAACGAAGCGGGCGGAAGGATCGCCCGGCTCGACGGGTCGCCCTATAGAGTGGACGAAACCTGCCGGACGGGCCTGGTCGGCGCGGCCAGCCCGGCCCTATGGGACGAGCTGGCTATGCGAATAAGAGCTATGGTCTAGAGTTCGCCTTCGAGCCAACCTTTGAGCTGGCTCTTGGGTGCCGCACCGCGCATCTGGGCAGCAGGCTTGCCGTCCTTGAAAAGCACCAGATACGGAATCGACTGCACGCCCATCTGGCCCGGCACGTCGGGGTTTTCCATAATGTCCATCTTGGCGATGGTCACCTGCTCGCCCAGCTCTTCGCTGATTTCCTCAAGCGCTGGTGCAATCATCTTGCACGGTCCGCACCACTCGGCCCAGAAATCGACGAGTACGGGTTTATCTGCGTCCAGCACATCGGCCTGAAAGCTGGAATCGGTGACGTTGACGGTTGCCATGGAATTCTCCTGTAAGTCTTGTGCCTAATCTAGGCTGCCTTGTGCGCTACTCAACGGACGCCGAGCCAAAACTTTCCTGCGCGACATCGAAGCGCGACTTGACCGCTTCGATAAGCTGTTGAGGTAGCTCGAATAATTGCGGTGTTTGCGTGTAGAGCACTGCCGCTTTCACCATGCGTCCGGGGTAGATTATCTCCAGAGCGGCCACATAGGCTGCCATTTGCCGCACGGTCGATGCCGGTATGTCTTCAAGAGCAGCAGGCGGCCTGCGGGCAGTCTTGAAGTCGACCACCGTGACAGTATCACTCTCGACCAGCAACCGGTCTGCGATCCCTGCGACCACTTGTCCGCCGACGGTGGCGGCCAGCGGAATCTCCGCCATTGCGCGGGGCGAAAAAATGTCGGCAAATTCCCGCTGAGCCAGCACGCCAAGCGCACGCGACAGCATCTCGCCGCGCACTTCGGCACCAAGATCCGGTGCCTGTTTTTCTAGCCATGCCGCCGCACGCGCTTCCCGCTCCGCTTGGGGCACATCGGGCAGCCGCTCGAGCAAGGCATGGATCAGCACGCCGCGCCGCGCCGCAATCGCATTGTGCTCTGGCGGAAGCGGCGGATCGCTGCCGTCATCGTCGCCAAGTCCCGACGGCGCCAGGGGTTTTGGCGGTCTAGGCTCTTCAGGAGCCATCCTTTCGGCCCAGTCCGGGAATTCCAGCGCATTCGCCTGCGTGCTCGCCGACGCAGACATTGCCGCAGTCGGCAACGCCCCCCATTCGCGGCGGGCGCCCCAGATTGGATCTTCGAGCGGTTCGCCTTCGAACAAAGGCTCCAGCCGCGCATGCCAGCTATCCTCGTGCGCAGCGCCGCGCTTGGCATCGCGCGGGCCAAGCGAACCGCCGATGAAAAGCGCCTCTTCCGCGCGGGTCATCGCCACATAGAGCAGCCGCCAATGCTCTTGCAGCGCAGCCTCCGCGGCCACGTCGTAAGCTGCCTCAAGAGCTCCGACGCGCTGGTCCTTGGCGATTCCCGGAATGGGAACCAGGTGGCCAGGCGATCCATCCACGCCCGTCTCCGTCAAGGCCAGCTCGCCCGGCGCATCGGGGCCAATGGCGGCATCGGCGAGGATGACGATCGGCGCTTGCAGACCTTTCGAGCCATGCACGGTCATCACCCGCACCTGATCGCTCGCTTCGCCCGCCTCGCGCTTCAACTCGCCGTCGCCTGCATCGAACCAGCGAATAAAGCCCTGCAGGCTGGCCGTATGCGCCCCGGCATAATTCGCGGCAGCGTTGAGCAGTTCGTCTATCGGATCATTGGCTTCCGCGCCCAACCGAGCGACCAGCTTGCGCCGGCCATCGAAAGCGCCCGTCAATATCCAGCGCAGCAGTGCATCCGGGGCGTCGAAGTCCGCCCTGCGCAATATCTCGCGCAAACTGGCGACAGCCTGCGCGGCCACCGGGTGATCTGACCCGCGAATATGTTCCCACAGCCGGGTCTGTTTTGGTCGATATGCCAGCTCGAGCAGGTCTTCCTGCGACCAGCCGATCAGCGGCGACACCAGCAGATTGGCGAGATTGAGATCGTCCAGAGGCTGCGCGGCAAATCGGATCGCGGCCATTAGATCCTTAACAGCAAGCGGAGCGCCAAGTCGCAAACGGTCCACCCCGGCCACAGGCACGCCGTGAGTGTAAAGGCGCGCTACGATCAGGCTCGCCAGCTCGCGGCGCTTGCGCACGAGGATCATCACATCTCCCGGCGTCGCGCGGCGGGCTTTGGCTTTGCCCTCGCCTTTTACGAGCGGGAATCCCTGGTCCATCCATTGCCGCACTTGCCGCGCGAGGCGGTCGGCCATTTGGCGGTCGTGCCGCGCCAACCAGTCCTCGGTGCCGTCCCCTTCATCGTCGGCACCGTCGATTACCGTATTCCACAGAGTTACAATGCCGGGGCGATCCTCGCCGACGTGAGCGGGCGGGTCCCTGTCCAGGCCGAGGTTTTCGGGACCGATCGCGGCGATGGCCTTGTCGACGAAGCGCAGAACCACATCGGCAGTGCGGAACGAGCGACCAAGATCGAGCTCCTGCAAGTCGCGCGCCGATAACTGGCCGCGCATCTCGCCAGTGGCTTCCGCGAAGCGTCGCATACGCTCGGCCACACGCTCTTTGGCACTGCGAAAATTTTCCGGGCTGGTGCCCTGAAAACCGAAGATCGCCTGCTTGTAATCGCCGACGGTGAAGATCGTGCGGACCGCACCGCCATGTGCGCCCTCGCCTGCGAAGAAATCATCGGTCAGCGCATCGATGATCGCCCATTGCGAAGCATTGGTGTCCTGAGCTTCGTCGATCAGAATATGATCGAACTGCCGGTCGAGTTTATAGCGTATCCATGCAGCCATTTCCGCATCGGAGAGGAGGATCGCTGCGCGCCGGATAAGGTCGTCGAAATCGACCAAGCCTTCGCGCTCCTTCGCCTCTTCCCATGCAAGCGCGAAGCGCCGGCCAAGTTCCAGTTGCGGAGCCAGAAACTGCGCGAGTTCAAACAAGGCGGCGCGCTCACGCACCCGAGACACGCCTTCGGCCACCGCCGCCTGATGTGAAGGGAACGCGGGATCGTTCTTCTCCGCGCCTTTCATCGCGCGCGGTTCGCCGTCCTTCTTCAGCAACGTGTCGTAAAACCCGTCCACCGCATTGGCACGATCAGGCGGTGCCATTGCGAGCCATGACGTCACGAATGCGCGCACTTTCTCGGCAATTTGCGTATTCCAGCCATTCATCGCCGCAAGGCAGCTCTGCACCGCAGCAACGGGGAATTGCGCGTCCGAGCATGCCTCGGCCAACCACTCCGCATCGGCGTCGGCGGGGATCCCCAGCAAACGGTTTACGCGCCCTTGCATCGGCGGCTGCCAGCTGGCCGAACCGGTCCAGAGCTCCATCGAACCGGCGCAGCGCATCAGCCATGCCCGCACTCCGTCCGGCCCCTTGCGGCGGCTAAGTTCCGCTACCGCTTCAAGAGTGCCCGCATCGTGCGACTTCTCGGCATCGGCAAGCAGATCGGCCAAAACCTGCTGGCTCAGCAGGTCGCGCTCGCGGTCCTCCAGCGCCCTTGCGCCAGGCATGACCTGGGCCTCTTCCGGAAAGGCCGCGAGCAGATATTGCGAGAACGCGTGGATCGTATCGATCCGCAGCCCGCCACCGGGGCAGTCGAGCACGCTGGCGAAGAGGGAGCGGGCAAGAGAGCGCGTTTCGGGGTCGCCGGCCGCGCCCAGATGCTGCGAGTTCGCCGGACAGCTGCGTGTCCGGCATCCGCACCCAGCGCGCGAGCACTTCGTTGACGCGGACCGACATTTCGGCGGCGCCGGCCTTGGTGAACGTCAGGCACAGGATGTCGGACGGATCGGTGCCATCGAGAAGCAGACGCAACACGCGCGCCGACAGTACCTGCGTCTTCCCCGTCCCCGCTGATGCGGACAGCCATACGCTGTCGCGCGGGTCGACGGCATCGCGCTGCGCACCTTTGAGTGGATATACCTTGCCGCTCACGTCCCGCTCTCCTCTTCGGCGAGACGGGGGAGCCATTCTTCGAGCCGCATCAACTGATCGTAATCGGAATAACCTTGGTAATCGGGGTTGTATTTCGCGGTGAAAGGTTCGTCGCCCTTGATCCACAGTTCCACGGCTTCGCGCAGGTATCGGCGCGTTTCCGGCAGGAAATCCTCAGGCAGCAGCCCGGATCTCTTGTTACCCGTTCGAAGCGGGGTTTCGACATATCCGAAGCCATCCTTCCCCTTTGCCAGCGACCAATATTCGAAACCGCCCGCATCCATCGGCGGCAAATTGTCGAATCCGCCGTCCTCGGCAATCAGACCAAGAAGGCCCAGCTGGAGCGCAAATCCCTTCTCCACCATGCTCGCACTGGGCGGGGAGCCGGTCTTGTAGTCGACGACGGTCACGCCGCGTTGCGGGGAGGCATCGATCCGGTCGGCGCGCCCGTGGATTCGGACGCCTTGGAAGTCCATCGCACCCTTCCGCTCCCACGCCAGCACTTCGCGCTCATCGTAGGACGAAACTTCTTCCTCCACCCATTCAAGCGCGGCGAGCAGGCGCGGCTGCCACAATCCGCGCATTAAGGGATGAGCATTCTTCTCCTCCATCACTGCCTGCATGATTGGCGCCAACCGCGCTGCCGGGTCGGATTTTCGCGCCTCGTGCCAACGCTCGAGAATGGTATGCGCCACCTCGCCCTGCCATGCCGGCGAAGGTTCCGCCTCCAGCGCGTCGAGCGTGCGCAGACCCAAGATCGACTGCGCATAGAACTGGTACGGATCACCGCGCAGACGGTCCAGCGCCGTCACCGCAATCGGCACATCGCGCTGATCGGCCGTCGGTTCGGGCCGAGGGCGGGGATACGGTTGAGCTGGCGCAGGAGGCAGTTCGATAGCGCGCGCCCATTCCACGGCCTCGGTCTCGCTATGCCGGTCGAGCATATCGCCGAGCAAAGCCTGTACGCGCAGCAGGAAGCGCGAGGGTATGGTCGGCCCCTGCGCATCGCGCGCCGAACGGCTCAGCACGACTTCGGGCGCCCCCAAGGCTCCGGCAAGGTCATGCGCCGAAAGACCGATGCGGAAATCCGCTCCCGGCACGCCAAGCGCACGAAGCACAGGCGGTGCAAGCAGGGCATCGACCCCGCCGCGCGGCGGCCAGCTGCCTTCATTCAGCCCGCAGCAAATGACCAGCTCCGCGCGGCTCATGCGCGATTCGAGCAGGCCGTAAACCGATACGCGCGCATGGCCGCCATAGGGCGGCCGCACGGCAATTTGCTCCATTGCGTCGCGCAGCGCGAGCGCAAGATCGACGCGGCCTATTTGGGTATTTGCCTCACGCGCGTGCAGCCGCAGCTCTTCGATGAACCGGGCAAGCGCCCTGCCGTCCTCTCGCGCCCAGATCGCTTCTCCGCAAAGCTGTTCCGCGGCCTTCGCCAAGTGGTCCAGTGCAGCGGCAATCGAAACACGTTCGTCCAGCGCAACCAGTGGGGCCAGAACAGCGTCTGCCCGTTCCCACCAGGCAGCAATGCCGTTGTCGCGCTCGGCCAGCTCTGCCACCAATTGCGCCAGCGGCTGCAATCCTTCGCGCGGGCGCGGCCCTCTCAAACCGCGTTCGAGTAGGCGGGTGAACTTGAGCCATTCGCGCCGATCCATCCCGCCGTCCACCAGCGGATGTTGCAGCAGCGCTATCGTCGCCACCGGAGCAGCGCCTTCCGCCGCAATCTCGGCGAGAAGCGCCAGCAGGCGGCCTGCCGCAGTTTGCGACAGCGGGCGACCTGCGGAGTCGTCGGCTTCGATACCCCAGCGGCGCAAATGCTGAACGATGCGCTGGGCGAGCGTACGGTCGGGGGTGACGACTGCAGCGCGCCTGCCGGGTTCCTCCAGCGCTTTGCGGACCAGCAGAGCAACGGCTTGCGCCTCCTCCTCCGGGGTCTGCGCCTGCATGACCCGGACACCCGCCAGTCGGCGCTTTTCGGAAGGAAGATCGACCCAATCGCGGCTCGCCTTGGGCGGTAGAAACAGAGCCGAGATTGCATGGGTGCGCTCAGGCGGCGCAGCGGCCTCGCCCTTGCGGTGCCACTGCTGGACCTCTGCGCGCGCGATGCCCATGCGGCCGAGCAGCAATTTGAGATGATATTGCGGATGCGTGATCGCATCGCCGCGCGCGAATGGCTCGTCACCCGGCTCCGGCGCATTGCCTGCCCGGCCCAGCTCGTCCCATACCTCGGCATCAAGCGACAGGTCGAGATCGGGGAGGATCACTGCACCATCGGGTAACTCGCTCACCACCCTCAACAATCTGGCAAGCGCAGGCGCGGCGCTGGTTACGCCCGCAGCGACGACCGGCGTTTGCGGCGGCTGCTCTTTCCAGCGCCGCGCGGCGTGATCGAACAGCAGGTTGCGCCGTGTCGCAGAATCGACCGCGCCCCATTCGCCAAGCTGCGCGAGCCAGCGCGCCTGAACCCTTGCGAACGTGCGCAGCGAGCCCTGCCAATGGCCCGCTAGATCGCCGAGCAAATCGCTTACCCGGTCGCCCAGCAGCTCCTCTGGCCCGATTTCCTCGACGAGGAGCCGGTCCATCGTGGCACCCGTTTCGCGCGCAAGGCGCAGCAACGTCGCGCCCTTGGGCGCGGTATCGCCAAGCTCTTCCTCGATCAATTTGGCGAGCGCCAGCCAGCGCCGCATGGGGTCGACCGCGCGCGGAATGTCGGCTGCACCCAGCGGGTCGAGCAGGCTGCCCAGCGCTTCATCGAGATCGAGATCGCCCACCACTATCATGCGCGGCATCAGCAGGCCGCCTTCGCCCACATTGCCGGCGCGGCGAATGAATGCCTCGGTCACGATCCGCTGCGCCCGGGTGCTGGGGAGCAAAAGCGTCAGGCGGGCAAGACCGACATCCGGTTCACGGTATCGCGGCACCAATCCGGCCACCAGCGCATCGGCGAAACCGCGATGGGCAGCGATCGAGTAGACGTTTGGACCCGGCCGATCAGCCACGCCCGAGCGCGTCCTCGGCCGCCGGGATATGTTCGGGCCGCCCCACCTCGATCCATTGCCCCGAAAAGGCGAGGCCGAACAGCCGCCCTTCGGCGATTGCACGGTCCCACAAGACATTGGTGGAGAACTTGCCCGCTGGCGCTTCGCGAAGCAGCCGGTGTGAGACGAGCTGGATCCCGGTGTAAATGAATGGCGCGATCCGCCCTGCAATTTTGCGGCGGATACGGCCCGCACCGTCCATGTAGAAATCGCCCGTGCCGTCAAAATTCAACGTTTGATCGTGCGCAACGACCAGCAAAAGCGCGTCCATTCGGTCCGCGTCCCAATGATCGGACAAGTCGTTCAGTGCGTTGCGCGGACCGTCCAGCCAGATACTATCGGCATTGGTGCAGAAAAACGGGTCGGGCAGCAGACCGGCATCGCGCGCTTTGACCATTCCGCCGCCTGTTTCCAGCAACGCCTCCCGCTCGTCGGAAAACACAATTGCCGGCTTCGCGCGGTCGCCGACATGCGCTTCAAGCGCATCGGCGAGATAGTGCACATTAACGACCGCCGTGCCGAGCCCGGCATGTTCCAGCCGGTCGAGTGCAAAGTCGATCAGCGGCTTCCCGTTCACGCGTACCATCGGCTTGGGCTGCGTTGCGGTCAGCGGACGCATCCGCTTTCCCATTCCGGCTGCCATCACCATAGCTGTGTCGGTGACCAGTTCGCTCACCGAATTTCCCCGCCGAAAGTGTCGCGAATGTTCTGCGGAATGTTGGCGTCGAACCAGCGCGCTACCGGTGCGAGTGCCGGATGCGCCAGATCGCGCTCCATCGCTTCCCAGACACGCGGAATCATTGCCAGATAGCGTTGCTTGTCGTCACGTTTCGCTAGCCGTGTGAAAATGCCGACGATTTTCGCATTGCGCTGCGCGCCGAGCCTTGCGTAATCCGCCTCGAATTCGGGACCGGCATCGGCCCTCTCCAGATACCGGTCCAGCATGGCGCGCTCCAGGTCCGGCGAAACGTCGCGCCGCGCATCCTGCAACAGCGACACGAGATCATAAGCGGGGTGCCCGACCAAAGCATCCTGGAAATCGATCAGTCCCTGCGTACCGTCCGGCGGGAGCATGATGTTCTCTGCATGGTAGTCGCGCAGGACTGTAACGCCAGGCCGCTGCCTGCCAAGCAAGGGCGTCAATGTCTCATTCCACGCATCCTGCCAGCCCGCCTCATCCGTAACGATGCCCATTGCCGGGCAATACCATTCGGTCAGCAGTGCGACCTCGCGCTGGTAAACCGCCATATCGTATGGTTCGAACGGGCCGGCGGGCTTGCGATGAAGATCGACCAAGGCGTCGATCGCATCGGCGTATGTCGCGTGCTCCTTATCTGGATGCTCATCCAGCCATTCGCGCATGCGCCGATCACCGAAATCCTCGATCAGGACCCAGCCCTCGCCTGCATCTTCCGCCAGAATGGCAGGCGCGCGCATTTCATGGGCGGAAAGCCAGTTCGCGACATGGAGGAAAGGTGCAGGGTCCTCATGCGGCGGCGGCGCATGCATCAGCATTGCGGGCTCATCGCCGCGCCGGAGCCGGAAGTACCGGCGAAACGACGCATCGCCGGGAAGCGGGTGGATTTCCGCTTCGGACCAACCGGCTTTGGCAAGGAAGGATTCGATCCCGTCGGGCAGTACGCTCATGGCCAGCGGCTTTGCCAATCCGGGCCGGGTTTCACAATGGCCTGACGGCCCTCTCCCCGCTTTTCGAGATGGATGGAGAGGCATGCAGGTTCGTGTCCAAAACCACCTGCGCAATCCGGCCATTCGGCGATCAGCGCCGCACCCTCGCGGTAGTCGTCCAGCCCGATCTCCTCGACTTCGCTCGGTGATTTGAGGCGGTAGAAATCGGCGTGGACGAGCGGCGGAGTGAGAGCGTCATAGGTTTCGATGATCGTATACGTCGGGGACGGCACCTCTCCCGTATGGCCAAGCGCAGAGATAATGGCGCGGGCGAGCGTCGTCTTGCCGGTGCCAAGATCGCCCGACAGCGCGACCACATCGCCCGCTGCAATCTTCGCTGCAATGCGCTGCCCAAGCGCGGTCATGGCTGCAACATCGGGAAGATCAACGGTCACGGCAGCCTGATCGTCACAGTGGTTCCGGCGCCCGTCGAGCTTTTCACTTCCAGCGAGCCGCCATGCGCCTCGATCAGCTGCTTCGCGAGCGGGATGCCAAGGCCTTGCCTGCGCTCGATCCCTTTGCCGTCGGTGGTCGGCCGGATACCCTCCAGCGCGCGGGCCAGTTCGTGCTGGCTCATACCGCGTCCACTATCCGCAATCACGATTTGGTGTCCGGATTTGCGCGCGCGGAATTCAACGCGGATTTTGCCGCCTTGAGGGGTCGCAGCGATGGAATTGTCCAGCAGATGCGCCATCGCACGCCGCAATTGCTGGCGATCCGCCTCGACCTTGAGTTCAGGATCGCCGCGCAAGTCCAGCGACAGACCACCATCGATAATGTCCTGTTCGCGCTTGCGGACAATTTCGGTGACGAACGGCAACAATTCGAAGCTGCCTTTGTTGAGCGGCATCAATCCCGCTTCGCTCTGCGACAGATCGAGGACGTTCTCGACCTGTTCGGTCAGCTTACCGACCGATTCCGAGATCGCTTCTGCATATTCCTGCGCCTGCTTGCCAATATCGCCCGCGACCCCGCTGGTGAGGAGTTCGGCAAACCCGCCTATCGAAGTCAGTGGCGTACGGAATTCGTAGGACATATTTGCGAGGAAACGGGTCATCACCGCGTCGGCCTCTTCCAAAGCGCGATTGCGTTCGATCAACGCTTCTTCGGCTTGGCGGGAAGCCGTCACGTCGAGCACGGTGAGCAAGCCATTGCCATCGGGTAGCGGAACGCCCGCATATTCGAGCGTCCTGCCATCTTTCAGCTCAGCAACGCCGGCCCGCTTCTTTCGGTCGAGCGTAGCGGCACGAACGACCTCTCCGAGCGCGGCAACCTGTTTCGGATCGACCAATTGCTGTTCGATCGCGCCGAGCAGTTGTTCGGCTTGCGGGTGTTCGTCGAGTGCATCGGGTTCGAGCCCCCAGGCCCCCGCAAAACCCCGGTTCCAAAGCTCAAGATGTCCATCGGGCGCGAACACTGCCAGCGCCTCGTAGAGATTGTCGAATGTCGCAGTGCGCGTTCGCAGAAGCGTGTCGCGGGTGGCAGACAGAGCAAGCTGCTCCGTCTGGTCTTCCGCGATCATCACCAGGCCTCCATCGGGAAGCGGCTGCGAAACGACGCGCAAATGCGTACCATCGGGAAGCGGCCAAGCCTCCTCTTGCGTTTCATCGGACAAGAACCAGCCAGACTGTTCCTTACGCCAGGCTGGGAAGTCGCGAACTTCCGGGATCTTCCCATTCTCGCGCGCGACCATCAGCATTTGCTCGAACCCGGTTCGCTCGTTCACGATACCAGGCGGTAGCGAGAAGACCCGGTGGAATGGCTGGTTGGCGAAAGTCAGACGCCGCTGCGAATCGAATTGCGCCACGCCTATGGATAGCTGATCGAGCATGGAGCGCTGCGCTTCGCGGAAGGCGCGGAATTCGCGCGCCTGCTCTTCCATTTCCTCGATATCGACGGCGTAGCCTGCGATCCCTTCGCCCCCCAGCGGTAGATCGGTGACCCGCAAGGTCCGGCGCGATCCATTGATTGTCGCCGTGACAATTCGTTCGATGGGGCTCCGGCGCTCGCCGGCCTGGCGTGCGACTTCCGCTGCCGCAACGCCGTTCACCCGCTCAACCAGCTCGATTTGCTCGCCCACCACCGCATCCGGGCTATCTGCGCCGACAGCGCTGACATATGCGCGATTGACCAGCCGCAGGCGCATGTCGGTCCCTCGGAACCACATCGGCATTGGCGCTGCCTCGATCAGGCCGACAAGAGCACCAAAGTCCTCCTTGGCACGGCGCGCTTCGTCGCGCAGCTTGCCCAGCTCTTCTTCGCTTTCCGAAAAGTCGAACACCCAGATCAGAGCTGCCCCAGATGGCGACACCGACGGGTCGGCAAGCGCGCCCTTCAACGCCAGCGAATTGCGCGAACCTTGCGGCGAAAGCGTCAGTGAGAACGGTGCTGCGGTTTTCTGCGTGCGGCGCACGGCCTGGGTCAGCGTGTCGACTTGTTCTTCGCTGAAGCCGCGGTCCGGAACGTTGGACAGCTCGCTGAGATATTCGGGAATACGGTCAAGCCCCAACCATCCCGCCAACCGGTCAGGCGCCTCGATCCGTCCGTCGGAACGCACGAGCAGCGGCACTGCCGGGGATTCTTCGATCATTCGCGACAGACGCCGCGCCGATTTGCGTGTGCTTTCGGAAGCCTGCGCCCGCCCGCTCGCGCGGATCATCAGCCAGCCCGCCCCGACCGTCCAGACGGCCAGGATCAATCCGATCAGAGCCAGAAGTGGGGGCGATAACTGCATCACCAACCAGCTATTCGCACAGCCCTTTCAAGGCAATGCCTTAGCGATGGACGCTCGGGGACTGCCGCTGCAGCCTCCGAGCGTCCCATACGCGATTAGTAGCGGTAGTGTTCGGGCTTGTATGGCCCTTCGACCGGCACACCGATGTAGTCGGCCTGGACCTGGCTGAGCTTGGTAAGCTTCACGCCAAGCTTGTCGAGATGCAGCGCGGCGACCTTCTCGTCGAGATGCTTGGGAAGGACATAAACGTCGTTCTCGTATGCATCCGTGTTCTGCCACAATTCCATCTGCGCAAGCACCTGATTGGTGAAGGAACAGCTCATCACGAAGCTCGGGTGACCGGTGGCGCAAGCGAGATTCACCAAGCGGCCCTTGGCGAGAATGATAATCTCTTTGCCGTCCGGGAATTTCACCAGATCAGTGCCGGGCTTGAGCTCGGTCCACTCGTAATTGTCGAGGGCCGAGATCTGGATTTCACTGTCGAAGTGCCCAATGTTGCAGACGATGGCCATCGGCTTCATCGCCTTCATATGCTCGGCGGTGATGACGTCTTCATTACCTGTCGTGGTGCAGAAGATGTCGGCACGTGTGACTGCCTCTTCCATAGTCACGACTTCAAACCCGTCCATTGCCGCCTGAAGCGCGCAGATCGGATCGATTTCGGTCACAAGCACGCGTGCGCCGCCATTGCGGAGCGACTGCGCAGAGCCCTTGCCCACATCGCCGAAGCCAGCGACGCAGGCAACCTTGCCCGACAACATGACATCGGTGGCGCGGCGGATCGCGTCGACTAGCGATTCGCGGCAGCCATAAAGGTTGTCGAACTTCGACTTGGTGACGCTGTCGTTTACGTTGATCGCCGGGAACGGCAGCTTGTTCTGCTTGGCGAGGTGATAGAGGCGGTGAACGCCGGTGGTCGTCTCTTCCGAAACGCCTTTGATCGCCTTGACCGACGCGGTGAGGTAACCGGGCTTTTTCTTGAGAAATGCCTTCAGCGCGCGCTGCATCTCGATTTCTTCGGCATTCTGAGGCTCGGGCATTTCCTCGCCGGCTTCCATGCGCGCACCCCACAATGCGAACATCGTCGCATCGCCGCCATCGTCGAGGATTAGGTTGGCGGTCAGATCCTGATCAGCTTCGGTCGACCAGTCGAAGATATTCCCGACATAGTCCCAATATTCAGCGAGGCTTTCGCCCTTGATCGCGAACACCGGAATGTCCTGCGCCGCGATTGCAGCCGCGGCATGGTCTTGTGTCGAATAGATGTTGCACGTCGCCCAGCGCACTTCTGCACCGAGTGCCACCAGCGTTTCGATCAGCACTGCTGTCTGGATCGTCATATGTAGCGAGCCGACGATCCGGGCGCCCTTGAGCGGCTGCTCTGCGCCATATTCCTCGCGTGTCGCCATCAGGCCCGGCATTTCGGTTTCGGCAATTTTAATTTCGGCCTTGCCGTAATCGGCAAGTGCGATGTCTTTAATAACGTAGTCGGTGAACTGGCTCACGGGGGGCGTCCTTGTCTCGATCTGAAGGTGATGGAGCGCCGCCAACCAAACAGATGGGGCGACGCCGTTTTATCGGCGCCGCCCCTAGCCCCTCCCGTCAAAGAGGGCAACCGCCGCTGCCCCAGCGGCGGCCGCGTTCCCTCTTACCGCCGTGCCAGCGCGGCCCAGGCTCCGCGCGGGCGGCGATCCAGCAATTCTGTCGCAGCTTTTGACAAGCGTATCCGGTCCTTGTTGCCAGCCAAGTCGCGCGCGATTTGCTTCAATTGCGCGCATCCAAGCCAGGGGTGGCCCTGGCCATACTGGTTGGCCATGCCGACGCTGATCTTGTCGAGCGCGCGTTTGGCACCACTGCCGCCGTGCCGGTGGCGAAGATTCGACTGAAGATGCGTCGCCGCCTGATTGAGCGTCGACAGATGCGCGGCTGAGAAGTCACGATAATCCGCCTGAAAATTATGTTGCCCGGTGCGGCATCGCAGCGAAGTCACCATCAGCATGATGTCGAGCTTGCGAATGTTTTCGGAATTGCTGACGACTTCGTCCGCGCTAGCCACGCCAGGCGTCAATAGCACTGAACAAGCTGCGACCCCGGCCAATACGGCCCCTTTTATTTGCATGTCCCTGGTCTCCCCAATCCCGAAGCGCTCCCTGTGCACTTCGGGTAGAGCCAATCATCGCGGCAGGGGTTTACTCATATTTAAACAACGAGAGTGAAGCGATCTTAACCAAGGCGGTGTCCCTTGAACGCGGCTGGCTTAACGCTATGTCGGCTGCAAAGGACGGGACATCAGGAGAATTTCAATGGCAATATCCGTAGGCGACACGCTGCCGAACGTAACTCTGGTCAAGGCAACCGAAAACGGTCCCGAGCAGGTGCAATCGAGCGATTACTTCGCCGGGAAGACCGTCGCGTTGTTCTCGGTTCCGGGTGCCTTTACCCCAACGTGTTCCGCAAAGCATCTGCCCGGCTATGTCGAGAAGGCCGACCAGCTCAAGGCCAAGGGCGTCGATGAAATTGCCTGCACGGCAGTCAACGATGCTTTCGTTCTGGGCGCGTGGAAGACTGCCAATGACGCCGATGACGTCACTATGCTTGCCGACGGCAATGCCGACTTTGCCAAAGCGACCGGCCTTACAATGGACGGCAGCGGTTTCGGCATGGGTACACGCGGTCAGCGTTATTCGATGATCGTCGAGGACGGCGTGGTGAAGGAGCTGAACGTCGAGGAGCCGGGTGACTTCTCGGTATCCAGCGCAGAGCATCTGCTCGGCCAGCTGTAACGGGAAATCAGCTGTAACAGGGGGCATTCCCAGAATTCGGTGTAAATCGGGATCGCTGCGCTTGCAGCCGGGCAGCGCTATGCGCATTCTGTAGACATGGCTCGCAGCGATCCCGATCCTACAAATGATCTCGGCGTTCTCGTCGGATGGCTCTCGCGTCCGGCAGGCGACCGGATCGTCCTGACCATGCAGAGCGCAAAGACCGTTCCGGATGGACCGGGCGATGTCGACGAAAAACGCTATTTCCTCAGTAAGGAGCAGGCTGTTCTCCTCGGCAATACGCTTTACGAACTGGCCGGAGCCACGCCGCCGCGCCGGTCGAAGCCGGATCTGATCGAGCGGATTTTCGCGCGCGGCTGAACGGCGTCGTCAAAAGGGAGCCTGCAGCCCTATCAGTAACCCATCAGGCTGAGCACTTCTTTACGGCTGCGTTGATCCTCCAAGAAAGTCCCCATCATACGGCTGGTAGTCATGCCAACACCAGGTGTGCGTACACCGCGTGCAGTCATACAACTGTGCGCTGCTTCGATGACGACTGCGACGCCTTGCGGTTTGAGATTATCCCAGATGCAATCGGCAACCTCTGCTGTCAGCCGTTCCTGAACCTGTAAGCGGCGCGCAAATCCATGCAGGACACGGGCGAGTTTGGAGATACCGACGACCCGGTCGTTGGGCATGTAAGCGATTGCCGCCTTCCCGATGATCGGCGCCATATGATGTTCGCAGTGAGACTGAAACGGGATGTCCTTCAGCAGAACCAGTTCATTATAACCGCCGACCTCCTCGAACACGCGGCTAAGATGGATAGCCGGGTCTTCTTCATACCCCTGGCAATATTCCGTCCACGCGCGTGCAACACGGGCGGGCGTATCGAGGAGGCCTTCCCGCTCGGGATCGTCTCCCGCCCATGCAATGAGCGTGCGGATTGCGTCCTTCACATTTTCAGGCACAGGGGGCTTGCCGCGCGGATCGTCTTCATCGGGACCGACCAGACTGCTCATCGTCCGAATTTCCTTTTGATAGAACCGCGAACGCGGCCAAGGCGGGTCCCTTCGCGAAAAAGCCCTCCATTTGCAAACGCCTCGAACATTTCATCCGCGCTCTCGGGGTCAAGCAGTTGGCTTTGCGCAAGATCCTCGCGCAGCCCTTCGATGTCGGGTGGATGATATCGGCGCAGGTTTCGGCCGCCATCGGTTTGGGTGTGGTCGATCATTCCCGCGATCGAGCCGTGGAGGGCGATTGCTTCGTCGATCTCGTCTTCTTCCAGCCCGCAATGTTCAGCAAGCAAAGAGCGCCTGATCGACGCGATTGGCTCTGACGCATGTGAATTGCCGTCCCGCGCAGCGTCGACGAACACATCGCATTCGCTATCGAGACCGAGTGACCGATTGTTCATATTGGCCGAACCGATGCGGAATATCTCGTCGTCAACGATCATCATCTTGGCATGCACATATATGGGAGTTTCGCCCGTGTACGGCACCCAGATAGAGAAGCGACCCTTGGCGTCCTCCGCCTCGATGGCCGCCACGAGTTCTGCTCGGGCATGGTCCATGGCTTGTTGCTCGAGCCACCCATCGGCATGAGCGGGGTGGACGATGACGATCTCTGGCGGGTCGTCTTCCTGCACGCGGGCGAGTATCGTTTCCGCGATCTTCCGCGAAGCGAAATACTGGCTTTCTGCATAGATGAAGCGTTTCGCTCGTTTGATGTGCTCAACGAACAATTGCTCGATTTCCCGAACTTCATCCCAATCGCGATAAGGCGCTCTGGTCCGTGAGATACCTATTTCGACATTTTCGAAAGTGGCCTCGAGCCCATCCGGCCAGAGGCTTTCATCGCGGCGCTTGATCGGAAGGAGCGGAACCCCGCCGGCTCTTACCCAACGATCACGCCCCAGCTCGCTCAGCGCGACTGCTACTTCGCCTTCCATCATCATGGAGGCATCATGCCAAGGTTCGTATTCCTCGCCATTGGGGGTAGTGCGCAGCTCGCTATGTTCTTCGTGCTCGCGCGTGTCCCACCGCTTCACTGTCATGTCGATACAGCCACAAACGGCCATCGAGCTGTCCAGCACGGCAAGTTTCTGGTGGTGACTGCATCCGACTGGATGCGCACTGTCGAACTTGAAGTCGATCCGGCGATAGCGCGCCCATCGTAGCAAGTCCCACCACATCGATCCACGCGCGACGAATTTGAAAAAACCGAAGCTCCACTTCAGGATACGAATTTCGAGCGTGGGCCGATGGCGAATGAGCCAGGTCATGAACCCGCCAAGGCGGGCAGGATATTTGTCTTTCCATCCGCGCTGCCACCAGCGCCTCCCTTGCGCGAGGTGAATACGCGTATCGAAATCCCAGCCGATAATGAATATGCGATACTTCGCCTTCAGCATGGCTGCTTGCATAGCTGCGAAATAGTCGGCCCCGTCGATCACAACGGACGCCCTGTCGACGTGAGCGTATCGCCATACCGATGGCGATACGCCCTCATCCAGCCGCGAGACCGTTTTCGGGTCTGCAATTTCGTCGTTCATTCTTCCCCCCGACGCCTTACCATTCAGGCCTTGGCATCTTCCTTTTTCTCAGGCGTCACTTCCGCTTCGCTCTTCTCTTCCCTCTTACGGCGATCGAAGACAGAGCGCATGTGCTTCATATCGTCCTCGTCGAGGTGCTTCGCGAACTCGGGAAAATGATCCTCTTCTTCTTCTTCGATGTGGTGACGGTACTGGTGGTCGAATTCCTTGAATTTCGTCAGCCAGGCTCCGCTGGCCATGTCGGTCGCCGCAAGATCGTTCAGCGCTTCGTCGATTTCGTGATGCTCCGCGACGGAGTGACGTGTGTCGTCAGTCGTCGGCGGTTTGCGTAACATTGTTGAATACAGGGCCTGCTCTTCGGCAGCGGCGTGGCCTTTCAACTCCTTGGTCAGCTCGGTGAAGAGCTTTTCGCGCGTATCGGTCTCGCCGCTCGTGTCGAGGAGCTTGTCCAGCAGCTCGCGATGCTTGTCGTGATCCTGCTTGAGACGTTTGAAAATTTCTTGTGTGTCGGCCATGCGAAGGGCTCCTTGTAGTTGCTTCGCAGTACTAATGGGCAGACGGTGGCGATGTTCCATGCGCTTGCAGCATAACTTCATGCGACCCATATGGTGCGCATGAGCCACCTTCTCGACGGACCGAGTGCAGATACCATGCAGCAACTGGCCGAGCAGGTCATGATCGGTCTGCCGGAAGAGTTCCGGACGCCGCTCGACCGGGTTGTTTTGAGAGTCGAACAGTTCGCCACGAGCGAGCAGCTTGCGTCGGTCGATCTCGTCGATCCGTGGACACTGAGCGGCCTTTACGAAGGCAATCCCCTTACAGAACGATCCGTCTGGGACAGCGGGAGCATGCCGCCGCGGATCTGGCTTTTCCGCCAGCCGATACTAGCCGAAATGGCAGAGACCGGCGTTGGCGTCGAAGCGCTAGTGCGACATGTCGTCATCCATGAGGCGGGGCACCACTTTGGTTTCAGCGACGACGATATGCACTGGCTTGAAGATCAAGGCTAAGTAATCCCCCTGAAAGCTCGTGAGACATGAACTACATCGGTCGCCGGCATCTGCTCGAGAATGTCGCAATACGATGAAGACAAACGAAAAAGCTCGCGGCACGCGGTGATGCTCGTCACCGAGCTAAGCCGGGACAGATGCGACCAATCCTGGGTTCGCGTCAGAGACGTGTCGGCAGGCGGAGCGCGCATCGCTTGCCGTTTCAGCCTCAGGCTGGGCGAGCTATTGAGCGTCAACTTGCCACGAGAAGGCTGGCGATATGCGCGTGTTGCATGGGCCGGGAGCTCGCTGGCGGGGTTGCGATTCTGCCGGCCAATCGAGGTGGAGCGGGTGCTGTCCGACCTGACTATTCGTCCGCATTGCGATCCTTCAACGTCGCCGCATCCGTTTAGCAAGCACGCGCAGAGCCTTTCCCAAACGCAAACCGCCCGCCTTCACACTAGCGAAGACGGGCAGTTTGATGGCGCACCCGGAAGGATTCGAACCTCCGACCCCCTGATTCGTAGTCAGGTACTCTATCCAGCTGAGCTACGGGTGCGCTGGAGCGGGGCACATAGCAGGCCGCGCTCCGATGACAATCCCTAATACGATGGATCTTCGAACAGTTGCCGAGCCAGGTCGACATCCAAAGGCGGCTTGTCGAGAAGTGCAATTTCGTCCGGGCTGAACCATTCAATCCGTCCACCCTCCAGCGGGCGCGGCTCCCCTTCCCAGCGCGTGCAGGTGTAAAGAAGTATGACGATCGGCGCATCGCCTGTGCCAAGTCCGGTCTGAGCGAAAGCTGCGGGGGCAATCGCATCGCCAGCCAGATCGACGCCAAGCTCTTCCTTGATCTCACGAATCAAGGCGTCGCTTGGCGTTTCGCCCGTTTCAACCTTCCCGCCAGGAAACTCCCATAGCCCGGCATGCGCCTTCCCTTCCGGTCTGCGGTGCATGAGCCAATGCCGGCTGTCGCCCGATAACGCGCCTGCCACAACACAAGTCCATGTCGGAATATTTTCCACTTTTGCAGCATCCCTCAACAAATTCTTAACCTTCGCGTCTCTATTTCCCACGAAATTGCTTGGAAGCAGAGGACGGGGATTTCAGTTCATGACTCATCTATTAGCTAAAATTGCCAGCGACGAGACGGGCGCGACTGCGGTCGAATATGGTCTGATACTCGCGCTGATTTTCCTCGCGATGTTGGGGGGTGTCCAAACCCTCGGACAACAGGCGCTCAACATGTGGAACAATACATCCACAACGGTCAACGCCGCCTCTTCTGCTTAACCAAATGCAAACTCGGGCGTTAGGGAATTCTCAATATTTTCGCCCGATAAGCGTCTCAACCTGTTCGAAAAAATTCGCACAGGTCGGGTACCGAAGACTAAACCAGGAGACTACACATGAAATTCTTCAACAAGCTTGCTCGCGACGAACAGGGCGCCACTGCAATTGAATACGGCCTGATCGCTGCTCTGATCGCCGTCGCCGCAATCACCGCGATGGGCGCACTTGGCAACAACCTGAAGTCGACCTTCAACACGGTTGGCACAGCGATGGCACCTACTGCTGCCTCGGCATAAGCTTAAGTCTATCGACAAAAACGGAAGCGGCGGGGAATTTCCCCGCCGCTTTTGTTTTGTCTAAATGAGATCTGATCACCGACCACGCACGACGATCTTGACCTTCTTGCCCGGCACTACGTTTTCATTGCTTCCGAGACTGTTCAGCACGCGGAAACGAGCCTCCTGCCCGTTATCATAGGCCATCTTGCTGGCGAGCGTGCGAACCGTGTCGCCTGATCTCACAGTCACGACATCAAGCACACGCGGCACGACATTCGCCGCTTCGCTGGCACTGATTCGCCGCATGGAATTGAACATCGCCGTCAGGGTATTGCCTTTACCTGCCTGAGTGATGGCCTGGAAGTGGTACGCCCGGTCGTTGGCAAACTCATAAGCAAACACGATCACGTCGACCTCGCCTTGTCCGGTGTTGACTCGCGCTGTGCCGTAAGCGGCTGGCAGGCCGTTTACGGTCGTACGCTGGACGCTGGTTGGCCGGATCTGATTATTCTCGCCGCCAATCTTGCCGAAGACGTTGGCGACGTAGTTTTCCAGATTGCCGCTATAGGGGGCGAGCGTGAGCTGGGCCTGCGCACTCTGTCCATTGATGCTGACGGCGCGAGTGCCGTTGATCATGTAGAAGCCTTGCGGCGCTGTGAAAGACAGCCGCAATTCAGGGTGGATGAATTGGCTGCCTTCGATCACGCCCTGCGCCGGATCGTCGCCATAAGTCAGGCCGTCGATGCGAGTCAGGAACGTGTCCTGATTTGTTACACCGCTCATCCCTTGCGCTTTCTGGCGCGCAGATTGGACACGGCTGGCCGGATCGGGGTGGGTCGACGCCCATGCCGGGAGGCTGGCGTTGTTCCTGCCTTGTAGTTGGGCGTCGAGCGAGTTCTGGGCGGCTAGGCTGGCCAGTACGGTCGACATTGCAGTCGGATCGTATCCCGCCTTATTAAGATATTGAATGCCCAAATCGTCAGCCTCGAGCTCCTGCGAGCGTGAAAACTTCAGTGTGAGCAATTGCGAGCCTTGCAACGCCAATTGGCCGAGCTGCTGACCGATCCCGGTATTTCCAAGGAGCACGCCGGACAGAATAGCTCCAAGCCCGCCTAGCACCGAATTCTGCTGCGCCTTGGCCTGTCGGCGCTGCGAATGGCGTGCGGCGACGTGCCCGACTTCGTGGCCCAGAACGCCGGCAAGCTCGGCTTCATTGTCCATCAAGGCGACAAGCTGACGTGTTGTGTAAATGTAACCGCCGGGTATCGCGAACGCATTGTTTACGGGGCTGTTGAGCAGCGACACCGTGAAGCTCTCGCGCGCATTGCCAAGACCGGACTGCACAGCGATATTTTTTCCTACCTGCTCGACATATTGCGCCTGAGCGCCTGTCATAGCGCCGCCAAATTCGGCAAGAAGTTTCGGGTGATTCTCAGCGCCCAGCTGCGCCTCGGTTTGCGTGATCGGCGCGCTTGCGCTCGGGATATTTCCCATTCCCGTACAGCCGCTTAAGGCCAAGGCCAGAGTTGCCGTAGAAACGGCGGCCAATTGTTTAGTGCGCGACATTGAAGGTCTCCCCAAAAGCTCGGCGCGTGCGCGACCTTGCACAGCGCCAGTCGTTAGGGAAAACAGCGCTACGGGTTCGATTGTTCCCGATTAGCGGCACATGCCCGTCAGCTTGCGATGGAAAGAAACCGTTCTTCGCGCATTCGGCGCAGCTCATCGCTCGATTTTTCGGCAAGCGCAGTCAGTTCGTCGGACAAAGCTTCGCCCAGTAATCGAGCTGCTAGCCGCTTGTCGCGGTGCGCGCCGCCAACCGGCTCGGTCACGATCCGGTCGATCACGCCTAACTCGGCGAGATGCTGCGCGGTGACCTTCATGGCTTCTGCAGCGTCGGCTGCCTTATCAGCCGTGCGCCACAAAATCGAAGCGCAACCCTCAGGCGAGATGACCGAATATACAGCGTGTTCGAGCATGAGCACGCGCTCGGCACTGGCCAGCGCTACTGCGCCGCCGGATCCGCCCTCGCCCACAATCGCGGCTACCATCGGCACCTGCAGTGCAAGACACGCTTCGGTAGCCCGCGCGATCGCCTCCGCCTGTCCGCGCTCCTCTGCCTCGACACCGGGAAAAGCGCCCGATGTATCGACCAGGGTCACCACCGGCAGGCCGAAGCGGCCCGCCATCTCCATCAAGCGGATGGCCTTGCGATACCCTTCCGGCTTGCCCATGCCGAAATTGTGCCGGATGCGGCTTTCGGTATCATTGCCCTTTTCGTGCCCGATCAACATGATCTTACGGCCGTCGAGTTTGGCAAATCCGCCCAGGATGGCTTGATCGTCGCCGTAGTTGCGATCCCCGCCGAGCGGGACGAAATCCTCGAAAGCATGTTCCACAAAATCGCGGAAATGCGGGCGCGAGGGATGGCGCGCAACCTGTGTCTTCTGCCACGGCGTCAGAGCAGCGTAGGCGCTTTGCAGAAGCTGCGCACTCTTCAGTTCGAGACGCTGGAGCTCGTTGGCAATATCGACGCCGTCGCCGTCCGAAGCGGCACGCAGATCGGCGATACGTTTTTCAAGCTCCGCAACGGGCTTTTCGAATTCAAGGTAGGAAATCATCACCTTCCGGCTAGTCGCACTTCGGCGCTCGCGCAAGCGGGTGCCGCTCGTTCACGAGCTTTACCAGCCGTGCCGAATCGACATGGGTGTAAATTTGCGTAGTGGCGATGTCGGCGTGACCCAGCAGCGTTTGAAGCGCGCGCAGATCAGCGCCGCCTTCCAGCAGGTGAGTCGCAAACGCGTGACGCAGCACATGCGGGCTAACCTTCTCGGGCGGCAAATCGGCCCGCACGGCAAGCTCCTTGAGTAGCTGGAACAGGCGTACACGCGTTAGATGTTTGCTGCGCGATGGAAAGAGATAGTCCGATCCGGCGGGGCGTACCGCGAGCCAACGAGATAGCGCATTCTTGGCACGCTTTCCGATCGGCACCATCCGCGCCTGACCGCCCTTCCCGATTACTGTAAGAAACGGTGAATCGCGTGGTACCGCCGAAATCGGCAAGGAAACCAGCTCGGTCACCCGCAAGCCCGAGCCATACAGCAGCTCTATGGATGCAAGCAGGCGGATTGCCTTAGGCTGGTCCGACTGCGCGTCGGCCTCTGCTTGCTCGAAGAGGCGCCCGACGTCCCCATGCGAGAAAATCTTCGGCAGCGGTCTGCGCGGCGCAGCGCGCGGAAGAGCCTTGCTCGGGTCATCTTTGCGAATACCTTCGTCGACCAAGAATCCGAAAAACTGCCGGAGGGCGGACGATTTCCGGGCGAGCGTCGACGGCGCGAGTGCCGCCCAATCCGCCCCAAGGCGCTCGAGATCGCTTTTATCAGCAGATGCGAGATCGCCAACCAGCTCATCGGCCTGATGCAAATCGCGCGAATACGCATCGAGAGTGTTCTTCGCCGCGCCGCGTTCGGCGGACAGCATCCCCAGAAATTCGTCGATCGCGCTCACGTCATGCGCGGGCAACGGCCTCTGCGGCTATCATCCGTGCCTCCGCTTCGAGACCGGACGCAGAGAGCGCACGCACGAGGTGATAGAGATGCAAAGGCGTCATCCGCTCCCATGAGCTGCCCTGCATACCCAGTCCGGCCAGTAGGGACACGAGAGCTGGATTTCCAGCATCCGCTGCCCCCGAAATTGCCCGCGTCCAGCGCGACTGACGGCCAAGATCCACATCCAGCCGGCTCGAATATTCCGAAACCTCACCCGCGCCGACACGGCCAAGGCCTGCAAGGCCTGCGAACAGCATTCTCGCCTTGGATTCGCCCGCATTATCGAGGTAATCGGCAAGGTTGCCGTCAGTCACCGCCGCCCCGTTTCCAGGTCTGGCCACTGCAAGAAGGCCCCATCCCTCGCTACCCGCAGCGACAACGCGCTCCCAGCGCATGGCATCGCGGTCGAGGCCCGCTGCAAGCATGGACGCTATCAGCGCGGGAGCCGCGTCCGCAAAATCGTCGCTGGCTGGCATGCGCGCTGCGGCGAATGCCGTCAAAACATAGCGACCGTAATCACCGCTCACGCCCCAGACATCTTGAATAGCTGCCAACCGGGCCGATGCCTGCGGACTGACATAAGCTTCACGAAGGCGCGATGCCGCGATTGCTTCATCGCCTTGAAGACCATCTGCCGCGTAGATTTGCGCGTAAAGGTCGATCAGCGCTGCGGAAGAGAGTATCCCCTCGGCGGCAGCCGTATCGGCCGCTCCGACACGCTGCATAATTGGCAGAGCCGGCGTCACCGCTGCCGAGCGCCGGTAATAGGCGTCAGCATCCTCAAGCAGCGCTTCGGGGATCGGTTCGCCAACTGCATTTGCAAGTGCGAAGCGCCAAGGCGTCAAAGCGTCGACGTCGTCCCACTCGATATTGACCGCGCGCCGCCCATTGCCAGCCGCACCGGCATAGCGCTGAGCTAACAGGGCATCGATGCGCGGCACGGCTTCGGTATTGAGCGCACGGCGCAGGTCGTTATTTGCCCGCGTTTCCTCGCCCGCAAAGGCATTGCAGATACCGGATAAAAGACGCCACTCGCCATCGGTTCTCGAATCGGCCAGACGAACTGCCGGGCAAGCCCCGACGACGTCAGCCGTGCCGATATATGCCGCGACCGCAGCATCGGTCAGCGCGTCGCTGTAATTCTGCGTATCGACGTCCTGCACCAAAGCCCGCGCAACGCTATACTCGCCCATGGCATTGAGTGCTTGTGCCCGCCGCGCCGCAAACTCGACCGCGTTCATGCCGGAGGGCGCCTCCATGCGGCTCGCCAAAGTGCGACGCAGAAGAATATGCCCCCAACGCGAGACCACGGGTCCCTGCAAGCCGCCAAGAGCCGCACGCACCAAGGCGCCGGGCTGACGCGCGAGCGATCCTGACGGGAATCCCCCTTCCGCGCTGTCGATCACGCCGACCCGCTCGAGCGAACGCCGAGCGGCAGGCGGAATATCGTACCGCGGGCGCAGGCCGAGCCGCTCGTCAAGCTCGTCGGTCGTTAGGGCTTCTAGCTCTTCGATCGTGGGAAGACCGGACAAGTCGGCAGAAACGTCCGGTGCACGCTGGGTCGGTAGAGGCTGGACCACTTCGCCCGAACCGGACGGCGGCGCAGACGGCTGGGCCGGAGGATTGGGCCGCTGCGGCGCCGGAGCAGAAGATGGTGCTGGCGCGGAAGTGGGCGCTGGCGCCGGTGCAGGAGCCGGATTCGAAAATCCCGGTGGGAGCAGGTCCTCTGGCTGACCTTGCGCCCACGCAAGGGTCGAGCCGAGTGCAAGCGCCCCGGCACTGAGCAGCCATACCGATCTCATCGCGCGCCCTCGGGCAGGTCCACGGGTTGTTCGATCAGGCGCAGAGGCTCCTCACCGCCATCGAACCAGGCGAGCAGCAATAACAATATCAAAACGACTGCAATCGTCACGGCGACCCTGTTTCCTCGCATTATCTACGCTTCAGTCCATACAATTTTTAGCGTGCTTGCTTGCCCGATAGCCCATCTCTAGGCGTGTCAGCAATGACCGAAAGCAGCCCTGCCCAAACTCGCGACGATTTGCAGCTGATTGCGCGAAAGCTGGACCGGCCGATCGTGCTGGTCGGTCTGATGGGCGTGGGCAAGTCGACGGTCGGTCGGCGGTTGTCGGCGATGCTGGGCAGCCGCTTCATCGATGTCGATGACGAAATCGAACGTGCCGCAGATCGCAGCGTCTCGGAAATCTTCGACGAATTCGGCGAACCCTATTTCCGCGATGGCGAGCGCCGCGTGATCGAAAGGCTGATGGGCGAGGATTACGGGGTGATCGCCACGGGCGGAGGAGCATTCGTCGATCCTGCAACGCGTGCTCTGATTCAGGACAAGGCCGTATCGGTCTGGCTCGACTGCGACATCGAGACGCTGGTCGAGCGGACCGGACGCCGTAATACGCGCCCGCTATTGCGAAATGGCGACCCGCATGAAATTCTGGCCAACCTGAAAGACCAGCGTGGGAATGCTTATGCCCAAGCGCATTGCCATGTCGTGACAGATGATGGCCCACACGAAGCCACGGCCAGCCGGATCATAGAGGTAGTCGCAGCATGGCTGTAATTCCGGTTCAACTGGCAGGGCGCTCTTATGACGTGCACGTTGGCGCGGGACTTTTGGACGACACGGTCGTTCAGGCGCACAAATTCATCGAGCCGTATTCGGGGGGACGCAAAGTGCCCGTCATCGCCGACCGGGAAGCCAAGCGTTTTCATGGCGAGCGCCTCGCACATTCATTGGCATCCGACAATTACGAGATCGCATGGTATGAAGTTACTCCCGGTGAGGGATCCAAATCTTGGTCGGAGATCGCCAAGCTCACGGACTGGCTGCTCGCACAGGGTATCGAGCGCGGGGATCATATCTTCGCGCTCGGAGGCGGCGTCGTCGGCGACTTGGTGGGATTTGCTGCGGCCATCCTCAAGCGCGGATGCGGTTTCGTGCAGCTGCCCACGACCTTGCTCTCGCAGGTCGACAGTTCGGTGGGCGGCAAGACGGCGATCAATACTTCGGCCGGCAAGAACCTTGTCGGCGCATTCCATCAGCCGTCACTAGTGCTCGCCGACCTGGCGACCCTGGATACTCTGCCAGAGCGCGAATTGCGTTCTGGCTATGCCGAAGTGCTCAAATACGGCGTGCTCGGCGATCCCGAATTCTTCGGCTGGCTGGAGGCAAACGGCGATCGCGTTCTGTCGCTAGAAGCGGCAGCCTTGGAGCATGCGGTCGCAACGAGCGTCGCAGCAAAAGCGCGGATCGTCGCCGAGGACGAGCGCGAGACAACGGGTGCCCGCGCCTTGCTCAATCTTGGGCACACTTTCGGTCATGCTCTGGAAGCAGAAACGGGATTTTCCGACCGCCTGCTGCATGGCGAAGCGGTCGCGCTCGGGATGGCGCTTGCCGCGCGCTATTCGGTCCGGATTTCCTTCATGTCGATGAACGACGCAAATCGCATATCAGGCGCTATAAATGCTGCAGGTCTTCCCGCAGCAATTTCAGCGCTCGGCATGAACTGCGACGGCGCCAAGCTGGCCGGTCATATGCAGCACGACAAGAAGATGGAGAGCGGCAAACTGCCATTCATTTTGCTGCGCAATATCGGTGCAGCATTTTTGGCTCGCGACGTCGAGCTGCACGACATTGCACAGTTCCTCGACGAGGAGCTTCAGGCGCATTAGTCTGACGGGATGACACGGTTCTTAGACCTCTCGATTCCGATCACGAACGACGTCATCTCCGATCCTGAAGTGATGCGCCCGAAAATCCAGTATATGACCCACGAGAACACGTGGGAGCAGATCGCCATGTTCTTTCCGGGACTGGAAAAGGATGACCTGCCGGGCGGCGAAGGGTGGGCTGTCGAGATGCTGGAGCTATCGACGCACAATGGCACGCATATGGATGCGCCGTGGCATTATCACTCGACCACCGATGATGGTGCGCGCCCTGCCCCGAGTATCGACGAAGCGCCGCTCGACCGGTTTTTCCGGCCCGGCGTGAAGCTGGACTTCTCGCATCTGCCGCACGGACATGTCGTTAGTGCGGGCGAGGTGGAAGAGGCGCTGACGAAGATCGGGTACGAGCTGCAACCGCTCGACATCGTGCTGGTTCAGTCGGGCGCCGTCTACGGCACGGAGAATTTTACCGATCAAGGCGTCGGACTTGGCGCCGAAGCTACGCTATGGTTGACGCAGCGCGGCGTCGAAGTCGTCGGCACCGATGCCTGGAGCTGGGATGCGCCCTTCAGCCATACCGCGAAGCGGTGGGCAGAAACCCGCGATCCGTCGATCATCTGGGAGGGCCACAAGGCCGGGCGCATCAGGCCCTACTATCAGATCGAAAAGCTCACCAACCTGGAAGCGCTGCCAGCCCATGGATTTACATTCAGCTGCTTCCCCGTGAAGATCGAACGTGCAAGCGCGGGCTGGATTAGAGCTGTCGCGATGGTGGAAGAATGACAGCGAAAGTCATCATTCTCAGCGGTCCGAGCAGCGCTGGCAAATCCACCATAGCGAAAGCGATCCAGCGCCGGGCCGAGACAGATTTTCTGCACGTGTGTATGGATTCATTTATCGGAATGATCCCGGACGGCCGAGAGATGGATGATCACTGGTTCGTCGTGCGAGACATCAGCACCGAAAGCGATCAAAGGGTTTCCATCGTCAACGGAAGCGACGGCGACAAACTACTCGCTGCAATGAGATCCTTCGTCGCCGAACTTGCTGGAAAAGGTCTCGATATTATTGTGGATGACGTCTGCACCGCAGCGCAGATCGCCGATTATCGACAACGGATTGCAAGTAAGGGGCTATTTGTAATCCACGTTTCGGCTCCACAGGCAGTCCTTAATCGTCGAGAGCGCGAGCGTGGTGATCGGCTGATCGGCTTGGCTCGCGAACAGAACGATCGAATCCATCACCGTATCGATTACGATCTGGTGGTTCGAAATCACGAACGCAGCGCCGAGAGCGTTGCCGACGAAATCTTGGCCGCAGCGTTCTGCTAGCTAGCCCCGTGCTGCGCGGCGCGGCAGACTGGCGATATTCGAGCCGCGTTCCGCACCCTTCACTTCCGACATCATCGAATCGTGCTCGGTGAAAAGCGCTTCGATTTCGCCGCGGCGTTCCAGCAGGGTGTGCGCAATGCCGGGTGCCAGGCTCTCGCCGTCGCCGATCTTGCCGAGAACTGCAGCGATATCGCTTACCGTCGCTTCGGTGGCAGTCTTGAAATAGTGACCTTTGCGGTCGAAGAAACCAACTCCACGCTTAGCCATTATCATTCTCCAATTGCCCCGAACGGGACTTCGATTAGAGATAAAATGACGCGGTCCATCATGTATTACCAGCGCATTTACCTTAAAAATGGGCTTTCAAGGTTAATTCGAAACGCGGCTGATTTTCGCGAAAAGCATACCGTCCCAGCCTTTTGCGCCAACGGTCTGAAGTGCAGTAGTTTGTAATTCGGGATGATTTTGAAGATGCTCGTATAGCGCACGCGTACCAATCGCGGATTCGTCTTGCGGGTCGAGTATATGTCCTTCCCGCACGACGTTGTCGACGACGATCAGCGCGCCATCCCGGGACTTGGAAAGCGCCGCTTCGACATAGGCGATGTTATTGACTTTGTCGGCATCGATGAAGGTGAAATCGAATGGGCCGTCGACGGCCTTGAGGCTGTCAATCGCAACCCCGACCACGACCGCAACACGGTCACCTACCCCGGCTTTATCAAGGTTAGCTTCGGCAATTTTAGCGTAGGCCCGCTCGCTTTCCAGCGTCACGACATTGCCATCGTCACCCACTCCCCGTGCAAGGTAGATGGTTGAAAGACCGCCGAGAGTGCCGATTTCGAGCACTCGCTTCGCGCCGTTGATCTCGATCAGCATTTGCAGGAACCGTCCCTGCGCGCGCGATACGGCAATGTCCGGCAGGCCGTTGGCAATCGAGTTCGCGAGGCACTGGTCTACAGCCGGGTCCTCGCCCACCAGTTTGTCGTCGATCAACGCATCGACTTCGGACCATAGCGGATCGACTGTCTTCCAGCCCGCAACGCCCGACACGGCTTTACTCCAGCTCCAGAATCACCGCGTCGACAGCAAGACTTTCGCCTTCGCTGGCGTTGATTTTCGAAACTGTGCTCTGCTTTTCCGCACGGAGAATATTCTCCATCTTCATCGCTTCGACAGTCGCGAGCGGTTGACCCGGCTGGACCTCCTCGCCTTCGCCGACATGCAGTTTCACAAGCAGGCCCGGCATCGGACAAATGAGCATTTTGGAAAGGTCAGGCGGCTCCTTTTCAATCATGTGCTCGGCCAGATGCGCGATGCGTGTCTGCAAGATACGCAGTTCATGTGTACCGCCGCGGGTGGTAATGGCATATCCGGCCGCCGTAGGCGCGAGCTGCATTGTCAGCCCCTCGCCCGGCTCTTCGTCATCGCCGCCAAGTTCAACATCGATCATGGCATCACCGGGTGTATAGGCGAGTTCGAGCGCAACCGGCTGATCATCGACCGTGATCGCGTTTTCTTCCAGCACCACGCGGTAGTCAGTGCCGTCCATACGAATGGTCCAGTCGCCGGGCGCATAGGTCGCTCCATCGAGCTGTTGATCGATCCGCCGTGCGCGATCCGCATCGGCCGTCGCGATCACGCCGCCCACGGCCGCAAGTCCGCGCTTCAGCTCGTCCGACGTTGCGGCGCCTTCGAAGCCGTCGGGATATTCCTCGGCAATAAAGCCAGTGGTGAGTTCGCCCGAACGAAAGCGCGGATGCTGCATGATCGCGCTGAGGAAATCGACATTGTGCCCCAGCCCCTCGATGCGGAAAGCGTCGAGTGCCTGCACTTGCAAGTCGGCGGCTTCGTCGCGTGTCTCGCCCCAAGTGATCAGCTTGGCGATCATCGGGTCGTAGAACATCGAAACTTCGCCGCCTTCATAAACGCCGTCATCCACGCGAATACCGTCCACGCCGCGGCGTCCGTTTTCCGAGCCGTCATCTGCCCAGGGCTCAACCGGCGGCTCGTAATGCACGAGCCGTCCCGTCGAGGGCAGGAAGCCCGCGATAGGGGTCCTCGGCATAGACGCGGTTCTCGATCGCCCAGCCGTCGATCTTCACATCGTCCTGCGTCATTTCCAGCTTCTCGCCAGCGGCAACGCGGATCATCTGCTCGACCAGATCGACGCCGGTAATCGCTTCGGTCACTGGATGCTCGACCTGAAGGCGGGTGTTCATTTCGAGGAAATAGAAGCTCTCTCCGGTCGGATCCGCACCGCTGACGATCAGTTCGACCGTGCCAGCGCTATGGTAGTCGACGGCCTTGGACAGAGCGACCGCATTGCTCGCCCATCGCCTTGCGCATCTTCGGCGTGACGAAGGGCGACGGCGCTTCTTCGACGACCTTCTGGTGACGGCGCTGGATGCTGCATTCGCGCTCGTTGAGGTAAATGATGTTGCCGTGTTTATCGCCGAGGATCTGAATTTCGATATGGCGCGGGTTTTCGATGAATTTCTCGATGAAAACGCGGTCGTCGCCGAACGAGTTGAGGCCTTCGCGCTTGGTCGCTTCGAACCCTTCGCGCACGTCCTTTTCGCTATAGGCCAGCCGCATTCCCTTGCCGCCGCCGCCGGCGCTGGCCTTCATCATCACCGGATAGGTGATCTCGTTCGCGATCTCGCACCGCGTGATCGGTGTCGCGAATTTCGCCGACGAAACCCGGGACGACGTTGACGCCGGCCTTTTTAGCCAGCTTTTTGGACTCGATCTTGTCGCCCATTGCGGCAATCGCATTTACGGGCGGGCCGATAAAGGCGATGCCCTCTTTCTCCAGCGCCTCGACGAAGCTCGCGCGCTCGGACAGGAATCCATAGCCGGGATGTACGGCCTCGGCCCCGGTCTGCTTGCAGGCCTCGATGATCTTCTCTGCAATCAGATAGCTCTCGGCGGCAGGTGGAGGGCCGATATGCACCGCCTCATCCGCCATGCGCACGAATGGAGCGCGCGCATCGGCATCGGAATAGACCGCGACGGTCGCGATCCCCATCCGGCGAGCTGTCTTGATGACCCGGCAGGCAATTTCACCGCGATTGGCGATCAGTATCTTTTTGAACATCAGCGCTGTAACTCCGTCTCTTGGCGAGCCGCATAGCCGATTAGCGCGTCCGCGTAAGCCCCCGCCCCGCGCCGGTCACCCTCACCCTCGATCAGGCCTTGCACCGCGCGGGCCAGCCCTGACACATTCGTCTCGGACAATTCGGCCAGCGCAGCCACATAGACGCCGATGGTGAACAGGATTGCGCCCGTGCGCGGCAATCGGCGTAATGTCTGCCGTTCCGAACGCACGAACAGCGTCTGCCCAGCATTCTCGGCGGTGACGTGATGGAAAGCCCGTTCGGGAGGTTCGGCAATCCAGTGCATCGACTCGGTCGGAGTGACAAACCAGTTGCAGCGGCCATAGATCGGACCCGGCTTCAGCTTCGCCATGAAGTGATCGACGCCGCTCGCGAGGTGCTCCTCATAACCCTGGATCGGTGCATGAAGGGCTCGCAGCGGAAGACCTATCTTGTCTGCAGGTGTCCAGTCCGAAGGCCATGCCACCGCTGCGCCGACCAGGCGATAGCACTCTTCGCCCGCGTTCCGCGTCAGCAGGCACATGTCCTCGTGATGAGCTTCGGCCGCTTCGCGCAAGCCGCCGGTGATGCCCAGCATCGCAGCGAGTTCCACGCCCGGTGCCTCACTGCCGTGCGTTAGCTGGATTCCCTCGGCGTATTCGGCAAACCCTTTTGAACGGGCTGCAAGGTCGGGATCTGGCTGGAACCATTCGCTCTCGTCCAGTTTGGCGAGCCCCATCTTGAGTGCGCCGCCGCCACGCGCCTTGGGCAAGAGGTCATCAACCGAAAACCCGAGGGTCACTGAGCCAAGGCACCGTGCACCGCGAACCAGCACAGAGGCACAATCGCACCGGTCATCGCGACGGAACTCGTAATCACGACCACCGAAACTAGTTTTTCCTGAAACGCCGATCCGTGGAAGCCCTCACCTGCGAGAGGTAAGGCCTTGCTGGCACCGCTTGCCGCCGCAATGCCAATGCCCGCGACCAGAGTGTATGACGATACCGCCAAGACTGAAGCAAGAGGCCAGTCCCAAGATCCCGGAACCGAACAGTTACTCCAGAACAGAGCGATCGCAATGAGCGCAGGACCTGTCTGTACCGCCGTCAGATGCGCAGACAGAGCCATCCGCGCATTCCGCAGTCGCGGAATGGCGAAGCCGACAAACAGACCGATTGCGAACAGCAGCAATCCGGCAATTCCGAGGAAGTGCGGAGCCGACGTCACTCCGCCGGCTCCGCCACCTTACATGCCCGCATCGGTTCCTCCTGCTCAAGCGCGGTCAGTCCCAGCTTAGAAAACAGCGCGGCGTCGCTGTCGTCGCCTGCATTGGGTGCGGTCAGCAGTTTGTCGCCGGTAAAGATCGAGTTCGCGCCCGCCATGAAGCACAGCGCTTGCGTGGCCTCGGACATCGATTCGCGGCCCGCGCTGAGCCGCACCATGCTCATCGGCATGCAGATGCGCGCCACGGCGACCGTGCGCACGAACTCGATATCGTCGATCTTGGCGAGCGGGGTGTCTGCCAGCATATCGCCCAGCACCGTGCCCTTGACCGGCACCAGTGCGTTGACCGGTACGCTTTCCGGATGGCGTTCCAGGGTGGCGAGGGTGTGGACGAAGCCCACCCGGTCGGCCCGCGTTTCGCCCATGCCCACGATCCCGCCGCTGCACACATTGATGCCCGCATCGCGCACGTTCTGAAGCGTGTCCAGACGGTCCTCGTACTTGCGGCTGGAGATCACCCGCTCGTAATATTCCGGGCCGGTATCGACATTGTGATTATAGTAATCGAGACCCGCTTCGTTGAGCATCTCCGCCTGCTTCGGCGTCAACATGCCCAGCGTCATGCAGGTTTCCAGACCCATGCTGCGAACGCCCTTCACGATCTCGACAATCGCGGGCATGTCGCGGTCCTTCGGATTGCGCCATGCCGCGCCCATGCAGAAGCGCTGGCTGCCTGCATCCTTCGCCTGCGCCGCCGATTGGAGCACGCGTTGCACATCCATCAGCTTGGTCGCCTCGACGCCGCTATCGGCCTTCACCGACTGCGAGCAATAGCCGCAATCCTCCGGACACCCGCCGGTCTTGATGCTGAGCAGCGTGCAGAGCTGGACCTGCTCGGGCGGGTGGACTTCGCGGTGGACGGTGGCGGCGCGGAAGAGCAGCTCGGTAAAAGGAAGGTCGAAAAGGTCCGCGATTTCCTCGCGAGTCCAGTCGGTGCGGATTTGGGTCATTCGAAATCTTCTTTCGATCAGAGTTCTCGGAGCCCGCTCAGGCGAACCGCAGCAAGCAAAAGCCCAATGAAACGACGACAACGAACATTAGGCCTATGCCAACCACGTTGCCATGCAACGAGCATGGCAGCTGCGGCCAACCATCACCCAGAAATTAGACCGAACAGTCGTACCGAAATCCTGTACCGGCGACGTCAAACTCCGAGCAGAAAGAATGACGAAGACGACAACAGTACCGAACCTTGTGCCTATTCACTCCGCAGCCTCTTCCAGATCCTCACCCGCAGGCGGCATGTTGTGGCCGAGCAGGCGCAGCACGTCCGCCGCGCATTCGACCACATTGCTGCCCGGGCCGTAGATGCCCTGCACCCCGGCATCGCGCAGGAAGTCGTAATCCTTCTGCGGGATCACGCCGCCGGCGATCACCTTGATGTCGGGGCGGCCTGCTTCGCGCAAATAGCCGATGAGTTCTGGGATCAGCGTCTTATGCCCCGCCGCAAGGCTGCTTGCACCGATGGCGTCGACACCGTTCTCCAGCGCCATATCGCGCGTTTCTTGCGGCGTCTGGAACAGCGGGCCGGACAGGACATCGAAGCCCATGTCGGCAAAGGCGGAGGCGATTACATTGGCGCCGCGGTCGTGACCGTCCTGGCCCATTTTCGCGACCATCAGCTTGGGCTTATGGCCGAGCCTGCGCTCGACCGCCTTTACGCCCTCGACCACCTGGTTGTAGCGATCATCATCGGCATAGGCGGCGGCATAGACGCCGCGCACCGGCTGCGGCAGCGTATCGTAGCGCCCGAACACATCCTCCATCGCCGAGGATATTTCACCCAGCGTCGCATCGTGCCGCGCTGCGGCGACAGCGAGCTCGAGCAAGTTTCCGCCGGACTGCGCACCTTCGGTAAGCGCGGCAAGAGCTTTGCGGCACCCATCATCATCACGGCCCGCCCGGACTTTCTCCAAGCGCGCGATCTGACTTTCACGGACGGCATGGTTGTCGATATCGAGAGTGTCGATCTCGGCCTCTTCACCCAGCCGATATTTGTTCACGCCGACGATCACCGTCTCGCCGCGGTCGACGCTGGCCTGCTTGGCGGCAGCTGCCCGCTCGATGGCGGCCTTCGGTTTTCCGCTGGCAACATATTCGGTCATGCCGCCCGCCGCCTCGACCTCATCGAGCATTGCCTGCGCTTGCTCGACCAGTGCAGCGGTGAGGCTCTCGACGTAATAGCTGCCGCCCAGAGGATCGGCGACATTGGTGATGCCGGTCTCTTCCTGGATCACCAGCTGGGTATTGCGCGCGATGCGGGCGCTGAAGTCGGTCGGAAGCGCGATGGCTTCATCGAGCGCATTGGTGTGGAGCGACTGTGTGCCGCCCAGCACTGCCGCCATCGCTTCCACCGTGGTACGGATGACGTTGTTGTAGGGGTCCTGTTCCTGCAAGCTACACGCCGCTGGTCTGGCAGTGCGTGCGCAGCATCTTCGACTTGGGGTTCTGCGCCCCCAGCCCGTCCATCACATCATGCCACAGCGCTCGTGCGGCGCGCATCTTCGCGATCTCCATGAAGAAGTTCATGCCGATGCCCCAGAAGAAGGATAGGCGCGGCGCGAAAGCGTCGATATCGAGGCCCGCTTCCATCGCGCGCTTGGCGTATTCCTTGCCGTCGGCGATGGTGAAGGCGAGCTCCTGCACGGCGGTCGCTCCGGCTTCGTGCATGTGATAGCCCGAAATCGAAATGCTGTTGAATTTCGGCATGTTGGCCGAGGTATATGCGATGATATCCGAGACGATCCGCATGCTCGGCTCGGGCGGGTAGATATAGGTATTGCGGACCATGAACTCCTTGAGGATGTCGTTCTGGATGGTCCCGGCGAGCTTGTCCTGAGAGACGCCGGATCGCTCTGCGGCAACGATATAAAAGGCGAGGATCGGGATCACCGCGCCGTTCATCGTCATCGATACACTCATTGTGTCGAGCGGGATTTCGTCGAACAGGATTTCCATGTCGCGCACCGTGTCGATGGCGACGCCCGCCTTGCCGACATCGCCGACCACACGCGGATGGTCGCTGTCATAGCCGCGGTGGGTGGCCAGATCGAAGGCTACTGACAGACCTTTCTGCCCGGCGGCCAGATTGCGCCGATAGAACGCGTTCGATTCTTCGGCGGTCGAGAAACCCGCATACTGGCGAATAGTCCACGGGCGGCCGGTATACATCGAGGCGTAGGGGCCGCGCGTGAAGGGCGCGATACCGGGGACACCGGGATCGAGACCTTCGGTATCTTCGCCGGTGTAGAGCGGTTTGACCGCAATTCCTTCGGGCGTGTGCCAGGTGAGGTCGCGGCCCTTCACTTCCTTGTCGGCGCGCGCTTTCCAGTCGTCGTAGCTTGGGTGGTCGGTCATGGCGCAGGTCCCTAGCCCGCGCTGACCGACTTGCCAATCAGGCGTCGGCGCTCGGCCGGGCTGAGACGCGTTCGTGCCACACTTTCAGCGCCTTGCACTCTTCCGGCATTTCCAGCCCGACGAACGCGGCGAAGTCGATCGTCGTCAGCAACAGGATATCGGCGGCGCTGAAACTATCGCCTGCGAGAAATGCGCTGCCATCGAGCGCTTCGTCGAAGAAACGCATCGCATCGAAGACCCGTGGGCGGTTTGCTTCGCCCCATTCCGCATTCCTGCCGGGCAGCGCTGCGGTGAACGCATGGGTATGCACCCAGACTGCACCCACCGGCAGCATAAGGATCATCTCTACGCGCCTGCACCACATCTCGACCGCACCGATCTCCAGTGGAGTAGTGCCGAACAGGGGCGGCTCGGGATGCTTCGCTTCCAGATAGCGCATGATGGCTACGCTTTCGGTAAGCACTGTCCCGTCATCAAGCTGAAGCGCCGGTGTCTGTCCGCGCGAATTGATCGCGAGGAACTCTTCCGACTTCTGTTCGCGCTTGATGATGGAGATATCGCGCGTAGGCAGCTTGATGCCCTTTTCGGCTGCGAATATTCGTACACGGCGCGGATTAGGTGCCGGGTTTGCGCTGTCGAAGAACAGCATTACGCGCCCTTGAACGTAGGCTTGCGTTTCTGAAGGAAGGCCATACCGCCCTCCATGGCATCCTTGGTAGCGCCGGCAGTGCGCTGCCCTTCCGCTTCAGCCAACAGAACCTGCGGCAAGGTGCCGTCCAATGCCGTAGCGATATTGGCCTTCATCGTCGCATAAGCCACGGTCGGACCATTCGCGAGCTTGCTCGCCAGCTCGCGCGCCTCGTCCATCAGCGAACCGTCCTCGACGCTCTTATAAATGAGGCCCCATTCCTCGGCCTGCTCGCCGCCGATCTTCTCGCCCAGCATCATCATGCGGGTGGCGCGGGCGCGGCCGATGGTTCGGGCGAGGAGCCAGGTCGATCCGCCATCCGGCACAAGGCCGATATTGACGAAGGCCTGCAGGAAATACGCGCTCTTCGACGCCAGCACGAAGTCGGCCGCAAGTGCCAGCGAGCATCCCACACCGGCAGCCGGACCGTTCACGGCTGCAATGACCGGCACCGGTGCGCGCAGAACCTGATTGATGGCCGGATTGTAATGATTTTGCAGAGCACGGTGGCTGCCGCCCTTATTGGCAAGCGCGCTGCCCTCGCCCCGTGCCGACAGATCTGCGCCGGAACAAAAGCCTTTGCCAGCGCCTGTGATCAGCACGGCGCGGCTGTCGCCGAGGTCGTAGAACGCATGCCCGATTTCATCTGCCATTTGCGGGGCCATCGCGTTGAGCCGATCGGGCCGGTTCAGCGTGATCGTGGTCAGCGGGCCGTCTTGTTCGACAAGGATCGTTTCGTAGCTCACATGCGCTCTCCCAAGCGTTTCGAATTGCAACCGGCCTACCAAGCACGTGGGCGCGCTGGCAAGTCCGCTACGGCGCGCTGCGTCAGTTCGACCAGTGCGTCGTGCCCTTGGGCGTTTCCATGATCTCGGTCAGCTGCCCCATCATATCTTTCGGGTGGAGGAAGAAGATCGGTGTGCCATGTGCGCCGACACGCGTCGGGCCAAGGATGCGCTTGCCAAGCCCTTCGAACCAGCTGCGGGCATCTTCGATATCATCCACCTCGTAGCATAGGTGATGCTGTCCGCCGGACGGGTTCTTCTCAAGGAATGCCGCGATCGGACTGTCTTCGCCGAGCGGTTCGATAAGCTCGATCTGTGTGCCGAATGTCCCGTCCTCACCCGGCGTGTCGATGAAACACACTTTCACCCCTTGCGCCTCGAGATCGAAGGGCTTGCGGATTTTCGCTGCGCCCATCACGTCCCGGTAATAGCGGATCGATTCCTCGATCGATGGTGTCGCAACGCCGATATGGTTGAGGCGGCCAAGTTTCATGTGTCTGCTCCAAAAAGAAACGGCGCGGGCTCTCTCGAGACCGCGCCGCCTTGTGGACTGCCTTGTGCGCCGCTTCAACCGCCCGAGGACACATCCTCTAAGCCTTCGACATATTCCGCGCCCGCCAGTATCTCGGCGGAGCTGCCTTCGAAGCTTTCTCCGATCGGCTGGACGCGGCCGCCGAGGCATGTGCCCAGGAAGCCTTCCATTGCCGCGAAGAAGCTCAGGCGGTTTTCCGGCTTCTGGAAGCCGTGCCCTTCATCGGGGTAGTTGATGTAAGTGACCGGAAGACCCTTCGCCTCCATCGCCGCCACGAGATTATCGGCTTCCAGCTTGGTCACGCGTGGATCGTTACCGCCTTGCCCGACCAGCAGCGGCACCTTGATATCATCGATGCGGCTGATAGCGGAGCGTGCCAACAGGTCTTCACGCTGCTCGGGATCGGAGGGATCGCCGACATAGCGGAACCATGTTCCGGCAAGGAAAGGCTTCCAGTATTCGGGGAAGCTCTCGATCAATGTCACGAGGCTCGACGGGCCTACGATGTTTACACCGCAAGCAAACTTGTCCGGCGTGAAGGCAACGCCGGTGAGCGTGGCATAGCCGCCATAGCTACCGCCGCCGATCGCGACCTTGTCTTCAATCGCAATGCCTTCCTCGACTGCCCAGTCGACTGCATCGATTAAGTCCGTATGCATCTTGCCGGCGAATTCCTTCACCGCAGCATTGGTGAAGTCCTTACCGAAGCCGGTTGAGCCGCGGTAATTGACGCTCAGCACAGCGTAGCCGCGATTGGCCATCCATTGGTGGATGGTGTTGTAGCCGTAGCTATCGCGCGCCCACGGGCCTCCGTGTACCCACAAGAGCATCGGCACGGCTTCGTCGGGGCGGCCGTCGCCGTCGGGATCGCTGCCCGGCGGAAGCGTGAGATAGGATACCAGCGTGAGCCCGTCCGAAGATTTCAGCTCGAGCGGATGCATCGGCTGAAGCGGCGTTCCGGCAAGATCCGGGCGAGTAGCAAACCACGGCGTGAGCGTGTCGGCCGCGCGGTCATAGACGTAATATTGGCCGGGAGCCTGCGCGGCGCCTTCATAAACGATCCATGTCTGATCGTCCTGAGAGCGCGATGTCACCTGAAATTCACCGTCTAGGCTATCGCTCAGGAACTTCAATTCCGCCGCCGCTTCATCGGTAAGCGCCGACCATTCGTTCTTCAGGTAATTCACCGAATAGGCGATTGGCTCATACGTCTCGTTGTCAGTCAGAACGCCGCTCAAATCGGCCTTTTCCGGTTCGACAATAACTGTGCGCTCGCCGGTGATAAGATCGACTGCGACACCGGCAGCAGTGTTCCTATCCCGGCTGTCGATCATGAATAGCCTGTTGTTATCGCGCGAGAAGCCGGCGACATTGGTACTCAACATGTCCTCGCTCGGGATATCGGCAAAGGTGTCTCCCGGCGTCAGATCGTCATTCAGATAGACGGCCTTCATCCCGCCGTCGGGCTGCGGGATCATCGCCATGCGCGGCTTGTAGGTGTTGTCCGTGATCCAGGCGGCAAAGCCGGGATTTTCGGCGAGCAATGTGCGCTCTGCCGTTTCGACATTGACCTCGTAAAGATCGGTCAGCTGCGGATTGCGCTCATTCGTGCCAACCAAGATGACACCAGGACGATCACGGCTCACCGCCATCAGCTGGGCGCGGATGCCATCAGCGAGCGGCGTCAGGTCACGCGTGGCACCTGTTCGCGGATCGGTAGCGTAAACGTGGAAGTTCTCGTCCCCGTCATTATCCTTCATAAACAGCACATATTTGCTGTCGGTGGACCATTGATGGTTCGAGATACCGCGATGGCGGTCATCGGTGATGACTTTGCCCGCACTGAGATCGGACGCAGGTGCGACCCAGACGTTCATTACCCCCTCGTCAGGTGCGATCCAGCTGACCCACTGCCCATCGGGGCTTATGCGCCCTTGCGATGCAACCGGATTGCCGAACAGGTCCGCGCGGTCGATCAGCTCGTGGTCGGAAAGCGCATGGTGCTGGGCATGACCCACGCCCGTCATCAAGGCCGAGCCCGCCAAAGCGGCTGCGGCGAGGGAAATCTTCTTCATAACAGTCATCTCCTCCAAATGCGGCGGAGGCTATAGCGCGGTGACTGGAGAGTCCATCTGCCGCCGAGTTGAATGGGCCGAGGTTCGATCTGTGAGCTTCACAAATCGACGAACGGCTACCTAAAGCCGAAACTCGCGATCAAAGCGGGATGTTGTCGTGCTTTTTCCAAGGGTTCTCGAGGACTTTTCCGCGTAGCTTGCGCAGGCCCAGAGCGATCCTCCGCCGCGTCGAATGGGGATAGATCACCTCGTCGATATAGCCCCGCTGCGCTGCGACGAAGGGGTTGGCGAAGCGGTCTTCATATTCCTTGGTTTTCTCGGCGATCTTTTCGGCGTCGCCGCGGTCCGATCGGAAGATGATTTCCACCGCGCCCTTCGCGCCCATCACGGCGATTTCGGCGGTCGGCCATGCGTAGTTGAGGTCCCCGCGCAGATGCTTCGACGCCATCACATCGTACGCGCCGCCATAGGCCTTGCGGGTGATGACGGTGATCTTGGGCACTGTTGCCTCGGCATAGGCGAACAGCAGCTTGGCGCCGTGCTTGATGATGCCGTTGTGCTCCTGAGCCGTGCCCGGAAGGAAGCCGGGCACGTCGACGAAGGTCAGGATCGGAATGTCGAACGCATCGCAGAACCGCACGAAGCGCGCCGCCTTCTTCGACGAATTGATGTCGAGCACGCCGGCCAGCACCATCGGCTGGTTTGCCACGACACCTACCGTACGCCCTTCGACCCGGCCGAAGCCGCACAGGATATTGCCGGCATGAGCGGGCTGCACTTCGAAAAAGTCGCCTTCGTCCAAGCTCTTACGGATGATTTCGTGCATATCGTAAGGCTGGTTGGCATTGTCGGGGATCAGCGTGTCGAGGCTGTGTTCCTCGCGGTCCCACGCGTCTGCAGTGGGGCGCTCTGGCACCTCCTCGCGATTGGATAGCGGCAGGAAGTCGAAAAAATTGCGCGTGGCTAGCAGCGTCTCGATGTCGTTCTCGAACGCGATATCGGCGACGCTGGTCTTGGTAGTATGGGTGATCGCCCCGCCCAGCTCTTCTTGCGTCACTTCCTCATTGGTGACGGTCTTCACCACCTCCGGCCCGGTGACGAACATGTAAGAGCTGTCCTTCACCATGAAGATGAAGTCGGTCATCGCGGGCGAATAGACCGCTCCGCCAGCGCATGGCCCCATGATCAGGCTGATCTGCGGCACCACGCCGCTGGCGAGTACATTGCGCTGGAATACCTCGGCATAGCCGCCGAGCGATGCCACGCCTTCCTGAATGCGCGCGCCGCCGGAATCGTTCAAACCGATCACAGGGGCACCGACCTTCATCGCCATATCCATCACCTTGCAGATTTTCTCCGCATGGCGTTTCGACAGACTGCCACCAAAGACAGTGAAGTCCTGACTGAACACGAAGACCAGACGACCGTTGATCGTGCCCGATCCGGTAACGACGCCGTCGCCGGGAATCTTCTGGTTCTCCATCCCGAAGTCGGTGCAATCGTGTTCGACATAGGTGTCGAGTTCTTCGAAGCTGTCTTCGTCCAGCAACACATCGAGCCGCTCTCGCGCGGTCAGCTTGCCCTTGGCGTGTTGTGCGGCAATGCGCTTCTCACCGCCGCCCAGCTTGGCAGCTTCGCGGCGACGTTCCATTTCGGCGATATTGGCGGACATGCTCTCTCCGTAAAATCTCTCGGGCCAGCGCCTAGAGCGCGCGAGGCAGCAGCGTCAATTGCGAGACGCGGATATGAGGAATTCGATATTGCCTCCCGGCCCCGTAATCGGGCTCTGGACAATGCCCTGCACCGCAAAGCCAATGCCTTCGATCCATGCCCGCACTTCATCGCACACACGTTGATGAAGCGCCGGATCGCGGACCACACCACCTTTGCCGACCTCCTCGCGCGTCACTTCGAATTGCGGCTTGATTAGTGCAACTACCCTGCAATGACCGTCCACCAATTCGAGCGGACGATCGAGTACTTTGGCAATCCCAATGAAGCTCGCGTCGCACACGACCCAGCTGACAGGCCTGTCGATCATCTCGGACTTCAGGATCCGCGCGCTGGTTTGTTCGAGCACGGTCACTCGGTCATCCTGACGCAGCTTCCAGGCCAGCTGGTTGGTGCCGCTGTCGACAGCGAAGACGTGGCTTGCGCCACCCTGCAAAAGTACGTCGGTAAAGCCGCCGGTTGAACTGCCGATGTCCATTGCAGTGACGCCAGCTGGATCGAGGCCAAAATGCTGTATCGCATGCGCGAGCTTTATGCCGCCACGGCTGACCCAGGGATGGTCGCGCCCGCGCACATCCAGCGGCGCATCCTGTGCCAGCTGCTGGCCCGGCTTTGCCATCTTTGTCTCGCCGGAGAAGACCAGCCCGGCCATCACCAGCGCCTGCGCGCGGGTACGGCTTTCCACCAGCCCGCGCTCGACAAGCATCTGGTCCAGACGTTTCTTCGCCACAACAAACTCCGTTTGAAACCGAGTGCGTTAGCGCGCATTGGAAGGATATGAAACAAATCTACGGATATGCCGCTGGCGCACTTGCCGTCACCTTCACTCTCGCCGCGTGCGTTCCGGCACCGGGTTCGACGCCTACGCCAGAGCCAGTTCAGACCTCTCCGGTACAAGCTCCGGTTCAGGCACCAACGCCAGCGCCGGCCACTCCTTCGGCGCCCGTCGCTGCCGCGCCCACAAATCAGAACTGGCTGGACTTGCCGCAGACTGCGGGAACTTGGCGCGCTTCAGACACACAGGCCAATTTCGTAACGCGAGACAGTGATGGGCCCATAGCGCCGAGCCAGCCGCTTTTCATCATGGAATGCCGCGCAAATATGCTCGTGATGGCTGTTCGAACCGAATTGGCCGCAGCGCAATCCATGACGGTGCGGACAGAAACCGCCGACCGCACTCTAGCAATCACGAATGCCAATCGGGATAATGCAGCCCCCCGTTACCACACCGCGCGCCTCCAGCCGCGCGATCCGCTGCTTGATGCGATAGCATTGACCAGGGGCCGCTTTGCTGTGGAGGTACCGGGACAGGCACCGCTGTATCTTCCAGCATGGGCCGAAGTTTCCCGCGTGATCGAATCGTGCCGCTAGACCATAAAAAAGGCCCGCGAAAACTTCGCAGGCCACAAAGATCAATTGTGACGTGGGAAAACTTTTTTACAAGACTTGTTTTCGGGCAAGCGAATCAACAGATTGTCAATCAAGATCAGCGGCGCACGCGGTCTTGGGTTCCGGTGAAACGGGGCTCTAGCTCACAAGCTTGAAAGGAGGTGATCCGATGTCTCATGGTTCAGTAGCGAGGTCGGTGAAGATCCCTACGGAGCATATTCGGTAGAATTCCTGCTGAGTAAGGCACCGTGAGCGGCACTTCCGGCCGCTGACCATGCGAAGGGTGGTTTTGGCGAAAGCTGAAGCCACCCTTCTCATTTTCGGGTGACTTGCTTTGGCCCTTCTCATTTTTTTGGGAGACGGCTTGGTCCTTGCCCCCGAACGCGCCACACATTATCCGCGCACTCCATGCAGTTCGAACATATCCCGCACCCATCGCCCACGCCCGACGAGGCGCGCACTCGGGCCATAGCCGACCCGGGCTTCGGAACCGTCTTCACCGATCACATGGTGGAAGTGGATTACGACGAGGCCAAAGGCGGCTGGTATTCGGCGAAACTGCGCGCGCGTGAACCGATCGCGCTCGATCCGGCAGCATCGGTACTGCATTACGCGCAGGAAATTTTCGAAGGCATGAAGGCTTACCGCCATCCCGATGGCAGCCTCGGCCTGTTCCGGCCCGAACAGAACGCACAGCGCCTTAATAGGTCAGCCGACCGTATGGCGATGCCGCACCTGCCCGAAGAGCTGTTCCTTGAGAGCATTCGCCAATTGCTGGCCGTCGACGGCCAATGGATGCCCAGCGTCGAAGGCGGATCGCTATACCTGCGCCCCTTCATGTTCGCGACCGAGGCGTTTCTCGGCGTGCGCCCGGCGAAGCAGTACAAATACCTCCTGATCGCCTCACCAGTTGGCGGCTATTTCAAGTCCGGTGCCAAGGCGGTAAAGATCTGGGTAAGCCGGAATTACACGCGCGCTGCGCCCGGCGGAACCGGCGCTGCCAAGACCGGCGGCAATTATGCCGCCAGCCTCGTCCCGCAAGCCGAAGGCATAGAGAACGGATGCGACCAGGTCGTCTTCCTCGATGCGGTAGAGAAAAAGTGGATCGAGGAGTTGGGCGGAATGAACCTGTTCTTCGTCTTCGATGACGGCACGGTCATCACTCCGCCGCTGACCGGCACGATCTTGCCCGGCATTACGCGCGACAGCCTGATCCAGCTACTGCGCGAAGAAGGCCTGACTGTGCGCGAGGAGCCTTACAGCATCGACCAATGGCGCGCCGATGCGACCAAGGGCAATCTGGTGGAGACGATGGCTTGCGGAACCGCGGCGGTCGTTACCGCGGTCGGGACTGTTATGGGCCCCGATGGCGAATTTTCGATCGGCTCGGGCGGCACTGGCCAGATCACTGACAAGCTGCGTTCGAAGCTGGTCGGCATTCAGACCGGAACCATCGACGACACCCATGGCTGGGTGATGAAGGCAGGCTAAGAAACGCTCAGCCAGCCGGTCGTTCGGTTGGCATCACATTGTATTTGCGCACTTCATCCTGGTCGAGGCAATAGCGCTCGCCTGTTCCGTCTTCGCCGCCCGTGGCAAGCTGGCGGTACATGATGTCCGTCAACAGCTTGCGGCTCACCCCCATGCGGATGAGGAAATCATTGTCTTCGCTCGCCAATAACGCGCTCGACTGCTCGATCTCGCCGATCAATTCGATGGTATCGTCGGTCCCCTTGCGGACGGAGCGGTCGATGGCGCCGCGCTGCGACGTATGCGTGAACATGTGAACCATGAAGACACCGCCCGGATCGACATGCCGCCGGTCGCCGCCCATGAAAATGAAATTGCAGGCCGAGAAGCACGCCCAGCCGCTGGGGATACGGGTGAGCATGCCGGGATAGGAGCGAATGACCTTCCCGGCGTCGTTTCCGGCCTGCGCGTCGCCGCCGCCAGAACGGAGCCAGACTTCCTCGATCATCTCATCCGCCTCGAGCGCTTCTTTCAGCAGGACCGGTGAATAAGCGTCGATGGCACCCTCAGCCAGCAGGACACGCTTCCCATCGCGGTCGACCGGCGTGAAAGTCATTTCCGCCGCCGGTCCGAAGTCGGGCGCAGCCGGGCATGTGGGATTGACCGGGTCCATCTTAACATCGGCGCCGATCAGCGCGAATGCACCGCAAATGGTCAGGATCGCACGTGTTTTGCGCATCAGGCCACGATGGAATAGCGGCGAGAGCCGGGCGGGCGGCACATCCGCTTGTTGGCGGTTGTCTCCTCGCCCTTGATGATGACCACATCGGTGACCGTGATGCAGTCGAGATCGCCTGCCGTTTCCTCGCGCGCAGTTACAGTCGAGGTGCCGCGCACATCGTCGCGGCTGTTCGACGTCCAAGATGCGCTCGATCCCACCGCCACGGGGTCGAGAGTCTCGCCATTATCCTCGTTCGCGCTTCTGGTAGCCTGCAAGGTCGCCTCGACGGCCTGTGCCTGCTCTTCGGGGTCGAGGCGGCAAGCGATGCTCTCGGTGAGTTGGTCGGAGAACCCTGACACGGGCACCCAGCGCGTGACGCCCGTACGGCTGGCGGTCCTGCGAGCGGTGCGGCCCAGCAGCCCTCCGAGGATCTTGCTTCCGACGCTTTTCTTTTTACCCTCGTCGCAGCCGCTGTCGCTCGATTGCGCGTCGTTCACGGCGTTGCGGGTCAGATCGGGCAGGCGGAACTGCGCCTGAGCAGGCGGCGCCATAAGCGCTGCCGCGATCAATGCTGCGACGAATGTCCGCGCTGCGCTGCGCCAAAGTCCGGTCATTGCGCCCCTCCCAAAGCTTGCGTCAAATTCAAATACCACGGGGTGACGGTGGCATGCAAACTTCGTCCCTTTGTTCGCCCCTGTGTTGGTCAGTCTTCACAAGCCGAAAGCTGTTCGCGCACGGCGTCTATCATCCAGCTCGAGGCCGGACCGGGCCGTGCATCGCGGCGCCACAGCGCGCTGATGCCATACTGTGTTCCGGGCTTCTCTGGCAGCTCGAGCGCAACCAGCGTTCCGCCTGCAAGATCGGCAGCAACGGCATGGCGCGGCATGTTTCCCCAGCCGATGCCCTCGCGAAGCAGGGAGTGTTTCGCACCCAGATCGGCGAGCCGCCAGGTCTGCGGGCTAAGCACGGAAAACTCACGCCCCTCTGTCAGCGGCGAGCGGTCCGACAAGACGAGCTGAAGGTGTTTGCGGCTATCGCCGGGTTTCACGGCGCCTTGCGCCAGAGGGTGAGCGGGCGCGGCGACCGGGACCAGTTCGACTTCACCGATCACCTGCCGCTCCAGATCGGGATGATCGCCGAGAATTGGACCACCGATCGCAAGATCAGCCTCTCCATCGAGCAAGCATGCCGCCACCGCGCCGAGCGCTTCCACCTGCAGTTTCAGCGAGACGGTGGGAAACATTGCGCGAAAGCTGCCCAGAACCTTGGCGATGGCCTCTCCCGGCACCATCACGTCGACCACCAAGGAAAGGCTGCTCTCCAGACCGGAATGCAAACTGCCGGCTTTGGCGCGTAGAGCATCGACGCCGTCAGCCACTGCCCTTGCTTCCGGCAAGAGTGCGGCGCCAGCATCCGTCAGCTTGGGTTTGCGCGAACCCTCTCGGTCGAACACCTTGACCGCCAGCTGCGTTTCCATCTGTGTGATGCCGTAGCTGATTGCCGAGACAGCGCGGCCCATGCGCCGTGCTGCGCCGCCGAAGCTCCCCTCCTCAGCAACCGCAAGGAAAATGCGCAACTGGTCCAAGGTTGGATCGCCGAGCTTCATTTGTTAGAAATATCCGAACATTTCAAATCGAATTGTTGCACTTATCGTAATACCAAACAAGCGCTATTTCCCTTTCACACAGTCCCCGAAGGGAGATAGAAAATGATCGAACACCGTCCATTCGAAAGTCTCGGTTCAGCCAATCACGGCTGGCTCGACGCGCATCACCATTTCTCGTTCGCAGGCTACCATGACCCATCGCGCGTCAATTGGGGCAGCCTGCGCGTCTGGAATGACGACATCATCGCTCCGAAGAGCGGTTTTCCGGCGCATCCTCACAGCGATATGGAAATCATCACCTACGTCCGCAAAGGCGCCATTACACACCGCGACAATATGGGGAATGAAGGCCGCACAGTGGCGGGCGATGTCCAGGTCATGAGCGCAGGCAACGGCATCCAGCACTCGGAGTACAATTTCGAAGACGAAGATACGCAGATCTTCCAGATCTGGATCATCCCGGAGGAGCGCGGCGGCAAGCCGAATTGGGGCGCACGCCCTTTCCCCAAGGACGGCCGCGCCGGAGCCTTCGTCCCGCTCGCCAGTGGCCGCGCAAACGACGATGACGCTCTGCCGATCCGCACCGACGCACGCGTTCTTGGCGCAACGGTCAAGGCCGGCGAGAGCGTGACCTACACGCCGGCCGCCGCCGACCGGCACCTTTACCTGGTACCCGCAACCGGCTTGATACGCATTGGCGACATCGAGGCGAAAGCACGCGATGGTCTTGCGATAACCCAGCGCGAAAGCGTCACCATCACTGCAATCGAAGACAGCGAACTGGTGCTCGTCGACGCAGCCTGATCCCCACTGACTTCGCCCCGTCCCCCGCAGGGCGTGGCCCTTTTCACAAGGAACTTTTCCAATGTCCAAGATACTTCACATCTCCGCCAGCATTCGCGGCAGCGAGTTAGTTTCGCGCGGGCTTAGCACCCGGCTTGTGCAGGGCCTGGCCTCCAAGAGCGGCGCCACGGTGATCGAACGCGACCTTAGCCTTAACGATCTGCCCTTCATCGACGGCGATCGCTTCGCCGCCAATCTTGCTCCCTATGCCGAGCGCTCGGCCGCGCAGCACGATCTGGCAGCCATCTCCGATGAATTGATCGAAGAACTCAAATCGGCCGACACAATCGTTTTCGGTGTGCCGATCTACAATTTCTCCGTGCCCGCAACGGTCAAGGCATGGGCCGATCTGGTCGCGCGCGCCGGAACTACGTTCAAATACACGGAGACCGGGCCGGTCGGTTTGCTGGAAGGCAAGAAAGCATACATCGCCGTAGCATCGGGCGGGACGCAGGTCGGTAGCGATTTCGATTTCATGACCCCATGGCTCAAATTCTTCCTTGGTTTTCTGGGGATCCACGATGTCGAAACCGTCGCTGCCGACGCCATCATGGGCGCCGGAGGCGATGCAAAGATCGAGGACGCCCAAGCCAAAGTGCAGACTCTCGCCGCCTGATGGTCTTGCCAAGAAGCCTCAGCTTTCCGGCAGGTTTTCTTTCAGCTCCGCCAACCACACATCGGCGACGGCGTCGCTGGGCGCCCGCCAATCGCCGCGGGGACTCAGCGCACCGCCTGCACTGACCTTCGGACCATTCGGCAGCGCGCTGCGCTTGAACTGGCTGAACTGGAAGAAGCGCTTGAGAAAATTGTTCAGCCATCCCGCGATTTCGTCGAGTTCGTATTCGTTCTTCGCCTGTTCGGGAAAGTCGATCGGCCATTGGCCCGCCTTTGCATCCTTCCAGGCATGCCAGGCAAGAAACGCGACATGGCTCGGCTTCTGACCCCAGCGGATGATGTGGTGGAGAAAGAAGTCGTTGAGCTCGTAAGGCCCGATGATCGATTGGGTGGACTGGATATTTCCTTCCGCATCAGCAGGCACCAATTCGGGGCTGATCTCCGTACCAAGGACATCCTCCAGCACCGCGTCGCATTGCTTGTCGAACTGGCTCGTGCCGATGGTCCAGCGGATGAGATATTGGATGAGCGTTTTGGGTACGCCTGAATTGACGGCGTAATGGCTCATCTGGTCGCCCACGCCATAGGTGCACCAGCCCAGCGCCAGCTCGGACAGGTCGCCTGTCCCGACGACAAAGCCAGAATGCTGCCCTGCCAGCCGGAACAGATAGTCGGTGCGCAGTCCGGCCTGAACGTTTTCGAAAGTCGTGTCATACACCGGCTCGCCGTCTGCATAGGCGTGGCCGATATCCTCCAGCATGCGGTTTGCGGCAGGCTTGATGTCGATTTCCTCGGCGGTGACTTCGAAAGCCTCCATCAAGCGCCAGGCGTTGACCTTCGTCTCGTCCGAGGTGGCGAAGCCGGGCATCGTATAACAGCGGATATCGCTGCGCGGACGGCCCAGCTGATCCATTGCCTTGGCCGTGACGATCAGCGCATGGGTGCTGTCCAGCCCGCCGGAGATGCCGAGAACCAGGCTCTTCGCGCCGGTTGCCTCGATCCGGCGCATCAGGCCATCGACCTGGATGTTGAATGCCTCGTAGCAATCCTCGTCCAGCTTGTCGGAGCGGTTGGGCACGAAGGGAAAACGCCGCACCGGCCTTTCCAGACCGATGTCCTCGGCGGAACGAACCAGCTCGAAGCCGACGCGCCGATACCAGTCCTCCGGCCTGCCGGATGCTTCGGCGGCATCGTTGAAGGTGCCCATGCGCATCCGCTCGTTGAGGATGCGCTGGGTGTCGATATCGGTCACGCACAGCTCCGGCTCGCGGTCGAAGCGTGTGCTCTCGACCATCAGGTCGCCGAGCTCGTAGATCATGCCCTGCCCGTCCCACGACAAGTCGGTTGTGCTCTCGCCATAGCCGCTTGCCGAATAGGCATAGGCGCAGACATTTCGCGCCGAGCTGGCGCGGCTGAGCAGATGGCGCTCGTCCGATTTGCCGATGGTGATGTTGGAGGCGGACAGATTCAGCAGGATCGTCGCACCCGCGAGTGCGGCCTGCGTGCTGGGTTGCACAGGCGACCAGTAATCTTCGCAGATCTCGATACCAAATACGAAGCCCGGTATTTCATCCGCTTCGAACAAGAGGTCGACACCGAATGGCACCTGCGTACCAGCAGCCTCGATCGTCAGGCCAACGCATTCATGGCCGCGTGCGAAGTAGCGCTTCTCGTAATATTCGCGGTAATTCGGCAGGTAGCTCTTGGGCACGACACCAAGGACGCGGCCACGCGCGATTGCGATGGCGCAATTATAGACTCGGCCGTTGCGGCGTAGCGGAGCGCCAATCACCAGAACCGGCGTCAATTTCGCGCTCGCTTCGACTATTCGGGCAAGGTGCTGCTGCACCGCGTCGAGCAATGCGGCCTGCATATGCAAATCGTCGATGGCGTAAGATGAAAGGCAAAGCTCTGGAAAGAGCAGCAGGTCGACATCCCGCTTATCTGCACGCTCGGCCTCCGCAATAATTCCGTCCGCATTATACGCGACGTCCGCCGTGCGCACCTTGGGCGTGCTTGTCGCCGCGCGGACAAAGCCGTGCGTGTGCAGGTCGAAAAACGGGTGCGTATCGCTGGCCATCTTGGCGGCCCTTTCCTTTTGGCTTGCGCCGATAATTTGGGGTTCGAGCCAGTCCGCGGGCTCGCATATGCCGAGCTGCGACAGACGTTTTTGCACCGCCGCTCTCGCAATTTTTCCCTTGGCTTCCCAACCATAGACGGTGCGGCTCGGCCAGGCAGTTGGTGAGCCGAAACGCTCACCGAATTCACCAGCAGATAACGGCGGTGAATGGCTTTCGCGAAAGGTGCGGATTTTATGTCCTGCGAGGTGCATCGCCGCGCCAGTATCCCGAAAGGATACTACGCTGCAAGCAATTTTTGCGCGCTCGGCACTTTCTGCAGCAGCTCGATCAGCCCGCGTTCTTCTCGGCTGAGCCATTGGGTGGAGCGGGGGAGTTTCAGACCTTCGCGCCATTCCTCCTGCCGTTCGACGAGGTCGATGACAGCAGGATGGATGTAGCTCTTGCGCGTTACAGCAGGTGTATTGCCCAGATGCCCTGAAACGTCTTCCAGCAGCGCCTTGATGGTCATCCTGTCGGTGGCATGCGCAAGATCGCCGAAGGCGCGTACGCTGGCATGCCACGTGCGGAAGTTCTTGGCGGTAAAATCTTCACCCATAGTCTCGCGAAGATAGACGTTTACATCGGCCGATCCGACGGTGTGCAAATCACCATCGTCGTCGGCATATTGAAACAGGTTCTGTCCCGGCAGATCCTGCATGCGCCGCACGAGCCGGGAGAGACCGCCGTCTGTCAGGGTGACCTCGCGCTGCTTGCCGCCCTTTCCGGTATAATTGAGATGCAGAGTAGTCCCTTTGACCTGTGCGTGGCGCTGGCGCAGGGTCGTGGCCCCGAAACTCTGGTTGGACTGGGTATATCCCTCGTTCCCGATGCGAACCGATCCGAGGTCGAGCAAGCGAACCACGCTCGCGACAACCCGCTCATAGGTCAGTTTACGGCCGCGCAGATCGTCCTCCACCCGCTTGCGAACCAGTGGCAGCAGTTTGCCGAACTCCACGCAGCGATCGAACTTCTCGCCTTCGCGCGCGGCGCGGAAATCAGGATGGTAGCGGTATTGTTTGCGCCCCTTGGCATCGAAGCCCGTGGCCAGGATATGGCCGTTCGGCGCGGGACAGAACCACGTGTCGACATAGGCCGGCGGCAGAGCGATTGCATTGAGCCTTCGCTTCTCGGCGCGGTCCTTGATCAGCTGACCATGCGGATCGTAATAGGCCCAGCCCTTCCCCGCGCCCTTGCGGGTGATGCCTGGCAGGCTATCGTCGACATAGATGAGCTTCGTCATGGCGAAGTCAAAACCGCCGGTCTGGTCATTCGGTTCCGCTTGCGATGCGCAAGACGCTACCCCACTTCATCGGGCATGCCTTGAGGGAGGCGTCACGAGAACGAGGAGACTGCCAGTGAGCGATCCCACCTACACGCCGCCCGAAGTATGGACTTACGACTCCGAAAACGGCGGCAAATTTGCCAACATCAATCGGCCAACCGCCGGTGCCCGCGAAGAACGCGATTTGCCAAGCGGCGACAATCCCTTCCAGCTGTACTCGCTCGCGACTCCCAATGGAGTGAAGGCGACGATCATGCTCGAAGAGCTGATCGAGGCGGGACATGATGCGGAGTACGACGCCTACACAGTCAACATCGGCGACGGCGACCAGTTCACCAGCGGGTTCGTCTCCATCAATCCGAACTCGAAAATCCCCGCCCTGCTGGACCGCAGCGGCCCGGAGCCTGTGCGCGTTTTCGAAAGCGGTGCGATCTTGTTGCATCTGGCCGAAAAGTTCGGCGCCTTCCTACCGGCCGACCACACGCGCGCCGAAGTGCTCAGCTGGCTGTTCTGGCAGGTCGGTAGTGCGCCCTTTATCGGCGGCGGCTTCGGCCATTTCTACGCCTATGCGCCGGAGAAATACGAATATCCGATCAACCGCTATGCCATGGAAACAAAGCGCTTGTTCGATGTAGCGGACCAGCGCCTTGGCGAGACCGAATATCTGGGCGGGTCGGATTACTCCGTAGCCGACATCGCGACCTATCCGTGGCTGGCACCATTCGTGTTCGGCGCAATCTACAATGAAGCGAAAACCTTCTTGTCGATCGGTGAATATTCGAATGTCGAGCGCTGGGTGAAGCAAATCGCCGACCGCCCAGCCGTTCGCCGTGGGCGTATCGTCAACAAGGCGTGGGGCGACGATGACGAGCAATTGCTGGTGCGCAACTCGCCTGCCGATTTCGAAGGCAAGAAGATCTAGGGTCTTCTTAAGAAAGCCGGGCTGCCAGTTTCTCCATAAAGCGCAGCCCGGCCTCGAATTGCGACACCGCCATCCATTCGTCGGGCTGGTGCGCCTGCTCGATTGAACCTGGGCCGCAGATGACTGTCGGGAAGCCGGCGCGCTGAAACTGCCCTCCTTCGGTCGCATAAGACACCGATGAAGCCGGCGAGTTCTCGCCCGTCAGCTGGCGCACGAACTCGGCCGCATCCGCGCTATCGGTACCGGTCATCGGAGGTGCGTTGGCGATTTGCTCCACTCGGACTCCGGTGTGCTGGAACTGAGCCTGCATGTCGCGGCTGAGCGTTTCGCAAAGAACGAAGAAGGGTGCCAGGATCGTATCGGCATCATATATCCGGCGGACAGCGCAGGTCGAACACGAAGCGCGCATGGCCGGCCAGGATATTGGCGGCTGTCCCGCCTTCCATCAGCCCGATCGTAAGCGTGGGATAGGGCGGCTCGAACCCGTTTGCCGGATCCGCGCGCTCTTTCAGCTGCTCGGCGATCCGCATCAATTCGGCCATCAATTCGACGGCTACCGCATTTGCCGAGATCCCGTGACTGGCAAGCGAGCTGTGCGCTTCATGCCCGCGTACCGTGACCTCATACACCGCAATGCCCTTGTGCCCCGTCACCACGCGCATCGAGCTTGGCTCACCCACAATCGCCAGTCTGGGCGCGGGTATTTGCTGCCGCATCCGTTCGATCATGGCAGGGGCGCCCTTGCAGCCCACTTCCTCGTCATAGCTTATTGCGAGATGCACCGGCAGTTTACCGGCTGCGAAGCGCGGCGCAAAAGCCAGCGCCAGCGCGATAAACCCTTTCATGTCGGACGTGCCGCGTCCGAAGAGCTTGCCGGCGTCTTCGCGCAGCGTCCAAGGGTCGCCGCTCCAATCCTGCCCCTCAACCGGGACCACGTCGCTATGGCCCGATAAAATGACGCCGCCCTCAACCTCTGGGCCGCAGGTGGCAAAGAGATTGGCCTTGTCGCCGCCGTCGTTCGCGACGCGCTGCGACGCTATCCCATGACGCTCGAGATATGCTTCGACCCATTCGATCAACGCAAGATTGCTGAGGTGGGATGTGGTGTCGAACGCGATCAGCGTTTCGAGTATCTGCCGGGCAGTGGCCATGTCGCTCATTTTTTGCAGACTAACCACTCGGCGCAGCGAAACCACCCCTTCCCTTCCGCGTTTGAAACGTTATAGGGACGCCCGGCTGCTGGGGTGTGGCCAAGTGGTAAGGCACCGGTTTTTGGTATCGGCATTCGCAGGTTCGATCCCTGCCACCCCAGCCAGCCTGTTTCCCGAAAGCTTCAGGCGACGTCGCGCAGCTTGCCTGGCAGATTGGCGACATTCTCGCCCGATCGCCCGATTGATGCCTCGCGTGGCGCGGGCCGCCCGAACAGGAAGCCCTGGAAGCACGAGCACCCAAGCGCACGCATCGCGCTTGCCTGTTCCTCGCCCTCGATACCTTCTGCCGTAACATCGATATCGAGCGAGCTGGCCAGCGATACGATGGCCGAAACTATAGCCATGCTGCGGCGCGATCCAGCGGCGGCCGCCTGCACGAAGTCGCGATCGATCTTGATCATCGAAAAATGCATTTTCTCGATGTAGTTGAGCGACGAATAGCCGCGGCCGAAATCGTCGAGCGCAAAGCGCACACCCAGCTCGTTCAGGCTGCCCAGAAGCGCTTCGAGCTGCTCATCCATCTCGAGGACGATCGATTCTGTAAGCTCCAGTATCAGGCGGTCTGGCGCAAGCCCGCTCGATGCCAGCGCATCGACCACGGTGGCAAGAAACGCATTCGTCGAAAGCTGCAATGTCGAAACATTGACGGTCAGCTTCACATGCTCCGGCCAGCTCGCCGCTTCCTTGCATGCAGAACGCAGCATCCATGCGCCGAGCGGCTGGATCAGCAAGGCTTCCTCGGCAATCGGAATGAATACTTCGGGGGTAATATTGCCGCGCGTAGGGTGTGCCCACCGCATCAGCGCTTCGTAACACATGACCGTGCTGTCGGTACTGCCAACGATCGGTTGATAATGGATCGAAAGCTCGTCGTTTGCCAGCGCGTGGGTCAGATCGCTCTCGAGGCTCGAGCGCTCCTCCAGCGTTTTGCGCATGCTTTCGCGATAGACTACAAATGTCCCGCGCCCTCGTGCCTTTGCTTCGTATAGGGCAAGGTCGGCATTGGTCATCAATGCGCTGGTGGTCGTTGTGGTTTCGTCGATAGCGGTCAGGCCAACAGAAGCGCCGATGCACATTTCCTTGTCGGCGACCACGCAGGTCTCGCCGACCCGCTCGATAAGATCGTAGGCAATGTCCGATGCTTCGGCGATCGTCGCAGGATGCGGCAGGAACAGTCCGAACTCATCGCCACCAAGACGGCCGATGATCGCATCCTCGCCAGCCGCCGCGCGGAAACGCTCAGCCACCATCGTCAGTACGCGGTCGCCCGCTGCATGTCCGAAAATGTCGTTGACCTGCTTGAAGCGGTCGAGATCGATCAGCATCAGCACGCCGGCCTCATCGCTATTCGCGCAGGCCGCCGCCTTTCGTTCAAGAAGGTACCGAAAGTGCTCGCGCGAGAAAAGACCGGTTAGCTCGTCGTGCTGGGTGACGTACGTAAGCCTGCTATTGGCTGCGCTGATTGCAGCCTTGCTGCGGTTCACTGTGCGCAGGGCGAGCAGCACTCCGAACAAGGCAACGATGAAGAACGCAATCGCAGCTGTCAGGAGGATTACCTTTTCCTGAGCTGCAGCGAGATTGGCCTCATTGGCCTTCTTCTCCGCAGAGAGCTTGGAAATCTTCAAATCGCGGTTTTCGGCGTCGAAGCGCGCACTCAGAAGTGCGTTGTTGGCCGCAGCGGAAAGGTCCCGTGCCTGGCCGTCGATACGGTGAAAAGCGGCCAGATGGCGCGCAGCAAGCACATGCTGCCCGAGCTGGGTATAAGCCTCAAATGCGGTTTCGTGAAAATCGCGGAAATAGGGCGAGGTTTCGGCCAGGTTCTGTTCCTGAAAAGTCCGCTGAAGGGCGGATCTGGCCCCGGCATAGTTGCCCCGAGCGACCATAATCTGCGACCGTACCCCGTAAAGGAACGGCAGCCATTGCGATGCCTGTTCGTCTTCGATCGCCAGAGCGCTGCCGATCGTCTCCTCAGCTGCGCGGTAATTGCCGCCCAGATATTGAGTGGAGGCAATGTTGGTCATGATCCGCGCTTCGAGGAGTGCGCTCGACATTTCTCCTGCGAGACCGAGCGCCGTGCGGAATTCCTCTTCCGCCTCATCATAGCGGCCCAGCTCTTTCAGCGCATTGCCGGTGTTGTTATGGGCCGACAACGACAGCGCCTTGTCCTCGGGATATGCCTGCTTTGCTTCCCGGTAATACCGCAGCACGCGTTCATAATCGCGCGCATCGGAATATAGCGAACCGATGTTTTGCAGAACAATCGCCTGGCTACGCGCTTCGCCTAGATCCGCGTAGTGATCATGCGCTGCCAAGAAGGATTCCAGAGCTTCGCCATATTGCCCCTCGCTGGCTTTCAGCGCGGCACGGGAGCGAAGGAGGTCGCCGTAAAGCTTGTCTTTGGGAAAAGCGGAAGACACTTCGCCCAGCGCTTGCTCGACTATTTCCTGAGCTTCGGGAGCGCGGTTGAGACGCATCAGCGCTTCGCCCTCCAGCCATTGTGCGGTCAGGCGAGCCTTGCGCGCATCGGCCGATTTGCCGACCGCCAGGGAGCGTGCTTCGCGGGCGAGTTCCAGAGCTGCACCGGAATCGGCCATCATCGATGCCTTTGCCGCATCTAGCTTGTCCGCAGCCGGACCACTCTGCGCCGAAACGGGCATAGCAAATGCAACGCAAAGTGCAGCGCCGATAGCGGCCAGCATCCTTCCAAACTTTCCGTTCATAATGGCCCCCCTCCCGATGCGAACTGCGATACTTCGAAGGGAAGAAGCCCCGTGAGGCCACTTCCCATCCCCAATTTTTAGAACCGCAGGCTGAACGTTCCGCCCGCGATGAGCTGTTCATTCTCGCCGGAAATCCCTTCAGATTCGTAACGACCGAACAATCCAATCTCTGCGCCATTCGCCAGTGGCGCGGCGTAGAGTGCCTCAGCCACCATGCGTCGCTTGGTCTGAATGTCGAAGCTGTGGGTCACGTCGCCCACTTCGCCGGTCAGCCGATCGACCACGGCGCTGCTGCGCAGTTCCACGGTTCCAGCCTCGACGGTCAGCGGCTGGGCAACCGACAGGCGCAGCGCGTCCCGGCTGCTCAGGACGCCCTGCTTGTTGACGGCGAACTGACCCGCAGTGCTCCAGACATACCCGGACGTATTCAGCGCTTGGCCGTTGGCTGTTTGCGTCCGGCCACCTGTTGCCGAAAGGTCGAAAGTCAGGCCGTTGCCAGCATCGACCGTGGTCGAGAGGGTGATTGCGTCGGTGTGTGACCCTTCGCCAAGCAACGCCGCCGAGGCAGTCTGCACGCCCAGTAGAGCGGACTCTTCGCGGAGCCGCGTAAACTGCACATCCATCGTCACAGCGTCGTTCGCACGGTGTTCGATGCCAAAGCTCAGAGCATGGGCTTCATGCGGACCCTGGTTCCGAACAGTGGCGCGATCCGAAGCCGTGAGGCCAGCGATTTCGTCCCAGGTCTGACGGTTTTCGGAGAAACCGAATGTGACCTTGGTCCTTTTGTCCAGCGCGTAGCTCGCTGCTGCAAAGGTCTCACCCGAAGCGAAGCCCAGTACGGGGTTTACGCCGCCAAACGCGCGGTCGTAGTCGCGCATCCGGCCAAACTCACCGCCCGCCAGCGCCATCGCGCCTTGGCCGTGACCGAGAGTCATCGAGAAGGCTCCCTTGGGATCGGTAAAGGTGGCTGCCGAGTGCACCGGCTGCATCACGCCATCATCGGTCAGCCGGGGAAGCGACGCGTCATAACGAAGCGACCAACCGGTCGGCAGTTTAGTGTCGGTCGAACGCAGCTGCGAGAACCCGGCGACGCCATCTCCATTGGTGTCGGTCCCGCCGCTGGTGATCCAGCGCGAGAACCGCTCGCTAACGAAATCTTGCAGATACTGAACACCGTTGCTCGTCGCATTGGTGCGCTTGCCGCGCGTGAACACCGACATCGGTACAGCGAAATCACGGAAAGTGCCGCCGATATCCTCGAACATCGTGAAAAAGACATCGTCCGATTCCCACCACGACGGAATGCCCCCGGCGAGCAATGCGCTGCCCGACATTCGCCATGTGCGCCAGTATCGTCCTGTGTTCTGGTAAATTCTGAAGCTCATGGTGCCGAAGTCGAGCGGTGACTGCGATGCCGTCACATCCAGCAGACCCCAGCCATAGACTTCATCCGGTCCCGGAGCACCGAGATCGCGAGCCGAGCGAAAGATGATCTCGGTTGTTTCTTGCGGGTTCTGCGCGAGCCACGGCCAGCGATCGTGGAGCAGTGCGATGGCACCCGAAACGAGCGGCGCCGCGAAGGAGGTACCCGAGCTGCGCCTTAGGCCGCCCTGCCCGTCGGAAACGAGCAGCACTTCGCCTGGCGCAACGAGCGAGCGCATGAACACGCGGTTCGCTTCCGAGCACTGACCATTGTCGAGCAGGCAAGCGCTGCCTGGACGGTTCGAGAAGGAAGAAATGTTGCCCGACGGATTGACCGAGCCGACGAAGATCACTGCCGGATCACTGGCAAAGTCCCAATCGATATCGGTGGTCTGCGCGACGCCATCGTTACCTGCTGCAACGACGTATACAGTGTCCTTGCGACGAGCGGCAATCTGCGGATTGGCGAAAACCTCGGCGAGGCCAGGCGCCAGCACCCAGCCCGGCTCGCCGAGCGAAAGATTGATGATGCTAGCGCGCGCAGTCTTGCCATGAGCTTGGTTGAGGGAGGAGTTGCTGCTCGATTTGAGCGCGATGATACCTGCGGCAACATCGTCCCAACTGGCCGTACCATCGGTGCTGAAGGGGTTGTAGGCCGAAATGACGGCATTGGGCGCAATCCCCATCACGCCCGCTCCGTCATGCGCACCTGCGATCAGGCTGGCGACACCGGCACCATGTCCGTTGAGCAATGTCGTGTGACCGCCGGACCAGACCACATTATTGCCGAGGTCCGTGTCCATCGAGAAGCTGGAGTCGATTATACCGATCACCGTGTCTGCGCCCGCGCCCTGCTGCTGCGTCAGAGAAGGATTCCAGTTCACGGCTGCCATCCAGTGGTCGACATGGTCGAGTCCGGAAAAGGTCATCAGCGTGTCGTGCCAGTCGAGGAAAAACAGATTGCGCTCGGCAGCGGTCTTGCCCGAAAGCGATGCCGCTTCGTCCGGGTCGATGCCGTGACGCGCGAAGATCGCGGCGGCGAAACCGTCATTAAAGGACTTGCCGGTGTCGGCAGTCACCGTAGCGCCCCATTCGGCTTCCGAACGCGTGACGAGTTCTGCAAGCATGGCCTGTACCTGCGCCGCGGCAGCACGGTCGCCCGGATTGGCCTCGAGCAGGCTCCAGGTCTCGTTGGTAATGCTCCACAGGGCGGACGCATCCTGCCAGAAGGCACCGATCGATGTCAGTCGCTCTGCCTCGAACGGCGAAATATCGTCCCAAAAAGCGTCGATGTCGCCCCAGAATGCGCCGATATTTCCGTAGAACGGACTGATGTTGCCCCAAAATGCGCTAATATCGCCATAGAACGGACTGATGTGACCCCAAAACGCATCGATATCGCCATAGAAAGGATCGATGTTGCCATAACGGGGATCAAGCGGATCCGAGTGAGCGGCGACAGCAAGAGGGCGCACTATCGCCACCGGCTCGGCTCCGTCGGCGCCTGACTGAGGCGTATCGATCGTGAACTGACCGAGATCGGCAGCTGCGGACTGCCCGCTCGCTGCGTCTTGTGCGTTCGCGGCGCTGGCCAATGACGCCATGATGGCGATGGTCGCTGCTCGGAATGCAAACCTGTTCGTCATGTCACTCACCCATTGCGGTTCAAAAAGCACGTCGATGCGCCCTTGAATTCACCTGCGTTAGGGGATGACCGTTTGGAGTTCGGTTCATGTAGATAGTTAATATATTAGGAAATTCAGAAGCTTTGCCGGACCTATGGAGCACTGCCGCATTCGCGCCGCGAAGTAGCTCCGGAGCGGGTAACGCAGGTAAAGATTATCCTAATGCCCGTGCCGCCCCAGCAATCCTCAGGACGGAAAGAATTTCGGCCAATTAAGAAGCTGCTGCTTAGATGAGCATGTCATATGTTGAAGTATTTCGGCAACAGCGCTGTGGCCAGTTCAGCGATTCGCAATTCTGGAAGGCGCGCTCAAAGACCTCGCTCAAGTGGGCCAGAACAGGCCCAATCCCGGTGCCATCCGGCTTGACGCGCAAGGTAATCCGCAGCGTGCAGCCATTTTTCGCAAGCCAAGTCGGCTTTAAGGGCGTATGGGCACCCCGTATGTGTGCGGGACGGCGAGCGTTCCGGCTCCCACTTCCAATACTGCAAGGCCGCCACAGGCCAGTCGTCGCGCTTGCGCGCGCGCCCTCCATTTCGAGTAATCACCATGATCTTTTCCGACCTTCCAACCAGCCTGCAAGAGGCGCTGGCCGAACGCGACTACGCCGCGCCAACACAAGTTCAGGCAGAGGTTCTGCAACCTCAAGCGCTCGGGCGCGATCTGGTGGTTTCGGCGCAGACAGGCTCGGGTAAGACTGTCGCATTCGGTTTGGCCATCGCGGGCGAATTGCTCGACGAAAATGGTAAGCTGCGACATACCTCGGCGCCCCAGGCACTTGTCATTGCACCAACGCGAGAGCTGGCCCTGCAGGTTAGCCGCGAACTGGCCTGGTTGTATGGTAAGGCTGGCGCGCGCATCGCCACCTGCGTCGGTGGCATGAACCCTTCGCATGAACGCAAAGTGCTCAAAAGCGGAGCGACTATCGTGGTCGGTACGCCGGGACGTCTGCGCGATCATCTGGAGCGCGGAGCACTCGACCTGTCCGCTCTCGCCGCGATCGTACTCGATGAAGCTGACGAAATGCTCGATATGGGCTTTCGCGACGAGCTTGAAGCAATCCTCGATGCGACGCCAGAAACCCGCCGTACCCTGTTGTTTTCCGCTACGATGCCGCGCCCCATCGAAGCGCTCGCCAAACGCTATCAGCGCAACTCCCTGCGCATCGCGACGATCAGCAAGGAACGCGGTCACGGCGACATTACTTACAAGGCGGTGACTGTCTCGCCGCCCGAAGTCGAGAACGCCGTCGTCAACCTGCTGCGCTTCCACGAGGCTGAAACTGCCATCCTGTTCTGCGGCACGCGCGACAAGGTTCGCCATCTGCACGCAACTTTGCAGGAACGCGGATTTGGAGTGGTGGCGCTGTCGGGCGAGCATTCCCAATCCGAACGTAATCAGGCGCTCCAGGCGCTGCGCGATCGCCGCGCACGGGTGTGCGTCGCTACCGACGTCGCAGCGCGCGGGATCGACCTGCCCTCCGTCAGCCTGGTTGTGCATGTCGAGATACCGCGCGATGCCGAAACGCTTCAGCACCGCTCGGGCCGTACCGGACGTGCAGGCAAAAAGGGTACTGCGGTTCTGGTGGTGCCGTTCTCCCGCCGCAAACGCGTCGAATCGATGCTCCAGCGCGCGCGTATCGAAGCCGAATGGACCGAGGCGCCGGATCGCCAGGCGATCAAGGCCAAAGACCGCGAGCGCCTGCTCGAAGCTCTCCTGCAGCCGGTCGAAGTCGAAGACGGCGACCGCGAGCTCGCAGAACGCCTACTGGCCGAGCGCACTCCGCAGGAAATTGCGGCGTTACTAGTTCAAGCGCACCGCGCCAAGCTGCCCGAGCCCGAAGAGCTTATCGCCAATACGCCCGAAGCCCGGCATGCCGCTCAGCAGGAGCGCCACCGCCCCGGCTTCGAGGACACGGTCTGGTTCCGCCTCAGCATCGGCCGAAAACAGAACGCCGATCCGCGCTGGATCCTCCCGCTGCTGTGCCGCCGCGGCCATATTACTCGCAATGAAATCGGTGCGATCCGGATCGGGCACGATGAAACCTATGTCCAGATTCCCAAAACCGTAGCGGAAAAATTCGCCGACGCGGCGAAGCGAACTGCGGGCGGAGACGATGACCGGGAGAATATTCTGATCGAACAGTCCGCTACTGGCCCGCGCGACGCCGCAAAGACCAACCGCCGCGAACACCGACCATCACGCAGCCATGGTGACAAGCCGAGGGGCAAGCCGAAGCAATTCGGCAAAGGCGGCGACAAAGGTCGTCATCGCAACGCTGGCGGTAAGCCTGGTCAAGCCGGTAAAGGCAAAAAGGCTGGCAAGCCGAATAATTTCGTTAAGCCAACCGGCAAGTAGCCGCGCGCCTCACGAAACTCAGAAAAACGTGGCGGTGGGAGAACGGCATGTCGGCTGCATCCGCTCAATTGAAACGGTCGCTGCCGGTAAGCCCCCAATCCCATTGCCCTATGCCAAGTTTTATCACACCAGCTGCGCAAGCTAGAGGGCGGGACATCGGTTCAAAACCAAAGCAGAAGAGGGTGCCGCCCCTTCTAATACGCAGGCTTGGGCGGGCATGTCAGTCCGGCTGAGGCACGGGCCGATCGGTTGGTGGCGGCTGGTCCAGGCGACCTTCGGGTTTCGGTTCGAACATGTCGGGATCGCCTCGGCCAGGCTTGGTATCCGCATCGTTATCGATACCCGCCGCTTCCCGCAGACGGCGTGCCAGCCCTTCCGAGAATTCGCTGGACGGCGATGGCTCACGCACCAGCGAGCGGTCGTCTGCGGGCGCCAAGCGACCCGGTGACGCGGGCGTTGGCAAACTGGTACCGACGACCCCGTCGCGCTCTTGGAGATAGGCATCGATAAGCGGCTGCGCGGATCGAGCAAGGCGGCAAGGGTCCCAGTGCCGAAGCGGCCATCACCGCCGGCGTGGGCACCGAAGGCAATGATGCCCGGATCCTGCAAAAGAGCGGCGGAACCATCGCGGCAGTCGATCAAACCTCCGCTCGCAACGTGGCGCGCGTCACGCAAGCGAACGCCAATCCCGCGAATGGCACGCTCGAGGCCGACATTGATCAGGGCTCCGGGGTTCAGAACAAAGCCGAAATCAAGCAGAGCGGCTCGGGCACGGCACGCAGTGCCACCATTACTCAGAGCGGGCGGGAAAATACTGCCACCGTCACGCAATCCGGGAAGGGTAACACCATCGGGGTCACACTGCAGATTTCAGGCAATTTCAATTCGGTGACGTCAAAACAAACGGCGGAGACCGGCAACAACCTTACCGCATCCTATAAGCTGCAGGGCAACAACAACCAGCTCACCTACGAGCAGCGCGGAGACAATCTTGGTACGACGATCGAGCAGAACGGCAACGGCAATACAATCGAGGTGACGCAGTCGGGCAGCGGTTACGATGCGAGCATCACCCAAAACGGAGACAACAACAGTTTCTCGATCAGTTACAAGGGTCCCGCCGAAGGTGGAGGTGGCTACTTTGTGGTGCAAAATGCCGGTGAATAGCAGCGCTGGCACATTGCTTTCGCCTCGGCGCGATCGTCGCGGTGGCAAGTACATCTGTCCAGGCACATTCGGTCTTCGCCAGCGAATACGCGGTGCATATAGAGGCCCAACCATTCTGTCCTGTCGGTTACTGCGAAAGTTTCTGCCCAAACGAAGGCGGTCCAGTCTCGTTCGGTGACCTTGAAGTCCGGTTCAGGGATCTCGGCGACCGCGTGGAAATCACAATTACGGATACTCGGAACGGGTCGGAAACCATCGTAACCCTTCCGGCATCCGACCCGCGTCAGCGCATGGAGACAAAGAACCGATAATACGCATCTCCAACCGTCACTTTACCGGCATCTTTGACCGCGCGAGGACATGGACACATCGCTTGAGCCAAATCCTGAAGGACCCGGCAAATCCCAATTCTCCGAGGCTCGATCCGAGCGCATGCGAAAAAGAGCTCCGCAAAAAAAGAAATGCGGTCAAAAGCCTGCTGCGAATTTCCGGATGTACAAGATGGCACATGAATTCGAGAAGTTGGTAGCGGAGGAGGGACTCGAACCCCCGACACGCGGATTATGATTCCGCTGCTCTAACCAGCTGAGCTACTCCGCCACGTCTGCCTTTGGATTGGCAGGCTCCAGGGGCCACAAGGGTCCCGAGCAGGCGGCGCATTTAGGGCGAGGCTGCGGGCCGGTCAACAGTTTGTGTGCGCCTTTGTGCCCCTATTGTGCATCACCCTCGCCGGCCACGTTCATGCGCGATACCTTGGCAGCCAATCCACGGTTGAGCGCTGCCGACAAGGCGTTGCCGATTTCCGGCACTTCACGCGCAAAATGGCCCAGGGCATCGCGGTCGAACACGGCGATCCGCATCGCTTCGCGCGCTGTCACGGTCGCGGTCGCTTTTTCCCCTGAAACAAGGCTCATTTCGCCGAGAAACTCGCCCTTCCCGCATATTCCGACGTCTTTGCCTGCATGTTCGATGAGGGCCGATCCGTCGGCGATATAGATCAGCGCAGGGTCCCGCTGCCCTTCGTCCATCAGGACATGACCGGACCGTACATCGCGCCACTCCAGCAGGTCGCGCAAACGGCGTTGATGTTGCGGGCTGTCGATGGCGAGCAGATGCGTGAACAGCGCCTGCTCCTCGGTCAGCGCGTTGCCGGTGCGCGACCGGTTCATCAGGATGAGTAATTGCACGCCATTGGCGAGCACGAAAAGGACCGCCAGAATAAGCGCGAAGCTCTGTTCATTGCGCGTGATGAAATACGCAATTGCCGCGACACCTGCCCCCAGCGCAAATATGCGCAGCGCGCGGATCGACGTCATCAAGATGGCGGAGACCAAGAGAATTCCGGCCAGATATCCGAAGAAAGCCCCCGATCCGATCAAGTCGCTACCACCAGCTTCCATGTGCCCACCTTTCCCGGCGTAACCGCTTAGCCCTTGCCGCTTCCCCGGAAAGGATGCTCGCTGAGCGCCTCCCAAGGCCCACCCATATAGCGAAAAAGTCCCAAACCGCGAAATGCGAAGCTGCGCGGCTCGATGTCGCCGCTCAATTCCGCCTGCAATGCCTTGGCCTCTTTCGAGGTCACCTTGTTTTGGATGGTCACATGCAAGCGGGGTCGGTGCTGGTCCTGTGCAGTCAACATGCCGTGGAAATGATCGGCAATGTCGTCGCGTAATTCGAGCATGGCGGGGCTCGATAGCTTCAGGGCCGTCCCTCCACCTGAACTCATTAGGCCATCGAGATTGCCTGGGACCGGAGCGAAAGACCCCGCGATCCGTGAAAGCAGGCTACCGAGTTCACTCTCGCACTGCGCGGGAATGGCGTGAAACAAGGTAACATGCGCTTCGAGGTAGTTCCGCTCAGGCGGGAAATGTTCATCGCGCAGGCGGGTTGCCCAGCGGTGCATGTCTTTTGGCAGCAGCGCCGTGACGATCAGAGCGCCTTCACTCATGCCGTCTCAATCACACCGACACGCTCACATCTCTCCGCGTTCGCGGCGGAGAGCGCGCCATTTGGCGGCGTTGCGATTGTGCTCTTCCAATGTCTCGGCAAAGACATGTCCGCCGCTGCCGTCGGCGACATAATACAGCGCCTTCGTTTCGGCCGGATCCAGCACCGCTGCGATACTTTCGCGGCCCGGATTGGAAATCGGGCCGATCGGAAGGCCGGCAATCGCGCGAGTATTATACGGGTTTGGATCGCGCAACTCGGACACTCTGATCCGGCGGCCAAGCGGGCGTCCTTTGGTAATCGGATAGATAGTGGTGGCGTCCGCGCCGAGCATCATTCCAATCCTTACGCGATTGGACAATGCGCCGGCCACCATCCGCCGCTCTTCGGCGAGTGCGGTTTCCTTTTCCACGACCGAGGCCAAAATCACGGCCTCCTGCGGTGTGCTGACAGCGGTCGTTTTTGACCGTGCAGCCCATGCCTCCTTGAGAAACTCGTCCATTGCCGCCTGCATCCGTGCGACGACGGCCGCACGGTCTTCGCCGCGCTCGAAATCATAGGTATCGGGCAGTATCGATCCCTCTGGCGGTACATCGATGCTGCCGGTGAGCAGTTCCTCCGCCATCAGGCGTTCATGCACGAGCACCGATGGCAAGCCTTCAGGTATTGTAACGACGCGCCTGATCGATTGGCCGTCTTGCAGGATAGCAAGAATGCCCGCGCTGCTCACATTGGCAGGCAGTAGGAATTCGCCAGCCTGGACCGGACCGGATCCGCCCAATATCTTGGCACGCAGGAGGAAGCTGTCGGCATCGGCAACATGCCCCTCTTCCTCGAGTTTGCGCGCAGTCGAGGTCAACGTTGCGCCGCTCGAAACGATAAAAGCGCTGTCTTCCTCGACAGAAGCCGAGCCCCACCAGCCCCAGGCAAACCAAGCCGCAGCTGCGGCCAGCGCCAGGGCGAGGACTGCCACGAACAAGCAGCCAGCACGTTTCAACTCAGCCTACCTTCTGCATGATCAGGCTGGCATTGGTACCGCCAAAGCCGAAGCTGTTGTTCAAAGCCGCGCGCACTTCGCGCTTCTTGGCCTTGAGCGGAACCAGGTCGACACCCTCGGTCCCATCGTCGGGATTGTGCAGATTGAGCGTCGGCGGGACGATCTGATCGCGCATGGCGAGGAGGCAGAAGATCGCTTCCACTGCACCGGCACCGCCAAGCAGATGTCCGATCGCAGATTTGGTCGAGGACATCGACGCCCCGCTCAAATCGGCACCCAAGACGCGGCGGGCTGCCGCCAGCTCGATAGTGTCGGCCATGGTCGAAGTGCCGTGGGCGTTGATGTAATCGATATCGCTCGGCTGCAATCCAGCCTTGCGCAGCGCCATTTCCATCGCAAGCTGCGCCCCCAGGCCGTCCGGATGCGGCGCGGTCACGTGATACGCATCGCCGGAAAGGCCGTAGCCGGTGACCTCGCCGTAGATCGTCGCACCGCGGGCCTTGGCGCGCTCATATTCCTCGAGCACTACTACTCCAGCGCCCTCGCCCATTACAAAGCCGTCGCGGTCCTTGTCGTAGGGCCTGCTGGCCTCGGTCGGCCGATCGTTCATGCTCATGTTGAGCGCACGCGCCTGCGCGAACCCGGCAATGCCCAGCGGGTTGATGGTGCTTTCCGCACCGCCCGCCAGCATGATGTCGGCATCGTCATCGCGAATCATGCGCGCTGCATCGCCGATCGAGTGCGCGCCGGTCGAACAGGCGGTTACAACAGCGTGGTTCGGACCCATGAAGCCGTGCTTGATCTGCACCTGACCCGAGATGAGATTGATCAGGCGCCCATGCACGAAGTGCGGGCTGACGCGGCCAGGGCCACGTTCATGCAGATTGATGGATTCCTTCTCGATACCGGGAAGTCCGCCGATGCCCGAGCCGATCGAGCAACCGACACGGCGTTTCTCCATGTCGGAGAGATCGGTAATCCCGGCATCTTCGATTGCCTGTCCAGCAGCATCGATACCGAAAACGATGAATGGATCGACCTGGCGCTGGATCTTGGGGTCCACTCGCTTGTCCGGATCGAAACCCCATTTGTGGTCGGGTGCCTTCACTTCGCAAGCTATGGTGCACTTCTGATCGCTAGCATCGAAGCGGGTGATCTGACCGGCGCCGCTTTCGCCTGCGAGGAGGTTCTTCCATGTGGTTTCCACATCACCGCCCAGGGGGGTGACAAGACCAAGTCCGGTTACAACGACACGGCGCATTTACATCTCCGAAAAATGCAACAGGCCCGGCCCAAAGTCGGGCGGGCCTGTCCAGATGCCGCCCGAGAATCCGAGCGGGACACGAGGGTCGAAATCAGCCCTTGTGCTCTTCGATATATTTCGTGGCGTCGCCCACCGTAGTGATGTTTTCAGCAGCATCGTCGGGGATTTCCACGCCGAATTCTTCTTCGAAAGCCATCACCAGTTCAACGATGTCGAGGCTGTCAGCACCGAGATCATCGATGAAGCTGGCTTCCTGCGTCACTTTCTCGGATTCGACGCCGAGGTGCTCGACAACAATCTTCTGCACGCGGTCGGCAGTATCGCTCATTCTATTCCCTCTCACTGTGGGGGTTGATTTCGTCTTTCGCCCTAGTGAACGGCGCGGCGTAGCGCAAGGGGCAGCTCTATGGTGTTGCGCTGCTCTATTGTGTGGGCCGCCAATCGGCCGGGTCCTGACACGCCATCTCGCGCCCGTTCTTTCGTTGAAATCGCGACGAGGTGATGTTTCGCTGCGACCGGGCCCGGGGCCCCTTTCCCGTTCCCGCGCGTTAGATTGGTGTAAACTAACAGAAAAAAGGGAATTCCTGATGAGCACGACCATATTCAAGAGCCTCACCGATACCACATTCGATTCGGTCGAAGGTTACCGCAAAGCCATTGAAAAAGCCGACAGCCCGCAGCTCAAGCAGGCGCTCGGCCAGCGCCTTCAGGCACGCGAGCAGACGCTTCAGCAAATGAACGGCCAGCTCGAACGTCAGGGCGATGAGCTTGTCACCAAGGGCACAGTGACCGGAGAGATGCACCAGATGTGGGCGAGCATCACCGATCTTTTCGAAAACGGCGACGAAGCCGCTGCAGAGCGCGTCGAAGAAGGCGAGGACTACATCAAGAACAAGTTTTCGGAAGCGCTTGAAAGCGATCAGCTCGAAGCGAGCGAACGTGCTGTGATCCAGCAGTGCTATAGCGAGATTTGCGAGGGCGAAAAGTTCGGCGACATGATCGAGAAACAGTACGACTGATCGATCGGTCTAAGACGTTAAATAAAGGGCGCGGAGCGATCCGCGCCCTTCTTGTGTCAGGAGCCGCCGCTGCGGTCCACCCGCGTCGCATCTGCGCCGTCCGTCTTCGGCAGTTCTACCGTGCGGATATGAACGTCCCGCAGCTGTTTTGAACTCACGGCGTTTGGCGCGCCCATCATCAAATCCTGCGCCTTCTGGTTGAGCGGGAAGGCGATTACCTCGCGAATATTCGGTTCGTCGGCGAGCAGCATGACGATGCGATCGATACCTGGGGCCGAACCGCCATGCGGAGGTGCACCGAGCTTGAATGCCTCGATCATGCCCGAGAAATTCTCATCGACATCGGCCTGTGAATAGCCTGCGACTTCAAACGCCTTGTACATGATGTCCGGGCGGTGATTACGAATGGCGCCGCTCGAAAGCTCGTAGCCGTTGCAGACAATGTCATACTGCCAGGCGAGGATATCGAGCGGGTCCTTGGTCTCCAGCGCTTCCATCTCGCCCTGCGGCATGGAGAACGGGTTGTGGCTGAAGTCGACCCGCTTCAACTCCTCGTCATATTCGAACATCGGGAAGTCGACGATCCAGCAAAACTTGAAGCATCCCTCCTCGATCAGTTCCAGAACCTCGCCAATGCGGGTGCGCGCAGCACCAGCCAGCTTGGCGGCGTCTTTTTCCTTGCCCGCGGCGAAGAACAACCCGTCGTTTTCGCCAAGGCCTAGTTCGGCGTAGAGCTTTGCCATGCCTTCGGGGCCGTGGTTCTTGGCGATCGGGCCACCGAACTCTCCGCCCTTGCGGGTGACATAGCCAAGGCCGGCAAAGCCTTCGCGGCGCGCCCAGTCGTTCATCTCGTCGAAAAACTTGCGGCTTTTCTCATTGGTGTTCGGTGCGGGGATCACGCGGACCTTGCCGCCGCCTCCGACGATCTTCTCGAAAAGACCGAAACCGCTCTTTTCGAAGTGGCTGGTGACATCAGAAATAAGTAGCGGATTGCGCAGGTCAGGCTTGTCGGTGCCGTATTTCAGCAGTGCTTCGGCATAGGGAATGCGCGGAAATTCGCCGGCCGGCGTGACCGTCTTGCCATTGGCGAATTCCTCGAAAACCGCCTGCGAGCACGGGCTCGATAGTCTGGAAGACGTCTTCCTGAGTGACGAAGCTCATCTCGAAATCGAGCTGATAGAATTCCGGGCTGCGATCGGCGCGCAAGTCCTCGTCACGGAAGCATGGTGCAATCTGGAAGTACCGATCGAATCCAGCGACCATCAGCAGCTGCTTGAACATCTGGGGCGCCTGCGGGAGCGCGTAGAAGCGGCCCGGATGAAGGCGGCTGGGCACGAGATAATCGCGCGCGCCTTCGGGGCTGGATGCGCCCAGGATGGGCGTCTGAAACTCGCTGAAACCCTGGTCGATCATTCGTCCGCGCAGGCTGGTGATGACCCGGTTGCGCAGCATGATGTTGCCATGCACGCGTTCGCGGCGCAGGTCGACGAAGCGGTATTTTAGGCGGATGTCCTCGGGATAATCCTCGGCCGAATTGACAATCAGCGGCAGTTCTTCCGCGCGGCTCTGAATATCGACCGAGCGGGCAAAAACCTCGATCTCGCCAGTCGGCAGGTTCGGATTTACTGCCACGGCATCGCGCGCCTTCACATCTCCATCGATGGTGACAACCGATTCCAGCTTCAGCTTTTCCAGGATCGGCAGCGCGGGGCTGTCCTCATCCGCTACGATCTGGGTGATTTCGTAGTGATCGCGCAGGTCGACGAACAGCACTCCGCCATGGTCGCGCTTATTATGCACCCAGCCAGAAAGGCGGACGGTTTCGCCGACAGCATCCTTGTTCAGCGCGGCACAGGTGTGGGTACGATAGGCGTGCATCTGGAAGTCTTTCCAATTTCGAGAGTATGGCGCTAAAGGCGCGCCCGAGAAACATGGCGCGTCGCCGCGCTCCTCTAACGAGGAATCGCGCGCGCTAACAGGGCAACCAGTCGCTTTTGTCAAGGCGGCGGCAAGGCCCGAGGGCGGTACTCCGCCCAATGGACAAGAAAGATACAATGAAAATTCACGAACTGATTACGACCACCGAAGCCCTGCAGGACATTTGCGAGAGGCTCGCCAAGTCCGATTTCGTCGCGGTCGACACGGAGTTCATGCGAGAGAACACGTACTGGCCGCTGCTCTGCCTGGTGCAGATCGGCAATCAGGAAGAAGCCGCGGCAGTGGACCCACTCGCCGACGGCATCGACCTGACGCCCCTATGGGATTTGCTGACCGACAATGAAGATGTCCTCAAGGTCTTCCACGCCGGCGGGCAGGATGTCGAAATCGTCTACAATTTCACCGGCAAGACCCCCCATCCGATTTTCGACACGCAGATCGCCATGATGGCGGTGAGCCAGTCGGAGCAGATCGGATATGCCAATCTGGTCGAAAGCTGGCTCGGCTTCACGGTCGATAAGGGCGCGCGCTTTACCGATTGGGGCCGCCGCCCGCTGACCGATCGCCAGATCGAATATGCCATCGGCGATGTGACGCATCTGGCGGAGATTTTCCCCAAGCTACTGCAAAAGCTTATCAAGACGGATCGCGGCGGTTGGCTCAATGCCGAAATGGACAAGCTGGCAGATCCGGCAAACTATGCTGCCGCGCCCGAGCTGGCCTGGAAGCGCATTCGTTCGACCGGCCGCAATCCGGCAGTTCTGGGCCGGTTGAAAGCGCTCGCCGCATGGCGCGAGGGCGAAGCGCGGCACAAGGACATCCCGCGCGGCCGGATCATGCGCGACGAAACGCTCGCCGACATCGCCAGCCATCCGCCGAAGAAACAGGCCGATCTCGCCAAGGTTCGCGGGCTTTCCAATGCCTGGAAAGACAATGATATCGGCAAACGCCTGCTCAAGGTGATCGAAAAGGCCGAGCCGCTGCCCAAGGAGGAGATGCCGCAGAAGATGAAGCGCGGCGCTCCGCTCGGCAAGGAAGGCGCTCTGGTGGCCGACTTGCTCAAGCTATTGCTGAAAATACGCGCACGGGAAATCGATGTCGCCCCGCGCCTGCTGACCAGATCGGACGAGATGGAAGCGCTTGCCGCTGGCATGCGCAACCTGCCTATCCTGGAAGGCTGGCGCTATGAAGTGTTCGGCAGGGACGCGCTTGCACTTGTGGAGGGAAAGACCGCCTTTGCCGTAAAAGACGGCAAGCTGCTGATGACCGGCGTCGATGAAATGCAGGCCGACATGGCCGAGGTCACGGGGTGAGCACTTACCTGCCAACCCTCAAACAATTACAATATCTCGTCGCGCTTCACGAACACGGCCATTTCGGACGCGCTGCGGAGGCAAGCTTCGTTTCCCAATCGACATTGAGCGCAGGCATTCGCGAACTCGAATCGCTGCTCGGCACCACATTGGTGGAGCGCAGTCGGCGTGTCGTGCGCTTTACTGCTTTAGGAAATCAGGTGGTCGAAAAGGCGCACCGCATCCTGCGCGAAACGGAAGAGCTGGCCGATCTGGTGAAAGCATCAGGCAAGCCGCTGGCAGGCCAGCTCCGCATGAGCGTCATCCCGACCATCGCACCATTCATGCTTCCCCGCATTCTTCCGCGCCTGCGCAAAGAACGCCCGGACCTGAAGCTGTTTCTGCGCGAGGAGACCAGCCATGACGCCGTCGAATCGCTCCAGCATGGCCGGGTCGACTGCGTATTGCTCGCGCTGCCGTTTGCGACTGGCGAAGTGGAAAGCGCACATATTGCCGATGACGAGCTGCAGGTCGCTTTCCCGAAAGGCGAACCGCGCGATCCGCCTGATGCCATACCGCCGAGCATGATCGAGGAAGGCCGCCTGCTTCTGCTCGAGGATGGCCATTGCCTGCGCGACCATGCGCTGGCCGCATGCAACCGCCCTGAACTGCGCGGCTCGACGACCATGATCGGCACCAGCCTGCATACGCTGGTGCAGATGGTCGACAATGGGCTCGGCGTAACGATGCTGCCGCAGATGGCGATCAATGCGGGAATTTTGCAAGGGACGGACGTAGTTGCCCGGCCGCTCAAGGCCAAGAATGCAACGCGCCAAATTGCGCTCATCTGGCGGAAGAATTCACCGCGCCGTGGTGATTTTGAATTGCTTGCCGAGGAATTGAGAGCCGGCTGAGCCGATCAGGACGTTGCCGCTGCGACGCGCTTGTCCATATAGGCATTGGCTTTCTTGATCGCGAACATCGGGATCACGACCGACAACACGATGGCGACCAGCGAACAAAAAGCGATCCATATCGCGACGGCCGTTCCGCCCGACTGATAAAGACCGTAAATCACTGGTCCTGCAAGGATCAAGCCTCTGACTTCATTGAGGATGACGGCGACTGCGCCAAACTTGAGCAGCGTGCTGAGGAAGGTGTGTAGTGCAATCGACATGCCGCCTATTTATACGGCATTGGTAAGCAAAAGGTTTCACTGCCTACCGCGTCATGACGTCATCTTGCCGATTGCGTCATTCCATGTGTTTGAGGCCGACGCGCAGATAATCCCAGCCGGTAATGCAGGTCAGGATCGCCGCCGCCCACAGACTTACCAGGCCCACAAGATGGATCCATTGGTCGGCAACCGGGCGCGCAGCTTCGACGAGTTCGGTCGGCGGCGGCCCGTGCACTGCACCGCCCAGGATCAATGCACCCAGCGCGACAAGCTGCAGGGTAGTCTTCCATTTAGACAGGCGCGACACGGGCATCGACACCTGCAAACCGCCGAGAAATTCGCGCAGACCGGATACGGCAATCTCGCGCATCAGAATGATAAGGCCCGCAATAACATGTGCATCGCCCACATACGGGCCGCGAAGATAGCCTTGTGCGGTGAGGATCAGGATCACTGCCGCCACCATGATCTTATCGGCGATAGGATCGAGAAACTGCCCGAGCTTGCTCACCGTCCCCTGCGCCCGGGCGAGGTAGCCGTCGAGGTAATCGGTGAAGCCGATCAGACTATAAAGGACAAACGCCATGGCATAGCCAGCATTCCATTCCGGCCACCAAAGCAGGAACCCAAGAAACGGGACGGCAAAGATTCGCGACAGGGTCAGCAGGTTCGGCAGCGTCAACATCTCACGCCCCCTAGCCGCTTGGCGCGCGGGGCAAAAGAGGGCTGTTTGCCTTGTGCCGACCCGCGACCCTGCTAGGCCAAGTCAACTTTAAGCAGCACGGGCCGCTTTCCTGCATGACGACAACGACACATTTGCTGAAGACGCGTCGATTCCTGCCGCTTTTTTGCACACAGTTGCTGAACGCCTTTAACGACAATCTGTACAAGACCGCGATGGTGCTTTTCGTCGTCTACGCCGTCTATGACGACGCCGGCACCGAAGGCACCTTCAGCGCGGTCGCCTCGGGATTGTTCATCCTGCCCTTCTTCATCCTGTCGGCACTTGCAGGCCAGCTCGCCGATATGCGCGACAAGGCCAAAATCATTCGCACGGTGAAAATGTGCGAGATCGGATTGATGGTCATCGGCGCGTCCGGCTTGCTGATGGCCTGGAAGGGGATGGACTATCCCGTCTCCTTGCCGCTCGGATTTACTACCATCGAGACGACCGTTCCGATCGTCCTTATGCTGTTCGCGCTATTCCTGACCGGGGTGCAGTCGACGTTTCTCGGCCCAATCAAATACGCAATCCTGCCGCAGCATCTGCATAAGGATGAAGTGCTTGCGGGCACGGGATTGGTCGAGGCTGGGACTTACATCGCGATCCTTTCGGGCACGATCCTGGCAGGATGGATACCGGTCGAGGTGGCAGCGATCGGGATCATCTTAACTTCGATTGTCGGGTACTTCGTCAGCCGCCAGGTTCCCGCAGCCCCTCCGATGGGAACAGTCGAGAAGCTGGATTGGCACTTGCTCCGCGCTTCCCGCAACCTCATCCGCGGCGTGATGCATAATCGCGAGATTTACTACGCGATCCTGGCGATCAGCTTCTTCTGGACCATCGGAGCGGTGCTGTTCATCCAGTTCCCGCCGCTCGCCAAAAACGTCATCATGGCGAGCAAGGAAGTGGCAAGCCTTTTCCTGGTGGTGTTCTCGGTAGGCGTTGCGATCGGCTCTGTGTCTATCAACGCCCTGCTCAAGGGCACGGTCTCAGCGCGTTATGCACCCGTGTCGGTGATCGCGATGGGGGGCTTCGTCGTCGCTTTTTATGTCGTGTGCCGGATGTGGCAGGCCGACCAGCCGACCGAGTTGCTGAGTGTGATGGAGTTCCTTGCCTGGCCCATGGCAAGCGTCTTGCTGCTGTGCCTGCTCGGCATTTCGGTAGCCGGCGGCATGTTTGTGGTCCCGCTCTATGCCTTTCTCACCACGCGCGCAGCGCCCGATCAGGCTGCGCGGGTAATTGCAGCAAACAATATCGTGAATTCCGGAGCGATGGTGGTCGGATCGCTGACTGCGATGGCGCTGAGCCTGGCAGGCGTCTCGATATCGGAACAATTGCTGCTGAGCGCCGCAATGTGTCTTGTCTCGGCGTGGCTTGGAAAAAGACTTGTCGATGCAGAGCGTTCGGCGGCGCTCGTCACACAATAAAGGCGAAGACGGCTGCAAGCGTTGCGAAATATGTCGTAGCCACACCGCGCATATCAGTGGCGGTGATCCGCCAGTCGGTCGGCTCTTTTGCCGGCAAGTCCGCAAACGCTTCACGCCGCATGGGGAGGCTCCTCCGGAAAGGATGGCGTGCCGTTTCGCTCGTCAGGACTAGTGCTCTACGCATGGTCTCTCATTAACCCAATCGTAACCATTAGGTCCCGCAAAAATCTGCGCTTGTCCCCGAATGAGACATTAAGCACCCCCGTTCAGCATGGTTGGCAACCTTTGCGCCTGATTGCCTTGCCCACTCACCCCCGCTAACCGCGCGCAGATGAGCGCCCCGACACAGTCCCGCCCCACCCCCGCAGCTGCGCAATTGCTGGTCGATTGCCTGATCGAACAAGGCTGCGACCGGATATTCACCGTTCCTGGCGAAAGCTTCCTTCCGGTGCTCGATGCACTGCACGGACAAGATTCGATCGAGGTCACAACTTGCCGCCAGGAAGGCGGGGCGGCTTTCATGGCTTGTGCCGACGGAGCGATGACGGGCAGGCCCGGCATCTGCTTCGTCACGCGCGGCCCTGGCGCGACGAATGCCAGCATCGGCGTTCATGTCGCGATGCAGGATTCGCAGCCGATGATCCTGTTCGTCGGCGATGTTGCCAGCGATATGCGCGACCGCGAGGGATTTCAGGAGCTCGACTTTGCTGCGTTTTTTGGTCCCGCGGCTAAATGGGCCGCTCGGATCGACAGCGCCGCCCGCATCCCTGAATATGTGGCCAGGGCCTATGCCACTGCTGTTTCCGGGCGGCCGGGTCCGGTTGTTCTGGCATTACCCGAGGATATGCTTGGCGACGACGTGGAGGCGGCCGTTCGCCCCTATGTTGCGAGGCCTGCGCAAGCCCCCTGCCCCGATGCCATGCAAACGATGATGGCGATGATAGCTGATGCGGCGTCACCCATCGCGATCATTGGCGGCGCCGGATGGAACGCGAAGGCACGCGAATACTTCCAGCTTTTTGCAGAGCGGTTGGGTCTACCCGTGGCGACTGCTTTCCGCCGTCAGGACGCGATCAGTCCGTCCAGCCGCGTATATGCAGGCAATCTGGGCTACGGCCCCAATCCCAAACTGGTCGAGCGCGTCAGGCAAGCCGATCTCGTGATAGCTGTGGGCGCTCGTCTGGGAGAAGCAACCACGGACGGCTACACGGTTCCCGCCCTCGACGCGGCCGACTGCCAGCTCATCCATATCCATCCCGACCCCGAGGAGCTTGGACGCGTCTACGCTCCCGATCTCGCGATCTGTGCTGCCATGGATGACTTTGCAGAGAGCGCAGCTCTCTGGGATGAAGGCGACGTCATCAATTTCGATGCAGGCGCGCAGGCGCACGCAGAATGGGAAGAATGGGCCACCGCCGTACCCAGCGACAAGCACGCGCTCGACCTTGCCGCATGCGTCCAATTCATGCGCGACACGCTGCCCGCTGACACAATCATCTGTAACGGCGCGGGAAACTTCTCCGGCTGGTGGCACCGTTACTGGCGCTATGAAGGCTTCCCGACGCAGCTTGCCCCGACAGCGGGGGCTATGGGCTATGGTGTGCCAGCGGCAGTTGCTGCAGCTCAGCGTTTTCCCGATCGAATGGTCGTTGCTGTAGCTGGCGACGGCGATTTCCTAATGAACGGCCAGGAATTGGCCACCGCCGTTCAGCACGACTGCGATATGATCGTAATCGTCGTCGACAACTCCGCCTACGGCACGATCCGCATGCATCAGGAGCGCGAATTTCCGGAGCGCGTATCGGCAACGGATCTCAAGAACCCGGATTTCGCAGCGCTGGCCGCTGCGTTCGGCGGCTGGTCCGCGCGCGCCGAGACTACGGAGCAGTTCAAAGACGCATTGATATCAGCCGAAGGCCGCACAGGTCTCCGGCTGATCCATTGCGTTATCGATGTCGAGCAGCTTACCGCCAGCGGCGCCAGCATCAGCGGCTTGCGCTCGCGTTAAGGGTTCACCGCATCGTCATTCCGCCGTCAACCATATACTGCGAACCCGTCACGTAGCTGGCGTGGTCCGACAACAGGAAGAGCGCGACATGGGCTGATTCTTCGGCGTTTCCAAACCGCCCAAGTGGAACCTGTTCCTTGATCTGCTTGGAGAAGTCTTCGATCTCTTCGTCCTCCAACCCCATCCCTTCGAAGAAATTGGTTTCGATCGGTCCCGGCGCGATCGAATTTACCCGAATCCCCCGGCTTGCCAGATCGGCAGCCCAGCTGCGGGTCAGCGCGGTTACTGCGCCCTTGGTCGCTGCGTAAACCGCGCCCATCGGCTGGCCAAGATATGGTGATACGGATGCCGTCACGACGACCGCACCGTTGTCGGCGATCAGCGGGATCAGCTCTGCCATCTGCAAAACCGGCCCGCGCACATTCACATTGTTCATGCCGTCGAACATGTCAGCGTCGGCGGTGTCATTCTGCCCGAATTTGCCGAACCCCGCATTCAGCCAGACCCCGTCGATCGAACCCATCTGGTCCTTTATCTTCCGGCCCAGCTCTTTGGCTGCCTCGGGATCGGAGGCATCATTGCGCAGCACCAGCGAACCCGAGGGCAAGGAATTCCCCGCTTCATCCAAATGGTCCTGACTAGTGCCGGTGACAGCAACCTCGCCGCCCTCCTCCACGATCATCTTGGCGCCTGCCAGACCCATTCCGCTGGTGCCGCCGGTAATAAGGATACGCTTGCCGTCGAAGCGGTTCATGCTGTTCTCCGTCTATTTGTGTTGAATTCACGTATTAGACGAAGCAACCGGTACGCTCGTTCCGTCAACCTGCCGCGTTAGACGCCCGACATGGCCATTATTACCGACCATTCCTCAGGCTTGATCTCGGCGACGGAAAGGCGAGAGAGTTTGACCAGCTCGCAATCCGCAAGCTGAGGCTCTGCCTTGATTTTCTTGAGGGTAACCGGATGCGGTAGCTTGGTCTTCGGCTTGATCTTCACTGCCGCCCATTTGCCCTCGGGATCGGTAGGGTCGGTGATACCTGCCACCGTCACCTCGGCTATGCCGACGATCTCGAGCCCTTCGCGCGAATGGTAGAAGAAGGTCTGGTCGCCGACCTCCATGGCTGCGAGGTTGTTCTTGGCCCGGTGGTTGCGCACCCCGTCCCAAGTGCCTTCGCCCTCTTCCACGAGATCGTCCCAGCCATATTTGAACGGTTCGGATTTCATCAGCCAGTAGCGGGGCAAGGTCGTCTCCTCATTGTGCTGGCATGGCGGTTAGCAACGCAGCACGCGCCTGCCAACCGGCAGAACAAAGCCGCAGTTAACGGCTTTTTTATCAAAACCAACCCATAAGCAGGCGTTCGACAAGTGGGGGCCGGATTTGTCCGCGGAGCCAAAGACATTCAAGCAGGCTGTGGCCGAGAAATTCTCGGGGGCACAGCACACGGAACGCGACGTCGTTGCCCTGGGCATTGCGCTTGCGGCAATCCTGCTATTCGTGGGAACAGGCGGAACAGTCCTTCCGCGACTGGTTCAAGCCTGGCGCGGACTTGCCGAAAATCCAGATGTAGTGCTGACCAACACGCTTCTGCTCAACATCGCAGTGATCATCTTCGGCTGGGCCCGTTACAAGGACCTGCAGAGCAAACTTCGCATCAGCACCGCTAACGAGGAAGAAGCCCGCAAACTCGCCGATATCGATCCGCTGACTGGCTGTTATAACCGCCGCAGCCTCCCGGCGGCGATGGAAGAATTGCTCGAGACTGCGCGCTTGCAGGACAAGGCTGTCGCCGTGCTGCAGTTCGACCTCGACAATTTCAAACAGATTAATGACGTAAACGGCCACACTGCGGGCGATGAAGTGCTCAAGGTTTCCGCAGACCGGATCGCCGACATCCTTCCCGCAGACGCTTTACTTGCGCGTCTCGGCGGCGACGAGTTCGCCTGCGCCGTCGCCTTCAAACCGGCCGCGCAGCACGACATCGAACGTCTCGCGACCCAGTTCATCGCCAAAGTTTCGGATGCGATCCGAATCGATGAAGAACAGGCCGTATCCATAACCATGTCGCTTGGCATGGTCAGCAGCGACGTGGTCGAGCGCGATACCGGCACCTCGAGCGATGCGCAGCAGTTGCTGCACAAGGCCGACATCGCGATGTATCACGCGAAGAAGCATGGAAAGAACCGGTTCTTCTGGTTCGAACCGGCGATGGAATACGAGCTCAAGTTTCGCAACGAGCTCGAGAATGGCATCCGCAAAGGTATGGATAGCGGAGAGTTCGTTCCTTATTACGAACAACAGATCGACCTCGAGACCGGCGAACTTGTCGGCTTCGAGATGCTTGCCCGCTGGCATTCGAGCGAGCTCGGAATGGTCGGCCCGGATATTTTCATTCCTATCGCCGAGGAAATCGGCGCGATTGGCGAGCTGTCCGAAGGACTGATCGGACAAGCATTCGAGGACGCCAAGACCTGGAATTCGCGCCTGACGCTTTCGGTCAACATATCACCTGTGCAGCTGCGCGATCCCTGGTTCTCACAGAAGCTTCTCAAGATGCTGGTACAGCACAATTTTCCCGCTTCGCGCCTTGAGATCGAGATTACCGAGAGCTGCCTGCACGAAGACATCAGCATGGTGCGCACGATGGTCACCAGCCTGCGCAATCAAGGTGTGCGGATTAGCTTGGACGATTTCGGCACGGGCTATTCCAGCCTTTCTCAATTGAAGTCGCTGCCGTTTGATCGTCTGAAAATCGACCGTAGTTTCATTCGCGAGCTCAAATCGCCTGGGTCGGGCGAGAAACTGGTCGATGCGATTATCGCGATGGGCGACGGCCTGGACATGCCGGTGACCGCCGAGGGCATCGAGGACGAGCATGTGCTTAAAATGCTGAGACGCATGGGTCCGCTCAAGGGTCAGGGCTATCACTATGGTCGCCCAGAAACCGCCGCACAGGTCGTCGATCGGCTTGCAGCCTGCGAACTGCTTGCGGATGCCGAGGGGCAGGTCGCCGCAATCGCCGGCATCAGCGCCGAAGCGACACCGCGCCGCAGCGGCACGCAGTAACACGCCGAAAGCCCGGCAATACTGGACGCGGGCCCGCGCGCTGCCTAGATGCGCAGCCGATGCGCGTCCCCTTCACCAAGATGCACGGTCTCGGCAATGATTTCGTGATCCTCGACGGGCGCGAAAGCGAACGGCCGTTCATGGCACCGAGCATCGCCAAGGGACTCGCGGACCGGAGCACTGGAATCGGTTGCGACCAGCTCATCGTGCTTGAGAACTCGGAAAACGCGGACTTCCGCATGCGCATCTTCAACCATGACGGCGGCGAAGTGGAAGCATGCGGCAATGCTGCGCGCGCGGTTGCCCTCCTCCACGGCGCGAATGCCCGGGTCGAAACCTCCGGCGGTATTATAGCCCTGACCCCGCTCGGCGATGCCGCAATGGTCGACATGGGGCGACCGAGTTTTGACTGGTCCGACATCCCGCTTGCCTATGCGATGGACACTTTCGAGATGCCTGTCGGTTGGGACATGCTCGACAACCCGGGCGCGGCGAATGTCGGCAATCCGCACGTCGTGTTCTTCGTCGATGATTGCGACGCGGTGCCGCTCGACCGGCTCGGACCGGAGATCGAGCAGGACGCGTTGTTCCCGGAACGCATCAATGTGAATGTCGCCACCGTGGAAGCACCCGGCCGCATTCGGTTGCGGGTCTGGGAACGCGGTGCGGGGCTGACACGGGCCTGCGGTACCGGCGCCTGCGCCACGGCGGTGGTGGCAATGCGGCGCAAGCTGGTCGAGGGGCGCGCTGTGACAGTCGTTCTTCCGGGCGGTGAGCTGCGAATCGAGTGGGGCGAAGACGGGCATATCCACATGACCGGTCCAGCGACGGAATCCTTTCGTGGCTCATTCGAATGGGATGATTTTGCATGAGCGGCGCGGAGGTCATCTCGCTCGGCTGCCGGCTCAACCTTTCCGAAAGCGAGCAGATCCGCGCCATGCTGGCCGAGAAAAACGACGTTGTGGTCGTCAACAGCTGCGCGGTAACGTCGGAAGCTGTGCGCCAGACGCGGCAGGCCATCCGCAAGGCCAGGCGCCTGCGTCCCGGTGCCCGCCTGCTCGTGACCGGCTGCGCGGCGGAGGTCGAGCGCGATCAGCTCGGCGCCATGCCGGAAGTCGACGGGTTCGTCGCGAACACCGCCAAGCTCGACCCGCGCGCTTGGAACCTGCCTGCCGCCGACATTCGCCAGAGCGAAAAGCACACCCGCGCCTTTGTCGCGATCCAGAATGGCTGCGACCATGCCTGTACCTTCTGCGTAATCCCGCAAGGGCGCGGCAAGAGCCGGTCCCTGAGCATCCCGCAGGTGCTGCACGCGACCGAACGACACATGGTGCACAAGGCAGCCGAAGTGGTGCTGACGGGTGTCGATGTCACCTCCTGGGGGCATGACCTGCCCGGCACTCCGCCGCTCGGCTCATTGGTTACGGCACTGCTCGAAGCTTTCCCGCAATTGCAGCGTCTGCGCATGTCGTCGCTCGACGGCATCGAGATCGACGAACAACTGTTCGAATTATTTGCCAGCGAGCCGCGTGTGATGCCGCATCTGCACCTCTCGCTCCAGCATGGGCACGACCTGATCCTCAAGCGCATGAAGCGGCGGCATCTTCGCCGCGATGCGCTCGCCCTCGTAGAGCGCCTCAAGGCGCGCCGCCCGGACCTTGTCATCGGAGCCGATCTGATCGCGGGCTTCCCGACCGAGAGCGAAGATCACCACGCCGCCAATCTCTCGATCGTGCAGGAACTCGGCATCGTGCATGGCCATATCTTTCCCTATTCGCCGCGTCCCGGCACCCCGGCTGCGAAGATGCCGCAAGTCGAGCGCAGCGATGTGAAACGCCGCGCGGCCGAGCTCCGTCAGGCTGTCTCCAGGGTGCGTGCGGACTGGCTCGCATCGCTCGTCGATAAGCGGCTCTCGGTCCTCGCAGAGAGCGATGGCACAGGCTATGCGGAGAACTTCGCACGCGTGGCCCTGCCTGCGCAAACTCCGCGCGGAGCCATCGTCACCATCACTCCGCACGGGATCAAGGAAGGCCTGCTGGTATGAGCGAGACAAGCTGGTCGCAGCGGCTGTTCGGCGGCTTTCGCAAGACGTCGGAACGGCTGTCGACGAATGTTACCGGGCGTGGTCGGCACTGCGAAGCTCGACGATACGACGCTCGACGGGGTCGAAGACGCGCTCATCATGTCCGACCTCGGACCGGCAGCGGCGGCCCGCATTCGCGCAAAACTGTCGGACAAGCGCTTCGGCCTCGAAATATCACAGCAGGAATTGCGCGAGGCGGTAGCCGAAGAAATCGCCGCAATCCTGCGTCCGGTCGCCAAGCCGCTCGAGATTACGGCCTTCCCTCGCCCGCAGGTCATTCTGGTGATCGGCGTCAATGGCAGCGGCAAGACGACGACTATCGCCAAGCTCGCGCATCTGTTCGTTGAAGACGATTACAATGTCATGCTGGCGGCAGGCGACACCTTTCGTGCAGCGGCCATTGCACAGCTGGCGACCTGGGCGGAACGGGTCGGCGTGCCGCTCGTGCGCGGCGCAGAAGGCGGCGATCCCGCCTCCATCGTGTTCGATGCGGTCAAAAAGGGCACGGAAATCGGTACCGATGTGCTGATCGTCGACACCGCCGGACGGCTCCAGAACAAGCGCGAGCTGATGGATGAGCTCGCGAAAATCCGCAAAGTTCTGGGCCGCCTCAATCCCGAAGCACCGCATGATGTCGTGCTCGTGCTCGATGCCACCAATGGCCAGAATGCTCTGGCTCAGATCGATGTGTTCAAGGAAGTTGCCGGAGTGACCGGGCTCGTCATGACCAAACTCGACGGTACGGCGCGCGGCGGCGTGCTGGTGCAGGCGGCGGAGCAATATGGCCTGCCGATCCACGCAATCGGTGTGGGCGAGAAAATCGACGACCTGCGTCCATTCGATCCCGATCTGGTCGCGCGCGTTATCGCAGGAGTTGCCTGATGGCCGATAAACCAATGGCCGAAAACGAAAAACCGAAGTCCGGCTGGCTCAACATCGTGGTCGATTACGGGCCACTTTTGGTCTTCCTGGGCGTCTACAAGTTCTACCAGCCGCCCGAGGCATCGTCCTTCGGGCAGATCGCCGCGGTGATTTACGGGACAATTGCCTTCATGGTCGCTGCCGTCATTGCGCTGGTCTTCAGCCGCCTGAAATTCGGCCATGTGTCGCCGATGCTGATGCTGTCTACCGCGCTGATCGTGAGTTTCGGGGCGCTGACCATCTGGCTGCGGGACGAACGGTTTATCCAGATCAAGCCCACCGCGATCTACCTGCTCTTCGGAGTGCTGCTGATTGGCGGCTGGATGCGCGGCAAGGCAATGCTGCAAATTCTGCTCGAGGCTGCATTCGAAGGGGTAGACCGCAAGGGCTGGCTCAAACTTTCGCGCAATTGGGGCTTCTTCTTCCTCGTCCTCGCAGTGCTGAATTATGCCATAGTCGAGACGGTAAGTTTCGAGAGCTGGCTCTGGGCCAAGTTCTGGGTATTCCTGCCGCTGACCTTCCTCTTTACCTTCACGCAGATCCCGATGTTACTGAAGCACGGGCTTTCGCTGGATGACGCAGACGAGGTGGTGAAGGACGAACCGCCGACGGGGTAGAGGCCGCGTCTTTGGGCAGTTCCTCTACCCTTTTTCCTCCTTCGCCTGAGCGATCAGCAGTTTCTCCATCGCGCCCTCACGGCTGGCCGCGATCACGTGATCGACACCTTCGATAATGATTGCCACCCGGCTCTCCTGCGTCATCTCGACGAGGCCCTTGGCCCTAAGATACCAAATGTGAAACTCGAAATTCTCATCCGAACAGCCGAGCATTTTCTGGATATAATATCCCACCACCCCGGGGTCATCGGCGTGTTCGCGTCTGCGCTTGTAAAGATAGAGCAGAATTTTCTCGTGGATCTGCCCGTCGCGGGCAGCGGATTTCTCTTCTAGCGCAAAATCCTCGCCGTCCGGAAAATGCGGGAATGTGGTGTCGCGCTGCGTCTTGTAGGTCCGGTCGTAAGCCGCACGCTTTTTTGCATCTCTCAGGATGCTATACGCTTCGATGACCTGCTGAAACTCTTCAACGTCGGAGGTTTCCGGGTGATCCGGATGATACATTTGCGCGAAGTGGCGATATGCTTTTTCCAGCATCTTCGCCTCGCAGCCCGGATTGACCTGGAGCAATGTACAATAATCTACGAATTCGGTTTGATCCGACATCGCCGAAGCCCCTGCCGACGTTCATAGCTTTGAACCGGCTAAATCTCCACCTGACTCCCCAGCTCGACCACCCGGTTGGTAGGCAGGCGGAAAAACTCCATCGCTGTCGCTGCATTTCGCAGCATCCAGGCGAAAATCTTTTCTCGCCACAAGGCCATGCCGGGCTTCTCACTCGCCAGCAGCGTCTGACGGCTGAGGAAGAAGCTGGTGTGCATCATGTCGAACTCGCCGCCGCAGCGTTCCATCTTCTTGAGCCCCACCGGAACGTCGGTTTCCTCCATGAAACCGTAATGCAGGACCGCGCGGTAAAATCCGTCGCCCAAGTCATGATATTCGCAGCGCTTTTCCGGATCCACGTAAGGCTCGTCCGCGATCGCCACGGTCAGGATCACGACGCGCTCGTGGAGCACCTTATTGTGCTTGATATTGTGGAGTAGCGCGGAGGGAACCCCGGCAGTCTGGCTGGCCATGAAAATCGCCGTTCCAGGCACACGTGTGGCGCTGTTTTTGGCGGACTTGGCGAAAATCTCGATCGGCAGGGCGACTTCGCTCATGCGCGCACGCATCAGCTTGCGGCCTTTCGCCCAAGTGGTGAGCAGGGTAAACATGATGAAGCCGACGAGCAGCGGGAACCAGCCGCCATCGGGCACCTTGGCAAGGTTCGCGGCGAAATAGGCGCCGTCCACGATCAGGAACAGCAGCACCACGGGGGCGGCATACCACCACTTCCATTTCCACACGCCAACGAACAATACGCCCATCAGTAGAGTGTCGATGGTAACAGCCCCGGTGACCGCTATGCCATATGCGCTCGCCAGATTGGACGAGTTCTGGAAAGTCAGCACCAGGATGATGACAGCGATCATCAGCGCCCAGTTCACGATCGGAATGTAGATCTGGCCTGCCGCAGTCTCGCTGGTGTGACGGATCGACAAGCGGGGAATAAAACCCAGCTGCATGGCCTGATGCGTGATCGAGAATGCACCGGAAATCACCGCCTGGCTCGCGATGAAAGTCGCCATTGTGGCCAGGATAACCAGCGCAAGACGCCATTCCTCGCTCGCGAGCAGGAAGAACGGGTTGCGCACGACCTCGGCGGCCTGTTCGGGCGGCAGGCCTGCGATCATGGCGCCCTGCCCGAAATAGTTGAGCAGCAGGCACGGCATCACGAAACCGAACCAAGACAGCCGCATCGGGCCGCGGCCGAAGTGACCCATATCTGAATACAGCGCTTCCGATCCCGTGACGGCCAGCACCACCGCGCCGAGCGCCAGGAACGCCACAAGGCCGTCGGATATGAAGAATTGTACCGCGTAATAAGGATTGAGCGCCCAGAGAATGTCCGGATTCTGCCAGATCTGATTGGCGCCGAGCAGGGCGATGGTGATGAAATAGACGATCATCACGGGCGCAAACAGCGCGCCGACCTTCGCCGTTCCGCGCTTTTGCAGGATGAATAGCCCAATCAGCAGCACCAGAGCGATGGGGATGACCATGCTTTCCAGGTTCGGATTGACCACGGCCAGCCCCTCGACCGCCGAAAGGACGGAAATCGCGGGCGTAATCATGCTATCGCCGTAGAAAAGCGCAGTTGCAAAAACGCCGAGAAGCACGACAAGCCAGCCGTAACTGGACTTTCCTATATGCCGCGAAAGCAGTGCAACCAGAGCAAGGCTGCCGCCCTGCCCCTTGTTATCCGCGCGCATCAGAATGGAAACATATTGGATAGAGACGACCAGCGTCATCGACCAGAAAATCAGGCTGACGACGCCCAGCACATGCATGCGGTCGATCGCGATATTCGCTGCGCCCGCAAAGGTTTCGCGAAAGGCGTAGAGCGGACTGGTGCCGATATCGCCGAAGACGATGCCGATCGCGCCCACGGCAAGCGCAGTCCTCGACCCGCCGTGGCCGGTCGCGTGATGCGCGCCCTCGCTTGAGGGATGCTTTTGAGGCACCTGCCCATCAGACATTCAGGCTGTCACTCATGTAGCGGGGAAATCCACTGCCATCGGGCTATCCTTGCGGCGTGTTCGCGCACCTTCTGCGCGAGGGCGCGGCCACTAGCACCATGGTTTCGCACTCGCAACATTGCCGTTGTATCCCGCCGAGAGCGTTCCCAAGCGGGACGCTCATTGCGGCGCCCCTTGCGCAAGCAGGGAGTCGAGCCGTTCGAGTCGTATCTGTAATGCAGGCAACCAATCGGCACCTTCGGGAGCGTTTTCAATCAGTTCGGCCCAGATAGAGCGCGCTCTTCCAGGCTGGCCCGACCGCAGCATTCCCAAGCCAACGAAGTATCCCGCAGCCGGATTTTCGGGCGAAAGTTGCTCCGCGCGGGAATATGCAAAAAGCGCAGCGGCGGTCAGTTGGCCCTCCGCATGTTCGGTCAAAGCATTGCCCAGAGCAATCCACGCCTCCGTATCGGCGGGGTCCGACTCGACAGCATTGCGCAGGAAACGGGAGGCATTCTCAAAGTCGCCGCGCCGAGCAAAGGCGTCGGACGTCACGACGAAGCGCGATGGCAGGACATTCGGATCGAAAAACTCGCGCCGCGCCTCGACAACCAGTTCGCCGGTTTCGATTTGCCGCTCCGCCGCTTCTTTGGGCGAACCCGCCTGTCCCGGATTGCCCTGCAAGGCGTATCCGGCGAGTCCGAACAGCAGCGCTGCACCAAACAGGGCGTAACCCTGTTTCGGGAGCTTGAGCAGGAAAGCCGCCAGCAGGAACATCAGCCCCGCAAGTGCCAGTATCGGCAGCCAGCTCATGCGCGCCTCCTGTATCGGCGCATCAGGATCGCTCCGGCAAGCAGCAGCAGCAGGACCGGAATGGCAAAGAGCGGCCAGGTGCTCGCGCTCACCGCGGGTTTGTAGCTGACGTAATCGCCATAGCGTTCGACCAGCCACTCGCGGATTTCATCCGGTCTTTCGCCGGCGGCAATCCGAATGCGCACGTGATGGCGCATGTCACCGGCCATCGGCGCATCGCTATCGGCAATGGATTGCGACTGGCACTTCAGGCAGCGCAGCGTTTCCATCAGGCCTTGCGCCGCCTCTTCTTGCGCAGGATTGTCGAGCTGGCGGTAAGCATAAGGCGCGGGCGGCAGCGATTGCTGGGCCAGAGCCGCGGAGGATACGAACAGGGCGATCAGGGCGAAAAACCGCGTCATGCCCCCGCCTCCGCCAGCTTGGTGAGGAGGACCGGCACGTCGTCCGCGCGCACGTCGCCGATATGCTGGTAAGTGATATTGCCCTGCCCATCGATCACGAAGGTTTCGGGCACGCCGGAAGAGCCGATGCCGAGCTGGACTTCGGAAAGGTCGTCCGCACCGATTGCAGCATAAGGATTGCCGTGCTGCGCAAGAAAGCGCGCGACATCTTCGGGCCGGTCGCGGATTGCTATACCGACGATTTCCGCGCCCTGTCGCTGCAACCGTTCGAGATGTGGAGCCTCTGCGATGCAGGGCAAGCACCAACTGGCCCAGATGTTGAGCAAGCGCGGCTTGCCATCGCGAAAATCCGCGCTTGCAACACCCGGCCGATCCTGCGCGGCAGGGCGCAGTTCGAAGAACGGCAATTCCTCACCGATCATCCGGCTTTCGACGAATTCGTCCTTGGGCTGCGTCAGCTGATAGGCTGCAAGACCGAGGAACCCCGCGAAGAGCAGAAATGGAGCCCACAGGCGCCAGCTCATGTCGCGGCCTCGGCCCGGCGAGCAGCTGCTTTGCTGCGAACCGCACGCCGTTTCAGATCACCCGAAACGCGGCCGATAATGGCGAGGACGCCGCCCAGTGCGACGAGGATACCGCCGTACCAGATGAAGGTGACGAAGGGCTTCCACCACAAACGCAGCTGCCATCTCCCATCGCCCACCTGATTGCCGACCACGGCATACAGTTGCCCGTTCCAGCGGGTCGCGAGCACGCTTTCGGTCGTCTCCTGCGGCGGAGTCCAGAAGCTGCGCGCCTGCGGGCGCAGGATCAGCGCTTCGCCGCCATCGTAGCTTGCAGCAAGCCGCGCCTCGATCGCGGTCCAGTTCGGTCCTGCGACCGGAGAAACGCCGGCCAGATCGACCCGCCAGTCGCCTACATCCGTCCCCTCGCCGATTGCCACGGCAGCAAGGCGTTCTTTTGTAAAAGCGGATTCGCTCGCCATGCCGAACAGCGCGACGGCAATGCCGAAATGCGCGACGACCATGCCCCAGGTGGCAATCGGAACGCGGAGTAGCTTGCGGCCTCTCAGCGGCAGAATGCTGGCCACGGCAAGCCCGGCTGCCAGCGAGAGGCCGAGCAATGGCAGAAGCCCGATATCGCCGAGCAGGCTGGCGAGGATCAGCGTGCCGAGGATCAACGCGCCAACCAGCGCCATCGGGCGGCTGATCCGGGCGAAGCTGTCATGCCGCCAGCGCAGCAGCGGCCCCACGGCCATAACCAGCAGCATCGGAACGACGAAGATGGCGCCGACCGGATTGAAATATGGCGGGCCGACCGAAACGCGCACGTCGAACGCTTCGGTGAGCAATGGGTAAAGCGTGCCGAGCAGTACGACCGCAAGGATCGCGCTCAGCATGACATTGTTGAACACCAGCGCGCCTTCTCGGCTGGAGATGGAAAAGCGCTCACCCTCCGATATCGTGCCCGCCCGAAGTGCGAACAGCAGCAGGGATCCGCCGATATACAGCGCCAGCAGGATCAGGATGAAGCTGCCACGCTCGGGATCGACGGCAAAGGCATGGACGCTGGTCAGGATGCCGGAACGCACCAAAAACGTGCCGACCATGCTCATCGAAAATGCGACCACGCCCAGCATGATCGTCCATGCGCGCAAAGCGTCGCGCGAGGCGAGTACGCTGGCCGAATGCAGCAGCGCCGTCGCCGCAAGCCACGGCATGAGCGAAGCGTTCTCCACCGGGTCCCAGAACCACCAGCCGCCCCAACCCAGCTCGTAATAGGCCCAGTAACTACCCGCCGTTATGCCAAGCGTCAGGAATACCCAGGCACCGAGCACCCAGGGCCGCATGGCGCGGGCGAACTCCGGCGTGACCTCGCGCGTTATCAGCGCGCCAACCGCGAAGCTGAAGGCGACCGAAAGCCCGACATAGCCGAAGTAAAGCGTAGGCGGATGGAAGGCGAGACCGATATCCTGCAGCAGCGGATTGAGCCCCAATCCCTCGACAGCGGGCACCGGGAGCCGCTCGAACGGATTCGAACTGAGCAGGAGAAAGGCATAAAATCCGAGCGCGACAAACCCCTGCGCCGACAAGGTCGCCTGCATTGTCCGCTCCGGCAGGCGGCGTTCGACCAGCGCGATCAGCGCGCCAGCCAATGCCATGACGGTCACCCACAGCAGCATCGATCCTTCGTGATTGCCCCATGCCCCGGACAGCTTGAAAATGATCGGCTTCATCGAATGCGAATTGCTGGCGACCAGCTTCACCGACAGGTCGGTGACAGCAAACAGCCAGAGCAGGGTGACGAAAGCGAACCCGGCCAGCACGCCTTGAAGGATTGCTGCCGGACGCGCGAGATCGGCGAGCACACCCGCACTGCCGCCTTCACGAACCGAAAGCGCACCCGCAACCAATTGCAGCGCAGCAAGCGCAGCGGCGAGCCACAGGGCAGCAAGGCCGAGTTCGGCGATCATGTGATGTTACCGCTCATTCCAGGCCTACTGTCGTCTCTTCGGCCATCTTCGCAGCGCGGTGTTGCTCCATTTCCTGCAATTCGCGCGGAACGTAATTCTCGTCGTGCTTAGCCAGCAGGTTATCGGCGATGAATGTCCCGTCGGGGTCGAGGCTGCCCTCGGCAACAACGCCGGACCCCTCGACGAACAGGTCCGGAAGAATGCCGGTGAACCGCACGGGTACGGACGATGCCTCCTGCCCGGTCACCATGAACGCCACCGTGATCCCGTCCTCCAGCGTGCGGAGCGACCCTTCCTCGACCATGCCGCCCAGGCGCACGGCCTGTCCGACTGCCGGAGGGTCCGACTGCATCTGGTCGGGCAGGTAAAAATAATTCGCCTGGCTACGCAGCGCATAAGCGGCGAGCAGACCTGCCCCCAGCAGTGCCGCCAGTGCGAGCACGACCAGAACAAGCCGCTGGTGCTTGGCTTTAAAGGCAGTCATTTGCGGCGGACCTCGTCACGCTTGCGCTCGGCGCGCTTCATCGAATTCCACGCCCAGCCGACCATCGCGAGAGTGCCGGTGATGCCCACCGCATAGGCCGCGATCACGAAATCCCACTGGTCCAGCGCCTCGCGCATCAAATTGCCTCGCTCATGGTCATGGCTTTGCGGCGAAGCCTTGCCTCGGCCTGGGTCTCCGCCAGCAGCGCGCGCATCCGCGCCAGAACGACGCCGCCGAACAACAGCGAGAAGCCTATCACGGCCACGAGCAAAGGCACCAGGAATTCCGCATCGATGGTGCTTTTGCCCATCGTTATGCTGGGCGGCTGATGCAGCGAATTCCACCACACCACGCTGCGGTTGATGATTGGAATATTGACGGCACCGAGAAGCCCGAAAATGGCGGGAATACGCGCACTCACGCCTTCACGCTCGGTCGCCTGTGCCAGTGCGATATAGGCGAAATACAGGAATAGCAGCACAAGCATACTGGTCAGCCGGCCATCCCAAACCCACCAGGTGCCCCATGTCGGCCGGCCCCAGATCGATCCGGTGATGAGACAAATCGCGGTGAAGACCGCGCCGGGAAGCGCTGCGGCACGGGCCGCAAGCGCCGCGAGCGGATGACGCCAGATCAGGAACACCGCGCTGGATACGGCAATCGCCGTCCACCCGCCCATTCCCAGCCATGCGGCCGGGACATGCAGGAACAGGATTCGCACAGTCTCGCCCATCAACCGGTCGGGCGGCACGAAAAACAGACCCCAGACCAGCGCGGCACCCGTCAGCAATAGCCCGCTCCACAGCAGCAGCGGGGTGAGCCATTTGGCTAGCGAGAGAAATCGCTTCGGATTGGCAAAGCCATGCATCGAAAATAGTCCCCGTCGCTGCCCGTTCTGGCAAAGCGGGCGCCCGCCCGCAAGGGCGCGAATTCAGCGACCGATCAGCTTTTGTGCCATGCGGTCGGCCACCAGATCGGGCGCAACGCCGCTGCGGTCGCTTTCCTTCCAGATTTCCTCGAGCCGCCCCGGGATCTGCGCGATACGCTTGCGCACCTCGTTGATGTCGCACGGGCTGCCCTTGTGGCGGCACAGATACTCCAGCGTCACGCTGATGATCCCGCCCGCGTTTATGACATAATCGGGCGCATAAAGAATGCCTCGCTCGAACAGTTTCTCGCCGTGACCCGCACGGGCAAGCTGGTTGTTGGCACCGCCCGCCACGATCGGGCAGTCGAGCCGCGCAATGCCCTCGTCATCGAGAATCGCGCCAAGCGCGTTGGGGCTGAAAACATCGCACGCAATCGACATGATCGCGTCCGAAGCCACCGTTTCGGCATCGAGCTCACGTGCCAGCTCTTCCGCGCGATCTTCGTGAATGTCGGATAGGGTCAGTTTCGCGCCCTCTTTGGCAGCGAGCCGGGCGACACCGCCGCCCACGCTGCCGGTGCCCTGAACGGCAATGTGCACGCCCGCGAGGCTATCCTTGCCAAGCTTATGGCGAACTGCCGCCTTGATGCCGTGATAGATGCCCATTGCCGTGAACGGCCCCGGATCACCGCCAGCCGCGTCCTCACCCGTTACTGGAAGGCCGGAGACATATTGCGTGCGCTCGGCAACCAGCGACATGTCGGCTTCGCTGATGCCGACATCTTCTGCAGTGACGTACTTCCCGCCCAGCGCCTCGATCGCATCGGCGAAAGCGCGCAGCATCTGAGGCGTTTTGGTCTTGTCTTTGCCTGCAAGGATAACCGCCTTGCCGCCGCCCATCGGCAGGCCGGCCATGGCATTCTTGTAGCTCATACCGCGGCTAAGGCGCAGCGCGTCGCGCATGGCGTCTTTCGGTTCGGGATAATGCCAAAAACGCGTCCCCCCCGCGCCGGGGCCGAGATGCGATGAATGGACCGCGATAATTGCCGTCAGCCCGGTTTTCGGATCGCGCACGAGCTGCACCAGTTCGTGATCGTCATAGTCCGGTTCGGTCCAGAAAGCCGTCATTTCGAATGCTATCCCGCATGGTAAGCCGCTTTGTAGGAGCGGAAAGAGATCGGGAGAAATGGGGCGATCGAGGGGTCTCGAACCCCCGACCTCCGGTACCACAAACCGGCGCTCTAACCAACTGAGCTACGATCGCCACATGCCCCGCAGACGGGCCGAAACCGCGCCTTTGAAGGGGGCCTGATACTGTGCCGCACCCGCGCGTCAAGCCGCCGGATATCGACCCGCGCGCCTGTTGCACAAGGATGGCGAAATGGGAAGCGAAAAAGCGTGAGCGGGGCCTTGTTTGAAATATTCTTTCCCGGCTTGCCCGTAAGAGCGCGGCGGCTATTTTATGGCACATGACCGGTGTGGGCGAATCCTCGGCAGAACACTTGCAGGCGCGCCCGCGCGTTCAGCGTATTCCCAACGCAAAGCTCGAGCTCTTCCAGCTCAAAGGGTTCTGCGACCAGGCGATGTGCAGTCAGCTTATTCAGTTGATCGATCAAGGCAGGCGCCCGTCCACCCTCGCCGATCACAATGGCGACAATTATTTCCGCACCAGCGAAACATGCGACCTTAATGCTGGCGAACCCGTTGTGAAGAAACTCGAAGCTATGCTGGAAGAACTTGGCGGCATCGATCCCGCGCATGGAGAGCCTTTGCAGGGCCAGCGCTACGATGTCGGGCAGGAATTCAAGCCGCATTGCGACTATTTCAACCCCGGCGGGGAGGACTTCGAGAAGTTCTGTTCGGTCGCGGGGCAGCGCACCTGGACCTTCATGATTTACCTGAACGAACCCGAGGCCGGCGGCGCGACCCGCTTCAAGGCAATCGGCAAGAGCTTTCAGCCGGAAGCAGGAAAGCTGATCTGCTGGAACAACCGGCGTCCGGACAAATCACCGAACCCAAACACCATCCACCACGGAATGAAGGTTCGCTCCGGCGTCAAATATGTGCTTACGAAATGGTACCGCGAGCGGGAGTGGGGTTGGTGAGAAAAATTGCATGCCTGGGTCGCACTCGGCCTTTTTTTGGTCGGGTGCGATCACGAGGCCGCTGGTGATCCCCTTTCTGCGTATGAAATTACGGGGTGCTACTTTTCTGATTCTACAGAACCCGTCCAGATCACTAGTCAAACGATAGCGACCGGCAGTCGTCTGTTGACCGAGGACTTTGAATTTGTACCGGGGCCTGACAGTCGTCGCTTGCGAGTGATCAGCCTCCAGAACGATGTGGTTGCGATCATTGAGCCGAAAACTGGAGCAATCCGCTCTTTCAGCAACATTTCTGTCCGCCATGAAGCTTCTGTATGTGCAGACCAAGAGCGAAGTTGATAGCTGCGACGGTCAGCCATGTTTCGATCTACCGATCCCAGCAGTGCAAGACCGATCTTTGTACCGCAGGGGAACATGCCCAACGACCGATCAGCAAGGCAAGCCAAGCCAGGCTTAAACGAAAAAGGACGGCCCCGTCGGACCGCCCTCCCATTACGGCACGAGGCCGCAAACTGGTAATTCCGCTTATTTCTTGAGGCTGAGCCCGCCGAAACGCTTGTTGAAGGCTGCGACGCGGCCGCCTTCCTGCAATTGCTGCTTGCCGCCAGTCCAGGCCGGGTGGCTGGTGGGATCGATGTCGAGCGTCAGCGTGTCGCCTTCGCTGCCCCAGGTGGAGCGCGTCTGAAATTCGGTACCATCCGTCATCTTGACGTTGATGGTGTGATACTCGGGATGTCCTTCGGACTTCATGATCGTGTCCTTGTAGCTTCGGAACGGTTCCGACCGGTCCAGCTGTTTAACGGGAAGGCGCGCGGAATAGCGATTTCCGCGTCAATTGCAAGCGCAGTGTCATTCCGGCGGATCGGCGATCATTGCGGTGAACTGGACTTCGCAGGTCGTCTTGCCTTCAACGCTCGCCTTGCCCGCGAACTTGCAGACCTTGGAGCGCTTCTGGACGAATGTGGCTTCGAGATCGAGCAGGCAGCCAGGTTCGACCGGAGCGCGGAACTTCGCGCTCTCGATAGCCATGAAATACACCAGCTTGCCGGTCCCCGCGAGGCCGAGCGACTCGACCGCCAGAACACCGGCGGCCTGAGCCAGAGCCTCGATCTGGAGCACACCCGGCATGATCGGCCGGCCGGGGAAATGCCCCTGGAAGAACTGCTCGTTGAAGCTGACTGCTTTCACTGCATGGATACGCTCGTCTACGACAAGCTCCGCCACACGGTCGACCAGCAGGAGGGGGAAGCGATGCGGCAGGCGCTCCAGCACCTGCACGATGTCCAAGCCGCTATCGCTCATGCCCCACCCCCCTGATTGGCTCGATTAACGGCCGGTCGGCTGTTGCGGCTGGGCCGGAGCAGCCTGCTGTTGCTGCTGCGCCGCCTGAAGAGCCTGCTGCTGAGCAACACCGACCAGGATCTGCTGGACAGCCTGCTGCAGAGCGAGCGAGTCGCGGCGCGGCTGCCAGTTCGCAGGCGGCGCGGTCTGGACGCTGGGTACGCGCTGGTCGAGCGCAGCGACGAGATCATCGGTAACATTTACCGTTTCCGGAGCCCATTGGATCGCATCGGGAGTCAGCATGATCTGGATGCCCTTCTGGCTGACCACTTGCTGCCTCGCGGCGTCATATCCATTCACGAGCTGCTCGATCGCATAAGTCTGGGCAAGACCGATCGGCTGGCCGATCTGTGCTGCCTGTTGTTCCTGCTGCTGAATCTGCTGGACTACGCCGGGGTTGGCCTGAATTTCCGCATCGGTCAGCTGGTTGTCATTATTTGTGTCCAGGCTGCGTTGCAGCGTCTGGATCTGCTGGCGAATGCCCTGAACCTGCTGAATCTGCGCGGCGTAAGTCTGCGAAATCTGCTGATATGCGGCCTGGCGCGCCGCAGAGCGGACGATTACAGCTTCCGGGCTGGCAGTGGCAATACCGGAGACTTGCGCGGCTGCAGGCATAGCGGTCACGGCGGCGGCAGCGAGGCCTGCTGCACCGAGGGTCTTGGCGATAAGTTTCATTAGAATGCAGTTCCTACGTTGAAGGAGAAGGTCTTGGTGTCGTCACCCGGCTGTTTCTTCAGCGCGCGGGCAAAATCGATCCTGAACGGACCGAAGGGCGAGTTCCAGTTCACACCGATGCCGATCGATATACGCGGGCTGGCGCTGTCGCCGAGGAAAACTTCCTCGATCTCGACTGTCGCAGGTGTCCCGTCCGTGGTGGGAAACGGACCGTTCGTCAAAATCGGGTCAGTCACACTATATAGCGCCCCGACATCTAGAAATACAGAGGGCCGCAGCCCCAACTCACGCGCGCCCGTGCCAAGCGGGATTTCGACTTCCGCGCGGCCGAGGTAATAGGCGTTACCGCCGATCGCATCATCCTGCAGGGACTGGCGATCTTCATTCAATTGTTCCAGAATCGTCAGCGTTGGAGGTGTTGCGATCGTGTTGAAACGGCGCACCACGCGCGGTCCGACGCCTCTAATATCGAATCCGCGAATTTGCGGTTCGCCGAGGAAGAACCGATCGGTCAAGCGGACATCGTCAACGCCTGGACCACGGTCATTGAAGCTGCGGATCGCGCCACCTTCGCCCGTAACCGAGAATATGAACCCGCCCGGCAACGGGAAATACTGACCGAACCGCCCGCGAATCCGCAGATAGTTCTCGGAACCGCCAAGCCCGGCATATTCTGCGGTAACCGACATGTTACGGCCACGCGTCGGGCGCAATCGACTATCTGTGGTATCGAGATTGAGGGTCAGACCCAGAATCGAACTGGTCCGCTCACCAATCGCATCGCACAGGAAGCGCCCGGCACGAAGCGGTTCGCAAGTCCTGATGCCGTCGCCATCGAAATCCGAGAAGAACTGGTCTTCATCGAGCGAGACGTCATCGTAATTGAGCGTGTAGCTGCCGACCAGCGACATGTATTCGGTGAGCGGAACGCCTGCCCGCAAGGCCATGCCGGTGGTCGCCTGCTCAAATGTCGTGTTGCGATCGCCGCCGACAAAATTGAAGCTGTTCAGATCGCGGCGATAAATATCGACACCCGCCGAAATGTTTCGGTCGAACAGATACGGCTCGGTAAAGCTGGCCTGCGCCGAGCGCGAGAAGCGCGAGTAGTTCAGGCTGAGGCCGATCGTCTGCCCGCGTCCACGGAAGTTGCGCTGGCGGATGGAGCCCTGCAGGATGAAATTCTCGATCGAAGAGAAGCCTGCCGAAAGCTGAAGTTCGCCGGTCGCCTGCTCCTCGACATTCGCTTCTAGCACAATCCGGTCGGGCGCGCTGCCTTCGACCTGTGTTACCTCGAAGTTTTCCTGAAAATAGCCAAGCGAGTTGATCCGGGCGGTGGAACGCTTGACTTGCAAAGTGTTGAACGCATCGCCTTCCGAAGTACGGAACTCGCGGCGAATGACCTTATCCTGCGTCAGCGTATTGCCATTCACATCAATACGCTCGACATACACGCGCGGAGCTTCGCGCAGGACGAATGTAATCCCCATCGTGAGGTCGTCTTTAGACCGATCGAAGTCCGGCGCCACTTCAGCGAACGCATAACCGAACGTTCCGGCGAGATCGGTCAGTTGTTCGACCGTATCTTCGACCTGCTTGGCATCGTACCAATCGCCCGTTTTCATCGGCAGCTGTGCGCCAAGGCGTTCGCTGTCGAAATCACGTATCTGGCTGTCGACCTTCACATCGGCGAATTTGTAGCGCTCGCCTTCCTCGACCACGTAGGTGATGATAAAGTCGCGCTTGTCGGGCGTAAGTTCGGCAACCGCCGACACGACGCGGAAATCGGCATAGCCCTGCGTCAGGTAGAACTGGCGTAGCAATTGCTGGTCGAATGCCAGACGGTCCGGGTCATAGCTGGTGTTCGAGCTCAGGAAGCTCGTCAGGCGCGCCTGTTTGGTCACCATTTCGCTGCGCAGCGTGCCGTCCGAAAACTCGTCATTGCCGATGATGTTGATCTGGCGGACCTTGGACTTGGGCCCTTCGTCGATCTCGAACACGACATCGACGCGGTTCTGCGCCAGCTCGACCATCTTCGGCTCGACAGTGGCGGCGAACCGCCCTTGCCGCTTGTACAATTCAACAATGCGGGTGACGTCCGCGCGGACCTTGGAACGCGTGAATATCTGCCTCGGCGACAGCTTTATCTCGGGAACGATCTTGTCGTTTTTGACCCGCTTGTTACCCTCGATGATGATCCGATTGATGACCGGGTTTTCGGTCACCTCTATGTTCACATCGCCATTGGCATAAGACACGCTCGCATTGGCAAACAGCTCCGTCGCGTAGATGTCCTTGAGCACCTGGTCGCCTACGACCTGATTCCACTCCTCGCCGGGGCGAAGACGGATATAGCTGAGGATCGTCTGCGGCTCGAGGCGTTGGGCGCCGGTTACGGAGATCGTCCGCACCGTCTGCACCTGCTGGGCCGGTGCGGGAGCGGGCTGCGCCGCTGCCTCCGGCTGCGGCTGCTGCACTGCTGCCGCAGGCTCGTCAGCGCCATCGACATCCTGGGCAATCGCGGTCGCGGGCACCCCGGCGAGTATGGTTCCGGCGAGCAGCGTTCCGGTTAGTCGCAGCATGCTACGACCGGCTGTGTTTGCAATAGTGTTTGTCGACAAGGAGAACCCGTCCCTCAAAAATACCATCAGACCCCGGCTGTTCGGTCACCCGGCTCCATGCATTACTTGCCTGAGAGCTGCGAGACGACCGATGTCGCCCTCTGCCTCAAGCCCATACCGCAATCAAGCCAAGCTGCGAGTAAATCCAGCCGCGTCCAAACCCTTTCCCCGGTTACTTGCCCCGATTAACGTCCGAAGACAGGCAAGCTGACCAGGTCATTAAATGTGACGAATACCATCAGCATGAGCACGAGAGCCATGCCGGTGCGAAACGCCAGTTCCTGACCGCGCGGACCTACAGGCTTCCGGCGAACAGCCTCTGCCGCGTAGAATGCCAGGTGCCCGCCGTCGAGAGCAGGGATTGGCAGGAGGTTGATGAATGCCAAGTTAAGCGAGATCAGCGCAGCAAAATTGACGAAGGCAATCGGCCCAAGGCTTAGCTGCTCACCCGAAAACTTCGCGATCTTGACCGGCCCGCCCAACTCGCGGACCGAGCGTTCGCCGGAGAATATCTGGGCGATTCCCGTCACCATCATGCGCACGATGTTGACACTGTGACTGACGGAAAGCGCCGACGCTTCGGCCAGACCGACGTCTTCCCAGGCAAGCGGCATGGAATAGACCCCGAGCCTGCCGACACGCGAGGAATTGCCGAACTTGTCGGTTTCGACCGCATCGCCGATTGTCAGAGGGATCGCGAGCGTTTCGCCTTCCCGCTCGACACCAATGACGATGTTCTTGCCGGGATACATCACCACGCGGTCCGTGATGTCGGTGAACTGGTTCACTGGCTCGCTATCGATAGTGACGATGCGGTCGCCCACTTCGATGCCGGCGTCCTGCGCCACGGAAACTTCCGCGAAACGCTCCACCACATTGGTTTCGGCCGGATCCGCCGCGACAGGTTTGCCAAAAATGGCGAAGAACGCGAGGAAAATCGCAAGAGTAATCAGGATATTGGCGGCCGGACCTGCGAAAACGATTAAAGAGCGCTTCCACAAGGATGCATGATGGAAGCTGCCATCTCGCTCTTCGGAGGTCGCTTTTTCGATGGCCTCGGCATCGGGGATACTCGCCGGGTTCATGTCGCCCTTGAATTGGACATATCCGCCCAGGGGCAGTGCCGAGAGCTTCCAGCGCGTGCCGCGCTTGTCGGTCCAGCCGACCAGCTCCTTGCCGAACCCGACCGAAAAAGCCTCCGCCTTCACGCCGAACCAGCGCCCGACCAGATAATGGCCAAGTTCATGCAGAGTGACGAGCGGCCCCAGCAGCAGCGGGAAGCCAATTAAATACATCCAGAAGGGTATCGAGCCGTCCAAGTCAGACTTTCTCCAGCAATTCATTGGCCCGCACACGCGCAGCCTTGTCGACCATTAGCACATCTTCAAGCGATTGCGGCGCAGGCGGCATGTTCCCAGCCTCAAGCGCGCTCTCGACCAATGCAGCAATGCGGCTGAACGGTATCTGACGGTCAAGGAAGGCCGCAACTGCGACCTCGTTCGCGGCGTTGAGCGTTGCAGGCGCTGCCCCGCCCTCGATAATCGCCTCTCGTGCCAGCCGGGTTGCCGGGAAGCGTTCTTCATCGGGCGTGAAGAACGTCATTTCGCCGATGGCCGGCAGGTCGAGCGGCTCGCACGGTGTGTCCATACGCGCCGGCCAGGCCAGGCAGGACGCGATCGGCACGCGCATGTCCGATGGTCCGAGCTGTGCGAGTGTGGAGCCGTCGCGGAATTCCACCATCGAATGAATGACGCTTTGCGGGTGCACGACGATACGCAAGCGATCGAGCCCGACTGGAAACAGGTGGTGCGCCTCGATGAATTCGAGACCCTTGTTCATCATGGTCGCCGAATCGACGCTGATCTTTGCGCCCATGTCCCAATTGGGATGCGCCACCGCCTGTTCGGGCGTTGCTGCGTCCAGCTGCTCGCGGGTCCATTCGCGCAAAGGGCCCCCGCTGGCCGTAAGCGTGATCCAGCGAACGTCTTCGATGTCTCCACCGTGCAAGGCACTGGAATATCGCATTGTGCTCGGAATCGACCGGCAGCAGGGTCGCGCCATGCTCTAGCAACGGCTGCCGTCATGACGTCACCGGCGCTGACGAGCGCTTCCTTATTGGCCAGCGCAACCGTACCGCCCTTGCTCGATCGCGGACATCGCCGGGCCGAGACCTGCACAGCCAACAATCGCGGCAATCGTCAGATCGACAGGCCGCGCCGCTACCTCGCAAAACGCCGTACGCCCGGCGGCGGTTTCGATACCCGTGCCCGCCAATGCCGAGCGCCAGTTCCTTGTGGCAGCTTTCATCGGCGACCACGGCTATCTCGGCATTGAATTCGCGCGCCAGAGCCGCAAGCTCTTCCGCCTGCGATTCGCAGTCAGCGCGACGACCTGCCATTGGTGGCGGTTGCGCGCGGATCAGATCGAGCGTCGACGCGCCGACCGATCCGGTCGCGCCGAGGATGGAGATCGAACGGGTCACCAGGTCAGCGCTCCGGCAGGCGCCAGACCGATCACGAGCAGCAGTGCCATCAAGCCGTCGGTTCGGTCGAACAGTCCGCCGTGGCCCGGAATGAGATTGCTCGGAATCCTTCATTTTGGCGCGCCGCTTCATCCAGCTTTCGAAGAAATCGCCCGCTTGTGCGACGATCGCGCCGAGCGGGCCGAGAATGAGCGCGATGGGAAGCACTTCGACAAAGGCGATCCCGGCAACGTTCGAATAATAGATGGTAATGAACAGAGCCGCTGCAACGGCGCCGCCGCCCAGCCCGGCCCATGTCTTGCTCGGGCTGATGCGCGGCGCGATCTTGGGGCCGCCAATCGTGCGTCCGGCGAAATATGCACCGACATCGACTGCAATGACTGTCCCTAGGACCAGGCCGACATAGATGATCCCGGCACCGGCCAGATCGGCCTTTCATGTGCGCGCAATTCGACAAGCGTGGTCGTCGCCAGCCAGACATAGGCTGCGCCGGCCAGAAGCCACACAGCTCTGCCAACAGGATTTCGCGAAACGAAACGCCAGCCGCGACCATTCCCGCAGGACGCCGAGCCCAACCACAGCGACGAAAGCCGTCCAAACAAGTTCGCCCATCCACAGCGCCAGTCCTGCCACAGCCAGCATCACGAGCCCGCTGGCAAGCCGCACCGGCAGATCCGATGTCCGCACGGACAGCGGGACCGTCGTCAACCGCCTGGCGCCAGCCTTCAGCCGGTCGCGCTTGCGTGTGCGGGACTCTTCACCGGCCGCCAAAACGACGCTCCCGCTCGGCAAACCGGTCGAGCGCATCCTGAAGATGGCCGGGCGTGAAATCAGGCCAGAGTACGTCCAGAAACAGCATCTCCGCATAAGCGCATTGCCACAACAGAAAGTTCGACAGGCGCACTTCGCCGCTGGTGCGGATCAGCAGGTCGAGCGGCGGCAAGTCGCTGGTGTAGAGGTGCTGCTCGATTGCCTCCGGCGTTACTTCGCCCTTCTCGCTGGCCAGCTGCGCCGCGCGCGCAATCTCCTGCTGCGACCCGTAATTCAGTGCTACCGCAAGGATGCGCGAGCCCGTCGAAGTTTGCTCCAGCGCATCCTCGAGCATTTCGACGATGTCAGGCGCAAACGCATGATAATCGCCGATAATCTTCAATCGCACATCATTTGCGATGAACTCAGGCAGGTCGGATTTGATGAACTTGCGCATCAGGCCCATCAGGTCGATCGACCTCGTCCTCGGGCCGCTTCCAGTTCTCCGCTGGAGAAGGCGTAGAGCGTCAGGCATTCGATGCCCATCGGCTCGACCGCGCGGACCAGCTTGCGCACGGCCTCGACCCCGCGCTGATGGCCCATCGCGCGCGGCATGGCACGCCGCTTGGCCCAGCGGCCATTGCCATCCATGATGATGGCGACATGGCGCGGCACGGCAGTCGCATCGCAAGTCGGCTCGCTGGGCGCGGCCCCGCCCATCCCTCACTGGGTGAGGATTTCCTTTTCCTTCGTCGGCAGCGGCGCATCGGCATCGGCGACATATTTGTCGGTCAGCTTCTGCACCTCGTCTTCCATGCGCTTGCGCTCGTCCTCGGAGATTTCCTTCTTCTTCTCGTCTTCCTTGAGCGCTTCCATCCCGTCGCGGCGCACATTGCGGATCGCGATCTTCGCCTTTTCGGCATAGTTGCCGGCCAGCTTGGCCAGTTCCTTGCGGCGCTCCTCGGTCAGATCGGGCATCGGCAGACGAACGGTCTGGCCGTCGGTCATCGGATTGAGGCCGAGATTGGCCGTGCGTGATCGCCCTTTTCCACCGCAGTGACATTGGCCTTGTCCCACACCTGCACCGCCAGCATGCGCGGCTCGGGCGCATTGACGGTCGCCACCTGGTTGAGCGGCATCATGCGAGCCGTAGACCTCGACCTGCACGGGATCGAGCAGGCTGGTGTTGGCGCGGCCCGTGCGCAGGCCGGAAAGGTCGCCCTTCAGGCTCTCCACCGCTCCCTGCATGCGGCGTTCGATATCGGCTTTGTCATACTTGCGCCATTATTCGGCCTTCCTCTTACTTGCTTGTCACGACCGTCTGGATCGCCCTCGCCCGCCAGGACACGTGGCAAGATTGCCCTTCTCGCGGATCGAGAACACGACGATCGGAATATCGTTATCGCGGCAGAGAGCGACGGCGGATGCATCCATCACGCTGAAGATTATCGGTCAGCACGCGGTCGTAGCTGACGGTATCGAAGCGCTTGGCATCGGGATTGGTCTTGGGATCGCTGTCATACACCCCGTCGACGCTGGTGCCCTTGAGCAGAGCGTCACAGTTCATTTCCGCCGCGCGCAGTGCCGCGCCGCTATCGGTCGTGAAATAGGGGCTGCCGACGCCAGCGGCGAAGATGACGATGCGGCCCTTCTCCAGGTGGCGTTCGGCGCGGCGGCGGATCACCGGCTCGCACACCTGATCCATCTCGATCGCCGACTTGCACGCGCGTGTGGACGCCGAGTTGCTCCAGCGCGTTCTGCATCGCCAGCGCGTTCATCACGGTGGCGAGCATGCCCATATAATCGGCCTGCGCCCGGTCCATGCCCTGCGCCGCCCCGGCCATGCCGCGAAAGATATTGCCGCCGCCGATCACCAGGCAAATCTCGAGCCCGGCATCCTTGGCCGCCTTCACTTCCTTGGCCAGTTCGGCAACGAATGCGGGATCGATGCCGATACGTCCTGGCTCGCCCATCAGCACTTCGCCCGACAGTTTCAGCAGGATGCGCTTGATCTCGGGCATAGTCATGAGGTCGGCCTAATCCGTTTATGGCGGGTTCGCGGCTCCTTAACCGCGAAGCGCCGGACTCGCGAAGGGAAAGCCTAACGAGGCGAGACGCCTATCAAGCAAACGGCCGCCGGATCCCACACGTCGGGTCCGGCGGCCGCTAATTGAGCGAGGGTATGAAAGACACCGCCCTTTGCCGCAGAAGCTTACTGGCCGCTGAGCGCTGCGACCTCTGCGGCGAAATCGCTCTCTTCCTTCTCGATGCCTTCACCGAGCTGGAAGCGGACATAGTCCTTCAGCACGATGGTCTTGCCGGCGTCCTTGCCGGCCTTGGCCACGACGTCGGCGATCGGCGTCTTGTTGTCGATCACGAACAGCTGGCGACAGAAGCGCATTTTCCTTGGCGAACTTCTTGATCGCGCCATCGACCATCTTTTCCTGCACGTTTTCCGGCTTGCCGCTTTCGGCAGCCTTTTCGGCAGCGATCGCGCGCTCACGCTCGATCAGTTCGGCGTCGAGGCCGTCGGCGTCGAGCGCCTGCGGGAAGGCGGCGGCGATGTGCATGGCAAGCTGCTTGCCGAGCGGCTCGAGCACGTCGGCACCCGCATCGCTTTCGAGCGCGACCAGCACGCCGATCTTGCCGAGGTTCGGCGCGACGGCATTGTGCATGTAAGGCACGACCATGCCGCTGGAGACCGCGACGGTCTTCATTCGGCGGATCTGCTGGTTCTCGCCGATGGTGGCGACATTGTCGGTCAGCTTCTCGGCCACGCGTGCCGCCATCCGGGATATCGGCATGCCCTTCAGCGCTTCGACATCGTCGGCGCCCGCGTTCAGGGCAGCGTCGGTGACCTTGCGCACGAAATCCTGGAACTTGTCGTTCTTGGCGACGAAGTCGGTTTCGCTGTTCACCTCGACGGCCACGCCCTTGGTGCCGTCGACGGCAACGCCGACAAGACCTTCGGCCGCGGTACGGCTGGACTTCTTCTGTGCGGCGGCGAGACCCTTGGCGCGCAGCGCGTCGACGGCCGCTTCAAGGTCGCCGTCGGCTTCGACGAGCGCCTTCTTGGCATCCATCATGCCGGCGCCGGTACGCTCGCGCAGGGCCTTGATGTCGGCGGTGGTGAAATTAGCCATGATTTTCTTGCGTCCTTCCTGAATTGCTATGCGGCGCCGGGCCGCGAAGACTCGCTGCCCGGCGCCTGGAATTTGATGAATGCGAGCGCGCGTGGCGCCCGCCCTCGATGCTTAGGCGGTTGCTTCGGCCGGCGGCTGTTCCATCGCGCCGACGTCCTGTCCGCTGTCCTGCACGCCTTCGCCGCGACCGGCCATGGCTGCCTGGCTGACCGCGTCGCAATAAAGGCGAATGGCGCGGGCTGCGTCGTCATTGCCGGGGACCGGGAAAGCGATGCCGTTCGGATCGACGTTGGTGTCGAGCACCGCGACGACCGGAATGCCGAGAACATTGGCTTCCTTGATGGCGAGCTCTTCCTTGTTGGCGTCGATCACGAACATCACGTCGGGAATGCCGCCCATGTCGCGGATGCCGCCAAGCGACAGTTCCAGCTTGTCACGTTCGCGCGTCAGCTGGAGGACTTCCTTCTTGGTCAGGCCGGAGATGTCGCCGCCGAGCTGTTCTTCCAGAGTCTTGAGCCGCTTGATCGACTTGGAGATCGTCTTCCAGTTGGTCAGCATGCCGCCGAGCCAGCGGTGATTGACGAAATGCTGGCCCGAAGCGAGCGCGCGCTTCGGCGATCGGCTCCTGCGCCTGCCGCTTGGTGCCGACGAACAGCACCTTGCCGCCCGCGCGGACCGTCTGCGCGACGAAGTCGAGCGCACGCGCCATCAGGGGCACGGTCTGCGACAGGTCGATGATGTGGACGCCGTTGCGCGCGCCGAAGATATACGGCTTCATGCGCGGGTTCCAGCGGTGGGTCTGGTGGCCGAAATGCGATCCGGCCTCGATCAATTGCTGCATCGTGACGGTAGGTAGCCGCCATAGAGAATTCCTTTCCGGTTATGCCTCTGGAAGACTGGAACCCGAGGTGCGGCAGGAAGCGTGCTTCCTTTTCCCGCGGCCGGGCACCGGTATGAGCGCCTTCCATGTGGATTTGATCGCGTCGACAGGCACCGGAGTGGCACCGAATCTTCAGCGAACGGCGGCCAATAGCGATAGTGGCGAGCAAAAGCCACCCTCAATTCACCGCAAGAAAAAGGAGACCCGCCGCGAAAAGCGCTTGACGGGACGGAACAAATAGAGAACACGTGTACACACGCCGGAACGACTGGCGAAGAATAAGTGTTCTGCCCTAACTGTCCACAGCCTTTCAACAGGGTTGCGAACAGTCATAGAGAGAAAGACTTCCGAGATGTTCGCGACTGTCCTGATTGCCCTCTTCGCCGTGCTAGCGCTCGCAAACATGGCCGTACTCGCCGATAGCGGACTGCGCTGGTGGTCCGCTTTCGCGCGTCTCCGGGCAGAATTGAAAGGTGAGGACGCGCAGGTTGTTCGGACAGGTTTGCGCCCAGCGGCAACTGGTTTATCGATTGTCGCAGCTGGACGCGCAGCCCGCGCAGTGCCTGCTACGCCCCGCCGCGCGATGCGCGTTGCCGCTTGACCCTGGCATAGCGCACAAGCCCACGGGCATCAGCGCCAGATAGACAATACTGATCGCGACCAGCGTCCACCAGGGTTCGAGCAACAAGCCAGCGAACAGCAGGCCAGCCAAGGCAAGCAGCCAGATCCGGATGTTGCGCCTCGGGCGTATCGACCTCCAACTGAGCGTGGCGACATTGGAAATCATCAACAGCGCCACCAGCGCGAGCCACGGGCCAACAAGGATCGGATCACGGAACAGTTCGGCCCCCGTCTCCGTCCAGAGATAAAACGGCAGGAAAGCGAGTCCCGCCCCGACCGGCGCGGGAATTCCCGTCAGGAATCCGGCCGATTTATGCGGCTGATCATCCGCATCGATACGCGCATTGAAGCGCGCCAGCCTCAGGGCGCAGCAAATGGCAAAGGCAAGCGCCGCAAACCAGCCTAGCCGAGGCATGTCAGACAGCGACCAGAGATAAATCATCAGCGCAGGTGCTATGCCGAAGGAAAGCGAATCGGCAAGGCTGTCGAGCTCCGCACCGAACCGCGACTGCCCCTTGAGCATGCGCGCGATGCGGCCATCCATCCCGTCCAGCACGCCCGCCAGCACAATGGCACCTGCTGCCAGGGACCATTGCTGCGATGTAGCGAATAATATGCCGGTCAGGCCTGAACATAAAGCTGCCGCAGTGATCGCATTGGGAATGAGCATCCGCAGCGTCAGACCGGACTTGCTCCCGGCATGGGGATCGCGGTCTTCATCCTCGGACGCTTTCGGCCGATCCGCGGTTTGTTGCCTCCTTGGGGCACGCTCATTGCGCAACGCCCTCGATCAGCTTCTGTTCGCCGATCTGGGCGATCACCGTCTCGCCGGCGATACACCGCTGGCCCAACACCACTTTCGAAGCAGTTCCGGCAGGCAGGTACACATCGACCCTGCTGCCGAAGCGAATCAGGCCTACGCGCTGCCCTGCTCCGACCGTATCGCCCGGTTTGACGAAGGGTACGATCCGGCGCGCGACCAGCCCGGCGATCTGCGTGAAACCGACCTTGCGTGCCATCGGTTCGCTCGACCAGGAAATGCTGGCGCTCGTTGTCCTCGCTTGCCTTGTCGAGATCGGCATTGAGGAATTTTCCGGGAATATAGACCACGCGGCGGATCACGCCGGCAATCGGCGCGCGATTGATGTGCACGTCGAACACGCTCATGAAGATCGATACGCGCGTCACCTTGCCGTCGGCCATGCCTTCGAAGCCGCTGCCATCGTCGATCTTGCAGCTCTTCGGGCGGCTCGACCTCGGTGATCAGCGAGACCAGCCCGTCTGCCGGGGCCACGACCAGATTGTCCACATGCGGCACCACACGTTCGGGATCGCGAAAGAACGCAAACACGCCGCCGGACAGCGCGAGCAGCGGCCAACCGATGATTTCCCAATCGAGCACGAGCAGGAATATCAAGCTGATGCATAATCGCGATCAGACCGAACTTGCGGCCTTCCGGATGGATCGGGGGCAAGGACCAAGCGACATCGCCGCGGCCCTGATTGTCTAGAAGTTCGCCTGCCATGGCATTCGCTTAGAAGCGAAGCGCGCGGCGGGCAAGCGGGCTAAGTCGGCTTCAGCCTGCCTTCTGCACGAAGACGGTCCCGGCCGAATACCCCGCGCCGAAGCTGCAGATCAGCCCCGTGTCGCCGCCATCATGTCTTCGCTGTGAAGGTGGAAGGCGATGATCGAACCTGCACTGGACGTGTTGCCGTAGGTATCCAGCACGGTCGGGCTTTCATCGGCATTCGCTTCATGACCCAGCACCTTGTGCGCTATCAAACGGTTCATTCCCGGCATTGGCCTGGTGCAGCCACATGCGCCGCAAATCCTGCCGGGTCGATATCCGAGACGTTCCGCTTCCTCCAGAATCATCTGCGCGACCATCGGCACGACTTCCTTGAAAACCTTGCGCCCTTCCTGAACGAACAGCTTGTCGGGCCCGTCAGCGGTTTCCGGATGTGCCCGGTTGAGGAAACCGAAATTGTTGCGGATATTGTTCGAAAAGACCGTCTTCAGCTTGGTCCCGAGAATGTCCCAGTGCTGCGCAGGCGCAATCGACACGTCCTCGACCAGGACTGCGGTGGCGACATCGCCAAAGATGAAGTGACTGTCCCGGTCGCGCCAGTTCAGATGTCCGCTGGTGATTTCCGGGCTGACAACGAGCACGCTCTTCGCATTGCCCGCGCGAATATAATCCGCGGCCGTCTGGATACCGAAAGTGGCCGATGAGCAGGCGACATTCATGTCGAAAGCGAATCCATCGATGCCCAAAGCCTGCTGAATCTCGATCGCCATCGCCGGATAGGCGCGCTGCATGTTCGATGCCGCACATAGCACTGCATCCACATCCCTGGCATCGCGCCCTGCTCGTTCCAACGCGTCCTGTGCGGCTTTCACGCCAATCTCGGCCATGATCGAGAGCTCGTCGTCGGGCCGTTCTTCCCAGCGCGGGCTCATCGTGCCGGTGTCTAAAACCGGCTCTTTGGCGATGACGTGGCGGGCCTTGATACCGCTTGCCTTTTCGATGAACTCCACCGAACTCGGATGCAGCGGCTCAACTTCACCCGCCGCGATTGCCTCGGCATGATCGGCGTTGTGACGTTCAACAAAGGCGTTGAAGCTCTCAACCAGCTCTTCGTTTGTAATGCTCTCTTCCGGCGTGAACAGGCCGGTCGCGGAGATGACGGGACGGTGCGTAGCGCTCATGCTTCGGCAGTTAGTCCCAAGGCCTGGCTGCCGCAAGCATTCACGCCTTGTTGACAGCTTGCTGGCGCTTCGCCAAAGGGGCGCCTCTCGGCACCGGCGGCGCGATTGTGCGCTGCCAAGCCAATGGCGATTCTCTCGCCGTCAGCCGGTTTGTGGACAGGTGGCCGAGTGGTTAAAGGCAGCAGACTGTAAATCTGCCCGCGCAAGCGTACGCTGGTTCGAATCCAGCCCTGTCCACCACCCCGGCCTTTCCCTCTCAAACATAAATGCTAAGGGCACTGCCCATGGCTAAAGGTAAGAAGAAAGCGCTGCGCGGTCGCGCCGGGCGCATGCAGGGTGGTCGCGGAAGCGGCCGCGCATCGACGGGACAGGTAAGGCTGTGGGGCCGCCACGCAGTCGAGGCTGCGCTCAAGAACCCGGAGCGTAATCACCGTAAACTATGGGCCGTGCGCGAAGCCTTGGATACGCTCGGCGGTGAATTGCCGCCCGATTTCCCGATCGAATATGCGGAGAATCCCGATCTCGATCGGCTGGTCTCCCGCGATGCCCCGCATCAGGGGCTGGTGCTCGAATGCAATGCGCTCGAGGATGTGTTCCTCTCCGAAGTGATGACCGACGACCCAGCGCGCCCGCTGATCATTCTCGACCAGGTAACGGATCCGCACAATGTCGGAGCCATCATGCGGTCCGCCGCTGCTTTCAACGCCGCAGCAATTGTGACACAGGATCGCCACTCGCCAACCGAAGGCGGCGTTCTGGCAAAGTCCGCGAGCGGCGCGCTGGAAGTCGTGCCGTGGGTTCGCGTCGTGAACCTTGCTCGCGCGCTCGAGGAAATCGCGGAGGCCGGTTACTGGCGCATTGGTCTGGCGGGGGAAGCCGAGGCTACGCTCGCGGAAGCGCTACCGGTAGGACCCGTTGCATTGGTACTCGGCGCGGAAGGTCCGGGAATGCGTCACAATATCGCCGGACATTGCGATTCTCTGGCGCGGCTGCCGATTGGTGACGAAATCGAAAGTCTTAACGTGTCGAATGCGGCCGCGATTTCGCTATACGCAGTCGCTACACGATGAACGGGCAAGGAGGGGGAAGAATATGTTTATACGGCCAATCCGCGCCGCGGCACTGGCGGGCGCGAGCGCGCTCATGCTATCCGGGTGCCTGCTGACGCCGGGCAAGTTTACCAGTGAGCTGCAGCTGATGCAGGATGGCTCTTTCAGCTATTCGTATGACGGGCAGATCCAGATGCTGGCGCTGAGCAAATTGTCGGAAATGGGCAATAAGGCGGGCGCGGAATTCGAGGCTTCGCCGTGCTACGACGATGACTTCGAAGAGCGCGATTGCACCGGCGCGGAAATTGCCGAGCAGAAGAGCGAATGGGAAGGCGAGGCCGAAGAGCGCGAGGCGCGCAATGCCCGAGAAGCCGAGCAGATGAAGGCTTTCCTTGGCGGGATCGATCCATCGAACCCCGAAGCAGCACAGGAAGTTGTCAGCATGCTGGAGCGTCAGCGCGGCTGGGATTCGGTCGAACATCTTGGCGAAGGACTGTTCGAAGTCGAGTTTGCAGTCGGCGGCCGGCTGACTTACGATTTCGCTTTCCCGCTTATTGAGAAGCTGCCGCTGGCGAATATGTTCGTCACCGCACACCTGCGCGATGGCAACCAGGTTCGCATCGACGCACCAGGCTTTGCGGCACAAGGCGGCGGCAATCCGATGCAGGGCATGATGGCTGGATTTGCAGGTCTCGCAAACCTTGGCGAACAATCTGGGGATGGCGAAGACAAGATGCCGCAAGTCGCCCTGCCCGAGGGCACGTTCACGATCGTCACTGACGGCGTGGTTCTGGCCAACAACACCGATGAAGGGCCGACCGCCCATGCGCGCGGGCAGGCCCTGACCTGGAACATCACACCGCGCACGGAGCAGGCGCCGACCGCGCTCATCTCATTCGACTGATTGCCAAGTTCTTAGATACGAGAACGCCGCGCTTCTCATCAGAGAGGCGCGGCGTTTTCCTTAATGTCCCGACAAAGCTTCGCGAGGCGAAGCGAAGCTGCCGGAAAACTTTGCCAGTCTCAGTTGACGGCGTCCTTGAGGCCCTTGCCGGCCTTGAACTTCGGCTGATTGGAAGCCTTGATCGTCATCGGTTCACCGGTGCGCGGGTTGCGACCTGTGGATTCCTTGCGACGAGCGACTGAAAAGGTACCGAAGCCGACCAGACGTACTTCATCACCCTTCGACAGCGACTTGGTGATGGCATCGAAAACACCTTCTACGGCGCTTGCGGAATCACTCTTCGATAGGCCGCTGGAATCGGCAACTGCGCTGATCAGATCGTTCTTATTCATTATGTGAGAACCCCTCATTGGATTGTGAAATGGTTTCGGTGAATCGCCTCAACCGAAGATGCGCGAATTGAACGGTTTTTGCCGCTCATGTCAAAGGCAAATCGTGTCGAATCGCGCGGAAAACAGCCGAAAATCCATCTGGTTGAGGTAAATTGCCCGGTAACCAGCCGGGCGCGGACCCGGATCGGGTGATCATGCCGCTTCAGACACTGATAGCTCCGATCCGAGTCGCTGCGCTGCAGCACATCAATTGTTAATGTGCAGTCGGTGCCGGAGTTGCCGAACCGGGGGCACCGGGCTGGCTGGCCAGATCGTCCGCCTCGGTCCACTCGATCGCGGCCGGCAGAGCGGTCAGGGCATGTTGCAGCACCTGATCGACATGAGCGACCGGGATGATCTCCAGCCCCTCTTTCACATTTGCGGGAATTTCCGCCAAATCCTTTACATTCTCTTCCGGAATGAGGACCGTCTTGATCCCGCCGCGCAGCGCCGCGAGGAGCTTTTCCTTCAAACCGCCGATAGCCAGCACTCTTCCGCGCAAGGTCACTTCGCCCGTCATGGCGACATCCGGGCGGATTGTCGTGCCGGTAAGGGTCGACACAATCGACGTGACCATGCCCACGCCAGCGCTTGGGCCATCCTTCGGCACTGCCCCTTCGGGCAAGTGGATGTGGACATTCTTACGCTGGAAGATGCTGGGTTTTATCCCGTAAGCGGGCGCTCGAGCTTTCACAAAACTGAAGGCTGCTGCGATGGATTCGTTCATCACCTCGCCCAGCTTACCGGTGGTCTTCACCTCGCCCTTACCCGGCGTGGTAACACTTTCGATAGTGAGCAGTTCGCCGCCCACCTCGGTCCAGGCAAGCCCTGTGACTGCACCGACCTGAGCTTCTTCTTCGCCCATGCCATGCTTGAATTTGCGTACCCCGGCGAAATCGGAGAGGTTCTCGGGCGTGATCGTCACACTCGTCGCCTCACCTTCGAGAATTTTGCGCAGGCTTTTGCGGGCCAGACGGGCAAGCTCGCGCTCAAGCGTGCGAACGCCGGCCTCGCGGGTGTAATAGCGGATAAGATCGCGCAGAGCCTCATCGGCCAGCTCGAATTCGCCATCCTTGAGCCCGTGTTCCTTGACCTGCTTGGGCAGCAGGTGACGGATTGCGATCTCGACCTTCTCGTCTTCGGTGTAACCTTCCAGCCGGATGATCTCCATCCGGTCGAGCAGCGGCTGCGGCAGGTTTAAGCTGTTCGCAGTCGTCACGAACATGACGTCGGACAGGTCGAGATCGAGCTCGAGATAGTGGTCCTGAAACTTCGAGTTCTGCTCCGGGTCGAGCACTTCGAGCAGCGCCGATGCCGGATCGCCGCGAAAATCCTGGCCGAGCTTGTCGATCTCATCGAGCAGCAACAGCGGATTGGCCTTCCCGGCCTTCTTGAGATTGGTAACGATCTTGCCCGGGAGCGAGCCGATATAAGTACGCCGGTGACCGCGGATTTCCGCTTCGTCTCGCACACCGCCAAGCGACTGGCGCACGAACTTGCGGCCCGTCGCCTTGGCGATCGACTTGCCGAGCGAGGTCTTACCGACCCCGGGCGGGCCGACGAGACACAGAATCGGGCCTTTCAGCTTGTTGGTGCGCGCCTGTACGGCCAGATACTCGATGATCCGGTCCTTGACCTTTTCGAGGCCGTAATGGTCGGCGTCGAGAATTTCCTGCGCTCTGCCGATGTCTTTCTTGACCTTGCTCTTCTTGCCCCAGGGCAGGCCGAGAAGCACGTCGAGATAATTGCGGATCACCGTCGCCTCGGCGCTCATCGGCTGCATGGTGCGCAGTTTCTTGAACTCGCTTTCGGCTTTGGCGCGTGCTTCCTTCGAAAGCTTCGTCTTGGCGATCTTCTCGGTCAACTCGGCCATTTCGTTGGCTTCTTCTTCCTCGCCGCCAAGCTCGTTCTGGATCGCCTTGAGCTGCTCGTTGAGGTAATATTCGCGTTGCGTCTTTTCCATCTGCCGCTTCACACGGCCGCGGATCTTGCGTTCGACCTGCAGGACAGACAGCTCGCCTTCCATAAAGGACATGACGATTTCAAGCCGCTTGAACGGATCGGCCTCGGTCAGCAACGTCTGCTTGTCGGAAACCTTTGCCGAGATGGCAGCGGCGATGGTGTCGGCGAGCTCACCCGCATCATCGACTTCGGCGAGCTCTTCCGCCGCGCTTTCGCCCAGTTTCTTGTTGTGCTTGGCGTATTCGCCGAAATGCTCGACCACTTGGCGCATCATCGCGGTGACTTCGCTGCCAGCAGCGGTCTGCGGTTCCTGAAAGCTGACGTCGGCGGCGACATAGGCGCCCTGCACGCTCAAGCCCTTGAGTTCGGCTCGCGCAGCACCTTCGACCAGCACGCGCACGGTGCCGTCGGGAAGCTTGAGCATCTGCAGCACCTGCGCGACCACACCCATGTCATAGAGGTCGTCACGCTCGGGATCGTCACAGCCCGGATCGAGCTGGGCGAGCAGGAAAATGTCTTTCGATCCCTCCATTGCCGCTTCCAGAGCAGCAACCGATTTGTCGCGCCCCACAAACAGAGGAACGACCATGCCGGGGAAAACGACGATGTCACGAAGGGGGAGAAGCGGGAATGTCTGGCTCATGATCGGAATATGGGTAGCCGCGAGCGAGGCTGCAACGGGGTGCATGTGGGAAGCTGTGTACAGAGAGGGGTAAGGCCGCCTTTCGCAAGAGCTGGAACGCTTATCAGCGCGCTGCCATCAGTCCGCGTCAGGCGCGCCCGCAAAGGCATGACGACAGTCGGTCGGCCCCTGCCCCGACTAATCCCGAAAACTCGGGTCAGTTCGGTCAAGCTTCCGCAGCAGCGCGGGCCAAGCCAGCCCGTTGGCGATCATCCCGATGCCTGCGGGCGGGGTCTGGGCCTTCACCTTTTCCGGTGTGCCCTGCGGAGGGTTGTTGAGGTTTTCGCGGCCGGCGGACAGCATCTTTACCTGCGCATCGCAGGCGCGCTCCAGAAAATAGAGGCGCAGGAAGCACTCGCCCACGGTCTTACCGATGGTCAGTGTGCCGTGATTGCGCAGGATCATCGCATGCGCATCGCCCATATCCTCGACCAGCCGTTCGCGCTCTTCCAGGTCGGTCGCGATGCCTTCGTACTCGTGATAGGCGATGTCGGAACGCGCGATCATGCCGGTCTGGGTGTGTTCCATCAGCCCTTCGGACATTGCGCTGACCGCCTGGCCCGCAGGGGTATGCAAATGCATCACCGCATGGGCATCGTCGCAATTCATATGCAGCGCCGAATGGATCGTGAAACCGGCCGGATTGACCGGATGGCTGGTGGCGAGAACCGGCTGCCCCTCGACATCGATCTTGACGAGTGAGGATGCGGTGATCTCCTCGAACATCATGTCATATGGATTGATCAGAAAATGATGCTCGGGCCCCGGCACGCGTGCCGACAAATGGGTGAAGATCAGATCGTCCCAGCCATACATCGCCACCAGCCGGTACGCCGCCGCAAGATCGACGCGCGTCGCCCATTCCTCTTCCGAAACCTGCCCGCGCACATCGGCGTCATTGCCGGTCGCATTGTCGTTCATGAGGGTGGCCATCGTCGTCTCTCCTGATCTTCTTCACGTATTCCTTAGCAAGAAATTGCGCGTCAGCCCATGCCCGGGAGGTTGAAGCCCGGAGGCAGGCCCATGCCGCCCTGCAATTTCTGCATTTCTTCGGCAGACTTGCGGTCCGCCTTGTCGCGCGCATCGTTGAACGCGGCGGTGACGAGATCTTCGACCATGTGCTTTTCTTCCGGCTTCATCAGGCTGTCGTCGATAGCGACGCCCAAAATGCGCCCGCGTGCGGTCGCGCGAACGATTACCAAGCCGCCACCCGCGCTGCCTTCGACTTCGATCGTGTCGAGCTTGGCCTGTGTTTCGCCCATCTGCGTCTGGATGGTTTCGGCCGCCTTCTGAGCGGCTTCGAGCATTTCTTCCATGGATTTCATCGGGATTGTCTCCGTTGTGGCGGGGCGAGTGCCGCAATCTCGGCATCGTCCAGCATTTCAGCATCGGGAAAGGCCGCAAGCGCGGCCTTCACCAGGGGATGGTTGCGCGTTTCCGCCTCTGCGGCCGCCTTCGCCAAGTCGGCACATTCGGCGATCGAGGGCGCGCCTTCTTCGCCGGACTTTTCGAGCAGCCAGCGCTGGCCGGTCACGGTGAGAAGAGCATCGCGCAGCACCGGTTCGATCGCGTCCTTGTAACGCTCATCGCGGTTGTAACGCAGCAAGCCCGGCTCGATCATGACGGGGCGAATTTGCAGCCGCATGATGTTGGCGGCGAGATGCTGGCCGCCTGCCTCGACCTGGTCGACAAGCTGCTCCCAGGCAATTGCTGGCGAGCCTTGCGCAGTGGAACCTTGCGCAGGAGAACCATCCGCCGATGGCGCAGGCGCGCTGAAGGCGAGCGTTTCGAGAGTCTTCGCCAGTTTGCCGGGATCGGGCATGTCGGCGGCATGCATCGCGCGCAGCAAGGCCATGCGGGCGGACACGAGCGGATCGGGCGCCTGGCGCACTTCTTCATGGCCCTTGAGCAGCAATTGCCACAGCCGGTGCAATTGCCCGGGTGACAGCGCCTGCGCCCAGCCGGTCAGCTGTTCTCGCTCTTCGGCGCTGGGTGCATCCGCCTCGCCGCCGGAAACCTGCGCCACCGTCACCCGGTGCACCAGGTCCATCAGCGAGCGCATCATGGAGAGAGGCTCGACGCCGAGCGCATATTGTTCGTCCACTGCATCGAGCAGCGATTTCGCCTCGCCGTCCAGAAGATGGCCGAGGAGCCGCCTTTGCGCGCCCTTGTCGGCCAGTCCGAGCATATCGCGAACGCGTTCACCGGTGACCTTGCCGCCGCCCTCAAGGTCGGCATGAGCGATCCCTTGGTCGAGGATGGAAAGCCCGTCGCGCACCGAACCTTCGGCGGCATTGGCAATAATATGAAGCGCCTCGTCTTCTGCCTCGACGCCTTCCTTCGCGCAGATACTGGCGAAGTGGGACTGCAGCAGATCAGCAGGAATGCGCCGCAAGTCGAAGCGCTGGGTGCGGCTGAGCACCGTTACCGGCAGCTTGTCGACTTCGGTCGTGGCGAACAGGAATTTCACATGCGCCGGCGGTTCTTCCAGCGTTTTAAGCAACGCATTGAAGGCGTTGCGCGAAAGCATATGCACCTCATCGATGATGTAGATCTTGTAACGCGCGGATACGGCGGAATAGCGCACCGCTTCGATGATCTCGCGCACATCGTCGACGCCGGTGTGGCTGGCAGCATCCATTTCGATCACGTCGATATGGCGCCCTTGCGCGATTGCGGTGCAGGGCTCGCACTCGCCGCAGGGGTCGATAGTCGGGCCGCCCTGCCCGTCCGGGCCGATGCAGTTAAGCGCCTTGGCTATCAGGCGCGCGGTCGAGGTCTTGCCGACTCCGCGCACGCCGGTCATCAGGAAAGCATGGGCGAGCCGGTTGCGCTTGATCGCATTGCCAAGCGTCTGGACCATGGCGTCCTGCCCGATCAACTCGGAGAATGTCTGCGGCCGGTACTTGCGCGCCAGCACGCGGTATGGCTGCGCGGGTTCGGTTACGACGGGTCTTTCTGGAGCTGTTCCGGAGGATTCCGGAACCGGTTCCAGAGCGGGAACGGGTTCTTCCTGCACCGGCTCGGGCGCAGGATCGCCAAACATGGAATTCTGTCCTGCCGCCTCCAGTTCGGCAGCGGTCGGCGCCGCTTCCGCAGCCGCGTCGTCGCCGTCTTCCTGCCAAGGCAGCGATTTCGGAATTGTCCGGTGAATCACCCATCCGCTCTAGCTAGGCTGAAGAGCAGGCTTTGTCATGCCGATGTAAGGAAAAAGGAGCCGAGCGACCCGTCGCAATTCACCTGGGCTGCTTCCTTCCGGACCTGACCCGGTGAGCGAACGCAAACGTCCACCCGACTCCCGGGCGGCCATATGGCGTCTCAATCACTAGAAATCAACGAAAGTTATCGGCGTAAGCCTGCAGCTTGAGCTTTTTGGCAGGGGTGGAGTGGACCCGCGCCGCAATGCCGTATTTATCGGCATAGCTTTTGGCCTCGTCCTTGCTCTCGAAAGTGAGCTGTATTTGCGCCTGCGTATCGCCGCTGCCAGTCCAGCCCATCAACGGATCTGCACTCCGCGCCTCGGACTGCTCGAACTCGAGCACCCATTCATCGACGCGGGCTTTGCCCGACTGCATCGCGGATTTCGGACGTTGATAAATTCTTGCTGACATGAAAGACGCCTTATATCAGCTTTGCCCGCGATTGAAGGCGTTCTTCGTTTTTAGACTTGGCGTTTCGGTCCAAGGTTCGTCGGGCCAGCGATGTTTGGGGTAACGGCCCTTCATATCCTTGCGCACATCGGACCAGCTCCCCCGCCAAAATCCCGGCAGATCGCGGGTCGACTGGATCGGGCGGCCGGCCGGGCTGGTCAGCTTGAGCAGTAATGGCACAGCCGCCTCTCCCCGGCCGATCATTGGATGTTGGTCCAATCCGAACAGAGCCTGTGCGCGCACTTCCACGCTCGGCGCATCGTCACCGGCATAGTCGATGGCATGGGTCGATCCTGCGGGAGACGTAAATTGACGGGGCGCGCGCTTGTCCAAGTCCTGCCGTGCATTCCAGTCGAGCGCGGCGAGCAGCGCCTCCACCAATTTGTCACGTGGCACGTCGAGGTCACGCCTGCCTACCAATAGCGGGGCGAGCCAGCCTTGCGCCGACGCGGCCAATGCCTCGCCGGAAAATGCTTCGAGTCCGGCAAAGCGCGCGCGCGCCAGGAGGTCGGCGGGTAACAGCTTTGCGGGGTTTTCCAGAGCTTTATCGACAAGGATGTCCACGATGGCCTGCTCGTTCGGCTCGGGATCGGGGCCGCTCGATAGACTTATCGCGCCGATAAGCTTCTCCTGCCGCGCCTCGACCCTTTGCCCCGTCCAACGCAGCAATTTGCGGCGCGCGATCCGATCGCCAAGCCAGCGGTCGATATTCAGCGGATCGATTGCGGCCGCTGCGGTGATACGCGCGCCCTTCGCTTGCCCCTGCGCATCGCCGATAGCCAGGTACTCCGCCCGGGCAAGCGGGCTGGCTGGGTCGAGCGCGAAACCACGGCCACTTGCCGACAGCCACTGTTCGCCCGATGCATCTCGCTTCTTGGCGACGAAACCGGGACGCCCTGCCGCCAGGATGATGCCGGGAGGTGGCGATGCCGCACCACCGCATGACACCAGCCCTTTCGCCAGTTTCGCCCAGCGACCTGCCAACTTGCGGGATGCCTCGGCCCTGGCCCCGCGGTCCACTTGCCAGCGCGCCAGCCGCGCCTCCAGATCCTCGCCGCGCCCGCCCAGACCCCGCTCCTGAAGCAACAGAGCTAGCTGAGCGGCGAGTTCGGACTCGCCGTGCTGCGCTCCGAAAAGGACCATTGCTGCGGATGCTGGATCAAGCGGGAGTTCTGGCGAGCTTGCGCCCCCACTCGGTTATTCGGCCATCATCATCGAGCGCGCCGAGCGACTGCAATTCGGCGCGTGCAGCAGAAAGCGAAGCTGCTGGCGGCGCGTCGAGCCATGGAAGATCAGCAGGATCGCTGCTCCCCCAAATAGCCGCCTTCAGTGCGAGCGGGGCAAGATCGGCAGTCTCGATTTCGGGTGGATCGTAAGGCGGTCTGCCGGGATGCGCGGCCTCCTCCCACAGGCGGTAAGCCACGCCCGGCCCCTGCCGCGCCGCGCGTCCTGCCCTTTGCGCTGAAGCCGCCTGGCTGGCGCGCGCAGTCACGAGATGCGTTGTGCCCGCCGCGCGGTCGTACTCCGCTCTGCGCGAGAGGCCGCTATCCACCACCACCGACACGCCATCGAGCGTGAGCGATGTCTCGGCAATCGCGCTCGCCAGCACTATCCGGCGGCGTCCGTCCGTATCGCGGCGGATGGCTTTGCGCTGGTCGGCAGGCATCACCTGGCCGTGCAATGGCAGGATCGGAGTATCGGGCAGGCGCTCTGTCAGCCGTTCGCGCACGCGCTCGATCTCGCCGACTCCCGGGAGGAAAGCGAGAATGTCGCCGTCCTCCTGACGCCATGCTGTCATTACCGCACCCGCGACCGTCTCGTCCGTGCGTTTGTGGGGCGACGAACCCAGCCATTCGATCCGCAGCGGATAGGCGCGTCCTTCGCTCTCGATCACCGGCGCGCCATCGCCGAGCAGGGTAGCGAAGCGCGACCCATCGATGGTGGCCGACATCACCAGCACGCGCAGGTCTTCGCGCACGACCGCACGGCTTTCCAGCGCCAGCGCCAGCCCGAGATCGCTATCGAGATGGCGCTCATGCGCTTCGTCGAACAGCACGGCGGAGATGCCCGCAAGTTCGGGATCGTCGAGAATGCGGTTGACGAAGATCGCCTCGGTCATGACGAGGATGCGGGTCTTCGCGGAAGTCTTGCTGTCGAGGCGGGTCAGGTAGCCGACTGTCTCGCCCGCCTTTTCGCCGAGCATTTCCGCCATTCGCTCCGCCGCTGCGCGAGCGGTAATACGGCGCGGAGATGTGAGGATGATCTGACCGCTACACCAATCCTCTCCGAACAAAGCCGGAGCAACTGCCGTCGTCTTGCCGGCCCCTGGGGGTGCGACCAGCACAGCGCCGGTATCGTCGCGCAAGGCAGCGAGCACCTCCGGCAGAACGGAATGTATCGGAAGATCGGTGCTCAATAGCCCCGCGAGACGGCGAACCGGGCAGCCAGCTCCATCGCCTGCCGCGCCTTGCCGTCCGGAAATATCGCCAGGGCATCGATTGCGCGCTGGGCGAAATGATGCGCGCGGGCCCGCGTGTCGGCAACCGCATTATGGCTGTCGATCAGCGCAATCGCATGGTCGAGATCGTCGTCGCTGGTCCGGTGACCGCTAATCGCCGCCTTCCAGAATGCGCGCTCCTCCTCGTCACCGCGCGCATAGGCGAGGATTACCGGCAGGGTCATCTTGCCCTCTCGGAAATCATCGCCGCGATCCTTGCCCATCGAAGCGGCATCGGAATCGTAATCGATGGCGTCGTCGACCAGCTGAAACGCGACACCAAGATTGCGGCCATATTCGTCGAGCGCCTGTTCGCGCTCATCGTCGCATTCGGCCACCACTGCCGAGATGCGGCTGGCCGCGGCAAAAAGCGCTGCGGTTTTGGCGCGGATGATCTGGAGATAATGCTCTTCGCTGGTGTCGATCTTGCGCTGAGCGGTCAGCTGGTCGACTTCGCCCTCAGCGATGATCGCGCTGGCGCCCGAGAGAATTTTCAGAACCTTGAGGCTGCCATCCTCGACCATCAATTCGAAGGCGCGGCTGAACAGAAAATCGCCGACCAGGATCGAGGCGGGATTGCCGAAGATGATGTTTGCGGCTGCCTTCCCGCGCCTCAGATCGCTGCCGTCGACGACATCGTCATGCAGCAGTGTTGCGGTGTGGATGAACTCCACTGCGGTCGCGAGCTTGTGGTGGCGCGTGCCGTTATATCCAACCAGCTCCGCCCCCGCGAGCGTGAGCATTGGGCGCAGCCTTTTGCCTCCGCCAGAGATCAGATGTCCTGCCAGAGCCGGGATCAGCGGGATCTCGCTCTGCATACGCGCAAGGATGACCGAATTGACGGAATTCATGCCCTGCGCCGTCAGCGCAAGCATCGGCTCAAGCGAAGGCGCGGGCTTTTCGCGGCGCGGCAGGGGGACGATATCGGCGCTCATGGTTGCGCGCCGTCCATGTCCAAGCGCCGTGCGCTTGGCAAGCCGGGAATTGCTGCTAGCCTGCCAAGAATGAGTAGCCAGCCGCCATTTTCGCACGAAGCGTCATTTGCCGAGAACGCCGGAGATGATCCGATGCTTCGCGCCTATCGCAAAAGCATCGACAATATCGACGCGGCGCTGGTGCACATACTGGCGGAACGGTTTCGGATCACGCAGGCGGTTGGCGAATACAAGGCCCGCGTCACCCTGCCCCCCGCAGATCCGGCACGGGAAAAGAAACAGATTGCGCGGCTCAGGCAGCTGGCCGAGGATGCCGATCTGGACCCGGAATTCAGCGAGAAATTTCTGCGCTTCATCATCGACGAGGTAATCCGGCACCATGAAAAGGTCCGCCGCGACTAGTCAGCTTCCGTGGTATTCAACGGCAGGCTTGTTGCTAAAATGCAGCAAACTGAACGTTTTGACCGGAAGCCGAACAGCGCTCAACCCAATCAGGCTTGAGTTGGTTTCGCAGTAGGCTTAGACAGTTGTCTGACTTTTCACTGAGGGGAATTGTAATGAATCTTCGCAAGCTCGCACTCGCGGCATCGGTCGCCAGCCTTGCTGTCACTCCTATCGCAGCGCAAGCTGTCGCTTCCGATCGCGCTGTTGCGCCGATCGAAGGCGAAAGCGAAATGGGCGGTGAATCCAGCATTCTGATCATCTTGGCCCTGCTCGCAGTGGGTATCGGTATCTTCGCCGCCGATTCGGATCCGGTCAGCGTCTGATCGATCGCAAAATTGAATTCGAACGGGGCCGAATTTCGGCCCCGTTTTCGTTTCTGAGATGGTATTAGTCGTTGGCTTCAGGTCACAGCTTGCTCGGCCCGCGGTAGCTTCAGGCGGACCAGCAAACCGCCTAGGTCATCACTTTCGCCAAGTTCGACAGTGCCGCCGTAGATTTCGGCCACGTCGCGAACGATAGCGAGGCCCAGTCCAGTACCCGGCTTGCCCGTATCCAGCCGCACACCGCGATCAAAGATGCGTGTGCGATCGGCTTCCGGAATGCCCAAGCCATCATCCTCGACCCAGATCGTACACATTTCGCGGTCCGCCGGATCTGCATCAACCGTCACGAACACGCTGCCGCCGCCATATTTCGCGGCATTTTCTATCAGATTGCCGAGAATTCTCGTCGAGATCTTGCCGCTCGATGGACACGACTGCCTTGGCGTTTCCATCCAGGTCGAAGCGGGCATTTTCGTGAATACGAGTGACAGCTCGCAGCACGCTTTCGACGCTCGGCCACACGTCTGCCCGCGCAAGACCGGTTGCACGGCGCCCCACAGCGCGTGCGCGAGCGAGATGATGCTCGACATGCCGCTGCATGGTCTTCGTTTCGCGGCAAACCAGATCGGAAAGTTTCGGGTCGTGGGCGGTCGCAGCGTTTGTGAGTACGGTCAGGGGCGTCTTGAGGGCATGCGCCAGATTGCCTGCATGCATCCGCGCTTCCTCCGCCTGACGTTCCGAATGGGCGAGGAGCCCGTTGAGTTCTTCAACCAGCGGCTGAACCTCGAGCGGCAGCGTCTCGTCGATCCTGTTACTGCCCGCCGAGCGTATGTTCTGGATCGCTGCGCGTACGCGGCGCAGCGGCCTCAATCCGAAAAAGTTCTGCAGAAAGGCCAGGATCATCAGCCCGATGCCAAGCACAGCGAAGCTGACGATCAGAATGGTGCGAATACGGGTCAGCTGAAAATCGAGCTCTTCTCGGCTAGCAGCGACCGCGAAAGTCCAGTTGCGTTCGCTGAACGGCAACGTGACGGTCCGCTCGGCAATTCTAAGCGTTTCTTCGGAGAACTGGCCGCTGTCGTAGATCATGATCTCGTTGGACGGCTCGTCCGTCCGGACCTGCAAACTCCGATCCCATAAGGAACGCGATGGAAGCGACAGGAGAGCAACCTCCTCGTCCGCGCCATTGGCGGTGATTTGCCAATACAGGCCGGAATCCGGCTCGAGAAAACGCTGATCGCCCAATTGGCGGATGAGATAGACCTCGCCGCCCGGATCGTTGATTTCGGCAGAAGCGACGAGCGCGGTCAGCGAATATTCGAGTTGATCGTCGAAATTGCTTTCGATCAGACGGGCGAGCGTTCGGTCCAGCACGAACCCGCCAGCCAGCAGCAGGATCAGGATCCAGCCCAGCGCGATCGCCATCATGCGCGTGGCCAGGCTGCGTTTTGGCCGCGCGTCCGGCCTGCCTATGCCAAGCGTCACCGCCGCCCGATCATCTGCCGGGACGGTCCCGGCATCGGCGGGCGCGATGTGACTACGCTCGGGGCGCGTCGGCGGGGTCGTCGAGAGAGTAGCCAAGGCCTCTGATCGTAGTGATGACTTCTGCGCCCAGTTTCTTGCGGATGCGGGTGACGAAAACCTCGATCGTGTTGGAATCGCGGTCGAAATCCTGATCGTAAATGTGCTCGATCAGTTCGGTGCGGCTCACTACCTTGCCCTTGTGGTGCATGAGGTAGGAAAGCAGCTTATATTCCTGCGCTGTCAGTTTAACCGGCTCGCCTCCGCGTGTGACCCGGCCCGAACGCGTGTCCAGCCGGACATTGCCTGCCATCAGCTCGCTCGAAGTGTTGCCCGATGCGCGGCGGATGAGAGCGCGCAGGCGCGCGATTAGTTCTTCTGTCTGGAATGGCTTGGCGAGATAATCGTCGGCGCCCGCATCAAGGCCTGCGACCTTATCGGACCAGCTGTCACGCGCGGTCAGGACGAGGACGGGAAACTTGCGGCCTTCCTTGCGCCACATGCCGAGCACGGTGAGCCCATCGATCTCGGGCAAGCCAAGATCAAGGATCACCGCGTCGTAATTCTCGGTCGAGCCCATGAAATGCCCGTCTTCGCCATCGACCGACAAGTCGACGGCGTAGCCGTTCTGTTCAAGAGTTGACTTGAGCTGCTGGCCGAGTGTTGGTTCGTCCTCGACGATCAGGATGCGCATGAGTGGGAAGCCCCTGTTACCGTGCCTGTTATCGTGTTCGCGCCCGCATGGGCTTTTGTTGCAAACGCGTCAATCAGACGCAGGTTTCCCTCAACGACTGCGGCGGATCACCCGGCCGGTGCGTGCATCGACATCGACGAACGTCACGCGGCCTTCCTGAATGAACTTCAGGCGATAGGCCATGGCAGTGGGATCGTAAGCAAAACCGAGATATTCGGCATCGCGCATCTGCGGCAGTATCCGCGCCTCGATATCACGAGCGCGGAGGATATTGCCGGCCTTCATCTCCTTGCGCGCCTCGCCCTGGTCGCTGCGCGACTGCGCAGCGGCGGGTACGGCAAAGCCGGTAACGACCAGCGCCGCGCCGAGAGTAGGTAGAAGAAGGTGCCTCATCATGTGGGAATGCCTAGTCCTGGAGCATTGAACAAGGTGTGAATGCGCGGTTTTGCCGACTGTCAGCCTATTGCACCATTTCAAATGTCATCGCGATTCCGACCCCGGTCGCGACCACGCCCGGCGCGACGGGAGGCGGCGGAGCGGCTGCATCCATCATCCGGCTACCTGTAACGATTATAGCTTCGGAGCCAGGTCCACCACTGGACCCGCGAATGGCTTCGGAAACCTGCAGCAGTCTCACGCCCGAATAACCCGCGAAACGAGCATATTCTTCCGCCTGCTTCTTGCCGCGCTCAAGCGCGCCCTTGCGAGCCGTGGCCTTCGCCGCCTCGTCATTTTCGATGGAGAAGCGCGGACCGTTGATATTGGTCGCGCCCGCTTCGACCATCGCATCGAGCACTTCGCCCACTCGTTCGATCTCGCGCAGTTTCACGGTGACCTGATTGCTCGCCTGATAGCCGAGAAATCGCGGTGTTATATTGTTCTTGTATTCATAACGCGGATTGAGATTAATGCGCGCGGTCTGAATATCACGCTCCGCAATTCCGAGCGCCCGGATCATCGCAACCAATCGCTCCATCTCGGCCGAATTGCGCCGCAGGGCCTCGACCGCGGTGGCCGCATCCGTCTGCACACCGGTGGAGATGGTCGCCACATCGGGCTCGACCTCGACCTGTTCGTAGACGGACAATTCGATGACCGGGTTTTGCGCGGTGATCTGCACTTCGGCAGCCTGTACCGGCGCGGTCGTGGCCGCAGCGGCGAGCAACATGACAGCATAGCGTTTCATCAAATAATCTCCTCCAGTATTCCGGCAGATGGCCTGTCGGCACTTACGGGCGGCTGAACGCCTTGTTCCGCGGTTCCTAACAAGCGCTTCACAGCGGCGTCGCCGTGCCATAGACGAATGACCGACGAGGGGGACAAACATGAGCATCCGCAAGTTGATCCTGGCCGCCATGCTGGCTTTGGCGCCGACAGCGCTGATCGCGCAGCAGATGGAGCCGGTCCCCGATCGCGAAGTCGGCGAAGGCCAGGGTCCGTTCGCAACACTGGTCATCGCAGGCGCGACAGTCATCGACGGCACCGGCGCCCCGCCCATCGGCCCGGTCGATATCGTGGTCGAGGGCAATCGGATCGCGGCGCTTTACCCCGGCGGTGCGCCCGAAGCGGTCAGGACCGGCGCAGATCGAATTGTCGATGCAGCGGGCATGTATGCCCTGCCCGGTCTCATCGACACTCACGGTCACAATGGCGATCCGTCGAAGGCGCCCCAGCCCTCTTACGGATACAAGCTGTGGCTCGCACATGGCGTCACCACAGTGCGCGGCGTCTCGTTCTACTTCGGTAAGGGCGCAGACCTTTCCGATGCTCGGCGCAGCGCGAACAATACCATCACCGCGCCTCGTCTCATTCCCTATGCAGTGTTTGGCGACAAATGGGATCGCGGCCGGATAGACACCCCCGCCAAGGCGCGCGAATGGGTCCGCTGGGCCAAAGGCGCGGGCTACGCCGGGGTCAAGTTCTTCGCGACGCCGCCCTCGCTCATGGAAGCGGCCATCGACGAGGCAAACGATCAGCGTTTCGGCTCCGTCGCCCACCTGGCACAGATGGGGGTCGCCGAAGTCACCGCGGAAACAGCAGCGGAATTCGGCCTTGGATCGGTCACGCACTTCTACGGCCACATGGAAAGCCTGCTCGAAGATAATGCGCTGGTCCGCTACCCTCATGACTACAATTACGCCGACGAGCAGGCGCGCTTTGCCTGGGTGGCGCGGCTGGCCGACCAGATCGTCGATCCGGGCAGCGAGGAATGGGCGGCCTATGTCGATACGCTACTGGAAAACGGCGTCACGCTGAACCCGACCTTCAACATCTACTCCGCCAGCCGCGACGTGATGCGCGCGCGCAGCTTCGAATGGCACGAGAAATACACGCTGCCCAGCCTGATGGATTTCTACGAACCGAGCCTCTCCAATCACGGCAGCTATTACCATGACTGGACGACCGAGGACGAAGTGGCCTGGCGCAAATTCTACCGCGCCTGGATGGACTGACTGGCGAGTTCCACCGCAAGGGTGGCCGCGTCACCGCTGGCTCAGATCCGGGCTATATCTACCAGACCTGGGGCTTCGCCTACATTGCGGAGCTGGAAATGCTGCGCGAGGCGGGGCTATCCTCGCTCGAGGTTATCCGCGCGGCGACATCGAACGGTGCGCGTGAGATATACGAACCGCTCGGCGAGGAGCCGCCTATTGGCTCCATCGCTGTCGGCAAACTCGCCGACATTCTGATTGTCCCGGAAAACCCGCTCGCCAATCTCAAGGTGCTCTACGGCACCGGGCACAAGCGGCTCAATCGCGAAACCAACACCATCGAAACGATTGGCGGCGTGCGCTGGACGATAAAGGACGGCATTGTCTACGACGCGCCTGCCCTGCTCGAAAGTGTGGCGCAGATGGTCGAGGCGCAAAAGGCGGAGCGCGCCCAGCCCTAACCGCTTGCGGGCGCGGCCGCGCGCGCCTACCTCGCGCGGCCTATGGCGCAACCACCGATCCTCAGCCTCGAAGGCATAGGCCTGCAGCAAGGCGGCCGGTGGCTGTTTGGCGGCCCGGACAATGACACCCTCGACCTGCATGTCGGCCCGCGCGACCGGCTTGCGCTCATTGGCCGTAACGGCGTCGGCAAAACCACGCTTTTCCGGCTCATCGACGACCTGATCGAGCCCGACCGGGGCGAGCGGAAGGTCAAGCCCGGCACGCGTATCGTGGTGCTGGAACAAGACCCGGACCTGTCCGGCTTTGCCACGCTGATGGATTGGGCACTGGCTGGCAAACACGCCCCGGCAGAGCATGAAATCGAGGCAATTGCAGGCCAGCTCGGGATCGATATGGCCACCCCGGTGGATGGGGCCAGCGGCGGTGAGCGGCGCCGCGCCGCCATCGCCCGCGCACTGGCGCAGGATCCCGACCTGCTGCTGATGGACGAGCCGACAAACCATCTCGACCTTGCCGCAATCGACTGGCTCGAAAGCTGGCTCGACCGCTACAAGGGTGCCTTTCTGGTAATCAGTCATGACCGCACCTTCCTCAAGCGCCTGACCAATGCCACACTGTGGCTCGACCGCGGGAGCATGCGCCGCAAGGAAGTCGGCTTCGGCGGCTACGAGGCGTGGGAAGAACAGGTCTATGCCGAGGAAGCGCGCGCCGCCGAGAAGCTCGACGCCAAGCTGAAGCTGGAAGCTCACTGGCTCGAACGCGGTGTGACCGCGCGGCGCAAGCGCAATCAGGGCCGGCTGGAAAAATTGTGGCAGATGCGGGCCCAGCGGGCGGCCATGATCAGCAATTCCGGGACGGCCAAACTGCAGCTGGCGACCGAGGAGGACTTCAAGAGCAAGTCCGTCATCGTCGCGGACAATATCACCAAGGCGTATGACGGCCGGACGATAATCAAGCCATTTTCCTTGCGCATACAGCGCGGCGACCGGATCGGCATTGTCGGCTCCAACGGCGCCGGCAAGACGACATTACTCAAAATGCTCACTGGCGAATTGCAGCCCGACAATGGCAGTGTCGACATGTCGAACAAGCTGGCCGGGGTCATGATCGACCAGCAGCGCAGCCTGATGGCACCGGACAAGACAGTGCGCGAGGTGCTGGCCGAGGGCGGCGACTGGATCGATGTGCGCGGCAACCGCAAGCACGTTCAGGCGCATCTCAAGGACTTCCTGTTCGACCCCAAAATCGTCGACACGCGCGTTGGTATCCTATCCGGCGGAGAGAAATCGCGCCTGCTCGCTCGCACGCGAATTCGCCAAGGCTTCGAACTTGCTGGTGCTGGACGAGCCAACCAACGATCTCGACCTCGAAACGCTCGACCTGCTGCAGGAAGTAATCGCGGACTATGAAGGCACGGTGCTGCTCGTCAGCCATGACCGCGACTTCCTCGACCGCACGGTGACGCTGACGCTCGGTCTCGATGGAACGGGCCGCGTTGACGTGGTCGCGGGCGGCTATGAGGACTGGGAGCGCAAGCGCCGCCGAACCTGTCGAGAGCAAACGCAAGACCGAAGCCAAGGCATCCAGATCTACCGCAGCAGCGCCCTCGCCCAAGTCGGACAAACTATCCTACAAGGATCAGCGCGATTACGATCTTTTACCGGAGCGTATCGAGGAGCTGGAAACCGCGATCCAGCGCGGCGAGGCCATCCTGGCGGACCCCGATCTCTACACCAGCGACCCGAAAAAATTCGCGACGATCTCAAAAGGCCTGGAAAACGCCCGAGCAGAAAAAGACGCCGCCGAGGAGCGTTGGCTCGAACTGGCGGAGCTGGCCGAAGGATGAGCGCCGCAGCGCTTCAACGGGAAATAGCGGCTTGCCGCATCTGCGCCAAATACCTGCCGCACGGCGTGCGTCCGGTCGTCAGTTTCTCCCAAACGTCCCGGCTGCTGATCATCGGACAGGCGCCGGGATCGAAAGTCCACGAAAGCGGCATCCCGTGGGACGATGCGAGCGGTGATCGCCTACGCGAATGGACGGGCCTAACCAAAGGGCAGATGTATAATCCAGCGCAGGTTGCTCTCGTGCCTATGGGTTTCTGCTATCCGGGCAAGGCGAGCGGAGGCGATAAACCGCCCCGCCCCGAATGCACACCGCAATGGCATGGCCGCGTGCTTGCAACCTTGCCCGATAACCGGCTGACATTATTGGTGGGGACGTATGCCCAGATGCAGTACCTTCCCGAGGCACGCCGACTGTCGATGACCGAGCGGGTCCGGCGCTTCGAAGGTTTCCTTCCGCGCTTCTTCGCGCTCCCGCACCCGGCATGGCGCTCGGCCATCTGGATGCGAAAGAACCCTTGGTTCGAGCGGGATGTGCTTCCGGCACTGCGGCGACTGGTTTCCGGCGCGCTCGAATAGGCTCACGAAATCTCGAACGCGCATGATATACTTTCGCTCGCCCCCAACATAGCGATTCGAGAGGAGAAACATCATGGGCATTGAAAAGATGGCGCAGGATTTCACGCAGGCTGTCGCCGAAGAACGCGCTGACGATTACCAGGCCTATTGGGCCGACGACATTGTGAGCCTGGAACCCGATGACGGCCCGATGTCGCGCTGCGAAGGCCGCGAAGCACTGCAGCAAAAGCATCAGTGGTGGGAGCAGAATGCCGAAGTACACAGCTCGACGACTGATGGCCCCTACGTCTTCGGCGACCAGTTCGCAGTCAATTATGAAATGGACGTCACAATGGACGGCGAGCGCACCCAGATGAAGGAAGTCGGCCTCTACACCGTCCAGGACGGGAAGATCGTTGAGGAACGCTTCATGTATGGCCAGGGGTAGTCGCCTTCACCTGATTCGGTAAAAATCCGCCACGCGGTCCAGCGCGAGCTTCAGGACGAGCTTGCCCGACCGGGCTGGCCAAGCGAGCGCCTTTTCCGCATCGGCCAGAGGTTCGCAGGCGCAAACTACGCGCCAGAGCACGTCTTTGAGGCCCTTTCCTGCCTCGGCCATTGCCCGGTCGAACCTGTCCTTGGCCGCAAGCTGGCGTTCGCCCGCGGTCAGATCCTGCTCGCCGGTCGTGCGAATGCGGACCGGGTCCCAGCGCATCGTGATCGAGGGCGAGAGCTGCGCGCGTTCGTAATCCGCGCGCAGCCGCTCGCCAGCATCGAATAGCCGGTCGTCGATATGACCGCGTGCGTGCAGCCAGCTTAGCGGCGATTCGGCGAGATTTACTGTGACCGAGCGGCGCCTGCGCTTGGCCCCGCTGCCACGGCGGGGGCCCTCTACGGTCAGTTCGCGTTCAACCAGTTGGCGCTTCATGCTTTCCCCTTTGCTGCGTAGAAAGAGGCCTTGCAATCTTTCGGTTCGTGTAGGAAAGGACAGAAACCAAATTGGTTATGTGAGGCATGCTGTGATCAACCGCATTCGTGACATTCGCAAGCAGAAGGGGCTGACGCTGGCCGATCTGGCCGACGCTTGCGATCCGCCTACGACACCGCAGACGGTGGGGCGTCTCGAAACCGGCACGCGCAACCTGTCGCTTAAATGGATGGAGCGGATCGCCGCTGCTCTTGGGGTGGAGCCCGAAATGCTCGTGCGCTCGGACAAGGGCGATCATCCGCAATTGGTCGCGGCGCTCGGCGCTTCGGGACCGGAAGCCCTTGCCGATACGCGCGATGCCATATTGGCGACCGATCTGGGCGGCGAGGGATCGCTGATGGTGATGGAAGTCGCCTATCCTCATGGCGAGTATCGCCCCGGCGACCAGCTATGGCTGCGGCAGCTCGATCCAGCCGATGCCTCGCGCGCGATCAATCGCGACGTGCTGGTGCCAAAGAAGGCGGGACGCTTTGCATTCGGGCGACTGATCGACCGGCAAAGCGAAAGGGTCGGCCTGCTTCCCCCCGGTCACGGGGAGAAGCAGCAGGTGATCGACAACCCGCCCTGGATCGCCGTGGCCGAAATGCTCGTGCGGAAGCTTTAGCTCAGACCTCGCCGCGGGCGCGCTTGTCCTGCCGCTCGATATCGCTTTCTTCCGGTACGAAGCTGTTCGAGTTGACGCCCAGCCACACCAGCAGCGGCGCGGCCATATAGACCGAGCTGTACGTACCGACGAACAGGCCGAGCGTGATTGCAGCGACCAAGCCGAACAGGCTTGCCGGGCCGATGAAAAGCAGCGGCAGCAGCGCGACGAGCAGCGTCAGGCTGGTCATCACGGTACGGGCCAATGTCTCGTTGACCGACAGGTTCAGCAAATCGACGAGATCCATCTTGCGATACTTCTTCAGGTTCTCGCGAATGCGGTCGTAAACGACGATCGTATCGTTAAGCGAGTAACCGATGATGGCGAGGATCGCGGCAATGATCTGCAGGCTGAATTCCAGCTGGAACAGCGCGAACATCCCCAGCGTCAGCGACACGTCATGGAACAGCGCGAACAACGCTCCCGCGCCGAACTGCCACTCGAACCGAACCCAGATATAGAGCGCCACGGCCAGCATGGCCGCGATCAGCGCGAGCGCTGCATCCTCGCGGAATTCGCCGGAAACTTTGCCGGAAACGGAATCCACACCGTCGATGCGCACGTTGGGATGGCCATCGCGCATGGCCGCGGTGATGTCCTGCGTCATGCGGTCGGCAAATTCCTTGTCGCCTTCCGCCTCAGGCGGCAGCTTCACGCGGATCGACACCTGATTGGCTTCTCCGAAACGCTGGATTACCGGACTATCCACGGTCGGCAAAACGCTGACGTTCTCGCGCAGTTCGGAAATCGGGGCCTCCGCCTCGCCTACGAAGGTCGCGCGGATTTCCTGGCCGCCAGCGAAGTCGACGCCGTAATTGAGCCCTTGCGTGAAAACGAGGCCCCAGCTTGCGGCGATCAGCAGCAGGCTGACAATGAAGAAGGGCACGCGGACCTTCAGGAAATTGATGTTTGTGTCGTCGGGGACGAGCTTGAGCAGTTTCATTTCCCGTCTCCTCCTTACAGATAAATGTCTTTGGGCTTCGACCGCGCAGCCATCCGGCAACCCACATGCGGGAAAGGACGACGGCAGTGAAGACGCTGGTGAACAGGCCGATCACAAGCACGACCGCGAAGCCGCGGATCGGGCCCGAGCCGAACAGGAACAGCAGCACGCCGGCGATGAAATTGGTGATATTGGCATCATAGATAGCCCGAGTGGCTTCCTTATACCCGTTTTCGACCGCCGCGATTACGCGTCGTCCGCGTTTTCGCTCCTCGCGTATTCGTTCGTTGATCAGCACATTAGCGTCGACGGCGGCACCAATGGTCAGCACGAAGCCTGCGATACCCGGCAGCGTCAACGTAGTGTTGAGCACCGCCATGATGCCAAGCAGCATGAGCACGTTGATGACCAGAGCGATGGTCGCATAGACACCAAACCGTCCATAAGTTGCGATCATCAGCGCCACTACGGCGGCAGAGCCGATGAGCATGGCGAGCATTCCGCGACGGATCGAATCCGCACCGAGGTCAGGTCCAACGGTACGCTCCTCGATCACCGCAAGATCGACTGGCAACGCGCCCGAACGCAGCGAAATGGCGAGGTTATTCGCACCCTCGGTGCTGAAACCACCCGAAATCTGCGCCGTACCGCCAAGAATAGGCTCGTTGATATTGGGCGCGGAAAGGACCTTCTCATCGAGGATGATGGCGAAAGGCTTGTTTACGTTTTCCGTCGTCAGCTGGGCAAAGCGCGCCCCGCCTTGCTGGTCGAAGGTTATATTGACGACCGGCTCATTCGTCTGCGGATCGAAGCTTTGCTGCGCGTTGATCAGGTTGTCGCCGCGAATACCGCCAAGGCGGCGAACGGCCAGAGATTGCCCCTCGAACGACGTTCCTTCCGCATAAGGGAAAAGCTCACTGCCCGGAGGGGCGCGGCCATCGGCGACATCGGTCGGCAGGGCGCTCTGATCGACCAGCTTGAATTCAAGCTTCGCGGTCTGTCCAAGCAGAGCCTTCAGCGCATCGGGATCTTCAAGGCCAGGCACCTGAACCACAATACGGGTATCGCCCTGTCGGATGATCGTCGGTTCCCGCGTACCGAGCGCGTCGATACGCTTGCGGACCACTTCGGTGGCGCTGTCCATTGCGTCGGTCACTGCTTGGTCGATACCGTCGGCGGTTTGCGCGAGGACGAAACGATTGGTGTCAACGACGGTCAGATCCCATTCGCGAACCAGACCGTTGCCATTGACCAATGGCAGCAGGATTTCGCGGGCACGGTCGATCTGCCCGGTATCGTCGACGAGGAAGCTCAGCTGCCCCCCGGCGGTCGAGACATCGCCAATGCGAATGCGTGGTTCGGCCTGGCGCATGGCTGCGCGCACGGCCTCTTCCATGTTCTCCAGCCGCTGAGCTTCCACCTGAGCCGCTTCGGCTTCGAGCAGGATGTGGCTGCCTCCGGCAAGATCGAGGCCGAGATTGACGGTCGGATTTGGCAGCGCTTCAGGCCACGGCTCCCCGCTCGTCGAGAACAGCGATGGAATGGCAGCGAGCATGGCGACAAGCGTCACCAGCCACAGCCATGTCTTCTTCCAGGTCGGAAAATCGAGCATTATCTGGCGCTACCGTCAGTCGTTCGCTGGCTTGGCGCTGGCAGGCGGGATCACATCGCCGATGGTGCTCTTGACCGCACGGACCTTCACGCCCTTGGCGATCTCGATCTCGGCATAGCTATCGTCGACTTTGGTGATCTTCCCGACGAGACCGCCGGCAGTGACCACTTCATCGCCGCGCTTGAGGCCGGCGACCTTCGTCTGGTGCGCCTTGTGCTGGCGCATCTGCGGGCGGATGATCAGAAACCAGAAAATCGCGATCATACCCACGATCGGCAGCCAGCTGATCCATGCAGGTGGAGCAGCGGCGCTGGTCGCGGCGGCAAGAATATCGAGCATGTAAGTAGACCCGTCCCAATAATGCTAGTGAAACGCACATGGGGTGCCTGCATTTGCGCTTCAAGCGGGCCTGCAGAGACCTGAGTGCCAAGAACCGCGCGCGCCTAGCAGCAATGCCAATGGAGGGCAACGAATTGCACCGGTCGAGCTGCCACCGCAGTGCTTGCCATGCAGAAATGCGCCGCCTATAGGCCCGCCCACCACTGGTATCGGGACGTAGCGCAGTCTGGTAGCGCACCACACTGGGGGTGTGGGGGTCGCTGGTTCGAATCCAGTCGTCCCGACCAGTGGTTTTCACCCAAATTGTCGCGCGGCGCTGCCGCTTACCATTCGCCGGTGTTGGGCATGGACGCCCATGGCTCTTGCGCGGGCTTGTGCTCGCCTGCCTGCAGCAGCTCGACCGAAATTCCGTCTGGCGAGCGAACGAAGGCCATGTGACCGTCGCGCGGGGGGCGATTGATTGTCACCCCGGCATTCATCAACCGCTGACAGGTTTCGTATATGTCTTCCACCCGGTAGGCGAGGTGCCCGAAATTGCGCCCGCCGCTATATGTCTCGGGCGCGGCACCGTCTTCCGGCGGCCAATTGTATGTCAGCTCGATCTCAGCATTTGCGCGCTCGCCAGCGCCGTTCATGTCTTCCGGCGCGGCCATGAAGATCAGCGTGAAGCGCCCCTGCTCGACCTCGGCCCGCCGGGTTTCCTGCAAGCCGACTGCCTCGAAAAAGCGGACCGTAGCATCCGGGTCCGAAACGCGGATCATGGTATGGAGATAGTGAATGGCTCAGCTCCTCGTCGATGCCGATCGTGTAACCACTCGTCACCTAGCAGCTATGCCTTTGCGCGGCGATAGCCCGCTGCGCGCGCCGCCGCTTCCGAACAGAATATCTCCTCCGCGCGAGTGACCGCATAATATTCCATACCCGGCAGATGGTATATCCACTCGCCGCGCCAACTTCGGTTGCCCTTGATCGTGCAGCCGACATCGACATCCGCAAGGGAGGTGGACGGCCGGCTGGCCTGCCGTAGATATGGTTCGGGCATGGCGGCAGCGCGCTGGGCATTGCGAAAATGCTCCGGCACGGCGAAGTCGGAACTCCAGATTCCGCGCCTCTGCGACTTCGCGATCGTCTCCTGCGCGAGATACGCCTGATTGTACTGGCGGTACGCTGTCGCCCAGCCATACTCGACCATCGCCGGCATTCAGATTGACACCGCCGGCATGGCAGATGGCCACCGCTCTTCCGGCCTCCTCGCCAGCCGGTTCGCACCAGACTTCCTTGTCCTTCAGAAAGTCGTCCAATTGCGATTTCGCGATTTGCCCGCAATTCCATGCCACGCCGTCTTTGGCGCAGCTCTGGTCGATTTCCGGGGCATCGATTCCTGCGAGCCGTACAGCCTGCGAATCGATTACAAGGCTGTCTCCATCGAGCGCCTCGGCGGTTCCAACCAGCGGCTGCGCAGCAAGGGGCGCGCCAGCTGCCAATACGAACGGGAGCAGTGCGTGTCTCATCGCACGATGTATGCGCCCGGCCCGTTAAAATAATGCTTCGAAGCCACATCCGAAAGCCGCGCTACTGAATGGGGTGGAGCGCCGCATTTCCTACACGAACCATAATGGTTATTCGCAGAGTCGTTGCAAACCAGAAAGGACCTGCACATGGCACTCGTCGAATCGCTTATCGGACCTATCGCATCGCTGATCGACAAGATTATCCCGGACAAGGAAGCACGCGCGCGGGCAAAACTCGAACTCATCCGCCTCGAAAGCACGCATGAGCTCAAAGCCATCGAGGCGCGCCTTTCGGCCATTGTTGCGGAAGCCAATTCGGATGATCCGTGGACCAGCCGGGCCCGGCCTTCCTTCCTCTATGTAATGTATGCGCTGATCCTGTTCGCCGTACCGATGGGCATCATCGCCGCGTTCGACCCCACCACCGCCCGCGCCATTGGCGAGGGTATGACCGCCTATCTCGGCGGGCTCCCGGAAGCTCTCTATGCGCTCTTCGGAACAGGCTACCTCGGCTACACGGCAGCGCGCCAGTGGGGCAAGGTAAAGGGCGTAGAGAAATAACTGCCAGGACCGTGTTCCATGTGTTCCATCCTGTGGGGCTTGCCTCCGGCCGATCCAACAGCGTTCCTACGCGCTGCCGGATCGGCTAAAGGAACCGCATGACCGACACCGTCTTCATCCTCAACGGCCCCAACCTCAATCTGCTCGGCACGCGCGAGCCGGACATCTACGGCTCCGACACGCTCGCCGACATCGAAGCGCGTCTTGCCGAGCAGGCCGAGGGCTTGGGGCTTGCCATCGATATGCGTCAGTCCAACTACGAAGGCGAGCTGATCGACTGGCTGCACGAGGCGCGCGAGGTCGGCGCCAAAGCCGTCCTCCTCAATGCCGGAGCCTACACCCATACCTCGATTGCCCTGCTCGACGCGATCCGCGCGATTGGCGTGCCCGTGATCGAGGTACATCTGTCCGATCCCTCGACCCGCGAAGACTTTCGGCATCGCTCCTACGTCGGCATGGCGGCTATCGACACGGTACAGGGCCTTGGCGCGCGAAGCTACACCGTGGCGCTGGAGAAGGCCGCGGCGCTGTAGCGCGGCCCCACTTGCAAGAAACGCCGCTGAAGAGCATAGGCGGCGGCTTGACAGCTACAGGGACAAGCATGGCCGAGACCAAGCGAAACGCCGGACACAAATCCGGAATGAATGTCGATACCGCACTGGTGCGCGAACTCGCCGAGATGCTCGGCGAAACGGGCCTCACCGAAATCGAGGTCGAGGACGGCGAGCGCAAGATCCGCGTTTCGCGCAGCGGCGGCATCGCTGCAGCGCCGGCCGCGATGATGGCCGCTCCCGCTGCCGCAACGTCCGCTCCCGCAACGGCGCCCCAGGCGCCTGCCGCCGCCGAAAGCGCGGGCGAAGACATGTCCGCAGCGCTGAAGTCTCCGATGGTCGGCACAGTCTACCTCGCCGCGGAACCCGGCAGCGCCAATTTCGTGAAAGTCGGCGACAGTGTCTCCGAAGGCGACACGCTCGTCATTGTCGAAGCGATGAAAGTGATGAACCCGATCCAGGCCGATAAGGCCGGCACGGTCAAGGCAATCCATGTCGAAAACGCTCAGCCGATCGAATTCGGCCAGCCGCTCGTCACCATAGGGTAGGTCGCCCATGGCAATCGAACGTATCCTCATCGCCAATCGCGGCGAAATCGCGCTGCGCATCCACCGCGCTGCGCACGAAATGGGCATTGAGACTGTCGCGGTGCACTCCACCGCAGACGCCGATGCCATGCACGTGCGGCTGGCCGATCACGCCATCTGCATCGGGCCCCCTTCCGCCACCGAAAGCTACCTCAACGCTGCAGCGATCATCTCGGCAGCGGAGATCAGCCAGGCGGATGCAATCCACCCCGGCTACGGCTTCCTGTCGGAGAACGAGAAGTTCGCCGAGATCGTGGAAGCGCATGACATCAAGTGGATCGGTCCCAAGCCCGAGCATATCCGCACCATGGGCGACAAGGTCGCCGCGAAGAAGACCGCCGGCAAGCTTGGCCTGCCGCTGGTCCCGGGTTCCGATGGCGCGGTTTCCGATCCGGAAGAAGGCAGGCAGATCGCCGCCGAGATCGGCTATCCGGTCATCATCAAGGCTGCCAGCGGCGGCGGCGGGCGCGGCATGAAAGTGTGCGAGAGCGAGGACAGGCTCGAAAGCCTGATGAAGCAGGCCGGTAGCGAAGCGAAAGCGGCCTTTGGCGACGCCACCGTCTATATCGAGAAGTATCTCGGCAATCCGCGCCACATCGAATTCCAGGTTTTCGGTGACGGCGAAGGCAATGCCATCCATCTGGGCGAACGTGACTGCTCGCTCCAGCGCCGCCATCAGAAGGTCCTCGAAGAAGCGCCCTCCCCCGTCCTGGGCGAGGAAGACCGCATGCGCATGGGCGGCATCTGCGCCGATGCGATGGCCGAGATGGGCTACCGCGGTGCGGGCACCATCGAATTCCTGTGGGAAAACGGCGAGTTCTACTTCATCGAAATGAACACTCGGCTGCAGGTCGAACACCCGGTCACCGAAGCGATTACCGGCGTCGATCTGGTGCGCGAACAGATCCGCATAGCAGCTGGCCACCCGCTTTCGATCAACCAGGACGAGATCGAGTTCAAAGGCCATGCAATCGAGTGCCGGATCAATGCCGAAGACCCGTTCACCTTTGCGCCCAGCCCGGGCGAAGTGACCTATTACCACGCAGCTGGCGGTATGCATGTCCGCGTCGATAGCGGGCTATACGCAGGCTACCGGATCCCGCCCTACTACGACAGCATGATTGCCAAACTGATTGTTTATGGCCGAACGCGCGATGGCTGCATGATGCGCCTTAAACGCGCCTTGGAAGAGATGGTGATCGAAGGTGTGAAGACCAACATCCCGTTGCATCAGGAACTGCTCCAGCAACCTGACGTCCAAAGCGGTGAGTATTCGATCAAATGGCTAGAGGAATGGCTGGAGACTCGGGAAAGCTAGGGCGTCGCGATGGAGCTCAGTCAGAAATAGGTCCCAAGGAGCGTCATTCGCGTCACAGTCAACAGAGTTGACCAGCGTTGTGGGGTCGGTAGCCTGCTCCACGATGCTTCTCGATCATATTGTCTTGAGGTCTCCGCATCGCGAGACATTGGTTTCCGACCTTGCAAAACGCGCTCGCCTAAGCGTTCTCGATGGCTTCAAGGAAAGTGGGCAGGTGCGCTCACAAGGCCTGCGCTTTGCCAATGGGCCATTCCTCGATGTGTTCGATTGGCCAGCAGACAAACCTGCCTTTTCGCCGCTCCTCGCACTGGAAGGTGATATCGATAGAAGCGAAGCGATTGCAAAGCGGAACGGGTGGGTATGCAATCGGATGTTTCGCAATGCCTTCCCGCCGCAAGACCGCCCGCCTTGGTCGATGCTATCCTTTGGACGCGGGCAGGGCGTGGTTTCTTCGATTTTTATCATTGAGTACGAAACGGACGCGCAAGCCTGGAGCGTAGAGAATTTCGCCGGCGATTTGTACAAGCGCAGTCGTCAAGCTGAAGCAGGCGCAGATTTATGCGGGATCACGATCCAGTGTGACGATCTATCGTTAGCGCAAACGCAAATGGACGCTTTGGCTCAAGAACCCATCCCGTTTCTTACGCTAACGGAGGCTACCGACCCAGGGCCGCCGATCTCTTTGCAGTTTCGCTTTAACGATGAGCTTGCGCACGAATGGTCGCCCGTAGCGCAACAAACCAATTGAGGCGGCGAGATAGGCGCGGAGGCCCGCCAATCGGAACATTGGAAAACGGCGGGCGCGCCTAGTCGAATTCGAACCCGGCTTCTTTCGCTTCCTCGATGACCTGCGCTCCGGTCAATTGCGGGTGGTCGCCAATCACGCGGCACCAGTCAGCCCGCTCGTCGACGAATATCTCTTTCTCGATGGTCGTTTTCGCCGCACCGTCGAACAGGCCACCGGAAAAACTGCGAATGCCTGTGGGCAGGAATTTCCACCACACACTACTGCCGCATGTGCCGCAAAACGCGCGCTCACCCCACTCGCTGGACGGGTAGACCGTGATTGCGTCCTCGCCGTGGATCGTGAAATCTTCACCAGTCAGCGCTGCGTAAAACGATCCGGTCCAGCGCCGGCACATGGCGCATTGACAGATTTCAAGCTCGCTCGATGGTTTTTGCAGCTCGATGCGAACTGCTTTGCACAGGCAGTGCCCTTCCATCGAAACAGCGCCGTTCATCCCAGCGGAACGCCTGGTTCATGCTTGCTGGTGCGGATGGTCAGCGACGTCTTCACGCTCGCCACATTGGGTGCCGGCGTCAGCTTGCTGGTCAGGAATTCCTGAAAGCTCTGTAAATCCTTGCTGACGATCTTGAGGATGAAGTCGATCTCGCCGTTGAGCATGTGCACTTCGCGCACCTCGGCGAGCTCGTGCATAGCGTTCTCGAATTCGCGCAGGGCATCTTCTGCCTGGCTCTTCAGGCTCACCATGGCGAATACGGTGATGGAAAAGCCGAGCTTCGACGGATCCAGTTCCGCGTGATAGCCGCGGATCACGCCGCTCTCTTCCAGTGCGCGCACCCGGCGGAGACATGGCGGTGCCGTCAGTCCCACTCGGCTGGCGAGCTCCACATTCGTGACTCTGCCCTCGTCCTGCAATTCGGAGAGCAATTGGCGATCGATTTCGTCGAGATTTGCCATAAAAGGCGCCCCCAAAACGCCATGTCGGGCTGCGTCCCGACACAATCTTGGCAATGAACACCGCCCGACATCGGGCGCTAAGCAATAATGTTGTTTGTGCCAGCAATTGTCCCGCTTTGCAACGCGGGGATAACTTTGCGCCTTCCCTATGCCTTTTGCCGATATTTAAGAGAGATGGCCTAGGCCTTCAGGATCGGGCGATTTACGCCCTTTGCCGACCTATGGAGAATCATGCTTTTCGACGACCGCCTTGCCACTGTGCTGCGCCACCGCGCCGATGGCGAGCGCGCAGCTCGTACGCAGTTCCGGCAGTTGCTGGACCTGCTGGGCGAGCCTGCGCCGGCGCGGGACGAGAGCCTAGTTGCAGCAGCCTACCTACGGCTGGAGGCGCTTTCCGAGCTGATCCCAGCCCGCGAAAAGGCGCGAGCCGTCGAAGAGGCGGGAAGCCGCCTTCGCAGTCCCGAGCTGGTGGAGTGGCTCGCCGAGGCAGAGCCCGACATTTCCGGCGCTGCGCTGGCATCGGCGAATTCTCACCATCGAAGAATGGGCAGCGCTCATCCCGGAATTGCCGATTCGGGCACGCGGCTTCCTGCGTCATCGCCGCGATTTACCTGCCGAGACCGAGCATCTTCTCGACCGGCTGGGCGTGCGCGACCGCGTGCTGCCCGAACCCGATGTCCTGGACCTTACCGAGCTCGAGCCGGAGCTTGCAACCAGTCAGGTCGAACCAGAGGCATTGGCGGCAACACCCGAACCGCCCGCCGAGCGCAGCGAAGATGGCATCGGTGCGCTGCGCCGCCGGATCGAGGCGTTCACGCGCTCGCGCACATCGGGCGAAAGCAGCGGACCTGCACCGCGCCTTCCGCTAGGCGAGAGCGACGATAGCGCGCCCAAACGTCCGGTGACGAGCTTCCTGTTCGGAACAGACGTCTATGGCCAAATCGATTGGGCCGAACCGGAAATCGCGCCAATGGTGGTCGGAATGCAATTTGCTGCACCGGCGACGGGCCCGCACACTCGAAGCGAGATTGCCAGCGCATTCGCCAACCGTACGCCCATCCGGACGGCCCGAACCCAGCTTCGCGGCGGCGAGCCTATCGCGGGCGAATGGATCGTCGATGCGGCGCCGCGCTTCAGCCGCAATGACGGCCGGTTTGAGGGCTTTGCCGGACGCTTCCGCCGACTGCCCGACAAAACCGGAGGCGCTCACGAGAGCGAGGCTGACCGCGTCAGGCAATTGCTCCATGAATTGCGCACTCCGGTGAATGCGATCCAGGGGTTTGCCGAAGTTATCCAGCAACAATTATTCGGCGCCACCCCCCACGAATATCGCGCGCTTGCGGCCTCGATCGCCGGCGACGCTGCCCGCATACTGGCCGGCTTCGATGAATTGGACCGGCTGGCAAAGCTCGAAGGCGGCGTGATCGAACTGGACGCTGGATCGAGCGACTTTGCCGCGCTCGCCCGCAGGCAGGTCGAACAATTGCAATCAGTGCTTTCCGCCCGCGTCGCCCGGCTTTCGGCGCGATGGCCGGATGGCCCGGCCCCGGTTGCGCTGGCGAGCGACGAGGCGGAAATGCTGGCCTGGCGTCTGGCGGCGACGCTGGCATCCACCACCGGTGCAGGCGAGACGGTCGCGCTGGAAATGACGCGCGATGCGGGGCAGCTCGCCTGGCAATGCGACCTTCCGGCAAACCTGGCCGCAATCGATGACATTTTCTCCACAGAGAATCGGCAAACGGGCGGCGCGGTCAATGCCAGCCTGTTCGGCACGGGTTTCGCTCTGCGTCTGGCGAAAGCGGAAGCAAGGGCGGCCGGGGGCGCCCTCGCCCGGGTTGAGAACCGCCTAGTGCTGACCCTGCCATTGCTCGCCGCATCCCACAAAGATGCGAGCCCCGTTAGCGCCAATGGCTGACACTGCGCGTGCTCAAATACGATTTGCACAACGCAGCGCTTGCTCTTCGCTGCAGGCCAAGCTACGCGCCGCAGCGCCTTAACGCGGTTGGGGGGCCTGTAGCTCAGTTGGTTAGAGCTGGCCGCTCATAACGGCTAGGTCGCGGGTTCGAATCCTGCCGGGCCCACCAAGCGTTTAAGGATCGGCGGTTTGCCGAAGTCGGGGAGTGGCGCAGCCTGGTAGCGCATCTGTTTTGGGAACAGAGGGTCGCAGGTTCGAATCCTGTCTCCCCGACCACACTTTATTAGATCAAGACGTCCTGGGCTTGATCGGCACGCCCTTACCGCTAGCGGTGGTGGTGCATGAACCAGGCGATACCTCTAGATAAGCGCGCCATATGGGCGATCACGCTGCCGGCGATGGCGACGAATGTCGCTACGGCGCTGATCGGGCTCGGCGACATGTGGATCGTTGGGCGGCTTGACGATGCGGCGACGCAAGGCGCCGTCGATGTCGGCGCGCGGCTGTTTGCGGTGCTGTTCACGGTCATGAACTTCCTGAAGACCGGAACGACCGGGCTGGTGGCGCAGGATGGCACGCGCGAGGGCGAAGCGGCGCAGGCAGCGACGTTGGTGCGCGGACTGGCGATCGGCCTTGCAATAGCCGCGCTGCTGTTACTCTTCCGCCCGGTTCTGCTGCCTGCCCTACTCTCCGCGCTGGGCGCCGAGGGCGAAGTGCTGGCGGCTGCGAGCATCTATGCCGAGATCCGTTATTGGACCGCGCCGGGTGTCATGGCGAACCTCGCCCTGATCGGCTTCCTTGTCGGCCGGCGCCAGATGACCGCAGTCCTGCTGTTCGAAATTGCCTATAACATGCTCAATGTCGGGCTAGGCCTGTGGTTTGTGCTGGAGCTGAAGTTCGGGATCGCCGGCATCGGCTGGTCGAGCTTCATCGCCGAATATGCAAAGCTGTTTGCGGTGACCGTGTTCGTGCTCAGGGGGCGAACAGGACGCGCAGTGCTCGCCGGATTGCGAGACCGCGCCAACATCCGCTGGGAGAAGCTGCGCCCCTTCCTCTCGGTCAATCGCGACCTGTTTTTGCGGACACTGGTGCTGATGGTGGCGCTGGCGGCCATGACCCGCCTCAGCGCAGAGCGGGGACCGGTCGTGCTCGCGGCGAACGGCATCTACTACCAGATGTTCGTGCTGACCGCGCTGCTGCTCGACGGGTTCGAGAACGCCGCCCAGGTGCTCAATGGAGAGCGCAAGGGGGCAGGCGACCGCGAAGGCTTCCGTCGCTACATCTCCGCAATACTGGTGCGCGGCCTGGGCGCTGCCGTGCTGGTTTCGCTCGCGTTTCTGCTGCTGTCCGGCCCGGTGCTCGACAGCTTTGCTGCTACCGAGGATGTCGCGCGGACTGCGCGGAAATACTCGCTATGGCTGGCGGTACTGCCATTCGCAGGCGTCGCGGCCTTTGTTTACGACGGCGTATTCGTCGGAGCCAGCTGGACGCGCGCGCTGCTGATATCGATGGCAGGCGCTGCCGTGGTCTATGCGCTCGCGCTGTGGCTGACCTGGCCGATGGGCAATAACGGGTTGTGGCTGTCTTTCAGCCTGTTCCTGGCCGTGCGCGCAGTCTTGCAGGCCCTGATGGTGCCGGGTTTGCTCAAGCGATCGTTCTGACTCCGCAAGGTCAGGCCGCTTCGAACGTCCCGCGGTCGACATTGCGGCGCCCGGCCTTCGGACCCTCGACGCGGTTGCGGCCGCCAGCCTTCGCTTCGTAGAGCGAGGCATCGGCGCGCGCGAACAGACGGCCATAGCCCTCCGCCGAATGGCGCTCTGCGACACCGAAGCTGGCGGTGAGCCTGACGTCCGCGGAAATCCCCTCGACCTCGAGCCTGGAGAAAGCGGCGCGAATACGTTCGGCAAGCCGAGCACTCGATGCGCCGTCACAGTCCCACACCAGTACGCAGAACTCCTCGCCGCCGATCCTGCCGACGCAGTCGGTATCGCGTACCTCGTTGGCCAGCAGCCGCCCGAATGCTGCAATGGCGTTATCGCCTGCCTGATGCCCCCAAATATCGTTCACACGCTTGAAGTGGTCGATGTCCGCGACGATCGCGGTGATCGTCACGCCTTTGACAAAGGCTTCGTCCAGCAAAGTGATGGCGTCGCGTTCGAATGCCCGGCGCGAACGAAGCCCGGTGAGCAAGTCGCGGTCGTTCTCGGTCTTGAGTTTCTCCATCTGATCGCTGACGCATGCCGCAACCAGCGCCATGGCGACCGCAAGCGACAAGACGGCAATCACGACCACTACAACCGAATAGAACACCGAATCCCGATACTCCGCGGCCGACATCGGCCCCGACGCGATAATCGCAAGGTAGGGACGGACGAAGAACTGGGCGGCAGTCAGTCCGAACAGCCAGCGGATCGCCTTGTCGATGACCGCACCGCCCCCTGCCCGCGACAATACCTGGGTCGCTAAAGCAATAAGCAGGCCGTAACATGCATTCGCAGCATAGAGCCTGGGGTTCTGGTCGACGGCATAATTTGTCGCGACCATCAGCGCAGCAGCAACAGCAACGATCGCAAGCGGGACCTTCATCCGCGGCGTTACGCCAACCCGTCTCAAGACAGCCCAGCAAAGACAGAGCACTGACCCGGAATAGAGCGCATGCATCACCATGGCGACGACGACTCCATTCGGATTAGGAGAATAGTGGAACACGAGGAAGCCAATGCCAAGCAGGACATAGCTGATGGCGAAGACCAACACATGGCGTGCGCTTCGGTCGCGCAGCCAAAGCATCGCGAAAGTAGCGGCGAACAGGAATGCGATCGCCGGATTTATCAATCCCATAAGCTGGCTTTGCATGCGGCCTTAGTCGCGCCTCCCTGCACAAGGCCTTACGCCTAAAGGGTTAATTCCCTCTTTAGCAATACACATATGGTACTGCGGGTGCACCGGTGCCTCGCCGTTGTGCATGGCAATCTATTGCAGTGCAGCAACGCACGGCTTGCCCCTGCGGCCCGCACACACTATCTGCGCGCCCGACCTTCCGTTTGAAAATCGATCTTCCAAAGGACCCGCCCGATGGCCGCGCAATATGCCTATGTCATGAAGAGCATGACCAAGACTTTCCCCGGTGCGAAAAAGCCCGTGCTGGAGAATATCAACCTGCAATTCTACCAAGGCGCGAAGATCGGCATCGTGGGCCCCAATGGCGCCGGTAAATCGACGCTGATCAAGATCATGGCCGGCCTCGACACCGACTACGCTGGCGAGGCCTGGGCGGGCGAGAATATCAGCGTCGGATATCTGGCGCAGGAGCCGGAGCTGGACCCCGGCAAGACCGTGCTCGAAAACGTCAAGGATGGCGCGCGCGAAACCGCCGACATGGTCGACCGGTTCAACGCCATCTCCGCCGAAATGGGCGATCCGCAGGACGACACCGATTTCGATGCGCTGATGGAAGAGATGGGCGTGTTGCAGGAAAAGATCGACGCGGTCGACGGCTGGACGCTCGACAACCAGCTCGAGATTGCAATGGAGGCGCTGCGCTGCCCGCCCTCCGATGCCTCGGTCGAGAACCTATCCGGCGGCGAGAAGCGCCGCGTCGCGCTCACCCGCCTGCTGATCCAGAAGCCTTCGATCCTGCTGCTGGACGAGCCGACCAACCACCTCGATGCCGAAAGCGTCGAATGGCTGGAAAACCATCTCAAGGAATATGCCGGCGCGGTGCTGATGATCACCCATGACCGCTACTTCCTCGACAATGTGGTGGAGTGGATCCTGGAACTCGATCGCGGTTCCTACTACCCCTATGAGGGCAATTACTCGACCTATCTCGAGAAGAAATCCAAGCGGATGGGTCAGGAAGACCGCGAGGAACAGGGCCGCCAGAAAGCGCTCAACGAAGAGCTGCAGTGGATTCGTCAGGGCACCAAGGGCCGCCAGACCAAGTCCAAGGCACGTATCAAGCGCTTCGAGGAATTGCAGGACGCCCAGGGCGACCGCAAACCGGGCAAGGCGCAGATCGTGATCCAGGTGCCCGAACGCCTTGGCAGCAAGGTGATCGAGGCCAAGGGTATTTCCAAGGCGTTCGGCGACAAGCTGCTGTTCGAAGACCTCAGCTTTATCCTGCCGCCAGGCGGCATCGTCGGCGTGATCGGTCCGAACGGCGCGGGCAAATCCACGCTGTTCAAGATGATTACCGGTCAGGAAACGCCCGATAGCGGTACCATCGACATTGGCGAAACGGTCCATCTGGGCTTCGTCGACCAGAGCCGCGACGATCTCGATCCGAAGAAAAACGTCTGGCAGGAAGTGTCGGACGAGCTGGATTACATGAAGGTCAACGGCCACGACATGTCGACCCGCGCCTATGTCGGCGCATTCAACTTCAAGGGCGCGGACCAGCAGAAGATCGTCGGCAAGCTGTCGGGCGGCGAACGCAACCGCGTGCACATGGCCAAGATGCTCAAGCAGGGCGGCAACGTCCTGCTACTGGACGAGCCAACCAACGATCTCGACGTGGAAACCCTGCGCGCGCTTGAAGATGCGGTGGAGAATTTCGCTGGCTGCGCGGTGGTGATCTCGCACGACCGCTTCTTCCTCGACCGGCTGGCGACGCACATCCTGGCATTTGAAGGCGACAGCCATGTCGAATGGTTCGAAGGCAATTTCGAAGCTTACGAGGAAGACAAGCGGCGGCGTCTGGGCGATGCAGCGGATCGGCCTACAAGGTTGGCTTATAAAAAGCTGACTAGGTGACCGGCAATTTCAGATCGTGAGCGGAAGGGCCGCTAACGACCCAGTTTCGGATATTGTATGCTGGGCGCAAAATCTGCCGACGATCTTCGGCTCATTTGTCGCAGGGTGGCCATACCTGTTGACCTCTGATCGCATCTTGTAACTTGGTAAAAGACCATTCGTTTCCGGCTATAAAAAAACCTAGCATTGCCTGCCATTCCGGATCTTGCCGATAGCCCAAACCCCAACTGATTATGCGAGTTCTGTCAGGAGAAATCTCCTCGAACTGAATGATGTTGTAGAGGTCATTCTGCCTTTCAAATATCGCGTCAGTCATCCAACTCGCTTCTCGGGCTGACTCAAGGCTTGATTGCAGCGTTAGGAGCTGGCGGGGTATGAAATTCACCACTTCTAACTCGATAGTGCCTCGCTCGCCGACAGAGGCGCATGCATCATAATGAGTTCGAATTGCCCCGCCTGGTCGAATATCTACCTCTGCAACCGGCGCCATCCAAAGGCGGATTTGTTCCGGGTCCGTGAAGAAAGTCCAAGCCTCCTCGATACCGACGTCGACTATAACGCTTTGCTTTAGAATGAGTTCGCCGTCGCCGAAGGCAATCCGCTCAGAGGTGATTGTTTGTTGGCTTTCAGGATCGTTCTGCTGGGACAATGCAGCTTCAGGGGGAAGCATGAGGCTGGCGGCTGACAGCAATGCTAGCGGTAAAAATCGATCTAACATTCTTCAAAGGCCCTCTTGCTGATTTGGGATGGAGCCATGCTATCTCGGCGTGAGCCTTGCGTCCAATTTCGCGCCTGGCAGGTGCCATCTGCTAGTCTCAGCAGGCGCCTTGAAAGGGGTCTGGGATCGCTGTCTGACCTCTACGTAATCGCACAATCTGGCGGTGAGCGATCTTCCGGGCATTATGGTTAAGTGGTAGAGAGCAATATGTCACACGGGAGATCGGACAATGGGGAGTTCACCAGAAGACCAATTAGCCACCATGATGGCGAACATTCCTGAGAAGACAGGGAAACCGCTGCCGGAATGGATTGCGATTATTGAAAAGAGTGGTCTGGAAAAACACGGCGCCATCCTCAAGCTACTCAAAGAAGAACACGGTGTAACCCACGGCTTCGCCAACCTGATCGCGGCAAAGGCGCGAGAAACGGGCGAGGAAGTCGATCCGGTCGCCGCTCAATATGACGGGCCGAAAGAAGCGTTGCGCCCACTTTACGATGACATTGTAGAGTTTGCTCAGTCGCTCGGCTCTGAAGTCGAGATCGCTCCAAAGAAGACTAGCGTCAGCCTCAGGAGAAAGAAGCAGTTTGCCTTAATCACTCCAGCCACCAAGAAACGTATCGACTTGGGCATAGCGCTCAAGGGCGAAGAAGCGACAGAGAGGCTGGAAAAGTATAATGCCATGTGCAGCCACAGGGTCCGTCTAGAGACGGTTCTAGATTTCGATGACGAGGTAAAGGGCTGGGTCAAGGACGCCTACTTAAGAGCAGGTTAGATAAACAGCCGAACGGCAGCTAAACACCCCAATTGCAGACTCGAAGCCATCGTTGGCTAGAGCCTAAAAGCGGACAGGCAGCCAGGCAGCGGACTTTGTGCGCGAAGTCCAGCAGCGCGCTTTTGGCCATTGGCGGTAACAGGCATGCGTTTTCCTACTCACGCCGCGCTCGCTAGCACGGGCTTATGGATTGCCGCGTTCACCCCTCGCAGAACATCGCCCGGCGGCCACGCCTGACACGCTGCGACTTTTCTTCGCCAGGACCGTGTTCCATGTGTTCCATCCTGTCGGACTGGCCCGGGCCGGCTCCAACACAGCGTACAGGCTCAGGGTGCGACCCAGCGCCCCCCACCACCGCTCAGCTCCGCGCCTTGAAACTGCGCGCGGATGTGGCCGGTGTGGGCGAGGTAGAACCAGTCGATGGAATGCAGCGCAACCAGCAGCACGGCGAAGTGCTGGCGGGCGGGGATGACCTCGGCTTCATTCGGCTCGACGCCTTCGAACCGTGCCGGCAATCCCGATGTCGGCGTGGCGGAGACCGCACCCGGCCCTTCGCCAAGGTAACACCGCCGGGCGAAATTGTCGCTTGCAGCCCAGGCGGCGTCGGCAATCGCTCCCTCGCGCTCTACCCGCCCCTCGCCCTGGCAGCGGATCTGCACCTTCTCATCCCTGTCGTAGAACAGGACGCCCACGGGCGAGCCTGCGCCGATCGCCGCAGCCTTCGGGGCGCGCGCATCGGTATGGAAGCGCAGCGTGGCGTTTTGCGGGTCGTAGTGGCGCAGCACCATCACCCGCGCATCGGCATCGGCCGTCGCGACGACCGGCGTATGCATGGGCGACTTGCGCTGCGATGCAGCCGCAAGCAGCCTTGCATCCACGTCGCTGCGGACTTGATCGAGGGTCTCGTACATCACCGTGCTCCTAAGGCGATTGGCGGCATCGGTGTCAATTGCAGAACTGTTCATTGAAAGTCGCCATTACATGAACAAGAGCCATAACACCCGGTTCAGTTTGCGGTCAGCCGTTGCCGTTACAAAGGGATACATCGAATGGTGCCGCAGGTGGTGGAGCGGCGTTGGATCAACAGGAGGAACGCTCCATGACACTTTATGAGCTAATGAAAGGGACGGCACTGGGAGCCTTGGCAGCCGCCATGGCCGCTGGCGCTCTCTCGGTACCCGCGCATGCTGCGAGCGCTGAAATCGCAGCCGAAACGGCACAGGACCGCGACCGTAATCGAGGCGAGCGCCGTGAAGCCCGCCAGCAACGCCGCGGTGATCGCGGCGAGGCGCGGCAGGACCGCCGGGGCAATCGCGGCGAAGCGCGCCAAGAACGCAGGACCGAGCAGCGCCAGGCAACTCGCCAGCGCGTCGAACGTCCGCAGCGTCAGGAACGCCGCGAGGCAAACCGCGACGATCGGCGTGAGCAGATGCAGCGCAATGTCGACCGCCGCGAACAGCGCGGCCTGCGTTCGGAAAGCCGCGTTGGTGGCAGAGACGTGAGGGCAGAGCGTAGCCAGCGCGATGTCGATCGCAGTGTTCGCCGCGCCGATGTGGCGCAGGAACGCAATGGCCGTGAATGGAACCGCTCGGACCGCCGCCTACGCGGTGAAGTCCGGGACAACCGGGCCGAGCGCCGACAGGACCGCCGTCTCGATCGCCGCAATGACGGCCGCGTCGACCGCCGGGCTGACAGGCGTGAAGACCGCCGTGATACCCGCCGCGCCTATCGCAGCGGATACCGCGATGGCCGCGTAATCGACCGGCGCGACGGACGTGAGTTTGTTCGCCGCGGCTACAGGGACGGTGTTCGTGACGGGAGGTATCGTGACGGGCGCAAGTACCGTGACCATCGCCGCTGGGATCGCCGGGCATGGCGCAGTCACAACCGGTATAACTGGCACGGTTATCGCTCGCACAATCGCGGACTGTTCCGTCTCGGGCCGGTATTATTCGCCCTATCGGAGCCACCGCTACAGCCGGATCAACATCGGGTTCCGTCTCGACAATCTGTTCTTCGGCAGCCGGTACTACATCAACGATCCGTGGCGTTATCGCCTACCCGACGTTTACGGTCCCTATCGCTGGGTTCGCTATTACAACGACGTAGTGTTGGTGGACATCTACAACGGCGAAGTGGTCGACGTGATTTACGACTTCTTCTGGTAGGCTAACCGCCCTTCCCCGTTCTGCCGGCTTGAGAGTGGTCCGGCAGGACACTGAGCCTCCGCCGCGCATCTGCGCCGGCGGGGGCTTTCGCGTTTAGCGCGCGCCGCCGACCTTTCCGAACGGCAGCATCCGGAAGATCCCTCCGTCCTTGTCAAAGAATGTGTGCTTGAGAGCGCCCAGAATATGCAGGCCGATGAGGTAAACCATCACCGCGCCGCCCGTTGCGTGCAGGCCAAAAATGCTCTTCGCCAGTTCGCTGTTCTCACCCACTGGCAGCGGCGCGATCGTGAAGAAACCGAACATGTCGATCTCTCGCCCGGCGAGTGAATTGGCAAACCAGCCGCCCAGCGGCAGGCCGATCAGCATGACGTAAAAGATGATGTGCGTGCCGCGGGCCAGAACTCTTTCCCACGTCGCGTAATTGCTTGGTAGCGCTGGCACTTTGTGAGTCAGACGCCACGCAAGCCGCCCAAGTGTCAGCGCCAGGATCGTGATGCCCAGCGCCTTGTGGTTGGCAAATATCGCAATGGCCTCGTCGCGGCTGGCCGCATGCTCGGCTGCCTCGGCCAGCCGCCAGTTCCAGATGACCGCCACCGCGATAACCCAGTGGAATATCATCGCGCCCAGCGAATAGCGCGAGCGCTGCGTCGTGGTAATGGTCATGGCGAAACTCCCGGTCCGTTTTCTTCTGCGCAGACCTACCGCATTAGCTGCGCTACGCAAAACGGTGACTTGAAACTGGCATGCGCGGCGCTAGGTTCAACGCATGAACACGGCGACAAAAGTACCGGACCAGGATGCCCTCAAGAGGGTCGGCGCGGCTGTTCGCAAGCGGCTGGAAGGCGATTCCGGCGTTTACAAAGTGCCGACCGACCGGGCGGAGATATTTGCCATCGGCGATTTCTTCACGCCTGCCGAATGCCAGCGGCTTGTCCGGATGATCGACGTTGTGGCGCGGCCGAGCGAGCTGCACAAATCAGCCTATATCTCGAAATTTCGCACCTCCTATTCCGGCAATTTCGATCCGCGGGATCCGTTCATCATGAGCATCTCGCGGCGCATCGACGACCTGCTCGGGATGAACCCCGATTGCGGCGAGTCTATTCAGGGACAGCGGTACCTGCCCGGTCAGGAATTCAAGCCGCATAACGACTGGTTCTACACCGATCAGGAGTACTGGAACCTGGAGCGCAAGCGCGGCGGGCAGCGCTGCTGGACGGCGATGGCGTTTCTCAACCGCGTCGAGGCAGGCGGGCACACCCACTTCGTCAATGTCGGCGCCTCGATCGAACCCAAGCCCGGCGTGCTGCTCGTATGGAACAACTCGCTACCCGACGGGACGCCGAACGAGGATGCGCTCCACGCCGGTACGCCGGTGATCGCGGGCGAGAAATACGTCCTCACCAAATGGTACCGCACGCGCAAGCACACCTGACCGGTTCGCTAAGCCTTCCGGTCCAGCGCCTCGGCAATCAACACCCGCGTATTTGCAATCCCGTACAGAGCGATAAAGCTGCCCATGCGCGGCCCCTGATCGCTGCCCAGCAAAGTCTGGTAGAGCGCCTTGAACCAGTCACGCAGGCTTTCGAAAGCGAAGGTTTCATCCTTGCCGATTTCATACACTACCGTCTGGATATCCTCGCCGGGCGTCGCCGGATCCATAATCGATAGCGCATGGTCGAGCGTCTTGAGCGCCGCCGCCTCGCGTTCATCGGGCGCGCGCTTGCTCAGCGTAGGCGCCACGAAGTCGCGGTTATAGGCAAGCGCAGTGCCCACCAGCGTATCGAGCTCGGGATGCGCCGCAGGATCGGGATTGTCGATATAATTGCCGAGATAGGACCACACCTGCGCCCGGTCCGCCTGCGCGCCCAGCACGCCCACCAGGTTGAGCAGCAAGCCGAAGGTCACCGGCAGACTGTCACCCGCGCCGGGAGCCTCGGCCCCGGAATATCCCCCATTGGCGCGCAGCAGGTGCCACGCCGGATTGCCGAGCTGCTTGTCGAGCGGTTGCTCGGCCAGACGTTCGCGGAATTGCCAATAGTCATCCACCGCGCGCGGGATCACTCCGGCGTGCAATTGCTTGGCGCTTTTGGGATTGGGGAAAATGTAGAAGCCGAGGCTCTCCTCGCTGCCATATTCCAGCCATTCCTCGATCGTCAGGCCGTTGCCCTTGGACTTGCTGATCTTCTCGCCATTTTCGTCGAGGAACATCTCGTAGATCAGCCCGTCCGGCTTGCGGCCGCCCAGCACCTTGACGATCTTGCCCGACTGCACGCCGCTATCGGTCAGATCCTTGCCATACATCTCGTAATCGACGCCCAGCGCATACCAGCGCATGGCCCAATCGACCTTCCATTGCAGCTTGGACTGCCCGCCAAGCGCGCTCTGCTCGATTACGGTGCCGTCTTCATCGGTAAAGCGGATCGTGCCCTCGTCTGCATCGACGACTTCGACCGGTACCTGCAGCACCTTGCCCGATAGCAGGCGAGATCGGGAGGATCGGCGAATAGGTCTGCCGCCGCTCTTCGCGCAGCGTGGGCAGCATGATGTCGAGGATGTCCTGGTTCTTGCGCAAGACCTGCCGCAGCGCATCGTCGAACACGCCCGCATTGTAACGCTCGCTCGCCGCGACGAATTCGTAATGGAAGCCGAAGCGATCCAGAAATTCGCGCAGCTTGGCATTGTTGTGATGCGCAAAGCTTTCGTAGCGGCCGCCGAAGGGGTCGGGAATGCGGCTCAGCGGCTTGTGCAGATTGTGCTTCGAGCATGTCCTTGTTCGGCACATTGTCCGGCACCTTGCGCAGGCCGTCCATATCGTCGGAGAAAGCCACCAGCCGCGTCTTGCCGTCTTCCGGCTTCGCACCGATCAGCGCCTCGAACGCACGCCGTACCAGCGTGGTGCGCAAGACTTCCTGAAAAGTGCCGATATGCGGCAGGCCGGAGGGGCCATATCCGGTTTCGAACAGCACGGGCGAGCCATCGGGCTTGGCGCCATCGGGATAGCGTTTGAGCAACCGCTGCGCCTCCTGAAAAGGCCAGGCCTTGGACATGCGGGCGGCTTCGACGAGCGATTGGTCATTCATGAGGCCGTCCATTTAGCAAACGACACGATGTTGCAAGTGCGAAATCGAATGGCAAAGGCGACAAAGGCGACACTGCGTCAACCACGCATTTCGCCCATTTTCTGCAAGATAATCAATTGGCTGGCTGCTGTTGGATGAGGGTGACACTTTTCGAAATAAAACAGAACTCATGGCGCGCAGGCATGACCGGCTCATAGCCATTCGATCAAGTGTAGGACAGAGGCCAGTGTGTCCTGTCCGTCGGGGCTATTTTCGTGGGCAAATGGTTATGTCCGCTAACGACCGCAGCGGAGTTCAAGAGACATTGCGCGACAGGCCGCACTAGCGACTTTCCGCTTTTCCAGTGCAGCGTGCCATCGTGATATGACCCGCATGGCATCGTATGTGGCGAACGCGATGCTGGAATAAGGAACGGCGGATTCGCTGTCAACTGCTCGGCGCTACAGCTGTGATGATGCCCGCTCGAAGAATCGGTCTGGCCGAACAATCCCGATCGTTCGGACTGGCATTGCATCGCGGCACAGGGGCCGGTGCATGCCTGGATTGCGCCTGTTCGTTCGCCAGCTGCCTACATATCCGATACCTTCCGAGGTTGACGATCGTGCGGGAGCAGCAGCACGATTTTCGCGTGTCAAGATGATCGGGTCGCCGCTGCCATCGCCAGCGGATCATGGAGGAGGTCTGTCTGTCGCCGCTGGCTGCGGATACGCACAGCGTATGGCATTGGCAGCGTGGCCAAATCTTCCATCCGCAGTGCATCTTCGGAGCTATTCCACCTCGTGTGGCATGTTTTCAGCGCGGATCGCGTTTTCGCATTACGGGTCCGCTCACCGTGTGGCGGGCGCTCGCTCGCGTGCATCCAGCTGCTGTCGGCCGGATCGAGTCCCTGCATAGCTGCTCACCTGCTTATAAATGTGGTGTCTGCAAGCCTTGGCAATTCTGGCTAGCGTATCGGGATGATTCCAGCAAGCAGCGCACTCGGTCGATCAACGGCAAGAAAGCTAATCATGCTCTTACATGCATTGCTGCAGCCTCGCTGGCCGTGATGTGCTTAAACCATTTCAACGAGCAGGTTGTCGAGGTCGCTTTCCACCCCATAAGCTGACAGCTCCACTCGCCCAGATGTTTACTTTCCGTTCCGCCTTTCGCATGGAAGCGGGGTGAGCGCCGCCTTCCCTCTTCCCGCCATTCACGCCAGCCACGCGGGCACGTGGTTGCGCGATGCGAATGGCTCGACCCGCGGCGTGTCCAAGGGCGAGGCGGTGATGGCGGTGGCCGACACGCCGATGCTGGTGCTCAACGCGCCGCTGGTGGCCAATCGGCTGGGTTATCCGGACCTTTCCGGGCTCGACCTGCTTGAACTCTACGCCTTCATTCACCCGGCGACGTTCTGTGTGCCCACTCCCAAGGGACTGGCGGCTGCGCTCGGGCTGGAGGAACCGGCAAGCGACGACGCGGTGCCGCTGCTGCTCCAGCAAGCCGCCACATCGCTGATCGAAATGTGCGAGAGCGACGAATGGGCGGAGCGCGAAGGCGCGTGGTCGGCGCTCCAGTCGCTGAGCCGACTTCGCTGGCCCTGGGCGCAGGTGCTCGCCCCGCATATCCGCAGGCCCGAACGCGCGGAGAAATGGCTGTTCTCGCGTCTGCCCGAATGGGAGGAAGCGCCCGAACGCCCGCAGCCGCAGCAAGTACTGCTCGGCGAGGCCGAGGTCGAGGGGCAGCTCGAACGTCTGACCGGCGAAGGGGCCGAACGGCGCGAAGGGCAGCGCAGCTACGCCAAGGGCGCAGGCGGCGTGTTCGCTCCGCGTGCGCAGGACAAGCGCCCGCATGTGCTGCTGGCGCAGGCCGGGACCGGGCATCGGCAAGACGCTGGGCTATCTTGCACCTGCCTCGCTATGGGCGGAACGTCGGGCGGGACGGTCTGGGTGTCGACCTATACCAAGAACCTGCAGCGCCAGTTGCGGCAGGAAAGCACCCGCGCATGGCCGGGCAAACGCGCGGACGGATCGCGGCCCGTTGTCGTGCGCAAGGGGCGCGAAAACTACCTCTGCCTGCTCAATCTGGAAGACGCGCTGCAAGGCGGTTTCGCCGGACGTCGCCGCGATCCTGGCGCAGCTGGTGGCGCGCTGGGCCGCCTATAGCCGCGACGGCGACATGATCGGCGGCGATCTGCCCGGATGGCTCGGCACGCTGTTCCGCAAGCGCGGCATTGCCGCGCTGACCGACCAACGCGGCGAGTGCGTCTATGCCGGCTGCCCGCATTACCGCAAATGCTTCATCGAACGCTCCGCCCGTGCCTCGCGCCCAAGCCGATCTGGTGATCGCGAACCATGCGCTGGTGATGGTCAATGCCGCGCGCGGCCGCGACCATGCCCAGCGCCCGACCCGGATTGTGTTCGACGAGGGCCATCACGTGTTCGATGCCGCCGATTCGACATTTGCAGCCGCGCTGACGGGGCAGGAAGCCATCGAACTGCGGCGCTGGATCGTCGGGCCGGAACGCAATGCGCGCGGCCGGCGGCGCGGGCTTGCCGCGCGGCTGGCGGATGTCGCCAGCTATGACGAGGCTGGCGGCGACGCCGTCGAAGCTGCGGTGGAGGCGGCGCAGGTCACTGCCGTCGGAAGGCTGGCTGGGACGGCTGGCCGAGGAAGCACCCGCAGGCCCGATGGAGGCGCTGCTCGGCGCAGGTCCGCGCCCTCACCTATGCGCGCGACGAGAGCGGGCTGGAGGCGGGCTACGGCATCGAAACCGAAGTCGCCGAACTGCCCGGCGCATTGGTCGAGATGGCCGGCACGGCCGCGCAGGCGCTCGCCGCAATCCGCTCGCCCTTGCTCAAGCTCGCCGGGCGGCTGGAGGCGATGGTCGAAGACGCGCCGGACTGGCTCGACGGACAGGGCCGCGCGCGGATCGAAGGCGCGCGCCATTCGCTCGGCTGGCGGGTCGATCTGCTGGCGGCATGGGAGGCGATGCTCGCCCGGCTCGGCGGTCCTGCAGACCCGGAATTCGTCGACTGGTTTGCCGTCGACCGCAATCGATGCGCGCGAATTCGATGTCGGCATCCACCGCCGCTGGCTCGATCCGATGAAGCCCTTTGCGCGTGTCGTGCTGGAACCCGCGCACGGCGTCATGCTGACCAGCGCCACCCTGACCGACCGCGACGAGAATGGACCGGTCTGGGAAAGCGCCATCGCCAAGAGCGGCGCGAGCACATCTGGAACTCGCCCCCGCCACCGCGCAATCGGAAAGCCCGTTCGATTATGCCAATCGCGCCGAGGTGCTGATCGTCACCGACATCAAGCGCGGCGATATCCCTGCGCTCGCGGGCGCCTATGCACGGCTGATCGAGGCGACCGATGGCGGCGTGCTGGGCCTGTTCACTGCGATCCGCCGCATGCGCGCGGTGCATGGCCGGATCGCCGACCGGTTGGCGCGCGCGGGCTTGCCGCTATACGCGCAGCATGTCGATCCGATCGACACCGGTACGCTGACCGACATCTTCCGCGACGATCCGCGCGCCAGCCTGCTGGGCACCGATGCCTTGCGCGACGGGGTGGATGTCCCGGGGCGCAGTTTGCGCTGCGTCGTGATGGAAAGCGTGCCCTGGCCGCGCCCGACGATCCTCCACCGCGCACGACGCGCTGCTGCAGCAGCGGCCGATCAGCCGGGCGGCGCGCAGCGACATGACGACGCCATCATTCGCGCCCGCCTCGCCCAGGCTTTCGGACGGCTTATCCGCACGCGCGAGGATGCCGGGCACTTCGTAGTGCTTTCCCCCGCTTTCCCCTCGCGCCTGCTGACCGCGTTTCCCGACGGTACGCCAGTTACTCGCCTGACACTGGACGAAGCATTGGTGCGCGTGGCAGGAGGGATTGGATCCGCAGTTTCGCCCGAAGACGTGCAAGAGGATGAGAGCCAGTGAAAATCCTCGGTCTCCTGCGCCATGCCAAATCCGACTGGGGTGACAGCGACAAGCGCGATTTCGACCGCGGGCTGAACGATCGCGGGCGGCGCGGAGCCGCTCTGATCGGCAAGCATATTCGAGAATACGGCATTGCGTGGGACACTCTGCTGGCCAGTCCGGCGGAGCGCGTCGAAAGAACGCTCGAGACCGCGGAGCTTGGGCTTGAGCCGCAGTGGGACAAGCGGCTCTATCTCGCCTCGACCGAGACGATTATCGATGTGCTGCACGAGGCCGATGGCGACGCGGTGCTGGTTTCCGGCCATAATCCCGGACTTGCCGACATGCTTTTCGAACTGGTTGCACCGGCCAATGAAAACGCGCTGTTCGACGAGGCGAAGGTCAAGTTTCCGACCGCCGCATTTGCCGTTTTCGAACTGGACATCGACGATTGGGCGAAACTTGGCGAAGGCTGCGGCAAGCTGGTGCATTTCGCCCGGCCGCGCGATCTCGACGCGGAACTTGGCCCGGAATTCTAACGCAGGACGCGCGGGCCCTCGCCTTCCAATGCCGCCTCGTCCAGCGGATTGTAGAGCGCACATTTTCTCAAGCTGAGACAGCCGCAGCCGATGCATCCATCAAGATTGTCGCGCAGCTTTTCCAGCCGCGCGATCTGCGTGTCGAGACGCCCCCTGACCATCGCGCTAATCCTCTTCCAGTCCCGCGCATTGGGCGTCCGCCCCTGCGGCAAATTAGAAAGCGCTTCGGAAATCTCCTCGAGCGTCAGGCCGAGTTTCTGCGAAATCAGCACAAAGCTCAGCCGCCTTATGTCACTGCGCGGGAAGCGCCGCTGATTGCCGCTCGTGCGCCAAGCCTCGACCAGCCCCTTTTCTTCATAGAACCGGATAGCCGACACGCTCAGCCCTGTTCGGCCCGCGAGTTCACCAATGGTGAGGAGGTCGTTCGTTTTCATCGATTGCAGTGATAGACGAATTTGACCTTGACCTCAACTTAGCTTGAGGTTGCATATACATCTGCATCGCCAAACATGCCGGCCACAGGTCGGCGTCATGAAGGATGCAGACCAATGCCCAAAGGACATCTCGAACACGCAAATATTTCGGTCACCGATCCCGAACGAAGTGCTGCGCTGCTGAAGGACATGCTCGGCTGGGAAGAACGCTGGCGCGGGCCTTCGCAGAAGTATGGGCGAACCGTCCACATCGGCGCGCAGCATGACTACATCGCCCTTTATACGGGCGATCATGTGGCCGGCGATTATAGCAAGGGCCATCCGCTCAACCATCTCGCCTTTACCGTGGACGATCTGGGCGGCGCCGAAACGGTCGTCAAAAAGCACGGCCTCAAGCCATTCGGTCATGACGATTATGAACCCGGTCGCCGGTTCTACTTCTTCGATTGGGACGGGATCGAGTTCGAGGTGGTCAGCTATGAATGAGCCGATCTTGCGCGAACCGATGTTCGGACAAATACCGAAACGTCCGAACGACGCTGTCAGGCGTTCCCCACCACAAGACACGCAACCGCAACCAGCAGGCCTGTCCAGCGGTTGGAGCGAAATCGTTCGAGCGGGTTGGCAGCGTCTGCTGGGTCGAGCGTCGCCACCTGCCAGCTGAGATGCGCAGCGGCAGGCAGCAATGCGAGCAGCGCCACCCAGTCCTCGCGGTAAAGCCAGAAGGCGAGTGCCCAAAGGGCGGCAGCGGCAATGTAGAACAGCGCCACCCCGCCCTTCACACTTTTGCCAAGCCGCCGCGCCGATGAGCGAATGCCGACCAGCGCATCGTCCTCGCGGTCTTGCAACGCGTAGACAGTGTCGTAACCGATCACCCAGCACACCGCGCCCGCATACATCGCCGCCAGCGCGTCAAGATTATCGGCGCGCAGCTGCGTCCAGCCGACCAGAAGCCCCCAGGTGAAGACAAGGCCGAGCCATGCCTGAGGCCACCAGGTTATGCGCTTCATGAAGGGATAGGCCGCGACCATCGCCAGGCTCGCCAGTGCAACCACCTGCGCAAGCGGGCGCAATTGCAGCAGTACCGCAAGCCCGATCAGGCTGAGCACGATCAGCCATACCCATGCGGTTTTTCGGCTGACCCGGCCACTCGCAACGGGGCGAGTCGCAGTGCGCACTACCTGCCGATCGAGCTTGGCATCGACGATGTCGTTATAAACACATCCCGCGCCGCGCATGGCGATGCTTCCCAGCAGCAACCAGCCAAGCAGCGCCCACTGAAGGCCCGCACCTGTCAGCCACACACCCCACACACAAGGCCAGAAAAGGAGCCACCAACCGATGGGCCGATCAAACCGTGCGAGCTGCGCGAGATCGCGCGGGAGCTGCGGCAGCCGCGCTACAATCCCGCGATGCTCGCTATCCGGGACGACTTGGTCGGTGGCGGCAGGTTCGCTCATGGCTTGCCCCCTACCGCGCGGCGTGCCACCTGCAAAGCCATGCCCGCCACACCTGCCTGGCCGCCTCGCTCCGCCCCTCGCCTGTTCGTGCACGACGAACTTGCTGCCGACCGGGTGGTAACCGTGGACGGAAATCAGGCACATTACCTCAGCAAGGTGATGCGCGTGCGGGACGGCGATGCAGTGATCCTGTGCGACGATATTACGGGTGAATGGGCCGCACGCGTCGTCGAAACCGGCAAGAAGCGGCTGATGCTGCAACCGGCCGAGAAATTGCGAGAGCGTGAAGCAGTGCCCGACTTCTGGCTTTGCCCTGCCCTGCTCAAGAAAGACCGCTTCGACCTCGTTCTGGAAAAAGCGACCGAGCTTGGCGTTGCCCGCATCCAGCCGGTGATTACGCGCAGATGCGTGGCCGACAAGCTCAATATGGACCGTGCAAGAACGATCGTAACCGAAGCGGCCGAGCAATGCGCGCGCACGGCGCTCCCCCGGATTGCTGAGCCGGTGAAGCTGGATGCGTTGCTGCGTGAGTGGCCCGCAGACCGCTCGCTGTTCTTCGCTGACGAGATGGGCGGCGCGACTGCAATGGATGCCTACAAAAATGCAGGCGTGCCCGCTGCCCTGCTCACGGGTCCGGAAGGCGGGTTCGACGATACTGAACGCACTGCCATTCGCGAGGGAGCAATGGCCCGCGCAATCACGCTCGGCCCGCGCATATTGCGCGGCGAAACGGCGGCGATTGCGGCGACCGCATTATGGATGGGCACTGTCGGCGACTGGCCCGCCGCTCAATAAGAGCTTTTCACCTGCCGATAGGTTGCCTAACGCCACGCAAATGAGCACGCGCGAGGCAACGGGAGCATCGGATCCCATCATTGAAAGCAGCGACCAATTGGTCGCGCCGATGATCGGCGGGGAAAAACCCAAGGCCGACTGGCGCATCGGGACCGAGCACGAAAAGCTGGTCTACAAGATCGCCGATCGCCGCGCGCCTTCTTACGACGAACCCTGCGGTATCCGCGACATGCTTTTGAACCTGAAGGAATTCGGGTGGAAGCCGGTCGAGGAAGGCGGCAAGGTCATCGCCATGAGCGGCGCAGATGGCACAGTCAGCCTGGAGCCTGCCGGACAGCTGGAGCTATCTGGCGCACCGCTGGAAAACCTGCACCAGACATGCGCCGAAACCGGGCGACATCTCGAACAGGTGAAAGCCGTCGGCGAGCGTTGCGGAGTGGGATTTCTCGGCCTTGGCATGTGGCCCGACAAGACCCGCGAAGAACTCCCGATCATGCCCAAGGGCCGCTATGAAATCATGATGCGGCACATGCCGCGCGTCGGCTCGCTGGGTCTCGACATGATGCTGCGGACCTGCACCATTCAGGTCAATCTGGACTATTCCTCGGAAGCCGACATGGTGAAGAAATTCCGCGTCGGCCTCGCGCTTCAGCCGCTTGCAACCGCACTGTTTGCCAACTCGCCCTTCACCGAGGGCAAGCCCAACGGCTACCTCTCCTATCGCAGCCACATCTGGTCTGACACCGATCCGCACCGTACCGGCATGCTGCCCTTCGTATTCGAGGATGGCTTCGGCTACGAACGCTGGGCCGAGTACATGCTCGACGTGCCGATGTATTTCGTCTTCCGTGACGGCAAATATATCGACGCCGCAGGGCAGAGTTTCCGGGACTTTCTGGAGGGCAAGCTGCCCGCGCTGCCCGGCGAGCGCCCGACCGAGGCAGATTGGTGGGATCACCTGTCGACTGCCTTCCCCGAAGTGCGTTTGAAGAGCTTTCTGGAAATGCGCGGGGCCGACGGCGGTCCCTGGAGCCGCATTTGCGCCCTGCCCGCATTCTGGGTCGGCCTGCTGTATGAACAAAGCGCGCTCGACGCGGCATGGGACCTGGTCAAGGATTGGTCGATGGAGGAGCGCGAGGCGCTTCGCAATGCCGTCCCGAAACAGGCTCTTGGTGCGCCGATACCCGGCGGCGGAACCTTGCGCGATCTGGCGCGCGAAGTGCTTGCCATCGCCCGCTCCGGTCTGTCCAAACGTGCACGGCTGAATTCAAGCGGCGACAACGAGACAGGCTTTATCGAACCGCTCGAAGAAATCGTGAAGAGCGGCGAAGTTCCGGCAGAATGGCTGCTGCGCAAATATCATGGCGAATGGGGCGGCGATATCGACCGCGTGTACAAATACAGTTTTTGACAGGGAGACCGGCGATGATCCAGATTAACGGTACGATCCGCATGCCCGAAGGCGCAGTCGATGCCGGGCGCGAAGCGCTGGTCACGATGATGGAAGCGAGCCGCGCCGAAGACGGCTGTATCGATTATACCTTCGCGCAGGATATAGGCGACCCCAACACGATCGTGCTATTCGAACGCTGGCGCGATGAGGCCGCTCTGGCAGCTCACGGCGCCTCGGCTCACATGGCCGAATTTCAGAAGACCATGGCCGAAAATCCGCCGCTGGGGCGAGAATTGCGCATGTACAAGACCGATGAGGGCCAGCCGCTCGGCTGACACGCAGTCCGGCCTTAGCGGAAGGCGCTGATCCGGCCGCTGTTGTCGAGAACGTAGAGCGTGCCGTTCGCCACGATCGGTGCGAGACTCACCTGCTCATCGAGATCGGTGAATAAGGTGGCAGCGCCTTCACCGGTGCTGACCTTGTAGATCTCGCCCTGCGAATTCACCATCCACAGGTTGTTTCCGGCCAGAACCGGTCCCTGCCAGTAAATTGCGCCCTCACGGTCTTCCTCGTCGCGGTAACGCGGCATCTGGGTAAGCCAGCGCACCTTGCCGGTCGCGCGGGCAATGGCCAGCAGCCGGGCATCGTCGGTCAGCGTGAAGATCCAGTCGCCCGCAATCGCCGGGGTCGAAATCCCTGCTAGATTGAGTTCCCAGATGCGCTGCCCGGTCAGCAGTTCGTATGCTGCCATGCGGCCGCCCTGGCCCAGCGCATAGACGCGCCCGTCCAAAATGATTGGATCGGCATCGATATCGGTCAGCGATCCGACCTGAGTGGAAATATTCGTCCGCGCCAGCGCATCCGACCACAGGCTGCGGCCATTTTCATAGCGATAGGCCACCAGTTCGCCAGAGCTGTACCCGGCGATCACGGTACCCTGGCCCGCAGCAGGTGCGGCCACGCCGAAGACGCCAGCCTGCGTTGCGGACGCTACTTCCTGCCATTGCTGCTCGCCGGTTGCGGCATCAAGCGCATGAATCTGGTTGTCCTGCGTCATCACGAAGATGGATCCAAAGGCCACTGTCGGTGCGCCGCGTAGCGGCCCGGCAGGCTTCACCTTCCAGATTTCCGCCCCGTTGTCCGGATTGAGCGCGCTGACCTCGCCGCCGCCATTGGTGACGTAGAGCCGGCCATTGTCGTAGCTGACCCCGCCGCCGAAAGCCGAAGGGCGCATATCGTCGTCCATGGTCGCTTTCTGCGACCAGAGACGAGCGCCGGTCGCCGCATCGAAGGCATAAGTGGCGCCGCCGCTATCCACTGCGAAGAGCTTGCCTGCACCTACTACAGGGGGCGCGCCAAGCCGTTCGCGATTGGTGCCGCCGGTAATGTTGGCGCTCCACACGCGGACAGGCTGGTCGGCAAGCTGGACGTGCCCATACGCCTTGTTTGCGCTGCCGCCGGGCTGCGCCCATTCGGTGTTCGCCCGCGCGGCAGGCAGTGTCACAGGAACGCCGGCAAGCGCCGGATCGACCTGCGCGCCGGTTTCGATGCGCGAAAGGATCGGGATACGATTACCGACTGTAGGCGTCACGTCCTCGTCGTCACCGCCGCCGAACAGGCCGCCCCCGGCACAGCCGGCAAGGCCAATGGCAAGAGTGGCGCCAAGTCCGGCGCGGAGAATGGAACGGGAATATCTGGCGGTCATTTGCAACGCTTCCATTAGAGAAAGTTCTTACTGTGCGGCGTCCGGTGCGCCGACTTCGGTATCGACGCCCTGCGCTTCGAGCACGGCCTCGACATCCTCGATCGCATCGACGCCGAGGACACCGGCCATCTGGCGGGCGCGGGCGCGGACGCTGTCCGGCACATCGTCTGCCTTCGAAATTGCAGCGAACAATGCACCTGCCTCGGCATTGTTGCCTTGTTCAAGATGGGCGACAGCAACCAATTCACCTGCGCTGCCGAAAAAGGGTTCGCCCGGCTGGGCAAGGGGTTCGAGAGCGGCGATCACCTCGCCCTTGTCCATTGTGTCGAATTGGGTCGAAATCTGCCGGATCAGCGCAATGTTGCGCATCACATCCGGCGCGCTCTCGTTATTCGCAACGGCGGCGAACAGTTCTGCCGCACGCTGGGTATTGCCATCCTGAGCCGCAATTCCCGCCTGGAGCAAGGCCGCGCTCGCCTGAGCGGCATCGCTGCCGTCCTGGACGAGCGGTTCAAGCTGGTCGCCAGCCGTCTGGAGGTTGCCAGCCTCCACCTGGTCCAGCGCACCGATGATAATCTCGGCATCGGCTTCGCGCGCTGCGTCCTGCTGGTTCTGCCAGAACAGATATCCGCCGAACAGCGCCATGCCGAGTACGAAGACCGCGAGGAGCGGCTTGCCGTACTTCTGGCCGAATTCTTCCATTTCGCTCTGGCGGACCGCTTCATCGATCTCGCGCAGCGCGGCTTCTTCCTCGGCAGCCTTGCGGCGAGCGAGTTTCTCTTGCTGTGTTTCGGCAGGGGTCGGCTTTTTTGCCACGCAGGCTTCGTCCATTTCTCGTTTAATAAGGGAATTCGCGCCGCTCTTTACGGGTGTCACCGGCCAAGTTCAATGCTCTGCGGACAGCCTGTCCCCGCGCGGGTGAACGTGAAGTGAAAGTGCGCGACGCCGGTCTTTCACAGATCCCGCTGCATCGCGCTTGTATACAGGCGGCCGTAGGTCGCGAGCATCTTGGCCTGATCGAAGTCCGAACGAGCCTTCGCCCGGTTGGCCTTACCCACCGATTGCCGCAATTTGTCATCGATTGCGAAGGTCACCAATTCGGTCTCGATATCCTCCGCGCCCATGGTCGCAGCAAGGTAATGCGTGTTTTGCTCGCTGACGAAGCTAGCTGACGTGCGAGCTGGAGCGACGATCGGGCACGCTGCTGCCATCGCCTTGATGATGCCGTGCGATCCGCCCTCATGCGCCTGCGCGTAAATATCAAACAGGCCCGCGACCTTGGCGGTGTCGATTTGCGCCGAAACGATATGGACGCGGTGATTTTGCTCGAGCCTGTCGGCGGTCTGCTCGATCTGTTCGCGCGCGGGACCATCGCCGCAGATCACGAGGTGCCAGTTCTCCGCCAAGGACGCGAAAGCCGCGACCAAAACATCCAACTGCTCCGTTCCGTCCATCGACGCGAAGGTCCCGACCCAGCGCTCGCCCGGACGCTTGAGCAGGCGCGGGATTGCATCGGGCTGCCGTTTTCCGCCGAATGCGGCGACATCGATACCGGCCGGGATGTGTTTTACCCGCCCGAGCGGTTGCTGCCAATCGACCAGAGCCTTTTCTTCGAGCGCTTCGGTCGGCACGACCAGCCCCGAAGCTTTGCCCAGCGCGACACGGCGGTACCAGGTTTGCGCCAGCCCCTGCGGCGCCGATGCACCCATGGCCTCGTCTTCGTGATGGACGAGCCGCGGCAGGCCGAGCGCTTCGGAAAACAGCGTATGCGCCATCACCGCATCCATCGCGCCCCAGCCATAAGTCAGCACGAGATCGAAACCTTTCATCGCCTTGGCAATCTTCTGCAGGCGCCCGGGCAACGGGAGGCCGGACAGGCTCGGAAAATCGGGCTGGATGGTGTGCTTGACGGCCCGAGGTAGCGCTCGCAGTCCGTCAATCGCGTCAGGATCGGCGGAAACGAAAATATGGTGCGCCTTGGCCGCAATCCCAGCAGCAACCGCGAGAGTGCGCGATGTCGTCTCGCCGGGTGCGAAGCTCGAAGCGATATGCAGGATGCGCGCGGGCGCCTGCTTTGCTGCGCTCATGAGACCGTCGCGAGCAATGCGTCGATTGCGGCACGAACATGCGGTTCGTCCAGCGTGGGGGCATGACCTGCATTGGGAACCGTCACGATCTCCGCCTGCGGCAAACGCTTCTGCATTTTGGCGACCGTATCTTCGGACAGAAGCGTTGAGAGTTCACCGCGCACAATCAGTACCGGCTTGTCCTTTAGGCCGTCCAGAAGCGGCCAAAGGTCGGGCGGCACCGCCGCCGACTGGTCGGCCATCAGCGGCTCGGCAATCTTCATGTCGTAATCGAAGGATACACGGCCATTGCTGCCAAGAACCATCGACCGCTTGGCCATTACCAGCCAGTCATCCAGAGTGAACGCCGGATGCGCGGGGCCATGTACCTCGTCCAGCGCGCGCGCGGCATGCATCCATGTGGGGAAGCTGCGGCTTTGGCCGACATAGGTCTTGATCTTGTCGATGCCGCCGGTTTCGACCACCGGTCCGATGTCGTTGATCACAGCCGCCGCAATCCGCTGAGGAGCGATACCCGCGATGGCCATGGTAATGAGCCCGCCCATCGACGTTCCGATCGACACGAAGCGGCCGATCTTTTCCTGCTCCAGCAGCGCCATCACATCGGCAACATAGGTCGGGAGAACATAGGTCGAGCTGTCGGGAGAATAATCGCTCTTTCCGCGCCCTCTTATATCGAGCGCCAGCACGCGCCAATCGCCCGCGAGATGGGCGGCCAGATCCTCGAAATCGCGCGCATTGCGCGTAAGCCCGTGCAGGCAGATCACCGGAGGCTTGTCTGCCGGTCCGGCATAATCGCGGAAATGGAGTGTGAGACCGTCGGCGCTCTGCCAGCTGCGGTCGGTATAAAGACTGTCCATCGGTAAGGTGGTTCGTTTCCCGTTTGCTCGACCCATATGCTCGGTCAGGGAACGGCAAGCCTTGCGCCGCCTCCCCCTTGCCCCCACTATCGCTGTATGCGCGACGAACCGCAAGCCGCGACCTATCGCGCCGACACTCCCATCCTCGAACTGGCCGATTGGCTGGGCGACCCGGTCGCACCTGCCGACTTTCCGAAAACCCAGCTGCGGTTCCGCAATGATCGTTGGGCCGAGCCGGTCGGTCTCGCGTCGCTTTCGGACAATGAATGGCTAAAGCATTTCGGGCGCTTCGAGGCTCTGCCGGACAATCTGCCGCAGCCGCTGGCGCTCCGCTATCACGGGCATCAATTCCGTAATTACAATCCCGAGATCGGCGATGGACGCGGCTTCCTGTTTGCGCAATTGCGCGGAAACGACGGCCGTCTGCTCGATCTGGGTACGAAAGGTTCCGGCCAGACCCCGTGGAGCCGCAATGGCGACGGCCGCCTGACGCTGAAGGGTGCGTTACGCGAAGTGCTGGCGACCGAAATGCTGGAGGCGCTCGGCACCGACACATCGAAGACATTCTCGATCGTCGAGACAGGCGAACAGCTCGAGCGCGGCGATGAGCCCTCGCCGGCGAGATCTGCCGTCCTTACTCGCCTCAGCCACGGGCACATTCGTATCGGCACATTCCAGCGGTTGCTGGCGCTGGAAGAGAAAGAGCACATGGCTGCTCTGGTCGGTTATTGCCTTTACCAATTCCCCGGACCGCTGCCGCCGGAGGATGCACCGGGCCGCGACGAGCCTGCGGTTCGTTTGCTGCATCAGGTGGTTGAGCGTCTTGCCGACCAAGCCGCGGCCATGATGGTCGCCGGATTTGTCCACGGCGTACTCAACACCGACAATATGAATGTATCGGGTGAGTGCTTCGATTACGGACCCTGGCGGTTCCTGCCGCGCTGGGACCCCGGTTTCACTGCTGCCTATTTCGATCATGCCGGGCTGTACGCATTCGGGCGGCAACCCGAGGCACTTCACTGGAATTGCTCCCAGCTGGCAGTTGCTTTGCGCCAATTAGCCCAAGCCCCGCCGTTGATCGCCGCACTCGAGCGCTTCGGCGATCTCTACATGGAGGCAGTGGGGCGGCGCTGGTGCTGGCGGCTTGGCATCGTTAGCCGCGGCCCGGAAGCAGACGGTAAGGTCGTCGCCGAAAGCGAGCGCGCTATGGTCGAGGGGCAGTTGCAGCCGGACGCTTTCTTTTACGCCCATCGCGGCGGCCGCAATGCGGAGGGACCACTGGCGGAGGCGCTGGATGGATATGTTGCAGCACCCGGCGCCCACCCCTACTGGCAGGAAGGCCAACCAGAAACTATGCTGATCGACGAGGTGGAGAGCCTGTGGTCGGCAATCGAGAAACACGACGACTGGGAGCCGCTGCACCGCAAAATCGCTGCTCTGCGCAATATGGGCGATGCTCACGGCGCAGCTCCCGCACCGGCGGGACGCAGTGAATAGTGCGAGCCATCCCATTGAACGCAGTGCGCAAATGGCTATGACGCCACAAACCACGGGATTGCAGGGTCAACGAGAGGATCAAGCCGAAATTGTCTGACGGTGAACTGATTTCCTACGCGCCGGCGACAGGCGAAGAATTGTGGCGCAGCAAAATCGGCGATGTCGATGCTGCCGTTGAGCGCTCACGCGCAGCTCTGCCGGGATGGGCGCGCCAACCGCTTGCCGTCCGCATCGAGCTTGTCCGCCGGTTCGCCAACGAAGTGCGCAAGCAGTCGGATGCTTTCGCCGAGCTGATCGCCCGCGAAAGCGGCAAGCCGCTCTGGGAAGCGCGCACCGAAGTCGAAGCGGTTATCGGGAAGGTCGAGATTTCGATCACCGCTTATGCGGAGCGGACAGGCCAGAAAAAGCTCAACAGCGCGCTTCAGGGCAATGCGGCTGTGCGTCACAAGCCGCATGGTGTGATGGCAGTCCTCGGGCCTTACAATTTTCCGGCCCACCTGCCCAATGGTCACATCGTTCCGGCGCTGATTGCGGGGAATACGGTCGTCTTCAAGCCGAGCGAGAAGACCCCAGCCGTCGGCGAGTTTCTGGTGAAGTGCTTTCATTCGGCAAAGCTGCCCGACAATGTTGTGCAATGCCTGATCGGCGGGCCGGACGAAGGCAAAGCGCTCGTCGCGCATGCCGGCGTCGACGGCGTGCTATTCACGGGATCCGCGCGCGCGGGCATCGCCATCAATCGCAAGCTTTCGAGCGACCCGAGCAAGATCGTCGCGCTGGAGATGGGCGGCAATAATCCTATCGTCGTCATCGAGACGCCGAAAATCGATGATGCCGCAGTCACAATCATCCAGTCGGCTTTCACGACAGCCGGGCAGCGTTGCACGGCAGCCCGCCGGTTGATCGTAATCGATTCGATGTACAACAAGATCGTCCCGGCGGTGAAGGCACTCGCCGAACGCTTGATCGTGGGCGAGCCATTTGCAGATCCGCAGCCCTTCATGGGGCCGGTGATCGACAATGAAACCGCCGATCTCCTCTCGCAGAGCTTCGTCGCGCTGATGAGCCGCGGCGGCAAGCCGATCATGCACATGAAACGGCCATACGAGGATAAGCCCTTCCTCACGCCCGCCATGCTCGACGCGACCGATATGGAGGATCGCCCGGACATCGAACTGTTCGGCCCGCTGCTCCAGGTCATCCGCGTGCCCGATCTCGATGCTGCCATCGCCGAGGCGAACAACACGCGTTACGGATTGTCAGCCTCGCTGATTGGTGGGAAGCCGGAGGATTTCGAGAAGTTCTGGAGCGAAATCCGCGCCGGGATCATCAATTGGAACCGGCCCACCAACGGCGCATCGTCCGCTGCTCCCTTCGGCGGTGTCGGCCTGTCGGGCAACCACCGCCCCGCAGCCTATTACGCAGCCGATTATTGCGCATATCCGGTTGCCAGCAACGAAATGGAGCAACCGCGCGCCAGCCTGGGCATCGGTGTCGCCGACGCTTAAACGCTCAGCGACTTTCAGCCACAAATGATGAAAGCGCCGCCCCCACTCTTCAGCAAGTGGAGACGACGCTTTCTGCGGCCCGGTGGGTACCGCGTGCCGACCACGGGTGGGCGTGGCCGAACCTGGTTTGAGCCTTAGCGGCAGCGCGAGTTGGAGCGGTCGATCGAACGGCCGAGAATTGCGCCGCCTGCCGCGCCGAGAATGGCGCCGAGCGTGCGATCGCCGCGGCCGGCGACTTCGTTACCGATCAGCGCGCCGACACCGGCACCGATCAGCAGACCCGTCGTGCCGTCTTCCTTGCGGCAGTGATAGCGTCCGTCACGCCCGCGCCAGATGCGCGTGTCGCGATAGATCGGCTCGTCGTAATTGCGGCCTGCGCGGCGGTAATAACGGTCATCGCGGTCGTCATAGCGATCGTAGCGATCGTCGTCGTAGCGGTCATACCGGCCGTAACCATGACGGTGGCGCTTTTTGTACTTACGCTTGTGGTCGAATGTAGTCTCACCCCAAGCCGGAGCATGATCCACATAGCTGGCCGTCATCGGTGCAGTGTGATGCACAGCAGGAGCGGCGGCGACGGGCATCGAGAGTGTGAGCGTTCCGGCAGCAAGGGCGATGCTGGCGGTCTTGATCGAATTCAACATGGCGACTGTCCTCATTTCCGTTCTCGCGAAAGGGGCACTTCCGCGATGACGTTCAGCAATAGGCCCGCGAACCTGAACGGAATGCAACCGCGATGTCAGATTCGAATTTTGCGATGAGCCGTTAGAAAACGTCCGGCGAAATGAGGTATCGAGAGGAGATCAGCGCTGCTTTGAAAGCAGAGACAGGCCCGGCTTGTTTCCTCGCCGGGCCAAATATCCTGTAAGTCGGGCTTTGTCAGTAGCCGCGGTCAATAGCCGCCATGGTGCTTGAAGTGCTTATGCTTGAGGCTTTTATGCTTGAAGCCGTGATGGTGATCATGGCGGTCGTGGTGCTTCAGGCTCTTATGCTTGAAGCCGTGATGTTTGTAGATGCCATGCTTCTTGAAGCTCCCGTGCCTTTTAAAGCCGCCATGACGGCCAAAGGTGCTGCGACCTCGGAAACCGCCGCGATGTCTGCGGAAACTGCCGCGACGGTTTTCATATGTGGTGTCGCCCCAGGCAGGCGCGTCGTCGGCATATGCAGTTGCTGCGGGTGCGCCGGTGTGCGCAATCGGTGCGGCAGCGACCGGCGCAGCGACGGCAAATGTGCCGGCGGCGAGAGCGAGACCTGCGAGCTTGAGTGACTTGAACATTGGTTTTCCTTTATCTGGTTGCGGGAGGGGGATCATCCCGCGACTATGTTCACCAGTTCGCCGGACAAGCTGAACAAGTTGCACGCACTACGGCGTAAAAATCGATCACTGTGATAGGTGAAGGTTCGGTGGCCCAAATGATCGCTTGTCGTGAAGCTTGGCCGCGCCTAGCGCCGCGCGATGTCCCAGACGCCCGCCGCAGCCGCGACCGCCAATGCGATCGAAGAGCAGAAAAGCGGCCTTCCCGCGGCTCTCGGCGCGTATCTCATGTGGGGGTTTCTCCCGCTTTACTTGATCCTCGTCGCGGTGGTCCCGCCGTTCGAATTCGTCGCGTGGCGGATCGTATGGACGCTGCCGATCTGCCTGATGATCGTCTTCGCGCGGACCCAATGGCCGATGGTGCGCGCCGCGCTGACGGACTGGAGCGTCCTTCGATGGCTGATGGTCAGTGCCGTACTGATTGCGATCAACTGGTTCGTCTATATCTGGGCGATCCAGATGGGCCATGTCTACGCGGCAAGCCTCGGCTATTATATCAATCCGCTACTCAATGTATTGCTCGGCACCGTCCTGCTTGGAGAGCGCCTGACACGCCCGCAATGGATAGCCGTAGCGATTGCCGCAGTCGGGGTAACGCTACTGATGGGCGGTGCGCTGACCACGTTATGGATCAGCCTGACACTTGCCGTCAGCTTCGGGACTTACGGCCTGGTGCGCAAACAGGTGCCCGTCGGCGCCTTGCCCGGGCTCACCATTGAATCCGCATTGCTGCTGGTACCCTCGCTCGGCATCGCCTGGTGGTACGCACAGACCCGCGGATCGTCGTTCGGGCATGATCTGGAGCTAAGCCTGCTGATCATGCTGGGCGGGTTGCTCACCGCCCTCCCCTTGCTGCTTTTCGCAGTTGCGGCGCGGCGGATGGCCTATTCGACGTTGGGCTTCATCCAGTTCCTTGCGCCCAGTATCGTGTTCATCCTCGGCCTGACGGTGTTCGAGGAGCCGCTGCTTCCGGCACAAGCGGCGTGCTTCGCCTTTATCTGGATCGCCGCCGCGATCTTTGCTTGGGATTCGCTCAGGCGCGCCGCCTAACCGATAAATTTCCAGCCGAGCGTCTCGCCTGCATGAAACGGGACGATAGCCGCGTCGCCGCCATCGACTTCATCCGGAACCTCGATTTCAGTCCGCGCCAGCGTGACCGTGCCTTCGTTCAGCGGAAGGCCGTAGAAGTGCGGTCCGTTCTCCGATGCAAACGCCTCGAGCTGGCCAAGCGCGTCCTCCTCGTCGAACACAGCGCAATAGCTTTCAAGCGCATAGGGCGCATTGAAGATGCCGGCACAGCCGCAGCTCGTTTCCTTCGTATGCCGGTGATGCGGCGCGCTGTCCGTGCCGAGGAAATACTTGGCCGAACCCGACGTCGCCGCCTTCCTCAGCGCCTGGCGGTGCACTTCGCGCTTGGCCACCGGCAAGCAATATAGATGCGGGCGAATGCCGCCGACCAGCAGTGCATTGCGGTTGATATGCAGATGCTGCGGAGTGATTGTCGCGGCAACATTCTCGCCGGCACTTTCGACGAAATCGACCGCGTCCTTTGTCGTGATGTGCTCGAAAATTACCTTCAATTCCGGCAAGCGCTCCGTGAGTGGTTGCAAGACACGCTCGATGAACACCGCTTCGCGGTCGAAGATGTCGATGTCGTCATCCACCACCTCACCGTGCACGCAGAGCGGCATGCCGATCGCCGCCATTCGTTCGAGCACCTTTTCGATCTTGGCGACATCGGTTACGCCGCTGGCGGAATTGGTCGTAGCGCCCGCTGGATAGAGCTTGGCGGCCGTCAACTGTCCGTACGCAAAGCCGCTGGCTAGGTCGTCGGCGTCGGTATCGTCGGTCAGATACGCCGTCATCAGCGGAGTGAATTCCACGCTACTGGGCACCGCCGCTTCGATTCGGTTGCGATACGCTTCGGCCATGGCGCTAGTGGTGACCGGCGGGGCCAGGTTCGGCATCACGATCGCCCGCGCAAACTGGCGGGCCGTGTGCCTGACCACGGCCCTCATGGTCGCCCCATCGCGGAAGTGCAGGTGCCAGTCATCCGGGCGGCGGATCGTGAGGGTATCGGTCATCGGCTCTGGCCTTAGCCGCGCATGCTTCCCTGTTCCAGCCATGCCGTTCCGTCTTCCTCGCCCTGCTGCCAGGTATCGTCCACCTTGCCCGGATCGCTGAAATCGATCTTGTCGGCAGCAACTTCGCGGCTCGGTTGCACATAGGTGAGACGTTCGCCTCCGCCGGGCAGATTACGATAGCGGCTGGTCGTCAGAATGAGCGTGCGGTCTTCATCGGGCTCCGGCAACGGCGCCTTGTTGTGCATACCGCCGTCGAGCACATCGTGACCGTCCCAGCAGGGAATGTCGAACACCGGCGGGATTGTCGCGGCAGCGCATATCAGGTCGACTAGCCTGCCCTGACGCGCCGCCTCGCGCGCATCCACGCACAGAGATGAAAGATCCAGCGCGCCGGGCCAGCGCAAATGCGGGGTTCCGCGAACCGCCTGATCGAGCTTGTAAGCAATACCGAAGAAGACTGCGGCCAACCCCGCAGGCAGCCGATCTGGCGGACAAGATAGATAGATCTGATACGACGGCCCTTCGGCAACCCGCGTGATCGCTTCCCGGTCGAGGGTGGTTTCGACCACTGCTCGGTACACCTCCTGGTGCGGCGTGAAATTGCTCCGGCCGCGGGACACGTTCGAATCGGTGAGGCGGAAGGCTTCTTCCATCAACATTTTCAGGTCCCGTTCGCGTCCGCCAATCCACGCGGCTGCGCTCAGCGCTCCGCCGGAAACGCCGCTGATCCGTTCGGGATGCATGTCTTCGAAACTGCCAACCTTGCTCAGGAATCCGCCATGCCAGAAGCACCGGATGCCCCCGCCTGAAAATACGACTTGTTCGAAATCACTCGCCATCCCTTCCCAATGGCGTGATCGGGCCTATGTGTCACCCATGTCAGCAACTCGTCTTTACGACCGCGCCGTTATTCGCTTCGCTTCGGCGCAGGAAGACGAGGATGTCGCCGATTTCCTTCAGGGCCTCGTCACCAATGATGTGACGGCGACGCTGCCCGTCTATGCGGCCTTGCTGAGCCCGCAGGGCAAGACGATGTTCGATTTTCTGGTGTGGCCGGCCGGACCCGGAGAAATCCTGCTCGATTGCGAACGCACTGTCGCTGACGATTTCGTCAAAAGGCTGATGCTCTATCGGCTGCGCCGCAAGATCGATATCTCCGTCGATCCCGATGTGGCCGTGCATTGGCAGAAAGAGCTCGGCGATGGCGGCGCGCCAGATCCGCGTCTGGCCGACCTGGGACAGCGGTGGCTCGCGCCTGCCAGCAAGGACGACCAAAGCGCCGACGTTGCCTGGCACCAGCATCGCCTGTCGCTCGGTGTGCCGGAAGGGCGCGGCGAATTGGGCGACGTCTTGTGGCTAGAGACCAATGCTGTCGAGCTGAACGGCGTCGCTTTCGACAAGGGCTGCTATATTGGTCAGGAAAACACGGCGCGGATGAACTGGCGTCAGAAGGTCAATCGGCGGCTCGTCGTCGTGCCGTCGATCGGTCGGAGGAAAAGCGGCGCAAGGCGTTATATCCCGACTTCGGCTTGGCGGTGGATCACTTGCGCGTTGCCGATCTCGACCCCGGCGACCTTCCCAAGTGGCAGAAGGGCGCGCTCACCCCTCCGGAGTGACCGTTTCCAGCGAAGTCGTCAGCATTCTTTCCGCCCGGTCCCGCGCAGCCGTTGCCGGCAAACCAAGCGAACGCGCCAGTGCGGAGCCAATCAGCGCATCGCCCATCGCCATTAGCACCAGCGCAAGTGTTTCTTCGTGCAGGCGCATTACGCCCGCGTGATCCTCGGCTTCTTCGGGAGCGATCTCGTCGACCAGCTCGTGGATGGTTTCCACAATCGGCGTCAGCGCATCCTCGTTTCCGGTCAGGATCATCCAGCTGGCAAGCGCGCCCGCCCCTTCCTTGTCAAAGGCATCGAAAGCCAGATCGACCACTTCCCTCGGCGACCCAAGTCCCGCCCTGCTGGCTCTCACTGCATCGGCAATGGTCGAGCAGACTGCTTCGGCCAGATAGCCGGCAAGAGCCTTCTGCAAGCCCGCAGCCGAACCGAAATGATGGAGCAGATTGGCATGCGTGCGGCCGATGCGCGTGGAGACAGCCTTGAGCGTGACAGCTTGCGGGCCAGCCTCGATCAGGAGCAAGCGGGCAGCTTCCAGGGCGGCAAGGCGCGATTCTTCGGGACTGAGGCGTTTTCGGGTTGCCATGTCCGGTCGCGACTATCGGCTTCCAGTCAATTTGGGAAGCGCGTCCTTATTGACATCAATGTCAGTACGGGCTACTGACATTGATGTAAGTAACCACTACCGGAGCCGTCATGACTGCGCATTCCCGTATTGAAGCCGCACCTTCCGATCTCACCATCACCGTGCGCGACGAGCGCTTCAATCGCGGGACCAGCCCGCGCCGCTGGTGGGCAGGAGAAGCTTTCGGCACCGCATGGCACAATGCCTTGTCGGCCACTTTCCCGCGCGGCGAGGCTTTCTTCATCGAGGCAGTGAAAGCGCACCGTGATGGCGCGCCGCCCAAGCTTGCCGAGGAAATTCGTGCGTTCGTAAAACAGGAAATCAACCACACGCGCGAACATATCGCCTTCAACCGGCTCGCCGAAGATGCCGGCTACGACATCAAGACGATCGACAAGCGCGTCGAGGAAATGCTTGCTCTGACCAAGGGCCGCCCTGCCATCGGCAACCTCGCCGTTACCATGGCCCTCGAACATTATACTGCGATGATGGCGCATGAATTCCTCGCCAATCCGAAGCATTTCGCAAACTCCGACCCGGAGATCCGCGACATGTGGCGCTGGCATGCGGTCGAGGAAATCGAGCACAAGGGCGTGGCTTACGATACTTGGAACCACGCGACTAAGGACTGGAGCAAATGGCGCCGCTGGCGTGTGCGCAGCCTTGTCATGCTGTTGGTGACAGGCCGTTTCTTCAAGAATCGCTGGGCCGATTCGATGATGCTGCTCGAACAGGACGGAATCACCGGTTGGAAGGCGCGCTGGGGTCTGTTCAAATACCTCACGGTTTCTCCCGGTGTCGTACGGCGGATTTTCCCGGCGTGGCTGTCCTATTTCAAGCCCGGCTTCCACCCATGGGACCATGACGACCGCGAGCTGATCGGAAAATACGAGGGCGAATTCCAGGCTGCTCTCATGCCTGCCGGAGTAATTCCTTACTTCGAGCCAAAAAAGGCCCCGCATCGCTGCGGGGCCTTTTTTGTTTGCGGGGTCGTTTTCAGAGTCGCTTCAGGCCGCTTGGCGCGACGGCATTTCATCCTCATCGAAGTCGAGGCGGTACATCGCGCAATCGACGTCTTCACCGCGCGCGCAGCTATGCCTTTTCGCAATCTGCCCGGTGGGTGAAAAACCGGCGTTGCGCAGAACTTTCCCAGACGCAGGATTGTCCAAAAAGTGACCTGCAGAAACTGCCCGGTGCCCAAGCAATCGAGCGATCTGAACGACGCCGCGTGCCGCTTCGGTCGCGAAACCCCGCCCCCAGAACGGCCGCGCGATCCAATAGCCGAGCTCCACACCGTCTTCGTGTTCTCCAAGCCCGGCGCTGCCGATCACATGCGATCCCCTTGCGCCCGGCAAAGTAACCAGAAAGTTCGGAATGTACGGGTTCTGCCCGCGGGCAACGAAGTCGCGCGCGTCTTCTGCGCGGTAGGGCCACGGTGCGCGCGCCAGATTGCGCACGACGCCCTCATCGGCAATTCCCGTCAGAAGGGCATCGGCATCTTCGGGCCATGCGGGCCGTAAAAGCAGCCGCTCGGTAATGTGGAACATCGGTCTTCTCCCTCTTTCCACGCGCCGGCCTCCTATTCCGGCCACGTGACATTGTTGTGATGACGATGAGCTACGTCACCGTCATTGCGACGAATGAAGAGGGAGAAACGACAAGAGGGAGCTGGGCCTCCCCTAAAAGCGGTTGGCCCATCTCCCTCTTCGTCTGCCGGATCGTTAAACCGGCTGGGACCGTCCCGCTTGGACGATCCCGTTATCGAACCGTCCGGTTATTCGGCAGCTTGCGCCATCATGTCCACCGACACATATTTGCGGCCGAGCTTGCCTTTGTGGAATCGCACGGTGCCGTCGGTAAGCGCGAACAGCGTGTGGTCCTTGCCCATGCCGACATTGGTCGCCGGATAGAACTTGGTACCGCGCTGGCGCACGATAATGTTGCCGGCGACGACGTTCTCGCTACCGAACTTTTTCACGCCGAGGCGACGACCGGCTGAGTCGCGACCGTTGCGCGATGAACCGCCTGCTTTTTTATGTGCCATCGTCCGTAATCCTTACTTCTTAGAATCGGTCTTTTTGGCGGCTGCCTTCTTCGGCGCTGCTTTCGAAGCAGGGGCCTTCTTGGCAGGTGCCTTGTCGGTGGCTGCGGCCTTCTTTGGCGCTGCCTTTTTGGCCTTGGGTGCCGCCTTCTCCTCAGAAGTATCCTTCTTCGGAGCGGCTTTCTTGGCCGTTTCCTTCTTGGGAGCTGCGTCCTTCTTGGGCGCAGCTTCCGTCTTGGGCGCGGGCTTCGCTTCGTCAGCCTTCTTCGGCGCGGCCTTCTTCTCGGCCTTCGAATCGCCAACCTGCATGATGCGCAGTAGCGTCATCTGCTGGCGGTGACCGGCCTTGCGGCGATAGTTGTGGCGGCGACGCTTCTTGAAAACGACGACCTTCTCGCTCTTCGCCTGCGCGATGATCTCCGCCGAAACGGTGACTTTTCCGGCATCGGCGATCTTGTCGCCATCACCGGCGAGCAGAACGTCGCCCAGCGTGACGGTGTCGCCAGCTTCGCCAGCGAGCTTTTCAACCGCGATTTTGTCTCCGGCGGCAACCCGATACTGCTTGCCGCCCGTGCGCACTACTGCGAACATGGTGCTCTATCTCTCGTTCAAAATGCTATGCCACTCCCCCACACAACGAATTCACGCAGGGTATGCGACGCGTCCGGCAGCACGCAAAGCGGCCCCGGAAAGAAGCGTGCCGTTAGGCGAAAGCCCTTTTCAAGTCAACGCCGCGCGATATGAAAATATGGGCTTTACGCTGGAAGTGCGTTGGCGCCGTGCTATCAGGGCCCGGATGCGCTTACACCTCTTCCTACCCCCTGCCCTCCTCGTTCTTGCCGGGTGCGCGGGTTCGGGCGGCGATTATCCTTCCCTTGCCATTCGCGATGTCGAGCGCGCGCAGGGAAGCTTCGAGCCGGTTCGGCCCGACCCACTGGATGTGCCGGAAGTGCCGGTGGAGTTCAGCGGCACACTGGAGCAACGCCTTGCAGATCTGGTCGGGCAAGCGCGCGATGCGCATGAGCGTTTCGCCGGTGCGCAATCGCGAACCGCCAATCTTGTTGCGCAGGCCGCCGGGGCCGATTCGGGAAGCAACCGCTGGGCCGCTGCGCAAGTGGCGCTTGCGGATCTCGATTCGATCCGTAGCGAGACAGCCGTTGCGCTGGGAGAACTGGACATTCTGGCGGTCGCTGCGGCAGTGCAGGCGGAAGATCGCGGCACTATTATCTCGGCTCGCGAACAGGTGACTGGGCTCATCGAGGTGGAAGACGCCGCGCTGCGCGACTTACGGGATCGGTTCGAATGAGTCTGGCCTGCGAGACCTGCCCGGTTCGCGACCGGGCCGCCTGCGCAGTGCTCCAGCCCGAAGAACGCTCTACACTCTCGCGTAGCGGGCGTCATCGCACACTGGCACGCGGCGAAACGCTGTTCGCAGCAGGCGACAAGATGGATCTTTGTGCAACGTTGGTGAGCGGTGCACTCAAGATCACCAGCTTCGATGCCGATGGCAATGAGCACATTCTCGCGCTGATCCATCCATCGGGTTTTATCGGCGAATTCTTCCAGCCCTTCGCCGATTACGATGTCGTCGCGCTTTCGGACAGCAAGCTTTGCACATTTGCCGATAGCGAAATGGAGGCAGCGATCGAGAGCTATCCCGCACTTGCCCGCGCTTTGCTGCGCCGCGCCCAGGAAGACCTCCACACCAGCCGCGCGATGCAGGCTCTGACGACCAAAGCATCCGGGCGCGCGCGGGTAGCAGCTCTTCTCCTAGGCTTTGCGCAGGCTGCGAGCAATTCGCCCTGCCATCCCGCGGACCGCTTCGAGCTGCCGCTTACACGAGGAGAAATGGCGGGAATGCTCGGCCTGACAATCGAGACGGTCAGCCGCCAGCTGACCGCGCTAGAGAAGGCCGGCGCGATCCGGCGCGAAGGAAAGCGCGGGATCGCATTGGTCGACCCCGCGCTTCTCTCCCAAGCTTCAGCCTGACCTGATCGCTCAAACTAGCGCGGCGATGATGATGGTGGTCAAACCCCACATCACGATGAGCACGGGGAGGATCAGCATCTGAATGGCGGCCTCGTTACCTTTCAGCATGCCGGTATTGGTCGCGATGCCGCGGTCCATCAGTCGCCTAACGCTCATCGTGCGTTTTGCGTTGTGGGGTGCCAGCCGGGTCCAGATTGTCGGTACTGCAAAGCCCATGACAATGAAGATTGCGAAGATTGCCATCGGAATAATGAGGCCGGGGCTGGAAAAGCCGATCGCCATGATCCCGACAAAGCCGAGATAGCAGGCAACCGTCGCGCCATAGAGGGCCTTCGGCATCTCGAACGTCCGATCGACTTCGACGCGCGGCTTCGGTGCTTCGACGACGATAGCCTGTTCGGCAACGATCTCGCGGGTGAAATGCTTCGACATGATGAACGCTCCTTGTGGTGTAGGAGCCTTTTGCCGTCATCGCGCATGCTACGCGTTGATCTCGATCAAATCGCGAGAATTATCTCCAGCGTGCCAGATCGCCATGATCCTGCGCGCGTGGCTCTATCCAGTGCCATTCGTTTCCGCGCTTTTCCCGCTTCCAGAACCAGGCGGCCGATTTAAGATGATCCATGCAGAAATCCGTAGCCTCGAAAGCTTCACGCCGGTGCTGCGATGCAGCGGCGACCAGCACAATTGCCTGGCCCGGCGTCATGACACCAACCCGGTGCCAGATCAGCAATCCCCCGAGCGAAAATCGCTGCATAGCCGTGTCCGCCAGCCTGCACATGCCGGGAAGCGTCAGCGGCTCGTAATGCGACAGCTCGAGCGCCTGCACATCGCCGCCCGGGCGAACCTTGCCGACAAAACTAGCTATGCCGCCCGCCTCTTCGCTGGCGCTGCCGAACGCAGACAGCGCTTCGCCGACCGACAAGCCTTTATCGAGCAAGCGAACATCGACCGGGTGATCGATCGTGAGCCTAGCCACCGCTCACGGGGGGAAGCAGCGCGACTTCTTCTCCATCCTGTGCGTCGAGCGCAGTCTTGTCGGCGAGCACCTTGCCCGCGCAGGCGACATGCACCCGCTCTTCGTGCAATTGCTCGGCCACTTGCGGGCCGACTGACTGGAGCAATCCGTTCCAATCGAGGGGCGCCTCGGCGATCCGTTCAGGCTCTCCGGCGAGATCGCGCAGCGGACCGAGAAAGACAATGCGTACGCTCATCAGCCGCCAGTCACCGACATGGTACGCGGCTGTGCTGGTGCAGCGCCCCGCTCGTCGATCCGGAATGCATGCCGCTCGGGCTTGATTGCGAGTGCGCGGTCAAGCGCCTCGTCCAGCGCATCGGGACCGGGATCGGCGCGCAGCGCAGCACGAAGATCGACTTGCTCGCCGCCTCCGAGGCACGGATAGAGCTGCCCGGTGGTCGTAACGCGCATGCGGTTGCAGCCTTCGCAGAAATTCTGCGTCAGCGGCGTAATGAAGCCGATCCGCCCGCCTGTCTCGGCAATATCGAAATAGCGCGCCGGACCTCCGGTGCGGTGATCGCTGGGCGTAAGAGACCAGCGCCTTTCCATCTGCTGACGCACAGCATCGAGCGGCAGGTAATGATCGACGCGGTCCTCGTCGACTTCGCCAAGAGGCATCACTTCGATAAGCGTGACATCGTGTCCCGACGAATGTGCCCAGGCAACAAGATCGGCAAGCTCGTCCTCATTGGCACCTTTCAACGCCACGGTGTTGATCTTGACCTTCAGCCCGGCTTCCTTGGCGGCCGCAATACCGTCAAGCACCTGGCCGAGAGCATCGCGGCGCGAGAGCCGGGCGAACAGATCCCGGTCGAGCGTATCGAGCGAAACATTGACCCGGCGTACACCCGCTGCTGCCAAGGCATCGGCATGTGCAGCCAGCTGCGTGCCATTGGTGGTGAGGGTCAGCTCCTCGAGCCCTTTGCCGAGGCAGCGTCCGAGTGCACGCACAAGGTCCATCATGTCGCGCCGAACCAGCGGTTCTCCGCCGGTCAGCCGGATCTTACTCACCCCGCGGTGTATAAATGCCAGAGCCAGTCTTTGCAGCTCTTCCAGGCTGAGCACCTCTGCCTTGGGCAGGAAGATCATGCGTTCGGGCATGCAGTAGGTGCAGCGAAGGTCGCAGCGGTCGGTGACCGAGAGGCGCAGATAGGTGATCCGGCGCTGGAAACGGTCGATGAGGGGTGCAGCGGACATGCTGTTACTCTGCCGGATTGCCCGCACCCTTACCATCCCCTTCGAAATATTGCCCGGTGATCCCGGCGGCGCGCTCGAGGTATGCGGCAAACGCCTCGACCACGGCGCCCTCGCCCGCGACTGCGTTGATCCGGTAAGGAACAGCCTTGCGCGCCAGGCCCTGTATTGCTGCCCGTCTCCAGGCCCGATGCGTGTGATCCGCCGGGCGGAACACCACCATCACATCGCCTTCAGAAATAGCCTGTTCGGCCGCGCTCAGAGTTTCGCGGTGGAATGCGGCAGATGCAGCTACCGGATCGCCAGGCAATTGCGCGACCACCACACGCTTCATTCGCGGCGCTCGCGGTGCAGCGTCATTCCGATTTTCTCTCCCGCTTCGGCAATGGCGAGCTTCACGATCCTTACCGTGACCGCTTCCACCCGCGCATCCTGCACGAACAGGGTTTCGCAGATATGATCAGCGACGGCTTCGATCAGCTTGAAGTGCACGCCTTCGGGCAGAGCATCGGATGCCGCAAATTTGAGATCCATGTAGTTCTTGCTCGCATCGAGCGAAGTGTCTGCCCCGTAATGCCGCAGCGGCTTGATCCGGGCCTGGATCGTAAACCGCAGCGGCTGCGGCTTACCGGTCTCTTCGGAATAAATGCCGGTAAGCACGTCATGCTCGAAATCGGCGACTTCAAGGATCAGCGAATCTTCCATGTTTGTCCCCCTAGCCCGGATTGCTCCAGCGCGCGAAAATCGCTGTCGGCAAGAGCCTCCCGTTATCGCTCGTCTCGCGTACGGCCAGATCGCCGTGCTCGATTTTCCCCGGAAGTCCATCGAACAACTCCGCCAGCAGCCCGGCTAGCGCAAGGCTGCTCATGCGGACGGCATAAACGGTGAGGAACAGGAACCGGCTGTCGGCGTCCAGCAGTTTGCGGCAATCGCCGACGAGGCCCGGCAGGCTGTCTTCCAGACGCCAGGTTTCATTCTTCGGCCCGCGTCCGAATTTCGGAGGATCGAGGATGATCCCGTCATAGCGACGCTCGCGCCTGACCTCGCGGGCTGTGAACTTTGCAGCATCGTCGACCAGCCAGCGGATCGCACGATCCTCCATCTGCGATAGCGCTGCGTTCTCACGCGCCTGCGCGACCGACTTCTTGCTCGCATCGACATGCGTCACGCGGCCATGCCGGCTGAGCGCCAGCGAGCCCACGCCGGTATAGCCGAACAAATTCAACGTCTCCGCATCGGTGCGCCCCTCGAGCTGGGCGCGCATCCATTCCCAGACCGGGGCCATGTCGGGAAAGAATTGGAGATGCCGAAACGGCGTTGGCTGCGCAGTAAAGGTCACGTCATTCCACGCGACCGGCCAGCCATCCTTGGGCAGCTCGCTGGACGCGCTCCACCGCCCCCCGCCATCTTCGTCGGCTCCGGGGATGAACTCGGAATGCGCATTCCATTCCACCTGGCGCGGCGACCACATTGCCTGCGGTTCAGGGCGGATGAAATCATAACCGCCGAAACGTTCGAGCTTTCGGCCATCGCCGCTATCGAGCAATCGGTAGCCATCCCAGCCATCGCCGACCATCAGAGCCGCCTGTTCGACCAGCTCGGCCATCAGCTCGCCGGCGCAGCATTGGCGAGGATGTAATCGCGCACAGCGTCGTAATCGCCGGGCAGCGTTTCGAACTTTTCCTCGCGCTCGAACAAATCGCCGACACGTGTGGGCAGGGCAGGCCGAATGCCCGTCGCGCGCTCCACGGCGTCGGGGAATTTTGCCGGATGGGCGGTCGCCAATGTGACTACCGGCACTTGCGGATCGAGATCCGCGAGCCGCGCGGCGTGCAATCCAATTGCGGTATGGGGGTCGAGCACCTCGCCGCATTCGCTGCATGCCCACGCCATTGCCCGCGCCATGTCCGCCGAATCCGCTCGTGCGCTGGTAAACAGGCCCGAGGCCCCGTGGCGCTGCGCATTGGTGAGCAGCATTGCCTTGTCTGCCTCGAAACCGCGCATCTGTTCGGCCATGGCGAGTCCATCGCGTCCACCGACATCGAACAGCAGCCGCTCGAAATTGGAGCTGACCTGAATGTCCATGCTGGGGCTGGCGGTGGCAGTCACCTCGCCTGCCGAATAATCGCCATCGCCCAGCGCGCGGTGGAGGATATCGTTTACATTGGTGGCAACGATCAGCCGCTCTATCGGCAGGCCCATCTGCGCTGCAACATAGCCTGCGAAAACATCGCCGAAATTGCCGGTCGGAACACTGAAGGCGATCGTGCGCTCTGGCGCCCCGAGCTGCGCACCTACCGCGAAATAATACACGACCTGCGCCATCAGACGCGCCCAATTGATCGAGTTAACCGCGCCTATGCGGTGCGTCGCCGTCACCGATTGATCGGCGAAGATGCGCTTCACCATCGCCTGTGCGTCATCGAAGCTGCCTTCAATGGCGATATTATGCACATTCGGCGCGCGTACGGTTGTCATCTGGCGGCGCTGGACGTCGCTGACGCGCCCGGCGGGATGCAGCATGAAAATCTCGATATTTTCGCGCCCGGCAACCGCATCGATAGCGGCGCTCCCCGTGTCGCCGCTGGTAGCCCCGACGATGGTCAGGCGAGACTGGTCGCGGGCAAGGAATTCCTCAAACAGCAGACCGAGCAATTGCAGGGCAACATCCTTGAACGCGAGCGTAGGGCCGTGGAACAATTCGAGCAGCCATTGCCGCTCATCGAGCTGGACCAGCGGTGTCACCGCAGCATGCGCGAACCGGGCGTAAGCTTGCTGGCACAGCTCCTCGAGGCGGCCGTCCGGCAGGCTGTCGCCGACAAAGGGCTGCATCACGCGAGCTGCCAGTGCGGGATAAGAAAGGCCGCGAAACCCGGCGATCTGCTCCTCAGTGAAGCGCGGCCACTCACGCGGCAGGTACAGCCCGCCATCGGGCGCGAGCCCGGCCAGGGTCACACCGGCAAAGTCGAGCGCGTCGGAGCCGCCACGGGTGGAGATATATTCCATCGTTCGGGCGGTTAGCGAGCCATTCGCGCGCGGGCAAGCAAGCCGCTCTTTACTCGCGCCTAGTGGGCTTGAACCGGCTCCTGAGCACCAAACCGTATATGACAAGGGCGGTCAGCGCGAAAAGGAACCACTGTCCGGCGTAGGCGAGGTGGTTGTTGGGCAGATCGTTTGGATCAGGCCGAGCAAGCTGCTCGAGACCTGCCACCGGAGGCATTGCGACCAGACGCGCGCCTTCGCCTGCCGGTGCGATGAAGCCGCTGACCGCGCCGCCATTCCATGCGATAACATCGGGGCGCGCGGTCCAGCCCAGAGCTATCTCCGCCTCCCCTCCGTTTGCCAAAGCGCAGGTTGCCATCTGGCCGATGCCGGACCGCCCTGCTTCACTGCGGGCAGCGGTCGTGCGCTGCGACAGCACGGTGTCGCACACGACCTGACTGAACCGGTACAAGCTGCCCGGCACTGCAGCAGGCTCGCTTGGAAATTCGACAGCGGAAGACATTCTGCTCGCCTCCCCGAAACTTGCGAGCATGGCCTCCTTCTCGTCCGCCCTGCCCAATTGCCAGATGCCTAGCACGACCATGACCGCCGCCGCCGCGAGCACCACGATGGTCGAGAAAAGGGGAATGCGGCTGGTCATTCGCTGCGCCCTGCCTCGCCCGCTTTGTTGCGGTATTCGCTAATCAACAACAGCGCTTTGGAAACGCGCAGCCCCACCAGCACGGCGAGTGTCGTGATCGGCACCCACAGAATGATGTGCACCCAGAACGGCGGGCGCACCGCTACGTCCAGCCATATGGCAAGGCCTACGATGACCGCGCCGATAATCAATGTCAGGAAGGCAGCCGGACCGTCGCCGACATTGAACCGCGACAGGTCGAGCCCGCAGACCCGGCATCGCTCGGCGAATTGCACGGCTCCGCTGAACAGCGTGCGCGACCCGCATTTCGGGCAGCAACCGAAAAGGGCAGCCTCGGCCAAGCCGGGCTGCCCTTTCGAAATGTCCGGTCCTTCGGACATCGACTTAGTGGAATTCGGCGCCCCAGCCGCCCCAGACATACACGACGATGAAGAGGAACAGCCATACGACATCGACGAAATGCCAATACCACGCAGCCGCTTCGAATCCGAAATGCTGGCGCGGAGTGAAGTGGCCCTTGTAGGTGCGTACCAGGCAGACGATCAGGAAGATCGTGCCGATCAGTACGTGAAACCCGTGGAAGCCCGTCGCCATATAAAACGCCGAGCTGTAGGTGTTTCCGCCAAACGCGAACGGAGCGACGGCATATTCATAAGCCTGGATCGCAGTGAAGATCGCTCCAAGAATGATCGTCAGCCAAAGACCCTTCTTCAATCCGTCGCGATCGCCGTGGATCAGCGAATGGTGCGCCCAGGTAACCGTAGTTCCGGAACACAGCAAAATCAGGGTGTTCAGCAGCGGCAGGCTGAAGGGATTGATCACTTCTTCGATCGCAGCGGGCGGCCATTGTCCGCCGACAACTTCGGTCAGTTCGCTGGGGAAGAGCGAGAAATCGAACCAGCTCCAGAACCAGCCGACGAAGAACATGACTTCCGAAGCGATAAACAGGATCATGCCGTATCGCATGTGCAGCTGCACGACGGGCGTGTGATCACCGCGCTCCGCTTCCTTCACGACATTGGAAAACCATGCGAAAAACGTCGCGATCAGGCCCGCGATACCAAGGCCGAGCACAAGACGCCCGCTGGGCATTTCGTGCATGAACAGCACCATGCCGGTTGTGAAGATGAGAGCCGAAAATGCGCCGATCAGCGGCCAGATGTCGGGTTCGAGAATGTGATAATCGTGATTTACCTGGCCGGCCATGGTTCTTCCAAAAATGGTATGCCAAAAATGATGCGGTTGCTTCGCGCAAGGCCTTAGAGCGACCGCGCGCCCGGGTCCAGAGGGTTAGGTGCCCTTCTCGATCGCGCGGTGGAAAGTGTAACTGAGTGTAATCTGCTCCACGCCTTCCATATTCGGATCCTCCAGTGCTGCGGGATCGATGTAATACAGCACAGGCATACGGACCTCCTGCCCCGGCTCGAGCACCTGTTCGGTGAAACAGAAGCACTGGATCTTGTTGAAGTAGCGGCCAGCCTGTTCCGGTTCCACATTAAATGTCGCGGTGCCGGTCACCGGATAGTCGCCGTCGTTTCGTGCGGTATAGAAAGCCAGGTCGCGCTGGCCGATCTGGACGGTGTCGGTCGATTGTGCCGGGCGAAAGGTCCACGGCATGCCGCTGGCGGTACTGGCATCGAAACGCACCGAGATAGTCGGCGCGCCGGTGCTCGACGCGATGCGAGCTGCAACATCGGCATCGGTTTCGCTGGCGCGCTGGGTCGTGCCGCCGAAACCCGTTACCTGGCAGAACAGTTCGTATAGCGGCACGGCGGCATATCCGAGACCAAGCATTGCCAACGCGCCGAGAAAGGCGAGCGCAGCGGTGCGGCCATTTTTCTGCTCTATCGACGCGGCGGTGTTCATCCCATCCTCGCAATTGTTATCGCGTAAAACAGTACGACGAAGAACAGCAACAATCCGCCAAGCACGAGATTGCGGCTCTTCTGGCGGCGTTTGTATTCGGTTTTCTCGTCCGGCGTCATACCAACACTCCGTAATGCGCAAGCAGGCGGTCGACGACCAGCGCTGCGAAAAGCGCGAACAGGTAGACGATGCTGAAGGCAAAGAGACGTTTCTCCGGCTTCATTGTATCGTCCTGACCAGTTTGCCGAAACGCCACCGGTAGCGAAAGCGCAAGAAAGGCAAGCGACAACGCAATCGCCGCAACACCGTAGATCGCTCCCGTCCCGCCGATAAACCAAGGGGCGGCCGCGATCGGCACCAGCAAGACAGAATAGGCCAGGATCTGCCGGCGCGTAGACGTCTCGCCCTTCACTACCGGCATCATCGGAATACCGACCTTCGCGTAATCGGACTTCACGAACAGCGCGAGCGCCCAGAAGTGCGGGGGCGTCCAGAAGAATATGATCGCGAACAGCAGCACTGGCATCAGTGTGATCTCACCGGTCACAGCCACCCATCCGATGACAGGCGGAAAAGCCCCTGCCCCTCCGCCAATCACGATATTCTGCGGCGTGCGCGGCTTCAGCCAGATAGTGTAAATCACGGCATAATAAATAATCGAAAACAGCAGGATGGCAGCCGCGAGCCACCCGATCGCCAGGCCCAGCGTCATCACCGACAGACCCGATAGGGCTATCCCGAAGTCGCGCGCGTCGGTCCGGTTGAGCCTGCCGCCCGGCAGCGGGCGTCCCGCAGTGCGCTTCATCCCGGCATCGAGGTCGGCTTCCCACCATTGGTTGAGCGCCGCAGCGCCGCCTGCACCCAGCGCAATGCACAGGATAGCTGTAAAGCCGAGAACGGGATTGATCGAACCGGGAGCAGCCAGCAGGCCGCAAATGCCAGTGAAGATCACCAGCGTCATCACACGCGGCTTCGTCAGCGCGAAGAAATCGCGCCAGTCGGCCGGCAGCGTTGCGGGAATGGCGGTTTGGGTCATTGCAGGCGTCATATAGGGGTTAAAGCCGCCCGAGCCAATCAATCAGAATCCGGTTCACTTGCTCCGGTTTCTCCTGCTGCGTCCAATGGCCGCATCCCTCCAGTATGTGCCCCTCGACCCGAGGCGCGAACATCTTGCACAGAGCCACAGGGTCTTCGACCGCGCCGAACAGGAATGTGGCCGGGTCTCGGGTGCCGCCGATAAACAGGCTGGGCTGCTCGATGCGCTGTCCGTCGAAACGTCGGAGCCACTCGAAATCGTTCTGATGGTTGCGATAGCGATTGAGCGGCCCGCGGAAACCGGACCGCTTGAACTCGCCCTCGTAAAAATCAAGGTCATCGTCGGTCAGCCAGTCGACCGGCTCGGGATCGGGTAGCTTTTCGAGGAAAGTCGCGCCGTAAGGTTTGTCCCAGTAATCGCCGGGCGGGACGTCACCGGATATCGAATACATCATGCGCTGGACGAAATCGCGCGGGTCTGCCTCTGCCTCCGCTTCGGCGACGCCGGGCGACTGGAAATACTCCTGATAGAAATATTTGCCTTTGCTGATGAAGTGTTCGTGGAACACCTCGGTAAAAGGCCGCTGCGGTACGCCTACGAACGGGACCGAGAGGCCTGCCACGGCGCTGAAGTGATCGGGATTGGTGAGAGCGGAATTCCACACGATTGGCGCGCCCCAATCGTGCCCGATGAGGATGGCGGGCCTATCGGGCGAGAGCGCTTTGCGCAGGCCCACCAGATCGCCGACAAGGCGCTCCATTGCGTAAGCTTCGATCGACTCGGGCTTGTCCGATGCGCCATAGCCGCGCACGTCGATGGCGCAGGCTGTGAAACCCGCATCGGCAACGGGTCGAAGCTGATGGCGCCAGCTGTACCAGCTCTCGGGAAAGCCATGGACCATGATGGCCAGGGGAGCCGTGCCGAGCTGTGCGCCTTCGATAGCGCAGCGCAGCGTCACCTCGCCCGTATCGATCATGCGCATGTCTGGCATTACACAGCTTCCCGATATGCGAAGGGCCGGCCCTGACGGACCGGCCCTTCGATTGTTTCTAGCTTCAGGACCGTCAGACTTTGGCCGGATCCTGGCGATGATCGTGGTAGTCGTGATGCTCTTCGATCACCGGAAGCGTTTCGAACTGGTGATACGGCGGCGGGCTCGGCAACGTCCATTCGAGCGTCGTCGCACCGGCACCCCAAGGATTCGCTCCGGCCTTCTTGCCCGCAACCATCGCGTAAGCGATGTTGACGAAGAACATCGACCATCGACACGGCCATGATGTGATAGCCGTAAGAGCTGATCTCGTTCCAGAAGGTGTAAGCCGGCGGTATAGTCCGGGTAGCGGCGCGGCATGCCCTGCATTCCGAGGAAGTGCTGCGGGAAGAAAATCACGTTCACGCCGATAAAAAACAGCCAGAAATGGATATGGCTGAGCAGTTCGGAGTGCATCTTGCCGCTCATCTTCGGGAACCAGTAATAGAAGCCCGCGAAAAGCGAGAACACCGCACCCATCGACAGCACATAGTGGAAGTGCGCGACCACATAATAGGTGTCGTGAAGGTTATCGTCGATACCGCCATTGGCCAGCACAACACCGGTCACGCCGCCGACGGTAAACAGGAAGATGAAGCCCATCGCCCAGACGAGCGGCGATTTGAACTCGACGCTTCCGCCCCACATCGTTGCGACCCAGCTGAAGATCTTCACACCGGTCGGCACTGCAATTACCATAGTCGCGGCGGTGAAATACATCTTCGTATTTACGTCGAGGCCGACGGTATACATGTGGTGCGCCCAGACGATGAAGCCGACAACACCGATCGCGACCATCGCATAAGCCATGCCGAGATAGCCGAACACCGGCTTGCGGCTGAAGGTCGCAACGATCTGGCTGACCATGCCGAAGCCCGGCAGGATCATGATGTACACTTCGGGGTGACCGAAGAACCAGAACAAATGCTGGTAAAGTACCGGATCGCCGCCGCCAGCAGGATCGAAGAAGGTCGTGCCGAAATTGCGATCGGTCAGCAGCATGGTGATCGCAGCTGCCAAGAACCGGTAGCGCGAGCAGCAGCAGGAATGCAGTGACCAGCACCGACCATACGAACAGCGGCATTTTGTGCAGGGTCATACCCGGCGCGCGCATGTTGAAAATGGTGGTGATGAAATTTGTCGCACCAAGGATCGAGCCGGCACCGGCAAGGTGCAGCGAGAAGATCGCGAAATCGACCGCTGGCCCCTGGCTACCGCTCGTCGATAGCGGCGCGTAAACCGTCCATCCCGTTCCTGCGCCCGGTCCAGTGCCGCCAGGCACGAAGAGCGAGAACATCAGGCTGAGAAAACCGGTAACGGTCAACCAGAACGAAATGTTGTTCATGCGCGGAAACGCCATGTCCGGCGCGCCGATCATCAGCGGAACGAACCAGTTTCCGAAACCGCCGATCATGGCCGGCATAACCATGAAGAAAACCATGATCAGACCGTGCGCGGTAATGAACACGTTCCACATATGCAGCGACGTGTCGAAATCATTCGTGCCGCCGAGCAATTCTGCCCACCAGCCAAGATACTGGATGCCTGGCGCCGCCAGCTCCATCCGCATGATGCCCGAAATGGCACCGCCGATGATCCCCGCGAAAATCGCGAAGAGCAGGTAGAGCGTGCCGATGTCTTTATGGTTCGTGGACATGAACCAGCGCGCGAAAAAGCCCGGCTTGTGATCGGCCGCGTGATGGTCGGCTCCGTGCGCATGATCGTCGGCATGCGGCTGGAAATTGTCGGCGGTGGTTGCCATGGTCTCAGTTTTCCTAGGCTCTAGTCAAATCGCTTAATCAGCGGTCATTTTTTTGCGGTCAAGTGGTCGGCGAAGTGTCTTCGGTTGGCGCTGCGCCTGCACCCGGGGCGCCGGGTTCGGCGCTTTCCGGTTCCTGCAGTGGAGCCAATTCGGGCTGGGCGTCTTCTTCGCTCTCCAAGGTTCCGCCTTGTGCCAGCACCCATGCGCGCCATTGATCCATCGGCAGCGCTTCGACGGTAATTGGCATGAATGCATGACGAGCGCCGCACAATTCCGAACACTGGCCGTAATAGACGCCGGGCTCTTCAATCACCAGCATCCGCTCGTTGAGGCGGCCCGGTACGGCGTCGAGCTTGAACCAAAGCGAGGGCACCGCGAAGGAATGAATTACGTCGGCGCCCGTTGTCTGCAAACGAATAGGAACGCCGGCCGGGACGACCATGCGATTGTCGACTGCAAGCTGGTTCGGCTCACCGCGGGCCAAAGCCTCGCTTTCGTCCAGCATATTCGAGATGATTTCGAAATCGCCATTGTCGGGATAGGTATAGCCCCAGTACCACTGATAGCCGGTCGCCTTCACGGTGATCGCGTTTTCCGGGGGTGTTTCATATTGCCGTGCGAGCAGCGTGATCGACGGAACTGCAATCACGACAAGGATAAGAACCGGAACCAGCGTCCAGATCACTTCAACCAGCGTGTTATGCGTGGTTTTGGACGGTTCGGGATTGCGGCGACGGTTGTAGCGCACGACCACCCACAGCAGCAGGCCGAGCACGAAGATGCTGATTGCCGTAATGATCGGCAGCAGGATCGCATCATGCATCCACAGCGCGTATTGCCCGTCTTTTGAATACTGGTCCTGGAAAGTCAGACCCCGGTCGACCGGCATGCCTTTACCCTCGGTCGGCGCCATGGGAGTATATCCGGTCGATCCGTCTACGACTGCCGAGGGATCTGCGACGTCGGCTGCTGCATCGTCGCTCACCTGCTCCATGGCGGAGGGCGGGACGATTTCGGGAACCGGCGCTGCGAGGTCGCTTTGCTGCAGTTCCTGCGCGTTCACGCCCTGCCAGCCTAGCGCCAGCACGAATGCCAGCACCAATGCTGCAATAACTCGGTAGGTGCCGTTGCGGGCGATAGGTGACGTGGTTGTCGACATGCTTTTCCGCTTTGCTGTGCGAGCGGTTCTGCCGCCCAATCTTCCGGCACTTGCACGCAGCGGCTGTGCCGCGCCAATCGCCGGTTTGAGCGCCCCTATAAGCAGGCTTTGTGTCAGCCTCAAGCGGCAGGCCCACAAAAAATACGCAATTGCGTTTGCCTCTTGCACAATTGACTGCAACCCGCTTTGACCCCGCGCGCACATGACAGACGAAGATATCCTCTCCGAATTCCGCTCCAGCGAAGCTTTGCTGGAGGGCCATTTCCTGCTCTCGTCCGGGCGGCACAGCGCGCATTACCTGCAATGTGCGCGGGTGCTGATGAACCCTGAACGTGCTGGCAAGCTCGCTCGCGCGGTAGTGCAAAAATTGCCCAGAGACCTTCGCGCGGAGATCGATGTTGTGGTCAGCCCGGCGATGGGCGGCATCATTATCGGCCATGAAGTCGGGCGCGCATTGGAGAAGGACGCTTTGTTTCTCGAACGACCGGAGGGCACCTTCCAGCTGCGCCGCGGGTTCCGACTCGAGCCGGGACAGAAAGTGCTCATGGTGGAGGACGTCGTCACCACCGGGCTTTCCAGCCGCGAAGCCATCGAAGCGGTGAAGCGCGAAGGCGGCGAGGTGATTGCGGAGGCATCGCTTGTCGACCGCTCCAATGGCGCGGCCGAGCTTGGCGTTCCCTTCTACCCGCTGCTTGGATTGACCTTCCCGACTTACGCCGAGGACGAAATCCCGGCGGATCTCGCAGCCGTCCCCATTACGAAGCCTGGAAGCCGGAAGTAAAATGACCGTTCCGCTGCGCCTCGGTGTGAACATCGATCACGTCGCAACAATTCGCAACGCGCGCGGCGGCGACCATCCAGACCCTGTTCGCGCAGCCAAAATCGTCGCCAGCGTCGGCGGCGACGGGCTGACGGCGCATCTACGCGAAGACCGCCGCCACATCCGCGATGCCGATCTGAGACGCATCCAGGAAGCAACCGATCTGCCATTGAACCTGGAAATGGCGGCGACCGAGGAAATGCTGGCAAATAGCGCTGACGCATCATCCGCATGCTGCCTGTATAGTGCCCGAGAAGCGCGAGGAACGCACGACCGAAGGCGGCCTTGACGCCGCCGGCCAGCACAACACCCTCGCTCCGATCGTATGGCGTTTGAAAGATCAAGGTATTCGCGTCAGCCTGTTTATCGAAGCCAGCGAGCGCCAGCTCGATGCCGCCATCAAGCTGGGCGTTCCAGTGGTGGAATTCCACACCGGCGAATATGCGCATGCCTATCTCGACGGCGACAGCGACAAAGTGGCGAGCGAACTCAAGCGCATTTCCGATATGGCTGCGCTGGCCGTCAAGAACGGGATCGAGCCGCATGCGGGCCACGGGCTCACTTACGAGAATGTCCAGCCCATCGCCGCCATTCCGCAGATCGCTGAGCTCAATATCGGCCACTATCTAGTTGGCGAGGCAGTGTTCGTGGGCCTCGAAAGCGCGGTGCGCCGAATGCGGGAATTAATGGACGACGCGCGTTGAGTGCGGGCGCGCCCAGCCCGAAGGACCAACGCTGGCTGTTTGCGGCTGCAATCCCTTTCTTGCTGAGCGTTGCGCTTCTAGGATTCGCATTCAACACCGGACTGCTTGTCGCATTTGCGGTCGGATGGCCGATCATCCAGATACTTGGCTATGGCGGTTCGCTGCGCCTGTCCAAGGGTGTGATCGATCACCCGCTCGTGAAAACGCAGGTCATGCTGCACTACCTCGTGTTGGCCTTGCTGGCCGCGCTGCTGGCGAAAGCGCTATGATAATCGGCGTCGGCTCTGACCTGTGCAACATAGAGCGCATCCAGAACTCGCTCGATCGGTTTGGCGAGCGGTTCGAGAACCGCGTCTTCACCGAGATCGAGCGCGCCAAAGCCCAACGGCGCCCCTTCACCATCGCGGGAACGTACGCCAAGCGCTTTGCCGCCAAGGAGGCATTTTCCAAGGCCGTCGGCACCGGCTTTCGGCGCGGAGTGTTCATGAAAGACATCGGGGTTGTAAACGCCCGCTCCGGCGCGCCGACGTTGGCGCTGGCAGGCGGCGCTGCAATCCGGCTTGCGGAAATGGTGCCGGAAGGCCATGACGCCCGCATTCATCTCACTCTCACCGACGATCATCCATGGGCGCAGGCTTACGTGATCATCGAGGCCCTTCCCAAATGAGCTTAGATACCGCTGCCGTGAGCAAAAACACCAAAAAGAAAGACGATGAAAAGGTCGACTGGCTGGGCGAAATTCGCGGCCTGGGCCTTATGCTGCTGGCCGTCTTCGCATTCCACAGCCTGGTCGCAAAGCCGTTCTATATCCCGTCCGAAATCGATGATGCCGAACCTGCTCGTCGGCGACCGGCTGATCGTCAGCAAATATCCATATGGCTGGAACTGGTCGTCGATCAGCTTCCATCTCGCCCCGCGCAGCGACTGGCGCATCTTTGCCGACACGCCCGAGTATGGCGATATTGTCATCCCAGTGCATCCGGAACGCGATGAGGACTACATCAAGCGGGTCGTCGCTCTGCCCGGTGACACGATCGCGGTCCAGAACGGCCAGATCATCCTGAATGGCACCCCCGTAGAGCAGGAAGTTGAACCGGCCATCGCGATACCGGTCGACCTGAACACGCCGTGCAATGAATACGAATATCCCGGCATGCGGACCCGCATCGAAGACGGACAGCGAGTATGCGAAATGCCTGTCTATCGCGAAACGCTGCCTAATGGCGCAAATTACCTCGTGATCGATCATAAGTCCCAGCCGCTCGACAATTTCGACGAGATCACGGTCCCCGAGGGGCACGTTTTCGTAATGGGCGACAATCGCGACCATTCTGCCGATAGCCGTGCAAGTGTCCTGGCGCAGGGTCTGGGCGGCGCAGTGCCGTTGGAAAACATCGGCGGGCGGGCCGAGTTCATCACCTTCTCGCTCGACGGCACAACCAATTGGAACCCGATCAGCTGGTTCACTTCAATGCGCAGTGGACGCGCTTTCTCGACCTTGCGGCCGCCGATCGCTGACAATGCTGGTGGCGATGGCGAATGATGCGGTAAGCGGTCCGGACGCCGGCACGGCGGACCCACTCTCGCCGGAAGACGAGGATCTGGGAACCAGCCCTTCGCTCATCACCGATCCGCGCATTCGTCACGAAGTCGCACGCGCGTTCGTCTGGACTGCGGTGGTCGGGCTGGTCGTCCTCGCGGTCTACATTGCTCGTCCCCTGTTGGTGATTTTCGGTGCCATGGTATTTGCTGCCATGATCGACGGCGGCGCGCGATTGCTCGGCCGCGTGTTGAAGATCGGGCGCGGCTGGCGGGTCGCGATCGTGCTGCTTGGAGTGGTCGCGTTCCTGGTCTGGCTCGGCTTCTTTGCCGGTGCGACCATTTCTCGCGATGCAAGCATGCTGCCATCGATTATCGAGCGCCAGATTGCAGAATTGCTGGCGTGGGCGCGTAGCCAGGGTTTCGAAATCAATCAGGCGCAAGTGCAAAACTACGCGGGTCAGATCGGCAGCGGCATCGGCACTATTACACAGGCGTTGGGCGGGATTCTTGGCGGCTTTACAACCATCGTGCTGATCGGAATCATCGGCATCTATGTGGTAATCGAACCGCAGCTGTATGAGCGCGGCGTTGCATGGATGCTGCCGCGCCACGTCGCAGCAGCTTTTACACGACCATCAGCGCAATGGCCTACGCGATGCGCCGATTGATGGCCGGGCGGCTGATCGGCATGCTCTTCGAGGGCGTCTTCACCTATATCATGCTCGTCTGGGTGGCAGAGTGGGTTGGGATCGGCGCGGTTCCAATGGCCGCCTTGCTTGCCATCCTGACCGGATTGCTGGCCTTTATCCCCAACCTTGGCGCGATCATTTCCGGTGCGCTGATGGTTCTTGTCGGCTTCTCCGGCGGTGCCGACATGGGCCTCTATACGATCTTCGTCTATTTTCTGGTCCAGAACTTCGATGGCTACGTGATCATTCCCATGATCGCGAAGAAACCGTCGATCTTGCCCCGGCTTTGGTTTTGGCCGCACAGCTGATACATGGGCATCCTGTTCGGGATTCTCGGGCTGTTCCTGGCCGATCCGCTGCTCGCGATGATCAAGGTTGCGCTTGAACGCCGAGCGGAACAGAACGACGAAGGCGAGCTCGCGCAAAGGAGATGCCGACCAATGGCACGTAAATTCCTTTACTTCATAGCCGTGATTATCGTGATCGCGATTGCGGGCGCTATTGCTCTTGCAGTCTGGTCGCGCGAGGTGACCGAGATCGCATTCATTCCGCGCGGCGAATTCGTCGAGCAGGAGCCGCTGGCCCGGAACGCCTATGCCGACCCGGAAATGTGGTATTCGCGCCCAGGCATCGGGACCGACGACCCTTCGCGCTATCAGCCGGCCATTGCCGAAAAGGCCCCCGAACCCGGTACGCAGCCCCCTTCACCAGATAGTCCTGCCGCCGAAGCTGGCCTGGAAAACGATGCTTTCGCAACTCAAGGATCGCGCCGCGCAGAACCGGCCGATCCCGACGAGCTTCCGGGTTTTGCGGTCTTCTTCGTCCCCCCGACCAGCTACATTCAAGCGGGCGGCGACTGGAATGCGCCGTTCGACGATCTCGAGACCGACGCTCGCGCGCGCCTGTTCCTGCGAGGTCTGGCGAGCCCCTTCAACCGCGCCGATGAGATCTGGGCGCCCAAATACCGGCAGGCCGCCGTCGGCGCATTCCTGACGGATCGCCCCGAGGCCACGATGGCCATCGACGCTGCATTTATCGATGTGCGCGACGCCTTTCGCTTTTTCCTCGACAGCGTGGACGATGACAAGCCGATCGTACTGGCAGGCCACAGCCAGGGATCGCTGCATGTTTTGCGTCTCTTGATGGACGAAGTGGCAGGAACGCAAGTCGAAGGCAGGATTGCAGCGGTGTATGTCCCGGGCTGGCCCATCTCTATCGAGCACGACCTGCCCGAACTCCCCTTCCCCGCCTGTGCTGCCGCGTCGCAGTCCTCTTGCCTGCTCAGCTGGTCGAGCTTTGCCGACGATGGCGATCCGGACTTTCTCATGCGGCGCTATGCAATGACGGACGGTTTCAACGGTCAACCCCGCGGCGATGGTCCGATACTGTGCGTCAATCCGATTACAGGAATAGTTGGCGACAGTGCTTCCGAGGAAGCCAATACTCGGCACTCTGGTGCCCGATGAAGGACTAACCCGCGGTGAGCTCCTCGCAGGGGCAATTCCGGCGCGTTGCCGCGAAGATGGCCTCCTGCTGATCGGCAACCCGCCCGAACTTGGCCCCGGCGTACTTCCGGGCAATAATTATCACGTCTACGACATCCCGCTGTTCTGGCGGAACATTCAGGAGGACGTGGTGACCCGCGTCAGGGCATGGACAGCGGGACAGCGGTAACTGCCGATTCCCGAACCTTTTCCGAAGGGTTCCCAGACGGGGGCGTGCTGATGGCGCTGGACCTCGGCACCAAGACCATCGGTGTGGCCACGTGCGATGCGGGTTGGCGCTTTGCAACCGCCGGGAAAACCATTCCGCGCAGCAAATTCACCAAGGATTGTGGCAAGCTGCGCGAGATCGTGCAGGCGCGAGGTGTGCAAGGCATCGTAATCGGCCTGCCGCGCAACATGGACGGCAGCGAAGGTCCGCGCTCACAGGCCAGCCGCGCCTATGCGAAGAATGTCGCCGACACGCTGGAACTGCCCGTGCTGCTCTGGGACGAGCGGTGGTCCACCGCCAGCGCGGAACGCGACCTGATCGCGCAGGACACGAGCCGCCGCAAACGCGGCGAAGTGATCGACAGCCACGCCGCCGCCGTGATCCTGCAAGGTGCCATCGATGCCATGGCAGGAAACGCGTTTTAAACGCTCTGCAATTCGCGCCGCCTCGCCGCCGCTTCCTTCGCCACCATCACGCTTCCCGAAAGTTCGGCTTCGCGCCACATGGCATCGATATTCCCGCCCAGCATGGTCCGCGCTTCATAGCTTGCCAAACGCATCCGGTCGCTGGGATGATGCCGCCCGAAATGCTCGGCCAGGTCGAGCGCGCTATCCCCGCCCAGACCGACGGCGCAGCGCAGAAATGTCTCGGTAGACGTCGGGTTGAGAATGCCGGTAATCTCGCCGCTTTCGAGGTCGAAGCCGTATTGGTCGAACCACCCTTCAGCCGGATCGATATGCATGATGTTGAGCGACACCGACATGGAAGCCGCCGGTAGCTGCGAATGGATGTCGTGGTGCGCCCGGTAGAGCATCAGTTTGCCCTCGCTCAGCGCAGACCGCTCGATGAACCGCAAGCCGGGCGTTTCTCCGACATATCCAGCCACCGCTTCGTAGTCGTACTCATAATAGTCGCTTTCGTAACCCGGCCCGAAATAGCCGACCGTGAGAAAGCTGAAATTGTGGTCGTGCGGCTTGCCGTAGACAAACGACCCCGCCCCGCTCGCCTTGAAGCAGCTATCGCGCGGAGACGGCCAGATATTGGCGCGAAGGAAGCATCCACCACGTACGCGGGAGAGCACGATTGCCTGCGCTCCGTAGGCGCTGCTGGCGCCCACCTCGCGGTGCCGGTCGGTCAATTGCTCGACCAGCATGTCGCCCAGAAAATTTCGGTTGTTCGAGAGCCCACGTAGAGCGAACGCGCCGTGGTTGAGGCTGCCTTCGTCGTGCGGATCGAAGCCGTCATCCCCCAGCATGTCGATGCATTCGTCAAGAGCGATGGCGCGCTCATCTTCACACTCGATCACGCGGGGCATTTGCTTTTCTCCAGTTCCGCCAACTGCGGGTGAGCTTCCGTCAACTGAGCGCGCAGCACTCCCGCAGGGTGAGAGAGGCAGTCTTCCTGGTCTGCGGCAAGCGCACACAGCGCCGAAAACCCGGCTGCAGAATTCAGGGCGAGGCATTCGCGCACTGCCTGCCAGCGTAGATGTTCGCTCCCGTCTTGGGTGATGGCCGCTATGGCGGGCACCGCATCCTGCCGTCCCATCTGCCCGAGCAGCGCCATCATCATCTCGTCCCGGCTCTCCCCGCGATCGCCGCTTGCTCGGTGCAGCAAGGCTCCATCGCTCAAGCGATATTCGCGCGATGGGCCGGGCGTTTCGGCGGTGCGCCCCAGCCTGAGCATCGTCAGCCTGCCGTGAATACGCTGGACCAGCTTGGTTTTGCGCTGCCCCGTCAGCGAAAGTGTTTCTCCGGCACACAGGATGCGCATCTCACTGTCGAGAACCGCGCTGTCTGGTCGCTCTTCGATCACTTCGAGCAATCGCGCTTCGGCGGCGCCGGCAAGATAGCATTCGTGCCTTTCTCCATCTGCAAAGCAAACACTTTGGGCTTGCGGCGTGCGTGTCTGGGGCGCTTCTTCGTAAGTGACGATAGAAAGGGATGCGCGGCCTCGTTCGGCCAATTGGATGACCGCGATCCCGCCATTGTATTGATGCCGGAACGGCACCTGCCCGATCGGGTGGCGAGCCATAGCCCCGGTCATTCCCTCGATAAGCGGTCGAAGCTGGGAGATCGCTTCTGCCGGCTCGGCGACCATGGTATCCAGCGAAGGGCAATCGGCCAGCGGCGCACCTCCGCCGTAGCGCTCCAGCTCAGCCAGGACGCGCCTGATCGGCTCGCTTTCGAGCCAGGTGTTCCGCACGCTCTCGAGTGCCGCTTGCGCTTTGCGCTGCGGAGCATCGTCGCTCCGCAGCGCGCGCAGGACTGGATCGATACGCATCTTTCCGAGCCCTCCCGATCAACTCGGGACTGTCGGAATGTTCTCGTAGACATAGACCATGATCACCACGATCCGGTCGTCCACGGTGGCCGTGGCAAAGTCCGACAGACTGCCGAAAATGCCTTGTGCGATGTCGAGCCCCGGAAGGCTGTCGAGATCGATCTTGGGAAGGTTCATTAAGGGTTCTCCCTATATTGACGGCGGGTGCGACCCCATGTCTATCCCGCCTGCAGCCCCTGCTGGAGGACCCGGACCTCTGCGTGAAATTAAAAGATTGTAATCGCTTCAGACCGCCTTCAGACGCATTCGCATGGCCGACCCACAAGCCCGCTTCGACCCTTCGCAGATGGCGCCGTTCCTGACCGGGCGGGCGCATAATGGCTGGCTGGGCCTGCGCTACACCGATCACGGCGAAGACTGGGCCGAGATCGAACTGCCGTGGCGCGAAGACCTGCGCGGCGACGATGGGCGCGATACCCTTGCCTCGGGCCCGATCATCAGTTTGATGGATATGGCCAGCGGGCTGGCCATCTGGACGAGGATGGGAGAATTTCGCGCCATCGCCACGCTCGACCTGCGGGTCGATTACATCCGCCCGGCAAAGGAGCGACAGACGGTGTTCGGGCGTTCGCAATGCTATCGCACAACCCGCTCGGCTGCATTCGTGCGCGGCTTTGCGCATGACGGCGATCCTGACGACCCTGTCGCGCACATCCAGGGCGTTTTCATGTCGATCGACGCGCGTACGGTGGATCTCCCCAATGGTTGAGCTTTCCGAGATCGACGTTCTGACGCCCTATGCGCGCTCGCTCGGGATCGCGCTCGATCACTGGGACGAGGGTGCGCCAATATTACGCGTCGAGTTTTCCGAAGCGGTCCTTGGGCGCCCTGGCGCCTTGCATGGCGGGGCCATCAGCGGGCTGCTCGAAACGGCCGGCTACGGCGTGCTGCGCGCCGCGCTGGCGAAAGCAGAAAGGAAGGTTGAGCTCAAGCCGGTGAACATCACCGTGCAGTTCCTGCGAAGCGGGCGCGAGAAGCCGAGCTATGCGGCGGGCCGCATCGTCAAGCTGGGGCGCAGGACGGCGAATATCTCGGTGGAAGCATGGCAGGACGATGCCGCGAAACCGATCGCCAGTGCAGTGATGAATATTGTAATGCGAGACCTGCCCGAAGCAGATTAACGCTGCCCCTGTTGCTCCATGCGTTCGCGCTGACGCTCATACTGTTGCTCCAGACGCTCCTGCTGTTCACGCGCACCTTCCTGGGCGCGGCGGCGCGCTTCCTCGATCCGCTCGGAATCGACCGTCAGCCCTTCTTCACCGAGCCGTATGTCGAGCGGCACGCCGTCAAGATCGGTAGAGTAGATCACTTCGCCATCGCGGATTTGCAGGCGCCCACGCTCGCCGATGGGAATATCCTCCAGATTGGGCACATCGAGAGGTTCAATAGGTGTGCCCGGATCTTCCCGGTCGTTCGGGCGGTCGCCCTGCGCAGGTGCTCCCCCGCCAGCCTGCTGCATGAAGTCTTTCCATATCCGCGCCGGCACCCCCCCGCCGGTGATCCGGTCGAGCGGCGAGTTGTCATCATTGCCGACCCATACGCCGACCACCAGGCCGTTTGCATATCCCACGAACAGCGCATCGCGGTAATCCTGCGTGGTGCCAGTCTTGCCAAAGTTGGGGCCTGACAGCATCGCGGCGCGTCCAGTGCCTTCGTTTATGGCGGCACGCAGGAGCAATTCGATGTCGCCGTGCTCGCGTCCGGAAAGGCGGTCGGGCCGGTCGATGAACGATTGCCACCACCCAGCCTCTTCTTCGACAAAAGCGTGCGGCCCAACCGGCAGAGCATTGCCTGCTACGCCTGCATAGGCGGCAGTCAATTCGAGCAGGGTCATGCTGGTCGTTCCCAGCGCCAGGCTTGGATCCCCCTTGGCGAGAGGTGCAGTGACGCCAAGATCGCGCGCGGTCTCGATGACTTTCTCACTGCCGACCTCGTTGAACAACCGCACGGCGGCGACATTGCTGGACCCGGCAAAAGCATCGCGCAATGTGATGCTGTCCGAATAGCGGTCGCGCGAATTTTTCGGCTGGTAGCTACCCTGAGTGATAGCGGTATTGTTAATGCGGTCATCGGCGTCCCAGCCGTCTCGGAGCGCGGCGAGATAGACGAATAGCTTGAAGGTCGACCCCGGCTGCCGCTTCGCCTGTGTGGCTCGGTTAAACGGCGATGTCGCATAATCCTTGCCGCCGATCATCGCCACAACCTCGCCATTATAGCGCATTGCCACAAGCGCGACCTGCGCGTTGCCGAGCGCCGCACGCGACGTCGCACGGCGGGCGGCGTTTTGCAGGCGGCTGTCGAGCGTCGTGGTCAGTGTCTGGCGGGAATACGCCCCGCCCTCTACTCGTTCGCGCGCCTGCGGCAGTGCCCAGTCGGCAAAATAGGTGCCGGTCGGCAAGTCGCTCTTCAGCCGCACGTCCAGCGCGGGCGAGCGAATAGCGCGCGCTTCCCCCTCGGTCAGATATCCGGCGGCGACCATTGCGCCCACCACCATCTGCATACGGTTTTCGGCGCGCGAATAGTGCTTCACCGGGTTGAGCCGCGATGGCGCCTGCACCAACCCCGCCAGCATGGCCGACTGCGCCAGCGTCAGGTTTTCGGGCTTGCGATAAAAGAAATGCAGACTGGCTGCGCGCAATCCGTAAACGTTGTCACCGAAATAGGCGTTGGAAAGATAACGCTCGAGGATCTCGTCCTTGGTCAGCCAGCTCTCCAGCCAGAAGGCGATCAGCGCTTCACGCGCCTTGCGGGTCAGTGTTTGTTCGGGCGTCAGAAAGGTGAACTTGGCAAGCTGCTGGGTGATCGTGCTGCCCCCGCCCACTCCTGTGAAAGCAGCGCGCGCGATACCGCGCGGATCGACGCCCCAATGCGAATAGAACCGGCGATCCTCGATCGCGAGGAAAGCCTGGGCCACATGCGGAGGCAGCGTGCTGACATCCACCGGCTCGTCCGTAATCGCGCCATTGCGCGCAATCGGCGTGCCATCGGCGGCGAGCAGAGTGATTTGCGGGGGCGCGATCGGCTCGAGCGACTTGTTTAGCGGCGCGGTAATCGCCAACCAGCCGATCAGCAGAATCAATGCCAGCAACATCCCGGCCACGATGCGAATCGCCCACCAGCGTTTGCGCCGTCCGGCCCAGAACCCGCGCTGCCACCAGCGCTGGCGGTCCCGCTCCGCACCGCGAATAGATCTGTCGATCGAACCGAGGCGCTCGTCCCAGTCGTCGTAATCCGGCCCGCCCAGCCCATCAGCCAGCGAATAATAACCGCGATGCGGTTCATGCTCGGGATCGGCCCGGCGTCTGCGGAAGGAATCGAAGAGACCCATATCTTACTGTGTTATCCAATTAACACAGCGATTCATAGTCCCTGTCCGATTAACGTTTGGCGACCACGCTCTCGGGAAGCTCTTCGCCGAAGACGCGCTGATAATATTCGGCGACCAGCATACGCTCTTCCTCGTCGCACTTGTTGAGGAATGAGAACCGGAACGTCTTCCCCACATCATCGAATATCGTGTGATTCTGCGCCCAGGTGATCACCGTACGCGGGCTCATCACGGTCGAGATATCGCCGTTCATGAAACCCTGCCGGGTCAGATCGGCAACCTTGATCATGTTCTCGATCAGTTTGGTATCGGTATCGGGATTTTTCGATGCGACGATGTCCCTTTCGACATCTGCCGGCAGATAATTAAGCCCCACCACAATATTCCAACGGTCCATCTGGCCCTGATTGATTGTCTGTGTGCCGTGGTAAAGCCCGCTGGTATCGCCAAGACCGATCGTATTGGCCGTCGCGAAAAGGCGGAAATTGGCGTTCGGGCGGATCACCCGGTTCTGGTCGAGCAGAGTCAGCTTGCCCTGCTGTTCGAGCACGCGCTGTACCACGAACATCACGTCCGGGCGGCCAGCGTCATACTCGTCGAAAACCAGCGCGACCGGATTCTGGAGTGCCCACGGAAGCAGGCCTTCCTTGAATTCGGTCACCTGCAAGCCGTCGCGTAGAACGATTGCATCGCGTCCGATCAGGTCGATACGGCTGATATGCGCATCGAGGTTGATCCGGATCAGGGGCCATTTCAGGCGCGCGGCGACCTGTTCGATATGAGTCGATTTGCCCGTGCCGTGATAGCCCTGGACCATGACCCGGCGGTCATGCGCAAAGCCAGCCAGGATCGCCAGCGTCGTTTCGCGGTCGAAGACATAGCCCTTGTCCATCTCGGGCACGCGTTCGTCGCCCATTGAAAAGGCCGGGACCGTCCAGTCGATATCGATGCCGAAGGTTTCCCGCACGTTTACTGTCGTGTCGGGCTCCGTCATCAAAGTGATGCCGTCAGGGTCGAAGTGTGTTTCGGACATATTGTTCATCGCACCGGTTTGCCTAGACGGGGCACAAGGGTGCTGCAATGCCCAAATATTCCCTGTCTAGGCCCACCGCAGATACGCGCGGATTGGATGAAGCTGCAACTGCCCGATGACGTAGCGTTAACTCCGCCGCCAACCGCCAAGTAGGCGTGGTGGTTAACTTGAAGTAAGCGACCCAACCTACTAGAAGGTAGGAATGCAGACACGCGAGCGACTTATCCAATTGGCGCAGAGCGCTATCAGACGCTCGGGCTATGGCGGTTTCAGCTACGGCGATCTGGCCAAGGCCGCCAGTATCCGGAAACCCAGCATCCACCATCACTTCCCGGTCAAGGCCGATCTCGGTCTGGCAGCACTGGATGATTATGCCGACCGCCTGGCGGAAACCTTCGCCGCGATTTCGCTGCGTCATCGAAGCGGCGCAGCGGCGATGAACGCCGTCATTGCGCATTATCGCGATCTGCTGGGGGATGGCGAAAGCATGTGCCTGTGCGCCGCACTGGCGGCCGATCGTCCGCTTCTGGACGACAAGATTGCGAGCATGCTCTCTCGCGCGAACCGGATGACATTGGACTATCTTGGCGAGATTCTGCGAAAGGGCCGCGGCGACCGAACCATCTCGGTTGCAGGCGAATTGACAAGCGAAGCGGCGGCATTGCTTGGCTTGCTCCACGGCGCGCAATTGCTGGCGCGGGCGAGCGCGGACCCGGCGACCTTCGATGCCGCCATGACGCCGTTTGCGGCGCGAATATCTCGCCAATAGCGCTGCGGTTCTGGATCGGCCGCGCCAGCGTCCCTACATAGCCGATATGGCGCGAGAGACTCTGACCGAATCGCTACGGCAACAATTGGTCGGCCGCGTCCGCGCTGTCTTCAACGATGTCGACAGCGGGCAAGCGCCGGTTCCGCCGTCCGAAAATGCGCTGTTCGAGAAGGATAGCCCGATCCGCATGGTCCATGCCGATGTCGTGTCGATGATGGTCGGGGGCATTCGCGGTCTCCTGCTCCAGATGTTGCACCCCCACGCTTTGCAGGGGGTGCTCGACCATTCGAATTTCCGCACCGATATGCATGGACGGTTGCGGCGTACGGCACGATTTATCGCGGTAACTACATTTGGGGACCGTGACCGAGCCCAAGAGTCGATCGAGCGGGTCAACCGCATCCACAAGGCCGTCCGAGGCGAGCTTCCGGATGGATCTGCCTATTCCGCTACCCATCCGCGCACGCTTGCCTGGGTCCATGTCGCAGAATCAACCAGCTTCCTTGCCGCCTATCTGCGCCATGTCCGCCCGGACATGCCGGGCCACGAGCAAGACGAGTATTACCGCCAGTTCGCCGTCATCGCGAAGGCGCTGGGCGCCGACCCCGTCCCGCTGGACCGGCGCGATGCCGAGAAGATTTTCCGTGAACTGCGAGCAGACCTTCGCGCCAGTGCCGAGGCGCGGGAGATAGCCGACCTGGTTCTGAACCAGCGCCCGGAAGGTGCGCCGCGCGCAGTGCAGGCCATGCTTGGCGCCGAGGCGGTAGCGCTCCTGCCGCCTTTCGCGCGTTCGATGCTGGCGCTGGACCGACCCGGACTAGCCGCTTTTCCAGCCCGAGCGGGCACCTGGGGTATGGGCAAGACGTTACGCTGGGCATTTCGCCAAAATTGATGCGTCCTGCCGCTTTGGCGTGTTAGTTCGTGCTTGAGAGGAGAATGGCGATGTATATTCAGGGTTTTGTCGTGCCCGTTCTACCGGGCAAGAAGGAAGCTTATGCCAAAATGGCTCGAGAAGCCGGTGAGATGTTCCATCGATATGGTGCAATCGAGATAGTCGAAGCGTTCGAGACGGACATACCGACTGGTAAGCACACGGATTTTCGCAAAGCAGTGAAGGCTGAAGAAGGCGAGCACATCGTCTTTTCCTGGGTGATCTGGCCCGACAAGGAAACCTGCGACAAGGCGGCCAGGCAGATGGAAGAAAATGAGGACATGGAACCACCGTCCGAGATGGCTTTTGCGGGAAAGCGTCTCATCTATGGTGGTTTCACGCCGATCTACACGCTGGGCAGGGAACTGAGGAGAGAGCCGATGGCCGACTACACATTCTTCACGAACCCGATGAGCCGGGGTCAGATCGCGCGCTGGGCGCTGCACGAAGTGGGTGCGAACTACGATACGCAGCTGGTCGATTGGACGAACAAGCCCAAGGCGCTGACCGATGCCAATCCCATCGGCAAGGTCCCGACATTGGTGCATCACCATCATGGCGATCATATCCATGTGGTCACCGAAGCGGCGGCGATCTGCCATTACCTCGCCGAGATGCACCCTGAGCGCGGCCTATTGCCGAAAGCCGACGAGAAAGCAGACTATTTTCGCTATCTATTCTTCGCTGCCGGACCCATCGAACAGGCGGTCACCGCGAAAGCGATGGGTTGGGATGTGCCGGAAGACAAGCAGGTCATGCCCGGCTTCGGCACCTACGACCGCGCAATGGATACATTCGAAACATTGCTGTCGGACCGCGACTATGTCTGCGGCGAGCGCTTCACGATGGCGGACGTCTATGTCGGCAGCCAGGTTGCGTGGGGCCTGCAATTCGGCTCGATACCCGAACGCGATGTGTTCAAGCGCTATGCCGAACGCGTTCGTGGCCGTCCAGCATGCGCCGAGGCGACGGCGATCGACGAAAAGCTGATTGCTGAGATGCAGGCCAGCAGTTGAGCTTCAGACTATTGCCCGGTTTTTTCTGAGCAGCTGATAGGCCTCGACCACCCGGCCCAGCCGCGCTTCGTGGCTGCGGTTGCCGCCATTGCGATCGGGGTGGTAGCGGCGCACGAGCTCCGAGTAGCGGCGCCTAAGCCTGCCGCGATCGACATCGGTGCCCAGACCCATCGTCTCCAGAGCTTCGGATTCTTCACGGCTGAAGCGTCCATCCATTGCCATTTCAGCCTCGCGCCTGGCACGGGACTTGATACCCGAAGCGCGGGCGCTGATGGCATCTAGTGGATCGGTGTAATCCGCCCAGCGCGGCATGCCGTCCACGCCGGCAGTCGGACGGAAACTCGGGCTTTCGGTGCGCCAGCCACTCGCCGGGGCCTGCGCTGCGAGTATTTCCTCGGCATTCATGCCTTCGAACCAGTCGTATCCGGAATTGAATTCGCGCACATGGTCGAGGCACATCCAGCGCCACTGCCCCGGACCATCGAAGCCATGACCCGCGCTGCCCGGCGCGCGAAATTCGCCCGCCTCATCGCAGGCCGGATGTTCGCACACCCGGCTACCCGCTTCGTATCTTCCGTGAAACTTTGATAGGCGCATTCGCATTAGGATGGGGAGCCAAAGGCGTTTAGGAAACCCTTGAAGAGGAGATTTATCAGTGAGCGGAACCGTTCAGAGCGAAATGGAAAAACTGCTGCGCGAGGCATTCGAACCAACGCGGCTGGAAGTGATCAACGACAGTGCGGCCCATCATGGCCATTCGGGCGACGACGGCAGCGGGGAATCGCACTTCACCATCGTGATCGAAGCCCCCGCTTTCGCGGATGCAAGCCGTCTCGAGCGGCAGCGTATGGTCAACAAAGCGCTGGGCAACATACCGGGCGAGCGGGTTCACGCCCTCGCCATCAAGGCCAGCGCACCGACGTTGTGAGCGAGCGTGATGTGATCGAACAGGTCATTACCCCGACCACTCACGATCTCGGCGCTTTCGAGGTTCGCCGCGTATTGCCGAGCAAGGCGCGCAGCATGGTGGGGCCGTTTATCTTCGTCGACCAGTTCGGACCGGGCACCCTCGATATCGGCAGCGGCATGGACGTGCGCCCTCACCCGCATATCAATCTCGCCACAGTCACCTGGCTGTTTCAGGGGGCCATCGACCACCGCGACTCCATCGGCAGCTATTCGACGATCCGGCCAGGACAGGTGAACCTGATGACTGCCGGACGCGGGATCGTGCATTCGGAACGCAGCCCAGCCGAAGAGCGCGCGAAAGGTCCGCAGCTTTACGGCATGCAGACCTGGCTTGCCCTGCCAGATGGGCGGGAGGAGATCGACCCGGCTTTCGAGGCGCAAGGCAGGCTTCCTGTGATCGAGGACGGCGCGGCCAAAGCCGTCGTCATCATGGGCGAGTTGTGGGGCGAGCGTGCGCTGACAACCACCTATGCCGGCACCATCTATGCCGAAATCGTGCTCGGCGCGCAGGGAGCAATCCCCATCGAAGCGCAGGCCGATGAACGTGCGCTCATGCTGGTTGGCGGCGAGGCGGAAGTGGACGGAGTCGCATTGGAACTGTTCCAGCTTGCCGTCCTGAAACCCGGCGCCGAAATGACTCTGCGCTCGGCAAAGGGCGCGCGTGTCATGCTGCTGGGCGGCGAGGCTTTCACAACCAAGCGCCATGCCTGGTGGAACTTCGTCAGTTCCAGCCGCGAGCGGATCAACCAGGCGAAGGATGACTGGCGCAACGGGCGTTTCCCAACGGTGCCGGGCGATAGCGAAGAGTATATTCCGCTCCCCGAAAAGCAGCCCAAGACCGTAACCTATCCATAAGGAAAGCCCGATGAGTTTTGCGAACACGACAGTCTGGATCACCGGTGCAAGCAGCGGAATCGGCGCGGCACTGGCGCGCGAATGGGCGGGACGCGGGGCGAGTGTCATCCTTTCCGGACGAGACGCAGCCCGTTTGCAGGATGTTGCTGGCAGCCTCGAAACGGACACGCTTGTTCTGCCCTTCGACGTGCGCGCCGAGGCCGCGATGCGCGCCGCAACCGACGAAGCAATCGGTTGGAAGGGCGTGGATGTCTTTGTCGCGAATGCAGGGGTGTCCCAGCGCAGTCCGGCGGTCGACACCGACATGCAGGTCTACCGCGACATCATCGACATCGATCTCACAGCGCAGATCGCCGCAACGCAGGCATTGCTGCCGCATATGGTCGAGCGAGGAAAGGCAGGGACCACCGGGCGCCTGATGTTTATCTCCTCGATTGCCGGGAAAGTCGGCGTGCCGATGCGAACTGCCTATTGCGCGGCCAAGTTCGGGCTGATCGGCTATGCCGATGCGCTCCGTGCGGAGCTTTCGCAGTCGGGCGTGCACGTTCATGTCGTTTGCCCGGGATCGGTGGCCACCGATGTCAGCCGTAATGCGCTGACCGCGGATGGCAGCCAGCGCGGTCGCAGCGACAAGGTAATCGATAACGGCATTCCCCCTGCCGAAGCTGCCAAGACGATCGTCGATGCGGCGGAGCTGAACCAGCGCGAGATCATCGTCGCACGCGGGATGGAAGAAGCGATGGGCGAAATGCGCCGAACGCCGGACCAGCTTCTAGACCAAGTCGCGGGCATGGTCGCCGATGGCTACATGGAAAAGATGCAGGCAGAGGGCTGAGCGATGGAATTGAAACGCGTAACGCTCACCAGCGGGATCGAACTCGACGTGGTCGACGAAGGGCCGCGCAATGCGCCGGTGCTGATCTTCCTGCACGGCTTTCCTGAAAACCACCGCAGCTGGCGGCACCAGATCGCGCAATTTTCAGACCGCTTCCGGTGCATTGCACCCGATCAGCGCGGCTATCGCGGATCATCGAAACCGTCAGAAGTGGAGGCCTACACGCCGGACAAATTGATCGGCGATGTATTCGGCCTTGCGGACGCGCTTGGCGTCGATGACTTCACCATCGTCGGGCACGATTGGGGCGGCGCGATTGCGTGGGGCGTTGCTTATTGGGGCCAGACCACAGGCCGCGTTACACGTTGCGTCATCGCCAACGCGCCGCATGCCATCATCTTCGGAGAATTGCTCTACACCAATCGCCGCCAGCGCGAGGCGAGCCAGTATATGCGCGACTTCCGCGATCCGGCGAATGATGAACTGGTGCGGCGCGAAGGGCTTGGCGGTCTGCTGCGGCAAAGCACGAGCTGGAACACGCAGGACCTGATGGAGCCCGATGAGCGCGCATTCCTGCTTAAGGATTGGGAGAACCGCGACGCCGCCTTCGCCATGCTCAATTGGTACCGCGCCACGCCGCTCGACGTGCCGCCGATGGACGCGCCCTATGAAATCCCGTCCGAATACACGCCGCCGCCCTTGCCTCCGCTCACCATTCCGACGCTCGTGATGTGGGGCATGGAAGATCTTGCGCTTCCGCCGGAAAATCTGGACGGGCTGGACAAGTTAATCGGCGATGTGACGATCGAGCGTATCGAAGGCTCCGGCCATTTCATACCTTGGGAGGCGCCGGGTCCGGTGAATGCCGCGATGGAACGCTTCCTGACGCGTTAGCTCTTCAGGCACCGGCCCATTCCATCCAGGCCCCGTGCGGATGCGCCGTCGCAAGGCGATGCTCCTTTCCGTCGCCGGGCCAGTGGCGCACCACCAACTCATGCCGGTGCGTATCGCGGTTCGCTTCCAGCGAAACCCATGCAAGCGGGGCGTCCTTGGAAGCTTCCATCCCGGCGCGTTCTATCGCTGCGACGACGCGCCCACGCTCGTCCTGCGGGATGTATTGCCACACGACCGAATGCATGATCACGCGGGTGACACCGCTGCTGGCTGGCGCTGCCAAGACCTCGGCCACAAACGCATCGGCGCGCTGGTGCGCGATACGGGGCGGCTCTTCACTTGCGGCAGCAATCGCAGCATCCATCCGCTGGAACCGCTCGGTAAACTCGGGCCAGATATATGCCTTCAGCCTGAGCGCCTGATCCGGGTCGGTCAGATCGACCGGCGCCACGTCGCAGCCGCGTGCCGAGACGATTTGGTAAGGCCGGTCAGGGGGCGCGTCTCCTCGCCATTCGGGCTGCAGACGCATTTGAGCAGTCTCTGGCCCGATGCTTACTCCGGCCAGATCGTAGTGATAGCGCGCCATCATCAGGTTGATCCCGGCACTCGAACCGATTTCATTAAGCTCAAGCATCGCTGGCAATCCTCGGCTCACCAGCCACAGAAAGGCAGCGGCATAATTGCTCGACCTGCCCGCTTCATTTGTCTGCGGCGGACCGTCCAGCCAAGGTAGCAATACAGCCTCGTGACGCTCCAGCGCCGCAGCCATTCTGTCCGTGATATCAGAAGGAGTGCGGCCTTCGTAAACGGGGGCGAGCTGGGGCTCGCTTCCGGCAAGGTGCAATCCGTGCAAACCGCCCGCCACTCTCAGCGGCAATGCGTCCGCCAGGGCAGGTCCGGCCCACCGGCGCACTCGTTCCATCACCGTTCCGCCGCGATCATCGCCTAGCAATTCGCGCAGGGCCTGACACACGTTAGCCGTAATCGGAGCGCCGTTATCGCGGCAATAGGCCACCTGGTTCTCGAACGCCCGCGCCACGGCTTGCTGCCCGCGCGCTTGCGGGTCGATGACCGAATAGCTTGCTCTCTCGACTGAATGCCCCATCGCCATTGCCCTTTCTCCTGCCGCTGCCTATCTGCGCGCCCTATGGCCGACATGCTGACCTTCGCCGTGCCCAAGGGGCGCATTCTCGACGAGGCGCTGCCCGTTATGGCGCGCGCGGGCGTGGTGCCCGATGCCGCGTTTCACGACAAGGCCAACCGCTCGCTCACATTCCCGACGACGCGCGACGACATGCGGCTGATCCGGGTCCGCGCGTTCGATGTTGCTACCTTTGTCGCGCATGGCGCGGCGCAGGCCGGCATCGTGGGATCGGACGTGATCGAAGAGTTCGATTATGCCGAGCTCTATGCGCCCGTGGATCTCGATATCGGCCATTGCCATCTGGCGGTTGCCGAGCCGAAAGAAACCGCCGGAGCAGGCAGAAACGGGGCCAGTCACCTGCGCGTCGCCACGAAGTATCCGCACATAACCCGCCGTCATTTCGAAGCGCGCGGTGTGCAGGCCGAATGCGTCAAGCTGAACGGTGCGATGGAAATCGCGCCCGAACTGGGCCTCGCCGGACGGATCGTCGACCTCGTATCGAGCGGTCAGACGCTCAAGGACAATGGTCTGCTCGAAACCTCGCACATAATGGACATAACGGCGCGGCTAATCGTCAACCGCGCGGCGCTGAAGACGGACCCGCGCGTTGCTGCGCTGGTAGAGGCATTCCGCGCCGATGCCGCCAGCAGGAAAGCCGCCTGATGCTGTTCCTCGAAACAAGTGATCCCCAATTCGAGAAGGCATTTGCCCGTGTCGTGCGCGACCGGCGGGAAAGCGATGCCGACGTGTCGCGCGATGTCGCGGCAATGCTCAACGAAGTGCGCGAGCGCGGCGATGACGCATTGGTGGAATACACCATGCGCTTTGACGAGCACCGGCTGACCGGCGACGCCGACTGGCGCATCTCGGCGAGCGCCTGCGAGGAGGCCTGGAACTCGCTCGACAGCGACTTATGCGACGCCTTGCAGACCGCAGCCGACCGGATCCGCGCCTTTCACGAAGGGCAGATACCGCAAGACCGCGACTATACCGATGACATCGGAATGCGCCTCGGCAGCCGTTGGTCCGCCGTCGAGGCAGCGGGGCTTTACGTGCCCGGCGGCCGCGCGGCTTACCCCTCCTCGCTTCTGATGAACGCCATTCCGGCCAAGGTTGCCGGCGTTGGCCGCCTGGTGGTGACGACGCCGACACCGAAGGGGCAGACGAGCGCCCTCGTACTCGCTGCTGCGCATCTTTGCGGTATCGACGAAATCTGGCGCGTAGGCGGCGCGCAAGCGGTCGGCGCGCTCGCTTACGGCACGGACCGCATCGCCAGTGTCGACGTGATTGCCGGTCCAGGCAATGCTTGGGTCGCCGAGGCGAAACGCCAGCTTTATGGCGTCGTCGGGATCGACATGGTGGCCGGGCCCAGCGAGATCCTGGTGATCGCCGACAAGGACAATGATCCCGAATGGATCGCGGCAGACCTGCTCAGCCAGGCCGAGCATGACCCGACGAGCCAGTCCATTCTGATTACCGATGACAAGCCCTTCGCGCGGATGGTGGCTGACACTATCGACTTGCAATTGATGAATCTATCGACCGGCAAAACTGCCAAACACAGCTGGGACCACCATGGCCTGATCGTGGTGGTGGGCGAACTCGGCGAGGCCATCCCCCTGGCAGACCGGCTGGCGGCGGAGCATGTGGAACTCGCCGTCGCCAATCCGCAGCAATTGTTCGACAAGCTCCGCCATGCAGGTAGCGTTTTCTCGGCCGGAACACGCCCGAGGCCATCGGCGATTATATTGCCGGGCCCAACCATGTGCTGCCTACAGGCCGCCGCGCCCGCTTTGCCAGCGGCCTTTCCGTGCTCGATTTCATGAAGCGTACCAGCTTCATCGATGCGAGCGAAGCGGCGCTTGCCGCCATCGGCCCCGCCGCCGTCCGCCTCGCCGAAGCCGAGGGGCTTCCCGCCCACGCCCTTTCCGTATCCATGAGGCTGAAATGAGCCAAGATTCCAAAAATCGCGGACGCTCGCAGGCGCGCTCGGCAGCCCGTCTTGCCGCCGTTCAGGCGCTTTATCAGCAGCATATGGAGGGCACCGCCCTCGCCCGTCTGCTCGACGAGTTTCACCAGCACCGTCTCGGCCATGAGGTCGAAGACGAGCAATATGCCGAAGCAGAAACCGAATTCTTCGACGACATCGTCGCCGGTGTCGGCGCACGCCGCGACGAGATCGACGATCTGCTCACCGCGCGGCTTGCGGAAGGCTGGACGTTGAAACGCCTGGATAAGACAATGCTGCAAATCTTGCGCTGCGGTACGTACGAACTACTCGCCCGCGCCGACGTGCCCAAGGCCGCTGCAATCAGCGAATACGTCGATGTAGCCAAAGCCTTCTTCGACGACCGCGAGGCCAAATTCGCAAACGGTATACTGGATGCGGTGGCCAGTGAGGTCCGGTCATAGACGAAACCGCTTTCATTCAGGCCTTGCGCAAACTGCCGCTGCACCCCGGCGCGCGCGGACTTGAGGACGATGCAGCAATCATCGAAAATGGCTCTGAAACGCTGGTCGTAACGCATGACGCGATGGCCGAGGGTACGCATTACCGGCCAGATGCAGACATGGCAGACGTTGCATGGAAGCTTGTCGCCTCCAACCTGTCCGATCTGGCCGCCAAAGGTGCCCGCCCCGAAGGACTCTTGCTAAGCTACACTCTTGGAGAAGCGGACGAGCGATTTCTCGAAGGATTGCGCGCCGCGCTCGACGCTTTCGACGTGAAGCTGCTGGGCGGTGACACTATCGCCGCGACCGGACCCCGTACAATCGGCCTGACGGCTATCGGGCGCGCAGTGCACACGCCGGTTCCGCACGTCTGGTGCTCGGATTGGCGATGCGGTCTGGCTTTGCGGTACGCTTGGTGCGGCCATGCTCGGTTTCGAGCAACCGGATGGAAAGCACGCACAGGCTTTCCTGCGCCCGAATCCGTTGCTGGAAGGAGGGCTGGCGCTCGCTCCCATTGTCTCTGCCATGATGGATGTTTCCGACGGGCTATTGCTCGACGCATCGCGGATGGCGAAGGCGAGCGGCGTCACGCTGGACCTCGACACAGCCCAGATGGATATCGCCGACCGCTCGCGGCTGATGGAATGCCTTAGCTGGGGCGACGACTACGCTCTGCTGTTCACCTGCGATGCCGGGCTGACGCCGCCGGTAAGCGCGTCTCTCATCGGATCGGTGATAGACGCAGGAGCCGCCCCGATACTGATCGACGGTGCGCCTCCGCCGCCCAATCAGCGCCTCGGCTACACGCACGGCTGACGTTTTCCCCAAACACCGCACAACCGCCCGCGTTTAGGCCTTGCCAGCCGCCAGTCCTCGCTTATACCCCCGCGCCACAGATATCCGCCCGGTCGAGGCGGAATTCGGGTCATTTATCCAATCGGGAGGGGAAATTTTCGTGGACCTTGTTCTCATTTCAATTCTGCTGGGACTGCTAGCCATCGTGTATGGCTTCATTACCAGCCGCCAAGTGCTCAGCGCCGGTGCCGGCAACGAGAAAATGCAGGAGATCGCCGGCGCGATCCAGGAAGGCGCACAGGCCTACCTCAAGCGTCAATACACGACCATCGCAATGGTCGGCGTTGCTGTTGCTGCAATCGTCTTCCTCATTCCTCGCGGCGCCGATCCTTACGATCGGCTTCGTAATCGGCGCGATCCTGTCGGGCGTCGCCGGTTTTATCGGAATGGACATCTCGGTCCGCGCCAATGTTCGCACCGCTGCCGCTGCGCAGTCCGGCCTGCAGCAAGGCTTGACCGTGGCGTTCCGGGCCGGTGCCGTTACCGGCATGCTGGTCGCGGGCCTCGCGCTGCTGGCAATTGCGGGATTCTTTTACGTTCTGACGACGGTGATGGAACTCAACCTCACCGTTCTCGACGAGAAACGGCAGGTCATCGATGCGCTTGTGGGCCTCGCCTTTGGCGCGTCTTTGATTTCGATCTTCGCACGTCTTGGCGGCGGTATCTTTACCAAGGCCGCAGACGTCGGCGCAGATCTCGTGGGCAAGGTCGAAGCCGGTATTCCGGAAGATGACCCGCGCAACCCTGCCACCATCGCTGATAACGTAGGCGACAATGTCGGCGACTGCGCCGGTATGGCGGCCGATCTTTTCGAGACCTACGTCGTGACTGTTGGCGCCACCATGGTGCTGACGGCGCTTCTGTTCACCGGCCTTGCGGTTGCCGAACTGACCGCACTGATGACGCTTCCGCTGCTGGTTGGCGGCGTTTGCATCGTGACGTCGATCATCGGCACTTACATGGTCCGCCTCGGCAAATCGAACAACATCATGGGCGCGCTCTACAAGGGCTTCATCACCACAGCCGTTCTGTCGATCCCGGCTATCTGGTGCCTTGGCGACCGAAGCCGCTGTGGGAATGGGAACCGAGTCATACGCTCGGCGACAAAACCTTTACCGGTCATCGGCCTGTCCTGGTCGATGATGGTGGGTCTCGCCGTTACTGGACTGATCATTTGGATCACCGAGTATTACACCGGCACCGAATACCGTCCTGTGCGCTCGATCGCCAAGTCCTCGGAAACGGGCCACGGCACCAACGTCATCCAGGGTCTGGCAATCAGCCTTAAATCGACCGCTCTGCCGACGCTGAGTCATCGTCGTGGGCATCATCGTGACCTACCAGCTGGCGGGCCTCATGGGCATCGCCTTCGCTGCAACCTCGATGCTGGCGCTGGCCGGTATGGTCGTCGCGCTCGACGCTTACGGACCGGTAACCGACAATGCTGGCGGTATCGCCGAAATGGCGGAACTGGACGAAAGCGTTCGCGAGAAGACCGACGCGCTGGACGCAGTGGGCAACACCACGAAGGCTGTGACCAAGGGCTACGCAATTGGCTCTGCCGGTCTGGCAGCGCTGGTGCTGTTCTCTGCCTATACCGCCGACATTCGGGCGTTCTTCCCCGCAATTGCTCGACGGTGTGGCAGCCAATGGCGAAACCAGCTTCAGCCTCGAGAATCCTTACGTGATTGTCGGTCTGCTGCTGGGCGCACTGTTGCCCTATCTGTTCGGTGCAATGGGCATGACTGCGGTCGGTCGCGCTGCTGGCGACGTGGTTATCGACGTGCGCGATCAGTTCGCCAAGGACAAGGGCATCATGGAAGGCACCAGCCGCCCGGATTATGCCCGCACAGTCGACCTGGTAACCAAGGCGGCGATCAAGGAAATGATCCTTCCTTCCTTGCTCCCCGTACTCGCGCCGATCGTTGTCTACTTCGTGATCAACGCGGTTGCGGGTCGAGCCGATGCCTTCGCGGCATTGGGCGCGCTGCTCCTCGGGGTGATCGTCTCGGGCATCTTCGTCGCGCTTTCCATGACCGCCGGCGGCGGTGCTTGGGACAACGCAAAGAAGTACATTGAAGACGGCAATCACGGCGGCAAGGGCTCACGAAGCTCACCAGGCCGCAGTGACGGTGACACCGTTGGCGATCCATATAAGGACACTGCCGGCCGGCCGTGAATCCGATGATCAAGATCACCAACATCGTCGCGCTGCTGCTGCTCGCCGCGCTGGCAGGGGCCGCGCCTGACCGCCTACGGCATGCTGACCAGCCGCAACGACGGCATGGAACTGCGAAAGAAAACCCCCGCCCGGAGCGATCCGGGCGGGGTTTTTCACTTGCGTTCAGCCTGGGCGTGGCATTGTTCATACATACGGAGCGGGAAAAACGCCTAAATTCTGCCAAAATGCCTCTGCAGAAGGTGTGCACGGGCAGACTTTTGGTTTTTGGGGGCCCGCCTCATTTGGTGCAATCAATAGGGACGCTAGCGTTCAACATGACATCAAGAACTTCGTAATTCGCGGCGCAAGCGCGCTTGCCCTCGGATGTGCCGCATTCGGCGTGGCGGGCATGGCTCGTCGCCCGGCTATGGCGCAGGCACAAGCGCCTCAGGTTGCCGGAACCGCTAACGGCCGCATTCCGGCTGGCGAGTTCGTCAAGGCTCCGAACATGAGAGCGTGTCGCTTTCGCCCGACGGCAATAAGCTGGCCTATATGGCGGGGCGGATGGGGCCGAGATGCTGGTAGTGCTCGACCTGTCTACGATGCGCGAAATACCGATCCTCGCCGCCAATGAAGCGCGCGAGAGCGGCGACAGCGCACCATGACCGGATATCCGTGGATCGGTAACGACCACGTGGTGAGCCACTGTCATCAGCCGCGAGGATATCGGCTTCGGCCTGACGGATTTCCGGCGCTTGGTTGCTTCGATGTCGAGACCGGCGTAAATCCGTTCCGCAGGCTTGGCGGAGGCCGGGAGCAGACGCGGCGGCGTATTTTCATATCGATCACGACACCGGCAAATATCTACTCCAGCGTGATGCTGTTGGCAGAAGCAACGAACGGCTGGGACTTCCCCGAAGTCGTCGAAGTCGATGTGAAGACCGGCAAGTACTCGATGGTGCAGCGCGTTAACCCGGTGGTGCGTAGCTGGGCAGTCGACGGCCAGGGCAACGTCCGGGCCGGCTTCAATCGAGACCGCGATAACGGCAAAGTCCGGATGCTTTACACGGCGAGAAGAGCGATCGCAATTTGAAGACGGTTTACAACGAAGGCCGACTACACCGTTCACTGAAAGCCTGCCTGCGCCGGAAATGTTCATTCCGGGCACCGATCTGGTTTACACCATCTCCAACCATGAGGGCATGAGCAAGGTGTACAAGGTGGACATGCGCACCATGGATGTGGTTCGACACTGTTTTTGAAACTGAAGGCTTCGATGTCCAAGGCGTCATCACCAACGACGATCGACACCGAAGTTGCTCGGTTATCGTCACCTTCGATGGCACGCGCGATACGCTGCTATGTCGATCCCAAGCTGAAGGCCCTCGAGCAACTAACTGAAGAATTGTTCGGCAAGGACGAAGCGCGCATTGTCGACTACACCGACGAATTTCCAAATTCCTGCTCTATGGCGGCGGTATGCCGCGGGCAGCAGGATATTACCTTTACAATACTCAGACGGGTCAGATGAAGCCTGCTTAACTGGGCCCGCACCGCGCTGAAAGATGCACCGATGAACCCGGTGAAAGCCGAATGGTACGAAGCGAGCGACGGCAGGAAAATTCAGGCCATCGTCACCTATCCGCGTCATCGTGAAGGGCAGAAGAACCTTCCGGTGGTGGTCATGCCGCATGGCGGCCCGTTCGGGGTGTCATTCCGCTACCAACTGCGCAGAACCTTGGGCCCAGCCGCTTGCCGAGCAGGGCTATGTCGTGATCCAGCCGAACTATCGCGGGTCGGGCGGTTATGGGCGGAATTCGTTCCAGACTGGGCGCGAGCCATGGCGGCTACGGAAAGCGGATGCAGGACGATCTCAACGACATCCTGACATATTACGGCGCGAAGGGCGTTATCGATCCCAATCGGGCATGCATCATGGGCTGGTCCTATGGCGGTTATGCCGCAGCCCGCGGTGCCAGCGCGATCCGAAGTCTGGAATTGCGCGATTGCCGGTGCTGGCGTTCACGACATGCCGCTGATGAAAACGTGGGATGCAAAGAACCTCGGTCGGTTCAGCGAAGGTTCCAAGCTACTTCGGAAGATCCAGAGGGCATTTCCACGGCCCGCAATACGGACGGCGAATGGTCGCCGATCCTGATCGTTACTGCCAAACGCGATGCTCGTATTCCGATGGAGCAGGCCGAAACGCTCGTTTCGAACCTGAAGAAATCGGGCAAGGTGGAAGGCAGGACTTCAAGTACATCGTGCAAGAACAGGGTACGCATAACCTGCCGTATGACGATGTGCACATGCGAGTGGATCGACAGAACCTACGCATGGCTGGAGAAGTACAATCCTGCCTATGTCGCTTCGGACGGCGATAGCGCACCGGCGCTTCTCAGCCTGAACTGACATCAGTCCAGACTTTAGCAAGGGCGCGGTATCCGAAACGGGTGCCGCGCCTTTTCTGTTTGCACAGCCTGCCTGCGCATCGCCGATTGACGCCAATGCTTGCGGCGCACTAATCGGCCGATCTCATGACCGAAGAGAAAACACCCGAACAGCTGGTTGCCGGACTGGTCCGCCTGCTCACCGTCACGCGCGAAGCGGAGAACCGGTTTTCCGCGCCCCGCCAGCCTGACGGGATCGGGCGCGTGTTCGGGGGTCAAGTGATTGCCCAGGCACTGCAAGCCGCCCAGGCAACGACGCCGGATGGGTTGGAAGCACACAGCCTCCACGCCTATTTCCTGCGCGGCGGACGGGAAGGCGTCGACATCGCCTATGAGACGGCGCGCGATTTCGACGGCCGCAGCTTTGCCAACCGTCGGGTGATGGCTTTGCAGGACGGAAAGCCCATCCTCAACCATGACCGCGAGCTTTCAGAGGCCCGAGTACGGTATCGAGCATCTCGATGCGAAAATGCCCGACGTTCCAGCTCCGGAAGACTTGCTGCCCGACATGGAAATGCGCCGCACGATGGTGGAGCGGATGGGGAGCAAGATGAGCGAGGCCCAGCGAGCATTTGTACTGCGCCCCCGCCCGATCGACATGCGCACCAGCGACAAGCTCCACTGGATGAATTCGGAACCCAAGCCGCCCCGCGCGCATAGCTGGTTCCGCACGGTCGCCCCGCTCGGTGACGATCACGCCCTCCACCGCGCGGTGATCGCCTATGCCAGCGACTACACCTTGCTGGGGACCAGCGCCCTGCCCCATGGCCTGTCATGGATGCGCGGCGAATTGGTGGGCGCCAGTCTTGACCATGCTATTTGGTTCCATCGTCCGGCGCGCGCAGACGAGTGGCTGCTATACGCCACGGAGAGCCCGTGGTCCGGATCGGGCCGTGGCTACAATCGCGGATCGGTTTTCAATCGCGAGGGCGAACTGGTCGCCAGCGTTGCTCAGGAAGGCATGATGCGGCGGCGCAAGAGCAAGCCCGCATGAGGGAACGAGCCTGCTTGCCCTTGCCACCAATCAGTGAGTGAGCAACAGGGGCATAGGTACCCGCGACAACATCTCGCGCGTCACACCGCCGAAAATACGCTCGGAAAAGCGTGTCTTTCCGTAGGCGCCCATCACGAATAATCCGGCATTGCCATGCGTCGCTGCTGCTATCAGCGCTTCTGCAACATTGCCTTTTTTGCATTCGAGTTCGCTTATCTCGGCAGACAGACCGTGCCGCGAAAGATAGTCGGCTCCCGACATCGGAGGCAAATCGAGGCCTCCTTTTTTGCCCTTCCCCTCTTGCACGTAGAGCAGGTAAATTGCGCTCGCCCGCTCAAGTAGCGGCATGGATGCGCGCAGAGCGTGGGATGCTTCGGCAGAGCCGTCCCAAGCGATCGCCGCTGGGCGGGAAAGATCTATGCGGCCGGCGCCTTCCGGCAAGACAAGGACCGGACAATCCGCCGATAAGGCAAGTTCTCCGGCGCTGCTCGACGGCGCCTTCCCCTCGAAGCGTGGCTCGCGTGCGCCCATGATGATCAGGTCTGCGAGCGACGAGTGCCGCAGCAATGCGTCGGCGGCCGTGCCCACTCCATCGACCCAATCCCATGGCACATCCTCATTGGCCATGTCGGCTTCGGTCTTGGCGCGCAGTTTCTTGCCGCCCTCGCGCCAGACGGGCACCATGGCGGCAAAGCTGGCTCCATAGGGGTCACCAGGGATGCCAGCCTCGTAGGGAATTGCATGAAGGATGGTCAGGTGAGCATCGAAGGCTCTCGCGATGTCCAGCGCGGCGTCCAGCCGTTGGGGAAACTCATCGTCGTCGAATGCATGTAGTAATATCGATCGCATGGGGGCTCTCCTCTCGATTGGTCCAGCAATTCGCCGACCGTCTGCGGCGATTATCGCGCAATCGAGGAGGACCGTCGTTGATCTCGATCAATCGACCGAGAATACTCCTTTACCCGCCGGCATGGTAAAAATCGTAGATTTGCTGTGCAACGCTGTCGGAAATACCCGGGGCACGCATCAGATCGTCCAGACCGGCTGCCCTAACCTTGCCCGCGGTTCCAAAGTGCAACAAAAGTGCTCGCTTGCGTGATGGGCCGATACCGGGAATCTCGTCCAGCGGGCTTGCGGTTATGGCGCGGCTGCGTTTGGCACGGTGGGCGCCTATGGCAAACCGGTGAACCTCGTCTCGCAATGTCTGGAGATAGAACAGCAGCGGTGAATTGACCGGCAGGGTTTTCTCCCGGCCATCGGGGAAGTGAAATACCTCGCGGCCTTCACGCCCGTGATGCGGCCCCTTGGCGATGGCAATAAGCGGCACTTCTTCAATGCCCATTTCCTGCAACGTATCGCGCACGGACGACATCTGGCCCTTGCCGCCGTCGATCAGCACTAGATCCGGCCAGACGCCCTGTTTTTCGCGGTCGGGATCGTCCTTCATCGCGCGGGCAAAGCGACGCGACATGACCTCGCGCATCATGGCGAAATCGTCGTTAGTCTGCGCCTGCTTGATGTTGAATTTGCGGTACTGGCCCTTCTCGAAACCTTCGGCGCTGGCGACGACCATTGCGCCGACAGCCTTGTCGCCCTGGATATGGCTATTGTCGTAGACCTCGATCCGCGTTGGCGGTTCATCGAGTTCGAGAAATTCGGCAAGTTCGCGTAGCGTTTTGGCTTTGGTGCCAGTTTCCGCCAGCCGCCGCTCCAGGGATTTGGTCGCATTGCGGCTCGCCTGCTCCATCAGCTTGCGACGCGTTCCGCGCTGCGGGATGGAGATGTCGACTTTGTGCCCTGCTTTTTCCGCCAACGCTTCGGCGATCAATTCCTGTTCGGGCAATTCGCGGTCGACCAGCAGGTTGCGCGGCGGCGGCACCTCTTCATAAAATTGCAGGAGCACGTCGGCCAGCACCTGCGACTTCTCCAGATCGCCCGTATTGCGCGGGAAGAACGCGCGATGCCCCCAGTTCTGGCCGCCGCGAATGAAGAAGGCCTGAGCACCGATCTGACCGCCCTTGGCTGCAAGCGCGAACACGTCGGCATCGCCTATTCCGCTCGCATTGATGGCCTGTGAGCCCTGAATGAAAGTCGCAGCACGCAACCTGTCGCGCAGGATCGCCGCGGTTTCGAAGTCCAGGTCTTCGGCTGCCTTGGCCATCTGCTTCTCGATGCTGGCCTGCACCGATGAGGACTTTCCGCCGAGAAACTCCTTCGCCTCGCCGACCAGCCTGGCATAGCCTTCCGTATCGATGCGCCCGACACATGGCGCGCTGCAGCGCTTGATCTGATAAAGGAGGCACGGGCGGTCGCGATTGTTGAAGAAGCTGTCGGTGCAGCTCCTCAGCAAGAACAGCTTTTGCAATGCATTCAGCGTTTTGTTGACCGAGCCGGCACTTGCAAACGGCCCGTAATAATTGCCCTTGGCGCGCCGTGCGCCGCGGTGCTTGTGAATGCGCGGAAACTTGTGATCGCCGCGCAGCAGAATGAACGGGAAGCTCTTATCGTCGCGTAGCAGCACATTGAACGGCGGCCGGAACCGCTTGATCAGCTGCGCCTCTAGCAGCAAAGCCTCCGCTTCGGAGTTGGTTGTAACGATCTCCATCGCGCGGCACTGGCTGACCATGCGCTGGATCCGCCCGGAAAGCCCTTTCACCTGCGCATAATTGGCCACTCGCGCTTTAAGGCTTCGCGCCTTGCCGACGTAAAGCACATCCCCGCGCGTATCGAGCATGCGGTAAACGCCGGGCGTGGGCTTCAGCGTCTTGACCATCTCGCGAATGGTCTTGATCCCGGCTTCCAGATTGGGCTGAGCACTGGCGACGGTATAAGTCGCGCGCTCCTCGTTGAAGCGTTCCTTGCCCCTCGGATCGTGGGGAGTGCCTGCGGGGGTGCGCGCCATCGCTGGTCAGATAGTCGCCGAACACGCGTTTCTCAATCGCTTGCACGATAATAGGAAAACGGCCATCGACCGGCAATGGACGGGACGGATATCAAGCCACCGCGGACGGTGGGCTTTTGGGGCACGGCAATCTTCCCGGTGAACGGGATGATCGGCGCAGGCATATTCGCGATGCCGGCAATCCTCGTCGCCGCGGTCGGTGATTTTGCGCCTTGGATGATGCTTGCCGGTGGGTTTCTCTTCGCTCCGTTGATCCTCGTCTTTGCCTGGTTGGCCGCGCGGTTCGACAATTCGGGCGGGCCGGTGCTTTACGGCGAAGCGGCTTTCGGGCGCTTCGTCGGGTATCAGGCAGGCTGGATGCGCTATGCCAGCGCCATCGTGACCGTCGCTGCGAATACGCATGTCATGGTCGCTTATCTCGCAGCCCTTTTTCCCTTTCTCAACGGCCCGGGAATGCGGGAGGGCACGGTCGCGACGATCATCGCGATTCTTACGGCAATCAACCTGTTCGGGATGCGCAAGTCGGTCGGCGCGCTGGGCTTCATGACGGTGATGAAGCTCTTGCCGCTGGGGCTGCTGATCGCCTCGGCCCTGTTTGCCGGCACGAATGAGGTCGGCCTGATCCTGCCGGAATTCACCCAGGTCGAGACGGTGGTCCTTCTGCTTTACTACGCCTTCATGGGGTTCGAGAGCGTCACCTTGCCCGCTGGCGAAATGCGCCGGCCCCGGCGCGATGTTCCGCTTGCGCTGCTGGTCACGCTGGCGGCGGTGACGGCGCTTTACATGGCGATTATCTGGGCGTTTCTGGCGATCGGGCCCGGAGGCGGCGGTAGCGACAATGCACTGGCGGGTTCGGCGGAACTGGTGATGGGCGACATCGGAGCGATCGCGATCGTCGTCGCGGCCGCATTCAGCATTGCAGGCAACAATTTTCAGGGGGGCGTAACCCTGCCCCGCATGACCTATGGCATGGCCGAAAGGGGCATGCTGCCGCAATGGTTCGCGCATGTCAGTCCGCGCTGGCAGACGCCGTCCAACTCCATCATGTTTTACGGTGTCGCTGCGATCCTGTTCGGTCTGTGGGAGGGCTTTGAAGTCCTGGCCATCGCAGGCACGCTGACCAGGCTGTTCACCTATCTAGTCAGCGCGGCAGCCTTGCCGGTCATCGAGCACAGGGCGGGCGAGTTTTCCGGCATCCGCACGGCTGTGGCAGTGCTGGCTTTCGTTAGCACGGCATGGGTGGCGAGCCATGCAGACTTGCAGGCGTGGGGGACGCTGGGCGGACTGTTCGTCCTCGGAACGCTGCTGTATTTCGTAGCCGGACGGCAACGGCCCGTCGGTGCGCAGCTTGCCTGACCACTGCCTGACCATTGCATGACTGATGTCCGATAATTACGACGCCATAATTCTCGGCGCTGGTGCGGCCGGGCTGATGTGTGCGGCGCGCGCGGGTCGACGCGGCAAGCGGGTGCTTGTGCTCGAAAAGTCGGACAAGCCGGGAAAGAAGATCCTGATTTCAGGCGGTGGCAGGTGCAATTTCACCAATATCGGGGCCGGACCTGCGAACTACCTCTCCGCCAATCCGCACTTCGCCAAATCGGCGCTGGCCCGGTATACTGCGAGCGACTTTCTGGAGCTGGTCGAAAGCTACGGTATCGAATGGCACGAGAAGACGCTCGGCCAGCTGTTCTGCGATGGATCGGCGAAGCAGATTGTGCAGATGCTTCTGGATGAATGCGCGAAGGGCGATGTTTCCGTCCATTGCAGCGAAGAGGTGTCCGATGTCAGCCAGAACGGAGGCTTCACTGTCACGACCGATATGGGGCGCTACACCGCAGAAGCCCTGGTCATCGCAACCGGCGGTCCATCGATTCCCAAAATGGGCGCGACCGGCTTTGCGTATGACCTTGCCAGACAATTTGGCCTCAAGGTAGTCGAGCCGCGCCCGGCCCTCGTTCCGCTGACCCTCGGCGGCGACGAAGTCCTTTTTCGCAGCATCTCTGGCATAGCCGCACCCGTGGTCGCGGCAGCTGGCAAAACCGCCTTTCCCGAAGCTGCGCTATTTACGCATCGCGGCCTGTCGGGCCCGGCGATCCTGCAAGCCTCGTCCTATTGGAAACCCGGTGAGCCGATAGCGATCGACTTTTTCCCGGACAGGAACGCCGACTGGCTGGTCGAAGCCAAGAAGGACACTCCGCGCGCCACCTTGCGAAGCGTGTTGCGCGATGCCCTGCCTGACCGGCTTGCCGATATACTGGCCGAAAAGCTCGCTCTATCCGGCGATCTCGGCAATATGCCCGACAAGACGTTGCGCCTTGCGGCAGAGCAGCTGTCTGGCTGGCATTTCCATCCCAATGGGACCGAGGGCCTCGCCAAGGCAGAGGTGACAGCAGGCGGTATTTCGACGGCAGAGCTTTCGTCAAAGACGATGGAAAGCAAAAAGATAACCGGGCTTTACGCAATCGGAGAAGCGGTCGACGTCACCGGATGGCTGGGCGGTTACAACTTCCAATGGGCCTGGGCGAGCGGCGTGGTGGCCGGGGAAGCGCTGTAGACCGCAATTTGACGCGCTGCACAATCATGCTAGGCCGCCCCTTCGGACCCGCAAAAGCGGGCCATAGCCGCAGTTTTTTCCCGGTTTTTCAGGGAAAATTGCCGCGCTGATGCAGCGAGGCGGTAGCGCGAGAGGATAAATATGCGCCAATTACAAGGCATGGATGCGAGTTTCGTCGCGCTGGAAACGCGCAATTCTCCCATGCACATTGGCTCCATCCTCGTTTACAATCCCGAAACCGCACCCGGCGGCTTCGTCCGCTTCAAAGACATTCTGAATTTCTTCGAGAGCCGCATGCAGCTCTCCCGCACCATCCGGCAGCGGCTGGTACGCGTGCCGTTCGACCTCGATTACCCGTATTGGATAGAGGACCCGGATTTCGATCTGGAGTATCACGTCCGTCACATCGCCCTGCCCAAACCGGGCGACTGGCGGCAGCTTTGCATCCAGGCCGCCCGCATCTTCGCGCGCCCCCTCGACCTGACGCGCCCGCCCTGGGAGTTTACCGTTGTCGAAGGCCTCGACAACGTTGACGGGATTGCCAAGGGCAGCTTTGCGATGGTCACGAAAGTGCACCATTCCGCGATCGACGGCATGAGCGGCGTCGATCTGCTCGAAGCGATGCATACGCTGGAGCCCGACACTCCGCCGCCTTCCGAACCGGACACATGGAAGCCGGGGAAAGTCCCCAATGCCGCAGAACTGCTCGGCAAAAGCTATTTCAACGCGATCACAAATCCGATGAAACAGTTGGAAGTCGCCGCCCGCGCTGCGCCGGGACTGGCAAAGGCGATCAAGGGACTGGCGGTGAAAGACTTCAGCGTCAGCCGCGAAATGATGCCGCCGCGATGCCGCTTCAATGCCAAGCTGTCGAGCACCCGAGTGGTCGAGGGGATCAGCGTTCCGCTGGCCGATATAAAGGCTATCCGCGCGCTTGATCCGGGCTGCAAGGTCAATGACGTATTCCTGACGATCGTCGGCGGCGCAATGCGCAAATATCTGCTGTCGAAAGACGATCTGCCGAAGCGCACACTAACCGCGATGGCGCCCATTTCGGTGCGCAGCAAGGATGAGAAAGGTGACATGGGCAACCAGGTCGCCGCCATGGTCGCGCCGCTGGGCACACATATCGAAGACCCGGCCGAACGGCTGCAATTCGTGCATGAGCGCACATCCAACTCCAAGGCGATGACCGAGGCAGTTGGCGCACGCAATATGACCGAGATGAGCAAGGTAAGCCCTGCTCTCTTCATGGCACTGGGCGCGCAGCTTTACACCCGCCTTGGTCTCGCCGATCGCGTCCAGCCGCCCTTCTCGACCGTTGTCACCAATGTGCCGGGCCCGCCCGTGCCTATCTATTCGAGTGGAGCGCGGCTCGAAAGCCAGCTGGGGCTCGTCTGCCTGACCGATGGAATGGGGCTTGGCCATGTGGTTCAGTCCTATGTCGATGAAGCAACGATAGCCTTCACTGCCGACCGCGAATTGCTGCCCGACCCGGAATTCTACGTCGAATGCATTCGCGAAAGCTTCGAAGAATTGCTCAAGGCAGCCAAGAAGGGGCCAGCGAAGGTCAAGCCGGCGCCAAGCGCAGCCCAAAGCAAAGCCGCGACGAAGGCCAAAGCAAAGACAAAGCCAGCGACCAAGGCCCAGAAACCTGCTGCAACCAAAGCACGCCCCGCAGCGAAAACCAAAGCGAGGGGCACGGTCGGAGCGAGAAAACGCTCCGCCTCAACACCAAAGAAAAAGGGTTCGCAAAAATCATGACCGCAGCACAAACACAGGCCCGCCCGCCAAGCCGGCTCTGGACCCTTGCCGAACCGGGCCGGGCGATGACCGAACTCGCAAGCTTCTACGCCATGCGGCCGCTGCTCTCCATGCTGCCAAAAGGCGACGGACATGGCGTGCTGGTATTGCCGGGCTTCATGGCCACCGATACTTCGACAAAGCCAATGCGTTCGCTGCTGAACGATCTTGGCTACGATGTCGAAGGTTGGAAACTTGGACGCAATGTGCGGGTCGACAATGCCCGTGTCGAGGCGATGGGCCGCTGCGTGACCGAGCTTTATGAGCGCAATGAAGGCCGCAAGGTGTCGATCGTCGGCTGGAGCCTGGGCGGTGTGTTCGCGCGCGAGCTGGCGAAAGATATGCCGGAAAAGGTGCGCCAGGTAATCAGCCTCGGCAGCCCGATCAGCGACGACCGCGACCATTCCAATGCGCGCCGATTGTTCGAATATCTCAATGGCGAAGTGCCCGAACCTATGAAGGCGGGCAAATTCCGCACTCTGGCCGAAGCGCCGCCGGTCCCCACCACATCGATCCTCACCAAAACGGACGGCGTCGTGCACTGGCGTGGATCGGTCCAGTCACCAGGCACTGAAAACGAGAACATCGAAGTGATCGCCAGCCATTGCGGTCTCGGCGTAAATCCTGCCGCGCTTTATGCGATTGCGGACAGATTGGCGCAGACGGAAGGCAGCTGGAAACCGTTCAAGGCGAGAGGGCTGGCATCGCTCGTCTTCCCTCGCACGCGCCTACACTAGAACGCTTTACGGATATCGATGCCGAGATAGCGTCCGGTAGGGTCGAGGCGGTCTGGGTCGAAGGCACCTGGCACCACACCGTTCGCATCGACGACGCGGCGTTGAGCATCGAAAATATTGTCGGCGCGCAGCGACACGCGCAGTCCGTCGAAGATGCCATCTTCTTTCTTGAGCACTTCGCCAAGGTCCGCAAACAGACGGATGTCGAAGGTTGCGATGTCACCGAAGAACAGATCGTTCGACCCCGGCGCCTGTCCGCTGCGCAGTTCCGCTTCACCGATGTAATTGCCCGACAAACGAAAGCCGTAGCCTTGCCAGAACAATCCGGCTTCCAGCCTCGACGTGCTGCCCGGAATTGCGCCACCAGAAATCACGAACCCGTCGAGCTGATCGAACAGCGGACCATTCTCGGCGAGTAGAATTTCGTTCTCGAGCTGAATCGTATGAGTCAGATTTAGAAAGTACCGCGGGCGCGGATCATTCTCATTGCCGCCAAAGAAACCTGCACCGCCGCGCCTGCGTCCGCCGCCGCGCCCCGCGCCAGGCTGGCCCTGACCGGCCTGCTGGCCGCCACTGGCAGCGCCGTCCGCCGAGCAAATCTGCTCGCGCATCTGGGCAAGTTTGTCCGGATTGATCTCTCCATCGGGACCTTTGATCCGCGCGAGCATCGGCTCCGGAATTTTATCGAGCTGCGGAGGGTCCGCGCACACAGCTTCGCGTATAGCTGCGAAGCGTTCGCCCCGCTGTTCTGACTCTTCGCCGCAGAAGCGCTCGCGCAGCTGCGCAATTCGGTCAGGCGGAATGGTGCCGTCGGGGCCCTTGAGCCGCTCGAGCATCTGTTCGGGCAGGCCACTGAGATCGGGCGCCTCGCCTTCGGGTGTCGCGCAGAACTTGGCGCGTATTTCGGCAAATTGCGCGGGATCGAAACGAGCGCTGGTCGCGCCTGCCGGCGGTCTGCCTGACCCGCCGCTGGGCGGTCCGCCAGCGCCCGGTCGGCCGCTACCACCCGGTCGCCCGCCGCCGGGAGGGCCAGATCGGCGCGGCGGCGCTTTTCCGATCGATCCGCCCATGTTGAGGCTGAAAAACACGCTTTCGCTGCGTGTTTCGAACAGCGTCACTGGGCGCAAATCGACTGCAGTCAATTGCCCTATCCCATCTCGCGTAACGCGGTCCGGGAAGGCGGCCTCGAACGAGGAGGTGAAGGAAGGCGATTGCAACGTCACATCGTCCGAGGTGGCGGTGGTGTAGCCGGTCTGGAAACGCGCATTCGGGATCAGCGGCAGCTCCCAGTTAAGCGAGAAGTTCCAGTCCCGCTGGGTTTCCGCTTCGAGATTGGGATTGCCGCCGGATGTGACATCCGCAAGCACCGTCTGCCCGCCGACGAAGTCGAAGATGGGAACGTTGAATGTCTCGACAATCGGATTGCCCAGTGCGGTCAGCCCCGGTGCCTGCTCGCGCCATGTGTGAGTCGCGGTCAGGCTTAGCTTGTCGGTGGGCGCCCATGTCGCGCCCAGGCTCCAATCGTACAGCGTGCCGAAGTCCGAGAGGTAATCGAACCCGGCCTGCGCATTGACGGTCAGACTGCCGATGGCATCCCATACGCCGTTACGAGTGCTCGTTATCGGTACGCCGACGTTGAACCCCCCGGCAAGGTTTCCGCGCGTCAGCTCGATATCCTGATCGGTGCGCGTGTCGCTGCTCTCGATGCGGTCCCAGTCGTAGCCGAGATCGAATGTGGCATTCACATCCCCGGCCGGCAGTTCCGCAATGAGGCCGCGCAGGGTAAGCAGGGAGCTTGCCGCCCAGAAGGTCGAATCCGCCCGGTCGCGGCCAGCGTCGGGCACGCCAGTGATCGGGCCATCGATCACCAGCGCGCCTGAAGCCGCCGCATCGACGAGAAATTGCGTATCGGCCTGTCTGTCGATCAGCGTCCGGCTATCGGTCACGCCAGCATCAGCCGTCGCCGTCAGCTGAAAAAGTCCAAGCGAGCGGCTGTAGCTGCCCGAGGTTGAAAGATTGTCGCTCCGAATGCGGCGCGTGAGCGGGTCGTCCGCGCCAAAGGTACGGAACGCGCTGGTGCCATCCGGCGCGACGAGCAGGACATCATCGAGGCCGGATAGTGAAAGGCTTTCGTTACGGCTGGCGGTCACATTGGCGCTGACGGAAGCGCCGGTGTCCAAGAATGCCTTCGCATAGCTGAACTCGCCTTGGTAACGGGCGCTATCAGCAATCAGGCTGCGGAACTCTAGCGGGTCGGGATCGCCGGGCAGATCGCTTTGCGAACCGCCGATCAGATCGAGATCGCGCTCGCTTTCGGTCAGCAGGCTGGTGTCGTTCGCCTGCAGATTAACGTTGATGCGGCCGCCATCGGCAATCTTGAGCAGCGTGAATTCCTGCTCATTGCGAGAGAAGCCGCCCGATTCAGGTTGCTCGAATTCGACCTCTACCGTGCGCGCGGAAAAATTGTCTTTCAGAACGAAGTTGACCACCCGTCGGTCGGCGGAAAAGCCGAAGCGCTGGGCCACTTCTTCCTGAAAAACCTCGACCTTTTCGATGGCTTCGGGCGGGTAGGAGCGAAACTCGCGAAAGGAACCGATCCGCACGCCATTGACCAGGAAAATCGGCCTGCCTCCGCCGCCCCGGCCGCGATTGCTGCCCGTCACCGGCTCCAATTGCTCGAGCAGGTCGGAAATCGAATTGGCACCAAAAGCCGCAATATCCTCTGCAGAGTATTCGACAAGCGGCGGCTGATCGACGTCGAGCTGACCACGTAGTCGCTCGGCGCGCACGACGATCGTCCCGTCCTCGAGCACATATTCGTCCTGCGCGACTGCCTCAACTTCTTCCGGCGAAGGGGTCTCCTGCGCGTAAAGCGGTGCAGACGCCATAAGCGCGGCGAGCGAAACCGAAGCGGTAAAATGCAAAGAAGCAGACCCTTCCAAAATCGGATAACCGATATACGAGGCTGATGCGGTAAAGGATGCATTCCCGCAAGGTTCCCGATCGTGCCGAATTGTCGCCTGTCGAATCACATGAGCGTTTGATCGGAAAAGCGCCTATGCCCTGTATCCACTTCCCTTTTGCGCCCGCCCCCGCTATGCGCGCGGCCACTTCGACACGATTACCAAGGATAGATAAACTGCATGGCCAAAGAAGAACTCCTCGAAATGCGCGGCAAGGTAGTGGAATTGCTGCCGAACGCGATGTTCCGGGTGGAGCTCGAGAACGGTCATGAAGTGCTCGGCCATACGGCAGGCAAGATGCGCAAGAACCGCATCCGCGTGCTCGTGGGTGACGAGGTTCTTTGCGAGCTGACCCCCTATGACCTGACCAAGGCGCGTATCACCTACCGCTTTATGCCGGGTCGCGGCGGACCGGGTCAGGGTCCGGGCCCGCAATAGATTGACGCCAGCGATGGCGGCGCCTCACCTCACTCTGGCGTCGGCCAGCCCGCGCAGGTGCGAATTGCTCGCGCGGCTCGGCGTAGAACCAGACGCAATTTCTCCCGCCGATATCGACGAAACGCCGCTGAATGGCGAGCTTCCGCGCCACTATGCTCAGCGCATGGCGCGCGAAAAAGCTCTCGCAGCAAGCGGCGAAGGATATGTGCTGGCAGGCGACACGGTGGTCGCGGCGGGTCGGCGCATTCTTCCCAAAGCCGAGGACGAAGATACCGCACGGCGGTGTCTGGAGCTACTTTCGGGACGCAGGCACCGAGTGTTGTCTTCCATCGCGCTAAGGGCTCCGGGCGGAAGCCTTCAGGAGCGCCTCAACGAGACAATCGTGCAATTCAAGCGCCTCTCTCGCGAGGAGATCGCAGCCTACCTCGGCAGCGGAGAATGGGACGGCAAGGCGGGAGGCTATGCCATTCAAGGAGCAGCCGAGGGCCTGATAAACTGGATCAGGGGCAGCCATTCGAGCGTGATGGGCCTGCCGCTATTCGAGACGCGCGCCCTGCTCAAATCGGCAGGGTTTCCCATTGGCTGAGTGGTTGGTCGAACGCGGCGTTGCGGAAACCCGTGCTTTGCTGGTGGAAGACGGAACAGTCCTCGCAGCCAAATTGCACTGGCCCGGCGAGGCACTCGCCGGTCAGCGCTTGTCGGCCAAGCTGACGAGCAAGCAGGCTGGATCTCAGCGAGGAACCGCAGTGTCGCAAACCGGGCTGGAAATGCTCGTCGACCGATTGCCCCGTGACGCGGCAGAAGGGCAGAGCCTCGATCTCGTCATATCCCGCGCAGCCGTGGCCGAACGAGGGCGGCTGAAACAAGCCCAGGCGCGCTTGGTGAGCGAACGCGACAGTCGTAGATCGAAGGCGCAGGACACCTTTTCGGACGGCACAATAGTGCGCCGGTTCGAACCGGGTCTGTGGGAGGAAGTCTGGGAGGCCGCGTGGAGCGGCGAAGTTGCTTTTGCAGGTGGATCGCTGCTGTTCAGCGTCACCCCGGCGATGACGGTAATCGATGTGGACGGCGACGGGTCGCCGCGCGAACTTGCGCTTGCCTCCGTGCCTGCGATCGCCGCCGTCTTGCGTAAATTCGACTGCGGCGGTTCCATCGGTATCGATTTTCCGACCATAGCCGACAAGGCCGGGCGCCGCTCTGTCGACGAAGCTCTGGCAGAACACCTTGCGGACTTCCCACATGAGCGCACCGCCATGAACGGATTCGGCTTTGTGCAGTTGGTCGCGCGGCTCGAAGGACCCTCGCTCCTGCACCGGATGGAATACTCCCGGGTCGGTGCGGCTGCCCGGATGGTTCTTCGCCGCGCAGAACAACTGGACGGTGCCGGAACCACGCAATTGACGGTGCACCCCGCACTCACGGCTAAGCTCAAAACCGAATGGCTCGACGAACTTCGGCGGCGCACAGGGCGGGCAGCGACGGTGTTAACCGATCCGGGGATTGCACTTGGCGCCGGACATGTCCAAATTGTGAGCGATGCGTGACGTGACGAAAAAGCCCTGCCCGATCTGCAAGAAACCCCGCAACGAGGAGCATACGCCCTTCTGCAGCACACGGTGCAAGGACCGCGATCTGGCCCGTTGGTTCGGCGATGGCTATGCCGTTCCGGGGCGCCAGGCAAGCCCGGACGAGATCGTCCGCGAAGTGACCGGCGGACAGGACGACTGATCTTCCGATTTTGGCCTTGCCAAGCGCTGCACACCACGCCATAGGCGCGCTCTCGCTCGCCGGTCCGCACGTTCTGGACCGCCGCGTCGGCGATGCCTGGGTAGCTCAGTGGTAGAGCAGACGACTGAAAATCGTCGTGTCGGTGGTTCGACTCCGCCCCCGGGCACCACTTTTCTCTTTTGCGGATGATTGCGGGCTGGTCTAAGGCACCGCCTTCACATGCATTGCCACAGCCGGCGCCGCGACACAGCGCCCATTTGCCAAGGAAGCCTGCACCCATGTCTCGTCGCCGCCAGATCTACGAAGGCAAGGCCAAGATCCTTTACGAAGGGCCGGAACCTGGCACCATAATCCAGTACTTCAAGGATGACGCCACCGCCTTCAATGCCGAGAAAAAGGGCACGATCAACGGCAAGGGCGTGATCAACAACCGCATCAGCGAGTATATCTTTACTCGGCTCTCGCATATCGGCGTGCCAACCCACTTCATCCGCCGGCTGAACATGCGCGAACAGCTCGTCCGCCAAGTCGAGATCGTCCCTATCGAAGTGGTCGTGCGAAACGTCGCTGCCGGCTCGATCTGCAAGCGCCTGGGTCTGGAAGAAGGCGAGCCGCTGCCGCACACGCTGATCGAATATTGCTACAAGGACGATGCCCTGGGCGATCCGCTGATTGCCGAAGAACACATCGCCTGCTTCAATTGGGCATCGAATGAGGAAATGCAGGACATTTCCTCCATGGCGATCCGCATCAACGACTTCCTTTGCGGAATGTTCGCCGCAATCGATATCCGCCTGGTCGATTTCAAGCTTGAGTTCGGACGGCTGTTCGACGGTGATTACAGCCGTATCATTCTGGCCGACGAAATCAGCCCCGACGGTTGCCGTTTGTGGGACATCAACACCAACGAAAAGCTCGACAAGGACCGCTTCCGCCGTGATCTTGGCGGTGAGGAGGAGGCATACCGCGAGGTCGCGCGCCGCCTCGGCCTGCTCCAGAACGAAGACAATGGTCCGGGCGAAGTTTTCGACCTGTCCGCGCACAGAGGGCGTTTGCGCGGCGCTACCCAGCCGAAGAAATAGGCCCGCGATCCGGCAATCGTCGGTTGTGCAGCTAGGGCAGCAAATGCCTGGCCGCAAATGCAGCGCATAATCTGCCTGACCGAGTTCCACTCCGGCAACGAGACCGTTGAGTCCGTTGCCGGTTTACGGGCAAGATTGCGTGCCCCATAAAGGGGGGATGCAGATCAAGTCCTTGAGCGCGAAGCTGGCGCTTTCGCTTTTCCTCTCGACGTCTCTAACCGCCCCCCTTGCCGCCGAACCGGTGGGATGGGACCCGGCCGACTGGGAACTGGAAGACAGCGATTTCGTCCCTGAAGATGGCTGGCATTTCGGCAAGCTGGACAATGGCTTGCGTTATATCCTGCGCCGCAATGACCGGCCCGAAGGCACGGCGCTTATCCGTATGGAAATTAACGCAGGTTCCCTGGATGAACGCGAGGGCGAGCGCGGCTTTGCGCATTTCGTCGAGCACATGGCCTTCAACGGCAGCACCAATGTGCCGGAAGGGGAGATGATCAAACTGCTCGAACGTGAGGGCCTGGCCTTCGGCGCGGACACCAATGCATCGACCAGCTTCGAGCGTACGCAATACAAGCTCGATCTGCCGCGCGCCGACGATGATCTGCTCGACACGGCGCTGATGCTGATGCGCGAGACTGTGAGCGAGCTGACGATCGCCGAAGATGCCGTCCAGCGCGAGAAAGGCGTGATCCTGTCCGAGCGCCGGGTGCGCAACACCTTCGCGCTCAAGAACACCGTCGACGGGCTCGAATTTGCCTATCCGAACGCGCTCATTACCAACCGCTTGCCGATCGGAACCATCGAGACGCTTCAAGCCGCCGATGCGCAAGGGCTGCGCGATTTCTGGTCGCGCGAGTATGTGCCCGCAGACACCGTGCTGGTGGTTGTCGGAGATTTCGAGCCGGAACTCGTCGAGTTGAATATCCGCGCACGCTTCGGTGATTGGCAACCCGCGAGCTCGCCCGATCAGCCTGGCCCAGGTCCGGTCGACACCGCCTATTCAGGCGCGACTGACATTTACGTCGACCCGGCCCTGACCGAAACACTCACGTTGACGCGACATGACAGCTGGGTGGATCAGCCCGACACGATGCAGCAACGCGAAGCATCGGTGCTTCGCCAGATCGCCGCGCGGGCCATGGCGCGCCGGATCCAACGCCTTACCCGGCAGGACGATCCGCCCATCCGCGCGGCACAATATTCGGCGAGCGATTTCTTCGAGACCGCGCGAACCGGGCAGTTGGTCGTCGTCACCGAAGATGGCGAATGGCGCCGCGGCCTGGACGCGGCGATCGAAGAGTATCGCAGGGTATCGGAATACGGCTTTACCGAGGCCGAAATTGCAGAACAGGTGTCCAACCTGCGCACTTCGCTGGAGAACGCCGTAGCCAATGCAGCCACGCGCAGTAACGGTAGCTTTGTGAGCCGCGCATTTCGCATAGCTCGCGGAAATAACGTGCCCGACCACCCAGGCGATGCGCTCGCGCGGTTCGAAGCCAACCTCGATAAGGTCACGCCCGAAGCCGTCTTCGAAGCATTCCGTGACGATGCGATTGCGCTCGACAATCCGCTCATCCGCTTCACCGGGAAGGCTGAACCCGAAGGCGGCGCCGAGGCATTGCGTCTCGCAGTATCCGAAGCATTCGCGCGCCCGGTCGAGCCGCTCGAAGACAAGGGCGTCGTCGAGTTCGCTTACACCGATTTCGGCGAACCTGGGACGGTAGTGGCAGACAGCCGCACGAGCGATCTCGATATCCGAACGGTCCGTTTCGCCAATGGGGTGATGCTGAACCTCAAGCAGACCGATCTTGAAGACGACCGGGTCCGTGTACGCCTCAATCTGGATGGTGGGCAACTTCTCGCGAACCGCGAAGACCCGTTGGCGGTGGAGCTTACCGGCCTGCTGACGTCAGGCGGCCTTGGCGAGCACACCCGCGACGAGTTGCAATCCATCCTCGCCGGTCGCTCGGTCGGCAGCAGCTTCGGCGCCGGCGGAGAGACCTTCGTTTCCAGCGCAACCACAACGACCGGCGATCTGGAGCTGCAGTTGCAGCTTATGACAGCGTATCTGACCGATCCCGGTTTTCGTACAGAGGGGCTTGGCCCTTGGCGCGCTGGCCTTGACGATTTTTTTGCGCGTCTGGGGCGGACGCCGGGCAGCGCGCTGGGCGAGGCGTTGGGGCCTATTCTTTCAGACATGGATCCGCAATTCGTCCGCCAGCCAATCGAAAGCTATCGCGCGCTCGACTTCGAGCAGCTTCAGGCCAGCATTGGCGAGCGCCTTGCCAATGGCGCTATTGAGATCGGCATTGTCGGCGACATCGACGAAGCGGCAGTGATTGACGCTGTCGCCCGTACTTTTGGCACGTTGCGGGGCCGCGAAGCCGAATTCCGTGCTTATGATGGCGGCGAACGTACCCGCAGCTTCACCTCGGACCGCTCTCGGCGGACCGTCACGCATGGCGGTGAGGCGGATCAGGCGCTCGTCCGCCTCATCTGGCCCACTACCGACACCGACGATTGGGAGCTGACGAGCCGGTTCACCTTGCTCTCCCGCGTCATGCGCTTGGAACTGACCGAGAAACTGCGCGAAGAGCTGGGACAGACCTATTCTCCGAGTGCGAGCAGCGGCCAATCCGACATTTACGATGATTACGGCACCTTTTCGATCGGCGCGTCGGTTGATGTGGGACAAGTTCAGCCAGCCATCGATGCGATGATCGAAACAGTAGAGAAGCTGCGTTCGCACGTTCTCGACAAGGATACGATCGATCGTGCGCGCCGCCCGGTGCTGGAATCGCTCGACAATCGCCTCAAAACCAATGGCGGATGGCTGGGCCTTGTGGATCGCGCGCAGAGCGAGCCTGAGAACATTGCGCGGTTCCTGGCAGCAAAAACAAGACAGGAGGGCATCACAGGGGAAGAACTGCAGGCGTTGGCAGGGCAGTTCCTCTCGCCCGACGATGCAGTGACCATCACAGTGCTGCCCGAAGATAGAGAATGACGGCCGGACCTTGCCCTTGCCTCTCCGCAGCGTCATAGGCGCGGGCAACTGCAGCCGAGAAAGAGGCCCTCTGCAATGAAAATCCGCGTCCATGTCAATCTCAAACCCGGCGTGCTCGATCCGCAAGGGCGCGCGGTGCATCATGCGCTGGAGGGACTCGGCTTTAATGGTGTGCAAGACGTTCGCGTCGGCCGGTTGATAGAGCTGCAGGTTGCCGACGACACCAGCGACGATGCGCTGAATGACATGTGCCAGAAGCTGCTCGCCAATATGGTAATCGAAAACTACCGCATCGAAAAGGTCGCGGCATGAGCTTCCGGGCTGCAGTCGTGACCTTTCCGGGGTCCAATTGCGACCGCGATATGGCGGTGGCGCTTGAGCAGGTTTCCGGCACTCCCGCAGTAAGAGTATGGCACGGCGATGCCGATCTCCCGGACGGGCTCGACTTTATCGCCCTGCCCGGCGGCTTTTCCTATGGCGACTATCTGCGGTCCGGGGCGATGGCGGCAAACAGCCCGATCATGCGCAGCGTCGTGCGCGCAGCGCAGCGCGGCGTTCCGGTCCTCGGTGTGTGCAATGGCTTCCAAGTCCTTGCCGAAGCAGGCCTTCTACCTGGTGCGCTGATGCGCAATGCCAGCCAGAACTTCATCTGCCGCACGGTCGAACTGGTGGTCGAGAATGCGCAAAGCCTGTTTACTAGCGGCTACGAAAGCGGGCAGCGCATCGCGATCCCCGTTGCGCATCACGACGGCAATTATTTCGCCGACGACGCGACTTTGGAGCGGATCGAGGGCAATGGCCGGGTGGCGTTTCGCTACGCTGCCAATTGCAACGGTTCGCAGCGCGATATTGCCGGCGTGCTCAACGCCTCTGGCAATGTTCTGGGCATGATGCCGCACCCCGAACGGGCGGTCGACCCGGCACATGGCGGGACGGACGGCCTGCCGCTGTTTGAAAGCGCGATGCGCTCGCTCGTCGGAGCGTAAGCGTCAGGCGCTCTGGCGCCCGCCTTCGCGGCCAAACATCTTGCTGGCATCTTCCGCCTGCATCGGGCGACCGAAGTAGTAACCCTGGATTTTGGTGCAGCCCAGATTGCGAATCAGTTCGGCTTCCTCGGATGTTTCCACACCTTCGGCAGTGGTGGTCATGCCGAGGCTGTCCGCCATTGCCACGACGGCGCGAATAATGGCGAGGCTTTCGGCGGCGCTCTGCGAAGCGCCTTGCACGAAGGTGCGGTCGATCTTGATCGTCGAAAATTGCAGCTTGCGCAGATAGCCGAGCGAGGAATAGCCAGTTCCGAAATCGTCGAGCGCGACCGAACACCCAAGCGCCATCACCCGCTCCAAAGCCTTCCGCGCGATATTTGCATCGCGCAGAAATATGCTTTCAGTCACCTCAATTTCGAGTCGCTCCGCAGCCAGCCCGCTTCGTGCCAGAGCCTGGACAACGGTCGTTGCAAAGTCAGGCTCAATCAGCTGCTCCGGCGACACATTCACATTCACCTTGATATGGCTGGGCCAAGCCTTTGCGGCCTCGTTGCAGGCCTCGTTCAAGACCCACTTGCCGATTGGCACAATCAGACGCGTCTCTTCAGCCAGCGGTATGAATTTGGCCGGACTCACCGCACCGTGGTCGGCGTTATTCCAGCGTGCGAGCGCTTCAAAGCTGACCACCTCGTGAGTATGGGCGTCGACAACTGGCTGATATTGAAGTGAGAACTCGTCGTTCTTCAGCGCGCCGCGAAGGGCGAATTCGAGTTGACGTCGTTCCTCTGCCAGCGCGTGCAGGCTTGGCTCGTAGCCCCTGTGCTCGCCGCCCCCGCTGTCCTTCGCGCGGTAAAGCGCCAGGTCTGCATTACGCATCAATTCCTCGACACTCTTGCCGTCACGCGGCCCGATTGCAGAGCCGACGCTGGCGCCGACATAAAGGATGTGATTTTCGATCTTGTAAGGCTCGGAAAGCTTTTCGATCAAAGCCGTTGCCACCGCCTCGATGCGTGACTTGTCGCTTGCATCGCGAATAACGATTCCGAATTCATCGCCCCCCAGCCTTCCGCAGGTTTCGCCTTCCCCGATGATGGTCTTCAAGCGTGCGGCGACCTGCGCCAACATACGATCGCCAACCATGTGTCCAAGTGAATCGTTGACCGATTTAAAGCGATCGAGGTCGATCATCAGGAAGGCGCAGCGCGTGCGCCACTTCTCGGCATAGGTCAGCGCATCACTCAGTGCCTCATTGACCATGAGGCGGTTCGGCAAGCTCGTGAGCGTGTCGTAGCGAGCCAGGAAAGCAATCTTTTCGGATGATTCGCGCTGCGCGGTGACGTCGGAGCCGACCCCGCGGAACCCTGCATGACGACCGCTCTCGTCGAAAATGGGGGTGGCAGACAGTTCCCACCAATGTCGCTCGCCTTCGATGCTGACTTCCACGGTCAGGTTCGAGAAGCTCTGTCCGCTCTTCAAACGGTCGGCAAGTTCATGGAGGCTAGGCGGGAAGCGGCCGCTGATCCATGCATTACCCGAGATGAGCTGAATCAGGCTTTCGCCCTCGATCGACTTGGGATCTCTCCTCAGCGCGTACGCCAGCCGCGGCGATACCTGCCGCAGCCTGCGCGAGGTGTCGAGTTGGAACAACCAATCAGCCGCGCTTTCCTCGTACTCGCGCAAGAGTAGCGAAACCACCTGGCTTTTCTCTTCCATGCCCGCTTCGGCAATGCGTGCAGTAAAGGCTGCGCGCGCACTTTCGACCGCGCCTTGCGACCCTAACGCCGCGCTGAGAACGGATACGGCCGCGAGTTCCCACCATCCGGCATAGGCAAGCCCGACCGCCGCCCCAAACCCGAGCACGGTTATGTAAACGACCGACGCAAGTGGTGCGCTGAAGCGCGTTATCGCGGACGCAAGTATCATGACGGCGATGTACGCCCAGGCCGCCCCCACCACTGCACCCGGCGCGAAATGCGAGAACACCGCCATCGGCGTGACCCAGACTAGTGCCTTCAATGCCGAGACTATCGCGTGGTTGATCAGTTCTACCCGCGTGAAGCGGCGCTGGTCGGCATCGCGCATGGCGTAGTCCATCCTCGCGCTTTGCAGGGACAGCAGTACAACGGAGGTAGCCCAGAGACTGAGCCACAACCCGGAGAGGATCGGCAGAAAAATGTGAAGGATATAACCGACACCAAACAAGTTGAGCACCAGCCGCGCAGACACTCTTTCGGCCAGAAGCGCATATTGCGGGCCATGCAGGCGAGACCAGTCATAGCCCTCGGGACTCTTAAGTCCCAGGACGGTACGCGTGCACGGCATTCCGACCGGCTCGTGTTGACCCTCTGTGCTCACGAAAATTGCAGTAACCGTGAAAGGTTATTCGCCAGTAAAGGAATGGGCGCGAATTGCGCATTAATTTTGGGGTATTAGTCGCCTAGCGAGCGCTGCGCCTCGTCCCAGTTCTTTCCGTCGTATTGGCGGATTTGCGGAACGATCGGATGCCCCTCGTCTAGACAGCGGTAATTAACGCTCCAACCCTCCGGATGCGAGCGCGGTTTGTAAAAGCTTTTCACCCCGCAGATACGGCAGAACAAGTGGCGTGCCGCTCCTGTCCCGAAGCCATATTCGGTCAGCTCCGCCTCGCCCTGCAGCAGATGGAATTGTTCTTCCGGCACGATCAGGTGCAGATAGCCGGTCATGCTGCAAATCGAGCAATTACAGTCGAGTAATTCGGCTTCCTCAGAAACCTCGACACGGAAGCGGACGGCGCCGCAATGGCAACCGCCCTCGACGTTCATTCGACGGTGACCGACTTGGCCAGATTGCGCGGCTGGTCGACATCCGTGCCCTTCACGCATGCCACGTGATAGGCGAGCAGCTGGACCGGCACTGCATAAACCAGCGGTGCGATGAGCGGATGGACCTTTGGCATTTCGATCGTCGCCATGCAGCCCTCGCCTGCACTTGCCAGACCCTTGGCATCCGAAATGAGCACGATCTTGCCGCCGCGCGCGCGAACCTCTTCCATATTGGAAACGGTTTTTTCAAAGAGCGGTCCGGATGGCGCAATTACGATCACGGGGACGTCGTCATCGATCAGGGCGATGGGACCGTGCTTCATCTCGCCAGCTGCATACCCTTCGGCGTGAATGTAGCTGATTTCCTTGAGCTTGAGCGCCCCTTCCATCGCCAGCGGATAGTCCTGCCCGCGGCCGAGATAGAGTACATCGCGGGCCGGTGCGATGAGATGGGCCATCGCCGCAATGTCGTCGTCATGGTCCAGCGCGGCGTTCAGGCAGGCAGGCGCTTCAAGCAGATGGTCGACGATGTCGGCCTCCTCCTCGCGGTTCATCAAGCCTTTGCTGACCGCCATATGCGCGGCCAATGCCGCCAGTACCGCCAGCTGACAGGTAAACGCCTTTGTGCTTGCAACGCCGATTTCCGGCCCTGCATGGGTTGGCAGCAGCAGGTCCGCCTCGCGCGCCATCGAGCTGGTCGGGACATTGACAACCGCAGCGATGGTCTGGCCCTGCTCCTTGCAATGGCGCAGGGCCGCCAGCGTATCCGCCGTCTCGCCGGACTGGCTGATGAATAGCGACAAACCGCCATCTTCGAGCACGGGTTCGCGATAACGAAACTCGCTCGCCACATCTATATCGACCGGGACCCGGGCAAACTGTTCGAACCAGTACTTCGCCACAAGGCCAGCGTAGAATGATGTGCCGCAAGCGACGATCGTGACCCGGCGAATACTGGAAATGTCGAAATCGAACTGCGGCAGAGCCACCTTGTTTTCCGCGCGGTGGAGGTAAGAAGAAAGCGTCTGGGCAACGACCGTGGGCTGCTCGAAAATCTCCTTCTGCATGAAGTGGCGATAATTGCCCTTCTCGGTCGCAGAGGCAGAGGCCCCCGAAGTCGTCACCTCGCGTTCGACCTTATTGTTCTGCTCATCGTAAATCGCCGCGCTGTTCTGGTCGATAACGACCCAGTCACTTTCTTCGAGATAGGCGATGCGCTGCGTCAGCGGCGCAAGGGCAAGCGCGTCCGAGCCGAGAAACATCTCCCCTTCGCCGTAGCCGACGACCAACGGCGATCCGCGGCGCGCGCCGATGAGCATTCCCGGATGATCGCGAAAGGCAATTGCGAGAGCGAATGCGCCGCGCAGGCGGGGCAGGACAGTCTTCACCGCATCCTGCGGGGTGGCACCGTTTTCGACTTCGCGGCTGATCAAATGAGCGACGATCTCGCTGTCCGTATCGCTTTCGAGCGTGCGATTCTCGCCCTGGAATTCGCTGCGCAGTTCCTTGTAGTTTTCGACAATCCCATTGTGGACGAGGGCCAGATGTTCCGTCGCATGCGGGTGAGCATTGTGCGTCGTCGGCGCGCCGTGCGTGGCCCATCGTGTGTGCGCGATGCCGATGGATCCTGGGGCCGGCCGATCCGCGACTTCGGAGACGAGATTGGCCAACTTGCCCTCGGCCCGCCTGCGTATCAGCTTGCCATTGTGGAGCGTGCAAATACCTGCGCTGTCGTAGCCGCGATATTCCATCCGCTTCAGGCCATCGACCAACCTGTCCGCGACCGGCTCTGCGCTGACGATCCCGATAATTCCGCACATAAACATGTCTTCCTGTAAGTCTTCTCGGCCTCGCGCCTTAACGCCTTCAGCGCTCCAATCAATCGCCCGGTTCCTTGCGGGTTTGCGCCCGAGTTTCCCGGCGAGGTTGCGGCCGGCGCTGCGGCGGCGTTTTCCACCACAGTAAAAGTCCCGCCGACACTATGATGGCTGCCCCCACCATCGTCAGCAGATCCGGCATGTCGCCGAACAGCAGATAGCCCAGCACGGACGCAATCAGTATCTGCACATAGGTCGTAGGTGCGATGGTTGCAGCGCCCGCCCGCATGGTACCGATATAGGCGAGCCAATGCGCGGTGCTGGCAGTCACGGCCACCAGAGCGCAGCGCAGCACGACATCCCAGGAGGGCGTTCCAATAGCAAGCGTCGGGGCACCTGACACATGTCCGAGCCACGCTGCGGCGATGAGAATGGGCGCGGCGAAGATCGCAATGAAGGCCTGCATGGAAAGTGCGCTCCCCTGACCGGCGCTGGCTCTATTCGCTATCACCATCAGCGCAAAGAAGAATGCCGATGCGAGCGGAAGCACCGCGACCCATCCCAGCACCGCGAAGTTGGGCCGCAGGATGATCGCCACACCGGCAAGCGCAATCAGCGACACCAGCCAGACCACCGGCCTCACGCGCTCGCCCAGCAAAGGTCCGCTGAACAGCGACACGAACACCGGCGAAATGAAGGCGAGCGCCATCGCGGTTGCCAGCTGCATCTGAAAGATCGCCGAAAAGAAGCACAAGGTCGCCATCGCAAGGCAGAAGCCGCGCCACATCTGCAGCTTGAGATTGTGCGGACGGAACGCCCCTGCCCCTTCCTTCACCAGCAGCAGGGCAGTGAGCGCCGCTGCACCGATCGTGAAGCGCAGCGCTGCCACAGCGATTGGCGACCATTCGCCCGCCATTGTCTTGATAATGGCATCACCAACCGACAGCATCGCGAAGCCCGTTACAGCGAAGAGCAGTCCGCTGCGCTCATCCTGTTGCATGGCGGTTCCATTCGAGAGTTTAAGGAATTTCCTGGATTTGCCGCTAGGCCAATTGCGCAAGCCCGACAAGCCGCCGGGCAGGCACTAAGTTGTCGCCGCCGTTTCACCTCTGCGACCTTAGGAAAAAATCAAGGTTTCCACCTTATTCACCATTTCCGGAAGGGCGGCATTCGCCTTGTTCCGGTGATGAACCGGTTAGACTTAACAAAGCTCGGGGGCTTTAAAAAATGAGCGCATTCGGACGGAAAAACGGGGCTGGAGGCATGAAGTCCGGCGATCGTCCCCAGTTCGGCGTTGCTCGCCCAATGCAGGGCGGCGGGGGCAAAGCGGGCTCCAACTCCGAAAAAGACGACAAACTAGGCGGCGGACAATTTCCGCCCTTGCCCGAACAAGATGCCGACGCCGCGCCTTCTGTTGGTGGTTCCGATGCCACCAGCGATGCGATGGCACGTCTGTCCGACCGCGCTAACTCCGTTCACTCGGGCGAAGCCGACATTGGCGGCTTCGAAGCCAGCGTCCACAAGATCAAGGAACAGGTGCTGCCGCGCCTGCTCGAACGAGTCGATCCCGAAGCTGCCGCAACTCTGACCAAGGATGAGCTGTCGGAAGAATTCCGCCCGATCATCCTCGAAGTGCTCGCCGAGCTCAAAGTCACTCTCAATCGCCGCGAACAATTCGCGCTGGAAAAAGTGCTGGTCGACGAATTGCTCGGCTTTGGTCCGCTTGAAGAATTGCTCGGCGATCCGGACGTGACCGACATCATGGTCAACGGGCCTGACCAGACTTACATCGAAAAAGGCGGCAAGCTCATCCTTGCCCCGATTCGGTTCCGCGACGAACAGCACCTGTTCCAGATTGCCCAGCGCATCGTGAACCAGGTCGGTCGCCGCGTCGACCAAACCACGCCGCTCGCCGATGCTCGCTTGAAGGACGGTTCGCGTGTCAACGTCATTGTACCGCCGCTTTCGCTGCGCGGAACGGCGATCTCCATTCGTAAGTTCTCGGAAAAGCCGATTACGCTGGACATGCTCCAGGGCTTTGGTTCGATGAGCGACAAGATGTGCACCGCGCTGAAAATCGCTGGCGCATGCCGGATGAACGTCGTTATTTCGGGCGGTACGGGTTCGGGTAAAACCACCATGCTCAACTCGCTGTCGAAAATGATCGACCCTGGCGAGCGCGTACTGACGATCGAGGATGCCGCTGAACTTCGCTTGCAACAGCCCCACTGGCTACCGCTGGAAACGCGTCCGCCAAACCTTGAGGGCCAAGGCGCAATCACCATCGGCGATCTAGTCAAGAACGCGCTGCGTATGCGCCCTGACCGCATCATCCTTGGTGAGATTCGCGGCGCGGAATGCTTCGACCTTCTGGCCGCCATGAACACGGGCCACGATGGCTCGATGTGTACGCTTCACGCCAACAGCCCGCGCGAATGCCTTGGCCGTATGGAAAACATGATCCTGATGGGCGACATCAAGATCCCGAAAGAAGCCATCAGCCGCCAGATTGCCGAATCCGTCGACTTGATCGTTCAGGTGAAACGCCTTCGCGATGGTTCGCGCCGGACGACCAACATTACCGAGGTAATCGGGATGGAAGGCGATGTTATCGTGACGCAGGAGCTGTTCAAGTTCGAATATCTCGACGAAAGCGAAGACGGCAAGATCATGGGCGAGTTCCGTTCGTCCGGCCTGCGCCCGTACACGCTCGAAAAAGCGCGTCAGTTCGGGTTCGATCAGGCATATCTGGAAGCCTGCCTGTAATAGAGAGCCTAACCGGCGATCACCGTCGGCAAGGACATCGCCAACAGTCCGCCGCCGATCACGGTCAGCGCCAGAAACAGGCCTGTCCACGGCATCCAGCCAACCTTTTCGATCCGCGCCCGCTTCAGGCGCCGGCGATCCATAAGCAGCGCGACCGCCGACAGAGCTAGGATCAGGGCACCAGCTATCGCCGCAAGCTCGGCATCGCTGGCAAACAGCAGGAAGGTCGGCGTCGTGAACATGCGCGCGCCGCTAGCCTATTCGGGAACCCATGGCGAGTTCTGGTGTTTTGAGGCTAGAGGGCCGTTCCGGGCTCTTCGGGAAAGGATTTTTCTATGCGCAAATTTGTGATGGCTATCGGCCTTGCCGCCATGACCCTCTCGGCAGCAGCCTGCAACACCGTCCGCGGCGTAGGCAGCGACCTTAAATCGGCCGCCGACGCGGTTGACGAAGAAACCTGAATTTAACGTAGCAATATCTGCTTGAGCGCCCGCCATCTGGCGGGCGTTTTTGCATCCAGTCCAATCATTTCCTTATCCTGGTTCTAAAAACGACCACCAAATTGTTTGCGGGCATTTCGTAGCGGGCGGTGCGCGCCAGCCCATTTGTTTCCGCTAGGGCATCCAGCTGAGACAGATTCCGCAGCCCCCAATCAGGGTCGCGTTCTTTAAGGCTACTATCGAATGCCAAGTTCGATTCGGCGGTCGGCACGCCATCTTCTATATACGGGCCGTAGAGTATCAGCGGCGAGCCTTCGTGCATGACTTTCGCCGCCGTCGAGAACAGTCCAACAGTGGCTTCCCATGGGCTGATGTGGACCATGTTCACGCAAAGGATGGCATCAGCTACAATGACTGGCCAATCCGCGCCTGCCGCGTCCAATGTTATTGCTGGGAGCAAGTTCGGCACGCCAGCTTCGGCCGCATAGGCATCCACCGACACCAGCGCCTCCGGGTCGCGGTCGCTCGGCTGCCAAGTGAGGTCAGGAAATCGGCGCGCCATGAAAACCGCATGCTCGCCCGAACCACTGGCAATCTCGAGAACCACGCCGCTCGCTGGCAGCTCGTGTTCGAGGACTTCCGCAATCGGCACCGAATTGCGCGTTGTCGCGGGCGCGTGACGTTTCAATTTACCTGCCTTTCGCGCCCTTCCCAATAGGGCGCGCGCAGCTCGCGGCGCAGGATCTTGCCCGATGGATTGCGCGGCAGTGCCTCGATCACATCGACCGAGCGCGGGACCTTGAAACCGGCCAGCCGCTCGCGGGTGTAAGCGATGATTTCGTCCGGCTCGATTGCCTGTCCGGGCCTGGCGACGACGCAAGCCTTCACCGCCTCGCCCCATTTGTTGTCCGGCACCCCGATAACGGCAACTTCCGCAACGGCAGGGTGACCGTAGATCGCGCTTTCGACCTGCGCCGGGTAAATATTCTCGCCGCCCGAAATAATCATATCCTTGATCCGGTCCTGAATGAAAACATAGCCGTCTTCGTCCATGTAGGCGGCATCACCAGTGTGCATCCAGCCGTCCTTGAGCGAGCTTTCGGTTGCTTCCGGCAAGTTCCAGTAGCCCAGCATGTTCGATGGCGACTTCACGACCACCTCGCCCACCTCGCCGGTCTGTAGTTGATTGCCGGATTCGTCGAGGATGCGAATCTCCGTGCCGGGAACGGCCCTGCCGGCCGAACGCATCCGGTCATTGCCTTCGAGCACGTGATCGTCCGGCGGCAGGATCGCGATCGTCCCGGTCGTCTCGGTCATTCCGTAGCACTGCAGGAAGCCTGCATTGGGAATGGTCCTGACCGCCTCGCGCAGAAGTTCGAGCGGTATTGGAGCAGCGCCGTAAAGCACGTAGCGAACGCCCGAGAAATCGGTGTCCTTCGCGCGCGGGTGCTGGATGACCATTTGAAGGGCCGCGGGCACGATGAACATGCGGGTGACCCCTTGCTCGAATGCTTCCAGCACGCCCTCCGGCGTGAATTCGGACTGGACGATAGCGCGTACGCCCGCACCGATCGCCATGATGCCGAGCCCCGTCCCGCCGATATGGGCGCAGGGCATCGCGATCAGGATCGCTTCGTCGTCCTCCCACTGCGCCCAAGGCTGGTCGGCTCGCTCTGCCGGTTGGCGCAGGCTGAACAAATTGCGGTTGGACAAGACCGCGCCTTTTGGATTGCCGGTAGTCCCGCTGGTGTAGAGTTGGAGCACCGGATCATCCGCCCCTGCCGGGTCGAAATCTGCCGGGTCGAGCTCGGCAAGGCGCGCTGCGGCGTCTTTGCCAGCCAGGATGTGAGGCGCTTCATCCAGCTCTGCGCACGCCTTCGCCGCCGCCTCCTCGAAGCCATCGCCGGTGAGGAGAAATTTGGCGCCCGTATCCTGCAAAATGTATGCGACTTCCGGCGGAGCGAGCCGCCATCCGATTGGCACCATGACAGCGCCCATTCGTCCCGCAGCATAGAACAGTTCGAAATAGGTTTTCGCGTTTTTGCCAAGCCACGCGATGCGGTCGCCCTTGGCAATGCCGAACTCGCGAAACAGGGCTACCGCCTGCGCCGTGCGACGCTCCAATGCGGCAAAGTCGGAGACATCCTCGCCTTCTTGCAGAGCAATCGCATCGGGCGTCTCGCGCGCCCAATGGCGGATATACTCGTCGAAGCTCACCATCGCGGTAAGGTCGGCCATCGCTGTCTCCTCTGGCCGCAGTCTGTTTCGCGCGGCTTCAGCCCATGTTGCCAGCGGCGCGCGTCCGAGTCCAGTCCCGACTTGGTCAGCATACCGCGCAGAACCAGCCAGGCGGCAAGCCCTAGCGGCCCGGCCAGGAATGTTGCGAGCAGGAATATGGGTTGGATAAACCGCGAAACCCCGCGCGCATCGGCGTCTTTCGCAATCCACATTCCGACAAAGAAATCGAAAGCGAGATAGTGGATCCAGCCAAGGACGAGCACGCCATCTGCCGAAAATGCACGCTGAATGCTGTCGATGCTCGCGAGGTTCATGCCGCCCTCGCCTGCTCCTGAGGCGATCAAACCGGTCCAGAAACCTATGATCAGCACAGCATAGGCGAGCGACAGGACGCCAGCGCCGCCGAGCAAGAGTGCGTGCATCGACCAGTCACGCCGCGGCAGGAAGATAAGCACAGCCCAAAGCAGCACGGCAAACAGGTTTGCGGCCTGGAAAAGACTGTCCCATCCCATCATTCGGTTTCCCCCTCGACTTCCGGAAGACTGTTGGCCGAGCGAACGATGCTATCGTATTCGTGGACGAAGCGGCCTTGGGCAGCCCGCTTCGCGCAGGCAATCGCGGCGCGGGCGACCACACCGGCCTTGATCGCCCGTAGCCTCCGGTTCTTCCCGTGCAGCAGAAAATTGGCGAATGGGCTGGCGATGATCCCCATACGCTCAGCCACTCGGCGATGGTCTTCGCGCGAACCGCGAAGCAGTCCGGGGCGGAGAATGTCGAGCCGCTTGAAGCCGACCTTGCCGAGCTCGCGGTCGGTCTCGCCTTTGACGCGCAGGTAGAAGTTTTTCGAGTGCGGGTCCGCCCCGACCGAGCTTACCGAGACGAACCGATCCACCCCGTGCTCCTTTGCGGCGCGCGCAACGGACAGCACCAAGTCATGGTCGACCGCGCGGAATGCAGCTTCATCCTTGCCCGATTTGGCCCATGTCGTGCCGAGCGCGCAAATCATCGCCTTGGGCTGGAGTGCCTCGATAACTTCGGGCCATTTGTCGGTTTCCGCGACGAACAATTCCATCCGCGCACCCTTGGGAAGCGCCAGTTCGCGGCGCGCGATACCGCCCAGCCGGATATCCTCGCGCCCGATGCACGCGGTAATTACCGAAGTGCCAATGAGCCCGCTCGCACCGACGATCGCTACACGCATCGGATCAGACATTGCTCAGCCCTTCCGGCACCCGCCCATAGATGCGGCGGCATTGATCAATCGCGAAACGGTCGGTCATCCCGGCAATGAAATCGCAGATATGGCGGCTGCGATCCGGCTCGTCCTCGGGCAATGTCGCCTGCCATTCGAGCGGCAAACTCGCCGGGTCCTGGCGATAGGCGACGAACAGGCGGGCGATGACATCGCGCGCGCGTTCCGATGTGGCCACCTGATCCCGGTGATAATAGAGGTTGTCATACATAAACGCCTTCAACTGCCGTTCCTGCTTCGCCATCCCATCGGAAAACCCGCCGAGCTGCTTTCCGGCATTGCGCACCGCATCCACGTTATCGATCCCGGCGGTGTTCGCCGTGGTTTGCGCGATGACATCGTTCACCATTACGCCGATCTGACCGCGAACCAGTTCGCGCAGCTGGCGATCGCGGGGCGCATTGGGGTAGCGGCGTTCTACCTCACGCCACTGGTCGGCGACGAAGTCCAGCGCAAGCAGCTGATCGAGCTCGAGAAAACCGGCGCGCAGGCCATCATCGATGTCGTGATTGTCATAGGCGATGTCGTCGGCGACATTGGCGATCTGCCCTTCGAGCGACGGCCACTGCCCCAGTTCGAGCGGGAAGGCTTCATCGACCTGGGCCAGCGCCCAGTTCGGCGCGGAGACCGGGCCATTATGCTTGGCCATGCCTTCGAGCGTTTCCCACGTAAGGTTCAGCCCATCATGCTCGGGATATGGGCATTCGAGCCGCGCCAACGTGCGCAGCCCGTGGGCATTGTGGTCGTAGCCGCCAGCGTGCGCCATCGCTTCGCTCAGCGCCTTTTCCCCGGCATGGCCAAAGGGCGGATGGCCGATATCATGCGCAAGGCACAGCGCTTCGGTCAGATCCTCGTCCAGCCCCAACTCGCGCGCGATCACGCGGCCGATTTGCGCCACTTCCAGACTATGCGTCAGGCGCGTGCGGTAGTGGTCGCCGTCAGGCGAGATGAAGACCTGCGTTTTGGACTTGAGACGGCGGAAAGCGATCGAGTGAATGATCCGGTCGCGGTCGCGCTGGAACTCGCTGCGAGGACCGCGTGTCGCCGCCGTGTCGGTCGCGAATTCGCGTCCGCGAGAACGGACTGGATCGGAAGCATAGGGCGCGCTGGTCATCGGCTGCGAGGCCTATGCGAGCCTTGCTTCCCCGACAACGTGAACAGATTGGCAACCATCCGCGAAGCCGGTGAAAAGAAAGGGCCACGCGTCCAATGACGCGCGGCCCTCCCACTCTTCAAACCTTAAGCGCGGTTACCGGATACCGATCGTGTCCGGCGTGTTGTCCCGGTCGCCGTTCACCGTACCGCCCGAGCGGACCGGTCCAAGCAACAACAGTGCGGCAAGATGCGGCGCTGCCATCGAGGTGCCCGACAAGGTGGCGTAACCGCCGCCCTTGTACGTCGACAGGATGGACACACCCGGCTCTGCATAATCCACCGGCGGATTGCCGAAGTTCGAGAAGCTGGCGAATGCATCATTGTTCTCAGCGAATGCCGACACGGTATAAACGTTCGAACCATTCGCACGGCCCGGGCTCGAAGTGTTCGCGTCGGAGCCTTCATTGCCCGCCGCCAGCACAAATTTGACCCCGCCGGATGCGGCATTGATGACGGCATTGTCGAGCGCAGTCGATATGCCGCCGCCAAGGCTCATATTGGCAACATCGCCGATGCGGCCGGTCTGCACAACGTAATCGACACCGGCGATAACGCCTCTGGTCGATCCAGACCCCGAGCGGGTCAGCACTTTGACTGCCACGACTTCCGGACCGGCAGCCATGCCGATAACCCCGCCATTATTGGCGATTGCAGCGATTGTGCCTGCGACATGCGTGCCGTGGCCATTGCCATCATCGGCGCTTCGCTCGCTGGTGAAGCTGCGCGAAAGACTGGTGTTTACATTGAGATCGGGGTGATCGAGGTCGACCCTGCTATCGATCACGAAGGCACGGCCGGTTGCGCCCGTCTGACCTCCGCCTACACGGGCAATACCCCATGGCACAGTGTCGGGTGTCGGTGTGCCGCCACCGCCACCGCCAACCGCCACCGCCGCCGCCATCACCATCGCCCGGCTTGCCCTTGTCCGGGCGGCCGCCCTTAGGGAAAGCGGTCATTACCTGATCCTGCTCGCAATAAGCGATGTCGCGGTCGCGTGCCTGCATACGGGCGACGGCTTGCGCATTCATATTGGTCGCAAAGCCGCGAACCGCTTTCTTTTAAACGTGCTTGAGCGTTCCGTTATTGGCCTTGACCGCCTTTTCCGCGCGATCCTTTTCCTGACCCTTGCCGACAGCTCCCGGCTTGAAGACGCAGATGTAAGATCCTTCGATTTTCTTCGCTGCGGCTGGCGCTGCAATACCGGCAGCAGCAAGCGCAAATACGCTCGCGGCCGCCAGGCGAGCCGGCACAGTTTTTAACATATTTTGCAGTCCCTTCCCTCACTTTGGGACGGGTAGAATGCCAACTGTTTGCAAGGGCACAAGAGCAGATTCCAGTTTTCGACAGGGCGAGCCAGCGCGTCGCCAAAAGGTCACTTAATCGACCTTAACCGTCGGCCAGGATCCAATCCGCAGCGGCCTGGCAATGGATTTCCGTCGTGTCGTACACGGGCAAGACATTCGCGTCCGTATCGACGACGAGAGCGAGTTCCGTGCAGGCCAGCACGATCGCCTTGGCTCCGTCCTGCGATTTGCGGGTGATGATTGTTTTAAGAGCCCGTTCCGAGTCACGGGTGACCTTACCGAGCTTCAATTCCTTGTAGATGATCGAATCGACCATATCGACGTCGTCCATATCCGGCGGCAACAGATCCACCTCATGCGCGACCAGGCGTTGGCGAAAGAAGCTCTCGGTCATGACCGGTCGCGTGCCCAGGAGTGCAGCCGTCTCGACCTTGTCGCGCTGCATGGCTTTGCCGGTTTCCTCGGCGATATGGATGATCGGAATGCCGATTTCGTCGGACAGCTGATCGTAAACCTTGTGCATGACATTGGCACAGATAACGATCGCGCCGGCACCGGCTGCTTCCAGACGCTTGGCGGAGGCCGAAAGAATGGATGCGGCCTCGTCCCAGCCTTCTCCATTGGCCACCGCATAGAGCGGTGCCTGGTCGAGGCTTTCGATCAGCAAGGGCGCGCTCGACGTTGGAGCGGCGCGTTTCTGGACGAGCTTGTTGATCCGTTCGTAATAGGCGCGGGTCGAAACCCAGCTCATGCCCCCGATAAGTCCCAGCTTGCGCAAAGTTGTGCGCCTTTCCCTGTTGTGTGTGGCCGGTCGTTGAAAGACCGGCGGTTAAAGCGCTTAACGGGCGGCGATGCGCCGGGTTCCGCTTATTCGGCGGGACTGTTCAGCGAGACGAGAAAACTCCTCACATCACTCGCGCTTCGCTCTGGCGTTTCTTCCATCGGGATGTGTCCGATGCCGGGATAATTCACCAGCTGGCCCTTCGGCAGATGTTCCATGAACCACGCCGCCGCTGCATATGGAACCAGGCTGTCTTCCTCGCCCCACATGACCATCGTGGGAACATCGACCGTTGCGACTGCCTGTGCGGTGAAGGGGATGCGCGCTGTGGCAAACCGCTTCATCGTGGCGCCGCGGTTGCCGGGATAGCGGGCAAGCTCCCAATAGCGGTCGACCGCATCAGTTGTGACGATATCCTGATTGGATACGCTTTGACGATAGCTGCGCTCGACGAGCGAGCGCGGCAAGACGCTGCTCATCAACGCGCCCACCACGGGCAGTTGCGCGATTGAAAAGGCAAGATTTCCGCCGCTTTCGCGCTCGATCGGCGCTCCGCTCGCATCCACCAAGATCAACCCGTCGAGCCGGTCCTGATGTTCGATGGCATAGGCCATGGCGATATTGCCGCCCATTGAATTGCCGCCGAGAACGAAGGTCTCAAGACCAAGCAGGTCGGCCATCTCGTCCACATTCTCGACGAAGCGCGTCACGGTGTAGTCGTCATCGATTGCCGGACCAGTCAACCCGTGTCCGATCTGGTCGAAGCGGATTATGCGATATTCGTCCGCCAGCCGGTCCGTCCATTCCTGCCAGGTGTGCAGATCAGCATTCGATCCGTGCAGCAACACCAGAGCCGGTGCATCGCGCGGTCCCTCATCGCGGTAATGGACGGTCAACCCGTCCTCCATCTCCACGAATTGCGATGGCGCAGCGCCGTATTTCGCGCGCATTTCCGCCGGGTCTGTATCTTCGACCCGGAACACCAACAGGGCGATAACGAACAGCGCAAAAACGATCGCTATAATGCGCAAGAACCATTTCATTCGGCCATCTCCGCAATCCACTGGCTCACAATCGCGACGCCGTCATGGTCGACCGTTCCCTTGCCCAGTTCGGGCATGGCGACGCCGGGCTCGGCGCTGTTCATCCGGTGCACCATGATTGAGGTATCGGGACCGCCCGGGACAATCGAAAATTCGTGCCCGCCCGATCCGCGCCCCGCAGCCACGGGCCGTTTAAATATGCCGATCGCTTCGGGATCGGTCTGCTCCCAGCGCAGATCGAGCCCGCTATTGGAAGCCGTAGCACCGGGACGATGACAATGGGCGCAATTGACGTCGAGATAGGCGCGGGCGCTGGTCTCGACTGGCACGCTGCCGCGCGCCTCCCACATCGGCAAGACGTCGCTTCGGGCAGGCAGGCCGCCCAGGTGCCCGCTATCGGCGAAGGCATTCAGCCACTCAGCCGAAAGATTGCGCGCCTTGGGCCCGATCGGGATGACCGTACCCTCAAGACCATGGCATTCCTTGCACTGGTTCTTATTCGGTATGCGGTAGCTGATCGTTTCGCCATCCGGCCGCGTGATCTGCTTGCGACCTCCGGCCACCGCCAAGCGCGCCTCGGTCTGTGCCTCGTTCCACACGTAAGGCAGCGCAACCCAGCCATCGGTACGGTGCAGCAAAACGCGGGTTTCGATGAGGCGGCGAGCATCACCTTCCCCAAACGCAAATGTCTTGATAAGCGCCGATCCAACTGGAAACTCGAGCAGTCCCTGGCCGCCGCTTGTCGCCATGGTGCCCGCTGGCACGTAGACAAATCGCAGCTTGTCTGCACCGTCCGAATAGAGCGGCGTATTCAAGCGATACGGGACAACTCCAGTCGCTGGAATCTGGCTCGGCGCATCGGCGAAGAAGCCGTATTCGGACAGGCCGCGCGGCATCGCCTCGCTCAGAATTGCTGCATCGCTAGGTACGGATGCAGGCGGCGGCAGCGCCATCGCCGCGACGGCGCATGCAAGCGCTGCCGAAAAGATGCCCCCCTTGATCATCCGGCGAGCCGCGCCTCAAGCTCTGCCGGAGCGCCAATACCGCTGCGGTCGAACACTCCATCCGGCACGGGTGCACTGAGCGGCCCGGGACGCGCGCCGCCGACGCCTACGCCCTGTTCAGTCAGGCCGAGAGTCCAACCGGCGATACCGGGCACCACACGCAGGGTCGTGTCGGGATCGCCCAACCCGTCCCACATGAGCGGCGGCAGTGCGCCGCCAAAGGCCGCGAGCAGCTGCTCCGCACCGTCCAACTGCGGGTCGTAGCCGCCGCCATCGATAATGTTCTCGCCCACGACAACTGCCCGCGGGAGCGGGTTGTAGCGATCGTCCTCGAATGGCTGGGTGTAGGCGATCACCATGATCGGAGCGGTCGGATTGCCGGAAAGGATATTGTCTTCGACCAGCACGCGGTCATTGGCCATCACCATGATGCCGGTGCCGCGCCGCACGCCCGCGACGATATTGCCGGGAGGGGCAAAGTTCGGCGTATCGTTGGCGACCACCAGATTGTTGGCCACCACCACATTGCCGCCGCCCATGACCGGCAGGTCGGGGAGGTCGAAGACCAGTATCCCGCCGGTGTTGCGCGTGGCGATATTGTGTTCGACCAGCGCGTTGCGGCTGTTCTCGATCTCGATGCCTGCCACATTGGCTTCGGCAATGGAGTTCCGCACAGTAATCTGGTTGGACTGGCCGACATAAATCCCTGCATCCGAGGCGCCCGTCACCTTCACGCCGTCGACCAGAACGCCGGTGCTTTCGACCGGATAAATTCCGTATGCGCCATTGGCGGGATCGGGTCCGTTCGTCCAGGTGACGCGGATCCGGTGATAGACAATCGCATCGGCGCCCTTCGACTTGATCCCGTCTCCTTTCGGGTTCTCCAGAGCGAAATCGCGCAATGTCACGAAATCGGACGTCACGAGCATTCCCTCGCCAGCGCCCTGCTGACCGGTGAAGTCGAGCACTGTGCCGTCCATTCCTGCGCCGCGCACCGTTACGCTGTCGACGTCGAGGCTGAGCCCGTCGGTGAGCAGGTAGCGCCCAGCTTCCAGAACGATCTCGTCGCCCGGTTCCGCCAAGATCAGCGCCTCCTGCAAGCGTTCCTGCGCACCTTCGCCCGGCGCAATCGTGTGCGTTTCAGCAAGCAGCGGCGCGCTCGTTGCTAGTGCAAGCGCAGCGATCGACAGTCTGATCATGAAATTCTCTCCCTCGGATGCGTATTACACAGCCCCGGAGGCGAGAATGCAAGCGCGGCCCATTCGCTCAGGGTATCAGCTGGAATGCGCATCCTGCAGCCGCACGGGCCGTTACCTCGATTGCTTCGGGATCGCCCACCCGCTCAATGCGCGCCATCAAGCCGAACGGCGAGGTCAGCACGGGCGCCTCGCCTTGTTCTGCTCGCAGCCCTTCGAGCTTGCGAAGCTGTGTGATCGTGAGCTTTTCGGTCATGCGCGGTGCCATGCACTCGGCAAGCGGCCTCGGCGCTCCAGCGGTCAGCAATGCCTCCTCCACGCGCTCGGTCGTGACACGCTCGAGCCCGCCAGATTGCAGCCACCAGCCCGCGACCATCACAGCCGCCAGCACAACCAGAGCGGTAAGCCATTTCACAGCGGCAGCCCTCGGCGCATCATTCAGTTCAGTGCCTTGACGATTTCCTCGACCATCTTCTTCGCATCGGACAGCAGCATCATCGTCTGGTCCATGTAGAAGACGTCGTTATCGACCCCGGCATAGCCCACGCCGCCCATCGAACGTTTGATGAAGAAGACCTGCTTGGCCTTGTCCACATCGAACACCGGCATGCCGTAAATCGGGCTGGATTTGTCGGTCTTGGCCGCCGGGTTCACCACATCGTTGGCGCCGATGATGAAGGCGACATCGGCCTGAGCGAACTCGCTGTTGATGTCCTCGAGCTCGAAGACCTTGTCGTAATCGACGCTAGCTTCGGCGAGCAGCACGTTCATATGACCCGGCATGCGTCCAGCGACCGGGTGGATGGCGAATTTCACTTCGACGCCCTGTTCTTCGAGGAAATCGGTCATTTCGCGAAGAGCATGCTGCGCCTGCGCCACCGCCATGCCGTAGCCCGGAATGATGATGACCTTTTCCGCCTGTTCGAGCATGAACGCTGCATCGGCTGCGCTGCCGGTTTTGTATGGCCGCTGCTCGCGCGCCTCGCCGCCGCCTGAGCTGCCATCGGCGCCGAAGCCGCCTGCGATCACGCTGATGAAGCTGCGGTTCATCGCCTTGCACATGATGTAGCTGAGGATCGCGCCGGACGAGCCGACCAGCGCGCCGGTGATGATCATCGCCGTATTGCCCAGCGTGAAGCCCATCGCCGCCGCCGCCCAGCCCGAATAGCTGTTCAGCATCGAGACCACGACCGGCATGTCCGCCCCGCCGATGGGGATGATGAGCAGGAAGCCGATGAGGAAGGCGAGCACCGTGAGCGCAATGATCAGCGGCATGGTCTCGGAAGGTCCGGCCATGGCGAAGAGCGCGGTCAGCACAATGATCGCCGCCAGCGTGCCGAGGTTGATGACATGGCGCGCAGGCAGCAGGATCGGCGAACCGCTCATCCTGCCCGAAAGCTTGGCAAAGGCGATGACCGAGCCGGAGAAGGTAATCGCCCCGATGGCGATGCCGAGGCCCATCTCGATCTTGCTGATCGAATCCGATCGATGCTCGACGTCGGTCTCGCCCGGTCGATCAACGAGCAGCCCGAACGCACCGGGATTGAGATAGGCCGCCCAGCCCACCAGCACCGCGGCGAGACCGACGAGCGAGTGGAACGCCGCGACCAGCTCCGGCATCGCGGTCATCGCGATGCGGCGGGCGATGATAATGCCGATGATCGCGCCGATGGCGATCGCAGCCAAGATCTCGCCGGTTTCCAATCGGATAAACCTACATCAGAGCGAATTATTCGCAGTCTCATCGATTGCGGAAATGCGTCACCAGCGTCGTCACCACCGCGATCAGCATGCCGATCATGCCGAAGCGATTGCCCGTCCGGCTCGTCGCGGGCGAGGACAGGCCGCGCAGCGCGAGAATGAAGAACACGCCCGACACGAGATAGGCGAGCGCGACCCACGGATTTACCGCTGCTGTCAAGCCGCAACACTCGCGGTAGCAGAGCGTGATCGCCTGCGGATGTTGGTGCAGCTCATAGAGCCAAGCTGGCAAGAAGCTCACTGAAGCCAGCCATGTCGCAGCATCAGCGTCTTCTCCTTCTTCTTGTACATCGCCAGCATGCGCGCCGTCACCGCGAAGCCGCCGAAGATATTCACGCTCGCGAGCACGACGCCGAGCAGCCCCAGCCACTTCGCCCCCGGCACATCCGCCGCCGCCGCCGCGATCAGCGCGCCGACGATGATCACCGAGGAAATCGCATTGGTCACCGCCATCAGCGGCGTGTGCAGCGCCGGCGTGACCGACCAGACGACGTAATAGCCGACGAAACAGGCCAGCACGAAGATCGACAGGATCGAAATGAAGTCCATTACGCTGGCTCCCTAGTCCCGAAGGCGTCTCATTCACGACCTTGCCGCCCTGCGTCAGCCGCACGGCATCGCCGATTTCCTCGTCGAGCACTGGCTTGCCGGCCTCCTCATCCCAGAATGCGGACAGGAAATTGAACAGGTTGCGCGCGTAACAGCGCCGAAGCGTCTGCCGCCAGATGGCCGGGGGTGTTGGCAAAGCCGATGATCTTGACGCCGTGCTTCACGACGGTCTCGTCCGGCTTCGAGCCTTCCACATTGCCGCCTTGCGCCACCGCGAGATCGAAGATCACGCTGCCCGGTTTCATCGTGGCGATCTGCGCGTCGCTGATCAGCCGCGGCGCCGGACGGCCCGGGATCAGCGCCGTGGTGATGACGATGTCCTGCTTGGCGATATGCGACGATACCAGTTCGGCCTGCGCCTTCTGGTATTCCTCGCTCATTTCCGTTGCATAGCCGCCCGAGCCTTCGCCCTCGATCCCTGCGACATCCTCGACGAAAATCGGTTTTGCACCGAGCGACTGGATCTGTTCCTTGGTGGCCGAGCGCACATCGGTGGCGGAGACCTGCGCGCCGAGCCGCTTGGCCGTGGCGATCGCCTGAAGGCCTGCCACGCCCACGCCCATGACGAAGGCCCTTGCCGCCTGCACTGTGCCGGCCGCCGTCATCATCATCGGAAAGGCACGGCCATATTCATTGGCCGCGGTGATGACCGCCTTGTATCCCGCAAGGTTCGACTGGCTGGAGAGCACGTCCATGCTCTGCGCGCGGGTGATGCGCGGCATGAATTCCATCGCCAGCGCTTCATATCCTGCGTCGGCATAGGCCTTGACGCGCTCGCCTTCGCCGAACGGATCGAAGATGGCAGCCACCCATGCACCCGGCTTCGCGCCGGACAAATGCGCTACATCGGGAGCCTGGACGCCCAGCACAATGTCGGCACCCGACACGGTCTGCGCCGCCGAGCCAATTTCGGCGCCAGCTTCGCGGTACGCCTGGTCGGGGATCGAAGCACCGTCTCCGGCCCTCTCCTCAATCGCGATCGTAGCCCCGAGGCTGGCAAATTTCTTCACCATTTCGGGCGTGATGGCGACCCGGCCTTCACCGGGTGCGCGTTCCTTCAGGATCGCTATGCGCACTCGCGTCGCGGCGCTCAGGCGATCAGAACGACGACGAAGAGCGTGATGACGGCCAGCACAGGCACAATCCACTTAAGGTTGCCGATGAACCTGCTGTAAGTCTTGGTTGCCTTGTCCATGTCGTGAACGGAACTCATGCGTACCCCCGCATTATCGTGAACTTTCGTGCATTCTCTATCGCGCCAGAGCCACGCGCTCAAGTGCGCATCCCGGCATTCGTCCGATTCCCGATACGGGACAGGGTTAAGCGGGCATTTACCCCTTTGCGCTTATTGCCCTGCGATGCACCGGATTTGCCGGACTGCACCCATATTCTGGAGCGCGAGCACATGGCGGCGGAAGAAGCCCGGTTGTTACTGTCGGTAAACGAGGATTCAGCGCTGGAACGTATGATCGGTGCGCTTGCATCGCGTGAGGGATTCCGGCTGATTCCGGCGACCAATGCTGCCGATGCGGTCGAAACTCTCGAATTGGCCGATGCCGTGCGGATCGAAGCCATCGTGCTCGACCAGGCTGCGCTCGATGGTGATGGTTTGGCGGAAATCCGCGCAATCAAGCAGGCTGCGCCGAGCATTCCCATGGTCGTGCTCACCGCCAGCATGGCTCCGCAGGATGCCGTCGAGGCGATGCGCGCGGGGGCCAAGGACTACCTCGTCAAACCGGTATCCGCCGATGGACTGCTCGAAGCGATCCGCAAGGCGACCGCGCCCAATGCTGCGCAATACCAATTACATTCGATGTCGGAAAAGACTGCCGGAGCGCTGGATTTCGACGGCATGGTCGGCGCTGCCGCACCGTTCCGCACTGCTCTGGCCAAAGCAGCGACGGCCGCGCGGGGGCATGGGCATGTAATGGTCGAGGGCGAAAGCGGAACCGGCAAAGACATGTTGCTCGGCGCCATCCATGCCGCAAGTCCGCGCGCCAAAGGACCGATTCACCAGGTCAAGATCGGCAGTGTGCCGTCGGGATCGATCGAATCGCTCCTGTTCGGGCACGAGCAAGGTGCCTTCCCCGGCGCCTTCGAACGCCGCGCCGGCCTCCTGCCGCAATGCGATGGCGGTACGCTGGTGCTGGACGAAGTCGACAAGCTAGACGACAATTTGCAGCACCGCCTCGCCGAAATGCTCGAGAACGGCATTGTTCGCCCCGCCGGTGCTCAGCACGGCTTCCGCACTGACATCCGCGTATTGGCCGCCAGCGATGTTCCGCTCGATACGCTCGTCGACGAGGCCAGGTTCCTGCCGGAACTGCGCGACCGGCTGTCTGCCTCACGCGTCACCCTGCCCGCCTTGCGCGACCGCGCCGAGGATATTCCGGCGCTATCGCGTCACTTCCTATCGCGCATCGGCGAGCAGCCGGGACTGAAGCACCACTCCGTCGCCGACAGCGCGCTCGCATTGCTGGAGGCTTATGACTGGCCGGGCAATGTACGCCAGCTTCATGCGGTCCTGTTCCGCGCCGCCGTATTCTGCGACGGTGAAGCTCTAACCGCCGATAGCTTCCCGCAATTGCTCGAAATGCTCGGCGATCAGGGCGACCGTCTCGAAAGCCGCCAGCGCGGCATCGGCATCATGCTCTACACCGACGATGGCAATCTGCGAGAACTTGAGGATATCGAGGCCGACATTATCCGGCTCGCAATCGGGCATTATCGCGGCAAGATGACCGAAGTTGCCCGCCGGCTCGGCATTGGCCGCTCGACACTGTATCGCAAATTGTCAGATCTCGGCATCGACAACGCCGCCTGAGGCATATAGGCGAGAAACCACATACAGAGGGAATTGGTTCGGTGAACAAGTAAGGCCGCTCAGCTGCGACATGCACATGCGATAGGTTGCGACAGCAGCCTGCCTTACATCACTATTATTCCCGAGGTATTTCCATGCCGAAATTGCAAGACAAGCTATGCGTCGTCACCGGCGGCGCGCGCGGTATCGGCCGCGCTATTTGTGAAGCCTTCGCCGAAGAAGGCGCCCGCGTCATCCTGACCGATATCGATACGGACGAAGGAAACTCAGCTGCCACCGAAATCGGTTGCGAATTCCTGGAGCTGGACGTCAGTAAGGAGCGGGGTTGGGAAGCTCTGACCGCTGCGCATCCGCAGATCGACGTTCTGGTCAACAATGCCGGTATCACCGGGTTTGAAAACGGCCCCGGACCGCACGATCCCGAGAATGCCAGCCTGGCCGACTGGCGGGCTGTTCATGCCGTAAACACCGATGGAACGTTTCTTGGCTGCCGCTACGCTCTTCGTGCGATGCGTGAGAGCGGTACCGGGTCCATCATCAACATATCGTCCCGGTCCGGGCTTGTGGGCATTCCGGGCGCTGCGGCCTATGCTGCGAGCAAGGCGGCGATCCGCAATCATACCAAGTCGGTGGCGCTCTACGCTGCGCAGCAAGGTTGGCGGGTGCGGTGCAATTCCATCCACCCCGCCGCGATCCTAACGCCGATATGGGAACCGATGCTGGGCGACGGCCCGGACCGTGAGGAGAAGATGGCCGCACTGGTCGCCGATACCCCGCTCAAACGGTTCGGGACGGTGAAGGAGGTCGCCGCCTTGGCGCTCTATCTCGCAAGCGACGACAGTGCGTATATGACCGGCTCCGAACTCACGCTGGACGGCGGATTGCTGGCAGGGTCTGCCGCCTCGCCCGGTTAGCCGGTAAAGCCGACGGTCCGCTCCACGCGCGTTTCGCCCTGATTGCCCAGCAGGCGCATTGTCACCGTCTCGGCATCCCAGTCGATATCGACCAGGCCGAAGTTCTCTTCGGAGATGAAGTCGGTGACCCGCGCGGGGTCGGGCTCGCGAGCGGTGTTGCTGGCAGTGTCGTTGAAAGCGAGGTTGAGCGAGGAGCTGGTCAGCTCCCAGAAGGTCTCGCCGCCATGCTCCATCGTGTAGATGCCGCCCGCATGCCGGTCACCGGTCAGCATCACCAGCCCGCCGCCGCTCCGGCCAGAGAGCATGTCGAGCAGGCGTGTGCGCTCTGCCGGCATGTTCTCCCAGCTTTCGTAGTTGTGGGCTTCGGTGATGACCTGGATCGAGGAGACCAGCACGCGCAGGTCGGCGGGTTTCGCAAGCTCCTGAGCCAGCCACGCCCATTGCGCCGCGCCAAGCACGGTCGCACCCTCGGCATCCGTCGGCTCGTACGGGCCGAGCGGCGGGCGCTCCTCGCTATAGGGCATGCGCGCCAGATCGCTGCGGAAGTAGCGCGTGTCGAGCATGATGAACTGCACCCGCTGGCCCTCGGGACCGACCATGCGGCTTTCGTAGATGCCGGGGCGCTCCCTCACCTCTTGCGGCGATCCCCAGAAGGTCTCGTAGATCGTCTCGGCCCAGCCTTTGAACGCGAAGTCGCCGCCGCCGTCGTTGAAGCCGTAATCGTGATCGTCCCAGCTGGTCAGCATCGGCACGGCAGCGCGGAACCGCGCGAATTCGGGATGCGAGGCCTGAGTCGCATAGGACTGGCGCAGCGTGGCGAGGCCCGCATCGCCGTCCCAACCGGTATCACCATAGACGTTGTCGCCGATCAGCAGAAATGCCTGCGGATCGGTCTTGAGGATTTCCGCCCACATGTGCTGGCTGCGCATCTCGGAATTGCAGCTGCCCACGCCAATGCGGGTCAGCACGGTGCCCATGTCGAGCGCGGCCCCGGGAGGCGCGACGGGCAGATCGACTTGCGTTTCGAGGACATCGTAATAGCCCTTGAGCACGTCCACCGGGGTCATTGGCACTTCCTGCGCGGCAAGCGGAACAGCGGTCAGCATGGTGGCGGCGGCAAGCAGGTGGCGGATCATGTGTGCGTTCTCCGAGTGTCGATTGCGAAGCCCCATGTAGCGGCTCGGTTACAGGCGCAAGTCATGCGGCCGTATTCATGCCGGCATCTCGCTGAAGTCGGTCAGTGCGGTATCGCGCAGGCCGCGCCATACATTGCGGGCCTGCACCGTTTCGGCGACGTCATGGACGCGCACGATCTGCACGCCTGCATTCATGCCCGCGATCGCCAGCGCGATGCTTCCGCCCAGCCGCTCGCCCACCGGTGCCTCGTTCGAGAACGCACCGATCATGCGCTTGCGGCTGGCGCCCAGCAGCAGCGGAGCGCCAAGCGCGTGGAACAGCGGCAGCGCGTTGATGAGCGCGGCGTTGTCGGCCAACGACTTGCCGAAACCGATGCCCGGATCGAGCAGGATGCGCTCCGCCGCGATCCCCGCCGCCAGCGCTGCATCGCGCCGCGCGCGCAGGGCGTCGAATACGTCGAACACCGCGCTGTGATAGCTTGCGCCCTCATGCAGGTCCTCGCCCGCCGCGCCGGGCGCATGCATCAGCACGACCGGGCATTCGCGTGCCGCCACGACCTCCATCGATCGCGGATCATGCGCAAGGCCGGAGACGTCATTGACCATGTGTGCGCCTGCATCCAGTGCAGCCTCCATCACCGCGGCCTTGCGGGTATCCACGCTGATTGCGGCGCCCATCGCGGCGCAGGCCTGGACCGCCGGGACGACCCGCTCGATCTCGTCACCTTCCCACAAGGGCTTTGCGCCGGGCCGCGTGCTCTCCCCGCCGATGTCGATCAGCGCGGCTCCGGCCTCCAGCATGGCGCTGGCATGCGTTGCCCCGGCCTCCCGGTCGTTCAGGAAGGCCCCGCCATCGCTGAAGCTGTCGGGCGTCACATTGAGGATGCCCATGACCTGCGGCTGGTCGAGGCGGATGGTGCGCGAACCCAGTTCCAGAGGCGGATGCGCCAGCGTGAGGTTGGACCACTGCGCCGCAGCTTCCGCGCCAAGCGTATCGGGCAACCGCCCCATCACCTCGGCAATGGTGTCCGGCCCCGCCACCCAGCGCTCGGCCACCGCGCCATCTCGCCGCAGGATCACCGCGAAGCGGCTGGCATAGACCATGCTTCCGGCCAGCCGGATGGCATTGCCATGCTCTGATTGCGGACCCGGCACCAGGCCGATCGGACGGATGTAGACGCGCTCGCTCATTGTAGGACCTGCCTAGCAGGGCTCCCACAGGATGGAACACATGGAACACGGTCCTGGGGAAGAAAAGTGGTGGGGGTCTGAGGAGGCGTGCCTCGCACAGATAGATAACTGGAAGAAAAGCTCATCCGGTGCGAATATCGTCAGCAATCCAAGTAGGACAGAACCGAGTGGTTCAGTCACGATATCCTACGCGCGATGCCACAAAATGAACGCGCTCATTCGCTCTGCTTGTTTTGCAAAAGCAGCGGTAGCGCTCCGCGCTCTATAATATCGCGAGCGATCTGGTGCATGCCAGGCTTGTTGTAATTGGTGGCGATGACAGCCACCACCGCGTCCAAATCCTCGAAAACGGCGACGGTGTTTCCGCCATTTCCGAGCATGAACCAGCCAGGTGTTACGAACTCGCCGCTGCGATAGGCGCGCAGCCACCAGAGAAATCCGTAGTCATCGGAGTCCGTAGCTCTCACATACGGGGTCAGCATCTCCTCGATCCACGGTTCGGGAATGATCTGCTTTCCCTCGTGCGAACCATTATTCAGAACTAATCGTCCAATGCTGACGAGGTCTCTCGGGCGCATTTCTATCTGACCACCGGCTTGCACTTCGCCAGAACGCGATCGTTTCCACTTCACATCGGAGATACCCAGAGGATCGAGCACGGTGCGCTGTATATAGGCATCAAACGGTTCTCCGGCCTGTAAAGCAATGTAACGGCCAGCAAGGAACACCCCGGCGGTGCAGTAGGAAAACCGCCCGAAGCCATCACGACCCCGCATATAATCCGCCTTCAGCGGAATATCGAGAGCGTGACGCGTCCATTCCTTCTTCGGATACATTTTGTCTTCGTGCCCGGGAGAAGTTTCGTTCCAATCATTGCATTCGAGCGCTGACGACATAGTCACCAGATCGCGGAGCCGGACAGCGTTATAGTCTGCCGATCCGCCCAGCGCCGGAAAAGGTGACACATCTAACGAAGCGACATGGCCGTCCGCGATCGCTCGGCCAAGCGCCAGCGCGGTGATCGACTTTCCGGCAGAGCGGATATCATGGCGGGATTGAGCGGTAGCGCCGCCGAAATACCGCTCATAAATAATCTTTCCGTTCTGTTCGACGATGACAGCTTTGACGTCGCCGAGTCGATCTTGTTCGATCGCCTGAGCCACCCGGTCCATTGCATCCTCAGCTTTGGCAGGTGCAGGAATCGCCCATAGGGCGGCGAGTGCAGCAATTGCGCAAGATAATATTCTCATCGGATGGCAATATGTGCTGCGATATGAAGCGCCGATGACCGTCGAGCTGGTTTGCGGCATTCGGGTACCAGAGCTGACCGATCGAACCGCCCTCAATCCTCACTCGCCAGCAAATACAGTTGCCGCGCGGCGTCGATCGGTTTTACCTCGCCGCCGTTTTCGTAGTGCCAGAAGGTCCAGCCGTTGCAGCTGGGCGCGCCTTGCAGGTCTTTGCCGAGGCCGTGGATGGAGCCGACCTGTTTCTCGTAGGTTAGCGATCCGTCCGCGCGCACGGTGGCGATCCAGCGGCGTTTCTTGTCGAACACGGTGGTGCCTGGCGGGATGAGGCCACCTTCCACCAGCGCGCCAAAGGCCACGCGCGGGGCGGAGCGTTTGCTTTGCATGGTGGTGAGCGCGCTTTCGTCGAGCGGTAGCTCTTTCTCGATCCGCTTGTAGGCGGCGCCGCGGTAAATTTCCTCGCGCTCGCAGCCGATCCAGTCGCGGCCCAGCCGCTTGGCCACCGCGCCCGTGGTGCCGGTGCCGAAGAACGGGTCGAGCACGACATCGCCGCGCTCGGTCGTCGAGAGCAGCACGCGGTAGAGCAGGCTTTCCGGTTTTTGCGTCGGGTGCACCTTGGTGCCGTTTTCCTTCAGCCGCTCCGCCCCGTTGCAAATCGGCAGGACCCAGTCGCTGCGCATTTGCAATTCGTCATTGAGCGTCTTCATCGCGCGGTAGTTGAAGTGGTATTTCGCCTTCTCGCCCTGGCTGCACCACAGCAGCGTTTCATGCGCATTGGTGAAGCGGGTGCCCTTGAAATTGGGCATGGGATTGGTCTTGCGCCAGACGATATCGTTGAGGATCCAGAAGCCCAGATCCTGTAGGATGGCGCCGACGCGGTAGATGTTGTGATAGCTGCCAATGACCCACAAAGCTCCATCGGGCTTGAGCACGCGCCTCGCCTCGGTCAGCCAGTCGCGGGTGAATGTGTCGTAGACCGCGAAGCTGTCGAACTGGTCCCAATCGTCGTCCACCGCATCCACGCGGCTGCCATCGGGCCGGTCGAGATCGCCGCCCAGCTGGAGGTTGTACGGCGGGTCGGCGAACACAAGATCCACGCTCGCATCGGGAAGCCCCCGCATCGCCTCCACGCAGTCACCGTCCAGGATGCGCCCAATGGGGAGCTCCACTGCGGTTTCCAGCGCTTCAACGCGCGTCTTCGTGGTCTCAAGGACCCCCATAATCGCTTCCCCCGTCTGTAGTTATCCACAGGGTGAGTCCAAGCGGACTCCCGGTCAAGGGCAATGCGATAGGCCGTTACGGTTAACGCCGCGTTATCCAAGAGAGAACGAAAAGAGTCCCCCACTACATATTGAGAGGGCTGGGCTTTTGCGGACTCTACATGATGCGGTGTGTCCCGCAGGACTCACTGCCCGCGCTTTACCGGATCAGGCAGTGAGGAGGTAGATGTTGAAGGCGGCGAAGATCGCCAGCATCGCTCCGCCAACCAGGCGGCCTATCTTATGCGCACGGGCGAGCAGCACCCATATGCCGATCGCTGCGGCAATCATCACCGGCAGTTCGAAACCGATCAACTCCGCCGGGACGGGGAACGGCGCGATGATCATCGTCACGCCGCCGATCAGCAGGATGTTGTAGATGTTCGAGCCGAGAACATTGCCGACCGCAAGGCCGGGCTTGCCCCGAAACGCTGCTGCTGCCGATGCCGCAAGTTCGGGCAGCGATGTGCCGATGGCGACGATGGTCAGGCCGATGACGGTTTCACTCAGACCCGCCAGTTCGGCGATGGTGATCGCGCCGCCCACCAGCGACTGGCCGCCCAGCACCAGCCCGCCGACGCCCACCGCCGTCAGAATCACTGCGAGGAGGATATTGGGCGGAGGGCTGTCGTCCTCATCCTCGTCCATCGGCCGAGGATGGTTGTAGCGCCAGTAGATATACGCGCCGAGCAGAGCCAGCAGCACCATGCCGATCACGGCATTGCCCACCTGTGCCATTGCCAGCACCCACAGAATGACAGAAACCATCACTCCGACCACCGCATCGCGTTTGCCCATGCCGCTGATGACGATAGGAGCGATGAGCGCGGCGGCGCCAAGGATCAGCAGCGAGTTCGCGATATTCGATCCTGCGATATTGCCCCAGGCAATTTCAGGTGAGCCGCGCAAGGCTGCTTCGACGCTCGCCACCATCTCGGGCATGGATGTAGCCGCGCCGACGATGACGAGGCCGGTGACAAGGTTCGATATGCCGAGCTTGCGGGCGATGCCCACCGCTCCGCGCACCAGCAGTTCCCCGCCCAAGGCCAGCCCGATCAGGCCGATTACGATTGCGATGATGGCTTCGGTCATGGCGTGCGCGCTTGGCAGAGCCAGCGCCGCCTGTCACTTGTGAAATGCATCGCGCGCTACAACAATGCCAGCTGCGCCACCGGCGCGAAACTCTTGCGGTGCAGCGGCGTTACGCCATGTTCGTGCAGCGCCGCCATGTGCTCCCTCGTGCCGTAGCCCGCATTGCGTTCCCAGCCATAATGCGGATGGCGGGTCGCCGCCTCGCGCATCAGGCGGTCGCGGTATTCCTTGGCGATGATGCTGGCGGCGGAGATGCAGGGCTCCTTGGCGTCGCCCTTGACGATAGCGGTCGCCGGCCAGCGCCATTCAGGCGCGCGGCCTTGCGGCGTCATATTACCGTCGATCAGCGCGTGTTCGACCGCGCTGCCGATTGCCGCTTCGAGCCGCTCGACCGCGATCGTCATGGCGAACATGGTCGCGGCGAAGATGTTGAGCCGGTCGATGTCCTCCACATCCACCACGCCTATTCCGAAGGCGCAGCTGTTGCGGATTTCCGTTTCCAGCACAGCGCGGCGTTTCGCACTCAACACCTTGGAATCGCCCAGCCCGGTCGGACATGGCTTGCACAGCACCACGGCAGCGGCCACAACGGGGCCAGCCAAAGGGCCGCGCCCAGCCTCGTCCACTCCTGCAACAAGGGGGGCGACAAGAGGTGCGGACCCCAGACCGTTTTCGGGAGTTGCACTCAGCATGACAAATAAGCCCCTTCTTGCCGCCATCCTATCGCCCGCCATCCTGCTCGCAAGCTGCGGCAGCGCCCAACCGGTGGATAGCGCCACCGGCACGCCGGGCAGCGCCGCTGCGGCCAACGCCGAAATCAGCTTCGCCAGCGAAACCATCGATACGCTGGACGAGCCGTGGGCGGCTGCCTTCGTGCCCGGCACCAATGTTTTGTTCGTGACGCAAAAGGCCGGCAAGATTTCGGGCTATGACCGCGACAATGGCAAAGCGATCTTCGTCACCGGCGTGCCGGAGGTCGATTATGGCGGCCAGGGCGGCCTTGGCGATATCGCCTTCCTGCCGAGCGAGGCCGGCGGCGAGCTGAACGGCCGCACGATCTATCTCAGCTGGGCCGAAGCAGGAGACGGCGATACGCGCGGCGCAGTCGTCGGGCGCGGCAAGTTGCTGTGCGAGGATCACCAGGACCTGCGAGATCACCGGAATGGACGTGATCTGGCGCCAGGCGCCCGAAGGTCACGGGGCGCGGCCACTATTCCCACCGCATCATCTTCAGCCCGGACGAACGCAGTATGTTCGTTGCCAGCGGCGATCGGCAAAAACTCGAGCCGGCACAGGATGCCACCAACACGCTCGGCACGATCGTACGTCTCAACCTCGACGGTACACCTGCGGCCGGCAATCCGCTGGCGAACCGCGCTGGAATGTCGAACGAGATCTGGAGCTGGGGCCATCGCAATATCCTCGGGATGGATTTCGACAGCCAGGGACGCCTTTGGGAAATCGAGCACGGCCCGGCGGGCGGCGATGAACTGAACCTTGTCGAGGTCGGTGCCAATTACGGCTGGCCGACACGGTCCAATGGCGATCACTACGATGGCCGCGATATTCCCGATCACACGGCGGACGATGGTTTTGAAAAGCCGGCGTTCAGCTGGACCCCGGTAATCGCGCCCGGAAACATGACTTTTTACAAAGGCAGCATGTTCCCGGCGCTCACCGGCGATCTCCTTATTTCCGGGTTGAGCTCCAAGGCATTGGTGCACGTGGCCATCGACGGAGAAAGCGCTCGCGAGGTCGCGCGCTATCCGATGGATAGCCGCATCCGCTCGGTCATCGAAGGGCCGGACGGCGCGCTCTATGTGCTGGAAGATGGCGAAGGCGGACGGGTGATGCGTCTCACGCCCGCTTGATCGCCTCGGCCAGAACTTTGCGCGTCCAAAGCACTATTTGATCGACGCGGGGCCGCACCGGCATTAACCGGCGCGGCCCATGGCGACCCTTGTTCCTCTTTCCGCGATCGAACCCGAGCTGGTCGAGCAATTGCTCGATGCAGCATTCGGTGAGCAACGCCATGCGCGCACCGCATACCGCATTCGCGAAGGCGCCGACTGGCTCCAGCCGCTGAGTTTTGCGGCGCTCGACGAAGACGAATATCTGACCGGCTCGATCCAGCTATGGCCCGTCGCGCTCACCGATCCCGAAGGCCGCCCCCATCCCATGCTGATGGTCGGGCCAGTGGCAGTCATGCCTGGCCGCCAGGGAGAAGGGTTCGGCAAGGGATTGATGAGCGCAGCGCTCGGCGCAGTCGATGCCTCCTTCGAGCAAGGCGCGCCGCCGCTGCCGCAAATCCTGATCGGCGACGAACCCTATTACGGCGCATGGGGATTTTCCGCCAAGCACACGCGCGGCTGGCATTGCCCCGGCCCTTACGATGCCGACCGGCTGCTGGTGCGGACGGGCAATCCTTCGGTCCTTCCCGAGGCCGGAATGCTAGGGCCGTGGACAACCGAAGCATTGGAGGCCTTGGCGAAATAGGCGCGCTCTGCCATCGCTCGTCGGCATGCCATATGAACCCCCGCCAGAACTCGCCGACCTGACCCTTGCACAGATTGCCGAGCAGGTCGCACAGCGAAAACTCCCGCCAGTCGAAGGCTGGGCGCCGGAACGCGAAGGCGACAGCCTGATGCGCATCGCCGCCGATGGCAGCTGGTTTCACGATGGCGGCCCGATTTCCCGCCCCGCCATGGTCCGCGCCTTTTCCGGCCTGCTTACCCGCGACGATGACGGGCAGCACTGGCTTGTTTCTCCTTTTGAAAAACTCAGTATCGAAGTCGAGGACGCAGCCTTCATCGCTGTCGATTGTCGCCGGATCGAGGGCGACCTCGCCTTTCGCCTGAATACCGACGAACTCGTGGTGGCTGGTCCTGACAACCCCTTGCGCGCGGCGGGCGATCCCGACCAGCCAGCACTATATCTGCATGTGCGCCGTGGCTGCGAAGCACGGCTCAACCGCTCGACCTATGAACAACTTGCGCAGATCGCTCTGGACGAGGGCGAGGATTGGTCCCTTGAGAGCCAAGGCGAAACCTTCTCCCTCCAGCCTGGATGAGCGATCTCTTCACTCGCCTCCAAGGCCTGTTCGAAACAGGTCACTCTGCCGACGTCGGCGGACTGATGAGCGACGAGCGCTTTGCCGATGTCGATAATACGGCAGAGGCTGCGGTCTTGATCGCGGTGACCGACCGCACTGAAAACGATGGCGGCCCCGGCGTGCTCCTTACGCAGCGCCCGAACACTATGCGCGACCATCCGGGCCAGGTCGCCTTTCCCGGCGGCAAGATCGACACCGGCGAGGATGCCGTGGGCGCAGCGCTTCGTGAAGCGGAGGAAGAGCTCGCGCTCGATCGCGAGCATGTTCGCCTGATCGGCACCACCGACCGGTACCAGACCGGCACCGGCTTCGACATTACGCCTGTGCTCGCCGTGGTGCCGCCGGACCTTCCACTGATCGCCGAAGCGCGCGAAGTGGAAAGCTGGTTCGAATGCCCGCTGGACCTTTTGATGGATGCGGATAATTGGACCGAGAACTCCGTTTTTTGGAAAGGTGCCTGCCGAACCTATCTGGAAATGGACTACGAAGGGTATCGGATCTGGGGCGTGACGGCGGCCATCTGTTACAATTTGTCGCGGCGCCTCGCATGGACGGACAATAATGGCAGCTAGAACCTTACCCGAAGCAGACTGGACCAAGCGAGAAGGGCTCGCCGCCCTCGTCGCTGCGCTTGGGGCCGAGAACCTGCGCTATGTCGGCGGCGCGGTGCGCGACACGCTGCTGGGCTTACCGGTCAACGATGTGGACGTTGCCACCTTGCACCATCCCGGCAAGGTCATCGACCTGTGCCGCGAGGCAGGTATCCGCACAGTGCCCACCGGCATCGACCACGGCACCATCACTGCGATCCTGCCCGATGGCCCGGTCGAAGTGACGACTTTGCGCCGCGATGTCACCACCGATGGCAGGCGCGCGACGGTGGCTTTTGCCGACGACTGGCGCGACGATGCCGCCCGGCGCGATTTCACCATCAACGCGCTTTATACCCACCCCGAAACGCTCGACATCACGGACTATTTCGGCGGAATCGATGATCTGGGCACCCGCCGCGTACGCTTCATCGGCGACGCCAAGAAACGCATCGGCGAAGACCATTTGCGCATCCTGCGCTATTTTCGCTTCCAGGCGCGCTTCGGCAATGAATTGGACGACGAAGCAATCGCGGCGTGCCGCGAACTGGCCTCGACGCTCAAGGGCCTAAGCCGCGAGCGTGTAGCGATGGAACTGCTCGGCATCCTGTCGCTGCCCGCACCGGTCGAGACCGTACAGCTGATGGAGCGGCTCGGCGTGCTTGCCGTCATCCTGCCCGAGGCCAAGCGGAGAGAGATGGTCACTTTCATCGCCTTGGTCGCGAGCGAGCAGGCGCAGCGGATCACGCCCGACCCGATCCGCAGGCTTGCTGCGTTGATCCCGCCTATTCCCACCATTGCCGAAGCAATTGCGGCACGTCTGCGCCTATCGCGCAAGCAGCGCGCAAGGCTGGTCTGCGCAGCGGAGCGCAAGCCGAGCGACGGCGATGCAGTGCCTGCGCTCGCCTACCGCGAAGGTCTGGAGTGCGCGCGCGATCGCTTGCTGCTGGCCGGACATAATGCTGGGAGCCTCGATGGATGGAGCGCTCCCGTCCTACCGCTCAAGGGCGGAGAGATCGTGGCACGCGGTGTCGAGGCAGGCCCGCAAGTCGCCCGAATACTGCAGGAAGTGGAGGCGCGCTGGGTCGCCGAAGGCTTTCCGGATGGCGGCAGGGTGAGCCAGTTGCTCGACGAGGCGCTGGCCAATTCCTGACCTCCTTCATGCACGCTTAAGGCGCGATATTGCATAGCAACATCAACGGTTGCCAAGCGCGGCCATCGTTGCCTAGTAAGCTCCGGTTCCGATGGAATAGGAGCGCGCGGTCCATGTGGGCGGACATTGTTCAGCCCTTGCCGCATTGCCTTTTTCGGCTGTTTTCCAGCGCGTATCGCGCCTCGGCAGACTGCTGAATGTTGAAACACTCTTGGAGAATACTCGATGAATAACGCGAAGCTGGCTTTTGCTGCTCCATTCATGGCGCTGGCGCTTTCCGCCGCGCCCGCACTCGCCAATGACCAGGTCGCCGCAGGCGCTACCGTCACCGGCCCGGAAGGCAATGCAGTCGGCACCATCGTCACCGTCGAAAACGGCCAGGCCGTCCTCGACACCGGCAAGCACAAGGTTCCGCTCGCCGTTGACATGTACGGCGTCGGTGAAGCCGGCCCGACCGTCACGGTCACCAAGGCGCAGCTCGACGGGATGATCGACGCACAGCTTGCCGAAGCCGCTACCAAGCGCGACGCAGCGCTCGTCGTCGGCGCGGAAGCAATGGCCGCCGACCACGCGCCGCTCGGCACGATCCTGGAAATCGATGGCAACAACATCGTGCTTGCGCGCGGCGGCGACGAGACGAACAAGGTCACACTGCTGCGCGAACACTTCGACGCAACCGATCACGGGCTGATGGCCCGCCTGACCAATGCGCAGATCGATGCGGCGATGACCAAGACCGAAACCGCCGGCGAATAAGCGCCAGCGTCCCTTTCGGGATCGAAGACAAGGCCGGGAGCGCTGGGGGCGCTTCCGGCCTTTTCCTTGTCAGAAGGTGTTGTCGCGCGGGAAGCCTTGTGGCGGCAGGCGCCCGGCGCCGCCTCGGGCGACTTTCCATTGCCACATTTCAGGCTCGGTGCGGGTGCGGTCGCCCTTGCCGCCCATGGCCCAGCTCAGCCCCTCTTCGAGCGTGAAGGTCGTTGCATCCGACAGGCCGCCATCGCGGTAGTTCTGCAGCTTGACGCCCTGCCCCTTGGCAAGGCTTGGCAGTTCTTCGAGGTTGAAGACCACCAGCTTGCGATTGTCGCCCACCACGGCGACATGGTCGTGCTCCTTGGCAATCGGACGGACCACTTTAACCTTCGCGCCGTCCTTCAGATTGACGACCTGCCGACCTTTGCGCGTTTCGGCGAGAATCTCGTCGGTGGTGATGCCAAAGCCCTTGCCGGTGCTGGCTGCCAATAGCAGCCGCCTGCCCGGCTCGTGCACCACCAGCGCAATAATGTTCGCCTCGGCATCGATGTCGAGCGTATTGCGAACCGGCTCGCCAAAGCCGCGCGCGCCCGGCAGCTTGTCCGCGCCGAGCGTGAAGAAGCGGCCATTGTCCGCCGCCAGCAACAGTTTGTCCGTAGTCATGGCGTGCAAGGCGAAGGCCGGCCCGTCGCCCTCCTTGAACTTGAATTCCTGGTCGAGCGGCAGGTGCCCCTTGGCCCCGCGCACCCAGCCTTTCTGCGACAGGACGACGGTGACCGGCTCCTTCTCGATCATCGCGTCCATGCTGAACTCGACCGTGGGTGCAGCTTCCTTGATCGCGGTGCGCCGCGCGCCGAGAAGCGTGTCCGGGCCATATTCCTTGTGCAGCGCGGTCAGGTCGCGCTTCAGCCGCGTGCGTTGGCGAGCAGGCGATCCGAGCAGCTTTTCAAGCTCCTCCTGCTCTTTCAGCAAATCGTCCTTCTCGCCGCGCAACTGCATTTCTTCCAGCTTGCGCAGGCTGCGCAGCCGCATGTTGAGGATCGCTTCAACCTGCCGGTCGGTAAGCTTGAACTCCTTCATCATGATCGGCTTGGGTTCATCCTCGGTGCGGATGATCTCGATCACGCGGTCGAGATTGAGGAAGGCGATGATATAGCCTTCGACCAGTTCCAGCCGGGCCGCGATCTGATCGAGCCGGTGCTGGCTGCGGCGCTGCAGGATGTCGATCTGGCTGGCGACCCAATTGCCGAGCAGTTCCTTGAGCCCCATCACCATCGGCGTGCGCGTGGCGTCGAGGACATTGAGGTTCAGCCCGAAACGCGTCTCCAGATCGGTTAGCTTGTAGAGCGATTCCTTGAGCAGTTCCGGGTCCACATTGCGGCTGCGCGGGACGATCACGATGCGGATGCTCTCGTCGCTTTCGTCGCGCACATCTTCCAGGATGGGGAGCTTCTTGTCGGCGATCGCCTGCGCGATCTGCTCGATCAGCTTGCCCTTGGCCACCTGATACGGGATCTGGTCGATGACGAGCTGCCATTGCCCCCCGCCAAGCCGCTCGATCCCCGCTTCGATATCGTCGGCCTTCTCCGCTTCCGCAGCATGGAAACGCCCGCGCACGCGGAAACTGCCGCGGCCGGTCTCGTAGGCCTGGGCGATGACGTCCGGCCCGTCGACGACCAGTCCGCCCGTAGCAAAATCAGGGCCGTGGAACAGCTCCATCAGGCGCGCGTGCTCGACATGCGGGTTGTCAATTAGCTCGAGCGTTGCCTCGACGATCTCGGCCACATTGTGGCTGGGAATATTGGTCGCCATGCCAACCGCGATGCCGCTGGAGCCATTGGCGAGCAGGTTGGGAAACAGCCCCGGAAAGATCGCTGGCTCGCGCTCTTCGCCATTATAGGTCGCGATGAAATCGACCGTACCTTCGTCCAGCCCCTCCATCAGGCGCAGAGCAGTCTTGGTCAGACGCGCTTCGGTATAGCGGTAGGCAGCAGCATTATCGCCGTCGATATTGCCGAAATTGCCTTGCCCCTCGACAAGCGGATAACGCAGCGCAAAGTCCTGCGCGAGGCGGACCATGGCGTCGTAAACGCTTTGGTCCCCATGCGGGTGATATTTGCCGATGACATCGCCAACCACGCGCGCACTCTTCTTGAACGCATCGGTGGGGTTCAGCTTGAGCTGGCGCATCGCCCAAAGCAGGCGGCGGTGGACGGGCTTCAGCCCATCGCGCAAGTCGGGCAGCGAACGCGCGGTAATCGTGCTGAGCGCATAGACCAGATAACGCTCTGACAGCGCGGAATCGAAGGGTGCATCGACGATTGCGTCGAACGGATCGGCGCCATTCTCGTCGGTATCGGTAGTAGCCATGTAAATCGCCCTATCACTGCCTCGGCTCGCCTAACAGCGTGGAACGGTATGCTTTCCCCACACGTTACCCAGGTAACACGAATTCAAGGAGTTATTGATGACAAAGCGCGTAATGATCCTCGCCACCAACGGTTTCGAGCAGTCGGAACTGATGAAGCCCAAAGCCAATCTCGAAAAGGCAGGTATCGAGACGACCGTGGTCAGTCTCGAAAGCGGCTCGATCAAGGGCTGGAACGACAAGGATTGGGGCGACAGCGTCCAGGTCGACAAGACCGTAGACGAAATCTCGAATTGCGAAGGCTATGATGCACTTCTCCTTCCCGGTGGACAGATGAACCCCGACATCCTGCGCATGAACGATCGCGCAATCGCCATCGTTCGCGAATTCGGCATGGCAGGGAAGCCAATCGCCGCGATTTGCCATGCGCCCTGGTTGCTGATCGATGCGGGCCTCGTAGACGGCAAGACCGTGACCAGTTGGCCATCGCTGCGGATTGACCTGAGCAATGCAGGCGCAAACGTAGTAGATCAGGAAGTGGCCTGTGATGGCAATCTGATCACCAGCCGCAATCCGGACGACATCCCGGCGTTCAGCAGGGCACTGATCGAAGCCGTAGGCGAAACGATGACGCAGGACGAATTAGAATCCGCCTAAGCATCTGATAATATATAACTAAACAAAAACCTCGCCGCAGCGATGCGGCGGGGTTTTTACGTTGCGCAAGCCAATTGCTTCTTACGATCCCCGTTCCATGATACGTTATTACATTCGAATATGTTTGAATTGTGTTTCAAATATGGCAAGAATGAGGCACGAACAGATTCGAGGAGAGAAGCGATGAAGACAAGACTGACAAGTTGCGCGGCGCTCATGGTGGCTCTGGCGGGTTGCAACGACACAGGTGAAGAAAGCCAGGTCGAACACCTGACGACCATAGATATGGCGGAGACGGAGTCGTTTGCAGCTGAGGACGCAGCGATGGAACCGCCCCCGCCTCCCAGCATGTCCGGTATGGGCAGCAGGCCGGGCATTCCGGTTACCATGCCCAAGATCGCTTATATCTATGATTATGGGTACCGCTTGGACGGCGAGAGCATCGCGCCGCTCCAGCAAAAACATGCCGACATGTGCTCCGCGATGGGGCCTTATTCCTGCCAGATAGTCTCGCTGTCGCATTCGGGTGCCGAAGCAGAGTACATGACCGGCAAGCTCGAGCTGGCTGTCGTTGCGGAAAAAGCGCGCGAATTCGGGAAGCGACTTGGCACAGCGGCAGGCGAGGCAGAGGCCGAGGAGACCTCCTCCACCATCCAGGGCGAGGATCTGTCCAAAGCCATCGTCGACACCGAAGCACGCCTACGCAGCCGAGTCGTTTTGCGAGACAGGCTGCTGGAAGTGCTCCGCACCCGCCGCGGCAAGGTGTCCGAGCTGGTCGAGGCGGAACGCAGCGTTGCGCAGGTCAATGAAGAAATCGACCGCGCGCGCAGCTGGCTGGAAGAAATGAAGGGGCGCGTCGCCTATTCGCGGATCAACATCTCATATGGCTCGGCGAACGCTGTTCCCGGCGGGTTTGCCGCCCCTGTCCGCAGCGCGTTCGGCTCGCTGTCATCGCTATTCGGCGTCATGCTCGCAGCGCTGATCTACATGCTGGCCGTCGCCGGGCCATTGCTACTGGCAGTTCTGGGCATCCGCGCCGTGCTGCGCCGCCTGCCTGAAAAGAGCGCGCCTGCCGAAGCCTAAATCCGCCGCATGTCGTGGCTTTCGGAAGGGATGTGCACGGTGAGCCCGTCCATCTCTTCCGTCAGCTCGATCTGGCAGGACAGGCGGCTGGTGCGCTGGACTGCGGCGGCGAGGTCGAGCATATCTTCTTCCTCCTCGCTCGCTTCGGGCAGCCGCGCGAACCATTTGGATGCGGCGACTACGTGACAGGTCGAACATGCCATCTGACCCTCGCATGTCCCCTCCAGAGGCAATCCGGCGGCCTGCGCGACGCGCAGCAGATTGTCGCCCGGTTCGGCCTCGGCCAAGACGATCTCGTCGCTGGCGGAGAATGAAGCGGACTTTCACAGATCCTGCGCCTCCGCTGCCTTGTTGATACTCTCTGCCGCCGTTTCGATTTCTTCCATCGTGGTATAGCGGCCGAATCCAAGGCGGATCGAAGATTTTGCCTGTTCGTCGGACAAGCCGATGGCCTTGAGCACATGGCTCGGACGCCCGGAACCGCTGGCGCAGGCCGACCCGGCCGAGAACATCACATCGCGGCAGTCGCTCATCAGGCGGTTCACATCGAGACCGTCGCGGCGGATGTTCATATTGCCGTGCCAGCGTGCCTCCTCGCTGCCATTGAGCTCCCAGCCGTCGAACAATTCGCGCGCCCGGTTCCACAGCGTCTCGACATGTTCGGCATCCTCGTCCATCCGCTCTTTCGCATCGTGGGCCGCCGCGCCGAAGCCCGCGACCAGTGCCGGCGAGAGCGTACCCGAGCGGATGCCGCTTTCCTGCCCGCCGCCGGTCTGCACTTCGCTCGAGTTCCAGCCCGTTCGCGCACCCACAGAGCGCCAATGCCTTTTGGTCCGTGAAACTTGTGCGCGCTGATGGCGATCATGTCCGCGCTGGTGACTTCCATCTTGCCGTAAGCCTGCACCGCATCGCACAAATACAGCGCATTCGCCGACTTCGCCTTGCGATGCCATTCGATAGTCGGCTGGATGGTGCCGATCTCGTTATTGACCTGCATCACGCAGACGAGCCTCGTGTCGGCGGGCAGGTCCTGCTTGGTATTGCACTGGCCATTCCTGGCAACGTTCAGTTCGTGACACTGGCCAAGCGCGCGCGCAGTATCGCAGCACCGCCGCATGCTCGATTGCAGAGACAGAAATCGCGCCCTCACCAAGCGCGCCGCGCATGGCGAGATTGATTGCCTCGGTCGCGCCAGAGGTGAAGATCACCTTGCCGCCCGCCGGAAACAGCGCCGCCACCCGGTCGCGTGCCAGTTCGATGGCAGCGGCAGCCTGCCGTCCCATCCGGTGCGCACTATGCGGATTGCCGAAGCCGGTGCCGCCCGGCCCGTCGAGCCAGCGCAGCATCGCATCGCGCGCTTCGGGGGCGAGCGGGGTCGTGGCCTGGTAGTCGAGATAGATCATGCTGTGCCACCTATAGCCAACATGCGCGCAGAAGCGTTCCACGTCGTCGCGCGTGGTATTCCAGCCGAAGCTGACCCGGATCGTGCGTGCGGCCATATCGTCGATCGACCTGCCATAGCCTCCAGCACGTGGCTGGTCTTGAGCGTGCCGGACGAACATGCGCTGCCCTGGGACACGGCAATTCCGGCCATATCAAAGCGCATCAACTGCGCGCTGCCGGCTCATTCCTGGCATGGCGACGGCGCGAACATAGGGCGTGGGGTCCGACAAGCTGTCGCTATGCCAGACCCCGCCATTTTCGCGGCAATACTGCGACGATTTGATCCAGCGGCTCAAGGATGACAGGATCATATAGGGCTGCGCGCATGCCTCCAGCGCTGCTGCCATGCCGAGCACTGCGGGCAAGTTCTCCGTCCCGCGCCGATAGCCGCGCTCCTGTCCTCCCACCGGTTCGAGCATGGCGATATTCGCTCACCAGCAAGGCGCCGATTCCGATCGGTCCGCCGAACTTATGCGCCGAGACGATCGCCATATCGCAGGTGGTAACGTGAGCTTGCCGGCGCTTTGCGCGCAATCGCAAGCATCAGCCCTTCCGCTTCGTCGCACGATCCGCAGCGATGGCTTCCAGATCCTGCCGGTTGCCGGTTTCGGAATTGACATGCTGGACGGCGACAAGCGGACGCTCGCGCTGCACGGCTTCGGCCAATATCTCGAGATCGAGCGCGCCATTTGGCTTTACCGGCAAACGCTCTGCATCGGGTGCAGCCTTGAGGATCGCATCGTGCTCCACCGCGCTGACCAGACGCGCACCGGCCTTTGCATGGCCGAGGGCGATTGCAGCCGCCTCGCTCGCGCCGCTGGTGAAAATAACTTCACCTTCCCACTCGAGCGCCGCTTTCACCCGTGCGCGCGCGTCTTCCAGCGCCGCACGGGCCTTGCGGCCCTCAGCATGCGGGCTCGACGGATTGGCCCACAGCGCAAACCCGTCCTCCATCGCTGCCCGGGCTTCGGGGCGCAGCGGCGTGGTGGCGGCATGATCGAGATAGATGCGTGCTGGGATGGGACGTCCTCGAAACAATTGCGATTTTTGGCGAGTGTGCCTATATAGCCCGCGACCTCGCGCGCGCCAGTGCCCATGTTCGCGCGAACCACGCTCAAATCTCATTCAGGTAACCCGCCCGATGCCCACCGTGATCTTTCCCGGCCCCGAAGGCCGTCTCGAAGGCCGCTTCTCACCCGCACCGCGCCCGCGCGCGCCGGTGGCGATGATCCTGCACCCGCATCCGCAGGGCGGCGGCACCATGAACGAGCAAATCACGCAGAGGCTCTACAAGACCTTCGTCGATCGCGGCTTCGCTACCTTGCGCTTCAATTTTCGCGGTGTGGGCCGCAGCCAGGGCAGCTTCGACAATGGCGTGGGCGAACTTGTCCGACGCGGCGGCCGCGCTCGATTGGGTACAGTCGATCCATCCCGAGGCGCAGGTGACCTGGGTCGCAGGCGTCAGCTTCGGTTCGCTGATCGGCATGCAATTGCTGATGCGCCGCCCGGAAATTCGCGGCTTGATTTCCATCGGCGCGCCGGCGAGCATGTATGATTTCACCTTCCTGGCACCCTGCCCGGCAAGCGGTATCTTCATCCACGGCGCACAGGACACCGTCGTTCAGCCGCCAGCCGTAACGAAGCTGGTCGAAAAGCTGCGCACGCAAAAGCACATCACCGTGCATCACGAAGAAATTCCGCGCGCCAACCACTTTTTCGAGAACGAACAGGATGAATTGATGGGCTCGGTCGACAATTATCTCGACTTCCGTCTCGACCCGGCCTGTCCGATCACCTGAGTAGTCGCCGCGCTAGAGACCTCTTACATTTCAAATACTGCACCTTTGCGCCTGGCAAACAGGTTGCGATCGAAAACGCGAAAGTGCTTGCGAAATATGTGATGTTGTAACATTCTCTTCTTTGAAGGCGCCTCATTTAGAGTCGCAGGGGCGCCTCACGGAGAGAGGATTGCACTATGGCCTATGCCGATAATCGCACCAATGCATCACCAGCCAGCCTGGCCGCTGTCATAGGGCTGCACGCCGCCGCCGGAGCCTTCCTGATCGCGGGCTTTTCCGTCGCGGGTGTAATTGCCGAGGGGGATAAGCGATTTGTCGCGATCCCACTTCCCAAAGATCCCCCGCCCCCGCCGCCGCCCAAGCCCATTCCCGACCCATCGGCGAACACGCCGATGACCCCGCCTATCTTCGTCCCGAAACCCGATCTGAACCTCGTGCCGGCACCCCCGCGTATTCCGACGACCGACCTATTCCCGCCTCCGATGCCGCCTTCGCCGATCCCCGGACCGACGACCACACCCGGCCCTATCGTTCCGCCTTCGGTGCCTTCGGTCGCTCCGGTTGGGGCCAGTCCGCGCAATGATCCAGGCCGCTGGGTTACGGATGCCGATTATCGCAGCGCCTGGATTCGCCGCGATATGGCGGGAACAGCGCGCTTCCGGCTCGAAATTGCAGCGAACGGCGCAGTCACCGATTGTACGGTCACCAGCTCAACCGGTCACGAGGCGCTGGACACGGCCACGTGCAGCCTGATCCAGCGGCGCGCCAAGTTCCAGCCCGCACGCGGAAGCGAAGGCGAACCGGTCGCCGGAAGTTTCGAAAGTTCGATCCTCTGGCGCCTGCCGCAATAAGGCTGCGGCTGCGCCGGTATATCAAAGGTCCTGCTCGATCCGCTCGAGCGGGGCCGTTCCGCTGTCGTCCGGGACAGTCCAGATGGCCACATTCGCCAAAGCGATAATCGCGAGGAAGACCATCAGCGCCGGGTGCTTGGCATCTCCGGTTCGGCGATAAAGCACATAGGCTCCCGCGAGCAGCGCGAAGGCAGCCAGGACGACGATTGACAGGACGATGTCGGTCATGGCGATCTCCCATACCTGCAAGTGGCCCGCGTAGGAAAGCTTCGAGATTGGAACGCTGGAGGGTTCAGCAGGTTGATAGTGTACGAGGCGCAAAAATTGCGCCGTTTCAACATGAGGGATTATTACATGGGTATTTTCAGCTCAATCAAAGACGCCATTTTCGGTAAGGATGCCAAGGCTGAAGAAAGCAGCGGCAATGCGTGGAAAAACGCGCCTACAGTAGCCCCTAGCCAGCCCAAGCAAGTCACCACCGTCAATGTAGAAAACAGCCTCGATTCCATGCCCGGTGCAGACCGTCTCAACTGGCGCACCAGCATCGTCGATCTGATGAAACTGATCGGTGTCGATCCGAGCTATGAAAACCGCAAGGCTCTGGCGCAGGAACTGGGCCGCGAAGAGTACTCGGGCACAGCCGAAGACAATGTCTGGCTCCACCGCCGCACGATGGTCGAACTGTCGAACAATGGCGGCAAGGTCCCGCCCGAATTCCTCGACTGATTGACAGGTCATGATGCGCGCCGCACACATGCGCTCATGACCCTACAGACATTCGACATAACCCGCCGCCAAGTCCTTGCCGGACTTGGCGCGACCACTGCGCTTACCTTGGGCGGATGCACAAGCGTCCCGCGGCCCGAAGGTATTGCGCAGGCGGGCGAGATAGGCGCCAACCGATTGCTCGAAGTGGTTGGTTACAACCTGCTCGAGCACGAACCGGAACGGGCAACCTCGCTTGGTGTGGACACCGGGCGATTTGCCGCACTTCGTTCTCGCCTCGAGGACCAGTCGCAGGCCGGGCAGGATGCCTATGCCGCAACGCTGCGGCAAGACCTCGATCGGGTCCGGGCCTTTCCAAAGGAGGGCCTTACCAGCGAGACGCGCACCAACCTAGAAGTTGTCGAAAGCGGGTACCAGCTGGCGCTCGACGGTTTCGCCCTTCCCTACGGCGATATCCCCGTTGGCAGCTGGAGAACCGCACCTTATGTCGTCATCCAGAACGTCGGGACCTATCTCGACATGCCGCGCTTTATGGATTCGACGCATCCGCTTAACGATGGCGACGATGTCGATGCATTTGTCGCGCGAATGGAGCAATTGCCTTCCGTCCTCGCAGGCGAAACGGAACGTATGCAGGCAGCGCGCGGAATGGGCGTGGTGCCTCCCGGCTTCCTGATCGAGAAGGCTGTGCCGCAGCTCCAGCGCACGCTGAAGGATGCGATGGAAGGCGAGCTTTTCGTGGCGCAGCTGCGCGAAAAGCTGACCGAGAAGGGCATGCCCAGCGCCTTTGCCAATGGCGCAAACGCGCTCGTCACCGGACCAATCGCGCGGGCGCTCGAAGCACAGCTCGCTGAACTCTACACGCAGGCGAAAGTTGCCGATGAAGACCCCGGTCTGTGGAGTCAGCCGCGCGGCGACGAATGGTATGCGTGGGCCTTGCGCTCCAGCACCACGACCACGCTATCGCCCGATGAAATCCACCAGCAGGGGCTGGACGAGCTAGAGACGCTTCAAGCCCGCATGGACCCGATCCTGCGCGAAATCGGCTATACTACCGGCACCGTAGGCGAACGCATGCAGGGTCTCAGCGAAGACCCGCGTTACAAGTTCGCGGAAGGCGATCCGGGACGCGAAGAAATCTTCCGCTTCATTGATGAGCGGATCGACTGGATCAAAGCGCAGATGCCGCGCGCATTCAACACGCTGGTCGACCCCAATCTGGAGGTCCGCCGCCTGCCGCTGGCCGAAGAGCCGGGCGCACCCGGTGCCTATGGCGGGGCAGGCAGCAAGGACGGGACGATCCCGGGCCGGTTCTGGATCAATTTGCGCAGCACCGACCTGCATCGCAAATACGACCTCGCCGATCTTACGTTTCACGAGACCATTCCCGGCCATGTCTGGGAAGGCGAATATTCAAATCGTCTGCCGCTGATCCGCTCCATCCTCGCATTCAACCCGTTCTCCGAAGGTTGGGCGCTTTACGGCGAGCAATTGGCAGACGAGCTTGGCGCGTATGACGATTTCAAGGTCGGACGTCTCGGCTATCTGCAGAGCCTGGCCTTCCGGGCCTGCCGTATGGTCGTCGACACCGGCCTTCATCACAAACGCTGGAGCCGCGAGCGGGCGCGCAATTTCTTCGTCGAGCGCAATGGCAGCAAATACGAGGAGGTCGCCTCGGAAGTGGACCGCTATTGCAGCTGGCCTGGCCAGGCGACCGGATACAAGCTCGGCCACAGCGAAATCCAGCGCCAGCGCGGATTGGCCGAGGCTGCATTGGGCGAGGCTTACGATATGAAGGCCTTCAACGATGCCGTCATTCTGGGCGGCAACGCGCCGCTCGACGTGCTCGCCAATAACGTCGCGCGCTACATCGAATCCGCTCAGACCTGAGGAACCGGCAATGGAATCACTCGCAGAAGATTTGCGCACGATGCAGCGTGTGCCGCTGGCGGACGAGCATGTCGCAGCGCTGCACGATGTCGGTGAGGAGCGCAGCTACGAGAAGGGTGACATGGTCGCCGAAGTGGGCGAGCCGATGGACCGGTTCGTCTACGTCCTCAAAGGCGAGATCGAAGTGGTCGACCCGTATACGCGCGAACGGCTGCTCGATAGCTCGCTCGGCCCGACGCAGTTCATGGGCGAAATCTCTTTCCTCAATGCGGGCACCTATTTCCTGCCCATGCGCGCCGCGAAACCGACCCGAACACTCGAGGTAGAGCGCACGGTCATGCTCGACCTCATGTCCCGCATTCCTGAACTGTCCGATCACGTCATCAACGTCTTCGCCGCGCGCCGGCGTCGGCAATTCGAAGCGAAAAACAGTTCCGTCAAAGTCATCGGGGCAGACCGCGACGCAAAGGTACAGGAATGCGAGCGCTTCCTTGCGCGTAACCGCATCCCCTTCCAGAGCTACGATCTCGATGGCAGCGATGACGAGACGGTCGAGGTGTGCAACCTGACCGATCATTCTCCCTCGGTCATCGTCGGGAAGGATGAAGTGCTCGACGACCCGACCCCGCGCAAGCTGGCGAAGAAACTCGGGCTCGATCTCGAAGTCGATCAGGACTCCATGTACGACCTGCTTATCGTCGGCGGCGGCCCTGCGGGGGTCGCGGCGGCGGTCTATGCGGGCAGCGAAGGGCTTTGCGCTTTAGTGATCGAGGATACTGCGATCGGCGGGCAAGCCGGTACCAGTAGCCGGATCGAGAATTACATGGGCTTCCCGACCGGAATTTCGGGCACGGACCTGGTCTATCGCGGCCAGATCCAGGCGATGAAATTTGGCACGCGTTTCGCCATGCCGCGCCGCGTGACAGGGTTGGTCAGGCAAGACGACGGCGCGTTTTGCGTCACCTTGGAAGATGGCGCGCAATTGTGCGCGAAAGCCATCCTGGTCAGCACGGGTGTACAATATCGGCGCCTTCCTTTGGACCGCCTGGAGCATTTCGAAGGCGCAGGCGTCTTCTACGCAGCCACCGATATGGAAGCACGTTTTTGCCGGGACACCGAAGCGGTGGTTATCGGCGGCGGCAATTCGGCTGGACAAGCGGCGATGTATCTCAGCCGGTCTGCCAAGCATGTCCATATCGTCGTGCGCGGCGATAGCCTGGCTGAGTCGATGTCCAGCTATCTGACGGAGCGCCTCGAAGCGGATCATCGGATCACGATCCACTACGGCACCAAAGTCACGCATCTACACGGCGACGATCACCTGGAGGCAGTCACGTTCGACGAACCGGACGGAGAGCGCAAGGTCGATACCCGCGCGCTCTTTATCATGATCGGCGCGGCCCCGAATACCGAGTGGCTTTCCGGCATTGCCGAGACTGACGAGAAAGGGTTCGTGCGGACCGGCGCCGACGTCTCTCGCGAAACGCCATATGAAACCAGCGCCGACGGCATCTTCGCGGTTGGCGATGTGCGGTCGGGATCGGTCAAGCGCGTAGCAAGCGCCGTCGGCGAAGGTTCGGTCGTGGTAAGCCGGATCTGGAACTACGTCGACACACTCGACGTGCCCGGAAGCGATATCTAGCGGCGGGCGAGGCCTCCGACAATCGAGCCCAGAATTCCGCCGAGAGCGCCGCCGCCTGCTGCTGCGCCGCCTGGTGCGCTGCCGCCGCTGGCCTGCTTCGCCATGTAGCCCGCAGCCGCCATCGCGATAATCGGAAGCATCTTCTTGAGAAGCGCCTCGTCGATGCCGGTCACAGCGGCTACTTCGCTCGCCACGCCGCGGCTCGTATCTTTGTTCCCGAAGATGGTGCCGAGGATGTCATTGCCTTTCGCGGCGTCGGTTGGGCCGCCGCCCAGAACGCTTTCGAGCAAGCCGCCTCCGCCAAGCCCACCGATCAGCCCGCCAAGACCGCCAAGTCCGGCGCTCCCGGCAGACGTACGGCCCATGCCCGCGACGATAGCGGGAAGCAGTGCGCCCGCCCCTGTCCGAGCTGTCTGCTCGTCGATATTCAGCTCGCGTGCCATGCTTTCAATAGCGCCGCTCTGCTGCAGCATCTGGGCCAGGCTCATAACTCTCTCCTTTTGAGGTATTCGACTTGTACAACGAAAAAGCCCCCGTTCCGTTTCATCGGAACGAGGGCTTTCCTCTCCAGCTTACTAATCGCAGTCCCTGCTGTCAGGCGTCCGCAGTCTGCGTCCCGGGAGCCGCATCACGCACGCCTTGGTCGACATGGGCTGCGAACGGTTCGAAATTATCGACGAAGAGCTGCACCAGTCTGTGCGCGGTGCGGTCGTATTCTTCCGCGTCGGCCCAGGTGGTGCGCGGGTCGAGGATCGACTGGTCGACGCCCGCCTGTGCCAATGCCGGTACATCGACCGGCACTTCGAAGCCGAAATTCGGATCCTTACGGAAATCGGCATCGTCCAGCTTTCCGTCGAGCGCTGCATTGAGCAGCGCGCGCGTGGCCTTGATCGGCATGCGGTTGCCGGTGCCGTATTTGCCGCCTGTCCAGCCGGTGTTGACCAGCCAGCACGACACCGCGCCTTCGGCAATGCGCTTCTTCAAAAGGTTGCCATAAACGCTTGGGTGGCGCGGCATGAAGGGTGCGCCAAAACATGTGCTGAAGGTCGCTTCGGGCTCGGTGACACCGATCTCCGTTCCGGCAACCTTGGCGGTATAGCCGGAGAGGAAATGATACATCGCCTGGTCAGGCGTCAGCCGCGCGATCGGAGGCAGCACACCGAATGCGTCGGCGGTCAGCATGATCACATTGCTGGGCGGCGGCCCCATATTGTCTTCGCTGGTATTGGGGATCGAAGACAGCGGATAGGCGCCGCGCGTATTTTCAGCGAGGCTGTTGTCAGCCAGATCGATCTCGCCATTCTCGTCCATCACCACGTTTTCGAGAACAGTGCCCTCCATACGGGTAGTGGCAAAAATTTCCGGCTCGGCTTCCGGGTCGAGACGGATCATCTTGGCGTAGCAGCCGCCTTCGAAATTGAAGACCGCCGTGTCCGACCATCCATGCTCGTCATCGCCGATCAGCGTACGGCTGGCATCGGCGGATAGCGTTGTCTTGCCCGTGCCGGAAAGGCCAAAGAATACTGCCGTCTTGCCGTCTGGGCCGATGTTGGCCGAACAGTGCATCGGCATTACGCCTTTGGCCGGCAGCAGATAATTCAGGATGCCGAAAACGCTCTTCTTCATCTCCCCGGCATATTTGGTGCCGCCGATGAGGATCAGCTTTTGTTCGAGGTCGACGGCAATCACCGTTTCGCTACGCGTGCCATGCCGCTCTGGATCGGCGCGGAAGCTGGGCAGGTCGATGATAGTGTATTCCGGTACGAAACCGTCCAGCTCTGCCGCGGTCGGGCGAACGAGCAGCGTGCGAATGAACTGATTGTGCCAGGCAAGCTCGTTGACGACGCGAACGCGCACACGGTGTTCGGGCTGCGAGCCGCCGAACAGGTCGGCAACGTAAAGCGTGTCCTTGCCGGCGACCGCAGCCAGAAAGTCTTCCTTCAGCGCGGCGAAATGCGCCGGCTGCATCGAGGCATTATTGTCCCACCAGACCGTGTCTTCGGTCTCGCCGTTGCGGACGATGAACTTGTCCTTCGCGCTGCGACCGGTGTGCTTGCCGGTCTCAACCACCAGCGGGCCGTGCTTTGCGCGGCGCCCTTCTCCGTTTGCGAGCGCATGCTCGGTCAGCTCGTCGGAGGAAAGGTTTGGATGGATTGTGGCATTGGTAGCAATGCCCTGATCCTGAAGTGAATGCGAAAGGGCGATGGTCAACGGGTTCTCCCGGCGCTGTGCGCTGCGGCTGCTATGAATGAACGGGCCTGTGCATACGAATGCACCGGACCCTCGCCGAGGCGCATAGGCATCGCTCCAAAAGTCGTCAAACTTGTGAACGTTATCATCTGTCGGAAGCGCTCAGATCACATCTCCCGATATGTTTGTCTTGCCCTGTGAAAGTCGATAGATGCGTGGCCACGATGGAAAATTCTCGCGCCAATCACCCGATCAGCGATGATAGTTCCGGCAGCGTCACCGATGCGCGCCCGGATACGGTCATCGCGCTTGTCGACGATGACAGGAACATCCTGACCACCGTTTCGATCGCCTTGCAGGCCGAAGGGTTTACCACCCGAGTCTATTCGGATGGCGAAACGGCGCTCAAGGCGCTGCTCGAAAATCCGCCCGACCTTGGCATATTCGACATCAAGATGCCGCGCATGGACGGAATGGAGCTGCTCCGCCGTTTGCGCGAACACTCCGCGCTGCCGGTGATCTTCCTGACCAGCAAGGATGACGAGCAGGACGAGGAAGCGGGCCTGGAAATGGGTGCCGACGATTACATCGCCAAGCCGTTCAGCCTGCGCCTGCTGCTGGCGCGGATTCGCGCCATCTTGCGGCGGGGTGGCTGGACGCCGGAGAATGAGGAACCGGCTGACCCTGAAGCCATCCAGCCGGTGATCGACCGCGGGCGTCTACTCATGGACCCGGCACGCCACCAGGTGACGTGGGATCTGCGGCCGGTTTCGCTCACAGTGACGGAATTTCTCATTCTCGAAGCGCTGGCCGCTCGCCCCGGAGTGATCAAAACCCGCAACCAGTTGATGGACGCCGCCTATCCGGACGATGTGTTTGTCGACGACCGCACGGTGGACAGTCACATCAAACGCATGCGCCGCAAATTCCGCGTCGTCGATTCGGACTTCAGCGCCATCGATACGCTTTACGGTGCTGGCTACAGCTTTACCGATGGCTGACAAAAGCACGCCGGAGCGCGGCAGCGTCCTGCGCGGAGACCCGCGCTTCGGACGGCTTCGATGGTCCTACCGGCTGTCGCTCACCAGCCGCATTCTGTTCGTCAATGTGTTGCCACTCGCGCTGCTTGGCGGCGGGCTGCTTTACCTCGACTTCTACCGCAAGCAGCTGCTCGACGAGCGGTTCAAGCTTGCGCTGGTCGAAGCGCAGATAACTGCGGAGGCGCTGGCGGGTGCTACCAACGAACGCCAGGAAGCTCTGCTGATCCAGATCGGCAAGGAACAGCGGCTGCGCATCCGGCTCTACGATCCTGAAGGAAACAAGGAAGCGGATAGCTTCGAACTCGCGCCGCCGACATTCTCCATCGACGCGACACCATCGCAAGAGGAAGCATTCGCGTTTACCCTCGATCGGTGGTTCGACCGCGTGGTCGGCGCGCCTCCCCTGCCCGATTACCGCGAGCCGGCAGCGGACAATGCCGATGCATGGCCCGAATTATCCCGCGCGCAGGATGAAAGCCTGACCCAGATCGTGCTGCGCGATGCGGCCGACGGAACAGACGTCATCAACTCTGCGGCCCCTGTAGGCCTGGACGGTGAAACCTTGCTCATCACGCGCAACCCGGTCGATATTACCCAGAGCGTTCGCGAAGCACGCTCTACCGTTGCGCTGGTCGTCCTGCTGGCGCTGATGGTCTCGACCTTCCTGTCGCTGTTTCTCGCGCGCACCATCGTGCAGCCCTTGCGGGAGCTGGTGCAGGCAGCAATCCGCGTCAGGCAGGGCCGCGACCGGCGCGTCGAGGTTCCGCGCCTGCCGGAACGGCGCGACGAAATCGGCATGCTCGCCCGCTCCATGTCCGACATGACCGTTGCGCTGCGTCAACGCATCGATGCGGTCGACCACTTCGCCGCCGACGTTGCGCATGAAATCAAGAACCCGCTCGCCAGTCTTCGCAGTGCGACCGAATCGCTCGGCAAGGTCGAGGATCCGGAACTGCGGGCACAGCTGCTCGATATCGCGACCCACGACGTGCGCCGGATCGATCGGCTGGTGACCGAAATTTCGGACGCCAGCCGCGTCGACGCGGAACTGTCGCGCGCCGTTTTCGAGCAGGTGGACCTGGTCCAGCTGATCGAGAACATCATCGGCAGCCGTGAAGATCGCTCCGAAAACGAAGGCCGCGCGATCATATTCGACCATGTCTGCAGTCAGGCGCTAGTGATGGCCGAGCCTATCCGGCTCGAGCGGGTGGTCGAAAACCTGCTCGACAACGCGGTGTCATTCTCGCCGCCGGAAGGTAAAATCGAAATCGAATTGGTCCTCAGCGACAATCGCGCGAGACTGACAGTATGCGATGAAGGGCCAGGCATCCCGGAAGATCACCGCGAGCAGGTATTCCAAAGATTTCACTCCGAGCGTCCCGAAGCCGAAGACTTCGGCAACCACTCCGGCCTTGGCCTGGCAATAGCGCGGTCGATTGCCGAGGCGCATGATGGCACACTGATTGCGTGTAGCCGCGCGAACGGTACAAGCGGAGCGTGCCTGTCGTTGAGCCTCCCTCTGCTCTCCCAAAAATCATGATGGCCTCGCTTCGGCTCAACGTCACGATCGTGGCGATTGGCGGACGCGGATTGATGATCGAAGGCGAACCCGGCAGCGGAAAAACCTCGCTCGCCCTGGCCCTGATCGATCGCGGCGCAGTCCTCATCGGGGATGATGGCGTCATACTGGAGGCGCGCGATGGTGCGATCTGGGCGGCCCCGCCCGAGCGCCACGCCGGGAAGATCGAAGTGCGCGGCGTCGGCCTGGTTGAATTGCCAACCACATCTGCCCCGCTCAGCCTGATTCTCGCGATGGACGAGGAGGCCCCCCGCGCTCCCAGCCTTGGATCGCGCATGATCATGGGCGGCGAAGTGCCGTGTCTGACCTTCCGCACGGGCGATCCGGTCCAGGCCCTGCGCGCAGAATATGCGCTGGCCCGTTTCGGGATAGATTGAACAAAGGCGCAGGCGGCACTTTCACATTTGATAATCTCTTGCCACATGCACAGGACATGATCCCCGACTCGAAATCCCCCGCCCCGCGCCAGCGCATCCTGCTAGTCACCGGCATGTCCGGCGCGGGAAAAAGCACTGCACTCGAAGTGCTGGAGGATCTTGGCTGGGAGGCGATAGACAATTTCCCGGTGCGCATGCTGCCGGACTTGGTGTCCAAGGATGAGAGCCAGCAAGCACCGCTCGCCATCGGCTTCGACACCCGCACACGCGGGTTTCTGCCTGCCGAAATACTCAAGCAGGTAAGAAACCTCGATGGGCGCCGCGATCTCGAAGTAGCCACACTCTTCGTCGATTGCTCGAGCGAGGAAATTCAGCGCCGCTACAACGAAACACGGCGGCGCCACCCGCTGGCGCCCGGGCGCCCGGTGATCGAAGGGATCAAGGCGGAACGCGAGTTGCTCGAACCGTTGCGCAGCTGGGCTGACACGGTGGTGGATACGTCCAGCTACTCCACCAACGATCTGCAGCAGGCCATCCGCGAACGCTTCGCCACCGAAGCAACCGAACGCATGACGCTGACCGTAACCAGCTTTGGTTTTGCCCGCGGCATGCCGCCGCTGGCGGATCTGGTCTTCGACATGCGCTTTCTTGACAACCCGCATTGGGACGACGATCTGCGCGAGCAGACCGGGCTCGACGCTGCGGTCGCCGCACACATCAGGAACGACCCGGCCTTTGCGCCCGCCTTCGACAAGATCCGCGATCTCGTGCTGGAGCTGCTGCCGCGTTACACTTCGCAGGACCGAGCTTATCTCACCATCGCGTTTGGCTGCACCGGCGGGCGGCACAGATCCGTCTACAGCGCCGAACACATGGCGGAGGCGCTGCGGAACGAGGGCTACGCGCCTACCGTATTGCACCGCAATCTGGACGCCCGCGCGACCGATACGATGGAGGGCAACGCCCCTGCCGCCGGTTGACTTAGGCTTTAGTCAGGCTCAATGGCGCACACTTTCCACGGCAGTAACCACATTGAACAAGACTGGTCCCGCATGATTGGAATCATCCTCGTCACTCACGGCAACCTTGCCGACCACTTCATCGAAGCGATGGAGCATGTGGTGGGCAAGCAGGAGCAGGTCGCCACGATCTGCATCGGGCCGCAAGACGACATGGAGAAGCGCCGCGAGGAGATTGCCAAGGCAATTACCGAGGTCGATACCGGCAGCGGCGCGATCATCCTGACCGATCTGTTCGGCGGCACCCCGTCCAATCTCGCGATTTCGCTGCTCGATGCCGGCCATGTCGAGGTCATCGCCGGGATCAATCTGCCGATGCTGATCCGCCTCGCCGGCGCGCGCAAATCGCTCGGCGTGGTCGAGGCAGTCAATGCGGCGCAGGCAGCGGGCCGCAACTACATCACGGTGGCAAGCGAGTTCCTGGGCCAGAACGAAGCCCCGCCCAGCAAGACGCAGCGCAAGGCGGCCTCTTGAGCGAGCTGCGGCGCACACTCACCATCGTCAACCAGCGCGGTCTGCATGCGCGCGCCAGTGCCAAATTCGTCGGCGCTGTGGGCGAATTGCCGGACACTACCAAAGTGACCGTAGCCAAGGACAGCAATCAGGCGGCCGGCGGATCGATCCTCGGCCTGATGATGCTGGGCGCGGCGAAGGGCGACACAGTCGAACTGGTCGTTTCCGGCGAGAATGCCGAAGCGGTGATGGCGGACCTCTCCGCCATGATCGAGGACGGTTTCGGCGAGCCCTGACACGATGGTCCAGCGCCGCCAGATAACCGGCTTTTCCAACCCGGCCGTAAAGGCGCTGCGTAGTCTGCGCGACAAGAAGCACCGCAGGCGCGAAGGCCGGTTTCTTGCCGAAGGCCTTCGCCTCCTGACCGATGCGCGAGAGAGCGGCCGCGTGCCCGAAGTGCTGGTCCTGGCGGAGGGGCGCGATCCTCATCCGCTGCTCACCGCGCTCGAAGAGCAAGTGTCCGAGAGCGGCGGCGAGATCATCGAAACCACGCCCGACATCCTGTCCAAAATTACCGGCAAGGACAATCCGCAGGCGGTCGCAGGGGTGTTCGCCGAATTCGACACCTCGCTCGCCGCGCTGGACCGGGCGCGCGGTGACATCTGGCTGGTGGCGCAGGCGCTGCGAGATCCCGGGAATCTCGGCACCATGCTGCGCACCGGCGACGCGCTGGGCGCCGGGGGACTGATCCTGATCGACGACTGCGCCGACCCGTTCAGCGTCGAAGCCGTGCGCGCCAGCATGGGCGCGGTCTTCACGCAGGCGATCGGCCGCGCCACTTGGGCAGACTTTGAAAGCTGGCTCCGCGGCGGTGATGGCCAGCTTGTCGCTGCATCCCTGCGCGATGCACAGCCCTATCGCGGCGCGCCCTATGCCGCGCCCTGCTTCGTCATGGTCGGCAACGAATTGCGCGGCCTGCCCGATGAGTACGAAGACGCATGCGACCTGCGCGTGACCATGCCCATGCGCGGGCGCGCCGACAGCCTCAATGCCGCAGTCGCTGCGGCGGTGCTCGGCTATGAGGTGTTGGCCAGCCTCGACGGCTAGTTCCGCCGCGCGACAATGGAACGCCGACAGGGGCGTATTGAAAAACACTCCGATCATCGGTTCGAGCTTTCGCCGCCGCCAGTAACCGCCATCGCATCGACGCGCCGCAAAAGCCGGAAAAGCGCAGAATTGTCTGGCTTTCGCCGGATCGCGGTCATCCTGCCGCGGAAGAATACCGGCTTGATCAGGCCGGTTTCGAGCCGCCCGACAAGCTGCTCATTTGTCACCTTCCGCCAATCGGGTTTCGGCGCGCAGAGCCGCCCAAGTCCCGGCGGCGTCAACACCGCATCCCAGGCGTGCGCAAATCCCTCCGCCCCGCCGCGCTCGCGAAGCCGATAGGCGCTGGCCCGCGACATGCCGACACTGCGCGCCGCCGCAGTGACGGAGCCGGTCAGATATAGCTGCGCGAGAAAAGCACACTGCCGCACCTCGCTCCACCCGTCAGCGCGGGCACGCAGCGAAACGGGATGGAAAAATGGCGGGCGGCGTCGGAGACGATGGGCACAACGCTTCGGCATCCGGCAGGATGAAGCAGGTTAGGCGGATGTAGGAAAGGTAGGCGGCGGGTGGCTGGCTATGGGCGGACCGTAGTCATTGATTTATCAAGCGAAACTCGCTCGCAGAAATTTGCTGACGGAACACCCATCGTTCGCGTCCGTATCATCAGCACAGCGTTTTTAGAAAGCCAATCATCATGACCGATAAGAAGAGCGTCCCCGCCACGACCACCGATGGTGGTATCCGCGTACAGAGCGACGAACATTCGCTGACTATCGGCCCTGATGGCCCTATCGTTTTGCACGATCATTATCTGCTTGAGCAGATGGCCAACTTCAATCGCGAACGCATTCCCGAGCGCCAGCCCCATGCAAAGGGTTCGGGCGCGTTCGGACATTTCGAAACAACCGCAGACGTGTCGAAATACACCAAGGCGGGCCTCTTCCAGAAAGGCGCCAAGACCGATGTCGCTATGCGATTTTCCAGCGTAGCGGGCGAACGCGGCAGCCCCGACACTTGGCGCGACCCGCGCGGTTTTTCCGTGAAATTCTATACCGAAGATGGCAATTTTGACATGGTGGGCAACAACACGCCCATCTTCTTTGTCCGTGACCCGATCAAATTCCAGAATTTCATTCGCAGCCAGAAACGGCGCGCCGACAATGGCTTGCGCGACCATGACATGATGTGGGATTTCTGGACCCTGAGCCCAGAAAGCGCGCATCAGGTCACTTACCTTATGGGCGACCGGGGCGTGCCGAAGAACTGGCGGGAAATGAATGGGTATTCGAGCCACACCTACATGCTCGTTAACGCCGAGGGCGAGAAGTTCTGGGTCAAGTTCCATTTCCACACCGATGTGGGCGACAAGAGCGGCAATGCTCACCTCACGCAGGACGAGGCCGTCAAAAAGGCTGGCGAGGACAGCGACTATCACCGCCGCGACCTGTTCGATGCCATTCACAAGGGCGACCACCCCAGCTGGACCCTGAAATGGCAGATCATGCCTTACGATGATGCCAAAACCTATCGGATCAACCCGTTCGACCTGACCAAGACATGGCCGCATGCGGATTATCCGCTCATCGAGGTCGGCAAGCTGATGCTCGACGAGAATCCGGTCGATTGGGACACGCAGATCGAACAGCTTGCCTTCGAGCCCAACAATATTGTTCCCGGCGTCGGCCTGTCGCCTGACAAGATGTTATTGGCGCGGGGGTTTGCCTATGCCGACGCGCATCGGCATCGGCTCGGGGTCAATTACAAGCAAATTCCGGTCAATGCGGCCCGCAACGCCAAGGTCAATTCCTACTCGCGTGCGGGCGCGATGCGCGTGACCAATGCGGTCGATCCGGTGTACGCTCCCAATTCCTACGGCGGCCCGGCCGCACAGCCGGTTCCCGGACCTGAAGCTGGTTTGTGGCACTCCGATGGAGACATGGTACGCGCCGCCTATACGCTGCGCGAAGATGATGATGACTGGAGCCAGGCGGGAATATTGGTCCGCGACGTGATGGATGACGCCCAGCGGGACCGCTTCGTCGGCAATGTGGCGGGGCACCTTGCCGATGGAGTCAGTGAAAAGGTGCTGGTGCGCGCATTCGAATATTGGAAGAATGTCGACCAGAAAATCGGTGAGCGGATCGAAAAAGCGGTGCGTGACAAGCTGGGCGGAAAATCCGACGCGCCCGGAATGGCTTCGGCGAAATCGATTGGCGGGAAAGCTTAGGAAGGTCCCTGCCGTTCACCAATCATCTATTCGTGGATCGATAGGGCGGCGGGCATGATATTGAAGCCAAATCTCGCAGCGGCATTTGCCGTCGTCTCGCTGTGGGCGGCACCAGCGCTCGCACAGGACACCTCGACCCAGAACCAGATCGTCGTCACCGCGCAGCGCTCGGGTGCGCCGATGTGGACCATCGACACACCGACCGGCACCATCATTCTTGTCGGTGAAATCCGTGCAGTGCCGAAAAGCACCCCGTGGCAGCCTGACCGGCTGGAAGAAGCTACGGCCGAAGCAAGCCGGGTCATTCTTCGCGCGCGGCCAAAGTTTTCGCCCGGAGATGTGTTTCGGATGATCATTCGCGGCGGGCGCTTTACCAAACTGCCCGATGGCAATGTCGCGGCGAATTATCTTACCGCCGAGCAACGCGCGCGGCTGGCTGCACTGGAAGCCGAATATGATGTCGATTACGACCGCCGGAGCTTCCTCATGTCGTCTTTCGACCTGCTAGCGCGGCGGCTCGATTTCGATGATGACACCGTCAAGGATGCGACCGATGTCGTGCGCAAAGCCGCCGACCGGGCCGATGTGCCGATTACCCGGCCGGAACGGTTTCGCGGCGAAGACTTGCTCGACGATTTGGCCGAGGCGGAACCTGCCAGCCACATTCCCTGCCTGGAGACGGCGATGAGTGCGACCGAGGCAGGACAGGACATTATCGAGGCGCGCGGCAATGACTGGCGCAAATTCGATGTGCCTGCCGTCATGGCAAACCCGCTAGAAATTGCGCTCGGCACTTGCTGGCCGTGGGCCGATGACGAGTTGGGCGAGGAGATCCGCAGCCAGTGGACTGGTATGATCGCCGATGCGGCAAATGGTGACGGGGTAACGCTCGCAGTGGTGCCGCTACGGGTGCTCGCGGAACAGAACGGCGTACTCGACCAGCTGGAGGCGCGCGGCTTCTTTATTGGCGGGCCGGAGTGGCGCTGATCCGTCCCTGCACCCGGGAATGACAGAGTGTTGGCAACCCGCACGTTTGGCGATTGGGTTGTTAGCCGCCATTTAGCTGTAGCCGATCACTCTGCCGCGCCGCGCCCGTCCTCGATCTGCGCCGCGTCCTCGCTGTTGTAGCGCGGGCTCGATTCGACCTTGGGCACTTCCTCGATCTCGCGCTTGCCGATTTCGATGCCCTTGTCGGACAGGCGGCGGCCGGCGGACAGGACGTTGCGTTCGAAGCTGCCGACGAATTTGTTGTAATTGTTGACCGCGGATTCCAGCCCGCCGCCGACGCGCTTCATGTGCTCGGCTGCGATGGCGAGGCGGTCGTACAGCTCCGCCCCGGCCTTGCCGATTTCCACCGCCTCCTGCGCGATCGTGTCCTGCCGCCAGACCTGCGCCACCGTGCGCGCGATGGCGACAAGGTTGGTCGGCGTGGCGAGCAGCACCTTGTTGCGGAAGGCGAAGTCCCAAAGTTCGGGATCGTGTTCGAGCGCGGCGGCGACGAAATGCTCACCTGGCACGAACATCACCACATAGTCGGGCGCATCGTCGAACTGGCTCTGATAGCTTTTCGAACCCAGCGTCTGCACGTGGCCGCGCATCGATTTGGCGTGGAGGTCGAGGTGACGTTTGCGCTCGTCGTCATCATCCGCCTCGAAGGCCGCCTGATAGGCATTGAGTGAGACTTTGGAATCGATCACCAGCTGCTTTTGCCCCGGCACATTGACGATTGCATCGGGTCGCAGCCGCCCTTCGTCGGTGTCGACCGAATGTTCCAGAATGAAGTCGGTGTGTTCGGATAGGCCGCATTGTTCGAGCACATTCTGCAGCGCGCGCTCTCCCCAGCGTCCGCGCGCCTTGGGGGCGTTCGTCAGCGAATTGCCAAGCCGCTGCGCCTCGCGCCGGACCTCTTCCTGACCGAGCCGCATCTGTTCGATCTGCGAGGTAAGCGAGGAAAAGGCATTGGTGCGCTTTTCTTCCAGCGAGGCGACCTGATCCTCGTATTTCTTCAATCGGTCGCCGACCGGCTGGAGCAGTTCCTTGATCTTCGCTTCGGAGGCCTTTTCCGAATGGCCCAGCCGTTCGCTTGCGCGCTCGAGAAACTTTTCCTGCGCCGCGCCCAGCACCTTCGCGCCGGTATTCTCGAATTCCTTGAGCAGATTGACGCGGCTTTCTTCGAGCAGCCGTTTTTGCTCCTCGAACCCTGCGGCCCTCGCCTTCAGCCCGGTGTTTTCTTCGCGGGCCGCGTCCAGTTTTTCCGCAAGCGCATCGGCGCGCGAAGCCCTGTCGGACATGGTGGCAAGCTCGGGTGCCATGCGCGACAGCTTCTCGGACAGGTCCTTCGCTTCGGCGTCGCGCTCTGCGTGCCGCGACTTCCACTCCGCCACCGGACGCGAGCCGACGAACCAGCCGATTGCGGCCCCGACTATCAAACCGAGCACCAACAGCACTATTGCGAGAAATGTGGGATCCATCCGCTATTTCTAAGCGGAACGGAAACGGAACGCCAGCCCTACAAATCGTCTTTCGACGACTCTTTTCTCAGCACGAAATTGTACAGCGCCCAGAAACCGAGTGTGAAAGCGACGAAATAGGCGGCAAAGCGAATGGCCAGCTCGTCGAAGCCGGGGCCGCGGTCGATATACACCCATGTGCACATCATCAGGGCAAACAGAACGCCTGCCAAGGACGCGCGCGAAAGCGTCATTCGGTCAGGCCGCCTCGCGCATTTTCTTCAGTTTTTTCAGCGCCATGTTGCGCTTGAGACGGCTGAGATGGTCGATAAACAGAATGCCCTCGAGGTGATCCATCTCATGCTGGATGCAGGTGGCCATCAGGCCTTCCATATCCTCTTCATGGACTTCCCCTTCGAGGTCCTGATAGCGCACGCGGCAGGTCGCCGGGCGGTCTACGTCGGCGTAAATCTCGGGGACCGACAGGCAGCCTTCCTGATAGCTCGCCAGATCTTCCGCCGGGTCGAGAATCTCCGGATTTACGAAAACACGCGGTTCCTTGGTCGTTGGGTAGTGGACATGCTCGTGCCCGTCATGATTGCATGCCTCGGGCTCCGCATCGGTGTCTTCCGGCTGAAGGTCGATGACGAGCACGCGCTTGGGCACGCCCACCTGGATCGCGGCCAGACCGATGCCGGGGGCATCATACATCGTTTCGAACATGTCGGAGACGAGATCGTTCAACTCGTCGTCGAACTCGGTCACAGGCTGCGACACGGTTTTCAGCCGGGGATCCGGCACTTCAAGAATTTCACGTATGGCCATGGGGACTATTTACGTGGCCGCACGCCAATTTTCAACGAAAAGGCTTTGATCAGTGTGATCGGTCAATCGACCGGTCGCCGCGCGCGCAGGGCCTGGGCCAGTGTGCCCTCGTCGAGATAGTCGAGTTCGCCCCCCACAGGCAGGCCGTGGGCAAGCTGCGTTACGCGCAGCGGCAAGGCTTCCAGCCGCTCGGCCAGATAATGTGCGGTCGTCTGCCCTTCGAGCGTGGCGTTCATGGCGAGGACGACCTCGTCCACCCCGCCTTCCTCCACCCGCGCAAGCAATGCCGCGATATTGAGGTCTTCCGGGCGCACCCCGTCGAGCGCCGAGAGCTTGCCGCCGAGCACGTGATAAGTGCCGGTGAACAGCCGCGCGCGGTCGAGCGCCCACAGGTCCGACACATCCTCCACCACACAGATCGCCTTGGCATCGCGGCGCGGATCGGAGCAAACCCCGCACGGGTTGCGGGTGTCGATATTGTTGCAGATGTCGCATTCGACCAGCGTATCCTGTACGCCCGCGAGCGCTTCCAGCAGCTGCGGCAGCGCCTGATTGCGGCGCTTCACCAACCACAACACGGCACGGCGCGCCGAACGCGGCCCCAGACCGGGCAGCCGCGCAAGCGCAGCGGCCAGCGTTTCGATCTCTTGCGATGCCATGGGGGGACAGATAGGGGCGCGAGGCTTAACACGAAAGGCCGGACACGCTCTAATGCGCATCATCTTCATGGGAACGCCGGATTTCGCGGTGCCGACGCTGAGTGCGCTGCATAAGGCCGCGCATGAAATCGTGGCGGTATATACGCAGCCTCCCCGCCCCGCCGGAAGGGGCAAGAAGCTCCAGCTCTCACCCGTGCAAAAAAAAGCCGAGGAGCTGGGGATCGAGGTGCGCTCGCCCAAATCGCTCAAATCGGCCGAGGAGCAGGAGCGCTTTGCTGCGCTGAGAGCCGATATTGCGGTTGTCGCGGCTTACGGGCTGATCTTGCCGCAACCGATCCTGGATGCGCCGACGCACGGATGTATCAACGTCCACGCCTCCATCCTGCCGCGCTGGCGGGGAGCTGCGCCGATCCACCGCGCGATTATGGCGGGCGATCCGACTACCGGGGTGACGATCATGCAGATGGAGGCCGGCCTCGATACCGGACCGATGCTGGCGACCCTGCGAACGCCGATCGAGCGCAAGACGACCGGCGAAATGACCCAGGAAATTGCCGAAAAGGGCGCGCAATTGATGGTCGGCACCCTGCGCGATCTCGCCATCCATGTGCCGGTTGCGCAGGACGACGAGGACGCGACCTACGCGCCCAAGATCGACAAGGCGGAGGCGCGCATCGACTGGACCGCGCCCGCTGAGGATCTGGAACGGCTCGTGCGGGGCCTCGCCCCCTTCCCCGGCGCATGGTTCGAACTGGACGGCGAGCGGATCAAGGTGCTCGCGGCAGATGTGGTCGAGGGGGCTGGCGAGCCCGGCATGGTCTTGGACGACCGCCTGACCGTGGCATGCGGAAAGGACGCATTGCGGCCAACACGCATCCAGCGCGCAGGCAAGCCGACTATGGACCGCGCGGATTTCCTGCGCGGCAAGCCGGTCGAAAAGGCAACGCAGCTTTCTTGACCCGTTTCGCCCTCACCCTCGAATTCGACGGTACGCCGTTTTTCGGACTGCAACGCCAGAAGGACGGGCCGAGCGTGCAGCGATCGGTCGAGGATGCCGCGCACGCCATCACCGGCGAAACAGTCACCATGTTCAGCGCGGGGCGCACCGATGCAGGCGTCCATGCCATCGCCATGCGCAGCCATGTCGATATCGAAAAATCGCTGACCCCCTTCCGGCTGATGGAGGCACTTAATGCGCATCTCCGGCCCGATCCCGTGGCGGTGACGGCCTGCGAGATCGTGCCCGACGGTTGGCACGCACGCTTTTCCTGCACCGGACGGCGCTATACCTACCGGATTGCCAATCGCCGCGCGCCGCTTACGCTCGACAAGAACAGGCTGTGGCAGGTCTCGCAAGAGCTCGACCATGAAGCGATGCACCGCGCTGCGCAGCTGCTGGTGGGACGTCATGACTTCACCACCTTCCGGTCTGCACACTGCCAGTCCGACAGTCCGGTCAAAGCGCTCGACCGCCTCGACGTGGAGCGTACCGAGAGCGAATGGGGTCGCGAAGTGCGTATCCATGCCGATGCCCGCAGCTTCCTGCACCATCAGGTCCGCTCGATGGTCGGTTGCCTTGCGCTCGTCGGCATGGGAACGTGGAGCGAAGAGCGGCTCGAACAAGCGCTGCTTGCCCGCGACAGACAGGAATTGGGCTTGAACGCCCCGCCGCACGGCCTCTATTTCATGGAAGCCATTTATCCCGAACAGGAGAAAATATCGTGAGCACTACCGGACAGCAGCTATTCACTACGCTCGAAAGCGACGGCACGCTCACGCTGGAGGTGGCGGAAGCAAGCTTCCCGGATCCGACCGGCAATCAGGTGCTGGTAAAGATGGAAGCCGCGCCGATCAATCCTTCCGACCTGGCGATCCTGACCGGCGCGGCGGATTTCGACAGCGCGGAATATTCCGACGGCAAGGTCGTCGCCAAGATGCCCGAGCCGTTCAATACCGGCGCGAAATCGCGCCACGGCCAGCGCCTGCCAGCGGGTAACGAAGGTGCAGGCACAGTGGTTGCCACCGGCGACAGCGACATGGCCAAGGCGCTGATGGGCCAGCGCGTCGCCTGCGTACCGGGCAATGCCTTCAGCCAATATGCGATTGCCGATGCCGCCATGTGTCTGCCGCTGGGCGATCACAGCAGCGAACAGGGCGCAAGCTCGTTCGTTAATCCGATGACTGCGCTCGGCTTCGTCGAGACCGCGAAGATGGAAGGCCACGATGCCATCCTGCATCTCGCCGCTGCATCGAACCTTGGCCAGATGCTCAACAAGATCTGCCAGGAAGACGGGATGAAGCTCGTCAATATCGTGCGCAAACAGGAGCAGGTCGACCTGCTCAAGAGCCTGGGCGCGGAGCATATCGTCAATTCGTCGGACGACGACTTCATGGGGCAGCTGCGCGGCGCGATCGATGCGACCGGCGCCTATCTCGGCTTCGATCCCATCGGCGGCGGTCAGATGACCGATGCCTGCCTCAAGGCAATGGAGCAGGTCGCGGTCACCAAGATGAGCGAATACTCGCGCTACGGCTCCAACCAGGACAAGAAGATGTACATGTATGGCCGTCTCGATTTCGGGCCGACCATCCTGACGCCTTCCTATGGCCTGCAATGGACGGTTTCGGGCTGGCTGCTTACCCCGTTCCTCGCGAAGGCGGGCATGGAGACGGTCATGCGCATGCGCAGCCGGGTGATCGAAAACCTGACCACGACCTTCGCCAGCAGTTACAAGCGCAAGGTCGATCTGCACGCCATGCTGACCAAGGATGCCATCACCGATTATCGCCAGATGAAGACGGGCGAGAAATATCTCGTCACGCCGAACGGGTGAAGGATCAGGGCCTGTGGCTTAGGGCCCAGGCCTCATGGATTATCGAAGGCGGCCTGGATTTCGTCCAGGTCGCCGACGCCTTCGCCCAATAGCAGTTTCAGCAAGATCCGCGATTTCTGCGGGTTGAGCGCGCGTGCGGCGACGAAGCCGTTCGAATCGTCCTCCGGCTCGCGGTCGACCAGACCTTCATCCACCCGGCTGGCGCGCACCACGATCAGCCCGGCCTTGGCACGCTCAACCAGCCGCTGGCGCACCGGTTCGGGCATGTTGCCCTCGCCGACGCCCGCCACCACGACGCCCCGTGTGCCGTCCGGCAGCAAGCGGTCGACGATGTCCGGCTCGATCCCGGCGGCGATGTAGAGGATCGGCACTTCGGGCAGTGTCTCACTATAGGTGTAGCGCGCGCCCTCGCCCTGCCGCCACGGATTGCCGAACCAGTCGAGCGCGCTTGGTGTGACCAGCCCGACACTGCCGCGCGGAAAGCCTCTGAAAGCATCGTCGGTTCCGCGCGTGCGCACCTTGCGGACGTCACGCGCGGCAAAAACGCGGTCGCCCATGACCACCAATACGCCGCGGCCCGACGCCTGTCTGTCACCCGCAACGCGCACTGCGTTGACGAAGTTGCGCATGCCGTCGGAGCCGACAGCATCGGCCGGACGCATTGCTCCGACCAGCACAACCGGCTTGCCCGTGCCGAGTGTCAGGTCGAGCAGGAAAGCCGTTTCCTCTGCAGTGTCGGTGCCATGCGTGATCACCACGCCGTCGACGCTATCGTCGGCCATCGCAGCGGCGATTTCGCTGTGCAGAGTGGCCCAATGTGACGGGCCGATGTCCTCCGACCCGATATTTGCGATCTGCTTGCCGCTCAGCTTCGCCTCGAGTCCGAATTGTGCGGTGCTGTCCAGCCAATCGTCGATACCGATCTGGCCAGGGCGGTAATCATGCCGGATCGCAGAGCCAGCCATGCCCGCAATGGTGCCGCCGGTCGCCAGAACGAGGATATGCGGTTTGGTCATGAAAGCGGCCTTAGTCACGGCCCGGGCAAACCAGCAATTGATTTTGCGCGAAGCATCGCTAAATGGCGCTCACGGATGGGCGATTAGCTCAGTTGGTAGAGCATCTCGTTTACACCGAGAGGGTCGGCAGTTCGAGCCTGTCATCGCCCACCATCCCCCTCAAAACTACCGGTTTCGGCGCGAATCAGTTCGCGTTGGCGTGGCGGGTTTTTTGCAAAGAATCGCAGGGACCGTCGCCGCCCTCGATAGACCGCCGTTTGAGGCGGCGAGCCATGTCTTCGGCAATGTCTCCCATCGCTTCGCAGCGGTCGTCTGCTTCGACCACGTCGGCAATGTCTTCGATTACTTCCTCGGCACGCTCGAGCTGCTTCGCGCCTGCGCGATCGCCGCGCTTGCTTGCGTCAGCTTCCAGAAACTCGAGCATTCGCTGGACCAGGCGCAATTCCTCGGCGAGTCGCTGATTTAGCACATCGTCGCTTTTCCGGCGCGGTGCATAGCGTTTGAGCGTATCACGCAGGGCCGCGATCTGATCCACCGCAAGCGTGTCCAGTTCTTCGGGGGTCAGCGGCGTCCCGCCTTCGAGCGCTTTAGCATTTTGATAAACCATCGAAATTGCATAGGCCGATAGAGTTAACGCACTCTTCAGCGACTGGGCAGATTTATGCCTAGTGCCTCGTCGATTGCGCCGCGCGCCTGCGCGCTGCTCCAGTCGTAGTCGCCGGTGACCCGCCACACCTCCTGGCCCATCGCGTCGTAGAGAACTGTCGTCGGCAGCGTTCCCGCATTCAGTTCGTCCATCAACGCATTCGCCGGATCGAGCCACGGCTCCAGGTACTCGAAATTGCGCGCAGCAAAGAACGGCTCGACCTTGTCCGCGCCCTGCAAATCCTGACTGACGGTGAGTACGTGCAGATCATCGCCGTAATCCGCCGCCAATTCTTCGAGGAGCGGCATCTCCTTGATACACGGCGCGCACCATGTGGCCCACAGGTTCACCAGCACCGCGCGCCCCTGAAGCGCGCCCATATTCAGCACGCGGCCCGATGGATCAACGAGACCAGCGGCCGGCATCAGCGTGCCTGCTCCGCTTCGGTCAATCTCGCCTGCGGGCGCGCTTTGACCGGGCGAAGCGGGGCTTTGTTGCGCGCCCTCCGGCGCTCCCCTATCGCATCCGCTCAAAGCGAGTGTGAGGACCAGTAAGCCAGTGAGCGACAAGCGGGACCAGACGGGCCAAAAGGAAGAGGGCGCCGAAAACGGCGGGGAAAGGGGCGTGGACAAGAGCGGCTCCAACCAGATGTGGGGCGGAAGGTTCGCCGAGGGGCCTAGCGCGATCATGCGCGAAATCAACGCCTCGATCCCGTTCGACAAGGCCCTGTGGCGCGAGGATATCGCCGGCAGCCGCGCGCATATCGCGATGCTGGCCGCGCAAGGCATCGTCAGCAATGCCGACGCGGACGCGATCGACAAGGGCTTGCAGCAAATCGCCGAGGAATATGCCCGCGACGGGGTGCCGGAGGACTGGGACCTCGAAGATATTCACATGACCGTCGAATTGCGTCTGGCGGAAATGGTCGGACCGGCCGCCGGGAGGCTCCACACCGCGCGAAGCCGTAACGACCAGGTTGCGACCGACTTCCGCCTGTGGGTGCGCTCTGCCTGCCAGCGCGCGGATGCCGGGCTCGCGGCGTTGCAGCGGGCGCTCGTCACGCGCGCAGGCGAGCATGCCGACGCCATCATGCCGGGCTTCACCCATTTGCAGACCGCGCAGCCGGTGACGCTGGGCCATCACCTGATGGCCTATTACGAGATGCTGCGCCGCGACCGCAGCAGGTTTGCCGATGCCCTTGCCCGCGCAGACGAGTGTCCTCTGGGCAGCGCAGCGCTGGCGGGTACCGGCTTTCCCATCGACCGTATGGCCACCGCGGACGCACTCGGGTTTGCAGCGCCAACACGCAACAGCCTCGATGCGGTGTCCGACCGGGACTTCGCGCTCGATTACCTTATGGCGGCGAGCCAGTGCGCGATCCATCTCTCGCGCCTCGCCGAAGAAATGATCCTGTGGGCCAGCCAGCTCTTCGGTTTCATCCGTCTGCCGGATACGCTCTCCACCGGCAGCTCGATCATGCCGCAGAAAAAGAACCCCGACGCCGCCGAGCTTGTCCGCGGGCACTCGGGGCGGATCATCGGCGCTGCAACCGCGCTGATGGTGACGATGAAGGGCCTCCCGCTGGCCTATTCCAAGGACATGCAGGACGACAAACCGCCGGTTTTCGAAGCCGCTGGCCTGCTCGACCTGTGCATCGCCGCGATGACCGGCATGATTGCCGACAGCACTTTCAAGACCGAACGGATGCGCGGCGCCGCAGAAGCGGGTTTCGCCACCGCTACCGATCTTGCCGACTGGCTGGTGCGCGAGGCCGACATTCCTTTCCGCGAGGCCCATCACATCACCGGCGCGGTCGTTAAGCTGGCCGAGGAGAAGGGCGCTGCGCTGGATGCACTTTCGCTGCCCGACCTCAAGGCAATCGACGAACGGATCGACGACAGCGTGTTTGCGGCCCTGTCGGTCGATGCATCGGTCGCATCACGTGCATCCTATGGCGGAACCGCGCCCGATCAGGTACGGGAACGCGTGGCCGAGGCGCGGCGCGAATTGGGAATGGATGCATGAAAAAGGCGGTAGTTTTGCTGATTGGCGCAGGCGCGCTGGCGGCGTGCGGGCAAAAGGCCGCGCTCGAGCCCGCCGAAGGTCAGGCCCTGCCCCCCGCCCCCTACGGCGCCGAAGAGCAGCCGGTTGCCGACGAGCTGCTCGAACTGCCGACCCTTGCTGCACCCGAACGCAGCGTCGAGCTGCGACGCCGCTCCGAAGAGCGCGAGGATGACCCGTTCGACCTTCCGCCCGAATAGCAGAGCTTTCTCGACATCGGAGAAACGGCTCGGCAATGGCCTGACGAAATGGACCACTTTCAGATCAAGAACGGCGTTCTTCACGCCGAAGACGTGCCCTTGCCGCACATCGCGCGCGACGTCGGCACACCCGTCTATGTCTATTCACGCGCCACGCTGGAACGCCACGCGGTCGTCTTCCGGGAAGCTCTAAGCGACCTTAAAGACCCGGTCATCGCCTTCGCAGTGAAAGCAAACCCCAACCTGGCGGTGCTCAAGGTTTTGCAGAAACAGGGCTTTGGCGCGGACGTCGTCTCCGGCGGAGAGATGCGCCGCGCGCTGGCGGCCGGGATGGCGCCCGACAGGATCGTGTTTTCCGGGGTTGGCAAGACCGCGCGCGAACTCGCCGACGCTCTGGATGCCGATATCGGCCAGTTCAACGTCGAAAGCGAGGAAGAAGGTAGCGAGCTTTCCCGCATCGCCGCCGAGCGCGGGATCGAGGCGCGCTGCGCCTTGCGGGTGAACCCGGACGTCGATGCGGGGACGCATGACAAAATCTCTACCGGCAAGGCCGACAACAAGTTCGGCGTGCCGATCGGCGATGCTCCCGGGATTTTCGCGCGCCTCTCCGCCCTCCCCGGCCTGCGCCTTCGCGGTCTCGCACTTCACATCGGCAGTCAGCTTTCGGAACTGGCTCCGCTGGAAACCGCATTCGGCAAGGTCGGAGCACTGATCGCCGAACTGCGCGCGCAGGGCCACCAGATCACTCACGCCGATCTGGGCGGCGGATTGGGTGTGCCTTATCGTGCTAGCGAACATCCACCGACCCCTGCGGAATACGGGAAGATGGTCGCCCGCGTCACACAAGGCTGGGACGTTCAGCTGATTTTCGAACCCGGCCGCGTGATTGCCGGGAATGCCGGTGTGCTGCTGACCGAAGTCATCCGTGTGAAGCGCGGCGTCAAAGACCCTTTCGTAGTCGTCGACGCAGCCATGAACGACCTCGCGCGCCCTGCCATGTACGGCGCCTGGCACGATTTCGCATCGGTCGAGCCGCGCAGCGAAGACATGACCGCGAACATCGTCGGCCCGATCTGCGAATCCGGCGACACTTTCGCAACCGGGCGCGTGATCGACCGGGTCGAGGCAGGCGACCTGTGCATCTTCCGCACCGCTGGCGCCTACGGCGCGACGATGGCGTCGAGCTATAATTCGCGGGGGTTCGTTCCCGAAGTGCTGGTCGACGGTGAGCGCTTTGCCATTGTCGCCGACCGTATTGCCGCCAGCGCCATCATGGACGCCGAAGCCGTGCCGGAGTGGCTCGAATGATTGACAGCGCCCATGCATAGCCTGCCGCTTTTCCACCGGATCGCAGGCAAGCGCGTAGTGGTGGTCGGAGACGGCGCGATGGGCGATGCCAAGCGCCGCCTTGTGGAACGCGCTGGCGGCATTCCGTGCAGCGAATCCGAGGCGCATCAGGCGCAGCTGGCCTTCATTGCGCTGGACAACGAGGCCGAGGCCGAAAAGGCGGCGCTGCGCCTCAAACGGGCCGGGCTGATCGTCAATGTCGCGGACCGCCCCGAGCTGTGCGAATTTACCACGCCCAGCCTGCTCGACCGCGACCCGGTGCTGGTCGCAGTGAGCACCGGGGGCGCATCGGCCGGTCTCGCCAAGCATTTGCGGCTGCGGCTCGAGCGACTTCTACCCCAATCGCTTGGCACGCTGGCGGGGGCGCTGGCTGCAGCACGTGACCGGATGCGCAGCCGTTGGCCGGGGGCGGACGAGCGGCGCAGGGCTGTCGATGCGGCGCTATCGGAAGGCGGAACGCTCGATCCCTTCAGTCCGGCTTCCGAGGAGGCCGTCGATCGGTGGCTGACCGGCCAAGCGGACGAGGCTGCCGCCGCGCCGCGTACGATCGAACTCGTCAGTGACGATCCCGACGACCTAACCCTGCGGCAGGCACGCTGGCTTGGCATGGCGGACACAGTGCTCCATGATCCGTCGGTGCCGGAGGCGATACTCATCCGGGCGCGCGCCGATGCGGAGCGGGTGCACATGCCCGCCGATACGCCGCAGCACGGCTTTACGGTGATCCTGCGAGCGCCCTAGGCGTCAGATCGCCAGAGGTCCCTGCTTGCCCAGCGCATCGAAATAGCGCGCCATTGCGTCTGCTGCTTTGTCGGACAGGGCGATGAACGCACGGCGGCGATCGCTCTCGTCCTGAACGCGTTCCAGCAGACCGACATCGACCATTTGCGAGATCCACCGCAGCGCCGTGGTGGCAGGCACATTTGCGGCAATGCAAAGCGAGGTAACGGACACTCGGCGGTGCTCGGCCCGCGCTGCCGTCAGGTCGAGCAGAATGTCCCAAGCGGGATCGGCGAACAGCTCCCCGTCCAGAAATTCGCTACGCATCTGACGCTGGCGGATCACCGATTTGATCAGCCGCGGATCGGGCAGCGGCGGCCTTGCCTTGCGCGCTAGCCCATCCTGCCGTTCCTCATGCCGAAACCCTTGCGTCGGGGAAGCGAGCCTGACGGTGGGCCGGTCATCGTGTGAGTTCGCACTCTGCGAACGCCCATCCGCCATGTAATTCAGCTTCTCAGCCAGCTTGCCGACTTGCTCGGTCAGCCGCAGCAGCGTCGTCCGGTCGCTTTCGTCCATCTCGCGCAATCTGCGACCGGGCATCAGCGCCAGCGCATTTCCAAGTGCGACGAGCCGCTCTGCACGTGTGGCCGCAACCAGTATTTGCGGATTGGAGCGATCAAGGCAGCCAAAGACGCTATCAAGGCCGTCTAGCGAGGTCGTAGCGATCAGTTGCGCACCCGAACGAAGCGCGCGCTCATCGAGCCGCGACAATGCGGCCATCTTTGCGCCGTCGATGACCGGGCAATCGACCAACACGACATTGCCCAGCACGCCCGCTTCGCCTTCCAATAGCGCTTCAAGGGGACGCGTTGCACGCACCGACAGACCGGCGCTCGCCGCATCTTCCGTCATCACGGCAAGCGCTGCATCGCTATCGCCGAACAGCGATATGGCCAACTGCGGCAAAGCAGCGCATTCCGGCGCGTCGCCAAAGGTTTCCTCACACAGATACGCGGCCTGGGCCATATGCACTCCTATCGAATCAGTGAGAACGTGATGGGAACAAAAAGGGACATAGTCAAGAATTCACACGGTTTCGTCTTGCCGATTGAACCTTTTGGCCGCTCGGTCCGACTAGGGGTTATGGACAGGATACTTCCATCGCAAAGCCGTGATGCAATCCGCGAAGGATTGTTCGACGAACTGCTGGTGACGCTGATCTGGGCGGGTGACCGGGCGGCTGCGGAACGGCTGGCCATCCGCTGGCAGCCGCGCCTGCTGCGCACCGCACGCCGCCTGATCGGGCATGAGGAGGAGGCATTGGCCGCAGTTCAGGACAGCTGGCTGAGCATCTTGCGGGGGCTACCGCGGCTGGACGACCCGGCGCGGTTTCGCCCCTGGGCGTTTTCGATCTTGCGGCGGCGGTGCGTCGATTCGATCCGCGGCCTGCAGAGCAGACGCGCGCGCGATGGCGGCGATGCGGACATGTTGGAAATGCCTGCCCCTGGCGACGAGCCCGAAGAGCGCATTGCCATACTGCAGGCCTTCGCCGCGCTTCCGCATGAACAGCGGCTGGCAGCGCATCTCTTCTATATCGAGGGCCTGACGCTGGCCGAGATTGCGGCGGCCAGCGACATTCCCGCCGGGACCGTCAAATCGCGCCTGTTCCACGCCCGAAAGCGCCTCAAGCAGGTGTTGGAAACCGAACCCAAAGGAGAACTGAGATGAGTGATATCGACGCAAAGATCCGCGGCACATTAGATGCGGACGACCGGGAATTTCTAAAGCAGCTCGATCAAGGCGATCGCGGGTTATTCACGCAGATTGGTGATGTCCTGACGGGGCCGCTGGCCAGCTGGGCGAAGCTGATCTTCGCCGTAGCTTCCGTGCTCGGCGTGTTTCTTCTCTATGCAGCTTGGCGCTTCTTTACTTCGGAGGGCGGTGACGACCTTCTGCGTTGGGGCCTGATCCTGCTGGGCGGTCTGACCATGCAGGGCTTCATCAAGGAATGGCTTTATTCGCGGATGAATATGCTGGCGATCCTGCGCGAATTGAAGCGCCTGCAACTGCTCGTCGCAATGCGCGAAGAGCCGAATACTTGACGCCTCAGTCCGGGATCGGCCTCGATGCAGGAACGGCCCTAATCCAAGAACGGATCGCGCACGAGAATGGTGTCGTCGCGTTCGGGGCTGGTCGAAACCAGTGCAACCGGGGTTTCGATCAGCTCCTGGATGCGCTGGATGTATTTGATCGCATTGGCCGGCAGGTCCGCCCAGCTGCGCGCGCCGGCAGTACTTTCGCTCCAGCCGTCCATTTCTTCATAGATAGGCTCGACCGCAGCCTGATCGGCGGCATGCGACGGGAAATAATCATAGACTTGCCCGCGCAGACGATAGCCGGTGCAGATTTTCACCGTATCCAGTCCGTCGAGGACATCGATCTTGGTCAGCGCAATGCCGGTGACCCCGCTGATCGAACAGCTTTGTCGCACAAGCACGGCGTCGAACCAGCCGACCCGGCGCTGGCGGCCGGTGACGGTGCCGAACTCGTGCCCCCGCTCGCCAAGGAGCTGGCCGATATCGTCATTCAGCTCGGTCGGGAATGGGCCGCTGCCAACGCGCGTGGTGTACGCCTTCACGATACCGAGGACGAAGCCGGTGGAGTTGGGCCCAAGGCCCGAGCCGCTGGCAGCGGTTCCGCTTACCGTGTTTGAGCTGGTGACGAAGGGGTAAGTGCCGTGGTCGATATCGAGCAGCACCCCCTGCGCGCCTTCGAACAGGATCTTGGCGCCAGCCTTGCGAACCTTCTTCAGTCGCTTCCACACAGGCTGCGCGAATTGTAGCACATAGGGCGCAATTTCGCGCAGATCGCCGAGCAAACGTTCGCGGTCCACCGGCGGCTCGTTGAAACCGGCCCGCAGCGCATCGTGATGCGCGCATAGACGGTCCAGCTGCGGTTCGAGATCGTCGAGATGCGCCAGATCGCACACACGGATCGCGCGTCGGCCGACCTTGTCTTCATAAGCCGGACCGATGCCGCGGCCCGTCGTACCGATCTTTCCCGAACCCGCAGCGGTTTCGCGTAGTCCGTCCAGATCGCGGTGGATCGGCAGGATGAGCGGGCAATTGTCCGCAACAGCGAAGTTGTCGGCATTGATCTCGACGCCCTGCCCTTCCAGCTTTTCGATCTCGGCCTTGAGCGCCCAGGGGTCGAGCACCACGCCATTGCCGATGATCGACAGCGTTCCGGTGACGATACCGCTCGGCAGCAGGCTCAGCTTGTAAGTCGTATCGCCGACGACGAGCGTATGCCCGGCATTATGACCGCCCTGGAACCGGACGACTGCATCTGCGCGGCTGGCGAGCCAGTCGACGATCTTGCCTTTGCCTTCGTCGCCCCATTGGGCACCGATCACGGTTACATTGGCCATGTTCTGATAAATTCCCGAATGTCGGTCTGCTTCCCCGCTGTGGGGCCGCGCGGCCCTATGCGACAGTTCGTGCCGCCGCAAGGGCGGATGGCATCCTTGACGTCTTCCGCTCCAAATGTCGCTCGTTATAGTTGATGCCGCGCTAACGCTGCCCATGAATATGTCGTTGAGGGATGCAGCGTAGCGTTCGGGATGCAGCGGGCCATTACGGGATCGGTCTGGCTGTACGAGGACGGGAGACACTCGGTGACGGCGACAGACACGGTCGACGATACCCTTGCGCCTGCGCGCCAGGGATCGGAAGAGTTGCGCCTTGAAAGCGCGGATCAATCCAGTGCGGAGTTGATGCCAGCGAAGGTAAGCGCGGCTGCGGTCGCAGCGCTTGCTGTCGCTGCTTGCGGCGGCGGCGACGGGGCGAGCGCGCCGCCCTCTGGCGGAGGAGGCGGGCCAGCACCCGCGCCGCCAGTGGTTCTGAAACCGCAGTCGGATGCAGAAGCAGCGCGCTTCGTGCTCCAGACCAGCATCGCCGCCTCGACCAGCGAGATCGCGGCCGTTAGGTCCGACGGATACGAGCCATGGCTCGACCGCCAGATGAATGTCGGCGCATCCTCGGCAGTCGATTGGATGGCTTCGCGCGGCTTCAGCCGTGTCGACGACAATCGCTATTACGATCGCCGCGAAATCGGCGATTTCATGATCTGGAACCAGCTGATGAGCGGCGGCGCAGAGGTGCGCAAACGCGCAGCGCTCGCCCTATCGGAGTTCTTCGTCGTATCCTTGAACGGGGTGGATTTCCGCTGGAAGGGCCAGGGGATGGCCAGATATTGGGACATCCTGCAACAAGGGGCCTTCGGCAATTTCCGAGATGTGCTGGAGCAGGTGTCGCTGAACCCTGCGATGGGTGTCTGGCTCAACACACGGGGCAATCGCCGCGCCGACGGCAAAGGCCGCGCGCCGGACGAGAACTATTCGCGCGAAGTCATGCAATTGTTCTCGATCGGGCTTGTCGAACTCAATTCGGACGGCACGCCGCGTACCAATTCCGATGGCAGCCCGATCGAAACCTATACCAACGACGATGTCACCGAACTGGCCAAGGCCTTCACCGGTTACGACTTCGATTACACCGGCAATTCACCCTCCCCCAATCCGCAGAACCCGTCGAGCACGATCGATAGTGTCGATTACACCCAGCTGCCGATGACCGCCGATCCATCCAAGTGGAAATTCCCCAGAAGCAGCGGCTATCATTCGGAGCTTGAGAAGCGCTTTCTCGGCACGACGATACCTGCCGGTACCGGTGCGCAAGAAACGCTGCGGATCGCACTCGACACGCTCTTCAACCACCCGAATGTCGGCCCATTCTTTGCGCGCCGCATGATCCAGCGGCTTGTTACCAGCAACCCGGCACCCGGTTACATCCAGCGTGTAGCCGCCGTGTTCGCTAACAATGGATCAGGTGTGCGCGGCGATCTTCGCGCCGTTTTCAAAGCGATCTGGTTGGATGACGAGGCGCTTGCCGCGGCGAACGTGGCGAGCAACAGCTTCGGCAAGATACGCGAACCGATGCTGCGCATGGCCCAATGGGCCCAGACATTCGGTGCCACGTCCGTAAGCGGCGATTGGGAAGTGCGCGAAACGAGCGATCCTGCGGGTAGGCTCGGCCAAAGTCCGCTGCGCTCCCCGTCGGTCTTCAATTTCTTCCGGCCCGGCTACGTTCCGGCAAACTCGCATGTCGCCAATAACAATCTGGTCGCACCCGAATTGCAGCTGGTGAACGAGAGCAGTGCGCCCGGCTATATCAACTTCATGAGCCGGGTGATCGAGGGCCGCGAATACGTCACGCGCGATCTCTCCGTCCCGTATACTCAGGAGGTCGCCCTTGCTCACGATAGCGGAGCTTTGCTCGACCGGCTCGACCTGCTGATGACGGCAAACCAGCTCTCGGACACGAGCCGCTCGACTATTCGCGGCGCGCTGGACGACCGCGGGATCACTCAGGCCAGCTCCGACACCGACAAGCTGAGGCAGGTCCATACGGCCATCATGCTGGTGATGGCTGCCCCGGAATATCTGGTTCAGAAATAGGAGCGGCTGAAATGTTCATCGGAAAGTCGAACGAATTTACCCGCCGCGCCTTCATGCGCCGGTCCAGTCAACTGGCGGTCGCAGGCGCCGCCTCTTCCTATGCGCTCGGCCTGGCGGGCCTGGGAGAGGCGGCGGCATTCAGTGCCGGCAATGACTACAAGGCGCTGGTCTGCATCTTTCTGTATGGCGGGAATGACCATAACAACACGCTCGTACCCTTCGATGCGGCCAATTACGCGCGCTATTCGGACATTCGCGGCGGAAACGGCGAAGCAGGCGGCGGCATTGCCATTCCGCGCGCGGACCTGGCAGCTAATGCATTGGCGCTGCCGCAGGGGCAGACATTGACCAACGACATCCGGTATGCACTCGCGCCGACGATGCCGCGGCTGAAGTCGCTATACGATAATGGCGCGATGGCACCGCTGCTCAATGTCGGCCCGCTTCTGGCGCCAATGACCAGGGCGCAATACGACAACCGCTCGGTCCCGCGTCCACCGAAACTGTTCTCGCACAATGACCAGCAATCGACCTGGCAGTCCTATTCGCCGGAAGGCGCCACTGTCGGCGCTGGCGGGAGCATTGGTGATCTCGCTCTGTCGAGCAATGCGAACGCCATCTTCACCTGCATTTCCGCAACCGGCAACGCCGTGTTTCTCGCCGGGCAACAAGCGCTGGCCTATCAGGTGTCCGACCGGGGCGCGATTGCAGTCAACGGTGTCAAGAATGGCCTCTATCGCTCGCGCGCGGCAGGCGACGCGCTACGTTCGCTGATGACGCAGCAGAGCAGCCATGTGCTCGAAGCGGATCATACGAACATCGCCAAACGGTCGATCGAGGCGGAGGCATTCGTTTCCGCAGCACTCGATCCGATCAATCTGGCCACCAATTTCGCACCTGCCGCAGGCTCCAACAGGCTCGCGAGCCAATTGCAGGTTGTCGCCCGCCTCATCGCGGCGCGCCAGAGGCTCGGCGCCAAGCGTCAGGTCTTCATGGTCTCGATGGGCGGTCTCGACAATCACGATGGTCTGATAGGCCAGCACGGACCGCGTATGGAGCAGCTCGATTTCGCCATGGACGCCTTCTACCGCGCGACTGCAGAACTGGGCGTCCAGAACAACGTCACTACCTTTACCGCATCGGATTTCGGGCGCACGCTCACTTCGAACGGCGACGGGTCCGACCACGGCTGGGGCTCGCATCATTTCGTCATGGGCGGCGCGGTGAACGGCGGGCGCTTTTACGGCAATGCGCCGGCCATTTCGGTCGACACACCCGATCAGGTCGGCCGCGGCCGCTTGCTCCCGGCAGTATCGGTGGACGAATACACCTCGACGCTGGGCAGATGGTTCGGCGTCTCCGCTTCGGAAATGCCGCGCATTGCGCCAAATATCGGCAGGTTTGCCAGCCCCGATCTCGGTTTCATGGGGCCGCCAAGCTAAAGACGCGGAAACATCCGACCGCCTGCGTCATTAATGCCTGAAAGGAGACTTTCATGGCCGACTATCCCACGCTCACCCTCAACGACGACCGCCAGATTCCCCAGCTGGGCTTCGGCACGTACCAGATCGACGAGGACGACGCGCCGGACGCAGTCAAGATGGCGATCGAAACGGGATATTGGCTGATCGACACTGCGGCGATCTATCAGAATGAGCGCGGCGTCGGCAAAGGCGTCGGCGACTGGTCCGACATCTTCCTGCAGACCAAGGTCTGGAACGAGAGTCAGGGACGCGAGCGCGCAGTGAATGCAGCGCATAAATGTCTCGACCGGCTGGGCCGCGATCACGTTGACATGTTGCTGATCCACTGGCCCTGTCCCGACAAAGGACTGTTCCTCGACACCTGGAAAGCCTTCATCGAACTGCGCGATGCGGGCAAGGCCAAGTCCATCGGCGTATCCAATTTCCGCGAACAGGATTTGCGGAAGATCATCGACGAGACCGGCGTGGTGCCCGCCCTCAACCAGATCGAATTGCACCCAACCTTCCAGCAGCGCGAATTGCGCAAGCTGCACGATGAACTGGGCATTGTGACGCAGTGCTGGTCCCCGCTCGGCCAGGGCGAGACCCTGTCGAACGACACCATCAAGGCCATCGCGGAAGAGACCGGCAAACCTGCGTCGGCGGTGATCCTTGCTTGGCATCTGCAACATGGGCTGTGCCCGATCCCGAAGGCATCCAGCCGCGATCATATCGAGGCGAATTTCCAGGCGATCGGCCTTACGCTCTCCGATGACCAAATGGCCCGCATCGATGCGCTGGACGATGCGGACGGCCGCATCGGGCCCGACCCGTCGGAGTTCTGCTGACAAGGCGGGTGCAGCACCCGCGCAGCTTTGCTATGGGCGCGCCTGTGACCGAAAAACCGCCCATCCGCATTGCTGCGCTGTACCACTTCACGCGCTTCGAGGATCCTGCTGCGATCAAGCCGGACCTGTTCGCTCTATGCGACAGCCACGGTGTGTGCGGCACTTTGCTGCTGGCGAAGGAAGGGATCAACGGAACTATCGCGGGCAGCGATGAAAGTATCGAGGCGGTGCTCGAGCACATTCGCAGCCTGCCCGGCTGCGCCTCGCTTGAAATCAAGGAATCGCGCGCGGAAGCGCAGCCGTTTTACCGGCTCAAGGTCAGGCTGAAGAAAGAGATCGTGACCATGGGTCAGCCGGACCTAGATCCGGTAGATGGCGTCGGAACGTATGTTGCACCCGAAGATTGGAACGAGCTGATCGACGATCCGGACACCATCGTGATCGACACACGCAATGATTACGAGGTGAAGGTCGGCACTTTCAGCGGATCTATCGATCCCGAAACTACCAGCTTCAGCGAGTTTCCAGCTTGGTTTCGCGCCCGCCGCGAGGAGTTCGAAGCCAAGGGCCATCAGCCAAAGATCGCCATGTTCTGCACCGGCGGCATCCGCTGCGAAAAGGCCACCGCTTTCGTGAAGAACGAAGGGCTGGAGGATGTCTATCACCTCAAGGGCGGCATTCTGTCGTATCTGGAGCGCGTCCCTGAAGACCAATCGCGCTGGGAAGGCGAATGCTTCGTTTTCGACGAGCGTGTCGGTGTGAAGCACGGGCTAGAGGTCGGCAATCTGGCTTTGTGCCGCGCCTGCCGGATGCCGCTTACGCCAGATGAGCTCGCCTCGGATAAATATGTCGAAGGGGTGAGCTGTCACCACTGCCATGGCCGCCGATCCGATGACCAGCGCGCCCGCTATGCCGAGCGCGAAAAGCAGGCCAGGCTGGCACGCGAGCGCGGCACCCGTCATGTTGGCGCCCGGATGGACCGGGACAAGCGCAAGGATGGCTGACCGCGTCCTCTATTCCTTCCGCCGCTGCCCTTACGCCATGCGCGCCCGTATGGCTCTGTTCGTTTCCGGCCAACGCTACGAACACCGCGAAGTGGTCCTGCGCGACAAACCGCCGGAAATGCTTGAAGCCTCACCCAAGGGCACTGTGCCGGTCATGGTGCTGGAAGATGATCGCGTGCTGGAGGAAAGCCTCCAGATCATGCGCTGGGCCCTGTCGCTCAACGACCCCGAGGGCTGGCTGGAACGCGGCGATGCCGATTTGCTCGAAGCAATAGACGGGCCGTTCAAGCACCACCTCGACCGGTACAAGTATTCGGCCCGCTACGAAGATGCCGACCCGCAGATGCACCGCGCCGAATGCATGAAATTATTGGACCGGTTGGAGCAGCGGCTGACGCAGTCGGGGTACCTTGCGGGGGATGCACGCGGGTTCATCGACATCGCCACCTTCCCCTTCGTCCGCCAGTTCGCAAACAGCGACCGCGCATGGTTCAACGCACAGCCGCTCCCTCATCTGCATAAATGGCTGGAAAGCCTGATCGGATCGCAGCTCTTCGCCGACATCATGAGCAAACATCCGCAATGGAAGGCTGCCTAGACCGGTTTTGCGCTCTCGCCGTCCAGTGTGTGCGTGCAGCCAAGGCACTTCGCGTCATCCTTGCTCGACACTGCGGCGACTGTCCGCCAGCCGTCATTGCGCAGTTTCGCCGCTATGCTGCGGTCATGGCCCAGTGGCAGGAACACCGTCTCGCGCTGCGAACCGTTGTCGCCAATCGCTTCGAGCAGCGGCTCCATATAGAGCGAGAACCCGGTCGCAGCTTCGCCGCTGCCGCCGATCGTATAAGTGCCGCCGCGCCCGATCGCTGCACGCGCGCCGGCGGCGTAGATCGTGAAGCCGAACCAGCTTTGATATTCGAAGCCGTGACGTTCGCTCGGATCGAGGGTGAGCCGCGCCCGGTTGCCGATACGGCTGGCGATCTGCCGTAGTCCTTCGATACGGCTCGCAAGCGTTCCGCCTGCGTCGATTTCGGCGAGCTTCTCTATCGCTTCTGCAAAGGGACCGGCGGCGTAGAGGAGGGGCAAATAGGCATCGCCGCCGTCCAGTGCCGCGAGGCCGCCTGCATCCTTGGTATCGAGTTCGCGGCGAACCGCTGCTGCCGCGTCTTTATCCAGCGGCAATGCCTTTTCCGCGAGCGTTTCGACTAGATCGGGCAAGGTGAAGTCGACAGATATCTCGTCAATGCCAGCCGCTTCCAACGCCGTGATCGCCAGCTCTACCGCTTCACTGGCAGCTTCCACCGTGTCGCTTCCGATCAATTCGGCACCAAGCTGCAAGCGCTCCCGTGCCGGGTCGAGCTGGTCGGCGCGGATTATTGCAACTTCGCCGCCATAACAAAGCCTTAGCGGGCGCGGCGCATCGGCCATCCCGGTCGCGGCGATCCGGCCGATCTGCGGCGTGATGTCCGATCGGAGCGCCAGGGTGCGCAAGCTCGCCGGGTCCACAAAGCGGAACATGCGGCGCGAGCTTAGTCCGTCCATTCGCCCTGCCAGCGATTTCTCGAATTCCAGCAGCGGCGGGCGCACACGGTCGTAACCGTGGCTGTCCATCGCGCCCAGAACTGCGCGCATAGCCGATGTTGCCCGGGCGGCCATGCCGGGCAACATGTCTTCGAGCCCTTCGGGCAGGAGGTCGTCTGATGTCTTCATCGCGCGCGCCCTGCCCCAAGCGGGCTCAGAATTCCAGCGGCTTCACGAAGTTCACGCCCTCGAGCGCGCAAGCTTCCTTCTGCACGCTATCGGGGATCGGCTGGTCGACGCTGAGCAGCAGGATCGCCTCACCGCCCGCCTCCCGGCGGCCGAGATTGAAGGTGCCGATATTGATGTCATTGGCGCCCATCAGCGTCCCGATCCGCCCGATGAAGCCCGGCGCATCGTCGTTGACGATATAGAGCATGTGCCCTTCAAGTTCCGCTTCGATCCGCACACCGAAGATTTCCACCAAACGCGGCGAACCGCTGCCGAACAGAGTTCCGGCTACCGAGCGATCTCCAGCCTCGGTAGCCACGGTCACCCGGACAAGCGTGCTGTAGGCACCTTCGCGAGTGTTACGAATCTCGCGCACTTCGATCCCGCGTTCCTTGGCGAGATAAGGCGCGTTGACCATATTCACGCTTTGCGAATAGCGTTTCATGAGACCAGCAAGAACGGCCGCAGTAATCGGCTTGGGGTTCAGTTCGGCGGCATCGCCTTCAAGCTCGACGCTGATCTTGGGCAAATTGCCATGCGCGAGCTGACCGACCAGCGAGCCGAGATTTTCCGCAAGTGCCATGTAGGGCCGCAGCTTCGGTGCTTCCTCCGCGGACAAGCTCGGCATGTTGAGCGCATTGGTGACACCGCCGCTCACCAGATAGTCGGCCATCTGTTCAGCGACCTGGAGGGCGACATTGACCTGCGCCTCGGTGGTGCTGGCGCCAAGGTGCGGGGTGCAGATAAAGCCGGGTGCGCCGAAGAGCGGGCTTTCCTTGGCCGGCTCGGTTTCGAACACGTCGAGCGCGGCCCCGGCAACATGCCCACCCTTGAGCAAGTCCGCGAGCGCAGCCTCGTCGATCAGGCCGCCGCGCGCGCAGTTTACGATACGCACGCCCTTCTTGGTCTTGGCGAGATTCTCGCGGCCAAGGATATTGCGCGTTTCGTCCGTAAGCGGTGTGTGCAGCGTAATGAAGTCGGCGCGCGCGAGAAGGTCATCGAGGTCGACCTTCTCTACGCCGATCTCGATTGCGCGATCTGGCGTGAGGAAGGGGTCGAAAGCGACCACCTTCATTTTCAGCCCAAGAGCGCGCGAAGCGACGATCGACCCGATATTGCCCGCACCGATCAGGCCGAGCGTCTTTCCGGTCACTTCGACGCCCATGAAGTCGCTCTTGGGCCATTCACCCTTTTGCGTGCGCTCATTGGCTGCGGGTATTTGGCGGGCGAGTGCCATCATCATGGCAATCGCGTGCTCGGCAGTCGTGATCGAATTGCCGAACGGCGTGTTCATCACCACCACGCCCTTCCCGCTGGAATGCGGAATGTCGACATTGTCCACGCCAATGCCCGCGCGGCCGATGACCTTCAGATTGGTCGCTGCATCGAGGATTTCCGGTGTGACCTTGGTCGCGCTGCGGATGGCGAGGCCGTCATATTCGCCAATCACCGCCTTCAGTTCGTCGGGCGTCATACCAGGTTTCACATCGACGTCGCAGCCGCGCTCTTCGAAGATGCGCGCTGCGTTAGGGTCCATCTTGTCTGAGATGAGGACTTTGGGTTTGGTCATGATTTTTCTTTCGTCATCCCGGCACAGGCTGGGATCGCTGTAAGTTTGGTGGGAGCGTGCGCAAAAGCGGTCCCGGCTTGCGCCGGGGCGACGCAGTTCAGCCCTTCTTGACCTGCTCGTAAGCCCATTCGATCCAGGGCAGGAGGCGTTTCAGATCCTCCTGTTCCACCGTGCCGCCGCACCAGATGCGGAGCGAAGGAGGAGCGTCGCGGTAGCCGTTGAAATCGTAGCCGACATCGCGCTCTTCGAGCATCTTGACGATGCGCTTCGGGACGTCGGCCTGGTCTTCATCGGACAGGCTTTCGTACCAGTCACCCTGAAACACGAAACACACGCCGGTATTCGTGCGCTTGGCGGGGTCGGAAACCATATTGCGCAGCCACGGGGTCGCTTCGATCCAGTCGAGCACGATCTTCGCATTGGCATCGGCGCGTTCGAACATCGCCTTGCGTCCGCCCATCGCCTGCGCCCATTCAAGCGCATCGATATAGTCTTCCGCCGCCAGCATCGACGGGGTGTTGATCGTCGCGCCTTCGAAGATCGCGCGGTTGATCTTGCCGCCCTTCTTCAGCCGGAAGAGCTTGGGCAGCGGCCATTCGGGATCGTATTCCTCGATCCGCTCGACCGCCTTGGGCGAAAGCACCAACATGCCGTGCTGGGCTTCGCTGCCCATCACCTTCTGCCAGCTATAGGTGGTGGCATCGAGCTTCGCCCAATCCATCTCCTGCGCAAAGACCGCGCTGGTGGCGTCGTTGATCGAAACGCCTTCGCGGCCCGGCGAGAGCCAATCGGTATTCGGAATCTTCGCGCCGGATGTCGTGCCATTCCAGGTGAAGACGACGTCGCTTTCCTGCGGAATACTGGCGAGGTCGGGAATGTCGCCATAAGGCGCGTCGAGCGTCGTCAGCTGCGGCAGCTTGAGCTGCTTGACTGCATCCTGGATCCAGACATTGCCGAAGCTTTCCCAGGCCGCAACCGTCGCCGGGCGGTCCGGGCGTAGCATGGTCCACATCGCGCATTCCAGCGCGCCCGTATCGGACGCAGGCATGATGCCGACAAGGTAGTCCTCCGGCACGCCCAGCATCTCTTTCGACAGGTCGATGGCATATTTCAGCCGCGACTTGCCGAGAGCGCTGCGATGCGAGCGCCCAAGCGATTCGGTTTTGAGATTGGCGGCGGACCAGCCCTTGTGCTTGGCAGTCGGTCCGGACGAAAAGAAAGGGCGCTCGGGTTTGAGCGCCGGTACGTCAGTCATGTATTCTCTCCTTGCAGAGAGCTCGCGCGGCGTTGGGACCGCGTGGCCCACAGGCGGCAATAATTGTGCGCCGCAGCAAGTCAATGCGCAATTTCGAAATAGCGGCGCATATCGCTCCCCCTCGCCAAGCGGGGCGCAGCACATTAAAGGCGCAGGCAATGGACATCTCCGGCCTTCGCATCGCGCTGTTCAGCGGCAATTACAACATGACCCTGGACGGCGCGAACAAGGCGCTCAACCGGCTGGTCGAATATCTGCTGCGTCAAGGCGCAGCGGTGCGAGTCTATTCGCCGACCATGGCGGAGCCTGCCTTCCAGCCCCAAGGCGATCTGGTCAGCCTGCCTTCGTTCGCCATTCCTGGCCGGTCGGAATATAAATTCCCCACCGGACTGTCTGACTCGGTCCGAGGCGATCTGGAGAAATTCGCCCCCAATATCGTGCATCTGTCTTCCCCCGATTTCAGTGCCCGCGCGGCTGCGAAATGGGCGCGGAAGCGAGCGCTGCCAGTGATCGCATCGGTGCACACGCGGTTCGAAACCTATCCGCGCTATTACAAGATGGGTTTCCTCGAGGCTTCGCTCGAGGCGTGGATACGCAGCCTGTATCGTCGCTGCGATGCGCTGGTGACGCCCTCGCAAAGCATGGTCGACGTGCTGCGAGAGCAGGACATGAATGACGATGTGTCGATCTGGTCGCGCGGCGTGGACCGGACGATTTTCGGCCCGGAAAAGCGCGATCTGGCGTGGCGCCGAGAATTGGGCATCGCCGATGACGATGTCGCCATCGCCTTTCTGGGTAGATTGGTGGCGGAAAAGGGGCTCGACATCTTTGCCGAGAGCATCGTCGAATTGCGCAAACGCCAGGTTCCGCACAAGGTGCTCGTAATCGGCGACGGTCCAGCCCGCAAATCATTCGAGCACGCGCTACCCGGCGGGATTTTCGCCGGTTTCCAGACGGGTTCCGATCTCGGCCGGGCACTGGCGAGCGCCGACATCTTCTTCAATCCATCGATCACGGAAACCTTCGGCAATGTGACGCTGGAAGCGATGGCGAGCGGATTGCCAGTGGTTGCCTCTGCGGCAACTGGCAGTACCAGTCTGGTCGAGGATGGCCGGACAGGTGCGCTTGTGCCAACCGTGGACGAGCGCGCTTTTGCCGATGCCATCGCCCCCTATCTCACCGAAGATGCGCTACGCCGCGAACATGGCGCAGCAGGCGAAATGCGCAGCCGCAATTACAGCTGGGATGCGATCAACCAAGTGGTCGCGGACAAATATTGCGAACTGGTCGCCGCGCGCCAAGGCTGACCGTCAGCGAAGCACGCCCGAAGCGGACAACCTGCGTGAATAGATGATCAGCAGTATCGTCACCGCAAAGATCGCCGCCGTAAATATCATGCCGGCCGTACTCAGCTCTACGCCCTCAAGCGGCCGGGCGGTCCGGTAGATAAACGTAACCACCGCGCCCAACAGGCTGGCGATGAATGCGTGATAGGCAAACCTGCTGCGAAACAGCAGCAACAGGCAGCCGAGCACTCCGCCCCAGATCCCGATCGCCCAGGCAGAGTGGACCCAGAACGGCCAGTTTTCGTAATAGGTCATCACCTGCTGCGCGGTGACGCCGTAGGATGCCGACATCTGGCCGATATAATCGGCATTTCCGGACTGGACCTGGATATAGTCGTTTGCGCCGCCAGCGTGCCACAGCAGCGCCACGATAGCGATGACCCAAAGATGCCAGGGGGTCGGTGTAGTCGTCGCCATATTCTCCCTCCCAAGATTGATGACTGGAAGTCTGGTAGCATGGCGACGACCGCCGTTAAAGTCGCTCGATCTTCTTGGCCAGCTCGTCGATCAGATCGACGATCTCGTGCATCGCCTTTTCGTCGAGCTCTCCGCTGCGCGCCTTGTTCTTGAGGACGGTGGCGAGATTGCCCGCCGCGCGGAACATCTCCGGTGTGGCGAAGGGCTTGCGCTGCTCGCCATGCGCCTCGAGCCTGGCCATAATCGCATCGACCTCGTCGGCGCGTTCGGCCAGTTCGGCCTTGCCGGCCTCGGTCGCATCGTAGGCCTTGCGCGGTTCATCGCCCGCGGCCTGCACGATTGCGCCTTCATCTTCCAGCAGCGAGAGGGTCGGATAGATCGTGCCGGGACTTGGCGAATAGTCGCCGCCGGTCAGCTCCTCGATTGCCTTGATCAGCTCGTATCCATGCCGCGCTTCGTCGGCGATCAGCTTGAGCAGCACCAGCCGCAGCTCGCCCGCGCCGAACATGCGGCGGCGACGTTGCCGCCCGCGTCCGCCCATTGCGCCCATCCCGCTCGGGTCCCAATTCGATCCCCAGCCAGAGCCCCATTGGCCAGGAGCACATTCGCGCGAGCCATACTTGCCCGCAGCCATCATGGCGATGAAAGGCCATGCCGAGTTGCGGCGCATTCGGCGCCATTTCTGCTTATTCATCGCGGTATCCTTTTCATATCTTCGATAGCTCTATGATATATCTTTAAACTGAATGTTCAAGGGCAGCGGTGTATTTCCTGTCAGGTGTGCCTAGATAGCGGCCCATGGCCGACCTGTTTGCTGACGACCTGCCCCCTGCCCATGAAGCGGAGCCTATGCGCGACGATGCGCCGCTTGCCGACCAGTTACGCCCGCGACAGTTATCGGACGTCATCGGGCAGAATCACCTGACCGGACCCGAAGGCGCGATCGGGCGCATGGTCGCCGCGGGCAAGCTCTCCAGCATGATCCTGTGGGGACCTCCCGGTACCGGCAAGACCACCATTGCGCGCTTGCTTGCGGACAGCGTCGGCATGCGCTTCGAGAGCGTCAGCGCGGTGTTTTCGGGCGTCGCCGATCTCAAGAAAGCCTTCGCGACTGCTGACAAGGCCGCCAAAGCTGGCCAGCGCACGTTGCTGTTCGTGGACGAGATCCACCGCTTCAACCGAGCGCAGCAAGACGGCTTCTTGCCCTTCGTCGAGCGCGGGACGGTGACGCTGGTCGGCGCGACGACCGAAAACCCCAGCTTCGCCCTCAACGCCGCACTTCTCAGCCGCGCGCAGGTACTGATCCTCGAGCGGCTCGACCACAATGCGCTGCGCCAGCTGATCGACCGGGCAGAGGCGCTGGAAGGGCCCCTTCCCCTTACCAGTGACGCACGCGAAGCTTTGGTGGCGAGCGCCGATGGCGATGGGCGTTTCCTGCTCAATCAGGCCGAAACGCTCTACAATGCGAAGATACCCGAACCTCTCGATCCGGCGGGCCTCGGCGCTTTCCTCCAGCGCCGCGTGGCAGTCTACGACAAGGACCGCGAGGGGCATTACAACCTCATCTCCGCGCTTCACAAAGCGGTCCGCGGGTCCGATCCGCAGGCGGCGCTCTATTACCTTTCCCGAATGCTCACGGCCGGAGAAGAGCCGCGCTTTCTCGCGCGCAGGCTCGTGCGCATGGCGGTCGAAGATATCGGCCTCGCCGACCCGCATGCGCTCACCCAATGCATGGCCGCGAGGGATGCCTACGAATTCCTCGGCAGTCCTGAAGGCGAGCTCGCGCTTGTCCAAGCCTGCATCTACCTCGCCACTGCACCCAAATCTAACGCGGTCTACAAGGCCCAGAAGGCCGCCTATCGCAGCGCGAAGGAAACCGGCAGCCTGATGCCGCCAAAGAATATCCTCAATGCGCCGACGAAGCTGATGAAGGATATCGGCTACGGCTCTGGCTACAGTTACGACCACGAGGCGGACGAGGGTTTCTCCGGCGACAATTACTGGCCGGACGAACTGGACCCGCAAAACTATTACGAGCCCGTGGATCGCGGTTTCGAGCGCGAAGTGAAAAAGCGGCTCGACTATTGGGACAAGCTGCGGCGCGAACGCGTTGGGTAGGTTTTCCCACTTTGTCGCCATCGATTGGTCGGGCGCGAAGGGTGAGCGGCAGGCGGGCATCGCCGCCGCGATTGCGGATGCGAATGGCGGACCGCCGGTATTGATAGAGCACCGCTGGAGCCGGCAGGACGTGCTCGGCGTTTTGCGCGACGGGCTGCCAGGTGATACATTGGTGGGAATGGATCTCGGCATCGCCCTACCCCATGCGGATTGCGGAGCCTATTTCCCCAAGAACGACGTGCTCTTGCCCGATGCGCCTGCGCTATGGGCCTTGGTCGACGACATCTGCGCCGACGAGCCGCATCTGGGCGTGCAGCCTTTTGTCGAAAATTCGCGCTATGCGTCCTATTTCCGTAATGGCGCGGCGACCGGCGAATATTTCGGATGCGACCGGGCGGATCATGGCCGCGGACGTTTCAGGGTCACCGAGTATGCGCAGGCGCGGCAGGGGTGCAAACCCTATTCGAACTTCAACCTCGTCGGCGCGGCACAAGTCGGCAAGTCCAGCCTGACGGGGATGCGCATGCTGAACCGGTTACGCGGACATCTGCCGGTCTGGCCGGTCGATCCCCTGCCCGAAAGCGGCTCGGTCATCGTGGAGATCTACACCAGCCTTGCCGCGCTGGAAGCCGGACGATCGCCGTCGAGGGCCAAGATGCGCAGATATGAGGAATTGAACGAGGCTTTGGCGGCGCTCGGCTCACCGCAAGTTGCAGGCAGCGGCAGCGTGGACGATCATTCGACCGATGCGTTATTGACTGCGGCGTGGCTGCGCAAAGTCTCCGGCGATGAACGCCGCTGGGCGCCGAACGGACCTTACGCCGGAGATCGCCCGAACGGAGGGGTGGACCTTCGGCGCGCTTTAGCCTTTTGCGCTGAATACCGACCAGCCTGTCCGCTCCGCAATCTGCGCCAGAGCGCGCGCGCCAAGCTGGCTCGTACCTGCTCGGTTGAGCCCCGGAGACCACACTGCCATTGTCGCCCGGCCGGGCACGCTGGCAAGGATACCGCCGCCCACGCCCGATTTGCCGGGAAGGCCGACCTCGAATGCGAACTGGCCGGAATTGTCATAATGCCCGCACAGCAGCATCAGCGCGTTGATCCGGCGTGTGCGTATGGCCGAACACATTTGCACGTTGGTGACCGGATCGGTCCCGTCGAAGGCCAGGAACAAGGCGCTTTCGGCGAGCTGGCGGCAGCTCATCGCGAGCGCACACTGCCGAAAATATACCGAGAGCACGTCTTCGACAGGGTTGAGCAAACGGTCGAACCCGGCCATGAAATAAGCCAAAGAGCGGTTGCGCGAGCCAGTTTCGCTTTCGGATCTCGCGACCGCCTCGTCGATCGATATTCCGCTATCGCGGCCCATTTTGCGCAGCCGTTCGAGCAAATCGTTGACCGCCTGGTCCGGGCCAAGATCGCCGATAAACCGGTCGGTGGTGACAATAGCGCCTGAATTGATGAATGGATTGCGCGGGATGCCCTTCTCCCGTTCAAGCTGGACGATGGAGTTAAAGGGATCGCCCGACGGCTCGCGCCCCACAGCCTCCCACAGAGCGGGTCCCTGACGCTCCAGCGCAAGGGCAAGCACGAAGACTTTCGAGACCGACTGGATCGACAGATCCTCGTCCGCATCGCCTGCGCAGAACACCTCGCCGCCCGCAGTGGCAACCGCGATGCCGAATTTGTTCGGATCGACCGTGGCCAGTGCCGGAATATAGTTGGCGGGCGTGCCGCAGCCCCGCTGATCGGCCAGCGAATTCCACGTTTCGTCGACGATTTTCTGCAGGTCCATGGGCGCTGGCGATAGGGATGTGAGGGTCTTGTCGCAATGGGACTGGATTTTTATATGCGCCTGGCCCAAAGGAGCGCGCGTTTTGGATTTCGTTCGCTCGGTTGAGCGCACGGTGGGCCGGCTTAGCTCAGTTGGTAGAGCAGTTGATTTGTAATCATCAGGCCGCGGGTTCGACTCCTGCAGCCGGCACCATTTTTCCCGCAAGTGCATCCGCGCTCGCGATATCCTCGCGCCTGACGGCGCTGGGGGCGGGCGGTCACCCTTGCGGGCCGCTGGCCCTGGACCGTCTTCGCGCAATGTAGCGAGGTTACGCTGACCGAAGAGATACCCATCATCGTCCTGCTCGGCGCGGGTCACGCGCATCTGGGCGTTATCGACGACTGGATCAAGAATGGTCCCCCGCACGCACGGACGATCTTGATCGAGCCGCGCGATTCGATGCATTACTCAGGCATGGTGCCGGGCTGGCTGGCCCGCGAATACCGGCGTAGCGAAGCCACCATAGCGCTCGCCCCGCTGGTGGAAGCCGCCGGAATCGAATGGCGGCAGACGCGCGCCGTAGCCATCGACCCCCAAGCGAATACAGTCACACTCGGATCCGGCGAAAAGCTGACATTCGCACTATGCTCCGTCGCGACGGGGGGGACAGGCCGTGCTGCCAGCATTTTGGGCGATGACCCACGCCTGCTCGACATCAGGCCGATCGACCGGTTCATGGACCGCTGGATGGCGCTGCGTGACGGAGAGGATACACCCCGCAATATCGCGATCGTGGGAGGAGGCGCAGGCGGCGTCGAACTGGCTTTTGGATTACGCAACAGCGAAGGCGCGCCATCGGTTACGCTCTATTCCGGAGCGGATGGCCCCCTGCCCGACCATTCGGACAGCTCTCGCGAAAAGGTTTGCGACGAAATGACCCTGCAGGGTATCCGCGTCGCCGAAATAGACGCCCGGTTCGAAAATGACGAGTTGAAAGCGGGCGAGTTCGCCACAGGCAGTCCCGACCTGGTCGTCGCCGCAATCGGTAGCGCGGCGCCAGATTGGCCCAAGGCAAGCGGTCTGCCGGTCGACGACGACGGCTTTATCAAGGTTGGCGCCAACCATCAGGTCGAGGGCTTTTCCTCTATCTTCGCAGCCGGTGACATCGCGCGCCGCACCGACCGGCGTGTCCCCCACTCCGGCGTGCATGCGGTTTATGCGGGGCCCGTTCTGGCCAAGAACCTGAGACGCAAACTGTCAGGCGACAAACGTCTCGCCACCTACAACCCGCGCGGGATGAACTTTTACCTGCTCAACACCTGCCGCGGCGAAGCCATCCTCAGCTACGGCCCGCTCGCCCTTCAGGGGCGCTGGTTACGCCGCCTGAAGGATTGGCTCGACCGGCGCTGGATACGCCGCTTCAGCGACCGAGACGATCTTCGATAGCGTCGATAAGGTTTTCCAGCCGGGCGGCATTATAGCCGAGGTCGGACACGCCCACACGGCTCACGGACCGCAGGTCGATCTGACCATCTGCCACGCGCGCCACGACATCGTCCTTGAACCCGAAGGCGAAGGTCTCCGCGACGCCTTCGACGGTGCCTGCTTCCGTATCGGTATGAATATCGGTGAGGCCGATCTCGCCCATTGCCGCGACGATCGCATCGAGTGCTTCCTGCTGGGTGGCACCGCCGATTACAATCGGACGCAGCTCCGGATAATTCTCGGAGATCAGATCGGCGTGGTTCTTGGAAGCGATTGCAGTATCGGCATCGCGCCACATTTCCATCTGGCCGAGCGGCGTCCCGTAATTATTGATCGGATTGGCCCCGAACTCCTCCCGCGCCGCAAGGGTGCCGGCCGAGAATTCAGGCGGATTGCGCAGATCCGTCGCTACATCGTGGATCGGCGGAACAGCTTCGCCTTGCGCCCGTACCGACAGCAAGCCCATGAAGAGGAACACTGGAATTGCGAGTGCAATCGCGGCTTTCCACCATGGCCCGCGCGGCGTGCGGAAAAAGGCATAAAGCAGCGCGATCAGCGCAAACAGCGCCACGATCCCCATCAGGATCGGGCCAGCCGTCACCGTCATGAAAAGAAAACCCGTGCGCCAGTCGATAATGCCGATCTTCGGGCCGAACACCGCGATGGCCAGCCATACCAGCAGCGCCAGCGCCGCCCATAGCGACCATTTCGGCAAATCGCGCCTCAGACTGCGATTCTTCGTCGCCGGTTCGATCGGATCGGCCGGTTCGGGTCCGGTACCCTGCGGCTCGGTAACTGTATCGGTCATCCTCTTCCCCTATATGGTGCGACGCCCTGCTCAGGCAGCCATAGGCCCTCGGGCGGTGAACCGCTCTGCCAAAAAACATCGATCGGTATGCCGCCACGCGGATACCAATAGCCACCGATGCGAAGCCAGCGCGGCTTCATTTCTTCCATCAGGCGCCTGCCGATGCCTACCGTCACGTCCTCGTGAAAACCGCAATGGTTGCGGAAACTGCTGAGGAACAGCTTCAGGGACTTGCTTTCGACAATCGTCTCGCCCGGAGCATAGTCTATCACAATATGCGCAAAATCGGGCTGCCCGGTTACCGGACAAAGCGATGTGAACTCCGGCGCGGCGAAGCGCACGGTATAAAGTTCGCCGGATCGCGGATTGGGCACATAGTCCAGCTCGGCCTCTTCCGGCGACGCCGGTAGCGGACTGTCCTGACCCAGAAACTTCGGTTCCGGCGTGGATTGGGGTGTGTCAACCATGCCGCGCCTGTGCCGCGAAAGACGCGGCCGCGCAAGCAATCGCTTGGGCCCAGGGCTTTCAGTGCCTATTCAGCGCGCAAGCCCGATGGGCACCCCCTGACATTCGATGACATACCGATCATGACTCTGCGTTTCCGCCTGCCCCTGATTTCCATCTTGCTGATGCCCGCTGCTGCGTTCGCGCAGCCGGTGCAGGATTTCCAGCTGCCTCCCGCGCCCACGCCCAGCGCGACGCCCGATGTTCAGGGGCCGGTCAACACCGATGGCGTGGTGCCGGTCCGTCCGCGCGTGATCCCCACAGCGTCCCCCACTCCGACGCCTGAACCAGTCGCCGAGCCGCCGATCACCCTGCCGCGCCCGTTGCCTACGCCCACGCAAGCGGTTGGCGCAGCCCCCGCACCGACACGCACGGCGAGGCCAGCCGGGACCAGGCAGCCGAACGCGCAAGCTTCGCCTACACCGGAGCCGGAGGCGCCGCCGCCGCTGCGCGCTGATGACGGGCTTCCGGACAGCATACCGGACATCGCCGTGCCGCCTGCCGTAGTACCGGCCGAGCTTCCGCCTTTGGCAACCGATGAAGAACCGGCCAGCTGGTCCGCCTGGCTCGGCATCATCGCAGCGCTGGGCCTTGCAGCTGCCGGAGGCGCATTTGCGGTCATGCGCCGGAGGAAAGGCGCGGCCGTTCCGACCATCGAACGCCCGACCGTCGGCGGCCTCGCAGCTCCGGCGTCCGGCAATGCGCTGAACCTGCGGGTCGAGGCGCTCAAGCTCAGCCGCAGCGTGATGAACGCGACGCTGTTTTACCGCGTCACGGTGCTCAACCGCTCACAGGCGCCCTTGTCGCGGGTCGCGATCGAGGCGGACCTGACTTCGGCGCACGGCGATGCGCCGATGGAACAGCAGCTCTCAGGGCCGCAAACTGCGCTTCAGCCGCGTCACGAGGCTCAGCGCCTTGCCGCCGGACAGAGCGCGCGTTTCGAAGGGCAGATCGTATTGCCGCTCGCGCAGGCAAAGCTACTCCGTCAGGGACAGGTTGCGCTGCTGGTGCCACTGCTGCGTATGCGGGCTACTGCGGCGGGCGCTGAGCCGATTGCCAAGACATTCGCCATTGGGCCGGCTTCATCCGGCGGAGGCGACCGGCTCGTGCCTTTCCGGCTCGACGAAGGTCCGCGCAGCTACGAACCGCTCGCCCAGAAGGCCATTTCCTGACCCGGTCTGACGAGCTGCTGCTCGACTAGTCTGCCGCGCGGCGCTAGGCAGCCTTGCATGGATAGTCTGGTTTCCACCCAATGGCTTGCCGATCATCTTGATGACGGTCTGGTGATCCTCGATGCAAGCCGGCATTTGCCGGATGCAGGGCGCGATGCGCGCAAGGAATTCGAGTCCGGGCACATTCCGGGCGCGCGCTTCTTCGATCTGCCCAGCCTGCATGACACCAATGCCGACATTGCGAACACGCTGCCGACGCGCGAGCAGTTCACTGCGCGGGCAATGGCAGTGGGCCTCGAAAACGACAGCCGCATTGTGCTCTACGATGACAGCATGCTCGAAAGCAGCGCGCGCGCATGGTTCATCCTGCGCATGTTCGGGCTGCGCGATGTTGCAGTCCTCGATGGAGGATTGGCCAAGTGGAACGCCGAGGAGCGTCCGCTCGCGGTGGATGCTCACGAGGTAGTCACTAGCAGTTTCGCCGCGCCCGAACCGCACGCGCCCGTGCGCGGCAAGGCGGAGATGCTCGCCAATGTCGAAAGTCGCAACGAACAAGTGATCGACGCGCGCGAGAGCGATAGATTTCAGGGCATTACAGACGACAGAGTGCACGGCCTCGAAGGGGGGCATATACCGGGGGCGCGCAATGTGTTCTTCCGCAATCTGCTGGCGGACGACGGCACTTATAAGAGCCCGGAAGAGCTGCGCGCCATCTTTAAGGACGCCGGTGTCGAACTCGATCGCCCGATCGTGGCGAGCTGCGGCAGCGGCATGACAGCCTCGGTGGTGCTTTTCGCCCTGCATCTTGCCGGGGTATCGGACACCGCACTTTATGATGGCAGCTGGTCCGAATGGGGCGCTGACCCGGATACGCCGAAAGAAACGGGACCGGCGCGCTGATCATGTCTGTTGGCGGCCCCGACAAGAGTAAGCCCGGCACCCGGCTTGTCACAGGGGGGCGCAGCGACGACGCGCGCGTGGTTAATCCGCCCATCTACCGTGCCAGCACGCACTTATACGAAAACTGTGCCGCCCTGCGCGAAGGCGTGAAGTCGAACGAGGACGGACGGTTCTTCTACGGCCGCCGCGGATCGCCTACGCAATGGGCACTGAGCGATGCTTTGACCCAGCTCGAGCCCGGCGCGCATGGCACGGTGCTGTATCCAAGCGGCGTTGCGGCTTTGGCAGGCGCCATGCTGGCGGTGCTCAAGCCCGGCGACGTGCTGCTTTGCACCGACAACGCCTATGATCCGACCCGCAGCATGGCGATGGGGCTGTGCAAGCGGTTCGGCATCGAAGCGCGATTCTTCGATCCACTCGACATGGAAGGATATCGCGCTGCATTTTGCGACAAGACACGCGGCGTGCTGCTGGAATCTCCGGGAAGTCTGACCATGGAGGTGTGCGACATCCCCGCTCTCGCTACGATGGCGCGCGAGCACAAGGCGGCGGTCATGCTCGACAACACTTGGGCCTCGTCGCTTGGCTTTTCAGCGCTTGAGCACGGATGCGATATCGCGATCCAGGCGCTGACCAAACATGTCGGCGGGCATAGCGATCTAATGCTGGGCGCCTGCACCGCTGGAGAGCGCTGGTACCGTGCGCTCCGGCGTACCTCTCAGCAGCTGGGGCAAGTCGTCTCGCCCGACGATGCCTCGCTTGCGCTGCGGGGGCTGAGAACGCTCGGATTGCGGCTTGATCGCGAGGTAGCCAGCGCGCTCGCCATCGCCGAATGGCTGGTGCAGCGCGGCGAAGTGGCCCACATTCTTTGCCCGATGCTGCCCGGAGCGCCCGGTCATGACCTTTGGAAGCGCGACTTCACCGGAGGATGCGGACTTTTCAGCTTCGTCCTCAAGGGGCGCGACGACGCAGCGCGGTGCCGGTTGGTGGATGCGCTGACCCTGTTCGGCATCGGCTATAGCTGGGGCGGGTTCGAGAGCCTTGCCTTGCCATTCGACGTCGAACCGGTGCGCGACGCGATGAATTGGCCAAAACCCGCCTGGGAGGCTGGCGACCGCTACGCAATCCGCCTATCGATAGGTCTCGAAGACCCGGAAGACCTGATCGCAGACCTCGATCGGGCTTTCGCTGCCATGGACGCTGAATGACCGCACAATCGCCGCCAGCACCCGAAACGGCCGACGCCGCGCCCCCGCCGGTAGAGCAGGCGTGGAGCCTGTCCGAACCTGCGCCAGATGAGGGTGTCGCGGCGGCGGAGGGTCTGCGCGAAGCGGTTTCCGCCAAGAGCGAAACTGCTGGAAGCCTGATAGATTCGCTCGACACGATCGCGCTGAATACCGGCATGTTCCGCATTTCGGTGTGGGACGTGCTGATAGTCGTGATCATCGTTATCGGCGTGCTGACGGCAGCATGGCTGGCAACCAAGGCCGCGCATTCGATGATGCGGCGGCTCACAAAATTCGACGATGCGCAGCGGCTGCTCGGGGAAAAACTGCTGACCATCGTGGTCTGGGCGGCAGCGTTCTTCCTCGCGATCGACCTGCTCGGCATCGATCTGACGGCGCTGGCAGTATTCTCCGGCGCGTTCGGCCTTGCCATCGGTTTCGGCTTGCAGAAAACCTTCGGTAACCTCATCGCCGGAATTATCCTGTTGATGGACAAGTCGATCAAGCCGGGCGACGTGATAGCTGTTGCCGATATGGCGGGTAACGAAACCTTCGGGCAAATCCGCAAGATCGGCGTGCGCGCAGTTTCGGTGACCACGCGCGACCAGCGTGAGTATCTGATCCCGAATGAAAACCTGATGATCAACCAGGTCGAAAACTGGTCCTACTCCTCCAAGAACGTCCGCATGCAGGTACCCGTCGGTGTAAGCTATGGCGCGGACTTGAAGGTCGCGGAGGAACTGATGCTGGAAGCGGCGAAGCACTGCGACCGCGTACTCAAGGCGCCGCCTCCGACGGTATGGCTGGAGGCCTATGGCGACAGCTCGGTGAACTTCCAGATCCATTGCTGGATACAGGACCCGGAGGACGGTGTGGGCAATGTGCGCAGCGCCGTGCTCAAGAAGCTGTGGTGGCTGTTCAAGGAAAACGACATCGAGATCCCGTTCCCGCAGCGCGACCTCAATTTGCGCAATAGCGAACAGTTCGACCGGCTTATCGATGCACTCGCCGCGCGCGAGGAAGCCCGCTCCGAAACGGGCAAGAAAAGCGGCAAAGCCTAGCTTCCTCAAAAGTTACATGGGCTTTCAAAAGCTTTCCTGTTTTGCCCGACAAGCATTCTGATTGGCGGGTCCGGGACATGCAGCGCATCTAGGCTGTTATGACCGAACCAGGCACAATTTACCTCGTAGGCGCAGGGCCGGGCGATCCCGACCTGCTTACCTTGCGCGCCGCACGATTGATCGAAAGCGCCGAACTGATCGTCCACGACGGGCTGGTCGATGCCTCGATCCTGGCGCTTGCGCGGCCCGGTGCCCGGCTTGTCTCGGTCGCCAAAAAGCGCTCCAAGCACACGCTGCCGCAAGAAGACATCAACGCATTGCTGGTGCGCGAGGCGCTTGCCGGACGCGATGTCATACGGCTGAAGGGCGGCGATCCGCTGGTGTTCGGACGCGGCGGAGAAGAGGCCGAGGAAGCGCGCGCCGCAGGTGTTCCCGTCGAGATCGTGCCCGGCATCAGCGCCGCGAACGGCGCGGCTGCCGCAGCCCAGATCGCCCTGACCCACCGCGATGCGTCGAGCATCGTCAGCTTCGTTGCCGGCCAATGCAAGGGGCTCAAGGATCAGGACTGGGCCGGTCTTGCGGGAAAAGGCCGCACGTTGGTGATCTACATGGGCGTGAAGACCGCCCCGCAGATCGCCGAAAAACTGATGGAAGACGGACTTGCGCCGGACATGCCGGTGGCGGTCATCGAAAACGGTGCGCGACCGAACATGCGCGTGCTGCGCGGCATGCTGGCCAGCCTGCCCGAACTCGTGGCGGAAGAGAGAGTCGTGAGCCCAGCGCTGATTGTCATCGGCGAAGTAACTGCGCGCGATGACATAAGCGTTGCCGCGCTCGCCAAGGAGGCTGCACAATGAGGATACTTACCGGAAACGACCTTAAAACGGGTGCCGTCACCTGGTGGGACGGATCGAATTGGTCGCTCAATGTCGAACACGCCGTCGATGTTACCGGCAGCGAAGAGGAGATCGCAGCGCGCGAAGAATCCGCCCGCCGCGTAAACGTGCCCTATGCCATCGACGCTGCTATCCATGACGGGGTGCCCCGCCCCGCGCATATCAAGGACCGGGTACGCGCGCTCGGCCCAACCGTCCGGCCCGACCTCACCCTCAAGCCCGACGACCCACAAGCGGTCCGCGAGGTAATCTGATGTATTCCTATGACAAATACGACCAGCAGATGGTCGATGCCCGCGTTGCCGAATTTCGCGACCAGGCGCAGCGACGCCTCGACGGCAAACTGACCGAAGATCAGTTCAAACCGCTGCGGCTGATGAACGGGCTCTACCTGCAATTGCATGCCTATATGCTGCGCGTCGCCATTCCCTATGGCACGCTCAACGGTACACAGATGCACGCGCTGGCCGACATTGCAGCAAAGTATGACCGCGATTACGGGCATTTCACCACGCGCCAGAACATCCAGTACAACTGGATAAAGCTGGAGGATGCCGCCGATATCCTGGCAGACCTCGCCAAGGTCGAAATGCACGCCATCCAGACCAGCGGCAATTGCATCCGCAATATCAGCTCGGATCATTTCGCCGGCGCTGCCAAGGACGAGCGGGTCGATCCCCGCCCCTACGCCGAACTGCTGCGACAGTGGTCCAGCTTCCACCCGGAATTCATGTATCTGCCGCGCAAGTTCAAGATCGCGGTAATCGCCAGCGATACCGACCGCGCAGCGATGCGCCTGCACGATATCGGCATCAATATCATCGAGAAAAACGGCGAACTTGGCGCCGCCTTCTATGTCGGCGGCGGCATGGGCCGCACCCCGATGATTGCGCCACTTATTCGCGATTTCGTGCCGCTCGATCAACTGATCACTTATGCCGAGGCGTGCCTGCGGGTCTATAACCGCTACGGACGCCGCGACAACAAGTACAAGGCGCGCATTAAAATCCTCGTCCACGAACTCGGCGCGGAGGAATATACCCGCCAGGTAGAGGAAGAATTTGCTCATCTGCTTGAGCAGGGCATCGAACCGCCGATCGCCGAATTGGAGCGTATCAGGACGCATTTCGAAGACCCTGCTTTCGAGGTTGATGCGCCGACACAGATCGACCGCAGCGACCCCGATTTCGCGCTTTGGGCCGAGCGCAATACGCACCCGCACAAGGCATCTGGCTATGTCAGCGCGGTTATCAGCCTAAAGCCGGTCGGTGGCATCCCGGGCGATGCGACATCGGCACAGATGCATCTGATGGCCGATCTCGCGAAGGAATACAGCTTCGATGAATGCCGCGTGATGCACACGCAAAACGTCGTCCTGCCGCATGTGCGCGTGGCCGATTTGCACGCTCTATGGACGAGGCTGGACGAAGCCGATCTCGGCACGCCCAATCTCGACCAGATCAGCGACATCATCGCCTGCCCCGGCCTCGACTATTGCAGCCTCGCCAATGCCCGCTCGATACCGCTCGCGCAGAAGATCTCCGAGCGTTTCAGCGCCAGCGGCAAGGATGACAAGCTGGGCGAATTGAAGCTGAAAATTTCGGGCTGCATCAATGCCTGCGGGCATCACCATGCTGGCCATATCGGCATTCTCGGGGTCGATAAGAAAGGCGTCGAGAACTACCAGCTATCGCTCGGCGGCAGCGAAGCGGAAGATACCGCGCTGGCCAAAATCACCGGACGCGGCTTCGACGAGGCGGGCGTGATCGACGCAGTCGACACGGTAACGGACGTTTACCTTGAGCAAAGAGAGGACGGCGAACGCTTCGTCGACACCTACCGCCGGATCGGCATGGATCCATTCAAGGAGGCGCTTTATGGTTGAGCACACCCCGCCAGCAGAGGGCCGCGGCCCGTCCGCAGCGCAGCTGATCAGATATCGCGACGATAAACCGGTCGGCGACCCCGCGATTACCGTCGATGCCTGCTGCGATCAGACCAATGCCACCGCCGTCCGGATCGAACCGGGCGACGATGCGCGCGAGCTTGTCCCCTTTCTGGGCCGGCTTTCACTGGTCGAGGTGAACTTCCCGGCATTCGGCGACGGGCGCGGCTATTCCGCCGCCCGCATCCTGCGCGAACATGGGTATGAGGGCGAATTGCGGGCAGTCGGTGATGTGCTCGTCGACCAGATGCCCTATATGCGCCGCGTCGGCTTCGATGCCTTTGCGCCTGACCAGCCGATCGATGCGGATGATCTCGAAGCGGCGCTCGACCGCTGGCCCGAAGTTTACCAGCCCGCCGCCGATGAGCGCGTGCCGATCTGGGCCAAGCGCCACGGCGCTGCGGCATGAACCAGATGCGAGCGATCGACCGGATCGATACCGGACCGCGCTTTTCCGACCATGACGCGGTTCGCCTCAACCGCATGTTCCGGGGGAGCGATACGGTCGAGATGCTCGAAGCGGTCATGCGTGACGGGCTTGCCGGCGATTTCGCGACGGTTTCCAGTTTTGGCGCGGAAAGCGCGGTCCTTCTGCACCTGCTCGCCTCGGTCGATCCGAATGTGCCGGTGTTGTTCCTGGAGACTGGCAAGCACTTTCCGGAAACGCTCGCCTATCGCGACCAGCTGGTCGAACAGATTGGGCTGACTAACCTGATTAACCTGCATCCATATCTAGAGGACCTGAAAGCCAAGGACGAAACGGGCCTGCGCTGGTCCTACGATCCCGATGGCTGCTGCGAAATCCGCAAGGTCCGTCCGCTGACCAAGGCGCTGTCCCGCTACGATGCGAGTTTTACCGGCCGCAAAGCCTTTCAGAGCGCCACGCGCGCGAACCTGCCGCGCTTCGAAATCGACACTGCAGACGCGGAAGGCAGGCTCAAGATCAACCCGTTGATCGACTGGGACGCGGACCGCATCAACGCCTATTTCGCGCAGCATGACCTGCCGCGCCACCCGCTGGTGGAACGGGGGTATCCGAGCATCGGCTGCTCTCCGTGCACAAACAAGGTTGCAGATGGAGAAGACCCGCGTTCGGGCCGCTGGACGGGCTGGGACAAGGTCGAGTGCGGCATCCACAAACCCGGTGAAGAGCCGTTCCTTTAGCCCGCTGAAACGCGAACGGCACCGAGCGCCGCAAGCGCCCGGTGCCGCCGCTAATTATCAATGCTGTCAGGCTTCGACGCGTTCGACCGTCGCCGTAAGGCCATCCGAACCGGTGGATGTCCAGACACCATTCTCGTCGACAGTTTCGGAATTGCAAATTTCCTCCGAACCTTCTGCGTCGGAGGTGTAGCAATATTCCTCAGGCGATTTCTGATTCCAGCGGCCGGTATCGGTGACTTCACCGTCCGTAGTTTCGGTGTAGGTGCCATCGGCATTGAGCACTTCGGTCGCAACCACACCTTCACTGCTAGTGACACGGTAAGTTCCGGGCGCCGGCTGGCCGTCCGCCGCCATGACTTCGACAGCTTCAGCTTCTACAGCCGCCGAGGAATCTACCTCGTCGACTTCGGCTGCCGGTTGACCGCAGGCGGCAACAAGCGCGGACATCGCCGCTACCATAATAATTTTATTCATGAATTTTCCCTGTGCGTGACAGAAGAAGGCAGGCAATCCCGCCCCTTCGAACTCGCGACCCCGCCTGCAATCTAAGGAATTCCGGAGAGACCGCAATTAATCTTAGAGCCAACCCTCGGCGCGGTACCACTCCGCAGTCGTGCGCAGGCCTTCGGGAGCCGGGATTTCCGGCCTCCAAACCCGATCCGGTACTTGGCGATCAAATCGCGCGACCCAGTTCGGGTGCGCCATGTAGCCAACCCGGTCTTCGGTCAGGCGAGCGCCATCGCCTCGCGCCAGGCGGTCGATCCGGGCTGCCAGTTCCAGCGCCAGCTTGGGCAGATGCGGTGCATATACGCGCTTGCCGACAGCATTGCCGATTGCTTGCGCCAGTTCGGCATGCGCCCAGCCGCCTTCGCGCCCGTCATCCGGCTCGAAGATCTTGCGGCGGACCAGCGCCGGTGGTGCATCGACCAAGGCCAGCAGCAGCCGAGCAAGGTCACCTACGTGGATGAGTGAACTAGCACCGCGAGGCGGCAGCGGTACGAAGCCGAGCTTCGCCATGCGGAACATCTCGAAATAGTCGACGTCGCGCGGTCCGTAAACGCCGGGCGGACGTATGATGGTCCAGTCGAGACCGCTCGCCTCGACCAGCTTTTCCGCTTGCGCCTTCGACGCGCCATAGGCCGAAAGACCAGGTTCCCGCGCGGCAAGTGACGATACGAAGATGAAGCGCTTTACCTTCGCCGCCTTCGCCGCCGCGATCATCGCTGCGGTGCCTTCGACATTGGCGCTGTAAAACGCTTCGGGATCGACGCTATTGGTCAGCCCGGCGATATGAATCGCAGCGGAAGCGGTTTTGAAGAGCGCTGCGAGAGCCTCTGGGTCGCCGAGACCGCCTTCGATCCACTCGATACCACTGCGAGGTGATTGCGGACTTCTGACCAGCGCGCGAACCGGGACTTCGCGGCGCTCGGCCTCATCCAGCACGGTTTGCCCGACAAAGCCGGTCGCGCCCGTGATTGCCAGCGTCACGAGAGCACCATGTGATTGCGGTGCACCACGGCGGAGCGCGGCGCATGTCCGAGCTTTCCAGCCTGCGCTGCCGGACCCATCCCGGCGATCGCGTGGCATTCGGTGGCATCATATTCGACGAGGCCCTGCGCCAGCTTATTGCCGCTGGAATCCACGATTTCGACAAGGTCGCCGCGCCGGAAATCGCCCTCGACCAAGCTCAATCCGGCCGCAAGCAGGCTGGCGCCGTTCTGAAGTGCTGCCGCGCAGCCGCTGTCGACCGTCAGCGTGCCTTCTGGCGCAAGCCGCCCGCCTAGCCACGCCTTGCGCGCATCATCATGGCGCTGCGGCAGAAACAGCGTCCCACGGTCCCGCTCGAACGCCCGCGATAAAGGCGCGTCATACGTCCCGTTGACGATTGCGAGCGGGAGCCCGGCCCGCTCCGCGATTTGTGCAGCTTCAAGCTTTGACGCCATGCCACCAGATCCCAGGCCCGAGCCCGAGCCCGAACCGGCCATCGCGAGGATTTCCGGCGTGATGCCATCGACCACGCTCACGAGCTGCGCGCCAGCCCCGCCCGGATCGCTGTCGAACAGCCCGTCGACATCCGATAGCAGCACGATCGCATCGGCATTTGCGGCCTGAGCGACACGCGCGGCAAGCCGGTCATTGTCGCCAAAGCGGATTTCCTCGGTCGCTACACTGTCGTTCTCGTTGACGACGGGGACTGCCCCTGCGTCGAGTAAGCGGCCCAGCGTCGCCGCTGCGTTGAGGTAGCGCCTGCGATCTTCCAGATCGGCCAGCGTCACCAGCATCTGCGCCGCGGTCGCACTTTGGCTCTCGAGTGCTTCCGACCACAGCCGTGCGAGCGCCACTTGACCCACCGAAGCAGCCGCCTGCGCATCGGCAAGGCTGGCCCTGCCGCCGCGTTCGAACCCGAGCGTCGCAGCGCCCAACGCAATTGCGCCCGAACTGACCACAATCACACCGCAGCCATCCATGCGAAGCTGAATTATCTCGCCCACCAAACTCGCCAGCCAATCGCTGCGCGGCACGCCATCCTGGACTAGTAGCGACGATCCGATCTTCAGGACCAGGCGCCGAGCGCTTGCGATGTCGGCGAGCCGCTTCATCCGCTCAGAGGGGCGACCATTCGCCCTCTGCCTCGGCATCGTCCTCGATCTCGCCTGCATTGGTTTCGGTCGAGGTCTGGATGGGCAGATAGCTCAGGACCGCGTCGAGCAGCTCTTCCATTCCGGCCCCGGTAGCGCCCGAGATACAGAACACTTTCTCCGCCCCGGCTGCGAGCAGTTCCTTGGCAAACCCCTCGCCCAGTTCGGCGTCCGCCAGATCGAGCTTGTTCAGCGCGACGAGTTGGGGCTTGTCAGCCAGACCGGCACCGTAGGCTTCCAGCTCCTCGTTTACCGTGCGCAGCGCGCCGGCGGGATCATCGCCCGCAATGTCGATCAGGTGAATGAGCACACGGCACCGCTCGATATGGCCCAGGAAGCGGTCGCCAATTCCCGCGCCGTCGGCAGCGCCTTCGATCAGGCCGGGAATATCCGCAATCACGAACTCGCGCGCCTTGTGACGCACCACCCCAAGCTTTGGCACCAATGTGGTGAAGGCATAATCGCCCACCTTCGCCTGCGCGTTTGAAACCTGATTGATAAAGGTCGATTTGCCCGCGTTCGGGAGACCCAGAAGGCCCACATCCGCGAGCAGTTTGAGCCGCAGCCAGACCCACATTTCCTGGCTCGGAATGCCCGGTTGATGCTGGCGCGGGGCCCGGTTGGTCGAGCTCTTGTAGCTCGCATTGCCGCGGCCGCCCTGCCCGCCTTCGAGAAACACCACGCGCTGGCCGACCTCGGTAAAGTCCGCGAGCACTTCTTCCTTGTCCTCGGACAGGACCTGCGTGCCGACCGGCACCTTGATGACCAGATCGGGCGCGCCTGCACCGGTGCGGTCCTTACCCTGACCGTGGCTACCGCGCTTGGCCTTGAAATGCTGCGAATAGCGGAAGTCGATCAGCGTGTTGAGGCCTTGGACAGCCTCCAACACGACATCGCCGCCCTTGCCGCCATTGGCGCCGTCCGGGCCGCCGTATTCGACATACTTCTCGCGCCGGAACGAGACCGCTCCGGGGCCGCCGGCGCCCGACTTCAGATATATCTTGGCTTGATCGAGGAAATGCATGGCTTGGCAGGTAGTGTTTTACGTAGCGAAGCGCCAGCGCCCGGGAAATTATTTGTTCCCCGGGCGCTCGCTTGCTTTACCGATTAGCTCAGCTTTCGGGCGAGTTTTCGTCGCCGACATTGTCCGGGATCGGCTGGACAACCGGCTGCGAAACGCTGCGGCCATCTGTCGCCACCACAGGGATCGACGCCCCGGTAGTCGGATCTACTACGGTCGTTTCGGTAAGCGTCATGTCCGTTACCGTTTCTAGCGGATCGCTGACACCGGCTACCGGAATGCTGCCGGCCCGGCCACGCTGGACGGCCACATAGCCGGGCTGAGACTGCCCGTATTGCGCGCCGTAACGCGCATCCCATGACGAGGATTGCTGCTCGTACTGCTCGTAGGCATTGAAGAACCGGTCGAATGGCGCTTCCAGCAAGGCAAAGTTCGAAGCAGCGAAGGCGGCCGGATCAAGGTCCGGCGAGGCCATGGCCCGCGTCGAAATTTCGAGCGCTGCATCACAGAACTCAGCCCGGGCAGGCGGCAATGCGAAGAAGTTGTAGACCTGGGTCATCTTCTGTTCGCGGGCCTGGATGCCTTCGCGCCGCGACCCGTAATTGGCGCGGTAACTACGATCGATCCGGTCGTTGACGCGCTTCAGACTACGCGCGTGATCCTTGATGTACGCACTGTAACCGTCGAGGATGGGCGCGTATTGTGCATCCATGCAATTCAGCGCGGCGACGTTCCAGCCGGAACGGAAATGCCAGATTAGCTCGTCTTCGCTAACACCTGAATTGATCGTCGCGCGTTGCCCGGCCGGGTCCATGCGCGGGATGGTCATTGCATAGGCGGCGCCGCCCGGAGGGAGCGGGCGCGACGGGATAATCTCTGCTGCGGGCGGCGGAGGGGGAGGGGGAGGCGGAACAACCGGAGCAGGAGTGGCACATGCTGCCAGTGCTGCAATCCCTGCAAGGGCAAGGGTGATGCGAAGTGGAGATTGTTTGGTGCGGCTCATGGCCCAGCTGACCCTCCCGGAAAGGTAATTGCGACCCATCATCGGCTTGCGCAGATTGACAGGATATGAAGGAGCGGACTCCTATACTTCAAAGCGCCATATGAAAATGCCCCGGATGCGCTGGGCACCCGGGGCACGATAAAGCGAGTCCTGCGTGCGATTACTCGCGGCTGCCCATGAAGCGCAGCAGGAACAGGAACATGTTGATGAAGTCGAGATAGAGGCTCAGCGCGCCCAGAATGATCGCCTTGCCGGCAAACTCGGTGCCGCGCAGGACATCATATTCACGCTTGAGGCGCTGCGTATCGTAAGCCGTCAGGCCCGCGAAGATCAGGACGCCAAGGAAGCTGATCGCGAGTTCCAGCACGCTCGACTGCATGAACAAATTGATCACCATCGCGATGATCAGGCCAATTACGCCCATCACCAAGAACGTGCCGAAGCCCGACAGATCCTTCTTCGTGGTGTATCCAAACAGGCTCAAGCCCGCGAACGCACCCGCCGTGGCGAAGAACGTCGCTGCGATGCTCTCACCAGTATAGACGAGCAAGATCGACGAGAGCGAAAGCCCCATCAGCACCGCGAAGCCCCAGAACATCAGCTGAAGCGTGCCCTGGCTGAACTTGTTGCGGCCGAAGCTCATCGCAAAGACGATCGCCAACGGCGAAAGCATCACGATCCACATCAGCGGACCACCCATCAGGCTGTAAACCAGTCCCGACTGCGCCGTCAGCAATGCGACGATACCCGTCAACAGCACGCCCGAAGCCATGTAATTGTAAATCGACAGCATGTGCTTGCGCAGTCCGGCGTCGAAGGTTTCACCGCGGGTAACGGCGTCACCGGCGCGCGGCACGGAGCCAAAGCCCTGCTGCTGCTGCCTGGAGTCGTTCCAATCGGCCATGTTATTCAAGCTCCTCAAATGCGGAAAAACGCTCTTTCCGCTTGTTTCGGCAATATCGGTGGTTTCCGGCGTCTTTTCAAGTGAAACCGGAGGAAATCGCACCAAGCCAAGTTAACCGTGTTTTCGGGCATCCTCGGCCATTTCACGGCCCCTGTCGCGTGCTGCACGCAAGCATTCTTCCATAAGGCGCACCAGAGCCTCGCCTTCATCCAGCACATCGAGCCCCTTCTGGGTCATCCCTCCGGGACTGGCGACGCGCGCCGCCAGCACGCCCGGACTATCAGGAGAGGCTGCTGCGAGCGCGCCTGCCCCATCGACCATTTGGACCGCCAGACGCTGGGCTTGAGCGGGTTCTAGGCCGAGCCGGATCGCACCTTCGGCCAGCGCATCGATGAATCGATAGGTAAATCCGGGGCCTGAACCGGCCAAAGCCGTCACGAGATCGAACTGGCTTTCGCCCGATAGCCACTCGGCCGTGCCGAGTCGCTCTGCAAGGTCGGTGACGGACTTCCGACCTCCATTGGACAGGCCGCTCAGCAATGAGCGCATTCGGCGATTTACCCAGCGCAACTGCAAGGTTCGGCATGAACCGGACAATTCCGTGTGCATCTGGAAAACGCTTCGCAAGCGTGCTCAGCTCAACTCCTGCCAGGACGGACAGAATTACCGTACCAGGGCCCGCAACATCCTGCATGCCCGGCGCGATATCTGCCAGCATATGCGGCTTGAAGCCGAGCACGACGGCATCGAATGTCTCGCCGGAGAGCTCGGTGCGGAAAGTCACACCCTCAGGCACAGCTTTCTCGCGCGGATTGAATACAGTGAAGCGCGCAGGCTCAAGTCCCGAAGCCAGCCAGCCTTCTAGCATGGCAGAGGTCATGGCGCCGTAGCCATAGATCAAAATGTTGTCGAAGCTCATGACTGCGGCTTAGGCGCGCAAAAAGGACGGTCAAGCCTCGCCAGCGGCATCGACCATAGCGGCATCGAGCGCGGCGCGCGGTTCCTTGCCGCCCCACAGCATGAACTGGAATGCCGGGTAAAAACGGTCGCATTCCTCAACCGCGATTTCCGTCAGAGCCTGCGCCTGCTTGAGGCTGAGCGTTCCGTCATCGCTGAGCAGGGTTGCGTTGCGGTACAGCAGCACCCCGCCATTCGACCAGATTTCGAAGTGACCCAACCACATCTGCTCGTTCACCAGCGATACCAGCTCGTGCGCGGACGTCTTCTGGTCGTCCGACACGCGAATATCCGGCAGGCACAGCGTCTGCAGGACATTGTCCTCCGCCCGCCAGATACCCTTCACCTGGTATTTGGCCCAGCTGCCCTGAATCTCGCCGGAAATCTCGTCCGAAGCGGTCTGGCACGGCCAGCCATGCGCCTCGAACAATGCCTGAAGCATGTCGATCGGTGCCGCGTCGCTATCGGCTTCGAAAGCTTCCTGCGCCGTTCTCATGATTTGCGTCCCGTTCTTGTCATGGGATGCTGAATGCAGAACCGCCTGCCTGTTTGGCAACGCGGGCGTCGCTCGCTGCTGGGGAGAAATGCTTAATGGGCCATAATGCCTGTTCAAACCCTGTGAACAACCATTCTAGTCGAGCTTTTCGATCGCCTGACCCTGGTCGCTGGTGAAGGTGAAACTGTCCAGACCCGCTTCCTTCAACTCATTGACCTTCGCGCGCGCTGCGGCCGCGTCGTCATAAGGGCCCGCAAGCAGGCGGTTGGCCTGCCCCCAGCGAACCGTGAACGGACTCATACCGTCGAGCGCGCCTTCGGAACGGCGCGCAATGCGCCGCCAGTCGAACTGGAGCGCCGCCAAATCGCGTCCCGTCGCCACCTGCACCCAGTGACGCGAAGGATGCTGCGGAGCTGCCGGTTCCGCCTGCGCGACCTCACGTGGAGGTTCGATTGCGGTGATGTCGACTGCGGTTGCGGCGGGCGACGGCGTCGATGTGGTCGCACCGGCAAAGGCGGAAAACGCATCAGCTACGCTTGGTGCTTGAGGCGTGGGGGTCTCGGCAACCGCCACGACAGGCTCCGAGCGCGCCTCGGCGAGATCGAAAGATGTGTCCGTCCTGACCGCAGGCAATTCTGCGCTGCTTGACGGCTCGGCAACCTCGGCGACCAAGACCGGCTCGGGCGCCGGAGGCGATACTGGAGGCGGCGTCGTTTGCGACTGGCTTGCCGGAGTGGACTGCACTGTCGTCTGAACTGGCTGCCGTGTCACCGGCTGAGCGGCGGTCTGCTGCGGTTCCCTTACACGCGGCGCAACCTGAGTGCGCTGTAGCGGGTCGGATGATGCCTCGCGTTGGACGCGCGAGTTTGCCACACTGCTCCGCCGATCGGGTCTTGCCCGGCGCGCATCCGCCCTGCTTGAGGCTGACCTGTTCGAAGTACCCATGACTGGCCCGCTCGGAACCAGCCCGGCGTCTGCGTTTGCACCTTTGTTGCCGCCCTGCACCGCATAGGATGCGATGGCGGCACTATCAGTGCCGATTTGCGCGGCTGGCGGGAATACGCCGAGACTGCCCGCCGCCGCCTGCTGAGCCTTGGTGAGACGGGGCATGTAGCGCAGGTATGGCGTCATCCGCAGCGCCAGATCGGTCGGCATCATGGCCTCGGCGATCTTGATTGCGGCATCGGTATCGTCGAGCACTGCCAATCCGAAAGCGCGGGTACGGAAGGCAGCGCGGTCCCCCTTGTCCAGCAGCGGAAGCAACACGGCCTCGAACGCCTGCCGCTCTCCGGAAATCGCCAAACTGAGTGCGAGATTGCGCCTGACAGACGGTATATCGCGCGACCGCAAGGCCGTCCGGTACATCGTCTGTGCGCGGGCGTTGTCGCCCACCAGATCGTATGCCAGCCCGCGATCGGCGGCAAATTGCGACGCGGCCAAGCCGGCTCTCTCCGCCTGCGCAAACATTTGCAAAGCTTGGACCGGCTGCATGCGCTTGACCGCCACCCGGCCCAAGCCGGCCATGGCGCGGCCGCTGCCCGGTGATACTTCGGCGGCTCGGGCAAAGAAACCGGCGGCAGCCTCGACATCGCCGAGCGTCACCGACGCTTCGCCAGCGTCGAGCAGTGCGAGCAGGTCAGCCGGATTGCGCGACAGCCGTTGCCGCGCATTGCGCAGCGCGCGCGATTCGGCCGGAGGCAGCGGCTGCACGATCTCCCGCGAGCCAGACTGCGCGGCGGCCGGCACGTGCAGGCCCGTCGCCGCCGCAGCGATCGCTGCCGAGCCGAGCACGAGGCTGCGGAGGCGTTTCAATTCCCAAATCGGACGCATGGCGACCCTATTGCAAGCCGCGTTTGAACGCGGGGTTACTGGTTGTTCTGGCGCCCAAGAAAACGCGGGATGTTGAGCGATGAACCGCCCTCGTCCTCGTCATCGTCACTGTCGTCATCGTCCGAGCGGTTGCTCGACCCGCGCGACAGATTGGCCATGCGCTCGAACAGCGTACTGCCCTGCGCGGCAACACCGGCAGCAGCAGCGCCGCCAGCGCCGGCCTGCACGGGAATACCGCCCGCGCCTCCGGATGCAGAGCCGTCGCCTCCAGACAAGGCCTGGTGCTTGCGCGGCTTGGATGCGAGCGGGCTGTCGGCTTCATCGGAGACCTGATCGGCACCAAGTTCGAGCTCGTCCTTCGGCGCGTCCTCGTCGCCGAGCGGTTCCGTCAGGTCGAGCGGATCACCGCGAACGTCGTCATCCCAGCCATCGCCGCCAGCTCCGAAACCGCCCTCACCTGCTGACAGGTGCGCGCTGCTCATCTGTAGGAGGCGCGATAATATCGTCCTCATCCTCGTCCTCGTCATTGCGAAGACCGGCGAGTGGATCGACGATTTCGTCGACGTCGTCCAAACCCTCGTCGTCCTCGCCGTCATAGGAGAGCCCGGCTGTGATGTCCGGTTTGCCGTCGCTGACAGTTTCATCGTCCGCCAGTTCGGCGCCGGCCAATTCGGCGCCGGACAAATCCATCGGCTGCTCGTCGAAACCTCGGCCCAAGACAGGCTCGGGGTCTGCCGACAGGCCTTCGTTAAGCTCGAACGGCTCGAAATCTTCGTCGCTATCGCGCGGAAGGTCGATCGTCGGCCGCTTGGGTGCGCGCGTTTCCGACATCGTGAACGAACTTGCAGGCGACGGCATGGTCGACCCATCCTGTTCGATACCGGTGGCGACGACCGAGACACGGATCTTGCCGTCAAGATCGGGATTGAAGGCGCTGCCCCAGATGATGTTGGCATCTTCGTCGACCAGCTCGCGAATATGGTTCGCCGCTTCATCGACTTCGAGCAGCTTCATGTCTTCGCCGCCGATGATCGAGATAATCACGCCGCGCGCGCCGGTCATGGAAACACCGTCGAGCAGCGGATTGGAGATGGCGCGTTCGGCGGCGTCGAGTGCGCGATTCTCGCCCTCCGCTTCGCCCGTGCCCATCATCGCCTTGCCCATTTCCTGCATCACCGAGCGAACGTCGGCAAAGTCGAGATTGATGAGGCCCGGCATCACCATTAGATCGGTAATCGAGCGAACGCCCTGCTGGAGCACTTCGTCGGCAAGCTCGAAAGCTTCCTTGAAAGTCGTCTCGGCCTTGGCGACCAGGAACAGGTTCTGGTTCGGAATGACGATTAGCGTATCGACATGCTTCTGCAGTTCGGCGATCCCGGCATCTGCGGCACGCATACGGCGCGTGCCTTCGAACAGGAATGGCTTGGTCACCACGCCGACTGTCAGCACGCCCTTCTTGCGCGCGGCCTCCGCAATCACCGGCGCTGCGCCGGTGCCTGTACCGCCGCCCATACCGGCAGCGATGAAGCACATGTTCACGCCTTCGAGCGCCTGATCGATATCATCGACCGACTCCTCGGCCGCTGCCTTGCCCACTTCGGGGCGGGCGCCTGCGCCCAGGCCGCCGGTGATGTCCGGGCCAAGCTGGATGCGGCGTTCGGTCGAGGACTGGCTCAGTGCCTGCGCGTCGGTATTGACGACGACGAATTCCACACCTTCGATCTGTGCGTCCATCATATTGGCGATGGCGTTGCCGCCTGCTCCGCCGACGCCGATGACGGTGATCTTGGGCCGCAAGTCGTCAGAAGAGGCCGGTCCGATATTGATGCTCATTACTAGGATTCCCCCGGGGAAAAACGTGAATTCAAGTTAGCGGACAATTTGGCACAAAGCGAATCGCGGGTGCAGTGCGCTTTTGCCCTTATCCACAAAGGCTAATGCGTGATCCGCTGCATTGCGGCCACGCTCAGAAATACTCTTTCACCGCATGGCCGAGCCGGCTCACCAGTCCCGCGCCCGAATAGCGCTTCGTCGGCTGATAAGATGGACCGATCGAACGGATGTCTACCGGATCGTCTGCGGCATAGAGGCACAGGCCCGCAAGCGTCGCAAATCCGGGCGTGGCATGCGCTTCCGGCAGGCCGATAAGCTGCGGCGCCTTGCCCAGCCTGACCGGCGCGGCCAAGCGCGCCTTGCATGAAATCGGCGACCCCGTGCAATTCCGCACCGCCGCCGGTCAGCACGACTTGTCCCGACTGCGCGCCGGAGAAGCCAAGTGATTTCAGCGCTTTGCCGACTTCGCTGGATAGGTGGGATAAGCGCTCGGTCACAATGCCGACGATTTCCGCGCGGGCAATACGGTTCTGTTCGTCTGCACCGCGCGCCAGCCGGCCGTCGCCCTCGTCCTCCGGCCCGTTGACCGGGATCATCTCGCGGTGGTCGCTCGGCGTCGCAATCGCCGAGCCGGAAACGCACTTCAGCCGTTCAGCCTGGCTCCGGCGGATGCCAAGGCTCGATGCAAGCGCATCGGTGATGTCGTTCGATCCGGTGGGGAGCGATTTCAGGCCCAGAAGCATTCCCCCGGCAAAGACCGACACATTGGTGACCTGCGCGCCGATTTCGACCAGCGCCACGCCAAGCTCGCGCTCTTCCCTGCTCAGGCTGGCATAGGCGCTCGCAAGCGGGCTTGCGACGACAGCCTCGACGTCGAGATGCGCGCTCTGAACCGCTTCGATGAGGTTTCGGACCGGAGGACCATCGGCAAGCGTAACGTGGATATCTACGCCCAGAACTTCTGCATGGAGGCCTTTGGGATCGGCGACGCCATGCGCCCCGTCGAGAGTATAATGCGCTGGCTGTGCGTGCAGGACCATGCGCCCGTCGGGCTGGATATGGTCGCGCGCTGCGTAAAGCAGGTGTTCGACATCGTCTTCTTCGATCCGCCGACCGCCAATGGCGATTTCGACGCTGGCGATCTTGCTCGTCAGGCCCGCGCCCGCGCAGCCGATCCAGACGCTGGAAACCGACGTTCCGGCATTGGCCTCTGCCTTTTCGACCGCTTGCCGGATCGCATGGCTCGCGGCGTTCATGTCGGTGATGTAGCCGCGCTTTACGCCTTCGGCCTTGCGGTGGCTCGACCCGAGAACCTGCATATCGCCGTTCTCGTCTTGGCCCATGATCATGGACGATACCCGGAAAGAGCCAATATTGACCGCCCCAAAGGCGCGCATGATGCGCGGTCCCGCCATTACTTTGCGTCTCCAGCGATCTGTTCTTCGCGGCACGGGCCGCCTTGGCAGCGGAACGCCGCCTGGCCGGGCACCCGCAGATCGATCGATACGACCTTGCCGCCAAGCAGCCGGTTCATCCCGTCCATTCTCGCGAACCGCACCAGCGCGGCAGGGGCGTTTTCTTCCGGCAGCGCCAGCATCTGACCGGTCTTGAAAGTCAGGTTCCAGCGCCGATTACCGACCCACTCGGCCTCGGCAACTTGCGATTTCAGTGCAGGTGCAGCATCGAGCAGCGTGTCAAGCTCGGCTACCTGCATGCGCGCACCCGGTCCGTCGATCATCAGCTTTCCGCGCGCATTGGCGGGCGAGATCGGCTCAAGCTCATTGCCGTCGGGATCGACCAGCACCAGCCGGTTCGGCTTCTTGAGAACCGCATGTTCCTCGCGCTCGACGATATCGACGATCAGCGTGTCGGGGAGCTGCCGCGAGACGCGCGCATCCTTGACCCAGCTGAGCTCGAGCAAGCGTTCGCGAACCTCGTGAAGGTCGACCAGCGGCATGGGCCGCTCGCGCTCGGCCAACGCGCGCTCATAAACCTTCAGCTCGTTCATCCGCTCGACCCCGGTCACTTTGACGCGGCGGACTTCAAACCCGGCATTACCGGCCGCCTGCGCCATGGTCGCATGCGCCGCCGCCGGGATCCCGGCGAGGCTCGCCACGAACCAAGCGGCGGCGATCGCGGCGGCGAAGATCAGGAACAGGAAGAACTTGTGCAACTGCTCGTCGGTAAAGGGCAGCAGTGCCAGAAACCGGTCGAACATCGTCGCGGTGTGTTTCTTCGCGGCGCGCGCCTTCTGACCGCGGCTGCGTGCGGCAGCAGAGCGGCGCACACCCTTGGCAGAACGTGTGACCTTAGCCATCGGCGCTCTCCTTCGCCGCATGTTCGCGCAGCGCGGATGCGATGATCAGCTCGACCAGCTCGCCATATTCGATGCCGCATTGCTGGGCCTGCTCGGGGACCAGGCTGAGCGGGGTCATGCCGGGCTGCGTGTTGGTCTCCAGCACGAACAATCCGTTCTCGCCTTCTTCGTCATCCCAGCGATAATCGGTGCGGCTGGTACCTTTGCAGCCGAGCACTTTGTGCGCCTTGAGAGCATATTCGCGGCAGAGCGCCGATATTTCTTCGGGGATTTCGGCGGGGCAGACATGGGTCGTACGACCGTCGGTATATTTGTGTTCGAAATCGTAGAAACCGCTGTCGATAATCAGCTCGGTAACGGTGAGCGCGCGGGGTCCGTCTTCGGTGTCGATAACGGCCGTCGTTAGCTCGCGCCCTTTGATGAAAGGCTCGGCGAGCAGCTCCTTGAAATCCTGCCACGGTCCAGCCGCGCCGCGCGCGACCGGATTGCCGTAATTGCTTTCGTCGGTGACGATCGCAACACCGACAGACGAGCCTTCGTTAACCGGTTTCAACACATAGGGGCGCGGCAGGGGATCGTCGCTCGAAAATCTCTTCGCGCGTCACGATCCGGCCGCCTGGAAAAGGAACACCATGCGGCACCAAAGCCTGCTTGGTCAGCTGTTTGTCGATCGCAATAACCGAAGTCGCCAGGCCCGAATGCGTGTATGGCACGCCCATCAGGTCGAGCATGCCCTGCACGCTGCCATCCTCGCCCGGAACACCGTGAAGCGCATTGAACACTACATCAGGCGCAACTTCCCGTATTCGGGCGGCAACCTCGCGGTCCATGTCGATCCGCGTGACCTTGTGCCCGCGCGCCTCCAGCGCATCGGCCACACCGTTGCCGGACATGAGCGAAACCTCGCGCTCATTGGCCCAGCCGCCCATCAGGACAGCAACGTGGAGTTTCCGGTCGAGCACACTAGTCGCCATGTCAGGGTCGTCCCACCCGCTGGATTTCCCACTCGAGCGGCACGCCCGAGTTTTCGTAAACACGCCGCTTCACTTCCTCGCCGAGATTCTCGATGTCGGTACTCGTCGCGTCCCCCGTATTGATGAGGAAATTGGCGTGCTTTTCGCTCACCTGCGCGCCGCCCATCTGCAAGCCGCGGCATCCGGCAGCATCGACCAGCTGCCACGCCTTGTAGCCATCGGGGTTCTTGAAGGTCGAGCCGCCGGTTTTGGTGCGTAGCGGCTGCGAGTTCTCGCGAGCCTCGGCAATGCGGTCCATCTCTGCACCGATTTCTGCCGGGTCGCCCGGCACGCCCTTAAAGCGCGCAGCGACGACAATTGCCTCTTCGGGCAATTCGGAGTGACGGTAGGAATAGGCAAGATCGCTGGCGGCAAGCGTGCGGTATTCGCCGCCGGGCATCACCACATCGCAATCAATCAGCACATCGCTCACCTCGCGCCCATAGGCACCGCCGTTCATGCGCACGAACCCGCCGACCGTGCCGGGAATACCGCGCATGAATTCGAGGCCCGCAATGCCTGCATCGCGCGCCGCGCTGGCAACCAGAATGCCGTGCGCGCCCGCTCCGCAAGCAACAATGTCGTCGCTGCGAATATCGACATTTGCAAAAGGCTTGCCAAGTTTGATCACGACACCCGGGACACCGCCATCGCGCACGATCATGTTCGACCCAAGGCCAAGCGCCATGATCGGCAAATGCCCGTCGAGCTGGTCGAGAAAATATCGCAGATCGTCGAGATCGGCCGGTTCGAACAGCCAGTCCGCAACGCCGCCACTCTTGAACCAGACCAGCTTCGCCAGCGGCGCATTGGGTGTGATGTCTCCGCGCACGCCGCCCATCGGCACGATGCCGTCGCTCGCGCCTTCGACTTCGCAATCGGGGGCACCGCCATCGTCGCGGGCCGGCCAGTCGGGGCAGCCCATCGTCATGATGCGCGCACTTTCGTCACCGCTTGAGCAAGGCCCGCTGCCCATTTGGTGATGTCGCCAGCGCCTAGGCACACGACAATGTCGCCTGCACCCAGCTCTCCGGCGAGGATAGTGGCCAGTTCGTCGCAGTCGTTGACTGTCGCAGCGGAGCGATGCCCGCGCGATTTCAGACCCGTGACAAGCGCCGCGCTGTCGGCGCCCGGTATCGGGTCTTCGCCCGCTTCATAGACCGGAGTGATCAACACCTCGTCGGCATCGTTGAAGCAGCTCTGGAACTCGTCCATCAGATCGTTGAGGCGAGAATAGCGATGTGGCTGCATCACCGCGATCACCCGGCCTTGCGCGGTTTCCTGCGCCGCTTCGAGCACGGCTTTGATCTCGACCGGGTGATGAGCATAATCGTCGATAACACGGACCGTGCCGCCATCGACCGCGATCTCGCCCACCTTGGTAAACCGGCGACGAACGCCGCTGAAGCTGGCGAAACCATTGCAAATCACTTCGTCAGGGCAACCCATCTCGATCGCCACGGCGATTGCCGCGAGCGCGTTCTGGACGTTGTGGCGGCCCGGCATCGGCAGGCGCACGCCCTCGATCCGGCGATCTTCCTGTCCGCGCTGGCGGACCATGACGTCGAAGCAATTGCCGCCCTCGTCCGGGCGTACATTCACACCGCAGATATCGGCCTGAAGACTGAACCCATAGGTCATTACCTTGCGGTCGCGCACCTGGCCGATCACGGCCTGCACCTCGGGGTGGTCGATGCAAAGCACCGCTGCGCCGTAGAAGGGGACATTGTGAATGAACTCGACAAAGGCGCGCTTGACGCCGTCGAAGTCGCCGTAATGATCGAGATGCTCGGGATCGATATTGGTGACGACCGCAATCGTGCCGTCGAGCCGGAGGAAGCTGCCGTCGCTCTCGTCGGCTTCGACGACCATCCAGTCGCTATCGCCCAGACGCGCGTTGGAGCCATATTGCTCGATGATCCCGCCATTGATCACCGTAGGGTCGATCTTTCCGGCATCGAGCAGCGCGGCGATCATGCTGGTTGTGGTTGTCTTGCCGTGCGTGCCGGCCACAGCAACCGTCGACTTCAAGCGCATAAGTTCGGCCAGCATTTCGGCGCGGCGAACCACCGGCACGCGGTTTTCGAGTGCCGCCGCGACTTCGGGATTGCTCCGCTTCACCGCTGTCGAGGTAACGACAACGCCTACCCCGTCGACGTTCTCCGCAGCCTGGCCGATCGCCACCGGAATGCCGCGCGCGCGCAGGCGCTCGACCGTGGGACCGTCATTGATATCTGAACCTTGCACGGTGTAGCCTAGATTGTTCATCACCTCGGCGATGCCGGACATGCCAATCCCGCCAATGCCGACGAAGTGAACCGTGCCGATGTCGGTAGGAACACCTCTCATTAAGCCGCCCCCTGTCCTATGACCGCGCCTTGCGAAGCGCCGCGCGCATTGTGTCCGCCAACGCGGATGATATCCATCATGTCCGCCCCGCCGAAGCTTTCCACGAGATCGGCGAGGTCTTGCACTGCCTTGGGCCGGCCGCAATTGAAGGCCGCATGGGCAGCGTTCGAAAGGCCCTTGGGATTGTCCGCGAGTGCCATGATCTGCTTGGCAAGTTCCTTGGCTGTAAATTTTTCCTGCCGGATCATGCGCGCTCCGCCTGCCTGCACCATCTCCGCAGTGTTGGCCGCCTGATGATCGTCAGTGGCGATCGGCAGCGGGATCAGGATCGCCGGGCGGCCCACTGCAGTCAATTCGGCGATGGTGGAGGCACCTGCACGCCCGATAAACAGATGCGCATCGCCAAGCCTGCTCGCCATGTCTTCGAAATAGGAGCCAAGTTCTGCCGGGATGTCGTGATTGCGATAGCGCGCGCGGACCTTGTCGATGTCCTCCGGGCGGCATTGCTGCGTGACCTGCAAGCGCTGGCGCACCGCCGGCGGCAACATAGCGAGACCATCGGGCACCACTTCGCTGAGCACGCGCGCACCCTGACTGCCGCCCGTGACCAAAACGCGCAGCAGACCATCCTCCGATAGTCCGGGATAATCCTCGTCGCGCAGAGCTAGCACTTGCGCACGCACCGGATTGCCGACCAGCTCGGCCTTGGCGAGATGCTTGGGCTTCAGCCGCTCGATATCGGGATAAGCGGTCGCAATCGCCTGAACCCGGCCCGCAAACAGCCTGTTAACCCGCCCCAGCACGGCATTCTGTTCGTGAACGACCGTGGGAATATTGGCACCGGTCGAGGCAAGGATGGCCGGGACCGATGGATAGCCGCCAAAACCCACCACAGCACTCGGCTCGAAGCTTTCGAAAAGCCGCAGCGCCATCTTACGGCCTTCCAGCACGGCGCGCAGTCCCGCGAACCATTTGAGCGGGTTCTTGCCGAAACGTCCCACGGGCAGGACATGTGCGGGCATGAAATCGGGCTTGCCGGGAATCTCCGCCCCGCGCTCGTCCGTGATCAGCGCTACGTGATGGCCGCGCCGCTCAAGCTCGCTTGCCAGCGCAAATGCGGGAAGCAAATGACCGCCGGTGCCGCCCGCGGCGAGGACATAGTGGCGGCTCGATTGCGGAGTGCGGCCCGTCACGGGTGAATCTCCCGCTGGAGCGAAACGCCGCCCTTCTCACGCTTTTCCTGCCAGCCGAGCAAATCGGACAGCCCGCGCGTCTCGCGCTTGAGGAACGGATTGCGCTTCGTAACGGCGAGCAGCAGGCCGACCGTAAGGCAAACCGCGATCGTGGACGATCCGCCATAGCTGACCAGCGGCAACGTCATGCCCTTGGACGGGAAAAGCTGCAGGTTCACGAGGATATTGATGAACGCCTGCCCGCCGATCAGCGCCGTCAGCCCAGCGCCTGCCAGCAGCGCAAACAGGTCTTCCTCGTCGATCAGTTTCATCAGCACGCGCCCCACGATGGCCAGATAGGCCACAACCACCAGACCGCAAACGATCAGGCCGAATTCCTCCCCGATTACGGAGAAGATATAGTCGGTATGCGCCTCGGGTAGGTTCATCTTGCGAATACCGAGGCCATAGCCGCTGCCAGTCCAACCACCGGCGAGCAAGGTCCGTTCCGCCAGATCGACCTGATCGAACGCCGTGCCGCCGCCAAGGAAGCTGTCGATACGGTGGCGGGCATTGTCATAGAGAAAATAGGTGGCGCTCAGCGTGCGCAATACCGGCACCGAACAAGGCGCCAAGCCGCTTGATCGGCGCGCCTGCCAGCAGGATTGCCACAAACCACACGCCGGCAAACAATATGGTCCCACCGAGATTGGGCTGCATCATCAGCAATAGCGCGACGATGCCGAGCGATATTCCCGTCAATGCGATTACCGGCAAGTTGGGATCGCGCACCCGCCAAGCGCAGAATCCAGGCGATGAAGATGGCAAAGGCGGGCTTCAGAAATTCCGACGGCTGGAAGCGCATGCCGAAATCGAGCCAGCGCCGAGCGCCGTTCACTTCCGTGCCGATCAGCGGGACGAGGAAGAGGAACCCGGTCATTACCACCGCCAGCACGACGCCGAAACGGCGCGCATTGTCGCGGCTCAGCATGGAAACACCGATCATGGTGGCGATGCCCAGCGCCTGCCACACCAGATGGCGGGTAAAGAAGTAGAGATCGGGCAATTGCGCCTGCGTGGTGGAGAGCCGCCGCGCGGTGGCGGGCGATCCCGCCGCAACGGCAACCGCGCCAAACACCATCAGGCCGAGGACCAGCCCCAGCAGCACCCGGTCGACCTCGCGCCACCAGATCTTCACCTGCGACCAGCGCGACAGCTTCTGCGCCGGGCATATAGGCAGGTCGCTTGCGCGCGCCGGGGACGTAGGGCTGCATCGAGCTCATGCAGCGAGCCTCTTCACGGCAGCCCTGAAGGCGTCGCCGCGTTCCTCGAAATCGCGGAACTGGTCGAAGCTGGCACAGGCGGGCGAAAGCAGGACGGTGTCGCCTGCCTCGGCTAGCACGCCGCGGCATCGCTTACCGCGCGATCGAGCGTTTCGACTGCGTGTGACCGGCACGCGGCCCTCGAGCAGCTCGGCGAACGCGTCGCCGGCCTTGCCGATGGTGTAGGCGGCTTTCACATGGCCCAGCTCGGCCTCGCACTCGCCAAGCCCGGCTCCTTGGCGAGCCCGCCGAGTATCCAGTGGATGTTGTCGAACGCCGCGAGCGCGGGCGCAGAGGCGGCGGTGTTGGTGCCCTTGCTGTCGTTGACGTAGGCGACGTCGGAAATTTCGGCGACCCGCTCCATGCGGTGCGGGAGGCCGGGGTAGGTATCGGAGGGCGCCGCGGCACATCGCTGTCTTCGGACAGGCCACAGCTTCGGACTGACCGCAATGCGCCACGAGCATTCTCGCGATTGTGTGGACCTTGGAGACGACGGCCAGTTCGGCCTGCGCATCCGCAAGTCTGTTCGCATCGTCGAATGTCGCTTGCTGTGCCGATCCCTATCGAAAACGCCGTCCAGCATGCCTGGATCGGTCATCACGCGCGATCAGATCGCCGAAGATGCCAGCCTGATCTGCCGACTGCATCTCGAACAGTCGCGCCTTGCTCGCCGCATACTTCTCGAAATCCCCATCATACCGGTCCAGATGATCCGGCGTGATGTTCAGCAGCACCGCCACGTCGCAATCGAGCGAGTACGTCAGGTCGATCTGGTAGCTCGACAGCTCCAGCACATAGACCCCGCCTTCCGGGCAGCGGCTCCTGCTCGAGGATCGGCAGGCCGATATTGCCGCCCATCGTGGTCGGCAAGCCTGCGGTCTTTAGGATGTGGTGGACCAGCGCGGTGGTGGTCGATTTGCCGTTGGTGCCGGTGATGCCGACCACCTTGTGCGGCGGCAGGTCCGCCCGTGCCTGCGCGAACAGTTCGATATCGCCGATCACCGGCACGCCGAAACTGTCGGCATGCGGCTTGATCGGGTGGGTGTTTAGCGGGACGCCGGGGCTGACCACCACGCCGTCATAGCCGGTCAGGTCCGCGGCTCCAGCGAGATCGGCCATGGCGCAGCGCCCGCAAAGGCCTCGCGCGCTTCGGCGCGGTCGTCCCACACAAGCACCTCCGCTCCGCCCGCCAGCAGCGCCTCGACCGTCGCCCGGCCCGACCGGGCGAGGCCGAGCACGGCGTAGCGCTTGCCCTTCCAGGTCGGGCTGACGTAATCATCTCAGCTTGAGCGTGGCCAGTCCGAGCAGTGCGAGCACGATGGCCACGATCCAGAACCGGATCACGACCTTGCTCTCGCTCCAGCCCAATTGTTCGAAATGGTGATGGATCGGTGCCATGCGGAATACGCGCTTGCCGGTTCGCTTGAACCAGACGACCTGAATGATGACCGACAGCGTCTCGAACACGAACAATCCGCCGACGATCGCCAGCACGACCTCGTGATGCGTCGCGACCGCGATCGCGCCGAGCGCCCCGCCGAGAGCAAGCGAACCGGTATCGCCCATGAACACGGCAGCGGGCGGCGCATTGAACCACAGGAAGGCGAGCCCCGCCCCCATGATGGCGCCGCACATGATGGCCAGCTCTCCCACGCCTTCGACATGCGGAATGCCGAGATATTCCGAATAGTCCACGCGGCCGACGAGATAGGCGATGAGCGCGAACGTGCCGATGGCGATGATGACCGGCATGATGGCCAGCCCATCCAGCCCGTCGGTCAGGTTGACCGCATTGCCTGCCCCCACGATCACGAAAGCGGCGAAGACGTAATAGAACCAGCTCAGCTCGATCCCGGGATTGTTGACGAAGGGGACGTAAAGAAACGTGTTGATCTGGCTGACGATTATGTAGCTGGCGATCCCGGCGACCAGGAATTCCATCGCCAGGCGAACCTTGCCGGATACGCCCTTGTGGCTGGCCTTGGTGACCTTGTCATAATCGTCGAGAAATCCGATCAGGCCGAAGCCGCCGGTCACTGCGAGGCAGGCCCAGATAAAAGGGTTGGAGAGGTCCATCCACAGCAGGACCGACAGGAACATCGCCACCAGGATCATCAGGCCGCCCATCGTCGGCGTGCCGACCTTGGCCAGGTGCGTTTGCGGTCCATCCTCGCGGATCGGCTGGCCCTTGCCCTGGCGCACGCGCAGCATGTCGATGAATTTCGCGGACCGATAATCAAGCCGATAGATCAGTGCTGTCATCAGCGCCGCGCCGTGCGCGCAGTCTGGTAGCGGACGAGGTTGAAGATGCCTTCGAATTCGAGCCATTCGGCCAGGTGATAGAGCATCTTGTGTCCGTTCAGCCTTCCCGGCGGGTGAGGTGGTCCACCAATTTGCCGAGGCCGACCGAGTTGGAACCCTTCACCAACACCGCGTCGCCTGCCACGAGGCCGAAATCATCGAGCGCATCGATAGCTTCCCCAGCACTTTCGCAATGGGTGAAACTGCCGTCAAAGCCAAGCGGTGTACCAACCGCTTTCCCCAATTCGCGCATCAGCACACGCATCTCCTCGCCCACGAGGATCGCGTGGTCGATCTTTGCTGCCGCGATCGGCTCGGCGAGCTGTTCGTGAAACTTTCGGCCAAAATCGCCCAATTCTTTCATGCTGCCGAGCACTGCGATGCGGCGTGTTGCCGGGGTAGTGCCGAGCTGCGCGAGGGTTGCGCGCATGCTGGCCGGATTGGCGTTGTAGCTTTCGTCGATGACGGTTGCATGGCCGCCGGGCGCCTTGATCTGATGCCGCGCACCGCGCCCTTTCAGACCGCCCATTTCAGCAAGCGCGAGGCCCGCTGCGGCCATATCGCCGCCCGCAGCCTGCACCGCAGCCATCACGCATAGCGCGTTCATGATCCAGTGCTCGCCGGGCTCGGCGACTGTGAAGCACATGCGACCTCCGGGGTACTCGCACGTCACCAGACTGCCGCCATTGGCGCTGGGAATGGCGTCGAGCAGCCGCATGGTAGCGTTGCGGCTTCTACCGAAGGAGACGACCTTGGCGCCTGCCAATTCCGCCGCACCGCGCAGCCGGCCGCAATATTCGCTGTCCGCTGGGATCACAGCTGTGCCGCCTTTCTCCAGACCGCCAAAAATCTCACCTTTGGCGTCGGCAATCGCCTCCATACTGCCGAGATTTTCGATATGGGCAGGCGCGATCGTCGTTATGACGGCCACATGCGGGCGGACGTGCTGGGTCAGCTCGTCGATCTCACCGGCATGGTTCATACCCATCTCGAACACGCCGAAAGAGCTGCGCGCAGGCATCCGAGCGAGGCTCAGCGGAACCCCGACATGATTGTTGTAACTGCGGATGGAGCGGTGGGTGGCGCCCCGGCTGGAGCGTTCGAGCGCGGCGAAAATCGCTTCCTTCACCCCGGTCTTGCCGACTGATCCGGTGACCCCGATGATCTTGGCACGCGCGCGCTTGCGCGCAGCCGCGGCCAGTTTGTGCAGCGCCGTGGTCGTATTCTCGACGAGGATATGCGGCGCCTCGATCGGACGGTCCACCATTGCCGCCGTAGCGCCGTTTTCGAATGCCGTGTCCAGGAAGCGGTGCCCGTCCATCGCCTCCCCCTTGAGGGCAATGAACAAATCGCCACTACGAATGTCGCGGCTGTCTGTATCGATGCCGGAAACCTGGAAATCGCCGCTGGCGGTGCCTCCGACTGCCTTGGCAATGTCCGCTGCGCTCCACAGCGCCAGAGGCAGGGCATCGCTTTCGAAGATCGGCCAAGGCTTAAGCGCCGGATGGGCGAGGATTGCAGCGCTCATCAGCTCTGACCTCCTTTGTGCGCGCTTTCGGCTGCGCATTGGCGCGCGACTTCAACGTCGTCGAACGGCAGAACCTGCATATCGTCCCCTGATCCCACGATTTGTCCTTGTTCATGTCCCTTGCCCGCAACGAGCACGATGTCGTCGCGGGTCGCCTCGGCGATGGCGGCGGCGATGGCTTCGCGCCGGTCGCCGATCTCGCGTGCCTTTTCGCCGGCACCTTCCATCACAGCCGCGCGGATAGCGGCAGGATCTTCGCCGCGCGGATTGTCATCCGTCACGATCAGCAAGTCTGCATGCCTGGCCGCCGCCTCACCCATCGGGCCGCGCTTTCCATGGTCACGATCACCGCCAGCGCCGAAAACCGCGATCAGCCGGCCTTTCACATGCGGGCGAAGCGCCGCGATAGCCGCCTCGATTGCGTCTGGCGTATGCGCGTAGTCGATATAGACCGGCGCACCCGACGGAGTAATAACCGCCCGCTCCAGGCGCCCGCGCACAGGCTGCAACCGCGCGGCCGCATCCCAAACACGGCCCGCGTCCACGCCGGATGCCAGTGCAAGACCTGCGGCCGTCAGCGCATTCGATACCTGATAGGCCCCGATCAGCGGCAAATTGATAGTCCGGCTGCTGCCGTCATGTTCGATAGTGAGCGATTGGCCGAGCTGTGTCGCTTCGCGGCTGGTGAGGCGAATGTCAGCGCCCCGCTCGCCCACGGTGAAGACCGTCAGGCCTCGTTTTTCCGCATGTTCGATGGCGCGCCGTGTCCAGTCGCTTTCGTCCGTTCCGGTCCAGATGACCGCAGTGGCGCCGTCACCCGCAACTTCATCGAAAAGGCGCATCTTGGCGAGGAAATAGTCTTCCATGTCGCGGTGGTAATCGAGGTGATCGCGGCTGAAATTGGTGAACGCGACAGCCTGCGGGTTCACACCTTCATTGCGGTATTGCGAGAGACCATGGCTCGACGCCTCGTAAGCGACATGCGTCACGCCTTCGCGCGCCAGACCGCTCATGTTCGACAGGAATGTCACGATATCGGGCGTGGTGAGGCCGGTGGATACGCTTTCGTCGGGAGTGGTGACGCCAAGCGTCCCGATGCTCGCCGCACGTTCGCCCGACATGCGCCACAGCTGGCGCGTCATCTCTACCGTCGACGTTTTCCCATTGGTCCCGGTAACCGCGACGATGTGCGGGGGAACGGGCGTGAAGAACTGCGACGCCGCCATTGCAAAAGCGCGGCGCGGCTCTTCGTCGGTGATATGGACCGCGCCGTCTACTGCGGCTTCGGCGCGCGCAATGACTGCGATTGCGCCAGCGTCGATTGCGGCGGGAATGAAGTCCTCTCCATTCACACGGGTGCCTTGAAAGGCGCCGAAAACGGTGCCCGGTGCAACCTTGCGATTGTCGATGGCGAAGCCGGTAACTGCCGGGTCGTCGCCAAGTTGGGCGCTCAATCCGGCCTGCGAGAGAATCTTCGAAAGCTTCACTTGTTCGCCTCCGGGATCAAAGGCTTCAGATCGCTGATATCGACATCGCGCGACATGTCCGGGCGGACACCGAGCATGGGTCCGATACGCGGCACGAGGCGGCCGACAATCGGCGCTGCGTTCCAGGCCGCCGTGCGCTGATACGAACTTGCCAGCGTTCCGCGCGGCTCGTCGAGCATGGCGATGATCACATAGCGCGGGCGATCGAGCGGAAAGGCTGCAGCAAAGGTCGAAACCAGCGTGGTCTGGCGATAGCCGCCATTGCCCGGCTTTTCAGCCGAACCTGTCTTGCCGCCCACGCGGTAGCCGGGCGCGTCGGCATTGCGTCCAGTGCCGTACATGGAAATGGCGCGTAGCAATTGGCGCATGCGGCTGGATGTGGATTCCTTGAAGACACGCCGGCCCTTCGGCGCTTCGCCCGGACCCAGCTTTCTCATGGTCGCCGGGCGCCAGACGCCGCCATTGACCATCGCGGCATAGGCGCTGGCCAGGTGCAGCGGCGTGACGGCAATGCCGTGACCATAACTGACCGTCATATTGCGCAGGCGCGGCCATTCCTTGCCCGGCCAGATTGGAAATCCCTTGGCCGGCAATTCGATATGCGGGCGCTCGCTCATGCCCATGTCGATCATGTATTGCCGCAGGCGTTCCGGACCGAGCTCGTCGGCGATCCGGGCAGTCACGGTGTTCGACGAGTGAATAAGTGTCGAGGGGACGTTGAGGGTCTGCCCCTTCGGCTTGAGGTCCTTGATGGAAAAACGGCCGACCTTAACCGGAGTTGCATCCCACTGCTTGCCGAAATCGCGCACAACACCTGCGTCGATGGCAGCGGCGACGGAAAGCGGCTTGAAGGTCGAGCCAAGCTCGTAAACCTGATTGGTCACGCGGTTGAACATCAGGCTTTCGCCGCGCTCGTCGATCTTGTTGGGATCGAATTCCGGCAGCGATGCAAGTGCGAGAACTTCTCCGCTATCGACATCCAGCACGATGCCCGCTGCGCCGACGGCGTCGACCAGTTTCATGCCTCGGCGCAGCTCGTCTTCGAGCGCGCCCTGCACGCGCGTATCGATACTGAGAGCGCTGGGCAGCCCTCGGCTCGCCGGATCCGTCAGTTGCTGGTCGAGAACGGCTTCCATGCCAACCCGGCCATGTCCATCGGCAGCGACATAGCCAAGCACATGCGCCGCCATCGATCCTTGCGGATAATGCCGGTCGGTTTCCTGCGGCATTTCCAGCGCAAGCTCTCCGATCTCCTGGACGCGGTTGGCCTCCTCAGGCAGCACGCGGCGGCGGATATAGCCGCCCTTGCCCGCCGCAAGGCGTTTGGCTGTCATCGCTTCGTCAAGCTCGGGAAAAATTGCCTTGAGCTCGGCAGCCACGGCTTTTGCGTCCTTGACCAAGGGCACGCCGCCCTCGCCCAAGGCGTCGGGATTGAACCACAGCGCATAAGCCGGAAATGCGCGCGCAAGCGGTACGCCATTGCGGTCGACGATCTCACCGCGCGGCGGGAGTAACGCGTCTTCGAGGCTCGCGGCGGTGACCGCGCGGTCGCTCATTCCCAAAAAGCCGATGCGAACCACTGCGATGGCGGCGATGAAGGCGAAGGCCAGCGCGAGCCACAACACACGGAATTTCGCCTCGCTGATGGCGCTCTGGCGCAGCGTGACGAGCTGGACCCGCGCGGTGGCGATGGTCGGTGCAGGCGCTGGCGCAAAGCTGCGGAATGCACCGTGGCCGCTATATGCGTTCACTGCGCGCCCTCCGCGACGGAAACGATCGTGGCATTGCGGTTGAGGCGCTGTGCCAGCGACCCACCGACTTCGCCAGCGGCCTCGACGGCACGCGCGTCGGCAAGCGCTTCGGCTTCGGCAGCAAGCCGGTCGCCCGTCAGAGGCGAAACCCAATCGGCGAACAGGCTCTCTTCCTGTTTCGGCGCGGCTTGCGCGTAAGCGACCCGGATAGGCTCGGGGGCGCCAAGACCGCGCGGCAGGCCGAGCATCGCCAGCTGCTGTTCGTTTTCAAGATATTGATGCGCCTTCGGGGCAACATAGCCAAACTCGACCGTGTTCCACTGTGAAAGCTGGCGCTGACTGGAGCGTGTCTGGAATTCGGTTTCCAGCATCAGCGTTTCTCTCTGCAGCGCAATGATCTGGCGTTCGGCCAGGCGCACATCACTCTTGATCGCATTCACATGAAAGGTGAGCGACAAGAACAGCGCAAGCGCGAGGCCAAGCGCTGCGACCCAGCCGAGCTGGCGCAGCTTGCTGCCGGCGGCGGGAAGTTTGCTACCCATCAGGCCGCCTCCCTCGCTGGAGTATCGGTGCGCACCGCATGGCGAAGCACCGATGAACGCGAGCGCGGGTTGCGCGCTATTTCCGCGTCGCCGGGTTTGATCGCCTTGCTGACGTGTTTGAAGACCGGATCCGGCGCATCGCTCGGGGGCAGATGGCGCGAGCCCGATTGGACAGCCGAGGCATCGCGCAGGAAGCGCTTCACGATCCGGTCCTCAAGGCTGTGGAAGCTGACAACTGCCAGACGCCCGCCGCTCTTCAGCAGCGTCTCGGCAGCCTGCAGCCCCTGTTCCAGTTCGTCCAATTCGCCGTTCACATGAATGCGAATGGCCTGGAAACTGCGCGTTGCCGGGTCTTTCTTGTCATGCGCCCGGTAGTGCAACGACTGTCTAACCACCTTCGCAAGATCGCCGGTCGTCTTGAGCGGGCGGGCGGCCACGATCGCTCGGGCCACTCGGCGTGATTGCCGCTCCTCACCATAATTATAGAGAACATCGGCGATGGCGCTTTCATCCGCCTCGTTGACGAAGTCTGCGGCACTGGGACCGTCCTGGCTCATGCGCATGTCGAGTGGGCCGTCGGACGAGAATGCGAAGCCGCGCTCCGCCTGGTCGAGCTGCATCGAGCTGACGCCGATATCCATGACCACGCCGTCGACCTGGTTCACGTCCGCCTCGCCAAGGGCATCGACCATTTCGGAAAAGCGGTGCTGGTGCAGAATAAGGCGCGGCGGATCTTCCTCCGTCTCGCGCCAATTGCGGCCCGAGGCGATCGCATCGGGATCCCGGTCGAATGCGTGAACCGTCGCGCCGCTGTCGAGCAGGGCGCGCGTGTATCCTCCCGCACCGAATGTCGCATCCACAATGACGTCGCCCGGCCGGGGACCAATTGCTTCGAGCACTTCGTCGAGCAGGACGGGAATGTGAGGGGCGGCGCTCACTTCTTGCGCCCCTTCGCTTCCGCTTCGGCGACCAGCGCTTCGCAAGCTGCCTTCGCGGCCGCCCATTCGTCGCCCATGTTCATCAATTCGCGCGGGTTCCACAGGGTGAAGAAGCGGCCGCCGCCCTGGAAGAACAGGCCGTCTTCGATCCCGCCAAGAGTGCGAAGGTGGTCGGGCATCACGAAGCGGCCGCTATCGTCGAAGGGCAGCTCGACAAACCCGAACAGCTGGCTGGCACGAGTGTCGCGGTCGAATTCCTTTTCGAGGCGGACGGCGATCTCTTCCTCGCGGTCGAGCTGCTTTTCCAGCTCGTCCTTGCGCGAGAGGCCGAAGCCGCTGAGGCAATTCCATGTCGGGTGCTTGGCCAGGCAAAGGACGCGCGCGTCGCTCGATTCCTTCACTGCCTTGCGGAAGAGCGGAGGCAGGACATAGCGGCTCTTGTCGCCCGCGGGCGACCATGCCTGTCCACTATATCCTCCGAATGCCACGCTTTCGTGTCCCCGCCCCGCAGTGCCTCTCCTGCATCGGCAAATCTTCTCCGCCGCCCGCCTGCGGGTGAGCGCAAGCAGCGTGCCCCGCGCCAGGCGGGACTCGGGACGGAGTCGGTGTGTCCGATGTGTGAGTGGGATATAACGGAAGGCGTGGGGATGGAAGGGAAAATTACGGGATTATTGGGGATTTACCCTCAACCCACTGTTTTTATAGTGATTTTATAAATACTCACCGGTTCTATTGCTTGCCAAAAGGTAAACGCAACCCACGGGAAACAGCGTATTTATAGGTTGCGATCCGCCACTAACAGCGCCTTCCCGCACTCTCCCCGATCCTTCAAAAATCAAGTGAGGCTGAGATCAAGTCGCCAAGGCTCCTGGATCGCATTGTCAGGTCGCCGCCGTGTCCGTCATCGAGCACGGCTGCATCGGCCAAGGCTGTAACGCGGCCTTCACCGACCCGGCATTGCGCAAGAATGCCGGTCTCGGAGATGATGCATTCGGAGGGTTCCTCCGTTTCGGCCAGCACGAATGCCCCGGCGAGGTGCACGGGAAATTCACCGTCGAACGCTGGCTCCACCCGTTCGCCCTCCCCCTGCTCGGGATCGAATTCGAGCCCGAGACCCCAGCGGGCCAGGATCGGCGATAGCAGAATCACATCCTGCGGGCGGCGCGGATCGCCGAGCGAATATTGCGAGTGGCTCGTTAGCATGGGATCGGCAAAGATCAGCAGTCTGCCGCCATCGCGCACCCAGGTGTCGAGCAGCACGTTTTCCTCGCCGGACAGGGCACGCGGCTGGGCAAGGATAAGCCGGTCCATCTGGCCGAGCCTGCCGGCAGTCAGCGCGTCGAGTGGTTCGATCGTGAAGCGCGCCTCGATTGTCTGGCGGGCCCAGCCTTTATCTGTTTCGCCGGACAGAATATCGCCGAACTGGGTGCTTTCGGGCCAGTAGATCGGCAGCGAACTCATCAGGCCTACCTTTGGCAGCGGCTCGGCAGGAGCGCCGGAACTGTCGGCTTGGCATCCAAGCAGCGCAAGAACCGCCGCGGCGGCAAGCGCCAGCCTATTCATTACCTTCCGCCGAACCCTCTTCCCGAGCGAGGCCCTGCTCGGGCAGGATGGCAGTAGGCGGCGCCGCAGTAGGCGTTGACGTGGCAGGCAGGTCGGGGACGACCCCGGCCTCGACGAGCGGATCGGACTGGCCTTGCCCCTCGTCCGGCTGAGATGTCGGGGCGGCTTCGGGTACCGCATTATCTTCCGTAATTCGCGCGCGATCTTCGACCAGGCTGACAAGACCGATCAGCATTACGATGCCGATGACACCGGCCAGGCCTATTTGAAGGCGCTGCATGGCCTGCGGGCGCGTTCCGCCCAGCGGCGATTCAGCCCTGTCTTCCGGTGCAGGTGCACGGCGCGGTTGCAGAAAATCCATCATGGCTGCGCGAATTACAGGGCGAAGAGCTGCGCGGTCAATCCTTTGCCAGCCAATCGAACACCGGGAGCCCTTTCGCCTCCAGCCATTCAGCGCTGTAAAGCGTCGAGAGATAGCGAAAGCCGGTATCGCACAGGATCGTCGCGACACGCGGCTTCTCGCGCCCCTCTGCCACCAGTTGCTTGCCCAGCTCGATAGCGCCGGCAACATTGATGCCCGCCGACAGGCCGAGACACAGCCCCTCATCGCGCAGCAGCTTGCCTACCCATTCCAGCCCGACCTCGTCGGAAATGCGGAATTGCGTATCGATCGGCGCGCCTTCCAGATTGCCGGTGATCCGCCCCTGCCCGATACCCTCGGCCACGGAAGAACCCTCCGCCGCGAGCTCGCCGCACGCGTAATAGCTGTAGAGCGCAGCGCCATGCGGATCGGTCAGGGCGATGACGCAATTCTCGTCCCGCTCTTTCAGGCCCATGCCGACGCCGGCAATCGTGCCCCCGGTTCCGGCCGCGCAGGTAAACCCGTCGATGCGGCCATCCATCTGATCCCACAGCTCGGCCGCGGTGCCTTCGATATGCGCCTTGCGATTGGCAGTGTTGTCGAACTGGTTGGCCCAGATAGCACCGTCCGTTTCTTCCGCCAGGCGGCGGCTCGTGTGCACGAAATGGTTGGGGTCGGCGAATTTGGTCGGCGGCACGGTGACGAGTTCCGCACCGAGCGCGCGCAGCGTCTGCATCTTCTCGCCCGACTGGTTGTCCGGCATGACGATGACCGTGCGATAACCCAGCGCATTGGCGACCAGCGCGATGCCGATACCGGTATTGCCCGCCGTGCCTTCGACCACGCAGCCACCCGGTTTCAGCTCGCCCCGCGCTTCGGCATCGCGGATGATGTAGAGCGCGGCGCGGTCCTTCACCGATGCACCGGGATTGGCAAACTCGCACTTGCCGTAAATGTCGCAGCCAGCCGCCTCGCTCGGCCCTTGAAGCCGAACGAGCGGGGTGTTGCCAATGAGGGAAAGCGTGTCGTCGCGAAGCGGAATGGCAGTCATGTCAGCCGGGCTAGGCCTGCGCGAAGCCCCGCGCAAACAACATCAATCTTCAGGTGCGATAGTTACCTTCAACCCGTCCAGCTCGCCCGTGAAAGGGATCTGGCAGGAAAGCCGCGAATTTTCGGTCCGGTGGTCGGTCGATTCGAGCAGGTCGTCCTCGTCCTCGCTGATTTCCGGCAGCTTGGCGGTGAAGGCAGGATCGACATGCACATGGCACGTCGCGCACGAACAGCATCCGCCGCACAGTGCCAGCAATTCATCGAAGCCATTGTCACGGATGGCTTCCATGACAGTGAGGCCGTCGCCGACCTCGACTTCGCTCGTTTCGCCTTCACGGGTGGTGACGATCAGCTTGGGCATGTACGTGCGCGCTCCTTTAACCAGCTCGTGCTTGGCTTTCGAATTCGGCGGCTGCTAGGGCGAGCAGCGGAATTTGGCAAGCGTGGTTTGGAAGGGAGGGTTTCGAATTGGGACTGACTTCGGCGCAACTTGAGCGAGGCATCGATGCGGTCGCTGCGCAGGAGCCTGCCGCTGCGCGAGAGCTTGCCCGCGTGGGCTATCCCGAACCGCGCATCCGCCCGACCGGATACATGACCCTGCTCCGCACGATCGTCGGCCAGCAGGTGTCGGTCGCCGCTGCATCCTCCATGTGGAACAAGCTGGAAGCGGAGCTTGGCGAGGGTTTCAGCCCCGATGAATTGCTGGCGCGCGATTTCGATACATTGCGCGCATGCGGTCTCTCGCGCCAGAAGCAGGGCTATGCCCGGTCGCTATGCGAACTGGTATCGACCGGGGAGGTGGATTTTGGCGCGCTGCCCGCAGACGATGAAGAGGCGATCGAGGAGCTGACCAGGATCAAGGGCATCGGACGCTGGTCGGCGGAGATCTACCTGCTCTTTGCCGAAGGCCGCCCCGACATCTGGCCTGCTGGCGACCTGGCAGTTCAGGAAGGTATGTGCCGCATGCTGGAGCTGGACGACAGGCCGAAGGAAAAGGAAACTCGCGCATTGGCGGAAAACTGGCGTCCCCACCGCGGGAGCATGGCCATCTTCACCTGGCATCTCTATGCCAATCCGGCGCTTTAAAGAGGAACATCACGTGAGCGAACGCAAGGCCATCTTCATCACCGGCGGGGCATCGGGCATTGGCCGCGCCATCGCCATCTACTTCGGCAAGCGCGACTGGTTCGTCGGCCTCGGCGATGTCGACGAAACAGGTATGAAGGCGACCGAGGACATGATCGGTCACGGCTTCGTGTTTCATCACAAATTCGACGTGCGCGATCGCAAGGCGTGGGACGAAGCGCTCGACGGCTTCGCGACCGCGACCGGCGGCAGGATCGATGTGCTGGCAAATAATGCAGGCATTCCCATCGGCGGATCGCTGGCCGAAAACAGCACGGAGGAAATCGAGCGCTGCCTCGACATCAATCTGAAAGGCGTTTTGTTCGGTGCACAAGCGGCTTATCCGTATCTTCAGAGGACCGCTCCCGGCTCGTGCCTGCTCAACACGGCGAGCGCGGCGGGCATTTACGGGACGCCCGGCGCCAGCGTCTATTCGGCGACCAAGTTCGGCGTTCGCGCCATTACCGAAAGCCTGGACGGCGAGTGGGCGGAAGACGGCATCAAGGTCCGCGACCTGATGCCGAGCTTTATCGACACTCCGCTGCTCGACATGACGCCCAATGCCAAGACCAATGAGGGGATCCGCGAACGGGTTGTGCAGTCCGGTATGGAAATCACTCCGGTAGAAGAGGTCGCGGAGGCTGCCTGGAACGCAGTCCACGGCGACAAGCTTCACACTGTGGTCGGCAAGACCGCCAAAAGGATCGCCTTTGCCTCGCGCTGGATGCCGGGCAGAGTACGCAAACAAACCCGCTCGAGCCTGCGCCCGCTAGGCGATTAACGCTTATACAAGCGTGTCGATTTCCTTAGCCATATGCATGTCGCGCAAGGACAGTCCGCCGGCATCATGCGTGGTGAGAGTGATCTCGACCTTGTTGTAGACGTTGAACCATTCGGGATGGTGCTCTCGTTTCTCGGCGATCAGCGCCACGCGGGCCATGAAGGCGAACGCTTCGGAAAAGTCGGCGAATTCGAACGTCCGCTCTATGGCCTTCTCTTCGCGCGACAAGGACCAGTGCTTCAGCGCCTGCATCCAGCTCTTGCGGTCGTTCTCGGTAAGCTCTTCGACGGTCATCGAGTTTTCTCCCCTGGGTCCACCTCAAAGACGTGGCCGCGCCTTGTGAGTTCCGGGCCTTTTGCCTAACGCTTTCGCCCATGCAAGCCCGTCTCGCCGCGAAGGACATCGCCTGCCGCCGTGGCGACCGCCTGCTGTTTGCCGGACTGTCGCTCGACCTTGCGCCGAGGGACGCAGTGCTGGTGTCGGGCGCGAACGGGATTGGCAAATCGAGCCTGCTGCGCATTCTCGCCGGATTGCTCCGGCCTTACGCCGGCAAAGTGACGAGCGAAGGGGCGATCGGGCTGGTCGATGAACGGCTCGCGCTCGACGAGCATGCCCCGCTCGGCGAAGCGCTGAAGTTCTGGGAGCGGCTGGACGGCTGCTCCGGACCGGAGCAGGCCTTCGAGATCATGCAGCTGAACGACCTGCTCGATGTGCCGGTGCGATATCTGTCGACTGGCCAGCGCAAGCGCGCGGCGCTCGCCCGCCTGCTCAATGGCGGAGCGAAAATCTGGTTGCTGGACGAGCCGCTCAACGGGCTGGATGCCGAAGCGCAGGAGCGGGCCGAAGAATTGATCGCGGCGCACTGCAATGGCGGAGGCATTTGCGTGGCCGCTTCGCATCAGGGGATGGCGCTGCCTGACGCCAAACGCGTCGAACTGGCGGAGTATGCGGCATGATGGCGGCGCTTCTTCGCCGCGACATCGCAACGCTGATGCCGGGTGGGACACGCGGCGGGAGCCTGCTGCCGCTGCTTTTCTTCCTCGCGGTCGCCATGCTCTACCCCTTCGCAGTCGGGCCGGAGCCGCAATTGCTCGCCAAGACCGGCGGCGGTGTGGTGTGGATCGCCGCTCTGCTCGCAGCGATCCTGCCACTCGAACGACTGGTAACGGCAGACCTGGATGCAGGCGTCTTCGACCAGCTGGCCCTGCGCGGCGTGAGCGAGGAACTGGCCATGGCCAGCCGGATGCTCGCCCACTGGCTCGCCTTTGCGCCCGTGCTGCTGCTTGCCACGCTGCCCGCTTCGGCCCTGCTCAACCTTAGCGGCGAGACACTGCGCATTCTGCTGCTGGGCCTGCTCGCAGGCACACCCGGCCTTGCAGCTATCGGCCTCGCAATCGCCGCACTTACCGCCTCGCTAAGAGGCGGAGCGGCGCTCGCCGGATTGATGGTTATCCCGCTGGCCGTCCCGATCCTGATCTTCGGCGCCGGAGCGCTTTCCCGGGCCGATTTGGGAGGGGTTGCTCTGACAGGAGCGATTAGTCTTGGTCTGTGCGCGGTTGCGCCATTCGCTGCTGGTGCCGCGATCAGGGCTGCACGGGACGGCTGAGATAAAGTCCGCTAACGACTCGATTGCGGACGTTAGTTAGCCCTTCTGATGGTCGGCTACGAAATCCATGTATTCGCAAAGGTAAGTCGATGCGTTATTCGGAAAGCGCATTTTATCGTGCTTTGCTCGCCGGAGATCGCAACTCCATCTCGAGGGAAACTCAAGCCCGATAGAAGTCTCGCTGAAGTTGGAGCCATATGTCGACGTGTGCGATCCGTTTGGCAACGTAAGCGGAGGCTTATTCTGCCGCAATTTCAGGCTAGAACTCGTTCCAAGTCGCTGCCTCGCGACAGGTTAAAGTATACCGAGCCGAGGCTGTGGTTCTTCGTAGGCTTGGCAGCTACAACTGGACAGACGGCATTGTACCGGCAAGAACTATGCCAAGTTGCGCTGCAATGATGCCGCACAGATTGCCGCTCTGATTCGTCAAGCGCACCTTTGGCCTTTAAGGGCGGTGTCTTTCCGATCCGGCCTGAACATAGTCGCACGTAGGATTGCGAACCGTCTCTCCTAGTAATTTGCTAAATTGCCCGCTTCGTCATCGGCCCAGCCTCACTTGGAGCAAGCAGCGAGAAGCGCTATTAAACGAAAAAAGTAAGCTCTCATCGCTTCCAACAAATACTCTCCGATGTTTCCGAAGCCGAGCTAACTCCTCCAAACTAAATCGCGTACATTCGCAGCTTAGCAGAGTCCGCTTTCCACTCATAAGCCGACGCCTATAGATACGGCGGTTGGTGCTGCCCTTTGGTGCTTTCGGTGAAAATCTCATTGCCTGTTTCGGTGATGCCGATCGAGTGTTCGAACTGCGCGCTCAGCGACTTGTCGCGGGTTACCGCGGTCCAGCCGTCGCTCAGCAGCTTGGCATGCGGGCGGCCCAGATTGATCATCGGCTCGATAGTGAAGAACATGCCCGGCTTCAGTTCCGGGCCCGTCCCCGCCTTCGCCGCATGGATCACTTCGGGCGCGTCGTGGAACAGGCGGCCGAGGCCGTGCCCGCAAAACTCGCGAACCACGCCGTAGCGGTACTGGCGCGCATGCGCTTCGATCGCCGCGCCGATATCGCCCAGCCGCGCGCCCGGCTGCGCCGCTTCGATACCGAGCATCAGGCATTCATAGGTCACATCGACCAGCCGCTTGGCCTTGAGCGGCGGTTCACCAGCAAAGAACATGCGGCTGGTATCGCCGTGCCAGCCATCGAGCAGCGGGGTCACGTCGATATTGACGATGTCGCCATCCTTGAGCGTTTTCTCGCTCGGGATGCCGTGGCAGATGACGTGGTTGATCGAGATGCAGCAGCTATGCGTATAGCCGCGATAACCGAGCGTCGCGGGGACCGATCCGCCATCCAGCATGAGCTCGCGCACTTTATCGTCGATGGCGGCCGTGCTCACGCCTGGCTGCACCATCGGCGCAAGTTCATCGAGGATATCGGCAGCAAGGCGGCCTGCGCGGCGCATGCCCTCGAAACCCTCTTCATTGTGAAGCTTGATTGAGCCGTCGCGGTACACCGTCTCGCGGCTGTCGATTACCTGATATTCCGTCATGGCGGGCGATGTAGCGATCAGCGGCGCAAAATGCGAGGGCCTAGCGCAAAGGCCCCGGCATATTCGGGCTTCACTGCGTCGAGCACGGCAGTTGTGACCGGCACGGTGATCTCGTAGCTGCCCTCGGCATAGGACCCGGCGACATAGGGCGCTGCGAGCAGGCCGATGCGGTCGAACTTGCCGCCCGTGGACGAGCCGAGCAGTACCGTCAGTTCCGATACGCTTGGGCAGGTATCGAACATATCGTTCGATGCCACTTCGACCGTATGGCCGCGCTTGCCGGAGCGCTGCTCATTGAGCTCGGTGCAGAACCGGTCGCCTACCGCATTGTCGAGCGCCGTGGCACTGCGAAACAGGTCGAGCGGTTCGTGTGCAGTGTCGCTGTCCTTGTTCCATATCAGGCTCGCAAAGCCGTAGTTCGGATGCGCCCCGCCGGTGTAGGTCGAGATGTCGGCGCTCAGACTGAGCCAGTCGTCGAGCTGCGCCACCGTCTTCCATTCCACGCCAAGAGTGTGCTGACGATACGGAAAATCGTTCTTAGCAGCGTCCGTCATCTCGGCTTGTGCAGCGCGTTCGAACTCGGCGCGTGCCTCGATTGAACGCGCCTCCAGCTGGCTCGCTAGCGCAGGGATGGAAGCCGCGCTTTCCGGCCAGGAATAGCGGAATTCGAACGCATCGGTGCTCTCGGTAATAGTGCGCGCTGCCAGTGCATTCACTTCGGGCGGCTGAGGCGGTGTCGGCTGCCCGCCCGGTTCGCTCACGGTGACCAGCTCGTCCTCGAGAGTAGCCACATCGGTGCAGGCAGCGCTCGACAGAGCGAGGGAAATCAGGAAAAGGCGAAGACGCATCACATTACCTTGGCACGAAGCACATTAACCCAGTCAGACCAACGGAGAACAATCGATCAATGGCAGGCAGCGAACCGCTCATTCAACCCGACCGGGGTCAGAACGCGATAGATATCCACCTCGTCGACAAGGATGGATACGCAAAATGGTCCAAAAAGCTGTCCGCCGGACAACGTGCGGCGCTGGAAGCCCAGAAGTTCGACGGCGGCGGATATCAGGTCGGCATCGTGCCCGACGGTGACAGCTGGTTTGCAGTCGGCGGCGTCGCCAATCCGGAAGATCTTTCAAGCTGGTGCATGGCGAAACTTGCCGAAGCACTTCCGGCGGGCACCTACCGGCGTGCAGGCGGCGAACCCGGCCCCGCCCTGCACGGCTGGCATGCGGCACAATACACCTTCCATCGCTATTCCAAGCCCGATGATCCGACCGGCCCGCGCATCCTGCTGACCAAGGAAGCCGGCAAGATCGATGGCGCTATTGCCGAAGCAAAAGCGGTCTGCACGGTACGTGATCTGGTGAACACTCCGGCGGAGGACATGGGACCAGCCGCGCTGGAAGAGCACGCCGAGAAGCTCGCCAAGACATATAAGGCCGACCTCAATGTGGTGCGCGGCGACACGCTCGAGCAGGATTATCCGATGGTCCACGCCGTGGGGCGCGCTGCGACGCGCAAACATGCGCCCCGGCTGATCCATCTCACCTGGGGCAAGAAGAGCGACCCTGTACTGGCCGTGGTCGGCAAAGGCGTCTGTTTCGATTCCGGCGGTCTCGACGTGAAATCGGCCAGCGGCATGCGGCTGATGAAGAAGGATATGGGCGGCGCAGCGCACGCGCTGGCACTGGGCGATCTGATCATGGGCGGCGGCCTGCCAGTTCGGCTCCACTTGCTCGTGCCCGCGGTCGAAAACGCCATTGCGGGCAACGCCTTCCGCCCCGGCGATGTGCTCAATTCCCGCAAGGGGATCACGGTGGAGATCGGCAATACCGACGCCGAAGGCCGCCTGATCCTGGGCGATGCACTGACCCGCGCGAGCGAGGAAAAACCCGACTTCATCGTCGATTTCGCCACATTGACCGGAGCCGCCCGTGTCGCGCTCGGGCCGGACTACCCCGCGCTGATGACGCGCCGAGACGAAACCGCGCAGGCGCTGATCGATGCGGGACGGACCTGCGACGATGAACCCTGGCGACTGCCGCTGCCGGACGCATATAAGGAATGGCTCGCCTCCGACATCGCCGACACCAACAACGCGCATGGCAATGCCTTTGCGGGTGCCAGCGTGGCAGGGCTCTTCCTCGACAAGTTCGTCGGCGATGATCTGGACTGGGCGCATTTCGACACTTTCGCATGGCGTCCCACCGCCAAGCCGGGACGCCCCAAGGGCGGCGATGCCTATGGCCTTCGCGCCACGTGGCACATGCTCAAAGCGCGCTATTCCGGGACAGAATAAGCGCTCCACCTTGCGAGCGGCGCCTGCCAGGGTTAAGCGCCCGCAACCTCTAATTAGCGAATGATATATCGAGCGTGAGCGCCACTGCAGATTATACTCTCCCCGGCGGCATCGTCGGGCTGACCGGGCCGGTCGACAAACCTGCGCCCGGAACACTGCCTCTGCGCGGCGATCTGGCGCATGTCGCACTGGCCGGACGGTATCTCGCGGCCCATTATGTCATCCCTGTCCGGCGCACCGTCGGCAAGGATGGGGCCGTCATGCTGATGATGCCCCGCGACGATGCCGAAGAAGTCACGCGGCTGAGTGCGGGGACCGATGTCGAGATTCTCGACTATGCCGGTGACTGGTGCTGGGCCGCCTGCGGACCGGAAGGTCCCAGCGGCTATTTCCACTCGTCCGAACTGATTGCCGAATAGATATGGCGCACAGCGTCTTTATCGACGGCGCTGCGGGCACGACCGGGCTGGAAATCGCAGGGCGCCTGCAAGGGCGCGGTGAGTTTTCACTCGTCGTTTTGGATGACGACCAGCGCAAGGACGAGGCCGCCCGGCGCGAGGCGCTGAACGATGCCGATGTCGCTATCCTGTGCCTCCCCGACGATGCTGCTCGCGAGGCGGTCGCAATGATAGATCCTGCTTCCCGAACGCGGGTTATCGACGCCTCCAGCGCGCACCGCGTGGCGGATGGCTGGACCTATGGATTTCCGGAACTGGTCGGCCAAGACCGCATTGCCGAAGCGCGATATGTCAGCAATCCCGGCTGTTATCCGACAGGGTTTCTCGGGCTGATCACTCCGCTCATTCGCGCGGGCGTTTTACCAGCCGACTGGCCCTATACCGTCCACGCGGTCAGCGGATATTCGGGCGGCGGAAAGGCGCTGATCGAACGTTTCGAAAGCGAGGGCGACATCGCCTTTCGCACATACGGTCTCGATCTGGCGCATAAGCACCGGCCAGAAATGAAAATCCATGCCGGGCTGAAACATGGTGTCATTTTCTCGCCCTCGGTGGTGAATGCCTACCGCGGAATGGTGGTCGAGGTGCCTCTGCATCTGGGTGCCATCGACGCCGATTTGACCGCCGATCGGCTTCGCTCCGTGTTGAGCGATCATTACGCCGCTTCGCCGGTCGTCACGCTCGGCAGTCACGGCAACCCGGGCGAGCTGCTCCTGCATGAGAACCGGCCGCCCAGCGACGGGATGGAGCTTTATGTGTTCGGAAATGCCGAAGGGATATCACGCGCGTCTCATCGCCCGGCTCGATAATCTCGGCAAAGGGGCGAGCGGTGCGGCGATCCAGAACCTCAATCTGATGTGCGGCCTGCCCGAAACCGCCGGCCTCAAGCTGCCCAAAATTTAGGCAGCAGGCGATGGGTAATTGAGCATGGCCTTGTCGCCGCGCATCCGAATGCCAAGCATTTCCGCCATACTCGCGCTTGGCATGATTCTTGGAACGCATGCAGGCGCGTAACGTAAGTTGAGCGAGCCCGCGCGGGCACAGACGGGGGACTACCGACGTGAAAAAAGTCGAAGCAATCATCAAGCCGTTCAAGCTCGACGAGGTGAAGGAGGCGCTGCACGAAGTCGGCGTGTCGGGAATCACCGTTACCGAGGCCAAGGGCTTCGGCCGTCAGAAGGGCCATACCGAGCTGTATCGCGGCGCCGAATATGTCGTCGACTTCCTGCCGAAGGTGAAGCTCGAAGTGGTCGTGCCCAGCGATCTGGCCGAACGCACCGTCGAAGCGATCGCCGCCGCCGCGCAAACGGGCCGCATCGGCGACGGCAAGATTTTCGTGTCCCCGATCGAAAGCGCGCTGCGCATTCGCACCGGCGAAAAAGACGACGCCGCGATCTGACGCGGCACTCACCCGATCACGAACGATAACTCTTACGGAGACAACACCCATGGCAAGTGCAAGCGACATCGTAAAACGGATCAAGGAAGAAGAGATCGAGTGGGTCGATCTGCGCTTCACCGATCCCAAGGGCAAATGGCAGCACCTGACCATGGTCGCCAGCATTCTTGGCGAGGACGAGCTTGAAGACGGGCTGATGTTCGATGGGTCTTCCATCGCCGGCTGGAAGGTCATCAACGAAAGCGACATGATCCTGCGGCCCGACCTCGACCGGGTCTATATCGATCCGTTCAGCGCCGAAGCCATGATGATCCTGTTCTGCGACATTGTGGAGCCTTCCTCCGGCGAGCTTTATTCGCGCGACCCGCGCTCCACCGCCAAGCGCGCCGAAGCTTTCGTGAAAAGCGCCGGTGTGGGCGACACGATCTACGTCGGCATGGAAGCGGAATTCTTCATGTTCGACGATGTCCGCTTCGAAGACGGCTATGCCGGATCGGGTTATACGATCGACGATATCGAATTGCCGACGAATTCGGGCCGCGAATACGAAGTCCGGCAATATGGGACACCGTCCGCGCGCCAAGGGTGGCTATTTCCCCGTGGCTCCGGTCGATAGCGCCGGTGACATCCGCGGCGAAATGGTCGCCACGATGATGGAAATGGGCCTCCCCTGCGACAAGCACCACCACGAAGTCGCCGCCGCGCAGCACGAGCTTGGCGTTACTTTCGCCAGCCTTGTCGAGACTGCCGACAATCTGCAGATCTACAAATATGTCGTGCACCAGGTCGCCCATGCTTACGGCAAGACGGCGACCTTCATGCCCAAGCCGATCAAGGACGATAACGGGTCGGGCATGCACACCCACATGTCGATCTGGAACGATGGCAAGCCGACCTTTGCAGGCAATGGCTATGCCGGTCTGTCGGACAATTGCCTCTATTACATCGGCGGCGTCATCAAGCACGCCAAGGCGCTGAATGCCTTCACCAACCCGACCACCAACAGCTACAAGCGTCTGGTGCCGGGCTTCGAAGCGCCGGTCTTGCTTGCATACTCTGCGCGCAATCGTTCGGCATCCTGCCGCATCCCTTACGGTGCAGGCGACAAGGCCAAGCGCGTCGAGTTCCGTTTCCCCGATGCGATGGCCAATCCCTACCTCGCCTATTCGGCTTTGCTGATGGCGGGTCTCGACGGGATCACCAACAAGATCCACCCCGGCGAAGCGATGGACAAGAACCTCTACGACCTGCCCCCGGCAGAGCTTGCCGACGTGCCGACGGTTTGCGGATCCTTGCGCGAAGCTCTCGAAGCGCTCGAAGCCGATCACGACTTCCTGCTGCGCGGCGACGTCTTCACCAAGGACCAGATCGACGCCTATGCCGAATTGTTGTGGGAACAGGTCATCCGCCTCGAAACCACGCCCTGCGCCGTAGAGTTCGACATGTATTACAGCGCCTAAGACTGTGGTTCATTAACGATTGTGCGCTAGCGCGCTGACCGATCACCGAGTGGGGCGTCCGGGAAACCGGGCGCCCCTATTGTTTCGGCCCCTAATTCGTTGCGGCCCCTAAAACGTTTTGGAAGGTAGAGCGCTTTAGCGCCGGTTGAGCATTCCGCGTCTGCCGCAAACCCAAAATGCGGCGATCAGAACGATGGAATAGAACAGCGACAGCACGTCCAACATCGCTGGCTGGGGCACGATGCCCAGATGCGCCAACGCGGCCCAGCCGCCGATGGCCAAAAGAGAGAGGTAATAAGAGACATTGCCAGTTTCCCGGCCCACCTCTTGCATCAACTCGTCACTTGCCCGGTGTGACCGAAATCCGGCCAGCAAACCGATCAGCAAGAGCGCTGGCCCGGCGATAAAAACCGTCTCGGGTTCTAAAATGCTTCCCGGAGACGCCAGGGCCAGCAACCCTAGAATGCTGCCAAAGGCCAGCATAGCGATACCGCTGTAAATCAGGTTCTGCTTCATCTCGCGAATCTCGTCCGCATCCTCGACATTGAGGAAGTGCGAGCCCAAACCAGGGCTTGCCGCACCGACGCCCACCATAATTGCGACAAATGCATAGACCACGCCAATTGCCAGAGCCGCGATCGCTGAGCTGCCTAGGGCCCCAAATGCCCCGTCATCGAAAAATTGGATGCCGAAAAAAGCGATCAAAAAACCCGCCAAGCCTCCGCCGGCCATAGGGAACACGTATTTGGTCCAGACAGATCTCTCCGGCTTGCGGTCCATGGTCTCACTCATCATCGGTCGGCTCCCAATTATCGATAAACAGTTGCGGCACCGCCACCTCGAATAATTTCGACATGCGCAATGCCAGCGGCAGGGAGGGATCGTATTTGTCGGTCTCGACCGCGTTGATCGTCTGGCGGGACACGCCGAGCCTGCGGGCAAGCTCGCCCTGGCTCCAGCCCTTGCCCTCCCGATACTCCTTCACGCGGTTGTTCACCGAATCGCCTCCTTTGCCTGTAAAGAGCTCTTTACAGGCGTCAAGGCGCTGCGCAAGAATCTGCAAAAGCGCGCGTGCTGGAAGAATTGCCGCAGCCGATCGAGCAGAAGGCAAGCGTGGTTTAATGACATGTTCCGCTCTCGCAACTCTCCTATCGCGCCCGCCGCCGCACCCTCCCGCGGCCTGTCCCTTGGCGAGCGCGAGGTTGCGCACCGTGTCGGGACCAGTCTGCAGACCATGGCTTCCATCGTCCGTCGCTATCAGCGGCAATTGACACAGATCCCGAACCCCGACGCCGCGCACGAAGCGCTCGGCGTGGTCGAAAGGTCGCTGATGGCGACGGCGATGGTTCAGCACTTGCTCGATCCGGGCGCGTGCCGGACCGGCGGGTTTGCAACCCTGCTCGACAAGCTTGGAGTGCATCTACGCACAATTTACGAGCGGCCCACTGTGCGCATCACCGTGACCCAATCGGCCGAACCCGCCTGCGGCCAGGCGCACATCGCGGCAATCGTCGCGACGGAGCTTATAGCCAACGCGCTGCGCCATGGCTTCGGGCCGAACAGCCGCGGCGATATCGCGATTACCCTCCAGGGCCTGCCCTTCAACGGCACGCGCCTGATGATCCGCGACGACGGCACCGGGATGCCGGACGACCTGGTGGCCGACGATCCGCGCCACGGCCTCGGCCTCGCCTTCGAACTCGTCCGCGATGCCGGCGGCACCATGGAACTGCTATCCTATCCGGTCGAAACCGCGTGGCGGATCGACCTGCCGGCTGGCGCAAATGGCGTGGACTAGGCGCTTAGCCTTACGACCGCACCGCCTTGCGATAGCGCGCAGGCGTGATGCCGACATGCTTGGTGAAGGCGCTGGTCATGTGTTGCTGCGACGAGAAACCGCAATCGTAGGCGATGTCGGCGATGCCGTCATTTGCCGCTTCGAGCGCGCGCTTGGCCTTTTCCAGCCGACGCTCCATCAGATAGCCGTGCAGCGTATCGCCGGTCTGCGCCTTGAACTGGCGGGCGAAGTGATAGGGCGAAATGCCGATCTCGGCGGCGATCTGCGGGATGGTGAGCTTGTCGGCCAGGCCGTCCTCGATCATCGCGCAGGCGGCGTTGATCTCCTCGGCGGAGAGCTTGGCATTGCTGTCGCGCTTGAGCGCTGCACCGGACAGCTCGGTCAGGCGGATCAGCAGCAGCTGGAACAGGCTATCGACCTTGAGACCCGCCATCGGCCCTTCGCGCGCGACGGTGTCCCAGAGGGATAAGACAAGGTGGCGCGTCTCACGGTCGCGGAACGTTATGTCTCTCGCCAGTCCCGCTAAATCTGAAGCTCTCTGACGCGTCTTGCCCCTACAGCGTGTCGAAGGATCTCGCCGGAAATGCGAGCAGAGTCAGAGAGTGACGGCCTTCGATGTGCATTTCCGGCGCACTGGTCGCGGGCTGAAGCATGAGTGTATCGTTGGCATTACGGACTTCGTTCTTGCCATATCCGAAATCCCAGATGGCTTTGGACGGCCCCTGATGGACCAACACCAGAGCGTGCATCTCACCCATCTCATCGATGCTATCGTGGCTGTCCTGCTCCGCATGAAACATCTCCAGCCCCAATGCGCCCGCGGCGCGGTGCTCCTGCGGGAAGCCGGCATAGGCCTGCTTGTACCAGTCGGCGAAACTGTGCTCCGTCATAAACCCTGTCTGCGCCTCCACCGGCGCGCGTCCCCGCTCTCCCATGCTCCATGATGGATGCAGATATAGCTTCCGGGCGGTATAACACGTTCCCGCACCGCCGGATTACACAATCTTGCGCGGGGGGCTGCGGCGTCCCGTCCGCCGACGCTTTCCTACAGCAAGGCTGTCGCTCTATCCTTGCCGGTTCCCCCATAGGAGCCCCCACCATGCGCAAAGCCCTGTTCGACCTTATCCGCACCCTGCTTGGCCGCCCGATCCGCGACGATGAGATCAGTCAAATCGACGCCGCTATCGACGCGGTCGTCGAGGCCGAGCGGGATTTACCCCAGGACAGTGTTCCATGTGTTCCATCCTGTAGGATCGGTCCCGACGGCATCCGACTTATCCAGGATTTCGAAGGCATTGGCCGCGTCCGCGCCGACGGTCTGATCGAAGCCTACCCCGATCCCGGCACCGGCGGAGAGCCATGGACGATCGGCTGGGGTTCCACAGGGCCCGGCATCGGACCCGGCACGGTATGGACTCGCGAACAGGCGGACGAACGCTTCGCAGCGGATCTGGAACGCTACGCCGCGGAAGTCGCCGATGCGATCGGCGATGCGCGAACGAGCCAGCCGCAGTTCGATGCGCTGGTGAGCTTTCACTACAATACCGGAGCGATCCGCCGCGCGACCCTTACGCGCAAGCACAAAGCTGGCGATTATGAGGGTGCAGCCCGAGAGTTCGCGCGCTGGAATCAGGCCGGAGGACGCGTGCTGAAAGGTCTCGTCCGGCGCCGCGCTGCAGAAGAGCGCCTCTATCGCAGCGGAATGTGAGCGTTCCAACGGTGTTGGAACCAGCCGGTTTGCGGCCCGTTGACAGTGCATACAAGGAGTTAACAAATGAGACATCTCGCGATGAGCGTTGCCGCCGTCGCGCTGGCTGCCGCTGGCAGTCTCTCGGCGCAGGGTAACGGAAATGCAAAAGGCAATGGCGACAAGCGCGGCGCCCCCCACGCTGCCGCACAGAACGGCAATGTGAAAGCAGGCAAGGCCGAGCGTTCCCCCGCCGCAAAGCCAGGCAATGGCAACGAGCGTGCCGTGGTGGAGCGGATCGACCGCCGGAACGAGCGCAACAACGGTAAGATCGGCAAGGGCAACGAAGGCAATGGCAAAGCCGACAGCGAGCGCAGCGGAGAGTGATCTCGAACGCTTCATCGGCGCGGCACTAAACGGCGCCAAGACCCGTTATGGCCGTACCGGTCAGGGACTGATCGAAGGCTGCCCCCCAGGCCTTGCAAAGAAGCGCAACGGTTGCAGCCCTCCGGGTCAGGCGCGCGAACAGCGTAGTCCACTTGGCGGCGTTTATAGCCCCGGATTGTTCGGCTATTCGAACTACGGCGATGGCCGCTATTTCTACGACGACGGTTACCTGATGCGGCTGGGCAGCGATGGCGGCATCGCATCGTGGCTACCACTATTGGGCGGAGCGTTGGGTATCGGATCGGTGTGGCCGGACACCTACCGCAGCTATGAGGCGCCCGACTATTACGTCGACTACTACGGCCTCGGCGGGCAAGACGGCTACCGCTATGCCGACAATGTGATTTACCGAGTAGACCCGGAGACAACAGCGATCCAGTCCATAGCGGCGCTGCTGACCGGCGACGACTTCACGGTCGGTCAGCCGGTACCGCGTGGTTATGATGTCTACAACGTGCCGTACATCTATCGTGAGAGCTATTACGACACGCCGGACGCGAACTACCGGTATTCCGATGGCTACGTATATCGCATCGATCCGAAAACCAAACTGGTAGCGGAAGCGATCGATCTTCTCATATAATACAGAGTAATACCCATGACACTCACGATGAAACACGCCCTCGGCGCCGTCGTCGCGCCTTTCGCACTTACCCTCGCCGCTTGCGGTTCTTCGCCCGACACGGCTGAGGACCCCGATGGAATGGTGGAAGACATGAACGACACGCTGGCCGGAGTGTTGGGCGCGAGCGACGACCATGACCAATTATTGCAAGCCATCGAAGCTGCTGGGCTGGTATCGGTTTTCGATGGAGCGGGTTCGTACACCGTGCTTGCTCCGGACGATGATGCGTTTGAAGCGCTTGGCGCAGAAAGGGACGCATTGATGAGTGAAGAGCAGCGCCCGTTATTGGTCGGATTGCTGCGCGATCATATCTTGCCGGGTCATCTCACACGGCAGTCGATCAGCGATGCGATTGCGCAGAATAATGGTGAGGTCACAATGACCACTCTTGGCGGAAGTATCGTCACATTCACTACGGATGGGGCCGATATCGTAGTCAGTAATGAAACCGGCAGCGACGCGCTAATTTCGAGTGCGGGACTGGCGGCCAATAACGGTACAGTCCTGCCGCTGGACGGCGTGCTCTTGCCCCCGGGGGGTTAACGCTCAGTAGTCCCGGCTGATCTCGGCTACCACGCTCTCTCGTCCGATTGTCGAGACGGCTGCCAGCAATGACAGCCAGCTCGTCACGCGGAATTCAACTTCGGTTGCGCTATATCCGCGGCCATCGGTGATGATTTCGACATAGAACCGCCGCCCGATGTTCTTGCCCAGTGCTACGCCGGTTCCCCGGTTGAGCGCCGGGTCCGCCGACACGATGCGCAGACGGTCCAGGCCGATTGCCGTGCGCAGCTCGTTGATCGGATCGAGCCCGCCCCCGCCGCCGCGCAGGCTGGCCAGCGCAGCGCCGAGCTGCAGCGCGTCGGTAGCCGACAGCGAAGTGATCGATCCGCCAAAGAGAAGTCGGGCAAGGATCTCCTCCTCGGGCAATGCCGGGTTGGAGCTGAACGTGATCTCGGGCTGCTGCGCATTTCCGGTGACCCGGACGATAACGTCGATACCGTTATTTTCGGTCTCGGCCCTGATGTCGATGGTTGGGTCGATCGGGACATTTTCGTCGAACTCGATCACCCCGCGCGTGATTTCGAACCGGGTGCCTGCAAAACTGTAGGCGCCGCGTACCACCCGCGCCTCGCCGCCGATGCGCGGATCGTCGGTCGTGCCGCGAAGAATGATATCGGCGCCCCATTCGCTGTCGAGGCCGAGCCCATCGACGTCGATCCGGCTCGGACCGCTGGCATCGACCAGGTAACGCCAAGGCCTACCGCCGGCGGCTCGTTGCTGCACATCGTCGGGCCGGTTGATCTCCCGGGTGGCGATGCGCGGCAATCGCACGTCTTCGTCCGCCGATCCCAGTCCCCAGCTGGCGCGGTCGATGCGCACCCGCCCAGCGATCGTGCCGCCAAGCCCGTTCGAAATAATCCGCAGAGGTCCGGTCAGAGTGGCACTTAAGCCCTTGGCGTCGAGCAATTGCGCATTTTTCGCCGCAACACGCAGATCGAGCGAAGGTCCGCGAATTTCAAGGAAACGGCCCTGCACGCGTTCGCCGAGGCCCGCCAAGTCGATTGTGCCGCTTCCTGAGACACTGCCCCCATTGCCGGTTGATCCGCTGAACCGAGCGAGGCGTAACCGCGAACCGGTGAAGCGTCCCCGTACACTTACGTTGCGTATGTCCGTGCCGGAAAGCGAACTGCGCACACGCATGCTGTCACTTGAAATGGATCCACGCACCTCGGGATTGGCGATGGTGCCGGTCGCGTTCGCCGCAACCGCCACCTGACCGGTCAAATCGAAGGCATCGACTGCCGCCAATCGCCACAGGCTCTCCGCCGCGCCATCGAAGCGCAATTGCGCCGAAAGACGCCCTGCGCGGAGCCTGTCTATGAGATCGCCCTCGCTCGGCAGGCCCGAAATGCTCGCCTGTATTCTCCCTCGCTCGATCTGAGAATTGTCGAGTGTGGCTCTGGCCACGAGCCTGTCCGTGGTAAGGTCGGCAACCAGCGCTACGTCGACTGGCCGAGAGGACAGGACGAGGCCGGAACGGGTAAGGTCATCGATCTTTACACGTGCCTGTCCCTGGGGCGCGCGGCCCGGTCCGACAGAATAGTCCACCAGCCCCGAAACCGTCCCGCCCAGGCCAAGGTCGGCGATGGCAATATCCAGAAGCGACAACGGCAAGTCGGAAAGGGCCAGGTCGGCCACGGTTTCTCCGCCCCCGAAGCGACCCCGCGCAATCATCCCGCCGTCGCCATAATTTACCTGTGTACGGGCGAGCTGCCAGCCGCCATCGTCCTGCTTGTTGAGCACTGCACGGCGCGGCATCGTGATACGTTTGCCCGCAAACTCGCCCTGTGCGGCCAAGGCAATACGCTGGGGCGCGATCTTGGCGTCGAGATCCATCACGAAGCTGCCTCCGCGTCTCCCGGCAACCGACGCATCGAGCTCGCCGACGCCATTGCTGATCTCGCCCTGCGCGGCGAAGCGTCCGACGAATAGCGTTCCGTAGGAAAGGCCACTTCCGCGCGCCGTCCCGGAAAAGTCGGTCTTGCCTTCCGCGATGAAGCCCTCGGCGTCGATGTCGGCCCGCGCAATGCGGATCGGCGTTGCCCCGCCGAAACTGGCGTTGCGCGCGCTCAGATCCACGTCGATGCCCTGACCGCCGCCGCGCGGCAGAAGCGCGATGGTGCCGTCGAGGCCCCCGCGAGATAAGGCCAGATCTCCTGCAACCCCGCCATCGCGAAGTGTAAGGTCCCCGGTCACAAGCGTATCGCTGACGGTAAGCCGATTGACCCCGATACGGGTAGGTCCCTCGGCTGGCGCAAACAGGTCCAGATCGCCGGCAAACGGTCCGAGCAGCGACTGCCCCTCGGTATCGATCGCAAATCCATTATCGGTCGGCGCAATGGCCACCCGAACGTCTGCCAGACCGGCTGCGGGTAAAGGGTTGGCGAAGACCAGCTGCGCTTCCGGTCCCGCGTCGGTCAGGCTCGCCTCGACCGTGAAAGGCCCGTATTGGGTATGCTCGCCGGTTCCCGCCAGGCTCGTCATGCCTTCACGTACCGTGCCGTCCAGGGCGAGTTGCAGATTGGCGGAATTGACCCTCACGCTGTTAAAAACAAGCGGTACGCCTGCACCTGTCCGGATGCCGCCCTGAACGCGGATCGGATCGCCTGCCAGATTGGCGAGGGTATCGTTCGATACCGGTGAAATTTGAGCGGACAGGCCTGCAGTCAGTCGCCACGGTGAAGCGCCGCCGATTGCCAGATCGATCTTGGCCACACCATTGGTTCGCCCGACGCCGTCGAGCACCAATTGCCGCGCCCGGACGGTCCCATCAATGTCGTAAGTCGCCGCCGCCAGATCGCCTCGTAGCGTGAGGTCGGCTGCGGTATCGGGGAAGGCGATGCGCAAGTCATCGGACAACAGCCGCGTGCCGGTCAGCACCACGGATCCGTCCACCCGGCCGCGCATCAAGCGTGGGTCGACCATGGCGTTTCCGGTGTCGACCTGCTCGACCGTCGCGGCGAGCGGGAGCGTCCAGCGCGTGCCATCAAAACGGGCAACACCACGCTGCGTAAGGCCGGATATCTCGGTCGTTCCCGACACCAATTGCGCGATTTGCAGGGTGTGATCGATGCTCAAATCGTCGAACAAGCCATCGACCGTGGCTATCAGGCGGGTGTTCTCAAGCCGCAGGCTCTCACCGAACAGGTTGGGATCGCGCAGGCGGGCGTCTATCGAGATATCTCGGGCGCGATTGTCGGCCAGATCGATCAGCCCTTCCGCCTCCAGAGCGAGCGCGCTTGAGCGGATGCGATAGGTGCCGTCGATCACCCGGTCGTCGATCTCGGCCTCTGCATTGACCGAAACCGTCCCGCCGAGAGCCGACGCCAGCAAGCCTTCCAGAGCGGGCTCCGGATTTGCCTGACCCACCAGGCCGAAACGGCCAGAGCGGTTGGAGAGCTTGAATGCCGCAAAGCGCGTTCCGGCACGCCGCACCAGCAGCGCCCCGTCCCAGCGCGACCATGTGCCGTCACCGACGATCTTGGCGCGGTAGTCCGCTTTCGCCCCGAGCATCGCGGCAACCGCACCATCGGCGCCGGCGCTGTAATCGAGGCCGAGGTCGAACACATCACCGTCCGGCTCGGCATCCAGTTTGATGGCGAAGCGATCCTCTGCGCCGACCCGCCCTTTCGTGTCGAGCATCAATCGGCGGTCTTCGACGAGCACCTTGGCAGTCAGATCGACGCGCTGCTGCGCATCTCCTGCAATCCCTGCAGCCAACGTCAGATTGTCGATTTCCAAGCGGTCGATGGCGATATCGAAGCCGGGCAGGATCGGTGAATCATCCTCACTCGGCAGAAATTCAGGCAAACGCGACAGTGTCGCTCGCTTTGCCACCAAAGTGTCAATGTCGAGCCGGTTCGACAGCCAGGCGCCTGGATTCCAGTCGATCTCGGCCCGCGGGATCGTCATAAACGGCCCCTGTGGATCGGACAGCACGACATCGTGCAGGATTGCGGCACCGTAAAGATTGCCTTCGATCCGGCCTATGCGAATGTTCAACCCATTCGGCAGGGTGGTCTCAGCGATGCGGCTGGCAAGGAAACGTTCTCCCAGCGGCGTGTTCAGCAGGATTATCGCCCCGCCTATCAGCAGCACGACCGCGCCGAGCAGCCCTAGCCCCCATTTACCCAGCCTTTTGCCCCACGAGCGGCGCTTCGGCGGCGCATCGTCCTGATGTTCGACATCGCTCATCAGAATGCCTGGCCCAGCGAGACATAAACCGCCACCGGCGCGTCGCCCTCACGCGGATTGAGCGGCACTCCGACATCGACGCGGATCGGCCCGAAGCCGGTATTGTAGCGAATGCCTATGCCGGCGCCGATGCGTATCTCGTCGAAATCGGGTGTCGTCGAGGGGCTGACGGAACCGGCATCGACGAACGGGACCACCGACAGGGCGCCATCGAAAAATCCGGTGCGAATGCGTGCTTCTGCGGCGAGTTCCACCACCGAGCGTCCGCCAGAAGGATCGCCGAATTCGTCGCGCGGTCCGATTTCGCGAAAACCGTAGCCGCGCACAGATCCGCCGCCGCCAGCATAATAACGGCGCGAGGGTGCGATCCGGGCAAGCGGCGCGCCGTTGATGACGCCAAGAGCCGCTCGGCCAGCCAGGACCAGGCCGTCGTTAACCTGCTTGTAATAGCTGCCTTCCACCCGGCTGCGCAGGTAGAAACTCTGAACGCCGCGATTGCGCGATACTTCGGGCGAGAGCCGCAGCGATAGCCGGTATCCCCTGGTCGGGTCGAGCAGATCGTCGGTGGAATCCAGCAGTGCGTAGCCTGGCAGAGCCGCAACGAAAAAAGTCTCGCGCGGTATTGTCGCATTATCAACTGAGGGCGGGCGTTCACCCGTGGCGACCAGCTCGAGCCCGGCCGACCAGCTTAGGGGCTTCTGGAATAGCAGATTGGACAATCGCTCGTACGTCGCGAGCAAGGCTACGGTACGCGCATCGAACGCCGGACTGTCGATTGTCGTGGCATAGGCATCGACCGTGAGAACCCTGTCGCGCCCGCCGAAATTATTCTTGCGGAAGGTGACGCCGCCCAATTGTTCCTGCGTCCCTGCGATGCCGCGCACCCGCAGCGAGCCTTCGGGCGGGAACAGGTTGCGATGTTCCCAGCTGGCTTGAACGCGGAATCCTTCTTCCGATCCGTAGCCGACCGCGCCGGCGATGGTCCTGAGCTTCGCACGTTCAAGTCCCACATCCATCGCCACCACTCCGGGCGAGCCTTCGGTCGGCGGCTCGATTTCACGCGGCGTGATGGTAACCGACGACACCAGCCCGGTCGCCGTGATGGCGCGGCGCAGGTCGAATTCAAGGCTGCGTTGATAGACATCGCCTTCGTCGAAGCGGGCAATCGTGCCGAGATGCCTGCCGGACAAAAATTCCGGATCGTCGCTGATGACTCCGCCGAAGACATATTTACCGTTCGGCTGGACCGGCATGGTCAGGTCACCCTCGATACGGTCGTGATCGATCAGCAGCTGCGGCTCCTCGATCGCGGCGAACGGATATCCGGTTTCGCCCAAAGCGCGGTCGAGATCGGCTCGCTCTTCGACGATCTTGTCGCTCTGGAGAAAGTCGCCTGGCATGATCTCGAAGGCATCACGCAGGGCATCCGCGTCGGGCGCAGTGCCGAGCGCGCCGAGATCTACCTCTCCGTAGCGATAGCGTTCACCCGGAATGACATCAAAGCGCACCGTTGGCCGCGCCTCGCCATTGCCAACCGCCGGCGCGGCGATGGTACGGATTATCTGCCCATCGTAATAGCCATAGACCTGCAACAGGTTGCCGAGCAGCGCTTCATCTTCGCGCGCCCGCGCGGAAAGCTGCGAAAGGTTGTCCTCGTCGCTATCCAGCCCGCGAATGGTCGAGAGCGCGCTGAACCGATCGATAAAGTTTCCTTCATCCAGAAAAGGCGGCTCGCGCTGCGGGAAGCCAAGCACCAGCTCATCGGTAATCTGGAGTATTTCCGCCTCCGAAAAGGCGATTTGGGGGCCCGCGACGTCCAGGTCTGCAAACTCGATATCGTCTTCCGCCGGCTCGACATCGTCGAGCGGTGGCAATTCGATACCGTTGGGCCATTCTATCGGATTGCCGGGCAACGGCCCGATCGGCGTATCGGGATCGACAGTGCGTTCGGGCTCGGCACTGTCCCTCTCTCCGCCCTCTTCGGCCCAGCTTTCGGGGTTCTCGACCGCGCTGTCGGGAATCAGATCTTCGAGACGTTGGGGTGCCGATGTATCCTGCGCGGCAAGCGCGGCGGGTGCTGCCAGCGCTATCGCTGCAGCGGCGTAACCGACACTCTGAAAGAAACCCGTACTAGCCGGGTATTCGGTATTCGTCAGGCTGGCCATCCTTGCTGGGCAGGTCTTGCCTGTCGCGTTTTGGCTTGGGCGCGGTAGCCGAAGCGATAAGCTGCTTCTGCTCGTCGTCGGGCATACGCTCCCAGCCGCCGCGGGTGAGTCGCTCAAGCGGGCGATAGCGGATCTTGTACTGCATCCGCTCTGCGCCATCGACCCAATATCCGAGATAGACATAGGGCAGCGCACGCTCTTTCGCGCGGCGCATATGGTCAAGGATAATATAATTCCCAAGTCCGGTGCGTGCCTCGTGTTCGGGATCATAGAAGCTGTAGATCATCGACAGCCCGTCGCCCTGGAAATCCGTGAGGCATGCACCCACCAGGCGACCCTGCTGCGACCCGACCCCAGGCTCTCTATATTCGATCACATAGCTGGATACGGGCGAGTGTTCCACCATATCCGCAAAATCGGACTCTTCCATCTGCGTCATCCCGCCGCCGGGATGACGAACGGCCAGATATTTGCTGAGCAGTTCGAACTGTTCGGCAGTGGCCCAGGCTCGGCATTCGGTCGCGATCAGATCACTGTTACGCTTCAGATTGCGTCTTTGCGTGGTGGAAGGCTTGAACTCTTCCGCTACTACCCTGACGGAAACGCAAGCCTGGCAGTCGAGGCAGCTTGGCCGATAGGCTACCGTCTGACTCCGCCGAAAACCGATCCGCCCGAGCGCTTCGTTTAGCTCGTCCGCGCTTTCGCCGCGCAGCTCGGTGAACACTTTCCGCTCTATCTTGCCCGGCAGGTACGGGCACGGCGCTGGGGCCGTTACGAAAAAGCGAGGAAAGCGAATCGGAGCAGACACGTTTTGCGAAGTCCTTTCTTGGAATTGCCGGTTGAGCCGATTTTATGCATGTTTAGGCCAATAGGTTAAAGACCTTTAACCACGAAATCTGCGCCCGATCTGTCAAATCTGGCGCAAAAGCGCCAATATCCGTCAGTCGCCGGCCTATTCGACCACGAAAGGTTCGACCGAATAGCCCTTGTCGCGCAGCGTTTCGACGAGCGCAGCTATCTGCGCCGCATCCTTCGCCTCGCACTCTATATCGGTGAAAAGTCCCTTGGCGGGGAGCGAGGTGAACACACGCTGGTGATGGATTTCGATGATGTTGACGTCGTGCGCGTTGAACTCGCGCATGACATTATAAAGCGCGCCGGGCCGATCCTGCAATTCGATCCGCAACCGCGCCATCCGCCCGCTGCGGGCAAGATCGCGCAGCAGCACATTGGCGAGCAGGCGCGTGTCGATATTGCCGCCGCATAGCACCAGACCGATGCGCTTGCCCGCAAACCGCTCCGGGTTCGATAGCACCGCAGCAAGGCCGGCGGCTCCAGCCCCTTCGACGACGGTTTTCTCGATCTGAAGCAGAAGCGAAACAGCGTGTTCAAGCGCGCTTTCGCCGACCAGCAAAATCTCGTCGACCAGCTTGGAGATGATCTGGCGGGTGAATTCACCCGGCGCTTTCACCGCGATGCCTTCGGCGAGTGTATTTCCGCCGCACGCCATGTCCGCGCCGTTCATATGCGCGTACATTGACGGAAACAGTTTGGCCTGGACGCCCACCAGCTCGATCGCCGGATCGAGCGCCTTGGCAACCGTCGCCATGCCGCTCATCAATCCGCCGCCGCCGATCGGCACGACCAGACAGTCGAGGTCGGGCTGCTGAGACAGCATTTCCAGAGCCACGGTGCCCTGACCAGCGGCAACATGCGGATGGTCGAACGGATGGACGAAGGTGAGCGAGCGTTCCTTCTCCAGCGTGCGCGCATGTGCATAGGCTTCGTCGAAGGTCTCGCCGTAAAGCTCGACATTGCCGCCAACGCTCTCGGTCTGCATGACCTTCACGCTGGGCGTGGTGCTCGGCATGACGATCGTCACGGGCACACCAAGCCGGGTGCCGTGATAGGACAGGCCTTGGCTGTGATTGCCCGCAGAGGCTGCAATGACCCCGCGCTTGCGCTGGGTCTCGTCCATCAGCAGCAGCGCATTGAGCGCCCCGCGTTCCTTATAGGCTGCAGTAAATTGCTGGTTTTCGAACTTCAGCCAGATTTGCGCCCCGGCAATCTCGGACAGTGTCTTGGAATGCAGCATGGGCGTGCGCACCACAGCGCCTTCGATTCGCGCTGCGGCAGCACGCACATCTGCTATAGTCAGGCGCTCGTCGGCAGACGCGGCACGGGTTGCATTTGCGTTGGCGTTTGCGGGGGCGCTGGTCATGGATCGCGGCGTTAGGGCGAGGTGCAGCAATGCGCAATCATGGAAAGGCTTTGCGCAGGCCAAGCTATGCCGTAACTGCCCTTCCCGATGACACGCTACACTTTGCTATTCGCCGCAGCCGCCGCCTGCTCACTGTCCGCACCTGCGCAAGCCGACCAACTGATCGAGAACGTCGAAGGCGTGCGCCTCGACGAGGACGGTCAGATTGATCGCTTCAACGCCTTATGGATCGACGATGACGGCCGCATTCGCGCCGTTCTAGGCCGCGAAGACGAGCGGCCCCGCGATGTCGACTATCAGGTCGATGGCAATGGCCGGGTACTGATGCCCGGCCTGATAGATGCGCATCTGCACGTGATGGGCGTTGGCTTCGGTGCACTGACACTCGATCTGTCCGACACCGAATCGCTTGCTGAAGCATTGGCCAAGATTTCCGAATTCGCAGCGGAAAATCCCGCACGCCCGTGGATCCTCGGCCGCGGCTGGAACCAGGAGAGATGGGGCCTTGGGCGGTTCCCGACAGCCGCCGAGCTGGACTCGGTTGTGCCAGATCGCCCGGTCTACCTTGAACGCGTCGATGGTCATGCAGGTTGGGCGAACACGCTCGCTCTGCAAGCTGCAGGCGTGACGGCCGAAACCAGAGACGTTCCGGGCGGGAGGATCGAACGCATTGCTGGATCGCGCCAGCCCTCGGGCGTATTCGTGGACGCCGCGGAAGATCTCGTCAGAAGCGCCATCCCGGCTCCGCGCCCGGCGGAACGCGACCTCGCATTCGCGAAAGCGCAAGAAGTGCTGCATTCCTTCGGCATTACGGCGGCGGCCGACATGGGCACCACTATCGAGGATTGGCAAACCTTCCGCCGCGCGGGCGATCGTGGCAGCTTGACGCTTCGCATCATGTCCTATGCGGCAGGCGCGGACGCGATGGAACTGATCGCGGGCCCGCGCCCAACCCCTTGGCTTTACGACGACAAGCTTCGCATGAACGGCGTCAAACTCTATCTGGACGGCGCGCTCGGCTCTCGCGGTGCATGGCTGAAACGGCCTTATGCCGACGACCCGGGCAATACCGGACTGCCGCTCATGCTTCCCGCCCAACTCCGCAATACGATGGTGCGTGCCGCCACCGGCAATTTCCAGCTAGCCATCCATGCTATCGGAACGGCTGCGAACGCCGAAGTCCTTCAAGCAGCGACCGAGCTCGGCGAAAGCTTTCCCGGCGACCGGCGCTGGCGCATCGAACATGCGCAAATCGTCGATCCGTCCGATCTAAACCTGTTCTCCAATCATGGCATGGTCGCGTCGATGCAGCCCGTGCATCAGACATCCGACCGCTTGATGGCAGAAGCGCGTCTTGGCACCGACCGTCTGGATGGAGCATATGCCTGGGCAACCATTGCGGCGACCGGGGCAACGCTCGCCTTCGGGTCGGATGCGCCAGTCGAATCGCCTGATCCTTTTGCCGGGCTTGCCGCAGCTTTCACCAGGATGGATGCCGCAGGCCAACCATTCGGCGGATGGCGTCCTCAAGATAGGGTGACACGGGAACAGGCTTTGGCAGGCTTTACGTCGGATGCAGCCTATGCAGGCTTCGCAAATGGCCGCTTCGGCAAACTGGTCGTAGGCGAGCGGGCAGATTTTCTCTTTGTCGATCGCGATCCGACGATTGCAACGCCCGACGAGCTTCGGGCAACCAAAGTACTCGAGACCTGGATTGGCGGCCAACGCGTTTTCAGTGGCTACTGACAATCGCATCGCACAACCTGTCGCAAGGCAAGTTCGCTTGGCCGTAAATACCGGAAATGACGGAACTTTAACCTTTTATTATCCATTTACACCGTACAGGTTGCCTCAATCGCGAGGTGTACATCTGCGCGAAGGATCATTTAGGGCCCGCACAAATGTGATGCCCGAAGAAAGATGAAGGGGATAGCAATGCTTCGTAAACTCGCACTTGCAGGCGCCGGCATGGCACTTGTTGCCACTCCGCTCGCCGCAGAGCAGGTTGCCGCCGAACTTTCACGCGACACCGCTCCGATTGCCGGTGAAAGCGAATTGGCCGGCCAAAGCACGATTTTTTATGTCCTCGGAATTGCCGCAGTCGTTGCGGCTGTCATTTTGCTTGCCGAAGATGACGACGACGATCCTGTAAGCGTCTAAAAAACCGTCTTGGATGCAGTCTGAATATTTTCGGGTTGCGCCACGCGCACGGGTTTAGTAACAGCCCGTCTGAACGAGACAAAAATAGCTCTCGAAGGAGATAATTGATGAAATTCCGTACTTTTGCTGCCGCTGCTGCTGCTGCAACTATCGCCGTTGCACCGGCTGTTGCTGCTGACCGCACCGCCGCTCCCGTCGAAGGCGAATCGGAAATCGGTGGTGTTTCGACCATCGTAGCCCTTCTCGCTGCTGCCGCGATCATCGCCGGCATCATCATCGCCGTCGACGGCGGAGATGACGAGCCGATCAGCGTCTAAGGCGTTATCAGCATTGAATTGAAAACGGGGCCAGTCGGCCCCGTTTTTTTTTGACGTATGGTCCAAAATTTTCAGACTACGGGTTCTTCGGTTGCCGCTTTTGATTGCTTCCAATCCGTGAACCGCATCAGCATGAGCGATCCCTCGAAAAGCAGGAAAAGCGGCACGGCGAGGATGAGCTGCGATCCGGGATCCGGCGGAGTGACAATTGCCGCGACCGCCACGATGGCCACAATTACATAACGCCGCGCTCCGGCTAGCTGCTGGCGTGTCACAATTCCGGCCCGGTGGAGCAGCAGCAGAAGGATCGGCAACAAAAAGCTGATGCCGAATGCCAGGATGAATTGCATGACCAGCCCGAGATACTCATTGGCTGCTGGCAGCGCCTCGATCGACAGTCCTCCCGCTTCACCTTGGAAGCCCAGAAACCACCTGAACGCGGTGGGCATCACGACATAATAGGCAAGAGCGGCGCCAGCGGTGAAAAGCAGCGGGGTCGCGAACAGGAATGGCAGGAAAGCCCGCTTTTCGTTGGCATAGAGACCCGGTGCCACAAAGGCCCAAAGCTGGTTCGCGATAATTGGAAAGCTGACGCAAAACCCCGCAAACAGCGCGACCTTTAGCTCAACGAAAAACACCTCGTACAGCTTGGTGAAGATCAGCTGGCTTTCGCCGGCCTGGATCAATGGCTGGACCAGAAAACCCAGTATCGGATCCGCGAAATAGAGGCACACCGCGAAAGCGAGCGAGAGCGCTGCAACGCAGCGCACAAGCCTGCCGCGCAGTTCGACCAGATGATCGAGGAGCGGGGCCTGACTTTCGTCGATATCGCGGATCACGCCCATCAATCGTCCTTGCCGGGCTTGGTTGGTGGACGCTGCGCATCCGGGGAATGCTCTTCGGATTTCACAGGTGCGGCGCGGGCAATAGCCGCTTCGGCAGCGGCGTCGCTTTCCTCCACTGGCGGTGGATCCAGCGGCTCCATCTGGTGCTGAGACAACAAATCCTGCGGCGCGCCGTTTGGCGTAGATCCGCCCGGAGTTTCCGCCATGATCTTGGCGTTACGGTCTTTCCATTCCTTTTCAGCGTCTTCGAGCTCGGCTTCGCGGATCATACTGTCGATGCCGCTGCGAAAATGGTTCGACATACGGCGCATCTTCCCGATCCAGCGACCAGCCGTACGGAGCGCGCGCGGCATTTCTTTCGGGCCGATCACGAGGATCGCAACCACGATGATGACGAGGAGCTCGCTGGCGCCGATATCGAACATGGGCGCGCGCCTTTATGTCAGGATTTGGTCTGGTTCTTCTCGGCTGGCTGCGGATCCGCAGCCGCTTCGCCGGCGGGCTTGGCCTCGTGAGATGGCCCCTCGAGCCGGGCGGCAGGTTTTTCCGCCGTGTCGTCTTCGTTCATGCCCTGCTTGAAGCTTTTGATACCCTTGCCGAAATCGCCCATCATTTCGGATATCCGCCCGCGCCCGAAAAGGACAAGGATGACGAGAGCGATGATGATGAGCTGCCAGGGTCCGAGGGACATGAAACCTACCTTCGTAAAGAGTTGGGCTACCGATATAGGCGTCCGCAGGGCTTAGCGCCAGTCAGGAACCCGCATCCTCGTTCTCATCGCTAACTTCTAAAGGTTGCGTTTCGGTTTGGCTGCCATCTTTGTCGTCGCGATCATCATTGTCGCTTCCCTCGGTGTCGCCAGATCCCATCAGGCTTTCGAAGGCGTCTTCCACCGGATCTAGCAGGCCTGTGGCGCGCAGTTCGGCAATCCCGGGTAAGTCGCCGCGGCTGGTGAGCCCGAAATGGTCGAGAAATTCCGGTGTCGTCGCATAGATGGTGGGCCGGCCGGGCGCATCGCGGCGGCCGGCAATCTTCACCCAGCCCGCCTCCATCAGCACGTCCAGCGTGCCGCCGGAGGTCTGCACGCCGCGGATCGATTTCGACTTCCGCCCTGCTCACCGGCTCGTGATAGGCGATGATCGCCAGCACCTCTGTTGCAGCGCGGCTCAGACGGCGAACCTGTTCCTTTTCTCGGCGCAGGAAATGCGCCATTTCGGGAGCGGTTTCGAAATGCCACCGCTTTCCGCGCTCGACGATGCGAATACCGCGCTCGGCATAATGCCCGGACAACGAATTCAAGGCCTGGCGAATGTCGCTCTTCGGCGCATCGCCTAGAAAGCTGGAAAGCCCCTCTACGCCCATTGGCTCTTCTGCTGCAAAAAGCGCCGCCTCCAGCGCTTTCTCCAAGTCGGTCATGCTCTCACCCGCCGCAAGTGGAGCGGCCCGAACGGCGCGTCTTGCGTCAGTTCCGCCTTACCGATCCTCGCTAATTCAAGCGCAGCCACAAAGCTTGACGCAAGCGCAGACCGGCGCAGGCGCGGCTCGGCATGTGGCGGAAGGAAATCGCGCAACTCCATCCAGTCCAGCGTAACCCCGAGCATGGCCGACACCCGGTCGATCGCGCTGTCGAGCGTCATGACGGGGCGCTCCCGCACCATGTGCACCGCCGGCGCGGTGCGCGCCTTTACGCTGCCATAGGCGTCGATCAGCGCAAACTGGTCGCACTTCCAATTGGTCTTGCGTTCGATGCGCAGCCCTTCGGGAGTGCCGCGCAGGAAAACATCGCGGGCAATACGGTCGCGCGCCATCAGTCTTGCAGCCGCTTCGCGCATCGCTCCGAGCCTCTGCAGGCGTAGCTGCAGTTTGAGTGCAAGTTCTTCCGCGCTCGGTTCGTCCTGCTCCTCCTTGGGCAGCAACAGAGAGGATTTGAGATAGGCGAGCCAGGCCGCCATCACGAGGTAGTCGGCCGCCAGCTCAAGCCGTAGCTCGCCGGCCTTGTCGATATAGGTCAGATACTGATCGACCAGCGCCAGAATGGATATCTGGCGCAGGTCCACTTTCTGTCTGCGCGCAAGGTCGAGAAGAAGATCGAGCGGCCCCTCCCACCCGTCGAGTTCGAGATATAGCGCCCCCTCGTCGGTATGAGCCTCATTAGCCGGGCCCGCCCACTCGTCGTCGCTCACTTCGGCATCCTTGTCGAACAGGAAGCCGTCATCGATCATGCGGCCACTCCGGCGGCGTCCAGCAAAGCGTCACGTTTGGCGGTCAGTTCATCGGTTTCAAAGGATCCCGGAGCCGGGCCGATTGCGTCGTGAACGCGTCCCAGCCTCTCAATAACAGTGTCAGACATGCTAGGATTGCGGCTGGCGATCCCTTCCATATCTTCGATCTTGGCCCAGCAATTGAGTGCGATGTCACAGCCCGCAGCCAAGGCCTTTTCCGACCGCTCGGGTACAGTTCCCTCAAGCGCTTCCATGTCGATATCGTCGGTCAGCAGCAGGCCATCGAAGCCGATCTTACCGCGTATGACTTCATCGATGATAGTTGGTGACTGCGTAGCCGGGTTCTCCGTGTCCCAAGCGGGAAACATCAGGTGACACGTCATGCCGAGCGGATGTGCCGACAGGGTGCGGAACGGCGCGATATCGATTTCCAGTTCTTCGGGACTGGCATCGGCAACCGGCATTTCCTTGTGGCTATCGACGACTGCGCGGCCATGACCGGGCATATGTTTCAGACAGCCGACGACACCGGCATTCGCCATTCCCTGAAGGACCGCGCGGCCAAGTGCCGCCACCTGCATCGGCTCGCTGCCCAACGCCCGGTCACCGATAGCGTCGGCGGTTTCCGGTCGGCGAACGTCGAACGGCGCGTGGTAATCTACCGTTATACCGCATTCGGCCAATTCCCGCGCCATCGCCTCGGCATTGGCGCGAGCAGCCTCGATCGCGCTGGCCGGAGCAATGCGGTACAATCGGTCGAAGATCTCGCCTGACGGATAGCGGTTCCATTCGGGCGGCTTCATCCGCGCGACGCGGCCGCCCTCCTGGTCGATCGATATGATGAGCTTCTCGCGCCCTTGAAGCGCGCGCAGTTCGTCGGTCAAAGCGCGCAGCTGCTCGCGGCTTATACAATTGCGACCGAACAGGATGTAGCCTGCCGGATCGGCTTCCTTGAAGAAGGCGCGCTCGTCAGCCGTAAGCGACGTGCCGCTCATCCCGAAAATTGCGGGTGTCATGGGGAGAAAATCGCAGTTTTCCGCGGGGGTAGCAAGCGCGCACGGTCATCCAAATGTGCAAAACGGCGCGCGCAGGACTCGGTTCGGCCTACTTTACCGTGCAGGCGAGCCCGGCAGCCTGCAATTCGCGGCAAAGCCGGCGCGCATTGTCCTGACTGCCAGCAGCGGCCTGGAGCCGATACACAGTGCCGATATCGGCCTGACCGCGGATGATGCGATACTTCACCCCGTTGAGCAGCGAGGTCTGCCGCATCAGCGTTTGCCACCCGGTTTGCGCATCGGCGCGATTCGAATAGGCGCCGACTTGCACAGCCGTACCGGTTGGCAGCCGCTCGTCCTGTGTGCGAGTGGGTGTGGGAGCGGGCGCTGCGCCGGGCGTAGTGAGCGTATCGAGGCTCGGCCCGGAAGGCTCGCGGATTGGCGTGTCGGCAAGTCGCCCTTCGCGCGTCTGCCCTTCCCCGACGGCGAAACTCGTATCCCCGGTCCCCGGAAAGGTCTTGCCGCCTTCATTGGCGGGCGGAACGCGGTAGGGCTCCTCTGGAGCGGCGATGACCGAACCATCGGGCTCCGGTCCGCCTGCTGCATCGCTGCTCGTCAGCCACCAGATTGCCCCGGCAGCCGCACCGAGAAGGACGAGCGCGAGCAAGCCGATACCAAGCACGCGGGCCATATCGAAGCGCGCAGGTTCTTCCTCGTCTTCGGATTCCAGCCAAGGCAGGCTGTCGTCGCCGTCGTCGAAGGCGAGTTCCTCTTCGCCCGGCCATCCGCGATTGCCGTTGCCGGACGTTACCATGCTTACATCTCCTCCACGGCCTCGACGCCGAGAATTGCCAGGCCGTTACGAATAACCTGCGCGATCTGTGTCGCCAGGAACAGCCGCGCTGCGGTGAGACGCGGTTCGTCCGCCTGAATTATACGCTTGGCTGGGTCGTCATTCCCGGCGTTCCAGAAGCTGTGAAACGCTGCCGCGAGGTCGCCGAGAAAGAAGGCGATGCGGTGCGGCTCGCGGGCCTGCGCCGCAGCTTCGACGATGCGCGGAAATTGCGCGGCTTCGCGGACAAGTGCCAGATCCTCTGCACCGAGCAGGTCGAGATTTTCCGCCGACGGTGCGACTTCCGCCTTGCGCAGTGTCGAATTGATCCGCGCATGCGCATATTGCACGTAAAAGACCGGATTGTCCTTCGACGCCTCGACCACTTTCGCGAAATCGAATTCCATTTGCGCGTCCGGCTTGCGGGTCAGCATGGTGAAGCGCACCACGTCCTTGCCCACTTCGCCGACAACATCGGCCAGCGTCACGAAATTGCCCGAGCGTTTGGACATTTTGACCGGCTCGCCGCCGCGCATCAGCTTGACCATCTGGACGATTTTCACGTCGAACGGCACGTCGCGCCCCGCCCCTTGCGTAAGCGCAGCGACCGCCGCCTTGATGCGCTTGACCGTACCCGCATGATCCGCGCCCCAAATGTCGATCAGCGCATCGGCATTCGCAGCTTTCTGGAAGTGATAGGCAAGGTCCGCGCCGAAATAGGTCCAGCTCCCATCGCTTTTCTTGATCGGGCGATCCTGGTCGTCACCGAACTGGGTCGAGCGGAACAGCGGTAGTTCGACCGGCTCCCAATCTTCGGGCGGTGCCTTGCCCTTGGGCGCTTCCAGCACACCGTCATAGACCAGATCCTTGGAGCGCAGCCATTCCTCGGCTTCTTCGGGCTTCCCGGCGGCCTGCAATTCCGCCTCCGACGCAAATATGTCGTGGTGAATGCCGAGCAAGGCAAGGTCCGATCGGATGAGGTCCATCATCGCCGCAACCGAGGCCTTGCGGTACGCGCCGAGCCATTCGCTTTCCGCGGCATCCTTATATTGCTCGCCGAACTCGCCCGCGAGCGCCTCTCCAACCGGCTTCAGGTAATCCCCGGGGTAAAGGCCTTCAGGAATTTCGCCGATATCCTCGCCCAGCGCCTCGCGGTAACGAAGATGAGCAGACCGCGCGAGGACGTCCACCTGCCCGCCGGCATCGTTGACATAATATTCGCGCGTGACCGCGTGGCCCGCAAATTCGAGCAAACCAGCCAGCGCATCGCCGACAACTGCCCCGCGGCAATGGCCCATATGCATCGGGCCGGTCGGATTGGCCGAGACGTACTCGACATTTACCCGCTTGCCTTCGCCCATGCCGGATCGCCCGTAATCGGCACCACCGTCTGCAATAGCGAGCAATTCCCGCCGCCATGCATTTTCTGTCAGTCGGAGATTGATGAAGCCCGGGCCTGCGATCTCTGCGGCAGCGATGTCGGGATCGCGCTCTAGATGCGCGACGATCTTTTCCGCAAGCGCGCGCGGATTGCTTTTGGCCTGCTTGGCCAGCACCATCGCGGCGTTGGTGGATAGGTCGCCATGCGAGGGATCGCGCGGCGGTTCGACCGTGACATTGCCGCGCGGACTGTCCGGCGGCAGATCACCTTCCATCTCGAGCGCATTGAGAACAGCGTCCACCTTCGCGGTGAAGGCAGAGTACAGAGTTGTCGTATCGGTCATGCCCGCGCGCCTAGCCCAGCTGAGCGCTCAAGAAAACAGTCTCAACGCGTGGCGTTGTAGCCGAGTTGCTGTTCGCTCAGCTGGAAGCCGATAAGCAACTCGAACGTCGCACGCTGAACGGCGGCGCGCACCGCCGGATCGGCTAGCGGATCGAGCGCGGCATCCGGATCCCCTGGCTTGCGCCGACGCGTGATCTGCTGGCGGATTTCGTCAGGCAGAGTTGCCTCGGCGCGGTTTATGAACGCTCCGGCTGTTCCTGAAGCCTGTGCGCGCTCCTGACCATCGGCAAAGGTTACGGTGACGGTGCCGACACGCTTGGTAACGACAGCGCTGCCGCCGCGCAGGACAGTGGAGAAATACGGGAGCGTTACCGTACGCTGACCGCGCGTGTCGCTACGGCGTGCCAGCACATCGAAAGATGCTTCGGTGTAGATACGATCGCCCGCCTCATTGCACGTCGAGCGGACATTGGTCATCGCCGCGGTTACATCCAGGTCGCTGGCGAAGCGGGTGCCGCTGTCGCGAAAGGTCGTAATATCGCCGGTGTAATCCGGTACGCCAACCGCCGGACAAACCGTACGGACGGCTGTGATGCCGACGCCTTCGCCGATCACTAGGGCCCCTTCACTGGCGCATCCCGCGAGCGCAGCAGCGCTGATGGTCAGGGCGGTCATTCGGGCGGTGAAACGTCCGGTGGGCATTCGCGAAGCAATCCTTGATCTGTCTGTTGCGACGCGCCCTAGCTTGGCGCGCAGCAAAGCGCTAGAGGGCGAGACATGAACGCCCCCTTGCAATCCACTGCCCCGAACCAAGCCCACCGTCCACCGCTGGCCGTGCTTATTGCCGCACCGCGCGGCTTTTGTGCCGGCGTCGACCGCGCCATCGAAATCGTGGAACGGGCGCTCGAGAAATACGGCGCGCCGGTCTATGTGCGCCACGAAATCGTCCACAATCGCTATGTGGTCGAAGGCCTGAAGGCCCAAGGCGCGATCTTCGTGGAAGAACTGGACGAAGTGCCGGACGATGCCCCGGTGGTTTTCAGCGCGCACGGCGTCCCGAAATCCGTCCCTGCCGAAGCGGAACGGCGCAACCTCATGTATGTCGATGCGACTTGCCCGCTCGTTAGCAAGGTCCACCGTCAGGCGGAGCGACAGATCGAAAAGGGTCAGCATATCATCTTCGTGGGGCACGAGGGGCATCCCGAGGTGATCGGCACGATGGGACAGGTTCCTCCGGGGCAGATGACATTGGTCGAGACGGTTGAGGATGTCGCCGCGTTAGACTTTAGCACAGACGACGACCTCTCATTCCTGACGCAGACGACTTTGTCGGTCGACGACACTGCCGAAATTATCGAGGCTTTGCAGGCCCGCTTTCCTCAGATCGTTGCGCCCAAAGCCGAGGACATTTGTTACGCGACCTCCAACCGTCAGGCTGCGGTAAAACAGATTGCTCCGGGCAGCGATCTGGTTCTGGTAATTGGCGCGCCGAATTCTTCCAATTCGCTACGGCTGGTCGAGGTGTCGCAGCGCCTCGGTACCGATGCCAAACTGATCCAGCGCGCGGACGATATCGATCCGGCATGGCTCGACGGGGTCGGCACACTTGGCCTCACCGCAGGCGCGTCAGCGCCCGAGGTTCTGGTGCGCGAGGTTATCGACCGAATTTCCGAATGGCGCGACGTGCGCGAGGAAACGATTGCCGCAGCGGTCGAAAAAATGGTCTTCAAGCTGCCGCGCCAACTGACGGACTAACTTGGCCGTCTACACGCATCTCGGCGCCGAACAGCTCGCAGATCTCATTGCGGCATACGATGTCGGCGAAATCGTCTCAGCCAAAGGCATCGCCGAAGGTATTTCGAACAGCAATTGGCTGATCGAGACGACTCGCTCCCGCTATATTCTCACCATGTACGAACGGCGCATCGATGTAGGTGAATTGCCGTTCTTCCTCGGGCTGCTCGACCATCTGGCCGCGCAAGGCTGCGCCGTCCCCGCAACAATCCACGACCGCGCGGGCAACGCCTTCCGAACTTTGGACGGCAAAGCGGTCGCGCTGATCGAATTCCTGCCCGGAGTATCCCCGACCCGCGCCACCCCGGAACAGGCACGAGCCGTCGGCGAAGCTCTGGCAGAGGTCCATCTGGCAGCGCTGGAATACGGCCAGTCCCGGCCGAACCCGCTTGGTCCGAAGGACAGTCTCGCCATATTGGAGCGCTTTCCGCCCGGCGAGCTATCAGCGATCCATCCAGAATTGGTCGATGCCCGCAACCGCGCGAAAATTGTCGTCAGAGACTGGCCCGAAGGCCTCGCCCAGTCGGTTATTCACTCCGACCTTTTCCCTGACAATGTCCTGATGCTGGGCGAGCGCGTGACCGGGATGATCGACTTCTACTTCGCGTGCAGCGATGCGATGGCATATGATCTCGCGGTCACTCATGCGGCTTGGTGCTTCGATAAAGGGGGGGCCGCGTTCGATGACCGCGTCAGCGATGCCATGCTAAATGGCTACACCGCTGTGCGCGTTATTCCGCAAGAAGAACGCGCCGCGTTACCCTTGCTCGCCCAGGGGGCTTGCCTGAGATTTGTCGCCAGCCGCACGGAAGACTGGATCGAAACGCCAGCCGGTGCACTGGTCGAACGCAAGAACCCGATGGATTTTGTCAGACGATGGAACTTCTATGCGAAAAACGGAGCGCAGGTCTTCGCGTGAGCGGATCAAGCCGCTAAGGCACCGCAGCTTATGAAGAACGTCGAAATATTCACCGATGGATCGTGCAAGGGAAACCCCGGCCCCGGCGGTTGGGGCGCGCTGCTGCGCATGGGCCCGCATGAGAAGGAATTATCGGGCGGCGAGCCTGAAACAACCAACAACCGCATGGAGCTCACCGCGGCGATCCGCGCGCTGGAAGCACTGATCGAACCGTGCGAGGTGGAGCTTTGCACCGACAGCAAATATGTGATCGACGGGATCACACGCTGGGTTCACGGCTGGAAGAAGCGCGGCTGGATCAATGCCAGCAAGAAGCCCGTTCGCAACGAGGATTTGTGGCACGAGCTGATCGCCCAGACCGATCGGCACCGCATAGACTGGAAATGGGTGAAGGGGCATTCCGGCCACCCGGAGAACGAGCGCGTCGACCAGCTTGCCAGCGATCAGGCCGACATGATCGCACGCAGTGGCGGCTAAGGTCGGCGCAATAGGCCGACCTCGGCAACCCTGTCAGCTTTCGTCGACGGTTTCGGCGCCGGGGCCGTTCTTCTTGATCGACTCGATGGCGTTCTTTGCGCTGGCCTTGGACGAGTAACCTTCGGTCCAGAACATCGTCTCAGAATTATACATGAAATAGGCGACATACTCGCCCTTCTTGTTTGTCTTGATCTTGAAATGATGTGCCATTCGCAGTCCCCTCTCGTTGGATTCGGCCGCAATCCTAACAAATGTTGGCCGCTTGGCTAGGTGAAGCGTGATGGAGAATAGAGGCCGGCATCCAAAGCGCGCGTCATCTCGTCACGAGGTTCGTTCAGCAACAATTGGGATGTGAGCCGGGCCGCAGCGGGGGCGGTTTGAATGCCGTATCCCCCCTGCCCCGCGAACCATGCGAACCCTTCGATTTGCGTATCATAGCCATAGACCGGCAGGCGGTCCGGCGCGAAGCTTCTGAGGCCGGCCCATTTGCGTTCGACTGCTTCGACCCGCCAATCGACGACCTCTTCCAGCCGTGCGATCGCTTCGGCAATTGCAAACTCATCTGGCGCGGCATCGCATGGCTTGGATGCTCTTTCGTCGTGGGGACTGAGCCACAAGCGGCCAGCTTCCGGCTTGAAATAGAACTTCCCCGCAATGTCGAGCACAAGGGGTGCATCGGCCGGTGGTGCAGGATCGGTGCGCAATTGCGCGACATTGCGAAGCAGCGGCTGAATGCCGAGCGGCCTCGCTCCCGCCAGCGCGGCGATTTCGTCTGCCCACGCACCCGCAGCGTTCACGACGACCTTGGCGCGAAAATGCGACTCTTTCTCGCTCGACAACTCCCAGACATTTCCTGATCGTTCGATCTTTGCGATCCTCGCGCGCCGCTCCAGGCTGACCCCGCCAGCACGGGCCAGTTTCAAATAGTGTGCGTGCAAGGCAGCTACATCGATATCTGCACAAGCGGGCTCCCACACCGCGTCGGTCCAGTCCCGTCGCAGTCCAGGAATCTTCGCAGCCAATGCGTCTCGGCCAAGCCGCTCAATAGTCGCTTCGGTGTCGGCGAACCGGGCCATGAAGTCGTCGATTTGGGCGCGGTGCTCGGTTCTTGCGATGTAAAGAGCGCCCCGTTTCTTCAGGAAGCCCCCGTCCTTGAGAAAGGTACCGGAGGCCAAAGTGAGCGGAACGATCTCCGGACCGCCATAACATTCTTCCCAGAAGGCGGCCGAGCGGCCAGTGGCATGGTAGCCCGGCTGTTCTTCGGCTTCGAGCAGCAGCACAGATGCGGACCGAGACAGCTCCGCAGCCAGGCTGGCCCCGGCGATGCCCGCACCGATGATGGCGAAATCATAGGTAGTCACGAAGTCGGCGGGGCCTTCCGGTCCAGGAACTCGGCAATTGCAGTCATGGCCTTGCCGCGAACGGCATCGACTTCCCGCAATATTTCGTGGCGGGCCTCGCTGCCGAAGACCAGCATTTCGCTGTTTGGCAGCCGGTCATCCGCCTCCTCGATGGCGGTATGGCTGACGAGCTTGTCGTCCGAGGCCGCTACGATAAAAACCGGAGTGTACACCGCTTCAAGCTTGCCCGGAGCAAAAAGCGCTCGCACAGAGGCATAAGCTCGCTCGACCCAGCCCCAGCTTCCCGGGCCCATCACCAATTCGGGCCGCTTTTCGCGCCACCACAATTCATCGGCATAGCGATCCGGGTCGTGCGACAACAGCTTCTCGCGGTGCGCCGGGAGTTCCCCCGGCTTCTCGCTCCACTTCCACGCGGGCCTCGTCGGTGCGCCGATCTTGGTCATCACGCGCGCCACCGCATGCAGCACGCCAATGGGCAGTTTCGGTCCGGTCATGCCAAGCATCGGGGCCGACAGCACGACCGCATCGGGATCGACCAACCCCTCCACCACCGCACGCAAAACCAGATGTCCGCCCATAGAATGCCCGGACAGCACATGCGGCCCTGGCGTGTCTGCTTTCCAGTCGTGCCAAAGTGCGGCGAGATCCTCGAGCCAATGCGCGAAGTCCGAAACATGACCGGTCGTCTCATCATCCCCGAGCCGCCCCGATCCAGCTTGCCCACGCCAGTCAGCAGCGGTCACACGCCAGCCAGCACGGTGCCATTCCTCAAGCGTCTCGAGGTACTTTTCGTAATTGTCACCCCGCCCCGGCATGAACAAGATGGAACCGCGCTTGCCGCCATCCGCACCGGGCCAGTCGATCCGGCGCAACTCGTGTCCATCTGCCGCAAGGAAATTGCTTTCCGTTGCCGCAGGCGGGATCGCGCGACGGTCGATCGGTTCGGCAACGCCGCTTTCGTCAGTTTTGCCGTGGCTAATGGCCCATTCTCCGGTTTGGTTACTATTTGGTAATCCATGATCTGTAGCAGGCTTCCCAAGGGCATTTTCCAGGGGGCAACATGCTGCAAGACTATTTCTACTACGGTCTGCTTTGCGCGCTTGCAATCGCGCTGCTGTTTGCTGCTTTTACCGATTTGAAGAGCCGCCGTATCGCGAATTGGCTGAACGGTGCGATCGCACTTGCGGCCCCGCTTTTCTGGATCGCCAGCGGCCTCGACCTGTGGCCCGGCGTGGCCATTCAGTTTGGCGTAGCGATTGCCACTTTCGCCATCTGCGCGGGCATGTTCGCGATTGGCTGGATGGGCGGCGGCGATGTGAAGCTGCTGGTCGCGCTGGCGCTTTGGATCCCGCCCGCTGCATTCCTCAAGCTGCTCGTCATCATGGCGCTCGCTGGCGGAGTGCTCACCGTAATTCTTGGCGGCTGGCACGTTATCCGCCGCCGCAAGGACCGCATCACGATCCCCTATGGCGTTGCCATCGCATTCGGGGGCCTGTGGGTCATTTCTACAGACGAGCTCGCAAGAGCCGGAGCGCAAACACTGATCGGCTGAAAACCCGATCTTAACCAATCGGGTCGTAAGCCCGGAAACTATAGTTGTCCGCCATCATTCGCGGCGGGCCGAACGAGGGGGCTTGATAAGCCATGGACAGGAAGAAGCTGGTTCTGCTGGTAGGTGCACTGATCGTTGCGGTCGGTACTGCCCTTGTTGCGCGGAGCATGTTCGCAGGGGCCGCCGCGCCTCAGGCCGAAGCGGCCGCCGTTATGACCGGACCGAAGGTTCTGGTCGCACAGCGCGCGCTGCCGGTCGGCACAATCATCTCCGCCGATTCGCTGGGTTTCCAGCAATGGCCGGAAGAAATGGTTCGCGATGCCTACTTTATCGAAGGCGAATCCGACATCACGACGATGCTCGGCACCGTCGTGCGACATCCCGTTACTGCGGGTGAGCCGGTTACGCAGGGCTCGCTGGTGAGCCCGGGCGATCGCGGCTTTCTGGCTGCGGCGCTAACGCCCGGCATGCGTGCTGTCACCGTCCCGGTCGATGCTCGTACCGGCGTTGCCGGCTTCATCTTTCCAGGTGACCGCGTGGACATGGTGCTGACGCAGACGGTCGCGGGCGAAGGACGTCCGCTCAAGGCTTCGGAAACCATCATTCGCAACCTTCGCATTCTCGCAACCGACCAGGCGACCGAGACCGAAACGGTCGAAGGCAAGACCGTCGTGAAGACGTCCAGCAACGTCACCCTCGAAGTGACGCCGAAGATCGCCGAGAAGGTCGCCGTTGCACAAACCATCGGCGCCATCAGCTTCACGCTGCGCTCGCTTGCAGACAATCAGTCCGAACTCGAGCGTGCTCTTGCCAGCGGCGATGTCGTCATTCCCGACGATGCGACGCCGGAAGAAGAAGAAAAGCTCCTGCGCGAAGCCATGGCTCGCCCAGACGACGGCAAGACCACCTATTCAACCGGTGCCGATGTATCGCGCTTCCAGCGTGGCAGCATTCCAGCGAACAATGTCGGCGCTCCGGCTCCGCAAGCTGCTCCGGCTGGTGGCGGCGGTGGCTATGCCCCGGTTCGCCGCGGTCCGACCGTTACTGTGACGCGCGGCAAGGCGGTTGAGGAAGTGCCCGTCGGCTCTTCCGCAGGCGTGGCCATGTCGGGCGCCACTGCTGCCTTTCTGGGCAAGCAGGCAGCTGGCGCAGCGCAGGCGGCCAAGACCGTTCCGAGCGCAACCACGACCATTCGCTGACACGAATTCAAAGCCATCAGGGGGCTAGAAAAATGAAACGTCGTATAACTGCAAAAGCGCTGCTCGCGGGCCTGGCATTCGTGCCCATGGCCAGCCTGCCAGCCGCTGGCGTGACCGCCCAAAGCGTGGTGCGACCGTCCGGCGAAATCGTTCTGTCGATCGGCAAGGGCGAACTGGTCAACGTGCCCGGCACCATGACCGATGTCTTCATCGCCGATGACGGTGTTGCCGATGTCCAGATCAAGTCTCAGCGCCAGCTTTACGTTTTCGGCAAGTCGGGCGGGGAAACCACCGTCTATGCCAGCAACGCACGCGGCGACATCATCTGGTCGGCGAACATCCGCGTCGGCTCGAACATTGGTAGCATCGACCAAATGCTCGCCCTCGCCATGCCGGAAGCCAAGATCGCGGTTGCCACCATGGGCACGAACACCGTGCTTTTGACCGGCACTGTTGCCGCGCCGGAAGATGCGGCCGAAGCCCAGGCGTTGGTCGAGGCTTTTGTCGGCGAAGATACGAATGTCATTAGCCGCCTTAAGATGGCGACACCGCTGCAGGTCAATCTGCGCGTGCGCTTCGCCGAGGTTAGCAAGAATTTTGTGCGCGCTCTTGGAGCGAACCTGCTGACCGAAGACACGACTAGTGGCTTCCAATTCGGTGTTGCCAATGGTCGTGCTGGCGCAGTCACCATCGGTGAGAACGGCACAGCCACGTTCAACAATAACGGTACGGGTTCTACAATCGCCGCTTTCGGCAATTATCTGGGCCTCGACATTGCCGGTGCGCTCGACCTTGCCGAACGGCAAGGTTTGGTGACCACGCTGTCGGAGCCGAACCTCACTGCGCTGTCCGGTGAAACGGCGGAATTTTTGGCTGGCGGGGAATTTCCTATCCCGCTCAGCCAGGGTCTCGGGACGACTACGGTTGAGTATAAGAACTTCGGCGTAAGTCTCGCCTATTCGCCCACCGTACTATCCAACGGGCGTATATCAATTCGGGTCCGCCCAGAGGTGTCGGAACTATCGTCGCAAGGGTCGGTGACGCAGAATGGCTTCACGATCCCAGCCCTCACCGTTCGCCGTGCGGAAACGACGGTCGAGCTCGGCTCCGGACAAAGCTTCATGATCGCCGGGCTGATGTCGACCAATTCGCAAAGCTCGATCGACAAGGCACCAGGCCTCGGCGATGTGCCGATCCTCGGCAACCTGTTCCGCTCGACGGAATTCCGCCGCGGTGAAACCGAACTGGTTATCGTTGTCACGCCTTACCTGGTGAAGCCGGTAAACGACCGCGACATTCGCTTGCCAACGGACGGTTACCGCGCGCCGAACGAAGCACAGCGGCTTCTGGGATATTTCGACCATGACGGTGTGAGCGGTGCAGAACGCCCCGGACCAGCCACTGCCGAAGGCGCAGCGGCCACACCGCAGGTTTCGCAATCGGCACCGGCTGATGGCGACACCGCCGCACTTCAAACCGAAGCGCGCCGCAACGAGCGCACCGCCGGTAACGCGGCGCCTGGCTTCAGCTTCGAATAAGAGGGACAGGAACGATGAGCACTACGATAAATCGCAAGCTCGCGGGCGCAGTCGCCCTATCGCTTGGCTTCAGCCTGGCAGCATGTGGCGGGATGCCGGAAAACCGGTCTCTGTACAGCACCAAGCAGCCAGTGGTTGAGCGCAGCAATTACACGCTTGACGTCAATACGACCCCAGGCGGACTTCCGGTCTCCGAACAACAACGTTTGTCGGGATGGTTCGAAGCCATGGACCTGCGCTACGGCGACCGTGTTGCAATAGATGACGCTTCGCTCTCGCCAGCCGTGCGTGACGAAGTCGCGGCATTGGCAGGCCGTCATGGCGTGCTGCTTGCCGATGGCGCACCTGTAACCGAAGGGTTCAGTCAGCCAGGTCAAGCCCGCGTTGTAGTCACCCGCTCAACGGCCACAGTTCCGGGATGCCCGGACTGGTCGATCAAGAGCGAAATGAACTACACGAATGGTGTGTCCCCGGGATATGGCTGCGCGATCAACGGGAATCTCGCTGCAATGGTAGCAAACCCCGAAGACCTGATCACGGGCCAAACGGGAACCGGCGAGACGGTCGTTATCACCTCGACCAAGGCCATTAAGTCTTATCGTGAACAAGCGCCTACCGGTGCCGAAGGCCTGCCCGCAGTCAGCTCCGGCGGCGGCAGCGGCGGAAACTAAGGGAAGATCATCATGAACGCTCCACTCAAAGCAGGCATGCCAAGCAACCGCGATCCGTTTGCCGCCTTCATCTGCGACGAAGAAGCGCTGGACGTACTGCGTCCGGTGGTGATCGAACTCGGATGGCAGCCGGAGAAGTGCAACAAGGGCGGCTTGCGTAACGCAATCCAGTCTCTGTCGGTCAGTGCCAGCCCGAATATTCTTCTCGTCGACCTTTCGGAAAGCGGCGATCCGCTCAACGATATCAATGCGCTGGCAGAAGTCTGCGAGCCGGGCACGGTCGTCATTGCGATCGGGCAGGTCAACGATGTACGCCTTTATCGCGACCTGGTCGCAAGCGGCATTCACGATTATCTGCTCAAGCCGCTGTCGGCTGGCGCCTTGCGCGATACGCTTAACGGTGCCCAAGCGGTCTTCACTGCTCCGCGCGGCGGCGAGCAAGAGCAGGTCAAGCGCCATATTTCCACGGCGGTCATCGGTACACGCGGCGGTGTGGGTGCTTCGACCATTGCGACATCGCTCGCCTGGGACTTTGCCACCAAGCATAATGCTCCGACGGCACTACTCGACCTGGATATCCATTTCGGAACCGGTGCGTTGGCACTCGATCTCGAGCCGGGCCGCGGCCTGACTGACGCGATCGACAATCCCAGCCGGATCGACGGACTTTTCATCGAGCGGGCCATGATCCGAGCGCATGACAATCTGGCCATCCTGTCGGCAGAAGCACCGATCAACTCGCCCCTGATGACCGATGGCGCTGCCTTCCTCCAGTTGGAAGAAGAATTCCGTCACGCTTTCGAGATGACGGTCATCGACATGCCCCGCAGCATGCTGATCAATTTCCCGCATTTGCTGACCGACGTAAACGTCGCGGTAGTGACTACGGAAATGACGCTGGCTTCGGCGCGCGATGCGATCCGCATTCTGTCCTGGCTCAAGACGAATGCTGCACATGTGACGCCGGTGGTAGTCGCCAACAAGATCCAGGCCGGTGCAGCCGAAATCAGCAAAGCCGACTTCGAGGCTTCGATCGAACGGGCAATCGATTTCCAGATTCCGTACGATCAGAAGGCTGCCACGAACGCAGCCAAGCTGGGGCAGACATTTGTCGAGGCCAATTCGAGCAGCAAGGCCGCCAGCCAGATAAGGGCGCTCGGCAAGCGGATCATCAATGTGAGCGATGAAGATGACGGCGAAAGCGGTTCGGCGGGCGGGAAGAAGTCCCTGCTCGGCGGCTTCGACTTCAAATCCTTGCTCGTAAAAAAAGACAAACCGGCCGCTTCGCAGCTGGCTGGGTAACGTCTGGGACGGAAACGCCGGAAAACGGCGGCTTCCAACGCGGACCATAGATTGAACTAGAGGACGGAGAGCAAGCATGTTGCAGCTAGTGCTGATCGTTGTTGGCGTACTTGCCGTGGCTGGTATGAGCTACGCTGCCTTTGCCGGCCCTTCGGCGGTGAAAGCCAGCCAGAGGCGCCTGCAGCAGGTGCGCTATCGCCATTCGGAGAGCACTCAGACCAAGGTCGAGTCGCAACTGAAGAAGGCGATCGCTGCGCGCAAGCCGAAGCTGCAACATGCGGCTGGTTCGAGTTCGCGTATCGAAGCGCTCGCCATGCGGCTTGATCGCAGCGGCAAGAAGTGGACAGTCAGCCAGTATTTTTACGCCTCGGCCGGCATTGCGCTCTTCGTGGCGCTGGTCGTTTTTCTGCGGACTGGCGCGCTTGCTTTGTCCTGCGGAGTCGGCCTGCTTGTAGGTGCAGGGATTCCGCATTTTCTTGTAGGTCGCGCGATCAAGAAGCGCACGGCGCACTTCAACGCCAAATTTCCCGACGCTATCGAATTGCTGGTTCGCGGATTGCGATCAGGTTTGCCGGTGACGGAAACGCTGTCCGTGGTTGCACAGGAAATTCCTGGCCCCGTGGGGGTAGAATTCAAGGGTATTGTCGAGCGCATTAAGATCGGCAAGACCATGGAAGATTCGCTTCAGGATACGGCCGACAAGCTGGGAATTCCCGAGTTCAACTTCTTTTGTATCACGCTCGCGATCCAGCGCGAAACCGGCGGTAATCTGGCCGAAACACTGTCCAACCTCGCCGAGGTGCTGCGCAAGCGCAGTCAGATGAAGCTGAAGATCAGGGCGATGAGTTCGGAATCCAAGGCGTCGGCCTACATCGTCGGCTCCCTGCCCTTCATCGTCTTTACGATGATCTGGTGGATCAACCCGGAATATGTCGGAAAATTCTTCATCGACGATCGTCTGATCGTGATTGGCCTTGGCGGGCTCGTCTGGATGAGCATCGGTGCATTCATCATGGCCAAGATGGTCAGTTTCGAAATCTGACGACGCGGAAAGAGCAAACCAATGCTGAACACACCTTCAGGCCCCACGCTCCTCGGTTTCGACGTCATCCTCGTCGGGTCCATCCTGGCCGGCATAGCCGCAATGGCCGTGGTATTCGCCGTCTACACAGCGGTTACGATCAGGGATCCGATGGCCAAGCGCGTCAAGGCGCTAAATGCCCGACGTGAAGAGCTGAAGGCAGGCATCGTCACGGCTACGGCCAAGAAACGCCAGAGCCTGGTGCGCAACAGCGATACAACCGACAAGGTCAAAGACACGCTCGGGCAGATGAAGGTCCTGCAGGATTCTCAGATCGAGGATATGCAGCAGAAGCTCGCTTGGGCGGGTTACCGGAACAAGGAAGTCGCGGTTCTGCTCATCGGAGCGCGAATGATCCTACCTATCGTTTTTGGCGGACTGGCGTTCGTGCTGCTCTACCTCGTCGAAATCTATCCGGAGTGGCAGTTCAAGCGGGTGGCAGCTTTGGCTCTGGTGACCTTTCTGTCATACAAAGGCCCCGAGATATTTCTCAAGAACAAGTCCAACAAGCGCTCCGACGCGATCCGCAAGGGCCTGCCGGACGCACTCGACCTGCTGGTCATTTGCGCAGAAGCCGGCCTAACGGTCGACGCCGCCTTCAATCGCGTCGCCAAGGAGCTTGGGCGTGCCTATCCCGAACTGGGCGAGGAATTCACGCTGACCGCAATCGAATTGTCGTTCCTCAACGAGCGCCGCAAGGCTTTCGACAATTTCGCATATCGCGTAAATCTGGAAGCGGTGAAGGGCGTCGTCACCACGATGATCCAGACCGAACGTTATGGTACGCCGTTGGCATCGGCGCTGCGTGTTCTTTCCGCAGAGTTCCGAAATGAGCGAATGATGCGTGCCGAAGAAAAGGCCGCTCGCCTTCCCGCCATCATGACCGTGCCGCTCATTCTCTTTATCTTGCCGGTATTGTTTGTCGTTATTCTCGGCCCAGCGGCCTGTTCGATCTCGGACGCGCTGCTAAGCTAAAGCGGAATCAAAGTCGCTAAACGTCGATGAAAGCCTGGCGGACGCCTAGTCTGCCAGGCTTTCTGCGTCGAAATCTCCGGCTGCCTCGCGCACCTTCACCAGCAGTTCGAGCAGCATGGCCCGCTCGCCTGTATCGAGCACGCCGAACAGCTCGCCCTCGATCGATTGCGCCAGCGGCATGATGCGTGCGTGTACGCCCCTTCCCTCGGCCGTCAGTTCGAGCAGGTGCGAGCGGCCGTCGGCATCGTTCGGACGGCGTGCCAGAAGGCCGCGATCCTCCAGCTTCTTGCATGCCCGGTTGACCGGAACCTTGTCCATCAGCGTCAGCTGCGAGAGCTCTCGCTGGCTCAGCGCGCCGGCATCGCCAAGCACAGCCATGATGCGCCATTCCATCGTCTTGAGCGCGAAACGGCGGCGATATTGCTCGGCAATCCGCTTCGATACTGCATTGGACGCAATCGAGAGCTGATAGGGCAGAAAGTCGGCGAGCCGTTCGGCAGGTTGGCGTGACGTCATGCCGCCTTTCTAAGCAGAACATCCCGCTTGGCAAGACCGTTGCAAACGAAACTACTTATATTCGGGCTGCTCCCACCACGGGTAGAAGTCCGGCATGTCCCCGCTCACGGAGTCCGGATAGTTGGGCGAACGCTTTTCGAGAAAGCTCGCGATACCCTCTTTGGCGTCGTCACTGCGGCTGAGACGGTAGATCGCGCGGCTGTCGATCCGGTGGGCGTCCATCGGATGCCCGCTTGCGCCCAGGCGCCAGAGCATCGCGCGAGACATGGCCACCGATACGGCAGAGGTATTCTCCGCAATCTCGGCCGCGATCCCGCGCGCCGCGCCGAGTAGCTCGTCCTGCGGATGCACGGAGCGGACCAGTCCGGCATCCAGCGCTTCCCGCGCATCGAAGAGCCGCCCGGTCATGCACCACTCCAGCGCCTTCTGCATGCCCACCAGCCGCGGCAGGAACCAGCTGGAGGCAGCTTCGGGCACGATCCCACGGCGCGCGAACACGAAGCCGTAGCGCGCATTGTCCGAAGCCAGCCGGATGTCGAAGGGCAGTTGCATCGTTGCCCCGACACCGACAGCCACTCCGTTGCTGGCTCCGATCAAGGGCTTCTTGCTGTCGAACAGGCGCAGTGTCAGCCGCCCTCCTCCATCGCGCACTCTCTCGTCGGACAAGTCCTCAACCGGGTTGGGATCGGAGAAGACATGGCCCCCGCCCTCCGGTGTCAGGTCCGCTCCAGCGCAAAACGCGCGGTCGCCATGCCCGGTCACGATCACCGCGCGCACCGCATCGTCGGCGTCGGTTATGTCGAGCGCTGCGATGATCTCGGCCATCATGGTCCGGGTGAAGGCATTCATCTTCTCGGGACGATGCAGCGTCACCGTCGCGATTGGCCCATCGATATCGAGCTTGATCTGGGTGAAGTCGGTCATGTTGGTATCTCCCCGGGGCAGTCCGTCAGGATGGAACACGTGGAACACGGTCCTGGCAAGGAAAAGCAAAGCGCCCCATTGTCTTTTTGCAAGGGGCGGCGTGAAAGGGACGACTGGCAGGTGACATCATACCCCCGGCGTACCGATCCGGCGGCGAGTAGGAAATGCGGCAGCCCGGCGTGTTCCCGCCATGCGGAGAAATACTCTCAGGAACGCAAGTACGGCGGGATCCGTTGCAAAAGGGAACCCTTATCAACAAACAGGCAAGGTGGCTCGATGTCACAGATAAAGACGAATAATCCCGCAACGCGCGAAACCCTCGAAACCTACGACCTGATGTCGAAGGAGGAGGCATTCGCGAAAATCGACGCCGCGCATGGAGCCTTTCTCGATTGGCGTACGCGCAGCCACGATGACCGTGCGCAAATCCTGTCGCAGGTCGCCAAAACTCTGCGGGACAATGCCGACCGCATCAGCGAACTGATGACCCGCGAGACCGGCAAGCTGCTGCGCGACGGCCAGACCGAAGTCGAAATCTGCGCACGCATCTTCGAATACACCGCCGACAAGGGTCCGACCGAACTGGCCGATGAAGAGCGCGAGCACTCCGGCGGAAAGAAGCGCGGCATCGTGACCTACTCGCCAATCGGCGTGATCTACTCGATCCAACCGTGGAACTTCCCGCTCTACCAACCGGTACGGGTGCTTGCGGCCAATGCGATGGCGGGCAATGCCTGCATTCTCAAGCACGCGTCGATCTGCACCGGCAGTGGGCTGTTGTTACGTGACCTGTGCCTTGAAGCCGGCCTGCCCAAAGGCCTGTTCGACGTGGTCCTCGTCGATCATGATCTGTCGGACGAAATCATCACCCATGACAAGGTCCGTGCCGTCACCATGACCGGCAGCGACGGTGCCGGCCGCCACATCGGCAAAACCGCCGCGGAAGCGTTGAAAAAGACTGTGCTCGAGCTCGGTTCTAACGACGCTTATCTCGTGCTGGAAGACGCCGATATCGATCTTGCAGTGAAGACCTGCGTGACCGGCCGCCTCTACAACAACGGAGAGACCTGCGTTTCGGCCAAGCGCTTCGTCGTCACAGATGCCGTGTATGACGAATTCGTCGAGGCATTTGTCGAGCGGATGAAGTCTACCAAAATGGGCGAACCCACTGCCGAGGATACCGAGCTTGGGCCGGTATCCAGCGAGGAACAGTTCGATACGCTCATCGAACAGGTACAGAAAAGCGTCGATGGCGGCTGCACGCTGCTTTGTGGCGGCGATCCTGAGGACGATCCGGCAGGCTGGTACTACCCCGCAACAGTTCTTGCAGACTGCAAGCCCGGCACCCCGGCCTATGACGACGAGCTTTTTGGCCCGGTTGCCTCGATAATCCGCGCCAAGGATGACGACGATGCGATGCGCATTGCCAACGACAGCCGCTATGGTCTTGGTGGCGGCATCTTCACCAAGGACCAGGACAAGGCGATCCGGCTGGCACGCGACCATTTCGACACCGGCATGGTGCGTATCAATTCGTTCGGCGCGGCAGATCCAAACATGCCCTTCGGCGGCGTCAAGAATTCCGGGTACGGCCGCGAGCACGGCGGATTTGGCATGAAGGAATTCGTCAACGCAAAAGCCATTTTTCTGCCCTGAATCTAAGCCCCCTATCCCGGAGATACTCATGAGAATTCTTGTCGCCGGAGCTACCGGCAATACCGGAACACGCCTCGTCAACGAGTTGTGCGAGCGCGGGCACGAGCCAGTCGCCCTCATCCGCGCTTCATCGGACACCAGCAAGCTGCCGGAGGGCGCCGAGCAGCGTCTGGGCGACCTGACGGATCTTGAGGATGATGTTACCGCAGGGTGCGAAGTCGTCATCTTCGCGGCCGGCGCAGGCGGCGACACCAGCGCTGAAATGACCGATAAGGTCGATCGTGATGGCGCAATTGAACTTATCGGCATTGCCGAAAAGACCGGTGTACGACGCTTCGTGATGCTCAGCACGGTGGGCGCAGGCGATCCCGACCCCGATAGCGAACTTGCCCATTATCTTCAGGCCAAACACGACGCGGACGAACGGCTGAAAGACAGCTCGCTCGAATATGCGATCCTCCGGGCGGTTTCGCTTACCGATTCCGGTCCGACCGGCTCTGTTCGCCTGGGCGACGATGTCGATCCCAAGGGAGAGGCAGCGCGCGGCGATGTCGCCGTCCTGCTCGCCGACGCAGCCGAGCAGGACGACTGGGTCGGTGCCGTCAGGCTGATGCAAACGATCGGCTGATCGTGCACCGCAGAAAAAACGCCGCCCGCTCCAGATGGAACGGGCGGCGTTTTTCATTCGGGCTGGCTGATGCTTAGCGCGGCGCCATGCGAATGGCGCCGTCGAGGCGAACGTCTTCGCCGTTGAAATAGCCAGTCTCGATCATGCACATAGCGAGGTTGGCGTATTCTTCGGGATAGCCGAGACGCTTGGGGAACGGGACCGATGCGGCCAGCGCTTCCTTCACCTGCGGCGGGGCGGCATTCATCAGCGGGGTGTTGAAGATGCCGGGCAGGATGGTGTTCACCCGGATGCCTTCGCGCATGAGATCGCGCGCAATGGGGAGCGTCATGCCGACGACGCCGCCCTTGGATGCGGAATAGGCGGCCTGGCCCATCTGGCCGTCTTCGGCTGCAACCGAAGCGGTGTTCACAATCGCGCCGCGATCGCCCTCATCGGTAAGCGGATCGAGGCTCATCATGCCGGCAGCCGATTTGGCAATGCAGCGAAACGTACCGATCAGATTGACCTGGATGACGAAATCAAAAGCGGAAATCGGGAAATGCTTGATTTCGCCCGACTGCTTGTCCCGGCTGGCGGTCTTGATCGCATTGCCGATGCCCGCGCAGCACACGAGGATACGCTCCTGACCATGCGCCTCACGCGCCTTGGCAAAACCGGCATCGACATCCTCGTCGCTGGTGACATTGACCTTGCAGAACACGCCGCCGATGTCCTTGGCGACGGCTTCGCCCTTTTCCTCGTTCATGTCGAAGATGGCGACTTTCGCGCCCTTGGCGGCGATGGCGCGTGCGGTTGCTTCGCCGAGGCCGGATGCGCCGCCGGTGACGACTGCGGGTGTGTTTGCGGAAACTTCCATTGTATCAAATCCTCTTGGTCAATTTCGTCATCCCGGCAAGAGCCGGGATCGGGTTCAAATCTGTTCGACCGCGATGCATTAAAGCGCCTCGATGATAGTCACATTGGCGACGCCGCCGCCTTCGCACATCGTTTGCAAGCCATATTTCTTGCCGTGGCGGCGCAGCGCATGGACGAGCGTCGCCATAAGCTTCGTGCCCGATGCGCCAAGCGGGTGGCCAAGCGCAATCGCGCCGCCATGCACATTCAGGCGGTCGGGATCGGCGCCAGTATGCTTGAGCCATGCCAGCGGCACGGGCGCGAATGCCTCGTTCACTTCGTAAAGATCGATATCGCCTATCGTCATTCCCGCACGCTGCAGCGCGCGATCGGTCGCGAACAGCGGCTCTTCGAGCATGATGACGGGATCGCCGGCCGTCACGGTCAGATTGTGAATGCGCGCCAGCGGGGTGAGGCCATGATCCTTCAGAGCCTGTTCGCTGACCACCAGAACCGCACTCGATCCGTCGCATATCTGGCTGGATGACGCTGCGGTGAGCGTGCCCTGCTCGCTCAGCTTCTTTACCGACTGGATACTCTCGAGCGTGGCGTCGAAGCGGATGCCCTCATCGACCGTATGCATCTGCTCGCCTTCGGCGGTTTCGATTTCAACCGGCACGATTTCCTTCTCGAAAGCGCCGGTCTCGGTCGCCTTGATCGCTTTGGCGTGGCTGCCGAGTGCGAAATTATCGAGCTGGTCCTTGTCGAAGCCGTGCTTCTTCACGATCATTTCGGCGCCCATGAACTGGGACCACTGGATGCCGGGATATTTCTCTTCGAGGCCCGGCGATTTGTAGTTGCCCAGCCCTTCTTTCATGTGGAACATCGCAGTTGAGCCCATCGGTACGCGGCTCATGCTTTCCACACCGCTGGCGATGACGATGTCCTGCGTACCGCTCATCACGGCCTGAGCTGCAAACTGAATTGCCTGCTGCGAAGAACCGCACTGGCGGTCGATCGTGACGGCGGGAACACCCTCACCGAGATGCCTGGACGCCAGCACTGCGTTACGGCCGACCTGCATGGCCTGTTCGCCGCCCTGGCTGACGCAGCCCATCACCACATCATCGACTGCCTTGGCATCCAGCCCGCTACGCTCCATCACTGCGTCGAGCGATTTGGCCGCGAGATCGACCGGGTGAACGCCTGCGAGCCGCCCTCCCCGGCGCCCCCCGGCAGTGCGGACGGCTTCGACGATATAGGCTTCGGGCATGGGGCTCTCCTGATACCGGCTCCCGTATTGGAACGCGTTTCTCGGGCAGGCCTATGGCGCGTTTACGTAAACGTCAAGCGAGCGAATGGGCAATGCGCCGCGCCCATGCTTGCCTTGCGGGCGGGGGGCTGCATAAGGCTTTGCCATGGCCGAGCCGAAGAAGCTTTTCGAAATCAATCCCGACCTCGACCGGGCAGCTTTGGCGGCAGAGTTCGCCCGGCGTCGCCGCATTCAGGTGCGCGATGTTTTGACCGAAGACACCGCCCGCGAAGTGCAGGCGATACTCGCGCAGGGCACGCCGTGGGGTATGGCGGTTTCCACGGGCGACGGCGTTTCGAGCGCACCGCGCAGTTTTTCGCAGGCCGACATCGGCGCGCCCGGAGGTGCCGATCAACTGAACCAGCTCGCCAATGCCGCGGCACAGGCGAGCGCACAGGGGCAGTATGGCTTTCGCTATGCGCAATATTCGCTGGTCGAGGACGTCCAGCAGCAGCGCAATCCGAACGGCCCGCACCAGATGCTGCTCGAATATCTCAATGCGCCCGAATTCCTTGGGTTGGCGCGCGACGTGACCGGGTTCAGCGATCTGGTGAAAGCGGACGGACAGGCGACGCTCTACGCGCCCAATCACTATCTCGGGCGGCATACGGACAGCCATGTCGAGGAGGGCTGGAAGGTCGCTTATGTGCTGAACCTCGCGCGTGAGGACTGGCATCCCGACTGGGGCGGCTACCTGCTGTTTCTGGACGAGGACGGAGACGTGGTCGAGGGATTCCGGCCCCGCTTCAATGCGCTCAACCTGTTCGCTGTCCCGCAATCGCACCTGGTCACCTACGTGCCGCCTTTCGCTCCGATGGGCCGGCTGGCAATCACGGGATGGCTGCGCGACCAGTGACGATCAGCGCACAGGACTTTCATGCACGCGCTATCGCGGCAGAGAGGGCCGGCGATCCTGCCGGCGCGCAGCGGATCATGGACGAAGGGCTTGGGACCCATCCTGCCGATGCCGGCCTCCACAACAGTGCCGGCTCGCTGGCCATGCGGGCGGGCGATAGCGAGGCCGCCGAAGCGCGTTTCGCAGCCGCGCTGGAGCGCGAACCGGGCAATGTAGAGTTCGCAATCAACCGGGCGATCGCGCTGGATGGATTGGGGCGATCGCAAGAAGCCGCCGATCTGCTGAAAATGCACGAACAGGCTGGCGCGTCGATCCCCCGCTATTGGTCCGTGCGCGGAGCGAGCGAGCGATCGGCCAAGCGAGTTGCTGACGCGGAGCGCTCCTATGACCGGTGCCTCACGCTTGAGCCCGGCCATAGCAAGGCACTGCACGGGCGCGCGAGGGTCGCTCTGGAACGCGGCGAGGCCGACGCGCTGGCGCGTTTCGACCGTGCGCTCGCAGTGAACCCCGGCGATGCGGACCTGTGGCTGGGCAAAGCGCAAGCACTCGAAGTTGCTGGCAATCTCGAGGGAGCGCGGACGATCGCACAGCAATTGTCGGACCAGGCGCCAGCATGGCTTGAAGGGCATAAATACCTCGCCCAATTGCGGATCGCTGCGGGTGAAAGTGATTTCGCGAGCCATTACAGCGATGCGGCCGAGAAATTGCCGCAAGACCCCAATGTCGCTTCCGCCCATTGCGAAGTTCTCGCGGGCAATGACCGCTTTGCCGAAGCAGCCGACATTGCTGCAGATGCGCAAGGGCGTTTCCCAGACGAATTGCACTTCCGAATGCTGGAAGCGGTTCACGCCGGATCTGGCGGGGAGTGGGACCGGGCCGATAGGATCTTCACTGCGCTCGAATACGATATCCCGACCCGCAACCTCCATGAAGCGCGCCACCTCCTGCGCTCGGGCGATGCCGGGGGGGCAGAAAGACTGCTGTCGAAAGTGCTGGCACAAGAACCTTGGAGCATCCCGGCATGGGCGCTGATTGGGATAGCGTGGCGAATGACAGGCGATGACCGCGCGTACTGGCTGCATGAGCAGGACGGCTTGGTGCAGCGATGCGACCTGCATGGGGCGGAGGGTTTGGTGGACCGGTCGGCCGCATTCCTGCGATCGCTGCATGCGGGTTCAGCCTTCCCGCTCGGTCAGTCGCTACGCGGCGGCACACAGACGCGCGGCATGCTGTTCGACCGTACGGAGCCGGTGCTCGCCGAGCTGCGCGAAGCAATTCTTGCGACGCTGGAGGACTACCGCGCTGCCCTTCCCCCGCAGGATGCGTCACACCCGCTGCTGCGTCACCGGGACAGGCCGCTGAGACTGGAAGGGTCATGGTCGGTGCGACTGACAGCCGGCGGGGACTATCACGCAGCGCACATCCATCCTCAGGGGATCATCTCTTCGGCGCTGTATCTCGTGGTGCCGCCGGATACGCAGCAGCCCGGCGGGCACGGCTGGCTTGAGGTCGGCCGCCCGGCGCGCGATCTCGGGCTCGATCTCGGTCCGATCCGGACTATCGAGCCCAAGCCCGGCACGCTCGCCCTGTTCCCGAGCACGCTTTACCACGGCACCAGACCTTTTGGAGAGGCCGAACGTATGACCGTTGCCTTCGACATCGTCCCTGCCAGCGAGACCTCCCCATGACCCAGCGATCCGAGGCCGACGACCGCGCTTGGGCCGACTTCTGGCACACCAATGCGCGCAGCAAGATGCCGCACCGCAGCACGGGCTGTCTGCCGCAGCGCTGGTCGGCAATCGAAGATGCGCAAAAGGCTTGCTGGACCGGACTTCGCCCGCGAGCTGCCGAAATCCGCGCGCGTGCTTGACCTGGCGACTGGCGATGGCTGCGTCATGCGCTGGATGCTTTCGGTCCGCAGCGACCTCAAGCTGACCGGCGTCGACCTCGCGCCCACGCTGCCCTCCGCTCCGCGCGGGACAACCATCAAGAGCGGCGTCGCGATGGAGAAGCTACCCTTCCCCGACCATCGCTTTCACTGCATCACCAGCCAGTTCGGCTTTGAATATGGCGACATAGCGCGCAGTGCGCTTGAGGTTGCGCGGGTGTTGAGAGACGACGGTAGGCTGGCGATTATGGTCCACCGCGGCGATGGTCCGATCCTGGAGCATAATGTCGGACGACGCGAACAGATCTCGTGGGTGCTGAGCGACCGAAAACTCGACGCGCAGGTAAAGGCTGCGCTGACAATGGGTCTAGGCGGAGGGCAGGCTGCGCTGTCTGCTGCGGAAAACGCCGTGCGCGATGCGGCGGCCAATTTCGGGCAAGATGGACCAGCTTGGGAAATCGCCGAGGCGATCCGCCGTTCGATCTTGATGGGTGCCAGATCGGGCGCCCGGTCGATCGTCGAGACGGTCGCCGCCATCACGGCCCAAGCGCGCAACGAAGTGGGACGGATCGACTCGCTCGAGCGGGCGTGCGGCGCTGCGGATGATCGCGATACGCTTGTCGGCGCGATGGCAGAGGCGGGATTGTCGCACGCCGTCAGCACGCAGGTCGACGAACCTTCCGGCCGGGCCTTCGCGGACTTTCTCACTTTCTCGAATTGAAGTCGGCGCGATGCGGTCCGGCACCGCTTCCTAGAAAGCAAAAGAAAAGGGCGGCGGACCGAAGTCTGCCGCCCTTTCTTTGGCTTGCTTCAAACCGGTGTCGTTAGAACTTGAACGACGCCGACACGAAGTAGTCACGGCCCAGCGTGTCATAGACGCTACCGTAGGTATTGGCCTGCTCCTGGTTGTCACCAAGAAGGAGCGAGTTCGGACGGTTGCTGACGGTACCGTCAGCAGCGAACGTCGGCGTTCCCGGCAGTTTGTCGAAGATGTTACGAACACCCATGTTGATCGAAACTTCCTCGGTCAAATCGAAGCCGAAGGTCAGATCGAACAGGTCGTAGCTACCGATTGTCTCGATACCATTGAACGCTGTGTAATCGATCGTCGGATCATCATCGTCAACCGAACCCAGGTGACGCCAGCGGATCGATGTCGTCATCGGACCATCGATGAAGCTCGCACGCGCAGTCCACTTGAATTCAGGCACCGGCTGGAAGAACGGCGTTGCCGAACAGGTCGTACCGAAAAGACCGGCACAATCCTGCGAAGCGAAGCCGGCCACCGGGGTGAAGCTAGCTTCTTCCGTCCAGTTGCCCAGGAATGCGATGTTGAAATCCTGCTCGCCCGTGTCTGTCAGGAGCGAGAAGGGGATCGACGTGCTGTAGCTGACTTCAAGGTCGATACCCGAGGTCGAAAGCTCTGCCGTGTTGGCGTTGAGCAGGACCGGCGGGTTGTCGACCGTGATCGAACCTGTAGTCGGATCGCGGAAGCCGTTAATCGCCTGGCAAACCGGGTCGGTCAGGTCCTGCACCACATTGTAGCACAGATTCAGAGTATTATTCAGACCGCCACCGAAGGTCGCAATCGCGTCTTCGATTTCGATGTTATAATAGTCTGCCGTGATCGTCAGGCCAGGAATGAAGCTGGGACGCAGCACCACACCGAAGGTGTAGCTGTCCGAGGTTTCTTCCTGCAGGTTGGCGTTGCCGCCGAACAGGCCAGGGATCTGAGTGTTCAGCGCGACGTCACCGTCCCCAACCAATGCGGCTGGAACACCGGTCGCCACACAGAGGCCGCGGATTGTTGCGTCCGTAGCCGCGCTGGCCTGCGCACATGGATCAACCGCGCTCGGGAAGCCGATTGCCGTACCGCCAAACAGTTCTTCCACGTTCGGCGCACGAATTGCACGCTGGTACTGAGCACGAAGGATCACGTCCGGGATCGGTTCGAATTCGACACCGCCAGCGTAGGTCCATACACCGCCTACCGCATCGAGCGAGTAGTCGGAGTAGCGGGCTGCACCGGTCAGTTCGAGACGGGCCGAACCGAATTCGATCGGAATGTTGAGCTCACCGAATATCTCGTTGACGTCATATCCGCCCTCGGTCGGCTGGCCGGCGTTGAAGCCGATCACGTCGCCCGAAGCGAGAGCCGTATCGGGAAGGAATTCCGAAGCGGTCTGGCGATGTTCGAAACCAAGAGCAAAGCCGATCGGGCTCGAATTGCCGATAGCGTAATCGCCAAATGTACCGGAAACTACGCCGCTGACGACTTCGAGGGTCGAAACTTCACCGTTCTGTGCCTGGATGGTGATCGCATTGACCTGTGCAGGCGTAAGCGTGCCAAGACCAAAGATGTTGATCGGGGTTCCGGTACCGTCGAGACCTGCCTGGAAGGCAGACCGCGAAATGTTACCCTGCTGAATATTCGAGTTACGCGTACGCGCATACATATAATATGCGTCGTAGTTGATGTAATCGGTTACATCACCGCGCAAGCCGGCAAGAACACGGAACGCGTTACGCTCGTCGAGCGAGTTACGCGCACCGGTTTCCAGAACACGACGCTGGACGAAGGTTGAAACCACTCCCAACTGCGGTGCCGCCAGAGCGGGAAGACCATTAGCAACGCGAGCTGCACTAGCAGCAACTTCACGCGCATCGAGCTCCTGGAATTCAGCGAAGGTCTCGGCACTTACGAAGGGCTGGATCGTCGCCAGATCGATGTTGAACGTGCCGGTGACCGGCGTGGCTGCCAGTTCCTGCGCAACGCGGTTGTTGACGAAGGTCACTTCCGTATAGGCTGTGTGCCCGTCCGAAAATTCATAATCGGCAAAACCGCCAATCAGGTAACGCTCCTGCGGGATCTGGAGATAGTTAGCCGGCGCATAGTTATAGGTATCGCCTGCACGCGCGCGGCCGACACCTGGAACATCGAAGATTGCGTCATCGATGATCAGGCCCGCGCCGAGCGGCAACTCGTTAGGCTCCGATTCGCCTGGATCGGTGAAGTCGCCATCGCCGTTCAGATCGACACCATTATCGATAGCTATCGTACCGGGCGTGTTGATACGGCCTTGCGGTACGGTCGAAGAGCCGAACTGCTGCAAGGGTTCGCCATCTGTCTCGCCGCCGAGTGCGAAACGGGAGAAATCGCGGTCGCCCTGAAAGATGGACTGACGATTGTAGTATTCGGCGAAGACAGTCGCGCTACCGCGGCCATCGTCGAACGATGTGCCGATCGCACCGTGCAGCTGGTAACGGGCGCCATCGCCGCGCTCGGTCAGGGAGTACTGGCCGCCCACTTCTACGCCGTCGACCTGACGGAGACGGAAGTTGACGACGCCTGCGAGAGCGTCGGAACCATACACAGCCGAAGCACCGCCGGTAACCACGTCGACCGAGTCGAGCAGGAAGCTCGGGATGGTGTTGAGGTCGACCAGCTGATTGGTGTCGAAGAACATGTAACGACGGCCATTGACCAGGACCAGCGTACGCTCGTTACCGAGGCCGCGCAGGTTGGCGGTTGCCGTACCGTTACCGGGGTTATTCGAAGCCGACGACAGGCCGGGAACGACCTGCGGGAGCGAGTTGATCACGTTTTCAACGTTGACCGTACCCGAAAGCTGGAACTCTTCGTCGTCGATGACGGCGATAGGTGCAGCTGTTTCGACGTTACGACGCGCAATGCGCGAGCCGGTCACGATGATCGGTGCGTTGGTTTGCTCAGGTGCAGCACGAAGCGCCGGATCCTGATCGGTGGCATCGTCGGTATCGCCCGACGGCAGGGTCTGCGCCATTGCAGGTGCAGCAATCAGGGCACCTGCCATGATCGTGCCCGCGAGAAGCGAAGCCTTGGTGAAACGGTTGGTCATTATTTTCCCCTCGGAAATATGGGTGAATGCAGTCCCGTAGATATGAAAACCCTCGGACACAGCGGCCCGAATGATCGCGGTCTAGGCCACCAAGTCGCGCTCCGGCAATCACGCAGCGCGTTTGTTTCGGCCAAATTTCAGGTGTGTTGTAATCTTGCTACAGTTGACTCCAGCGTCCAGAGGCCGTGTCTTCAGACCATTCGGCGCATCTGCCGTACCTAGCTTTCAGGGATTGATAAATTATGACCGCCAACGCCAATAACGCGCTCGGAGGCAGCGTTCAGTATCGCATCGCGCTCGCGATCACGGCATCCTTGTTCCTCGGGCTTGCGGTACCGGCGGCCGCGCAAGATACCTCGGGCGAAGCGGTTGACCGGCTTGCCGAGCTGAGCGCCTGCCGGGAAATCTCCGATCCGACTGCGCGTCTTGCCTGCTACGACCGTGCCGCCGGCGCGATTGTCGCGGCAAACGACGCTGGCGAGGTCAAGCTCGTCAGCACCGAGGATGTCGAACAGACGAAACGCGGTCTATTCGGTTTCTCTCTGCCCAAAATAGGGCTTTTCGCCAATGAGGACGGCGAGCTCGATTTGCTGGAAAGCGAAATTACGGCGGTGCGCTCTCTTGGTCGTGACTCGTTCGAATTCCGCATTGCCGAGGGTAGCCTTTGGCGAGTTACCAACGCGCCTTCGCGTTTGAGGATGCCGAAGCCGGGTGACCAGGTTGCACTGAAAAAAGCTGCTCTGGGCTCTTACTTCGTCCGTATAAATGGGAAGCGCGGAGTCAAAGGTCGGCGGGTGGAATGATCACCGGAGGAAAGTCAGATTCTTAGAAGAGCCATACGCGGATTCGGTAGCCGTTCCTCCCAATTCTCGGCACCAGGATACACTTTCGCTTCATTGGAAAAATGCACGACACCGCGATTTTTGCAGTAAAATAGCCTGAAATGTTGCGTTCATGTTACCCTTCTGAGGTGTTTTTCGATTTGATGGCATCAGAATGCCCTCATGCGCTTGCGCTTCGCCGCAAGTCTTGCTTTTAGTCCCGATCAGGAGCCGGAAGCAGACCGGTTCATTTAGGGGACTAAACACAATGAAGAATACATTTGCCACATTAGGTGGCCGTGCTGCGCTCTTCGCTGGCACCGGCCTTGCCGCTTTGGCGTTTGCTTCGCCAGCACTCGCGCAGGACGCAGACAGCGATGTCGAAGTTGGCGTCGATTGTCCGGACACGGACAATGACGGGGATTGCGATCCTTCCGCTTCGACAGGCGCGCCGACGACCGCCAACAACATGATCATCGTTTCCGGCTCGCGTATCGCGCGCCCGAACCTTGACTCGCCTGTTCCGCTTACGGCTGTGACCGCTGAGGAACTGACCAATCAGGGCGATATCTCGCTCGGTGATGCGCTGAACGATCTGCCTTCGCTCCGCACCACCTTCAGCCAGGGTAACTCCACGCGCTTCATCGGTACTGCGGGCCTCAACCTGCTCGATCTTCGCGGCCTCGGCACGGCCCGTACGCTGGTCCTCGTCAACGGCAAGCGGCACATCACCGCACTGCCGGGCGACTATCTGGTCGACGTAAACACCATTCCGGTGGATCTGCTCGACCGCGTTGACGTCGTAACGGGCGGTAACTCGGCCGTTTACGGTTCGGACGCTGTTGCCGGTGTCGTCAACTTCGTGCTCAAGCGCGATTTCGAAGGCCTGACCATTCGCGGCCAGAGCGGCATTTCTTCACGCGGTGACCGTTCGACCCGTTTCCTTGCAGCCACATACGGTAAGAACTTCGCCGATGGCCGCGGTAACGTGGCAGTCGCCGCAGAGTACGCCAAGTCCGATCCGCTGTTCTTCCGCGACCGTGACGAACTGACAGGCGCTTACAGCGGTCGTTGTCAGTACAATGTCGTCAGCGATTCGCAGGCTGACGAAGGTCCTTTCGGTACGGACGGAATTCCCGACCTTGAGCCGGTCTGCGGCGTTCGCAACCGTTCAATCTCGGACGGCGGCACCGTTGGCCAAATCAGCGGCGATACCTACCTACGCTTTGCACCCAATGGCGACGTCTTTGTTGACGTCCCCGACCGTCAACTGCCCTTCTCGGGCAACACGATCGGTGGCTCCGGCTCGACGCTCCGCAACACCGGCCAGCTTGCTGCGGGCCTTGAGCGCTATGCGGTCAACCTCATCGCTCGTTTCGATGTGAGCGAAGCTTTCCGCCCGTTCCTCGAAGCCAAGTATGTCCATGTCGAAGCAGAGCAGCAGGGTCAGCCCAGCTTCTTCGTCGGCGGACCTCAGTTCCTCGGAGGCGACCCGCTTTTCTGCGACAACGCATTCCTGACTGACAATGGGCTCGCCGGCCTTCAGGCCAACGGTCTTTGCTCAGCTGGACGGACGAACACTCAAACCATCCCGCTCTCTCGCTTCAACATCGATTTCGGCGGCCGCGGCGAGTTGCAGGATCGTGACACATACCGCATCGTCGGCGGTGTCGAGGGTACGTTCAACGATGACTGGAACTACGAAGTTTCGCTCAACTACGGTCGCTTCGAATCCGACCTGCGTTCGCTGAACAACCTGCAGCTGACCGATCTCGATGGTAACCCGGCTGGGTTCCTGTTGGCAGCTGATGCGGTGCTCGACGCAACCGGAACACCTGCTTGCCGGGTCAACACCGATGCTGATCCGACCAACGATGCTCCTGGTTGTGTGCCGATCAACGTATTCGGCGACGGCGCACCAAGCCGTGCTGCGCTCGATTACGTGAACGTCGAAGGTAACCGGCAGGAAACGGCCGAGCAGTTCGTCGCTCTGGCGTCGGTCGCGGGCGATCTCTCGCAGCTCTTCGAACTTCCGGGCGGCCCGATTGCTTTCGCAATCGGCGGCGAATACCGTGAAGAGCGTGCTTCCAGTGTGTTCGACGAACTCACGGCAGCAGATGCAACGTTCCTGACGGCCATTCAGCCGTTCAACCCGCCGAAACTGTCGGTCAAGGAAGCGTTCGGGGAAGTCTATGTTCCCCTGCTCGCCAATTTGTCCTTCGTCGACGAGTTGAGCATTGGTGCTGCGGCCCGTGTGTCCGACTACAACACATCGACCGGTACGGTTTGGGCTTACAACGTGAATGGCGTGTACGCGCCGATCCCGGACATTCGCTTCCGCGCCGGTTACGCCGAGTTCGGTCCGTGCACCAACTCAGTCCGACCTGTTCTCACCGCTGTCGCAGAATTTCGCCTTCATCGCGGATCCCTGTGACCAACAGACCGGTGCGATCAACAACGACCCGAACCGCGCTGCCAACTGTGCCGCCGCCGGTGTCCCGACCACTGCTGATGCGGCGCTCGTCGCAGCCTGTGCCGGCACGTCGTTCCCGGTTGCACTGGGCGATCAGTACACCAACTGTACTGCACGGACCTCGTCCACTTCGTTCCAGCAGGGCGGTAACCCGACCCTGACCGAAGAACGCAGCAAGTCGATCACCGTAGGTGTGGTTATCGAACCTAGCATTATCCCAGGCTTCAGCCTGACGGTCGATTACTACAACATCGAAATCGAAGACCAGATCGCGACGCTGGCGGCTCAGACCATCATCAACCTGTGTTACGACGCAGCTGCTGGTCTGGACAATCCGTTCTGCGCCACGGTCAACCGTCAGGGCACTGGCCTCTTCGATAACGACCAGGCGGTTATCTCGGGCGGTGTGAACTTCGCATCGCGCGAAACCGAAGGTATCGATTTCGATGCTCAGTATCGCCGGACATTCGATAATGGTGACCGTCTGTCGCTTCGTGCAATCGCTACGCATCTGATCAAGCTGAACTTCTTCGAAGATCCTACGGAACCTACAGATCCAAACCGGATCAAGGGCGAACTGGGTGATCCGGACTGGGCGGCTTCGTTCAATGCCAACTATCAGTTCGGTGACTTCGGCATCACTTACTCGATGCGGTTCATCGACGATGTGTACAAGGGCACCTACGAAAGCGTGAACCAGTTCACCGGGATATGTCCGTCGACCGGTATCACCGGTTTGACCGGGCGTACCTGTACCCCTGGCGAATTGGCGCTGCTCGATCCGACGAACTTCGACCAGTACGAAGATCCGACGTTCAGCTCGGAAACGTATCACAACTTCCGCCTGACTTACTCGCCGGAAGATCGGTACGAATTCTATGTCGGTGTCGACAATGCGTTCGATAACAAGCCGCCGTTCGGTCAGCTTGGTATCGCTAACGGCGATCCGTACGATACGTTCGGTCGTTACTTCTACGCGGGCTTCAACATCGATCTTTGATCGGTCCAAGTCTGAAACAAGAAGGGGCCCCGGGAAACCGGGGCCCCTTTTTTATGCCTTTGGCAAACGGAGCGGTGGGCGATTTACAGCCGACAGATCAGTCGCTCTGGACTGCCATCGCCAACTCGCCGTCGCCCTCGTCGATTTTAATCGTCGAACCATCCGGCACATCGCCTTGCAAGATCATGTCCGCGAGCGGGTCCTGCACATAGCGCTGGACCGCGCGCTTGAGCGGACGTGCGCCATATACCGGATCATAACCCACACGGCCCAGCCAGCGCTTGGCGGCCTCGCTCAGGTCGATCGTAATCTTGCGGTCGGCGAGCAGCTTCTGCACCCGGCCGATCTGGATCTCCACGATCGGTGCCATGTGCTCCATCGCCAGGCGGTGGAACAGGATGATCTCGTCCAGCCGGTTGAGGAATTCGGGGCGGAAGTGTCCGCGCACGACGTCCATCACCTGCGGCTCGACATCGGTGACCTTCTGGTCGTCGTCCATATTGGCGAGGTACTGGCTGCCGAGGTTGGAGGTCAGGATGATGAGAGTATTCGAAAAATCGACTACCCTGCCCTGCCCATCGGTCAGGCGCCCGTCATCGAGCACCTGCAACAGCACGTTGAATACGTCGCTATGCGCTTTCTCGACCTCGTCGAAAAGCACGACCTGATAGGGCCTGCGCCGCACGGCTTCGGTCAGCACGCCGCCTTCCTCGTATCCGACATAACCCGGAGGCGCGCCGATCAGGCGGGCGACCGCGTGCTTTTCCATAAACTCGCTCATGTCGATGCGCACCATCGCCTGGTCGTCGTCGAACAGGAATCCGGCGAGCGCCTTGGTCAGCTCGGTCTTGCCGACCCCGGTCGGGCCGAGGAACAGGAACGAGCCCAGCGGGCGCCCCGGATCCTGTAACCCGGCACGCGCACGCCGCACGGCCTTGGAAACGGCATCGACGGCCTGTTCCTGCCCGATGACGCGCTTGCCGATAATCTCTTCCATTTCGAGAAGCTTCTCGCGCTCACCCTCGAGCATCCGGTCGACCGGAATGCCCGTCCAGCGGCTTACGACGCCGGCGATATCGTCTTCGGTAACTTCCTCGCGCAGCAGCGCGTTCTCGGTGTGGCCGGCGGCCTCCTCGAGCTTCTTTTCAAGGTCGGGTATCTTGCCATAGGAAAGCTCTCCCGCCTTGGCGAGATCGCCTTCGCGCTGCGCCTGTTCGAGCTCGATCCTTGCGCCATCGAGCTCCTCCTTAAGACGGCTTTCCGCATGGATCTTGTCGCGTTCGTTCTGCCAGCGGGTCGTCAGTTCGGAAGATTGCTGTTCAAGCTCGGACAATTCCTTACGCAAATTGGCAAGCCGGTCCATGGACGCAGCATCGCTTTCCTTGCCGAGCGCGGATTCCTCGATCTTGAGCTGGATGATCCGGCGATCGAGACCCTCGATTTCCTCCGGCTTGCTCTCCACCTCCATACGGATGCGGCTGGCAGCCTCGTCCATCAGGTCGATCGCCTTGTCGGGCAGGAAGCGGTTCTGGATGTAGCGATTGGACAGTTGCGCCGCCGAAACGATCGCCCCGTCAGTGATGCGCACGCCGTGGTGCAGCTCGTATTTGTCCTTGATGCCGCGCAGGATCGAGATCGTGTCCTCGACGCTCGGCTCGTCGATATAGACCGGCTGGAAGCGCCGCTGCAGCGCCGGGTCCTTCTCGACATACTTCTGGTATTCGTCGAGCGTGGTTGCGCCGATGCAATGCAGCTCGCCGCGGCTGAGCGCGGGCTTGAGCAGGTTGGAGGCATCCATGCTGCCTTCCGAGGCGCCAGCCCCGATCAGCGTATGCATCTCGTCGATGAACAGGATGATCTGGCCTTCTGCGCCCTTCACTTCGTCGAGCACCGCCTTGAGCCGCTCTTCAAACTCGCCGCGATATTTTGCGCCGGCGATGAGCGAGCCCATGTCGAGCGACATCAGCGTGCGGCCCTTGAGGCTGTCGGGCACGTCGCCATTGGCGATCCGCAGGGCGAGCCCTTCGGCAATGGCGGTCTTGCCGGTGCCGGGTTCGCCGATAAGCGCGGGGTTGTTCTTGGTCCGGCGGGCGAGGATCTGGATCGTGCGGCGGATTTCCTCGTCACGTCCGATGACCGGATCGAGCTTGCCGTCCCGTGCGGCCTGGGTGAGGTCGCGGGCGTATTTCTCCATCGCATCGTAAGCCTGCTCCGCATTGGCGGTGTCGGCCTTGCGCCCGCCGCGCAGTTCGGTAATCGCCGCCTCCAGCTTGGCGGCATCGACACTGGCTGCCTTGAGCGCCTGCCCGGCAGAGGTGGTCGTCGCAAGCGCGAGCGCCACCAGAAGGCGCTCTACCGTCACATAGCTATCGCCCGATTTCTCGGCGATGGTTTCGGCCTGGTCGAGCACGCGCACGGCGTCGTTGTCGAGACCCGGGGTCTGCTGCGCCCCGCCCCCGGTCACGGCCGGCGTCTTGGCAAGCGCGGCATCCACCTCGTCTTCCACCATGCGCGGATTGCCGCCGGCGCGCGCGATCAGACCCGAGGCCATGCCTTCGGCATCTTCGATCATCGCCTTGAGCAAATGCGCAGGCGAGATACGCTGGTGGTTCATGCGGATGGCGACGGTCTGCGCGGCTTGCAGGAAGCCCTTGGCGCGGTCGGTAAACTTTTCGAGATTCATCGGGAGTCCCTCATTCGATTGCCGCCTCTATATGGTGTTGCATATCAGCAACACAAGCCCCTACTGCCCAGCAGGTGTATTAGTCGGATATAGAGGTTCTATCGGCTTCCGACAGGCCTGAATCGAAAAATTCCGCATCGGCGGACTTGTTCCGGCTGGCGGGGCCGCTACCCCTGTGGGCAAGGAGAGTGGTTCGCGATGAAAAAATGGATTGTGCGCAGCAGCTTCGTGCTCTTGGCCGTTTTGCTTCTGGCTTTCGTGGCATTGGCCACGTGGGAGCCGTTCATGGCGGGCGAGCGCGAGGCGAAGGAATCTCCGCGCGCGTATCAGGCGGAAATCATCCGCAGCGAATACGGCGTCCCCCATATCTATGGCGAGACCGATGCCGATGTCGCGTATGGCGTTGCCATCGCGCAGTCGGAAGATGATTTCTCCACCCTGCAAGACGTCGCGGCGATGAGCATGGGGCGCTATGGCGCAATTGCCGGGCAAGACGGCGCTGCAGTCGACTATGTATATCACCTGCTGGATGCACGAGGCACTGCGGAACGCCATTTCCCGAACTTGCCTGCCGATACGCGGGCCTTGTTCGAAGCCTATGCGACCGGTCTCAACGATTTTGCCGAGCAGAACCCGGATCAGGTCAAGCTGGCCAATCTTTTTCCGATCGACGGGGTGGATGTGGCGGCGGGCTTTGCGTTGCGCCAGCCGTTCTTTTTCGGGCTCAACGGCGTCATCGAGCCGCTGGTTCAGAATGAACCCCTGCGGCCTGAATTCGGTCCGCCCATTCCGGGCTTCGGACCGCCTGTGCCCGGTGCCCCCGCCGCCGCTCCGGACAGATCGGCTTCGGGCAAGCAAGCGCGCGCGCTCCCGCTCCATATGGGCGAAGATGGTGCGCTGGCAGGCTCCAATGCCTTCGCAGTCGCGCCCGAGAAAAGCGGCGGCCCGACCGTGCTTATCTCGAACTCGCACCAGCCCTTGCGCGGCGGTGTCGCATGGTACGAATTGGTCGTGGAAAGCGGCGAGGGCTGGCATTATGCCGGAGCGAACTTCCCCGGCAGCCCCTTCCCCTTCCTCGGTCATAACCGCGATCTGGGTTGGACCAACACGGTCAACCGCGCGGACCTGATCGACGTCTATAAATTGGAAGTCGCCCGCTCTCCTGGCACGGATGGCGAGGAATTGCGGTACCGTCTCGGCGACGAATGGCGCGATCTCGAAAGTACCACCGTTACCTTGCCGGTGAAAATGGGCCCCATCGTCCTGCCAATTCGCCGCACCGTTTATCGCAGCGTTCACGGCCCGGTTATCGAAAACGACAGCGGGTTCTTCGCCATTCGTTACGGCGGGATAGACAATCTGGGCCAGCTCGACGCGTATTACAGGCTCAACAAGGCCAGCACGCTGGAGGAATGGGAGGGCATCCTTGCGCGCATGGACATTCCTTCGACCAACTTCATCTATGCCGACAAAACCGGCAATATCGCGCTTGTCTACAATGCGGCGTTGCCCGAACGTAAGGCAGGTGCCAATTGGCGAGGCGTGTTGCCGGGCGACGATCCCTCGCTGATCTGGGACACTGAGGTGGATTACAAGGAGCTTCCCCGCGTCATCAATCCTGCCAGCGGGTGGATCTTCAACGCGAACAACACGCCGTACATTGCGGCGGGTGAAGGCAGCGACCTCTCGCCTGGCGCATTCGCGCCCGAACTTGGCGTTGAGCTGAAGGAAACCAACCGTTCGCGCCGGGCTTACAAGCTGATGAGCGATGCCAGCCTGCTCGACCGCGCGGCTCTGGAACGGATCAAATATGACACGGGCTACGAACGCGTCGGCTATGTCGCGCAGCTGTGGGATGCGCTCGAAACGCTCGATCTGTCTGACGAACCGGAACTGGCCGAGGCGCGTGATCTGCTGCTTGGCTGGGATTTCAAGGCCGACAACCGGGGACGCGCAGATGCGCTCGCTCTGCTGATGATCCGCGACTTCATGTCGGCCGAATACCAGAACCGCGAAGCGCCCGATCCGCTCGAATATCTGCGGACGCATACTGCACACCTCAAGGAGCACTTCGGGAGGATCGACCCTCCGATGAGCGAGCTTCTGCGGCTGCGTCAGGGCGATGTGGACCTGCCCCTCGACGGCGGCTCCGACACCTTGCGTGCCTCTACCACCTGGGAAGTCCATGACGATGGACGGCTGGCACTCCGCCATGGGGATAGTTTCATCCAGTGGGTGGAGTGGGAACAGGGCCAGCGGGTCCGTTCTCGCTCGATCCAGCCATTCGGTGCAGCGGTGACACGGCCTGAGAGTCCGCATTTCGCCGATCAGGCTGCGCTGTTCGTCCAGCACCGCTTGAAACCGGTGCATTTCTGGCGTGAAGATGTCGAGGCAAATGCAGCGTCACGAAAGACCGTGACGCATCGCAGATGACGCGCTAAGCGCCTCTGCATTGGGGATTATTTACTCGAGAGGACTGCCATGAAACTCCGTCTTGCGACCACGAGCCTGATTGCGCTCTCCGTATCCGCTTGTGCGACCACTTACGAAGAGCCTGTCGCCTCGGCTACGCAGATCGATGTGGCCATTGCCGAGCCAGCACCGCTCTCCGAACTCGTCGCCGAAGTGGACCTGCCCTACGACCGCTTCGTACTCGACAACGGCCTCACGGTCATCGTGCATGAGGACCGCAAGGCACCGCTCGTCGGCGTATCGGTCTGGTACGATGTCGGCTCCAAGCACGAACCTGCCGGCAAGACCGGCTTTGCCCACCTGTTCGAGCACTTGATGTTCAACGGCACCGAGAACGCACCGGCAGACTGGTTCGAATATATCCAGCAGATGGGCGGCACGGATGTGAACGGGACCACCAATCCCGACCGCACCAATTACTTCCAGACTGTGCCCACTGGCGGTCTCGACCGCATCCTGATGCTTGAAAGCGACCGCATGGGCCACCTGCTCGACGCAGTCACGCAGGAAAAGCTCGATAATCAGCGCGGCGTCGTCCAGAATGAAAAGCGCCAGGGCGACAATAATCCCTTCGGCCTGCTGCGCTACGAAATCTTCGAAAATCTGTTCCCCAAGGGCCACCGCTACCACCACTCGACCATCGGCTCGATGGATGATCTGAGCAACGCCTCGATGGACGATGTGCGCAGCTGGTTCCGGGATAATTACGGCCCGAACAATGCAGTCCTCGTCCTCGCCGGCGATATCGACACCGCGACGGCGCGCGAAAAGGTCGAAAAGTGGTTCGGCGACATCGAAAGCGGGCCCGAGGTTGCTCACCCGTCCATCACGATCCCCACTCTGGCGCAGGACCTGACCAAGGTTACCACCGACCAGATTTCCACCACGCGCCTCTACCGCATGTGGACCGTGCCGGGCTCGAATGCGCCCGAATCGGTACCGCTGAACCTTGCTTCTGCGGTACTTGGCGGTCTTTCCAGTTCGCGCCTCGACAATGCGCTGGTGCGCGAAGACCCGGTGGCCGTCTCGGTCAGCTCCTTCAATTTCACGCTCGAGGATGCTGGCGTCTTCCTGATCCAGGCCGATGTGAAACCCGGCGTGGAACCGCAGGAAGTGGCCGACAAGCTCGACGCGCTCGTCGCCGAGTATATTTCGCAAGGACCGACGGCCGATGAACTCGATCGGGCCAAGGTCAGCTCGATGGCGGGCGTCATTCGCGGCCTCGAATCGGTTGGCGGCTTCGGCGGAAAAGCTCCGCAGCTGGCTGCGGGCGAGTTGTTCAAGGGCGATGCCGGCTATGTCGAAAAGCAGCTGGCACAGATGGCGGCGACTACTCCGGAGCAGGTCACGAGCCTGATGCAGACATGGCTCACCCGCCCGGTCTTCAATCTCGTATTCAATCCGGGCGAACGCACCGAAGGCGGCGAAAATCGCGGCGGTGCACTTACCGGCGCTGACGCAGGTTCTGACAGTATCGCCAATATCGCCCAGGCCAATTATTGCCCGGCCGAGTCATGCGACATGTCTGCCATTGCGACCGTCGCACAGGCCGATCGCGGCACTTTGCCCGCATTGGGCCAGCTGCAAGGGCTCGACTTCCCCGATATCGAACGGGCCACCCTGTCCAATGGCATGGAAGTCTATTTTGCGCAGCGCGATGCAGTGCCGACGGTTTCTGTGCGCCTCGAATTCGATGCCGGCCGCGCGGCGGAAACCATCGAGACGCTTGGCACCCAGCGCCTGATGCTTTCTACCATGGACGAAGGCACCGAAGATCTGACTGCGGTCGAATTTGCAATCGCTCAGGAGCGTCTGGCCGCGAACATCTCTAATGGGTTCGATGCCGACTGGACCAGTTTCACTCTGTCGGCGCTTGCGCCCAATCTGGCTCCATCCCTGGCATTGTTCGCGGATGCCGTGCTGACGCCGGGACTGCGTGCGGGCGACGTCGAGCGGGAGCGTGCACAGCTGCTCAATGCCCTGTCTTCGGAGCTAAAAAACCCCAATTCCATCGCAGATCGCGCCCGCAGGGCCGCGGTTTACGGCGACCATCCTTACGGCCTGCCCACTTCGGGCCTCGGCCGGGCAGCTGTGCTTAGCAGTCTGACCGCTGCGGACCTGCGGGCGTTTCACGACAAATGGCTGCGCCCCGACAACGGCCGCTTCTATGTGGTTGGCGATACCTCGCTTGCCGAAGTCACTCGGCTGCTCGAAGCCAGCTTCGGTGATTGGCAAGCGCCGGCCAGCGCCAAGCCAGAGCGCCGCTATGACGTGGCCGTTCCTGCTCCGCGCCAGCGCGTCATCCTGCTCGACCGGCCCAACTCGCCGCAATCGGTCATCAATGCAGGCCGTGTACTGAACCTTCGCGGGGTCGATGATCTCGTGCTGCTGAGCGCTTCCAACGAAGCGCTTGGCGGCGGTTTCCTGGCGCGGATCAACATGAACCTGCGCGAAGAGAAGGGCTGGTCCTACGGCGCGAGCAGCTTCATCGGCACCGCATTCGACCGGGTGTATTACGGCGTCGGAGCAGGCGTTCAGTCCGATCGCACAGGCGATTCGATTGCAGAAATCCGCAAGGAGGTGCAGAATTTCGTCACCACTCGCGGCGTGCAGCCGAATGAGCTGGAGCGGATCATCAACAGCAACATGCGCGAGCTTCCGGGGCAATTCGAAACGTCCAGCGACGTGCTCGGCGGAATCGTAAACATAGTGCGTTATGGCCGCCCGGACACCTATTACGAAACGCTGGCCGATCGTTACCGCAATCTTACATCCGCCGAACTCGATGCAATCGGACGCGAGAATTTCATCGAAACCGATCTCGTCTATGTGGTCGTAGGAGATGCGGCAGTCGTCCGTCCTCAACTGGATGCGCTGGGTCTCGAGGTCGAGGTCCAGACGCTCGAAGAATGACGCTTATTGACATCCATGTCGGCAGTCTCGACATAGACGCCGAACTTTCACCAGGAGATTACTTATGTCCGTAGCCGGAACCTATGATACCGTCGTCAAGAGCCCGATGGGCGACCAGAAGGGCACTTTCACCGTCGTTCCAGGCGACGATGGCAATACCTTCGACGGCTCGATGGCCGGCGGCATGGGTTCGATGGATATCAAGGACGGCACTATCGATGGCGATACGCTGAACTGGAAGATGGACATGACCGTGCCGATGCCGATGACGCTCAACTGCACCGCCACTGTCAACGGCGATCAGCTGACCGGCACCGTCAATGCCGGTGCATTTGGCGACATGGCTCTGACCGGCGAACGCCAGGGCTAAGCGCGGCGCTTACATCTTATACAAAAAGGGCCGCCGGAGTGATCCGGCGGCCCTTTTTGTTTGCTGCGCGGTTTGATTGCTGCGCGGTGATGCCCCTTAGCGGACGATATCCATTTCCTCGATCAAGCCCTGCGCGCCGTCGACCTTGTCCATTACCCATAGCATATAGCGGGTGTCGACATGGATCGTGCGGGTGGTGCGCGGATCGAAATCCCAGTCTGAATTGACGCTTTCGAAGGTGCCGTCGAACAGCAGCCCGACCAGCTCTGCGCGCGCATTCAACGTCGCCGAACCGCTATTGCCCCCGGTCGAGTCGAGATCCGACAGGAAGTTCACCGGCACTGAACCGATACTATCGAGCGCGTAAGTCCCGTAATCCTTTTCACGGATTTCACGCAGCTGGCGCTCGGGCGCATTGAACGGATCTTCGCCGGTGTCCTTTTCCACAATGCCTTCAAGCGTCGTGAACGGCAGATATGCCATCCCATCGCGTGGAGAGCCGCCGAGCACGGTGCCATAAGTAACGCGCAGCGTGCTGTTGGCATCGGGATAGGTCAGCTCGCCTTTCGAACGCTGCCAGCCGGTTATCGCCTCCATATAGGCCGGGCGTAGCGCCAACGCGCGGCCCGAGCGCTCCTCGCTCTCCAGTTCCAGACTGCGCTCGTAATCATAGAGCGCAACAGCCAGTTTCACGAACGGATCGCGACTTGCTTCGAAGTCCGCCGGGCTGGCTTCCATCAAGGCCAGACGGGCCTCCGTATCGTTCAGCGAGGTGCCGGCATAATACGCGTCCACGACCGCTGCGATCGACTTGGCATCATCAATACCCGTCAACCCAAGCGCGTCGTCGAATACCGCAACCCGCTCGGCATCCGGCTGCGCCAGATAGCCTTCGAGGAACAGCAGCCACTCGGCCTTGTCCACCACCGGGTCGAAGCGCCGGTCGAGCGCCTGCATGCCCTGACGGAAGAATGTCATGTCCCGGTCCTGATAACCCGGTTCGCGCGCGCTGTCGGCTATCTCCCGCTCCTTGGAGAGGCGGTAGAGACGCTGCGCCGCGCCGAGCAGTTGCGGCCTCGTCGCGTTATTGTACCAGAAGCCGGTACGCGATGCGGTTGCGCTTTCCTGTGACAGCGCAGCCAGAGCGGCAATCGCCTCGCCGGATTGCGCGCGCGAGGCATCGGCGGCGATCCAGCGCGCCAGTTCGGCTTCGCGCTGACGGCGGCGATCGACCAGGCCGACGCGCCGTGCGCCTTCGATCTGACCGCGCAGGTTCTTTTCGTAATTGTTCAGCCCTGCGAGCCGGGATTCGTATTTGACCCGCACATCCGACCCTTCCGGAGCGGCGGTTTCGATCGTGTCGATCCAGTCGTTGAGTAGAGTGACGAAAGTCGGGTAGGTCCAGTCGAAGGTATTCTCGACCTCGGCCAGCAAGGTGTAGCGGCTGGTCGAACCAGGATAACCCGCTGCCATTACGAAATCGCCCTCGTCGAGGCCGGCGGCGCTTACCTTCAAATGGTGTTCGGGCCGGTAGGGTACGTTCTCCGCAGCGAAATCGGCCGCGGACCCGTCCGGCGCGACATAGGCGCGGTAGAAGGCGAAATCGCCCGTATGGCGCGGCCACTGCCAGTTATCGATATCGCCGCCATATTTCCCGATCGCATCCGCCGGTGCGTAAACCAGCCGCACATCGCGCACTTCGAGGCGCTTGATCAGCTTGTACTGCGCGCCCCCGTAGAAACTGGCCACCTTGCAGCGAAATCCGGCTGCCGTTTCGCACTCGGCGGTGATGTCCTTCTCACGTTGCTCTACCAGTTCGTAGCGGTCGTTGGGCGACAGTGCCTGTGTGCCGGTACGCACGCGCTGGGTGACATCCATCACCTCGGTCGTGACGTAAATGCGCGATCCGGGAGCAGCGGGCAGCTCTTCACCCAGAGCGTTCGCGAGGAAGCCGTTTTCCAGGTAATTGTTGTCGGCGGTCGAGTTGTACTGGACCGAGCCGCGGGCGCAGTGGTGATTGGTGACGACCAGTCCCTGCGGCGAAACGAAGCTCGCCGAGCATCCGCCCAGCGATACGATCGCACCCATGGGGAAACCGGTCAGGTCGGACAGCTGGTCCGGCGCAATCTCGAGCCCCGTTTCGCGCAAATCCTCTGCGATATCGGGCAGTTGATCGGGCGTGAACATGCCCTCTTTTGCTGCCAGCGGCGCAGTGGCCACGCAGGCGAGCAATGTCGCAGTCAGATAGGAACGTCGCATAGATTTCTGCATCCTCATGTGTGTTTCATCGCGGGACCGCGTGTTCACGTGCCCAGCTTGTCTTTCAAAATCTGGTTCACAACCGCCGGGTTCGCCTTGCCTTGCATGGCTTTCATGGTCTGGCCGACGAAGAAGCCGAACAGCTTGTCCTTGCCCGCTTTATATTGCTCGACCTTGTCCTGATTATTGGCCAGCACATCATCGATCACGGCTTCGATGGCGCCGGTATCGCTCTGCTGCTTCAGGCCTTCGGTATCGGCGATTTCATCCGGTTCGCGGCCGGTTTTGAGGACGATCTCGTAGATCTCCTTCGCCTGCCCGCCGCTAATAGCGCCATCGGCTTGCATTTTCAGGATCGCGGCCTGCGCCTCTGCGGTCGCATTGGCCGGATCGGCCTCGTCTCCCAGCGACTTCATGACGCCGGGCGCGACCGAAAGCGACCAGTTCGCCACCTGCGTCGCCACATCCTTGGCCGGCTTGCCCGCACTCTTCGCAGTTTCTGCGAGCAGCGTTTCGAAACGCGCAAACGTTTCGACCTCGGCGGTCAATTCGCGCGCATTGTAAGGCGTGAGGCCGAGCTCATCGGTATAGCGCGCGCGTTTGGCATCGGGCAGTTCGGGCAGGCTCGCCTTGCAGTCGGCGACATAGGCGTCGGTCAACTCCAGCGGGAGCAGGTCCGGATCGGGGAAGTAGCGGTAATCATGCGCATCTTCCTTGCTGCGCATGGTCCGCGTGGTACCGGTGCCGGGATCGAACAGACGGGTTTCCTGCTCGACCGCGCCGCCATCCTCGATCAGATCGACCTGGCGATTGGCTTCGAATTCGATGACCTGCATCACGAAGCGCACCGAATTGACGTTCTTGGTTTCGGTCCGTGTGCCCAGCTCGGTCTCGCCAACCTTGCGCACCGACACATTGACGTCGGCCCGCATCGAGCCTTCTTCCATATTGCCGTCGCAGCTGCCGACATAGCGCAGGATGCTGCGCAGCTTGCGCACATAGGCGCCGGCCTCGGCAGGCGATGTCATGTCCGGGCGGCTGACGATCTCCATCAGCGCGACGCCCGAGCGGTTGAGGTCGACATAGGACATGGTCGGATGCTGATCGTGCATCAGCTTGCCCGCATCCTGTTCGACATGGATACGTTCGACCCCGATGATCTTGTCCTGCGGGATGCCGGCCTTCTCATCCGCCTCGATCAGCAGCTGCCCCTCGCCCACGATGGGGTGATAGAGCTGGCTGATCTGATAGCCCTGCGGAAGATCCGCGTAAAAGTAGTTCTTGCGGTCGAACCGGCTCCACTGGTTGATCTGCGCATCGATAGCGAGGCCCGTGCGGACCGCCTGCCGGATGCATTCGCCATTGGGCACGGGAAGCATGCCCGGCATGGCCGCATCGACCAGGCTGACCTGCGTATTCGGTTCCGCCCCGAATTCTGTGGAGGCGCCCGAAAACAACTTGGCGTTGGAAGTGACCTGCGCGTGAACCTCGAGGCCGATTACGACCTCCCACTCACCCGTGGCGCCCTGGATGCGGTAGTTACTCATGCTGACCACCATTTTTCTGGCCGAGCCGTAAATCCAGCCCGCTGTTCGATCGCAAGGCCCACGTTCAGCACGCCCTGCTCATCGAAGGGCTTGCCAACGATCTGCAGGCCCAGCGGCAGTCCGTCCGGGTTCAGCGTAGCAGGCACACTCATTGCGGGAAGTCCGGCGAGGCTTGCGGGAACGGCGAACACATCGTTGAGATACATGGTCAGCGGATCATCGGAGAGCGAACCGAGCGGGAAGCTGGCCGTGGGCGTCGTCGGCGCGAGGATAGCGTCGCACTCGCCCCAGACATTCTCGAAATCGCGTGCCACCAGCGTGCGGACCTTCTGCGCCTGCGTGTAATAAGCATCGTAGAAGCCTGCGCTCAGCACATAGGTGCCGATCAGGACGCGGCGCTTGACCTCGTCGCCGAAACCTTCGGCGCGGGTGGCGGCGTACATATCCTGCAAGCCAGCGCCCTCGGGCAGATTGCGCAGGCCGTAACGCACCCCGTCATAGCGCGCGAGGTTGGAGGAAGCCTCCGCCGGGGCGATGATGTAATAGGCGGGCAGCGCGTATTTGGTGTGCGGCAGCGACACGTCGACGATCTCGGCGCCTGCATCGCGGAGCCAGTCCTTGCCCTGCTCCCAGCTTTTCAGGATCGCTTCGTCCGTGCCGTCCATGCGGTATTCGCGCGGGATGCCGATCTTCTTGCCCTTGAGGTCGGCGTTCAGCCCGGCGGACCAGTCGGGAACGTCCATATCGAGGCTGGTCGAAATCTTTCGGGTCGAAGCCCGCCATCGCTTCGAGCATGATTGCACAATCTGCGACATCGCGCGCCATCGGTCCGGCCTGGTCGAGACTGGACGCGAAGGCGACCACGCCCCAGCGGCTGCACCGGCCGTAAGTCGGCTTGATCCCGCAAATCCCGGCAAATGCAGCAGGCTGGCGGATCGATCCGCCCGTGTCGGTGCCGGTTGCAGCGGGAGCGATGCGCGCGGCGACCGCTGAGGAAGAACCGCCGGACGAGCCGCCCGGGCTCATATCGGTGTTCGCACCCCCGCCCCGCCGCCAAGGTGAGATGACATTGCCGAAATAACTGGTTTCGTTGGAGGAACCCATCGCGAACTGGTCGAGATTGAGCTTCCCCAGCATGCCCGCGCCCGCGTCCCACAGTTTCTGGGAAACGGTGCTTTCGTATCCGGGCACGAAGCCTTCGAGAATATGGCTCGCGGCTGTCGACTGCACGCCCTTGGTGCAGAACAGGTCTTTCATGCCGATCGGCACGCCCGCCATCTTGCCCAATTCCGTGCCGCCAGCACGTGCTGCGTCGACCGCGTCGGCGGCTTCGATGGCCTTGTCAGGGGTGGCGACAATAAATGCGTTAAGCTGCGATGCGCCCGCGACCGCGGCGTTGAACGCCTCTGCCACTTCGCGCGCGGTGAAGTCCCCGCCGGACACGCCGTCGCGGATCGCTTTCACGCCAAGGTCGGTAAACTCGCTCATCATTCGATCACCTTGGGAACGCCGAAGAAGCCGTGTTCGGCCGCCGGAGCATTGGCGAGCACGTCTTCGCGCCGCCCACCGCTGGTTTCCGGTATGGCGTCCACGACATCATCGCGCAGGCGCTGCTTGTTCGGGATTACTGCGGTCATCGGCTCGACGCCGCCGACATCGACCTCGCCCAGCTGTTCGACCCAGTCGAGGATGTTGTTGAGTTCGGGGACGAGCGCTTCCAGCTCGGCATCCTCCATGCGGATTCGCGCGAGCGAAGCGATCTTCGCAACGGTTGCTTTATCTACGGACATCCCCGCGCGTTAGCCGCGCGCGCGAACCGCTTCAAGCCGGGTTTTACGCCGCGCGGTTACTGGCCCGGCGCGGGCGCAGGGCCGGCAGCTTCTCCGCCGAGATTCTGCTGCATTTGCAGGGCCTGCTGAAGCGTCGCGAGGCGCTGTTGGAAATCGTCGCGGCTCATGAAATCGACCAGTTCCACATCGAACTCCAGATCGGAATTGGGCGGAATCACCTCGTTGCCCTGCTGATCGCTGCGTCCTTCCTCGCCGTAACCCAGCGAAGCGGGGATCTCGACACGGTATGTGCCGCCCTTCTGCATCTGCAGGGCGCCTTCGGTGAAGCCGGGGACCATCTGGTCGAGCGGAAGCGGATTGCCTTCCGGGAAGATGCCCTCGATCGGCAGCGGAACTTCCTGCGACTGGTCGAAGACCGTGCCGTCGGCGAGCCGTCCCGTGTATTTCACGAAGACCACGTCTTCCGGTCCTGGGTTTGCGCCTGTGCCGGCGGTGATCGTCTCGACGTCCACACCCTTGGGAAGCGCGGTCCATGCAAGTCCGGCCCCAACCAGAACGGCGACAATCACCGCAAGCCAAAGCTTGGACAGCGAGCCCTTGGCGATAGGCTGGAGGGGAACGCGGGTAATCTCGGTCATTGGGGTCTCTTCCCGATACGCAAAGGGCGCGGATTGCTCCGCGCCCTCATGGCTTAGCTTATTGGCAGGTGCAACGGCTTACTTGACGCCGTCACGCTCCATCCGCTTGCGCTCGAGCTTGCGAGCGCGGCGAACGGCAGCTGCCTTTTCACGGGCGCGCTTCTCGCTCGGCTTTTCGTAATGGCGACGCAGCTTCATTTCGCGATAGACGCCTTCACGCTGCAGCTTCTTCTTGAGCGCGCGCAGGGCCTGGTCGACATTGTTATCGCGAACGATGATCTGCATAAAACTCAAAACCTCACTTTAACGGGCAATTGCCCGACTTCGCGGGTCAGCCTCCAATTATTTCATAGGGCCATTATACAAACGGCAAAACGCGCCGAATCCGTTCCGGACCGGCTCGAACGATCGCGACATAGGTGTGTGCTTTTCAAAAGGCAAGCGTTCAGATCATCGGATACTGACGCTTCCAAGCCGCACGTTCGCCCGCTAAGAGGCTTGCCGTAATGTCCAGCCTGTCCCCGCTTGCCGCCACTGCAAACGTCGCCATCGGCGGCGCGTTCGGTGCTGCCCTGCGCTATCAGATCGGCCGGTCCATGACCGGCTGGCTGGGTGCGCCGGTCATCAGCGCATTTCCGTTCGCCACGCTGGCTGTGAATGCAATCGGCAGCCTTCTAATGGGCATGCTTGCCGGGTGGCTGGCCAGACGCGGCGCCGAAACCGACCAGTTGCGGCTGCTATTGGGTGTAGGCCTGCTGGGCGGCTTTACAACTTTCAGCGCATTCAGCCTGGAACTCGTCGTGCTGATCGAGCGCGGCCAGTTCCTGTTTGCCGGGCTCTACGTCTTTCTTTCCTGCGCACTGGGGATCAGCGGTCTGATTCTTGGGCTTACTGTCATGAGGGCCGTTTCATGAGCGCACAGGACGTCCGTCAATTCATCGTCGAGGCCGATGACGAAGGTGTCCGGCTGGATCGCTGGTTCAAGCGCCACCTTCCGCAAATCGGTTTCAACACGATCAGCCGCTGGGCACGCACCGGTCAGGTACGAGTCGATGGCAAGCGGGCCAAGCCCGAAGATCGCCTGGTCAAAGGTCAGCAGATCCGCGTGCCGCCGGGCGGCGAAAGCGACCACCGCAAGCCGAAAGAGCGCCGTGAGCTGACCGCGGATGAGCGCGCTCAGGCCGAAGCAATGGTCATCATGCAGACCGAATCCGCGATTGTGCTCAACAAGCCTCCCGGGCTGGCGACACAGGGCGGGACCAAGACCACCAAGCATGTCGACGGGCTGCTCGATGCATTTGTCGAAGGCGAAGGCCCGCGCCCGCGTCTGGTTCACCGGCTGGACAAGGACACATCCGGTGTCCTGCTGATCGCGCGCACTCCGGGCAGCGCCGCTGCGTTCTCCAAGCGATTCGCCGGGCGCAGCGCCAAGAAAGTTTACTGGGCACTTGTGGTCGGCGTCCCCGAGGTTCCCGAAGGAACGATCGAAGCACCCCTCGCCAAGCAGCCCGGCTCGGGCGGCGAGCGCATGCATGTCGATATGGACGAAGGCCAGCCCGCCAAGACGCGCTACCGCGTGGTCGAACGCATCGCCAAGAAGGCTGCCTGGCTCGAGCTCGAGCCGCTAACCGGCCGCACCCATCAGCTGCGCGTGCATTGCGAGGCGATGGGGCACCCGATCGTGGGTGACGGCAAATATGGTGGGCAGGAATCCTTCCTCACCGGAAGCATCAGCCGCAAGATGCACCTCCACGCGCGGCGCCTCATCATTCAGGCCCCGGAAGGCGGCAAGATCGACGTGACGGCCGAACTGCCCGAGCATTTCGCGGCCAGCATGGAGCAGCTCGGCTTCGACATGTCGCTCACCGATAGCGAGCCGCTGCGCGAAGACACGACCGAGCGCAGCCGCGCCGAAAAGAAGCAGGCCGCGCGCCAGCACGCCAAGCAATATCGCAAGTCGCGCCGCGGCGAACGGCGGACCCGCGCCACCTCCGTCCCGAATAAGGGCGCTGCAAAGGCCAAGGGTAAACCTGCCCCCAAAGGGAAACCTGCGCCTAAAGGCAAACCGGCGCCCAGGGGCAAGCGCTGATGCACCCCAACCCGCTCTTCCGCAGCGAGGACCGGGCGCTGCTCGAAGCATTGATCGACGAGATCGGTTTCGGAATGGTTTTTCTGACCACGCCGGACGGCCCGCGTGTCGCCCATACACCTCTGCTGTCGACAGGCGATGGCGCGATCCAGTTCCATCTTGCCCGCGGCAATGCGCTGACACGGCACCTTGATGGTTCGACTGCGCTGCTCACGGTAAACGGTCCGGATGGATACATTTCACCGCGCTGGTACGACGACCGCGATACCGTGCCGAGCTGGGATTACGCCGCACTCGAGATGGAAGGGCGGGTGCGGCGCATGGCCGACGAAGGCCTCGAAGCTTTCCTCCATACGCTGATCGAGAAACACGAGGGGCGCGTGGGCGGCGAACCGTGGCTCGCCAGCGAAAAGAGCGCCGAGGGCTGGGAAAAATTGTTCGGGATGATCGAGGGTTTCGAAATGGAGGTCAGCGAATGGCGCCCCACCTTGAAACTGTCGCAAAAGCGCGCGCCGCATGAGCGGGAGCGAATTGCAGCGGGGCTTGAAGCAAACGGCAGCGCGGCGCTGGCGCAATTGATGCGGGGTCTCGCCTGATGGCGCGCCTCGCCGTCTTCGATTGCGACGGGACGCTCGTCGACGGGCAAGCCTCGATTTGCGATGCGATGGAGGCCGCGTGCCGCTCGACCAAGCTTGAATGCCCACCGCGCAAGGAAATCCGGCGGATCGTCGGGCTCAGCCTGACGCAGGCTTTGAGGACCCTCGTGCCGGATGCGAGCGAGGAGCAGCGTATCGAAGTGGTCGCGGCCTATAAGGCGCACTTCTTTTCAGCGCGCGAGGAAGGCACGCTGCACGAACCGCTGTTCGATGGTATGCGCGAATTGCTGGGCCGGCTGCGCGGTGATGGCTGGCAGCTGGCGGTGGCCACGGGCAAAAGCGATCGCGGCCTGCTCGCCTGCCTCGATCAGCACGGCATTCGCGACCACTTTGTCAGCTTGCAAACCGCCGACCGGCATCCGTCCAAGCCGCATCCCGCGATGCTGGACGCCGCTCTGTTCGAAGCCGCCGTTACTGCGGATCAAGCGGTGATGATCGGCGATACCACTTTCGATATCGACATGGCTGCCGCCGCGGGCGTGCGCGCTGTCGGCGTGGACTGGGGCTATCACGAGACGGGCGAATTGCTGGACGCCGGAGCGATCGGCGTGGCCACCACCATGGACGAACTGGAGGCGTATCTGAATGACCGAGCATGATCCCGCCGCGGCGCGTTTCGCCGCGATGCAATTGGTGCGCGTCATTTCGATGGCCATCGCCCTGCTCGGCGCGATCATAGTGTCGGAGCGCTGGATCACTGCTCCGGTGCTGGGCACGATGATGCTGATACTCGGCGCGGCCGCGTTTTTCTTTGTGCCGATCCGCATGGCCAGGAAATGGAAAAGCCGGGACGAATGAAGCGCTTTTACGAAAAGGTCGATGTGTGCGGCACCGACGTTGGCTGGATCGTCCAGCTCGATGACTGTCCGATCAAGACCCAGGGCGGCAGGCCTCAAGCGCTTCCCACCGAAGCGCTTGCGACCACGCTGGCACAGGAATGGCGGGCGCAGGGCGAGGAAATCGACCCCTCTCTTTTCCGCGCGCGCGACATGGCCGATTACGCCATCGATATCGTCGCCCCGGACCCCGCAGGGGTGGCGGACAAGCTCCTTGGCTATGCGGAAACCGACACGCTTTGCTACCGCTCCGACCCGGACGAGCCGCTATGGCGGCGCCAGCGCGAGGTCTGGGATCCCATCGTCGAAGGTGTGGAAGCGCGCGAGGGCATAACGCTCGAGCGAGTGAGCGGGATCATCCACCGCGCGCAGCCCGGCGCGACTTTGGAGCGGTTGGGCGAACGGCTGCGTAGTTACGATCCGTTCACTCTCGCAGCGCTTGATACGGCGACATCGCTCGCTGCCTCTCTTTGCGTCGGTCTGGAAGCCATGCAGCCCGACGCGGACGGCGATGCCTTGTGGGATGCGGCCAATCTCGAAGAGAACTGGCAGGCGGATTTGTGGGGACGCGACGAGGAGGCGGAAGAACGCCGCGCCGCCAACAAGCAAGCGTTTCTGGATGCGCTGGCCTTTGCCCGCGCGGCGCGCGCCTAGCCTTCGTTAAGCCAGTCGGCGACCTGTCCGGCGACATCATTTGCTGCCTGATTGAGCGCGCTACCCACCGGGGCAGCTTCGGCGATCACGCCGGGCACCCGCGCTTCGAAGCGGCGGGTGGTGACATTGCTGCCCTCACCCATCTGGACCGCATCCAGCACCACCACGGCTTCCGAAGTGCGCGCGTCATAGCCGAATTCGCGTAATACGCCGCGCAACCTGCTCGTGGCCGCGACACCGGGGTCGTCGCCATCGATAACCACGCGATTGGTGCGCGCACGCAATGTTTCGGCAATCAGTCGGCGCAGCAACCGGGAGGGTTTTTCGACCCAGACGGCGTCTTTCAGATATGCAATCTCGCTGTCGGTCACCTGGACCGGCACCCGCGTCACATCGAGCCGTCGCGGCGCCTCGAATTCGACCAGCGCGATGGCGGTATCGTTGTTTCCGCTCGCTCCGCTTCCGGCAGCGGCGCTGCTCGCCGGGGTCAGCGTGAGAAGGCTTGGCGGCGGTTCGGCGCCGAGACTTACGCAGCCGGCAACAAGCGCTGCGGGCACAAGTGCGGCAAGAAATCTGGGTGTCTTCATCGCACGCCTCATGGTTCGTAATCCGGCAGCGGCGATCCGCCAAGCAGCGCCCCCGCCCCTTCGTTCTCGAGATTTTCCGTAACCTGCCGCAGCGCCTTGCTGGTAGCGCGCAGGTCCTGCAACGTGGCCTCTGCTGCGGGAAGCGTGCTTTCGGCCAGTTGGCGCGTTGCCGGGCGAGCATCCTGCAGTGTCGCTTCCAGAGCTTCGGCCGCGCCGCTGGCGGAGTTGAGCGTCTCGCGCAGCTGCTGGGCGAGCTGCGCACCTTCCTGATTCATCAGCCTGTCGGTCGAAGCCGTGACCTGCTCGAACTGGTTGAGCGCCTCGCCCGCCTCGCGCAGAGTCACTTGCAATTCGGCCATTGTGCGCTCGATCTGCGGCGCCGATTGCGCCAGTTCTTCCGTCAGCCGGTTGGCGTTGGAAAGAATGCCGGAGAGCTCTTCCTGATTGCGGTCGGATAGCAGCAATGTCAGCCGTTCCGTCAACGTCGCCAGTCGCTCCAGCAGCAACGGGGCATTGGCAAGGATTGCGTTGAAGCCGCCATCTACCGGCGGGATGACCGGCACACCTTCGGTGCATGCCGTGGTTTCGCAATCGATCGCCGGCGCGCCGCTGCGAGCGCCATCGAGCAAGAAAGTCGACACGCCCGTGAAACTGCCCTGGATCGTCGCGGTCGTGCCGACCAAAATGGGCACATCTTCGCGCACCTTGATGCGCACTCGTACGAATTCGGGGTCCTTGTCCCAGAGCTGTATTTCGCTGACCTGGCCGACAGGGACGCCGGCGAAGGACACCTGGCTGCCATTGGCAAGGCCGGAGACCGACTGCTTGAAGAAGATGTCGTATTCGTCCTGCGTGCCTTCGTTCAGGCGCGCAATCCATATGATGAACGCAGCCAGCGCGGCCAGCAGAACGAGAGTGACAGCCCCCACCCAGACGTGATTTGCCCGTGTTTCCATGTGCCTCGTCTATGCCTCGCCTCTATCCGCCTTGTCCAACGCTTTGATTGTTTGCGCTGCTATCGGCATGTCCATGTGTCGGCGCAGTTCGTCGAGCGCCTGCGCAGTCAGGGCTGCCCTGCCGCGCGGACCGTTGAAATATTCCTGAATCCAGGGATGATCGAGTTCCATCAGCTTGGGCACGGTATCCACCGCGATCACCTTCTTGTCCGCCAGCACTGCAACGCGGTCGCAAATTTCATGCAGCGTATCGAGATCGTGCGTGATCAGGAACACGGTCAGGCCAAGCGTTTCCTTCAATTCGCGCGTCAGCTGGTCGAAGGCGGACGCGCCAATCGGGTCGAGCCCCGCGGTCGGCTCGTCCAGAAATAACAGCTCGGGATCCAGCGCCAGTGCGCGGGCAAGACCTGCACGTTTGCGCATCCCGCCCGACAGCTCGGACGGGTATTTACTCGCAGCCTCTTCCGGAAGGCCGGAAAGGATGACCTTGTAGCGAGCAATTTCCCGCCGCAGGCTGTCGGATAGCTCAGGATAAAACTGCTTGAGCGGCACCTCGACATTCTCGCCCACTGTGAGCGTCGAGAACAGCGCGCCGCCCTGGAACAGGACGCCCCAGCGGTCGCGGATGCCCAGCACTTCGTCCGGTTCCGAATCGGTGATCGAATTGCCGAACACGTCGATGTGGCCCTCCGCCGGGATTTGTAGCCCGATGACCGAGCGCATCAGCACCGATTTGCCCGTGCCGGAACCGCCGACAACGCCGAGAATCTCTCCCCGCCTGACTTTCAGGTCGAGGTGTTCGTGAACGGTCTGCTCGCCGAAACGGTTGACCAGCCCCTCGATCACGATGGGGAAGTCGCCGCGAAAGCGTTCACTGCGGGGTTGATCGCCCAGTCCGACCATCAGGCCCACCCGATTTCTGTGAAGAAGACAGCGAAAAAGGCGTCGATCACGATCACCGCGAAAATGCCCGTGACCACCGCCATCGTCGTGCGCCGGCCGACTTGCTCCGAATCGCCCTTCACCTGCATCCCGTGATAGCAACCGGCAAGCGCCACGATCAGGCCGAAGACCGGCGCCTTGATCAGACCGACCCACAAATCGTAGGTCGGGACAACTTCCTGAATACGCTCAAGAAATGTCCAGAACGGGTATGCCCAGCGCAAAATTCGATATGACCGCACCGCCGACGATGGAGGCGAGCGAAGCGTAGAAGCCGAGCAGCGGCATCATCAGGATCGCGGCCAGCACGCGCGGCACCACCAGCGCCTCCATCGGCGAAATCCCGATCGTGCGCATGGCGTCGACTTCTTCGGTCAACCGCATGGTGCCAAGCTGCGCGGCAAAGGCGGACCCCGAGCGGCCAGCCACCATGATCGCGGTCATGAGCACGCCAAGTTCGCGCAAAGTGATCCGTCCGACGAGATTGACCGTGAGGGTCTCTGCACCGAACTGCGCGAGCTGCGTGGCGCCCTGCTGCGCGATGACGATGCCGATAAGGAAGCTCATCAGCCCCACGATCGGCAGCGCCGTCACACCTACCAGCTCCAACTGACGAACCAGCGCCTTGCCGCGGAAGCGCGACGGGTGGCGGATCACATTGTAAAAAGCGACCAGCAGCGCGCCTAGAAAGCCGAGCACACCGCGAAAGCCGGACGCGGCATTGAATACCTTTTCGCCCATGGCGATGCTGACGCGCTGGGTCAGATCTTCGCGCGGGGCAGAAATCTCGGCGTCGCATTCGATATCGCCCACGGCGCGCATCAGGCGCGTAGCGCGGTCATTGGCGTTTTCCACCGGGGCATCGAAGCGCGAGGCGAGATTGCCCGCAAGCCATGCACCGGCAGTGTCGATTTCGCTCACATTGCCAAGATCGATCGCGGCGATGTCGCCCTGGATCGCGTTCAAATCGCGCTCGATCCAGCCGACGGTGGATACCAGCCACGGTCCGGAAAGGGCCAGCACTTGCCCCCCGTCGCCCCGATCCTCGATCGTGAAATCTACCGCCCGATCCATAGGCAACCGCGTATGCGGCCAAAACGCAGCCGCGACAAGGACCAGTCTTTCGGTAAAACTACGACGAATTGTTGCACCGCGACATGCCCGCTGGCAAAGCGCCATCCCATGAGCACCCAATTGCCAACCACTTTCGACCCCGCCGAAATCGAAGCGCGGTGGTACTCTCATTGGGAGGAAAACGGCCTGTTCCGGCCCGAGCGCCCGGACGCCGAGCCCTTCACCATCGTCAATCCGCCGCCCAACGTCACCGGCTCGCTGCATATCGGCCATGCGCTGGATAACACGCTGCAGGATATCGTCATTCGTTACGAACGCCTGCGCGGCAAGGACGCACTGTGGGTGGTCGGCACCGACCATGCGGGCATCGCCACGCAAATGGTGGTCGAACGCCAGATGGAAGCGCATCAGGACAAGCGCACGAATTACAGCCGCGAAGAGTTCGTGGACAAGGTCTGGGAATGGAAAGAGGAAAGCGGCGGCACGATCACGCGCCAGCTGCGCCGCCTCGGCTGTTCGATGGACTGGAGCCGCGAGCAGTTCACCATGGACGAGCATTTCAGCGATGCGGTGCTCAAGACCTTCGTCGATTTGTACAATGACGGGCTGATCTACCGCGACAAGCGGTTGGTGAACTGGGACCCCAAGCTAAAAACCGCAATTTCCGATCTGGAAGTCGAGACAACGGACGTGCAGGGCCATTTCTGGCACTTCAAGTACCCGCTAGAGGCCGGTGTGACTCTTGGATGACGGGCGCGACTATATCGAGGTTGCCACCACGCGTCCCGAAACCATGCTCGCCGATATGGCCGTGGCTGTGCATCCGTCCGACGAGCGTTATGCCAGTGTTGTCGGCAAGCATGTCGTCCTGCCGATTACGGGCCGCCGCGTGTCGATTGTCGCGGATGAGCACGCCGATCCGGAACTGGGCAGCGGCGCGGTGAAAATCACTCCGGGCCACGATTTCAACGATTTCGAAGTGGGCAAACGCGCGGGTTATGCCGCTGCCGACATGCTCAACATGCTGACAAGCGAGGCGAACGTCTGCCAGACCGCCGACGGTCTGGTCCCCGACGAATTCCTCGGCCTGCATCGTTTCAAGCGGGATGGCGTCGATGGCGCACGCGAGCTGGTGATCCAGCGCCTGAAGGACTGCGGCTGTCTGATCCCGCACATCACCAAAGACAAGGAAGGCAATGCGGTAGAGCACGACGCAGAGCCGCGCACCATCGCCACCCCCTTCGGCGACCGCGGCGGTGTGGTTATCGAACCCTGGTTGACCGACCAATGGTACGTAAACGCCGAAGAACTTGCCAAGGCGCCCATTGCGGCGGTGAAGAGCGGCGAGATCGAAATCGTGCCCAAGACCTGGGAAAAGACCTTCTTCAACTGGATGGAAAACATCCAGCCGTGGTGCGTGTCTCGCCAGCTGTGGTGGGGGCACCGCATTCCGGCATGGTATGACGAAGACGGGAAGGCCTACGTCGCGCTCACGGAGGACGAAGCTCTGGCACAGGCCGGTGGCAAGACGCTCACCCGCGACGATGACGTGCTCGACACGTGGTTCTCCTCCGCCCTCTGGCCCTTCGCCACGCTTGGCTGGCCGGAGAAGACCGACCTGCTCGAAAAGCACTATCCCAACGATCTGCTGATTTCCGGCTTCGATATCCTGTTCTTCTGGGATGCGCGCATGATGATGCAGGGCATGCACCTGACCGGGCAGGCTCCGTGGCCCAAGCTTTATCTGCACGGGCTGGTGCGCGCTGCCGACGGGCAGAAGATGTCCAAGTCCAAGGGCAATGTCGTCGATCCGCTCGGCCTGATCGACCAGTATGGCGCCGATGCGCTGCGGTTCTTCATGGCGGCGATGGAAAGCCAGGGCCGCGACATCAAGATGGATGACAAGCGGGTCGAGGGGTACCGCAACTTCGCCACCAAGCTGTGGAATGCGACACGTTTCTGCCAGTCCAATGGCATCGGCGCGAGCGACACCATCGCTGCCCCGCCTGCGAAGCTTGCAGCGAACCAGTGGATCATCGGCGAGGTTGCCCAGACGCTGGAAACGCTGGATGCGGCGATGGCGGACCTGCGCTTCGATGCAGCGGCCAACACGATCTACCACTTCACCTGGGACCGTTTCTGCGACTGGTATCTCGAGCTGATCAAGCCCGTCTTCGCAGGCGAGGCGGAGAGTCCGGCGGCGGCCGAAACCCGCGCCGTGGCCGGATGGGCGCTCGACCAGATTCTGGTCATGCTGCACCCCTTCATGCCTTTCATCACCGAAGAACTGTGGTCGAAGCAGGGGGACCGCGCAAACTATCCGCTGATCACCGCAAAATGGCCCGAGCCCGAGGCTCAGGTGGATGCCGAGGCTGTGCAGGCGATCGATTGGGTCATTGCTCTGACCACTGCGGTCCGCGGCGCGAAAAACGAGCTCGGCATATCGCCGGGCACCAAGCTCGCCGCATACCTGCCCTCGCCCTCACCCGTCGCAAAACGGGTCATCGAGCGTAGCAGCGCAGCCATCGAACGCCTTGCCCGCCTGACCCCGGTTGCGGTCGGCGAAGCACCTTCCGGCCCCGCAATGCAGATCACCGCCGGCGAGGATGTCGTGATCGTTCCGCTGGAAGGTATCATCGATATCGAGGCCGAAAAGACACGTCTCGAAAAGGCGCTGGCAGTGTCCGAGAAGGAAGTGAAGTCGCTGGACGGCAGGCTTTCCAACGCCAATTTCGTCGAGCGTGCCAAACCCGAAGCGGTCGACAAGGCACGCGCCGACCAGGCCCATCACGCAGCCGAGGTTGACCGGCTAAAGGCTGCGCTGGCGCGGCTTGCGTAGTGGAACGGTTCGACTTTGCTCGGAGCGGGTCGGAAGTTTTCCTACAGCGGCGGAATATGGCATGGGACAAAGATGGATTTCTTCGAAACTTCTGCACTTGTTAAAAATATCTCGCAAAGTGTCACCCTGATCCAACACGCGTTTTTTCGCTTGTTTACAACGCGTTGCACCCCTCTACCCGCTGTTCGTGCACTGTCGCCTTTGTCGCCTTCGCCCGAGGGCTCATGCCGCTGATCCTTGCCACCGATGCGCCCGGCGGCGATGCGGAGATCTTTGCCTCGGTTCAGGGCGAAGGGCCGAGTGCGGGCATGCCCTGCACCTTCATGCGTCTTTCCCGCTGTAACCTTGCCTGCGTGTGGTGCGACACCGCATATACCTGGCACTTCGAAGGCGACGAGCGCCCGCATCGTTCCGGCGCAGCCTTTGATCGCAAGGCCAATCAGGTTTCGATGGACGTCGCCGATGTTGCCGCGCGGATCGAAGCGCTCGGGCAGAACCGCCTCATCATCACCGGCGGGGAACCGCTGCTTCAGGCCGGGCCGCTGGCAGATTTGCTCGAACTGTTGCCAGATATGACTGTCGAGGTGGAGACCAACGGCACCACCAAAGCGCCTGCGCGGCTCGATGTTCGCATCGACCAGTTCAACGTCAGCCCGAAGCTGTCGCATTCTGGCAATTCCGCCGAGCTGGCACTGCTGCCGGAGCGGCTGGACGCCTACGCAACCGATCCGCGCGCATTCTTCAAATTCGTGGTCGCCAGTCCGGAAGATGTGGCCGAAGTGCTCGAACTCCAGCAGCGCTATCGTTTCCGACCGGGGCACGTTTTCCTGATGCCCGAAGGCACGGATAGCGCCACCTTGCGAACCCGCGAGGAATGGCTGGTCCCGCTATGTCTGGAGCATGGCTTCCGCCTGTCGGACCGGCTGCATATCCACCTGTTCGGCGATACGCGCGGGACATAGCCTCCCGGGTGGCCTTGCGGTAGGCTGGTCGCCGGCCGCAATCGCCCCCGCCCGGTCTCTTACCCTTGGCTGCGCCAACGCTGGACGATGCGTTCGACTGCCTCGTCCTCGCCGCCGGCCTGGCTCCACAATTCGATGAAGCTCGGGTCTTCGGATGCCGGACGTTTGGCTTCTTCCAGATGATCGAAGCTGACGCGGGTGGGGATGGCGACACCCTCGCCGCAAATGATGCATTCGCGATTGCGCAGCGCCGGAATGCTGTCGAGAAAACCGCGCGCACCTTCGGGCATGGCAGCCTTCACGAAGGCCTGGTCGCGTTCGTTGTTGAGACGCATCGAGATGATCGTGCCGCACTGCGACAAGACACCTTCGGCAAGGTCGGAGGGGCGCTGGGTGATAAGGCCCAGGCTGATGCCGTATTTACGGCCTTCCTTGGCAATCCGGCTGAGGATCTTGCCGACCGAGTTGCCGTCGGCATGCGCCTCGTTCGGAACATATCGGTGGGCTTCTTCGCAAACCAGCAACACCGGCGTGGTTTTTTCCTCGCGGCCCCAGATCGCGAAATCGAACACCAGCCGGCTAAGGACTGCGACCACGGTCGCGGTGATGTCGGACGGCACGCCCGACACATCGATGATGGAAATCGGCTTGCCGTTCGATGGCATGCGGAAGACCTTGGAAATGAAATCCGCCATCGTGTCGCCCACCAGCATGCCGGAAAACATAAACTGGTAGCGGGGATCGGCTTTCAACTCATCCAGCTTGTTCTTGATACGCATGTAAGGCGCAGAATTGGTCGCCTTGTCGAGCTTGCCCATCTGGTCCTGCACTTCGGTAGAGAGATCGGACAGGAGGTAAGGAATGGGCGAATCCACGGTGATCTTGCCCATCTGCTCGGCCAGACGGCTTTTTTTGCGCGCCACAAGCAAACACTTGGCAAGGATGTCGGCATCGACCTGGCGATCGTTGCCGCTGCTGGTGAGAAGAACCTCGCAATGCTCCTCGAAGTTCATCAGCCAATACGGCATTTGCAGGTTCGACACATCGAAGATCATGCCCGTGTGACGGAAGGCAGCCGAATATTCGCCGTGCGGGTCGACCATCACGATATGGCCTTCGGGCGCGGCCTCGCAGATACGGTGGAGAATGATCGCGGCGCTCGTCGATTTACCGGTACCGGTCGAACCCAGCAGTGCGAAGTGCTTGCCGAGCATGGCGTCGACGTAGAGGCCGGCGCGGATATCCTTGGTCGGATAGACCTTGCCGATCGTAATCGCATCGCGGCCATCGCTGGCATAGACCTGTTTGAGATCGGGTGTGGTGGCCGGATAGACCATCGAGCCCGGCGTGGGATACCGCGTGACCCCGCGGCGGAAGCTGTGGAGCCTGCCGGTCAGCTTTTCTTCCTGCCCTTCACCGAGGAAGTCGATGTTCGCGACAATCGAGCCCTCCATACGGCGGTCCTGGCGCTGGTTACGCACGCTGGCGAGCAGCCAGTTATTACCGACGCGGATCTTGATCTGGCTACCGACCTGACCGGCGAGCGCTACTGACGGATCATCGTCCTCCATGCAATCATTGAGGCGCTGAAGGTCGATCGCGATCTGCGAACCGGCACCGGAAATCTCGAGGACCACGCCAATCGGCTGCACGGCGTTTTCATTCCGTTCGATTGGTTCTTCGTCCGCTAAAGGCTGCGCAGCCTGAGCGATGGGTTCCGGCGCCTGTTGGGCCTCTGCGGCGACTTGTTCTGCCACTGGTTCGACCTCTTCGAGATCAGATTCAGCTTTTGGCTGATAGGCGGGTTCTGCCAGCGCCGGCTCTTCCAACTCCGGCTCGGTCTGCGGGGCATGCTCTTCCGGGCGGTACTCCCGCTGATAAACAGATTCGGGTGCAGGCTCTGGCGCGGCAGATCCGCCATTACGCAGCCGTTCGCGCAGCGCATTACGCTTGGGTGGCTGTGCGCCCTTTTCATCGGCAGGATCGAACGTGCGGAAATTGTCGTGATTCATGTCGGTCATGAAAGGCCGGTCCCCGTGGTGGATTGCGGGCGTCGGCATAGCGACATGTCGGTTAAGATCGCGTCAACGATACCCTTCGGCCACGTCAGATCATCGAATAGAAACGCCCGGCGGCCCAGCCCATCCCGATCGACAGACCCACGGCGATCAGCCCGTACCAAAAGCCGTCATTATTGGCGAAATCCTCGACAATCTTCTCGAAGCCGACCTTGCGCACCTCGACCTCCGACATGGCCGAGGCGATCACCCGTCCTCCGGTAATCGCAAAGGTTTCGGCGGTGTAGACGCCCGTCGTCACGTTCGAAGGCAAATCGATGCGCGCCTGATACAACACCTGCTCGCTCAGCGTTACGCCGCCGATATCCTGGTTATACAGGCCGAGGCGCGTTTTGAGATCGACCAGCCCGGCGGCGAAGCGCGCCTGCTGCTGAGGGTCGATAACCCCGCTTGGGCTAAGCTGGATGTATCCGGTCCCGAATTCGTAGATTGCTGCCGTTTTCTGATCGACGATCGCCTCGATCGGCCGCGTGCTTGCGACCGCAAAGAAAGACGGTGCGGAACGGAAGTCATTGCTCTCCGAATTCACCCAGATGCCGCCAATGCGCTCTTTCTCCCGAAGCCGTATCGGCTCGCTCGGCCCTTTAAGCACTACGATGATATCATATTGCTGACCGGCCCCGCGTCCATCCGGATCGAGGACCGCGCCAAACAGCAATAGCTCCGTGCCGATGAAGCCCTGCCGAACCTGCACCTCGTGCTGCGAAACCTCGGGCACCAGCACAGGATCGTTCTGACCCATCAGCGCGAATGCCATGAAGAGGAGTAGCAGCGCCCTCATAGCGGGTAGATCGTGAAAATTTCGTCTGGCCTGATCGAGAAACCGTACAGCATGCGGATCGCAATCGCGAGCACGATGCCCGCCAAGATGAGGCGGAGGATTTCAGGCTTCAGCTTGTCCGCCCATTGTGTGCCGAGCTGCGCGCCGGTGACCGACCCTATCAGCAGCAACGCCACCAGTACGATGTCCACCGCCTTGGTCGTAAGCGAATGCATCATCGTGGTAACGATGGTCACGAACATGATGTTGAACAGACTCGTCCCGACAACGACATTGGCGCTCATCCCGAGGATATAAAGCATCGCCGGCACGAGAATGAAGCCGCCGCCGACCCCCATCAACATGGTCAGGACGCCCACCAGGACACCAAGGATAAGCGGAGCAAGCGGCGAGATATAAAGCCCCGAGCGATAGAAGCGCCAGCGCCACGGTAGCGCCGCCACCATCGGGTGGTGCCGTCTGCGCCGCGGTGCTGCGCTCGCCGTGCCGCGAAGGGTCTGTATCGCCTCGCGCATCATCATCGCTCCGATCGATCCGAGGAGGACGACATACAGCGCATTGATGACGACGTCGATCTGGCCGATCGAGCGGAGGAAGCGGAAGAGCAGAGCGCCTATGCCGGAGCCCAGAAATCCTCCGGCGACCATCACGCCGCCCATCCGGTAATCGACGCCCGCGCGCTTGGCATGGGCGAATACGCCCGACACGCTGGCACCGGTGACCTGGGTCGAAGCGCTGGCTGCGGCGACGGTCGGCGGAATGCCGTAGAAGATGATCAGTAGCGGCGTCGTCAGAAAGCCGCCGCCAACCCCGAACAGTCCCGATAGGATGCCTGTCATCCCGCCCAGGGCGACGATCAGCAGTCCGTTGACTGCCAGGTTCGCAATGGGGAGGTAGACGTCCATTCTCCGCCTCTATCCCAGCGGCGAGCGGGATTAAAGGCGGTGCGCATTAGAATCCGGTCGAGAGTGTCAATGCCGCACCGTTTGCTGGGCTCGCATCACCCGCCACCCGCACCCGGTAGTCTAGGGAAAGACGTGCCGAAACTTCGCCAATAATCATATCCACGCTGGCGCTGGGGCCGACATCCAACCGTGCGACGCCTTTTTGCGCCCCTCCCCATGCGCCTGCTCCTGCTCTCAGTTTCGCAAGGTCGAAGCGCGCCACTTCCCGGTCGGCGACGACGTAACCGTCCGCAAAGGCAGTCCCGAAATCGCCGCCGACATAGCCAGCCTGACCATAGCCGTGGGTAGCCAGGCCCAAAGGTAGGCCAGCATTATGGAAGCCGGTGGTCACAAAGGCCGAAGGCCGGATCTCCGTGCGTCCAAGCTGGCGAGTGACACGCGCCTCGCCATGCGCTCTGAGCGGTAGGCGGGCGAACGGCTTGGCAGACAATCCGACTGCAAGTTCCTTCTCGCTGTCATCGACCAGCGCGGCGCTCACCCGGGTATAAGCCTGCAGATCGTGCCTGGACTTTGGTGCCAGCCGATAGCGCAGGACCGCGCCCGCCTGACTGCGGCCATAGCCCGGCGCCCGCGTGCCCGATGCAGCGAGCGCAGTGCCGCCTTCGCGCAGAAACAGCCAGCCATCGGCGGAGAAACGCTTGGGCGCGGCGGGTGCCTCAGCAAAGTTGGACCGGATTGGTCCGCGCCTCTCGAAAATTGCTGCCACCTCTTGCGGCACCGGCACGCGCGACATGGCTGCCATCCAGAGGATGTTGTGTGACGCCGCGGTTGTCGCGGGCGGCGAAGCAATTGGGCGCTCAACAAGCGGGAACGGATCGGCAGACCAAGCAGGCTCGGCCAAGGTGTTTTGCGGCGCAGGCAGAAACTCCTGTTCAGGCCAGGTGCCAAGCGCAGAGTATCGGTCGAGCGGCGCGATCGGCGCAGGTTCTAAAGGTTTGGCATTGACGACCGCGGCAGGCAATGTTCTTTCTGCCGCTGCTTCCGAAAGCAGTGGTTCGGTCACCACCCCGCTGCCGACGAATGGCGAGCTCCAGAACGCTGTGCGCAGAACAATCCAGCCGACGACGAGGATCGCTATAAAGGCCAGCGGCTGCCCGCGGCGTGGTTCGCTTGCCTGATGGCCGCTCACGCGGGCACTTCCTGCGATGCAGCCATGACCGGGTGGTCGCGGTGCTCGGTCTTGTCCCAGATCACCGGTGCTCCGCTAAGGGTGCGAATATAAGCGCCCAGCGCGCGGCGTCCCGCCATGATGGCGATGATGTTCGAAATGAACACGCGAGGCACGGCACGCAAGCCTTCCGCAAACCCGAACTCGCGCGCTGTAAATAGTCCGCGCATCACCGCGCGCCAGAGCAGTGCGGCAAAATTGGCGATCAGAAGAAATTTCAGCATCGGAGACAGCACGAGCGGTCTGAGCACTTCTGCCTGCACCAGCGCAAATTGCACTCCGGCAAGCACTATGAGCAAATAGGCAACGCCGAGGAGGATGGCGGCAAACGGTCCGCGCCGGTCACGCATTTGCATCCACGTATCGGCGATACCCCCGCTCCAGCCGAGACGATCCCAGCTCTGCAAGGCGATTCCGTGCACCCAGCGCGTTTTTTGGCGCACCGCGCTGCCGATGTCGGCCGGAAAGAAAGACCGCGTGGCGATCAGCATGCCCGCCGATGTGCGCAATCGAAGGAAGCGGGCGGATCCGCCTAGCTGCTTGACCCTCAGACCCAGCTCGTAATCTTCGGTCAGCGATTGCGCCGCAAACGGCGCGCCATCGGCCTCCCCCGCAAGCTTATCGAGCATTCGCCGCGAAATTGCGCAGCCTACGCCTGCGCCTGGCAGCGCAGCACCCAAAGCGTCCCGCACCACCATTGCCTTGCCATGCGCTTCGGCAAATTCGTCGCTGTAATGGCCTGCAATCCAGCGCGAGCCGCGCTGCGGCAGAGCCAGAACCGGCAATTGCACGAAATCGGCGCTGAACAGGCTCCGCTGCATCGCCTTGAGCGCCAGCGGATCGACCATATCCTCGGCATCGTGGAGCACGATCATGCGTGCGGCTTCGCCCGAACGAGCCTCGTCCATCTGCAATGCGCGGTAAAGCCGGTTGAGGTTGTCGGCCTTCGATGTCGGTCCCAGCTGGTCATGCATCACAAGACGGACACGACTATCTCCGCGCGCGCCCAGCATCGCCGAAGCGAGCGTTTCGGCATCGTTGCGATAACAGCCGACATAAATACGGACGCCGGAATCGGGCCAGACCGCCAAGGCGTGCCGCAACGTAGGTGCAATAACGGCCGCTTCGCGCCAAACCGGAATGAAGATCGCAGCCTTTCCTTCAAGCGCGACGCCGGCCATCTGGTTACTGGATATGCGCGGTGTTCGGGCAGTTCCGGTAAGGCGGCAATAGCCATATATCAGATCGACCGCGATCTCGTCGAGTGCCCCGATCAGGAAGAAAACCGCTGCGAAAAGGAACAGCTCGTGCTGCGCCAACTGGAACCAGTCGGCAATGCCGTAATCGGTCATAAAATAGTACGTCCCCCTGCCAGCTTGTCTATCGCGGACATCGCGCTCTTGCAACGCGCGGGTATTTCCTCGAAAGCGCCGCCACGATGAGCAAGCCCCCTCTGCCCCTCCGTTCGATTGTCGCCCCCGTCCGTGCCCTGTTTGTGGGCGACGCGTCGGCCGGCGTTCTGCTGATCCTCGTCGCGGCGGCGGCAATGCTCGCGGCGAACTCGCCCTTCGCCTCGGAATATAGGGACCTGTTCTACGGCGAGCTTGCATGGACGCCGATCCCCAAGCTCGACGATCTGCATTTGTGGATCAATGACGGATTGATGGCGATTTTCTTCTTCGTCGTCGGTCTCGAAGTCAAACGCGAGATTACCTGCGGGCAACTTGCCGACGCAGCGCAGCGGCGGTTGCCGATGCTGGCCGCTGCCGCCGGCATGGCCGTACCGGCGCTGGTCTATGTGTTCTTCGTCGGCTCGGACCCGGCCCTGCTACGCGGCTGGGCGATCCCGGCCGCGACCGACATCGCCTTTGCCATGGGCGTGCTGGGGCTCTTGGGTAGCCGCGTGCCTGCTTCGCTGCGCCTGTTTCTGCTGACCGTCGCTATCGTCGACGATATCGGTGCAGTGATGGTCATTGCCGTTTTCTACACGCCGACGATCAAGATCGCCTGGCTGATCGCATCGATCGCCGTGCTGGGCGCAATGCTTGCGCTGAACCGGATGCATGTCAGCCGGTTTCTGCCCTATATCTTGCTCGCTTTGGTACTTTGGTATTGCGTGCTCAACACCGGCGTTCATGCGACGATTGCAGGAGTGGTGGCGGCGTTCACCATTCCGATGCACCGCAAGGACGGCAATTCGATGCTGGAACGGCTCGAGCACGGGCTCGCGCCGTGGAGCGCCTATCTCATCGTGCCGATCTTTGGATTCGCCAACGCCGGTGTCTCGCTGGCCGGAATGGGAATCGGGGCACTCCTGGATCCACTGCCGATCGCGATTGCGGCTGGATTGTTTCTCGGCAAACAGATCGGGATCTTCTCCGCAATCTGGATTGCCGAAAAGATCGGTTTTGCGCCCCGACCCGCAGACGCGAGCTGGACGGAGATCTGGGGCATCACGATCCTGTGCGGGATCGGCTTCACGATGTCGTTGTTTATCGGCGGACTGGCATTCCCCGGCTCCCCGGAATTGATCGATGAGGCCAAGATCGGCATCCTTACCGGCTCCGTCATCTCGGCAATTGTCGGGTTCCTGATCTTGCGTTTCTCGACCGAACATCCGGGCGATACGCAAGGCTTGGTACAGACGACGTAATCAAATCTGGAAGGGACGCCCTGAACGAGAGAGGGGCGCCCCTTCCATTTGTGATCAGAAGCTTGCGCTCAGCGTGACCACGAAAGCATCGTCGACAAAATCGTAAGCTCCGACAGGAATGTCTCCCTCTGCACCGACATAGGCAGCGCCCAGCGTCACAGGACCATAAACAGGAACCTCAGCACCGATCGACCAATCAAAGGCCTCGCTGTCATTGGTGAAAGTCAGGAAACCGTCGGTATAACCCAGGTGACCGGTTAACGAGACCGGCGTTCCGGGAATGCTTACGCCCACATCGGTATAGATATAAAGATTGTCGTCGCTACCGAGCGAATCCTGCTCCGGCGCATAGGCAATTCCGAGCGTCGTCTCGAGCGGACCGAAAGTATAGCCAAGCGAACCGTAAAATTCGATGTAGTCGAAATCGCCTGGACCCGCGTCGGGATAAAGATAACCGATTACGCCGAGATCGGCAGTGAGGCCTTCGGCAACGTCGCCGCTCCAACCACCGTAAACGTCGACCTCGGTCGAGCCAAAACCGACTGTGTCTTCATCGAGCGAGGATGCCCAGGTCCCAACATAAAAGCCCGAATCGTGAGCGACATCGAAACCGCCTTGGATAGCAATTTCGCCACCCGACAGATCGACTCCGCGAAAGCGATATTCGCTGGCAAGCGTAACATTAGCCGAAACGGTGATCCCGCTACCTGATCCATCGTCTGTCTCATCGGCGACGGACTGTGCGGCAAGCGGCTGAGCAAATAGTGCGCCTGCGCCAGCAAGCGTTGTGGCGGCCATCAGGCCGCGAAAGGACGTTAGCATGACAAATTCCCTATGTGGTTGTCGCTTCGCCCCACCTGCGCGTCCACCGGGCCTGCATTATTGCGCAGAATCCTCATGCGGATACGTAACAATCTTTCCGTAATTGCAGCAGAAACTCAAGATACCTTTCATTTCCTTCGCATTTGCAAAAATACGCGTGGTTTTTGTGCAACTGCGAAGACGTTCAGCGGTCTTTCATCGCTTGTGAGCTAACTCGCGCTTGCCTATGCGGCAGCGCCTTTCGCGCATATATGCTCCAGACAAGACCATGATAGCATCGCTGAAACAGATTTTCCGTTCGGATCGTCCGAAACGACGCTTGCCTTCGGTCCCGGAGGGTGAGCGTTTCTATGCCGTGGGCGATATCCACGGCAGGTTCGACCTGTTCGAAGTTCTCGTTGACGCCATCGAGGCCGATGATGCCGCCCGCGGCCCTGCCGATACAACCGTGATCCTGCTCGGCGATCTGGTAGATCGGGGACCTGACAGCGCCGGTGTGATCTCTTTGGCGCGCCAGTGGGGCGACAAGCGCAAGGTGCGCTATCTGGCGGGTAATCACGAGGAAATGTTCCTCGAAAGCTTCACCGATCTCGAAATGCTGCGTCACTTCGTCAAGCATGGCGGACGTGAAACGATCCTTAGCTACGACCTTCCTCGCGAGCGCTACAATGCTCTGACGCTGGAGGAGTTGCAGGAAGAGCTGCATTTGGTTGTCCCGCAGCAGGACCGCGACTTCCTCGCCTCGTTCGAGGAGATCATCGTCGCTGGGAATTACGCATTCGTGCACGCCGGGGTGGATCCGAAACGCACCATTGACGAACAGCGCCGTAGCGACATGCTGTGGATCCGCGAACGCTTTTTGCGGCATGAGGACGATTACAGCCATGTCGTGGTGCATGGGCACACGATTTTCGAAGATGTCGAAGAACGCGCCACGCGGATCGGCATCGATACCGGAGCCTTCCGCACCGGGCGCTTGACGGCGCTGGCCTTGGAAGGCGAAACCCGCCGCTACATCCAGGCGGCTGAGAGTGACGGCGCAATCGCTATCGAGACGACAGGGAATTGAACAGATGAAAATCGCGATGGTGGGGTCGGGCTATGTCGGCCTGGTGTCGGGGGCATGCTTTGCCGATGTCGGGCACGATGTGGTGTGCATCGACAAGGACGAGGCCAAGATCGAGCGCCTTCGAAACGGCGTGATGCCGATCTATGAGCCAGGCCTTGCCGAACTCGTCGAAACCAACGTTCAGGCAGGGCGGCTTTCTTTCACGACTAGCTTGTCGGAAGGCATTGATGGTGCCGATGCAGTCTTTATCGCAGTAGGTACACCAAGCCGTGCAGAAGATGGGCACGCCGACCTTTCCTTCGTTTACGCCGTTGCGGAGGAAATCGGCCAAAGCCTTAAGCACGACGTCGTGGTCGTGAACAAATCGACCGTTCCGGTCGGCACTGGCGATGAAGTGGCCCGTATAATCGAGCGCACCGGATGCACTCACTGCGTTTCGGTCGTTTCCAATCCCGAATTCTTGCGGGAAGGCGCAGCCATCGACGACTTTGCCAACCCGGACAGAATCGTGGTGGGCAGCGAAGGCGATTTCGGCCGCGAAGTCATGGAACGGATTTATGCACCGCTTACACAGCGCGGCGCTCCCATCGTCTTCACATCGCGCCGATCGAGCGAGCTGATCAAATATGCAGCCAATGCTTTCCTCGCCATCAAGGTGACTTTCATCAATGAGATCGCCGATCTGTGTGAGCAGGTGAACGCCGATATCAACGATGTTGCCGAGGGGGTTGGCTTGGACAATCGGATCGGGCCCAAGTTCCTCCGGGCTGGCCCCGGCTATGGCGGGTCATGCTTCCCGAAAGATACGGTGGCGCTGCTGCGCACGAGCGAGCTCTACGAAAGCCGGACGCGTATCGTCGAGGCAGTCGTCGACATCAACGACACGCGTAAACTCGCGATGGGGCGGCGCATCCTGAAAGCGCTTGGCGGGTTCGAAGAGGCGCGCGGCAAGTATGTCGCCTTGCTCGGCCTGACGTTCAAGCCGAACACCGACGATATGCGCGCTTCGCCTGCCATAGATATCGCCCGCGTTCTGAACGATGCCGGGGTAAAGGTGGGTGCCTACGATCCCGAAGGTATGGAACAGGCGCGCCCACTGATGCCGTATGTCACCATGAAGGACAGCGCATACTCGGCCATAGAAGGCGCCGATGCCGTAGTCATCGTGACCGAATGGGATGAGTTTCGCGCCCTCGATCTGGATAAAATGAAGCAGCTCGCCAATGCGCCAGTGCTTATCGATTTGCGTAATATTTACCGTCCGGAAGACATGCGCGCCAAGGGTTTCGCGTATTCGAGCATCGGCCGCGCCTGACGATTTTTCCGCTGCCCCGATGCGGGACAGATGTAACCCTGCGATTGTCTGAAGCGAAGGATAGGGGAACCTGCGTAGGCCCACGGCATTATATGACCGGATGGAGGGCACGTATTTTATAGGAGCGAACCTATGTCGAGCTTGTCCTTCCGCAGCAGTCGTCCCGACAGCTGGACCAGCCCCAAGAGCAGCAATGACGCGAGCTTGCGTCGCCATGTGCATGGGAAAATCCAGCCGCTGAACCCGCCCAGTTTTCTGGAACGGTTATTCGGCGCCCGCTGACGGATATAGAACAATGAAAAAGAGGCCGGAAGCGTTGCGCTTCCGGCCTCTTTTTCGTTTGTCGCGGGAAGCCGATCAGTATTCGTTCGGCTCTTCAGGTGTATCGACACGGTGGTCCTCGCCTGCCGTCCTGTCACCCTTGGCAAGCTTGAACACCACGCCTGAAAGAAGCGCCAGTGCCAGCAGGTTCGGCAGCGCCATCGCAGCGTTCGAGATGTCGCCGAGACGCCAGACCAGTTCGGATGGCTGGGCAGCCCCGAGGAAAATCACGAAGCACCACAGAACGCGCCACGCCAGATGGAGCTTCTTCTCGCCCGCTCGGTTGGAGCCCTTCACCCGGTCATAAAGGAAGGTGATCGCCCGCTCGCCATAATAGGACCACGTCAGCAATGTGGTGAACACGAACAGGATTAGCGCAATCGAGGCAATCAGAGTTCCGATCGGAATGCTCGCAACTTCCAGAGGAAAGGCCGCTGCAAATGCGCCGCTGGTCATCTCGAACCCAACCTTGTCGGACTGCCATGCGTGCAGCACCTGCTCCCCGCCGGCACTGAAGTCTCCGCGCACGGTCAGGATGACCAGAGCCGTCATCGTGCAGATGACGATCGTGTCGATGAACGTGCCGAGCATCGCCATGCGCCCTTGCGATTCGGGATCGTTGGTCTGCGCCACAGCATGCGCGATTGCGGTCGAACCCTGTCCCGCTTCGTTCGAGAACAGCCCGCGCGCCACACCTGCGCGGATTGCCAGGATCATGGCAGCACCTACAAACCCGCCACTTGCCGCTTGCGGATTGAACGCGCCATGGAAAATGAGCGCAAAGGTCTCACCCAGGTCGCCGAAATTCAGCGCCAGTGCGATCACCGCCATGACCACGTAAGCTCCGGCCATGAAGGGTACGACTTTCTCAGCAACGCTGCCGATCGATTTGATCCCGCCGATAATCACGATGAAAACGAGGATCGCGACGATCAATCCGCCCAGCCATTCCTCGATGCCGAACAGCTCGTTAAGGCCATCAGCCACAGCATTTGCCTGGATCGAGTTACCTGTAACCAAGGCGCTAAACAGGGTGCCGATACAGAAAACGACAGCAAGCCACGTCCATTTTTTGCCCAGACCCATCATGATGTAACTCATCGGACCGCCGCGCAGCACTCCGTCACTGGTTCTCTCGCGGTAGCGGATAGCGAGTGACCCTTCGGCGAAGGCAAGCGCCATGCCGAACAGGGCTGTCACCCACATCCAGAAGATTGCTCCAGGCCCACCAAGCGCAAGGGCGGTGGCAACGCCGGCAAGGTTACCCGTGCCAACCTGCCCGGATAGAGCTGTCGACAAGGCAGCGAACGGCGAAATCTCCCCGTCGCCCTGGCTTTTGCGCCCGGCGAACAGCCCCTTGAAAGCGCTGCCCAACTTGCGGATCGGGTAGAACTTCAGCCCGATCATGATCCACAGGCCAATGCCCAGCAGGATTATCGTCATAGGAGGGAATGGGAGAACTTCGGCCCCATCCCACGTTCCACCCCAGATGAAGTCCGACACGTTCGTGACCGGCTGAAATCATGCGTTCGCCGAACGTCATTTCCTGGCCTGCTGCCATAATCCGATATTCCCCTCTGTTCCGTCCCTTGCGGAAAGAGGCGCACGCTAGTGTCGGTCATCCGCGAAAGCCAGCCCAAAGCATGCCCGCGCGCCCTTGCGTTCTGGGTATTCCCCGCCTAAATGCCCTTCCGTCTTCCGACATCGATGTGAAGAATGCCCCTCCCGGACTTGAACCGGGGCGGCGATCTCCCCATCCCGGAAAAGACGTAACGAAATATCCGCAAGGGAAGGCATATGGCCGAAAAGACCCGCAAGACATCGCCGGCCGAGTTCATGAACCAGGTCCGCTCCGAAACGCGCAAGGTCGTATGGCCTACGCGTCAGGAAACGATCCGCACGGCGATCTTCGTGTTCATCATGATGATTGTCATGAGCCTGTTCTTCCTCGGCATCGATTCGGCATTCGGCGCGATCGTGAGCTGGTTGCTCACCCTCGCCTGATCTTCCCCAAGCGCGAACAACACGACAAGGTATCCATGGCACGCTGGTATATCATTCACGCATATTCGGGCTTTGAAAATAAGGTCAAAGAAGCAATCCTTGCCGACGCCGAACGTATGGGGCTGACCCAATTGGTTGAAGATGTGGAAGTCCCTGTCGAAACAGTGACCGAAGTACGTCGCGGTAAAAAGGTTCAGTCAGAACGCAAATTCTTCCCCGGCTATGTGCTCGCGAAATTGCAAATGACCGATGATGTTTATCACCTTGTGAAAAATCAACCAAAGGTCACCGGGTTTTTGGGCAGCAGCGGCAAACCGCAACCGATCTAGCGAAGCCGAAGCAGCACGCATTTTAAACACCCGCGAAGAAGCCGCCAAAGCGCCAAAAGCCAAAGTCACCGTCAATTACGAAATCGGCGATCAGGTCAAGGTACTCGACGGCCCATTTGCAAGCTTCAACGGCGTCGTCGAAGAATTGGATTTCGACAAAAACCGCGTCAAGGTATCGGTTTCGATCTTTGGCCGCGAAACGCCGGTCGAACTTGATTTCGAACAGGTTGAACTGGCGAAATAACCCAGTCGCTTCCGGCGTCACGCCACGCAGTGGAAAATTGCAATATTACGTTTGATCGCTGGCTTCAAAACGTTCGCGTATGTGAGCCATGACCATATCGGGGCGCTCGACCATCAGGAAACTGCCCGCATCCGGGACGATTTCAGGTAGTTTGAGGCCATGGCGTTCTGCAGTGCGCCGTGCGAATTCGGGTGTAGTATTGGCATCCTGTTCGCCGACAAGCAGATCGAGTTCTACTCCCGCTTCTGAAATCAAGTCCGACCAATTTGCGGACCAATTGAGCATCGTATCGATTGGCCCTTGGGGACCGCTCGCCAAGACATAGGCCGCAGCGCGGCGAAAAATGCGTATCATTTCCGGGTCTTGCACGACCCGCAGCTCGCGCGGACAGGAATCGTAATAGTCCTCCACAAAGCGGTAAAATTCGCCAGTACCCATGCTGGCCAACATGGCCCGCATATACACGCGCGCAAAAACAGGGGCGATGCGCGAAATCCGAAAATGGATGCGCTGTCGTTTGGGCAAATACTCGTAGTCCGAATTTCTCACGATGGGCAGAAATGGGCCTGCGCCTATCGCTGCGACAATCCGGTCCGCGCATTCGCAGGCCATTGCGGCCAAGAACGGCATCCCGGCCTGAGTGCCGACAAGGGCGACTCGGTCCACCTGTAGGTGATCGAGAAACGCTGGCATCCGGCGCGCGAATTCTCGCGGCGAAGCAGCGCCGAGAGCGGTTCCGCTGGTGTCGCCGTAATGCGGCCGCCAAGGCGCAATGATCCGCAGTCCGGCTGCCTTGGCAGCCTCGTCCGTGGCATGCGGCATCAGGGGGCCTTCCAGCGCATGGCAAAAAAGCACCGGCAGGCCCGACCGGTCGCCGTATTCCTCCCATGCAATCGAGCCACCTCCTGGCTCCGCGAAAATGTTGCCGCAGCGGTAGTGCAGGCCTTCGCCGTCTTCGCCAGGCGGATCGAGCGAGTGAACGAAGCCTGCGTATAGCAGCAGAAGATCTTCCTTGGAGTTGATCGCAAGCTTCTTTTGCAGCGCTTTCATCTGGTTGCGCGCCGTGCCGACCGATCGTCCACGCAGTTCGGAAAATTCGCGCACACTGCCGCCCATCACCAGATGGCGCACCAGCGCAATCTCCGTGCCGGTAAGGCCGAGCGCTTGCTGAAAAGCTTCTCCGCTTCTGTCGCTCCACCGCAGCCGCACGGCATGCAGCGCGACGCCGGTATCTCCGCCGATTTCGGTCGGCCATGCACGAAACCAGCGACCGTTTTGGTCCTCGGGACTGGTGTATAAGCGTAGAAACAGGCGGGCCACGCCGGGCTGGCCCGATGCGGCCAAGCGCAAGGCCTCCCGGTCGACGTTTTCATTGACGGGATCGAACATCCATTGAGGAATAATGCGCCCTTCCGCCAAATCATCGCCAGAGAGCAGCCTGTCGTTGACAATGAGTGCGCGCATGGAGCGATCAAGCGCCAGATCGCAGGCGATGTCGGTGTTATAGCGCGTCGTTAGCGAGCTGAAATCGGCTGCATCGAATGGATACATCTTTTCAAAAATCGAAAAGGCGTTCTCGAAATGCATGTCGGCGACAGTACCTATGCCGCCGAGTTCCTCGTCCGTGTCCACCAATTCCGACAATAGCGGAACAAACGCCTCCGGATTTGCAATGGCCGCATAGGCTTTCGCCACCACGGCATTGAGGCGCTCGGTTTCAGTCGAATTGGTCATCGAAAAATCAGTCCGCGACAGAAATGAAGAGCTGATCGCTCGATAGCATCATGCCATGACCGCATTGGAAGCTTAAGGAAAGGCGCTGCAAACAGTAACTTCCGAAAGTTTCCACCAATCCGGCGCAGAAGGATAACGCGCCGACCAAGCGCCGACAGCACATACGCACAAAAATCACAGTCGGAAGTGGCTGACGGAGCGTGAGACCAAGGGATATTGGGTCGCGGCCTCCGCTCCGTCAGCCCACCGGTCAGGCGCCGGCGCTACGCCGATAAGCGAACGCAACCACGCTCTTGCCAGAGCCCTTGTTATAATATTGGCAGTAGAAGTCAGTGCCGGCATCGGTGTGCAGGGCTGGCATGTTGAACCCGAGCATAGCCTTGCCGCGCTTTTTCAAGTCGGCGTCCCAGGCGCCCGAGCGATCCGAATTGCTGCCGGACGCTGTCGGCGTATAGCCAAGCGAATTACCGGTATGCAGCATGATATCCTTGCCGGTGACATTGTTCCAGCTTGGGCGCGCCGCATCGTTGGCCTGCTTGCCCGAGGCCATGTCGACGCATTGCATTTCGAACCCGCCGCTAAGCGACTTGAGCTGCGATGCCGGCACTTCCATATAGAGCACATCGCCGGTTCCCATGGACGGCGTGATGCAGCCCAACGTTGCCGAGACATTCTCACGGTCGATGATGCCGCTGCGCTCTTCCGTGTTGATGCCTGAAGAGAAGCTGTATTTGCCCCATTGGCCGATGAAAGCATTGCTGATGGGCAGCCCGGCGCATTTCGTCAGGCCGGTATATTTTGCAGGAGCAGGACCGGCGCGGCCAGCGTGGCCGAGGCCTTTCGCAGTGCACGGGCTGTTGGAATTGCTGCCTTTGTTTGCATTGCAATAGCTACCATCAGCAGAAGCACCCACGCCTGCTCGACTGCGCGAAACGGGGAGCTGGCCCCTGCTGGCACGGTCGACCGTGTCGGCGACCTGTTCTGCTTCCCGGGCTTTCTTTTCGACCTTTTTGGCCGCTTTCTTGAGCTTGTCGAAAGGTCCGGCCTCTGCCGGCGCAGCGATGCTGGTGGCCGCAAGCGCGAGGCCGAGCGAATATAGTGCAGTCTTGTACATGGTATGACCCTCTGGTGATGAATTCACGAAGAGAGCTAGGTCGGGGGCGCGCGGCGCGGAATATCCCAGATGGGACAAAGGCCGAAAACGGTCGCAAGTTTCATATGCTGGTAAAGGTCGTCAGAGCCGGAAATTTTTAGCGCCGACTTGGTCCCTGACCCGCTGGCATGGGTCTTGGTCTTGCAGGCTGACTACCTTTATTCAGGAGCAAGCCGCCTGGCCCTGTCCCGATATGCGTGATGCCCGGCTGCCGACGCTACGCAAGCGGGTTGTGCGCCGGTCGCAGCCCTTCAGCTGGAAACGCACCTTGCGCTTCGAAAAGTCGAGCGAGACCTTGCGGAATGTCTCCATCAAATCGGTGCCCAAAAGCAGCGCTGGCTCGTCGTTGAGGTCGAAGACGTCGAACGGCGGAATGTCGGCGAATGCGATCGTCACGTTTTCCAGTAAAACGCCGCCGATGCTCAGCTTGTCGAGCACAGCTATCTTCAGCGCCAATGTAGTGCCGGTCACCCCGGTAACTTCGACGGTGGGTAAATTTTTCCAACCGCGTTTCTGCAACTTCTCCAGCAAGGCATGATTGCCGATCGTGATCTCCGATCCAGTGTCGATGACCGCATCGGCACGATAGCCTTGAACCTTGATCTCAGTCAGGATCAGCTGGTCGCGAAACTTCCGCGCACGCACCACGATGACATTGTCCATTCGCGGCAGACGGGTACGCGCATCGTCCACCGTGATCACGCGATTCTCGAAATCCAGCATCAATCGCCGATCGATCAGCGCGTCGAGGCCGATCATCCCGTCCGCACCAAGATCGGCTTCCCGCAGCACCGGAACTTCAAGATAACGCACGACGGTGGGACCGAGCTGCAGTTCTTCCAGATACACCCGCTCCACCATCTGGGTGTCGGTGATCGTATTGAGCAGGGTCGGCGTACCAGCCGGCAGTCCGAGTTTATCGGCAATCCGGGTTCCGACGACCGAGCTGTCCGCCCCGCTATCGACGATGAAGCGGTATGGTCCGTCACCATTGACGGCGACTTCTACCGTCATCCGGCTGCGACGTTTCTTCGCGTCGATTTCTTCGCCGCCAATTTCGAGTTCCGCGTCGATTTCTGCGGCGCGCAATTCGCGCATGGCACTGGCGGGGCTTTCAAATTCTGGTTCAGCTTGCTGGGCAGCCAGCGATCCGACAAGCGGTGCCGTTCCCGCCATCAGCGTTGCGATGGCCAGAGAGGCGCCGAAACGCCTTGTAATGGGGCTGAATATGCCTGCGCTCACGGACCCGATATATAGGGACGATGATGCGCAGCGCCAAATGTCGTCGCCGCAGCAAGCGTCACGTCAGCGTCGTGGATCCGTTTTCGAGGGCTCGGGCTTCATAGGCAAAGCGTGCGGCGGCATATGACGGGCAATCGTTTTCGAAAGCGCGCTTACCTTCACCGGTTTGGCCAAGTGCCCCTGCATACCAGCCTGAAGGCACGCGGCGATATCTTCAGCATAACAATTCGCCGTCAGCGCGACGATCGGCAGCTCCTCCTCCTCGATCCCGCTATGGCGAATACGCCGAGCGGTTTGCATTCCGTCGAGCACAGGCATCTGGATGTCCATCAATACAAGGGCATAGGAACAGCCCGCATCTCCGGCGGCACTTATCTTGTCGAGCGCTTCCTGGCCGTTCTCGGCAAGGTCGGCTTCCAATTCGAGCTCTTCGAGCATCGTCATGATCAAAAGCTGATTGATATCGTGATCTTCCACAACCAGTATCCGCGCCAGGCTGGAGCTAGGCTGAGCAGGATCGCCCGCCGCTTCTAAGCGCGGAACGACTTGATGCGCGCCGCTGGAAGTAGCCTGATCCGGCACCAGTGGCAGATGCACGCTGAACGTCGATCCTCGGCCCACTTCGCTATCGAGGCTGATAGTCCCGCCAAGCATCGTCACAAGCTGGCCAGTGATCGCGAGCCCGAGCCCGGAACCACCATATTTTCGTGCAATCGTGATGTCGGACTGCATGAACTGGTGAAAAATAGCATCATGCTTTTCTTCCGGAATGCCGGAGCCCGTATCGGTGACCGCCACGATCACTCCATTGCCATCGTCGGCGAGTTTTGCAGTCAGGCTGATCGATCCATACTCGGTGAACTTTGCGGCATTGCCGAGCAGGTTGAAGATTACCTGACGCAAACGCAGCGGGTCGGTAGTAATGGTCGTCGGCAGATCCGGGGCGATATCGAGCACAAGCCGCAGTCCCTTCTTATGCGCCACCGCCTCTACCAGCCGCAGGCAAGTTTTCAGCTTGTGGGCCAGCTCGATGCGCGAATAGTGCATATCCATCTGCCCGGCTTCGATCTTCGCCATATCGAGAATGTCGTTGAGCAATTGCATCATCGCTTGACCCGAATCGGCGATTAGCTGCGCATATCCGCGCTGTGTGTGCGACAAGTCACCGGCCAGCATCAGGTCGGTAAAACCAAGCACGCCGTTCATTGGCGTGCGAATTTCATGGCTCATATTGGCGAGGAAGGCTGATTTGGCCCTGGTTGCATCCTCCGCCTTTTGCCTTGCTGCACGCAGTTCGGCCTCGATCTGCTTGGTTTGAGTGATATCGACATTGATGCCTACAAAGCCGCATACGTCGCCTTGCTCGTCGACGTCCGGTGCCCCGATTGTCTCCACCCAAACGACCGAGCCGTCGGCGTGTAGCCAGCGCCAGATGGCGCGGAAATTGGTGCGATTTTCGACCGCCTGCATCCAGGCGCCGAACACGCGCTCCAAATCCTCGGGATGGACTGCCTTGACCCAGTCCGGCCCTTCCCATTCACCTTTCTTGAGTCCGGCCAGCTGCAGAAACGTTTCATTGACGAAGGTCGCCTCCCCCGCTGGATCGGTTTGCCAGATGCCGGCCGGCGCTACATCGGCAAGCACCTGAAATGCACGTGCGGGATCGATACTGCACTTGGAAAGATTTCCTTGCGGCCCCCGCGCACCGGTCACCAATTCGTCGATATGCGCCATTGTTCGCCCTTGTTCCCGCTATCGATGCATGCCTAGATTGGTCCAGGTGAAGATGGTTGCGTCACAAGCTTAGGCGTTCTCACCTAGACATCGGCATTTGCGGTTGATTTTTCGCCTCTCTGCGCATACTTGCCCGCCTTCCTGATGACAGCCTAAAGCATCCATCGGGAAGTTCGCGCGGGAGGTTCGGCCATCCGGACCGCTTGACCGCTTACCATGAGCTTCGGTTCGCGCCGGGGCGACAGTGAGAAAAAGGAGGCCATCATGGCCAAGAAGATCGAAGGTTATATCAACCTTCAGGTGCCCGCCGGTGCCGCCAACCCCAGCCCGCCTATCGGCCCGGCTCTGGGTCAGCGCGGCGTAAACATCATGGAATTCTGCAAGGCGTTCAACGCCGCGACGCAGGACATGGAAAAGGGCGCGCCGATCCCGACGAAAATTACCGTTTTCGCCGACCGCAGCTTCACCTTCGTAACGAAAAGCCCGCCTGCGAGCTTCCTCATCAAGAAGGCGATGAAGATCAAGTCCGGTTCGAAGGAGCCGGGCAAGGACATCATCGGCACGATCAAGACCAGCCAGCTGGCCGAAATCGCCGAAACCAAGATGGCCGACCTGAATGCCAATGACATCGACCAGGCAGTCAAGATCATCGGTGGCAGCGCCCGCTCGATGGGCATCGAAGTGGTGGAGGGCTGATCATGGTAAAGCAGACCAAGAAACAGAAGTCCGTTGCAGAGCTCGATAACGAGAAGCTCTATTCGGTAGACGAAGCGATCGCCACATTGCGCGAGCACAAGGCCAAGTTCGACGAGACCGTCGAAGTTGCCATGAACCTGGGCGTCGATCCGCGCCACGCCGACCAGATGGTCCGCGGCATGGTCTCGCTCCCGGGCGGAACCGGCAAGGACGTGCGCGTTGCCGTATTCGCCAAGGGCGACAATGCCGACAAGGCAACCGCAGCGGGCGCCGACAAGGTGGGCGCCGAAGACCTGATGGAAGACATGCAGGCCGGCAATCTCGATTATGACCGCGTGATCGCCACGCCGGACATGATGGGCGTCGTCGGCCGTCTGGGTAAGGTTCTGGGGCCCAAGGGCCTGATGCCGAACCCCAAGCTTGGCACCGTTACGCCGAACGTGGAACAGGCTGTGAAGGACGCCAAGGGCGGCCAGATCGAATTCCGCGTCGAGAAAAACGGCATTATCCATTCCGGCATCGGCAAGCTGTCCTTCGACGACAGCAAGCTGAAGGAAAACTTCAAGGCGATGACCGGCGCGATCGTGAAAGCGAAGCCGTCGGGCGCCAAGGGCAAGTATCTTCAGAAGGTATCGCTGACTTCGACGATGGGCCCGGGTCTGAAAATCGACCTCGGTGAAATCGAAGGCGCTTGACGCCGATCAGCCCTGCGGTCTCTTCTAGACCGGATATGGCAGACAAATAACGAAATGGGGCCGGGAGAGCTGATCTCCCGGCCCCTTTCTTTGCATAACGCAGAGAGACCCGCGCCGAGTGCCCTTAGAAGCGCACGCGCAGTCCGAGACCCGCGCTGAAAATCTCGGTGTCGCCTTCGACATCGGCCGTAAAGGAGCCGCTGCCATCGCCGACGAACAGGCGCTGGAAGGTGCCGTTACGATAGTCTGTGTAACGTCCTTCGACGAAGACATCGATCTTCTCGTTGATTTCGTATGCCGCACCGATCGAGGAGTGCGTGGTGAAGCTGCTCTCGTCACCGGTTACGAGGAATTCGGGGATCGCCGTACCACCGGCTGCCGGTGCGGAGGCGATGTCGGCTTCGACAACGCCGATGCCGAGCCCGCTGCCGAAAAAGGGCACGAACTTCTGATCGGCCGCCCAGCGGATGTCGTTATAAACCGAGACCGATACGGCATAGCGCGTGATCTCGCCGCCGAATATCTGATCGGTGCCGTTGAAACTGCCATCATCGACATCGTTCTCGGCATATTCGAATTCGAGCTCGACGCGCGGCACGAGGTTCTTGATGAATAGGCCGCGCTTGAATTCATATCCAACCGCCCCGCGCACGGAAAAGCCAGTGTCGTAATCGACGGCCACTGCCGCCGGGTCGCCTGCGGTGCCGGGAGCGCCCGCTACAGGTGCCTGGATACCGTCGAACTCGCCGCTATTGGCGAAGTCGGCCGCGATGGTCGTGGAGAGATAGAAACCTTCGTCGCCGAAGCCTTCTTCCTGCGCCATGGCCGGGGTGGCTACCAGACCGGCAGTGAATATGCATGACAGAAGCGCAGCGGTGCGCGGAAGAGTTGGGGACATGAGAGACGCCTTTCAAAGCATGGGTGATATCTGACGCCCGTCCAAGGCATCGACTCACCCGTGCTTCGCTGCGCAGCAAGCTATGGTTACGCTGAATTGAGGCTTGCCGTTCGAAATAGGCAATTCTCGCAGTAATTTAAGAAAAATATCACGCCTTTTCGGGCGGATTCTCGCCTCGCAATTGGCGGCTGTAGACCCAGCCAATTCCGATCAAACTGCATCCCAGCGCGAAGAAGCTCGCAATACGGAGGAGCCCTTCGAGCCCTGCTGCATCGATCATGAAAACTTTCGCGACGGCGATCAGCATCACCACCAGCGATCCGATCCGCCAGCTGCGCTGCGCAAAGCGGCTGCCGATGAGCAGGAAGAGCAGGGCGAGCAGTATTCCGGTCAAGGAACGAAGCAGATCCTCGGTCTGTGTCATGGGTACATCGGTGAGGATCGAGCCTGCGAAGACCTGGCGCAGCAGGCTGAGCGCCGCGACGCAGATGAGCCCCATCAGCAGCGCATCGAACAATACGGCGAAACGCTGCTGGAGCCTGACACGCAGAAAATATGCTGCGCCCATGGCCAGAGCATAGGCCGCGAGTATCAGGTTCGCGATGGGCACGTGACCCACCGCCTGCTCGTCCCATAGCGGATTGTGCAACAGCCCGGTGTAGAGCAGGAAATGCGTCAGCGCGCCAGCGGCCAGGAGCTTTGCGACCGTCTTGCCTTGGGCGAACCGGCTGGTGGCCACCCACGAGCTCCAGCCGAGCGCGGCAAGTAGAGCCTGCCACAACGTCCGCTCCGCCATTCCCAATGCCACGAAACGCGTGACGGTCTCGATAGCGAAGAGCTGTTTGAAGAGGATGTGCGCCACCACGACCAGTACGGGAATTGCGAGCCAGCCGGTTCGTACCGGGTCGGCCTTGGTCCGTATCAGCGGTAAGCCAACAACGAAGGCGATGGCTGCGAACGGGAGCAGATGGAGAAGCGCGTCCTGCACATCGGGGACATCTCCGACGAATACTGGATTCCCGGACAGGGAGACCAATGCAGCCGCAGCCCAGACCAGTACCGGGGACAGCACCCACAGGAAAGCTATGCCCAGAGCGCTCGCTTGCGCCGCATGGCGCTGCGGCTGCCAATAATACAGCGCGATGCCCAGGCCCGCTGCCGTCCACGTCAGCGCCTGCCATGGCAGCACCTGCGCCAGCGCTCCGTAGATGACGATAACTGTCAGTGCTTCCGCAAGCCTGCGCTGGGCATCGCGGCTTTCGAGCCACGCCAGCATAGCAAGCGGCGACGCGAGCGCAGCCCAACGCAGGATTGGGCGAAGTGCCGCGACCGGTTCCTGCTCCCCGGCCAATCGGGCGAGTTCGTCCCAGGCCTGCGGAGTAGCGAGTAGCAAAAATGCAGCCACAAGCGTGCCCGCCCAAACTACGTCGCGCAAAGCCGCATGCGAGTGCCGCGATGCAACCACAACGGGCACAGCCAGCACCAGGGCGGCAGCGAGCGGTGCAAACCAGCCCGGCGTAATCAGCAATACACCCGACAAGACCAGCGCGGCAGCGGAGCCGGACATCCCCGCATGCCGCTGCATCTCCGACCGCCGCAGCGTGACCGTCGCCGCAATAGCCGGAATGGCCGCAAGTGCTATCGCGGCCAGAGCCAAGGCAGGTTGAAACGCGCCGAAATCGAAGAAACCGAAACGCGCATAGCCGACCGCCAGCAAAATCGGCGGGACGAGCGCTATCTGGAACCGGTCGACCAGCGCAGCTTCATCGCGCCAGAGATGGACCAGCGGGACGACCGCGAAAATGGCTGCCAAACCTGCGCCGACCAGCGCGAACAGCATCGGATCACCGCCAGTCCAGGTCGCATAGAGCGCCAGCCCGACGAACGCCGCGGCAGCATTTGCTTCCCTCAGGTCTGCGCGCCGCCATGCAAGAAACGCCAAAGTAGCGCCGAGCAGCAGGTAAAGTCCCCAGGCGAGCGGGCTATATCCGCCCTGCCCCACCAGGAATGCCAGCTGGATGCTGGCGACAAGTGCTGAAACAAGTCGCACGATCCGCCGGATCGCCTCGCCGCCAGCCAGCGCAGGCAACACCGCGCCCAGAACAATGAAATAAGCCCCTAGGGCGAGCACTTCGGCAGTGCCGAAATCCCCCGCGAGAAGTAGCAAAGCGCCCCAGCCAAGACCGCCAGCCAGCGCAGCGAGGCCAAGCCACGGACGCTCCTGCCGTTTGCCGGTGAACGCCAGACCGCTCGTCACCAGGCCGAGGTAGAGTGCCAGCAGCGGGATGTTTGCTTCCTCCCCGCCGACCAACGCCGGCGCGGCAAAGCCGCCGACCAGCCCGAGAATCGCGCTGGGCAGGCCGAACCGATAGGAAAGCGCGATGGCTGCTGCGGTGACTACAGCAAGTCCGATGAAGGCGGCCACTTGCCCCACCAGCCCGTATTGCGTGCCAGCCAGGTAGAACCCTGCATAGAGCGTCGCGAGACCTGCCCCGGCGAGCGCCTGACGCACACGCGGATCGGCAATGCGCTCTTCCTGGCGATAGGCGAACTCGGCAGCGCCCAGCAGGATAAGGCCGAACAGGAAGGCGAGCGCCACGCGAACGATAGGCGTGAGCAAGCCCAATTCGATCGAGTAGCGGACCAGGAAAACGCCCGCGATGGCCAATGTCAGCCCGCCTGCCCAGATCGGCAGACGGCGACCGAAAACATCCTCGAGGTCGATCTTGAAACGCGGGCCCGGTTGCTCGTCGGGCAGCTCTTCAGTGACGGGCGTGGGCAAGTCGCTCGCAACGGGCGCCGCAGGCTGCACTTCGCCCGACACCGTCTCGTCATTTCGGCGAAGACTGACCGACGGGACAGTGGCCGCTACCGGTTCGACCGTCTTGGGTTCAGAGATCGCTTCCGCGGCAGGCTTCGCATCCGAGCGCTCGGCAGATTGCAGCCCGCGAACGTAATCCAGCGTGCGCTCCTGCATGTCGAGCAGGTCGTCGAGGCGCGTTTCGGCGCGCTGCAACCGCAGCCAGAAATATGCGGCGAGACCGCCGATAACCAAGAGAAGAAACCCGTACATTGCGCCCCCTCAAGCACGTGGAGGTAAATATAGTGCTCGCGAGCCTGAGGCCAGAGCGCGCGGGCTAGATACCACCGGGCGTGAAATCATGTCCCGCCGCGCCCAGCGAATCGCACAGCATATGGACGCAGGCGCTCAGCTGCTCGGCGTCGGTCGAGCGCACGACGAAATTGGCGCCGATCTTGCCTTCGCGGAAAAAGGGGTAGCTGCCGATCTGGCACGCCTCATGCGCCTTCTCGACCTCGCGCAGCAGCTCTGCGACTTCGCTTTCGGCAATCCAGCAGCCGATCGTCTCGCTCTTGAGCGGCATGCCGCCCTCCAGCGTTCCGGTCAGCGCGTCAAGCATACCGGCGGTGATATGCGGCACACCCGCCATCAGGTGCACATTGCCAAGCTTGATCCCCGGAGCGCCCGACATGCGATTGGGGATCAGTGCGGCGCCCTCCGGCACGCGGGCCATGCGCAGGCGCGCATCTGTCAGCCCGCCAGGTTTGTCCGCGTAATAACGTTCGAGAATGGCGCGCGCGTCCGGATGGATCACCACGCCCACACCCAGCGCTTCGGCCACCGCATCCACGGTTATGTCGTCATGTGTCGGCCCGATCCCGCCGGTGGTGAAAAGGTAGTCGTAGCCTTCACGCAGCGCGTTCACAGCCTCGACGATCCGCGCGACTACGTCGGGAACCACGCGCACTTCCGACAGGCGGATGCCCTGGACCTGCAACCAGCTGGCCACCTGGGCGATATTCTTGTCGTGAGTGCGGCCCGACAGGATCTCGTCGCCGATCACGACGAGGCCGGCAGTATAGATACGTTCGCTCATATCGCAGCGGATAGAGGGTGCTGGCGGCGAAAGCTACTCCGCTGCTTCCATCTCATGATCCGCGTCCTGCGATTGCTTGATGCGCGAAAACTCCAGAATGCCGTCGGTAATCGGGTCCACCTTCATGCGCTTGCGATCGACAACATATTCTTGGTTGAGCCGCCACGGATAGGCGACCGCATTCTTCGGCATGATGTGCTTGCTGCGCTGGATATAACCGCTGGAGAAATCGAAGATGTCGTCCTCCTCCAGATCGTGATCTTCGGGCAGGACGGGAACCGCCGTGTCCGCGCCGACGCGGTCCATGTGGTTCAGCACGCGGCAGACGAAGTCGGAATTGATATCCGCGCGCAGGGTCCAGCTTGCATTGAGATATCCGAACACTACCGCAAAATTCGGCAGGTTCGAGAACATGCAGCCCTTGTAATAAAAACGCTGGGCGAGATCGACCGGTTCGCCGTCCTGCGAAATGGCGATCTTTCCGGCAACGCAGAGCTTCAGCCCCGTCGCCGTCACGATAATGTCCGCCTCGAGAAATTCGCCCGACTTCAGTCGTACGCCGCCCTTTTCGAACGCGGCAATGTGGCCGGTGTGCACGCTCGCCTTACCGCTGTTCATTGCTTCGAACAGATCGTTGTCGGGCACCAGGCACAGGCGCTGATCCCACGGGTCATAGGGCGGCGTGAAGCTGGCCTTGTCGTAATCCTTGCCGAGCGCCTTCTCGATGCGCTTGTAGAGCATGTCCTTGGTTTTCTCAGGCTTCTTGCGGGCACTTTTGAAGCCGAAGTCTTGCATGGTGATGTTCTTCCAGCGCGTGATTTTATACGCCGTCTCTTCGGGAAGTATCTTGCGTAGGAAATTCGCCAGCGCATCCTTGGCCGGGCGCGAGAACATCCAGGTCGGCGTACGCTGCAGCATGGTCACATGCCCCGCCTTCTTGGCCATAGACGGCACGATCGTAACCGCCGTCGCGCCGCTTCCGATCACGACCACTTTCTTGCCTTCGTATTGCAAGTCCTCCGGCCAGAATTGTGGATGGAGCACCTGTCCTTCGAATTCGCCGAAGTCGAAGCCCGGATCATAGGGTTCGTCGTAATCATAATAGCCGGAGGCGAGGTAGAGCCAGTTGGCGGTCAGCAATTTGTGCTCGCCGTCGCCTGTTTTCAGAGTCACATTCCAGCGCGCAGCGACCGAATCGAAATCGGCCGAAATTACCTTGTGCTGGAACCGGATGTGGCGGCGGATATCGCGCTCGTCGACGATCGTTTCAAGGTAATCGAGAATCGCCGGTGCATCGGCAATGGATTTTTCGTGCTTCCACGGCTCGAAATCGAAACCGAGCGTATGCATGTCGCTGTCCGAACGGATGCCGGGATAACGGAACAGATCCCATGTCCCGCCCAGGTTTTCGCGCTGCTCGACGATGGCGTAACTGCGACCCGGCGCCTTGTCTTCCATATGCGCCGCCATGCCGATGCCGGAGATACCCGCGCCCACAATCAGAACGTCGAAGTCGCTCGCCGAAGCTGTCATATTCCTCTTCCTCTCGATTGACGTGAACGTAACCCATCAAAGGCAAGCACACCAGCCCCGTTGCAATGCGCAACCGATAAGGGCTAGCGCACGCATCATGCGGTCGCTTTACACCCTCCCCCTGCTCGCCATCTCCTTCGCTTCGGCTCCTGCCTTCGCGCAGGAGAGCGAAACACGCCAGGATGTCCCTCCGCCGATCATCGTGACCGGCCAGGGACTCGAGGAGACGCCCGCAACTCCGGCCTATTCTTCGCGCGAGCTCGAACGCGAGCAAATCGTATCGTCGCCATCCGGGCGGATCGAAGAAGTGCTCGGTGCCGTCGCCGGTCTCCAGCAGTTTCGCCGGTCGGACAGCCGCTCGTCCAACCCGAGCGCGCAAGGTGTGACGCTGCGCGCGCTCGGCGGCAACGCCACCAGCCGCGCGCTGGTGCTGCTCGACGGGGTGCCGATTGCCGACCCCTTCTTCGGCTACGTACCGTTTGGCGCACTGTCGCCAGAACGGCTGGCGAGCATTCGCGTAACACGCGGCGGCGGGTCGGGTCCTTTCGGCGCAGGTGCCTTGGCGGGCACGATCGAATTGCAGAGCGCCGGGACCGATACGCTCGCGCCCGTCACCGCAAGCCTGCTTGCAAACGATCGCGGAGCCACCGAGGCCAGCGCCAGTGTGGCTGCTCCGCTCGGTGAGGGCTTTGTCGTTGCCAGCGGGCGCTGGGACCGCAGCGATGGCTTCTTCACCTCCCCTGCGGATCAGCGCGTGCCCGCAAGCGCGCGCGCCGCTTATGATAGTTGGTCGGCGTCATTGCGAGCCGTTGCGCCATTGACCGACATGATCGAGCTGCAGGCGACGGGACTGGTCTTCGACGACCACCGCACGCTTCGCTTCGACGGGGCCGACAGCTCCGCCGAAGGCGCCGATGCCAGCATCCGGCTTGTCGGACGTGGCGACTGGCAGTTCGACGCGATTGGCTACATCCAGACACGCAACTTCTCGAACATCGTCATCAGCTCGACGCGGTTCGAAAAGGTGCTCGACCAGCGCAATACGCCGTCGACGGGTCTTGGCGGAAAACTGGAACTGCGCCCGCCGGTCGGACCTGATCATGTCCTTCGCCTGGGCGCCGACTATCGCCGTTCGGATGGCGAATTGCAGGAAGATGCCTTCAGCGCCTTTAGCGGCAATTTGACGCAGCGCCGCCGGGCTGGCGGAAGCACCAGCGATCTTGGATTTTTCGTGGAAGATGACTGGACGCTCGGCAGCTTGGTGATGACCGGCGGGCTCAGGCTCGATCGGACCAGCATCACCGACGGTTTCTTTACCGCGCGCGATGCCGGGGGCGCGCTTGTCAGCGAGACATTGGCCGAAGACCGCTCCGACTGGACGCTCTCATGGCGCGGCGGCGCAGCATATACTGTATCGGACACGCTGCGCATGCGCGGGGCGGCCTATCGCGGCCTCCGCCTGCCCACGCTCAACGAATTGCTGCGGCCGTTTGTCGTTTTCCCGGTCGTCACGCAGGCCAATGCGGAGCTTGAGAACGAAATACTGGAAGGTATCGAGGCGGGCGTCGATTTTAGCCTGGCCCCGGGCATCGAACTGTCACTCACCGCATTCGACAACCGGGTGGAAGGCGCGATCGCCAATGTGACGCTGGCGCCGAACCTCAGGCAGAGACAGAACCTGCCCGCCATTGACGCGCGCGGCCTGGAATTTGGTATCAAAGCGCAGCTGGGCCGGTTCTCCTACGACGGCACGCTTGCCTATACCGATGCGCAGGTTGACGGGCGCGGCACATCAAGCCCGCTCGATGGCAACCGTCCTCCGCAGACCCCGCGCTGGGCAGCGGCCGCCACGGCGGCGTGGTCACCGGCTGACAATTGGCTGGCGTCGCTGACGCTGCGGCATATCGGGGCGCAATTCGAAAGCGATCAGGAAACCGACCGACTGGCCCCGGCAACCACACTCGGCGCTTTCTTCGCGGCACCGCTTGCCGGCGCGTTTTCGCTCGTCGTACGTGCTGAGAACATTACCGGCGAGACTATCGTGACGCGCAATTCGGGCGGAACCATCGATCTGGGTGTGCCGCGGACTTTTTGGGCAGGCGTTCGCTACGGTTTCTGAGGCCGTCAGCTGTCTTTGGCTTCCTGCTCATCCATATATTGAACGACATGTTCAAGCACGGCGCTATGCAGTGGCTGTTCGAAACGAATGCCAACGGTATTCTGTTCGCGCCAGCGCACTTCAGCCGCGATAGGGCCGATGTTGCCGATCTTGACCGAGATTTGACGCCCGGGTTGCAGCGTCGAATATTTATCGAACATGCGGCACCCTTCTGCCGTGACATCCTTGATCCAGATATCCTTGTTCACGCCAAGACCTGCACGGTAACGCCCCGCAACCTGAACGTCTCGCCGCGATTGGCGCCGAGTTTCCAATGCGCTTTTCTTACTGTGTTCCGGTTCACCATCGGACATTGTGCTGAATTCCCACCTTCTTCACTACCCGTCGGTCACGCGCCGATCATGCGAACGTGCGCAAGCCGTGCCTAGTCCTAGGCATGCAGCAGCGGATTAAGCAAATGCGAATGTGTTGAAATGGCAGGGGTGCACGGACTTCGAACCGTGGGCCCTCGGTTTTGGAGACCGATGCTCTACCAACTGAGCTACACCCCTGCAGCAGGCCGCGCCCTCTACCGCCAGTGCAATCGGAACGCAAGACACTGCCTTTGCGCGCGCAAGCTGCTAAGTACTGGCCAATGCACGCACCCGTCCAGCCTCCCGATCCGATCCCCAACGATTTGCTATTGCAAGCCTACCGTGCCGGAATCTTTCCGATGGCGGATCATCGCACCGATCCCGAAATATTCTGGGTGGAACCGCGCACCCGGGCCATCATCCCGCTGGGCAGCTTTCACATGTCCAGAAGCTTGCGCAAGATCGTCCGGCAAGATCGCTACTCCGTCACCTGCGACCGCGACTTCGGCGCAGTGATCGAAGCATGTGCCGAACCGCGCGAAGAACACGCCGAAAGCTGGATCAGCGAGACCATCGAGGCAAGCTACATCGCGCTCAATCAGGCTGGGTCTGCGCATTCGTTCGAGTGCTGGCGCGATGGCGAGCTCGTGGGCGGGCTCTACGGCGTGGCTTTCGACAGTGTCTTTTGCGGCGAGAGCATGTTTTCGCGGGCCGACAATGCCAGCAAGGTCGCGCTTGTCTGGCTGGTCGCGTGTCTGAAGCAAGCCGGGTTCAAACTGCTCGACTGCCAGTTCATGACCGACCATCTTGCGAGCATGGGCGCGGTGACAATGCCGCAGGCCGATTATCTCGATTTATTGGCGAAGGCTCGCATGGAGCCGCGCTGCGGACTGCCGGAGGCCTGGCGATCCTACGCGGAATCTTCCTCGTCCGGAAAGGACATCGCGCAATCCTTGACCCAGACATCGTAGATCGGGTGCTCGACGACATTCAGGCTCGGCGAGTTCTTGAACAGCCAGCCTGAAAAGACCCGGCCAAACCCGTCCGCTCCGGCATCCTGCACAAGCACTTGCACAAAGGCGCCGGTTTCCTGCGGCATTTCCCAAGGCGCGGAACGTTCGCAGCTTTGCAGCCGGACAATAACATTGCCTACTCGCTGCGATTCGCCGGGTTTCAGCTCGATGTCCTGCGAGACATTGTTGCGTTTGTTGAGCAGGCCCAGCGTTGCAACGCGCTCCTCCAGCGGAGTGCCGATGCCGGCCTCGTCAGCGGGGATGACCGGCGGTGGTTGCTGGTCGGCGATCTCATCGGGAATTTCCGTCTCGACCGGCTGCGGTTCGGGCGGCGCGTCGGAGCAGCCAGCCACAGCTGCCAGAGCAAATATGCCGATTGCCGTGCGCATAGCCGGCGTCAGGCGTCCGGCGTCCAGGCTTCGTAATCGCCTGCCGCGCGGGCGCGCTTTCCGCCGCGCTCAAGCGCGCCTGCAGGGCGATAGGCCTGCGCGGTGCCAGTCGCGTTGGGTGTGTAATCGGTTTCCCAGATCTTCGACGGCGGCAGATTGCTCTCCGGCACATCATCGAAAGACCCGTGCAGCCAGCCATGCCATTCCGACGGCACGCGGCTCGCATCGTTGGCGCCTTCGTAGATGACCCAGCGCCGCTCGCGCACGGCATCGCTCGCCTTATAGCGGTAATACGCATTGCCCTGCGCGTCGGTACCGACATGCTCGCCCTTGCGGGCCGTGAACAGCGACGTGCCGATGGTGGCACCGTTCCACCACGTGAAGATCTTACCGAGGATACTCATCGCAAGCGCACTTAGCGGATCGTGGCCGTGCCTCCAAGCACTCAAACGCGCTTTACCACTCGACCAGGTCGCCGGGCTTGATCCCAAGTTCCGCTGCAAGCCCGCCGCGCAGTTCGAGCACGGCATTCGTCATCCCGGCGGAAAGAACCGATTCCTCGGAATACGGTGTCGTCATCGCGGCGATGTTGAGGATACGGTTATCCGTACCGACGAAGATAATATCGAGTGGAATAGGGACATTTTTCATCCAGAAACCACGCGGCGCTGGCGGATTGGATGGAAAGATCATCGCCTCATCATCCGGCAATTCGGTTCGAAACATCAGACCGCGCCCTTGCGCCTCGGGCGTTTCGGCAAGCTCGGCCTTGAATTCGATGAGAAGTCTCCCCGCTTTTGACCGTAACCGGAATGACTTCAAGCCCCGAGATCGGATGGACGCCCGTTTCCGTTTCGGCAGCAGGAGTTGCCTCTGCCTGCGGCTGCGGGGAGCATGCCGCGCACAGCATGGCGAGAAAAATGGCTGTCAGCTTCATTCCCAATCGTCCTCTCGGGCCTCTTCGAGCCATTCCTCCAGGTCAGCTTCAGATGAAGCATCGAGGACATGGCGGGCAATGTCGAAATCATGGCCTGCCCTAACCATCGCGGCAAGTTGCTTTTCGCGCCGCTTGCGTCCCTCATCTCCATGAAACGCTTCGCCAAACGGACCGAAACGGCGTTTGCGGACCAAGAGTCAGCGCCGCAGCGCGCCGTTTCGCCATGTTCGGCGCGTTCTCCTCGCGTATCTCCTGCCCGATGCCCGCCGCGTGCAGCGCCTGGCCCACCCTGCGCGCGCCATACCCTCGGCGCGTCAGCGAAGCGGACTTGCCCTGCGCCCAGCCGGCATCGTCGATATAGCCGGATGCGACGAAGCGCTCCGCAATCGCGACCGGGTCGAAGAAAGCCTGCCCTTCCCATCCACGCTCGCGAACCTTGCGCTGGAGATAGGCCTGGAACTTGCCTGAAGTCGTCGCGAAGCGCGCAACATAGCCAAATGCAAGCTCCTCCAGAGACGCCTCGTCGAGCGGTTTGGGAGTGCGTTTTACACGTTTTCTGGGCTCGCGAGCTTTGTCCATCGGCCTTATTCGTGCCACAGTCCTTATCGAATGGGAAAGCCCAAGAGGACCTGTAACGCAGAAACAGGCCGAGTGGGAGTTGATGAGGGCGCTGCAAGGCGTTGAAAATTCACGGAAATCGCTATTATCTTATGACCGACGCCGTTCTTACGCCGACGCCAAACGATTGCGACTTGCCCCGCCGCAGGTCCGACTTCGCGACCTTTAACGAGGCCATCGAATACGCTGCGCGCAGCCGGCAAGGGTCTCAACTTCCACGACATGCGCGGCGAGCTTGTGCGCGCGTATCCCTACGCCGAGATGCGTGAGGACGCGCTCGGGATGGCGCGCCGCCTTGCCGGCATGGGCATCGGCAAAGACGACCGAGTCGCGCTTATCGCCGATACATGTCCGGAATTCGCCGCCCTGTTCTGTGCCTGCGTCTATGTTGGGCGCGTGGCCCGTCCCGCTGCCGCTGCCGACGACTTTCGGCGGGCAAGCGACAGCTATATCGATCAGCTGAAGGTCCAGCTGGAAAGCAGCGATCCCAACATTGCTGCTATATCCCGACGAAATCGCCGAGATGGCCAAAGCCGCCGCCGACCAGCAAGGCTGCGAGGGCGAAGGCTGGGAAGAGTTCGCAAAGCGCGATGCGCCCGAATGCGACCTGCCCGAGCTGCGCCCGACGACATTTGCTATTTGCAGTATTCATCGGGCTCGACACGTTTTCCGATCGGCGTTGCGGTCACCCACGCGGCTCTGCTGCACAATCTGTTCGGTCACTCGACAGCGATCGAACTGGGCAAGACGACCGTGTTGTCAGCTGGCTGCCCTGGTATCACGACATGGGCCTGGTCGGCTGCTTCCTATCGCCCATCGCGAACCAGATGACTGCGACTATCTCAAGACCGAACATTTTGCGCGCCGACCACTTGCCTGGCTCGAGCCTGATCAGCCGCAACAAGGGCAACACGCTCAGCTATTCGCCGACCTTTGGTTACGACATCTGCGCGCGCCGCATTTCCAGCCAGAGCCATGTCGCCGACCAGTTCGATCTGTCGCGCTGGCGCACTGCGGGCAATGGCGCGGACATGATCCGGCCCGATGTGATGCAGAACTTCGTCAACGCCTTTGCCGATGCCGGGTTCAACGCCTCCGCATTCACTCCCAGCTACGGCCTTGCCGAGGCTACTCTGGCGGTCACGGTCATGCCGCAGCGCGAAGGCATTCGCGTCGAGCTGGTCGAGGAAGAGCGCCTGTCGGGCTACCCCCGCGATCTATCGAAGCCCGCGCGCTACCGTGCCATCGTCAATTGCGGCAAGCCGCTGCCCGGCATGGACGTCGAAATTCGCGGAGAGGATAACCAGGCCAAAGGCGACCACCAGATCGGCAAGGTCTGGTGCCGCGGCGAGAGCGTGATGCATTCCTATTTTCGCAACGAGGAAGCGACCGAGGACTGCCTGATCGACGACTGGCTCGATACGGGCGACATGGGTTATATCGCCGATGGCTATCTGTTCATCGTCGGCCGCGCCAAGGACATGATCATCATCAACGGCAAGAACCATTGGCCGCAGGATATCGAATGGGCTGTCGAGCAGTTTCCCGGTTTCAACCACGGCGATATCGCAGCCTTCTCTGTCGAAACCGACAATGGCGAAGAAGCCCCGGCCGTGCTGGTCCATTGCCGCATTTCCGAGCCCGACGAACGCGTGCGCCTGCGCCACCAGATTGCCGACAAGGTCCGCTCGGTCACCGGGATGAACTGCGTGGTCGAACTGGTGCCGCCGCGCACCCTTCCGCGTACCAGCTCGGGCAAGCTGAGCCGCGCCAAGGCGAAGCGGCTCTATCTGGCTGGTGAAATCCAACCGCTCGACCTAGCCGCCTGAATAATGCGACGAACGGTTCGTCGTTAACCTAAGTCAAATCAGGCATATCTTCTGATCCGTGTCTTTTCGTAAATGTCACCCTGTCGCTTTCGGTGGAACACCGAGCTAACGCACACGTTCGGGTCGCAATAGGGGGCTTCTTTTTTGGCCCCCAGGAGGGTGATGATCGGCCCATTGCCCGGAAAGCGCGTCCTCATCGTCGAGACAACCCGATGCTTGCCAGCGACCTCAGCGTGCTGATGGCCCTGCACAGTGCCGACATCGTCGGGCCGGCAATGGAACTGAGCTCCGGCATCAGCATCGCGCGCCGGAACAGGCTCGACGTGGCGTTGCTCGACATTAGTCTTGGCGAAAAGCTGGTGTGGCCCCTCGCACGCAAATTGCGCGAGCAGACGGTGCCGTTCGTATTCACAAGCGCTGAATGCACGCAGGACATGCTGCCGGCGGAATTCAGCAATGCGACATGCCTGGAGAAGCCTGCACGAAATTGCGAGATTGTCGAGACTGTGGCTGGCCTCGTCGCCAGCCCGTGCTGACGGGATTAGCGCAGGCAGCGCATCGAAAAATTCACCGACGGCCCTGTCGCATGCCATTCGATCGTCGCGCGCGAACCGCCCGCTGAGCCGATCCGCTCGATCAATATCGTGCCGGAGCCCTTATGCTCGGGCGGGGTCATAGGCGCGCCAATATCTTCATGCCAATGCAGGTTCAGCGTATCTCCGCTGCGATGTCCGGACAGGGTTATATGGCCGGCGTCACGGGCGAGCGATCCGTATTTCAGCGAATTCGTCTGCAGTTCGCCCAATATCAGCGCCAAAAGCTGGATGGTCTCATCGCCTAGCCCGACGGAAGGGACATTCAGCACCTCGATCCGGTCACCAGCTCCGCTGGCGTTGAGCACCTGGCGAACAGCTTCATCGGCAAGGATCGGTTCGGCCCGGTCGATCGTCAGAAGGTCCTGCGCCCGGGCCAGTGCCTGCAGTTTCTCGTCAAGCCGGATTGTCAGGTCCTTCGCATCCGTCGCGCCGCGAGCCAGCAATTTGGCCACCGATCCGACGACGGCTAGCTGGTTTTTGAGCCGGTGGCGCATTTCGCGCGCGACATCGTCGGAATGCTCTGCGTTTCGCTCCGCCGCCTCTCGCTTCATGCGGTCGTCGAGCCGTTCCTGCATAGCTCAGCGTGATGTCGCGCGACGTTGCGATAATATGCGAGATATCGCCATCGGCACCTCGCACCGGGGCCACCCCGACATCCCACCACCGCGGCTCGCCATTGGTAGTCGGACAATATCCCTCGAAACGCGATTTCTGTCCGCGCCGCGCCTTCGCCAGCGCGGCGTCGACCTGCTTGCGGCTATCCTCCGGCCAAAGGTCGGACCAAGGCTGCGAAGAAACGGATGAGAATTCATCGATCGCCATGGCCGATTGGCCGTTGCGGTTCATATATTCCAGCTCGCCATCGAGATTGAGAAGCTTGATGCAATCCAGGCTTTGATCCAAGATCGCCAAAAGCACATCGAGCGATTGGTCCGGATATGAAAAAACAAAGTCGCTGTGCACTGCGATGCTCCCCTAAAAAGACTCGCCTAATGAGGCAAGGCTAGCAAATCTCTCTAACATCGATAGGTTATTTCTCCGAATCTTCAGGAACTTAACATAGGTTAGCTTGCAACGCCTGTCTTAGATGACTAATACAGAAGAGCATTTGGACGACACTGCCCACGGGAGAACTAGGCAGACATGAACGATACGCAAAACAAGAACGCTACGGCGACCGCGACAGCGACGGATTTCGACCTGACGCCGCCCGATCCCGTGCCAACGGTTTCGCCCGAAAAGGCTGCTGGCCTCGTTCCCGTGTCGGAGGAGACGAAGAGCAAGCTGGAAACCAAGGTCGACGGTTTTGTCGCCGACCTGGTCGCACAGGATGCCAATTCGCCGGAATTCGGCAAGAAGGTCGATCAGCTGACCAATATGGGCCGCAAGGAAATCATGGCCGCCGCCGGCATGTCCAACCGTTTCCTGGATCGTCCGGTGCGCGCGATGGACAAGGATGAAGGGGTGGGCGCCAACCTTTCCGAACTGCGCCGGGTCGTCGAAGACCTCGATCCCGGAAAGCGCGGTAAACTGTCTGGGCCGCGCAAGATCCTCGGCATCATTCCTTTCGGCAACAAGCTGACCAATTACTTCCGCAGCTATCAAAGCGCACAGTCGCATATCCAGTCGGTCCTGAACAACCTGTCCAGCGGCAAGGACGAGTTGCTGATGGACAATGCCGCGATTGATGTTGAGCGGCAGAAATTGTGGGAGGCGATGGGGAATCTGGAACAGATGATCCACATCTCCAACACGCTCGACGCGAAGCTGGAAGAAAAGGCAGCCGAACTCGACGCGACCGATCCCGCCAAAGCCAAGGCGGTCCGCGAGACGGCGCTGTTCTACGTTCGCCAGCGCACACAGGACCTGCTGACCCAGATGGCGGTGTCGGTGCAGGGTTACCTGGCGCTCGACCTGGTGAAGAAGAACAATGTCGAGCTGGTAAAGGGTGTCGACCGCGCCAGCACGACAACCGTCGGCGCGCTGCGCACTGCAGTGACGGTGGCCGAGGCCATGACCAATCAGCGGCTTGTGCTCGGCCAGATCACCGCGCTCAACGACACGACCGCCGGCATTATCGATTCCACCAGCACAATGCTGCGCGACCAGACCGGCAAGATCCATGAACAGGCCGCGGCCAGCACCATTCCGCTGGAAACGCTGCAGCGCGCTTTCCAGAACATTTACGACACCATGGACGAGGTCGACGAATTCAAGCTCCGCGCGCTCGAAAGCATGAAGCAGACGGTCACTGTGCTGTCGGATGAGGTCGAGAAGTCGAAAGGCTACATCGCCCGCGCCGAAGGGCAATCGCAGGCGCAGAAGCAGGTCTCTGAATCCAGCTTGCTGAGCATCGAAGGCTGATGAGCGACCTGACCAGCGATAGCGACCGACTGATCAATGAAGGTCGAATTTTGCGCAACGACAATCGCTCGGGCGGCAGACACCGCCGCGAGGTCTCGATCGGGCAGGAATCGCAGCGGATCAAGCGCAGGCACTGGGGGACGAAAATCCGCAATGTCATCCTGGCGCTATTCGCGATCTGGATCGGTGCTGGCGTATTGGGAGTCATCCTCAACGGGATCGGCTTTGTCGGCGTTATGGCGCTCGTCATTGCCAGCATTGTCGCTATCGGAGTGCTCGGCAATTACCCGAAGTTGAAGACGCCCAAGCGGGCAGACATCAACAAGGGCGATGTGAAGACCCTGGTCGGACGCACGGAACTGTGGCTTGAGGCGCAGCGCCCTGCCCTGCCCCCGCCAGCCGTCAATATCATCGACCAGATCGGCGTGCAGCTCGATGGCGCTTGGCATGCAGCTTGAGGGGCTTGACCAGAACCACCCCAAGGCCCGCGAAGTCCGCAGCCTTGTGGGGGAGCAGCTTCCCGAAATGCTCGACAGCTATCAACGCATTCCCGACCAACTCAAGCGTGAGCCTCGCGCGGGCAAGACGCCGGATCAGCAACTGACCGAGAGCCTTGGGCAAGATCAGCGGCGAGATCGATTCGATCACCCGGCAATTGGCGGAAGGGTCGCTCGACGACCTTGCTATCAAACACCGCTATCTCGATTATAAATTCGGCGAGAGCACGCAGACCGCTCCGGAACTGGAGCATAAGACCTGATGCGCGTACCGATTGCACACGACCTTCCCAAGGAAGAAGTCCGCCGCCGCTTGCGTGAACGCAGCCACGAGATCGCAAATTTCATTCCCGGCGGCGTGGCCGACGTGACCACAGGCTGGCCCGACGAGGACCACATGACATTGGACGTCCGTGCGATGGGACAAGGCATCGACGGGCAGGTAATAATTGAGGAAAATCAGGTCGTTTTCGAAGTGAATTTGCCGCCAGCGCTGTCCTTTGTCGAACCGATGGTCTCTGGCGCCATCCGGAGCCAGGGGCAAAAACTGCTCGAGAAAAAGTAGCGCTCCAGATCTCAGGTTTAACATACGTTAAACGGCTGATTTTCTGTGGAACCTTGACCCGGCAGTGACGTTGGTCGGCCAGTGGAAAAGCGCGCACGTCAATTCTGCATGCCATTGCGGCAAGGATACGACGGTCAGTGCAGCTGTGTTCCGCGTAGATAGACGGGGGTTCGCGGGATTCGAATGTCGATAGAAGGGCGCAGTCTGCGCGCGCAGCTAAAATCGGCAACGGCCGGACAGCACGACACGCTCGACCTGGCGATGAGCGATATGGCTCTTACCGAAGCCGGACCGTATGCGCATTTCCTGGCAATTCAATTCGCCGCCCGTGCGACTCTGGAACGCTGGATCGCAGAGCTCGGCGATCGGGAATTGCCACCGCCGCCGCAAACGCCGGCAATTGCCGCCGATCTGCACGATTTGGGCGTAACACCCCCCAATCCTGTCTCGGCGCTCTGCCCGGACCGCGCGGATGCCGTTGGGCTGGCGTGGGTGCTGGCAGGTTCGTCCATGGGTAATCGCACGCTGCTTCAGCGGCGGCGCAAACTCGCCATTGCAGGCCCGCAGCGGTTCCTGTCCGACGAACGCATGCCCGAGTATTTCAAGCAACTGCTCCCGCGCATTTCGATCCCGCTGCCGCCTTCCCAAGCGGAGGGCGCGATTGCGGCGGCGCAGGGCGCATTTGGCGTCTTCGAGAAAGCGCTAACCCAGCAAGATATATGGTGCACCGCATAATGAACGAGCATGTCGACCTTACGAATTGCGACCGCGAACCGATCCATCAAATCGGCTCGATCCAGAGTTTCGGCGCGCTTGTTGCGGTGACTTCGGATTGGCTGATCGCCCACCGCTCCACCAATCTTGCTGAATTTGCCGGCTTGGAAGAACTGCCCACAATGGGCGAGCCGCTCGGGCAGGTGTTTCTCGATGACGCCATGCGAGCGCTGCGCGAAATGGCTGCCGAACTGTTCGAGCCCGATGACGTCCAGCGCGTTTTCGGTCTGGAACTGGTGCCCGGCAAGAAATTCGACTGCGCTCTGCATGCCAGCGGACAATTGACCATCATCGAGTTCGAGCCGCATGAGCCAGACATGGGCGAGAAGCACCTACGGATGCTCCATCCGGTCATGAGCAGTTTCGAAGGCGTTGGCGATATGACCACCCAATGCGATCTTGCCGTTAGCAAACTCAAGCAGATGCTCGGATTCGATAGGGTCATGATTTACCGCTTCCAGGAAGACGGCAGCGGCGACGTGGTGAGCGAAGCGCGCGAAGATCACCTGGAAAGCTTTCTCGGCCTAAGATACCCTCACACCGACATTCCGAAGCAGGCACGCGCACTCTATCTGCGCAATCGGTTCCGCATTATCAGCGATGTCGACGACACTTCCGTTCCAGTCGAACCGGTAACGACGTTCGATGGCAACGCGCTCGATCTATCGATGAGCGTCCTGCGCGCGGTCTCTCCAATCCATCTCGAATATTTGAGAAACATGGGAGTGAAGGCCTCTTTGTCGATTTCGATCGTCGTCCAGGGCAAACTGTGGGGGCTGTTCGCCTGCCACCACTACAGCCCCAGGGTTCTTCCATTCTCGGTACGGACCGCCGCTGAACTATTTTCGTCGCTATTCTCACTGGTGATCCAACGCGAAATCGGCCGCCAGCACGCAGCGATCCAGGAAACGGGAAGATCGCTCCACGATCAGTTGATGCGCGCGGCCGTAAGCGGGCAGAGCCTCGTCGAAGCGTTGCCCAATATGAGGCCGGTCATCGAACGATCGCTGCCTCATGACGGCCTCAGCATCTACATCAATGGCGTCTACGATTCGCGCGGCGCCGCGCCAAGCGCCGAACAGTTTCGCGCCATCGCATCGCAATTGAACGCAGCCGCCGCGAGCCAGATCATCAGTACCAATTGTATAACCGAGCGCATCCCTGGCGCGGCCGAATTCGCCGATATCGCAGCGGGCGCACTGATTATTCCGGTTTCGCGCAGTCCGCGAGATTACCTGATCCTCTGGCGGCGGGAGCTCAAGCAGGTCGTCACTTGGGCCGGTAATCCGGTCAAGTCGGTGGAGGTCGGGCCGAATGGCGACCGGCTTTTACCGCGCAAGAGCTTCGAGGCTTGGCAGCAATCGATCGAGGGCAAGAGCGCCGACTGGACCGACAACGCAACGGCAGTGTGGCTGAAAACCTCCGCGTTACGCTTCTGGAAATAATCCTGCGCCTGACCGACGATTCAGATGCGTGAGCGTGCGAAAGCCCAGGAAAAACAGGAACTTTTGATTGCGGAACTCAATCACCGCGTCCGCAATATCCTCAACCTCATCCGCGGGCTGATCAGCCAGTCGCGCCGCGATGCGATGAGTATCGAGGATTTCTCGAACCTTATCGGGGGAAGGATCGGAGCGCTGGCGAATGCGCATGATAATATCACTCGGGAAAATTGGTCTGCTGCACCTTTCAGGCAGCTGATCCAATCCGAAGTGGACGCCTATTTGTCCGGGAAAACCGACAGATTGACGGTGACGGGTGATAAGGTCCTCATTGCGCCGGAAGCCTACACCGTGCTCGCGTTGGTAATGCACGAGATGGTGACGAACTCCGCCAAATACGGCTCGCTCAGCGACAGTACCGGATCGCTCAGGATCGACTTGCAGCACGACGATTCCGGATTGACCATCAATTGGAAGGAATCGGGTGGCCCCGCCGTCAAAGCCCCGGAAAGGCGTGGGATTCGGATCGACGATTATCGAAAGATCTATCCCGTTCGAACTTAATGGCGAAGCCGAAGTCAATTATCGCGTCACCGGAGTTGAAGCGAGATTTTGGGTGCCGGGCAGGTTTCTTCAGGCGGTCAATGACACCGATGCGGCGAACGATGGGAATGCGCGGCCACAACCGGGTAACGAGCTATTGCCTGAAACGCTGCCGAAAAGTGTTCTGCTCGTCGAAGACAGCATGATCATCGCGCTCGATGCGCAGGACTGCCTTGGTGAATTGGGCGTCGACCGGGTCGACATAGAAGGCACGGTGAGCGGCGCTCTGACGCAAATGCGCACGCACAGCTACGACATGGCAATGCTCGATTTCAATCTCGGCTCCGAAACCAGCGAAAAGGTTGCCGAAGCGCTGTGTAAGCACGGCATCCCATTCTGGCTGGCCACGGGTTACGGCGAGATGGAAGGGAAGGTCGAAAAGTTCGGCGCGCAGGGAATGCTCGTAAAGCCCTACGGCCGCGACGACCTCAAGCGTATCCTGGAGGCTTTCGGGCAGCTTGATTGACCTTCATCGCAGGCGCTTGGGCTAGTCCGATACTGCGTTGTTCGCCCGGGCCGACACAAGCGATTCCCACGTCCCTATGTCCGACCAGCCCATGTTGGCTTTTACGGCGGCTGCCCGCCCGGTATGTTCCATGACGGCGTAATCGACGCTCTCGGCATTGATGCGACCAAACGGTTCGGCGGATGGAGACAGCTGGTTGTTCGACATTGTTACGCCGGCGAGCGACTCCGAGATAAGGCCGACCATCGTAGGCCGAAGACTCGACAACTCATCAAGAAATGCGCCCGCCCGGAAGGCATATATACCGGCGTTCCAGAGATAGTCGCCAGCGGCGAAATAGGCGCTCGCGTCCTTGTTGTCCGGCTTCTCGACGAACCGCTCGACATGGTATCCGCCCTTTAAAGGCTCACCCACCCGAATATATCCATAACCCGTGTGCGGCGAAGTCGCTTCGATACCAACGGCAACCAACCAGTCACTCTCGGCAAGCTTTGCTGCCGCCTGTACAGCGACCCTGAAGGCCCGTGATTGGGTAATGTGGTGATCGCTGGGGCAGACCAAGAGTATCGAGTCCACCGGCACGGTCATCGCAGCCAGCGCGATAGCAGGCGCAGTATTCTTGGGCTCTGGCTCGGCGATGATCATACATTGCGAGCCGTTTGCCTGCTCCTCGATTAAACCGACATGAGCTGGTCCTGCTACGATGATTGGCGGCGCAAACATCGTCCGATCGGAAACGCGGGCAAGGCACTCCTGAAATAGCGTTCGCTCACCCAGTAATGGCAGGAACGGCTTGGGATGCTCCGGACGACTGAGCGGCCACAGTCGCGAACCGTTGCCGCCGCACAGAATTACCGGATGAATTCGTGTCATGATTGCAGGCTAGCGGTGCAAGCGCCGTGGGGGCCAGCACAAATCAGCGCGCGAACCAGTCCTGGCGCCAGCCATAGGTCGCTGGAACGGGGTCCCCATTGGCATTGGTTGCAGGGCGGAAACGGAACCGTTCCACGGCAAGGCGGCACACGATGGCGTCCGCTTCCCGGTCGGCGCTCGGGCGCAGCACGCGGCAGTTTGAGGCGCGGCCGTCGACGCCGACGGTCATCGCGACGGTTACCGAATTTCCGAACCGCGCCTGCCTTCCGCCGGCCGGGATTGGGAAGTCGGCTGCCGAATTGATATCGCCGGATGTCTTGACTGGCTTGGTCACGGCCACTCCGCCGCGGCCGCTTCCATCGCGTCCGCTGCCCGTGCCCAGCCCGGATCCGGCTGCGCCAGTGCCCTGACCGCTGTCGCGCGCACCGGATGTATTGGCAGTTCCGGTCGACGCCGCGCGCGGAGCCGGTTCGGGTTTCGGCAGCGGCTGGCGCGGCGTCGGTGCGCTGACCGGCTTGGGAACGGCCTTCTCGCCTGGATCACCCTGCGCGCCTTCGTCCGGCTCCGGCTCGGCCTCGGGAGGCGGATCTTCGGGCGTGGTGACTGTGACAGTGAAAGCCGAAACGACCGACCGCTCGACCGTCTGTACAGCACCGGGAGCAAATGCCCGAAGCAAGCCGTAGAAAATCGCCAGATGGAGCAGGACGATGGCTACGATCACCCATGCGCGGGGCCTCCGCCGAGTGGTCGAAAAACTGGTTGCTTGCTCGGTCACGCGGCCAAAACGTATGACTACGTAGCTGCGTTCCAATCCGCCTTTACCGGCTGCGCCTATGGCGTACCGGCAGGAGGACGAATGCCCACATCGAATACGAAGCTCGGTCGGCTGTTTCCAGCGCCATTCACCCCTGTACCCGCGACCTTCGCGGTCAGCGCATTGGGAGCGGTGCTTTTCGCGTCTCTTGCATACATCAGTATCGACATGACGCGTCATGGGGGCCGGATCGCAGCGATCTGGCTCCCCAATGCATTTGCCGTGGCATTCCTTCTGCGATCGAGGATGCGCGGCGAAGGCATTTTTCTGGCCGCGATATTCCTGGGCAATCTGACCGCAAACCTGTTGCACGGCGACAGCCTTGCCAAAGCGCCAATGCTGGCAGCGAGCAACACAATAGAGATATTGCTGGCGGTGGGGCTGGCGCGGCATTTCATCGGGCAGAAACCCGATATGCGCAATATCTCGGATCTAAAGCGGTACTTGCTGACCAGCGTTGCTATCGCCCCCCTTGCCTCGGCATCGCTGGCGACCGCATCACTTTCGCTCGAGCAAGACACGTCCTTCACAAGTTTCGCGATGTGGGCGATGTCGGATGGGTTGGCGCTCGCCATCGTGACGCCATGCACGCTGATCTTCGTAGATTCTTTTCGCACACGCCGCATGCCGACCCGCCGGGAGGCGGCCGAATGGGCACTTGTGGCGTTTTTGGGAATCGCCGTTACGACCGCCGTGTTTACCCAGACATCGCTACCACTATTGTTTCTGGTGCCGCCGATCGTGGTCATCAGCGCGTTCAGGCTCGGCAGTCTGGGCACTGCGTGTTCGACGCTCATCGTGGCAGTAATCGCCACCGTTCTTACCGGCCGCGGCATGGGGCCGATCAATCTATTGGACTATACGGTCCACACAGAACTGTTGGTGCTCGAGGTGTTTCTTGCATCTGCCTTCCTGATGGGACTGCCCGTTGCAGCGGTCCTCAATGCCAAGAAGCTGACATTGGCGGATCTGGCAAAGCAGAAGGCTAAGCTGGCCATACTTGCCGACAATATCACCGATGCCATTCTGCGATACGACCTGGACGGTGTGTGCACCTTCGGCTCGCCGTCCGTAACAAAGGTGCTTGGCAGGCCGCCATCGTCGTTTGTAGGGCGTGCTGCCGACGACCTGGTTCACCCCGACGCGGAAGAGGCCATTTCCAGCGTAGCGCGGCGCCTGCTGACCGGCGAAACCGATATGGAGCGGCTGACCTACCGGCGTTTGCTCGACGACGAGAAGGGCCGGCCGGTATGGATCGAAGCCGACTGTGCGATCGCTCGCGAACGCGGCACAGGCAAGCGCGACGGCATTATTGTCTCGGCCCGCGATGTCAGCGACCGTGTCAGGCTGGAGGCGCAATTGCAGCGGGCCCGTAATCACGCCGAACAGGCCGCGCGGGCGAAAGCGCAATTCCTTGCCAATATGAGCCATGAAATCCGCACACCGATGAACGGTGTGCTTGGCTTCGCGGAGCTGCTGCAGCAGGCGGACCTTCCCGCCGAGCAAGCGCGCCAGATCGACATCATTGCCCATTCCGGCCGGTCGATGATGGCCATTCTCAACGACATTCTCGACATCTCGAAAATCGAAGCGGGCGAACTTGTACTGGACGAGAAGCCCCTGGACCTGGCGCGGCTCGTCGATGAATGCACAAGTCTTCACAGGGCGGAAATCGAGCGGAAAAATCTTGCGCTTGATCTTTATATCGATCCGCAGATGCCCGCAGCGATCGTCAGCGACCCGCTGAGACTGCGTCAGATATTGCTTAATCTCCTGGGTAATGCAGTCAAATTCACGGCCAGCGGCTCTATTTGTGTCGGACTGAAACGGTCCGGCCAAAACTTCGAGCTGGCTGTTAGCGATACGGGAATCGGCATCGACGCCGATCGGGTGGCGACAATCTTCAATCCATTCGAACAGGCGGAGGGCGATACCGACGCGTCGGTTTGGCGGCACCGGCCTCGGCCTGTCGATATCGCGTCAGCTTGCGGAGTTGCTTGGCGGCTCGCTGACAGCGACCAGCACCAGAGGCGACGGTTCGCGGTTCACCCTCAGTCTGCCGCTGCGCGAGAGCGAGAATGCGGTCGCCGAGCGGCGCTCTCACCGAGTTGTCGAAGCGCTCAAATTTCCCGGCAATGCCCGCGTATTGCTGGCCGATGATCACGACGTCAACCGGATGCTTGTCTCAGCGATGCTTGCGCGCTGCAACCTGTCCGTCGACATCGCCAAGGATGGCAAGGAGGCGGTCGGCAAGGTGCTGGAGGCTGCGCAAGGCTCGCGTCCTTACGATCTCGTGCTGATGGATATCCAGATGCCCGAATGCGACGGTTATGAAGCGACCCGCGCAATAAGGCAGGCCGGTATCGCTGCGGACGCTCTGCCTATCATCGCCTTGACCGCCAATGCCTTTGCCGACGATGTAAAAGCGGCCAAGATAGCAGGCATGCAGGGGCACCTTGCCAAGCCGTTGGTATTCTCCGAGTTTGTGGGCACTTTTGAACCGCTGGCTTCCGCACCGGATTGTGGGCGAAGATGCTGGCGCTGAGATGGAAAACGCGATTGCCGCGAAGCCTTCCGCCCAGAAGATGTGGGCAGAGCGCCGCGCAGAGGCGGTTGGAGCTGCTCGCAGCACCCTGCAAAGCCCTGATCTGTCGACACGCAAAGCGACGAGCTGGCCCGGCTGATGCACAAACTTGCCGGGACGGCCGGCATGTTCGGCGAGCCTAGATTGGGCAAGCTCGCCTCAACGCTCGAGCGCGCCCTGCGCTCCGGCCTTCCAAACGCAGACCGTGCCGTGCTGGTGCAGCGACTGCTTGAAATTGCGGAACCCCAAAGAGAAACGGCGGCCCCCTAGGGGACCGCCGTCTCGTTCAGGTCAGTGACCGGTTCGCTTAAAATTCGTAGCGAACGCCGACCTGGATGCGCCATGCGGAGCTGGAGACCGCAACGAACTGGTCATCGTCGGGGTTGAAGTCACGCATCACGTAGCGACCCGCATCGTCCACATCGACATCCACCACATCGGTGAATTCCGGCTGAAGTTTGACGCGGTTTGAGCCACTGTCGATCAGGTTCAGCAGGTTGTCGAAATCAGCGAACAGTTCGATCTTGTCGTCGAGAAGCCCGGTCAGTTTGCCGATGAATGGCAGCTCCTGACTGAAGCGCATATCGAGATCATACGACCACGGATTGTTGCAGGTGTTTCGGCGGATCGAAGCACCCGGGGTAAAGTCACAACCCGATGCCGCGACGTAATCGATCAGCTGCTGGACATCACCAAAGTCAGAGTCCGGCGAGACGTTCGGATCGTTGATACCCGACGGCACGTAAAGCAGTGCGTTGTCGCTGCCCGAAGAGCTGTCGTTGAACGTGCCGCCGCCATCGAAAGTCAGGCTGAACGGACGACCCGACCGCGCGCGGAAAAAGATACCGAACGTCGTGTCATAGTCTTCGAAGAACTCTTCACGGAAGAACACCGAAGCGGTGATGTTGTGACGAGTTTCAAAGTTCGAGGTCGATACAGCGGGGTTCTGGCGGTCGAAGGCTGCAGTGACGTCATAGGACGATGTTGCAGTCGACGATCCAACATTCCGGTTGTTGCTCGAATCCGTAAAAGCGTAGCCAAAACGAAGGCCGACGGTGCCGCCATCCGTGATGATGCCCCGATCGAAGTTCTTCGACAGCAGGAACGATGCCGAATGACTTTCGTAGCTGGGACCGTTGGTCAACTGGATGAAATCATCGACACCAGCCGACCGGCCCGTTGCCGTGTTGCGGAAACATGCAGCGGTGACGTTATTGTATGTCGGCGGTGTTCCACCCGGATAAACGAGCGATGCATCACAGCCCGGGAATGTCGTGTCGATCGCTGCATAGATCGGGCGACCATCGACGGTGAAGCCGTTCAGGCCTTCATTGATGTTCGGCGTCTGGACCAGATCGACGAAGTTCAGCGTGTTGTTGAACCGCGAGTAGATGTAATCGAGGTTCATGCGCCAATTGCTGAAGAATCCCGTCGCTGTGCCGAGGTCGCTGGCGAAACCTAGGTTTGCACGGGTGACCGTCGGGACGTCGAACGTTGGATCCGTCGACTGAACGTCGCCGCCGCCAACTGCGGCATCGGCGCTGCCGCCTGCGCGGACGCAGTCCGGGAAGCCAGTGAACTGACCACCCACAACCACATCGGTCGGGAAGGCAGCACCACAATCGAGCGACGTGCCCAGTGCAGAGGAGAAGCCGTTGTTGGAGAAGGCGTTAGAGAAATACACGACCGGGTCACCGCCGGAGAAGATGCCTACGCCGCCAGTGATGCGCGAATTCGAAAGGAAACCTTCGTTGTCGAACTGATAGGTGGCAGCCAGACGCGGAAGCAGCACCGTGTCCAGTACTCCGAACGAATTCGCGTTGCTGAAGCCCGTGCGATCGAGGAACGACGGGTTGAAGCGCGGCGCGTCGCCTGAATAGAGCTGGACACGTAGGCCCGCCGTAACATTCAGCTGGTCGGTAGCCTGCCATTCGTCCTGAGCATAGAAGCTGTAGATCGTGCGATTGAACGTCGCCGCCGCTTCGTTGATGTCCCCGGTGGGCGTAGCGTTGATGTCCGCACCGTAACTGGAACCGTCAAAAATTTCCGAATTGTCCGGGAAGAATTCGCTGCCCTGGTTTACCAGCCCTTCCGCAAAGGCATCGAGATTGGCGAAGTAAAGCGAACCCGTCGCGTTGATGGCGAACAGATTGAATACTTCGAGATCGTTGATCTCGGCGCCGATCTTGAACTGGTGATCGCCGGCATCGACATTGACCTGGAACTTGGCCTGATCGACCGTGCTGTTCAAAGCGTTGGCCGACCGGAAAATGCCCGGGCCAGTGCTGAGGTTGCCGATATTGAACTGCCCTGGCTCGTCCGGATCCGGAACGGCAGTTGCAACGACCAAGCGCACGGTCGGATTGTCCGATTGCGCTTCGCCGAAACCGAAAGGACCCTGAATGTCGCTCACATCCGCACGGCTGAGGCGCAGCTCGGTGGATACGCGGTCGGTCCAGTCGGAATACAGACGGACCGAATAGTAATCCGATTGCGTGCCTTCTTCTTCGAAGGAATTCAGCCCCGTCAACGCGCCGCCGCCGAAGTCCGGCTCGATATTGCTTTCCTCGAGGCGCTGGTAGGTCGCCTCCAGACGATGGTCATCGTTGATGTAGGCATCGATACGGCCGAAATAGCGAACGCTGGTTTCTTCGAGCGTGCGCGGATAGCCGCCGACATCCTGTCCGTATACGTCGCGCGCGATCTGCGCGAAACGATCGAACTGGCCCTGCGTGATGGAATCGACTTCGTTCACGAAGCCGCCGCCCAGCGGGCCGGTATCGTTGGCATCGCCGAGGTCGGTTTCTTCGTAACCTGCGTAGAAGAACAGACGGTCATTGATGATCGGGCCGCCAAGCGTTGCGCCCCAGCGGCGCTCGCTACCGGCGGAAAGCGGCTGCTCGTCGCCGTCGCCATCGATGATGGTGTCGGCGAGCAGGCCTGCGTCGAAGTAGCTGAAGAATGCCGAACCGTGGAATTCGTTCGTGCCCGACTTGGTCACGACGTTCACGAGACAGCCAGTGAAATCCGAATATTCGACATCGAACGGAGCGAATTCGACCGAAGTCTCGCGGATCACGTCGAACGGCAGCGGAAGCGAGTTACGCGCCGCGAACGGTGTACCGTTCAGGCCGAAAACGTCGGCCTGGACGATACCGTCGACCGTGAAAGTGTTCGAACGGTCGTTACCGCCGAGGCAGGAGATACGGTCGACTTCATTATCACGCTCGAGGCTGACACGCGGGTCGAGACGGATGATGTCGCGAACGTCGCGGGTGATGCTCGGGAAGCTTTCGAGCGTCGTTTCGCCGAATGCGAGGCCCGGCCCGACAGCAAGTTGCTGGACGTTGGCGCGCGCGCCGGTGACCACGATCACGCTTTCCATGGCGCTTTCGGTCAGCTCGAAGGTGAAGTCGGTGTTACCCGAAACGGTGATGAAAGTGCCTTCGACGGTCTGGCCTTCGTAACCGGGGGCGGTCACGGTAACGGTGTAGGGTCCGCCTGGGACCAGCGAGCCGACGCGGAAGCTGCCGTCCGCATCGGACGTCAGCATCGTGGTCTGGCCAGTCCGCGTGTCAGTGACGACCACGGTGGATGCGGCAACACCGGCACCGGTTTCATTGACCACGCGGCCTTCGATACCGGAGGTGATCTGCTGGGCAGCGACCGGAGCGGCTACCATGGTTGTGGCGGAAAGGCTGACTACGGAAGCAGCCAGCAAATATTTCATTTTCATCGAGAGACCCCTTGTCTCGGGAGGGACGGTGATGCGCAGTCGGAATTTTTTTTGGACGGACCCGGCGCCCGGGCACACCCGCCCAAAGCGTTACGATTGTTACAGAGTCAAGACGCACGCCGCCCCACTGTGGGCATCTCACAGGGCAGGTGCAAAAAAATGCATCGATTCAGTTATTTACAAGTGTTGCCGATACGCAACGCCGAGTCATTTTTGAGATTCGGCGACTCCGATGCTGCATTGCGGCGAAGAATCAGGCGAGGTTGATCTCGCGCAAACGCTGCAACAGGAATTCGTGACTCGAAATCGGTTCGGGATGGTCCGTAGGGTGCGCTGGATCGATGCAGGACGGCAGCGTCTCAATCACGTAGTCAGGTCGGAAATGCAGGAAGAACGGCATCGAATAGCGCGCCCGGTAGGCCGCTTCGCCGCGCGGATTGACAACGCGGTGGGTCGTCGAACGCAGCTTGCCGTTGGTCAACCGCTCCAGCATATCGCCGATGTTCACGACGAGCGCGCCTTCGGGCGGGTCGATTGCCAGCCATTCACCCTCGGCAGTGAGCAGCTCCAGACCAGCTTCTTCTGCGCCCAGCAGCAGCGTAATCGTATTGATATCGCCATGCGCAGCCGCACGGATCGCCCCTTCGGCCTCTTTGCCTTCGAGCGGCGGATAGCGCAGCAGCCGCATGACCGAATTGCCATCCGCTACGGTCGCGGCAAAGAAGTCGCGCGGCAGACCGAGATGAAGCGCAATCGCCTCCAGAACGCGCCCGCCGGCCTTCTCGAATGCCGCATAAAGCTCCTCGAAAGTCTCGCGGAAGCCATCGACTTCGCTAGGCCAGGCATTGGGTGCCATGAACTCTTCAAGCGCATGGCCAACCGGAAGCGAGCGCCCGACATGCCAGAATTCCTTCAGGTCATGAACCTTGGCATCCTTGGCTTTCTCGGTCCCGAAAGGCGTGTAGCCCCGTGCGCCGCCTCCGCCTTCGATCTTGTATTTGCGCTTCGTTTCATCCGGCAGAGCAAAGAAGCGCTTCGACATTTCCTCGGCGCGGTCGATCAGCTCTTGCGGTATCCCGTGGTCGCGAATGACGGCAAAGCCGAACTCTTCGTAGCTTCGGCCAAGCTCCTCGGCGACTTCCTCGAGCGGGCGGGCGATGGAAACGGATGCGATATCGGACATGACTGGCACTTAGTAAGGCAGGAACAGCCCCGCAAGCGCCGCGCTCATCAGATTGGCTAGCGAACCCGCTGCAAGAGCGCGCAGGCCCAGGCGAGCAATCACGGGGCGCTGGTTGGGCGCGAGACCGCCAGTTACCGCCATCTGGATGGCAATCGACGAGAAATTGGCGAACCCGCACAGTGCAAAAGTGACGATGGCGCGGCTGCGATCGGTCAGCGCCCCGCCCTCCATCGCGCCAAGCTGGATGAAGGCGACGAATTCGTTGAGCACGATCTTGGTGCCGAACAAGCCGCCAGCTGCGCCGGCCTGCTCCCAGGGAATGCCGATCAGATACATGACCGGGGCGAAAATGAAGCCGAGCAACATCTGGAAGCTCAATCTCTGCATAGCCGAACAGGCCGCCAACCCATCCAAGCAAGCCATTGGCCAGCGCGACCAAAGCCACGAACGTCAGCACCATAGCGCCCACGGCGACCGCCAATTTGACGCCGGTCTGCGTACCCTGCGCTGCGGCTTCGATGACATTGGCCGGCCTGTGACCCTCTTCGAAAGTCTCGGCGACCTCCACTTCGTGCGGCTTTTCGCCTTCCGTGATCGACGCCGGACCCTCCGCGCTGATGCGCGCGTGCGGGCAAAGCGACATCCGGGTCTTCCGCCTACTTCGCCGTCGTCCGGCATAATGATCTTTGCCATCAGGATGCCGCCGGGCGCGGACATGAACGCCGCCGCCAGCAGGAACGGCACGCATCTTCGCCGAGAAGCCGGCATAGGCCGCCAGAATCGTGCCGGCGACACCCGCCATGCCCACAGTCATCAAGGTGAACAGGCGCGAGGGCGGAAGAGCCGCCAGATAGGGCCGCACCACCAGCGGGCTTTCCGACTGGCCGACGAAGATATTCGCGGCGCTGCCCAGCGCCTCGACCTTGCTGATCCCGGTGATCCAGCCGATCGCCCCGCCGACCCAGCGCACGAGCGCGCTGCATGATACCCCAGTGATAGAGGATCGACACCAGAGCAGCGAAGAAGACAATCACCGGGAGCGCCGCGATCACGAAGGTGTTGGCGAAGGGGTTGCTCTCCATCGGCCCGAACACGGCGGTGATGCCCTCCTTGGCAGAAGTCAGCAGCGCAATCACGCCATTGGACATCCCCTCGATCGCCTGCACGCCCCACGGCGTTGCGCAGCACCAGCAAGGCCATCAGCGCCTGCAGAGCGAAAGCCGCACCGACTATGCGCAGGCTGATGCGGCGCTTGCCGGTCGACAGCAGGAAAGCGATCGCCAGAATGGCGAGTATGCCGACAAGGCTCATGGCAAATGGTGGCATGTCCGGTTCCAAACCCCTCTTTGGAAAAATGCCCGTGCTCCTTCGCGCCAAGCCGTGCCCTAGTCAATTCGCCGCCATCCACAGGCGGGCACTTTCCTTTTGTGCGGGGCCGCCATAATCGTGCCGCGCATGAGTGAAACGACCGACAATTCCGCCCAGAACGCCCAAATGATGCGCGCTGCCGCCATGCCGCGCGGCCTGTTCGTCTATATGCTGCTTTATGGGGGGATGACGGTGCTGGCAGGTGTGCTGGCCTTCAAGCAGGTGCAGCTGCCATTTACCGAGCTGGCGGTCGAGGCAGGTATTTTCTCCTTCCTTATCCTGGTGGTAATTTCGAGCACGGTCGCGCAGCTCTACGGCGAAAAAATTGCCAAGCGGATCGTATGGTGGGGCTTCCTGCCGCTGGCCGTTTCTGCGGCGCTGATCTTCCTGGTGCTTTCGCTTCCCGCCTCGCCGGAAATGCTCGAGTTCCGGGGCGAAGACCTGAATGCGTTCGAGACCGTATTGTCCCAGACACCGCGCATCATGGCAGCAGGTCCGGTCGCCTATCTCGTCTCGCTGTTACTCAATGTTTGGATATTTTCGAAACTGCGCGGCAGCGGCCAGAGCAGTACGCTTGGGCATGATGGCGCGCGGCGCCATCGCCAGCGCGTTGAGCCAGGCAATCGATAAGATGATCTTCGTGACACTCGCCTTCTATGGCGAGTTCGACATTACCAACCTGCTCATTGGCCAAGTGATCGCCAAGGTGGTACTGAGCATCTTGCTGGTGCCGTTTCTGATTACCGGCGGCGTGGCTCTGGCGAAGAAGCTCGACGCAGGCGCTCGGGCGTAGCGCTCAGACCTCTTCGACGCCTTCGATTATCCTCTCGTCCAGCGTGTCGCCATGCAGCACCGAGACATCGCCGGTGGCCTCGAGAATGACCGCCTGTGCCTGATCCAGCGTAAGGCAGTTCGCCTCGCGCATCTTGGCAACGACATCGCTTTTCGAAACCCGCGCCGACTTCATTGCTTCCTCGCAGAAGCTGCCATCCTTGTAGAGAAAGATGGGACGGTTCTGCAAGATGTTTTCGGCGACGTCCAACTCCTTGCGTATCTTGGACGTGATGTACTGGACCAGAAACAACCCCGCCATCGCGGCGATACACTGCCAGAATGTCGGCCATTTGTCGGTGGTCACCGCGGCGGCGAGCACGGAACCCAGCGCGACCGTCATCACGAAATCGAAATTGGTCATTTTCGATAGCGAACGCAAGCCGACGATGCGGATGAGGAAGGTCACCCAGACCAGTCCCATCGCCGAAAGGATCGTGCCGCGGGCGATAATGTCGAGCGCTGTGTTTTCGAAGAACATGCCCGCTTAACCACCGGCCCTCGCAAACGCTCCGAAAAAGCTGACTAGGCCGAACAGCTGGCCCCGCCCAAAACGCAGAAACGCGCGCAGTGGGGATGGTTGAGCTTTACGTCCCGTGCCGCTTCGGCGAGGCTTTCGCCAAGGTCGAAACCGTCGTCGTAAGGGATCAGCGTGCATGCTGCGACACGCGGGTTACCCTCGCCCTTGCGGTGGACGACCATGCGGCTAGACGCGCACATGATCTCGGCTGGCGACTTGCCCAGGATCGACCAGCAATCGGTGGTGATCTCGGCGATGTCCTTGGTCTCGTCCATCTCGGGGAACAGGACCAGACGCGCGGGATCACCCGCATCTACGGCGATGCCTTCACGCGCGAACAGGTCACGATAGGCGGCGCGTGCATCCATCTCGCCCTCGCCGGGCAGCAACCTTCCAGCAACCGCCAGCGAGAAGCCATTCTCGCTCAGCCAGCGCAGGCCATGCATTGCGGGCCCCCAACTGCGCGGACCGCGCTCGCCTTCATGAGCGGCTTGGGTGTGGTGATCGAGGCTGATGCGCATGGTCAGTCTGTCGCCGAACCGCTCGCGCAGGGCCAGCAGAGCGGCTTCGTGGCGGCGCATGGGCTTCATCGCATTGCTGAGCACAAGGGCGTCGAAGCCGCGCTCCAGCGTATCGGTCAGAATGGCCAGGAATTCAGGGTTCATGAACGGCTCGCCGCCGGTAAAGCCGATTTCGCGCGTGCCGAGACCGCCCGCTGCAATTTCGTCCAGATAGCGCGCGACATGGGCGTGGCTTAGATAGACCAGCGCGTCATTGGTCGGGCTGCTTTCGATATAGCAGCTCGCACAGGCGAGGTTGCACAGCGTGCCGGTGTTGAACCACAGGGTCTCGAGCGCGATCAGGGGCACGCTCGCGCGCCGCTCGCCCTTGGCGGTGATGTCGGGGTCGGTGAATTTCTCCCGCGGAAGAGCATCTGCCTCCACCGCGAACGGCGAAGGCCCGGTCGGCGAATTCCGGCTGGTGCTTCGTGCGGTCTGACTCACGCAAGCGCCCGGCGGAGTTTGGCAACCATGCCGACATATTTCTTCGGCAGCGATCCGAACACGGTCGGCTCCCAAGCGCTGAAGGCTGCAGCCTTGGAAATTTCGCTGCGCGTCGGATAGGAAATGATCGCCGAGCCCAGCGCGAAGGTCGAGCTTTTGCCGGTGATCGTCTGGGTGAACGGCAGCAGCAGCTCGCCAGCATTCTTGCCGCAAATACTCGCGCCAATGACCTTCTTGCCCTTCAGCACGACCTTCAGGTGGCCCTTGGTCGAATCCTCCGCGATGGCGCGCTCGTTCTCGTCGAAGCCTTGCTTCACGACCGTGATGCCATCGCCATGCTTTTCGCGCGCGTCGGCTTCGGTCATGCCGATCTGTGCGACTTCGGGTTCCGTATAGGTGCACCAGGGCAGCGCTTTCCAATCGACCTTGGTCGGCAGACCGGTGGTGATTTCCAGCGCGACGTTGGAGCCTTCATAGCCAGAGACATGCGTCAGGCGCGGCCCGTCGCGGCAATCGCCGATGGCGTAGACGCCCTTGGCCGATGTCCGGCGGCGCTCATCGACGACGATGCCGTTGCGGTTCGTTTCGACATCGAGATTTTCCAGCCCGTAGCCTTCGGTGCGCGCCCTGCGGCCGACCGCGATCAGCAGGTGCGAGCCCGCAATCGCATCGCCGCCATCCGTGTGCACCGTGACGGAACCTTCCCCGCCTTCAACCTGCTTTGCTTTGCCATCCACGAAACGGACGCCTTCGGCTTCCATCGTGTCGCGTACAACGGCGACGGATGTCGGGGTCGTCGCGGCCCATCAGTTGGCCCGGATTGATCACGGTGACTTCGCTGCCCAGACGGCGGAAGCTTTGCGCCATTTCCATGCCGATGACGCCGCCGCCCACGATCACCAGATGATCGGGCTGCTCGGTCAGGTCGAACAGGTTTTCGTTGGTGAGGTAAGGCACACTGTCCAGCCCATCGATCGGCGGCACGGATGGCTCCGACCCTGTGGCGATGACGATGCGCGGGGCTGTCAGCTTGCGGCCTGCAACTTCGACCGTCTGGCGATCGATTATGGTGGCATGATCGAGGAAGACCTCGCAGCCCATCTCCTCGAAAGTTTCCTTGGAATCGTGATGTTCGATGTGCGCGATGGCATCGTGGATGTGCTTGTGCACGCCGGCCCATTCGACCTGCGGCGCTGCCAAAGTCACGCCGTAGCGCTTTTGCTCGCGCGCTTCGGCTGCCCGCTTTGCCGCCGTGATCATGGCCTTGGACGGGACGCAGCCATTGTTCAGGCATTCCCCGCCCATCTTATTGCCTTCGATCAGCGCAACCTCGAGGCCAAACAAAGCGCAGCCGCCTGCCGCAGTCAGCCCGGCAGCGCCCCCGCCTATTACAATAACGTCGTGTGTGAACTTCATGTCACTTGCCCCGTAACCTCTTATGCGAGAAATGCGAACCCGAGTCGCATCATCCATTCGTAATCGGGCGGGACGAAGTTACATGAACCTTGAAAATTCGCAGGACTACTATGGCAAAGTCCTCGCTGGATCGTCCGACCTGAAAACGGACGCCTGCTGCACCACCGAAGCGCCGCCGCCCGAAATCATGGCTGCGCTGCGTAACGTCCATGACGAAGTACGCGCGCGCTATTACGGCTGCGGTCTGGTGACCCCGCAGGCAATCGAGGGATGCCATATTCTCGATCTCGGGTCGGGAAGCGGTCAGGACGCTTACCTGCTGGCGCAGATGGTTGGCGAGCATGGGTCCGTCACCGGGGTCGATGCCACGCCCGAACAACTTGCAGTCGCCCGCGAACACGAAGAATGGCACCGCGAACGCTTCGGCTATGCGAAATCGAATGTCCGCTTCATCGAAGGCGATATCGAAAAGCTCGGCGAGCTGGGCCTTCCCCAAGGCCATTTCGACGTCATCGTGTCGAACTGCGTCATCAATCTCGTCGCCGATAAGCGCGCGGTGTTCGAAGCGGCGTTCCGCCTGCTGAAGGATGGCGGCGAGCTGTATTTCTCCGACGTCTATTCCGAACGCCGCGTGCCGGAGGAACTGCGCGACGATGCCGTGCTGCATGGTGAGTGCCTGTCCGGTGCGCTCTATTGGGGCGACTTCGTTGCGCTTGCGAAACAGGCCGGGTTCGCCGATCCGCGTCTCGTCACCAGCCGTCCGCTGGGCATCGAGGATGCAGCAGTGGAAGCCAAGCTCGAAGGAATTGCCTTCCATTCGGCGACCTATCGCCTGTTCAAGCTCCCCGCGCTGGAAAGCCAGTGTGAGGATTACGGACAGGCGGTGCGCTACAAGGGCACTCTTGCCGGGCAGGAGCGGGTCTTCGAACTCGATGGGCACCATCATATCGAGGCGGGAAGAATGTTCGCCATCTGCGGGAATAGCTGGAAGATGTTGGCGGACACCCGCTTTGCCGAGCACTTCGAATTCTTCGGCGATTTCTCGAAGCATTACGGCGTGTTTCCCGATTGCGGGATCGTAGCGCCATTTGGCGCCGGCGAAAGCACAGCGGCCAACGCGCCGGCTACCTGCTGTTGAAAATCCTCGTTACCGGAGCCGCCGGCCTTGTCGGCGGGGAAGTCTGCGCGCGCCTGGTGGCGGATGGGCATAGCGTAACGGCGCTCATCCACCGCAATCCCGAGATCAAGAGTAATCGGGGCGATCCGGTTGCCGTCGCGGCGGCCTTGCCCGGTGACGTATCCTCTGCGCAGTTCGGCTGGGACGATGGGCAATTTGCCGATGTCGCAAGCAGCCACGACCTGCTGATCCATTGCGCGGCAACAGTGCGTTTCGACCTTGCGGAGGAAGACTATCAGGCGGTCAATGTCGGGGGGACGGCCAATGCCCTTTCGCTCGCCAAGGCTGGCGGGATGGGCTTTCTCCATGTCAGCACAGCCTATGTTTGCGGTACCCGCGATGGCCCGATCCGCGAGGACGACGCGCTGCCTGGCAGCGGCTTTGCCAATGGCTATGAAGCCAGCAAGGCGGCGGGCGAAAGACTGGTGCAATCAAGCGGCTTGGACTGGGCCATCGCGCGCCCCTCCATCGTCGTCGGCGCGCACGAATGCGGTACGATCCGCCAGTTCGACACGACCTATGCGGCCTTCAAGCTGATCGCGGAAGGCCGGGTGCGGCATATGCCCGCGCGCACCGGAGCAACGCTGGATTTCGTGCCGATCGATCACGTCGCTGCTGGCATCGTCGCGCTGGCAACGCGCATGAAGGAAGCGCGCGGGAAGGTGTTCCATCTGGTCTCGGGCCAGCCGCTACCGGTCGCGAACTTCACCGGCTGCATCGGTTCATACGGCCAGTTCCACGAGCCGGAGCTGGTTTCGCCCGACCGCTTCGAACCATCGCATCTGCCCGCCCTGGAGCGCCGCCTGTTCCGCCGGGTTGCCGGTCTCTACGCCAGCTATTTCCAGCGCGATCCGCATTTCGACGATTCGGCATTCATGGAGCTTGCCGGGCAGCCGTGCCCGCCCACCGGTGAGCCCTACATTCGCCGCCTGATCGATCATTGCATCGACGCCGGGTTCCTGCCCGCCGCCTAGCGGATATCGGGATAGTGCTTGGCCATGCGCCCGCGCATTCCGAATGCCCACATCATGCCGACCTTGAAGTAAATCCAGTTCGCCTTCAGCGGACCCCATGCGGCAATGCGGCGATCGGACGTAATAATCCAGCGTGGGACCATTTTCACCCGGCCCAGCGCCGCGAATTTCACGCACAGATCCGCCTCTTCCATAACGGCATCGCCGGGAGTGCAGCCGCCGATCTCGAGGAACTGCTTGCGGCGGAAAAACATGCCGTGATCGCCGAATAGCAGCCGCACGCCGCGCAAGAACAGATGCGGCCGGGTTAGCAGCGGGGCGTACCAGGTCTTGACCCAGTTATGCGCGCTGGTGACCCAGCGAGTCCGGTCCGGCCCCTTGATCAGCGGCGTAAAACTGGCGAGCGAGGTGCGCTCATCCGCCAGCGTCCGCTCGATCCAATCGACCATATCGGGCGGCGGGATGGTGTCGGCATGAAGCACGCAAACCTGTTCGCCCTGCGCTGCCTTCACCCCGGCATTGATCTGCAGCGCCCTGCCCTTCTCCGCGCTCAGCACGGTCCACCCCGCATTTCGCGCGATCTCGACCGTTCCGTCCAGGCTGCCGCCGTCGACCAGCAGTATTTCGGCGGGGGGCGGACCAAGCGCTGCGAGATGGGCGACGAGATCCGGCAAGGCCTTCTCCTCGTCGAGAACCGGGATGAGGATGGTGACGGTCATCTAGTGAACTCAGGATAGCGCGCAATGTCCTCCGGCGTATCGATATCGCTAAGTTCCGGCAACACGGCAGGCACGACCTCCTCCTTGCCGAACCGCCGCATGGTTTCTGAGAATACGCCCGAAGTGCTCCAGATCATGGCGTCGAACAGGAACGGCATCGGACGGGCGAGCCCGATCAGATAGTAACCACCATCGCTCGCCGGACCGATCACTGCCTCGTTCGATTTCAGAGCATCAGCCGCACACCGCATCAAATTTGCATCGCAATCAGGGCAATCGCTGCCGATTATGATCGCCGGAGTGTCGACGCAGGCCATCCTGATCCCGAGATCGCCGCCGACCTGCTCAACGATCGCTGTATCGCCGCCCAGCCATTCGCGGAAGCGTTCCGGCGGCGCTCCGGTGGTCCGGAGCTCGAACGGAATGCCGCTTTTCCGCGCCTCGGCCACGGTATGCTCCAGCAGCTTGCGATAGGCCCGCGCCGCGCCTTCCGCCCCCAGCCCCGGGATCAGCCGCGTTTTCGCCTTTCCCGGCTCAGGCCAGCGGGCGAAGATCGAAAGACGCGGAGTGGCCACTACTGGCCGACGATACCGGCGGCACGCATTTCAAACGGGGTGACGATTCCGTCGCGGTCGCTATCGATCCGGTCGAAATTCGCCTGCGTCGCAATCCGGTATTCGACCAGCGCGATAATGCCGTCCTGGTCGGTATCGAACTGCCCCATCAACGGTGCGGGATCGACCGGCAGAGCTTCGGGATTGGCCAAAGCTGCGAACTCCCGGGGACTGAGCTGGCCGTTCCCGTCGGCGTCGATCTGAGCGAATACCGCCTGGTTTTGCCGTATCGCCTCGGCGCGTGCTGCGGCGCGCTGCGAAGCTGCGATCTCTTCCGGCACGACCATTCCATTCCCATCCCCGTCGAGCCGAGAAAACTCGGCGTCCATCTGCGCGATGAACTGCTGACGCGGTAACGGCTCTGGCTGCGCAACATCTTGCGCAGTCAGCGGCGCAGTTGCGGCAAGCGCAGCGAGAACTACTAGGCGAATAAGCATGGCAATTCCGGTATAGTTGGACGTTAATTCAAATGGTTGTCTACTGAATGACGCGGCCGCGGGCCATCACCCAATCGACATTTTCCAGGATCGACACGTCCTCCAGCGGATTGCCATCGACCGCTATGATGTCGGCGGAATAGCCCGGCGCTATCCTTCCGATCTCGTTCTCGAGGCCGATAACCTCGGCAGCGACCGTAGTCGCGCTCGCCAGAGCATCACGGTCGGACATACCGCCTGCCCGCATCAGGGCAAACTCGCCGCCATTGAGACCATGCGGAAAGACCCCGGCATCGGTCCCGAATGCCACCTTCACGCCGAATTGCCGCGCACGCTGGACGATCGTTTCGGCAAATGCACTCACGGCGCGAATCTTGTTCTCGACCACGGGCGTGTAGAAGCCGGTGCCGAGATTGGTCTTGATACCCTGGAACGCCATCAGCGTCGGGATCAGGATCGTGCCGTTCTCCCGCATCGCTTTGGCGGCAGCCTCGTCGATATAGGTGCCATGCTCGATAGTGTGCACACCGGCGCGCGCCGCAGCCTCGATCCCGCGAGCGCCATGCGCGTGCGCTGCGACCTTCAGGCCGAGCGTTTCGGCCGTCTCGACGATGCTGCGCATCTCGTCATCGGAGAAGTGTGCTTCCAGCCCGCGGCCCTGCTGGCTCAACACCCCGCCGGTCGCGGTGATCTTGATCAAGTCGGCTCCGTATTTGGATGCCGTGCGCACCCGTGCCGCGCATTCGACCGCTCCGGTGCAGGTCATGTCATTGCCCAGCGCATGTCCCACTTCGGCCAAAAATCCATTGCCGCCATCTGCATGGCCGCCGATGATCGCTATCGAATTGCCCGCGGTCACCACGCGCGGTCCGGGAACGATGCCTTCCGCAGTCGCGCGGCGCAGCGATTGCATGACCTGTTCGCTGCGCGATCCGACATCGCGCACAGTGGTGAAGCCCGCAAGCGCCGTAATCCGCGCGTTCTTGGCAGCAATCAGAGTGTACCATTCGGGCGGCGTGGTGGCAGCGCGCCAGAACTCGCCGCTGGGATCGCCAGACAAATGGGTGTGCAGGTCGATCAGACCCGGCAGCACCGTCTTGGTGCGCAGATCGATCACGGTGGCCCCTTCCGGCGGCGCGACATGTCCCTGCGCGATCGAGGCGATCTTGCCATCGGTCACGGTGATCGTAGCCGGCCCGCCGGCGTCCTGCGAAGCATCGGTCAGAACGGAACCCGCGTGGATGACCGTGGTGTCTGCTGCCGCGGGGCTGGCCGCAAGAACACCCGCTGCCAGCGCCGTTGTGAGGAATCGCATTAGCCGTCTCTCCCGTTTTTCATAACCCTGATGGCGCTTCGGAACATCGTGCACAAGCATCGGTTTGCCAGACTAGGGACCCGCGCTATGACGCGCCGCGAATAAACGAGAGGAATGCCTGCTCATGAAAACACTGCTGCTTACATCCACACTACTCGCCACATCTGCTCTGGGAAGCGCCGCGCAAGCGCGACCGATGACGCCCGAAGACGTTGCCAAGGTCGAAAGCGTCGGCACCATCGCCGTCTCACCCGACGGATCGCGCGTTGCCTATACAACCGCCAGCCTGCCCGACGTTACCGCAGGCGAGGAAAATGGCACGACGACGCAGCAGCTGAACATGGCTTACGGGCCGAACAACCTGCGCGAATTCCTGCCTGACGACGTCAATGTCGGCGGCGTCGCATTCTCCCCCGACGGCCGGATGGTGAGTTTCCTGTGGACCAAAGATGAAGAAGACCGCGCCGTCTGGGGCATTCCGGTCGATGGCGGCGCGCAGCGCAAACTCGCCTCCGTCGAAGGCGCCGACGTCCGCTCCTATGCCTGGAGCCCGGACGGCAGCCATATGCACTTGCTGGTCAGTGCCGAGGAGAACGAGGCGCGCGACGGCGAGAACGAGGCGGGTTTCAACTCCATCGTTTATGAAGAGGAGCCGCAGTTCAATCGCTTGTTCCGTGCACGCATCGGCACCGACATGGATGCCGAGCCGCAGCAGGTCACCGTGCCGGGTTATGTCACATCCTTCCAGATCGCGGATAATGCCCGCGTGGGTGTGATCGAAACAGCGCCGACGACGCAGATCGACGATCAGTACACATCGAAGAAGGTCAATCTGCTCGACATGGCGACAGGCGACGTTCGGATGGTCGTCGAAACGACCGGCAAGATCGACGATGTCGAAATCTCCCCCGACGCCAGCCAGCTGGCTCTGATCGCGGCGGTCGATATGAACGACCCTGCGGCGACCACCATTCATTTCGTCGACACCGCAACCGGCGCCATTACGCCGCATAATGCCGGCGCTCCCGAAGCTGTCGTCGATGTCGAATACATGCCCGATGGTCGTCTGGTGGCCGCTGTGCATGTCGGAGCGCAGAGCGTGTTGCGCATCCACAACCGCGACGGCTCGCTCGAGCGTGAAATCGATCCGGGCGCGCTTATCATCACCGATGTCGAAGTGGGCGGCGGTACCGTCGCCGTCGAAGCCAATGCCCCCCAGCATCCCGGCGAGCTGTTCAAACTCGACGGTAATAGCTTTACGCGCTGGACCACGCATAATCCGTGGCTGTCGGAAATCGATTTCGGCGCGCAGCGTGCGTTTACCTATACTGCGCGTGACGGGCAGCAGGTCGAAGGCGTGCTGATCGAGCCGGTCGGCGGCGCGCCCGCCGGAGGTGCACCGCTGATCCTCAATGTCCATGGCGGGCCGGAAGCGCATGACAGCAATGGCTGGCAGACCGCCTATTCGAAGCCGGGTCATGTTGCCGCGGGACAAGGCTATGCCGTTTTCCTGCCGAATTATCGCGGCTCTACCGGATATGGCACGGCTTTCTCCAAGCAGCACCAGAACAGCTATACCGATCCCGAGTTTACCGATCTGGTAGATGCCAAGCGCGCGCTGGTGGCTGAAGGCATCGCCGATGCGGACCGCGTGGGCGTAACGGGCGGTTCCTATGGCGGCTATGCCACTGCATGGAGCTCCACCCGCTTCAGTGACGAGTTTGCCGCCGGCGTCATGTTCGTCGGTATCTCCAATCAGATCAGCAAGTTCGGCACGGGCGATATTCCGTACGAAATGTACAACGTCCACAGCCGCGCATGGCCGTGGGACGATTGGCAGAAGATGCTCGAAGTCTCGCCGATCTATTACGCGGGCCAGGCCGAAACGCCGCTGCTGATCATGCATGGTTCGGAGGATACGCGCGTCGATCCCGGCCAGAGCCTGGAGCTCTATCGCTCGATCAAGATCCGCAAGCCGGACACGCCTGTGCGCATGGTCTTCTATCCCGGCGAAGGTCACGGCAACCAGAAGGCTGCGGCACGCTATGACTACAGCCTGCGGATGATGCGCTGGTTCGACACCTATCTGAAGACCGGCGACCGCGACGCGCCGCTACCCGACAGCCGCCCGGTTCTGGCCGAGGGCACGACCGGGACGTCTGCTGCGGAAGACTGAGAAAAACCGGACCAAAACAGAAAGGGCGGCCTTTGCGGGCCGCCCTTTTTCATAGTGGATTCGGCTGGATCAGAATGTGTAGCCGAGGCCCAGTGCGATAAAGAACTGGTCCGCATCGCCCCTGATCGACGTGAACGGAGTGTCCTTGAAATCGCCGAGCAGCCGCGAATACCCGGCAATCGTCGCAATCGCCAGACCGCCATTGGTGACGTCGCCGTCAAGGTCGAAGCCCATGAACAGCGTCGCACCGACATCTCGAAAACCACTATCGGCATCGAATACCGGCAAGCCGCTGATGACATTCGCTTCCGGTGTGACCGAGAAGTAATAATCGGCGAATTCGCCGCTCACATGATTGGTGCTTAACGTCAGCGATCCCGCAATCCCGCGAGATAGCGGCGTGAAATATGTGATCGACGGCGCAACGACCATGCCGTCATGCGCACCGGCGACGTCCCAGCGAACGTCGGTGGTGATCGAGAGACTGTCAAAAGGGTTCAGCAGTCCGGGAAAACTGATGCCAGCGGTCGGCCCGACCTCGATTGCCGTATCGAGCTCGCCCAGCAGTTCGACAACCGGATCCTCGATCTGGTCGGCACGGTCGCGCACGATGCGCGCTGTCACGCCGAGCGAAATGTCGACATCACCCTCGTCACCGGGAATGAAGTCCAGCGCCAGACCGCCGGGCCGGGGGTCGATGTCGACGCCCCATAGCGAACCTTGCAAGATCGGCAGCGCGTTGAACACATAATCGTCGGAACCAGTGTAGCTCGGCGAATACGCCACACCGACGCCAATGCTGAGGTAATCACCGTCAAAGACGGTTCCCTCGTAAACGGCATCCGGATCAGGCGGCCCTTCGGCCTCCTGCGCGGCGAGCGGCGAAGCGAATGCGGCGATAGCGGCGCAAGCAAGAAGAGCCTTGGTCGACATAAAATCCCTCACGTTAAGTCCTTTTCACATACGGCTTGCATCCGCGCGCGTTCCAGCCTCGCATCGCAGATTGCACGCGCTCGACATTCCACCTAGGCCGCATTGTCAATGAGCGCACAACATTTCGACCTAGCAATCGTCGGCGGCGGATTGGCCGGAGGGTTGACTGCACTGGCCGTGCACCGTGCCAACCCGGATCTTTCCATCGCACTGGTCGAAGCTGGCGACAGCCTGGGAGGTAACCACCGCTGGAGCTGGTTTACGACCGATCTGGGCGAAGACGGCGACGCGCTGCTTGCCCCGTTCCCCCGAGCGGAATTGCCCGGCGGGAACGAGGTGCGTTTCCCAGGCCATCGCAGAGTGCTCTCGGCAAGCTACCGCTCCCTTTCCAGCGCCGATTTCGACGCGACCTTGCGCCGACTGCTTCCGCAAAGCGCGATTCGTACCGGCTGGCGGGTCGACGAGCTATCAAGAGGCGCCCTCACTCTGTCTTCCGGAGAAGAAGTACCGGCTGATCGGATTATAGATTGCCGCGATTTCGCGCCCTCGGCCGACCTATCGGGCGGCTGGCAGGTCTTCATGGGCCGCCATATCAAGCTCCCAGCGCCTCATGGCCTTACGCGCCCGATCATCATGGATGCAGCAGTAGAGCAGCACGGCGCTTACCGCTTCGTCTACACCCTTCCCTTGTCGCGGGACGAGCTCTTCATCGAAGACACATATTATGCCGATGAACCCACACTCGACCGGGATGCCTTGTCTGATCGGGTCGACGCTTATGCCGCGGCGAACGGCTGGGAGGGCGAGACGATAGGTTCCGAAACGGGCGTGCTGCCCGTCATCACGCACGGCAATGCAGCGGCGCACCGCGCAAGGCTTGCCGTGCCAGGCGTTGCCCTTGCGGGGGCTCGCGGTCTCTTCACCCACCCGCTAACCAGCTACACCGTCCCGATTGCGGTGCGTAATGCGATTGCGATCGCGCGGAATATCCACCTGGGCGCCGATGATCTTGCAGCTTTGGTCGAAGGGAGAGCGCTGGCGCACTGGCGTTCGACCAATTTCTACCGCTTGCTAGGCCGCATGTTGTTCGACGCTGCGGAACCGGATGAACGCTACCGCGTCTTCGAAAGGTTCTACCGCTTGCCGGAACCGCTTATAGAGAGGTTTTATGCAGCTAGTTCGACATTGGCGGACAAGGCCCGCATACTTTCGGGAAAGCCGCCCGTACCTGTAGGCAAAGCAATCAAGGCGCTGCTTGGCAAAGGTAAGCCGCTCGTCCAAGGGAAACGGCTATGAATGCAGAAATGACGATTACCGCCGAACCTGCCGAAATAAAACCGTCTGGCCGCACCGCCTGTGTGGTGGGATCGGGCTTTGGCGGGCTTGCGCTCGCTATCCGCCTCCAGTCCGCCGGCATAGCCACCACGGTCGTCGAAGGCCGCGATAAACCGGGCGGCCGCGCTTATTTCTGGGAGCGGGACGGCTTTACCTTCGATGGTGGGCCAACCGTTATTACCGACCCCGACTGTCTGCGAGAGCTTTGGGCGCTGTCGGGCCACGACATGGCCAAAGACATCGAGCTGATGAACGTCATGCCATTTTACCGGCTCAACTGGCCCGACGGCACCAATTTCGATTATTCCAATGACGAGCAGCAGCTGTTCGACGAGATCGCCAAGCTAAACCCGGCAGATGTGGCGGGCTATCAACGCTTCCTGGAGTATTCCGCAGGGGTCTTCGAAGAAGGTTATGTCAAGCTTGGCCACGTGCCATTCCTCGATTTCAAGTCGATGCTGAAAGCCGCGCCGGCGCTGGTCAAGAAGCAGGCTTGGCGCAGCGTCTATTCGATGGTTTCAAGCTATATCGAGGACGAGCGACTGCGCGAGGCGTTCAGCTTCCACTCGCTGCTCGTCGGCGGGAATCCCATGAATACCAGCGCGATCTACGCGCTGATCCACAAGCTGGAAAAGGATGGCGGCGTGTGGTGGGCAAAGGGCGGCACCAATCGCCTGATCGCCGCAATGGTCACGCATTTCGAGCGGCTGGGCGGCCAAGTGCGCGTCGGCGATCCGGTGGTGGAGGTTCACACCCATGGAAACCGCGCGAGCGAAGTAGAGACGAAATCCGGCTGGAAGCAGCGCTTCGATGCGGTCGCCAGCAATGCCGACATCATGCACAGCTACAAGCAGCTGCTTGGCAAATCGAAGCGCGGGACATCTTATGCCAAGTCCCTGAAGCGCAAGAGCTATTCGCCCAGCCTGTTCGTCGTCCATTTCGGGATTGAGGGGACATGGCCTGGCATCCCGCATCACATGATCCTGTTCGGTCCGCGCTATAAGGGCCTGCTCGACGACATCTACAAGAAGGGCGTGTTGCCGTCCGACTTCTCGATCTATCTGCATCACCCAAGCGTGACCGACCCGAGCGTGGCGCCCGAGGGAATGAGCACATTCTACGCTCTCGTCCCGGTCGCCCATATGGGCAAGCTGGCAGTCGACTGGGACGAAATAGGCCCGATGCTTGAAAAGCAGGTCCTAGACGAGGTCGGGCGCCGCCTCATCCCCGACATTCACGACCGCATCGTGACCAAATTCCACTATGCGCCGAAGGATTTCGCGACCGATCTCAATGCGCATCTGGGCAGCGCCTTCAGCCTGGAGCCGGTCCTGTGGCAAAGCGCCTATCTGCGCGGCCATAACCGCGACGATGTGATCGAGAACTTCTACCTCGTCGGCGCGGGCACCCACCCGGGCGCGGGCATTCCCGGCGTTGTGGGAAGCGCCAAGGCGACCGCCGGATTGATGATCGAAGATCTCGTCGAGAACGCTTCTTGAATCGCCTGGCTGTGTATTGCGGCTCTGCGACGCCCGAAGACCCTCGTTATATCGAACTCGCCACCGAGGTCGGCCGCGGCCTTGCGGAGCGGGGCATCGGCGTCGTCTATGGCGGCGGCAGGCTTGGCCTGATGGGCGCCGTCGCTTCTGGAGCGCTCGATGTCGGCGGGGAAGTGATCGGCATCATCCCCGAAGCGCTCGCCAACAGCGAAGTCGCAAATCACGATTGCACCGAGCTTTATACCGTGTCGGGCATGCATGAACGCAAGCAGCGCTTCACCGACTTGTCCGACGGATTCGTGACCATTCCCGGCGGTGTCGGCACGATGGACGAGCTGTGGGAAGCAGTCAGCTGGGCGCAGCTGGGTTATCACACCAAGCCCGTCGGCCTGCTCAACGCCTTCGGCTTTTACGATCATCTGGTGGCCTTCAACAAGCACATGGCCGAGGTCGGTTTTGTCCGCCCTGCGCACCAAGGGATAATTTTGGCCGATCAGACGTTAAGCGGTTTGCTGGAGCAAAATGGAAACGTATGAACCGCATACACCCATCTTTCGTATGACTGTGGAGGATCTCTGAACAAGCCGCGCACATACGTTGCTTCGCGATATATGCGCTCCACCCCTGCGGTCGCGGGCGGTGGCCGCAATCGCGCGGCACTTGTCCAGAAAGCGCGCAAGTCGATCGAAGACGGCTCGCACAGCTTCTCCGCCGCATCCAAACTGTTCGACACCGCCACCCGCGAACGTGCCTGGTTGCTCTATGCCTGGTGCCGCCGGTGCGACGATATTGCCGACAATCAGGACAAGGGCGGCCCGCTCGGCGACCAGGGCGATCTCAAGGGCGCCGAAGACCGCGTGCAGGCCATTCGCGTGCTGACCCGCCGCGCTTTCGAGGAACAGCCAACCGCCGATCCTGCCTTCGACGGCTTCGGACTTGTCGCGGACGAGTGCCTGCTGACCCCTGAAATGGCCAATGACGTGATTTCCGGCTTCGCGATGGATGCAACCGGCTTCCGCCCTAGGAACGAGCGCGACCTGCTGCGCTATTGCTATCATGTGGCAGGCGCCGTCGGGATTATGATGGCCAAGATCATGGGCGTGCCCGACGATGACGGCGAAACGCTCGACCGCGCGAATGATCTTGGCTTGGCCTTCCAGATCGCCAACATCTCGCGCGACATTGTCGAGGATGATGCTGCGGGGCGGTGTTACATCCCCGCCGAATGGCTGGCGGAAAAGGACTTTGCGCCGGGCGAACATGCCAAGCCGCAAAACCGCTTCGTACTCGCCAGCCTGATGCCGCGCATGATTGCACTGATGGAGAAGCACGAGGCCGCCGCAAGGCTCGGTGCCGCTCGGCTCTCGTTCCGTAGTCGTTGGGCGGTCCTTGCAGCTGCCAATATTTATGGCGAAATCGGCCGCAAGGTGTTGAATCGCGGGCAGTTGGCGTGGGACCGGCGTGTAGTAGTCAGCGCGCCCGAGAAAGCGTGGCACGTGTTGCGCGCTTTCGGACAGGCGGTGGTAAATCGCCCCAAGGGCCCGGAAGAACCGATCATCTGGAGCCGCCACGACTTCCGCCCCGTCGCCGGTTGGTAGCGCCAAGCTTGATGCGGCTTCACGCTAAGGCTAGCGCGCAAACATGATTTCGAAGCTCCTGATCGCCAACCGAGGCGAGATCGCCTGTCGCATCATCCGCACTGCGCGCGAAATGGGTATCGCGACCGTCGCGGTCTATTCCGATGCCGATGCCAAGGCTTTGCACGTGCGCCAAGCGGACGAAGCCGTGCATATCGGCCCCTCCCCCGCCGCCGAAAGCTATCTGGTCGGCGAGAAGATTATCGCGGCAGCCAAGGACACCGGGGCGCACGCGATCCACCCGGGTTATGGCTTTCTGTCCGAGAACGCCGACTTCGCCCAAGCGGTGCTCGACGCTGGCCTGATATGGGTCGGACCCAAGCCTGACAGCATCCGCGCGATGGGTCTCAAGGACGCGGCCAAGACGCTGATGATGGAAGCGGGCGTGCCCGTCACACCTGGCTATCTGGGCGAGGACCAGTCGGTCGAACGCTTGAAGCAAGAAGCCGGCGCCATCGGCTATCCGGTGCTGATCAAGGCCGTCGCGGGCGGCGGCGGCAAGGGGATGCGCAAGGTCGATAAGCGCCGGTGACTTCGAAGCCGATCTGGAAAGCTGCAAGCGCGAGGCCAAGGCCAGCTTCTCCAATGACGAAGTGCTGCTGGAGAAGTGGATCACCTCGCCGCGCCATATCGAGGTGCAGGTGTTCGGCGACAGCCACGGCAATGTCGTCCACCTGTTCGAACGCGACTGCTCATTGCAGCGCCGCCACCAGAAAGTGATCGAGGAAGCCCCCGCCCCCGGCATGGACGAGGCCACCCGCGAAGAAATCTGCGCCGCCGCCGTGCGCGCTGCCAAGGCGGTCGATTACGAGGGCGCGGGCACGATCGAATTCATCGCCGACGCCAGCGAAGGCCTGCGCGCCGACCGCATCTTCTTCATGGAGATGAACACCCGGCTTCAAGTCGAGCACCCGGTGACCGAGGAGATCACCGGGGTCGATCTGGTCGAGTGGCAGCTGCGCGTGGCGAGCGGCGAGCCAATCCCGCTGAAGCAGGAAGAGCTGAGCATCGACGGCTGGGCCATCGAGGCGCGGCTGTATGCTGAAGACCCGGCAAAGGGGTTTCTGCCGAGTACGGGGCGGTTGGAACGATTCTCACATTCCTGATGATGAGCGCATCGATACGGGTGTTGAGGAAGGAGCGAGCGTTTCGCCTTTCTACGATCCGATGATCGCAAAAATCATCTCATGGGCACCTGATCGTGATCGCGCGATCAAAGATTTGAAGAAGGCGTTGGACGGAACTGCCGTGTGGCCCGTCAAATCAAATGCTGGCTTCCTCTATCGACTGCTCGAGGATGAGGAGTTTCTCGACGGTAGTATGACCACAGGTCTCATCGCATCGCGCGGCGACGACCTTCTCCCAGAAGCAGAACCAACCTCTGACATGCTTAAGACCGCCGCACTGCACCTGCAGCGCGAGTATGTGGGACTGGAGCAAAGGGCGCTCACCGGTTTTAGACTGAACGCTAGTCCGAGAGACACGATCTTGGTTTCAACCGACAGCGGCCCTGTCGAAGCTCGGATTCCCGACGATTGGATCGACGGCGTGTGGTCATCGGCCGCCACACCGACGACTGCCTTGGTGAGCGCTAAGGGAGTCGCTTTCGCGATTGGCCAGCATAACCCGCACGGAGAGGGCGGAGCCTCCGCCGCCGACGGCGCTATCCTCGCGCCCATGCCGGGCAAGGTCATCGCGGTCGATGTGGCCGAGGGCGAGAGCGTCACCGCAGGCCAGCGGCTGATGGTGCTCGAGGCGATGAAGATGGAGCACGCGCTCACCGCGCCCTTCGACGGGACCGTGACCGAACTTGCCGCCAGCGAAGGCGGGCAGGTTCAGGTCGAGGCGGTGCTGTGCGTGGTGGAGCCCTCCGAAGAGTGAGTGCACGCCAATGAGCTGGGAGCGCGAACTCGAAGAACTCCGTCGCCGCGAGGCGCTGGCCGAGGAGATGGGCGGGCCGGACAAGGTTGCGCGCCAACATGGCCGGGGCAAGATGGATGCGCGGGCGCGGTTGGCGGCGCTCGTCGATGACGGCTCCTTCCGCGAAATCGGCAAGATCGCCGGCAAGGGTCACTACGATGCCGAGGGCGACCTGACCGGCGTCACCCCCGCCCCGTTCCTGTTCGGCAAAGCGACGATCGATGGCCGCCCGGTCGTCGCCACGGCAGACGATTTCACCATTCGCGGCGGCGCTGCGGATGCGGGAATTTCCCGCAAGATGGTGCAGGCCGAGAAAATGGCGCACGAGCTGAAGCTCCCCATCATCCGCATGATCGACGGCACCGGCGGCGGCGGCAGTGTGAAGACGCTCGAGCAGATCGGCGCAACCTATATCCCTGCCGTTCCCGGCTGGGGCGACGTGGTCGAGAACCTCGACACCGTGCCGGTGGTCGCGCTTGCGCTCGGGCCGACCGCTGGCCTCGGCGCAGCGCGCATCGTTGCCAGCCATTATTCGATCATGGTCAAAGGCCTAAGTCAGATCTTCGCTGCCGGCCCTGCCGTGGTCGATGGCCTGGGAGAAGGCTACAAGGGATCGAGCGACCACGCACAGGCCAAGGAAGACCTCGGCGGCAGCAGCATCCATACGCGCAACGGCGTGGTCGACGACGAAGTCGGCAGCGAGGCCGAGGCCTTTGCCCGTGCGCGCCATTTCCTGAGCTTCATGCCAGAGCATGCCGGCCAGCTCGCGCGCCGCTCGCACTGCACCGATCCGGTCCACAGGCGCGAAGAGGAGTTGCTTTCTCTGGTCCCGCGCGAGGAGAAGGCGGTCTATTCGATGCGCCGCTGCCTCGAGATGGTGTTCGATCAGGGCACGGTATTCGAGATCGGCAAGCATTGGGGCCGCGCCTGCATCACGGCGCTCGCCCGGCTTGACGGACGGCCCGTGGCATTGCTCGCCAGCGACCCGTCCTACCTCGGCGGATCATGGGAGGCGAAGACCAGCGAAAAGGTCGAACGCTTCGTCAAACTTGCCGACCAGTTCCGCCTGCCCATCGTGCACATGGTCGACAATCCCGGCTTCATGATCGGGCGCGAGGCGGAGATGGCGGGCACCATCCGCTACGGCGTTCAGGCGATGAACGCGATCTACCGCGCCAGCGTTCCGCTCGCCTCCATCGTGTTGCGCCGGGCTTATGGAATCGCGGGCAGCGCGATGAGCAATGCCGAACGCTACCAATTCCGCTATTGCTGGCCGTCGGGAGACTGGGGCAGCCTGCCCATCGCTGGCGGGCTGGAAGTGGCATACAAATCCGAGCTGGAGGCCGCCGAGGATCCGGCTGCCGAGCTCGGCGCGATCCGGGAGCGGCTGGACAAGGTTACCAGCCCGTTCCGCAGCGCCGAACGCTTCAATGTCGAGGACATCATCGACCCGCGCGACACCCGCCCATTGTTATGTGAATTCGCCGAGCTTGCCTGGCGCAGACTGGCGAGCGAGGCTTAGCCTTCGTCGGGCTTGGGCGCACCGAACAATTCGCCGCGCTCGCTGAACAGCACGAACACCAGGCTCAGCGCTGCCGTTATAAGCAGGGCGAGCGCCAGCGGCTTGGCCGTTCCGTCATAGAGATAGCCTATGTAAGCCCCCAGCGCCGCTCCGCTGGTCATGCGCAGGAAGCCCTGCGCGGACGCTGCGGCCCCGGCAATATGCCGGAAGGGCTGCATCGCGATCGACCCGAAGTTCGCGCCGACAAAACCGAGCAGGCTCATATTTGCGGCCATCAACGGCACGAAAGTCCACAGATCCTCGTCAGGCTGGCTGGCGAAGTAGAGCTGGGCGGCAGCGATCACGATGAAGGCGAACAGAGCTGCATGGCTCACGCGCCTCGCGCCGAAGCGCTCGACAATGCGGCTGTTCGACCAATTGGCGATCGCCATGCAGCCTGCGCAGATGGCGAAGATCAGCGGGAAGCGGTCGCCTGCTCCGAACGCCTCGCCGATCAATTGCTGCGAGGAATTTATGAACCCGAACAAGCCGCCGAAAACCAGCGCGCTCGCCAGCGTATAGCCGATGGTCGCGCGTAGACTGATCGCGCTTGTCATATTGCGGGCGATAACCGGGAGACGAATTTCTTGGCGGTCTTCCTCGTGCAGCGTTTCGGGCAAACGGAAGTACACCCAGACGCTCATCGCGACCCCGGCCACAGCCATTGCTCCAAAAATCCAGCGCCAGTCGCCGAGCAGGATCATGACCCCCTGCCCGATGCTCGGCGCGATGGCGGGCACGAGCAGGAAGATCACGAAAATCAGGCTCATCATGCGCGCCATCTTGTCGCCGCCCACACGGTCGCGAATGATTGCCGGTGGCAGGGCGATAATGCTGGCAGCCGAAAACCCTTGAAGCGCACGCACGAACACAAGCGTGCCGAAGTCGGTCACAAGGGCGCATACGATGGACAGCCCGATATAAGCAGCACAGACCGACGAACAGCACGGGTCGCCGGCCATAACGGTCTGCAAAAGCACCCGGCACCAGCATGCCGAAACCCGCCGCTAATAGATAAGCCCCCACAACGAATTGTCGGTCGTTGCCGGCCGCATCCATATCGCCCGCCATCGAATCGAGCGCGGGCAGGATGGCGTCGATCCCGAAAGCATTGAGCGCCATCAACAGCGCCATCATCCAGATCAACTCGCGCTCGCCTATAGGTCCGCGCTTAGCAGCGGCGGCAGGCGGTCGTTCACCGGAGGCAAGGGGATCGCTTCGCATCTGCACAAAAACTCCGGTGGCCGACAAGGTTCCGCTTTGCAACCCGCTTGGCTATCTAACGCTGGATGAACGAGGTGGATGATCACGAAGACAAGGAAAGCGAGGCAGAGGGCCTGCGCAAGATCATCCATGTCGATATGGACGCGTTCTTCGCCAGCGTCGAACAACGCGACAATCCCGAGTTGCAGGGCAAGCCGGTCGCGGTTGGCGGGTCGAGCGGGCGCGGCGTGGTCGCTGCAGCCAGTTATGAAGCGCGCAAGTTCGGTGTGCGCAGCGCAATGCCGTCTGTCACCGCCAAGCGGCTGTGTCCCGACCTGATTTTCTGCAAAAGCCGTTTCGATGTCTACCGCGAGGTCAGTCAGCAGATCCGCACGGTTTTCCGGCATCACACCGATCTGGTCGAACCGCTCAGCCTGGATGAAGCCTATCTCGACGTTACGAGCGACAAGCTTGGCGTCGGTTCGGCCACCCGAATCGCCGAGATGATCCGGCAGGAAATCCGCGCCAAGACGCAAGCTGACCGCGAGTGCAGGCGTGAGCTATAACAAATTCCTCGCCAAGATCGCCAGCGATCAGAACAAGCCGGACGGGATCTGCGTAATCCGGCCCGGTCAAGGTGCGGACTTCGTCGCCACCCTGCCCGTCCGGCGGTTCCACGGCGTCGGCCCGAAGGGCGCGGAGAAGATGGCGCGGCTAGGCATCGAAACCGGAGCCGATCTGGCTGCCAGGGAAATCGAGTGGCTCCGCGCAAATTTCGGCAGCTTCGCCGACTATCTCTATCGCGCATCACGCGGGATCGACCTGCGGCCAGTGCGCGCCAGCCGAAACCGCAAGTCGGTCGGCGGCGAACGGACATTCTCCGAAGACATCTCGAGCGGGCCGGCTCTGCGGGAAACTCTGGAAAACATCATCGACATTGTCTGGGAGCGCATCGAACGGGCCGAGGCTTCCGGGCGGACCGTCACGCTCAAGCTGAAATATACCGATTTCCAGATTTTCAGCCGCGCCAAATCCCTACCGTCGTTGATAATGGACAAGGACACATTCGCGAACGTCTCGCGGGCGCTGCTGGAAGAGGTGCTGCCCCTCCCCATGCCGATCCGCCTGATGGGACTTACCCTGTCTAAGCTGGAAAAGAAGGGCGACGAAGGCGAGGCCCGCCCCGATCGTCAGCTATCCTTGCTCTGACTGGCGAACTATTGTTCGATTAGCTCCAAGCGTGCTGCGGCGCGCGCGGTTATGTCCTTGGGCAGACTTTCGAGAGCGAAGAATTCGGCCGTCTCGATTTCCCTGCCATCCGGCTTCGGCACGCCATCTACCGAGCACAGGTAGATATGCGCGGTATGCGGAGATTCCGAAATTGTTTCCTCGATCTCCCCAAGCTTGGTCAGACCTTGGGCAACGCAGGCGGTTTCCTCCAATAGCTCCCGCGCTGCGGCCTCATCGGCAGTTTCGCGCCATCCGATCCCGCCGCCCGGCAGATACCAGCCTTGTGGGCCGTAGCTATGCCGCACCAGCAGGACTTCGCCCTGCATATTGCGCGCAATCACGGACACGCCGCGCAGCTTCGTACCGCGCATCATCCGCCAGCGATGCCGGGTATTGTGCGCCAGACGCAAAAGAGCGCGGTGAAGCCGTGCGACCATCACCGCGCTCTATCCGCGTTTGCCGAAATGCGACAGGCCCGGATCATCATCCGGTCCTCCGCTACCTATTTCGAGGTTTGGTTGAGAAACCAGATGCGTTCTTCCGTCTGGTCGATCCAGTCATCCACGACACCGCTGGTCGCGTTGTCGTTTGCACCTTCGGCAGCTTCCTTCACCTCAAGCAGTCGCTCGCGAAGTTTGCGATTATCGTCGCGCAGCTCGGCCACCATTGCGTCGGCAGTGATCGTTACGTCATCCTGATCGGTGATGCGCGTTTCATTCGCGATCGAACCGACCGAAGTCAGCGTATAATCATCATTCTTGCGCACGCGCTCGCCAATGGCATCGACGACGCCAATGAGCTGCGCTGCCTGCTCGTCGAACAGCAGATGCAGATCGCGAAAGCGCGGTCCAGCGATGTGCCAGTGGAAATTCTTGCTCTTCACATAAAGCGCCAGATGGTCGGCTAGCGCGCCATTGAGCGCGGTGACGAGCCCGACCTTCGAATTGTTTCCTGCCTCGGACATGTAATGCCTCCTGAATTATCTATACTTATCCAACGAGCGCGGGGCCTTCAGGTTTCAAGGTTTCGCAGCATCGCTGTAATCGGACGAAGCGATCACCGGGTGGGCAGTGACCTGAATTCAGCAAAGTTGGACACTTTGGGAGGCCGTGCAATAAACCTCCGAAATTCCACGGAGGAGAGCAAGCATGAGATTGGTCGAAGGTATGGCTGCAGTGGTCACCGGCGGCGCTTCGGGACTTGGCAGGGCGAGCGCATCAGCTTTGGCTGAAGCCGGGTTGAAAGTCGCCATTTTCGACGTCAACCAGGAAGCAGGCGCGGAACATGCGGCTGCGATCGGCGGAAGCTTCCATTATGTCGACATCACCGACGAGCAATCGGTCGTCGAAGGATTTGCCGCGGCGCGAGCAGCCAACGGACAGGAACGTGTCACCGTGCATTGCGCGATGACGAGCAGGCGCGGCAAGACGCTCGGCTGGGATAAGGAAAACGGCCGCTACAAGCGTCTGCCGACCGAGGATTACGCATTCGGCGCAGAGGGTATTCTGGTATCGAGCTACCGCATCTCCAGCCACTCTGCGTTAGGCATGGCGAATGCCGAACCGCTGAACGCGGATGGCGAGCGCGGCTGCATCACCTTGACCGCCAGCGTGGCTGCGCAGGATGGTCAGATCGGCCAGGTTATTTACGGCAGCTGCAAAGCCGGGGTAAATGGTCTCGTACTGCCGATGGCGCGCGATCTGATGGACATGGGCATTCGGGTGAACTCGGTCATGCCCGGTATCTTCGCCACGCCGCTGATGCTCGGGATGAAGGATCGCAACCCGCAAATGTGGGATCAGCTCAACGCCAGCGTCCCCTTCCCCAAACGGTTGGGCGAACCCGAGGAGTTCGCATCGCTTATCCTGGAAATCGCGCGCAACGGATATTTGAACGCGCATCAATTCCGTCTGGATGGCGCAATCAGGATGCCGCCGCGCTGATAGGTGGAGGGTGAAGGGAAGCTAATAGGTTACGTAGGTAACTGAATTCAATATGTTTTTCAAAACAAGCGTAATGAAAATGCCACCAATCTGGCTCCAATGGCGTGCGCCCCTGCGAAAAAACAGGGGCTGAGAAGCGGCTGTTGCGCCCCTCGCAACCGTTCACATTCGGCCTGCCGACTGTCGGTTGTCACCGGTCCGATCGGCAACTCGTATGCGGGTGAAGCGCGGCCCAAAGAAATCATAGGAACTGAAATTCGGCCGATCGCACACGACGCGCGCGTTGAGCTCCGGCTTGTTCGGGGCCGCACATACGAGGGTCTTGAAATCACTATAGATTATTCGTTGCGCCGTCCCGGTTGTGTGAGATCAGGTGCACGGCCCGCCGCTTGAGTGTCGAAATCCACTATGCAGACTAGGTCGTGGCGACGCGAGAGACCTGCTCCGGTCCGCTGCGTTCAGGGGCGGTGGCGTCCGTCCTTGCAGGATAATTGCGGCATCAACATGCGGTCAGAGACCGATAAATCGGCACATACGGAGTCGGTTGCACTAAAGATTACCCTTCGACGATATGCATTCCACTTTGTGCGGATTGATCTCACCGAAAAACCGGAAATATCACAAGTTCTCTATTTTTCAATCAGTTATGTGCCGCTTTTAGCGCTAAAAAAGGTTACCGAACTTTTAACTGGGTTGCGATTGAGGTAACCCGTCAGGGCCAGGCAGACACCGATTCGTTCGGAAAAGCATAAAAAAGTCGCTGCTGTTTGAGCAAGCCAAGCGCTTACTCGCTAATGACTATCAAGAGGGATTATTATGAACAAATTTGCACTTCTCGTCGCTGCATCCGCCGCAATTACGGCATCGGCCGCTTCGGCTGGCGACACCGCCACCGACACGTTCCTGATCAGCGCTTCGATCCAGCCGGAATGCAGCCTCGAAGATCCGCAGGATGTCGACTTCGGCAACCTCGCCATCAACGAAAATTCGGGCGAAACCGCTCTTCAAGGTGTATTCGGTCGGCGTAACAACACTCAGAACATCTGGGTGAGCTGCAACTACGGTGCCGACATGTCGGTTTCGAGCGGCCCTATGATTACGGACGAAGTAAACGACGGTCCGGATTCCGAAGATTTCACCGACGTTATTCACCTGCGTTGGGGTCTCGAAGCTTCGGACGGCGAAGCCTTCCGCAAGATGTTCTTCGACACCAAGACGAAGACCGGCAATTCGAAGACCAACGCCGATGCTTTCCACGATGACGCGATCCTTTCGGTCAACGTAAACGACCAGGACCTTGGCGGCCTTCGCCCGCTCGCTGGCGACTATTCGGCAGTTGCCACGATCAACCTCGGTTCCGTTTAAGACTGTTTCTGTTTGAAACATGGTGGGAGGGGCGCTTGCCCCTCCCATTGTTTTTAAGATAGCCGATCGTTTTGGACGATATGCAGTGGCAAATCGTCAAACTCTTGGACGGACTTTCCTATGATCCGATCGATACTTAAATGCGCCGCTATCTGCGCCCTGGCACTCCAGCCCATCACGGCACAGGCCGCCAAGGTCTCGCCGATGATCGTGGAACTCGAACCGATCGGACGCGACACGGTCGCCCGGATTGAGCTGACAAACGACGGCGCACGCGACATTCCCTACGAAGTCTTGATGATGCGCGGCATCATCAGCGAGGACGGAGAGCTGGGGATGCAGCCAGCCGACGACCAGTTCCTGGTTTTTCCAGCACAGGCGGTTGTCGAAGGCAACTCGCAGCAAGTTTTTCGCGTTCAGTATGTCGGCGATCCCGATTTACCTCAGTCAGAGACGTTCTACATGTCGATCAGGCAAGTACCGGTCGACTTCGAAGGCGGATCCTCCCAGGTTCAAGTTGTCGTGAATTACAACGTCCTCATGAATGTCGTACCTGATGGAACATCGCCCGCCGCAACGGTTTCGGAGGTCGAGGCGGCGACTGATGATGGTCAAGCTGGCCTTCGCCTACGTGTGGGCAATGATGGCACGCGATATTTCATGGCCGGCCTTTCTGAGTGGACGATCACCGGCGTGCAGCAGGATGGGACCCCCTACGAAAGATCATTCCGCAGAGGTGAATTGTCCGCTGCGATCGGTGTCGGCGTCGTAGGCCCGGGCAAGTTCCGCCGATTTTTTGTGCCCACGACGGCCGCCTTGGATCCGGAAACGGTTCAGGTGGAAATTAGTCCCTGACCTATGAAAACGGGGGGGACCAGATGGTTGAGCAGGTCGAGCGCAATTGCGCTTTCCACCTGCTCGATTTTGGCAGTGCCGACAGCCGGTCTTGCACAAGATCCGGAGGCTGCCTCCGGTCGCACGGAAGCCGCCGAATCCAGGCGCGTGTCTTTCGCAGTTCCGCTGGTCTATGGCGAACGCGTATTGGGCGACGTAATTATCGAAGTAGCTCCGATGCGCGCCCCCACTCTCGTGGAGGTGAACTCTCTCAGGTTGCAACTTGACGGGCTGCTCAACACAGATGGCAAGATTGCGGTCAATGACGCAATAGGCGGCCAAGCGTATGTCGGCTTAGCGGCTCTACAGGATGCCGGTTTCTCGCTCAGGTTCAATGATGATCGGCTCGAATTGGAATTGCTTTCCATTCCAGGCGAATATCGACCGGTTGCAAGCCTGGGTCGCGAAGTTTCCGACGGGTCCGGCGATGACCTGCCGAACATCGAACCAGCGGATTTTAGCGCCTATCTCAACGTGAATACATCCTTCGATTATTCCGATAGCCAAGGCGCGGACATTCCCGGTTTCTTCGCTTTCGGTGCTGCGCGATATCGCAATGTCGTGCTGGAATTCGACGGCGCGCTTACCGAACAATTCGGACCGAATTACCGATTTTTTCGCCGCGGAGTACGCGCGGTATACGACGATCCTGAGAATTATAGACGGTACAGCGCCGGCGACCTGCGGTTGAGCACAATTCCTTTGCTTCGAACGCCATTCATAGGGGGTGTTGCATTAGAAAAGCGCCGCAATATTTTCAACTCATTTCAAGCCATACCCCTGCTCGGTGGCAGAGAAATTTTCCTCGACAGCCGTTCGGAGGTCCAAGTGCTGGTGAACGGCAACCAGGTGCAATCGCTACAGCTGGAAGCCGGACGTTACGATCTTTCTAACCTCCCGCTTCAGCTCGGTTCCAACAACGTCGAAGTGCTCGTGACAAATTCGGCCGGACGTCGTCAGGCAATCGACCTGGACTACTTCTTCGAGCCGTTGGACCTGGCCGTCGGCGAAGACGAGTACGTCCTTAGCGCGGGGCTGATCGCCGAGGATATAAATTTCGAACCCGAGTACTCCAGCGACCCCGTCGTGACAGGGTTCTACCGACGCGCGCTCTCCGACAGTCTTATTCTCGGCGCCGCCGCAGAGTTGAGCGAAGATCTTCAGGTACTTGCAGTCGAGGGCACATTCGTCCCGCAAGTGGTTCCCGGGGTCTTCGATGTCGAGCTGGCCACGAGTGTTGGCGACGAAACCGGTTTTGCGGCACGCGCAGGATATCGCGTTCAAGGGGGTGACAGCCTTGCTGACAGACGCCAACTGAGCGTCACAGTCGACTACGAAAGCGGGGAATACCGCACGATCGGTAATATTTTCCCAAGCAATTTCGATCTCCTCACCGTCACCGGCAGCTATACCCAGGCGTTCTCCGAACGGACTTTTGCCAATGCCGGCGTCGTTTACTCGAAACGAGGCGGAAATCGGCGCAACCGCAAGCTCGCTTTTGTCGATGTCATTCATCGCCTCAACGACCGCGTCCGTCTCACCGCCGGCGTAGTTTATGGGGAAGACGAATTTACCGATACGAACATCGGAGTTCATCTTGGCCTTACCGTCCTGTTCGGTCAGAGAACTCGGCTTAACGCCGACTATCGCAGCCGCCGTAGCATTACCCGCGTCACGGCGTCGCGCGGCGCGAGCGCCGACGTCGGCTCGTTCGGCTATGACGTTGGTTTCACCGATAACCGCGGATCGACAAGCGCCAATGCCAACGCGACCTACGCGGCAAACCGCTTCGAGGCGCGCGGATCGTTCGTGACCAGCGGAAACGGCCTAGGGAGCATCACCGATGAACGTCGCGCGCGACTGCAGCTCGGTACCTCCTTCGCTATTGCCGATGGAAACTTCGGTATCGGCCGTCCGATCACGGATTCGTTTGCAGTCACGACCGTCCACCCTTCAATCAAGTCACAGAAAGCCATCTCCGGACGCAATCTGAGTGACAACCGCTACTACGCAAGAAGCGGTCCGCTGGGCGGCGCCGTCCAGTCTGATCTATCGTCCTATTCTCCGCAAAACATACAATACGATCTTTCCGGTGCCGGTGGCGGCTTTGCGATCGGCGATGGCACGGTGCGCGTCGATCCCGCATTTCGTTCGGGTTACAGGATTGTCGTCGGCGACAGTCGCTATGTGAGCGCTGTAGGCACACTGTTCGTCGGCGGCGACCCGGCGGCACTTTGGGCTGGGACGATTACATCCGAAGACGACGAGGGCTTCGCGCCGGTACCATTCTTTACGAATTCCGTAGGTCGATTTGGTATTATCGGTTTGGCGCCGGGAAGAACCTACAGAGTCGACGTCCCGCGCGAGGGTAAGGTATTTACGATTGAAGTACCCGACGAACCGAGCGGGCTCTATCGGGTCGGCACTATCGATCTGCCGGCGGAAAACGAATAGGAGACTGCCATGCACATCCTGACAAAACTCGTAGCCCTAAGCTCAATCGTGTCGACGCCCGTCCTGGGCCAGCAATGCGAACCCGAATTCGTCGATAGTTCGGCGACGGTGACCTTGGCCGGAGTGAGCATCGGCGATCGGGAGGCATCCCGGGAAAATTTTGGAATTCGCATCCGAAACGAGGGCAACGGCCAATGCAGTGCGACCATCAGAGTTGCACGGCTGAACGGTTCCGCAGCATCGCGATCGCTCAGCTATTCGCTTCAGTCCGGATCGAACACGATCGAAATTCTACCCAACGAGGCGTCCCCCGGAACCTCTGAAAGTGATTTCATTGTTCGAGGCATTCCAAGCGGGCCGAATGGTCGAAATCTGCCGTTTATAGTTACGGTACCGACCGGCTGGGGTATCGAGGCAGGCTTCTACAGCGAACAGTTCCTTGTGTCCCTGCTCGACGGAGCGGGAAATGAACTCGACACCCAGATACTAACCATCAATATCGACATTCCGTCGTCGGTCAGCATGCGGTTGGTCGGCGCGACGGGCTCCAACGCTATAGGCACCATCAATCTTGGCGAGATCGATCAGGAACGGCCTAGCTTTTCCGATCCATTTGGAATCAGGGTCTGGAGCACGTCCGGCTACACGGTATCGTTTCAATCGGACAATCTGGGTGTGCTCGAACATGACGCAGGCCTTGATCGCATTCCCTACGTACTGCGAATGGACGAAATGATCGTTGACCTCGCAGCAGGAAGCGAATTCACGATTCCTGAAATGGCGCCTCCGCTTGGGTTCGTGCATCGCCTGCGTGTTCAGGCAGGTCCTGCAACCGCGCGTGCGGGAAATTATTCCGATCGTGTAACGGTAACAGTGTCCGCGGTTTAGCTCACCCGTCGCATTAGAGCGCGGTGACGGAAAGGCTAACGGAAAACGCGTTTTCCAGGTTCTTGGAGCGTATAATCACCGGTACCTGTCCGACGCGCGGGCCAGCTCTAAAAGTCACTGCGGACCATCCGGACCGGCTGAGCTGCGAAGTCGTGGCGCCAAACTGAAGGTCTACTTCCTCATTAGATTGCAAGGCTCGGTGAGTGGCCAGAACCTGGTAGCCTCGCCGGGAATTACAGTACTCGAAAACGGATCCGCGAACCTCGTTCGTTTGCTGGTCGACGGCAAATGTGTCGCTCTCAAGCCCGCAAATTTCCGGAATCGAGGCTGAAACTGAAAGACTGCCACCACTTTTGGCAGAAAGAGGAGACGTAGCGCCGGCAAGGGTCGCGACAATCGCTGCGATTGAGAAAATTGCTGCCTTGGACATTAAACACCTCCGTTGGCGGCAGGCCTAGCCAAAAATGCTTAATTTTTGTTCTCTCAGCCTGAGCGAGGACTAAGGGCCAAGCCGGAAAGCCATTTTTCCAATATCTTAGGCAACAGGCGATTTCGATTATCTTCACCGATGCACTGAGCGCACGCGCCTTGTTTCACACTGGCAACAGCCGAAAGCTCGATACCGCGGATGAGGCAGCCATTCTGGACCACGTATCTCGGCGACCTCATGCCACCCGAACACCGCCGCTTCACCGGAATTTTTGCGCCCCCGAAGGCGGTCGCGCAGGACTTTTGAACAATCGCCTGTAATTCAGATTACCATCTTCTCGGCTAGGCGCCACGCTCGATGCCGATACGCTGCCTGCCGCAATGTCACAGGCAGCGGATTTTGCGAAAGCCATTTGAAAGAAGCGTGGCTCGAATATTCGCCCTTTCATCAAACGTATCACTATTGCATCGGATTATCTGACTATGTCGTTCGCGCGCGACGCAGCCCTGAACGTGCTTGACCTGAACAGTTCAATGGACATCGGAAATCCAGCTCTGACTGTCGATGCAAGACTGACGCGAACCGGTCATTCTCTTCAACTCATCCAGTCTGATGGGCGCAGGGGCGCTCCCAAGACCGAGAATACTCTTGTGCAATATGTTCTGCGGGCGCGAGCCTGGTGGGCGGAAATGGTCTCGGGCAATATCACGATTGCCGAACTTGCGCGAAGCAAAGACATCAAAGATCATTCGCAACACGAACAGCTCGCCTCGCATTCCTGTCGCCCAAAGTCGTCGAGGCGATACTGGAAGGAACCCAGCCTGACCATCTCACTACGCAGAAGCTGCGCAACACTGACCTGCCAGTGATCTGGACGGACCAGCACGAACGACTGGGCTTCTAAATCAACTACATCGCTGAACCAATCCGATACCACCGACGACGCGGCGAGAGAATTCCTCTCGATTTGGCCAAAATGATGCAACCTGCCCATTCTCCGCAGACCCAAAATCACGCCTGCATGGCGCAGAGACGCGAGGCTCCCGCAGCCTATTTATCTTTCTGTATCAGTGATTTGAGTGGTGGCGGAGAGGGAGGGATTTGAACCCTCGGAACCCGTAAGAGCTCAACAGTTTTCGAGACTGCCCCGTTCGACCACTCCGGCACCTCTCCGCAAGATCGGTACGACGTGTCCGGATGCTTGGTCCGGGCCACGAGGTCGTTCGAAGCAGGCCCGTTAGCCGAGCGAAGATTGCTTGCCAAGCCCATTCCGCGAAGGCGAGCGACGAAAAGCGGGGATTCATTCGGGCCGGTGCTTGTGTCCGGCTTGTCAGCCCCCATATCTTGCAAACTCATGGAACGCGCCGTCTTTTTCTCCGCCCAGGCTGGCCGCACTCTCGATGCTCCGCGCCACCTTCGCACCCGCTTTGCCATCGGCGATGTGGTGCGCCACCGCATGTTCGATTTCCGCGGTGTGATTTTCGACATCGATCCCGTCTTCGCCAACAGCGAAGAATGGTACGATTCGATCCCCGAAGACATCAGGCCGGACCGCGATCAGCCGTTCTATCACCTGCTCGCCGAAAGCGATGACAGCTCTTACGTTGCCTATGTCAGCCAGCAAAACCTGCTCAAGGATTCGCTCGCTGGACCGGTAGAGCACCCCGAAGTGCAGCAAATGTTCGGTGAATTCGAGGACGGCCGGTACCGGATGCGGCGGTCGCTCACGCACTGATCAGTTCTTGATCTTCCAGCCGGATTTGAGCAGCCGGTAGGTCACCAGCGCCATCACCAGGTTGAACACCAGCAGTCCCGCTGCTGCCATCAGGATCGGCTCGGCGCCTTCGCCGATGTCGCTTTCACCCAGAAATCCGTAGCGAAAACCCGAAATCACATAGAAGAACGGGTTCGCAGCGACTGATCGCCTGGAAGGTCGGGCAAGGTTGTCGATCACGTAGAATGTGCCAGACAGAAGGCTCAGTGGCGCGATCACGAAATTGGTCACAGCCGCATTGTGATCGAACTTCTCCGCCCAAATCGACGCAATCAGGCCCAGCAGTGCCAGCATGACGGCTCCCATCAGGCCGAACCACGCGATTGCCCACAGATGGGCCACTGTCAGCTCGACGCCGGGATACAGCATCATCGCGACCGCGACGGCACAGCCGACCAGCACCGCGCGCGTTACCGCAGCGGCAATGATGCCGGCCATAAGCTCGCCTTCGGAAAGCGGCGGCATCAGCAGGTCGATGATCGTTCCCTGGATTTTGCCGGACAGCAGCGAGAAGCTGGAATTCGCAAATGCGTTCTGCATCATGCCCATCACGATCAGGCCGGGCGCAACGAAGCTGGCGAACTGTACGCCGAGCACTTCGCGCCCGCCGCGTCCCAGCGCGACCGAGAAGATCACCAGAAACAGCAGCGTCGTAACGGCAGGCGCCCAGATAGTCTGCGTCTGCACCTTGAGAAACCGGCGAACCTCCTTAATATAGAGGCTCCACAAGCCCACGCGGTTTATGCCTGTTATGATCGGCACTCCGCGCGGAGGAAATCTGCGTCCTGCAGCGGCTTTGTCTTCCACGAAAGAGACATCCGTGCTTTGAGGAGTTTGGATCGGGTCGGCCATCGAGGCGCGGGGTAAGCGCCGCCGATGCGACTGGCAAGGTCCAAGCAGGGCAACGCGCGCAACAGAATTTGAAGGTAAGATTTACGGATGAGCTGGACTGACGAACGCATCGCCACATTGCAGAAGATGTGGGAGGGTGGCTCCACCGCCAGCCAGATCGCCGAGGAACTTGGCGGGGTGAGCCGCAATGCCGTGATTGGCAAGGCGCACAGGCTTGGCCTGAAAGCGCGTCCGTCCCCGGTGAAAGCCGCCGAAAAGAAGAAGAGCGCAGCCAAGAAAGCTGCACCAGTTCCCAAACCTGCGGCCAAGAAGGCAGCGCCGAAAACTGCCGCACCGCGGGTCTCGACCAAGAATTCGCCAGGCCCGAAGCGTCCGGCGCCCGCCCCCGCCTCGCATGCGCTGGATCCATCGATTCCCTCGCAGGCACTGCCCAACAAATCACCCGACATGCCCAAGATCGTTTCGGTCGGTCCGGGGGGCTTCTTGCGCCAGGGCCCAGGCGATCAGCAGCCGCCGATCCCTCCTGCACCTCCCGCGCCGGCTGGTTCCGGCCAAGCCGAGCCCCGAGATCGCCGACAAGACAAGCATTCTCGATCTTTCGGACAAGGTATGCCGCTGGCCGATGGGCCATCCGGGCGAACCGGACTTCCATTTCTGCGGCACTGCCGTGAACCCTGGGTTTCCCTATTGCGTGGAACATTGCGGCCGCGCCTTCCAGGCACAGCTGCCCCGTGGTGCGCGCAGACCCCCTCCACCTCTACCCTTTGGTGGTCCCCGCGTCCGCTGAGGCGATACTCTGCCTGTCCGGAAATTAACCGCCCCTAAGGCGGCCAGAATCTTAAGACGTTAACCCTGCTGGTTAAGGCAATAGCAGTCCCCATAAGGCATCTGGACCCTTATGGACTGGGAGAGCTTTACCTTTGGCGCCTTCATCGCCGTGGCGGTCGTATCCGGTCTGACGGCGCTGGTGTTCGCCGCCATCATGCGTCGCCAATTTCTGCTGTGGGCCGCCGCGCGCGTCGCTGCGATCGGCGCGCTTGCCATGACTTTCATTCCCGATGGCGTTTCCTGGTTCGGAAGCGCGGAGGGAATGCTTGTCGTGCGTACGGTTGCGCTGGACCTGTCGCTGGCCGCGATCGGCCCGCTTCTTGCGACCTATATCGAGGACGACATCGAATTGCCGGGCGTCCGCCGGGCTTTGTGGTTGTTTTTGCCCGTGGGCCTCGCATTGACTGCACTGGCCCCTACGATTGCCTATGAAGGGCGGCTGGACTGGTTGCACGACACGGTGATTACCATCGCATTGGTGGTGCTTGTGATCAGCCTGACCAAAGCCATCCGCCGCGGCAGCCGCGCCGCGTCATACCAAGCCCTCGCATGGGCGCCGGCGCTGGCAATCGCGTTTGTGGCGTTGTTTCACGAACTCGTACTCGGCACATCAACGCCAGGCTTTCCATTGCTTTTGATGATGGCATTGGCAGTCGACTTTCTGGCATCGGCGGCGGGCGTGGGCCAAGGCTTCATGACGATCCAGCGGGAACGCGACATAGCGGTCGCCAATATGATGCGCGCTCATAAGGCCGGGGCAATCGATCCTCTCACCGCCGTCGCCAATCGGCGCGGTCTCGAACAGCAATTCGGCAGCACAGTGACGCGCAGGCCCAGCGGGCTTGCTGTCATAGATTGCGACCATTTCAAACGCATCAACGACACCTTTGGGCATAGCGTCGGCGACGATGTCCTTGTGGCTGTGGCGGACGCATTGCGCGGCATCGAGCTGTTTCCGGCACGGCTGGGCGGCGAGGAGTTCGTGCTGCTCGGTTATGGCGAGAACTGGCGCAGCGACCTGGAACGCGCCCGTCAGCGCATACCGGTACAGGTGGCCGAAGCGGTGCCGGAATTGCCGTTCGAGGTTACCGCCAGTTCCGGCGTGACCTCGCTCGCGGCGGACGAGGATATGGAGACCGCCATCAAGCGTGCCGACAGGGCGCTATATGTCGCGAAGGATAGCGGCCGGAATTGCTCGGTCAGCTCTTCACACCTGAGCGACCCGGCGCTTAACAACAGGCAGTCCGTTTTCAATCTTGTGTAGCTGCGGCCTTGGCGATCGCGGCGATCGCGTTATGCTCGTCCGTCCATCCTAGAATTCCGGAGCTATCAATGCCGCTTTCCCTTCATGCCGCCTACATCCCCAGCGCCCTGCAAATGCTCGGAACCGCGAACCATCTTCTTGATCGCGCTGAAAGCTGGTGCGCCGATACCGGCTGTAGCGAGAAGGAGATGATCGGTGCGCGCATCTATGACGACATGTTGCCATGGACCTATCAGGTGAAATGCGTGGCCGAGCATACTCAAGGCTCGCTTCAAGCGATTAGTGAAGGCGTCTACTCACCCGACCTCAATCCGCCACCGGCCGATTTCGCCGGTCTGCGTGCAAAGCTTGCGGGGGCCGTAGAGGCAGTCGAGGCTATGGACGAAAGCGAAATGGAAGGCTGGATCGGCCAGCCGATGCGATTTGAATTCAAGGATCGCCGAATGGACTTCACGGTCGAAGATTTTTTGCTCAGCTTCAGCCAGCCCAACTTCTATTTCCATTGCGCGACAGCTTACGACATCCTGCGGATGAAGGGTGTGCCGGTCGGCAAAGGGGACTTCATGGGGCGGGTTCGGATCGCCAGCTAAGGCTTGCGCGCAAACCACACGATGTGACGTGGGCCCTTATTGTTGGGGCGCGCCCGTACGCTACGTTCTTCGACATCGAAGCCGGCATCCTTCAACCGCATCAGGAATTTGGGATCGGGACCAGCGGACCAGATGGCGAGAATGCCGTCAGGGTTCAGCGCGTCGCGTGCCTTGGCGAGGCCTGTACGGCTGTATAGCCGCTCGTTCCCGTCCCGCACAATTCCGTCTGGCCCATTGTCGACGTCGAGCAGGATCGCGTCGAATTTCGCGCATGTGCCGTCATTCGCATCGTCGATCAGCGCTGCGACATCACAGATGATTACCTCGCCGCGCTTGTCCTGCAGGCTCTCGCCGGTGAGGTGACTAAGTGGACCTTTGGCCCAGTCGAGGATCTCGGGCACGACCTCGGCGACGGTGACTTTGCCGCCGGGAGGTAACTTCGCGAGCGCAGCGCGATAGGTGAATCCCATCCCGTAACCGCCGATCAGAATACGAGGCGACTTGGCCGAGAGCCGCTCGATAGTCAGTTCTGCAAGCTGTTCCTCGCTGAACTGCATCCGCGTGCCCATCAGTTCGCCCCGGCCAAGCATAATGACGTAATCGCGTCCGTGGCTGACCAGCGTCAGCGTTTCGCCGCGGGGTATCTGTGCTGTTGCTATCGTTTCACGGGGGAGCATCGTATCTCTTCCAAAAACAAAGGGGCAAAAACAAAGGGGCCGCGGGATAACCCGCGACCCCTGATAGTGTTCAAGCGGAAGGGGCTTAGTCCTTCAGGAAGTCCGGCACATGAGCTTCACCGCCCCCGTTGCCGCCGCCGTTTCCGCCTTTATCGCCGCCATCACGGCCACCACGGTCGCGGCGCGGGCCGCCTCGGCCGCCGCGGCGATCGCCGCCGCCGCCACCGCTACGCGGGCCACGGTCACTGCGCGGTTCGCGCGGTGGGCGAGTGTCTTCCAGCTCTTCGCCGGTTTCCTGATCGACGACGCGCATCGACAGACGAACCTTGCCGCGCTGGTCGATTTCGAGGACCTTGACCTTAACTTCCTGGCCTTCGGAAACGACATCGCCCGGCTTTTCGACGCGCTCGTTCTTCATTTCGGAGACGTGGACGAGACCGTCCTTGCCGCCCATGAAGTTCACGAATGCACCAAAATCGACGATGTTGACGACCTTGCCATTGTAGACCTTGCCGACTTCGGCTTCTTCCACAATGCCTTCGATCCATGCACGTGCTGCGGCGATCTCGTCGGCGTTCGAGGAGCTGATCTTGATCACACCCTCGTCGTCGATGTCGACCTTTGCACCGGTTTCCGCCACGATTTCGCGGATCACCTTGCCGCCGGTACCGATGATGTCGCGGATCTTCGACTTGTCGATCTGCATCGTTTCGATACGCGGAGCATGCTTGGAAACTTCGCCGCGGGCATTGCCCAGCGCCTTGGTCATTTCACCCAGGATGTGCGCACGGCCGGCTTTCGCCTGTTCCATGGCAGTCTGCATGATTTCCTTGGTGATCCCGGCAACCTTGATGTCCATCTGGAGCGAGGTGATACCTGCTTCGGAGCCGGCCACCTTGAAGTCCATGTCGCCCAAATGATCTTCATCACCCAGAATGTCGGACAGCACGGTGAACTCATCACCTTCCAGGATCAGGCCCATGGCGATGCCGGATACCGGGCGCTCGATCGGAACGCCTGCATCCATCATCGACAGACAGCCACCGCAAACGGTCGCCATCGAGGACGAGCCGTTGGACTCGGTGATGTCGGACAGAAGACGGATTGTGTAAGGGAAGTCTTCATGGGCAGGCAGCACAGGGTGCAGTGCGCGCCATGCCAGCTTGCCGTGGCCGGTTTCGCGGCGGCTGGTGAAGCCGAAACGGCCCACTTCGCCGACCGAATAGGGCGGGAAGTTATAGTGCAGCATGAAGTGATTGTACGAGAGGCCTTCCAGCCCGTCGATCATCTGCTCTGCATCCTTCGTGCCCAGCGTGGTGGTGCAGATTGCCTGCGTTTCACCGCGCGTGAACAGCGCCGAACCGTGGGTACGGGGCAGCAGGCCGACCATCGCCTCGATCGGGCGAACTTCGTCGGTCTTGCGGCCGTCGATGCGCTGGCCGTCCTTGAGGATGGCACCGCGAACAATTTCGGCTTCCAGCTTCTTGACGGCCTTGTTGGCCGTCATCTGGGTCTGGCCGTCTTCGTCAGCGAAAGCTTCCTTGCCCTTGGCGCGGGCGAGGTTGAGCGCGTCGGAGCGCTGGCTCTTGTCGGTCAGCTTGTAGGCAGCGGCAATATCGTCGCCGATGATGCCGCGCAGCTTTTCCTTGATGGCCGAAGTGTCGTCAGTGGTGCTGACTTCCCACGGCTCCTTGGCAGCCTGCTCGGCCAGATCGATGATCGCACCGATGACCTTGCGGCTTTCCTCATGCGCAAACATGATCGCGCCGAGCATTTCTTCTTCGTTCAGTTCCTTGGCTTCGGATTCGACCATCATCACCGCGTCTTGCGTTGCGGCAACGACCAGGTCGAGACGGCCTTCGTCGAAGATCGTGTTGACAGCCGGGTTGAGGACATATTCGCCATCAACAAAACCGACGCGTGCCGCGCCGATCGGGCCCATGAACGGCAGGCCGGAAATGGTCAGGGCAGCAGATGCTGCGACCATGGCAACGATATCCGGCTCGGTCTCGCCATCATACGACAGGACCTGGCAGATTACGTTGATTTCGTTGTAGAAACCTTCGGGGAACAGCGGACGGACCGGACGGTCGATCAGGCGGCTGGTCAGCGTTTCCTTTTCAGTGGCGCGGCCTTCGCGCTTGAAGAAGCCGCCGGGGATACGGCCGGCAGCGGAGAATTTTTCCTGATAGTGCACGGTGAGCGGGAAGAAGTCCTGCCCTTCGCGCACACTCTTGGCGGCGGTCACGGCGCACAGCACCACGGTTTCGCCATAGGTGGCCAGAACGGCGCCGTCGGCTTGACGGGCGATCTGTCCGGTTTCGAGGGTGAGGGTTTTGCCGCCCCACTCAATCGATACGGTTTTCTTGTCGAACATGTATTTTCCTTATGACCCGCGACGCGCCATATTGCGGTGCGGGGCCTACGTGTTCCGGGTAATCCGTCCCGGTCCGGTATGGAGCATATGTCTGCTCCAAGGCTTGCAGGCCGGATGCCTGACAAGCCCGAATGCGAAAAAGGCGGCCAAAGGACCGCCTTTCTGCAAAAATTCTTACTTACGAAGACCCAGTTTCTGGATCAGCGCATTGTACCGCTCGACGTCCGTCTTCTTCAGATAGGCGAGCAGGTTGCGGCGCTTGTTGACCATCATCAGGAGCCCGCGACGCGAGTGGTTATCCTTGTGATTGGCCTTGAAGTGGTCCGTCAGGTTGCGGATGCGCTCGGTCAGGATCGCGACCTGGACTTCGGGAGAACCTGTGTCACCCTCGGCCTGCGCGTTGTCCTTGATAACTTCCAGCTTCTTTTCTGCGGTAATCGTCATGCAGTCTACTCCGCGACATCGGTTAAGTTGAAGCCCCGCACCACCTTGGTGGTACCTCCCGCAAGTTCCACCAGCGCAACCGGAACATCGCCCAGTTTCGCAAAGTAGAGCCCGTCGGATTGGGGCAGTTCCGAAAGTGCCCGGCCCTGTCGGACCGCCTGCGCGCTATCGGGATCGAGATTGAGGGCCGGGATGTCGTCCAGCCCCGCCTCGAGCGGCAGGAGGTGGTCTTGAAGCGCTGCGCCCTTACCGATTTCGTTGAGCATGTCCAGCGAAATCGCCTGTTCCTGGTGGAACGGACCAGCCTTTATCCGTCGCAGATAAGTAACGTGTCCCAGCGTTCCAAGCGAGCGCGCGATATCCCGTGCAAGGGAACGGATATATGTGCCCTTGCTGACATGCGCGACCAGCGTCACGCTCTCTGCCGCGACCATTGGTGAGGCAGGATTGAAAGGGTCCGGCTCGGCAAAGGATGTGGCCAGCCGCGATGGCTGGTCGGCGCCCTTGTACTGGCTTGCCAACTCGAGTTTGTAGACGGTGATGTTGCGCGTCTTTATCTCGACTGTCTCGCCTGCCCTTGCGCGGTCGTATGCCCGTCTGCCGTCGACTTTGACCGCCGAATATGCCGGCGGAACCTGCTCTATCGCCCCGGTGAAGAGCGCCAGCACCGCGGCAACGGCTTCCATAGGAGGGCGCCGGTCGGACCGTTCGACCACTTCGCCTTCGGTGTCGAGCGTATCGGTCTCCTCGCCAAACTGGATGGTGAACTCGTAAATCTTGCTCGCATCGAGCATGCGGCCAGCCAGCTTCGTCGCCTCGCCCAGAGCGATCGGCAGCACCCCTTCGGCCAGCGGATCGAGCGTGCCGCCATGTCCGACCTTGACCTTGGGATAACCGCCCTCGCGCAAATTGCGTTTCACTGCGCCGACGGCCTGCGTCGAACCCAGTCCGCGCGGCTTGTCGAGTATGAGCCAGCCGTTGGGCTGTATCATGCGGAAATCCCGCGCGCGACCCAATCGGCAAGCGAAAGATATTGCTCCTGCAACCACAGAACCGGCGGGAAGATGACATTCTCCACCAGACCGCTCTGCGGAAAGGCCCAGCTTGCCGCGATCAGCACTACGATAAACAGCATGCCCGCCGCCTGAAGCTTCTGCCAGTGTTCTGCAAAGCGCTGAGGGAGCAGCCCGCCGACGATGTGCGAGCCATCGAACGGCGGAATCGGCAGTAGGTTGAACAAGCCGAGGAAGATGTTGATCAGGATGAAATAGACGAGCGCCGTGAAAACCCAGCTATCCGGCTCGAGGGAATCGTATGCGAGACCAAACACCAGTCCCGCGATAATCGCGCCGACGAACGCGAGAATAAAATTCGTCGCAGGTCCGGCAGCCGCCACAGCCATCATTCCGAAACGCGGGTTGTTGAGCCTGTCCTTTCTCACAGGTACCGGCTTGGCCCAGCCGAAGATCGGCCCGCCGAACAGCGCGAGTGCGCCCGGCACCAGCAGCGTGCCGATCGGATCGACATGGCGAATAGGATTGAGCGAGAGCCGCTTCTTCTCCTTCGCCGTAGGATCGCCGAGCGCGAGCGCCATCCAACCATGAGCAACCTCATGAAATACGATGGCGATGATGAGACACGGGATCAGGATCGCCGCGGTTAGAAGTGTTTCGGTCATTGCGGGCTAGATAGGGTGCGCGGGCCTAACCCGCCAGCGCCTCGGTGAAATGACGCCGGCAAAGCGCATCGTAGCGGTCGTTTCCGCCGATTTCGGTCTGCGCGCCCTGCTTTACCGCCTTGCCGCTCGCATCGACGCGCAGGTTCATCGTCGCCTTTCGCCCGCAATGGCAGACGGCCTTCAATTCTACGAGCGAATCCGCGATGCCCAGAAGAGCCGCCGATCCGGGGAACAGCTCACCCTGAAAATCGGTGCGCAGTCCATAGCAAAGCACCGGAATACCGTGACTGTCGGCCAGTGCAGCGCATTGCCACACCTGCTCCCTGGTCAGGAATTGCGCCTCGTCCACCATTACGCAGTCAACCGGTTCATTGGCGTGGTCGGCAAGAACCCTTGCAGCGATATCGGTGTCGGTTTCATAGCGGTGCGCATCACTGGAGAGGCCTATGCGGCTGCTTATCGCGCCAAAGCCGGGGCGATCGTCCAGCGCGGCAGTCCACAACGAAACGCGCATGCCCCGCTCGCCATAATTGAATGCGGCCTGCAGCAAGGTGCTGCTCTTCCCGGCATTCATGCTGGCATAGTAGAAATAAAGCTTGGCCATATCCCGGATGGGTATAGCCCATACCGGCTCCCTCGCCTCCCCTGCTCGATCGGCAATCAACAGTTCAGACGATTCAGCCCCGCGACAGGCGGAAACGGCAATGCTAGCGCATATTTTGACAATCCCACGGGCAAAAAGGGCTTACAGGTGGCAGAAGCGGTAGCGCAGCGAACGCAGACAGGCATTCTTGGCTGGATCGAGAGAAGCGGCAACAAGCTGCCCGACCCGGTGTTCCTGTTCTTCTGGCTTATAGCGATCCTTATCGTAATCTCGGTAGTCGCTAGCTTGGTAGGGCTCTCGGCGTTCCACCCCACGGAGATGGACGAGGTTACGGGGGCCGCGCGAGTTATCAGCGCAGAAAGCCTGCTCAATTCGGAGAATATCAGGCGGCTGTGGGTCGATATGCCCAAGACGTTCACGCACTTCCACCCGCTGGGTTACGTTCTGGTGGTCATGCTCGGGCGCAGGTGTTGCCGAGCGCGCTGGGCTGTTCGGCACCGCCATGCGCGCAGGCGTGCGCAATGCCCCGATCTCGCTGCTGACTCCGATCGTCGTTTTGGTCGGGATGCTCGGCAACCTCGCCGCCGATGCCGCCTATGTCGTGCTTATCCCCCTCGCGGGCATCATTTTTCATGCTGCAGGACGCCACCCGGTTGCAGGTATTGCGGCAGCATTTGCGGGCGTTTCCGGCGGCTTTTCAGCCAATCTCCTGCCCGGCCAGCTCGACGCCCTGCTTTTCGGGATCACCGAAGCCAGTGTCGAGACCGTGTTCGGAGACTTCACCGCCAACATTGCTGGCAACTGGTACTTCATTGCCGCGATGACCTTCGTTTTCCTTCCGGTGATCTGGTTCGTGACCGACCGCATGATCGAACCGCGCCTTGGCACGTACGATCCTGCAATGGCTGAGCGCGAAATCGCTGGTGAGGCGCAGGGCGACGTTGCCGATGGCGACCGTGCACTCACCGAGGCAGAGAGCAAAGGCCTGCGCTGGGCGGGCCTCGCCGTGCTGTTTGTAATCGCAATGTGGCTTTTCTTCACATTCGGCCCCGACACGCCGCTGATCGACGAAACGGCTAGCGCTGAAGCGCAGCTCACGCCTTTCTATCAAAGTCTGGTCGCAGGCTTTTTCCTGCTCTTCCTTCTGGCCGGTTGGGCTTACGGAAAAGCCGCTGGCACCATTGGCGATCACAAGGATCTGGTGAAGATGATGGCAGGGGCGATGGAAGATCTCGCCTATTACCTCGTCCTCGCTTTCGCAGCGGCGCATTTCGTGGCGATGTTCGCCTGGTCGAACCTGGGATTGATCCTGGCCGTTAATGGAGCGGATTTTCTCGGATCGAGCGGACTGCCCGCATGGGCGCTGCTCGCCGCGATCATTCTGGTGTCGGCTTTGCTGAACATCTTCGTTGGCTCGGCAAGCGCAAAATGGGCGCTGTTGGCGCCGGTACTGGTTCCGATGCTGATGTTGCTTGGGATTTCGCCGGAAATGGCCACCGCGTCTTACCGTGTGGGCGACAGCGCAACCAATATCATCACCCCGCTAATGGTCTACTTCCCGCTGATCCTGATCTTCTGCCAGCGCTGGCAGAAGGACTTCGGGCTTGGCAGCCTTGCCGCGACCATGCTGCCCTATTCGATCGGGTTGATGATCGCGGGGCTCGCCATGACGATCGGTTGGGTCGTGTTCGACTTGCCGCTCGGCCCAGGTGCGGAAGTGTTCATGGAGATACCGACGACGGTCGATCCGACCGGCCCGGCGACGGCGCGGTGAATCAGTCTTCTTCGAGGTCGCGCGCGACTTTCGGGTCGCCGAGCAGGCTTTCGATCCGCTCGGCCTCGTCGAAGCTTTCGTCCGGGCGGAAGCTGAGCTTGGGCGCGAACTTCAGACCGAGGCGCTTTGCCACCTCGCGCTGAAAGAATGCCGTATTGGTGCGCAGCGCCTTGATTACGACATCTTCGTCTTCGCCCAGCAGGGGCTTCACATAGGCCTTGGCGTTGCGAAGGTCGGGCGTCATGCGCACTTCGGTCACCGAAATGTGCGAGGCGGACAACACCTCGTCATGAGCTTCGCCCCGCGCAAGAAGCTCCGACAGAATATGCCGCACCCTCTCCCCCACCTTGAGTACGCGGACCGATTGCTGTTCGGGTGTGGATGGGTTGCGGGCCATCAGGAAGCCTCCGGCCTGGGTGTGGGAATGGCAGTCGAGGTCGAGCGCGCCAGCAAATTGCCAACGTCGTCGAAGAGCTCGCCTTCGAGAAAGATGACGCGGCGACCGCGGCGAATTACGCGACCTTTGCCAGTCAGCGGTCCGGCCATGACCGGGCGCAGCAATGTCATGCTTATGTCGAGATTGAGCGGCGCCTCGGCATGATCGGTCGCCCAGACATGCGCCCAGCCCATAACCTCGTCGAGAAAACCGGCCACCAGCCCGCCCTGCACGGTCCCGCGCGGCGTTATGAAACTTGCAGGCGCAGTGAAGCGAAGAGTGATCTCCTCACGCTCCGCATCGAAGCTGCCGAACTCCACTCCCATGAGGTCGGCGTGGGCGGCGCCCGCATTGTGCGGACGCGCGCTCACAATGTCCGCTCACGCTCCTCGACTTCGAAGACTTCGAGACTGTCGCCAGGCTGAATGTCGTTCGTGTCCTCGAGCACCACACCGCATTCGAGGCCGGTGCGGACTTCGTCGACGTCGTCCTTGAAACGGCGCAGCGAGGCGATCGTCGTTGCCGACACGATGACATCGTCGCGCGTAAGACGGGCGAACAACCCCTTGCGGATAACGCCTTCGGTGACCAGCAGGCCAGCCGCCTTGTCCTTCTTGCCAGACTTGAACACCTCTTTGACATCGGCGCGGCCGACGACGTTCTCGACCTTGAGCGGCCCAAGTTCGCCGAGCATCTCTTTCGTGATGTCATCGGTAAGGTGGTAGATGACATCGTAGTACATCATCCGCACGCCCTCGCGTTTCACCAGCTCGCGCGCCTTGGCATTGGGGCGCACGTTGAAGCCGATGATCGGCGCGTTCGAAGCAGCGGCCAGCGTGACGTCGCTTTCGGTGATCGCACCCACACCTGCGTGGAGGACGCGAACCTTGATGTCGTCGTTGGACAGATTGTGGAGCGCGGTATTGATCGCCTCCACGCTGCCTTGCACGTCGGCTTTTACCAGAACCGGGAATTCGATGACGTTCGACTGAAGATTGTTGAACATCGTGTCGAAATTGGTCGGGGCGAGCGCGGTCCGGTTTTCGGTCGCCTTTTCGCGGCGATATTCCGCCACTTCGCGGGCGCGTTGCTCGTTTTCGACAACCGTCAACTGATCACCGGCACTCGGCACACCGCCAAGGCCCAGGACCTCGACCGGCATCGAGGGGCCGGCAGATTTAATCTGTTTGCCCTGGTCGTCGACGATTGCACGGACCTTACCGCTTTCGGTGCCGACCACGAACGTGTCGCCGCGCTTCAACGTGCCGCGCGTGACAAGGACAGTCGCAACCGGGCCGCGGCCCTTGTCGAGCTGCGCCTCGATCACCATCGCATCGGCATTGCGATCCGGGTTTGCTTTCAGTTCGAGCAATTCGGACTGGAGCGCGATCGCCTCGAGCAATTCGTCGAGGCCGGTCTTTTTCAGGGCCGAAATCTCGACATCCTGCACATCGCCGGACATCTTCTCGACGATCACTTCATGTTCGAGCAGCCGGGTGCGGATATTGTCGGCATCCGCTTCGGGTTTGTCGATCTTGTTGATCGCGACGATCATAGGAACACCGGCCGCCTTCGTATGCTTGATGGCTTCGATGGTCTGCGGCATTACGCCGTCATCCGCCGCGACCACCAGCACCACGATATCGGTAACATTGGCACCGCGCTGGCGCATTTCGGTGAATGCTGCGTGGCCCGGCGTATCGAGGAAGGTGACGAGGTTGCCCTTCTTGGTTTTCACCTGATAGCTGCCGATGTGCTGGGTGATTCCGCCGGCTTCGCCCTTGACCACATTGGCACCGCGAAGCGCATCGAGCAGGCTGGTCTTGCCGTGATCGACATGGCCCATGATCGTGACGACCGGAGGACGCGGCTTCAGCGTCTCTTCCGGATCGACATCCTCTTCGACCTTGATGTCGACATCAGCCTCGGAGACCTTCTGGATATTGTGGCCGAACTGTTCGACCAAAAGCTCGGCAGTGTCCTGGTCGATCGTCTGATTGACGGTGACCATCATGTCGAGATTGAACAGCTCCTTGACCAGATCGGCGCCCTTTTCGCCCATACGCTTGGACAATTCGCCAACCGTGATCGCTTCCGGCACGATAACGTCGCGGACCTGCTTCTCGCGCGGCTTGGAAGATCCGCCGCCGTGGATCCGGCGTTCTTTCTCGCGCGCACGCTTGAGCGCGGCGAGCGAACGAGCCCGGCGGCCTTCGTCTTCGTTGAGAGCCTTGGTAACGGTAAGCTTGCCCGAACGGCGCTTGTCCGGACGCTCGGCGCGCTTGTCGTCCTTCTTCTTCTTTTCCGGCTTTTTAACCTCGGGCCGGGCGACAGGCGTGAACTTGCGCGGAGCAGGCGCAGGCGTGCCCTTCGCAGCTGACGCCGCAGCCGGAGCATCTTGCTCCGCTGGCTCGGCGGGTGCGGCGAGCTCAGCATCGGCTGCCGGAGGGTTCTTGGCCTCTTCCTCGGCCTGCTTGGCGGCTTCTTGTTCCGCCTTGCGATTGTCTTCGGCGCGCTTCTTCTCGTCGACTGCGGCCTGTTTGGATTTTTCATCGTCACGCTTGCGGGCATCCTGAGCGACGCGCAGGCGGTCTTCCTCGGCCTCCAGCTGCATGCGCGCAACGCGTTCCTGCGGCGTTTCGCCAGCGGGCGCGGATGGCTTCTTGGGCGCAGCCTGTTTCGCTGCCGGAGCCGGTGCGGGCGCAGGCGCAGGCGCTGGTTCAGGCGCGGCAGCGGGGGGAGGTGGCGGCGGCGTCTCGCCCGGTTTCACGAGCTTGCGACGGCGCTTCACCTCGACCGCAACCTTATTGGTGCGCCCGTGGCTAAACGTCTGCTTTACCTCACCGGCATCCACCGACCTTTTCAGGCCAAGCGGTTTACGGGCTGGTTTCTTGTCTTCGTCGCTCATCTAGCTCACTTGTCCTTCACGTATTCGTTCTATCGCCGCGAACCGCATCGGGTTCGCCGTCATCGGCAGGGGTGGTTTCCCCGAGATAATGCAAAAGTCGCGCAAGGCCCTGATGGACCCGCTCGGCCGCTGCTGCATCGGCCAGCGCCAGATGGACGACATTCTCGCGGCCCAATGCCACAGAGAGAGCCGTCCGGTCCAGTGGCAAGACGATGCCGCGATCGCCGGAGCCCTCACGGCCCGATCCCACGCGCCATGCCTGGTCCAGTTTCTTGCACCCGTCTTCGCTCGCATCGCTGGCGTGATACAGCGCCGCAACGTCCCCAGCGCGCGCCGTGTCGGCGATGCGCTGTGTTCCTAATATGAGCGCTCCGGTGCGTTTTTCCAGTCCCAAACGGTCGAGCACCAAGCGCATTAGCGCATCCTCGATCTGCTGAGGCAGCCCGGGCGTTATCTCAAGATCGCCGGTTTTAAAGGCTCGCGCCAGAGCGCCGCGCAGGGCGCCCTTGTCGATCGCCTGTTCAAGCTCGGCGCGGGTCACTCCGATCCATGCACCGCGGCCCGGCGCCTTGGCCTGCACATCGGGCAAGACAAGCCCGGAAGGCGAGATGGCCAGCCGCACGAGCGTTTCTCGCGGGGCCGTTTTCCCCTTCAGGATGCATTTGCGCGTCGCGCAGGTCTCCTCGCGCCCCGGTTTGCGGGGTCGCGAAGCGTCAGCGATGTCGGACGTCAGGCGCTCATTTGGTGGAGTCCGCATCGGCGGCCTCCTGCGTGTCGGTCGTCTCGGCCTCGGAGTCTTTGGTGGACTCGGCCGGAGCTTCCTTTTGAGCCTCTACCGGCTCGTCATCGAACCAGTGAGCGCGCGCAGCCATGATGATCTCATTGCCCTGCTCTTCGCTCAAGCCGTATTCACCGAGAACGCCGCCCTTGTCCTGCTCGCGCTGAGGGGGGCGCCGCATTGGCGGTCCATCTGCAGCTGCAGGAGCGCGGCGACGCGGCGCTTCACGCTTCTTGGCGATCAACTCGTCCGTGGCGAGATCGGCTAGATCGTCGAGCGTCTTGATGCCGCCCTTGCCCAGCGTCACCAGCATCTGTTCGGAAAGATGCGGAATTTCGGCCAGATCGTCTTCCACGCCGAGCGCCTTGCGCTCTTCGCGGAAAGTGGCAGCCTGACGGTCGAGCGCTTCCTTGGCGCGGTTCTGAAGTTCTTCGCCAAGCTCTTCATCGAAGCCTTCGATCGAAGCCAGCTCGTCGATCGCCACGTAAGCGACTTCTTCGAGGTCGGTAAAGCCTTCGGCGACAAGCAACTGAGACAGCGTTTCATCGACGTCGAGTTCTTCTTCGAAGGTCTTGGAGCGTTCGGAGAATTCCTTCTGCCGCTTTTCGCTCGCTTCCTCGTCGGTCATGATGTCGATCTGGTTGCCGGTCAGCTGACTGGCCAGACGCACATTCTGGCCGCGGCGACCAATTGCCAGGCTAAGCTGGTCGTCGGGCACTACGACTTCGATGCGGCCTTCTTCCTCGTCGAGCACGACGCGGCTTACGGTCGCAGGCTGAAGCGCGTTGACGATGAAAGTCGCCTGATCTTCGCTCCAGGGAATGATGTCGATCTTTTCGCCCTGCAGTTCCTGCACGACGGCCTGAACGCGGCTACCCTTCATGCCAACGCATGCACCGACCGGGTCGATGCTGGAATCGTGGCTGATGACGCCGATTTTTGCGCGGCTACCCGGATCACGGGCGGCTGCCTTGATCTCGATAATGCCGTCGTAGATCTCCGGCACTTCCTGCGCGAACAGCTTGCGCATAAAGTCGGGATGCGCGCGGCTGAGGAAAATCTGCGGACCGCGATTGTTGCGCTCCACCTTGGTGATCAGCGCACGCACGCGCTCGCCGACACGGGCCGCTTCGCGCGGGATTTGCTGGTCGCGGCGAATAACACCCTCGGCGCGGCCGAGATTGACGATCACGTGACCGAATTCGACCGATTTGATGACGCCGGTGATGACTTCGTTCGCGCGGTCCTTGAACTCTTCGAACTGACGCTCGCGCTCGGCATCGCGGACTTTCTGGAAGATCACCTGCTTGGCGCTTTGGGCATCGATGCGGCCGAGATCGACCGGCGGCAGCGGGTCGACGATGAAGTCGCCCAGCTTGGCATCGGCTTCGAGCTTTTGTGCCTGCTTCAGATCGACCTGCTTGAAGTAGTCTTCGACTTCCTCGACCACCTCGACGACGCGCCACAGGCGCAGATCGCCGGTCTGCGGATCGAGCTTGGCGCGGATGTCGTTTTCCGCGCCGTAGCGATTGCGTGCAGATTTCTGGATCGCTTCTTCCATCGCCTCGATGACGATGGCTTTGTCGATCATTTTCTCGGTCGCGACGGAAGTCGCAATTGCGAGGAGTTCGGCCTTATTGGCGGAAATGGCGCTGGCCATCAGTCGTCTGCCTTCTCTTTATCGGTTTCGACGATTTCGTCGGCGCCGCTCGTATCGAGCGGCTGGGTGGCGGCGATAAGCGCGTCGGTCAAGACGAGTTTCGCCGAGTGAATTTGTTTGCGCGGCAGATAAACTTTGCCGGCCTTGCCATCATCGACGGCAACCATATCATCCTCGATGCCGGAAAGAACACCGCGCAGATTGCGCTGACCGTCCCATTCCTTGTCCATGCTGATCTTGACTTCGTGCCCCGCCCAATCGGCGAAATCTTTCGCGCGGGTCAGCGGGCGGTCGATGCCGGGGCTGGACACTTCGAGATGATAAGCGCCGGGCACGAGCACCTCGCCCTGCTCTTCCAGCTCATCCATCCGTTCCGAAACGCGGCGCGACAATGCGGCGCATTGTTCGATCAACAGCTGCCCCGTCGCCGGATCCTCGGCCATGATCTGCAAGGCCTGCCCGCCATCTCCGGCTTCGGACGGCATCATTTTTACGCGCACGAGGTCGAAGCCGAGCGCTTTTGCCTCGGGTTCGATCATGTCGGTCAAGCGTGCCAGGTCGGCCATGGTTACTCCAGTGCTTCGCATCGTTTGCGGCAAAGAGGTTTCGCGCCGGCCCCGTCTGGCGCCAGCCCCACTTTGTCGCGACAATGTCGGGATGAGTGGTCAGTTAGGGGCGTGAACGCGCAAATGCAAGCGCCATTCAGCTATCGTCCGCAAGCCCGTGCTTCTTGATGCAATGGCGCAGCTGATCGTAGCTTAGGCCAAGCGCCTTGGCCGTCTGGCGCTGGTTCCAGCGGTGCTTGCCCAAGGCATGCTCCACGATCGTCCGCTCGTGGTCATCGACCGCTGCGCGAAGGTCGTCGACGGTATCGAGCTCGGTCGATGTGGGCGGGCGCGAACTTGCACTGCTCGGCGCAGCTTCCGCCTTGGGTGGCCGCTTGGCTGGCTCGAGCGGCTTCCACGGGCTGTCGAAGGGATCGAACTGGACGTGCCCGATCGGCTCGCTCCAGTCGTCCCAGCGATAAACCGCCCGTTCGACTGCATTGCGCAGCTCGCGAACATTGCCGGGCCACGGATGATCGCCGAGCTGGCGCGCAACGTGTTCGGCAAAGCCCGGCCAGCCTTCCCAGCCCAGCTCTGCCGCCATCCGCCGTCCGAAATAGTCTGCCAGAACTTCGACATCGCCGTCCCGAACGCGCAGCGGCGGCAGGGTGATAACTTCGAAGCTCAGCCGGTCGAGAAGATCCGGCCGAAAATCTCCGCGCCCTGCCTTTTTCGGGCAGGTTTTCATTCGTGGCCGCGACGATGCGGACATCGACGGTGATCGGGCGGACTGAACCGATCCGCGTGACCTCGCCATATTCCACCGCGCGCAGCAGCCTTTCCTGCGCCCCCATCGACAAAGTGCCCAGTTCGTCGAGGAATAAAGTGCCCCGGTCGGCTTGTTCGAACCTTCCAGCCCGTTGTTTGGTAGCGCCGGTGAAGGCGCCCGCTTCGTGACCGAATAACTCGGCCTCGATCAGGGTTTCCGGCAGGGCCGCGCAGTTCATGATGACGAGCGGCTCGTCCCATCTGGTTGAAAGGCGATGCAAGCGTTCTGCGATCAATTCCTTGCCGGTTCCGCGCTCGCCGATAATCAGAACCGGGCGCTGCATCGGAGCGGCGCGGCTGGTGCGCTCCACCGCATCGAGAAAGGCCCCGGATTGGCCGATAAACTGGTTTTCGCGCTCCATAGCCAAGATATAGGGAAAATTCCCACTACTTGGCAATACCTCCCAACACATCGGCGTCCACTTTGCATCACCAGCACAAGCTTTTCTCCCGAAAAAGCAGTTTGGCATGCCTCTTGCTGAATATCTCACAACAGCAACCGACTATTTCGCCAAGGAGGCACCACACCATGTTCGACCGCAGCTTTTTCCAGTCCAAATTGGGACAGGCAGCGCTCATGAGCATTTCCGCGATGATCACCTTCGTCGCTATTGAGCTCGCAGATCGTGGTCACCGCCCCTGTAATGCCGATCGCCGCTTATCAGCAGGTGGAACTGGCGTGACCAAGCCAACCGATCCACATGCTGATCCCCTAGGGCCGGAGTCTCAGTCCCCCAAAAGTCCCAACCGCAGTCCCCAAGACGCGGATGAGGCTTCGGCCCGCCAGGAAGCGCCGCGCCGCATGCGCCGCATAGAGGAAGAGGTAGAACGGCTGCGCCGTACGCCAACGCCTACTCAGCGCCGCAAAGACGACGCGTCCAAGGCAAGCGACTGGGGCAACCCCGACAAAGTCAACGAGAAGATCAACGAGTTTTTTTCCAGTGGAGCACCCTTGATGGGAATTTTCAGCCGTACCCGCGATATCGTCGCCGCCAACTTCAACGACATGCTCGACAAGGCGGACGATCCGACCAAGATGATCCGCATGATCATCCTTGAGATGGAGGAAACGCTGGTCGAAGTCCGCGCTTCCGCTGCCCGGACGATCGCAGATCAGAAAGAGATGCATCGCCATACGGTGAAGCTGGACAAGCTGCAGGCCGACTGGGCCGAGAAGGCTCAGCTGGCGCTGTCGAAGGACCGCGAAGATCTGGCCCGCGCCGCGCTCGTCGAACGCAAGAAAGCGGCCGATATGTCGGAGCAGCTCAAGCAGGAAATCGCCGTGCTCGACGATGCCCTGCGTGCTTACGAACAGGACATCCAGAAGCTGCAGAACCGCCTGCGTGAAGCCCGCAGCCGCCAGACCGCCATTGCGGCGCGCCTGGAGAGCGCGGAAAACCGGGTCAAGCTGCGCACTCTGATGAGCACCGAGCGGACCGACGAGGCGCTATCGCGTTTCGATCAACTCGAACGCCGCGTGGATTACGCCGAAGGCCGGGCCGACGCGCTCGGCATTGCAGACGGCACGGACAAGAACAGCCTGTCGGACGAGATCGCCGCGCTGGAAGGCGCCGACCAGATCGACGACGAGCTTGAACAGATGAAAAAGGCGCTCGGCAAAAACAGCGCCTCGAAGGAGGATTGAACCCGTGGAACCAGAATATTTCTTTATCCCGCTCTTCTTCATCGCGCTACCGTGGCTGATCCTGCACTACGTCACCAAGTGGAAGACCGCAGCTTCCATTACTGGCGACGACGAAGTTCTGCTCGAAGAGCTCTACAACCTCGCGAAGCGGTTGGATGAGCGGATGGACACCGTCGAGCGACTGGTCGCCTCCGACAATCCCGACTTCAAGGCGCCGCGCATCGTCCACGACAAGGAAATCGATAACCAACAGCTGCGCGAACTCGACCGCATGCTCGCAGAACACAAGGGAGCTGCAAAATGAATAGCCGCACCACTCTCTACCGCGACAAGCATAACGCCAAGCTGATGGGAGTATGTTCCGGCATCGCGGACTATACCGGCGTGGATACTCTTTGGGTACGACTCGGCTTTCTGATCTTGCTCTTCACGGTCGCTCCGATCCTGCTCCCGGCATATTTCGTGGCTGGCCTCATGCTCGATAAGAAGCCGCCGCACCTGTATGTCGACAAGGAAGAGACGCAGTATTGGCAGGGTGTTCGGCAGAGCCCCAAGCGCACTGCTCGCGAAATCCGTAGCCGCATGAAGGATGTCGACCGCCGTCTGGCCGAAGTCGAAACCTTCTACGTCAGTTCAAACCCGCGCCTGAACGCTGAAATCGAACGACTTCGCTAAGCACCAAAAAGGGGACTGAATCATGGACGCAGGAATTATCGGAGTATTTATCCCGATCATCGCCCTGATGATCCCGATTGTGGCGATCTGGACCAAGCATCAGCAAAAACTTGCGGAGATGAATGTCCATAGCACCGCTCAGGCGACTGCCGAGCAGGCCGCGCAATACGCCAGCAAGGTCCAGCAGCTCGACGACCGTGTGCAGGTGCTCGAACGCATCATCACCGACCGCGGCTATGACGTGGCAACCCAAATCGAGGCCCTGCGCGATCAGCGCGAGGTCGAAGACCGCAACGCAGGCGTTCCGCTTGCCATCGACCGGAAAGAGAAAGCCTGATGGATTTGCCGATTACCGAAACCACGATCATCGTCAGCGTGGTGATCATGACGGCAGGCTATCTCGCCAGCCAGTGGATCCGAATGAAAAACGGTTACCCGCTCGAAAACAGCTGGGGCAAGGCCGTTTATCCCAAAAACGATCAGGCGGTCGAACGGGTTAAATTGCTCACTCAGGAGAACGCCGAGCTGCGCGCCGAACTCGGCTCGATCAAGGACCGTATGGCCAATGTCGAACGAATAGTGACCGACAGCGGATACCAGCTGACCCACGAAATCGACCGCCTGCGCGAGCAGAAGGATGTCAGCGAGGAGCTGACACAATGACCGGCTGGGTCATCGTCGCAGTCGTCGCAATCGTGGTGTGGGGTATCGTGCAGGCTGCCAAGGCCAAGCACCGCTCCGACCGAGGTATCGTCACAGACGAGCGCGGCAATGAAAGCTTCGCCGTGCAAAGCGACGGCGAAGCCCAGCGCGAAATCGAGGAACTGCGGGAGCGCATCAAGGTGCTCGAACGCATCGCCACGGACAATAACAGTACGGATGCGCAGGAACGCCGGCGCATTTCGCAAGAGATCGAAAGCCTGCGCGACGACCAGACCAGGTCGAGCCAGGACTGACGACCGAGGGAAGTTTAAAGCCGGGTCAAGGAGGCTATGAGGGAAATGCTGGAACCGACAATCATCATCGCTGCAACCGCGCTGGTCGGCCTGACTGTGGTCGTCTTCGCCCTGCTCATGGCATGGCGCGGATGGCTGGCACTGAAGGAACTTGAACTGTCGCAGTCCGATCATTCGAGCCCGCAGGGATCGAACCTGGGCGCCGCGCGGATCGAGATTTCCGACCTGAAAGAGCGCATCCGCAAGCTTGAGGCTATCGCCAGCGGAGTAGAATGGTGAGCAACACCGGCAGCACGGCGGCCAGTGCCGGGATCGGACTGGGCAGCGCCATCGCAGTCGCCATCAGCTGGTCTTTCCACAAATCGGTCGTCTGGGCGGTCGTCCACGGTTTCTTCGGCTGGTTCTACGTCATCTATTACGTCCTGACGCGGCCCGGCGGTCTGTCGGGCTAAGCAGATCGAGGCCAAGACGAAGCCTTTTCATCGGCCCTCGCCATCCCTACTTGCGCCGCATGCGCACCCTCGATGACATCCGCGAAGAATACGAATTTCTCGAAGGCGATGAACGCTATCGCCTGCTCATCGAATTGGGCCGCGAGCTGGAACCGATGCCCGATGCGCTCAAGACCGATGCGACAATGGTGCGCGGTTGTTCGGCCGCGGTCTGGGTCTATCCGACCGGCAAAGAGGGCGAGCTGCACTTCCTCGCCGACAGCAATGCGGCGATTACCAAAGGCATCGTTACACTGGTTATCGCGGCGGTTCAGGACAAGCCCGCCGCCGAAGTGGCGAGCATGGATGTTGCGAAAGCACTTGGTCCATTCGACCTCAAGAACCAGCTTTCTTCCAATCGCACCCAGGGCGTTCCAAACATGATCGCTCTGGTGAAAGAGCACGCTGCCCGGATCGCGGCGAGCTGAAGCCGCGGTGAAACGCGCGATCTACCGCCTTTTGGGCCTCACCAGCATGGGCCTCGGAGCAGTAGGGGCGGTCCTGCCGATCATGCCAACGGTGCCATTCCTGCTCTTGGCAGTCTTCTTCTTTGCGAGGTCGAGCCCCGAGCTTGAGCAGAAAATTCTCGATCATCGGCATTGGGGCCCGCAGGTACGCGATTGGCGCGAACGCAGAGCGATCTCGCGCGAATCGAAAACTATTGCGATCAGCGCCATGTCGATCGGCGCGGTGTTCACCTATTTCACGCTCGGTCACCCATACTACTGGATCTCCGTTGGCGTTCTGGCGATTGCCGGCACGTGGATTGCCACGCGCAACGAATGACTTCCTTGGAACACCGCGGCAGTTGATCAGTTGGTAGGCAAACGGGAGGGCCCTTCACAAAAGGACCCTTAAACAATGGCAATTTTAGTACTGCTCGCAACCATCCTCCTCCCCCCGCTCGGCGTTGCTGCCAAGCATGGTCTTGGAGGAACCACGTTGCTCAATCTGGTGCTGACACTGCTCGGCTTTATTCCCGGTGTGATCCACGGACTTTACGTGAACTACGCCAAGTAAAGTCCAGCACGAAATTCCAGGGATGATCCTGACGCTCAAGACCCCGCCAAAAGGCGGGGTCTTTTGCGTTCAGGCTCCGGCGCTGTCGCGAACGACCGCGATGCCTGCCTCGCGCTGGCGCTTGAGGTCGGCCTTCAATTTTGCCGGGTCGCGCGCGAAAACGAAGCCGAAGCTGACGCCGCCCTCCTTTCCCACGGTCGCGTGGTGCAAGCGGTGCGCCTGGACCAGCCGCTTGGCGTAGCCGCGCTTGGGCGTCCACTTCCAGTAACGCTGATGGACCAGCCCGTCATGCACCAGCGTATAAATCAAACCGTAAAGAGTGATGCCGAACGCGGTCCACCACAGCGCGGCGGAGACATAATAGCCGATCAGGAACATGAAAAAGACGATCGTACCGAACACGACTGCAAACAGATCGTTTTTCTCAAGCGTTTTGTCGTGCGGCTCGTGATGGTCGCGGTGCCATCCCCATCCCCAGCCATGCATAATGTATTTGTGCGCCCACCAGGCGAACGCCTCCATGCCGATCACTGCGGCAGTTACGATGGCGACGATCTCCAGAACGCTCACGCGCCCACTCCTGCCTTGCGTGCCGCCGGTAGAGCCCACCAGGGCAGGTCCGGCCGGCGATGATGCTCCAGATGATAGCCGAAATGGAAGCAGGTCAAAAGGCTTAGCCAGCCAGGGAATCCATCGGTTCGCGCATTGTGGCGGTCGATAAAGCTATCATGCGCGTGGCGGTGCGGACGGAACGTCCCGAAATAAAACAGCTGCATCGACGAAGCGATGGCCGGCGCGCCGTAAAGCAGGACGATCTGAGCCATCGGAACCCCGAAGACCAACCAGTATACCGTGACGACCGTCGATACGAACAGGACAGAGCGCCAGCCAAAATAGCGTTTCAGAAAACTTGTGTACCAGCGCCGCGCATCGTGCGGAGCATCGGCATCGAAGTCCGGATCACGTTCCGATCCGGCATGGGCGTGGTGGTCGTAATGCGCATCACGCATCTTGCGCCATCCGAAACCCGCATAGAGAAACAGCAGCGTGCCGCCGATGAAGCCGTTCAAACGCTTCGATCCAGGCACCAGCGAGCCATGCATGGCGTCATGACTGACGATGAACAGTCCGACCGAAAGCCAGCATTGCGCCAGCCCCATAAGAAGCGCGAGCGGCAGTGTGGTCCAGGTGAGCTCGAAAACGAACAGCCCGAAAATGTGAATGAACAGCCAGCTTCCCAGAATGCCCGCCGTTAATGCCAGGCCGATCGCCCGCTGCGCGCCGGGCGATGGTTTCAGCGGAGGATGGGTGGTGGCAGCCATGTGCAGGATATAGGGAGGGGCCGCGCGATACGCAAAGCCGCCTCAATCGGGCTTGGCGTCGTCCGCCGGGAAAAACAGTGCGCGCATGGCCTCGTCGATCCGTGCCGGGCGCAGCGTATCGGAGTTGATGCAGCACCATGCGCTCTTCACTTCGGCCAGCACTTCTTCGCCGCGGCTGATCACCGTCGAATAAAATGCGCGCGCGCCCTTGAAGCTTTCCAGCACGGTACGCGCGATCACGTCGTCCTCCAGAAACGCAGGCCGCCGATAGGTAATCTCGTGCTTGAGCGCGACCCACCCCTTGCTCGCGATTTCCTCTGCCGGAGCAAGCTTGTTCCAATGGGCGAGCACGGCGTCCTGCACCCAGCCGAGATAGCGAGCGTTGTTCACGTGCCCCATGAAGTCGATGTCATCGGGCAGGACTTTGATCGGAAAGGCGAATGGTTTTGCTGACATGAGTGTAAGTTAGTGCATGAAAGCTTACCTTTCCATGACTCGTCTATTCCCATGCGCTGATGTTCTTGCGCCTGTTGCCTGCCTGCCGCACATCTTAAGGCGAAATGGCAAGCAAACCCCGCACACTTTACGAGAAGATCTGGGACGCACACGTCGTGGAGCGCCGCGACGATGGCACCTGCCTGATCTATATCGACCGTCATCTGGTCCACGAGGTCACCAGCCCTCAGGCATTTGAAGCCTTGCGCGTGTCGGGCCGTACGGTGCGGCGGCCCGAGCTGACCCTGGCGGTGCCCGATCACAATCTGCCGACCACCGCTCGCGTCGGCCCCGGCGGCGAGCGCTTGCCCATCGCCGACCCGCAAAGCGCAGAGCAGCTCGCCGCGCTGGAGCGCAACGCGCCGCAATTCGGCATCGAGTATATCGACGCTATCGCGGCGGCGCAGGGGATCGTCCATGTCGTGGGGCCGGAACAGGGTTTCTCGCTGCCCGGCGCCACCATCGTCTGCGGCGATTCGCATACCGCTGCGCACGGCGGGATTGGCGCTTTGGCCTTTGGCATAGGCACCAGCGAAGTCGAACACGTGCTCGCGACGCAAACGCTGTTGTTGAAGCAATCCAAAACGATGGAAATCCGCGTCGACGGCACCCTCGGACCGGGAGTGACGCCTAAAGACCTCATTTTGCATATCATTGGCGTCATCGGAACGGCTGGCGGGACCGGTCATGTCATCGAATACCGCGGTGAGGTGTTCGAGACGATGAGCGTCGAAGGGCGCCTGACCGTCTGCAACATGAGCATCGAAGGCGGTGCACGCGCCGGGCTGATCGCGCCCGACGAGACGGTATTCCGCTATCTCGAGGGCCGTCCCTATTCACCGAGCGGCACGGCATGGGACGATGCCGCACGCTGGTGGCGAACCCTTGCCAGCGATCCGGGCGCGCAATTCGACAAGTCAGTCGTCATCCGGGCGCAGGATGTCGAGCCGAGCGTTACGTGGGGAACGAGCCCAGAGGACGTGGTGCCTATCGGTGGCAGCGTGCCATCACCGGAAAGCTTTTCCGATCCATCCAAGCAGGAAGCGGCCCGCAAGAGCCTCGATTACATGGGTCTCGAGCCGGGTACGGCGATGAGCGATATCGCGGTCGAGAACATCTTCATCGGCTCCTGCACCAATTCACGTATCGAAGATCTGCGCGCGGCGGCCGAGGTGCTCAAGGGGCGCACAAAGGCACCGGGCGTGCGCTGGGCTATCGTCGTTCCGGGGTCGGGCCTGGTCAAACGCCAAGCCGAAGAAGAAGGCCTCGACCGCATTTTCACCGACGCCGGGTTCGAATGGCGCGAGCCGGGCTGTTCCGCCTGCCTTGCGATGAACCCCGACAAGGTGCCGCCCGGCGAACGCTGCGCGTCGACCTCGAACCGCAATTTCGTCGGCCGGCAGGGTCCGGGATCGCGCACCCATCTGCTAAGCCCGGCAATGGCCGCTGCCGCTGCCGTGACCGGGCATCTGACCGATGTGCGGGAGCTGGTGTGATGGAGGGGGCCTGCCATTGCGGCGGCGTCACAGTCAAACTGGCCAAGTCGCCTGAATATATCAATCTTTGCGACTGCTCCCTGTGTTGGAAGTCCGGCGGCGCGTGGGGATACTTCAGCGCGCGCGAAGCGGAGGTGGACGGCGACACCGGCTCCTATCGCCGGACCGATTACGAAACGCCTGCGGTCGAGATGCACTTCTGCACCAATTGCGGTACCACCACGCATTGGACGCTGACCGAGAAGTTCGATGGCGACCGGATAGGCGTCAACATGCGCATCTTCGATCCCGCTGAGCTGAACGGTATCGAGGCCCGCACTCTGGATGGCCGCAACTGGTCCGGCAAGCACCCGGCAAAGCATCGCCGGCCGCCGGGCAAACTCGGCCAAGAGGTGTTCTTGTGAGAGCAAACGCCAGCCAAGCGGACACCGCCCCTTGCGCAAGGGCGCTGTGCATCCCATTGGAATTGGCATGACAAAGAATCTCAAAGGCAAGGCCGCCATCGCTGGCGCAATCGGCTCCGCCGCCGTTGCTGCCGCCCTTCTCTATGCGAACAAGCGCAAAGAGAAAAACAAGCCAACCCAGCCTGGCCCCATTCCTTCCGGAGAAAAGCCGGAGACCGACTAAAACAACCGCGCATAAAGGGGAGAGGAATATGCGATCGATCAGGTTTGTAACGGCAGGGGCTCTGTTCCTGTCCGCCCTTCCGCTGGCTGCGCAGGAACAGCCCGACATAGAGATGTGGCGGCTGGATTGCGGCACGATCGAGTTGAGCGATGCGGCGCCGTTTTCCGATACCAACCTGTATGATGGCGAACAGCGCACGCTGGCGGACAGCTGCTATCTGATCCGCAATGCCGATCGTTACCTGCTGTGGGATACCGGCCTTCCCGCCGCGCTCAAGGGCACCAGCGCCACCCAGTGGGTGTTCACGCTCAGCGTGGAGAAAACCATCGCCGAACAGCTTGGCGAGCTGGGTCTTGCGCCCGACGACATCGATTTCGTCGGCATCAGCCATTATCACGACGACCATATCGGTCAGGCGGCCGAATTTCCCGGCGCGAGCCTGCTGATCGGCAGCGCCGATGCCGATGCGGTCACCTCCGCCGGTCTGGAGACCGCTCGCGCGCAGCTCGCCCCGTGGTTCGGCGAAGGCGCGACCGGCGAAGTCGTGAGGGTCGGCTACGACCGCGACGTGTTCGGTGATGGATCGGTCGTCGTCAAGGCGATGCCCGGCCACACGCCCGGTCATAAGACGCTATTGGTCAACCTGCCCGACAGCGGCCCGATCATGCTGACCGGCGATCTCTATCATTTCGAAGAGCAGATCGCGAACCGCGGCATTCCGACCTTTAACACCGACCGCGCCGATACGCTGGCGTCCTTCCACCGCTTCGACCAGATGGCCGAGAATCTCGATGCGACGATCGTTATCCAGCACGACCCGCGCCATCTGGACCGGCTTCCCGCATTCCCGGCGTCGGCCAAGTAATGGACAAGGTTTCTTCGATCGAGGGCCGCGCAATTCCCCTGGGCCTGAAAAATGTCGACACCGACATCATCATCCCAGCACATTGGCTCAAGACCGTTACGCGTGAAGGACTTGGCAAAGGCGCCTTCGAAACCATCCGTCAGACGCCCGGCAATCCGTTCGATGTCGAGGATTTCGCGGGCGCTCCGATCCTGATCGCGGGCGACAATTTCGGTTGCGGATCGAGCAGGGAGCATGCCGCCTGGGCCATGCTGGACCTGGGCCTGCGCGCCGTCATCGCGCCAAGTTTTTCCGACATATTCTCGGGCAATGCGTTCAAGAACGGGATCCTCGCAGTCGAATTGCCACAGGATCAGGTCGACCGGCTGCTGGAGGTTGCGCGCGATCATCCGATATCGATCGATCTCGAAAACCAGACCGTTACCACGCCCTATCAGGATCGCTTCCAGTTCGACATCGACCCGTTCCGCAAGAAATGCCTGCTCGAAGGGCTCGACGAAATTGGACTGACGCTTGCCCGCGACGAAGCGATCACGACCCACGAGAAGAGCCGGACCGCGCATCTGCCATGGCTCGACAACCCACGAAATTCAGAAATGCGGGAGAGACACGCATGAAAGCCGTACTGTCGAAAGAAACGGGTGGCCCGGAAACTTTGGTCGTCGAGGAAGTCGATGCGCCTGTGCCCGCCAAGGGCGAGGTTTTGGTCAAGGTCGCTGCCTGCGCCATCAACTACCCCGATGCCCTGATCATCCGCGACATGTACCAGTTCAAGCCCGAACGCCCGTTTTCGCCCGGCGGTGAAATCTCCGGCACGATCGAGGCGCTGGGCGAAGGCGTCGAAGGATGGAGCGTTGGCGACCGCGTCATCGCCGGCGTCGGCAATGGCGGTCTGCGCGAAAAGGTGACCATCGCAGCCGTACGCCTGTTCCGCGTTCCCGATAATATCGATCTCGTCCAGGCCAGTGCACTGCTGATGACCTATGGCACGACGATCCACGGGTTGAAGGACCGCGGAGGTATCAAGGAAGGCGAAACCGTACTTGTCCTGGGCGCAGCGGGCGGCGTTGGCCTGTCGGCAGTGGAACTGGCCAAGGCTTACGGCGCCAGAGTTGTTGCCGCCGTCTCGACCGAAGAGAAGGGCGAGGTGGCGAAGAAGGCAGGCGCAGATGCGGTAGTGATTTATCCCCGTGCACCATTCGACAAGGATGTCTCGAAGCAGCTCGCGAAGGACTTCAAGGAAGCCGTCGGACCGGCAGGCGCGGACATCGTCTACGACATCGTCGGCGGGGACTATTCCGAACCCGCCTTGCGTTCTATCGCGTGGGAGGGCCGCTTCCTGGTAATCGGCTTCCCCGCCGGTATCGCCAAAATGCCGCTCAATCTCACCCTGCTGAAAAGCTGCGACATTCGCGGTGTATTCTGGGGCGCATGGACCGCGCGCGAACCGCAGAAGAACGCCGATAACATCACCGAGCTGTTCGACCTGTGGAAAGCGGGCAAGATCAGCCCGTTGGTGAGCGAGACCTATCCGCTTGGCCGCGCTCACGAAGCGATTGCCAAGCTGGAGAACCGCAGCGCAATCGGCAAGCTGGTCGTGACCATGGACGCCTGACAATATCATTGCCGGAACGCCGTGCCGGGCCTATCCCTGCGGCCATATCCAACTATCCCAAGAGGACCGAAATGACCGATTTCAAGGATCGTGAGCGCGGCGAAGAAGCCAAGTTTGCATTCGACGAGGAAACCGCCTTCAAAATTGCCGCTCGGCGCAATCGCCTGCTGGGCGAATGGGCGGCGCAGAAAATGGACCTTACCGACGAGGAAACCGACGCTTACAAGAAGGCTGTCGTCCAAGCCGATTTCGAAGAAGCGGGCGACGAGGATGTGATCCGCAAGGTTCTGGGCGATCTGACAGGAGCCGAATGCGACGTTAGCGAAGCCGACATCCGCGCCAAGCTGGAAGAGTGCGCTATCGAAGCGCGCCGCCAGTTCATGAGCGATCAGGCCTGATCCGATGCCGATGCCAGGCGAAAAGATTGTCGCGCTGATCGAAGCGGCCCTGCCCGGCGCAGTGATCGAGCTGCGCGATCTTGCAGGCGATGATGATCATTGGGCTGCCCATGTTGTCGCCGCCGAATTTGCAGGCAAGAGCCGCGTCCAGCAGCACAAGCTGGTTTACGAAGCGCTCGGCGGGCGCATGGGCGGAGAGCTTCACGCCTTGCAACTGACGACGGCGGTTCCCACTTCGGACGCCTGACAAGCATTCAAACAGACAAGGATCGGCACACCATGTCCGATGTAAATTCCCGCATTTCCAACGTCGTCGGCGAAAACGACGTCGTACTTTTTATGAAGGGCACCCCGCTCTTCCCGCAATGCGGCTTTTCCAGCCGCGCGATCGCTATCCTCGACCATTGCGGCGTCGCTTACGAAAGCGTCGACGTACTGCAGGACATGGAAATCCGCCAAGGCATCAAGACCTATTCCGACTGGCCAACCATTCCGCAGCTTTACGTAAAGGGCGAATTCGTGGGCGGCAGCGACATAATGATGGAAATGTTCGAGGCCGGCGAACTCAAGCAGATGATGGACGAGAAGCAGGTCGCGAAAGCTGATAGCTGATAGCTGATAGCGTCCCGCCTCGCTCAAGAACAAAAAACCCATCCGGCGGGTATCCGGATGGGTTTTTTCTTTGGGGAGGAAGGACCGGGAGACCAGGGATTGGTCCATTCCTCTTAACGAAGACCACTTGGGTATCCCATCTAATGCATACCCCGTGCCAAAACTGCGTAAGTCCGCTTTTCTGTGGCGGACGATGGTTAACGAACAACTGGCACATTGCCGCTCTGTAAAGAAATCCGACTCGCATTAGCAGTTGCCATCGCCGCTCCTTCCCGACCATACATATGCGTATGCAAACAAATGACGGAACCACGCCGGACGGCATACCCGCAGCGACCGTCGTGATATTTCGTGACGGGCCAGCTGGCGGCCAGCCGGAAATCCTGATGACAATCCGATCGCGCGAAATGGTCTTCGCCGGAGGCATGGCGGTATTTCCGGGGGGACGCGTCGACCCTGCCGATTTCGAGCTCGGCGCTATGATGGGCGGACCGCTGGATCCCGACGAGGCAGCGCATCAGGTGGCTGCCGTGCGCGAGACTTTGGAAGAAACGGGGCTCGCCATCGGACTTACTGGAGAAATCGATGCCGGCCGTGCGCAGGCTGCACGCCGTTTCTTGCATGAAACGGGCGAACTCGCGCCGGTCCTGGAACATTTCGGCTGGGGCCTGGATCTCGATCAACTGACCCCATTTGCGCGCTGGTTTCCCAAGAACGAGCGCATCCCGCGTGTCTACGACACTCGGTTCTACCTCGCCAATCTGGGGACCGGGGCCGTGGATATTGCGGCCGATCAATCGGAAAACACGCATCTGTTCTGGACCAGCGCTGCCGATGCCCTGCGATCGGCCGACGACGGCGACATCAAACTGATTTTTCCCACACGCCGCAATCTGGAACGCCTCGCGCTCTTCGATAGCTTTGCCGCTGCGAAGGCTCATGCCGATGCAACACCGGTGCGCACCATCGTGCCGCAGGTGGACACCAGCGGCCCCAAGCCGATGCTGCGCATTCTGGAAGACGCCGGCTACCCCGTGACGGAAGAGTTGCTCGACACCGTCGCCCGCGGATAGGTTGGCGCGCCCGGCAGGACTCGAACCTGCTACCTCAAGATTAGAAGTCTCGCGCTCTATCCAGATGAGCTACGGGCGCGCGCCCGGATGGGCCAATAGCGTGCTTTTCGCCCGTGCCAAAGCACGATAGGGCGCGCGGCCATGGATAAACCTGCATCCGCAAGCGCGCCCGCCTTCCGATATTACGACATCGTCATGGCGGCATTCGTCACCATCCTGCTGCTGTCGAACCTGATCGGTGCGGCCAAGCCGTCTTATATCGTGCTGCCGAATGGCACCGAATGGAGCTTCGGCGCGGGTGTGCTGTTCTTTCCGGTGAGTTACATCATCGGCGATATATTGACCGAGGTCTATGGGTATGCCCGCGCACGCCGGGTGATCTGGACTGGGTTTGCCGCGCTGCTGTTCATGGCTTTCATGGCATGGGTAGTCGTGTCGCTCCCTCCCGCAGACGGGTGGGACGGGCAGGAGGCTTATGAGAAAGTCTTCGGCAATACCTGGCGGATCGTCGCCGCATCGATCATCGCGTTCTGGGCAGGCGAGTTTGCCAATGCCTTCGTGCTTGCAAAGATGAAGGTGTGGACTGAAGGCAAGCATTTATGGATGCGCACGATCGGTTCGACCGTGGTGGGCCAGGGCCTCGACAGCCTGATCTTCTACCCGCTCGCCTTCTGGGGCATTGCGGGATGGCCGCCTGAGCTTTTGTGGCAAGTCGTCTTGTCGCAATGGGCGATCAAGACGATCTGGGAAGCGGTGCTGACGCCCGTCACTTACGTGGTGATCGGATGGCTCAAGAAGCGCGAAGGCGTCGAGATATTCGACACCGATACCGATTTCTCGCCTTTCGCCGCCACCAGATAGCATAAAGAAGAAGGGCCGGAACCTTGCGGTCCGGCCCTTCCCTCCCCCTCAGCCGAAAAGGTTAGAAGTTGACGCCCACCGCGATACCGTAGCGGCGCGGGTCGAGAGTGAAAATGTTCGTGAACAGACCCGACGAAGCATCGGTGACATACAGACCGGTCACCGAATCGTCGTCGAAGATGTTCTGGATGAAACCACGCACGAACCAATTGTCGCTCGCAGAATTGAGCTGGATCTGCGCATTGGCCTGAACGAATGGCGCAATGCGGTTTACCCGGCCGTTGAACACATTGCCGAACTGCTCGCCCGTGAAGGCAAGATCGAAGCGCGGGATCAGCGTCATGCCACTGTTGAAGTCGTATGTGTATTGAACGCCGACCGAAGCTTTCATTTCCGGCGCCTGAGGCAGCTTGTTGCCTTCCAGGTTCACCTCGACGCCCGGGCTGAGCACGTTAATGCCGCCAAATGCGCCGCCGATTGCACCGGCTTGAGCTGTGAGAACGTCGCAAATGCTGAAAGCACCTGACGAGGCGATGTTACCGTCGGCCGCGAACTCACCTGTTCCTTGAAGCCCGAGCGCGGGATTTACCGCATTTACGAAAGCATCGGGTCCGCCAGGGGCAGCGCCGGTGACAGCGCAAAGCGCTCCATTCGTGACGTCCTTGATGATGACGGCATTTGGATCACCGCCGCCCGGATCGCGCGGGTTGGAGAACAGCTGTTCGCCAGCGACTTCGGCATTAAGATAGCTGAAGTTTGCGTTGATCAGCCAGTTGTAGTCGGGACGGATCAGAGTCTCGAGTTCGACACCCCAGATATCCGCATCGATCGTGTCGTTGACCGAGGTGCGTGCGATAATGCGGCTAAGCTGCAAGTCGCTGTATTTGTAGTAGAACGCCGTCGCGTTGACCTGCAGCGCACCGTTGGCAAAGGTATTCTTCGAACCGATTTCGAACGCATCGATCGATTCCGACCCGAAGCTCTCCGCGACATCGAAGATCGGTTGAAGCGGCGGGTTGATACCGCCCGATTTGTAGCCGCGGGAATACGATGCGTAGATATGATTGTCCGGCGTCAGCTCGTAATCGACTACGAAGCGCCCGGTAATTTCGTCGAACCCGACCTCGCGGAACTGCGCGGGCTGATTGCCGGGCGTCCCTGGATCGGCATCGAAGCTTCCCACGAACGGCGAATCGAATGGATCTCCGTCATTGCTGTAAGGGTTGAGGAAGCTTGCCAGTGTAGAACGCGCAGTGATGGCCTTGCTGTCATCATTGTAACGCAAGCCTGCGGTAACCTTCAAACGGTCGGACACATCGAAATAGACTTCGCCGAAAATGCCGTAGCTTTCGAGCTTGAAGTCCTGTGTGTTGTTGCGGAAAAACGACGTCGCGAGGTAGCTTGGCGGCAGACCGCCACCAAGCGAAGTGAACGAGCCCAGGACACCAGCGATATAATCGATCGCGAACGCGTTCACGTAATAGCTGTTTTCGCTGAATTTGTTCTCGGCATAGATGCCGCCGAGCAGGAAATTGAAGGGCCCGTCGAAATCGGAGGTGAGAATACCCTCTACCGACCAGCCTTCGGTTTCCTGATTTGACCTGTCGAACTGCGTTCCGTTGGGCGTACAGACAGAGAAACCTTCGAAGGCACCCCGATTGTCGAGCCGCGTATCGGAAACGCAGAGATTTCCGGCACCGTCGAAGATCGCATCAACGATGGGTTGGAAATAGATTTCAGTCCCAGGACCGGCTGCACCTCCGGCAAATGCTTGCAATGTCGGAAAGGCAATTGCGGCGTTCGGTATCTGCCCGACACCGTTGTTGTAATCCTGGCGGGAATCGACTTCGGTCTGCTGATACGTACCGGTCACCGCAAGGTTCAGGTTGCCGAGCCCCTGCTCGATATGAATCTGCGCCTGGATTTCGTCGGAGAAATATTCCGGCGTGAACTCAGTAACGACCTGACGGACGTCGTTTGGCTCTATGAAATTGGCATAGGCATCCGGCCCATAAAGGCTGTTCAGGCCCAATGTGCTTGGAATACCATTGATTGCGAGAAATTCCGACGAACCCAGTGTGCCGGTGAACGTCGAATTGGAATTGGTCTTGGCGAAATCGAGGCGGTTGTTGAGACAGCCCAGCACGCCCGTTTCGTCGCGCTGGCAAAGCTGCTTCTGAATCCGCATGCGGTCGTCGTCTTCCCGGAAGTAATAGCCGAGCAGGTCGATGGTCGTGTCAGGGCCCGGCTCGAACCGAAGCGAACCGCGGATCGCATACATTTCGCGGCCGTCGATATCGTCCCCGTTGAACAGATTGTCCGTATACCCGTCACGGTTGAGATAGAAGCCGGCAACGCGCACGCCGATCGATTCGCCGATCGGCACGTTGAGCATGCCGGTGCCCTTGATGCTGTTGAAATTGCCGTATTCGAACGTTCCCGATCCGCTGATGCCGGAAAGGTCGGGCTTGGCGGTGATCACGTTTACCACGCCGGAGGTCGCATTACGGCCGAACAGCGTTCCTTGCGGCCCGCGAAGGACTTCGATCCGTTCGAGGTCGAAATATTCGGTCTCGAACAGGCGCGTGCTAAACAGCGGAGCGGAGTTGAGGTGGATACCGGTCGCGCTATCGCACGACACGCCGACGCAAAGATCGCCGATCCCGCGAATGGTGAAGCTCGACGCGGTAAAATTCGATTTGGTGAAGGACACGTTGGGCAGCGTCAGCTGAAGGTCGCTGGCGTTCTCGATCTGCTGGGCTTCGAGCGCTTCGGCATCGAAAGCACTGACTGCAATCGGAACCTCTTGCAGGCTCTGTGCGCGGCGCTGCGCCGTAACGACGATCATGGGCGCATTGATCTGCGGATCTTCCAGATCGCTATCGGCGGTTGCCTGAGCATGTGCGGGTACTGCGAATGCGCCGGCGCAGATGCCGGCCATCAAAGTGGCCTTAAGCCTCATAATTCCCTCTCCTCATTCCCTCCGCCTTTTCCGGCGGTATTGGAATGGTTAAGCTATCATGGAATTAGCCAAGAGCAAGGGGCGGCGCACGATTGTTGCCCATACGTGGCTTTGCGGTCGCTAAAAGCGAGTCACACCAGGTCGCTGGTGCGGGCGATATGGGTAATACCGCGCGTGCCGTTCGCATCGCGGCCGAGCTGCACGATGACGTCGATCACGCTGGCGGCATAGGCAATCGTGTCGGCGCGGCTAAGGCCGATGCCGGTCTGCATGACCATCAGCGCCAGCTGCTCCAGCGAACTACGCAGGCTGTTGGCATGAATGGTAGAGAAGCTGCCCGGATGGCCGGTATTGATGGCGCGCAGGAAGCTGACGCTTTCCGCCCCGCGCAACTCGCCAAGGACAATCCGGTCAGGGCGTAGTCGCAAGGCCGCCTGAAGCAATTCATTGGCGGTAACCTTGGCCTCGCCCAGCTCGCCCTTCACCGCGACCAGCCCGACGCCGTTTTCGCCGGGCAGTTTGAGCTCGGGCGTGTCTTCGACCAGCACAACGCGCTCCTCGCACGGGATTTCGCCGAGCATCGCATTGAGGAAGGTGGTCTTGCCCGTGCTGGTCCCGCCGGAGATCAGGATGGTGCGGCGTTGGCGGATCGCTTCGCGCAGAAATACGACCGGTTCTGCCTGCGCATCGGGCATGGCAGCCTCTTGCGGCGGCGCGAGCGGGCCGGTGTCATAGGCATCGAGCGGCAGGTCGAGACGCCGGTGGCGGCGGATCGCCATGGCCCAATGCTTGCGCGAGGCGGGTGGTCCGCAAAATTGCACACGCGCACCATCGGGCAGTGTGGCCCCAAGCAAGGGATGTTCGCGGTTGATGCCCTGGTGGCTCACCCGCGCGACCTGTTCGGCAAGGCGCTGGACCAGTCGGTCGTCGATTTCCGGCCGCAAATGCTTTTGCATGCCCGCACTGGCAGCATCCTCGACCCAGACTTCGCCAGGCCGGTTGATGAGGATTTCGGTAACCGTGTCGCGCTCCAGCCATTCGCGAAAAGGAGCGAGATAGGCGTCGAGATATACGCTGCGCTCTCCACCAAGATCGACATTGGGCGCGTTTTCATCCGGCGCACCATCGGTAGGCGGGTCGGGCGTGAAGGGATGGATGTCCGCGCTCATGCTGGCGACCGTTCCTGCTCAGCCAACCTGCGAGAAATCGAGGTCGCGGGCAGTGAAGATACGGATGGGTTCGCCCTGGCGCACACGCACGGTCGGGCCGATCTGACCATCTTGCTGCGCCGCGATACTTGCGGCGGATTGCCCTGCTCCGCCCAGAACGACGCTCGTCCCGCCGGATGCTATCGCGCCGAGCCCGCCAACTACGGAAAGCAGCATGGCCGATCCGAAGCGCTTGAAGAAGTTGGAACTGACCTTGCCTTCGAGACCCGTCGTACCGTCGAACCCGATGGCGGGGGAACCCAGATTGACCGACGCGCCATCCGGGCGGATCAGGCGCGTCCAGATAACATAGGCCCGCTTCTGCCCGCCTTGCAGGCCGGACTGATACTGCCCGATCAACCGGCTGGAGCGCGGAACAAGCACGCGGCTGCCATCGAAGCTCTTCACATCCTGGCTCACCACAGCGCGCACGAAGCCGGGGACATTCGTGTCGATCGCAGTTTCGAGCACGGCGGGGATCAGCGTGCCCTGCGTCACGGTCGTCGACGGGTTGACCATCGCCTTGGCCTGCGCCGGAGCGCCGCCGACACCGCCCACGCGGCTGGCGAAGTCGGAGATGGAATTGCCTGTCGCCTCCGCCGCCCCCGGAACGCCGACCTGTCCAAGTGGCGCGGTTGCCAGTGTGGCCGTCGATGCCCCTGCGTCGAACACGACGGTGGGACTGTTATACGGATTGACCGACGGCGTTGTAACCGGCGCGTTAGCGAATACGGGTGACGGTGCCGGATCGGACAACAATACCGGAGCCGGAACAGCAACTGCCTGCAAATCGGTTTGCGGAACGATGACCGTTTCCGGGGCGGGCATGGCCTGAATGTCGGGATTACCCACGCTCTCAGGCTCCGCAAGGCGCGCGGAATTCATGCTCCACAGCGTTACTGCGCCCAATCCTGCAACCAGCGCGATGCCGGCGACCATGCCCGCAGCGCCGCTGGTTCCGCCTTCCCGAGCGACAGCAGGATAGGCATTGCGGCTGGCCAGATCGATGACGTCGTAATCTTCCTGTTCGCGCGGATCGACATCGTTGGCGATAGTGCCATCGGTGCCCTTGGGAGGGAGCTTCATAGCGAGGCGCATCAGTTCATCTCCGCTGCTGAAGCGAGCGCGGGATCGATATCGCTCGCCTGTTCGGGCCGCATGGGCCCAGTATTGACCATCACTGCCCGTTCTTCGCCGGAACGCAGCACAAGCTCGCGCGGCACGCCGTCGATCACGATGGTGTCGCCGCGCACAGTAAAGTTGACCGGGCCCTCGGTACCCTTGGAATTGGTCATCAGGATGGCGGGGACCGGGCGGCCTTCCGGCCATGTCATGAAGGTTGCCTCGCCGTCATCGAAGGTGCGCACGGGGAGCAGTGCAGGTTCGCCCGATCCCGCCCAGGCGAAGTTGAGCTGCGCGGGATCCACCACGGCAAGCCTGTCTTCGCTCGCATTCTTCTCTGCTTGCGAACGCTGGTCGGCTGCGGCGGCGAGTTGTTCTTCGCTTTCGGGTTCATCGGGATATTCGAAGCTGAGCACGTAAAGCGGCCTGCTCGACGGGCTGGCCACAAGGTCGAACAGATAGGTGCGCTTGTTGGTCACAACGGTCATGTTGGTCGCGGCGCGCGCGGCCAGAGGCTTCACGAACAGCAGGTTCGCGCGCTTGTTCGGCGTCACCTGCCAGGCCTGCGAAATCGCCGATGGCGACGTTCTCGATCAACTCGTCTTCACCGAAGCGGATGGTCGCCTGAACCTTCGGCTTGCCTTCGATGCGGAACACGCGGCCCTCGTCATACATGACTTCTACCAGGCGCGTGTCCTGTGCAGCCACCGGCGAGGCGAGCGGCGCACAAAGCGCGGCAAAAATGGCGGCGGATGCTGCCAGACGGATCATTTGATCTTCTCCGAAGAACGGGAGGCTGCGGGCCGGAAGCGGCTGCCGATGCCCGATACGCGTGAGGGGCCGTGCGTAAGCGGCTGGACCTGTCCTGACCCTGAAGTGGGACTGGCGATCTTGGTCGTGCGCTGGGTCGAGGCGACATTGCCGCCGGACGCATCGTTGGCAGCGGCGTTGACCACGGGTGCCGACACGTCGATCCGGCGCGCGGCGGCCATGCTCTGGCTTGCCTGTGCTGCTTGTGCAGCCTGCGGAGAGGCAGGCGCGGCAGCCGGAACCAGTGCCGGACGCGCAGTGTCATCGGATTTCTCCGTATTGGCGAGGCCGAAGACGCTCCAGCCGGAGACCATGGTGGCGGCAGTCTTGAGGACGAGGAACATCAGCGCGACATGCACTGCGCCGATCATGAAGAAGCCCATCGCCGCCTGCGGATCGGGCTGCCCTGGATTGGCGACCAGCGCGGAAAGCAGCGGTACTGCGAGTTCGAGCATTACGCTCCCGCCAAGCACCGCAAACAGCGGCGTAAGCGCCAGCATCGCCAGCCCCTTCACCCAGCCTACAAACAGCCCGCGCGTGCCATTGAACAGCGCCATCACTACAAAGATCGGGCCGAGCGCCACAAGCACCGCCAGTGCAATGCGCGCAGTCACCAGCAGGCCGACCGTCCCGAGCAGGAACAGCACCGCGCCCAGCCACATCATACCTTCCGGCGAGAAGGTGGAGATGTCCGTATTTCCGCCGCTGGCTTCCTGCACGGCGAGGAATACGACATCGATCTTGGCTGCGAAATTGCGTGTGGCCGACCCCGTGTCGCCCGTCAGTATCCCGGCAAGCCAGTCGGGCGCGCCGACCGCGAGGTTCCAGACGACACTCTGATACGCCACCCAGCTGGTCGCAAAGGTCACCACCAGGCCGAGCGTGATCATGCGCGGCGTAAGCGAACGGACGCTCAAATTGGTCCGGCCGGTCAACAGCAGGATCGCAAAGATCGCGACGAACAGCGTCAGTAATATCGTCAGCACAGTGGTCATCGCGCCGCCGGGCGCGAACATGCGACCAAACGCCTGGCCGGTCATCTCGCTGGCCACGCAATCGACCGCGGTCAGCGCCGCGGCGATGCCGGAGCCTACCTGTTCGGCGGCTTGCTGGCAGCCAGCGGTGTTCATTCGGCCGCGAGCCTGTCTCTGGGATCGATGCCCAGATCATTCGCGCCGCCCGGCCATGCACTCCCGGTGAGCGAGGGATACCAGTCGGCAGGCGCATCGCCGACCGCTTCGCGCAGCAGGTCGAGGCGGCGCACCGCAGTCTCGCGGCCCGACAGAACCGTCAACACTTCGGGCGCGCCAGACAGGTCGAGCCGAACCACCACGCTCGTATCCGGCTGGCGGACGAGGAAACAGCGGCTGTGCGCAGGCAGCGTACGGATCAAGGCAAGCTCGTGATCGGTCAGGCCGAAGCCGTCGCAATAATCTTCCGGGCGCGCGCGGCTGTTGGGCATGAAGACCATCGTCGCGGTCTGCTCCACCAGCGCCGTCGATATCTTGCTTTCCAGCGCATCGCGGGCGGACTGTGTCGCAAAACCGACCAGCGCATTGCGTTTACGCAAAGTCTTCAGCCAATCGCGGATCCGCGCGGCGAAAACGTCATCGTCGAGCGCCTTCCAGCCCTCGTCGATCAGGATCATGGTGGGGTTGCCGTCGAGCCGCTCTTCGATCCGGTGGAACAGATACATCATCACCGGGGTGCGCAGGCGCGGGTTTTCGAGCAGTTCGGTCATATCGAAGCCAAGCACACGCTCCGACATGTCGAGCTTGTCGTCGACATTGTCGAACAGCCACGCATGCTCGCCTTCTCCAATCCAGGCGGCCAGCCGGTCGGCAAGATCGCCCGGCTGCGGACGGCGCGCTCCGGACAGCAATTCCTTGAAATTGCGCAGACGGCGCAGCGACGCGTCGTTGGAATAGGCCGCATCGACCGCTCCCGCGATCACAGCCTCCTCCTCCGGCCCCTCGGCCTTGAGCAGGACCCCCAGCCAATCGCGCAAAAAGGCTTTGTTCCCCGGCGTTTCGGGCAGTGAAAGCGGATTGAACCCGGTCGGCAGGCCGGCCCGGATCGCATCGTAGCTGCCGCCGATGCCGCGCACGAACAGCTCTGCGCCGCGATCCTTGTCAAACAGGATGGTGCGCGGCTTGAACTTCTGCGCTTGCGCGGCAAGGAAATTCATCACCACGGTCTTGCCCGAGCCGGACGGCCCGATGACGGAGAAATTGCCAAGGTCGCCGTGGTGGAAGTTGAAGAAAAACGGCGTCGCGCTGGTCGTTTCCAGCAGCGTGACGGCATCGCCCCAGTGATTGCCCGAAGCCTGTCCGAGGGCGAAACCGTGCAGCGAACCGAAGCTTGCCATATTGGCGCTGGAAATAAGTGCGCGGCGGACGAGATAGCTCTCGTTTCCGGGGAATTGCCCCCAGAACGCCGGTTCCAGATTGGTGTCTTCGCGCACGGCAATCGCGCCGGTGTCGGCAATCGCCGCAGCGCAGGCGGCGGTCGCATCGTCGAGCCGGCCCAGATCACGGTCGCGGACCAGCACGGTCAGGTGATGGTCGCCGAAGCCGACCGAGCCATTGCCAAGCTCGTCACGAGCGGAAAGCATATCCGCCCGCTCGGCCGCCGCTTCCTCGTCCGCGCTGCGCAGGCGGCGGATGGCAAGGTCCATGCGTTCGCGCGCCGTCTGGCGCTCGGTCGGGGCGTAGCTTTCGCTGACCACCATCTCGTAAGGCAAGCGCAGCAGTGCATCGAGCAGACCGGGGCTGGTTGCTTCGGGGTAATCCTTCAAGCCCAGGATCGAGCAGAAATCGGGGGCGCCCGAACCGCGCTGCTCGATCGCGTCAAGGCCGAAGCTCACCCGGCGATAAGGCAGCATGTAGCCGATATCGACATCGTCCGCCGGGCGGCGCACTGGCCGCATCTCGCCATTATAGAGCGCCGATAGAAGCTCCAGAATTTCGTTGTTCGTATTGCCCTGCGAGCTTCCATAATCGCCGAGCACCTGCGCGCCATAGGCCGAAAGCGAGGCGACCAGACCCTGCGCCGCAGCCTTGAGCGAGCGGAGATCCTTGGGATCGGCCGCGACATCGACTTTGCGGCGGCTGAACTTCTTTTGCGTGCGTTCGACCAGGCCCGCCTTGCCGCGCGCCGGACGCCGGATCAGCGTGACGAACTGGTCGTTGATGAACAGCGAACCCGAACCCAGCCGTTCCTTCCAGCGCGCATCGATATGGCGGCTGAGTGCGTCGGGAAACTCGCCATCGAGATCGACCTCGACCCGGCGGCGCACGACATGGTGATACATGACAAAGCGCGCGTCCAGCGTAGAGCGCAGCATAACTTCGCGCGTCGCGGCATGGGCGTTAAGCGCTTCGCTATCCTCGGTTTCGAACAGCAGGCCGGGGACCTGCAGCGCAGTCATCACGCTGCCGTCGCGCAGCAGCACTGTGTTCTCGTCGACCAGCCGCGCATAGGGCAGGCGGTCGCCGGCGCGCGCTTCCTTGGCGCTCCATGCAGCAGGACCCTTCCACTGGCTCATCTCAAGACGATCCCTTCCGTCGATCCGCTAAGCCGCATAGCTGTTGCAGCCCCAGCGGTTGTAATTCTTCACCCTCGGGCACTTCGACACCTTCGTTATCCAGAGGTCGAAGACGCGCGGCTCGCGCAGGCAGGCGAAGTAGCCGATGCCGTGGATCAGCAGTGCGGCGGGCAGCGCCCAGAAACTGCCGGTGATCAGAAACAGTTCGGTCGTCACCATCCCGTTGATGATGAAGTAGTTATACGTGACGCCCGCGAACATTTGCGGGCGGGTCAGCGCACGGTGAACGGGTTGGCGGGCGAGCTGGTTCATCGCATCAAACCCCGGCCGTCGCCTGCTGGATACCCGCAACGATCGATGCTGCGCCGAACAGGATAAAAACGCCGATGATCACGGTCGCACCGAAGCGCCAGTTGAGCCGCCCGGTCAGCATCATGAAGCCGACAGCGGCAACCGCCATCACCGCCACAGCGGTTGCGACATTGCCCAACAGCGTGCCCTGGAGCCAGCCCAGCGCGGCCACGATCGGACCGGACCCGGCAGGGTCTGCCGCCTGCGCAAAGGCAGCGGTCGGGGCAAGAAGGGCAGCCAGCGCGGGCAGGCGAAAAATCGAACGCATATTGGTCATTACTCCCGGGAATGGTCGGACAGGCGGCCCATGATGGCCGCGACATATTGCTGGGTTTCGCGAATGCGGGGGACGCCGCCGGCGCGCTCCACGCGGCCTGGCCCGGCATTATAGGCGGCAAGCGCCTTCTCCACATTGCCGTCGAACCGGTCGAGTTGCGCGCGAAGGTAACGCGCGCCGCCTTCGAGATTGGCATTCGGATCATCGGGGTTCACGCCCATGTCCCGCGCCGTGCCGGGCATCAGCTGCGCGAGTCCCCGCGCTCCGGCATGGGAAACGGCATTCTCCCGCCACCGGCTTTCCTGCCAGACGACTGCCTCGAGCAGCGACGGGCTAAGGTCGAAACGGGCCGCGAGCTCGGCAATCTTGGCGCGGTAGCGTTCGGGCACGGCCTGCGAATGTCGGGCAGGATCGGCGATCATCTGGTGAGATATTGCGACGTCTGCGGGCACCTCCGCGACGTCACCCGGAACGGGCGCAGGCAAAGCTGCAGGCGTTCCGCCAGCCACCCAGCGCGCACCGTCGGCATCGATCTGCAATACGTCGGCATGCGCCGGCAAGGCTGCAAACGGCAGGCACAGCAGCGCCGCACATCGCAACCCGCGGAAAAGAATCATTACGCCCTCCGGTCCGTATCCCCATGACCTCTATACATGACATACAGGTGACAAGGAACTGAACAGGCGCACTTAACGCAACCCGGAAAAGGAACGGTCCGTCGCTCCCAAAGGTGCGGAGAGCCTCGGGTTTGTCCCGTTAACAATTTAAAATTAACCCAGTATCAGCGAGCAGCCATCCGCTCCGCACTGCTTAGACGGCCATCATCCAGCATCGCCAGCGCTTTGCGCGCCAGCCATCGCGGGTCCATCCATTCGCCAGTCGGCGTTTCCAGTGCGGCCCGATCAGGCCTTTCGAGCACGTCCTGAAACATCACGCGCGCCTGGGCCGTGCGCCGCGGCGCTCATAGGCAATGCCGAGATTGATCAAACGTGCAGGGTCATCAGCCTCCAGCGCATCGTTTGCGTTGATTTGCTCGATTGCTGCCGCATCCTGTCCGCGCACAAGCTGCTCGAACGCCACATCGGACTGCACAGTGGGGGCCTGTGCCATGGCCATCAGGGCCGCTCCGGCAAGTACCATCATTGCATCTCTCCATTTGTTCTGACGCCATTGTGCGGCGGCAGCCAACCGATTGCGACAAGACCGTTACATTGTCATTTTTCTTTCACCTTGCGTTGCGTGATCGCAAAAGATGGTCCGTTCATTGATGGCAAAAAATGCCAGAAGCAGCGCCCCTGACGCCGTGTGGCAAACAAGCTGCCGATACTGTCAGCGAAGTGTCACGAACTGACCAAAACTGTCACGCAAGCCCTCTAGATGGTGATTCGCGAACGCATCGCAGGACCAGATTCTCTGGCAATTACAATGGCTTTATAAGGGGGCCGACGCTCGTGAAAATAATCCATCGCACGCTCATCCTTGGTAGCAGCGCACTGGCACTCGCCAGTTGCGGCGCAGACGAGATATCTTCACCAGGCACCGGCGGAAACATTACGATAAACAATCCGCCAGCTGCCCCGGCACCCGCGCCGGCGCCCGCACCTGCTCCGTCGACCGTCACACCGGCAGCTGGCTGTCCGACCATTTCCAACCCCGACCAGCTGGTCGACAGCGGCACGATCACCGGTCCGACCGGCGAATATCGTGTCTGCACGATGCCAGCGCGCTTCACCGCATCTTCCACCCTGCCTTTCGTCGACGGCCTGCTCTACCGCATGAACGGCCGCGTCGATGTCGGCACCGATGGCGGACCGGCTCCCGACAATAGCGACGGCCTTACCGATACCGACGTTACACTGACGATCGAGCCGGGGGTCATTACCTACGCCAGCGGTTCCAGCTTCCTGATGGTCAACCGCGGAAACGAGATCGACGCGAGCGGCACGCAAAGCCGTCCGATTATCTTCACCAGCCGCGACAATGTGCAGGGGCTCAACACCGACAATTCATCTGGCCAATGGGGCGGCGTTGTTCTTGGCGGCCGTGCTCCCGTTACTGACTGTATTGCACCGGGCGCGACGCCCGGCAGCGTCAATTGCGAACGCCAGGTCGAAGGCGCGGCGCAGCCGGCAGTATTCGGCGGCGCGACGCCCGGCGACAGCTCTGGCACATTGTCTTTCGTCCAGATCCGTTATTCCGGCTTCGTCCTGTCGGGCGACAACGAACTTCAGGCACTGACCACCGGCGGGACCGGGAGCGGAACGAGATTCAACAACATCATGAGCTACAACAGCTCGGATGACGGCGTCGAATTCTTCGGCGGCTTCGTAAACGCGAAGAACCTGATCGTAGTCGGCGCGGAAGACGATAGCATCGACACCGATACGGGCGTAAAGGCGAACATGCAGTTCGTTATCGCCGTCCAGCGTTCGGGTGCGGGCGACACCATCATCGAGGCCGATTCGACCAATGGGCTCGAAGACCAGACGCCGCGCCAGAACACACAGATTTCGAATGCGACATTCATCCAGAACCGCAATGACGACCAGGTCGTCCGCATCCGCGGCGATGCCGACTACGCCATCGTCAACTCAGTCATTGTCGACAATACGGCCGGCACGCCCTGCCTGCGAATAGACGGCACCAACACACTCAACCGCGCGGCCAATGCCGGCATCGACGAAAGCGGCCCGGTTCGCTTTGAGTCGCTCGTCCTCGATTGCTCGACCGACTTCCGTGACAGCTCCGGCGGCGTGACCGCAGCAGCGATCGAAACCCGGTTCAACGCCGGGACGAACAACAACGCCAACTTCACCAACACGCTGATGATGTCCTTCGTGAACGGTGCAAACGAGAACGGTGTTGCGGTGTTTGACCCGACGGCGCTTTCCAGCTTCTTCGACGTTCCAACCAATATCGGCGCGGTATTTCCGGGCAACGATACCTGGATCAATGGCTGGACCTGCAACTCGGCAACCGTGACCTTCGATGCGAACGTCACCGATTGTTCGGCGCTACCGGTATTCTGATCGCGCTCTAGTCCTGAATGGGGCGGCGCAGCATCCGGCAGCGCCGCCCTTGCTCACATTCCGGCGGGCCAAACCCCGCTTCAAGAGACCTAACCGAAGGGGTCGAATACCATGACCACTGGCAAGCGGCTGGCAGGGTTGCTGCTTATTACCACCGCACTCACCATGCCCGGCGCAGCATTTGCGCAAGACACCGGAGCGCAAGCTGCACCTCCACCGACGGATGAAGCGGACGATGAGGTCGAAGACCCCGAGATCTCCGTTCCGGGCGGAGCCATCATCGTCACCGGCCGCCGCCGGGTCGATCCGGAGCGTTCCTCCACCCAGGTAGTAAGCGTCCTTGGCGCGGAGGCGATCGCCAGAACAGGCGAGGGCGATATTGCCGGGGCGCTCAGCCGCGTCACCGGTTTGTCCAATGCCGGTAATGGCCTGGTGTTCGTGCGCGGACTGGGCGATCGGTACTCGCTCGCGCTGCTGAACGGCCTGCCGCTGCCATCACCGCAGCCGCTCAGTCGCGTCGTGCCGCTCGACATCTTCCCGACCAGCGTTCTTGCATCGTCGCTGGTGCAAAAGACCTATTCGGCCAACTTCCCGGGCGAATTCGGCGGTGGTGTCATCAACCTCACGACGGTCGCCGTTCCGGAAGAAAGCTTCATCAAAATCAGCGGCGGTATCAGCGGAGACGAGCAGACGACATTCTCCACCGGCAATCTCTATTACGGCGGCGATTACGACTGGACCGGTTTCGACGATGGGAGCCGCGACGTACGGCCTGCGCTGCAGACTTTTCTCGATAGCGGTGCGCGCATCAGCGATGATGGCGTCGACCAGATCGGCATTCTCCAGGAACTGGGCGACCCGAACTTCGTCCTGCTCCAGGAGACCGATGCGCTACCGGTCAATTTCTCTGCCGGCGTCACTGCAGGCGCATCCTTCGACGTATTCTCCGATGGCCTGTTCGGCGTCATCGCAACGGCATCGATCAGCAATAAATGGCGCAACCGCAGGATCGTCAACCAGACCGCAGTCAATTCCGATCTCGACCTCGACACCGATTTCGTGGACTTCGTGACCGACAATCGCGTGCTGGTGAATAGCCTGCTCGGTTTCGGGCTCGAAATCGGGGAGCACAGGTTCCGCCTCACGAACCTCTTCATTCGCGACACGTTGAAGCGATCCGCGCTGTCGCTCGGCACCGATTTCCAGGACGAAGACACGGAATTCGTCCAAGATACGGGCTGGTTCGAGCGCCAATTGTTCGACACGCAATTCGTCGGCGAAATGGAGTTCGGCAGATCTCTCGGTCGATGTTCGCGCTGGCTATGCCCAAACGCAGCGCGAGGCGCCGTTCGAGTGGGAATTCACCTATGTCCGCACGAACAACGAGAACGATCCGTTCGGCGAGACCTTCCTCAACACGCTCGACCCGCAGCGCGGCGGCGCGATCGTGTCGTTTTCGGACCTGACCGAAGATCTCTATTATGGCGGTATCGACTTCAGCTATCCGGTCTTCGATTGGCTCGGCGTTTCCATCGGCTATGCCTATACCGACACCGATCGTTTCTCGACACGGCGGGAATTCGATATCCGCGCATCGACCGGCTACCCTTTGGCATTCGGTGCGTTCCGCCCGGACGCCCTGTTGGGCGATGCGCTGATAGAATTCGGTTTCGATCCCGAGGCACAGGAGGCTGCCGGTGTCGGCCCTTACAGTTACAGCATTTTCGAGACCACACAGCAGGATCCGGCATTCCAAGCGGCGCTTGAGATCCATGCGGCCTATGGCAAGTTGCAGATAGAGCCCGCGCTGGGCCTGACCGTCGATGTTGGCGTTCGCTATGAAGACGCGGTCCAATCGGTCGATCCGGTCGAGGTTTTCGCGGTCCCGACCAACTCCGGTTCGTCGACACTTCTGGAAGAAGATTACTTCCTTCCGGGCGCGACAATCACTTACGAAATCACACCTGAACTGCAAATCCGCGCCAGTGCCTCGCGCACTATCGCGCGGCCGCAATTCCGCGAGCTGATCTTCCAGACCTATTTCGACCCCGAGAGCAACCGCCAGTTCAACGGTAATCCGCGCCTCGTTGATAGCGAACTGACCAATTTCGAAGCGCGCGCCGAATACTATCTCGGAGGCGGCGACCGGATCAGCATTGCCGGGTTTTACAAGGATATCGAACGGCCGATCGAAATCTTCTCGAGCTTTTCAGACAACGACCAGATCAATGGCTTTGCGAACGCTCCGGCCGCAACACTGTATGGTACGGAAATCGAAGCGCAAAAGAGTTTCGACCTGTTCGATTGGGGGGGCTTCTTCGAAACCAAGCGTTTGCTCGTGGTTGCGAACTATACGTACACCACATCGCAGCTGGAAGTCGGCGACGATGATATTGCCAGTGTTTTCCCATTCGCCGATCAGCCGGCGGGTAACTTCTTCCGCGACGGCGTCCCGCTTACCGGACAATCGGACCATCTGGCCAATTTTCAGATCGGCCTGGAAGACCTCGACAGATTGCAACAGTTCACCCTGCTGGCGACCTATGCAAGCGAGCGAGTGACGGCACGCGGCACGGCAGCGCTACCGGACATCGTCGAGGATCCGGGTTTCCGTCTCGATCTCGTTTATCGTCAGGGGCTCGAAGCACTCGGCATTCCGCTCGAGCTCAAGCTCGAAGTGCGCAATATAACCGGGCGCGACAATTTCGAGTTTCAATCGAATGGCACCGACCGGATCGAGATAAACAGTTTCGAAGTGGGTCGCAGTTTCGGCGCATCGGTAACGGCGGAATTCTGAGCTTGGCGGATAGAAAAGCGGTAGGCGACATCTATGGCGCGCCTTCACGATGTCAATTTGACAGACTTTCGGCGAGTGTAACTACCGCATCCACACTCGCGGTGCTACGCCGAGTTCAACGATAACTGATCCATCGGCGGCGTCGTCGTTTCGACGCCGACCGGCTGCTTCGGGAGATAGGGCTCCTCAAGCCTGGCAATTTCCTTTTCGGTCAGGTCGAGCGTCATGGCGGCGACCGCTGCGGCGATGTGGCCCTCCTTGGTCGCACCGATGATCGGCGCGGTGATGGCGGGCTTGGTGAAATGCCAGGCCAGCGCCACCGCTCGCCCGCTCGACGCCGCGCGCTTCGGCGATTTCGCCGACCGCTTCGATCACGGCGCGGTCGGCATCTTCGTGCTGCTGGTAGAGCAGCTTGCCATAGCCGTCGGTTTCGCTGCGGGTCGTGGTCTCATCCGCCGGACGCGCAAGTTTGCCGCGCGCGAGCGGGCTCCACGGGATGATGCCCACGCCCTGATCGGCGCACAGCGGGATCATCTCGCGCTCTTCCTCGCGGTAGAGCAGATTGACGTGGTTCTGCATCGACACGAAGGGCGTCCAGCCATTCAGCCTCGCGCACTCCTGCGCTTTGGCGAACTGCCAGGCATACATGGTTGATGCGCCGATATAGCGCGCCTTGCCCGCCTTCACGATGTCGTGCAGCGCCTCCATCGTTTCCTCGATCGGCGTGTGCTCGTCCCAGCGGTGGATCTGGAACAGATCGACATAATCCATGTCCAGCCGCTCCAGGCTGTCGTCGATTGCCTGCATCAGGCTCTTGCGCGACAAGCCCGCCGGCATTGGGCGCCTGACGCCATGGAAGGAACGCCTTGGTCGCCACCACGATCTCGTCGCGGTGCGCAAATTCGGGCAGCAGCTTGCCGATCACCTCTTCCGACGCGCCGCCCGAATAGCCGTTGGCCGTGTCGTAGAAATTGATGCCCGCTTCCATTGCCTCGCGGATGAAAGGGCGGCTTTCGTCGAGACCCAGCACCCAGTCGCCATGCCAGCCGCGGCTGGTGTCGCCATAGCTCATGCAGCCGAGGCATAGCCGCGAGACCTTCAGGCCGGTCGGGCCGAGATTGACATATTCCATTGCTCGTACGCTCCTAGCTCAGCGTCATCCCGCCATCGACCGACAGCGTCTGGCCGTGCATGTAATCGGCGAGCGGCGAGGCGAGGAACAGCGCCGCGCCCGCCATGTCCTGCGGCGTGCCGAAACGGCCCGCCGGGATGGTGCGCAGCGCGCCTTCCTTGCGCTTCTCGTTGTCGAAAGTGACCGCGGTCATCTTGGTTTCGACGAGACCCGGCGCGATGCCGTTCACCCGGATGCCCTCGCGCGCCCACGCCTCGGCAAGCGAGGTGACGAGGCTCACCGCGCCCGCCTTGCTCGCCGCATAGGCCGGGTTGCCGACCATCGCGTGATAGGCGCCGACCGAGCTGACGATGATGAGCGAGCCCTGCGCATCGACGAGCCGGTCGTGCAGCGCCCGCGCGCAGTCCATCAGCGAGTTGAGATTGACCTCGATCACCGCATCCCAGCCCTCGCGCTCGAATTCCTCGCGGCCATAGCGCACGATGCCCTGGCACAGCACCGCGACATCGACCCGCGGCAGGTCGAGCGCGCGCGATGCTGTCGCGCTCCGACACGTCGAGCTGGTGGAAGGTCAGCCCCTCCATATCACTGTCAGGATATTCCTCTGGCGCAGCGCGCGTCCCGGTAACATGCACCGCAGCCCCGCGCTCGCGGAACCCCTGCGCGATGCCATTGCCGATCCCGCTCGTCCCCCCGACGACGAGCACGGTCTTGCCGGAATAATCGAGTAGATCGGTCATGGCTGCTCTCCTCTTGCCGCACTAGAAGAGCGCGGCGCACGATTTGTAAAGCGGTCCCTTTTGGCGGAACGTCCGCTATCACGCGGGCAGATGCCTTTGATCGATGGCGCAATCGGGGTAGTTAGCTTCCGTCCGGATCGTCGCGAAAAATAAAACGCCGAATGAGCCTACCCAGCCCGAAGCCTATCAGCGCTCCGAGGCTAGGCCAGAGCGGGTTGAAAACAAAATAGAGCGCATCCTGCGCGTCAGGCGCACGACTTGGATCGTTCAGATCGATCACCGTGTAGACCACCATGGCAAGCGGGATAAGTAGAAGGGCAGCGCAGCCTGTTCTGCGACGAGGAATCAATGCGGCTAGAGCCCCAATGATGCTCCCGATCAACATTGCTGTTTCTATCCAAGTCATGTCGCCTCGTTAGCCGTAATTGATGACGGCAGCCATGGGGGTCTTAGGCGGAACGGCAGCAATGCGGTTCGCAGTCGCTCGGACGCGTCGCGACACTTCAGCGACCAAAGACCCCCCCTCAAATAGACCGCGAGATCACTTCCTTCATGATCTCGTTGGTGCCGCCGAAAATGCGGGTCACGCGCGCGTCGCGCCACAGGCGGGCGATGGCGTATTCGTTCATGTAGCCCGCTCCGCCATGCAGTTGCAGCGCGGCGTCGCAGACTTCCCATTGCAGGTCGGTGTGCCACAGCTTGGCCGCGCTCGCCTCGTCGGTGGTCAGCTCGCCCGTCGAGGTGCTTCCTGATCGCCCAGTCGAGATGCGCCCAGCCGACCTGCAGCTTGGCCTTGAGATCGGCGAGCGTGAATTTGGTGTTCTGGAATTCGAACACGGTCTTGCCGAAGGCCTTGCGATCCTTCACGAACTTCACCGCCTCGTCGAACGCGCGCTGCGCCCCGGCCTGCGCGCCCACGGCAATGCCGAGGCGTTCCTGCGGCAGCTCTTCCATCAGGTGGATGAAGCCGCGCCCCTCGCCGCCCAGCAGGTTCGTCATCGGCACGCGGCAATCGTTGAAGAACAGTTCCGACGTATCCGCCGAATGCTGGCCGATCTTGTCGAGATTGCGCCCGCGCTCGAAACCCGGTGTGTCGGCATCGACCAGCACCAGCGACGTGCCCTTGGCGCCCTGGCTCGGATCGGTCTTGGCGACCACGATCACGCAATCGGCATTCTGGCCGTTGGTGATGTAGGTCTTGGAGCCGTTGACGACGAGGTGGTTGCCGTCCTTCACCGCCGTGGTGCGGATGCCCTGCAGGTCGCTGCCCGCGCCCGGTTCGGTCATTGCGATGGCGGTAATGATGTCGCCCGAGACCATGCCGGGCAGATATTTCGCGCGCTGCTCGTCCGTACCGAGACGTTCGAAGTAATTGGCGGTGATGTCGTTCTGCAGCGTGAACCCAGCGGAACTGCCGAGATAGGACAGCTCCTCGCACAGCACACAGTTGAAGCCGAAATCGAGGCCCAGCCCGCCATTCTCTTCCTTGACGGTGGGACACAGCATGCCGGCATCGCCAAGCGCCTTCCACGCCTCGCGTCCCACGATCCCCTCTGCCTCGTGCTTGTCGAGATGCGGGGTCATATGTTCGGCGAAGACCTTGCGAACGGTGTCGCGGAAGGCCTCGTGGTCTTCGTTATAAGCGGTGCGGTAACTGGTATCGAGCATGTCGGCAGGGCTCCTTATGCGCTTTGAATGCCGGCAAGGCGCTGGGTGATGATGTCATCGGCCTCGGCCATGATGCGATCGATCAGTTCCTTGCAGGTGGGAATATCGTCGATCAGACCGGCGACCATGCCGCACGACCACGCGCCTGCATCCATGTCGCCCTCGGTCATGATGCGGGGATAGACGCCTGCGACCTGCTCGATGATATCCTCGAACTTGAGATCGTCGCCCTTGGCTTTTTCGATTTCGAGCAATTCCTCGACTGCCGGATTGGCCATGACGCGCTCGGTATTGCGCAGCGGGCGCATCACCAGCCTCGTGTCGAGTTCGGAAGCGGCCACGATGGCCTTCTTCACGTTTTCGTGCACCGGCGCCTCCTTCGTGGCGATGAAGCGGGTGCCCATATTCATGCCTTCCGCGCCCATGGCCATGCTGGCCACCAGGCTGCGCCCATCGGCCATGCCGCCGCTGGCGACAAAGGGGATTTCCAGCTCGTCCGCCGCGCGCGGCAGCAAGATCATGTTGGGAATGTCGTCCTCGCCCGGATGGCCGCCGCATTCGAAACCGTCGACCGAAACCGCATCGCAGCCGATCGACTGCGCCTTGAGGCTGTGGCGCACGCTGGTGCATTTGTGGATGACCTTGACCCCGGCATCCTTGAAGAAGGGAAGCACCTGCACGGGATTGTTGCCCGCCGTCTCGACCACCTTGACCCCGCCCTCGATGATAACGCGCACCAGGCCCGGATAATCGGGCGCATTGACCGTCGGCAGGAACGTTAGGTTCACTGCGAACGGTTTGTCGGTCATGTCCTTGCACTTGGCGATCTCGTCAGCGAGCTTTTCCGGCGTGCCGAGCGTCAGCGCGGTGATGGTGCCAAGCCCGCCCGCATTGGAAACCGCCGCCGCCATCTCCGCAAACCCGACATAATGCATGCCGCCCTGAATGATCGGATGCTTGATACCGAACATTTCCGTGATCCGGGTCTTCATGGCCTGCTCTCTCCCTTTGTGTTTCGTTTTGCCCTCTGGTTGTGTTTGGGCGTATCGGGCGGGCAGCAGCCACGCAAGGGAGCATAACAGGCAATGAGCGAAGCAGCCGAGCGGACACCGGTGATCGTGGGCGTTGGCCAAGTGAATGACCGGCCCGAACAGCCCGGCGACGGGATGGACCCGATTGCGCTGATGGCCGAGGCGCTGCGCCGCGCCGATGCCGACGCAGGCGGCGGCGTGCTGGCCGATTGCGATTCTCTGGCGGTAGTGGCGCAGCTGGCTTGGCCTCAGCTCAATCCCGTCGACGGCAAGCTTGGCGATACGCTCGGCATATCTCCCTTGCATAGCGAGCAGACCGCCATGCCCAATGGCGACAGCCCGATCCGGCTGCTGCACGAAGCCGCCAACCGCATTGGCGCAAGCGAAGCAAAGGTTTGCGCCGTGGTCGGGGCCGAAGCGCTGCGCACGGCGGCCAAGCTTGCAGCGATGAAAGCGCGCGAGACCTCATCGGATAAGCCAAACGCGCTGCGCGATGCGCCCCATCGCAAACGTGTCGGATACGCACAGAGTTATGGCCTGACGGTCCCGGTCGATGTCTATCCGCTCTATGAAAACGCCCTGCGCGCCGCGTGGGACCAAACGCTTGCAGAGGGGCAGGCGGAAAACGGCGCGCTCTGGTCGGGCATGAGCAAGGTCGCGGCAGGCTGCGAACATGCGTGGCTGCGCGAAGAGGTTTCCGCCGAGGAGATAGTGACACCCTCTTCCGACAACCGGCCGATTGCTTTCCCTTACACCAAATTACAGGTCGCCAATTCCAGCGTGAATCAAGGCGCGGGTTTTCTCGTGACGAGCCTTGCTGAAGCAAGGCGGCGCGGCATTCCGGACGAGCGGCTCATCCATATCGGCCACGGAGCGGCTGCCCACGAAAGCAATGATTACCTCGAGCGGGCCAGCTATGACGGCTCGGCTGGGTTAGAGGTGTCTATCGGTAAGACGCTGGAGCTAAACGGTCTCACCGCCGAAGAGCTCGATCTTGTCGAGCTGTATTCATGTTTCCCTTGCGTGCCCAAGATGGCCCGGCGCGTGCTCGACTGGCCGCTTGACAGACAGATTACGGTTTTCGGCGGGCTGACCTTCGGTGGTGGTCCCATCGGCAATTATATGAGCCATGCCGTCGGCTGCATGGTCGAGGGTTTGCGCGATCAGGGCGGTAAAGGTCTGCTGTTCGCCAATGGCGGCTATGCCACGCACAACCACACAATCCTGCTCTCATCTGAGCCGACAGGTGCTAAATTTCCGCAAGATTTCGACTTTCAAGCCGATGCCAATGCGCGGCGGGGCGATGTGCCGCCATTGGACCGCGATTACAGCGGCCCGGCCACCATCGAGACCTATACGGTTCATCATGCCCGCGATGGGTCGGTCAAGCTCGGCACAATCGTTGCGAGAACCCCGGATGGAGCGCGGACTTTGGCCGCGGTCCTGCCGGATGACACAGCGACACTGGCTTTTCTAACCGACGGCAAAGTGCAGCCTGTCGGCTCTCACGGGGAGATCGTTTCAGGGAGCGGAGACCAAGACTTGCGCCTTTGGAGGCGAACCGCCGCCTAGCCGAACCAGTGGTAGCGATTGCCGCGCTGACCCAGGCCGACAATGGCCGCACCCAAGACCAGCACAGCTGAAATCATCGTCGTCAGCGCAATCGACCCGTGCTCCTGTCCGCCGCGAAAATAGATCGCCAGCAGCGCCCAGAGAAACACCGCAGCGTAGAACGGATTGCCGCGGCTCCGCAACACTGCCAGCGCTGCAATCAGCCCGCCGACAACAAGGATGGCGGCCGACAAGAGCGGCCATTCCTGACCATCGCCGACACCGTGAAAGCGCAGGCTGGCCGAGATATTCACGATGCTGGCAGCGGTCAGCCATGCGGCCAGACAGCTGAAGACCAGAACAACCAGCCAGCGCTCTCCACGTGAGAAAGGGCGTTCCTGCACGACGAAGATGCGCAGGATCGCAAGCAGGCTCACCAGCGATGCCAGGATGATGATCGCCGAGACGAAGGTGAGGTTGGCGAATTGCGTATAAATCGCCCAGATGCCCTGCATTGCCAGCGCCGGGACGGCCAACCAGCCAATCTTGCCTAGCAGCGTGTTGTCCCTCTGCCCCGGCAAGGCCTGCCAGATAGCGAAAAGCGCAGAGCCGAAGAACAGCGGCCCCCAGATGGCGAATGCCCAGCCGGACGGCGTGACCAAAGTCCGCACACTGTCGGACCGGTCGCCGATCGGCTCGCCAAGCCCGAGCTGAGGGAGGAAGGTGGCGCCAATCTGGATGACGACTGCGATGATGATCGCAATGCGCTGGGCCGCGCTGCGGGAAACCGGTGTTGATGCTAGCATGATTGCTAGAAGCAGCCAGCCGGTCTCAGGTTCCAAGAAAATGCCAGGGGGCCTGTAAGCCGGGTTCTGTCCTGCACGCGATATGCTTGCACATCAGCCGCGCAGGGGCAGCCATTCATCTAGGCGGGGGATTGCTCCCGCGCTCAAGCAGCCAACCCGGGTGCCTCGGGCCGAAGCGACCCTGCCGCGCAAGCTCTGAAGCCCGACGGCGCAGCACCCCTATTTGGCCTTGCTCCGGGTGGGGTTTGCCATGCGGAGACTGTCGCCAGCCCCCCGGTGCGCTTTTACCGCACCCTTTCACCCTTGCCTGTGCCCCGGATCAAGTCCCGGGCCATCGGCGGTATACTCTCTGTGGCACTTTCCCTCGGCTTACGCTCGAAAGCTTCACCGGGCGGGCGTTACCCGCCACCCTTGCTTAGTGGAGCCCGGACTTTCCTCGGTTTCCCGCGGCTGCCCGGCCCCCTGGCGGCGACGCATCTAGGCCGCCGGCAGGGGATTTCCAAGTCTATTCGCCAAGCTCGGTCGGGAAAGGCGGCGACCAATTCGCGTCGCGCTGAGGATTGGCTTCGAGATCGCGCAGCACCAAGGCAATGGCAGCTTCGAGCTGAGTATCCCGCCCCTTGTCCAGCGCCAATTGGTCCAGTTCGACACGGATATCCGGCGCTACGCCTTCGTTCTCGACACTCCACTGTCCGCGCGTATCGAAGAAGCGGAAGTTGGGCACGGTCACCACGCCGCCATCGATCAGCAACGGATTCGCGAAAATCCCGATCAGGCCGCCCCATGTACGCGTGCCGATTAGGGGGCCAAGACCCGCCTCGCGGAAAGCATACGGCATCCAGTCACCGCCCGAGCCTGCATCCTGGTCGATCAGCATCGCCTTTGGCCCATGGATAGCTCCGCCTGGCGTATTGAACACCAGGCCTTCGCGATCCTTCCATCCCGCGAGATAGGGCCGGCTGAGAACGTCGATCACGTAATTGGCCGCCTGTCCGCCGCCATTGGAGCGCTCGTCCAGGATCAGCGCCTGCTTGTCCGACTGTGCGAAATACATACGGTTGAAGAGAGTGAAGCCAGCTCCGGCCGTGTTCGGCATATAGACGTAAGCGACACGGCCATCGGTGGCTTGATCCACGCGGCGGCGATTGTCCTCGATCCATGACCAGAGGCGCAAGCTGCCCTCGTTACCGACCGGCTCCACTGTCGAAGTCCGGCGTGTACCGCCCGGCGTACTCGCCACGGTCAGCGCGACCTGGGTGCCCGCTGCTCCGCTCAAAGCCTCGTAGATATTGTCCGCCGCTGCGACTTCGCGGCCGTTCACCGCAACGATATAATCGCCTTCGCGCACATCGACGCCCGGAGCCGCGAGCGGCGCAGCAATGAAGGGATTCCATTGCTCCCCGTCAAAAATTTTCGTGATGCGATAGCGCCCGTTCTCCAATGCAATGTCAGCCCCAAGCAGGCCCGGACGGGCGGAACTGTCGTTGTAGACGTCGCCGCCCGCAACGCGGTTATGTCCAGCGTGCATCTCGGCGATCATCTCGACGAGCATTTCGTTCAGATCCTCGCGCCGGCCGACATGGGCCAGCAGCGGCTCGTACTTGGCGCGTACCGCATCCCAATCCAGCCCGTGCATGTCGGGATCGTAGAAATACGCTTTCTCCATGCGCCAGACGTCGCCGAAAATCTGTTTCCATTCGGCAACCGGATCGACCTGCATGCGCAGTCCCGACAGATCGACAGGCTTGGGATCGAGAGTATCGCCCGCCTTGCTGGTCGCGATGCTCTGGTCAGCACCGATCAGCATCAGAGTGTCGCCGTCGGCATCGCTCTGAATGCCGACGATGCCCTTGGTCAATTCCTTCGCCTCCCGCTCTTCGAAATCGAAGCGCATCAGCGATGCACCGGCCTGGTCGCTTCCGGCACCCGGAGGGGCATTGGTCACGCCGGGTTGCACGCGGCTGATATAATAGAGCGCGCCGTCCTTGCCTGCGGTCAGGCTGCTATAGGCAGCTTCCGCCACAGGAAGCGAAATGGTGCGGCGCATAAGGTTGGCGGGATCGATGACCGGATCGCTTTTGTCCTCACTCTCACCGTCGCTGTCCCCAGCGCTTTCATCGCCTGCATCGGCGGTTTCCTCCGCCAGGATCGGCGCAAGCGGGGACTTGCCATCAGCCTCAAGCACCACCGCGTACAGCCCTGCGCGGTAAGGCTGCTGCTGACTGGACATATCCAGCCCGACCTGCTGCGGCCCCGCATTGGTGGACGCGGCAAAGAACAGCAACCTGCCGTCCTTGGAAAACTCCGGCGAAGACACATCCGCGAATGCGCCGCTGACGGGATAGGATCGGCGGGCTTGAAGGTCGTATAGATGCAGCGCGGCATTATAGTTCGCGCCGCGGTCTGTATAGGCGAGCCAGCGCCCCTTCGGCGACAGAACCGCATCGAAATTGCCATTGCGGCGCGGACTGCTCGCGATCTGCCAGCTGCTCCCCGTGGCCACGTCGATCGCGTTCAGGCGAACGGTATTGACCGAATAGATCAAATGCTTGCCATCTCCGCCCCAGGCGACAAGATTGTAGAATTCCTCACCCAAGGGGATGCGGCGAACAGGCTTTATTCCGCTCTGGTCTTCGATGACCAGCGTCTGGGCGGCTCCATCGTCGATCAGATACGCCAGCTGCGTGCCGTCATGCGACCAGATACCGGTATAGTTGCGCGTGGCAGCGCTGCTGGAGATATTGCGCGTGCTGCCCTTGTCGGTGGGCACGGTGAAAACCTCTCCGCGCGCTGTGACGGCGATCCGCTGGGCAGACGGTGACAGCTCGGCGCTCTCGATCAGACCCTTCACATCCTTCCATTCCGGCTGGCGCTTGGGAAGGTCGGGCGACAGCGCGATCGGCAGGGTCGATGTCTGCCCGCTGGTAAGGTCGTGCGATTTGATTACGCCGCCAGCCTCGTAGACTATCCGGCCGCTGGCAGCATCGAAAGCCCGTATGTCCCATTCGGTTTCATTCGTGATCCGCACAGGTGCCCCGCCGTCCGGGTCCGCACGAAAAACATTGAAGGTCTTATCGTCACGGTCGGAGAGAAAGAACAACTGGCCGTCCATCCATTCAGGATCGAATTCGGTCGTGCCCTCTCCAGGAATTTCGGTCAGCGTATCGGCTTCGAAATCGACCAGCTGGACATCAGGCACCATGCCCCCGCGATACCCCTTCCAGCCTGCCGATCCGCCCCATAGACCGTTATAACCGCTGACGCCGTCGAGATTAGCGAAGGTGCCGCTGGCACGATCATAGGTGCCGCCGCGGCTCTTGATCTCGCTTACCTTCTCGGGGAAGCCGCCGGTCACCGGCACGCGGTAGAGCTCTGCCGAGCGGCCATTGCCGACCTCGCGCTGGGACGAGAATGAGATGTGCCCCCCATCATTTGTGAAATCGGCAACAGTGTCAGGGCCAGGGTGCCAGGTCAGCCGCTTGGGTGTTCCCCCGGCGGCCGGAACTATGAAGACATCGTAATTGCCGTCGTAATTCGCGCTGAAGGCCACCATTGATCCATCGGGTGAGAACACGGGATCGCGCTCGTCCGCCTCATGACTGGTTAGCCGCCGAGGGGCCGATCCATCAGGGTTCGCTATGTAGAGATCGCCCGCATAAGCAAAGGCGAGATGACTGTCCGAAACTGCCGGGTCGCGCAGAAGTTTGGTCTGCGCTGCAGCAGGCGTCATAGCGATGGTCGAGGCCAGCAGGCCTGCCACAATCGATTTTCTCAATGCAATTCCCCCAAGTTGATGCAGCGACACCTGCCAAGCCGGGGGAGTAATGGGAAGCGATTTGGTCGAAGTCTGTCGGCAGTCCGTCGGTAGCAGCTTACCGATTACGGCCTTGATCGCGGTCCAACAGCAATTGGAACAGGATCGCGCGGATTTCTCCGTCTATCTGGCCGTCGATCTTGCGCGGGCGCCAGCGGCGCTGGAAGGCTTCGACTGCCTTGTGTCCGTCGGTAATGTCGTAGCCGAAGCGTTCGAGCGCGAGATAGAAGGAGGCGTCGTTGTCGAACGGATCGCCGCGCTCGAGCTTGGCCGGGGTTTTCAGGCACAGTCCGTATTCGGCTAGCCGCTCCCACGGAAACAGCTCGCCCGGATCGATCTTGCGCGCCGGGGCCACATCGGAATGACCGACCACATTGGCGCGCGGAATGTCGTAGCGCTTCACCATCCGCGCCACGAGCGGCACCAGCGCCTCGAACTGCGCCTCGTTGAATTCGCGGTACCCGTATTTGTGGCCCGGATGGTCGAGTTCGATGCCGATACTGGCCGAATTCACGTCCTTTATCCCGCGCCAGTAGGACACGCCGGCATGCCACGCGCGGCTTTGTTCGGGGACAAGCCGCACGACTTCTCCGTATTCACCGATCAGGTAGTTGGCAGAAACCTGCGCTTCGGGGTCGCACAGACGCTCGATCGCGAAGCCCTTGTCGGTCATTTCGGTGTAGTGGATCACTACCATTGAGATGGGCAGCTTGCGCTCGTCGTGATTGGGCGAGAGGACTTCGCGGTCGACCAGCTCGTCACCGCTTTCCGGCAGGCCTTCGCCAAGTTTCCCGAAATCGCTCACCCGATCAGGCCATCTGGCTCGGGCAATACCGCACCCAGCGTCAGCGCGCCGTCGGCAAGGGCATATTGCAGCCCGCCGTCGCATTCCGTTGCGAGCAAATGAATCATGTAAGCCGCCGCGGTTCGGCTGGACACTTTCTCGGGCGCCAGTGAACCGTCGAGTGCGTGTCCAATCGTCTCGTCGAATGCGATCTTCGGTCCGCTCGCCCGCACGACGATTTCAGAGGCGCCGCCACGAATTTCCGCACCGATATCGAGCGTCCCGCCGCGCACCAGCGCTTCGATGGCGATTTGCGCGAAGTTCAGCAGCACCTTGACCGCGGGCTTGGACAGGTTCGCACTGGAAAGCGCCCAGCTTGTCTCGATCCGTCCGTTAGCCTTTACCAGCGATGCGATCAGCGCCTTTGGCTCATCGACATCGACGCGCTCGCCAAAGCCGCCAGCCGCACCGAAAGCCAGGCGGAAGAACTTGAGCTTGTTGGTAGACACGCTGGCGCTCTGCTCGAGCAGTTCGAGACAGCTGTCGCGCATGGCCGGGTCGGTTTCGGTCGCGAGCAATTCCAGCCCGTTCGACATGGCACCCACTGGCGAAAGCATGTCATGGCACAGCCGCGAACACATCATGGCGGCAAGATCGGTGGCGGACACCTGAGTCATAGCGGCTTTGTTGATCCCAATTCAGCGTTTGAAATGAAGCGCAGTCCTAGACGCAAATGCGCCCACCCCGCCAGTGCCGATTGCGGCTATTTATGTATCGCTGGGCGAGTTGGTCCGGATCGGCATCATTCAAGGTGATGGTGTAGAGCAGCGAACGGGCCGAAAACCGTCACGCTCGTCGCGCCAGAAGGTGACTTGCTCGCCTGCGACAATGGCCCAAATCCGGCCGTCACCCGAGGCATTGGCCTGATCGATGGCAGAAGGCCGCGCCGGACCGTCAGGATGCGAATGATAATAGCCGATTACTTCAGGTCCGCCACTTCGCTCCGCCCGGTGCGCATCGACTAGCGCCTGCGGATCGATTTCGAAATGGCGCAGCGGCTGGGCATGGACATTGCGGCACGGCGCGGCAGTCTCGATCCGCTCGGCCCGGCCTAGCAATATGCCGCAACATTCGCGCGGATACTCGCGCGCGGCATGCGCTTTCATCGCGCCTAGCGCTTCGCTTGTCAGACCGATAGTCATCGCGCATGGGTCTAGCGATGTCCGAGGGCGAAATCATCACTGGAGAAGTCGGCGAAACCGCAAGGCTCGACAAGGCGCTGGCCCAGGCGACCGGCCTTTCCCGCGAGCGGGTGAAAGGACTGATCGGCGATCGCCGCGTCGAAGTCGCTGGGCAGCTTGCCACTAATCCTTCCGCGAAGGTGGCCGAGGGCGCGCGCTTTACTATCCACATGCCTCCGCCGGAGCCGCTCGATGTCGAAGCGCAGGACATACCTCTGGATATTGTCTTCGAGGACGAACATCTCATCGTCGTGAACAAGGCTGCCGGAATGGTCGTGCACCCGGCAGCGGGCAATCGCGACGGCACACTGGTCAATGCAGTGCTCCATCATTGCAAGGGCCGGCTATCGGGCATCAACGGGGTCGCGCGGCCCGGCATTGTCCACCGGATAGACAAGGACACGTCCGGCCTGTTGGTCGTCGCCAAGACCGATGCAGCGCATGAAGGGCTTGCGGCGCAGTTCGCCGATCATTCGGTCCATCGCCGCTATCTGGCGGTATGCGCAGGCCACCCCAATCCGACAGAAGGCACAGTCGATGCCCGCTTGGGGCGTTCCGACCGCGATCGCAAGAAAATGGCCGTGCTCGACAAGGATTCCTCGCGCGGCAAACACGCCGTCACGCATTATAAGCTTCTCACGCGGTTGAAACACGCCGCATTGATCGAATGCCGCCTTGAAACAGGGCGTACTCACCAGGTCCGCGTTCACTGCGCGTCAATCGGTCATCCGCTATTAGGAGACCCTGTCTATGGAACCGCGCCCAAGGCGCTCAAACCGCTGATTTCACAGCTGGGGTTCAACCGGCAGGCTCTGCATGCGGCGGAATTGGGTTTCAGCCATCCCGCAACCGGCAAAACGGTGCAATTCCGGGCCGATTTGCCTAACGACATGCGGGAACTGATCGACGAAACCACTCGTTGAAATCGATGAAAGTCGCTTCCGGCAACGCAAATAGCGGCTATAAGTAACAAAGCGGCCCACAGCAGCGGATGCCCAGCAGGGGTCTGCCGCATCAGAGGCTGGCTAATGAAAGGTCAGGGTAAACGTGAGCAACACGAAAAAATTGAGCGTTCCGGCGCTCGGCGGCGAGCAGAGCCTCAACCGCTATCTTTCCGAAATCAAGAAATTCCCCGTGCTGACGGCCGAGCAGGAATATATGCTCGCCAAACGGTACGAGGAGCACGAGGATTCCGAAGCTGCGGCGCAGCTCGTAACCTCGCACCTGCGTCTCGTGGCGAAAATCGCCATGGGCTATCGCGGCTACGGCCTGCCGGTGTCGGATCTCATTTCCGAAGGCAATGTCGGCCTGATGCAAGGCGTCAAGAAATTCGAAGCCGATCGCGGCTTCCGCCTCGCCACCTATGCAATGTGGTGGATCAAGGCGAGCATGCAGGAATTCATTCTGCGCAGCTGGTCGCTCGTCAAGATGGGCACCACCGCCGCACAGAAGAAGCTGTTCTTCAACCTTCGCCGGATGAAGAAGCAGCTCGAAGCCTACGAAGACAGCGACCTGCATCCCGACGACGTGACCAAGATCGCCACCGATCTGGGCGTGCCGGAGCAGGAAGTCGTCAACATGAACCGCCGCATGATGATGGGCGGCGATGGTTCGCTCAACGTGCCCATGCGCAACGGCGAAGAAGGCTCGGGCGAATGGCTCGACTGGCTGACCGATGATCGTCCCTTGCAGGACGAGACGGTTGCCGATGCGGAAGAAAAGGAAGTGCGCAGCGAAATGCTCGTCGAAGCAATGGACAGCCTCAACGACCGCGAGAAGCACATTCTCACCGAACGGCGCCTGACGGAAGATCCGCAGACGCTCGAACAGTTGAGCCAGGTCTACAGCGTCAGCCGCGAACGCATCCGGCAGATCGAAGTACGCGCGTTCGAAAAGCTGCAAAAGGCGATGAAAGCCATTGCCGGCGAAAGGCTGATGCCCGGCATCGCGTAGGCGCTGCCTCGGCACTCGCTAACATAAACAAGGGGCGGCGATGGATTATCATCGCCGCCCTTTTTGCGTCTGCTTTCTGGCCGAGATTGTTCGATTGGGACGATCTGCCGGATCATCCGCTGGCGGCAGAATACAAGCGCGAGGCCGTCACAACCTTCTGATTGTCTCACAACAATCCGGTCGAGCAGGTCTGGTTTCGCGTCATGTCGCAAGGGATCGGTCTGTCGGGCTGGCGCGACGAGGCTGGAAGCTGCGATGGAGGAAGTACCAGTCTGCCCTCCTTGCGCGATGTGCAGACCGACCTGACCGTCATCGGGCCTTGGGGTATTCCCATCGCCAGGGAGCGGACTAGTTGTGGAGGCGCAGCGTGGAGCCGCAATTAGCATGCTTCCTGATGCGCGATCTTCTCGCTAGAGCACCTCGATGCGTTGGCTCTTCCGCTTCTTCATCAAACTAACCATCGGGATCGTCGGCCTCGCTTTGCTGCTCGTCATCCTGTTCAAATTCGTGCCCATCCCCGTCACGGCGACGATGGTGATGGACGGCAATGGCATTACCAAGGATTGGGAGCCGCTGTCGGATATCGACCGGAACCTGGTGCGTGCGGTGATTGCAGCGGAAGATGGCAAGTTCTGCACCCATGACGGCTTCGACCGCGAGGCTATAGAAAAGGCTATCAAGCAGAATTCACAAGGCGGGCGCATTCGCGGCGGTTCGACCATCAGCCAACAGACGGCCAAGAACGTCTTCCTGTGGCAAGGCGGCGGCTATTTCCGCAAAGGGCTGGAGGCTGGTTTCACTTTCCTCATCGAGAACATCTGGGGCAAACGCCGGATTATGGAAGTGTATCTCAATGTCGCGGAAACCGGGATCGGCACCTATGGCGCGGAGGCCGGGGCGCAGCGCTACTTCAGCAAATCGGCGGCCTCGCTATCCCAGATCGAAGCAGCGCGCATGGCCGCTGCCCTTCCTCTGCCCAAGAAACGCTCCGTCACCAACCCGGGCGGCTGGCTGCGCGGGCACGGTAACACGATATCCGCAAGGATCGGTGTCGTTGCGCGTGACGGGCTCGATTCCTGCGTCTACGATTAGAATCAATGGGTTCAGGGCACAGCCATTCGCATGATAACGGTTCGGGACATGGCCACGCCCATGCGCCTGCCGACTTCGGACGTGCTTTCCAGATCGGGATCGTCCTCAACACCGCCTTCGTCATTATCGAGGCGGTGTATGGCTGGATCTCCGGCTCGATGGCGCTCATCGCCGATGCCGGGCACAATCTTTCCGATGTACTCGCCCTGATGCTGGCATGGGGCGCAAGCGTAGCGGCCAAAAAACCGCCGAGCGCGCGCTTCACTTACGGCTACAAGAGCTCGACCATCCTCGCCGCGCTCGCCAATGCCGGTCTGCTGCTGATCGCAATCGGCGCGATCGCTTTCGAGACATTGCACCGAATGGCCGAACCGCAGCCGGTCGAAGGCATGACCATGGTGATTGTCGCCGGGATCGGCATTCTGATCAACGCCGGCACGGCGATGCTGTTCATGCGCGGGCGGCATGACGACATCAATATCCGCGGCGCCTTCCTGCATATGGCCGCCGATGCTCTGGTGAGCCTGGGCGTGGTTATTGCGGGCATCGCCATCATATATACGGGCTCGCTATGGATCGATCCGGCCGTCAGCATCGTCATTGTGCTGGTGATAGCATGGGGGACATGGGGCCTGCTCAAAGACAGCGTAGCGATGAGCCTTCTGGCGGTTCCGCGAAACATTTCGGAAAGCGGCGTGCGCGCCTATCTGTCCGGTCTTGACGGGGTGGAGGCGGTCCACGATCTGCATATCTGGCCTATGAGCACGACCGAAACGGCACTGACCGCGCATGTGGTCATGCCTTCCGGGCATCCAGGAGACGAGTTTCTGCGTAAAGTATCGCATGCACTCGAACACGACCACCGGATCGGACACGCCACCATCCAGATCGAGCAGAACAGCGAATGTGCGGGGGGCTGCTGATCATATGGACGATCCCGGTCTTGCACGCGAACGGCTGAAAGCCGCGATGGCCCGCCTGGCATCGGGCGACCGGGCTGCACTCGAAGATGTGTATCGCACCACTCGGGTGAAGCTTTTCGGCATCTGCCTGCGTATCTTGGGTGACAGGAAAGAAGCCGAAGACGCCTTGCAAGACGTATACCTCACCCTGTGGCGGCGCGCAGACCGCTATGACCCGGATCGGGCCAGCCCGATAACATGGCTCGCCGTGTTCGCTCGCAATCGCGCCATCGACCGACTGCGGACTGGAAAAGTGCGCGGCGGTGCAGTCTCTGAAGAAGCGGCCGCCGCTGTGCCGGACGCAGCACCGCTCGCCGATGATCTGCTGATAGATGCGGAGCGCAGCGCGAGCGTTCATTCCTGCATAGAAGAACTGGACGAGCAGAAGCGCGACGCGATCCGCACGGCGTTTCTAGAGGGTCGCACCTATGCCGAGCTGGCCGAGATGCGCGATGTGCCGCTGGGCACGATGAAAAGCTGGATCCGCCGCGCGCTTGCACAATTGAAGGTCTGCCTGGAGAAGGACGCATGACCGAGACCGATCGGACCGCTGCCGAATATGCTTTGGGCCTTCTCGAAGGTGAGGACTTGCTTGCCGCCCGCGCACGCATGGCGGCGGAGCCCGAGTTTGCCCGCTCGGTCGCTTTCTGGGAGCAGAAGCTTGCGCCGATGATGGACGAGATCGGTGCAGCCGAGCCATCGCCGGAACTTTGGCAGCGCATCGAAGCCGCTTTGGAAGAAGACGATAGCCAGACCGGCGAAGTCGTCGCGCTCAAACGCCGCGTGGCCTTCTGGCAACGCGCGACGGCCGGCGGCGCAATCGCGGCGAGTTTCGCTTTGGCAATGCTGGCTCTGCCGCAACCGGGCGGGGATGAACCTGCCGCGCCTAACGGCGCTACGCCGCTGGTCGCATCGATCCCGATTGCCGACACTCCGCTGCGCATCGGGGTCACTTATCTGCCGGATCACAGCGAATTGCTGCTGACAGCGGATGGCCTGGAGGCGGACGGTGTGCACGACCATGAACTGTGGCTCGTTCCTCCAGAGGGCGAGTTGCGATCGCTCGGTCTGGTCAAACCGGGCGAAGCGATCCGCCTTGCGGTCGATGGCGAGGTTGCGCAGCTGATCGGTGACGGTTCGCAAATGGTGCTGACCCGCGAACCCATCGGCGGAAAGCCGGTGGGCGAAAGCGCCGGACCGGTTGTTGCCGAAGGTAGCTTTGTCACGACCTGAAATTTTTTCCAGGGCGCGCGCATCCGTCAAGGATCGGCTCTCGTAACTCCTCCCAGACAAGCCGGACGGGGCTAGGTCTTGATGGAAGAGGAGTTACATACACATGACCAAAACACTCAAAGCGGCGGCACTTGCCTCACTTGCGGCGATGGGCGGCTTCGCCCTCACCGCCGCGCCGGGCGCAGCCCACAACCATAATCATCACGCGCCGCAGTCGCAGCCGAATATCGTAGCCGCCGCCCAGAGCACGGGCGTCCACGAAACGCTGGTCGCAGCCGTCCAGGCCGCGGATCTGGTCGATACACTGTCCAGCCCCGGCCCGTTCACCGTCTTTGCGCCAACCGATGATGCGTTTGGCAAACTGCCCGAAGGAACAATCCCGACGCTGCTCAAGCCGGAAAATAAGGCGACCCTGCAAAAAGTCCTGACCTATCATGTTGTGGCCGGTGAAGTGACTGCAGCCGATCTGGTCGGCATGATCGACGATCAGGGCGGCGCTATCACAGTGGATACTGTGGCCGGCGAGAAGCTGACCGTTTCGAAGTTCGGCAGCACTCTGGCAATCACCGATGCGACCGGCCGCACAACTGTCGTGGCGCAGGCCGATGTCGATGTGTCCAATGGAGTGATCCACGTGACCGACGGCGTATTCCTGCCCGGCTGACCTGTTCTCCTGCGCCGCCCAGCGCCTTCCCCATATGGGCGGTGCCACCTGGACCCCGTTCGGCCATTCCTCCGGCCGGACGGGGTTTTTCCCGCGCTCAAGTAGCGAAGCGATAGCGCGGCGAAAAATCCGCTCAAGCAGCGAAGCGATAGCGCATTCGGGCTAGCTCAGGATGAAATCGACTGCGGCCTGCGCATGGAGCGCAGTGGTATCGAATAGCGGGACCGGGCTGTCCTCGTCGCTCACCAGCAGCATGATCTCGGTACAGCCGAGAATGACGCCTTGTGCACCGCGGCCAGCCAGCCGCTCGATCACACCGCGATAGATATTGCGCGATGGTTCGGTGACTCGGCCCGCCACAAGTTCTTCGTAGATGATCCGATGAACCTCGGCGCGATCTTCATCCTCCGGCACCAGCACTTCCAGTCCGTGCCGATCCGCCAGACGCGCGCGGTAGAAATCCTGCTCCATAGTGAAGGCGGTACCCAGCAGCGCCACGCGCGCGATGTCTCGGCCGGCGACGGCCGCGCCGGTCGGGTCGGCGATGTGGATGAGCGGCAAAGACGTCGCGGCCGCCACCTGTTCGGCGAGCTTGTGCATAGTGTTGGTGCAGATCAGCAGCGCTTCGGCTCCCGCCTTCTCCAGACCACTGGCTGCTCCGCAAAGCTGTTCTGCAAGCGCATTCCATTCGCCCGCCTTTTGCATGGCAGCAATCGGCGCGAAGTCGAAGCTGTGCATCAGGAGAGGTGCGGAGGCGATCCCGCCTTTCGTTTCGCGCACGCCTTCATTGATGAGCCGGTAATAATGAGCCGTGCTTTCCCAGCTCATCCCGCCGATCAAGCCAATGGTCTTCATGGATTCCCTCGCAAACGAAACGGGGCCCCGTATTGGAGCCCCGTCGTCGTGATTACCGAGGCAAAAGCGGCCAGCCTTACGCCGCTTCTTCCTTCTTTTCGTTTTTCTTGCCGCCATGGACCTGGACCGGCTCCTTCCGGCCGTCGACTACGTCCTTGTCGATCACGATCTCGCTTACGCCGTCCATATCGGGCAGGTCGAACATCGTATCGAGCAGGATGCCCTCGACGATCGAACGCAGGCCGCGCGCGCCGGTCTTGCGCAGGATCGCCTTTTCGGCAATTTCGCGCAGAGCGTCGTCGTTGAAAGTCAGCTGCACGTCCTCGAGCTCGAACAGCTTGGCGTATTGCTTGACCAGCGCGTTCTTCGGTTCGGTCAGGATGGTCACCAGCGCATCGACATCGAGATCGCGCAGCGTAGCGATCACCGGCAGACGGCCGACGAATTCGGGGATCAGTCCGAACTTGAGCAGATCTTCCGGCTCGCTCTTTTCGAGCAGCTCGCCCACGCGGCGCTTGTCCGGATCGGCAACATGCGCGCCGAAGCCGATCGAGCGCTTCTGCAAACGGTCGGCGATGATCTTTTCCAGACCCGCAAACGCACCGCCGCAGATGAACAGGATGTTCGTCGTGTCGACCTGCAGAAATTCCTGCTGCGGGTGCTTGCGGCCGCCCTGCGGCGGAACGCTGGCGGTGGTGCCTTCCATCAGCTTGAGCAGCGCCTGCTGCACGCCTTCGCCCGACACGTCGCGCGTAATGGAGGGGTTTTCCGCCTTGCGGGTGATCTTGTCGATCTCGTCGATATAGACGATGCCGTGCTGCGCCTTGTCGACGTTGTAGTCGCTGGACTGAAGCAGCTTGAGGATGATGTTCTCCACATCCTCGCCCACGTAACCGGCTTCGGTCAGCGTGGTTGCATCGGCCATGGTGAACGGCACATCGAAAGTGCGCGCGAGTGTCTGCGCGAGCAAGGTCTTGCCGCAGCCGGTCGGGCCGACCAGCAGGATGTTCGACTTGGCCAGTTCGACATCGCCGGCCTTGCCGCCATGCTTCAGGCGCTTGTAATGGTTGTGCACCGCGACCGACAAAACGCGCTTGGCGCGGTCCTGGCCGATCACATAATCGTTGAGCGTCTGGAAGATTTCGGATGGCGAAGGAACATCGCCTTCCTTCTTGCCGGTCAGCCCGGCCTTGGTTTCTTCACGGATGATGTCGTTGCACAGCTCGACGCATTCATCGCAGATGAAGACGGTCGGCCCCGCGATGAGCTTCCTCACCTCGTGCTGAGACTTCCCGCAAAAGCTGCAATACAGCGTTGATTTGCTATCGGTTCCGCTCAATTCTGTCATTCCTGCTTATGCCCCTAATCGCCCGACACGGCCTGCCTGAATTTGGCAGAATTGCACGTCTGCGCGCGATATAGGGCAGTTTTGGTCAATTTCGACCTTAGTGCAACCGCCTTGCCGCAAGCTGAAGCGGGAAGGTTGCTGAAATACTACGATTTCGCCGTCGCCGTCCGAATACGGGACGCCTGCCGAGTTTTACTCGGGCGCGCCGCCGCTGCCTTCGGCTTTGGGATCTTCTTCGTTTTCCGGCCGCGTTTCAAAAACTTTGTCCACGATGCCAAACTTCATTGCCTCATCGGCTTCGAGGAAGGTGTCGCGGTCCATCGCCTTCTCGATCTCTTCGAGGGTCTTGCCGGTATATTTGACGTAGAGATCGTTCATGCGCTTCTTGATGCGCAGGATCTCGCGGGCCTGAATTTCAATATCCGACGCCATGCCGCGTGCGCCGCCCGAAGGCTGATGGACCATGATCCGCGCATTCGGCAGAGCGATGCGCATGCCCGGCTCGCCCGCTGCAAGCAGGAAACTGCCCATCGATGCGGCCTGCCCCATGCACACCGTCGATACGCGCGGTTTGATATATTGCATGGTGTCATGCATCGCCATGCCAGCCGTCACCACGCCGCCCGGCGAGTTGATATACATGCTGATGGGCTTGGAAGGATTCTCGCTTTCGAGGAACAGCAGCTGCGCGGTGATGAGCGACGCCATGCCGTCTTCCACCTGTCCGGTGACGAAAACGATGCGTTCGCGCAGCAGACGGCTGAAGATGTCGAAGCTGCGTTCACCGCGGCTCGTCTGCTCCACCACAACGGGCACCAGCGCGCCGGTAACCGGGTCGCGGCTGAATTGACCCTGGGTGGCGTAGCCTTCGCCGTTGAACAGATCGATCATCGAAAATCCTCTCAAATGGGAGCGTCGTTTGGGAACCGGCGCCCTATGTCGCGTTTGGGTTCTATAATTCAAGGGCGTTTACCGTGCGCGCGGCATTGATGCGCGGAAGGGTTGCCGCCTGCAACCGTGATCGACGCTGGTCGAGCGCGATTCCACACCGGTCGACCCTTTATTCAGGGCATATGATTGACGTCTATTGCGCTCCGCACGGGGGACGCCGCATTTGACCAAGCCTTTCAGACCTTTGGCGCGTAGTCGCTGGCTCGCCGCATCACTTGTCTGTCTGGCCGCATGTGTCGCCGCAGTCCCTGCGGGAGCGAACGAGCTGGATGCCGAGCCGCCGACCGGCGTTGACGAAATCGTCGAACGCGGCCGCGGACAGGTCTACGAACCGGCATATTTCGAACGCTTCGCCCCTCGCAATGCGCTCGACATGGTCGAGCAGATACCCGGTTTCGCCATTTCAGGCGGAGGCGGCAGCGATCGCGGCCTGGGTCAGGCAGACGGAAACGTGATCGTCAATGGCGAGCGGTTCTCCAGCAAGTCCGACGGCATCCGCGCACAGCTTCAGCGCATTTCCGCAGCCAATGTCGTGCGGATCGAGGTGGTGGACGGCGTTACACTCGACATTCCAGGGCTGACTGGACAGGTCGCCAATGTCGTCGTCATCAGTACGGGTGCGTCCGGCCAGTTCGACTATCGCACCGGTATTCGCTTGTCCGGCACAGCCGATGCGGCCTTCTATGGCGGCGAGATATCGCTGACGGGCAGCACCGGCGCCCTGGATTTCACCGTCGCGATCGAAAATGTGAACAACCGCTTTGGATCCGTGGGACCTGTCCTGATCACCGACGGCGTTGGCGGCTTGATAGAAACGCAGGAAACCCAGTTTCGCGGCCGCTTCGACAATCCCGTCCTGAGCACGAATTTCACCTATAAATTCGGCGCCGACACCGCCGCCAACCTCAACCTGCGCTATGGCGAAGACTTCTTCCGCGTCCGCGATGACGAGCTTGGCATTCCGGTCACCGGCCCGATCCGCACCCGCGTAGGCGGCCGGGGCAGCATCGGGCCGGAATATGAGATCGGCGGCGATATCGAATTCCTGCTGGGCCCGGGCCGCATGAAGCTGATCGGGCTGGAGCGCTTCGAGCGGGACAATGATTTCAGCGAGATCGTGGACAGCTTTGCCGATCCGCTGCTCGATAAGGCACTCGTTTCGAACAGGTCAGCGAGGCAGGCGAACGTATCGGGCGCTTCGAATATGGCTGGCGCATGTTCGCCGCCGACTGGCAACTTGCTGGCGAAGCAGCCTTCAATCGGCTCAACCGGGTATCGCGCCTCTTCACGCTGGGCGATGCAGGCGAATTCGAGCGCGTGGCATTTCCCGGCGCAACCGGCGATGTCACCGAGGACCGCTACGACGCGGTGCTGTCTTTCAGCAAGCAGCTGACCGGCGATCTGGCGTTCCAGGCCACCGCCGGGGGCGAATATTCGAAGATCGAACAGACCGGCGTGGCCGCCAATGTCCGCACATTCCTGCGGCCCAAAGGGTCTGTCTCCTTTGCGTGGACACCGACCAGCACTCTCGACGCCTCCATCGAATTGCGCCGCGATGTCGGACAGCTTTCCTTCGGCGATTTCCTCGCCGGCGTTCAGCTCGACGAGGGTCGCGAGAACGACACCAATAACGAGCTGGTCCCGCCGCAAACCTGGGAAATCCAGGCCGAGATCAACAAGGGGCTCGGCCCCTGGGGCTCGACCTCGCTCATTTACGAGCAACGCTGGATCGAGGATCTTGTCGACATCGTCCCGCTGCCCGGCGGCGGCGAAGCGCGCGGCAATATCGACAGCGGACGCCGTACCGAAATCGAGTGGCTCACCACCCTGCGGCTCGACCCGATTGGCGCAAAGGGTGTGCAGGTCGAAGTGCGGCTGGAATATGAAGAAGGCGAAGTGATCGACCCGGTCACCGGTTTCCTGCGCGATTTTTCTGGCGGGCGGCAGCGCGAGGTCGAGGTGGATTACCGCCACGACATCCCCGGCTCCGCCATCGCTTATGGCGCTGCGTATAGCTACAATGATTTTCGCGACCAGTTCCGCGTCGCCGAGGTAAGCCGCGAATTCGACGGTCCGACCTTCGTGAGCGTTTTCGTGGAGCACAAAGATGTGATGGGGCTGACGGTGAATGCCCGCTTGTCGAACATCAACGGCGGGCGCGACAACTTCTTTCGGACGGTGTTCGGCGGGCCGCGCAATATAAGCCCGGTCCTGTTTGTGGAAGATCGCTCGCGCAAGATCGGCCCGACTTTCAGACTAAGTGTGAGCGGCAATTTCTGAGCCGCGCTTGCAAAAGGGCCTGCGGCTGGCAATGAGGTGGCATGATCGCTCGCTTCGCAATGCTCGCCCTTCTCGCATCCGCGGCAATGCCGCTCGCCGCCCAGGATAGCGAACTTCCAAATGTCACCATCGAGGTGGAAAAGCTGTCCCTTCCAGATGGCCTCGAACCTCCCACGACTGCGGCTGAAGGTTACGCAGTCGGGCATGCTTCCCGGATCGGGCGCTATGAAGACGGGCCGGACGGAGTAAACGCGATTATCGCGCTCGCGCCCGATATTACCGCGCAGATCCGCGCTGCAACCGCCGCGCGCACTTCGCTGGGCGGCCGCACGGTGCTGGTGAAGGACAATATCGAGACGCGCGAATTGCCGACCACTGCGGGCAGTCTCGCCCTGAAGGATAATTGGACGCGCCGCGATGCTCCGCTGATCGCAAATCTGCGCCGCGCCGGCGGGGTCGTCATGGGCAAGACGAACCTGTCCGAATGGGCGAATATCCGCGACAACAACTCGACCAGCGGGTGGAGCGCTATGGGCGGGCTGACCCGCAATCCCTTCGCGACCGACCGTAATTCCTGCGGCTCGTCCTCGGGCAGCGGCGCTGCGGTTGCGGCAGGCTTTGCCTGGGCCGCCATCGGGACCGAAACCAACGGGTCGATCACCTGCCCCGCCAGTATCAACGGCGTGGTTGGCTTCAAGCCGAGCGTCGGCATCGTCAGCCGCACGCATGTCGTGCCGATTTCCAGCACGCAAGACACGGCCGGACCGATGACGCGGACGGTGGGCGATGCGGCCACCTTGCTGACCGCCATTGCCGGCGCCGATCCGGCCGATGCCGTGACGCAGGACGCCGTTCGCATTGCCGACTATACGCAAGGGCTCGAAGACGCCTCTCTCGACGGTGTGCGGATCGGCGTGATGCGCGAGCAGGTCGGAAACTCCGCCGATGTGCGCGAAGTCTTCGAAGCGGCCCTTGCCGATCTGGAGCGCGCGGGCGCCGAGCTGGTCGACATCGAGTTCGAGGTGGACGAGCAGATGTATGGCGACAGCTTCACAGTGCTGATGTTCGAACTGCGCGAGGAGATGGGCAAGTATCTGCGGAGCCTTCCGGGCGAGGACATGCCGCGCAGCCTCGCCGACCTGATCGCGTTCAACGAAGCAAACGCCGACACCGAAATGCGCTGGTTCGGGCAAGACCTGTTCACGCTGTCCGAAAGCACCACCGACCGCGAGGCATATCTCAAGGCGCGCGAAAACGCCGTCCGCATTGCGGGCGAGGAAACGCTCGACAAGCTGCTTGCCGAACATTCGGTCCGCTTCCTGGTTTCGCCGACACGCGGCCCGACCTGGGTGAGCGACCTGATCAATGGCGACAATTTCAACGGCAGCATCGGTTTTGGATCTCCTGCGGCGATTGCAGGCTACCCGCATCTCACCGTGCCGATGGGCCATGTCGAAGGGCTGCCGGTCGGGATCAGCTTCTTCGGCGCGAAATGGGCCGATCACGATGTCCTGAAAGCGGGTGCGGCTTACGAACGAGCGCGGACCGCAGAACTACCGATTCCGACTTTCCAACGCTGGGAACCGAAAGAGCCCGCCGGGTACTGATAGGCAATGGACTTCGAACCACGTATCCTGATGTTCGTCATCTTTGGCATCGGGCTCATGCTCGCGGTTTCGCTGGAGAAGCGGCTGGCGAAAATATGGCTGTCGCTGCCGATCGTCTATGTCGGGGCGGGCTACTTTCTCTATTCGGCCGGAATGGGCCTACCCAATATCAACCCGACCTTCGACGGGTTCGATGCCCTGGCGCTCGAATACATCACCGAATTCATCGTGATTGCCTCCCTTGCCGCTGCCGGTATTGCGATCGACCGGCCGGTTAGCTGGAAGAACTGGGGGCAGATCTGGCCGCTTCTGGTTATCGCCATGCCGCTGACGATCCTTGCGGTTTCGCTTCTAGGGTGGTGGGCGTTGGGGCTTGCTCCGGCGAGCGCGATCCTGCTCGGTGCAGCTCTTGCGCCGACCGACCCGGTGCTGGCACGAAGCGTCCAGGTCGGCCCCCCCGGCGAGGCGCAGCGCCATGACGTGCGCTTCAGCCTGACGGTGGAGGCTGGCCTCAATGACGGGCTCGCCTTCCCGTTCACCTATCTCGCCATCGCAGCCATAGGCATGAGTTCGCTCGGCGCGTGGACGCTGGAGTGGCTTGCATTCGACCTGGTCTGGAAGATCTTTGCCGGTTGCGTCATCGGCTGGGCAGTCGGGCGCGGAGGTGCGTGGTACGTGTTCGAGCGCGAGGCCGACGCGCCGATGGAAGAAGTCGAAAAAGGCGACCAGCACGGCGAGGACGAAGGTGACGCACCCAGATACTCGACTAGCGAAGGCTTGATCGTATTGGGCACATTACTGCTCGCTTACGGCCTGGCGGAGGTTTTTCAGGGGTATGGCTTCATCGCCGTCTTCGTCGGTGCGGTGACAGCGCGCCAGAGCGAGAATGCCAGCCGCTATCACAAGATCAGCCATCATTTCATTGATCAGATCGAGCAAATTGTGCTGGTCGCAGTGCTCTTCGGCTTCGGTGCCATGCTCGCCAGCGGCGTGCTCGATGCGCTGACCTGGCCAGCAGCGATGGTCGGTCTTGCGCTGATCTTCGTCATCCGCCCGATCTCCGGCCTGCTGGCGGAGGCGAATTGCGACCTGCCCTGGCGAGGCAAGCTGGCCGTCGCCTTCCTCGGCGTGCGGGGCATGGGGACGATCTACTACCTCGCCTACGGACAGAACCACGGCGATTTCGAAAACCTCGACCTGCTGTGGGCAACGGCGAGCTTCACCATTCTGGCCTCGATAGTGATCCACGGCATCGTGGCCGGTCCCTATATCGCCTTTGTCGAGGGACGCGGCGAGCATGTCCATGTCGGCAAGGACAGCTGGATGGCGTCGCTCACTCCCGGCGAAGAACCGCTCAAGGTGGAGAAACCCACCAAACCCAGCTGACCTCCTTATTGGCGCTACATACAAGAAGGGCGGCGGGTCGTTTCCGACACCGCCGCCCTCATGTTTGCTAACAAACGCAGAGACTTACTTCTTCGCGGCAGCCTTCTTGGCCGGAGCTTTTTTAGCTGCTGGCTTTTTAGCGGGAGCTTTCTTGGCTGCTGGCTTCTTCGCAGCAGCTTCCTTCGCCGGAGCCTTCTTGGCGGGCTTGTCGTCTGCCTTCTTGGCCGGAGCCTTCTTTGCGGCAGGCTTCTGATCATCCGCTTTCTTGGCCGGAGCTTTCTTTGCGGCTGCCTTCTTCTTGGCCGGGGCCTTCTTTTTGGCAGCTTCCGCTTCTGCGTCCTCGTCCGCTTCGATCGCGGCTTCCAACTCCTCGCGCGTCACTTCACGCTCGGAAATTTCGGCCTTCTCGAACAGGAAGTCGACGACCTTGTCTTCATATAGAGGCGCGCGCAGCTGGGCGGCGGCCATCGGCTCCTGCTGGATGTAATCCATGAAGCGTTCGCGGTCTTCGGCGCGGTACTGCTGGGCTGCCTGCTGGATCAGCATCGACATTTCCTGGCCGCTCACCTCGACACCGTTTTTCTGGCCGATTTCCGACAACAAAAGGCCAAGGCGGACGCGGCGTTCGGCGATCGAACGATAATCGTCCTTCTCGGCTTCGATTTCCTTGAGCGAGGCTGCAGCGTCTTCGCTATTGGCAGCTTCCTGCTGCAACTGCGCCCAGATCTGTTCGAATTCCGCATCGACCATGCCTTGCGGCACAGCGAAGTCGTGGCCGGCGGCAAGCTTGTCGAGCAGCTGGCGCTTCATCTGCGTGCGGGTCAGGCCCGAGGTTTCCTGCTCCAGCTGTCCGCGCAGCAGTTCCTTCAGCTTGTCGAGGCTGTCGAGACCGAGGTTCTTGGCGAATTCCTCATCGACCTTTGTGTCGGTTTCGGTCTTCACCGCCTGCACCGTCACGTCGAATTCGGCTTCCTTACCGGCCAGGTTTTCCGCCTGATATTCTTCCGGGAAGGTTACCTTGATGGTCTTCTCATCGCCGGTCTTAGCGCCCTTGAGCTGTTCTTCGAAGCCCGGGATGAACGTGCCTGATCCCAGCACCAGCGGCGCGCCTTCGGCCTTGCCGCCTTCGAATTCGGTGCCGTCCACGCGGCCGACGAAGTCGATGATCAGCTGATCGCCGTCGGCGGCCTTCTTGGTCTTGGCCGCGTCCTTGTAGCTCTTGTTCTGGCCGGCAATGCTCTGCAGCGATTCGTCGACCTGCTTGTCGGTGACCGGCACAACCAGACGTTCGATCTTCAGACCGTCCATGTCGGGCGCTTCGACCGTGGGCAGCACTTCCAGCTCAATGGTAAGCTTGGCGTCCTTGCCTTCTTCATAACCTTGGCCGAGGTCGATCTTGGGCTGCATCGCGGGGCGCAGCTCCTTGTCTTTCATCAGGCCGTCGACCAATTCGCGGATGACATCGTTCACCGCCTGCGAATGCAGCTGTTCGCCGTGCATCTTGCGGACGAGATTCGCTGGCACCTTGCCGGGGCGGAAGCCGGGCATGCGCACTTGCGGCGCGATCTTCTTGACCTCGCCTGCGATGCGGGTTTCGATCTCGCTGGCCGGAATGGTCACCGTATAGGCGCGCTTCAGGCCTTCATTGGTCGTTTCTTTGATTTCCATGAACTGACGAACTTCCGCTTATATCTCAAAATCTTGATGACCGGGATGGAGCTGTGGCCGGGCTGGTGCGGGCGAAGGGACTCGAACCCCCACATCTTGCGATACTGGTACCTAAAACCAGCGCGTCTACCAATTCCGCCACGCCCGCTAGCCCGAACGAAGCCGCGCGGCAACCGGGAGGCCACCGCGCGAGAGCTTGGCCGCCTCTAACTGGCTGCGCGCGAAAGGGCAAGCATGTGCGTGCAGCTAAACGCTGGCAATATGGCACATGGGCCGCGCATGGGCCGCTCATGGGTCGCTCATGGCATCTTGCCGCACGCGCCAGCGTGTTTATAGGGTCGCGTCCATGACTGAACAGACCGCACCCGACCTTCCGCCCCTGCACCTCTCGGTGAATCCCAAGAGCGAGCATTTCGATGTCGAAGTGCTCAAGCGCGGCGTGGGTATCCGCTTCAAGGGCCGCCAGCGCACCGATATCGAGGAATACTCGATTGCCGATGGCTGGGTGCGCGTACAGGCGGGCAAGACCGTGGATCGCAGGGGCAATCCGCTGACGCTGAAGCTGAATGGCCCGGTCGAGGCATGGTACGAAGATCTGGGCGATGATCCGCCCGTCGCCAAGGCCGACTGACGCATCGTAAATGCCGTGGCGGCAACTGCGCCGAAAATGCCTTTCCTACAATTCATCCGTGATGGCAGACCATCGGCGATGTCTGTCAGACCGCCCCTGTCATCCGCCGTTCGCCGTTTCTTTCAGGGCTCTTATGCCCTGCTCGCGCTTTTCGCCCTGGACCGTGTTCCATGTGTTCCATCCTGTAGGAACGCCTTACAGCGCTTGCCAAACCGAGATGCAGCGGCCACCTGCTGCTCACTGACACCATGAAACCCACCGTCATCATCATCGGACGTCCCAATGTGGGCAAGTCCACGCTGTTCAACCGGCTGATCGGCAAGAAGCTGGCGCTGGTCGACGACCAGCCCGGCGTCACCCGCGACCGGCGGATGGGCGATGCCGAAATTGCCGGATTGCAGTTCACCGTCGTCGATACCGCCGGGTGGGAAGACGAGGACAAATCGACGCTACCCGGCCGGATGCGGGTGCAGACCGAAGTCAGCATAGACGGCGCCGATGCGGCCATGTTCGTGATCGACGCACGCGCCGGGCTGACCCCGCTCGATGAAGAAATCGGCCGCTGGCTGCGCGAGCAGGAACTGCCCGTGATCCTCGTCGCCAACAAGGCGGAAGGCGCGGCCGGCGAAGCGGGCGTGCTGGAAAGCTACAATCTGGGCCTTGGCGAGCCTGTCGCCGTATCCGCCGAACACGGTGAAGGCATCGCCGACCTGTTCGCCGGGCTGTGGCCGGTCATCGGCGAGAAAGCCGACAGCGCCCAAGCCGCTTCCGAAGTCGCCGCGACCGAGGACGAAGATGACGAGGACGCCCCGCTCGGCCCGCTGAAGCTGGCCATCGTCGGGCGCCCGAATGCGGGCAAGTCCACCCTCATCAACCGTCTGCTGGGCGTCAACCGTCTGGTCACCGGACCCGAAGCCGGGATCACGCGCGATTCGATCGCGGTCGACTGGGAATGGACCGACCCCGCCAGCGGCGAGATGCGCGAGATCCGGCTGATCGACACCGCCGGCATGCGCAAGCGCGCCAAGGTGCAGGACAAGCTGGAGAAACTGTCCGTTGCCGACGCCAAGCGCGCGATCGACTTCGCCGAAGTCGTCGTGCTGCTGCTCGATGCCACGAAGGGCCTGGAGCACCAGGACCTCAAGATCGCCGATCATGTGCTGCAGGAAGGCCGCGCGCTGATGATCGCGATCAACAAATGGGATGTCGCGGAGCATGCCAGCAGTCTGTTCAACGGCATTCGCAGCGCGCTGGATGAAGGGCTGTCGCAGGTCCGCGGCCTGCCGGTGCTGGCCGTCAGCGCCAAGACCGGCAAGGGGCTCGACCCGATGCTGAGCGCTGCGTTCGAACTGCGCGATGCATGGTCGAAGCGCGTTTCGACCGCTGCGCTCAATCGCTGGTTCGACGATGCGCTCGATGCCAATCCGCCGCCTGCGCCAAATGGCCGCCGGATCAAGCTGCGCTACATCACTCAGGCCGGGACACGCCCGCCGCGCTTTGTGATTTTCGGGACGCGGCTGGACGCGCTGCCCAAGAGCTACGAGCGCTATCTCGTCAACGGCATCCGCGCGAAGCTGGGCTTCGATGCTGTGCCCGTGCGCATCGTGCTCAAGAGCCCCAAGAACCCGTATAACGCCAATAAAGGCGGCGGGGGCAATTACAGCGGAGGCGGCTGATGGTCTTGGACCTGCTTATCGCTGCGCAGCCGCTCGCCTTCGAGATATTGGAGCGCACCGCCAGCACACCGCGCGTTCAGCAGATCGTGCAGCTGAGCCTCGCACCTGCCTTCCTGCTCGCCGGGATCGGGGCCGTCATGAACGTCATGGTCAGCCGGTTGATCTGGATCGGCGGCAGGATCGACACGATCGACGAGCGTGCCGACGACAGTCCGCGCAAGAACGATATCACAGAACGCCTCTGGCTGATGAAGCGCCGCCAGCTCGCGCAAACCGCGGTGATGTGCGGGACAGGCGCGGCGGTGCTGATCAGCATGGTTATTGCCATGTTGTTCATCAGCGCCTGGATCGAAGCGCAGATCGGCACGGTTATCGCCGTGGCCTGGATTGCCACCATGCTGCTGCTGATTGTGGGTCTGATGTTCTTCTTCCGTGAAGCCATGCTCGCGGCCCGGGGGGTCGGCAGCCGCCGGAATAAACGCGGCGAGAGATAACTGGCAATGTAAAAGGGCGGAACCATGCGGCCCCGCCCTTCTTGAATTTCGGCTCGATCAATCGTTCATTTCGAGCTCACGCAGCAGGTAGGTGCCCTTGATCTCGCGAATCTTGTTGTAGACCTCGCGCACTGTCTTGTTGCTGCTGTCCATGTTCTGACGGCCCCATGCTTCCATGAATTGGTCGAACCGGTCCTTATCGGCATCCAGCGCAGCCATGTTCGGATAGGTGATCCGCAAAACGAGGTTCACCTCATTACTGCCATACGGCACCGTGTAGATGCCGTAGCTCGACACCTGCCCGAGACTGATGGCGACTTCATTGGAGCGCACCCAAGTCTGCTTGAGACCTTCGAGATAGGTGTCGAGCTGGCCCGCGTCGACTTTGACATAGGTGAGTTCGACGACTTCTTCCTGCGGCGTGTAATCTTCCCACACACGTAGCTGCGCCGCTGCAGGCGATGCGAGCGCAAGCGTGGTCGCACCGGCTGCAGCCAGAGCGAGCGTTTTAACGAACGACTTCATAGAGATTCCCCTCAAGTTCAGGTGACATTGCGACCCTGGACTGAGGAAGGAGACGACCCAGTGTTTTGTTATGGCCTTCCGATTACAGGAAGTGACCGTTCACAGCGCGACTGTCAAACTAAAGCGGGCGTTAGCCGGCCGCCGGTCAGCCGTCTTCGGACTCGCCAGCCGGTCTGCTTTGCAGCTGGACGTAGTTTTCCAAACCCATGCGGACGATCATGTCGAACTGCGTTTCCAGGAAGTCGACGTGTTCCTCTTCATTTTCGAGGATATCCTCGAAAATCTGGCCGGTGACGTAATCCTTGACCTCCTGGCAATATTCCGCCGCATCGCGCAGCAGCGGGATCGCCTCTTCCTCCAGCGCCAAATCCGCTCGCAGGATTTCCTCGACCGTTTCGCCTACCTTCAATTTATGGATCGCTTGAAAATTGGGAAGGCCGTTCAGGAACAGGATACGCTCGGCCAGCTTGTCGGCATGCTCCATCTCTTCGATGGATTCCTTGCGCTCGTAATCGGCAAGTTTGGTAACGCCCCAATCGGCGAGGACGCGGTAATGCAACCAGTACTGGTTGATGGCGGTCAGCTCGTTGGTCAGCGCCTTGTTAAGGTATTCGATGACCTTTTCGTCGCCCTTCATGACGCATCTCCCATGCATTTGGATTGCGCCCGAACTATGCGCCCGTCATGCATGGCTGGCAAGGGGCGTAAAACGAGAAAATGGCGGATTTCCGGCACTTGCGAGCGATTGTCAGTAGCGAGAAATTACGCCGCTACGTGCTCCGGGACGTAAGCCATTTCGCGTTCTTCAGCGATCAGATCGTCCGCTTCGCAAAGGCAGGCACCGCAATTGGGGCGTTTGCCCAAAGCAGCGTAGCAAGCCTCCGCATCACCGGGGCAGCGGCGCGCTGCTGCGCGCAATTCGGTTTCACGGATCCCGTTGCAATTACAGATATACACTGGTTCGCGGCTCCTGCGATTGATTCGCAAGAGCATGAATAGTGCGAGTCATTCTCAATAGCAAGACCCCGGGCTTTGCCTGGTCGATCACCGCCGGAGCGGAAACAGGTTCCAATAGGTCAGGCAGCGCCAGAGCCATTCCAGCGGGCCGTAATGATAGCGTTCGAGCCACGGTTTCGACCATGCCAGCATCACCGCCCAGGCAAGCACGACCACGACATAGAGACCGCCGCGCGTGAGTTCTCCGAACAAGCCGAGCGCCCAGCCGCTAAATACGAACAGCATCACGACCGATGTGCCGAGATAATTCGTGAACGCTGCGCGCCCCGCTGCCGAAATGCGCTGGCCAAGCCAGCCGGTTGCGCTCGGTGCATAGAGGGAGAGCAAGGCTGCCAGACCCAAGGCCATAAACAGGCGCGGAAAATGGGTGTGCGCCATGAAGGCCGCCATCGTCCCATAATACGTAAAGCCTGCGCCCTTCGCCCAGAGGCCGATCAGCAGCGTCAGCACTCCACCAACGGCCAGACCGATCCAGCCCCACCGGCGCTGCTTGCGCTGGTCCATCTCTCCGGTGAAAAGCCCGCGCCGGTAAAGCGCCATACCGATCAGCATCAGCGGCAGGGTTTCGAACCAGAACAGGAAAAGCGTGAAACCCAGGTCGCTCGCGTGGGCGCTGATGTTATGGGAAATGTAATCGCCATAGCTTCCCTCCCGGCGGATTTCGGTTTCGATCACGCCATCCTCGAGCGCTTCGGCCTTTCCCTCCTCCAGACCTTCGAGCATCGCAGAGCTTACTTGGTTCGAAGTATCCGCAGGGGCATCGGCCACGAAAGGCAGCCAGCCGACGAAGCCGAAATAGAGAATGCCGCCCGCGATATATCCAAGCACGCCGAGGAGCATCTGCCGCTTCGCGCTCATCCGCAGGAACAATAGAGCGATCAACCCGGCACATGCGTAAAGAAAAAGAATGTCGCCTCGCCAGATGAAGAAGAAATGCGCGAGGCCGAACAGCCCCAGCCAGACGAGCCTGCGCGCTTGCAGCCAGCGGCTCGATCCCTTGGCCCAGGCGCGTTCCATGAACAGGTAGAGACCGGCCCCGAACAGCAGCGTGAAGAGCGCGCGCATCTTGCCGTCGATCAGAACGAACTGAGCGATCCACATCCATCCCTCCGCCTCGCCATGCGGCGTCAGGAAGGCGTCGGGATACATATATGCGGCGAAGGGCTGGCCGAACGCCACGATATTCGCAGCAAGTATGCCCATGACCGCCAAGCCACGGATAAAGTCTAGACTGCTGATACGCGTCCCGCCATCGGCGACCGGCTTTGGCTGGTCCGGTGCTGCGGCAATTGCATGGTCGGTCATGATCTTCCCCCAAAATCCGCGACATCCCTGCCTACAGGCTGGCCGGGCAGAGCGAAAGCCACCGGGCCCAAGCAATCCTCAACGCGATTAACCCAATATTAGGGGTAGTCTGCGATTTCCATGAGCTGAGAGCCCGGTGACGGGCATCGACACGAGCTTTTCTAGGGCGTTTCATTAGGGGGACCAGTCCGTGCGAGTACTGGCTTTGGCTTCGCAAAAAGGTGGATCGGGCAAGACGACCCTTTCCGGACATCTTGCCGTTCAGGCACAGAGAGCGGGCGCTGGCCCGGTCGTTCTGATCGACATCGATCCGCAAGGGTCGCTCGCCGATTGGTGGAACGAGCGCGAGGATGAATATCCCGCATTCGCCCAGACCACCGTCGCTCGTCTCGCAAGCGATTTGCAGGTGCTGCGCCAGCAGGGCTTCAAGCTTGCGGTGATCGACACGCCTCCGGCAATCACTATGGCTATCCAGTCCGTGATCGGTGTCGCCGAACTGATCGTCGTACCAACTCGCCCCAGCCCGCACGATCTTCGTGCCGTCGGCGCCACGGTCGATCTGTGCGAACGGGCCGGCAAGCCGCTCGTCTTCGTGGTCAATGCCGCGACGCCCAAGGCAAAAATTACTTCGGAAGCCGCCGTCGCGCTGTCGCAGCACGGCACGGTTGCCCCGATCACCCTTCACCACCGCACCGATTTTGCCGCCTCGATGATCGATGGCCGCACGGTGATGGAGGTCGACCCGGAAAGCCGCAGCGCCGCAGAGGTCACAGCACTGTGGAAGTATATGGCCGACCGGCTCGAAAAGAATTTCCGCCGCACTGTTTTCGCCGCACCGAACGCGCAATCTGCGATGGCCGGTTCGCATCGCCCTGCTGGCGGCTTCGGCCGCCGGGTGGCCCAGTAAAACGAACGCGCGCGGGAGATCGTAGCGATGACCGAATCGAGTTTCGCCTCCCTTTCTCCGACCCTGCTTGCACGCAAGGGCGGGGCAAAGCCGGCCATGCGCCCGCAAAACACTGGCGGGCCGGTCGACGGGAAGCAGGCTGCCGCCAATCTGGAAGATCTCGGCTGGAACGACATGGGCGAGGAAACCGGCGACAAGGTCGTGAGCATCAAGCCCGAAACGAATGTGCCGGACGATGCGGCAAGCCCGGTGCGCGATACGATCGAGCAAATCGCCGCAAAGCTGGAAGCACCGGCGACACGCGAAGCAGCCAATACCGAGCGCAGAAAGAAGCCAGTCAACACATCTGGCAAGCGCGCGGCGTTCACGCTGCGCCTCGACCAGCAACGCCATCTTAAGTTGCGGCTTGCCTGCACGGTGAGTTCCAAGAGCGCACAAACTCTCGTGACGGATGCGCTCGACGCGTTTCTTTCCGAGATGCCGGAAATCGAAAATCTCGCTGCGCAAGTTTCGCGCGACTGACACGAAGGACACGCCTGCAGCCGCAGGAGGGGGAAACCATGAGCAAGACACCGAACAAGACTCGTTTCGTAAGCCTAGCCGTCACCACGGCGTTGGCCAGCGCCACGCTTGTCGGCTGCACCGCGAAGGTTGCGCCGCCCGCAAACGTCTCCGCCGTCAAGGCCGAGGCTGCGATGGCCAAAGGCAAGGGCGCGAAAGCCGTCCAACACGCCGAAGCCGCCGTTTTGGCCAGCCCACGCGACGTGGGCACCCGCGCTTTGCTGGGTGCTTCCTACGTGAAAGCCGGCCGGTTCGCATCGGCAGCCAGCACACTTGCCGAAGCCATGGAGCTTGGCGATACTTCGCCACGTACCGTCATCACCTATGCGCTGGCGCAGATTGCCGCCGGTGACAGCACCAGCGCTCTTGAAACGCTGGATAAGTGGGAAACCGCTCTAGACCCGGCGGATTACGGCTTGGCGGTCGCACTTGCCGGACGCGCTCAGCACGGCGTTCATGTGCTCACCAATACACTTCGCGGCGGCACGAATACCGCCAAGGTTCGCCAGAACCTGGCCTATGCCTATGCCCTGCAAGGCGACTGGCGCTCTGCCCGCCTGATGGCGGCACAAGACGTGCGCGACGACCGCCTGGGTGACCGTCTCGGTCACTGGGCACGTCTGGCCGCCCCGGAGATGCAGCAGCACCGTGTTGCCGATCTGCTCGGCGTTGAGTTGGCCGTGGATCCGGGTCAGCCTGCCCATCTGGCGCTGTCCAATCATGAGAGCATCGAAACGCTCGCAGCCGAAGCCGTGGAGACGAATGTCGCGGACGCGCAAGCGGTCGCCGAAGTCGAAGCCGCACCTGCTTTCGCCCTAGCTCAAGAGCTTCCCGCAGCAGTCCCGGCCCAGCCGGTCGTGGTTCCTGCCGTCGCGGCTGCAGTCTCCGACGAAGGCGAGGCCGAGATGGCCGAAGCCGGCTTCGTCGCCCCGGGCGGTACACGCTTCGTGTCGCGGGAAGTGGCTCAGAGCGTTCCGGTCAAGGCTGCACCGGTGGCGGCCCCTGTAGCCGCACCGGCCGAGCCGCGTGTCGCACAAACGCATTCGGCCCCGACAAAGGTAGCCAGTCCGCGCCAGCAGGCGGCGAAGAAATTCGTCAAGCAGACCGGCGATTACCGCGTTCAGCTCGGCTCCTATTTCTCGATGTCCGATGCGCAGGCCGCATGGAAACTGTTCCAGTCGCGCCATCCGGAACTCGAAGGTTCGCAGAAGGTGATTTCCAAGGCCGAGGTCAATGGGAAAATCTATTACCGCGTGGCAGCCGGCGGCTTTGCCAAGAATTCAGCCCAGCAGCTATGCTCGCTGGTCAAGCGGGGCGGCGGCGGCTGTATCGCCTACGCCGCCAACAACCCGCTGCCGGGCACCATCGATAACAATGTAAGAGTTGCACGGCGCTGACCGGAAACGTCGCTCATCCTCGATGGCGTGTTACCCCTCCCCTAAACGGGAGGGGTTTTCTTTTGGCTACAGGTCGATTTCAACGCCGCCCTTGAACAGGCGGAGCACCCGGCCCTGCGTCGGCTGGCCGTCGAAGGGCGTATTGCCTGCGCTGGCAGCCATCATGCGGCTGTCGATGACCCACGGTTTTTCAGGATCGACGATGGCGATGTCGGCCTCATAGCCCTCCAGCAGAGCGCCCGCCTGGACCCCGAGCAGCCGAGCTGGCGCAGCGCTGCAAAGCTCGAAAGCGCGCGGCACATCCACGATCTCGTCGCGTATCAGCGAGACCACCATAGCGAGCAGCGTTTCCGCACCGGCCATTCCGGGTTCGGCATCGGCGAAGGGGCGGCGCTTATCCTCGGGTCCGCGCGGATCGTGGCCGCTGGAAATCACGTCGATGGTGCCATCTTCAAGCGCATCGATCACTGCTTGACGGTCATCTTCGCTGCGCAGCGGCGGCGACAGACGCATGAAGCTGCGAAACTCTGCCGTGGCGAGGTCGGACAGCATATAATGCGAAGGCGTGATCCCGGCAGTCACTGCCAACCCCCTCGCCTTTGCCTGCCGGACAAGATCGAGCCCCGCGCGCGTCGTAACCTGCCGAAAATGAATGCGTGCCGCTGCCATCTCGGCAAGCGCCATATCGCGGGCAATGGCGATCGCTTCGGCCTGAGGTGGAGCGCTGGAAAGCCCGAGCCGTGTCGCCATCTCGCCGGAACTGGCCACGGCATCGCCGGTCAGTGCCGCATCTTCGGCATGCGCGATGACCGGCATGTCTAACATGGCCGCATATTGGAGTAGGCGCAGCATCACCCCGCTGTCGGCGATCCAGCTACGCCCGGTGGCGATACCCCGCGCACCGGCATCTTTCATCAGCGCTATCTCCGCGAGACTTTCTCCGCCCAGCTCAGAGGTCGCAGCCGCCAGCGGATGAACCCAGAAATCGGGCTTCCCACTCTTTGCAATATACGCAACGCGGCTGGGCAGATCCAGCGGCGGGGACTGGTCGGGCATCAACGCCGCGCGCGTAATGCCGCCGAAATGAAACGCAGGCTTGTCGATGGCAAAAACGCCGAGATCGACCAGGCCCGGCGCAATCAGCTTGCCGCCCGCATCGACAATTTCGTCGCCGTCCTGCGGCGAGCAATCGCCAATCGCGGCAATACATCCGGCTTCAAGACGCAGCGACCCGGCGCGCTTCTGGCCGGGCAAGACAAGGTGTCCGTTCGTAATGGTGATCGCACGCTGTTGTTTCATGCGTCCCACCCCTCGACGCCGCGGGTCTGCCGGGTGAGCACATCGAGGCATGCCATGCGGATTGCGACCCCCATTTCGACCTGGCGAGTGATGATCGAGCGATCGATCATGTCGGCCACTTCGCTGTCGATCTCGACACCGCGGTTCATCGGTCCGGGATGCATGACCAGTGCCTCGGGCGCCGCATGGTCGAGCCTTGTCCGCGTCAGCCCGTAGAGGTGATGATACTCGCGCGCCGAGGGGATGAACTGGCCGCTCATCCGCTCCGTTTGCAGGCGCAGCATCATGACCACATCCGCGCCTTTTAGCGCTGCGTCGAAATCATGAAACACCTCTGCCCCCATCGCCTCGATTCCGGCTGGCATCAGAGCGGGTGGCGCACAAAGCCGCACGGTTGCGCCAAGGGCTTGCAGGCAGAGGAGGTTCGACCGCGCCACGCGGCTGTGCAGAATGTCTCCGCAGATCGTGATCGTCAGCCCGGTGAAATCCTCGCTCGGGTCGCCGCGATCTGCCAGCGCTTCACGAAGTGCGAGCGCGTCCAGCAACGCCTGTGTAGGATGTTCATGGCTGCCATCGCCCGCATTGAGCACGGGGCAGTCGACCTTGCTTGCGATCAGCTGCGTCGCCCCGCTCGACCCATGCCGGATCACAATGGCGTCGGCGTTCATGGCATTGAGCGTGATCGCGGTGTCGATCAGCGTCTCGCCCTTCTTCACGCTCGATTGCGCGGCGTGCATGTTCACTACATCCGCACCGAGGCGCTTGCCCGCAATCTCGAAGCTGAGCAGCGTGCGGGTCGAACTTTCGAAGAAGGCGTTGATGATTGTCAGCCCGGCCAGCGCATCGTGCCGCTTCTGGCTGCGACGATTGAGTTCGACCCATTGTTCTGCCTCATCGAGCAGGAACAGAATCTCATGCCGTTCGAGCTGCGATATGCCGGTCAGATCGCGATGCGGAAAGGCGTGTCTGCCCGCAGGATAGCGACCGGCTGCTGGCCCGTTTCCAAAAGATGGCGGGCGCGGTTTTTGCGGCGATGTCATTAAAGCCAAGCCCCTAGTCGAGCCGGGTGGCCCGCTCAAGCACATTTGCATGGCGTTTTGCCGCCAATTGCCTAGGTTGCGCCGCAAATACCGAGACAGGGGCATTATTCGATGAAATTCGCAGGCCGTGTTTGGCGACTTCTGGTGGGCATCAAGGACGGCCTTGTGCTGTTCTTCATGCTGCTGTTTTTCGGGGCGCTTTTCGCGGTTCTGACTGCGCGCCCGTCCCCTGCCGAAGTGCGCGAAGGCGCCTTGGTTCTCGAACTGGACGGCGTGATTGTCGAGGAACGGGCTGAGATCGATCCATTTGCGGCATTGCTGGCGCAACAAGCACCCACGCGCGAATTTCAGGTACGCGATCTGGTGCGGGCAATCGACGCCGCCGCAACGGACGAGCGTATCACCGCAGTCGTCCTCGATCTCGACCGTTTTATCGGGGGCGGGCAGGTGCATTTGCAATCGGTAGGCGAAGCGCTGTCCCGCGTGCGCGCTGCCGACAAGCCGGTCTTGGCATTCGCCACAGCCTATACCGACGACTCCATCATGTTATCCGCGCATGCCAGCGAGATATGGATGGAACCGCTTGGCGCGGCGTTCATCGCCGGACCGGGCGGCAATATCCCCTATCTCGCCGGGCTTCTCGAACGTTTTAACGTCAACGCCCGCGTATACCGAGTTGGTACTTACAAAAGCGCGGTCGAGCCGTTCACGCGTTCATCCATGTCCGAAGAATCGCGCGAAAACTACCGCGCGCTCTACGGGGCTTTGTTCGAAGAATGGCAGGCGCATGTGAAGAAAGCGCGCCCGAATATGGATATAGAGCGGGTGACGCGCGATCCCGCCGCCTGGGTCGAAGCCGCCGATGGCAATCTGGGCGCAGCGGCGTTGGACGCGGGGCTGGTCGATACGCTCGGCAGCCGCGCAGAATTCGAAGCGCGCGTGGTCGAGCTGGTCGGCGAGGATGGTTGGAGCAAGGATTTCAACGCCTACCCTTCGACCGATTTCGGTCCATGGCTCGCCAGTCTCGATGAAAACACCGATGGTAGCGCCATTGGTATCGTGACAATCGCCGGCGACATCGTCGATGGCGATGCCGGTCCCGGGACCGCTGGCGGCACGCGGATTGCCGATCTCCTCGACGAGGCACTGGACGACGACCTCGCCGCGCTAGTCGTGCGTGTTAACACGCCGGGCGGCTCCGTCCTGGCGAGCGAAGAAATTCGCCGCGCGATCCTGCGCCACAAGGCCAAGGACATTCCGATTGCGGTCTCGATGGCCAATGTCGCGGCCAGCGGCGGATATTGGGTTTCGACGCCCGCAGACCGGATTTTCGCCGAACCGGAAACAATCACCGGATCGATCGGCATCTTCGCCATCGTGCCGACTTTCGAAAATCTGGCGAATGAATACGGCGTCAATTTCGACGGTGTGCAGACCACACCGCTGTCCGGACAACCCGATGTGTTCGCCGGCTTTACCCCCGAGGTCGACCGTATTCTGCAGGCGAATATCGAGGCAGGTTACCGCAACTTCCTCGAACGCGTGGCCGAAGGGCGCAACCTGTCGGTGGACCAGGTCGACCGCATCGCGCAAGGCCGTGTCTGGGACGGCGGTGCAGCGCGCCAGATCGGTCTGGTCGATCAATATGGCGGCCTCGACGAAGCCATCGAGTGGGCGGCAGAGCAGGCAGGTCTCGAGGACGGCGCATGGCACGCAAGCTATCTCGGCTCGGAGCCTGGCGCTTACGATTCGCTTCTTCGCCAATTGCTTATGGACGAAGATACGCGCACGAGCCCCGACGCCGCCGCCTTCTTTTCGGCCCGGCACGAGGCCCAGTTCGGGCGGTTGGCAAGCGATCTCGAACGTTTGATGGGCTCGCGCGGAATGCAAGCCTATTGCATCGAATGCCCAGCAAAGCCGGCGACCACCTCGCGCTCGCTTGATAGCTGGCTGACGCGGCTTGCCACTCTCTTCGCGAACTAACGTGAGGCTGGTTGCCATGGCGCCATTCGCGACGTAAAGGCGCGCGCCTGCCCGGCACCTCGGTGAGGATGGCCGAAAGGGCGGGCGCGTAGCTCAGTGGTAGAGCACACCCTTCACACGGGTGGGGTCGCAAGTTCAATCCTTGCCGCGCCCACCATCTTTTCAAGCTGATTTTGCCTGCTTTAGCCGTCCAGCTCTGACAGCTGCCTCAGCGCCAGCTTGGTTTCGGCGATCGAGGCTGCCGTGTGGGCCACCGCGTCGATGCTTTGGTCCATCATTAACTCGAATTCGCCAGCGATCCGGCCGAACCCTTCGGTGGCTTTCGCAAGCTCGCGGTCATACTCCGCCAAAATGTCGATGTGCCGCTTGGTGGCGTCGAACTGCGAAGCAAAGATGTAACATTGCTCTCTATCCGCCGAGCGCAGCTCCGACAGGTAAATCAGATTGACGAATGGCGATCCATCGGCGCGAAAATTGACGAGTGCGCATCTCAGATAGCTGCGATCGTCGCTGCGGATGAAGCGCCGCATGCGAAAGCGCGCATCCTGTTCGCGCATACCGCGCTGGAGGAAGCGGCAATTCCGTCCGACTGACTGTTCGCGCGTGTATCCGGTCATTTCGCAGAAACGCTCGTTCACATGCAGTAGCGCGTGATCGCCGCCGTTACAGCTCGAGATCGTCAATGCAATCCGAGCATCGTCCATATACTGAGCAAGCTCAGTCTGCGCGAATTCATCTGGATCGTGAATTTGCATTGCATGATCCCGGCAGGTTCCGCTGCCACGGTGCGATCGGAGGGAACTCGTATCAGGATTTTGCCGCTTCGAGTAGCGCTCGCTTCATCTCCGCTTCCGCGCAAGGTTTGCCGCAATAAAGCACAGTCGTTTCGCGGCGGCCCCATTCTTCATCGATCATGTGTCCCGAATGAAAAATGATCGGGACGCCGACAGCAGTCAGTTTCTCGGCCACTTCCAGAGAGTCGCCGTCTTCCAGCCTTAAGTCGAGAATGGCAATATCAGGTATCTGTCTGTCGAGACTGGCGAGACAATCTTCCTTGCGGGCGAACGGGCCAATCACATCGGCGCCTTCTTCCTCGACGATGTCGACCAGACCCATGGCGACGATGGCCTCGTCTTCGGCCAGAAGCACGCGTTTGCCCTTAAGACTTACGGTGCGGTCTATATTTTCATATCGATCGTCGCGCGCCAGCCATCCTTGGTCGGCTCCTGCTCGATCGTTGCAGAGAGCTGCTGCGCCGAATACCCGACCAGGCGGGTCCCAAAGCCTTCCTTCGGCTTGTCCGGTCGATGCGGCGATTGTACGGTTTCCATCCATGTCAATCGAACGCTCGCATCGTCGATCCGGTTCCAGCGGATGGTAACACTTCCGTCATCGCTTCCCAGCGCGCCATATTTGGCGGAATTGGTCGCCCATTCGTGCAGGATAAGCGCAAGCGGCGTGATACGCTCTACAGAAATCGAAACCTCATCCCCTTCACAGGCAATCCTGGTCGATCCCACGTAAGGCGCCATCGCCCCGTTCACGAGGCTGATCAGCGGGACCTCTTTTTCGCCCGGCTGCTGCGTCAACGCGTGAGCGCGGCCCAGAGCATGAATGCGAGCCGAAACATCCTCGGCGAGCTGTTTTGGTGTCTCCGCCGTTCGTGCAGCGCCGGAAACCAGGCTGGAAATAATCGCGAACAGGTTCTTGACGCGGTGGTTCATCTCGCGAAGCAGATACTCGCGCTGTTCCGCCAACCGCGCTTCGGCGCTGATATCGAATGTGACGCCCACCAGGCGCACCGGAGATGACCCTGCGACAAGCGTACCCAGCCCGCGCAGATGCCGGACTTCGCCATCGCCCAATATGATACGGAATTGCGCGTCGAAATCTCCGGCACCTGCGATTGCTTTTCGCAGCGAACTTTCGACAGTGGCTACATCGTCCGGATGCACGCGCTTGAGTATGGCATCCATCCCGAAATCATCGCCCGCATCGACGCCAAGTAGGTGCTGCTCGCCTTCGTCGAGCTCGGTCTGTCCGGTGTCGACGTTATATTCCCACACACCGATCTTGGCGACGCGCACGGCCAGCTTGAGGCGTTCGCGTTCACGCTCCAGTTCCGACTGCATCGCGAGCACTGCGGTCACATCGGTAAATACCAGCGTCGCGCCATCGACGGTGCCGTCTTGTACGCGGTATGGCAGGATGCGAAGGGCCCATTGTTTCTCGCCGTTCTTGGCCTCTACCGTTCGGGCCGGCACCTGCTTTCCGCGGATGACGCGGCGAGCATCTTCGAGAAATTCCACATCGTCTATCAGGCTGGCGACTTCGGCAAGCGAACGCCCTCTGTCGCCCGATTTAAGCGGGAAAAGCTCGGTCGCTGCATCGGTAAAACTCCGCACCGACAAGTCGGAATCGAGCACGACCACAGCCAGCTGTGTCGAATCGAAGAAGTTGCGCAAATCCGAATTGGCGACAGTCAGCTGGTCGATTTTGGATTTCAGCTCGTCATTGACCGTCGAAAGCTCCTCATTGGTCGACTGAAGCTCCTCGTTCATCGACATCATTTCTTCGTTGGAGCTTTTCAGCTCCTCATTCGCCGTTTCCAGCTCCTCTACCGTGCTGCGCAGGCGGTGCCGGGTAAGGCGCAGCTCGTCTTCGAGCTGCTGAACGGTGCTGTCGGCCGGTCCGAACTCGACCATGTCGTCATCGCTGCCCGCTTCGAATGGCGCAGCGTCGAGGAAGACCAGCAGCACAGTGCTGTCTGGCAGTGGATCGGCGACGATATCGACCTTTTGTTTGCCGAATTCGGCTGTAACCTCGACATCGCGTGCGACAACGCGTTTGCGCTCTTCACTGGCCTGGCGGATCAGCGGAGACAACCGCTCGCGCAAACCCGGACGGGCAAGTGACGGAGCGAAGGCATTCGCCGTCCCAACATTGGGAAACTCGAAATATTTCGACAGGCGGCCGTTGGAGGAGATGATGTCCCCGTCGGGATCGACGACCATCGACGCTGGCGCATATCGATCTACAATCCGGCGGACGGAAAGGCTTTCTTCCCAGCTAAGCCGCGTAGAAGAGGGATAACTCTTGCGGGTCGTTTCAGATGGGGGCTTGCCCTCGATGCTGGCAGGTAGCTTGATCGGGTATGTCGGCTTGCCGTCGACACGGCTGAATAGTCGCGCCTTCTGGTCAAGCACCGAAAACAGATTTTCGTGCCTGCCGATACTCTCGGATGGCCCCAGGAACAGGTAACCGCCAGGTGCAATCGCATAATGCAGCAGCGGGAATACCTGTTGCTGCAGCTTGTCGCCAAAGTAGATCAGCAAATTGCGGCACGACACCAGATCGACCTTCGAGAAGGGTGGATCTTTGACCAGACTGTGCGAAGAGAAACGGATCAGATCGCGCACCTTCGGCGAAATCTGGAAGCTGCCTTCGTGCCCTATAGTATAGCGTTCACGCAGTTCTTCGGGAATATCGGCGAGCGCGGCGATAGGGTAACGGCCCTCCCGCGCAATGCTGAGCATCTTCTCATCGATGTCCGTCGCGAATATCTGAACGACCGGGCGGAATGGTTTGCCGCGTAATGCCTCGGCAAACAGCATGGCGATAGAATACGCTTCCTCGCCGCTTGAGCAGCCCGGGATCCAGACGCGAAGCTCCTGCGATGCGGACGCATTGGCAACCAGCGGCTCGATCGCGCGCCGGTTCAGCACTTCATAAAATTCCGGATCGCGGAAGAAGCGCGTCACGTTGATCAACAGGTCGCGAAACAGCGCCTCGCATTCATCATCGTCGCCGCGGATCCGCGTGAGATAAGAGTCCGGTTGATCGATATCGAGAACCTGCATGCGCCGCTCGATACGGCGGACGAGGGTCGAGCGTTTGTACCCTGCAAAATCGTGACCCACCGCTTCGCGCAGTCGCTGGCACATATCGTCGACATGATCGGCGACCACTTCCGCGGCCTCTTCGCGTTCGGCACTATCGTTTCGGCGGTCGAAAAACGCTCTTAGAGTTTTGACGATTTCATGGGGAGGTTTGATGAAATCCACCAGGCCCGTACCAACCGCCGAGACAGGCATTCCGTCATAGCGCGCGGTATCGGGGTCCTGCGCCACACACAGCCCGCCGTGCTCCTTGATTGCCCGCAGGCCCGTAGTGCCATCGGCGCCGGTGCCGGACAGGATCACGCAGCCGCAGTTCTCTCCCTGGTCTTCTGCAAGCGAATCGAGAAAGTCGTCGATCGGACGTCGCAGCCCGCGTGGCTGTTCAAAGTCGTCGAGTGAGAGGCGGCCATCCTTGATGCTAAGACCGTGGCCCGGAGGAATGATATAGACATGGCCTGCATCGATGCGTTCCCCGCCGCTGATCTGCCTGACCGGCAATTTGGTGTTACGAGCGAGAAGCTCCGCCAATAGGCTCTCGTGATTGGGATCGAGATGCTGCACGACCACAAACGCCAACTCTATGTCGGCAGGTGCGCTGTCGAGCATTTCGCGGATCGCTTCGAGCCCGCCGGCGGAAGCCCCGACTCCGATAATTGGCACTGCTTGCGACACGGTTCTGTGCTCCCCCCTTAGCAGGCCGGTATTATCGAGAGAGCGGTCCAATGGAAGAGAAAACCTTAGTTGGCAGATGTTTGAAAAAGCAATCACGTCGCTTGGAACGTGTTTACGCGATCGCAGCCAGGCTTTCCGAACCGACTTTCTTAGGCCGCTCCAATCAAGGCGATACTTCGATAAGCACCTCGTTGCGCCGCATCATGCCCGGCACCCATGGCGCGTCGTAGAATGCATATGTGGGCGCCGATTCCGGCGACAGGCCCTGTGCCGCCAGGTAGCTAAGCAATTTTTGCTCATGCTCCGAGATCGATTTGCGATCGGCGCGTCCCGAGAAGCGGATCGCAGCGACTTTTCGCTGCGGCACTTCAAGTATCTCGATGTCCGGATTGTTCGGCCGGGGCAGGGTCGCCATGGTGTATTCCGCAGGCATCACGAAGCGCACTTTCCATTCGCCGCCAGTCTCCTGCTGCAAGACCGGTGCGGTCATCGCGATCGCCTCGCCGCGCTGCTGGGTGACCGGCGAAGTCATTGCCACCTCCTGCGATGCCTTGTTGTTGCCGAAGATGAAGTCGGCAATCGTGCGAAAGCCGCTATTCATCGCCTTATCCCGTTCGCCGGTTACCGTAGTTTCGGCCACGATCATCGGTTCGTACTGGCGGACTTCGATATCACCTTCCTGTGAGATGATAGTGAAATCCGGCTCCGCCACATCATTCGCCGCCGCCGCCCATGCCGCGGTGCCTGCAACTACCGCGCCGACAAGCCCAAATCCAATCCAGCGCTTTTTCATGTGACGATGCTCCTGAAAGTACAAAGGCGCGCCCGGGATTACCCGAACGCGCCTCGTGAAAATTTGATTGAAGGTTTAGATCGCCGCTGCGGGCTGACCATTGGTCGGCGGTGCCGCCTCCTTCTGCTCACTACGCTCGCTAAACTTTTTTAGCGCATAGCCGCCGGCTGCCACTGCAAGCATCGCCGGCAGGCTCATGCGGCGTAGAACCGTCGTTGCAACGACACCCAATGCCGCGCCAGTTGCGCCGCCTACCGAAGAGGTTTGCTTAGCGAGCCTGTCGCCCACGAATGCTCCGATTACCTTGCCAATCATAGTCTTTGTCTCCTTTGCCCAACCAACGGCAAAGGCGCAGCAATGTTCCGAAAGAGCAGGCGGATCACCCGGCAGGTTTGCCAGCCTTGATACCTTTGCAGAGCAATGCGTTGGCGGCATCCGCAATCGCTTTCGGGCTGGGATCGCCGGGTCTTGCCCAAATTGCGTATCGCAGCCCGAGGAAGACGTTCATTCCCATCAGTGCCCACGCTTCCGCCTCGTCCAGATCGGACCGCAGTTCGCCGGATCTGCTCCCGGCCGCAAGCCTGTCGGAAATGCGTGCAGCCGTCGTCTCGTAGTGCGTGCGATAACTGTCGGGCACCACGAATTCCGCCTCGTCAATGATGCGGTAGACCTCCTTGTGTTCCGCAGCAAAACGGAGGAACGCTTCCAGCGCAGAACGCTCTATTGCCAGGGCGCCCGATTGATCTGCAATTGCCTCTCCGGCTGCGCGTTTGACGGAATGGCTCATGTCCGAAACCAGCGCCTGGAAGATTTCATCCTTGCTTTCGAAGTATGTGTAGAACGTTCCGAGCGCAACGCCTGCGCGGCGCGTGATGCCGCTGACCGATGCTTCGTGAAATCCCCGATCGCCGAATTCGATCGCGGCCGCATCCAGCAGCTTGCGCAACGTGCGCCGTCCGCGGTCGGTCCGCGGAACTTTCTGTTTTGCAGCGTGCGTTGCAGTCATGGCGAGACCTCCCCGATCTCTTGCCTATTGCCGGCACACCCTTTCTGCAAGATCAAACTTGAAAGGTGGTTCAGGTTTCAGTATTGGACTATGCAGAGAGTTCAATGGGAGGAATTTCGATGAGTTTTTCGCACGCCAAGCTGGCCACCTATCTGATGGCAAGTGTCGCCACGATCGCATTCGCAGCGCCCGCCGCCGCGCAGTCGGCCGCCGATATCGACGAAGTTAATCCTGTCGGCGAGGATGCCGTTTCGGCTGGCCAAGGCGGCATGATCGTCGTTACCGCACGGCGGCGCGAAGAACGTCTGAGCGATGTCCCGATTTCCGTCACGGCCCTTTCGGGAGAGGACCTTGCCCGCTCCGGCACGCAGGAACTGACCGAGATCGCTCAGAAAGTGCCCAACCTTACACTCGAGGTCAGCCGCGGCACCAACACCACTCTTACCGCTTTCATCCGCGGTGTCGGCCAACAAGACCCGGTGGCGGGTTTCGAGGCAGGGGTCGGCCTCTACGTTGACGATGTCTATCTCAACCGTCCGCAGGCAGCGGTGCTCGATATCTACGATGTCGAGCGCATCGAAGTCCTGCGCGGGCCGCAAGGTACGCTGTATGGCCGCAATACTATCGGCGGAGCTATCAAATATGTGACAGCGGAGCTTCCCGACGAGACCGAGGTGAAGATACGCGGGACCTACGGATCCTACGACCAGGCAGACCTGATCGTGACGGCGTCGACGCCGATCTCTTCAAATCTGAAAATCGGCGCCAGCGGCGCGCGCCTGTCGCGCGGCGGCTTCGGCGACAACCTCAATCTCGGCACAGAGAACTACAACAAGGACGTCTGGGCCGCGCGAGGCACGATCGAATTCAACGGCGGCCCGGTTTTCGTGCGCTTGTCGGGCGATTATGTGAAGGATGAAAGCGAGGCACGCCAGGGCGGCCGCCTGATCCCCGGGCTGTTTTCCGGCGCACCGGTACTCGACGATCCATTCGACACGCGTGCCGGACTGAATATCGTCGACCAGGAAGTCGAGGCCTATGGCGGCGGATTGACCATTGCCGTCGAAGTTGGCGACGCGATCACGCTGAAATCTATCACCGGCTACCGCGAAGACAAGTCGACCTCGCCAATCGATTTCGACAGCCTTCCAGCAGCCGATCTCGACGTTCCGGCAATTTACGAAAACGACCAGTTCAGCCAGGAATTGCAGCTGCTCTACGAAGGGGGCCGCCTCAATGGCGTGCTTGGTGCCTATTACCTCGACGCCAATGCCTTCACCGCTTTCGACGTGGCGCTATTTACCACAGGTGCACTTCCCGCTGTCGGTCTTCCGGGCCTGAATGCTCAGACGCTTGGCGACGTCAGCACCGAGACGTTCTCCATTTTCGGGGATTTCACTTATGATTTGACCGACCGCCTGAGCCTGTCACTTGGCGGGCGATATACCTGGGACACGCGCGACAGCAGGGTGCTGCGCACGACGTTCATCGGCGGATTTTCAGACCTGTTCGGCCCTTCCGCCGCTATCCCTATCGTGGTGACGAGCGATTTCGAAGGCAGCGAAACCTTCGAGGAATTCACGCCCCGCGCGTCGCTCGCCTTCAAACCGACACCCGATCAGACGCTGTATTTCACCTATTCGCGCGGCTTCAAGGGCGGCGGGTTCGATCCGCGCGGCCAGACCAGCGCGGCGCCCGATCTGGACGGCGATGGGGATGTGGACTTCGACGACCAGTTCGAATTCCTGCGCTTCGCCCCGGAGACCGTCGACAGTTACGAAGTGGGCTACAAAGCGTCACTGATGGACGACCGTCTGTTCCTGGCCATCGCCGCTTTCAAGGGCGACTATAACGACGTGCAGATCCCCGGATCGATCGGTCTCGACTCCAATGGCGACGGGGTGAACGACAGCTTTATCGGGATCACGTCCAATGCGGCCAGTGCCGACGTGAACGGTGCCGAATTCGAAGGCAGCGCCATTGTCGGCCGCGACTTCGCCGGTGCCGGCAGCCGCTTTTCTGTCAACTGGTCCCTCGGCATACTCGATGCAGAGTTCAACACCTTCATCGACGCGGTGGGGCAGGATGTGGCGGACGAGCGGGTGTTTCAAAACACGCCTGACATTACAGCCCATATGGGCTTTGCCCTGGGTTTGCCGGTTGCAACGGGCATCGTTGATTTTCTTGGCTCCGTCTCGCTGCGTTCGGATGCGAGCCAGTTCGAAACGCCGAACCGCTTCCTCGATCAGGACGGGTTCTCGCTGGTCGATGCAAGCATCGTCTATACCGATGACAGCGACCGCTTCTCGATCGGAGTTCACGGCAAGAACCTGTTCGACAAGCGATACATCGTGGCGGGCTACAATTTCGTCGCCGGTGACGGTTTGAACACGCCGCTGGTGCCTACTCTCGGCCTCGAAGGCACGTTGACGGGCTTCTATGGCGATCCGCGCCGCGTTTTCATCACTGGCGAGGTGAAGTTCTGACGGCCTAGGAACGAGCTGCCGCGCGGGCCGCCCCGAAGGCGGTTTCGCGCGGTATCCCGTACTCTTGGATATAGTCGCCAAGCTCGCCGGTGACACGGTCGGCGGTCAGGCCGAACTGCTCCAGACTATAGCGATGCGGGTGGCGCTTCAACCGTTTGGAGCGGTCGAGAAATGCTGTCATTCCCGGCACCGCCGGTTCCATCTCCAGGCCAACGAAATCGTAAATCCGCTGCATGGTCGAGCGCCAGTCGCGGTCCATATCGTCATAGCGCACGTCGATCATGCGGTCCGCCGGAATTGCCTTGCGCGCTTCTCGCATCCTCTCGATCTGCAGCCGCGTCTTGCGCAGCCATTCCTCACCCATCTGCGATGCATCGGCATGGTCGGAGTATATGATGGTCTGGTTCCAGGCGAGCGACGCCGCGCTGCCGACCACCTGCTGCGGATCGCGGTGACTGAAGATCACGCGCGCATCCGGAAACACTTCCAGCAGAGCCGGAAGGTCGAGCATGTGCTGCGGCGTCTTGAGTATCCAGGGTCGCAGGGAGCTTTCCTGCTGCGACCAGCCGATCAGGCGCAGGAGATTGGCCATGTGGCGATAGGCGGGCACGGCGCTCTCGCCTTCGCACCAGCGCGCGTAGGTAGGCACATGCCACTGCGCCTCATGCTTCATCCCCCACATGCTTGCCACCAGAAGGCCGAGCTCTTCTTCCGGCTCGTACGGCCCGGTCGGATGGATCGAGAGCGTGCGCGGATTGGCGAGCCGGGCGACCTTCATGATCCGCGCGGCAGAATTGGGCGGAAATCTTCCGTTTCTCCCGCCAGCACCTGCTCGAATTCGGGGCGCGGGACCGGGCTGATCGTCTCGAAACTGCGCATATGCGCGAAGCGGTTATCGCTGGCGAGCAGGCGGTGGAGCCGTGGTCGTGCCTGAGCGCATCGGGCCCGACGATCGACCACCGGCCGCTTGATCGGGCGGGCGAGGATTTCGGGATGCTGCTTGAACCACCACTGGGTCAGCAAACGGTCGCGCAGTACATGATGAAACTGCTTCATCGCGGAAAAATCGCCGGCAGGGATTGAGCCTCGCCTCGCGCTTTATGCTGTCCAGCAGCACCTCGAGCGGCTGTTCGAACCAGCTATCCCCGAAATCGTCGAGACCGGTTTCATCGCTCGCCTCTTGTAGCAGGAACTCCTTTTCCAGCCGCGCAGGCCCGACCGCGCCGAGCTTGCGTCCGGCAGTGACGGCATGGTTCACGAAGTCTATAAAGCGGGTCCGGCGTGGCGGTTGGCTGGCCTGGCCTTGCAAGTCTCAATTCCCCAAGCTGCGGTTTTGACGAAGTTTTCCCACTCCGGTGAAAGGCCGGGTGCCTAAAGAACGTTGACGTGGCTGGCAATGATCCGTCCCGGACAATCGCGCCAAGCTCCCTCTGGCAATCGGGCTGGCGAGCGGGCATAGCGCCTCGCCATGCACGACCTATCCTATATCCGCAGCAATCCCGATGCTTTCGATGCCGCCATGAAGAGCCGCGGCGCTGAAGCGGTTGCGGGCCGCATCCTTGCGCTCGACGCGCACCGCAGGGAAGTCCTGACCAAGGTGCAGGAGGCGCAAGGCCGCCGCAACGACGCGTCGAAGGCGATCGGGCAGGCGATGGGCAAGGGCGACCAGGAAACTGCCGAAGTGCTCAAGGCCGAAGTCGCCGAATTGAAGCAGACGATGCCGGCGATGGAGGAACAGGCGCGCGAGCTTTCTTCCGAACTGGAAGGCCTGCTGGCAGCCCTGCCGAATGTTCCGGCAGACGCCGTTCCCGAAGGCGAGGACGAGGAATCGAATGTAGAGATTTCGCGCTGGGGCGAACGCCGCGACTTCGATTTCGAAGCCAGAGAACACGCCGATATCGGCCCCGCGTTGGGAATGGACTTCGAAACCGGCACGGCACTTTCCGGAGCCCGCTTCACCTTCCTGCGCGGACAGATGGCCCGTTTGCACCGCGCCCTCGCCCAATTCATGCTCGACCGCCAGACGAACGAAAACGGCTATACCGAATGCAATCCCCCGCTGCTGGTGCGGGACGAGGCAATGTTCGGTACTGGCCAGCTACCGAAATTTGCCGAGGACGCCTTCAAAACGACCGATGATCGCTGGCTTATCTCGACTTCGGAAATCAGCCTGACTAACGCTGTGCGAGACCAGATCATCGCCGATGATGCGCTGCCGATGCGGATGACCGCCCACACGCCGTGTTTCCGCTCCGAAGCCGGGTCCGCGGGCCGCGACACACGCGGTTTCATCCGGCAGCATCAGTTCGAAAAGGTCGAGCTTGTGAGCATTTGCCGGCCTGAAGAGGCTGAAGCCGAGCACGAGCATATGCTGCGTGCGGCCCAGGGCGTGCTGGAAGCGTTGGCGCTTCCCTATCGCACGATGCTCCTATCCACAGGCGACATGGGCTTCGGCGCCCGGAGGACCTTCGATCTCGAAGTCTGGCTGCCCGGTCAAGAAGCATATCGCGAGATCAGTTCGGTAAGCTGGTGCGGCGATTTTCAGGCCAGGCGGATGAATGCCCGCTATCGCCCCGAAGGCGAGAAGAAAACGCAGTTCGTTCACACCCTCAATGGTTCGGGCCTGGCTGTGGGCCGCACGCTTGTCGCGGTGATCGAAAACTATCAGCACGCCGATGGCAGCGTCGCCATTCCTGACGTCCTTCTGCCCTATATGGGCGGCGCTGACGAAGCTGGAACCTGCCGCCTGATGCGCATCCTGCTGACCAATGACGACGGCATTCACGCGCCGGGCCTCGAAGTGCTCGAAGCGATCGCGCGCGAATTTACCGACGACATCTGGATCTGCGCTCCGGACGAGGAGCAGTCGGGCATGGGCCACGCGCTCACCCTCACCCGCCCCGTCCGCTTGCGCAAACATGGCGAGCGCCGCTTCTCCGTCACAGGCACGCCCACCGATTCAGTCACATTGGGCATGCGCAACGGTCGTCGACGCGAAACCCGACGTGATCCTGTCGGGTGTAAATCGAGGTGCCAATCTGGGCGACGACGTGACCTATTCGGGCACGGTCTCCGCCGCGATCGAAGGCGCGCTGGCGGGATCCGGTCGATCGCCTTCAGCCAGGTGGTCGACCGCGCAGGTGCGGCAAATGCGGATACCTTCGATGCCGCACGCACGTGGGGCGCAAAGGTGCTTGCCCCGCTGCTCGACACGCCTTTGCCGAGCCGAACGCTGGTCAACGTCAATTTCCCCGCGCTGCCAGCGAGCGACGTTCGCGGCATTCGTGCGGTGCGCCAGGGCTTTCACGACTATTCTCGCGGAACCGTGGTCGAGGGCGAGGATCCGCGCGGCTTCCCCTACTACTGGTTCGGCCTCGAAGCGATCGAACACACGCTCGATCACGGCACTGACCTTGAAGCAATCGACGAGGGATTCATTTCCGTCACTCCGCTTCAGCTCGATCTGACGCATCACAGCTCGCTCGGCGCGCTTGCGGATCGGTTCGCAACCTGACACGGAAGACGCGATGAGCGGGGAACAGCAACTCGATACCATCTTGCCGGCCCAGAGCCCACGCAGTTTCCGCGGGCCTCGCTTCAAGCCTTTGCGCCGTGCCGTGCGCCTTCCCGTGTGGGGCGATCTCGGCATTCGCATCGGGCTGTGCCTGTTCCTGATCTTCGTCGTCATCATGATCCACTGGTGGGACCGCGAAGGGCTGGTCGACAATCTCGATGGCGAGGTTAGCTTCCTCGACGTCATCTATTTCACGATGATTTCCATCACCACGACCGGTTTTGGGGACATTGCACCGATTTCCGACCGGGCCCGTCTGGTCGAGGCCGTCATCGTGACGCCCATTCGTTTTGCCGTATTTTTCATTTTTGTGGGCACGGCCTACAATTTCCTTATCAAGCGCAGCTGGGAGAAATGGCGCATGGCCCGCATCCAGGAACAGTTGTCGGATCATATCGTGGTGCTGGGTTACGGCATTTCAGGTTCTGAAGCGGTGGGCGAATTGATCGACCGCGGTACCGACCCAAGTTCCATCGTCGTCATCGATCCCAGCGAAGAGCGACTGGCAGATGCAGAAGCGCTCGGCTGCAATATCATGGCCGCGGATTCCACCCGCGACGAGACGCTTAAGGCTGTCCGGATCGATCAGGCGAACAATGTGCTGGTATCGGCCGGGCGCGACGATACCTCTATTCTCATCGTGCTGACCGTGCGCGCACTTGCCCCGCATGTGCCGATCAGCGTGGTCGTGCGCGCCGATGACAACGAATCGCTTGCCCGCCAGGCGGGTGCCAACAATGTCATCAATCCCGGTGCGATTTACCGGGCTGCTGCTCGCCGGAAGTGCCAGTGGCGCCCACATCGCCGATTACCTCGCCGACCTGGCCTCGGTGTCCGGGCGGGTGCAGCTGGTGGAACGCGAAATAACCGAAGAGGAATGCGGCTGCGCGATCAGCGATCTCAGACCGGCGGGCGCGGTCTGCGGATTTATCGCGGCGGCAAGGCGCTGGGCTTCTGGGAGGACGAATGCCAGGATCTCCAGCCAGGCGACATAGTCGTCGAAATCGTCCCTACTCCGAATGGCGAAAACAACGGCGACGGAAGTTCAAGCGACACCTAGCCACCGCAGGAGCTTGAATTACCGCGTCTCGATTGGCTTGGAAACGTTGCGGTCCTGCTGCTGGGCCTGCTTCTCGACTTCGAAGGATTTCCATTGCCCCGAAGTCATGCATAGCTTTTCGTAGCGCGTCCTGCTTCCCGTGAGCCGCTGGCGCACGCATATCACGGTTCGCTCGTCCTCGACATCCAACCGCGCTGCGCGGGCCGAATCCTTGACGAAAACGGTAGGCGGTTTGTCGTTGCCATCAGCCGCGCCCACGGTGACGGCTGCCGCTGATAGGGCAAAGGCCAATTCTAACATCGGAAACTCCTCCAAGCTTTCAATGCGGTAGTACCACTACGGGCCGCCCGCAGCAAACGTCGGCCGATGTCCATTGGACGATCCGCCGATATAGCTCGACCAATGGCTTCAGCGCAGCAGCAGGAACACCCCGCCCATCGCCGCCATGCCGACAACGAAGTGGCCGGAATCGATCAGGAAGTGGGCCAGCGTCTTGCGCAGATAGAGGTAGTTGATCCCGATCGCGGGCACCATAACGCATGCGCCCAGCCCGACGGCCATCATCATCACCGCACGCGGGCCGGCGCCGGTGCGCTCGATCAAATGCCAGAGAATCGATGCGATCAGCAGTTCGAAAAGGAAGCACAGACCGAAGATCACGGCCATATTGCCACTGGCCGCCAATTCGTCGGTCATACCCGATGCTTTCTGCCAGGCCTTTCCGAACAGCACCGTGTACCAGATGGATCCGACTGCAAAGAATGCCGCTGCTCCTAGAAATACGGCCAAGAAATCGAAATCGCCCATATCACCCTCCCTTTCATCGCGGGCCGCCTAACGGACCGGTCATCGAAGCTAGCGCAAATGGGCGCGGCGGTGTAGGGGCCGCGCCGAAATGCCCGAAACCCGCACCTCGATACCCGACGCCAAGAAGGTCGGCATGGTCAGCCTTGGCTGCCCCAAAGCCCTGGTCGATTCCGAACGTATCCTCACGCGCCTGCGCGCCGACGGTTACGCAATGAGCCCGGATTATGCCGGCGCCGATATCGTGCTCGTGAATACGTGCGGGTTTCTCGACAGCGCCAAGGAAGAAAGCCTTCAGGCAATCGGCGAGGCGATCGCGGAAAACGGCCGCGTGATCGTCACAGGCTGCATGGGGGAAGAAGCGGACGCCATCCGTGCCGCGCACCCTCAGGTTTTGGCCGTGACGGGCGCACACCAATACGAACAGGTGGTCGAGGCAGTCCACGAACACGCCCCCCCGTCACAGGGCCCCTACGTCGACTTGATCCCGCAGCCCGACGTCAAACTGACGCCGCGCCACTACAGCTATCTGAAAATCTCCGAAGGCTGCAATCACTCATGCGCTTTCTGCATTATTCCGCAATTGCGCGGCAAACTGTCGAGCCGCCGGATCGATGCGGTGCTGCGCGAAGCGGAAAAGCTTGTCGCTGCGGGCACGCAGGAACTTCTTGTGATCAGCCAGGACACCTCGGCTTACGGAGTCGATACGCGGCATGACGTGCGCAGCTGGAAGGGGCGCGAAGTTCGCGCGCACATGACCGATCTCGCCCGCGAGTTGGGCCAGCTGCGCACCGCGCAGGGCCGCGCGCCTTGGACTCGCCTGCATTACGTCTATCCCTATCCGCATGTCGACCAGGTCATTCCGCTGATGGCCGAAGGCCTGCTGACGCCTTATCTCGACATTCCGTTCCAGCATGCCAGCCCGTCCGTTCTCAAAGCCATGCGCAGACCCGCCAACGAAGCCAAGGTACTCGAGCGGCTGAAGGGTTGGCGCGCAATTTGTCCGGACATCACCGTGCGATCCAGTTTCGTAGTCGGCTTTCCGGGCGAGACCGAAGCGGACTTCGAATATTTACTCGGCTGGCTGGAAGAAGCGCAGCTCGACCGTGTCGGCGCCTTCCGCTTCGAACCGGTCGAGGGGGCTGCGGCCAACCATCTGCCGGATCCGGTTCCGGCAGACGTCACCGAAGAACGTTATGCGCGGCTTATGGAACTGACCGAACGGATCAGCAGCGAAAAGCTTGCCGCGAAGGTCGGCCGCAGGCTGCCGGTCATTATCGACGAGGTTGGCGACCCGGACGAGGACGGCGATGTCGGAGCCACCGGCCGCTCGCAGGCCGATGCCCCGGAAATCGATGGGCAGGTATTCCTGCGTAATGTGGGCGAAGATTTGACTGCGGGCGATATTCTCGACGTGATCATCGAGGAAAGCGACGCGCACGATTTGTTCGGCGTTCCCGCCTGACGCGCACTTTTCTCAACTTTAGGATCGCTTTGGCCGCGCTGCCTAAGCGCTTGAAACTGCTTATGCGATAAGTCCAAAATGGCGGAAATTTAGGGCCGTATTAACCATCGCATCCACGCATCTACGCGCCACTGCCTGTCAAGACGGCGCACGTGGCTAAATAATTCTTAACATTAACGAGAGATAAGCGTCGGGAGATGACGGGCATGATGTCCTCCTTCCGCGCACAGCGCCGCCAGCTATATGGCCCCGCCGCCGCCCGCCGCAGGTTCGGTGACCGGCTGCGCCATGTACTGTATGCGACGCTGATTTCGCTTGCACTTGCCACGCTCTTCTTCCTCGAACCCTTCGATGAAATCATCTGGACCGCGCAGACGGACCTTGCATCGCAGCAGCCGTCCGGCGAGATCGTTTTCGTAGGCACTGAATACGACCTTGCAGACCGCAATTCACCCGAACGCCGCGGCGAATTGGCTCAAGCATTGCGGGAGCTCGACCGGCTCGGGGCGGAACGGATTTACGTAGATTTCGTATTTGATCGCGCCTCGGACCCCATTTACGATCAGCAGCTTGCGAATACGCTTAGGAGAGCTTGGCAATCACGTAACGCTCGTCAATCGAAGTGCCCGTGATCTTGAGCGTCAAGAAAGCGTTGTCGCCTCGGCTACCGCTTTCAGCGATCCCACTCGCGAGGTGCTCTTCCAGCTTCACGAGAATGATTTTGGATTTAGCTGGAGTTTCCCGGCAGTAGAACAGATTGATGCGAAGTCTTTTCCTAGCTTGGCGGCTGATCTCGCTGAGGTGGACTCTTCAGAGCAAGATTATCTTCCGATCGATTACCGTATCCGGCCCGGCGATGTCCCCAAGCTATCATTCGATACGCTCGTAACCGAGCCGCAGGCAATTGCGGCTGAGCAGGTAGCGGGCAAGAAGATCGTTCTGAGCAGAGGCCATTTGGCATCTGGTGCAACCATTAACATTCCGGGACAAACGAGCGTCCCCGAAATTATGGTGGCGATCATCGGCGCGGAGACCTTGATCGCAGACAATATGATCTGGTTGCTTTCGTGGTTTGTGATCGCATTGGTCTCCTTATCGCTGCTTGCCACCCTATTAATTACCAAATCGCAACGCGCTCGTCGTCGGGGCTACGCAGCGATCACATTGTTTCTCGTCGGCATCTTTTTCATATCGCCGTATTTCGCCATTCGCACAGAGCTAAGCTATGGTTTTGCAACCGTCATCGCTTATGGCGCTTTCAGGCTACGTCGCAACTGGCAGGAGCGAGCAACCCTCGAAGACCAGGACACCGGCCTCCCAACGCTCCGCGCCTTCGAATTCAGCCTTGCAAAGGACGCGACGCCCGGTGCCGTCGTGGTGGCCAAAATTCACGGCTACGAACGGGTCCTGAAGTCCTTACCGCAGTATCTTCATGCTACTTACGCGCTGAAGATCGCCGACCGCATCCGCGCCATTGGCCCTGACCTCGAACTGTACAAGGGCGGACATTATTTCGCATGGCGTACCGGCTCGGCCGACAGGGATGATTTGATCGAGCACCTGACGGGCCTGCGCGCGCTGTTTGGATCGCCGCTGCAGATAGGCGAACACAAGATCGACGCGGGTGTCACTTTCGGTGTGGCAGCGATCGAATGGCGCCAATCGCGCCATCTCTCGGCAGCAATTGCCGCATCCGAAGAAACCGATGAGGCACACCACCCCATCCGCTTTGCCGAAGGCGGTGCCTCGGAGCAGGACGAATTGTGGGAGCTTTCGATGCGCGCCCGGATCGATGCCGCGATTGCATCGGGCGAAGTCTATTGCGTCTACCAGCCAAAGATCGATGCAAAAACGCGCAAAGTGGTCGGTGTCGAAGCACTGGTTCGTTGGGAGGACCCGGAACGAGGCTCGATCCCGCCGCTCGTATTCATCAATGAGTGCGAAAAAGCCGGCCGCATGGAGCACCTTACACGCTATGTCCTGCAAAGTGCCTGCACGGCAGGCAAGCTGCTGCATGCGCGCGGGCACGACATCACCATGTCGGTCAACATATCGGCGACCATGTGCTCGGATGTCGGCATTGTTCAAATCGTCCGCAGCGTGCTGCAAGGCACCAATTTCGATGCGCGCTATCTGATGCTCGAAGTGACGGAAACTGCGAGGATATCCGATTTGCGTTCTGCGGCATTGGTGCTGAACCAATTGCGGACCCTCGACCTCAAGCTTTCGATCGACGATTTCGGCGTCGGAGCCGCAAACTTCGAAACGCTGTACGAACTGCCCTTCGACGAGCTCAAGATCGATCGTCTGTTCATCAAAAATATTTCCGAAGACCCCAAAGCTCGCGCAATTGCCACCAGCCTCGTGGCTATGGGCCGCGAATCGCAAATCAGGGTCGTCGCGGAGGGTGTAGAGATACCGGGAGATCTTGAAATACTTAACGAAATCGGCTGCGACGAAATGCAAGGATACGCGATTTCCAGACCCATCAGGCTGGATAACCTGTTGATTTTCATGGATGAGGCGGATGCGGAGACGTTAAGAAACATAGTTTAGGGTTTACAAACGGACATGGTTAACGGATATCAACCTTTGTGTAGTCCACGAAGGAGATATTGCATGTTCAAATTCTGGCGTTGGCTGCTCGACTGATTTGGTCGCAGCGCAAAAAATATAATTCGAAAGGGGTCCGGTTTTCCGGGCCCTTTTTCTTTTTGACGTGACTTAAATTTCGCTCATCCGGTCGCGTGTGAAACGAAACGCAGCAAGGCTCGTTCGCAGTTCATGACCATATCAATCGAGGCGAGCTTCGCCTTCACGCTGGATCGCCCGACCGACGTCCTGTTGCAGTTCGAGGCCGCCGACATCCCCGAGCAACGGATAATCGAGTCCAGCACCAATCTGCCGGAACTCGAACATCGCGCCTGGGTGCCAGCCCAGGACGACATCGGACAGCGCATCTGGCTACGCGGCGAAGGACGGGTCGAGGTCGAATATTCGGCGCAGGTCGATCCGAACCGTCAGCTGGCGGACCTCGCCGGGCTGGATCGCCTCCTGCCGCACGACATGCCCGGTGAGGCTGTGCAGTACCTGTTCGACAGCCGTTACTGCCCTGCCGACAAGTTTCAGCCATTCGTCGAGAGTGAGTTCGCTGGCACGAAAGGCGGTGCCAGAATCGCCGCGATCCGCGACTGGATCGAACAGAATTTCAGTTATGAACCAGGCGTATCGGACGCTCGTACAACGGCACTGGACAGCTTCGTCGAGCGGCGCGGGATCTGCCGCGACTATGCCCATGTTCTGGTCACGCTTGCGCGCGCCAGCACCATCCCGGCGCGATACGTCGCCTGCTATGCGCCCGGCGTTGAACCGCCCGATTTTCACGCAATTGCGGAGGTGTTTCTCGATGACCCCGAGATGGATGGCGGGGGCACGTGGCAATTGGTCGATGCAACGGGCATGGCCGAGCCGGCCAGCACCGTGAAAATCGGGGTAGGCCGCGATGCTGCAGATGTCAGCTTCCTCACCAGCTTCGGTGCAAACCGTTTCGAATATTCGAACGTCAGCGTGAAACACCTAAAATAGCGGGCGCCTCCGCAATCACGTCAGCCTTGACGCGGCGGCTCCATGGAGAAGCGCCATTGCGCGCCCGCCGTGCCTGGCTTCGTCGCGGTCGCCAGCACGCGGCCTAACGAAGCATTTTTTCCCGACAGCAGTCGCTCATGCACGCGCGCGCATTCCGCTCGGCTATGCTCGCCTGAAAGCTCGCGGTAGATGCGCACAAGCGTCTCCACGGCCACCAGTCGCTCCGCATGCGGCAGGTAAAGAAAATCATCGTCCTGGCGGGACACTGATGCTTGCCAATCTGCATCGACCATCCGCTCGATCAGTGTAGCGACATCTGCAAGATGGCTGGCGCTTTTCGACAGCGCCAACGGATCGATCCAGCGGGCCTGCTCGATCTCTTTACGAACCCGAACCCGGTCGAATTGCGCGCTGTCATTGCTGGGATCCAGGGCAAAGTCGGTGCCGGATCCTGTGCACACCGCAAGAAGTTCGGCTTTGCGCCAGTCCAGCAGGGGCCTGATCACGTGCAGCCCTTCGATGCGTCCATTTCGGCGCACACCGGCCAGCCCGGCCAAACCGCTCCCACGGTTCAGACGCATCAACAGAGTTTCTGCCTGATCATCCGCGTGATGCGCGGTAGCAACGGCATTCATCCCGCGGCGATTTGCCCATGATGCTAAAGCTTTGTACCTGGCATTGCGGGCCTGTGCCTGCACATTGCCGGTTGGCACTTCGACCGCCAAAATCTCGTGCGGAACGCCGAGTTCGCTGCAAGTTCTCCCTACAAGCTCCGCCTCGGCCCTGCTTTCGCTCCGTAAACCGTGATCGACGGTTGCCGACTCGATCCGCCCAGGCAGCGCGGCTTGCGCAAGCATGAGGAGCGCCATGCTGTCCGGCCCGCCGGAAACCGCGAGGCCGAGTTTTTCGCGGCGATCGGCCAACGGCTCTGACCAGATGCTCGCAAGGTCCGCGCGAAACCGCGCGATCAGGTCAGGATCGAGCAGGTTATCAATCGCACTCTACCCGCGCACGATTGCGCTCATATTGCGATTGCAGGCGCCCGGTTGCAAGCGCCGGATAGGTTTCGCCAAACTCTGCCAATGCGATGCATGCGCGGTTGATATCACCAAGCGCGACCATCGTTTCGGCAAGGTAGAGCAGGCTGTCACCCGCGCGCGCGCCCGTCTTGTCGGACTGATAGTTTTGCAGAAACCACGGTGCAGCATCGCGCGCCTTGTTATCGTCAAGATAAGCACGGCCGAGGAGGTTGCGGCCGTATGTGGCGCGCCAATGGTCGCCGTGCCGGTCGAGGAACATGGTCAGCTGCTGCTGGGCCTCAGGATAGAAGCCGGCATCCCAAAGGCGAAAACCATAGGAATATTCATCGTCGGCGGCATCACCGGTTTGCGGCTTGGCAATCGCCTGCACGGCGGCGATCCGTTCCGGGCTTGGACCGGGCTGCGCGGTGCTTGCATCATCGCCTGCCGGTTCGGTTGAAGTTTCCGCGGGCACCGTTTCGCCAGGCACTGCTCCTTCGGCAGCAGCCTTCCCGGCTTCGAGCGCTGCAATTCGCTCGTCGAGCGATCCTACGGCAAATCCGTTCTCTTCTACCCGCCCGGTCAGCCGCTGCATTTGGGCTTCGATTGCATCGAGCCGCGCGAGAATGTCGGTCACCGCTGTGGTAGTGGTGGACGCAGCATTCGGCGAAGGCTGCGCTTGCGGGCGAGTAATCTCCGGCTCGAAATACCGGCCATCGCCGCCCGGAAAAACGCTGCGCTGCAATGCCCGCACTTCGGCTTCGAGCTTGCGTACACGGGTTTCCGCATTGTCCTGCGCCGCTGCGGGCACCGATGTGGCGGCCAGCGACAGCATCACTGCAGAGAGAATCGGAAGGCGAAGGGTCCGGCCCGTCATGGCGGAATGCTCCTGGATGAAATGGTTGCGAATACGGATTTGCCTTAGCGGCGCCTGCCTGTCGAGAGAATGAAGCGCGTTATCCCGCCCCGGCGGCCCGTCAGCCCTCCGCCGGATTCTCGGTCGCTGCAGCAGAGTTCGGCTGGGCGCTGCGAGACAGCAGCGCTTCGGCATTGACCGGAACGTCTCTTACAATCTCGTCCTCTTCCGATATCTTGGGCACGGAACGCCCGCCGATGGTAATCGCCAAAGCGTATGGCCGTCCGGTCCAGACCTGCGGCCCGTCGGCATCTGCCGGGATCGTGAAGCTCTCTCCCTTGGCCATTTGCGCTTCGTAAAGGCGCTCGCCGCTGGCGTCGTAAAACTTCACCCATGTGTCATCCATCTCGCTGGTGAACACGACAGGTCCGCTCGGCGGGGCGGCGGTCTGGACAGGTGCTGCGTCTTCGCGATCTTCCGCTGCGGCGACCTGTTCGGTCTCGTCCTGGAGCGGCGCTGGTCCCATGCCCGGCGCGAAATAGCTGCGGTAGAAGGAAAAACCGCCAATCAGCAGCAGGACCACCGCCAGCGCAGACAGCCATGCGAGCCCGCGCGCCGGAACCCGGGCCGGATCGCCCGGCTCGAATTTGGCGGGCGCCGATTGCCTGTCGGGATCTTCTTCGGCCAGCTCGGCGCGCACCTGGTCGAGCATCTCGCCTTCGTCGAGCCCGAGCATGCGGGCGTAGGTCCGCGTGAAGCCAATGGCGTAAGTACGCGAGGGCAGCTGGTGGAAGTTGCCCTCTTCTATCGTGACGAGATGCCGCTGGGGAATGCGCGATTCCGCAGCAACCTGCGTAATCTCCAGCCCCTTTTCCTGGCGCGCCGCGCGTAGCCGTTCGCCGGCACGCAGATTGCGCGCGGGCTGTTCTTCGACGGTGCCGTCTTGTTCCATGCGATTCCCGATTGCCGACCCTTGATGTGTCGCGTTTTCCCTAGACACGTTCAATGCGGCTTTTGTGAAACTGTCAACACAAGCCGCGCTACAACATCATAGCACAAGAGACAGACCGCTCCGAGTGCGCGACGAAATCAGTCGGTTTCGATATCTCGCTCGTCAGCCCAGGCCTTCAACGCAGCACGCATATCGGGCGGGGGATTGAGGAGCCAGGCCTGCATCGAGGTGCCGAGTTCCGCCAGATCGATCTTGCGAACCAATTCCTTGATCGGCCCGACCGAGGCCGGCGTGATCGACAGGCGGTGAAACCCGATACCAAGCAAGGCCAGAGCTTCGAGCCGCCGGCCGCCCATTTCGCCGCATATGGCAAGATCGACAGACGTCCCGATCAGAGTCTTGGAAACACGGTCGAGGAAACGCAGGATCGCCGGGCTGAGCCAGTCATAGCGCTCGGCCAGCTTGGGGTTGGCGCGGTCCGCGGCGAAAAGGAACTGCGTGAGGTCGTTGGTGCCCACCGACAGGAAAGAAATGCGCTCGGCCATCTGATCGAGCACTTCGGCGAGCGCTGGCACTTCGAGCATGGCGCCATAGCGAATTTCTTCGGGCAAGCGCTTGCGCCGATCGCGCATGTAGTTCGCCTGCTCTTCGAAAACTTTCTTGGCAGCGTCGAATTCCCACGGTTCGGACACCATTGGGAACATCACATTGAGCTGCCGCCCCGCAGCCGCTTCCAGCAGCGCGCGGGCCTGCACCTTGAGCAGCCCCTCGCGTTCGAGCGCCAGCCGCAAGGCGCGCCAGCCCATTGCGGGATTTTCCTCTTTCTCCAGCGCGTCGGAGGTGAGGTAAGGCACGGCCTTGTCGCCGCCGATATCGACCGTGCGGAAAATCACCGGCTTCTCGCCCGCTGCATCCAGCACGTCGCGGTAGAGCCGCGTCTGGCGCTCTCGCTGGGGCAGGGTGGAGGAGACAAGAAACTGAAATTCGGTGCGAAACAGCCCGATCCCGTCCGCGCCGGTCAGCGGCAACGCACTGACATCGTCGCGCAGCCCGGCATTCATCATCACCTGGATCCGCGTGCCGCAGCGTGTGAACGGCTCGACATCGCGCATTTCGGCGTAAGCGGCCTGACGCTCTCGGCTCTTTTCGAAACGCGCGTCGAAGGCATCGAGCATGGACGGGTTAGGGCGCAGCGTGACGGTCTGCTTGTCCGCGTCGAGCAGCACCTCGTCGGCTTCATTGACCATGCGGCGAATGCCCGAAACGCGGCCCAGCACCGGGATGCCCATCGCCCGCGCCACGATGACGACATGCGCGGTAAGAGAGCCCTCCTCCAGCACCACGCCCTTCAACCGGCGGCGGTCGTATTCGAGCAGTTCGGCCGGGCCGAGATTGCGGGCGATCAGGATCGTATCGCGGCGCAGGCCCTGCGATGCCGCTGTGCCCAGCTGCCCGGACACGATCCGCAGCAGCCGATTCGAAAGGTCTTCCAGATCGTGCATCCGGTCCGCCAGCAGCGGATCGTCGATTTCACGCATCCGCATCCGCGTGCGCTGCTGCACGCGCTCGATCGCGGCCTCGGCGGTCAGTCCGCTGTCGATCGCTTCGTTGATGCGCCGCGCCCAGCCTTCGTCATAGGCGAACATCCGGTAGGTATCGAGCACCTCGTCATGTTCGCCGCCCTTCCCGAATTCCGGTTCGCGGCCCATCGCGTCGATCTGTTCGCGCATGCGGTCGAAAGCGCGATAGACGCGCTGGCGTTCGGCCTCGGTATCCTCCGCCATGACCTGATCGATCGCGACCCGCGGCTGGTGAAATACCGCCTGCCCGACCGCCAGCCCCTTAACCAGGGACAGCCCTTCGAGCACCTCCGGCCCGGTCTGCGCATCGCCAAGCCCTGCTGCGTGCTCGTCGTCGACCAGTTCGTTATGCGCAATCAGCTCGGACAGCACCATTGCCGTCGTCTGCAATGCCTCGATTTCTACTTCTTCATATCGCCGCGGCTCGACATGCTGGACGCACAGCACGCCCACCGCGCGCTCGCGGTAGACGATCGGCACACCGGCGAAGGAGTGGAACTTCTCCTCGCCGGTTTCCGGGCGGTACTGGAAATCGGGATGCGCCTTGGCCTCGGCCAGGTTCAGCATCTCGATATTTACCGCGATTGTGCCGGTCAGCCCCTCGCCCATGCCGAGCCGGGTGACGTGCACCGCTTCGGCGTTGAGGCCGCGCGTCGCATAGAGTTCCAGCGCCCCATCGCGCAGCAGGTATATCGAGCAAACCTCGCTATCGAGGCTTTCGCCGATGATATCGACGACCGAATCGAGCTTGTGCTGCGCGTGCGGTACGCGATGCCATCACCTCGTGAAGGCGGGTAAGTATCTGGCGGGCGCTGGCGGCTGCTGTCATTGACAGCGCCTATAGCACCTATGCAGGTTTGCGGAAGGTTATCGCCTAAATTTCGGCGAGTTCTTCCTTCAGTCGCAGTTTCTTTTTCTTGATTTGCTGGATCACCGCAACGTCGGGCGCTGGCCTGGATTGTTCTTGACGCAAGCGGGCCTCGAGCCCGGCATGCTTGGTCTGGAGCGCGTCGACATGGGATGAGTGCATTTGGGCTATCTCCTGCCAAAGGGTGCGACCCCTGATGGTATGCGACTCGCCATTGCGGACGAACCGCCAGACACACATCAAACCACATGCATTACCTTTTGCGAACCCCCTGCTTATGCATTAGCGCGTGGGACGAACTTCGCGTGCGATGAAACGCGGGGCTGATTGGCAGGAAAACGCAAGTGAACGAACAGGAGCTTCGCAAGAGGCTGGCAGGTCTGAAAAGCGAGCACCGCGATCTCGACACGGCCATTGCCGCGCTGATCGTAGAGGGCCGGGAAAGAGGCTTCGTCGACCAGCTGCAGATAGCGCGGCTGAAGAAGCGCAAATTGAAGATCCGCGATCAGATATTCATCCTCGAGGACGCGCTGCTGCCCGACATTATTGCCTGACCGCTGCGATGAGCCAACGGGAGTTCGTTTTTGGGACAAGGTTAAAGCGTTTGCTGGAACCCGGCAAAGGTGTCACCTAGCGACAAGCTTATGGAATCGCACACAATCAAACGCCAAGTTATCGAAGAGCTTTACGAAGAAGCGCTGATCCTCGCGGACGAGGCTCGCGCCGTCTTCGACCTGCGCGAACGCGGCACGGTGGACCCGAACAATATCTCGCTGGCGCTTTCGGTCGAAGGTCTGAAAACGACGACCCGCGTAATGCATTTGCTCGCCTGGCTGCTCAATCAGCGATCGTTCCTCGATGGCGAATTGACGCAAGGCCAGCTGTCGCGCTGCGGCCAGCTTCCCAGCGACCGGATTGCGGACCCGGCGAACATGGAAAAGCTGCTTCCCGAAACGCGCGCGCTGATTCGCGATACCGAGCGGCTGCATGCCCGCGTCGCACGGATCGAAACGGAGTTGGCCGAAAAAGCCGAAGAGGCGAGCCCTGTGCTCCAGCTTCAAGGGCAGAATTGCCGCCGCGTTTCGCACGTAACTAGGCAGCCTTATGAGCCTCTGCCAGCGCGCGAGGCGATCCTGCCGGACGTCATGGTCCAGGTTCGGCGTGAACGAACGCGTCGACCCCCGCATGATCTGCGCCGCCTCTTCCAGCGAACCATAAAGCCCCGCCCCCACCGCCGCGCAAAGCGCTGCGCCAAGCGCTGTCGTTTCGACGAAATCCGGGCGCTCGACTTCTACATCGAGCATGTCGGCGAGGTCCTGCGCCATCCAGTCGTTGGCGCTCATCCCGCCGTCGATCTTGAGCGACGCCCACTCTCCGCCATCCGCCGCGAAAGCATCGGCAAGGTCTTTGGTCTGGTGCGCCATCGCTTCCAGCGCAGCCCGCGCGATCTGGGCCGGGCCGCTGGCGAAGCTCAAGCCGCTGATCACACCGCGCGCATCGGGACGCCAATGCGGGGCACCTAGGCCCGACAGGGCCGGCACGATCGTCACCCCGCCGCTATCCGGGATGGACCGGGCAAGCGCTTCTGTTTCCGATGCACTGGAAATGATGCCGAGACTGTCGCGCAGCCACTGCACCAGGCTACCCGCAACAAAGACCGACCCCTCGAGCGCATAAGTCCGCTTACCGTCCTGCTGGCTCAGCACGGTGCCGAGCAGCCTGTGCTGGGAACGCGGTATTTCGCCGCCCTTATTGGTAAGCACGAATGCGCCAGTGCCGTAAGTCGCTTTGGTCTCGCCGAAGGACAGGCAGCCTTGCCCGATGGTCGCGGATTGCTGATCGCCCACCAGCCCGCAGATCGGCACTTCGCGTCCAAGCCACTTCGCATCAGCCTGCGCCAAAGCCCCGTGCGTATCGATCACCTCGGGAAGGGCGGAATGCGGTACGCCGAACAGATCGCACAGCCCCTGATCGAAGCCCGCGCCATCGAGCGCCATCAACAGAGTGCGGCTGGCATTGCTGGCGTCGCTGACATGCGCGCCGCCCGACAGTTTGAACACAAGCCAGCTTTCGACCGTTCCGAAGGCCAGCCTGCCGGCCTGTGCCGCAGCTTTGACCTGACCCTCATTGTCCAGCAGCCAGCGCATCTTGGTGCCGGAAAAATAGGGGTCGAGCAGCAGGCCGGTGCGCTGCTGTACATGCTCCTCATGGCCCGCTTCCTTCAAAGCGGCGCAGAAATCCGCGGTTCGCCGGTCCTGCCAGACGATCGCGCGCGCCAGCGGCTCGCCCGTTCCGCGGTCCCACGCCACCACCGTTTCGCGCTGATTTGTGATGCCGATCGCGGCAATATCGTCCGCGCCGCCCCCCGCAATTTCACGCGCGCAGCGCAGTGTTTCCGACCATATCTCCGCCGCATCGTGTTCGACCCAGCCGGGGCGGGGATAGTGCTGCGTGAGCTCTGCCTGCGCCACGCGCTCCATCGTGCCGTCCGCGGCAAACAGCATGGCGCGGGTCGACGTCGTGCCCGCATCGAGGACAAGTGTTTTTTCTGCCATGCCGATTATCTTGCCGCTTGATGCCAGCGGCGTCTAGAGTCCGGATATGCCCACTGCACCGCCCAAACCGTGGCCGACCGGACTGGCCGAGGAAATCGAGCCGCTGGTTCGCCGCGTCCTGGCACCCAACCCCTCGCCCTATACGTATACCGGGACCCAGACTTACATTGTCGGCATGGGCGGCGGATGCGCGGTGATCGACCCCGGCCCGAACGACGAAGCGCACTTGCTGGCGCTCGATGCAGCGATTGGCGAGGAACATGTCTGCGCGATCATGTGCACGCATACGCACAAAGACCATTCGCCTGGCGCCGTTCCGCTGGCGAAGCGCACGGGCGCGCCCATCGTGGGCTGCGCACCGCTGGCCTTCGCTGTCGATGGACCGCGCGCGGATGAAGGGTTCGACCCGACATACGAGCCCGACCGCGTGCTGGCCGATGGCGAGGCAATGACCGGGCCTGGATGGACGCTCAGGGCAGTCGCAACGCCGGGGCATGTCTCCAACCACCTGTGCTTCCATCTGGACGAAAGCGGCGCGCTGTTTACCGGCGACCATGTGATGGGCTGGTCCACCAGCGTCATCGTTCCGCCCGATGGCGATATGGGCGACTACATGAACAGCCTGGAAAAACTGCAAGCGCGCGATGACCGGATCTATTACCCGGCGCACGGACCGGCGGTCGAAAAACCGCGTCAACTTGTGCGCGGGATGATCGGGCATCGCCGCCAGCGCGAGAACCAGATCCTGCGCCATCTCGGCGATGGTCCGCATCATGCAAGCGAATTGGTGCCGAAGATGTATAAGGGCCTCGACCCGCGCCTTGTTAAGGCTGCAGAATTGTCGGTTACGGCACACTTGATCGACTTGAACAAGCGGGGGCTGGTCATACGGGACGCAGATACATGGTCGACAAGCAAAATCTCCAAAGAGACTCCATCCTCCAACCCAAGCTGAGCCGGCCAGCCCCGCCGCTGCTGCGCGAGCGTGCGCCGTGGCTGCTGGTGGTGGTTCTTGCGGTTGCAATGGCGTGGCTCGCGTGGCGGGCGTTCTTCTATCAGGAGGAAGGCGATCCGGTCGGCAGCGCCATGCTCGCTTTCGAAAAGCAGAATTCGCTCACGGTGTTCTCCAGCCGGTTCGAAGTCGTCGCCGAAAGCGAGGACACGCGCGGCGTGATGGGCGTGCCGGTGTTGCGCTCGCGGCAGGCCACGATCGTCCCGGCAACCGTCGAATACCGGCTCGATCTGTCGGGAATGGATCGCGGCGATTTCTCCTGGGATGCGGAGACGGCGAAGCTGACGGTCACCCTCCCGCAATTGCAGACCAGCCGCCCCAATATCGACGAAGCGTCGGCGCGCGTCTTCACCGAAGGCGCATGGGTAACGCGCGACGCATCGGCCGATCTGGCGCGCAACAATTCCGCCCAGGCAGAGCGCCGGGCGTCGGCCTTCGCGAAGAACCCGGAGATTCTCGCCCTTGCCCGCCAGGCCGCGAAAGAGGCAGTACGGCAGAACCTCGCCGTACCGCTACAGGTGGCAGGCCACACCGACGCGGTGGTAGAGGTGGTGTTCGAAGAATGAAGCGCCGCTCCAGCCTCGGAACCCCCTCGCCAGCCCGCCCGTTCTCACTATAAGCGCGCGAAACGCACTCAGACGGGACCGATATATGACTGCCCAGACCACCCTTCCCACAGGCGACGACCTGCTCGGCGAGATCGACCGGCTGCGCAAGGAGCGCAATGCGATAATTCTGGCGCATTACTATCAGCGCCCGCAAATTCAGGATCTTGCCGATTTCGTCGGTGACAGCCTGCAGCTGAGCCAGATGGCGGCTGAAACCGACGCCGATGTCATCGCCTTTTGCGGCGTGAAGTTCATGGCCGATACCGCCAAGATCCTGTCGCCCGAAAAAATCGTGGTGCTGCCGGATATGGATGCCGGGTGCAGCCTGGAAGACAGCTGCCCGCCCGAAAAATTCAAGGCCTTCCGCGAGAAGCACCCCGACCACATCGCGCTTACCTACATCAATTGCTCGACCGAGGTGAAGGCGCTTTCCGACGTAATCGTCACCAGCTCCAGCGCGGAGACGATTCTTCAGCAAATCCCCAAGGACCAGAAGATCATCTTCGGTCCAGACCGGCATCTGGGCGGCTACCTCAGCCGCAAATTCGACCGCGAAATGCTGCTCTGGCCGGGCGTATGCATCGTGCACGAGGCGTTCAGCGAGACCGAATTGCTCAAGCTTAAGCAACAGCTCCCCGATGCCCCCATCGCCGCACACCCGGAATGCCCGCCGAGCATTATCGACCACGCAGACTATGTCGGATCGACGAGCGGCATCCTGCAATTTGCCGAGACCTTCACCGGCGACACGCTGATCGTGGCGACCGAGCCGCACATAATTCACCAGATGGAAAAGGCATTGCCGAACAAGAACTTCATCGGCGCACCGGGCGCGGATGGAAATTGTTCGTGCAATATCTGCCCGTATATGGCGCTGAACACGCTGGAGAAGCTCTATACCTGCCTGCGCGACCTCGAACCGCGCATCGAGATCGAGGAAGGCCTGCGCCTGCAAGCCAAGCGCAGCCTCGACCGGATGCTCGAAATGGCCAGCGGCACGATCGGCCAGGGCGACCTCGGCAAGATCTGACGCAACCCTTTTGCGAAAGGTGCGTTAATCCACGTTCGAGACGACAGGGATTACGATAGCTTGATACGCAAAGGCCCGATTGCGGGCATCACCCATTGGCGCTGGCACAGGCTGGTGGCGAATTATTGGTCGCTGCCGCTGATGGCCGTTATCGCTGCGCCTGTAGTGGCGCTGCTCGTGCTTTGGGCCGACGCAGCATTTGCGTCCGAGTGGCTGTTCGGCCGCGGCATCGTGCTGCCCGCATCAGCGAGCGCGGCGAACGACATGACGATTGCTATCGTCGGTGCGGATGCCGCGTTTCTCACGCTTTATTGGTCGGTGACGCTGATCGTTTTGACGCTTGCAACCGGACATCTCGGTGTGCGGCTTGTCGACCGGTGGCTGGATAAGGGGCTGGTGCGGCTATCCATGGCCGGCCTGACATTCTGCCTGGTGTTTTCCTTTATCGTGCTCGCCCGGATCGATGACGAAGCCCCGCTTTCGGGCCTGCCGCACTTTGCAATTCTTGCGATGCTTTTGCTGCAGCTGGTCAATATTTCAATGCTGGGTGTTGCGGTGCATGATCTTGGCCGGACCATGTTCGTCGACCGGTCCATTGGACATCTGGGCAGGGATGCCAGCAAGGTCGCAGTGCCGGTGGTGCCCGTCAAGCCCTTCGCGGGGTCATGGGCCCATACGATCAGGGCGCCGCGTGAAGGCTATGTCGAAGGGAGCGATCTCGACCGAATTGCCGATTACCTGTCGGACAGTGAGGGCGCAGTAAGGTTCTGCGGCGCGCCGGGGCAACACGTGCTGAAGGGCGAGCCGTTGATGCAGTTCGAAAACTCTCCTGCATCGGACGAGATTTTCCTTCGCAGCATCCCCATAGGAGACTTCCGCTCAAGCCTGCAGTCTACCGTCTATCAGGTGCGCTTGCTGGTCGAAGTCGCGGCGCGGGCGCTGTCTCCCGGTATCAACGATTTCTACACCGCGATTGCCTGCGCGGACCGTTTGGCCGAAGCCATTTCGGGCCACGCGGGAACTTGGGTCGATGAAGGCAGCGTTGCCGCCTATGCGCAGCAACCGCGCTTTGAATTGCCGGGGCAGGATTTTCGCGGGCTCTTCGGGCCGCCGCTTGCTGCATTCCGTCAATCCGCAGTGGCCTATCCCGCGGTCACCATCCGCATGATCGACAATTACGCACGTCTCATGAAGCTGCTTTGCGAACGAGACTGTCCCGATGGATTGATCGAATACCTGCGCGAGCAGGCGCAGCAATTGCGCGACGAAGCAGGCCCATTGACCAAATATGCGCCGGACAAGGCCTATATCGATAGTGCGTTCGACAATCTGCCATCTTCGGCAGGTCCCGCACCGCGAAAGGACGCAGTATGATTGGCCGCTTTATAAAGGCGTGGCAGGACGTCAACGCCAGCTACTGGTTCCTGCCCGCGCTGTTCTCCATTCTGGCGCTGGCACTGGCCAGCGTCACCCTGTGGCTCGACCGGAGCGGGTGGGCAAGCTTTCTCAACGATGTTCAATGGCTCCAACCGGCACGCCCGGACGGAGCGAGCAACATGCTCACGGTTATTGCAGGGGCGATGATCGGGGTCGCCTCGACCGTCTTTTCGATCACGATTGCCGCCGTCGCCTATGCCAGCGGCAGCTACGGCCCCCGCCTGCTGACGAATTTCATGGAAGATCGCGGCAACCAGTTCAGCCTTGCGACGTTCATCGGCACGTTCGTTTATGCGATTACCGTGCTGCGGACAGTGCGCGCCGAGAATGAAGCGCCGGCCATTACCCAGGAAGCCGTTGCGACCTTTCTCCCTGGCTTCGTTCCGCAATTATCGCTGCTGGTGGCGTTCGGCCTGATGATGCTGTCGGTCGCGGTGCTGGTCTATTTCCTCAACCATATTCCCGCCTCCATCCGGATCAATACGGTTTTGAAGGGGATCGGCAGCAGATTGCTGAACGAGATCAAGGATCGCTTCCCCGACAAGAACGGCGGCGACAACGCAGTGAACGCGCCGCAGGGCACCGCGGTCACAGCACAGCGCACGGGATACATCCAGATCATCGATTTCGCCGGGCTGGAATCCCTGGCCAGTAAGGAAAATGCCAAGCTGAAACTCAACGTGCGCTCCGGCGATTTCCTGCATCCGGATGTCACGCTGGGTTATTGGGCGGACCTCGATGGTGAACATGAGCTTCCTGACGAGGATGTTCGCGCATGCTTCACTCTGGGCGACATGCGCACGCCCACGCAGGACATGCAGTTCCTGATCGACGAGTTGGTCGAGATTGCTTTGCGGGCTCTGTCGCCAGGTATCAACGATCCCTTTACTGCCATCACGGCGATGCACTGGCTGGGCGCAGCCACGGCAGAGCTGGGGCGGCGCAGTCTGAAACGCAGCTACGCCTCCAATGGCGACGACCCGCACCTGATCTTGCTCGAGGATGATTTCGAACATTTCGTAGCGCGCGGCTTCGGCTCCGTTCGCGGCGGCGTTGCGACCAATCGCATTGCATCCCTGGTGGCTTTCGACGCGCTGGTAGACGCCTCGAGCACGATCGATGACGAGACACGCCGCATGGCTCTTCAATCGGAAGGAACGCGGTTGATCGAACAGGTGCGCGAACACCTTGTCGGACCCGAGCTGCATATGGTCGAGGCGCGTTACCAGAGCTTTCTGGCCAGGATCGAGCGCTAGGCCGAGGGGCGCTTCTCTGCCGTTTTGGCCAGGACCAGCGCTCCGCCGACGAGCGCCATGCCCAGAAAATCAAGCGGGTTCAGAATCTCGCCGAAGACCATCCAGCCAATTGCGGCAGCGACCGCAGGCTGGGTGAGCAAGGCCAGACCGATGATAAGCGCGGAAAAATGGCCGAGCGAGTATACCAGCAGCCCCTGCCCGATCACTTGGCTGGATAGCGCCAGCAAGACCACGGGTGTCCAATCCCCCGGCCAGATGGATTCTCCCGCAAGCAAAGCGAGCCCCAGAAGGACTGGCGATGCAGCAAGACCCGCAAAAAACAACACGTTCCACTGGCCGATCCGAGCGCGTGCACGCTGGGCTGGCAGCAAATAAAACGCGTAACATAGCCCGGCGAACAGGCAGAACAGGTCGCCAATCGCGGTCTCGGCGGAGATTTGCAGGCTGCGGCCGATCAGGATGGCCGCCCCGCCCAGCGCCGCAGCGACGGCAAGCCATTCGCGCCCGCTCGGCGCGCGTCCCAAAACCGCCAGCCCCCATGCCATCAGGATGATGCTGCCCGAATTTCCGAACAGCGTCGCATTGCCCAGCCGGGTCAGCTCGATCCCGACATGCCAGCTCGCAATGTCCATGCCGAAGAACGCGCCAGCCACCAGGCACAGCAGTATCACCCTGCGGCTCGGTGGCTCCCGCTTCTGCCGCTCCCGCATGGCCAGCAAAGCGATCAGCGGCAGAGCGAGGAATATCCGCCAGAAGCCTGCGCTCACGGGTCCGGTATCGGTCAGCCGCACCAGCCATGGCCCGAGCGCGAGCATGAAATTGCCGGCGAGCAGCGCGGCAAAGTGCCATGCGCCGGGCGCAAAGCTTTCCTTGTCCGTCTGCCCGCTTGTGCTTGCCATGTCCGCCACCTAGCTCCCTCTCCTACTTTCATGGGCGCACCGCGCCAGCAAAAAGGGACTTGCCGCATATGCACGATACGCTTTTCGAGCCGCTGAGACTGGGCGCCATAGAGGCGAAGAACCGCATCATGATGGCGCCGCTCACGCGCGGCCGTTCCACCCAACCCGGCTCGGTGCCCAATGAAATGATGGCGACATATTATGCCCAGCGCGCCAGTGCCGGCCTTATCATCAGCGAGGCAACCGGCATCAGCGTAGAGGGCCTGGGCTGGCCCGCAGCGCCCGGCGTCTGGAGCGACGAGCAGGTCGAAGGCTGGAAGCCGGTGACCAAAGCCGTGCACGAGGAAGGCGGCCAGATTGTCCTGCAACTCTGGCATATGGGCCGCCTGGTGCACCCGGACTTCCTCGGCGGAGCAGCGCCGGTTTCGGCCAGCGCTACGAAAGCACCGGGCCATGCTCATACGTTCGAAGGCCGCAAGGATTACGAACAGGCGCGTGCGCTCGAAAAAGACGAAATCGCCCGCGTGGTCGAGGATTACCGCAAGGCCGGCGAGAACGCCAAGAAAGCCGGGTTCGACGGTGTGCAACTGCACGGCGCGAACGGCTACCTGGTCGACCAGTTCCTGCGCGATACAACCAATCTGCGCGAGGACGAATATGGCGGCAGCCCGGAAAACCGCACCCGCTTCCTGCGCGAAGTGCTCGAAGCGCTGATCTCCGTCTGGGGCGCCGACCGGGTCGGAGTGCGCCTGTCGCCCAATGGCGAAACGCAAGGCTGCGACGACAGCGATCCCGCGGCCACATTCGGCGCCGCTGCGCGGGTGGTCGAGGATCTCGGCCTCGCCTTCCTCGAACTGCGCGAACCGGGCCCCGATGGCAGTTTCGGTGCCACAGACGTTCCCAAACAGAGCCCGATGATCCGCGATATCTATTCCGGGCCGCTGGTGCTCAATTCGGATTACAGCGCGGACCAAGCCGTGAAGGACATCGATAGCGGGCTTTGCGATGCCGTCAGCTGGGGCCGCGATTTCATCTCCAACCCCGATTTACCGCAGCGCATTCACACCGGTGCCGACATCGCGCCCAACGTCAATGTCCCGGCGAGCTGGTATCTGCCCGGCCCCGAAGGCTACGTCGATTACCCGAAAGTAACCTAACGGCGTCACAGTCACGGGCGCGAATCGGGAGAATGATGATGCGCTCGTGGCTGGTTGCTCCTGCCGATAAGGAAAATGCGCTCGCCGCCGTGGCGAGTGCCGGTGCCGATGTAGTGGTGGTCGATCTCGGTCGGGCGCTCGGCGGTCCAGCGCAGGCGGCAGCACGTTCGGCTGCGCGGACATGGATCGATGCGCAGCGTCAGCAAGTGCTTGCGCAGCGCCATTTCGCCCGCTGGGTGCGCATCGCCGGGCCGAAATCGCCGCACTGGCGCGAGGATCTGGAAGCGGTTGTAGCAGGCCAGCCGGAAGGCATCTTGCTAGCCGATGTCGACGATCCCGAAGAAGTGAAGCAGCTCGCAGCGGTACTGTACGAGTTCGAGGAGCGCCACGGCGTTCCGCAGGGGCAAACTGCAATCGTGCCGCAACTTGGCAGCAGCGCCCGCGCAGTCGCCGCGATCGCGCGCTTCGGCGCCGATCTGCACCAGCGCGTATCCGGGCTGACCTGGGATGCGGCGGCACTCGCACGATCTCTGGGCGCGCGGCGGACACGCAATGCCTCTGGCGCGTGGAGCGATGTGATGGCCCATGTCCGCGCGCAGGTCTTGATCGCCGCCCATGCGCAGGGCCTGGAGGCGCTGGAATCGCCGTGCCGCGAAGCACGGGAGACCGATGCGGCAACGCGGACCGCACAGGCTGCGCGGGCCGACGGGTTTACCGGCATGCTCGCGGTTCATCCCTCGCAAGTAAGGCCGATCAACGCGGCGTTCGAGCCGACCCCGTCGGAACTGGCGGAGGCTGAGGACATCGTCGCAAGTTTCGCCAGCAATCCGGGCCAGCATTCGCTCGCAATCGGCGGACGCCGCATCGGTCAGGCGCAGCTTGTTCGCGCGCAGCAGCTGGTGGCCGCGAGCTAGCGTTCCTCAGGCGGCGCTGGCGGCTCGGGCTCGGAGGTGGTCGCACCAGGCGTTTCATCGTCTTCCGGCGCAGCCACGTCCCCAGGCGCCGCGCCCGTTGTGGAGTCTTCCGATGCTTCGCGCAGCGGCGGCGATTGCGATCGCACTGTGTCGAGCGGCAGCATGTCGTCGCTGATCGTGCCGCCCAGCACCTCGCCCATTGCTTCGCGCCCCTCGTCTGGGGGCGTCTCCACGGGGGCTTCCTCGCCGCAACTGGCCAGCAGCGCGATGGGCAACAGGAGGGCAATCGGTCTTTTGGTCATGGCAGCGTGCCGTCCTTTCCGCCAAGCGCGGCGAGAAAATCGCCCAGCCGCGCCAGCAATATTTCATCGAAAGCATCTGCGGCGAGATCGATGCCGAGAGCTTGCAGGCTTGTGACTCCGAATTCCTCGATCCCGCAAGGCACAATACCGGAAAAGTGCGCGAGGTCCGGCGCAAGATTGACCGAGAACCCGTGCATGGTCACCCACCGCCGCACGCGCACGCCGATCGCACCGATCTTGGCCTCGCCGCCGTTCGGCTCGCGCGTCCAGATGCCGATCCGCCCTTCGGCGCGCCATGCCTCGACGCCGATGTCGGCGAGTGCGGCAATGACCCAGCCTTCGAGCGAATGAACGAAACGGCGCACATCGCGCCCGCGCGCCTTGAGGTCGAGCATGACATAGCCGACGCGCTGGCCCGGCCCGTGATAGGTATAACGCCCGCCGCGCCCGGCTTCGACGACTTCGAAGCGCGGATCGAGCAATTCGGCCCCGTCGGCGCTTGTGCCGGCGGTATAGACAGGCGGATGTTCCAGCAGCCAGACCTGCTCGCGCGCCTTGCCCGCCGCGATGGCGCGGTTGCGGACATCCATCGCCGCCAGCGCCTCGCGATAGGGCACCTGGCCAGTCTCGCGGCGAATATCGACGTTTTCGGGTGACGGCGCAGTCATGCAAGATTGCGTGGCGGCGGCAGGCTCGCTTATCAAGGGCAAACGACTTTCACCGGAGGCTTACGCATGAAACTCGACCTTAGCGCCGCATGGGACGGAGCCATCAAGCTGATCGCAGCAAACCGCGAAGTGCTGCTTGTTCTGGTCGGCGCGTTCATTTTCGTGCCCAATCTGGCGGTGGCTCTGTTCATTCCCGAGCTCGATCCCTTCGGCTCGAACGCGGGGGAAACCGATCCCGAGGCCATGATCGCAGCGGTGCAGGCAGCCTACGCCGAATATTGGTGGGTCGTCCTGATCGTGAGCCTGATACAATTCGTGGGCGTGATCGCCATCCTGTCGGTGCTCGGCGACAGCAGCAGGCCAACCGTCGGATCCGCCATCCAAAGCGCGCTCGGGCTGGTTCTGACATTCCTGATCGCCAACATTTTGATCGGGATCATAATCGGTCTGATCCTTTCCGTCGTCGTGGCCATCGGCGCATTGGCAGGCACTGCCATTGGCATATTGCTTGGCCTGCTATTCGTCCCGGTCGCGCTTTATCTGCTCGTCAAATTCTCGCTTTCCTCGCCGGTCATCGCCGTTGAGAAGGAGAAGAACCCTGTCGCTGCGCTGCGGCGGTCCTGGAGGCTCACGAAGGGTAACAGCCTTCGCCTGTTCTTCTTCTATTTCCTGCTGATGGTGGCCTTCGTCGTCCTGTCGATGGTGCTTTCGCTCGTGTTCGGGCTGGTATTCGCGCTGCTCGGCGAAAGCGGTGCGCTTATCGGAACCGCCGTGTTCTCCGGCCTGCTGAACGCCTTGTTCGCACTGGCGGCTTATGCCGTGCTGGTATCGGTTCACGGTCAACTGACGCAGGGCAGCGCCGCCGTTTCCGTACCCAGCACGCACAACGGCGCGGAGTAGCTACTCGCCCTTCCAGCCCCAGAATAGCTGGCAGGGAAGGACATTGCGCCATTCGAAGCCGCTGTCGATCCGCTTGAAATGCCGTGCCATATAGTCGCGCGCCTTGGCGGAGAACTGGTAGACGAGGAATGCCCCTCCCGCTCGCAACACGCGGTGTGTGGCCGCGGCGATTTCCGGCCCGACCCCTTCGGGCAGGGTCGAGAACGGCAGACCCGACAGCACGTAATCGGCATGGTTGTGGCCATGCGCGCGGACGATTTCTTCGACATCCGCCGCCGAACCCAGCACCGCATGGAACCGGCTGTCGGCAATCGTGCGCTTCAGATAATCGATATAGAGCGGGTTGGTGTCGATCACGATGAGCGAGCCGCTCGGCTTCATCCGGTCCAGCACCGGCCGGCAGAATGTGCCGACGCCTGGGCCGTATTCGACGAACAGGTCGCACTTCTGCCAATCCACCGGACGAAGCATCGCCTCGATCGTGTAGCGCGACGACGGGATGATCGATCCGACCATCTTGGGATGTTCGAGAAATCCGCGAAAAAACACGCCCCATTGCCCGAACAGACGGGCGGCGCGCTGCTTGGCATCGCTGCGCCTGAGGCTTCGGACACCGCTATTATTGTTCACTGATCGACCCTTGGTTGCACAGGCATGACCGCCCGCCGCACAATGGAGTTCACGTCGCAGTTTCCCCTTCTCATTGCAACCCATCCGCGCCGCGCGTAGCGGAGTGCGCGATGGCCGACCACGACCCTTCCGATACGACCGTGCCGCCCCCCGCATCGCGGCCGCGCAGCATTTCGCGGGAGCGCATGGCGCTGCTGTTCACGGTCATGCTGGTCACCGCTGCGGGCAATACTGCGATGCAGTCGGTCATGCCCTCCATCGGCACGGCGCTGGGCGTAAACGACGTGTGGATCAGTCTGGCTTACAGCTGGTCGGCGCTCTTGTGGGTCGTCTGCGCGCCGTTTTGGGCAGGCCGGTCGGACCGGCGCGGGCGCAAGGCGATGATGGCTCTGGGGCTGATAGGGTTCATCGTCTCCATGACCCTTTGCGGAATAGCGCTCTGGCTGGGGCTTGGCGGCGTCCTCCCGGCGATGTGGGCGCTTGTCGCATTCGCTGCTGCGCGGAGCCTCTATGGCGGGTTCGGCAGCGCGGCACCGCCCGCGGTGCAGGCCTATGTCGCCAGCCGCACCCCGCGTGCGGAGCGGACGCAGGCACTGTCGCTGATTGCGTCGAGCTTCGGGCTGGGCACGGTCATCGGACCCGCGCTTGCCCCTTTGATGGTGCTGCCTCTGGTCGGTCTCACCGGCCCGTTCATCTGCTTTGCGCTGATCGGCGTGATCGCGCTTGTAGCGCTGCGCATCCGACTGCCCAATGACGAGCCGCAGTTCGAGGCGCGCGGCAGCGCCTATGACGCCCCCTATTCCAGCGGATCGGCAGGCGGGAGCGGCGCAGTTACGCGAGAGGAGGAAGACGAGGACGAGGACGAGGAATATGTCGAACCGCACAAGCTGCGCTGGATGGAGCCGCGCCTGCGCCCGTGGGTAACGGCGGGCCTGCTGGGCGGCCACGCACAGGCCATGGTGCTCGGCATTTCCGGCTTCCTGGTGCTCGACCGCCTGGGCCTGCGCGATACGCCCGCCGAGGGTACGGGGCCGGTCGGCATAGTGCTGATGTGCGGCGCAATCGCGACATTGCTCGCGCAGTGGGGCGTGATCCCCCGCTTCAACCTCGGCCCGCGCGCCGCGACACTATCGGGGATTGCGATTGCCGGTGCTGGCGTCGTCATGCTCGGCGGGGCGCAGGAATTGCACACGATCGCGCTGGCCTTCTCGATCGCATCGCTCGGCTTCGGGCTGTTCCGTCCAGGCATGACCGCCGGAACGTCGCTCGCGGTGACGCGCGCAGAGCAAGGACAGGCGTCGGGTGTGACCGCCTCGGTAGCGGGGGCGAGCTACATCTACGCGCCCGCGCTGGGCGTATGGCTCTACAATCATTCCGACTGGCTTGGCTTCGGCCTCATCGCATTGCTGTGCTTTGCCGTGTTCGTGATCGGGATGCGCACGCTTCAGCCGGATAGCAAGCTGACGCGCGACCGCCGCTAGCCCTGTTAGGACAGGTGGTCGCTTAGAGAATTTCCTCGACCGTTTCCTGCGGCCGGCACAGGCGCACGCCTTTCTCCGTTTCGACCAGCGGACGCTCGATCAGGATCGGTTCGGCTGCCATTGCAGCAAGCACCGTCCGGTCATTGGCATCCGGCAGTCCGCGCTCGGCCGCATCGGTCCCGCGTATCCGCAACCCCTGCTGCGGCGTGATCCCGGCATCGCGGTAGAGCTGTTCGAGCTTTTCAGCGCTGGGCGGATTGGTCAGATATTGCACCACCTCCACATCGACACCGCCGCGCTCTTCCAGAATCGCGAGCGTCTTGCGCGAAGTGCCGCATTTGGGATTGTGCCAGATCGTCGCTTTCATGTGCTCTTCCTTCCGTTTGTGGCGGCCAGTTAAGCGAGTGTTGCGATCAGTGAAAGCTGCTCTTGCGATTTTTTCATCGGCCAAACCGCAATTGGTTGTTGCAAATGAGAATAGGTCGCAATAGCAAGCGACCTCATTGAGAATCATTCGCAAGAACAGAAAGTCTGCACCCATGTGGGACACCGCCACTCGTTTCGCGCTGCTCGCCAGCGCCGCTGCAATCACCGCGCCCTCTTTCGCAGCGGAGGCCGAAGCCCAGCCGGAGCGCGATTATCTTCCCAGCGACATCGTCGTGACCGGACAGCGCGACGGATATGGGACCGATGACGGTTCGACCGCGACCAAGACGCCGACGCCGCTCATCGACGTACCCCAGGGCGTCAGCTTCATCACCGCCGACCAGCTTGAAGATCAGTCGATCCGCCAGCTGAACGAGGCGCTGCGTTTCATTCCCGGGGTCAGCCTGGAAACCGGCGAAGGCCACCGCGACGAGGTTTTCATCCGCGGGCAGGAAAGCACGGCGGACTTCTATCTCGACGGCCTGCGCGACGATGCGCAATATTACCGCGCGCTTTATAACATTGAGCGTGTCGAGGTTCTGAAGGGCGCCAATGCGCTGATCTTCGGGCGCGGCGCAGGCGGCGGTGCCATCAACCGGGTCAGCAAGAAGGCACGCATCAATGGCTCCTTCGTGGCAGGCGATGCGTCGGTCGACAGCTTTGGCGGTTTCGCCATCCTGGCCGACACCAACCAAACGGTGAGCGACAATTTCGCCGTCCGCCTGAACGGAACATACGAAGAGTTTGCCAATGATCGCGACTTTTACGAAGGCCGCTTCATCGGATTTTCGCCGACTATTACTGCACTGCTTGGCCCGCAGACGAAGCTGACGGCGACATACAGCTATGACGACGATTCGCGCGTGACCGACCGCGGCGTACCTGCGCTGGCGGGCCGCCCGCTGACCGGCTTCGACCAGACCTTCTTCGGCGATCCCGACTTCAACCGGACCGATGCCGAAGTGCATATCGGCCGCGTCCGCCTCGATCACGAGTTCGCATATGGCCTCGACTTCAACGCCTCGGTTCAATACGCCAATTACGACAAGATCTACGCGAACCTCCTTCCAACCGGCACCGATGGCACCGTGGTCTCATTCGGCGGCTATGAGGATGCACAGGCCCGCGAAAACCTGATCGGTCAGGCCAATCTCGTGTGGCAGGCGGAAGGGGACGGCTTTGCATCGACACTGCTTCTGGGCGCGGAAGTCATCCGCCAGGACACGCAAAACAGCCGCCGCAATGTGGTCTTCACCGGCGGCAACACCGCGCCGCTCGCTGAAACCATCGTTCCTCCCGCCTTCACTCTTGGCCCCGTTGGCCGGTCGCGCGACAGCGAGCTGGAGACGATTTCGTTCTATCTGCAGGAACAGCTCGCAATCGGCGAGCATATCGAGCTCGTTGCAGGTCTGCGTTATGACCGGTTCGATCTGGAAACCACCGACCTGATCGGGGCCATCAATGGCGACCGGGTCGATGAAGATGTCAGCCCGCGCTTCGGGGTCATCGTCAAGCCGATGCCGCAACTTTCGATCTATGCCAGCTATGCCGAAAGCTTCCTGCCGCAAGCGGGCGACCAGTTCCTGATCCTGAGCCCCGGCCAATCCGCTTTCGAGCCCGAACAGTTCACCAATTACGAGATCGGGCTCAAATGGGCTCCGATGCCCAAGGTCTTGGTGACGGCAGCCGCCTTCCGCCTCGACCGGACCAATACGCGTGCATCCGATCCGGACAATACCGGCCTGACCGTGCTGACCGGCGAAAGCCGCGTCGAAGGTTTCGAGCTTGGCGCGGCGGGCGAAATCACCGAATTCTGGAAAGCCAATCTCGGTTACACCTATCTCGACGGCGAACTGCGCAGCGATTCAACCTTCGGCAGCGAAGGCGCGCGCCTCCAGCAGCTTCCACGCCACCAGGTGACGGCCTGGAACCATGTCGACCTGACGGAGAAATTCGGCCTCGGCTTCGGCGTGATCCACCAGTCGCAGCAATTTGCCAGTTTTTCGAACACGGTCGTCCTGCCCAGCTATTGGCGTTTCGATGCGGCCGCCTATTACACGCATCAACGAAAGCGTCAGCGTGCAGCTGAACATCGAAAACCTGTTCGATGAGGACTATTTCCCCTCCGCGCATGGAAATAACAACATCCAGCCAGGTGAGCCCTTCAGCGCCCGGATCGGTGTGCGCTTCGAAATCTGACAGAGCAGTTATCTACAGGGATTTCCTACATGGGCGGCGGCAGGCTAGTCCTGCCGCCGCTCTTTCTCTCTGTAAGTCCGCCAACCAGCCAACCCTGCCCGGTCGCGCTGTGATTTTCTTTTCACGGAGTGTCGCCTTCGATATCGAGACAAAACAGCGTCATTTCAATGCTTTAACGGATAGAGCAAAGGCGACACTGTCGCCTTAGCAAGCCGCGTCAGTTTTCTCCTCGCACCGGCGGGCTGAGCGCCGGCACTTCGCGCGCCGCCTCCTCCGCTGTCACACCCGGAGGCGGGGCAGCGAGGATGCGTTCCTGCCGGCGCGCGACCCGCCCGGCCCGCTCGATCGCCTGGATCAGCCTGGGGTAAACGCCGCAGCGGCACAGATTGGGTATCGCTGCCTCGATATCGGCTTTGCTCGGCGCGGAGTTTTCTTCCAGCAAGCGCAGCTGCCGCCATCACGATGCCCGGCGTGCAGAAACCGCACTGGATCGCCTGCTCGGCCACCATCGCCTGCTGCACCGGGTGCGAACGATCGCGCGAAAGGCCTTCGATCGTGATCACCTCGCGCCCTTCCGCCTCGGCAATGGTGACAAGGCAGGATCGCAGCGCCTCGCCGTCGATATGAACCATGCAGGCCCCGCAATCGCCGACCCCGCAGCCATATTTCGTGCCAGTGAGATTTGCCGCATCGCGCAGCGCCCACAGCAGGGGCGTATCGGGTTCCATCAGGAATTCGACCGGGCGGCCATTGACGGTCATGCGCGACATGGGGGCGAGCCCTAACACCTGCCGCGCGCCTCATCTACAGGCTGGCGCGGTTTTCAGACCTCGATTGCGGCTTTGCAAGCAGCACCGACGCCGCTACGCCGCCTGCCGTAATGAGCGAGATGGCCAAACTGACGCGCGGAAGCATCCGCGGCCACCTCGTATCGCAGACCTTGCCAATGATTATCGGCGTTGCGGCGATCATGTCGATCGGCCTGGTGGACGCCTATTTCATCGGCCAGCTCGGCTCCACGCAGCTCGCCGCGATATCCTTTATCTTCCCGATCAGCGTCGCCCTGTCGAGCCTGGGTGTGGGCGTGATGGTCGGCATCAATTCGGTGGTCGCAAGGGCGCTTGGCGAAGGGAGCCGCGACAAGGCCGCACGGCGCGCAAATTTCGGGATCGTCTTTGCCACTGCGCTGGGTATCGCTCTTGGCCTGCTGCTATTTGCCATACTCGACCCGCTGTTCGGCCTGATGAATGCCGATGCGGACACGCTGCCATTTATCCGCACGTACATGCAGCCATATGCTCTGGGATTTCCGCTGCTGCTTGTCATCATGGGCATTAACGGCACGCTGCGCGGTCAGGGGGAAGCGCGCAAGACCAGCTATGTCTCTGTTTGCTACGCGGCGGTCAACTGGGTGCTCGACCCGATATTGATCACCGGGGCGTTCGGGTTCGACGGGCTCGGCATCGTGGGCGCAGCCTATGCCACTATCGCAGGATGGGCAGTCGCCATTGCGCTGGGCTTCTGGCTCATTCGGCGGACCGATTTGCCGATCAATCCCGGGCTTATCCGCGAGGGCGACTTCAAAGCGCCGATGGGCGCGATACTGAAAGTGGCCGGACCGGCGGCATTCTCCAATGCGATCAATCCCATCGGTCTGTCCATACTGACCGCGCTGGTGGCGATAGAGGGACAGGCCGCAGTCGCCGGGTTCGGAGCGGCCGGGCGATTGCAGAGTTTTGCGGTCGTGCCGCTGCTCGGGCTGTCCGGTTCGATCGGCGCCATCGTCGGACAGAACTGGGGTGCCGGGCTCCCCGACCGCTCGCGCCGCGCCATGCTTTACGCAGGCGGCTTTTCGGTGGTTTACGGGCTGGTCATAGCCGTTGTTCTCTACCTTACCGGTCCGCAGCTGGCTGGCCTGTTCAGCGACGATCCGGCGGTGAAAAAACAATTTGCGGACTATATCGCCATCGCGGTCTGGGGATATGCGGGGTTCGGTTTGCTGATCACTGCGAACGGCGCGTTGAACGCCGTCGACCGGGCAGGCTTCGCACTGGCGCAAAGCGCTGCGCGGGTGTTCCTCGTGATGCTGCCATTGGCCTGGCTCCTGCAAAAAAGCTGGGGCGCAGATGCCATCTATACTGCGGAGCTGGTGGCGAACCTGGCTGGCGGAGCGCTTGCCGCGCTGGTGGTCTGGCGGGTGCTGGCGCGCGGTCCAAAGTAGTCCAAAGTAACTGGGCTTACTCTTAGTTAACCATCCTCGGGCATAGCCACCTGGTTCAACGGGGGCACGTGCGCAATGGAAGACCTGCTGGCGGAATTTGTCGCCGAAACCAGGGAAATGCTGGAGGCCAGCGCTGGCGAGATCGTCGCCTGGGAAGCCAATCCTGCCGACCGCGCGCGGCTCGATACCGTGTTCCGCTTCGTCCACACCGTGAAGGGTAATTGCGGTTTCTTCGACTTTCCCCGGCTCGAGAAGCTCAGTCATGCGGCAGAAGATGCGCTGGCCGATTGCCGCGCCGGACGCCGCGAACCCGACGCCGCACTGGTGTCTGCAGTGCTCGCAATCATGGACCGTATCGGCGCGATGGCCGAAGCCATAGAAGTGGGCGAGGACTATCCCGAAGGCGGCGACGATGTGCTCGTCGCTGCGCTTGCCGGTTCCGATGAAGGCGCGATTTCCCTGGCGGCAAGCGACGACAAGCCGGTCGACGAACCGGTTGCTATTGGCGAATCATCGCACGCCCGGCCGGCCGTCCAGCGATCCATCCGCCTGCCCGTCGATCTTCTCGACGAGGTTATGAAGGGCGTATCGGACATGGTCCTGGCGCGTAACGATCTGGCACGCCGCCTGCGCGAAGCGGGCGAGCAGCCCACGATCACCGGTCCGTTTGAGCGACTGTCCGGCATCCTCGCCGATGTACGGACATCCATCACCCGCATGCGCATGCAGCGGCTTGAGACCTTATACAGCACGCTCCCACGCCTCGTCCGCGACCTCACCAATGAACTTGGCAAACAGGTGATGGTGGATTTCGAAGGCGGCGATGTCGAACTCGACCGCGAAATGGTCGAGATGGTGCGCGACCCGCTCACACATATCATCCGCAATGCCATCGATCACGGTATCGAAACTCCGGCTACGCGGCTCGAAGCCGGCAAGCGCGAGATCGGTCTGCTACGCTTCTCCGCGCGGCAATCGGGCAATCAGATCCGCCTGGTCATCACCGATGACGGCAATGGCATCGATACCGAAAAGCTCGGCGCCAAGGCTCAGGCAGCGGGCATATGCAGCGAAGCCGAATTTGCCGCAATGAGCGACAGTCAGAAGCAGGATCTGATTTTCGAACCGGGCCTTTCGACCGCCGATGCGATCAGCAATGTGTCGGGACGCGGCGTCGGCATGGATGTCGTGCGCGCCAACATCGAGAAGGTTGGCGGCTCGATCGCGGTTTCGAGCACTCCCGGCGCAGGTTCGGCCTTCCACCTGCAATTGCCGCTCACGCTCAGCATCATGGCTGCACTCACAGTGGAATGCGATGGCCAGCTTTATGCCATTCCGCGCAGTTACATCGAGGAAATTGTCTTCGCCCGCGCCGAGAGTGTCGACCTGTCGCAGGTCGGCGAGCGCAAGCTGGTCACATTCCGCGGACGCCGCGTGCCCTGCATTGCACTCTCCGATGTTTTGGGTATTCCCTGCGAAGAAGGCGTGGATTGGAGCGAAAAGACGCTCGTCCTGGTCCGCCTCGCCAGCGACGAAGTTTTCGCGCTCGCCGTCGACCAGGTGCACGATCACGAGGATGTCGTGGTCAAGCCGATCGCACCGGCGATCATGGACACGCATCTTTATGCAGGCACTACGCTGCTCGACGATGGGCGCCCGATGATGTTGCTCGACATGCCGCAGATCGCCTCGCGCTGCATGATCGCGGGCGACATCCGCAATCGCGGCAAGGCTTCTGACGAAATTGACGGTGCGGATACCGGACCCGGCTCCGTCTCGGCAATGATGTTCAAGGGGATCGACGGACGCCGCCGCGCGGTTCGCCTCGATCTTGTACGCCGTATCGATACTGTCCATCCTTCGGCATTCGACCTTGAAGCCGAATGCGCGCAGGTCGTCGTCGAAGGTAAAGTTCTGGCACTTGCCGGCCATGAAGGAGGCACCTTACCGGACGAACGGTGCCGTCTGCTCCGCCTGTCCGACGGGCAGTGCGAAATCGCTTATGCGGTCGCGGAGGTCATCGATGCGATCGACATCGCCGGTGTGATCGACCCGGTTGGTGCGGAGCGCTTCGTCGAAGGCACAGCGCTCGTCGATGGTCTGGCGCTACAAGTCCTCGACGGTCACGCGCTCTTTGCCCGCTATGCGTCCAGCACGGCAACTCGGGCGACACTCACGTGCCGCCTACCTGATGACAGCGATTGGGCCCGGACGATCCTCGATCCACTGGTTCGCAGTGCCGGGTACCGAATTGCTACCGGAGACGATGAACAGAGCGATGTCTCTATCATCCTTGAAGATGAAGTAGCTGCACCGAGCAGCGATACGCACGGAGTGCTCATCAAGCTGCGTGCAAATCCCGATACTGGCGCGACAGACAGTATTTACCGCTACGACCGCGACGGCTTGATTGCCGCACTTAAGAACGCTCGCCGGGAGGGTGTTGCATGACCTATCTGCTTCTCATGTGCCGCATCGATGGACGGCTCGCCGCGTTTTGCGCAACGCGCGTCCGGTCGGTTATCGAAATCGACGCCATCACGCCGATACCAGGCACCCCAGACTTCATCGTCGGACTGACAGCCCTGCGAAGCCAGGCATTGACGGTGATCGATTGCCGCGTCGCCCTCGGGCTTCCGCCGCTCGCGGATCCCCTGGCAGCGCGCGCTGCTGTCGTGGAGCTGGACGGGCATTTGTACGCGCTACTGGTGGACGATGCTTACGATGTCGCCGAAGTCGCGCAGGAACCTGCCGCACTGGCCGGGGGGTTCGGAAAAGGGTGGCAGCGCGCAGCCACCGGCATGTTCGAAACCGCCGATGGTCCGGTACTTCTGCTGGACGTCGATCAATTGCTCAAGGTGCCGACCGCGCGCGCTGCTTAAGCGAATAGTTACGGATCGGCCTTAAGCTGGTCCGGTAAAACCAAAAGGGCGCAAAAAAATGAAAACATGTCTTATCGTCGACGATTCGCGGGTCATCAGGAAGGTCTCGCGGCACATTCTGGAAACGCTCGAATTCTCGGTCGAAGAGGCCGAGAACGGTCAGCAGGGTCTTGAAAAGTGCGATGAGGCCATGCCCGATGTGGTGCTGCTCGACTGGAACATGCCGGTGATGACCGGGATCGAATTCATTACCAAGCTGCGCCAACGCGAAAATGGCAACAAGCCCAAGGTCGTGTTCTGCACGACTGAAAACGACGTCGCCCATATCCGCGAGGCGATTAGCGCCGGCGCCGACGAATATGTGATGAAACCGTTCGATCACGAAACACTGCAGATCAAGCTCCAGCTCGTCGGCATGGCCTGAGGCCCCGCCGGTGGCCGCCCCTCTCCGTTCCGATCGCGCCCAGGGCGCAGCCCCTCCTGCCGCCAATGCGCGCAAGGTGCGCGTCATGGTCATCGACGATTCGCTGACTGTGCGCACCGTGTTCTCGCGCATGATTGAGCGGGAAGATGACCTTGATGTCGCTGCGCAAGCCGAAACTGCCGAAAAGGCACTGTCGATCCTGCGCACAATGGCGGTCGACGTCATCTTGCTCGATCTCGAGATGCCGGGCATGGGAGGGCTGGATGCGTTGCCGAAGATCCTCGAGACGGCCAAAAGCGCTCAAGTTCTCGTTGTATCCTCGCTCACCCAGGATGGGGCAAAAGCGACTTTAACCGCGCTCTCCGTGGGTGCTGCGGACACTATGCTGAAGCCGCGTCCGGGCGGATTTACAAATGATTACCGAGCCAATCTGCTGGGCAAGATCAGAGCGCTGGCGGGCAAAGAAAAGAATTTCAATTGCGGATCCATATTGCCGCTGAAACCGCTTTCATCGCTGCGCATGAAGACACCGAAGGTGGTCGCTATCGGCGCTTCGACCGGGGGCATTCACGCACTGAACCTGTTCCTGCACGAAGTGCCGCGCAGGTTCGACCTGCCGATACTTATCACCCAGCACCTGCCGTCCAGCTTCATTCCGGTTTTCGCGCGTCAGGTCGAGATGGCGTCAGGCCGGGAGACCGTTCTCGCTGAAGAAGGCACCCCGATTGAGCCCGGAAAGATAATCGTCGCGCCGGGACACGGCCACATGGTGGTTCGAAAGCTTGGCTCTCGCGCCGTCACCGGGCTGACGTATGATCCTGCCGCTAGCGGATGCATGCCATCGGTAGACCCGATGTTCGCAACTCTGGCGCGGGCATATGATGGCCATGTCGCCGGCGTGCTGCTGTCCGGTATGGGCCGCGACGGGACGGAGGGCGCGGAGAGCATAATCGCAGCCGGCGGCGCAATTTTTGCGCAGGACGAGGCGAGCTGCGCCGTCTGGGGCATGCCGCGAGCCGTAACCGAGCGAGGCCTGGCAATTGCCGCGCTACCGCCTGGCGAACTTGCGCAAAAGCTCGTCGCCATGGCTGGAGCGCAGGCATGGGCCTGACCGACGCGTCGCACCGCATTATCGCGGATCTGCTGGCCTCCCGTACCGGGCAGCAACTAACCGAATCCCGCCTATGGCGCGTTCCGTCTGCCCTTTCCGGCGTCTTCCGCGAGCGCGGCATCAGCAATGTCGACCAGCTGGTCTGCCTCCTGGCCGATCCGGCGGAGCGAGAATTGGCGGGCGAAGTGGTCGAGGCGCTGCTCAACAACGAGACCTATTTCTTTCGCGATCACGCCTATTTCAACACTCTGTCGCATCAGGTGTTACCCGAACTCGCGCGGCGCCGTGCAAGGGAACGGCACATTTCGATCTGGTCTGCCGGCTGCTCGACGGGACAGGAAGCCTTGTCATTGGCTATGCTTTTCTGTGAGCAGAGATCGCGCTGGGAAGGCTGGACAATCGAGATTATCGGAACGGACATCTCGGGCAAGGCCGTCGCTGCAGCACGTAGCGGGCGCTATTCGCAATTCGAGATTCAGCGCGGCATCAGCGTCGCCCAAATGCTCAACTTCTTCACCGAAACCCAGCACGGCTGGGAGGCGAAGGATAATATCCGCGCCATGACCGGATTTCGTGTGCACAATGTGCTCGACAGGCCGCCTGCGCCAGGCCGGTTCGATCTCGTCCTGTGCCGCAATGTGCTGCTCTATTTCGATCCGGTCACGCGCCAGCAGGCGTTCGAACGATTGCAGCAAGCCACGTCCGAGGCAGGATGGCTGATGCTTGGCGCGGGAGAGACGGTGGTCGGCCAGACCGACAGGTTCGATCCTGCCGATTTCGGCTCGTCGCTATACGTGCCGCGCAAAAGCGCCGCCGAAATCGCAGCATGATCGGTCCCTGGATAGGAGAGCACGACAGCCATCTCCGTCGGACTGCGTAAGACCAGGGCAATTTCCCCTTAACGCAAAGTTAGATTGTTCCAGCTATTTCAACACTCAATGGGTCGATAATGACAACCGGGGGTACCGCGTGTCGAATAAGGGGAGCACACAGGCGATAACGCCGCGTGCGACGATACTTGCGCCGATCGCGCTGCTATCCGGTATCTTCGCGGTAACGCTGGCTGCAACGGGCAGTCTTGGGTCGGCTTCGCCAAGCATGCTCGGAATTATCTCGGCTCTGGCGACAGTTTCATTTGCGCTCGCCGTGGCTTGGTCCGTCCAGTCGAGCACTCGCCACTTAGAGCGCTTGGAGGCATTCGGGCTGACCGACAGCCTGACTGGCCTGCCTAATCGGCGCGCGCTGCACAAAGACTTCAGTTCGGCCTCCGCCGACCATCTGGAAAACGCGATAGCGCTCGTCGATCTGGACGGGTTTATGCAAGTTAACGATCATTATGGTCACACGGTTGGCGACCTAGCCATCAGGCAGGTCGGAAGCATTCTGCAAAGCGTCTGCAAGGACGAAGCACGGGTTTATCGGCTCGGTGGAGATGAATTCGCCCTGCTCAAGCATGGGCCGCTTTCCTCCACTTTGCTGGAGGGCATGTGTCACCGGATCGTCGATAAGCTGACCGCGCCCGTTTGTGTGGAAGACCGGCGACTGGTGCTGGGGGCCAGCATCGGACTCGCCCGGTGCGGCAGCGGCGAAGCCGTCCCTTCATCCGAAATGCTACGCCGTGCCGATGTGGCGATGTACGCCTCGAAACGCGGCGGCAAGGGCCGGTGCACCTGGTTCAGCCAATCCTTTGATGAAAGCCGCGAGCAAGTCCGCGAAATGGACGACGAACTGCGCAGCGCTCTCGCCAATCAGGAATTCACCCTGCATTATCAACCTTTGGTCGATTGCTCGTCCGACCATGTTGTCGCCGTGGAAGCTCTTATTCGCTGGAACCGCAAAGACGGAAGGGAAGTAGGTCCGAAAACCTTCATTCCCGTCGCTGAGGAATCCGGCCTGATCAATGCTATCGGCCTGTGGGTCTTGCGGCGAGCCTGCCGAGACGCATTGGCTTGGGGCGACATCAAGCTCTCGGTGAATATTTCGGCCGCCCAATTGCGCAATCCGGAATTCCCGATCCAGCTCGGCCACATTCTTGAAGAGACCGGTTTTGAGGCCGGGCGGCTCGAACTTGAAATCACGGAAACATGCCTGGTCCTCGACCCGATCATCGCCGAACGCAGCCTGAAGGTGATCCGTGATTTCGGCGTCAGTGTCGCGCTTGACGATTTTGGCACGGGCTATGCTTCCATCGGATTCCTTCGCCAATTCCGCTTCGAGAAGCTCAAGCTGGATCGCAGCCTGATCGCGGACGCCGGGAAAGATGAAGCGAGCCGCGCGATGATGCTATCCAGCATCACCGTCGCACGGGCGTTGGATATGGACGTCACGGCGGAGGGTGTCGAAACCGAGCAACAGGCCGATCTGGTCCGAGCTGCCGGATGCGATCAAATCCAGGGCTGGCTCTATTTCAAGGCGATGCCGGCAGCTGAGGTCGCGCAATATCTTGGAGGGCCGGTCGCTGTCGCACGGTCCGAGCAAGGCCAGGCGCAGAGCCCGGCCGTGATCGCGACCAGAAAAGTCGCCTGATCGAACGAAATAACAGCCTTAACCGAATGTAAAACGTCGCTGCATATGGTGAACATTCGATTGATAGGGAATCGATAGATGAACGCTCAGACTGACATTCTGGCCCGCGAGATGCACGAAGAGATTGCTGAAGTCGTTATAGGAACCGTCGAAGCCACGACGGATGAGCGAAAGTCGTCCGTCTCGCGCTGGTATATGGCGCAGACGCTCGACGCGAAGGCCAAGCTGGCGGCCGGACTGTCGCTGGGCGGCCTTTCGGTAGTCGCAGCTCTCTCGCTCTATGGATTTATCTATCCCGACGCGTCACGCGCGATGACCAAATTTATTCTGGTGATCTCGCTACTGTGCATCGTTGGCGGTTTCGCCAGCCTGCAATTCATCCTCGGCAACGTAATCAAGCCGTTCAACTCCTTGCGTGAAGGAATGAACCGCCTCGCGGTTGGTCGCCGCGACGTCGATGTGAGCTTTACGAACCGCGGCGACGAAATTGGCGACATGGCGCGATCGCTTGAAGTATTTTTGAAGTCCGGAATCAAGCTCGACGAGCTGTACGCATCGCGCAAGGACGCAGCAGCGAAACGGTCCGCAGAGCTCAAGAAACTGGCCGACCAGTTCGAAGCGAACATCGGGGATGTCGCTGGCGGAGTAGCGGCGGCATCGACGCAGCTGCAATCCACAGCTGGATCCATGGCGGCGGCTGCCGAGCAGGCCTCGGTGCAAACGCAATCCGTCTCGGAATCGATGGATCAGGCGTCGAAGGGCGTCACTGCTGCGGCGGCTGCCTCGGACGAATTTGCTATGTCGATCGGCGAAATCAGCCGCCAGGCAACCAACTCTGCCGAGCTTGCCCGTCAGGCAACCGAAGCGACCGCTGGCGCAGACGAAACGATCTCCGCCCTGTCATCTTCTGCGGATGAAGTCGGCCAGATCGTCGAGCTGATCCAGTCGATTGCGCAGCGTACCAACCTCCTCGCTCTCAACGCATCGATCGAGGCAGCACGCGGCGGGGAAGCCGGCCGCGGTTTTGCGGTCGTGGCCAGCGAGGTGAAGGAACTCGCCGCGCAGACCAGCAAGGCGACCGAGGAAGTTGCCGAGCAAATCCGCCAAATACAGGATTCCACCGGCGCCAGCGTCAGCGCATTGCGCTCGATCGGCGACCAGGTGAAACAGCTCGAAACGACCGCGATCTCCATCGCCAGCGCAGTCGATCAGCAATCGGTCGCCGGACAGGATCTGGCCCGCAGCATCGACCTCGCTGCGCGTAGCACTGGCGAAGTTGCCGGCAATATCGAGCAGGTGCGCGAAACCTCGCTCACCACCGGCTCGGCTGCCAGCCAGGTGCTGAATTCAGCCACCGAGCTGGAAGGTCAGGCCTCCACCCTGCGCGCGAAAATGGACGAATTCCTCGCCCACGTCCGCACTGCAGCCTAGGTCACTCCCACCAATGGGGCAGGCGCTGCGCGTCGCCAGTAATCACCTCGTTCATGGTCCGCGCATCGTAAAGACGGCCGCCCAGCATCACGCGCTCGATGTCATCCGAATTTCGGATATCCTGTGAGGGATCGGCACTCAGGATAACCAGATCGGCCAGCTTGCCGACCTCGAGACTTCCGATATCGCGGTCCATGCCCAGCGAGCGAGCGGATTCGATGGTTCCCGCCCGCAAGGCCTCGACAGGCGACATCCCGCCGCGGGCAAAACTCCACAGTTCCCAATGCGCTGCGATGCCGGGCTGCTGACCATGCGCGCCAATGCTGACCTTTACGCCGCGATCGGCCAGCTTTTTCGCTTCGCGCGCAGAGTTGTCGTCCACGAATGCCCAGTCCGGCGCTTTCGTTCGGCGGGCGGTGTCTGCGAGCAATTGCTTTGGCGGCGTGTGCACCAATAGCGGATTGTCGAATACATCCGTCGCCTGGCGCCAGTAGGGATCGCCCGCGAGGCCGCCATAGGTGACGGTCAAGGTGGGCGTGTAATTGGACTGCGACTGGCTGTAGAATTGCAGCACATCCTCATACATCACATCGACCGGGATATTATGTTCCACGGTGGAATTGCCGTCGGCAATCAGGTTCATGTCCATGCCGAACAGCGAACCGCCTTCGGCAACCACCAGCATGTTCTCCGCCCGTGCAGCTGCAACCACTTGCTGGCGCTGGTCGCGGCGCGGCTGATTGTAGTTCTTGATCGAGATGCCGCCCTGCGCCTTGATCCGGCGGACGTGAGCGAGCGCATCTTCGTAATTGTCGATGCGAGCATAAACACCGGGCGCCTTCGCGCCGTAAACGATCTCGCCGGTCGAGAAGATGCGCGGGCTGAGATAGGACCCTGCGCGTTGGCGCTCGGCCGCCGCGAAGATCTGGCTCGCACCATTGGACGGGTCATGAATGGTCGTGACACCGGCGGCCAGTTCCTGAACTGCGGACCAGTTCTGCTGCGGGACGAGATCGCCGGTCCCCTGCGGCCCATGCGCATGCGCGTCGACAAGACCAGGCATGACGGTTTTCCCGCGAGCATCGACCTGGGTCGCTCCCGCCGGAATGGAGACTTCGCCGCCCGGTCCGACAGCCGCGATCCGGTCGCCTTCGATGATGATAGTGCCGTTTTCGATCACTCCGGCGCCGTCGCCGCTCATAGTGAGGATGCGCGCGCCGGTTATGGCAACCGTGCCCGAGGGCTTGTCGGCACGCACGTTGCGCGTCATCAAAACGCCGGTTTCCGGGGGCGTGAACTCAGCCGCATCCTCGCCTGGAGGCGCATTGCGGAACATCGCCGCAGTCGCCGCCTGATAGAGCGTGGGGCCCATCGACCACACCACCGTGTCACCGCCATTGGACCAGCCGATATAATCCGCCCCGCCCTTGCTGGCTCGAACCGTCGGCAATGAACTCGTCTTTTCATCCACTCCGACGGCGAGACCGCCGGGCATGAGCGGCATTACGAAGACTTCGTAATTCTGGCGGAAGGCCAGATGCTTGCCATCCGGCGCAACGCGGAAATCATTGGCCAGCTCGCCCTGTGCATGAACGCGCACTGCCTCGCCATTGAGATCGGTCGAAATCAGCTGCAAATTGCCTGCCGCCCGGCCCAGCATGAAGATACGATCGTTTTCGGCTGCGAATTGCGGCGCGAGATTGCCGCGCGAGACCATCGTCGGCGAACCGCCGCCCACAGCCACCCGGTAAACGCCCGCATTCTCGGAATATTCGGGCGAGGTCAGATAGCCGCCCGCGCGCTTCTCGAACACGAGTGTCCGACCATCGGGAGAGAATTGCGGAACGGCATAATGGCCGCGCTGCGTCGTTGCTGCCCGCGCATTGCTGCCGTTTGCATCGGCGACCATGATTTGCCCCAGACCGCTATCGGTCCAGCTCACCCACGCCAGCCGCTTCCCGTCGCGCGACCAAGCAGGCCACGCTTCGATCGCGTCGCCGCCGCGCGTCAGCCGGCGTGGCTCGCCGCCTGCTGCATTCTTCACATAAAGCTTGCCGAGACTTTCGAACACGACCTGACGGCCATCCGGCGAAAGCGCGGCGAATTTGGGGATTTGCGTGGTGAACACATCGGGCGAAACCGAAATTACCGGATGCGGCGCATCGGCCACGCCGCGCGTATCGTTCACGGTGAAGGGGATTACCTGCGCTTCGCCGCCATTTGCCGAAACGCGGCGCAGCTTGCCGCCGGCCCAAAAGACTATTTCTGCGCTATCGGGCGTCCAGTCCATCATCGGATAGACGCCATATACCGCCCAGGTTTCCTGCAGGTCGAGATCGAGCCTGCCGTAGACCATCGTTTCGACGCCGGTGGACAGGTCCTTCACCCAAAGCTGCGACTGATCCTTGTCACGGCGTACGAAGGAAAGCTTGGAGCCATCCGGCGACGGCTGAGGTCTGACCGCACCGCCAAAGCCGGAGACCGCCGTCGTGACTTCCTTCGTAGAGAGGTCGTAGCGCTCGATTTCGAACAGGCTCTGAAGCGAATCCTGCGCATAGGTGAAGGTGTTACCTGGCGAGACATTGCGGGTATAAAAGATTGCGCCGCCATCGGACGCATAAACCGGCTCGCCCAATTCCTTCTGCGCGCTTTCATTGGCGCGCTCGACCAGCGCGACGCCATTACCGCCAGAGACGTGATAGAGCCAGATCTCGCCAGTTCCGGCCGAACGCTGGGTCGTGAAGTGTTTCTTGGCAGCAATGAACTGTCCGTCCGGGCTCCAGCTCGGTTGGTTGAGCAGGCGAAACTTTTCCTTGGTCACCTGCCGCTTGTCGGAGCCATCGGCATTCATCAGCCAGATATTGTCGCCGCCGCCGCGATCGGAGGTAAAGGCAATACGGCGTCCGTCGGGAGAGAAGCGCGGCTGGATTTCCCACGCAAGGCCGTCGGCAAGCCGTGTCGGTGTGCCGCCTGAAACCGGCATCGTGTAAATGTCGCCCAGCAGCGAAAATGCGATGGTGCGACCATCAGGCGAGACATCCACATCCATCCAGGTGCCTTCATCGGTCCGGATAGGAATTTGGCGTATATTTGCGCCGGTAGGGGCTGTGATGTCCCATTCCTCGGCGTCTGCCGCTTCGGGAGCTGCCGAACCGGCCTCGGTTTCCACTTCCCGGCCGCTGCCGGGTGCCGGAACCGCATCCTGCGAAGCATCCACTTCGCGTTCCTCCACCGGATCCTGGACCGGCTGGTCGCCATCCTGGGCAAAGGCTGACGCTGCTAAGGACGCCTGTGCCACGAAAATCGTTGTGAGGACGGATGCGGCGGTCAATTTCATGAATGTCTCTCCCCTGGGAATCGCGCGCAGGTGTAGGCGCGCGCCCACCAGAGTCAAAGCTCCGCAATCGGAGCAGCTTTGTTATTCGTCGAGCTGGGCGAGGAGCTGGCGGGCGCGGCTGAGATGCGGGCGGTCGAGCATGCCTTTGCGCCAGCCGATCGTACCAGCCTTCGGGTTCGCCTCGAACAGGTCCACGATCTCGCGCGCTTCCGCGATTTCCTCTTCGCTCGGTGTGAAGGCGGCGTTGATAATATCCACCTGTGCCGGATGGATGGCGAGCATGCCGGAATAGCCATCGCGGCGGACCATTTCCGCCCTCGCCTTCAGCCCGTCCAGGTCGCGGAAATCGCCCATGATCGTTTCGATTGCCGGAACGCCCGCCGCAGCAGCGCCAAGCAGGCAAAGGCTGCGGGCCAGTTCATAGGTCGGGCGATAGGTGCCGTCTTCGTTGGCATTGCCGAGCGCACCGATGGAATCCGCCAGATCTTCCGCCCCCCAGGTCATCCCCGCAAGGCGCGGGACGCCGCGATAGGTGCCGGTCGTAAACATTGCAGCGGCAGTTTCGGTAACTAGCGCCATCACCGGCGTCGAGCCCGCCTCAAGCCCGTACCTCTCCTCGAGCGGCGCGATCAGCGCGTCGAGCTTTCGGACGTCATCTCCGCCCTCGGCCTTGGGAAGCAGGATGCCGCCTGGCCGTCCCGGCATGACTGCTTCCAGATCCTCGGTCGTCCACTCTCCGTCGAGCGGATTGACCCGCACCCACAGCCTCTCGCGATGGTCTGCGTTCGCTTGTAGGAAATCGGCGATCATTGTGCGCGCAACGGGTTTCTGCTCGATCGCCACTGCATCTTCGAGGTCGAGGATCACGACGTCGGCGCTGCCGCCAAGCGCCTTTTCCATCTTGCGCGCACTATCGCCGGGAGCGAAGAGCCAAGAGCGCATGCGAGCAAATCTGGAAGGCGGCATTGGTAGGTTCCTCGTCGGCAATATTATGCCGGCGGGCCTACCAAGCCATTCCTCACCTTACCAGCGCTGCGCCGCACTCCCGATTAGAAACCGAAAAGCACCGTAGCCCGGGTTCCGATGTCACCATCGGCAGTGTTTCCGCTGACCGCGGCGGAGATGTAGATATCTTGCGCGATCTGACCGGTCAGCGATCCCGCCAAGGCCTGTGCGCCATCGAAATTGGCGATCGACATCGACAACGAGATGTTCTTGCCCGGAGCGATCGCGGGACCGCCCATCGCCATCGCCGATGCAATCCCGCCGCGCGAGCGATCGTCGAGATCGCGCAGATTGAACTCCAGATTGCTGACCCGCCCTGAAAGGGTCGCGACATCGCTGCTGAGTGCAGAGAACTGCGCATCGGTGACGGCAGCAATATGGTGGACCGAAGCGGCGAGATTGCCGACCGCGCTGGCGGTTGCCACCTGCTGGCGGCCCAGCGTGCCGGCGGCGTCGATGGTGACCACGTCGACCGGACCCTGCTGGGCGGTCGTAGAGGCACCGATGTCGGCTATCACGACGCTAGTGCCCGAGCTCCCGAGCATGACCTGATTGGCTGCGGTAGTTTTTGCGCTGGCGCCAATTGCAGTCGAATTGCCGTGCGTAGCGCGTGCACCGTATCCCAACGCCGAAGATGCATTCTGACTTGCGAAACGATCGACACCGAAAGCACTTGCTTGCGTAGCATTTGCAACCGCATTGCGGCCAATAGCAGTGGTCTGGCTTGCGACTGCACGCGCAGAATCGCCCAATGATGTGGTCGAAGATCCAGTCGACTGCGCCCCGGTTCCTACCGCCGTACTACGGCCTCCATTTGCTGAGGCGTCTTGCCCTATTGCAATGGCAAGATTGCCTTCAGCAAGCGCGTTAGTACCAATAGCCGTAGCAAAGGCACCGTTAGCGCGTGCGCCGGCGCCTAATCCAATCGCATTTGTCCCGAATGCGTTAGCGTTATCTCCTATCGCGACCGTCCCGCTGCTGAAAGCTAACGATGCACGCCCGACCGCAACGGAGCGGCCATTAACAGCACGCGCATCTACGCCAGCCGCAAAGGACTGCGCACCAAGAGCCTGCGCGCCCAGCGTATCCGCGTCACCGCCGTCACCGCCAATGGCAATTGCGCCCGAAGCGGCAGCGCTAGAGGCACCGCCGATGGCGATAGCTGCATCGCCGCTGGCAGCAGCGGGTACGGCGCCAGTGTCGTTCACATCGAGATAGGCCCGTTGAGCAGAGTTTGCATTGACCCCGTCCTGCGCCATATCCGCGGCCGTTTGCGCCGTATTCGCGGTGGTTTGCGCAACCGCAATAGCGCTGGCGTTCTCAGAAATATCGCCCGTGTTAGCCGCAATTGCCAAGGCATTTATGGCCGATACGGCCTGTGCCGCACTGGCCACCCCGCTAACGCCGGTCACAGCGTCGTTGAGTTGCTTCAGGGTAACGGCATCACTGGCGTCCACACCGTCCGCTACGTTTACGAGCCGGCGCGCCAGTACGTCGTTTGCATCGACGACGCTGTCGCCATTGATATCGACCTCGCCGATGCTGCCGAACGACACCGTGTCGTCATCGGCCGCGTAGGAGAATGCTCCAATCGCCACTGATCGCAGGCCGAATGTCCGCGCTGCTTCGCCAAGTGCCACCGAAGAGTTTGCCTCTGAAGAGGCATCCGCTCCGATGGCGACGCCGGCGCGGCCTTCCACGAACGTGTCGAACCCGATTGCGATGGCCAAGTCTGCTTCGGTAGATCCTCCGCCGATCGCGACTGCACTCGCGCCTTCGGCAAAGCTGCTAGCGCCCAAGGCCGTGGCCGACGAACTGACCGCCTTGGCCGCAAATCCAATTGCCGTGGCATTATCGGCACCGGAGGTGCCGGCACCCACCAGCACTGCCCCTGGGCCGGACAGCGCCCCTTGCCCGGCATCGCCGGCCCCCCTGCCGAGCACCACAGCGTCCGCGCCTGCCGCCTGCGCATCGGATCCGATGGCGATGCTGTCGGCACCTGCCGCGCTGGCATTGCCGCCAACCGAATTCACAGCGACGTAATCGAGCGTGCCGGTCGCATTACCGATCGCCGTGTTGAGCTGACCAACCGTAGCTGCATCCGTATTTGCGACGCCGTCGGCGACATTAACGATCCGCCGCGTCAATTCGTTCTCGCCAGCGCCGATCGAGCCGTTGCCGTCATAATCGAATGCGGCACGTCCGACGGAAATTGTGTTGCTTTGCGATGCAATCGAGCCTGCGCCGAGAGCGATGGACATCTGGGCTGTGGCCGATGCACGGTGACCCATAGCAATGGAGCCGAGCTCGGATGCCAGGCTATCCACGCCGATGGCAATCGACCGCTCACCGGTGGCCTGAGCACCGAAAGCTACGCTGACGTCGAACGGATCGTCTTGGTCGTCGCCGTCCGCGCCGATGGCAATCGATCCGCCACCTTCAGCCAGCGCCGCTTCGCCTCCCGCGAAGCTCCCGCCGCCACTGGCTATAGCATCCGCTCCTACTGCGGTGGCACTGGTGCCTGCGTTCGCGCCGCTGCCGACCGCCGTTCCAAGCTCGCTGGCACTGGCGAAATTGCCGAGCGCGGTGGCGTCATCGCCCGTGGCCCGCGCTCCCTGCCCGCAGGCCAGGCGGTCGGGATCGTCCTCTGAATCGGCACCCAGGTCTGTGTCGGCCCCATCTGTTGCAGTACCGCTATTGTCGGTATCGAGCAGGCAGTCTTCCGCCGCAGCTCTTTCCGGTACGACCGCGAGCACCGTCGCGATTGCAAGCAGGCCGGCAGTGCCGGTAAGTGTCGTGTAGTTCATGCGCGCCCCTGAAAATTCGGAAATTTGCCCAGTCTCTCTCGTATCTTAGCGGACCGCGTGTCGCCGGATAGCCGGTATGCCGAGATACCCACACGTGGTTGAGCGAAAGTAACCAAGGACATGCCTGTGCATTGCCGCATGGCTTGGATGCGGTAAGAATGGCGGTACGACGGCCAAGCGAAGTGGCCACGGGAGAGAGCCGAAATGAGTGAATTTGTCGCCCGCCCCGCCGGAAATCCGCAGCGGCATTGCACCGACACGCAGTACCAGGAGAGTTACGCCCGCTCGCTCTCGCACCCGGACGCCTTCTGGCTGGAGCAGGCGGACCGGCTCGATTGGTCTGAGCCGCCCCACAAGGGCGGAGAGTGGTCGTACGATCCGGTCGAGATAAAGTGGTTTGCCGATGGCCGTCTCAACCTTTGCTACAATGCAGTCGACCGCCATCTTGCTGTGCGCGCGGACCAGACGGCTCTGATATTCGAGCCTGACGACCCGTCGAGCGAGGGCCGTACGCTCACTTACCGGGACTTGCACACCGAAGTCTTGCGCATGGCCAATGCCCTCAAGGCTCTCGGCGTCGCCAAGGGGGACCGTGTCACAATCTATATGCCGATGATCGTCGAGGGGGTGACCGCAATGCTGGCCTGCGCGCGGATCGGGGCCATCCATTCGGTGGTTTTCGGCGGCTTCTCTCCCGAGGCGCTTGGCGGACGCATCACCGATTGCGAAAGCCGCTTCGTGGTCACCGCCGATAGCGGACTGCGCGGCGGCAAGCCGGTTCCGCTCAAAGCAAATGTCGACGCCGCACTCGCTCTGGACAATGTCGATGTCGACGGGGTGCTGGTAGTCAGGCATACCGGCAGCGACATCTTCATGAGCGAGGGCCGCGACCACTGGTTCGATGACCTCGCCTCCGATAAAGATGTCCCGTGCGAAGAAATGGATGCGGAAGACCCGCTGTTCATTCTTTACACCTCCGGATCGACCGGAAAGCCGAAAGGCGTGCTGCACACGACCGGCGGTTACGGCGTGTGGACGGCGACCACTTTTCACTATGTGTTCGATTATACGCAGGGCGAGGTATTCTGGTGCTCGGCCGATATCGGCTGGGTCACCGGACATAGCTATATCGTTTACGGGCCGCTGCTGAACGGGGCCACTCAGGTGATCTTCGAAGGCGTGCCGAACTACCCCGATCATGGCCGCTTCTGGGATGTCGTGGACAAGCACAAGGTCAATATCCTCTACACTGCGCCCACCGCGATCCGCGCGCTGATGCGCGAGGGCGATGGCTATGTGACCAGCCGCGACCGGAGTTCGCTGCGGCTGCTTGGCACCGTCGGAGAGCCCATTAATCCCGAGGCGTGGCGGTGGTATTTCGATGTCGTGGGCGAGAAACGCTGCCCCATCATCGACACCTGGTGGCAGACCGAAACCGGGGGTGCGATGATCACCACCCTGCCTGGCGCGCACGATATGAAGCCAGGCAGCGCAGGACTTCCGTTCTTCGGCGTGCAGCCGCAGCTCGTCGATAACGAAGGCGCAGTTCTGGAAGGCGCGGCCGCGGGAAATCTATGCATCGCCCAAAGCTGGCCCGGTCAGGCACGCACAGTCTACGGCGACCACGATCGCTTCGTGCAGACCTATTTCTCGACCTATCGCGGCAAGTACTTCACCGGCGATGGCTGCCGGCGTGACGAGGACGGGTATTACTGGATTACGGGGCGGGTCGACGATGTGATCAACGTGTCGGGTCACCGCATGGGTACGGCCGAGGTGGAGAGCGCTCTCGTCCTGCATCCGCTGGTCGCCGAAGCCGCAGTGGTGGGCTATCCGCACGACATCAAGGGACAGGGTATCTATTGCTACGTCACGCTCAACGCCGGGGTTGACGGGTCGGACGAGCTCTACAGTGAGCTGCGCCAGCATGTGCGCAAGGAGATCGGGCCGATTGCCACACCGGACCACATCCAGTTCACAGACGGCCTGCCGAAAACCCGCTCCGGCAAGATCATGCGCCGCATCCTGCGTAAGATTGCGGAGAACGACTACGGATCGCTCGGCGATACGTCGACACTGGCGGATCCCTCGCTGGTTGATCGGATGATCGAAGGCAGGCGGCACGATTGATCGGTTCGCGCAGGCAAATGGAGGTTAGGCTGGATGCTTTCGATCAGACCCTGATTTCGGTGCCGGGCATGGGCGGATCGATCGTGTCCTGGCGCTGGCAAGGCTTGCCGATGTTTCGGGAGCGAAAGGCCGATTGCGTGCTGGATACCGCTTGTTTCCCGCTCGTGCCGTTTTCCAACCGCATTGCGAATTCCCGCTTCGCGTTTGGCGGTAAGGACGTTGTTCTTAAGCCGAACCATCCTGACGGCGGCGGCGATCCGGTGCTGCATGGTTTCGGTTGGCTCGGGCAATGGGTAGTCGATGAGATGAACGCGCACCGACTGACCATGAGCTATGAACATCAGGCCGATGGCTGGCCCTGGGCCTTCACTGCAAAGCAGTCCTGCGAACTGGGCGAGGAAGGCCTGGAAATGCGGCTGTCGGTGCGCAATGACAGCACAGCCCCGATGCCTGCCGGACTCGGCTTCCATCCCTTCTTCGAACTAACGCCGGACTGCGTGCTATTTGCCCGGCACAAGGGTGAATGGCAAAATGATCCCGGCAGTCTGCCCGTGCGGCTAGAACGCTCCGACGTGCCGCAGGACTGGTGGAATGGTCAGCCGATTGGATCGCGCATTGCCGACACGGTTTATACAGAGCGGGAGGGCGATCTGACACTCACCTGGCCATCGCGCGGGGTGGAGCTGGTCATCCGGCCCTGCGACGATCTGCCCTTCACCGTGATCTACACGCCGGAAGGCGAGGATTATTTCTGCGCCGAGCCGGTTTCGCACATGACAGACGCCTTCAACGCCGATCGAGACGATTCCGGGATGCGCGTGCTGCGTCCCGGCGAGGTGCTCAGTGCCGCCATGCACATGCAGCCGCGCCGAATTCAGTAGACGATATCGAAGCTGCGCGAACCCGCGGCTGCGCGCACCGTCTCGATCAGACCGCGCTCGAAAACAGCGACCACGGCACCGCCAAATCCGCCGCCGGTCATTCGCGCACCGCCCCGATTACCGATAGCTGTATTGAGCGCCTCCACGAGGGTATCGACCGCGGGCACGCTGATTTCGAAATCGTCGCGCATGGAGATGTGGCTCTCGCGCAGGAGCTGCCCGAACGCAGCGATATTCCCTGCCTGCAAAGCGTCCGCAGCGCGGCAAGTCCGCTCGATCTCGGTAACGACGTGCCGCGCCCGCCGCTTTGTCACCTCGCCCAGATCGGCGGCGTCGATATTGCCGAGCGTCGCATCGCGCAGGCTCATGACACCCAGTCCTCTGGCTGCCGCTTCGCATTGCTCCCGCCGCGTGTTGTACTCTCCGCCGACCAAGCCGCGTTTAACGCCGGACTGTACGACCGCGATGTGCCAATCGGCGGGTATCGTTATAGATTGGTACGTCAGCGCTCGGCAGTCGAGTAGCAGTGCCTGGCCCGCTGAACCCGCGGCTATGGCGACCTGATCCATGATCCCGCAAGCCACGCCGGCGAACTCATGCTCGGTGCGTTGCGCAATCTTCGATATGGCTACCGGGTCCACAGGCTCGGCAGTTGCGGCAGCAATCGCTCGCCCGGCAGCGATGCAAAGCGAGGCAGAGGAGGACAGTCCCGACCCGCGCGAAAGATTGCCGCTTATGGCGAGACGCAATCCGCCGATCCGACCGGGCCAGCCAGCCACCATGCCGCGTATATAAGACCTCCAGTCCGGATCACCGGGACGTTCGGGTGTTTCGGCGCCGAAGCGATCACGCTCGCACAAATCGGCTGCATATACCTCGACCGTATCGCCCTCGCCCGCATCCCAGGCAATCCCCGTGCCTTGCGGGATCGGCATTGGCAGCACCAAGCCGTCATTATAGTCGACATGCTCGCCGATCAGATTGACGCGTCCAGGTGCGAAGACCGTGCCTTGAGGTTGCACGCCGAATTCCTGAGCGAATGCGAACCGGGCAGCGCTTTCGACAGCCGCGCTCATCGAACAAGTTCCCGCAGCCGCGCCGCTGCCGCCTCCGGCGTCAAGTCGCGCTGAGTTTCCGCCATCAGCTCGTATCCGACCATGTGCTTGCGAATTGCCGCCGACCGCAGGAGGGGCGGGAAGAAGTGGGCGTGCAGCCGCCAATGCCGGGTGTCTTGGTCCAATCCGTGCGGCGCCCCGTGCCAGCCCATGGAATAGGGAAAGTTCGTGTCGAACAGAGTATCGTAAGCGCCGAGCAGGCGGCCAAGTAGCTCTGAGAGACTGTCACGCTGCCCTTCGCTTAATTGTTCGAGCCGCCGCACATCGCCGCGCGCCACGACAAGCGTTTCGAATGGCCATGCGGCCCAGTAGGGCACCACTGCCAGCCAGTCTGCGTTTTCCGCGACAATTCGTTCGCGCAAGGACAGTTCGGCATCCACGGTCGCTTGCAAGAGCACTGCACCATTTTGAGCGAGATGCTCTCGTTGTCGCGCATCTTCAGTCTGCACAAGTGTCGGAATGAAATCGCTCGCCCACACCTGCCCATGAGGATGCGGCGACGATGCGCCCATCATGGCGCCTTGGTTCTCGAATATCTGCACATATGGCCATCTGCTGCCGAGATCGGCGGAGATATCGCACCAAATGTCGACGACTGCCCGCCGCCCGGCATCGTCAATTCTTGCAAGAGTTAGCGAATGATCGGGCGCATAACAGATGACCTGCGCTTCCCCGGCAACCGCCTGCGAGGTGAAGAACGCCCCCTCAGCAGCGCTTGGGCCGCGTTCGCGAAGCATCGCCGGGAAGTCATTCGCGAAGACATGGGGGCCGGCGTAGTCCGGGTTTCGCGCGCCATCGACGCGCTCGTTTCTCGGGCAAAGATAGCATTCGGGATCGTGTGCAGGAAGATCTTCGTGAGAGACCGCTTTGCTCTCTCCTTGCCACGGACGCTTCATCCGCTGGGGCGATACCAGCACCCATTCTCCCGTCAGGCGATTGAGCCGGCGATGCGGCGTATTGTTCGTGCTCATCGCAGGGCCTTCATGTGAAAGATGGCGGCGTTCTCGGCCGATAGTGCGGGGATAGCCAGCCCGGCCGATGCCAGCCATTCGCCGCCGAAAGTAAGCGGTTTATGACCCGATTGGCTCCACCCGCTTGCCGTCTGCGGCGCCAATGTTGCGCGATTGCCTGCGAATTTGAGCAGACTGATCTCCCAGTCCCGGCCCTCGGCGAAAGGCAGGCATATCGGCTGCTCCTGCGTATGTGTGGCGGCGTCGGTCCGGATCACCCATAGAAGCCACTCTCCATCGCGCCCTTGGGCTTGCCAGACGATGCCATCATTGCCTTCGCCAAGATGCACGGCACCGGAATGGATCAGCCCGCGCCATTCCTTGTAGAAGCCGGTCCAGCCGCGCAGGGCCGCACGGTCATCCTCGGTCAAAGCGCCGGGATCAAGCTCGACACCGAAGTGCCCTTGCATGGCGATAGCAGCGCGGAAATCCAGCGATTGGACCCGGCCTGTCGCATGGCTCGGGCTCGCCCCGACGTGGCACCCCATGATCTCCGGCGGCATGAAGGCGAGGAAGCCTCGCTGCATACCCGTTCGCGAGGCCGCATCGATGTTATCGCTCGTCCAGAAGCGGTGGACATATTGCACGATCCCGCCATCCACGCGTCCGCCGCCAGCAGCGCAGCTTTCGATCTCGACCGAGGGGTGCGCTGCGCGTAGCCGGGCGAGCAGATCGTAAGTGCCCTCGACCTGGCGGGCACCGCCCGATGGCGCGTGGGCGCGATTGTGATCCCATTTGAGATATCCAATCGGCAGTTCGCCCAGCAGCCTATCGAGCGCTGCGAATATATGATCCCGCACATCCGGTTGCCGCATATCCAGCACCAGCTGATTGCGTGCCGTGTGCCGGGGGCTCTCGGTCTGTGAAAGCACCCATTCGGGATGCGCGCGATAAAGGTCGCTGTCCGGGCTGACCATTTCAGGTTCGACCCATAGTCCGAATTGCATTCCGGCTGCGGTCGCCAGCTCGGCAATCTCGCCTAAGCCGCGCGGGTATTTACCGGCGTCCACGACCCAATCGCCCAAGCCTGCGCGATCATTGTGGCGGCCCTTGAACCAGCCATCATCGAGCACGAAGCGTTCGGCGCCGATGGCTGCCGCTTGCTCGATCAATGCAGCGATGCGGGTGCTATCATGATTGAAATAGCAGGCTTCCCAGCTGTTGAGGTGGACAGGGCGAGGCGACATTGCCTTGTCCGGCCACTGTAGAGCCGCGCGGATCGCCGCGTGATGCTGGCGCATGGCTCCGCCGCGCCCCTCGGACGAAATTGCGAGGGTAATTGGCGGAGCGAAGTAGCTCTCGCCGGGCCCGAGAACCTTGTCTTTTGGAGCGAGTGAGGCCTCCCCCACACAATATGAGAACCCTTCGGCGTGCCGCTCGACCGTGATCCGGCAATTCCCCGACCAGGCAATCTGCGGCGAGAACACCATGCCGTCATGCCAGCCTGCCCCGCGCGATAACAGCACGCAGCCAGGCGGCCCTCCATGACCCGGCATGCCTTGCCGGTTTTCGCGAACCCATGCGTGTTCAGGCATCGGTTCGGAGCATTCGGTAAACTCACCATTGTGCCTGCCGCGCCACGACACGATCCGGTCGGCATCACTGGGCAGAGGAAACACGGCGCTCGCCATTCTCGCGACCGACACCGGATGTTCTCCCGTGTTGTCGATCTGCGATCGTATTTGAAGCGCACCGCCGTCCAGAGCTTCAAATGACAGGATAAGACGCAGATCGCGCTCGGTATCGTGCGCCGTAATCCGGAGCGTTCCCGCATCGGTCTCGACATCGGTTTGATCGAAATGAGGATGCAGGACGCCTCCCGAGGCGTCGAGAAGTTCGATGGCAGGAATACCGGGCCAACCCGTCAGCGCGGTCGGAAAAGCCTGCATCGCCGGATCATGGTCGAAAGTGAATGTCGCCCGTGAACGCACGTCTTTCAGCAGAGGAGCAATCGGCGCGCCAGTCTTGCGCCCCAAGTGCCGCCAGATTGGCAGGGCGCCCGGCGCAGTTTCGAAAACCAGGCTCCAGTCAGGCCCATGCAGCGCAACCAGCTTGCCGTCCGCCATGCTCTCTAGCCCGCATCCGAGGACTTGGCCGTCTCCGCCAATTCATCGCCCCGAAACAGAGTAAAGCCGATGAATTGCGCTCGCCCGCCGAGCACGAAACGATTGAATGCCAGCGCCGCCAGCACCGATGTGACGAGCGTGACAACCATGAAGTCGATGTAATGCATCCCGATCAGACCGCGCGGTTCGAGCATGAAAGTGAATGCTCCGTAGAGGCCGACACCCCACAAGACGCCGACAATCGCCGCGCGGGCCGATACGTTGCGGAATAGCAATGCCGAGATGAATGCGCTGAGGATGGGCATGGAGAACAGCCCGTTGAGCTGTTGCAGCAAATTGATGATGCTCTCGGCGTTCTGGAATACCGGCACCATGACCAGTGCAACCACCGTTACTAGGCAAGACATCATCGCCCCGAGCTTCCAGTGATTTTTGACCTTCCCGAAGAACTGCTCGTGAAAGTCGACCGAATAGAGCGCGACAGTGGAATTCAGCACTGCGCTGAATGTCGTTATCACAGCGGCTGCGACCATCGCCGCAAAAGCGCCCGAGAGCCATACCGGCAGCACTTCTGCAACCAGCCGCCCATATGCCGCATCGCCGATATCTCCGAACAGCTTATAGGCAACCACACCCGGGATCACAACGATCGGAGGCACCACCAATATCCGCACGGCGGCCGCTGCTAAGACGCCCTTCTGCGCCTCTTTTACGGTCGGAGCCGCCATTGCCCGCTGGGTGATGTTCTGATTGGTCGACCAATAGAAGATCTGGATGAACAGCATGCCGGTAAAGAGCGTGTGGAACGGAATTGGGCTGTCGGCCCCGCCGATCATCGTCAAGCGCTCCGAAGGAACATCCGAGACGAGATCGAAATCAACTGCGGAAAGCGCCAGAAATACGATGAGGAGCGCCAGCGCCAGCACGCCGATGCCGGAATAAGTGTCCATCACTGCCACCGCGCGTAAGCCGCCAAATACGGTGTAGGCTGCTCCAACGATCGCCAGACCCACTGCAAAGACCATGATCGAAACGCTCGCGCCGAACAGCGACTGGAGAAACAGACCGCCCGCTATAAAGCGCGGCCGGAAGGTAGATCAGAACATTGCCGAACAGAAACAGTGCAGAGACGAGTGTACGGATCGACCTGCCGTTGTAGCGGCGCTCCAGAAGCTCCGTGACGGTCGTACAATTGTACCGATAATAGAGCGGCACGAACACGAAGGCGAGAAACATCAGGCCCGCGAACCCGGCGATTTCCCACCATGCCAGCAACAGCATCTGATTGCCGTTCATACCGACCAGCTGATCGGTCGAGAGGTTGGTGAGCGTGATAGCGCCCGCAACGAAAAACCAGCTGAGGCCCTTGCCGGCAAGGTAGACATCCTGCTCCGACCCGTCATGCTTGGCCTGGCGTACCTTCCACCACGTCAGAAAGCCGACAAATGCAGTCAGGCCTACAAACACCGCCAGTTGCACTGTGCTGCCGAAATTCGCCGTATCCCCGAACATGGTCCCTCCCGTCACGTTCGCGCCTGCCTTAGGCACGCTCTGCGAGCTTGGCGACTGTTTTGGCGCAGCTATCCCTAGGCAAGTTTTGCAGGATTGACCGCAAAGCCGCGCTCGCGGAAGAAGCGAGCATGAGCGATGCGGATGCAAACATGCAGCTCGGGGTGTGCTATTATCCCGAGCATTGGCCCGAGGAAATGTGGGCACAAGACGCGCGCCGGATGCGTGCGCTAGGCCTGACCCGCGTGCGCATCGGCGAGTTTGCTTGGAGCCGGATCGAGCCCGAACCGGGCCGTTTCGAGTGGGACTGGCTCGACCGCGCGATTGACGTGCTGCATTCGGAAAGCCTCGGCATCATCCTGGGCACACCGACCGCGACCCCGCCGAAATGGCTCGTCAACCAAATGCCGGACATGGTGGCAATCGATCGTGCCGGGAAACCGCGCGGATTTGGGTCGCGGAGGCACTATTGCTTCAGCCATGATGGATATCGCGGCGAAGCTGCGCGGATCACACGCGCCGTCGCCGAGCGGTATGGCCAGCACCCCGCGATCACCGCGTGGCAGACCGACAATGAATATGGCTGCCATGACACCGTGCAGAGCTTCTCAGCCGCTGCCCGCGGCGCATTCCGCATCTGGCTCGCCAAGCGATACGAAACGGTCGAAGCGCTGAACCAGGCGTGGGGCAATGTGTTCTGGAGCATGGAATATCGCAGCTTCGACGAGGTCGAATTGCCGAATCTGACCGTCACGGAAGCCAACCCCGCACATTGGCTCGCCTTCCGGCGGTTCTCTTCCGATCAGGTTGTCAGGTTCAACCAGGTGCAGGTCGATATTCTGCGGAACCTATCGCCCGGCCGCGATATCACCCACAATGCGATGGGGTTCTACACCGGCTATGATCACCACGATCTCGGCGCCAATCTCGACGTTATCGGATGGGACAGTTATCCGCTGGGCTTCCTGGAGATGTTCCCCTTCTCGGAGAGCGACAAGCGCAGATATGCCCGGCAAGGCCATCCGGATATCGCAGCATTTCACCATGACCTCTATCGCGGCTGCACTGCGGGCGGGCGCTGGTCGGTACTCGAGCAGCAGCCCGGCCCGGTAAACTGGGCGCATCACAATCCGGCGCCCCTGCCTGGCATGGTCCGGCTATGGACGCTAGAGGCTCTTGCGCACGGGGCGGAACTCGTCAGCTATTTCCGCTGGCGGCAGTTCCCCAAAGCGCAGGAGCAGATGCACGCCGGCCTCTTGCGGCCCGATAGCCAAGAAGCTCCCGCTTTCGCCGAAGTAAGACAGTCAGCTGCGGACATCGAGAGGATCGGCGATCCGGGGCGCGGCGTAAAGCATGTCGCGCTGGTATTCTCTTACCAGTCGGAGTGGGTCACTTCGGTGCAGCCTCAAGGCGCGGATTGTTCGGCCTTATGGGCAGTGTTCAATTGCTACTCGGCTGCCCGCAAACTCGGCCTGAACGTGGATATCGTCCCGCCTGGTACATCGCTCGATGGGTATGCGCTGGCGCTTGTACCGTGTGAGCCGATCGCCGGTGAAGCCTTGGTTCGCTCGCTGGAGACCTTCGAAGGTCAGATTGTCATCGGCCCGCGAAGCGGAAGCCGCGATGCCGATTTCGCCATTCCTCCGGAGCTCGCCCCTGGCAGCCTGTCCGACCTGGTCGGAGGGACAGTCGCACTGTCCGAAACGCTGCGTCCGGGCGTCCTTCACAAGGGCGAAGGGTTCTCGATCACCCGCTGGCTGGACCGCTTGGAAGGCAGCGCTCAGGCCGAACTGACGGCTGAAGACGGCGCGGTCGCCTGCTGGAAAAACGACCGCGTTCGCTATTGTGCAGCTTGGCCAGAGGGTGAGTTGATCGACAAGATTGTCGCCAGTGCAGCGAAGGACGCGCAGTTACCGGTTCGCCCTGTCCGTGAAGGCCAGCGCCGGAGGACATGCGAGCATGCCGTCTTCGATTTCGACTATCTGATCGGCGAAGTGAGCATTGACTCGTAAGCGAAGCGGTTGGATAGAACATAAAGTGAACATTCTATCCGATTCTGTAAGAGCGATATGCGTTTCCCGATATGCAATTGGTATCTAACGACAATAGCGAGACTTTCATCGGGCCCCGTACGGTCGATGCGATTCGCGCCTTGCCGCAATTGCGTTCGCAGCTCGTCGAAATGTTCGCTGACTTTCGCGATGCCGGGGCAGCGGGGTTCGCGCTCGCCCAAGTCCCGCGCGGCGGCAGGATCTTGTGGATTCAGGAACGCCTCGTCGCGCTTGAAACCGGGCGCCCTTTCGGTGAGGCCTGCGAGCGCTTCGGCTGCAATATCGAGCGGCTGGTGCTCGCCTGCTCGCGCAATACCGCCGACCTCCTCTGGGCCATGGAGGAGGGGCTGAGATGCGGATCGCTCGCCGCCATCATCGGAGAAGCCTGGGGCAATCCGCGCGCGCTGGATTTCACCGCCACCAAACGGCTCGCCATGCGCGCCGAAAGGCAGGGCGTGCCCGTCTTTCTGCTCCGCTACAATGCGCAGGCCGATCTGTCTGCCGCGCGTCAGCGCTGGAACGTCCGCTCACTTCCCTCGGCACCGCATCCCTACGATGCCAAGGCCCCCGGCGCACCGCGCTGGCAGGGCGAATTGTTTCGTGCGCGCGATACCCGTCCCGGCGTATGGGCAGTCGAATATGACCGGGCGGCGCATCGTCTCGATCTGGTTTCCCCACTTCCCGATCCAGCGGTGGAACCGGCGCGCTCGGCCATCAGCGGACGTACCGCCAGCAAGCCCTCCCACTGGATCGGAGCCGGATATACGCGCTTTGCCACTGGTGCTGGCGGTTGAGGGGCCGCATGGCCCCGTCATTCACGACGTAAACCGCTCGGCCGCAGTGCTGGGAATGAAACGCGGCGCGCGCGTTACGGACATGCGCGCGCTGGTCCCCGAACTGCAGGTCGTCGATGCCGATCCTGCGGCAGACCAAGCCGATCTGGTCATGCTGGCGCGCTGGGTCCGGCGCTGGTGCCCTTGGTCGCAGGTGGATGGTGCAGACGGTCTGCTGCTCGACAGCACCGGATCCGAGCATTTGCACAGCGGCGAGGAAGCTATGGTGCGCGACATGCGGGTCCGCCTCGGTGCACTGGGGCTGACCGCTCATATCGCGGCCGCGCCGACCATCGGGGCGGCATGGGCCCTGGCACGGCACGGCGCTGGCCGCAGCGCCATTTGTGCGGACGAGGCCGTGATGGACAGCCTTGCCCCCTTGCCTGTAGATGCATTGCGGATCGATGCCGCCACCATACTTCTTCTGCGCCGGCTCGGCCTGAAGACCGTGGGTGCACTTGCCGATGTCCCGCGCGATGCCCTGATCCGCAGATTTCGCCGTGTAGAAGCCTTGACCGCCAACCCAGTTCTCAGGCTGGACCAGGCCCTGGGCCGGCAAAAGGAACCGCTCGTATCGCCTGAGATACGCGCGCCCCTATGCGCTTTGCGCCGCCTGGCAGAGCCGGTGATCGACCTTGCCGGGCTGGAACAGGTTTTGACCGATCTCGCGCATGATCTGCATACCGTGCTGGAGCGCGAAGGATACGGCGCGCGCGCGCTGCACTTCATAGCTTACCGCGTGGACGGCGAAATGCGGCACGCCGAGGCGCGCACAAGCCGGGCAAGCCGGGATGCCGATCATCTGGCCGCTTTGTTCGAAGGCAAGCTCGACCGGATCGATCCCGGCTTCGGGATCGAGGCAGCGGTATTGGAAGTCACCGATAGCGAGCAGCTCGGCGCGCGGCAGGATGATCTTACCGGCAAGGGACGCGACGAGATGGCATTTGCCCGGTTGATCGACCGCCTGGTTTCGCGCCTTGGGCCGGACCGTGTTCTGCGGCCTTTCCGGCGCGGCAGTCACCTGCCCGAACACGGTCAGGGATTGGCTCGTCTGTCCCGAGAGGACCTCGCTGCCGCTCACGCAGTGGAGCGCAAGGCAGCAACCCCGCTAAGGATGCTCGACCGGCCCGAGGAAGCCGAAGTGGTCCATGCCGTACCCGATGGCCCCCCGGCACGCTTTCGCTGGCGCTACAGGCTCCATGATGTCGCCCGCAGCGCCGGGCCGGAACGGATAGCGCCCGAATGGTGGCGCGCAAAATCGACCACGAGGCTGCGCGATTACTATCACGTGGAAGACAGCGAAGGCCGCCGCTTCTGGCTCTACCGCGAGGGGCTGGCCGGTGACGGTCGCGGCGATAATCCGCGCTGGTTCGTGCACGGCCTGGATGCATGAGGCCCGCCGGAGATGCCTGACGCTCCCCTCACGCCGGACAAGCGGACCATCGTCAACGATGGCAGCCGCAGCCCGCATGCGCCATCGCCCTATGTCGAGCTGGGGCTCGCAAGCTGCTTTTCCTTCCTGCGCGGGGCTTCGGATGCCGTCGATTACGCCGAGACCGCCTATGAGCTGGGATACGATGCGCTGGGCATCGCAGATCGCAACAGCATGGCCGGGGTGGTCCGCCACTGGACGGAGCTGCGCAATGTCTGCCAGCGCCCGCTGACCGGGTGCCGCCTCGTCACTATTCCTCACGGCAATGACCCGGCGCGCGAATTTCTCGCCTACCCTAAAACGCGCGCAGGGTATGGCCGCCTCACCGCCATGCTCTCACGCTCCAAGATGCGCACTTTGGACGGCGAATGGCAGTCCAAGGATGCGTGCGATCTCACGCTCGAGATGATTGCCGAAGCAGTCGGCAAGCCGGAGCACGAAGTGATCCTGATCGCCATGCCGCCAGACGATCTGGACCGCTTCTCCAGCGATATGGCGTGTTTGAAGCGAACCCTTCCGGGCCTGTCCCATATTGCTGTAAGCTGGTTGTTCCGCGGAGGAGACCGGGCACGCATCAACCGGCTCGATGCCTTGGCGAAGCTCCACAGCCTCAGTATCGTCGCCACGAACGACGTCCTCTACCATGCGCCATCGAGCCGTCCGCTGGCCGATGTTATGACGTGCATTCGTGAGAAATGCACGATCGCCGATGCCGGTGCATTGCTGGAGCCGAATGGAGAGCGGCACCTCAAATCGCCGAAGGAAATGCAGCGCCTGTTTGCCGAATGGCCGCATGCCATCGCGCAAACGCGTGCGATCGCCGACAGTATCGCATTCGATCTGAAACAGCTGCAATACGAATACCCGGAGCTGAATCTACCCCCAGGGGCTTCCCCGGACGAACATCTATCGGCGCTGTCATGGGCGGGCGCGGCAACGCGGTATCCCAGCGGCATTCCAGAAAAGGTCCACGCCGCGATCACCCGCGAATTGGTGCTTATCGCGCGCATGGACATCGCCCGCTATTTCATCACGATATATGAGATCGTGCAGCACGCCCGCTCAATCGGAATTCTGTGCCAGGGGCGCGGATCGGCGGCGAATAGCGCGGTGTGCTATTGCCTCGAAATAACTTCGGTCGATCCGGCCACCACGGAATTGCTGTTCGAACGGTTCATATCCGAAGAACGCAAGGAGCCGCCCGATATCGATGTGGATTTCGAGCACGAACGGCGCGAGGAAGTCATCCAGCATATCTACAACCATTACGGCCGGGACCGGGCCGGGCTATGTGCGACCATCATCCACTACCGCCCGCGCATGGCAATCCGCGAAGTCGGCAAGGTCATGGGATTGTCGGAAGATGTGACCAGCGCGCTCGCCAAAACCGTATGGGGAAGCTGGGGATCGTCGGTTGATGAAGCCAAGGTGGAAGAGGCAGGGCTCGACCTAACCGATCCTCACCTGCGCCGCACATTGACACTGGCGGACCAGTTGATCGGCAAGCCGCGCCATCTGGGCCAGCATGTCGGCGGGTTCATCCTGACACGCAGCCTGCTGACCGAAGTCGTCCCGATCGGCAATGGCGCCATGCCGGACCGCAGTTTCATCGAATGGGACAAGGACGATATCGATGCGCTGGGCATCATGAAGATCGATGTGCTGGCACTGGGCATGTTGACCTGTATCCGCAAATGCTTCGACCTGATCGCCGCGCAATGCGGGCAGCGGCACACGCTCGCGAGTGTCGAACAGGAAGACCAGGCGGTTTACGGCATGCTGCAAAAGGGGGATTCGCTCGGCGTATTCCAGGTCGAAAGCCGCGCGCAGATGAACATGTTGCCGCGCCTCAAGCCCAAGACATTCTACGACCTCGTCATTCAGGTCGCGATCGTGCGGCCTGGCCCGATCCAGGGCGACATGGTTCACCCCTATCTCAAACGTCGTAAGGGCAAGGAGAAAGCGGTCTATCCGTCCCCTGGGCCGGAGTACGGACCGCCCAATGAGTTGAAGGATATCCTGCAACGCACACTCGGCGTTCCGATCTTTCAGGAGCAAGCCATGAAGATCGCCATGGTTGCGGCACGTTTTAGCCCGAAGGAGGCCAACAAATTACGCCGTGCCATGGCGACCTTTCGCAATCGCGGCGGGGTGTCGGCGCATAAGGACAAGATGGTCGGGCGCATGGTGGAGAGGGGCTACGATCCCGAATTCGCCGCACGCTGCTTCAGTCAGATCGAGGGTTTCGGCGAATATGGCTTTCCCGAAAGCCACGCCGCCAGCTTCGCGCATCTCGTCTACGTCTCCAGCTGGATCAAGCACTATTATCCGGCGGTTTTCGCTGCCGGCTTGCTCAATTCCCAGCCCATGGGCTTCTACGCGCCGGCGCAGATCGTGCGCGATGCGCGCGAGCACGGCGTCAAGGTGATGGCGCCGGATGTAAACCTTTCCGACTGGGACACGACGGTGGAATGGCAGATGATTGCAGGCGAGCGGCAATTGGCGCTGCGGCTCGGTCTGCGCCAGATCGATGGCTTGGCGCAGGCGGACATGGCGAAATTGCTCGCAGCGCGCAGCAATCCCTTCGCCGACATTGAGGATCTGCGCACCCGTGCGCATTTAGGGACACGTCCGATCCACCTGCTCGCCGCGGCCGACGCCTTTCGCTCGATGGGCAAGGATCGCCGAGCGGCGCTGTGGGATGCCCGCGCGCTCAAGAATACTCCGGATCTGCCGCTTTTCACCCATGCCGAGGCCCGCGACGAAGGGGCGGACGTGCCGACCTTG
>CAWCRA010000003.1:0-35000 GCA_963797945.1 uncultured Alphaproteobacteria bacterium | reverse complement strand
GAGGGTTGCGCTCGTTGCGGGACTTAACCCAACATCTCACGACACGAGCTGACGACAGCCATGCAGCACCTGTCACTAGGTCCCCGAAGGGAAGAAATCTGTCTCCAGAAGTCGTCCTAGGATGTCAAAGGCTGGTAAGGTTCTGCGCGTTGCTTCGAATTAAACCACATGCTCCACCGCTTGTGCAGGCCCCCGTCAATTCCTTTGAGTTTTAATCTTGCGACCGTACTCCCCAGGCGGATAACTTAATGCGTTAGCTGCGCCACTCAAGCTCTATGAGCCCGAACAGCTAGTTATCATCGTTTACGGCGTGGACTACCAGGGTATCTAATCCTGTTTGCTCCCCACGCTTTCGCACCTCAGCGTCAATAATCGTCCAGTAAGTCGCCTTCGCCACTGGTGTTCTTCCGAATATCTACGAATTTCACCTCTACACTCGGAATTCCACTTACCTCTCCGATATTCTAGCTACCTAGTTTCAAGGGCAGTTCCGGGGTTGAGCCCCGGGATTTCACCCCTGACTTAGATAGCCGCCTACGCGCGCTTTACGCCCAGTAATTCCGAACAACGCTAGCTCCCTCCGTATTACCGCGGCTGCTGGCACGGAGTTAGCCGGAGCTTATTCTCTAGGTACTGTCATTATCATCCCTAGTAAAAGAGCTTTACAACCCTAAGGCCTTCATCACTCACGCGGCATTGCTGGATCAGGCTTTCGCCCATTGTCCAATATTCCCCACTGCTGCCTCCCGTAGGAGTCTGGGCCGTGTCTCAGTCCCAGTGTGGCTGATCATCCTCTCAGACCAGCTATAGATCGTCGGCTTGGTAGGCCATTACCCCACCAACTAGCTAATCTAACGCGGGCCCATCTAAAGGCGATAAATCTTTGGTCCGAAGACATTATCCGGTATTAGCAGTCATTTCTAACTGTTATTCCGAACCTAAAGGCAGGTTCCCACGCGTTACGCACCCGTGCGCCACTCACCCCGAAGGGTTCGTTCGACTTGCATGTGTTAGGCATGCCGCCAGCGTTCGTTCTGAGCCAGGATCAAACTCTCAAGTTTGTGTCACATACCAAGCAAGCACGGATCGAAGATCCGCAAACCTGCAAGGCATGAGCTTCTAGGAGCCGATACCTGCACATCAAACGTAATGGATACGAATGAACATGCATCATCACAGACCGCCGTGGAGGCGATCAGGATGTGGCAATCGGCATAAATTAACCGGTATCCGGAGCCTAAAAACCCCCGGACCGGGCGCCGTCGCCCACATGTCCCTTCATCAAAATCTAACGATGTCAAAGAGCCACTCAACATTAAAAGCGGACAGCGAAGGTATCCCCGATTTACACCGGGGGACCGGCTATCCGTTTATGTTGGCGACCGAGCGATGTGTGGGCGGTTGAAACCGTCTGCACCGCGTCGGTGAGAGGCCATATATGGGGGCCATTGAGTCGGGTCAACGGGTTTCTGCAATTTTATTTCGTGGCCGTGCAAAAACGCCGGAAATCTGCGGGTTTGCGAGCCTCCAAAAATAGCAAAACACCGGTTTTAGCTGACTTTCACGCCATGGCAGGGCGACCGAATTGCGGTTCCGCCACCAATTCACACATTGGCGTGCTTAGAATCGGCCCGGTATTTGGTGCAAACTCCAGCCCATGGTAACCTGCGCTATGCCGCCGTCCCGTGTATTGCGCATCGCGGGGTCGGCTTGGGAGCCATCTTAATGCCCGTGTTCGATATAATCGCATCCGCACTCATCGCGCTGCCACCGGCAGCAGCGGGAGCCATACCGCCCGCCCAGCCTATCGATGCACTTGCGGCAGAAACCCCCTCACCCGCCGAACTGGAGCAAATCCAGGCCCAGCGGGATCGCTACGAGCGAATGACGGTGCCTGTCACGATTGAGGGTGAAGGGCCCTACCGGTTCCTGATCGATACCGGCGCACAGGCCACCGTCGTGACATCACGCATCGTTGATGACCTGCAGCTGGTCCCCAGCGGACGAGCGATGCTTGTTGCGCTCGGATCGCGAGCAATGGTCGAAACGGTCGACATCGACGGACTCGAATTTGCCAATCGCCGGCACAGCGGTCTTACAGCCCCCCTGCTCCGCGACCGCGATATCGGGGCGGACGGCATCCTCGGCCTCGACACATTGCAGGGCATGCGCGTGTTGATCGATTTCCGGCGGGACCGGATGGTCGTGGCCGATGCTGCCGAGCTTGGCGGCAACCTTGGCTTTGAAATCATCGTGCGCGCCAGGCGAAAACTCGGGCAGATGATTATCACCGATGCCAAGGTGAACGGTGTGCGCACGGCAGTTATCATCGACACCGGCGCGCAAAACTCGGTCGGCAATATGGCGCTGCGCAAACGTCTCCGCATGCGCGAGGACGGCAAAATGCTCGCAACCGACGTTCACGGTACGGAGGTCGTCAGCAATATGGTTATGGCGCGCGAGCTGACCATTGGCGGCATCACCCTAAAGGGAGTGCCGATCGGTTATAATGAGAGCCCGGCCTTTGCCGCGCTTGGCCTGACCGGCAAGCCAGCGCTTATCCTGGGAATGGGCAACCTTCGCCCGTTCGAACGTGTGGCGATCGACTTTGCGACCCGCCGCATCCTGTTCGACGTGCCGGGCGGCAACGCCCGCAATGGAACGCCTGACAAGGTTTTCTTCCCCTCGCGCATCGGCGCCAACTGACACGCCCAAGCTTGCCTTAAGGGCGGCGCGACCCCAGATGGCGGGCCATGCCGCCTGATACCGTCCTGCCCGGCCAGCCCGATCCCGATAGCTGGGCGACGCTCAGGCGGTTCCTGCCCTATCTGTGGCCGGCCGAGCATCCGCATCTCAAACGCCGCATCGTTGGCGCAGTTATTTTCGTGTTGATGGCGAAGGCCGTCACCCTCACGCTTCCCTTTGCTTACAAGAACGCAGTCGATGCGATGACCACGCCCGGCAATGAAGCCGCGATGGTCGCTCTTGCGCTCGTGTTCGCATACGGCGTTGGCCGCTTCACAGCAGTTGGCTTCGATAATCTGCGCAATGTGCTGTTCGAGCGAGTCGGACAGGAAGCGACCCGCAATCTGGCCGAGGACGTGTTTCACCGCCTCCACCGGCTCAGCCTGCGCTTTCACCTTTCGCGGCGCACGGGCGAAGTCACCAAGACTATCGAGCGCGGGACCAAGAGCATCGATTCCATGCTCTATTTCCTGCTGTTCAATATCGCGCCCACGCTGATCGAACTGACTGCCGTCGGGATCATCTTCTATATCAATTTCGGCTGGGAGCTGGTCGCGGCGACCGGTGTGACTGTAGTCCTGTATATAGCGGTGACCAGGTGGATTACCGAATGGCGGACCAAGCTGCGCGCGCAGATGAACTCCCTCGATGGGCGGGCGCTGGACCGCGCGGTGGATTCGCTGCTGAATTACGAGACGGTCAAATATTTCGGGGCCGAAAGCCGCGAGGAAGCGCGCTATGCCGATGCAGCCGATGCCTATGCGGAAGCGGCGATCAAGTCGGAGAATTCGCTTGGTTTGCTGAATGTTATTCAGGCGCTCATCACCAATTCGCTGATGGCAGGCGCTATGGCTTTTACAGTGTGGGGGTGGAGCACCGGGCGCTTCACGGTCGGCGATCTGGTCCTTGTAAATACCTATTTGATGCAGCTTTTCCGCCCGCTGGACATGCTCGGCTGGGTCTACCGCACTATCCGCCAGGGGCTGGTCGACATGGCAGAGATGTTCAGGCTGATCGACGCCAATGTCGAGGTGAAGGATGCACCGGGCGCTCCCGCTCTCGCTATTCAGCGTCCGGGCGTCGTGTTCGACAATGTCACATTCGGCTACGACCCCGACCGCACTATTCTGCACGGGCTGAGCTTCGAAGTCGAAGCCGGGCGCAATGTTGCAATCGTCGGTCCATCAGGCGCGGGCAAAAGCACCATCGCCAGACTGCTGTTCCGGTTTTACGACCCGCAGGATGGCCGCATCCTGATCGGAGGTCAGGATATCGCCTCGGTCACGCAAAAATCGCTGCGCGCTGCCATCGGCATCGTTCCTCAGGATAGCGTGCTGTTCAATGAAACCGTGGGCTATAACATCGCTTACGGACAAGCGGATGCCAGCGACGAACAGGTTCTTGCGGCCGCGCGCGATGCAGCGATCCTGCCTTTTATCGAGCGTCTTCCCGCGGGGTTCGATACCGAAGTCGGCGAGCGCGGGTTGAAATTGTCGGGCGGGGAGAAGCAGCGCGTCGCAATCGCGCGGACCTTGCTAAAGGATCCGCCAATAGTGCTGCTCGATGAAGCGACAAGCGCTCTCGATTCGCGCACGGAGCAGGACATTCTCGGGACGCTCAAGCGGGTCAGCGCCAATCGTACCACGCTGTCGATCGCCCACCGGCTCTCGACCATTGCCGATGCCGATCGCATCCTTGTGCTGGACCAGGGCCGTCTTGCGGAAAGCGGGACGCATACCGAACTGCTGCGCGCCGACGGGCTCTACGCCGATATGTGGATGCGGCAGGCGGCGGAGAATGAAAGCATCCCCGCCGCCGCCGAATAGGCCTCAGCCGGCAGCCGCGATCAGAGCCGCGGTCGACAGGTCGATATCATCCGCGGAGATGACTTCCACATTGTCACGGAAGGCCTGCAACCCTTCGAGGAATTGCTTGGCATCGCCGACAATCACGAGAGTGGTGTTGTCGGGATCGACGAAGTCCTGTGCCGCCCTGCTTGCCGCTGCCGGATCGACGCCCTGCAAACGTGTGGCGAGCAATGCTGCTTCTTCCGGACCTATGCCTTGCTGCATCAGCCCGGCGACAATGCTGTTGAAACCAGCGCTGGTTTCCAGCGAACGCGAGTAGGCGCCAGTCAAGAAAAGGCGGCGCTTGGCCAAAAGCTCCTCGTCCAGCGGCTCGTTGCCGAGACGAGCGAACTCGTCGAGAAATATCTTGGCGACTTCATCGGCAGTTTCATTCTTCGTCTGTGCGCTGGCAGTCAGGATCGACGCATCGGCCCTGCTGGCAAAGCCGGAATATGCGCCGTAGCTGAGCGAACGCTTGGTGCGGATTTCCTCGAAGAGCCGGCCGCTCGATCCGCCGCCAAGCACACTGTTAGCGAGCATTAGAGGATAATAGGACGCACTCGCACGCTCGGGGGCACGGACGGAGGCATAGACCGCCGCTTGTCCCGCATCGGGCATGTCGACGACAATCGTGCGGGCTGGCTGAGCATCGCCCGCCGCATCGGCAACGGGCTGCGGCGCAGGCGCATCCACAGTCCAACCGCCGAGGAATTGGTTCGCCAGATTGACGGCCATTTGCGGATCGATCCCCCCGCTTACGATAATTTGCGTAGCCTCGGGATGCCACCAGTTGGCCCGGTGCTCGGCAAGGTCTTCGCGAGTGATTGCCGGAAGGCTTCCGACCGTGCCGCCGGGCTGCGCGCCATATGGCGCATCGCCGTAAAGCGCGGTGCGCGTCACGAAGCTGGCAAGTCCGCCGGGATCCTTAAGTGACACCTGAAGACCGTCGATTGCGCGCTTGCGCTCTCGCTCGAACTCGGCTTCCGGGTAATTCGCAGTGGTGACGATATCGGCAAGGATCGCCCCAGCCGCTTCGAAGTTCGCCAGCGGTGCGGTCAGGCTGAAGAAGCTGCCATCGCTACCCGCAGTCGCGCCGAAGCTTGCGCCAAGGCTTTCCAGCTGCGCCGCGATCTCCTGTGCGCTTCTGTTCGCCGTTCCCTTGTCGGCCAGGCTGGCAGCCAGCTCGGCCACACCGGCCTTGGCACGCTCATCGCTCTTGCTGCCGCCGGGCACCAGCACAGTCATCGTCACGATCGGCACATTGCCGGTTTGAGCGGCGACGACTTTGATGCCGTTGGCAAGCGTAGCCTCGACGATCTCGGGTGCGACCACCTCGGGCGATGCGCCCGGTGCCGGCGGCGCCATACGGTCAGCTTCCGCCTTCACCGCACGAATGGCCCCGGTCGCAGCAGGAAGCGTGCGGAAGGTCGGCATGGGCGCGGGGTTGGCATAGGTGGAGGGATCGTCCTCCCCCGCCATATAAGTAATATCAGTGCGCTTCTGCGGATCATAATAGGTCCTCGAAACACGCAGCACATCGTCTGCCGTTACCGCAGCGATCGCGGTGAGCCTCCTGTCGGCCGCCTTCGGATCGCCGGTCGATACAAGCGCCTCGCCCAGCTCGAAGGCCCGGCCACGCGCAGTCTCGCGGCGGCGCAATGTACTTGCCACAATCTCGCTCTTCGCTTCGGCAAGCTCGGCTGCGGTTACCTTTTCGGTGCGCATCTTTTCGCGCTCGGAAACCAGGATAGCGCGGACTTCATCCATGTCGGCAGTGGGGTTGACGACGGCAAATTGTGCGAGCGCCCCGGCCTCTTCGCTTTGCTGGGCGAAGTGAACGGCTTGCACCGCCTTGCCTGTACGGACCAGCGCGGCATGCATCCGGCTGTTGTCGCCCCGCGACATGATGGCATCCATCACTTCGATCGCAGCGCTATCGGGATGGGTAGCAGGCGGAAGTTTCCACACCGTGCCGACCAGCGGCAATGGCACATTGGGTGCGGTCGCATTGACGACGCGCGGCCCTTTCCGTTCCGGCTCACGTTCGGTGATGGTGACATCGACAGGGTTCTTGCGGGGCGGAATATCGGCAAAATACTGGTCGACGAGCGAACGCAGGTTCTCCATCTCGAAATTGCCGGCGACGATCAAGGTGGCCGTATCAGGTCCATAATATGCTTCGTAAAACGCGCGGGCATCGTCGAGAGTGGCGCTGTCGAGTTCTTCGATACTGCCGATACCGGGGCGGCGGTGCGGCAGGACGTCATAGACATTCTCGGGAATGACGAAGCTGCCGAACCGGCCATATGGCGGCGCGAGTACGCGCTGGCGCAGCTCTTCTTTCACGACCCCGCGTTCGGTTTCGAACACTTCCTGGTCGACCACTGGAAAAGCCATCCGCTCGCGGTGGGTCCACAGCATCGTTTCGAGATAGGCTGCCGGAACCTGCTCGTAGTAATTCGTGCGATCGGTGCCGTTCGATGCATTGCGCGTACCGCCGATATCGGCAGTAAGGCCCAAGATCATGTTATACGGCATGTTCTCGGTCTTGCGGCTGAGAATATGCTCGAAAAGATGGGCAAATCCGCTGCGGCCTTCCGGGTCCAGCTTGGACCCGATTTCATACCATAGCGATGTCGTTACCGTTGCCGTCGTATCGTCGGGGATGGCAATCACGCGGAGGCCGTTATCGAGCGTCCACTGCGTAAACTCGATTTCCGGCGCGCTCAGCGTCGTCGCAGACGCTTCGCCGTGATGGTCGGCGTGTGCCGGTGCCGATATAAGCGCGGCGGCAGCCACGCCGGCGGCGAGCAGTGAACGATACATGATTGTGACCCCCTGGTAAATTCAGTCCGGGGAGCAGCCTAGCGAAGGTCGGACACTCTGCAACCAGGAAGGCCAATGCTTCTACCAGCGACATTCTGAACTCTGCGAACGGCTAGCGTCGCCGCAAAATCCGGGCGAGGGGTTGTGCTGCACTGCAACATGAGTCAAGAGCGCCCCAACTTCAATGGCGGCACACATAGGCCGCTTCTCGACCCGGAAATTCACGATGCTCAATCTCCAAGCGCTGCGGCGCGACTGGTTCTCCAATGTCCGTGCCGACATCCTTGCCGGGATGGTCGTCGCACTGGCGCTGATCCCAGAGGCCATCGGCTTCTCGATCATCGCCGGGGTCGATCCGCGTGTAGGACTTTACGCGTCGATCGCGATCGCGATGGTCATTGCCTTTACCGGCGGCCGGCCGGGAATGATCTCGGCAGCGACTGCCGCTGTTGCGGTCGTCGTCGTGCCGCTGGTGCGCGATTACGGCGTCGAATACCTGTTCGCCGCGACGATCCTGATGGGCATCTTCCAGGGCATTGCCGCTTTGTTGCGGCTGAACCTTGTTATGCAATTCGTGAGCCGTTCCGTGATTACCGGCTTCGTCAATGCGCTGGCGATCCTGATCTTCATGGCGCAGCTGCCCCAACTCGATCCCACCAATGCGGGCGTCAATTGGATGACCTACGCCATGGTCGCGGCAGGCCTGGCGATGATATACCTGATCCCGCGCATCACCACTGCAGTGCCCAGCCCGCTCATCGCCATCGTTATCCTGAGCGGTTTGTCGATCTGGCTTGGTTCGCCGGTCAACACGGTTGCCGATATGGGCGAGCTGCCCGATGGCCTACCCTTCTTTGCGCTGCCCGATGTACCACTCACATGGGAAACGTTACGGATTATTGCCCCGTTCTCAGCAACGATGGCGGCGGTCGGCTTGCTCGAATCTCTGCTGACCGCACAAATCGTCGATGATCTGACGCACACCAATAGTAACAAGCAGCGCGAATGTGCCGGTCAAGGCGTCGCCAATGTCGTAGCGGCATGTTTCGGCGGCATGGGCGGCTGCGCGATGATCGGCCAGTCGGTAATCAATGTGACCAGCGGTGGGCGCGGCAGGCTGTCTTCCTTGGCGGCCGGTGTCACCCTGCTGGTGCTGCTTGCAGTGCTCGGCCCGTTGGTCGGCCAAGTGCCGATGCCCGCGCTTGTTGCAATCATGATCATGGTGTCGATCGGCACGTTCTCCTGGAATTCGATCCCCAACCTGTCGAAGCATCCATGGCAGTCCAGCGTAGTGATGCTGGCGACCGTCGTGGTGGTCGTCGCGACGCATAATCTCGCGCTCGGAGTACTGGCGGGCGTGGTTCTGTCGGGCGTATTCTTCACTCACAAGGTGATGACCATGTTCGAAGTCGTGCGCGAGCGGAAAGGCGACAAGGCGATCTACCGCGCCAAAGGCCAGATCTTCTATGCCAGCGTCGACCGTTTCCAGGATGCTCTCGGGCCCGAAAGCGCCATGGCCGACCCAGCCGAACACGTCATCATCGACGTTTCGAAAGCGCACTTCTGGGACATTTCAGCGATCGGCGCGCTCGACAAGGCGGTCGAGCGGATGCGCCTCAATGGCCGCAGCGTGCAAGTGCGCGGCCTCAACCGGGCCAGCACCGATCTGTTCGACAAATTCGCGCTGACCGACAAGATGGGTGTCGAGAGCGGACTCGCTCCGCATCCCTGACCCGGCGCGCTTACAGGATATACTTGCTCAGGTCGGCATCGCCGGCGAGATCGTCCAGCCGTCCGCGCACATAATCCGCGTCGACGGTGATCGTTTCGCCCTGATGTTCTTCGGCTTCGAAACTGATGTCTTCGAGCAGGCGTTCCATCACGGTCTGCAGGCGGCGGGCCCCGATGTTCTCGACGCTCTCGTTCACGCGCGCGGCTATGCGCGCGACTTCGACGATGGCTTCATCGGTGATGTCCAGCGTCACTTCCTCGGTCCCGAGCAGCGCGGTATACTGCTCGGGCAGATTGGCGCGTGTCTCGGTCAGGATCGCACGAAATCTTCCTCCGTCAGTGCGCGCAACTCCACACGGATCGGCAGCCGGCCTTGAAGCTCCGGCAGCATATCGGAAGGCTTTGAGATATGAAACGCGCCGCTCGCGATGAAGAGCACGTGGTCGGTCTTCATCGGGCCGTACTTGGTCGCGACAGTCGTGCCCTCGATCAAAGGTAGCAGATCACGCTGCACCCCTTCGCGGCTGACAGAACCACCGCGCACATCGCTGACCGCGATTTTGTCGATCTCGTCGAGGAAGACGATGCCATTGGTCTCTGCATTCTCCAGAGCGACGCGGGCGACGTCTTCCTGATCCATGCGCTTCTCGGCTTCTTCCTCGACCAGCCGGTCCCACGCATCGGGCACTTTGAGCTTGCGGCGTTTCAGCGCGCTCTTGCCCATTGCCTTGCCGAGCATATCCGACAGGTCGATCATGCCGACATTGCCGGGCATCCCCGGAATGTCCATCTGCTGTTTGGCTTGTCTTTCACATCGATTTCGACTTCGGTGTCGTTCATCGAATTGTCGACGACACGGGCCCGGAAGGCCTCACGCGTGGCTTCGCTGGCATTTTCGCCAACCAATGCGTTGAGCAGGCGGTCCATCGCCGCTTCGGAGGCCGCTTCGCGTACGGCATGGCGGCGGCGGTCCTTTTCCAGCCGGATCGCCTCTTCGACCAGATCGCGTGCGATCTGTTCGACGTCGCGCCCGACATAGCCGACCTCGGTAAATTTGGTTGCCTCCACCTTCACGAAAGGCGCTTCGGCGAGCTTGGCCAGTCGGCGACTGATCTCGGTCTTGCCGCAACCGGTCGGGCCGATCATCAGGATGTTCTTGGGCGTCACCTCGTCGCGCAATTCGCGGTCGAGCCTCTGGCGGCGCCAGCGATTGCGCAGGGCCACCGCGACAGCCCGCTTTGCATCTTTCTGGCCGATAATATGCTCGTCCAGCGCGGCGACGATCGCCTTGGGGGTCAGATTTTCGATCATGATTTTCCGTAAGGGTTCTTGACAGGTGGAGCCTAAACGGTCTCGACCGTCACATTTCCATTGGTGAAGACGCAGACATCGGCGGCAACCGCCATTGCCTTGCGGGCAATCGTCTCGGGGTCGGTTTCGTAATCCGACAGGGCGCGGGCCGCAGCGAGTGCATAATTGCCGCCCGAACCAATGGCAGCGATACCGCCTTCGGGCTCCAGCACATCGCCATTACCGGTCAGGACGAGGAGATTGTCCTTATCCGCCACGATCATCAGGGCTTCCAGATTGCGAAGATATTTGTCGGTGCGCCAGTCCTTGGTCATCTCGACCGCGGCACGCAGCAACTGGCCGTTATACTGCTCCAGCTTTTTCTCGAGCCGTTCGAACAGGGTGAAGGCATCGGCGGTTGCACCGGCAAATCCGGCGACCACCTTGCCGACCCCGTCCTTGTCGGTCGCGCCGATTCGGCGGACCTTGGTGGCATTGGGTTTCATCACCGTATTGCCCATGGAGACTTGTCCGTCCCCTGCAATCACGGTTGTATCGCCGCGTTTCACGCCGATAATGGTGGTGGAATGCCACTTGGGCGCGCCGTGGCTGGAAGTGTTATCGCTCATGCAGCGCCATATGGGGACGGCGCAAAGCGGATCAAGCGACGCGCGGCTTCAACGCCCCGGTGCGCCAACGCCAGGCGCACCAACCGCGCCGATGTTGCCGAACAGGTCTTCGAGAAAACCCCGCTCCCGGCCCAGTGTCGGTGTTTCGGCGGCGTCCGGTTGCAGGTATACGACCTTTTCGATGCCCGAACGGTCGGCGGCGATCACATTTCCGGCCTCGTCGAAGCGCACGGCGAGCACCAGATGCTCCTGAATGCGTGGGCGCACGAACGGCTTACGGCCTGTCGTGCTCGATACGTAATACCAGGTGGGATCACCATATTGGCTCATGAAGGTCGGGCGGCCCAGCGTGCCTTCGACGGAGCGCCGATTGTCGATGCCCGGCTGGATCGCATTAGTCAGCACGGGATCGACCACATAGCCCCTCGATTCGCGAATGGGCGTGCATGCCGATGCACCGGCCAGAGCGGCAATTAGCAGCGATCCGGTCAAAAACTTCGAAGACTTCATACTCGTCACACCAACCTTGAATTTCCGGCCCACCTATATCGCCGCCCTTGGACAGAGTGGAGGTGCGCCCTATATCGCCGCCACCCTGTAAGCGCCGCAAGCCCGGCGTGCAATGCGTCTTACCAAAGCGCCTTACAAAACGATTGGGGACGCAGGCTTGAATTGCCGCTGAACAACACCTGCCTTCGAAAGGCCGCGCAGACATGAGTTTTCTTACCCGCATCTTTGGCCAGCGATCCGATCCGCGCGAGGCATTGCGACCGCTTTGGCACCAGACCATAGCCATGGCGCGAGAGCCTGCCTGGTATGCCGAATGCGGCGCGGCTGATACTCTGGAAGGGCGCTTCGACATGGTGAGCGCGGTGACCGCATTGGTGCTGCTGCGCATGGAGAACGACCGCCTGCTCGCGCCGCAGACCGGCCTGCTGACCGAACTGTTCGTCGAGGATATGGACGGCCAGCTACGCCAGTCGGGTGTAGGCGATCTGATGGTGGGCAAGAAAATCGGGAAGCTGATGAGTACGCTTGGTGGGCGTATTGGTGCGTATCGGACGGCTTTGGCCAGCGATGATCCGAGCGCGCTGGTCCAAGCGGTAAAGCGCAACATTACCCTCGCCGATGAGAGCAAAGCAGCGCAATTGGCCGATGGCATGCGCAGTCTGCGCGAAAAGCTTGCTCGGACCGACGGCGATACCCTACTCGACGGACAACTCGCATGAGCGAAGTCAAGCACACAAAACCGGCTGAATTCGAACGGATCGTCAAGCTCGACCGTCTGCCAAACGGCACGCTGGAACTGTCGGCTAATGATGCGGAACGGGCTGCACTGGCACGGCGGTTTGGCATTCCCGGCGTCCTCGCACTTCGCGCTGCAGTCACGTTCGAACCAGAAGGCACTGAAATCCCGGTCACTGGCAGGCTCGAGGCTGAGATCGAGCAGACCTGCGCCGTCTCGGGAGAAACGTTCCGCAATACGATCGACGAGCCGCTCTCGATGCGTTTCGTACCAATGCGGCCCGCACCCAACGTAGGCGAGGATGAGGAAATCGAGCTGACGGTGGATGAGCTCGACCTCATCGAGTTCGAGGGCCAGGCCTTCGACCTGGGCGAAGCAATCGCGCAGAGTTTCGGGCTCGCCATCGACCCCTTTGCCGAAGGCCCCGGCGCGCAAGCCGCACGCGATGCTGGTCTGGTATCAAGCGAGGCGGCAAGCGGGCCATTTGCCGCGCTCGCCGCTCTCAAGAAGGGTTGACCGTCAGGCTGGGCGCGGCGCGAGCATGCTGACGAAGTGCAGGCCGCGCTCGAACAGCATGTCGAACGGCGCCGGGTAAAGGCCGAGCTTTTTCTTCAGACCCTTGGGCTCAAGCGCGTGCTTGTCCCATACCTTTTCCCATTCACTGCGAGACAGGTAATTGTACGGCAGGCGCACGCCGTGCGAGGCATTGCCGACCCAGTCCATGAACCGCAGTGTGGGACCGGCGAGGAAACCGTCTTCAAAGTGGTCCTTCACCAGTACGCCATTGGCGGCGACGCGAGACGCCTCGCCCAGCAGCGCGGCAGGATCGTCGGCGTGGTGCAGCACGTCTACCAGCATCGCAATATCGTATTCGCCGTCTTCGGCAGGAATGCTCTTGCCGTCGAATTCCTTGATCGGAATGGCGGTTTCGCCGCGCACATAGACGTCGACGCCTTCGATGGTCACATCGGGGCGCAACGCCATGATACACTTGGCGATATCGCCGCTGCCGCACCCGATATCGAGAACGCGGGCATTTTCCGGAATACGTTCCGCCAGCTCGCGCGACAGAACGTCGACCCGGCGATTGAAAACGAGTGTGTTATGGACTTTTTTCACTGTGATGCGCTCCGTCCCGGATGGCCGATCAGCTCGGCAAGGAATGTCGTAAAGATGATCTGGATGCCGATGGCGCATGCAAGCACCGACGGGATGCTGATGCGCAGAAGCGTTTCAGCCACCATGTCGCCGTAGCCAGCCTGTGCCCACAGCAAGACTGCGGTGACCGAACCGACGATCCCGGCAAACAGCAACAGTCCGCCCACAATGCAGCCGCGATCGATGGTGAGCACCTTCCGCATCCTGCTACTACCGGCATCCTCGAGAAAATATCGCTCACGCACGCCGAACAGCTTGGCGAGAGCGCCGAAACTGACGATCTGCACGCCCAGCAGGAGCGAGGCGCCGCAGAAGAGCAGCGAATTGATGCCCAAGCGAACGCCCCCGCCCAGGCTAACGAAGCCTGGCAGCAAGCCGATCAAGCCGACGAGCCCGATCAGCGCGAGCGCAAGGCCGGGATAAAGATAGAGCCAGCGCGGCGCGAACAGCAGGAGGAACTTCAGGTGCCTCCAGCCGTCGCGAAAGCTGCGCAGGTGCGGCGCGCGGCTGCGCCCGTCCTGCTTCAGCGTCGTAGGGACCTCCGCCATATCGAGCCCGGCAAGCTTCGCCTTCACGACCATCTCCGAGGCAAACTCCATGCCGGGCGAGGATAGTCCGAGGTCGGCAATCGCCTCGCGCCGGAATGCCCGCATCCCGCAATGGAAGTCGCCGACCGGCGCGTTGTAGAAGACCCGGCCTGCTGCCGAGAGAACCGGGTTGCCCAGATATTTGTGCAGCGGCGGCATCGCGCCTTTGCCGATCCCGCCCATGAAGCGGTTGCCCATAACGAGGTCGTGGCCTTCGCGCAGCTTCTCCACGAAAGGCATCAGCCCCATGAAATCATAGCTGTCATCGCCGTCGGCCATAGCCACATAAGGAGTGCGCGCTTCGGCAATGCCTGCTCGCAAAGCTGCCCCATAACCGCGCTCCGACACATTGACGACGCGGGCGCCATAGGCGGCGGCAATGTCCTGCGATCCGTCGGTAGAGCCATTGTCCGCGACGATGACCTCGCCATCGACCTCGTAAGCGCGAAAGAACCGGTTAGCTTTTTCAAGGCATATGCCTAGCGTTTCCGCTTCATCGAGGCATGGGATGACAATCGTCAGCTCTGCGCCGCGCGATGGCGTTTCCGGCCGCGGTTCGTCGCCTACTGTTTCAACACTTACTTGCGGCAATGTCCTTGCTCCCCCCCGGAGGATGTGGCGAATGGTAAGCAAAATATGAACGAAAGAGAATAACAATGCGTAAACGCGGCGAGCCTTTTCCGCACGGCACAGCGCGCGCGCAGCCCTCTTCCGGCGTGGACTGGCCGATCTACTTCTTCATTGCTGGCGGGTTTGCGGCGTTTTTCCTCACGACGTCGCTGGGCCAGAACACGCCCCAACTGCTGCTGCGCGATCCGGACAATTACATGCGGCTCGCGCAGGTGCGCGACTTTTTGGCCGGACAATCCTGGTGGGATGTGACGCAGTACCGGATGGACGCCGGCCAGTACGGCAACATGCATTGGTCGCGGCTGGCCGACATACCCCTGGCGCTGGCGATCACGATTTTCTCGCTCTTCCTGAGCCAAGAGAACGCGGAAATCTGGGCCATCATCGCAGTACCGCCGTTGCTTTTGGCTGCGGCAATCGCCTGTATGGCGACGACCGCAGAAAATCTGTTCGGACCGACAAGCAAGAAAATTGCACGGTTTCTGGTTCTAACCTCGCCCATGGTCATCGCGCAGTTCGTGCCGGGCCGGATCGATCATCACGCACTTCAACTGACCTTGCTCGCCGCAAGCATGGCCTTCATCACGGGAGCGCCGACTTTGCGCAGCGGGGCGCTCGCAGCAGGCGCCGCAGCACTTTCGCTAAACGTAGGGCTCGAAACGGCCCCCTTGCTAGCAGTCCTTGCGGTCACGCTAGTGGCCAGGTGGATCCTGGTTGGCGAACCGGTTCTAGCGCTGTTGCGCGGTTTCGTTGGCGGCATGGTGATCTTCGCCGTGTTTTTTTACGTCGCCTCCGTTCCGTATCATGATTGGTTGAGGGCTACCTCAGACCAGCTGGGCAGAGGGCACTTGGCCATCATCATCGCGTGCGGGCTGCTCTTCCTGGCTGTGCTATCGCGCCCTGGAGCAACTGCGCTCGTCCGAGCCGCTCAGGCCGCAGTCGCAGCTTTGCCAGCGATACCGGCGATCCTCTGGGCACCTGAATTGCTGGCCGGGCCATACGACCACATCGATCCCTTCATTCGTCTGCTCTGGATCGAGAATATATCTGAAACTGCGTCGATACTGGACGTGTTGCGAGAGGATCCCGACCAGTTTTTCACCTTCCATCTGGTTGTCCTGATCTCCCTTTTCGCAGGCTTCTTCCTGGCCTTGCGAGGACGAGGTCTGCCGCAAATCGTCCTCGTTCTTTCGGTGCTTACGGTCGGGACGGTGCTGGCAATGTGGCAGATCAGAGCAGTCGCCGGAGCTGCCAGCATCGCGATTCCGGTCGCGGCAGGCGGGGTCGCATACGCCTGGGAGAATCGCGGAAGTCGTCACGGAATGTCAAAGGCCATATTGGCCGTGCTGCTTCTGAACGGCTGGACCGGAGCGGCCATTGCCCATTACGTCTTCGCCGACGATAAGGACTCCAGCGAAATCGCTGCTGCCGCTGAGGGATCTGGCGACACCCCCGGCAACGATGAGGCGATATCACAGTGCGAATACGCAGTTCGCGACGCTAATTTAAACTCGGTCCCTGCCGGCCTAATGCTCAGCGCGATCGATGCGGGGGCGCCCATCCTCATCCGGTCACACCATTCGGTTCTTTCCATCGGATACCACCGCAACGTCGAGGGCACTTCACTGGCGTTCTTGGCGCTCCTGGCTCCTGAGGCTGAAGGCCGGGCGCTCTTGACCGAGCGCGGCGTGGATTACGTTTTCTATTGCGCACGTGCCGAGTTCGGCAATTTCGCCCAATCGAGGCCTGACAGCCTGGGCACACTGATCCGCGACGGCGAAGCGCCTGACTGGCTCGTCCCTGTGATCAGCGCCCCCGAGCAAGGCTACGTATTGTACGAGATACAGTAAGCTGTCTTATTTGAACGCCCAGAACCGGCTCACCACCCATGTGAACGCAGCGACCGCCACTGCGACTGCAAACGCAGTGATCCAAAAGGGTAGTGCGAGTTCGCTATTGCCCACGAAGACCACAACGCGGCTGATGACATATCCGGCAACGCTGACAGGAATGAAACGCCAGATGTAAGGCAGCTTGCGTCCACTCTTGCCGAAGGTGAAGTGGAAGTGGCCGAGGAAAGAGACGCTCGTGCTTAGCAGATAGGCGAGCAGATTGGCCTGTTGAGGCGCCACGCCTCCGGCCTCGATACTCACTGCCGAAGCGTAATAGACAATCGTGGCCAGCACCCCGACCAGCCCGAAGCGTGCCATGCTGAACACTTCATCCAGCAGGCGGCGCGCCTTCGGTTTCTGGTTTTGCGGAGCGGGCTTCATTGCCCGGCCACTCAGAACGGGATGTCATCGTCGAGGTCGTCGTAATTGGAGCCGCCGCCTGCGCCTGCACCACTAGCGGGCGCTCCGCCGCCCTGACCGCCGCCTGATCCGCCTGCCGCCCCGCCGCTGCGCCAATTATCGCCGCTTCCCGAGCTCTGACCGCCGCCCTGATAGCCGCCGCCCCGCCGCCGCCGCCTTGGCGGCCATCGAGCATCGTCAGCGTGCCGTCGAAGCCGCGCAATACAACCTCGGTCGAGTAGCGGTCGGCGCCGCTCTGGTCCTGCCACTTGCGGGTCTGCAACTTGCCTTCGACGAAGACTTTGGAGCCCTTCTTGAGATAGTTCTCGCACACATTGATCAGACCTTCGGAAAAGATCGCGACAGTGTGCCATTCGGTGCGTTCCTGACGCTCGCCAGTGGTGCGGTCCTTCCAGTTCTCGGTCGTCGCAAGGCGCAGATTGCACACCTTGCCGCCGTTCTGGAAACTACGGATTTCCGGGTCCGCGCCCAGATTTCCGATCAGCATGACCTTGTTGAGCGAACCCGCCATTATACATTTCCTTCGCTAAAGCCCGAGCGCGACAGCGCTCCAATATGTGATTCCCGCGAAGAAGTAGGCTTCCGTCATGCTGGCAGGCAACTCTCAATTCGCACTTTTGCCCGAAGTCGCGCTATAACCCGAGCGCGACAGCGCACCAGTACGTCAGCCCGGCAAAAGCGTATGCCAGCACGAACAGGTAGACCACCATGAACGTCGGCCATTTCCACGAGTTGGTTTCGCGCCGCGCGACAGCGATGGTGGACAGGCATTGCGGAGCGAACACAAACCACGCGAGGAAGGCCAGCGCGGTCGGCAAACTCCACAGCCCGGCAATTCGCTCGGTCACGCCCTGTGCGGCCAGATCCTCGTCCTCGGCATCGACGGCATAGGTGGTGGCGAGCGCGGATACGGCAACTTCGCGGGCCGCCATCGCCGGTATGATCGCGAGGCTGATTTCCCGGTTGAACCCGATCGGCGCGAGCACAGGGTGCAACACATCGGCAATATTGGAGGCATAGCTGGCATCGAGCTGGCTCTCGCCCGGCTCGGCCTTGGGGAAGGACAGCAGCACCCACAGCGCGATCGTGGCGACGAAGATGATCGTGCCTGCGCGGCGCAGGAAAACCCACGCGCGCTGCCATAATCCGATCATCAGATCCTTGATCCGAGGCAGCTGATAACGCGGTAGCTCCATGATGAAACCGGACGCCGCGCCCTTGGTCACTGTGCCTCTGAGCACCAATGCGACAACCATCGCGCCGACAATGCCGGCGATATAGAGCGCGAACAGCACCAGGCCCTGCAGCCCGATGCCTGGACCGACGCTGGTGGCCGGAATGAAGGCCGCGATTATAACCGCATAGACCGGCAAGCGCGCCGAACAGGTCATCAGCGGGGCAATCAGGATCGTGGTCAGCCGGTCCTTGGGATCGCTGATCGACCGGGTCGCCATGATGCCGGGAATCGCGCAGGCAAAGCTGGAGAGCAGCGGAATGAAACTGCGCCCCGACAGCCCGACGCCCGCCATCAAACGGTCCATCAGGAAGGCCGCACGCGCCATATAACCGCTCGCTTCCATCAGCAGGATGAAAAAGAACAGGATGATGATCTGCGGCAGGAATACGACCACAGAGCCGACCCCGGCAAGAACGCCTTCAGTGAGGAAATCGCGCAGCATCCCTTCAGGCAGCGTATCGATCACGCCTGCGGAGAGAACGCTGACGCCGCCTTCCAGCGCATCGGCAAATGGCGTGGCCCATGCGAACACCGCCTGGAAGATGATGAATAGCAGGCCGAACAGGATGACCGGGCCGATCCACGGATTGAGCAAGATGCGGTCCACGCCGTTTTCGACCGTATGCCGTGCCGATTTGGACAGGATTGCGCCCTTGGCCATATGGCGTGCGGACAGGCGCCGCTCCGGCAAGGTGAGATGCCAGCGCTTGTGCGCATCCTCGTCGGCATGGCTGCGGGCCTCGGCAATCGCCGCGTTTAGCTCGGTGAGACCACGGCGGCGCACAGCCACGGTCGGAACGACAGGCACGCCGAGAGCCTGCGACAACGCGTCGGCATCCAGCGTCAGCCCATCGCGCTCGGCAAGGTCGATCATGTTGAGCGCGACCACCGTCGGCAGGCCCAGTTCGAGAACTTCCTGCGCGAAGACGAGATGCTGTTCGAGATTGGCGGCATCCATGACCAGCACCAGCACGTCCGGGCGCGCCTCGCCGGGGAACTCGCCATGCACTACCTTGCGCGTGACATCTTCGTCCGGGCTTGCGGCGTCGAAACTGTAGGCACCGGGCAAGTCGATCAGCTCGACGCTCTCGCCGCCGTTCAACGCCAACCGGCCCGCTTTCCGTTCGACCGTCACGCCCGGGTAATTGGCTATCTTCTGGCGCGCTCCGGTGAGCGCATTGAACAGCGCGCTTTTTCCGGCATTGGGATTGCCGAGCAGCGCGACGCGGCGGGTGCGGGCGGGATCATCGCGGCTCATGCCAGGTCGACGTGAATAGCGCGGGCATGCGCGCGGCGCAGGGCAATGGTCATGCGCCCTAGCCGCACTGCCAGAGGATCGCGTGTACCGAAAATCCCGCGATGGGTGACCGTGACTTCCGCGCCCTCGTCGATACCCAGCGCACGCAGGCGCTTGGCTTCGTCGGACGCCATGAGCGACCAGTCGACAGCGCTGATGAGCGCCGATCTATCGTTTTCGAGCCCGTCGAGTGTCATCCCGCAAGCCCTGCCGGACAGGCGCGCTAATTGCAACTGGTTATCAATAGCGTTATTTGTTTCATGCGCCCGCACCTGGGGCGCGTCCTCGGCCCCATGGGCCGTGCTCCGCAATTAACCAAAATCGGTCTGGCAACTCTTGAATTCGAGCGCCTGCGCTGAGGCTAAACGAGTACCCCTACCTTGCGGGATACCTCAGACGCCCGAGAAACCGCGTGACGCTGAATGTTTCTCGGTCGGAGTGCAACCATGTGGCTTTCACCTTCTCGAACTTCATCACGCCGTCGATCCGGCGATCGAGGAAGGCGCGGGTTTCAGCCTTGTCCTCGCTCTCGTCATCGACGAACACGGCCAGAGTTGCCCCATAGATCGAAGCGAGGATCGCGCGTTTGGTGTAGTGGTTGTAGTCGGTCGCAGTGTCGCCTGCGAGCCGCCACATCAGGTCTGCGCTATGCCAGCCGGTCTTCAGCGAAGTGGCTGCGTTCTGCGGCATCGCCATGATCGCGAGCGCACGGCGCAGTGCCTCTTCCTGACCGGCGACGGCATCGAGCCTGAACTGGACCAGCGCGCGAATGCGTTCGCGGATCTTCATCGCGGCGAGCGTCGCGGGCGAAAGCGTGTTCACCATCGCTGCATCGATGCTCTCGATCCACGCACCGATCATACCCATCGCGCCGTCTTTGAAAGCCAGCTTCGCCACGTCGGGATCGGCGCCAGCCTGATCTGCGGCCATCTCCAGCGCGTCGGCGCTCCACCCGTCGAAAATCGCCGCGTCGGCAATAAGGGGCGCAAGATGGATGCGCAGCTCGTCGAGCGTCATGTCCGCCGGTGCAAGATCTTGGCTGGGATCATCTATCGCTGAGGTCAAAAGCTGGGCCCGTACGTCTTGCCCGCGCCTTCACGCGCCTCGTCCGCCTGTTTCATCGCATCGAGCATTTGGGTGTTTCCTGCCATCAGCATGGCGTAGTCGCGCGCTGTGCGGCCCGAATTATCGCTGCGATCCGGGTTGGCACCATTGGTCAGCAGCAAACGCACCAGAGCCACATCGCGCCGATGGACGGCAGACATCAGCGGCGTTTCGCCCGCATCGTTCTGCTGATCGACATTCGCGCCTGCTCTGATTAACGCCTCGACACCGTCGATGAAGCCGAGGTTCGCGGCAATTTGCAGCGGGGATGTGCCGTCCTTGCGCTCGATGTTGGGGTTTGCCCCCTTCGCGGTCAGGAACCGGATCCACACGACATCGCGCCGCTGGGTGACGATATGCAGAGCTGTCTCGCCGCTGGTCAGGTCGCGGGTGTTGACGACGGTCGATCCCGGCTCGTTCAGAGTGTCGGTGACGATGTCGGCCTCGCGGTCCTTCACGGCCTTGAGGAACTTGTACCCTTCGGAAAAATTCTGCGCGGCCAGCGGGGTTACCGCAGCCATCAGTCCGAAAAGGGCGGGAAATAGATATCTAGCGCGCATTACGCTTCGTCACTCCAGCAATTATCCGCATGTCAGGGCGTGTGATGCCCTTGATTAGCCCCGGTTAGCAGACCATGAACCACGATGCTATGCTACGTTGGATACTTGCCCCTCTCGCTCTTGTTGCTTTGTCCGCGTGCGATGCCATGTCATCCGCGCCGCCGGAGCAGCCACCGCTGGAAGGCGCCGATATCGGCGGGGAGTTCACGCTGACCTCAAGCACTGGTGAGACTGTGCGTTGGAGCGATTTTGCGGGCCAGTACCGTATCGTCTATTTCGGCTTCGCCTATTGCCCGGACGTCTGTCCCACCGATGTGCAGCGTTTTACCCAAGGCTTGCGGATGTTCGCCGAAGACAGCCCCGAGCTTGCAGCCAATGTCCAGCCAATCTTCATCACCGTCGATCCGGAGCGCGATACCCCCGAAGTCGTCGGCGAGTTCACCTCCGCATTTTCAGACGACCTGATCGGGCTGACCGGCACGCCGGAGCAGATCAAGGAGGCTGGCGATGCCTTCCGCATCTATTACGCGAAGGGCGAGGAACAGCCGGGCGGCGGCTACCTGATCGACCATACCAATATCACCTATCTGTTCGGTCCCGAGGGAGAGCCGCTGGCCACCCTGCCAACCGATCTGGGCGCCAAGGCGGTCGCTGATGAGCTGGGCAAATGGGTGCGCTGAGAGAGCGCTTCTGGGAGCTTGAGCTTGCCCAGTTGAACCGCGAGGAATGGGAAGCGCTGTGCGACGGGTGCGGGCGATGCTGCCTGCATAAGGTGGAGGACGAGGATACCGGCGAAATTGCCGAAACCAATGTCGCATGCAAGCTGCTCGACTGCGGCACAGCGCAATGCGGCGATTACAAGCACCGCAAGACGTTCGTGCCCGACTGCCTGACCCTGACCCTGAAGCTCGTCGACGAGGTGCCCTGGCTCCCCGCTACTTGCGCTTACCGGCTGCGCGCGGAAGGACGCCCGCTCTATCCGTGGCACCATCTGATTTCGGGCGACCGCGAGGATGTGATCCGTGCAGGCGTGTCGGTTGCCGGGCGTGTGGTCAGCGAAACCGAGGCAGGGCCGCTCGAACATCATATCGTCGAATGGGAGCCGGCATGATCGAGTGGCTGCGCGATGAGAACCAGTCGCCGGTGATCGAATTGTCGGGGCGCATGATACCGATCGAACTGAACCGCCATGCCCGCGCCAAACGGCTCACGCTGCGGCTTTCGCCCGACGGCAGCGCGGTACGCATCACTCTGCCGCATTGGTGCCGCAGCGCCGAGGCGATCAAATTCGCCGCAATTCGCAAGGACTGGCTCGAAACGCAGCTCGCCAAGGTTCCTGCAAGGCAGGACGTGCTGACACGCGGGACGCTGAAATATCGCGGGCAAGAGCTTGCCATTGCCTGGAGTGAAGGCGCACCGCGCAAGCCGCGCCTTGGCGACGATGCGGTCGTCGTTGGCGGCCCTCGTGACACGCTCTCCAAGCGCCTGCAGCGCTGGCTCGAGGGCGAGGCTGCGCAGCTGATGAGCGCCGATCTGGCGGAATATTGCGAGCGCGCCGCGCTCCCCGCGCCGGAACTGCGCCTTACCCGAGCACAGCGGCGTTGGGGCAGCTGTTCGAGCAAAGGGATCGTGCGGGTCAACTGGCGGCTGGTGCAGGCGCCAGACGCCGCGCGCCGCTCGGTCGTGGCGCATGAAACTGCGCATCTCGTGCATTTCGACCATTCCCGCGAATTCCACGCGCTGCTCGCTGCAATCTACGGTGCAGACGTCGGCAAGCAGGATCGCTGGCTGCGCGAGCATGGGCGTTCGCTATACACCGATTTCGGTTAGGCTGGAAAAGGGCCGCAATCCCGCCTATCTTGGGTGGCGATGCGTATGGCCAGCCGATTCAACCCGAGTAATGGGATCAAGGACTTCTGGGAGGAATTCCGCAAGCCCAACCCCTATCGCTGGCCGATTCTGGCCGTTTCGACATTGCCGATGCTTGGAATAATCGTCTGGGCTAACGGCGAAACCGTCATTGCTCCGCCAGCCCCGCCGCAGGTAAGTTTTATTACCACCTTCGCCGAAGGCCGCACGGATGAGGAAATTCGCGCCTCGAATATCGAGAATCAGCGCATTCAGGACGCACGCCGGGCTGAGCAGGCGGAGCGCGATGAACAAGTGCGCGATCTCTACCGCGAGCTTGGGCGGGCGACCGGCCTCGATGTCGATGCAATGGAGGCCAAGATCAAAGCCGACCGGGCGCGCGAAGAAACGGCGCAGGCGGCACAGGCCGAAGAAACCCAGATTGCCGCAGACCCTGCCGAGTAAGGTCATGCACGGCGACAGCGAATGGCTCGATGCCGCCGCTCGTCTGGCCGCGCGTGCCCGGCCGCTTAGCAGTCCCAATCCAGCCATCGGCGCGCTGATCGTCGCCGATGGTGCGGTAATCGGGCGCGGCTGGACCCAGCCCGGCGGGCGGCCCCATGCCGAAGCAATGGCACTGGATGAAGCGGGTAAGCATGCAAGCGGCGCGGCCGTCTATGTGACGCTGGAGCCCTGCGCTCACCGATCCGATCGAGGCCCGGCCTGTTCCGACCTCTTGGTTCAGGCCGGCGTAGCGCGCGTAGTTATCGGCATATCAGACCCCGACCCGCGTACGGCGGGCAATGGCGCCGAGCGGCTCCGCGACGCCAATATCGACGTGGTTCATTTGGACCATGCCGCCAGCCGCGCCAGCTTGGCCGGTTATTTGACGCGGGCCGAGCACGGCCGCCCGCACATTACACTCAAGATCGCTATGTCGCTCGATGGCAAGATCGCCCTGGCCGATGGCAGCAGTCAGTGGATTACCGGCGAGCCCGCGCGGGCGCATGTCCATTCCCGCCGGGCAATGGCCGATGCGATCCTGGTCGGCGGCGGAACGTGGCGGGCCGACAAGCCCCGGCTCGGCGTTCGCCTGCCCGGCCTCGAAGACCGCAGTCCGAAGAGGGTCGTGCTCACGCGGGGGCACCCTATCGACGGCGTCAAGATCATCAATCGGCCCGAACAAGTCGCTGGCCTTCCCGGCGTGCAATATCTCTATGTGGAAGGCGGCGCGCAGGTCGCAGCATCCTTCCTCCAGCGCGATATGGTCGATCGGCTGGAGATTTACACCGCGCCTGTCGTGATTGGCGAGGGTTTGCCCGCGATTGGCGATATCGAACTGGCCGACCTTTCGCATGCGCATGAACGGTGGCTGATTGCCGAGCGCCGCCAGCTTGGCAGCGACACCTTCGCCGCCTATGAGCGCACGCGCTAGATCAAGGAAAAGCGCGCCCATGTTCACCGGAATCGTCACCGCCATCGGCACCGTTAAAAGCGCCCAGCGAGAAGCCGATCTTCGGGTCGTCATCGCCTGTCCGTTCGACCCGGAAACCATTGCCATCGGCGCGTCCATCTCCTGTTCGGGCGTGTGCCTGACAGTGGTCGAGCGCGGCGGTGAAGAAGGCGATGCATGGTTCGCGGTCGATGTGTCCGAAGAAACGGTTTCGCACAGCGTGCCCGGCATGTGGAGCGAGGGCCGCGCGCTCAATCTCGAGCCGGCACTGAAGCTGGGCGACGAACTTGGCGGCCACCTGGTCACCGGCCATGTAGATTCCGTCGGCGATGTGCAGAGTGCGCGCGTGGAAGGTGGATCGACCCGATTGGCAATCCGCACCAGCAAGGCACTCGCGCCGTTTATCGCGCCAAAGGGGTCGATTACGGTCGATGGGGTCTCGTTGACGGTCAACGATGTGCGCGACCGGCCCGACGGTACGTGCGATTTCGGCCTCAACATCATCCCGCATACCGGCGATGTGACGACACTCGGCAATCTGCGCGACGGCGATCATGTCAATCTGGAGATCGATGTGCTGGCCCGGTATCTCAAGCGTATGGAGAGCCTGCGCGGCTGATCTATTTCGCGATTGCAGCGCGCGCCATTTCCGCTGCCCTGCCGAGCGCCTGCTCTGCGGCGATGGAGACGTCCGGCTGCACGCCGACACCCTGCCAATTGCTTCCGGTAATCGGATTGACCGACCGGCCTTCAGGCAGGTCGAGCGCAAAATGCGCATGCACGCGCCGGTATTCGAACGGGTGCGCTCCGCCTCCGGTGACTTCGCCGACGATCACTGCACGGTTCAGTGCCTGCAGGTCGTAGGCCAAGGCCTCGGCGGCTGAAAACGTACGCCTGGACGTGAGGATATAGAGCGGCTTCGAACCGCCGAATTTCCGGCCCGGCACCCATGCGGGCGAAGTGCTGGCGCGATGTTCGTCTCGCGGGCGATTGTAAGCACCGGTCAGCGGCATCGCGCTTTCATCCAGAAGATAGCCGGCAATCAGAGCTGCCGTGCCTCCATCGCCACCACCATTGTTCCGCAAATCGATGATCAGCGCATCGCCTTGCGCAACCAGCGACATAGCCGCTGCGATCACATCGCCAGCCATGTCGGCAGGCGCAAAAACGCGTAAATCGAGTAGCATGATGTTTCCGTCCAGGCGCTCGACCTTTTCAACACCGTGATTGAGATGCGCGCCATACCAGCGCTCCATCTCCGCTGCCGAAAATGTATCATCCGCCGCGTCGGCGGAGATGGCTTCGGCGCTGAACGTCAGCCCCAGATGGCCGTCGCCGGAAGCGGCACGAAGCCAATCGGTCATGGCCTTGGCGAAACCTTCGGGATCGTCGAGGGCGTCCCATGCGTCCGATTGGGCCACCAGCTTTTCGGCGAGCTCGGCACCAAGCTCGGCATCGACGTAACGCTCCTCTAGCAGGCGTGCCGAGTTCGTCACGATTTCGGCGCGGTCGCCATCGTCAAGCGGCGACGCCAACACCGGAGCACCAAGGAAGATTGCCAGAGCCGCCATGCGATAGAAGATCATCGGTCTACCTGCTCCAATGTAAGGTTTTTGGCGATCCGAATGCCAAAGCTGGTCCGATCCAGCGCTTCGATCGCCTCGTCGAGGATCTGCGAGAGCGGACAGGATAGCTCGGCGTTCAGTTCGCGCGCGGCAGCGCCTACTGCCCGCCATGTTGGCACAAGCATGGCGGCCGTTTCCTTGCCGCTTTCCGTCAATTCGACGACGCGCTCACGCCGGTCTGCGCCGGGACGCATTTCGATGAAGCCCAGCCGCGTCATTTCGGCGAGGGTCTGGGTGGCCGCTGGCTGGCTGGCCCGGAGAGACTTGGCAACTGCCCCAACCGACGCTGCCCCATCGCGAATGAGGAGCTGGAACACCGGGAAAAAACGCGGCCGGAAGTCATGACCCTGCGCTGCATAGAGGTCGGACAGTTCGCCATCGAGGCGCGCCAACAGCAGGCGTAATTTCGTGCCAAGGCCGGATTGCATATCTGGAATCATATAAGCACTTATATATCACTTCGATGAGCATGCAAGTTCCAGGCGTTCGTCGGCCCAATGCGGACAGGTCCGGGATGGTGAAGCGGATTTCCTACTGGGCGCAAAAGTGCTCAGCCGCTTAGAATGAAACGCTTGCCGCCTCACTCCAAATATCCATTCATACGGGTAGATCCGGTGCGCCGGACATTTCTTCCCAGGGACCGTGTTCCATGTGTTCCAGATCGTCGGACTGCCCTTGGGCATTCCAACTTCGGTCCTACATCAGGCAAGCGGCCCGTTTGCGAAGTCGGGCCGCCTGATCTCATAAACGAGGTGGTTGACGCGCTTGCCGTCGTAGCGGCCAAGCTCGTAACGGGCCGTGCGCTCCGCCCCGATCGCTTCCAGCGCGTTGCGCGAGCGATAGTTGGTGTCGCCGACGCGGAACTCGGCCAGGGCGACATGCACAAAAGCGTGGGCCAGCATTGCGCGCTTCAGTTCGTGATTGATGCCTTTGCCCCAGCAACGCCGGGCGAGGAAGGTCCAGCCAATCTCCACCACACCGCCATCCTCTTCGCTGAAGCGATCGAAGCGCGACGTGCCGATGACACAGTCCTTCGCTTTCTCGGTCACCGCCAGCGCGCCGCCCGATGCAAGCGCTTCGTCGAAAAAGGCATCGAAGACGTCTCTCCGCCAGCGGTCGTGCATCGGATGCTGCTCCCACAGCGCTGGGTCCGATGCTACCTCGTAAAGCGCGTCGCGGTCCGCCTCCGTAAGCGGGCGGACATCCAGCCGCTCTGTTTCGAGGACGGGCTGGCGGTCCATTCAGCTGCTGGTGACGTCAGCCAGGGCCGCGATGAACTTGTCGAGATTGCCCTGATGAAGCCCGGCTACGTTGATCCTCCCCGACCCGGCCATGTAGATCGCATGATCCTCGCGCAGCTTGCCGATCTGTTCCTTGCTGAGCGGAAGCACGGCGAAGAGCCCGTTCTGATCCGCAAGCGCGGCAAGGTTCAGGCCCGGCACCTCGTTATCCGCCGCCGCGAGCCGGTCGCGCACATCGCGAAGCCGCGCGCGCATGTCGTCCAGTTCATCCGTCCATTCGCGCGTCAGCCGCTCGTCGCGCAGCACCAGACGGACAGCCGCGCCGCCGTGGTCCGGCGGCATGGACCAGCACGCGCGCGCCAATCCGTTGGCATTGGACGCAACCGTACCGAGCTGCTGCGGCGTCTCCGCCATCATGTAGAGCGCCCCCACCCGGTCGCGGTAGAGACCGAAGTTCTTGTCGCAGCTATAGGCGATGAGCGCCTCCGGCACCCGCCCGAGCACTGCGCGCACGCCTGCGACGTCTTCCTCCAAACCCCGGCCAAGACCCTGGTAAGCGATGTCGAGGATGGGCAATACGCCGCGCTGGGCGAACGCTTCGGCGATCGCATCCCACTGGTCGAGCGAGTAGTCGATCCCGGTCGGATTGTGGCAGCAGCCATGCAGCACCACGCCGTCGGTGTCGCTAGCCGAGCGGATCGCGTCCAGCACGCCGTCCATATTCGGCGTCCCGTCAGCATTTGCGTGGTCGAAGGGCACAATTTCGAGACCCAGATCGTCGAAGATCTGCGCGTGATTGGGCCAGCTGGGCATTCCGAGATGCAGCCGCTTCACACCAGCGCGCGCAGCGATCGCAGCGGCAAGGCGAACCGCGCCGGTCCCGCCCGGGGTCTGCATACCGCCTATGCGTCCGCCCATCGTCGCGTCGGCGCCGAAAACGTAAGGCTTCAGTGCATTGACGAACCCGGTATCGCCTTCCGGGCCCAGGTAGGATTTGCTGTCCTGCTCGTCGAGCAGCTTGGCCTCCGCACCTTTGATCGAGGCGAACACCGGGGTCGCGCCTTCATTGGTGCGATACACGCCGACACCCAGGTCGACCTTGTCGCTGCGCGGATCGTCCGCATGCATTTTGATGAGCGCAAGCAGCGCGTCGGCGGATTGAGGCTGAAGGTTCTGAAGCATGCCTCAGCCCATGCCCACACGCGGAAAGGGCCGCAACAGCAAATCCGCTTTGGAAAGCTGAAGCGACCCTTGGAGCCCGCCGAATTTGCGACCCGAAGGGCCCCTATTTCAAAAAGGCAGCCACCGCTGCTTCTTGGAAAATCTCATATACCCGGCATTCACGCCCAGTCTTAGGCCCGCACCGACGCGGATCGGGATCAGCACAGTATCGCCCTTGCGCAGATAACTCGCAGTGACGCCTCCAACTACATAGGCTTGACCTTCACCGGCAGGAAAGCGCTCGTACAGCTGTTCACTGTCATAAAGGTTGTAGACGAGGACAAAGGTGCTGCCCGCATTCGCGCCTGCATCGAAGCCGATCGATGGACCGGTCCAATACACCGGGCGCTCGCCCTCGACCTTATGGAACAACGTGCCGGACCCGTAACGTGCACCGACCACAAACGCGCCGCCAGCCTCACGTCCGACGATGTAGGCATTTGGTTCGCCTTGCTTATCCAGCAAGTCTTCGATCATCTTTGCCACGCCCTTGGCGCCCTTGCCAAAGACACCTTCCGCCGCACCGATCAGATCGTCTTCGCGATATGTAGTCGAAGCGTCATCAACCGGAGCCGAAGCTGTTTCAGCGGGAGCCGCGTCATACTCTGGGGCAGGAACATCGCCCGCACCCGGAGGCGGAGTGGGCGAATAGGTGACGGAGGCATCATCCTCGGCCACTTCGGTGGAGGGCGCCGGAGGCAGCTCTTCAAGGTCGCCATCGATCGGCGCATCGTAAGCGCTGTCAGGATCCACAGTCTCGACCTGCGCAGCGGCCGGCGTGGATGCCAGCCCCAATGCAGCAAAAGCGAAAGCGAAAGCTTTGGCTGGGCGGGTTAGGAAATTGCTCATGTCAGTGCCCCTCCCTTCGGGCAGACGGCTGTGCGGCGGATGAGAATCCCATTTGAACCCAGCGGCAATGAGCGGGCGGTGAACCGAATCGAAAACGCGATGAACCGAATCTCTACGCAAGGCAGGCCGAGCTGCGGCAACAATCGGCAAATGAGTCACTTGAAGCACGCGCCATGCCTGACTATAGGCCGCCCCTCGCGAACGAAGCCGCGATCCGGAGACGTGGGTGAGTGGCTGAAACCAGTTCCCTGCTAAGGAACCATACCTATAACGGGTATCGAGGGTTCGAATCCCTCCGTCTCCGCCATTTCCGCAAAACCAGGACGCCACCGAGACAAGCACGTTGATTAACGCGATTGGCTGTTTCGCAAATCCAAGAATGATGGTGAGCCCTGCTGGGTTCGAACCAGCGACCTACTGATTAAAAGTCAGTTGCTCTACCGACTGAGCTAAGGGCCCCAACGCCGTGGTTGGCACCGGCGCGCACTAGGCAGGGGGCGCGGTCTGGTCAAGCGGGCATGAAGGTGCGCTACCGAAAAGCCGCTTTCCGGATCGATCCAGCCTGGTGCAACTGCAGCAGCGGGACCGAGCACAAAGGCTCGCTCGCGGAAGCGCGGATGGGGCACTGTCAGCCTATCCTTCTGCCACATGCCTCCGTCCCAAAGTATTATGTCGAGGTCGAGCGGACGTGCCCGCCAAGGCTGGCCGCGACGTCGGCGTCCGAAGCTGCTCTCTACCGCCTGTAGCATCGAAAGCATGTCATCCGGCGGGCGCGAGCTTTCGACCGCGGCGACCGCATTGGCATACTGCCGCGATGCTGGCCCGACCGGATCGCTGTCGATGACGGGCGAAATGCCGCGGAAAAGCAGGCCCAGATCTTCGAGTGCCTCCACAGCTTTTGAAATGACCGCACGTGGGCCGCCGATGCCGGGCACGCGCATGTTCGAGCCGAAAGCGATCAAATAACGGTGCGAGCTTGCCCCTTGCATCCTTGCGCCCTAGCCATGGCAGGCGGATATTTGAAGCGGGAGTAGGACAATGCGCGGTACGATTGGCATCTTGGGAGCAGCGGCGCTTACGGCGCTATGCAACCCCGCCGCCGTCGCGGCACAGGACGAGTTGGCGTTCGATCTATCAGCGCATGAGCGCCTTGCCCGCGAAGTCTATGCCGATGTGATCGCGTTCAGGACAGCGCGCGGGCACCAACAGGTCCCGGCAATGGTAACCTATCTCACCGCGCGGCTTGGCACGGCCGGCTTTGCTGCCGAAGACCTGATGGTCACCGATTACGACAGCGCCGGCGAAGCGACGCAGGGTCTTGTGGTGCGATACGCCGGTGACGGATCATCGGGGCTCAAGCCGATCGTGCTGCTTGCGCACATGGACGTGGTGGACGCTCTGCCGCAGGATTGGGAACGCGATCCGTTCACGCTCACCGAAGAGAACGGGTATTTCTACGGACGCGCCACGCTCGACAACAAATATGGCGTCACCAACCTGACGACCACCTTCATGCGGTTGAAGCAGGAAGGATGGACGCCCAATCGCGATCTGTATCTGGTCTTTTCAGGCGACGAAGAAACCGGGATGATTTCCACCCGGGCTCAGGCGAAATGGGTGGCCGAGAATGTCGATCCGGCCTTCGTTCTCAACAGCGATGCAGGCGGGATGGGGCTAGCGGATGATTTCACTCCGCTGGCGCAGCGGGTTCAGGCAGCCGAGAAGACGTTCGTGACGTTCGACCTCACCGCGTCCAATCCGGGCGGCCATTCCTCGCGCCCGCGGCCCGACAATGCGATATACGACCTCGCCAAGGCTTTGACCCTCATATCCGAGTACCAATTCCCCGTTCGCGCGACACCGCTGACGCGCAGCTATTTCGGCACGCTCGGACAAGCAGTGCCCGGTGAGCTTGGCGCTGCCATGCGCACATTCTCGGCCGATCCTTCGGACGCGAGCGCGATCGCAGCCCTGCGCGCCAACCCGGAGTTTGTCGGGACGCTCGGGACGACGTGCGTTGCGACCATGCTGGAGGCTGGACACGCTGAAAACGCCTTGCCGCAAAGCGCGCGGGCGACCGTGAACTGCCGCGTTTTTCCCGGCGTTGGCGTCGAAGCCACCAGAGCGCGGCTCGCCGAAGCGATCGACAATGATGCGATTTCAATCGTGCCGCGCGGTGAACCAACGGAGAGCCCCGAATTGACATTGCGCGACGATGTGCGCGGCGCAGTCGCGGCTTCTCTGATGACGCGGTTCGGGCGCGCGGTGCCGATCATCCCCTATATGGAATCCGGAGGCACGGACGGCATGCATTACCGCGCTTTGGGCTATAACACGGTGGCGATCAGTGGCGGGGCGAGCAGGCCGCAGGACATGTTCGCCCACGGGCTGGACGAGCGCATGCGGGTCGATGCATTCTACGCCGGGCTCGACCATTGGTCGATCATTCTGAAGGAACTTGCTGGCAGCTAAGCAGGGAAAACATCGTTGGGCGCTGACTTCGCTCCAATCTCTCCGAGCTCGAGCTCCCGCCTGCGCTTGATCATGCCAGACGTCTTGAGGGTATAAGGCGCGGCAATATCGGCCGAGTAATTGGGCGCTCGCAACCGGACAGTGATCGCATCCTGAGCATAAACGGCAATTGCCGATGCGCGCACGATCCCCTCGCGAGAGCGCGCGCTGAGCAGCCGTGCGAAACTCGCTACAACTCCATCGATGCTATCTGCGCCGTCTTTCTCAAGTACCGCAACGGCCTGAATCTCGCCAGTTGCCCGCAGCTCGAAAACGAGCGGGAAGAAGCTGCCATCCTTCTCGATCCGCGCGATTGCGGTTTCGAGCGCGGCGGTGAACAGCCGGTCTAGCTGATCCTGATCGATCCCATCTGACAATGCTCAGATATCCTCGCAGATACGCCCGTAGAGTTGCGGTCGGCGGTCGCGGAAGAACCCCATGCCAGCACGGTGTTTCGCAGCCCGATCGAGATCAAGCGTGGCAACAAGCACCCCCTGCTCTCCAGCGCCATATTCCTGCAGCAAGTCGCCCCATTCGTCGCTGATGAAGCTATGGCCGTAGAACCTTTGCTGGCGATCCGCTGGGCCTTCGTGGCCAATGCGATTGGCGGCGGCGACGGGCATGCAGTTCGACACCGCATGGCCGATCATCGCCCGGCGCCACATCCGGCTGGTGTCGAGTTCGGCATCGTATGGCTCCGACCCGATTGCCGTGGGGTAGAGCAACACTTCAGCGCCCTTCAGCGCCATGACCCGCGCGCATTCGGGATACCACTGGTCCCAGCATATACCCACGCCGACCTGTGCCGTGCCGCCATCATCGCAAGGCACGTCCCACACTTTGAAACCGTCGTTCCCGGGCCGAAAGTAGAATTTTTCTTCATAGCCCGGCCCGTCGGGGATGTGGCTCTTGCGATAGGTGCCCATGATTGCGCCGTCACGGCCGATCATCGCAAGCGTATTGTAGTAGTGATGCCCGTCGCGCTCGAAGAAGCTGGTCGGGATCGTGATCGAATGCTTCGCTGCCAGTTCCTGCATGGCAAGCACGCTCGGATGTTCGGTAGTAGGGCGAGCGCGGACAAACAGCGCCTCGTCCTCCTCGCGGCAGAAATACTCGCCGGCGAAGAGCTCGGGCGGCAAGACGACACTTGCTCCCTTGCCTGCCGCTTCCTCCACCAGTGCCGCAACCGCCGCGATGTTTTCCGCTTCGTCTCGGCGGGCGAGTGGCAATTGCAGAACTGCGACGGTCAGCAACCTCGACAAGGTGTCAGTCGGCCTTCTTGAACAGCAGGGTCATGCGATCGCTTTCGCCGATCGCGACATAGCGCGCACGATCCTGGTCACCGTAGCGAAGGACCGGGGGAAGCGTCCACACGCCGCCTTCCCAGTTCGCGGGGTCTTTCGGATTGGCGTTGATTTCGCTGCTTTCAGCTAGCTCGAAGCCATGCAGTTCGAACAGCTTCACGACGTCGTCCTGCCGCATGTAGCCGCGCGCCGGGTTCACGTCCGCGAAGCTCGCATCGGCAGGCGCGCGATGCTGCACCACGCCGACCATGCCATCGTCCTTGAGCAAAGTGCGCACTCCGCCCAGCACTTCATCGGCGTCATTGCCATTCCATAGTCCATGGATCGACCGGAAAATCAGGACCCGGTCGAGGCTGCCAGCCATGTCCTCCGGCACTTCGTCGAGCTCATACGCCCTGACGGCATCGGCTTCGATACCCATTGCTTCGGCAAGTCCGGTCTTGAAAGTCTCGGTCCAGCCCTTCGAGCGCGCTTCTGCCGCACGGTTCTGATAGGTACGCCCATCGCTGTCGCCGTTCAGCGCGATGTATGTGCCGCTGTCCATGAGATACGGCGCGAGCACACGGGTATACCAAGCTCCGCCAGGGCCCCATTCGGCGACGGTCATGTCGGGCTCCACACCGAAGAAAGCCAGCGTCTCCGCTGGATGGCGATACTGGTCGCGCGCGCGGTCGTCGGCCCGGCGCTCGTGCGCAAGGACAGTGCCGAGGCGCGCCTGGCTGGCTGCGCTGATGCCGGTGTGGTCGTCGGCTATTGCCGGGGCGGTTACCGCGATCAGAGCCGCGGTGGCGATCAGGATGTGCAGGGGGCGCATGGGTTCTCTCCTCGTGAAACTTGCCCGCCACCTTTAAGGCGAAGGCAGACGATGACAAGCGCGGCGACGCTTCCTACATCGGGCAACGAAGGAGATTGATCGAAATGGCCGATACCAAAACCGCAATCCTTGCTGGCGGATGCTTCTGGTGCACCGAAGCGGTGATGAACGACGTCGTTGGAGTGCAGAAGGTGGAAAGCGGCTATATCGGCGGCGAGAAACCCGATCCGACTTACAAGGAGGTCTGCAGCGGCAACACCGGCCATGCCGAGGCCGTTCGCGTCACCTACGATCCCGACACCATCGCCGCCGCCGATCTGCTCGATGTGTTCATGGGCACGCACGATCCATCCCAGCTCAACCGGCAGGGCAACGACGTCGGCACCCAGTATCGCAGCGCCATCTTCCTGAACGACGACCTGGCGAAGGACGAAGCCGACGCCGCCATCGCGCGCTGGAACGAGGAACATCCCGGTCAGACCGCCGTCACCACGGTGGAAGGCCCGGCGACCTGGTATCCGGCAGAGGACTACCATCAGGAGTACTGGGAGGGCGAAGGTCAGCGAAACCCCTATTGCCAGGCGACCATCCCGCCAAAGCTGCTCAAACTGCGCAAGAGCTTCCAGAACAAGGTGAAGGAAGGGGCCTGACAGCGCCCCGCGTGGAACGGCGACAGGGGTGCTTTGCGAAACAACGCTCCGACGTTTTTGCTTTGAAAAACAAGGCTCTGACGGAATTTTCGTTGGCGATAGTGTCACCTTAGGGTCGGGCGCATTGCCGCACGCACAAGGTTGGCAAGATCGCGCGGCACCAAGCGCCTGCAAGGCAGTGCGAGAGGCGTTATCCGGAGGGCAGCAGGCTGGGAGCATCACCGCATACTGCTCGCAGATCCGACCTGTAGGAAAAGGGAAACATCCGACGACCGCTTGCGACCC
>CAWCRA010000002.1:0-31948 GCA_963797945.1 uncultured Alphaproteobacteria bacterium | reverse complement strand
TATCTCACCGCGCGGCTTGGCACGGCCGGCTTTGCTGCCGAAGACCTGATGGTCACCGATTACGACAGCGCCGGCGAAGCGACGCAGGGTCTTGTGGTGCGATACGCCGGTGACGGATCATCGGGGCTCAAGCCGATAGTGCTGCTTGCGCACATGGACGTGGTGGACGCTCTGCCGCAGGATTGGGAACGCGATCCGTTCACGCTCACCGAAGAGAACGGGTATTTCTACGGACGCGCCACGCTCGACAACAAATATGGCGTCACCAACCTGACGACCACCTTCATGCGGTTGAAGCAGGAAGGATGGACGCCCAATCGCGATCTGTATCTGGTCTTTTCAGGCGACGAAGAAACCGGGATGATTTCCACCCGGGCTCAGGCGAAATGGGTGGCCGAGAATGTCGATCCGGCCTTCGTTCTCAACAGCGATGCAGGCGGGATGGGGCTAGCGGATGATTTCACTCCGCTGGCGCAGCGGGTTCAGGCAGCCGAGAAGACGTTCGTGACGTTCGACCTCACCGCGTCCAATCCGGGCGGCCATTCCTCGCGTCCGCGGCCCGACAATGCGATATACGACCTCGCCAAGGCTTTGACCCTCATATCCGAATACCAATTCCCCGTTCGCGCGACACCGCTGACGCGCAGCTATTTCGGCACGCTCGGACAAGCAGTGCCCGGTGAGCTTGGCGCTGCCATGCGCACATTCTCGGCCGATCCTTCGGACGCGAGCGCGATCGCAGCCCTGCGCGCCAACCCGGAGTTTGTCGGGACGCTCGGGACGACGTGCGTTGCGACCATGCTGGAGGCTGGACACGCTGAAAACGCCTTGCCGCAAAGCGCGCGGGCGACCGTGAACTGCCGCGTTTTTCCCGGCGTTGGCGTCGAAGCCACCAGAGCGCGGCTCGCCGAAGCGATCGACAATGATGCGATTTCAATCGTGCCGCGCGGTGAACCAACGGAGAGCCCCGAATCGACATTGCGCGACGATGTGCGCGGCGCAGTCGCGGCTTCTCTGATGACGCGGTTCGGGCGCGCGGTGCCGATCATCCCCTATATGGAATCCGGAGGCACGGACGGCATGCATTACCGCGCTTTAGGCTATAACACGGTGGCGATCAGTGGCGGGGCGAGCAGGCCGCAGGACATGTTCGCCCACGGGCTGGACGAGCGCATGCGGGTCGATGCATTCTACGCCGGGCTCGACCATTGGTCGATCATTCTGAAGGAACTTGCTGGCAGCTAAGCAGGGAAAACATCGTTGGGCGCTGACTTCGCTCCAATCTCTCCGAGCTCGAGCTCCCGCCTGCGCTTGATCATGCCAGACGTCTTGAGGGTATAAGGCGCGGCAATATCGGCCGAGTAATTGGGCGCTCGCAACCGGACAGTGATCGCATCCTGAGCATAAACGGCAATTGCCGATGCGCGCACGATCCCCTCGCGAGAGCGCGCGCTGAGCAGCCGTGCGAAACTCGCTACAACTCCATCGATGCTATCTGCGCCGTCTTTCTCAAGTACCGCAACGGCCTGAATCTCGCCAGTTGCCCGCAGCTCGAAAACGAGCGGGAAGAAGCTGCCATCCTTCTCGATCCGCGCGATTGCGGTTTCGAGCGCGGCGGTGAACAGCCGGTCTAGCTGATCCTGATCGATCCCATCTGACAATGCTCAGATATCCTCGCAGATACGCCCGTAGAGTTGCGGTCGGCGGTCGCGGAAGAACCCCATGCCAGCACGGTGTTTCGCAGCCCGATCGAGATCAAGCGTGGCAACAAGCACCCCCTGCTCTCCAGCGCCATATTCCTGCAGCAAGTCGCCCCATTCGTCGCTGATGAAGCTATGGCCGTAGAACCTTTGCTGGCGGTCGGCCGGGCCTTCGTGGCCAATACGGTTGGCGGCAGCGACGGGCATGCAGTTCGACACCGCATGGCCGATCATCGCCCGGCGCCACATCCGGCTGGTGTCGAGTTCGGCATCGTATGGCTCCGACCCGATTGCCGTGGGGTAGAGCAACACTTCTGCGCCTTTCAACGCCATGACCCGCGCGCATTCGGGATACCACTGGTCCCAGCATATACCCACGCCGACCTGTGCCGTGCCGCCATCATCGCAAGGCACGTCCCACACTTTGAAACCGTCGTTCCCGGGCCGAAAGTAGAATTTTTCTTCATAGCCCGGCCCGTCGGGGATGTGGCTCTTGCGATAGGTGCCCATGATTGCGCCGTCACGGCCAATCATCGCGAGCGTATTGTAGTAGTGATGCCCGTCGCGCTCGAAGAAGCTGGTCGGGATCGTGATCGAATGCTTCGCTGCCAGTTCCTGCATGGCAAGCACGCTCGGATGTTCGGTAGTCGGGCGAGCGCGGACAAACAGCGCCTCGTCCTCCTCGCGGCAGAAATACTCGCCGGCGAAGAGCTCGGGCGGCAAGACGACACTTGCTCCCTTGCCTGCCGCTTCCTCCACCAGTGCCGCAACCGCCGCGATGTTTTCCGCTTCGTCTCGGCGGGCGAGTGGCAATTGCAGAACTGCGACGGTCAGCAACCTCGACAAGGTGTCAGTCGGCCTTCTTGAACAGCAGGGTCATGCGATCGCTTTCGCCGATCGCGACATAGCGCGCACGATCCTGGTCACCGTAGCGAAGGACCGGGGGAAGCGTCCACACGCCGCCTTCCCAGTTCGCGGGGTCTTTCGGATTGGCGTTGATTTCGCTGCTTTCAGCGAGTTCGAAGCCATGCAGTTCGAACAGCTTCACGACGTCGTCCTGCCGCATGTAGCCGCGCGCCGGGTTCACGTCCGCGAAGCTCGCATCGGCAGGCGCGCGATGCTGCACCACGCCGACCATGCCATCGTCCTTGAGCAAAGTGCGCACTCCGCCCAGCACTTCATCGGCGTCATTGCCATTCCATAGTCCATGGATCGACCGGAAAATCAGGACCCGGTCGAGGCTGCCAGCCATGTCCTCCGGCACTTCGTCGAGCTCATACGCCCTGACGGCATCGGCTTCGATACCCATTGCTTCGGCAAGTCCGGTCTTGAAAGTCTCGGTCCAGCCCTTCGAGCGCGCTTCTGCCGCACGGTTCTGATAGGTACGCCCATCGCTGTCGCCGTTCAGCGCGATGTATGTGCCGCTGTCCATGAGATACGGCGCGAGCACACGGGTATACCATGCTCCGCCAGGGCCCCATTCGGCGACGGTCATGTCGGGCTCCACACCGAAGAAAGCCAGCGTCTCCGCTGGATGGCGATACTGGTCGCGCGCGCGGTCGTCGGCCCGGCGCTCGTGCGCAAGGACAGTGCCGAGGCGCGCCTGGCTGGCTGCGCTGATGCCGGTGTGGTCGTCGGCTATTGCCGGGGCGGTTACCGCGATCAGAGCCGCGGTGGCGATCAGGATGTGCAGGGGGCGCATGGGTTCTCTCCTCGTGAAACTTGCCCGCCACCTTTAAGGCGAAGGCAGACGATGACAAGCGCGGCGACGCTTCCTACATCGGGCAACGAAGGAGATTGATCGAAATGGCCGATACCAAAACCGCAATCCTTGCTGGCGGATGCTTCTGGTGCACCGAAGCGGTGATGAACGACGTCGTTGGAGTGCAGAAGGTGGAAAGCGGCTATATCGGCGGCGAGAAACCCGATCCGACTTACAAGGAGGTCTGCAGCGGCAACACCGGCCATGCCGAGGCCGTTCGCGTCACCTACGATCCCGACACCATCGCCGCCGCCGATCTGCTCGATGTGTTCATGGGCACGCACGATCCATCCCAGCTCAACCGGCAGGGCAACGACGTCGGCACCCAGTATCGCAGCGCCATCTTCCTGAACGACGACCTGGCGAAGGACGAAGCCGACGCCGCCATCGCGCGCTGGAACGAGGAACATCCCGGTCAGACCGCCGTCACCACGGTGGAAGGCCCGGCGACCTGGTATCCGGCAGAGGACTACCATCAGGAGTACTGGGAGGGCGAAGGTCAGCGAAACCCCTATTGCCAGGCGACCATCCCGCCAAAGCTGCTCAAACTGCGCAAGAGCTTCCAGAACAAGGTGAAGGAGGGGGCCTGACAGCGCCCCGCGTGGAACGGCGACAGGGGTGCTTTGCGAAACAACGCTCCGACGTTTTTGCTTTGAAAAGCAAGGCTCTGACGGAATTTTCCTTGGCGATAGTGTCACCTTAGGGTCGGGCGCATTGCCGCACGCACAAGGTTGGCAAGATCGCGCGGCACCAAGCGCCTGCAAGGCAGTGCGAGAGGCGTTATCCGGAGGGCAGCAGGCTGGGAGCATCACCGCATACTGCTCGCAGATCCGACCTGTAGGAAAGGGAAACATCCGACGACCGCTTGCGACCCAATTTGCGGTCGTTAGATCAGCTTGAAAGTGTGCATAACAGCGGTCGTTGGTTCAGGGTCGTGCTTTGTGGCTACCGCGCGATATAGCGAATTGGCAGCTACATTGTCGGGGTCTGCGAGGACCCATGCCTCCGTGCATCCGATCGTGCGGCCATCGTCGAGCATTTTTGACACCAGTTTTTTGGCGATCTGCTGTCCACGCCAAGCTTTGGCTACGCCGACTTCGTTTATCCACATCTCGCGAGGCTTATCCGGGTGGATGTAGTTCACCGCCGAAACGAAGCCGATGATCGTATCGCTGGCTCTAGCTATCACCATGTGGTGGCTTTCATTGGTCAAGAACGATTGCAGGGCATCATCGGACAAATCTGTATCGAACACGTCATCCGCAACACTTCGGAACTGATCGATGTCGTCTCGACCTACGACGGTGAACACGATTACCATCACCGACTGATAGCACGACGCCTCAGCTCTTGGTAATAGAAACGCATGATGGACGAACACCTAAACAAGCTCCTCGCCATTTACTTGCCTGGTGCGAAACTGCGACAATATGAGAAGTTGAAGGGCGGTGTTTCGGCGGACGTTACCTTGCTCGAACTTCAGGTTGAGACCAATGCAATGGCAAGGCTTGTCTTGCGCGAGCATGGAGCGAGCCACTGCGGACATCCGGCCGCTCTTGAATTTGAATTGCTACGCTCGTTGCACCAATTGGGTTTGGCAGTGCCTGAGCCGATTGCATGGGGTGATGCTGATGGCGTTGATTGGCACCCCTTCGTCTTGCTGCGTTACATCGATGGATCGACCGATATTCCCGCTTCGGCCGTCGAAAAGCATATTCGGGTCATGGCAGAGGAGCTGGTGACCATTCACGGGAGCAGGACCAACTCATTGCCAGCGTTGCCGTCAAGATCGGACCCGCGACCCGAATTACTCGACTTCCTTCCTCCAGAGGCCGAGTGGCATAGGCTGCGAGATTATGTTGCTCGGCTGGAATCCAGCGCTTTTTCAGGCGAGCCTGTTTTGCTGCACGGAGACTATTGGCCCAAAAACCTGATTTGGCAGGATGAGAAGCTCGTCGGAATCATTGATTGGGAGGATGCGGCGGTTGGCGACCCACTGTCGGACGTCGCCTGCGCGTGTCTGGAGCTGAGCTATCTTTACGGTGATTGGGGCTCTCAGGTCTTCTTGAATGCTTATCGTGAAATCAAGCCGATCGATCCTATGCGATTTGCACTGTGGCAGGCTTACGTCGCAGCGGCGGGAAACAGAAGTATGGCGAATTGGGGCCTCGATCCTGAACGGGAGCGCTTCATGCGGCAGGTGGCGACAACAAGCATCAGAAATGCGGCGTCCGCACTAGGAGCGTGAGCGCCTTTGGTCGAGGCCCTTAGCTCTTTCCGCACCGATAACGACGGCGACCTCACTCGCGCCTTGAACGTCCGTTTCCCCCCTGATGCCTCTCGATAGCAGACCTTCCGCTTTCCACCCCAATAGCCGACATCACGTCGCCACCCTCCACCTCGCGACGAAGAACCCGTCGAGGCCGCCTTCGTCGCCGAGCATTCCGGGGTCGGTTCGCAGCCAGCCCTTGGCAGTGGGCGAAAGGCCGGGTGGCAGCTCTTCTTCTGTGATCGGTACTGCGTTCAGCTGGACGCGCGCCGCCTGATCCTCCCCCTCCTCGCGCTCAAGCGAGCAGACCGCATATACCAGTGTTCCGCCCGGCTTGAGCCAGCCGCTCGCCTTGTCCAGCAAGGCCGCCTGCAGCGCTGCCATCTCGGCGATCTGTTCCGGGCCGATCCGGTGCAGCACATCAGGGTGGCGGCGGCAGGTGCCGGTGGCGGTGCACGGCGCGTCGAGCAGTATCGCGTCGAATTGGTGCTTCGGCTCCCACTTCAGCGCATCGGCGCGCACTGGCGAGGCGGACAGGCCGGTGCGCTTCAGGTTCGCCTTCAGCACGTCGAGACGGCGCTTGGAGATATCGAGTGCGGTGACTTTCCAGCCTGCCGCCGCCAATTGCAGGGTCTTGCCGCCGGGCGCTGCGGCCAGATCGAGGACATGACGCCCCTCGCCTGAACCGAGCAAGCGCGCCGGAATCGACGCGGCGAGGTCCTGGACCCACCATGCGCCGTCATCATATCCCGCCAGTTTCTCGACAGCGTCACCCCGCGCGAGGCGAACATGGCCGGGGGCGAGGCTTTCGCCGCTCAGCTGGTTTGCCCAATGCTGCGTTTCATCCGCATTGCGCAAGCTGAGGTCGAGCGGCGGCGGATCTGCGAGGCCGGACGCGATCTTGCTGGCGCGCTCTTCCCAACGCTGCGCCACAGGCTCGGGGAGTGTGGGATGCTCGGGCAGCACTGCCTCGCCCTTCGTCAGAGTAGCAAACACGCCGTGGGCGAGACGCCGCTGACCTCCTGCCAGCAGCGGCAATCCCGTCGCCACTACCGCATGCGGGGGCGTGCCAAGCCGCAGCCATTGCGCGAGCATCAGGCGCAGCACCATGCGCGGCTTCGCATCATCCGGCAGGCGCTTCTTGGTCGCGGAATTGATCAGCGCGTCGAAATCGACCAGCCAGCGCAGCGCCTCCGACACGATGGCCCGGGCGAGCGCCTTATCCTCGAACTTGCGCAGATCCTTGGTCGCCGGCCCGAATGCCTGATCGAGCGTTTCGCCCCGCCGCAGCACGGCTTCGAGCAGGCGAAGCGCGGCGCGGCGCGCGTATAATCCGGTGGGTGTTGCCATCGGCTGGCCCCTACCCTGCCTTGAAACCACACGCCAGCGTGCGCATTGAAGATATATGAAGCGATCGACCAAACGCCCCGCGGCCGTCACCGAAGGCTTCGAGAAGCCTGCTCATTGGACCAATGATCCGCCGCCCAAGCCTGCACCGCCAGACGGCACTCAGGATGATCCGCAAGGGCTCAGCCCCACTCGCTATGGCGACTGGGTGAGCAAGGGCATTGCGATAGATTTCAGTTAGAGAGGTTTGAGCTCGATCTTTAGCCCGTCCTTGGGCTTGGGGATCGGCCATGCCTGCCAATCGGGATCGGCGCCGGTCAGTTCGATCCGGTAACGGCCCAGAAGCTGCGCCAGCAGCACCTTTACCTGCAGATAGGCGAAGTGCAGGCCGATGCACATATGCGCCCCGCCGCCGAACGGGGTCCAGGCGTATTTGTGGCGCGCCTTCACCTTGTCCGGCGTGAAGCGCAGCGGATCGAAGGTGTAAGGATCATCCCAATATTCTTCCGAGTGGTGCACCCAGTGAACATTGATGCCCACATGCGCGCCTGCCGGGATACGGTACCCCTCATAGTCGAAGCTTTTGAGCGCGCGGCGCGGCATCGACGGCACCGGCGGCACCATGCGTAGCGCTTCCTTGAATGCCATTTCGGTCAGCTCGAGCTTGTCGAGATCCTCATAGGCCAGGTCGCGCGGGCGGCCATCGGCATCCTCGCCCACGACGGAGCGCAATTCCTCGCGCAGCTTCTCCTGCCATTCCGGGTTCTTGGCGAGCAGCCAGATCAGCGACGTCGCGCTGGAGGTGATCGTGTCATGCGCGGCCATCATCAGGAAATTCATGTGGTCGACCACCTCGTCGACCGGCATCAGGCTGCCGTCTTCATATTCGGCCGTGGCGAACTGGCTGAACATGTCCTGCCCGCCGCCCTCGGCCCGGCGCTTGTGCGTTTCCTGGGTGAAATATTCGACCAGGAAGGTGCGACCATCCACGCCGCGCTTCATCTGGGTAAACGGCAAGGGTTTACGCACCGGCGCGACGCTGGCCTGCACCATGTCCACAAAAGCACGGTTGATCTTGTCCGCCTCCGGCCCCCACGGAATGCCGATGAAGCTGTCTGCGGCGAGGTCGAGCGTCAGTTCCTTGATCGCCGGGTAGAATTGCATCTGCCCCGCGCCCCATTCCTCGACACGCTTGGCAATGCCCCGATTGAGCGCGCCAGAGTAATGACGCATCGGCGCAGGTTTGAAGGCGATGGAAAGCGCACGGCGATCCGCACGGTGGTGATCGAAATCCATCAGCATCAATCCGCGCGGGAACAGCTGGTCCAGGATTGGGCCCCAGCCCTGTTCGGAGCTGAAAATCTTGTCGCGGTTGAACAGGACCATTTCATTCGCATCGGCGCCGATCAAATTGATCATCCATCCGCCGAATGCCCTGTTCTTGAACACCTTGCCGTATTTCTCGACCCTTTCACGCACAAAGCCGTGCGGATCGGCGAGCAGCTTGAAGGTGTTGCCGATGACCGGCAGACCGCCGTCGCCGGGGATGTGCGCCAGCTGCGCCGGCGTCAAATTGTCCTGTGTCCAATGCGCGGGCGCAGTCTGGGCGGGCTGGTGGGGTGCTAAAGTGGCCATAGGTTGCTCCTGACAACTTACGTCAATGTAAGTAAAGAGGCAGCTTAAAGCCAGCCCGACAATTCGCGCCGGACGATGATTTCCAGCATCTCCATTCCGGGCTCGCCGTCATTGAGGCAGGCAAGCGCCGCGAAGCTTTCGCCGCCCAGCTCCTCGAATTGCTCGCGGCCCTGGATCGCCAGCTCCTCAAGCGTCTCCAGGCAATCCGCCGAGAAGCCAGGAGCGGCAATTGCCAGCCGTTTGGTGCCGGACTTCGCCAGCTCCTCGATCGCCGTGTCCGTAGCGGGCTCAAGCCACTTTGCCGGGCCGAAACGCGACTGGAAGGTGGTGCGCATCGCTATACCTCGTCCCGCCAGCCGTTCCTGCAACAGCCGTGAGGTTTTCTGGCAGTGGCAGTGATAGGGATCGCCCAGCTCCAGCGTGCGCTGCGGCATTCCGTGGAAGCTGAGCAGCAACACTTCGGGAGTGAAGTCGAGCGCATCGAGCTGCCGGGTCAGGTCTTTCTCCAGCGCATCGATATAGGCCGGATCGTCATGATAGGGCGGCAGCGTGCGCAAACTCGTCTGCCAGCGCATCTCGCGCAGCTTGTCGGCGGCCTTGTCCACCACTGTTGCCGTCGTTGCGCCCGAATATTGCGGGTAGAGCGGAGCCAGCAATATGCGCTCGCAGCCCGCATCCATCAGCGCCTGCATCCGCTCCGGTATGGAAGGCGTGCCGTAGCGCATCGCCCAGTCGACCGTGACACCGTCTCCCAGCCGCATTTGCAGCGCCTCTGCCTGCCGTTTCGTAATCGCAGCCAGCGGAGAGCCGTCTTCGCTCCATACCTTGCTATAGGCGTGTGCGCTTTTCTTCGGGCGAGTGTTGAGGATGATGCCGCGCAGGATCGGCTGCCATACCAGCGCGGGAATTTCGACCACGCGGCGGTCGGAAAGGAACTCCGCAAGATAGCGTTTCACCGGCCCGGTCTCGGGCGCATCGGGTGTGCCGAGATTGACGACGAGCACCCCGATATTGCCGCTCTTGACGGGCGGATGGTCGGCGGGAAGCGATTGGGGCTGCCAGGTCATAAATTTCTACTCATAGCCCTTCGGATAGAAGGGGGAGGCGGCGGAAGCGCAGCCTTGTGGCGGATGAAAGTGCATTGGCTATGGCTGGCGGCGCGACAACCGCGCCCAGTTCGCCAGGGTCGAAGGGGGGTGCCGCGCTCGATACGAAGTCGATTTCGATTTGCGGCGTGCTGCGCAGCGTGGGCAAAGACATGGCGCCGAGGCGGGACGGCTCGGGCCGCCCCTCGCGCCATTCGGCACTCGATCCCGCAGCGAGCGAAAGGCCGAATATCAACCCGCCTTCGATCTGCTGGCGGGCGATGTCGATATTTACGATGCGGCCGATATCGACGACCGCTGAAAGGCGCGTCACCTGCAACCCGCCCGCGCCCTGCCGCGCCTCGGCCACGCAAGCGATATGGCCCGTGCGTTCGGCGCTTCCGTTCTCGGGGCCCATCTGGACCATCGCCAGGCCCTGTCCGCTGCCATCCTGCCCGCCGTCCCAATCGCCCATGCGTGTGGCGCGGCGAAGCACCGCTGCCATGCGCGGCTGCGCGCCAAGCATCGCCATGCGGTAAAGGAAAGGGTCGCGGCGGGCCTCCCGTGCAAGCTCGTCGATAAAGCATTCGATTGCGAACGCCGTGTAGCCATGCGAGTTGCCGCGCATCAGGCCGGTGGGGAGGTCCAGCGCGACCGGCACATGATCCACGGCAAGCGCCGGCACGCCGTAGGGCGGAACCGCACCTTCGCAGGCCAGCGGATCGGCCTTTCCCGCCACCGCACGCAGTGCAGCCTCGGGTGTTTTATTGTCGAACAGACGCTGGCCGAACTCGCGCATAGTCGGCGGGCAAGCGATACGCGCACCAAGTGCAGTGATCCCGCCTTCGCGATCGATGCGCGCACTCATCTGAATTGCCGCGGGTGTACGCGGAGGCAGAACCTTTGCCTCTTCCTCGCGCGGCCAGGTGAGCTGAACCGGGAGGCCGATCTCATATGCGATCTGGGCGACTTCGATGGCATGCTGCTTTTCCAGTCTGGCATCGAAACTTCCGCCAGCAGGCATCGGGTACAGCACCACATCGCGCACGCCCAGACCGATGGCTTTCGCCGCCGCCGCCCGGGCGGCCTCCGGGGCCTGGCTAGCCATCCACAGCTCCAGCCGCCCATCGGCATAGCTTGCAGTGGCGCTGGCGGTTTCAAGGCAATTGTGCAGCGCTGGGGCGATGTCATAGCGCGCAGTAAGGCTGGGGCTTGTGAGCGCTTCGTCCGGTTCGCCGACGGTGGCGACACGTTCGCCATCGCTGCCCTCCAGCGCTGCGTCCATCTGATCGGCAATGCTGCTGCTTTCGACTGCGCCGGGGCCGGAAAAACGGGGGCGCATTGCCGAAAGTGCGCGGTCCGCCTGCCACCAGCTATCGGCGACCGCTGCAATCCAGCGTTTGGCGCGCACGACCCCGACCAGTCCGGCGATGCCGGACGCCGCGCTTTCGCCGAACTGCGTCAATTCGGTCAGCCCGACCGGGCCGTGGCGCACGGAGGCATGGACCATGCCGGGCAAGCGGACGTCGCCTGCGAACAGATGGCGCCCATCGACCTTGGATGGCAGGTCCAAGCGCGGGAAAGCGCTGATTGCCTCCGCTTCGCCAGACAGAGGAACTTCGGCTGGCTCTTCCGTCCTTAGTGGCGGCGGGTCGGGCGGGTCGAATTCGGCCGCAAGTCCAGCCAATTCGCCAAAGCGCGCGCGATTTTCGCCGTGGGTGACGAAGCCATTGGCGACTTCGCACTCTTCCCATTCTACGCCCCATTGCTCGGCAGCAGCCATCGCCAGGACGGCGCGGGCCGCGGCGCCTGCCTCTCTCGCGGATTGCTCATAAGCCTCCAGCGTCGACCCTTCGGCAGTCACAGCAAATCGCGCGTCACGGGCAAACCGTTCGGCAAGCAGGGAATCCGGCTCGTCCGCCAAGGCAGGAAGCGCACTCCACAGCGGCGCCCATTTTGCTGCCAGCGGGATGTTCGCCTGGGCCCCGCTTGGCGGCGCGGGAACCACTGCGACCTGACGCCACTCGGCGCCCAATTCCATCGCCACTATCTGAGGCAGGAGCGTTGTGACGCCCTGCCCCATCTCCAGCTGCGGCACGGCCACACTGACCACGCCGTCGCTGGCGATCGTCAGCCACGCTCCGAAGCCAGATTCGCCCGGACCAGGCTCGAGCGGGGCATCATAGGTGCGCGGCCATGCCCACCAGGCCACAAGCAAGCCCCCGCCGACCGCCGCTCCCGTAAGCAGTTGGCGGCGGGTGGGCGCAAGATCGTCTAGGCGTTCGCGCCAAGCCATGCGGAAATCTTTTGCGCTATCGCCAGGAAGGGCGCTGCTACATCGTCATCGCGCAGCGCAGGCGGCTCGCCTGCATCGCTGCCTTCGCGTATCGCGGTAGTCAGCGGAATGCGCCCGAGGAAGGGCAGCTCGAGCCGCTCGGCAGCCTTCTCCACGCCGCCTTTGCCGAACGGGTCCGAAGCCTCGCCGCAATGCGGACAGATATAGCCTGCCATATTCTCGACCAGTCCGATGATCGGCACGTCGCCCTGATCGAACATCTGCCCCGCGCGCGCCGCATCGATCAGTGCAAGGTCCTGAGGCGTGGATACGAGCACCGCGCCGGTTGGCTTGTATTTCTTCAGCATGGTCAGCTGCACGTCGCCCGTGCCCGGCGGCAGATCGACGAGCAGCGTGTCGACATCGCCCCAATCGGCATCGATCAGCTGGCCGAGCGCATTGCCTGCCATCGGGCCGCGCCATGCGATTGCTGTGCCGCCTTCGACCAGATGGCCCATCGACAGTACCGGGATGCCGTGCGGGCTGGGCACCGGGATCAGCTTGTCCTCGCGCGCCTTCGGGCGCTGGCCCTGATTGCCCAGGATCATCGGCTGCGACGGGCCATAGATATCGGCATCGACCACGCCGACGGCATGGCCTGCAAGTTTCATTGCGATGGCGAGATTGGCGGTAAGCGTGGACTTCCCCACTCCTCCCTTGCCCGAACCGACAGCGATGATCCGGCGGCTCTTCTTCTCTGCCGTCATGGCGATGCGAACGTCGTCCACGCCGTCCTGCGCGCCGATAATGTCTTTTACGGCGGCCTCGATACCGGCGCGGGCATCACCGTCCAATCCGCCGACGTCCAATACGATGATTGCGCGGCCATCCTTGACCCCGGCGGAAACGACGCGGGCGCGGATGGATTCAGGCAGGGCTTGGGTCAGATTGGCTTCGCTCATTGCGAAAGCGCGGGTGCAGCATCGAAAAGGCGCGCACAACCCCTGTTATTCCGGCAAACCCCACCTATAACAGACCTATGAGCATATTGGACGGGTTCGGAAAACGGATCGCACTGGCGATGGCCAGCGGCAAAAACCCTTGGGGCACACCTTCCGGGGATGGCGATAACGACGGCGGCAAGCCCAAGGCCGACAAGGCCGGTGGCGATTCCGGCAAGGGCGGACGCGGGCCGAAGAACCCGTGGCTCCCGCCGGGCTCCAGCAAGGATGGTCCGCGCCGCGCAGCCAATATCGAAGATATCTTCAAGGGCCGCGGCCCCGAAGGTCCGCGCCGCACGGGCGGCCCCGGCGGACCGAATTTCCGTCTGCCCCCGCGTCCCGGCGGCAAGAGCTGGCTCCCGGTAATCGTCGTGGGCGTTATCGCGCTCGGCCTGCTGGCCACCAGCGTGCACCTGATCGGCCCGCAGGAACGCGGCGTAGTCAAGACGCTAGGTAACTTCACCCGCACAATGGATCCCGGGCTCAATTTCTCTGCCCCGTTCCCGATCGAGACTGTAGACGTCGAAGATGTCCAGGGCGTCCGCGTCATCCGAATTCCGGAGACCAACCAGGCCGTAAAACTGATCCTCACCGGTGATCAGAACCTTGTCGACCTCAGCTACATCGTCCGCTGGAACATCAAGGATCTGGAAGACTACAAATTCAAGCTGGTCGATCCGGCGGAAACAGTCAGCGAAGCGGCTGAGGCGGCGATGCGTGCTGCCGTGGCCGAAAAGGGGCTTGACGAGACCTTCTCCGGCCAGGGCCGTGCTGCGATCGAGCTGGATGTGCGCGAGCGCATGCAGCGCACGCTCGACGCCTATCAGGCCGGTGTCCGCGTACTCGGCGTCGAGATCGAGAAGGCCGATCCGCCCGCAGAGGTGGTCGACGCCTTCCGCGATGTGCAGGTGGCCGAGCAAAACGCCGATGCGGCGCGCAACCAGGCACGCGGCTACGCCCAGCAGGTGTTGGCGCGCGCCGAAGGTGAGGCCGAAGCCTTCGACAAGGTTTACGAGCAATATCGCCTGGCGCCGGAAGTTACCCGCCAGCGTCTTTACTATGAAACAATGGAGCGTGTTCTGAGCCAGACCGACAAGACGGTGGTCGAAACGGGCGAGGTCACGACCTATCTGCCACTGCCTGAAATTCGCCGCCGCTCGCAGCAGTCAGGGCAGCCCGCCGTGACACCCGCTACTCCGGAGGGGCAATAATCATGGTTCGCATCTGGGAAGATTATCGCGCCACGCTGGTAGTGTTGGCACTGGCCCTCGTCGCCTTGTCGCTGAGCGCATTCGTCGTGCCGGAAGAAGAGCAAGTCGTCATCATCCGCACGGGTAATCCGATCGCGACTGTCAATACACCGGGCGGCAGCACGCCTGCCGGCCTCTATTTCCGCGTGCCCATCATCGACAAGGTAGTTCGGATCGAGAAGCGTTTGCTTAATCTCGAAATGAACGATGAGGAAGTCCTGTCGAACGATCAGCAGCGCCTGCTTGTCAACGCCTATGCGCGATTCCGGATTGTCGATCCGCAGCGCATGGTCGAACGTGCAGGGACGACCGAAGGCGTTCGCGCCGCACTCGAGCCGATCCTGAACTCGGTCCTGCGTCAGGAGCTTGGTCGGCGGACATTCCAGGCCATGCTTACTGCCGAGCGCGGTTCGGCCTTGGCCAATGTCCGGACCAATCTCGACCGTCAGGCGCGTCAATACGGCGCCGAAGTGGTCGATGTTCAGATCAAGCGGACGGATTTGCCCGACGCGCCGCTCGAATCGGCTTTCCGCCGGATGGAATCGGATCGTGAGCGTGAGGCTCGTACGATTCGCGCCCAGGGCGGCAGGGATGCGCGGATCATTCGCGCGGAAGCCGATGCGGAAGGCGCGCGCATTTATGCCGAGGCATTCGGCAAGGATGCACAATTCTACGACTTCTACCGCGCGATGCAGAGCTACGACGCGACGTTCTCGCCGGAAAATACCAATTCGGAAAGCAGCATAATCCTGTCGCCGGACAATGAGTATCTGCGGCAGTTCCGCGGACGTCGGTGACCGTTCGTCGACGAAGCAATGCAGCGTTCAATCAGCGTTCAGCGGACTACGGATGTAATTGCGCTTCAAATCCGCGGCCCGATCGCTGCACTGGTTAAGGCAAAGCGTGCGCTGCTGCGGGATGAGATCAATGAGAGGACATGACTAAGTGCGATATGCATATGGACTGACGAGCGCCCTTCTGGTGGGCGGGGCCGCAATCTCGCTGACTACCGGCTTTCCCGCCGGTGCGCAGGTGGCACAGAACGATGACAGCACAATGGCCCGGGTGGTTCCGCGCGCCGGTGCGCCCGAGAGCTTCGCCGAGCTGACAGCGCAACTGCAGCCGGCAGTAGTCAATATCTCCACCCGCCAGCGCATCGCAGTGCAAACGAACAGCAATCCGTTTACCGGCACGCCATTTGAAGATCTGTTCAACCGCCGCCAGGGCCAGCAGCAACCGCAGTTCCGCGAAGGCCAGTCGCTTGGCTCGGGCTTCTTCATTTCCGCCAGCGGGTACGTCGTGACCAATAACCACGTCGTCAGCGCCAATGGCCGCGGCACGGTTGAAGAGATCATCGTGACCCTTCCCGACGGCACCGAATATGAAGCCGAACTCGTTGGCGCAGATGCGCAATCAGACTTGGCCGTACTCAAGGTAAACCGCAGCGAGGCTTTCCCATTTGTCGAGTTTGGCGATTCCGGTCAAGCGCGCGCAGGCGACTGGGTGATTGCGATCGGCAATCCGTTCGGTCTTGGGGGGACTGTGACGAGCGGGATCATTTCTGCCGTGCTCCGTAATACCGGACAGGGCGGCGCCTATGACCGCTACATCCAGACCGATGCCAGCATCAACCGAGGCAACTCCGGCGGGCCGCTGTTCGACATGCAGGGCAATGTGATCGGCATCAACAATGCAATTTTCTCGCCATCGGGCGGCAGCGTCGGCATCGGCTTTGCCATTCCTGCCGAAACCGCAGCGCCGATCGTCGCGCAGCTGCGCGAAGGCCGTGATATCGAGCGCGGCTATCTCGGCGTTTCAATCCAGCCAGTGAGCGACGATCTGGCCGACTCGCTCGGCCTGCCACAGAACCGCGGCGAACTGGTGCAAGCGGTCGTGCCCGGCGAAGCGGCCGATGCCGCAGGGATCGAAGCAGGCGATATCGTGACCCGCGTCAATGGGCGCGACGTAACTCCGGAACAGACGCTGTCCTTCCTCGTCGCGAATATTACGCCCGGCGAGGTCGTGCCGATTGACCTCTATCGCAATGGCGAACGCCGCCGGGTCAATGCAACCGTTGGTCGGCGCCCGAGCGAAGACGAAATGCGCCGTCAGCAAATGTTTTCCCAAGACGACGAGATGCCCGAGGACACGATGGGCGAAGGCGAAGGCGGTGTTATTGCAGAGCGTCTGGGCTTGCAGGTCGTGCCTGTAACACCGGAGATCGCCCGTCAGCTCGGCGTCGATGCCGACACCGGTGGGCTTGCTGTAGCCGGCGTAGACCCCAATGCCGACGCGGCGCGTAAAGGTCTGCAGCGCGGGGACATCGTCCTCAGCGCAAATTATCGTGCCGTGACGTCTCTGGCGGATCTCGAGAACGCGATTTCCGCCGCCGACGCCGACGACCGCGAGGCGGTTTTGCTTCGCGTTCGCAGCCGCAACGGCCAGCTAAGTTTCCGCGCAGTCCGCTTGCGCTGAGCTTAACCGCGAGAAGCAAGAGGCCCCTTCTGCCAGATCGGCGGAAGGGGCCTTTTCCTTATCCCGCGCAGAGGCGCTAGCGGAGCCGTCTAGCGGGGCGGCTGAGGCTGCTGCGCGCCGCGAACGATCGTCGGTCCTTGGGGCGGCTCTGCGCGTTGGCGGCGCGCGGGCTCACCATCATCGTCCACCCCGGTTGCACGGTCGAGGAAGTCGTCTGGCGCAGCCTGCGGCATGTCGCTTGGCGCGCGGCCATCGCCGGGACGGGGCGTGCGCGGACGCTCGCCTTCGCCGGGAGGGCGTTCGCCTTCGACCGGGAACGCATCTTCGAAATTGTCCGGAGCGCGGCCTGGCTCGATCAGATTGCCTTGCTCGTCGATGAAATAATAATCGTCCGGATTGCCGAAGAGATATTCATCGTCCGGCTCCAACTGCCATTCGGGCAGATTCAGCTCGGTATCGAATTCCTCCACCGGACGGTCTTTTACGGCATAGCGCATATAGGCGGCAAAAGCCTGCGCCGGAGCGCGTCCGCCCTGCAAGCCGCCAACGGCACGGTTGTCGTCGCGGCCCATCCAGACGCCGGTCGTGATCCCGCTCGAAAAGCCGACAAAATAGCCATCCTTGTTCGAACTGGTCGTGCCGGTCTTGCCCGCCACAGGGCGCCCGATCTGCGCCGCACGCCCGGTGCCAGTGGCGACTGCAGCCTGCAAAAGGTCGGTCGCACCAGCCGCGACATAATCCGGCACCAACTGCACCCGGCGCGCTGCCTCGTGTTCGTACAGCAGATCGCCGCTTGCCGTCGTGACCTTGACGATCCCGAACGGCTCGACCGAGCTGCCTTTGGACGAAACGGCGGCAAAAGCGCGCGTCATGTCGAGCAGGCGCACTTCGGACGATCCCAGCACCATGGAGGGGTACGTAGAAATCGGCGACGTGATGCCAAAGCGCTTGGCCATCGACGCCACTGTGCCAAAGCCGACTTCATTGCCGAGCTGGGCCGCAACCGTGTTCACCGAATAGGCGAAGGCCGCGCGCAGGCTCATCTCGCCTGCATTGCGACCTGAGGAATTGCGCGGCCGCCAACCGTCGATAGTGACCGGCGTATCCACCACACGGTCCTCCGGCGTGTATCCGGCCTCCAGCGCGGCGAGAAACACGAACAGCTTCCATGCCGATCCCGGCTGGCGCATCGCGTCGGTGGCGCGATTGTAATTCGTCTCGACGTAATCCGTGCCGCCGACCAGCGCGAGTATGGCTCCGTCGCGGTCGAGGCTGACCAGCGCCCCTTGCGCGCCGTCCGGCGTATTCGATTTGATGGACGCGGTCGCCGCGCGCTGCATTCCGACATCGAGCGTGGTCCACACTTCGATCGGCTCGAACGTTTCGGGAAGCAGCAATTCAAGCTGCGGCAGCGCCCAATCGGTGAAGTAGCGCACCGAGTTCTGGCCGGCCTCTTCCTTCAGCTGCACCGTGTCGGGATCGACCGATGCCTGGCCGGATGTAATGCGGCCCTGCTCGCGCATCAGGCGCAGCACGACACGCGCGCGGCCCACTGCCGCGTCGACATCCGCTGTGGGCGAATACCGGCTCGGAGCTTTGACGAGGCCAGCAATAATCGCCGCCTCTGCAGTCGAGAGGCTGTTCGCGGGATGGCTGAAGAATTTCCGGCTAGCGGAATCGATGCCATATGCCCCGCCGCCGAAATAGACCTTGTTCAGATACAGCTCGAGGATCTGTTCCTTGGTGAACTTGCTCTCCAGAGCCATTGCAAGCACCGCTTCGCGCATCTTGCGGTCGAGCGTGCGGTTGGAATTCAGGAACACATTGCGGGCGAGCTGCTGGGTAATCGTCGACGTTCCGCCGATCCGATCGTCGCCAGTCACACCTTCGACAATCGCGCCGGTCAGACGGACCGGATCGATACCGTAATGCGAAAAGAAGCGGCGGTCCTCTACCGAGATCATCGCATCCTTCATTACTTGCGGAATTTCGCTGGAATCGAGCCATTTGCCGTAGCTTGGCCCAAGCTCCACAATCTCGGTGCCGTCGCGCGCGCGCACCACGATGGTCTGACCCGACTGCGTCGCCTTGAGCTGATAGAAGGACGGTAGCGAGCGGGCGGCGAAAGCAACGGCCAGCCCAAGAAACAGCACGCCGAGCAGAGCAAGACCGCCGCCCCAGACAAGCGTCCGCCTGAGCCACAGACGCCAGCCCGACTGCGCGCGCTCTTCCTTGCGGCGGCGCGTGCGGGAGACTTCCTCGCCCGTGCGCCTGCGGCCACCGCGTTTCGTCATCTGCCGCCCTCTGCGTCCTGCCAACTTAGCTCATCCGAATAGCGTTTGTCCCGCGGTGCATAAGCGAGTTGTAACCCGCCGTGAACGGAGCATTTGCCGCCGTCCCCGACTGGTTGAGCGCAAGGTATGCCTCAGTCTTCCGGTTCGAAGTCGAGCGAGGCGGAATTGATACAATAGCGCAGGCCGTTTTCGCCCGGTCCATCAGGGAAGACATGGCCCAGATGGCCTTCGCATCTGGAGCACACGACTTCGGTGCGGACCATACCGTGGCTCGTGTCGCGGTGCTCTTCCACGCCTTCGCCCTTGGCTGGTTCGGTAAAGCTGGGCCAACCGCAGCCGCTGTCGAACTTGTTGTCGCTTTCGAAAAGAAGCTGACCGCATGCGGCGCAGAGATACTCGCCCGCCTGCTTGTTTTTGTCATACTTGCCGGTGAAGGCGCGTTCGGTGCCCTTCTGCCGCAGGATCTGGAATTGCTCAGGCGTCAAACGCTCGCGCCATTCTTCCTCGGTAAGTTCAAGCTTCTCGCTCATCTATTTCTCCTATGCAGGAGATATAGGGCATTGTTCGAGAGCCTCAAGCGGCGGAGAACCGCCCGGAGGTGCTGGACACCGGCTAAGCGTCTACCATTGCATAGTGGCTGGGCGGGTGCACTCCGTTTACCTTTTCCGACAAAAGCGGGCGGAAGCTCGGGCGGCTCTTGAATACCGAATACCAGCTGCGCGTCTGTTCGTGCCCCGACCAATCGATCCCGCCGAGATAGTCGGCCACCGAAATCTGCGCGGCGGCGGCGAGGTCGGCGAGGCTCATTGTCGGGCCGGCCAGCCAGTTGCGCGTGTCGATCAGCCAATCGATGTAATCGAGATGCCCATGCGCGCGCTTCATCGCCTCGCGCAGCATCCGCGCGTCCGGCGGCTGCTTGGCGAAGACGCGCTTGCGCACTTTTTCATGCAGCAGCGGCGCGGTGACATCGTCGTAGAAATTCTCGTCGAACAGCGCGACGAGACGGCGAACCTCGGCTCGCACGGCCGAACCGCCGCCCATCAGCGGCATACGCTCGACCGTCTCTTCCAGATATTCGCAGATCGCCCGGCTATCGCTAAGCGCCAGTTTGCGGGCCGTATCGTGCAGAACGGGCAAGCGACCGGCAGGGTTCAGATCCCACAGTTCCTCGCGCGCTTCCCACGGGTTTTCCGCGACAAGTTCATAGGCGACATTCTTCTCGCCGAGCTGCAGGCGCACCTTGCGGCTGAACGGACATAATGGGAAATGATGAAGCTGCCACATATTGGCCGGTAGTCATGCCGCAGCGCGCGGCAAAAATCCACACGCCAGAGCGCCCATGCGCAGCTTTTTCGCGGGCGCGGCCTTTAACGGTCCTGCGGTAGAGCGTCCTTCAGCCGATCCGCCATTTCGCGCAGCGCCGGGAGCAGCGCAGCGAGCGATGAGGTAGCATTTGCCAGACTGTCCATCGCCTGCGGCAAATTGTCCTGAATTTGCGCCGAAACATCGCCAGCTTCCGGCGCCATGCGGCGCAGCGTCATGTCTGGATCGACGCTCGGCAGTTCCTCGTTCGTGAGGTCTTCGGCAGCTTCGGCCAGTGGCCCGACGATCGGCGCGAGCGGTAGGTCGAGCAGCACTTCGGCAAGCACACTCACCGTATCGGCGATTTCCTGCTGGCGCGCTGGATCGGAAAGCGCGCTGGACAGGTCCTGCAAACGCTCTGTGCCTTCTTCCGGAAGTGCGCCATCCTGCGCCAGAACAGGCGCAGACAGCGCGGCAAGCGGCAAGGCGGCGATCAGCAAATGACGGCGCATGGTGGCGACTCCCTTCGATTTCAATCGCCTATCCTTAGGGCAAGGGGGCTGAATGTATGCTGACAGCGCTTAGAGCCCGGATGCGTCGAGCATGAGCAGGCAGGCGGGCATGATCTCTTCAAGGCGGCCGGGTTCCTGCAATTCTTCCGCCACAAGACGGCCGTGCACCGTCAGACTTTCGCGGGTGTAACCGGTGTCGTCCATCAATTGCGCAAGCGAACGGACGAAGAATTCCCGTCCGCGTTCACGCAGATCGGGCCAATTGGCATCGGCAGGCTTGCCCACGCGTTGCTGCTCTGCGGCAATGGCAACCGCGACGGAGCACCGCAGCGCTGCCTGCTGGGGCGCAGGTAGCGGAGCCGGACGCATTGCGATTGCCGGTGCATCACTGGTCTGCGGGGTGGGTGCCGCCTGAATTGCGGCAGCGGCCGCCAAGAGAAGAATATGCATGCGGGCGCGCCTAGCCCCTCAGACCTGAACCGCAACCAAATGTGTGCTGCCTTGCAGGGGCGGGGCACCTCACCTAGGCCCGCCGGGCAGGAGAAACACCACGCCATGAGGACCGCCGATGAAAACTAGAGCCGCCGTCGCCTTTGAAGCCAAACAGCCGCTCGAGATCGTGGAGCTGGACCTCGAAGGGCCCAAAGCAGGCGAAGTTCTGGTCGAGATCAAGGCGACCGGTATTTGCCATACGGATGCCTACACCCTCGGCGGTCTGGACAGCGAGGGCTTGTTCCCCTCCGTACTCGGCCATGAAGGCGCTGGCATCGTGCGCGAGGTTGGTCCCGGCGTCACCAGTGTGGAGGAGGGCGATCACGTCATTCCGCTCTACACACCCGAATGCCGCCAGTGTAAAATGTGCCTGTCCGGCAAGACCAATCTGTGCAGCGCGATCCGTGAAACGCAGGGCCGCGGATTAATGCCCGACGGCACCAGCCGCTTCAGCTACAAAGGCGAGACGATCTACCATTATATGGGGTGCTCTACCTTCTCGAACTTCACGGTGCTTCCCGAAATTGCCGTCGCCAGAATCCGTAAAGACGCGCCATTCCATACCGCCTGCTATGTTGGCTGCGGCGTGACGACCGGGGTCGGCGCGGTGGTGAACACTGCCGGGGTGAAGCCGGGCGACAATGTCGTAGTTTTCGGGCTCGGCGGGATCGGGCTGAACGTGATCCAGGGTGCCAGGATGGCCGGCGCCGACCGCATCGTCGGTGTGGACGTTAATCCGTCGAAAGAAGAATGGGGACGCAAATTCGGGATGACCGATTTCGTCAATCCGAAAGAAGCCGGCGACGTGGTCGGCACGCTCGTCGAAATGCTCGATGGCGGGGCGGATTATTCCTTCGATTGCACCGGCAATACCGACGTAATGCGCCAAGCGCTCGAATGCTGCCACAAGGGCTGGGGCACAAGCATCATCATCGGCGTGGCCGAAGCGGGCAAGACGATCGAGACGCGGCCCTTCCAGCTCGTGACCGGGCGCAATTGGCGCGGCACGGCATTTGGCGGAGCGAAAGGACGTACCGATGTGCCCAAGATCGTGGACTGGTACATGGACGGAAAGATCGAGATCGACCCGATGATTACTCACATTCTGGAACTGGGCGAGATCAACAAGGCCTTCGACCTGATGCATTCAGGGACGAGCATCCGCAGCGTGGTGGTTTACTGAATGCCCGAAACCGTCTGTCTAGAAGACAAATTCGCCACCTTTACCGAAACATGGTCGCCGCGCATCGTCGCGCGCTATGAAGGGCACGAGGTGCGCATCGCCAAGCTCGAAGGCGAATTCGTCTGGCACCAGCACGACCATGATGAGCTATTCCTGGCCATCGGTGGTGAGCTCGACGTCGAATTTCGAGATGGAACCAGGACCATGCAGCCGGGCGACCTTCTGCTGATACCCGCCCATACCGAGCACCGACCAGTCGCCAAGAACGGCACGGTGAAACTAATGATACTCAACCCGGGCGACGCGCCGAATACGGGCGATCCGGCCACTGCCACACTTGCAATCGACGCTTAACCCTAAAGGAGAGATACATGTTCAACCACATCATGATCGGCACCAACGATATCGATAAATCCGTAGCCTTCTACACGAAGGTACTGGGCGTACTTGGTGCGCAGGGGTCGATGGAGAACATCGCCGGGACGGGTCACAAGCGCGTGTTCTTCGTGCACAATGGGAGCACTTTCGCGCTTAGCGAGCCGATCGACGACCAGCCGGCAACTTGCGCCAATGGCATGACCATCGGTTTCAAATGCGACTCGCCGGAGCAGGTGAAGAAACTCCACGACGTCGCGATCGAAGCGGGCGGCACGACGTGCGAAGATCCTCCCGGCCCGCGCGAGAGCTCGATGGGGACAATGCATCTCTCCTACTTCCGCGATCCCGATGGCCACAAGATCTGCGGCATCCACCGTCCGGGTTGACTTAGCGCCCTCCGAGCGCTTTGATTACACATGTAGTCAAAGCGCTCGGAGGGAAGCATGGATCTTTTCATTTCAATGGCCATCTGGTGGACGCCGATGGCCGCAATCATGCTGCTGCTCCAGGCAATGGGCAAAGGCCCTATTGCCTGGAGGTGGCTTGGCGCAGCGATAGTCGCATTTGCGATCTATTCTATGGCGGTGTTCTTCTTACCCCGGATCGACGGAGTCCCTGTTCTCGGCGAGCAATATAACTGGTCGGGCAAGATCGCCGCGATCCTGACGACAATCGCCATGATGCTGGTCGCCAAACGCATTTCGCCATTTTTCAGCAATGCAAACCTCGGTCTGACACTCAAGCAGAACGAAGGCTCGATCGTGCCTGCGCTGATCGCCACAGGCTCCATGCTGGCGATCGTTGTGACGCTCCAGCTCGTCGCCGGCAATAATCCCCCTCCTGATACAGAAACGCTACTCTACCAAGGGATTGTTCCCGGCTTGGACGAGGAGCTGCTGTTCCGCGGACTTCTGCTTGCACTGCTTGCGGCGGCGCTGGCCGAGATCAAGAATAGCTGGCGATGGGCCGGCATCCTAGTGACTCTGTTGTTCGCTTTCGGTCATTCATTCTTCTACCAGGCGAACGGGAGTCAATTCGATCCGATCGCACTTGGATTTACCGGCGTCCTGGGCGGTATCATGATGTTCATCCGGCTACGCACGGGCAGCATTCTCATACCAATCCTTGCACACAACCTCACCAATGTGGTCAACAAGCTGGTGTGAGCAAACTTCAAATAGCCAGCGAGACGCGAGCGAACGGCGGAGTGCAGGGAGTTTACTCTCATGCCTCCGCCGAAACCGGCACCGATATGACCTTCGCGGTCTATGTCCCTCCGTATGAAGAGGGGCACAAGCTGCCGGTGCTCTGGTACCTGTCCGGGCTCACCTGCACACATGCAAATGTGATGGAGAAAGGCGGGTACCGCCGCGCCTGCGCCGAGCATGGCGTAATCCTCATCGCCCCCGACACCAGCCCGCGCGGCGAAGGCGTGCCCGACGCGAAAGACGAGTATGATTTCGGCAAAGGTGCGGGCTTTTATGTCGATGCGGCCCGCGAGCCGTGGTCGAAGCATTACCGGATGCGCAGTTATATCGAGCGCGAGCTGCCCGATGTAATCGCAGCGAACTTCCCGGTCGATATGACGCGCCAGTCCATAACCGGCCATTCCATGGGCGGGCACGGCGCGCTGACGATAGGCTTGCGCAATCCAGGCAAATTCCGCTCGATCAGCGCGTTCTCCCCGATCGCCGCGCCGAGCCAGGTGCCATGGGGCGAGAAAGCCTTGGGCCGCTATCTTGGAGAGGACCGCGAATGCTGGCGTGAATATGATGCCGTTAGCCTGATCGAAGACGGCGCGCGTCATGATCACATATTGATAGACCAAGGCACCGCCGACGACTTTCTGCATGAGCAGCTCAAAACCGGCCTGTTCGCCCTAGCCGCCAAGAAGGCAGGCATGCCCGCGCAAGTGCAGATGCAGGAAGGCTACGACCATTCCTATTATTTCATCTCGACCTTCATGGCCGAACATGTCGCATGGCATGCGGAGCGGCTGAAGGGTTAGCGGGCGAGTTCGAAAACCGCGAATTCCGCGCGCCAGTTCGCGCCGGTCCTGCCTTGTTGCCGTTCGCCCGCGAAGAACCATTCGCGCTCTATCCGGGCATTCTTCTGTCTCGCCAACTCGCGGAAGTCGTCGACCGTAACGTGATGAATGTTATCGGTTTCGTACCAGCTCACCGGAAGCGCCCGCGTGACGGGCATGCGCCCGCCGAACATCAGCGCGGCGCGGGTGCGCCAGTGAGCGAAATTGGGAAAGCTGACGAAGGCCCGGGTCCCGGTGCGTAATAGCTGGTCCAGCATCCGATCCGGGCGCGCGGCGGTTTGCAAGGTCTGGCTGAGCACGGCATAGTCGAAACCGCCGTCGGGATAGTCTGCAAGGTCGCTATCTGCGTCGCCCTGAACGACGGACAAGCCTTTCGATACACATCGCTCTACACAGACCGGGTCGATCTCGATCCCGCGCACATCGCAGTCCTTGGCACGCAGGGCCGCCATCAAAGCGCCGTCGCCGCAGCCGATATCGAGCACGCGGCTACCCGGCGCGACATGCGCAGCGATCACGGCAAGGTCTGGACGCAGCGCGTCTTCCCGCTCAGCCATCGATAAAGCCCTTCACCACTCGGTCGAGCGGCGGCACGTCGAGCAAGAAGCTGTCATGCCCGAAAGGTGCGGAAAGCTCGACAAAGCTGACCGGCGCACCCGCCGCATTGAGCGCATGGACCACGTGGCGGCTTTCGGCGGTGGGATAAAGCCAGTCGCTGTCGAAGCTGACGAGGCAGAAGCGCGCCTGTGTCCCGGCAAACGCATCGGCCAGCCTGCCGCCATGCTCTTCGGCGAGATCGAAATAATCCATCGCGCGGGTGATATAGAGATATGAGTTTGCGTCGAACCGCTTGGTGAAGCCGCTGCCCTGATAGCGCAGATAGCTTTCCACCTCGAAATCGGCGTCGAAGCCGAAGCTCTTCGCGCCCTTGGATCCGTCAGGGCGGTCCTGCAGCCGCCGACCGAACTTTTCCGTCAGTCCGTCCTCCGACAGATAGGTAATATGCGCCGCCATGCGCGCCACGGCGAGCCCGGCATCGGGTTGATCGCCCGCGCCGTAATAGTCGCCCTGCCGCCAGTTCGGATCGGCCATGATCGCCTGCCGCCCGACCTCATGGAAGGCAATGTTCTGCGCGGAATGGCGCGCAGTGCTGGCAATCGCCAGCACCCGCTCGGCCCGCTCGGGGAAGTTGGCGGCGAGGCTAAGCGCCTGCATGCCGCCCATCGACCCGCCGACGACCGCGTGGAGCCGCTCGATCCCGAGTGCGTCGAGCAATCCGACCAGCCCGCGCACCATGTCGCGGATGGTGATGACCGGAAAGCGCATGGCATATGGCTGGTCGTCGGCTGCAGTGCTGGCGGGGCCGGTCGATCCCATGCAGCTGCCGATCACATTGGCGCAGATGACATGATAGCGGTCGGTGTCGATCGGCCTGCCCGGCCCGACCATGCGTTCCCACCAGCCGGGCTTGCCGGTGACGGGATGGCTGCTTGCGACATATTGGTCGCCGGTCAGCGCGTGGCACAGCAGGATGGCGTTGGAGCGGCTGGCGTCGATCTGGCCATAGGTTTCGTAGGCGATCACCGCATCACCGAGCGCACCGCCGCCATCGAGCGGCAGCGGCTTCGGCAAAGTGATGGCTCGGCTGGTCGTGTTCAAGTGAGGCCTTGCAAGGAAGGAAAGAACGGTGCCTCGGCAAGCTCGGCACGAGTGAGATTGGAACTTTTCCCTCTAACCGTTCATCCGGAGCTTGTCGAAGGGCGGATTTTCTTTAAGCGATCAGAGCGCAGATGGCGGACGAACTCACACCCTGGCTTAGGCCCAAACCCAAACCGTGGGTCCAGGCAATCCATGCCTATGTGCCCGGCAAGTCTGCCGGTGCCGATGGACGGCCGCTCGCCAAGCTTTCGGCGAATGAGAACCCGCTCGGCTGTTCGCCTCTGGCGGCGACCGCGCGCGAGAACATGCGCGGCGCGGCGCTCTATCCCGACCCGGATGCGCGCGCTTTGCGCGAAACGATCGGCGAGCTTCACGGCATCGATCCTGCGCGGATCGTCTGCGGTGCGGGGTCGGGCGAAATGCTGCAATGCGCAGTGCAGGCTTTCGCTGGGGTCGGCGATGAAGTTCTCTTCTCGCGCTATTCCTTCTCGCTCTACCCACTGCTCGCCCACAAGGTCGGTGCAGAGCCGATTTTCGCTGAGGATGATGATTACGCCGCGTCGGTAGACAACATCCTCGCCGCAGTGACACCGCGCACGCGCGTGGTACTGCTGGATAATCCAAACAATCCGGTCGGCAGCTGGATGGATGCAGGCGAAGTGGCGCGGCTGCATGCCGGCCTGCCGCGCGATGCTTTGCTGGTGGTGGATCAGGCCTATGCCGAATATCTGCTAACGGGAGAGACCGATGGCGCGCTGGCGCTGAGCGCGGCGCATGAGAACGTCCTTGTCACGCGGACCTTTTCCAAGGCTTACGGCTTGGCAGCGGAGCGGATCGGCTGGGCCACCGGCGCACCGCACCTGGTCGATATGCTCAACCGTCTGCGCGGCGCATTCAATGTCAGCGAGACCGGTCAGGCAATGGCGACAGCGGCGCTGGCGGATCAGTCTTTCGTGGACGCTTCTCGCGATCATAACGCCGCCGAGCGAGAGCGGTTCTGCGAACATCTGGCGGCGCTCGGCAACCAAGGTATGCGCGCATTGCCGAGCAAGGCAAATTTCGTGCTGGTGGTCTTTGAAGAGGGGCTGTCAGCCGAAAACGCGCTCGAGGCCATTGCGGATAGCGGCTATGCCGTGCGCCACTTGCCGGGACAGGGGTTGGGACAGGCGCTGCGCATTACCGTCGGGACGCGCAAACAGATGGACGCTATCGCGGACATCATCCGCCGCACCGCCGAAAGCGCGGCCTAATCATTCAACGCATTGATCGCGTCGAGCACCCTTGCCTCGATTTCCTCGCGCGGCAGTCCCGGTTTTATCGGCTCACCGAAGCGATAAGTAATCACGCCCTTGCGCTTCAACCCGTTATGATAAAGCGGGCCGCTGTTCACTGCGACCGGCACGACCGGCAGGCCGAGCATCTTGTAAAGTCCGGCAAAGCCAGATTGCAGCTTGCGCCGCTCGCCATGCGGGACCCGCGTGCCTTCAGGAAAAATCACCAGGGGGCGGCCCTCGCCCGAGATCGTCTTTGCCGCGCGGATCATCGCGATCAGCGCCTTTGCGCCCGCATCGCGCTGCACCTCGATCAGCCCATAGGCGCGGCCGACCTGAGCCCATCCCCAGATCGCAAACAGTTCCTGCTTGGCGAACACGCCGGGTAGATCGAACAGGGTCGGCGCATCGATCGCCTCGAAAAAGCTCTCGTGTTTCACCGCATAAAGAGCAGGCGTATCGAGCGCTCTTCCCTCGATCCGAAGTTCGCAGCCGAGCAAAACCCTCACGCACACACGATGCCACCCGCTCCACGCGTGGACCAGCCGCCGGAACAGCGCGTTGCTGAACGGCCGTGCGACGAATGCCGCTCCGGTAATCAGGATAGTGCCGAGATAGAACGCCGGATAGAAAACGAGATTGCGAAGCAGCAACACCGGATTAGTTCTCGTTACCGGGCAGGCCCTGTGAAACGACCGCCGCGATCAGCTTGTTATATTCGAGGAACAGCTGCCCTAGATCCGGGTCCGACGGCACGCCGTCTTCATAAAGTGTGATATGACCGGGAAGAGCGTCGACCATCTCGGCCGATGCCCGCGGCATGTGCCAATCGGTCGTCACCAGGCGGACCGTCCGGTAATCGTTTTGCGCCAACCATTGCGCCGTTTCGCCAGCATTGCTGCGCGTGTCGACGGCCAGCTTGCCCAGCGTGACGCAGCAATCCATCTCGCGCCGAGTGACCTTGAACTGCGCGGCGAACTCGTCTGCGGTCACTTCGGGATCGACGCCGGAGACGAACATTACCTTTGCATTACCATCACGCAACACTTCAAGGCCGCGATCTATCCTTCCCGGCCCGCCGGTCGGCACCAGAACGACGTCGGTTTCGGTGTCCAGAATGGGTCCGGGCAGGCTCACGGCGAAGGCCAGAAAAGCCAGTGCGTAGACCATTACAAGGAAGGCGATAAGTCGGATAATCACAGCATTTTTCTCAACGCAGCCATTACCGTCATTCGCGCGGTGAGCAAGGCCAGTCCGACCGCAACCAGCGGAATTGCGGCGATTAGCGCCCAATCAGCAACGCCAAGCCCGGCCGCAGATACCATACCGCTTTCGAGCCGGGCGAACTGACCTCCCAAAAATCCAATAGCGAGCGCGCCCAGCACCAGTCCGAGCAAGCCACCCCATAGTGCATCGATCAGCACCGAACGCTGGAATATGCTCGATATCTGCCTGTCGTCGCCGCCCAGCAAATGAACCACCTCGATCGTCGTGCGATTGGCATTGAGGGCATTGCGCGCAGCAAGCCAGACTGCCGAGCCTGCGGCAAACCCGAGCATTGCGATCAGCGAAAGCGCCAACCAGCGCAATGCCGCGACGGTCGTGAAAACCGGCCCGAGCCAGTCGGACTGGGCATCGATCCGCGCAGCGGGAGCGGCATTGGCAAGGGCCGCTTCTAGTGCGGCGATCAACTCCGCATCGGCAGGGCGGGACAGTTGCACGTCGATCAAACCGGGCAAGGGGACGACGTCGCCGCCGGCTCCCGACCCAAGCCACGGCTCGACCAAATCTTCTATTTCGGACTGCGGTACTACTCGTAAGCCTGTGACGTCGCCGCGGCTGCGCAGGATGTCTGCCGCACGTTTTGCCTGCGTAGCGCGCGCGCCTGGGTCGGCTTCGAGGATCTGGACAGTCAGCGCGCCGCTGAGCTCGCCCCGCGCCTGCGCTGCCATATTGCCCAGCGCCAAGGCTCCGCCTGCGGCCAAGACGGTGAGCGCGACCATGATCGCGATGACCCACGGCATCGGACCGCCAAGCCGTGTCTTGGGCAGCAAATGCGCGGCTTTTGCACCCTGAAAGCTCGTCAGGCTGCGTTCGATCGCCCGCGAGAAGACCGGCGGCCGGCTCATTGGCGCACCCCGCTGCCTTCGCGGCGAGGTGGATAGCGCAGCGCCCCGGTGGGATCGTGAAGGCGGCCCTTGTCGAGCCGCATGATGAGCGAATCGGGCACCTTGCGCAGCAGGTGCACATCGTGGGTCGCGACAACGACTGTGGTTCCGAGCCGGTTGAGCGCCTCGAACAGGCCCAGCAGTTTTACCGCCATGTCTGGGTCGACATTGCCCGTCGGCTCGTCGGCCACCAGCAGGTCTGGCCGCGCGATGACGGCACGCGCAATAGCGACCCTCTGCTGCTCGCCGCCGGACAGGGTCGCCGGACGAGCATGCGCGCGTGAGGCCAGCCCCACCCATTCGAGCATGTCGGTCACTGGCTGGACCAGCTCGCTCTCGCGAATGCCGGAGACCCGCAGCGGCAGAGCGATGTTGTCGAAAGCCGACAGATGCTCGACCAGACGGAAGTTCTGGAACACCACGCCCAGCCGCCGGCGGAAAGAAGGCAGATTTTCGCGCGGCAGAGTAATGACGTCGCGCCCGAACATTTCGATACCCCCGCGCGAAGGGCGCTGAGCGAGGTAGAGCAGCTTCAACAGCGACGTCTTGCCCGCGCCGCTCGCCCCGGTGAGGAAGTAGAAACGGCCGGGATGCAAAGTGAAACTGACATTGCTGAGCACCTCGCTTTCGGTGCCATAGCGCAGCCCGACATTGTCGAACCGGACGATTGCTTCGTCCGTGCTGCTCATGGCAAGCGGCGCCTCGCCGAAGCGGCTGATATATCTGATCGGGAAGGTCGCATCATTGCGCGGACGGCTATAGCTGGCCTTGCATGTGGAAAAAAGCGGCATGAAGGGCCTGTCGACAGGCGATGCGCTTGTCGCAATTCTGCAGCGCCCCTAAGGCGGTCTTCACCATGATTATCGCATGCCCCGCCTGCAACACGCGCTATGTCGTGCCGGACAGCGCCGTCGGGCCGGATGGTCGCACCGTTCGCTGCGCCAAATGCAAGCATAGCTGGTTTCAGGACGGCCCCGAACTGGACCTGCCACCGCGCGGCGATGATCCCGCCGCCCCTCAGCCCGCGCCGGTCCCTCAGGCAACTCGCCCAGTGGACGAACCTGAGCCGGTTTACGCCGACCCCGAGCCGCGCCCGACCGCCGCAGTACAAAGCGGGTTCGATGCAGGCGCGCCGCCCTATGCGGATGCGCCCGCCGAAAGTTTCGCCGAAAGTTTCGCCGAAGACGAAGCCGAGACGTTCGAGCAAGATGACGGGTCGCAATTCGATTACGAACGGCCGTTCAAGCCGCGCCGTAACTGGATGAAGCTATGGACTTGGGCAGCCGCCGCGTTTGCGCTGCTTGCGCTCGGCACGGTGGCGGCGGTCAATTATTTCGGCCTACCCGCCTGGGTTCCGGTGGAGCGTCCCTTGTTTGCATTGGCGGCACCGGACCTGAAGCTCGACTTTCCGGTCGAGGAGCAGGAACGCCGCACGCTTCCCGATGGCAGCGAATACTTCGGCGCCCAGATCATCGTTACCAACGAAGCGCGTGAAAGCCGCGATGTGCCTCCGATCCTCATCATTCTGCGCGATTCGCGCGAGCGGGCGATCTACAGCTGGGAAATTACCCCGCCGCAGCCCGCGCTTGCTCCAGGCGAGCAGATGACGATCAACGAAGCGGCCACCGACGTGCCGAAATCGGCCGTTTACGCGGATATTGGCTGGGCCCCTCGCTAAGCGCTTGCGGGCATGCAAATCCTACGCTAGTGGCGCGCACCTACCACGCAGGGGCACGCATGCGGACCCCTTCGACTGTGTGCGGTCGTGGCGGAACTGGTAGACGCGCAACGTTGAGGTCGTTGTGGGTGAATAACCCGTGGAAGTTCGAGTTCTTCTCGACCG
>CAWCRA010000001.1:0-79055 GCA_963797945.1 uncultured Alphaproteobacteria bacterium | reverse complement strand
CGCGCCGAAATCAAGCTCTTCTGCGGCTTCTATCGACGAATCGATGGCCGGACCGGCATTTTTGTCACGCGCCGCGAACTGCGAAAGCGCATCTTCGTGGCGCGTAATCTGGTGAGGGGTAGCGTGCGAGCCCAGCGATCACCGCGAGGGCAAGGGCATCGCGTGCACCGCCGGAAACGGCGCGTTTCAGGCGCGATGCGGCCTCGGGCGATAGCTTGGGCGCGACAGGTTTAGACCAGGTGCCGCGCTTGAATTCTCGCGGGGGACGCGGGGGAAACGCGAAGGCGGAATACCGATCGAGCAATTCACGGCGATACAGGGAGCGGATATCGGGGTCGGCAATGGTGTCGCAATGCTCCAGCAGGCGCGCTTTCAACCCCGCCTTGGCCTCGGGCGTATCGAGGGGTTCGGCATCGCGTTCGAATTGCCACAAGGCATCGAGCAGGCTCTGCGGACTGGCGAGCAGTTTCTCCATCGCCCTGGCTCCGTCGCGCTGGATCAGATCGTCCGGGTCGATGCCCGGCGGCATGCGTACGATGGATAGCGAATGCGAGGGCCGAAGCATCGGCAGAACGCGCGCAATCGCCTTGATGGCTGCCCGCTGGCCCGCGTTATCTCCGTCAAAGCAAAGGATCGGCCGCTCGACATGACGCCACAAGAGCTCCATCTGCATTTCGGTGAGCGCGGTGCCCATCGGTGCGACCGCTTCGCCGATACCGGCCTGGGCCAAAGCGATCACATCCATATAGCCTTCGACCACCACGATACGGCCCGACTGACGAGCGAGCGGCGCGGCGCGATTCGAGATTGTAAAGCGTGCGCCCCTTGTCGAACAGCGCAGTGTCAGGAGAGTTGAGATATTTGGGCGCTTTGGGATTGGCCTGTGCATCCAGGATCCGCCCGCCAAAGCCGACGATGCGGCCGCGCATATCGTGAATGGGCAGCATCAACCGGCCGCGAAACCTGTCGTAAGGCGCCTTGTCGTCGATCTGGATATGCAAGCCGGTTTCCACCAGCATCCCGGCATCGAAGCTCTCCAGCGCGTCCTTCAAGGCGGTTTTGCTGTCGGGTGCATAGCCGAACCCGAAGGTGCGGATCGTGTCGCCGCCAATCCCGCGCTGTTCAAGGTAGGCTCGTGCCCGTGCGCCATCGCTAGACCGCAGGCAGTCCTCGTAATAGGTTTGTGCCGCAGCCGTGACATCGTGCAGGCCGGCGCGCTTTTCTGCCCGTTGCGCCGCTTGCGGATCGGGCGCGGGCAGTTCCATGCCAGCCTCTGCCGCAAGCTCCTTCACGGCATCGATAAAACCAAGGCCGCGCTGGTCCGTCATCCAGCGAATCACGTCGCCGTGCGCCTGACAGCCGAAGCAGTGGTAGAAGCCCTTTGAATCGTTGACGTAGAAGCTGGGCGTATTCTCGTTGTGGAAGGGGCAGCACGCCTTCCATTCATGCCCGCCTTTTGCAGCTTGTCGTGCGCATGACGACAGATGAAAGTGTCACGCGCGCGCGAAGTTCATCCAGCCATTGCGGGGAAAGCGTCATGGTCCGATCCTAGCGTTGATGCGCTCGGGTCACTAGCCCCCGCTTTCGTCACGCGCCCCGTTTTCGCTCCCCGATTGGGAGGCTGAGGAGCTTCTGCCGCAGGGAAAGGGCCGGTGCCGACATATTCCTTGCCGCCAATGACCAATCGATAGGCCGCCGCCGGACCTTCAGGCGGCAGGGTGGACTGCCAGAACAGCGTCACTGTCTCGCCTGCACTCAAGCCGTTACCGGATCTGACGCGCCACACCAATGCGCCGCCATCGCTGCCGACTTCGAGAGAACCTTCGTCGCCCAGGGAAGTGGCGATGGACGCCTCGTCATAGCCGATCAGGCCGTTGAAGCCGGTTGCCGGTCGCATGGTGACCAGACGCTGTGCCGAGGATGGGTCTGGCGCCTCGATGTCCTCGCCAAGAACGATCGTATGCACGTAGGTATAGACCGTATCGGGCCATTGCGTTGCCGGTTTGCAGACATCGCCGCGGACTTCGGCCGGGCAAGCCACATAACTGGTCATCTGGGCGATCACGTTGCCATCGGCATCGGTTAGCGGCGACACCACTTCGGGCCCCTGGGGACCGACGATTTTGGGGCCGAGTTCCAGGTCCGCGAAATCGACCGACACGAGTTCGCGCGGACCCTCTACCGTAGGTTCAGGTGCAGCCGCCTGCTCAGCCGGTTGCGCCCCGCAACTCGCCAGCGCGGCCAGGCCGGCGACACATGTCTCAGAACCGATCTTCACGACAGCGCTTCCTTACCCATCCGCTGGCCTTGCTCATGTCGAGCGCGGCCCCGTGGCGCGATTTCAATTCGCCCATGACGCGGCCCATATCCTTCATGCCATCTGCGCCCATCGAAGCCTTGATCTCGGTGATGGCGGCGCGGGTTTCTTCCTCGCCCATTTGCTGCGGCAGAAATTCCTCGATGACCGACAACTCGGCCTTTTCCTTGTCGGCCAGTTCCTGGCGGCCGCCATCCTCGTACATGCCGATCGATTCGCGCCGCTGCTTGGCCATCTTGGTAAGCACATCGGTGACCAATTCATCATCGCGGCACTTCTTGGCCGAGGTTCGCAATTCGATATCGCGGTCCTTGATCTTGGCCGAGATCTGGCGAAGCGTGGCGGTGCGCTCCTTGTCGCCTGCCTTCATTGAGGTGACGGTGGCGGTCTTGATTTGGTCGCGAAGCATGGATTTGCCTTCTGGTCGATTTCTGTGGATGGCTCACCTGACACATAGGTAAGCGCCGCAAAGCCAAGTGTGCCTGTTGACGGGGGGCGAGCGCACCTTAGCGGCTGAGACTTAGCGACATCACCGGAAAAACCCTTGTACGGAGTGCCCACAAATGGCCCGTCCCGCCACTACGCCTGCGCAACCTGACGGCGCGACGGGAGTCCTCGTGTTCTGGCCGATGGCACGGTGCTGTGGGGCAGGGGCTTCGGCGCGGCGGGATCGGCGGTTGGCGAAGTCTGCTTCAACACCGCGATGACAGGTTATCAGGAAGTGATGACCGATCCCTCCTACGACAGCCAGATCGTCCGCTTCACCTTCCCGCATATCGGCAACGTCGGCGCGAACGAGGAAGACGTGGAGAGCCGGGCGCCTCGGCGCGCTGGGCTGCATCGTGCGCGAGGATGTGACCCCGCATTCCAATTTTCGCGCGCAGACGTTCGCCGACTGGATGGCGAGCCACGGCAAGATCGGCATGTCCGGTGTCGACACCCGCGCGCTGACCCGGATGATCCGCAAGGACGGCGCACCCAATGCGGTGATCGCACATTCCCGACGGGCATTTCGACATCCCTGCGCTGTTGCAGCAGGCGCAGGACTGGTCGGGTCTGGAAGGGCTGGACCTGGTGCCAGCGTGTCGTCGCGTCGACCAGCGAGGACTGGGGCGGCGGACATTGGAAGCTTGGGCAGGGCTATGCGCGCATGGACTGAGCGACGGCAGCGCCCGCACGTGGTCGCGATCGACTATGGCGCGAAGGACAACATCTTCCGCAATCTGGTGCAGGCCGGCGCGAAGGTCACGGTGGTGCCCGCGCGGCTTCGCTCGACGAGATCATGGCGCTTAAGCCCGACGGCGTGTTCCTCTCCAACGGGCCGGGCGATCCGGCGGCGACGGGCGAGTATGCGGTTCCGGTGATCAAGGCGCTGCTGGACGCGGATGTGCCGCTGTTCGGCATCTGCCTGGGCCACCAGATGCTGGCGCTCGCCGCGGGCGCGAAGACGACCAAGATGTTCCAGGGCCACCGCGGCGCCAACCATCCGGTCCAGCGCGTCGGGGGCGGGTGGGGCGAGAGCGAGGGCCTTGTCGAGATCACCAGCATGAACCACGGCTTTGCGGTCGATGGCGACACCCTGCCGCGAAGGTGTGGAGCAGACGCACGTATCGCTGTTCGACGGCACCAATTGCGGCATCTGCGATCACCGGCAAGAAGGCCTTCGGCGTGCAGTATCACCCCGAAGCCAGCCCCGGCCCGCAGGACAGTTTCTACCTGTTCGAGAAATTCGTGGGGATGTTGGGGTGAGTATAGTCCCGAAACTTCTCCTACCCGTGAGAAGACGATGTTTGTCGCGATCTACGAGCCACTGAATCATCAACCCCACTTTATCTATCCGCATCCTCCGATTTTGGAACAGCTTGAATCCCGTGCAATCCAAACCGCAGTTCTCAATGGAGGAATTGGAAGCTGCAGCGAAATACTTCGAAGACTTACGGCTTGGCGGATCCTAACTCAAAACTCGAGGCGTGCCGGTGATCTGGGCCAACCCAGTCGGTTTCAGATCTCGCCTCGCGGATTGAGCGCTGCAGGCGCCATGCTGGACAACAGCAAAAGTCGGTTGTCGAGGGTATTCGAACTGGCGCTCGTGGATACCGATTGCTGGCATCGCAAGTCTAGCGCCGTTATTTTCCCTATTTTCAGAGGCCATAATGCCCAAACGCACCGACATCTCCTCCATCCTCGTCATCGGCGCCGGCCCGATCATCATCGGCCAGGCGTGCGAGTTCGACTATTCGGGCACGCAGGCGATCAAGGCGCTGAAGGAGGAGGGCTACCGGGTCATCCTGGTCAACTCCAACCCCGCCACGATCATGACCGATCCGGAAATGGCCGACGCGACCTATATCGAGCCGATCACGCCCGAAATCGTCGCCAAGATCATCGCCAAGGAGCGGCCCGATGCGGTGCTGCCGACGATGGGCGGGCAGACGGCGCTGAACTGCGCGCTGGCGCTCAACAAGGACGGCACGCTGGAGAAATACGGCGTCGCAGATGATCGGCGCGGATGCCGAGGCGATCGACAAGGCCGAGGATCGCCAGAACTTCCGCGAGGCGATGGACAAGATCGGGCTCGAAAGCGCGCGCAGCGGGATCGCGCACTCGGTCGAGGAGGCTCATGAGGTGCTGGAACGGACCGGCCTGCCCGCGATCATCCGCCCAGCTTCACGCTCGGCGGGACGGGCGGCGGCATCGCCTACAACCGCGCCGAGTTCGAGAAGATCGTGCGCGACGGGCTCGATGCCTCGCCCACCACCGAAGTGCTGATCGAGGAATCGCTGCTCGGCTGGAAAGAGTTCGAGATGGAGGTCGTGCGCGACCGCAAGGACAATTGCATCATCATCTGCTCGATCGAAAACGTCGATCCGATGGGCGTGCATACCGGCGATTCGCATCACCGTCGCGCCCGGCGCTGACGCTGACCGACAAGGAATACCAGATCATGCGCACCGCCAGCATCGCCGTGCTGCGCGAAATCGGCGTGGAAACGGGCGGTTCGAACGTGCAGTTCGCGGTCAATCCCGAGGATGGCCGGCTGATCGTGATCGAGATGAACCCGCGCGTCTCGCGCTCGTCGGCGCTGGCGTCCAAGGCCACCGGCTTTCCGATCGCGCGCGTCGCGGCGAAGCTGGCGGTGGGCTACACGCTGGACGAGATCAAGAACGAGATCACCGGCGCGACGCCCGCCAGTTTCGAGCCGACCATCGACTATGTCGTCACCAAGATCCCGCGCTTTGCCTTCGAAAAGTTCAAGGGCGCGAAGCCCGAGCTTTCCACCGCGATGAAATCGGTGGGCGAGGTCATGGCGATCGGGCGCAATTTCGCCGAAATCGATGCAGAAGGCGCTGCGCGGGCTCGAAACCGGGCTCGACGGGTTCAACCGCGTGCACCGAGCTGGAGGGGTGTCGCCGCGACAGGATCACTCGCCGCCTCGCGCAGCAGCGCACCCCCGACCGTCTGCTGAAGATCGGCGCAGGCGTTCCGCGAAGGGCTTCACGGTCGAGGAAATCCACCAGATCACCGGTTTCGATCCGTGGTTCCTGCGCCAGATCGAGGCGATCATCTACGAAGAGCAGATGATCGCGCCACAACGGCCTGCCGCGCGATGCCGCGTGGAGATGCGACGGCTGAAGGCGATGGGCTTCTCCGACAAGCGTCTCGCCACGCTGGCGGTGCGATCGGTCGGGGTGGCTGGCGGGCTGGGCGAAACACAGGCGCGCCGTTCGGGCCTGCTCCACGATGCCCTGCGCGCCATGGCCGGGGCGACCAGCGAGGCAGAGGTGCGCGACTTGCGCCACAAGCTGGGCGTCGAGCCGGTGTTCAAGCGCATCGACAGCTGCGCCGCCGAATTCGAGGCGATCACGCCCTATATGTATTCGACCTACGAAGCGCCGAGCTTCGGCGAGCCGGAGAACGAGGCCGATCCGTCCGACCGCCGCAAGATCGTGATCCTCGGCGGCGGGCCCAACCGGATCGGGCAGGGTATCGAGTTCGACTATTGCTGCGTCCACGCCTGCTTCGCGCTGCGCGAGGCCGGGTTCGAGACCATCATGGTCAATTGCAATCCGGAAACCGTCTCGACCGATTACGACACCTCCGACCGGCTCTATTTCGAGCCGCTGACCGAGGAGGACGTGCTCGAAATCCTGCGCGTCGAGCAGTCGAAGGGCGAACTGGTCGGGCGTGATCGTGCAGTTCGGCGGGCAGACCCCGCTGAAGCTGGCGGCCGCGCTGGAGCGCGAAGGGCATCCCGATCCTGGGCACCAGCCCCGACGCGATCGACCTTGCCGAAGACCGCGAACGCTTCGCCAAGCTGGTCAACAAGCTCGGGCTCAAGCAGCCCGACAACGGCATCGCCAAGAGCCGCGACGAAGCCGCAGCGGTCGCGCGCACCATCGGCTATCCGGTGCTGCTGCGCCCGTCCTACGTGCTCGGCGGGCGCGCGATGGAGATCGTCGACAGCGAAGCGCAGCTCGACGATTACATCAACACCGCGGTCAACGTCTCGGGCGACAGCCCGGTGCTGGTCGACCAGTATCTGCGCGATGCGATCGAATGCGATGTCGATGTCATCTGCGACGGCACCGAAGTGCGCATCGCCGGGGTGATGCAGCATATCGAGGAAGCGGGCGTACATTCGGGCGACAGCGCCTGCACCCTGCCGCCCTACAGCCTGCCGGACGAGATCATCGCCGAGATGGAACGCCAGGCGCGCGAGCTGGCGCTGGCGCTGGACGTGCGCGGGCTGATGAACGTGCAGTTCGCGGTGAAGGATGACGGCGACGACGGCCGGAGGTCTATCCTGATCGAGGTCAATCCGCGCGCCAGCCGCACCGTGCCCTTCGTCGCCAAGGCGATCGGTCGCCCCGTCGCCAAGATCGCCGCGCGGGTCATGGCGGGCGAACCTCTGTCGCGTTCGAGCCCTTCGACATCCGGCCCGAACATATGTCGGTGAAGGAAGCCGTGTTCCCGTTCGCGCGTTTCCCCGGCTCCGATCCGGTGCTCTCGCCCGAAATGAAGAGTACCGGCGAAGTCATGGGGATCGATGCCGATTTCCCCGCCGCATTCCTCAAGTCGCAGATGGGCGCTGGCATGGTATTGCCGCGTCAGGGCACGCTGTTCGTATCGGTGAAGGATAGCGACAAGCGAGCAAATCGTCGCCGCGATCCGGCGCGTGCTCGAGATGGGCTTCCGCGTAATCGCCACCGGCGGCACCCAGAGCCTACCTTTCCGAGCAGGGCCTGAACGTCGAACGCGGTCAACAAGGTCGCCGAAGGGCGCCCGCATATCGTCGACGCGATCATCGACGGCGAGGTCGACCTGATCTTCAACACCACCGAAGGCTGGCAGTCGCTGCTCGACTCGCAAATCGATCCGCGCATCGGCGCTCGATCGCAAGGTTCCGTACTACACGACCGCCGCCGCCAGCGCGGCCGCCGCGCGGGCGATTGCGGAAGTTTCGCCCGACGAGCTTGAAGTGCGCTCGTTGCAAGACTATTATAGCTGACGCAGAACAGACTCTCCTTCCCGACAATTCCGACGCGGATCGATGTCCGCCATCAGCGCGGCGCAGCCGATCGAATTGCCGGGTGGGGCAAGAGGAAAGTGACAAGGCGGTCCGATGGATAAGGTACCGATGCTGGCCGAAGGCTATGAAAAGCTGACGGCCGATCTCAAGGTTCTGCGTGCGGAACGTCCGCTGATCGTCGACGCGATCGAGGAAGCGCGTGCGCATGGCGATCTGTCGGAAAATGCCGAATACCACGCCGCGAAGGAGCGTCAGGGTCAGGTCGAGGCGACGATCGCCGATCTCGAGGACAAGATCACCCGCGCGCAGATCATCGATCCCACCACGCTTTCGGGCGACAAGATCGTGTTCGGCGCGACCGTGACGCTGCTGGACGAGAACGACAAGCCGGTCAAGTACCAGATCGTCGGCCAGACCGAGGCCGATGCAACCAAGGGCCGCATCTCCTACAATTCGCCCATCGGCCGCGCGCTGATCGGCAAGCAGGTCGACGAAGAGATCGAAGTCACCGTGCCGTCGCGGCGACAAGTTCTACCTCGTCGAAAAGATCGAATTCATCTGAGCCGTTTTTGCATGGCGTAATTGTGGATCGGCACGGCGACACCGGCGTGCTCGATCTCGAAATCGCGCCGCTGCGTGACCTCGTAACCGGCACGCTCGAAAGCGGGCCGGGCAAGCTCGCTCGCTTCGGTGTAGAGGCTTTTGACCGCCATTTCCCTCGCTAGCGTCTCCGCCTCGGCTAACAATCGGTCAGCCAGCCCGCGGCGCGAGTGGTCGGGGTGGCAGTAGAGCTGATCGAGGTGGCCGTCCGGCTCGAGCAGGGCGTAAGCGACCACATGGTCTGCTGCGCCGACTGCTACGAAAATACGGTGCCCATCGGCGGCGCGGTCGCGAAAACGCTGCGGTGCCATGTGACGCGCAGCCCAGGCGGCGGTCTGTTCTTGCGTATAGGAAGCAGACCCGATCACCAGGATCGCGGCCTGCGTCAGCTCGGCCAGCGCCTCCGCGTCGTCATCGCGGAAGGGCCGGATCCGGTAGCTCATTTTGCCGGGTCGAGCAGCTTGTGCAGGTGTACCACGACATATTTCATCTCGGCATCGTCGACGGTGCGCTGGGCGTTCGAACGCCAGGCTTCGACCGCTGTGTCATAGTCCGAGAATACGCCCACGACATGAATGCTTTCCGGGTCCTGAAACTCCATGCTGCGCGGATCGCTGACGCGGCCGCCCATGACGAGGTAGAGGGTTTGCTTGGTTTCTGTTTCTTCCATCGGGCGGGCTTTCCATGATCTAAAAGGGGATTGCCGCGCGCCATAAAGGAAGCGGCGCGGCAGGCAAGGCCCGGCGCGCCGCTCATGAACTGGGACCGCGCGGTGACGCGGCGTCAATTCGGTATTAGTGCGCGATCTTGGATCGCAAATTGCGCAGTCCGCGCGAGGTTTTGCGTCCCGTAAGGCGCGCCGACGAGCCGGACGGCATCATTCGCAACATCAGCGCGGTAGGCGGCTTCGCGGCGGATTTTCCGCGCGCTCTGGCCCAGCGTATCGCTGAGGTCTTCGAAGGCATCGGACCCGCGCGCAGGCGGCCGAACCCGCTGTTTCGGCGCGATCGAGAGCGCCAAGAGCGTATGCAAGCGCTGTGTCGGTTGCAACCGCAGCAAGCACGCCGCGTGCGGCGGCCAAGGCGACGCCCCGGCCGTGTCATCGCGCCGATTGCGAGCGCAACCACTGCAACACCGGCTACAGTGGTAAAGGGACGTTCCTTGACGAATTCGGTAGCGCTATCGACCGCTTCTTTGGCCTGTCGGCGAAGGTGCGTTCATCATTGCGGACTTCCGGCCGCTTCGATCTTCTCGCGCAGCTTTTCGCGCTTTTCTTCGTCGGTAATGATTTTGGTATCTGTTTCGTCGCTCATGCATATGTCTCCGCAAATTTGTGTGTGATGGAACAACGGCTTCACGCGCTCGTGCTGTTCCATAAATTCGTCGTCGTTCGTCACTCTCGCCACCGAAGAGCGCGTCGAGAATCGGGTTGCGCGCGAACCACATCACCAACGCTGCCAAAATCGCGGCAAGCGCGCCCTTGTTATCGGCGGCGACGTCGATGGCTTCGTCATATACTTCGCTCGCACCGTCCGCGAGCCGGTCGACCGCGCGGTCGGTCAGGCTTTGTTCGGGAGAGGCTGTTCTTGAGATGCGCGATATCGGCCTCGACGAGGGCCTTCGCCGAATTGCGCAAATGGCGGTCTTGCCGCATACGAGTAAGGCGAGTCGCTCATTTGACACCTTCATCGAATGCGCTGCGGATGTCTTCGATCTGCGAACGAAGCCCGCGCAGGAGCAGTACACCTGCAACGATCAGACCGCCCCCAACGATAAGCGTGGCCAGCCAGGCACCGACCAACGGGATGAGCGCCAGAACGACACCGACAGCAAGAGCGATGAGCGCCAAGTGCAATACGCCGAAAGCCGCCGCTCCAAAACGACAACCGCCTTCTTGACGCGATTGGCCGTAAAACCGGCACGGCTCTTCTGGAAGGCGAGCTCCGCCTCCGCATAGGTCTTGCCGTCTTCGACGAGTGCGAGCAGATCATCGACAAGGGAAGGTCCACCGGTGTCGGCGTCGCCTTCATCCTCGCCGAATTCGAACTCGTCGGGTATGATCTGCCGGGAGGTGATCCCGCCCGATATCCTCTCGGTCTGCTTCTTCTTGCCTCACCCCCGCGCTACCGGGCGATTAGCGACGTGAACCGCCAAAGAGGCGCGACAGCATGAAGCCGAAGACTGCGGCAATGCCGATGGCGATACCGGGGCTCTTGCGAACGAACTCGCGGGCATCTTCGCCCAGCTCGTCGACCGACTTCTGATCGAGCTTGGCGGCATTTTCGTCGAGCGAGCGCGATGCGGTGCGGGCATAATCGCCATATTTCGCGCCGAGCTTTTCATCGACGACGTGGGCGTTTTCGGCAACGCACCGGACAGCGAGCGCAGACCTTCGCTGGTCTTGGCCTTGCCGTCGTCGGCGAGTTCGCGGCCCTTGACCTTGGCGTCGGCGCCATAGGCTTTGCATCGTCGGCTTCGCCCTTGCCGCAGCCTGACTCGCGATAGGCGACAGCTCGTTCCTCGCCTTCGGCCTTGAGCGCGGCAGCGCCGGCCTTGGCTTCTTCCAGCGCGGCGTTGAAGCGCGTCTTCGCTTCGGCGCGATGTTCGGTGGTGGTCGTGTCGGTTGCGATGTTGGTCACGGGCGTCAGCTCCTTTGCGTTGCCGTGTTGGTCGCCACGATCTTCTCGGGCTTCGCAGCAGTCTTGCTGGTTTGCGGTCGTGGTTTTCCGCGGATTTGCGCGCCTTCGGTGGCGTGTCTTCAGCCATTGCGTTGTCCTGCCCTCGATTTTCAATTCGGTCCGGTCTGCTTGCCAGCCGACCCGGTCATCGATATTGCAACGCAACTTGCGCGAGGATGTTCCGAGCATAGAGCGCTGCCGAACTCGCCCATATTGGGGGTGTATTACTAATTACAACACCTGCGCCGGAGACCGTTCCGCCAATGACCGCAATCATCGACCTTCACGGCCGCGAAATCCTCGATAGCCGCGGCAATCCCACCGTCGAGGTCGATGTGCTGCTGGAAGATGGCAGCTTCGGCCGCGCGGCGGTGCCTTCGGGCGCCTCGACCGGCGCGCATGAAGCGGTCGAACTGCGCGACGGCGACACGGCGCGCTATCTGGGCAAGGGCGTGCGAAGGCGGTCGACGCGGTCAACGGCGAGATCGCCGATGCCTGCTCGGGCATGGACGCCGAAGACCAGCGCGATATCGATCTGGCGATGATCGCGCTCGACGGCACGCACAACAAGGCCCGCCTCGGCGCCAATGCCATCCTCGGCGTCAGCCTGGCCGTCGCCAAGGCGGCCGCCGACGCGCGCGGACTGCCGCTGTATTCCTATGTTGGCGGCGTTTCGGCGCATGTCCTGCCGGTGCCGATGATGAACATCATCAATGGCGGCGAACATGCCGACAACCCGATCGACATCCAGGAATTCATGGTCATGCCGGTCGGCGCGGACAGCATCGCCGAAGGCGGTGCGCTGGGGCGCGGAAATCTTCCACACGCTGAAGAAGGGCCTGTCGCAAAAGGGTCTGTCGACCTCGGTTGGCGACGAGGGCGGCTTCGCGCCCGACCTCGCCAGCACGCGCGATGCGCTCGATTTCATCATGGAGTCGATCGAGAAGGCCGGCTTCACGCCGGGCGACGATGTCGTGCTGGCGCTCGATTGCGCCGCGACCGAATTCTTCCGCGATGGCCGCTATGATATCGCGGGCGAGAAGATGTCGCTCGATCGGCCGGAAATGGCCGAATATCTCGACCGGCTGTGCCGCGACTATCCGATCCGCTCGATCGAAGACGGCATGGCCGAGGACGATTTCGATGGCTGGCAGGCCCTGACCGACCGGATCGGCAACATCGATCCAGCTGGTCGGTGACGATCTGTTCGTGACCAATCCGGCGCGCCTGTCGGATGGGCATCGAACAGGGGCTGGCTAATTCGCTGCTGGTGAAAGTCAATCAGATCGGCACGCTTGTCCGAAACGCTCGACGCGGTCAGATCGCGACGCGCGCCGGCTACACCTCGGTCATGAGCCACCGTTCCGGCGAGACCGAGGATGCGACCATTGCCGATCTGGCCGTTGCGACCAATTGCGGGCAGATCAAGACCGGCTCACTTGCGCGTTCGGACCGGCTCGCGAAATACAACCAGCTGATCCGTATCGAGGAAGAACTGGGCGACAGCGCGCATTATGCCGGACGCAAATGCTTCGGTAAGCGCTCTTTCTAGGGCGCCACTCTCACCTTCTTCTCCGAAGTGTTTGTAACCGCAGACCGCGCGGGCTAGCCTGCCAATTCCATTTTTTGCGGGAGAGGGGGCTTGGCGCAATTTCCGGTACATCCGGATCAGGTAACCACCGAGTGGCTTTCCGGGCTGCTCGGCCACCAGGTGGCATCGGTGCGCTGGGAGCCGATCGGCACCGGACAGGTCGGTGATAGTGTGCGCTTCCATCTCGGCTGCGCCGATGATGATTGCCCGGAAACACTCGCCGGGAAATTCCCCGCCGAGGACGCGGCCAGCAGGGACACGGCCACCCGCTTTGGCCTCTACGACAAGGAAGTACGGTTCTACCGGGACGTCGCGCCTCTGCTCGACATGCGCGTGCCTGAGGTGCTGGCGGCGGAGGTGTCTGAGGATGGCGGCGAATTCGTTCTGCTGTTCGAAGATCTGGGCCCAGCGCGGCAGGGCGACCAGATAGGGGGCTGCGATGTCGAACAGGCGCGCGCCGCCATGCGTCAGGCCGCTGCGATCCATGGACCGAGTTGGCAGAACGAGCGCGCTATCGGGCATGACTGGCTGACCGTACCGCCCGAACGCGCCGCTCTGGTGCGAGCGCTTTATCCGCAAGCGCAGACCTTCTTTGCGGAGCGTTATAGGGATGCGCTTGAACCTGAATATATGGCACTGTGCGAAGAGCTGGCCTCGCTCGCCGAAGGATATTTCGAGCGCGATGCCGAGCCGCAATGCGTGGTTCACGGCGACTTCCGGCTCGACAACATGTTGTTCGACGTTCGCGGCGGGGCAGAGCCTATCGCGGTCCTCGACTGGCAAACCGTGCGTGGCGGGCAATCCCTGACCGATATCGGCTATTTCATGGGCTGCGGCATCGGCGAAAACGCTCTGGCGACGACACGAAGCGGACTTGCTGGCATCTGTACCGTGACGAGATGGCGCAGCGCGGCGTGACATTCGGCGATGCCGCATTCGCGCGCGACTACCGCCTCGGCATATTGCACGGCGTCTCGACCGCGGTTTTCAGTGCCGCATTCGTCCAAAGGACCGAGCGCGGCGACGCGAATTTCCTGTCGATGGCGCGCGGCGCCTGTTCGCTTGCGCTCGAACGGGGTAGTCTGTCTGCGTTGAAGGAAGAAAGCTGATGGTGCTGAGCAGGGGCGACGACTATCCGATTCACCAGACGGCCGAACCGGTCGCCTATGCCGGAACGGATCGCAATTTCTACGACCGCTATTTCTTTAATGGCTATGCGCCGGACGGTTCGGGCTTCTTCGCCGCCGCACTCGGCATCTATCCGCATCTCGACGTCATTGACGCACATTTCAATGTGATCCGCGATGGTGTGCAGCACTGCATCCACGCAACCCGCCAGCTCGGCATGGAGCGGATGGATCTGTCCGTGGGGCCGATACATGTGGAGGTGGTGGAACCGTTAGACCGGCTTGTGCTCCGCCTTGACGCCTTTGCGGGAATGTCGGCCGAAATCGCCTTTTCCTCCCGGCATTTCCCCATCGAAGAGCCGCGCTTTACCCACCGCATCGGCCCGCGCGCCTTTATGGACTACACCCGTATGACCCAGAACGGGCGATATTCCGGGATGGATCGAGGTCGATGGCGAGCGCCGCGATCTTGCCGAAGGATCGATGGGAACGCGCGATCGCAGCTGGGGCGTGCGCCCGGTCGGCGCGCGCGATATGCAGGCGCTTCCCGGTCACGAGGCGCCGCAATTCTTCTGGCAATGGACCCCTGCCAACTTCGCGCACGGCAGCCTGTTCTTTCACGTGAACAACGACATGCACGGCAATCCCTGGAACACCCGCGCTGCCTGGGCACCGGATGGAGGCGGTGTCGATGCAATCAGCGAGGGCGCTGGCAGCATGCGAACGCGCCTATCGTCTGGAACTCGCTGGCCGAGCGTCGGAACACTCTCGCTGGCGCTTCATGGAGCGCCGGAACAAGTGACGTTCGAACCGCTTGGCCGCTTCCAGATGAAGGGACTCGGCTATACCCACCCGGTATGGGGGCACGGTATCTGGCACGGCGGCGAGAAGGCGGAGCGCGAAGATATCGATCTCGCGGCTGTCGACCCGCTGGCACCGGAAAACCTGCATGTGCAAATCCCCGTCGCCCTCACCAGCGCCGAGCACGAGGGCATCGGCGTTTTCGAGCAACTGGTAATGGGGCCGTTCTCGCCGCTGGGCCTGGGCGGACTACTCGACGGCGCGGAATAGCGGGTCAGGCTTCGCGCGTAACGATCAGTCGATAGCCTGCGTCGTAATCGTCCAGCTTGAGCAGGTCGGCATAGCGCTCGGCCCAGACGCCGCTTTCGAGGTCCGACTTCAGGCGCTCTAACCCGTCTTCGACATCCGGCAACGCCCAAAACGATGAGCTACCCGAGCGAATGTGCGGGTCGAGATAGGCTTCGGGCCGCCGCCAATAGGCGTAGAGAAACCCGTCCAAGCAATCATGCGGGATCGGCACGGTCTCGACTGCGACTTCGCCCAGCCACTCGGCATAGCGCTGCATCGGCGGCATCTGCTCTTGGTCGAGCGCTGCCAGGCTGGGAAGATAGTCGGTGAGCCACGGGCGCGCCTCCGGATCGAAAGTCAGGATCACGACCGGCCCCCGGCTGACGCGGCGCATCTCCGAAATCCCCGCCTTCTGGTCAGTCCAGTGATGTACGGTCAGGACCGCCATCGCGGCGTCGAAGCTATCGTCCTCAAACGGCAGCTTCTCCGCGTTCGCCTGAACAACCGCATGAGCGCCAGAGGCGCGTTTGCCGATCATCTCGGCTGAGGGCTCGACAGCCGTAACAAGCTTGCCCGCAGGCTCGTAAGAGCCGGTTCCTGCACCCACATTCACCACGGTGCGGGCGTCGCCTAAATGCGTGTGTATCTGGGCCGCAATGCGCGGATCGGGCCTGCGCAAATCGCTGTAAGACTTGCCGATGGTGTCGTATTTGGAAGTCATTGCGCGGCGACCGAAGAATCAGGCGAAGCGTTCGCGCAGTGCCAGCATGGCCATGGCTGCTTTCGCTGCTTCGCCGCCCTTGTCCTTCTGGGCCGGATCGGCGCGCACCGATGCCTGCTCATCATTCTCGACCGTCAGGATGCCGTTGCCGATGGGGATGCCGTCCATCGTCAGCGCCATGATCCCCCGCGCGCTTTCACCCGCGACGATTTCGAAGTGATAGGTCTCGCCGCGGATCACTACGCCGATTGCGACAAAGCCGTCATAGTCGCCGCTTTCGGCCGCGAGCGCGAGCGCGCCGGGTATCTCCAGCGCACCTGGAACCGTCAGCACCTCGACTTCATGGTTTGCAGCCTCCAGCGCGGCGCGCGCGCCTGCAATCAGCTTGTCGTTCAGATCGTCGTAGAAGCGGGCTTCGATAATAAGAAAGCGGGCCATGGATTTACTCCGGAATGGGCATGTGATCGACGATATCGAGGCCATAGCCTTCGATCGCCACGACATTGGGCGTGGAATTGCTCAGCAAGATCATTTCGCCAACTTCGAGGTCCGCGAGAATCTGCGAGCCGATGCCGACATTGCGATATTCGGCGTCTTCGCGCTCGCCTGCAGCTCCCGTCCCGTCCGCCGTAATGATGACGATGATACCGGATCCATGCTCGCCGACCGCCTTCATGGAGCGCTGTAGCGTGCGTTTGCGCGGGCCGGGCTGACCAAGGATGTCGTCGAAAATCGAGATCGGATGTACCCGCACAAGCGTCGCTTCGTCCGGGACGACGTGGCCCTTCTGAAGAACGTAGCTTTGGCTGCCATCGACCTTGTTACGGTAGGTTGCCATGCGCCACTGCCCACCATAGTCGGAATCGAAGGCGCGTTCGTCCACGCGCTCGACGAGGTGATCCTTGCGGCTGCGGTATTCGATCAGGTCGCGGATGGTCCCGATCTTGAGGTCGTGCTTGCGGGCGAATGCGATCAGGTCTTCGAGGCGAGCCATCGTCCCGTCCTCGTTCATGATTTCGCAGATCACGCCGGAGGGATTGAGCCCTGCGAGGCGAGAAATGTCGACCGCAGCCTCGGTATGGCCGGCGCGCACCAGCACACCTCCATCGCGTGCCGTGAGAGGGAAGACATGTCCGGGTGTGACGATGTCGTCCGATCCCTTGGACGCATCGATCGCAACGGCGACTGTGCGCGCCCGGTCCGCTGCGCTGATACCGGTGGTTACGCCTTCCTTGGCCTCGATAGAGATGGTGAAGGCGGTCTGCATGCTCTCGCGGTTGTCGCGGCTCATCGGTTGTAGCCCGAGCTGATCGACACGGTTGCGGTCCAGCGCCAGGCAGATCAGTCCGCGTCCATGCGTGGCCATGAAATTGATCGCATCGGGCGTGGCCATCTGACCGGGAATGATGAGATCGCCTTCGTTCTCGCGGTCCTCGTCATCGACCAGAATATACATGCGGCCATTGCGCGCCTCGTCGATGATCTCCTCGATCCCGACCAGCGCGGGGCGGTCGTCATTCGCCTCCAGAAAGCGCTCCAGCTTGCCCAGCGTTTCGGAGGTGGGGTTCCACCCATCGTCCATGCATTCGCGCAGCGTGTTGGCATGCAGCCCGGCCGCCCGCGCAATGCCGGCACGGGTCATCGTGCCATCGTCGATAAGGGAGCGAATCTTTTGCGTAATTGTGGTCATCGAGCAGCGTTATCACATTATAATGTGATACAGCAAGTCAGACATCACATTAAGAAGGTGGTGGTGGACGCACTTGGGTTCGAACCAAGGACCCGCTGATTAAGAGTCAGCTGCTCTACCAACTGAGCTATGCGTCCACATGCCGGATGACGGCGGCCAGAATAGTGGCACCTGCTTCAGGACCTGATTCGGGCAAGGCGCGTCATATAGCGGTGATTTTCGTGAAGGGAAGGGGGAGCGCCCTAATTAATTCCCCAGGCCTTGCGAGCGCGACTGGCGGTTCCACGCATGGACCATCATTAGCGCGCCCACGCAGATCATGTTGGTCATCATGGACGAGCCGCCATGACTAACGAATGGCAGCGGAATACCGACCACCGGGGCAAGCCCCATGACCATCATCAGATTGATCGCCACGTAAAAGAAGATCGTCGCCGTCATGCCTGCTGCGAGCAATTTGGAGAACCTGTCATTTGCCTTGCGCGAGACGATTATGCCCCAGCGCAGGATTATGAAAAAGATGCCAATGACCAGCAGTCCGCCGAGAAAGCCCCATTCCTCTGCCATCGTCGCGAAAACGAAATCGGTGTGCGGCTCGGGCAGATAGTTGAGATGGCTCTGTGACCCCTCGTTGAAACCCTTGCCCGTCAGCCCGCCAGACCCGATCGCAATTTTCGACTGCGTGATGTGGTATCCCGTGCCCAGCGGGTCGCTCTCCGGGTCCAGAAAGGTCAGTACGCGCTTCTGCTGGTAGGGCTGGAGCGCAAATTGATAGGCCAGCGGGATCGCAACAGCGCCCGCCGCGCCGGCCCATGCGAACCAGCGCATCGGCAGGCCGGCGAGGAACATCACAACCCCTCCGCCGAACACGATGGCTAGCGAAGTTCCAAGATCCGGCTGCATCAGGACAAGCCCCACCGGCATCGTGATCAGCACACCGGCGGGAACCAGAGCCCGCCATGTCGGGATCATGCCGACCGGCAAATCGCTATAGAAGCGCGCCAATGCGAGCACGATAGCGGGCTTCATCAGCTCGGAGGGCTGCAATTGCATGAAACCGAGATCGAGCCAGCGCTGGCTCCCTCCGCCGACGAATCCCATCGCTTCCACCAGGACGAGAAGCGCCAGAACTATGCCATAGATCGGATACGCTACGAGCTTGACGAGGCCGGGCGTGAAAAAGGTCATGACGGCAGCCATGCCGAGGAAGACCGCAAAACGGATCAAGTGCGATGCGGCGTAGGGCTGCCAGCTTCCTCCCGCTGCGGAGAACAGGACCAGAGCCCCGAACCCGACCAACACAAGAAGCGGGAATAGTAGCTGCCACGGCTGCCGGGCAACCGGTGTCGGGACCAAGTTCACTCGCTCGTCTCTGACGCTGTGTCCGCAGCGCCCGGCGGAGGGCCTCCTGCGCGCGGGTTTGCTTCGGACCGAGGTTCGATCTTCTCTTCGGCAATCTGTTCGCTTTGACGCGCATCGATGCGCGCCTCTGCTTCGACTTGGTCGAAGATATCTTCGCTACGCGCTGGTGCTGGGGGCACTTCCTCGCCAGCAGCGGCGGCATAGCTCGCGTATTTGCGGATCAGGCGTTGCTGCGCGGTGCCGCCCCATTGTTCCTCGAGCGTGCGTAGCGCTTCCATGCCCTTGGCCGGATCGAACATAAACGTCATCACATCGCGCGCAATGGGATAAGCGGAACCGGAGCCGCCGCCATGTTCGATGACCACCGCGCCAGCATATTTCGGTTTGTCGAAAGGCGCGAAGAACACGAACAGGCCATGATCGCGGTATTTCCATGGTCCGGTTTTGCCGTCCGACTTGCTGAGCGAAACGACCTGCGCAGTCCCGGTTTTTCCCGCCATCAGCACGTCGTCGATCGGCAGCCGAGCGCGCCCGGCGGTGCCAGGACCATTTACGACGTCGCTCATCGCTTGCCGGACGTATCCGATTTCTTCCGCGCTGAAGTCGAAATGTTCGAAGACCGGCTTCTCGTCGCTTAAATGGAGCCTGGGCATCACCCGATCACCGGTCGCCAATCGGGCGCTCATCACGGCGAGCTGCAACGGGCTGGTCAGGTAATAGCCCTGGCCGATCGACGAGTTGACGGTGTCGTAGGGCTGCCATTCGCGCTCGAACTTTTTCAGCTTCCAGTCGGGTTCGGGCACAGTGCCGTAGAACTGGCTGGTGACGGGTAGCTCGAATTCCTCACCAAGGCCCATCTTGTGTGCCCACTCCGCGACCTTCTCGAACCCGACTTGCTGGGCAAAGTGATAGAAATAGCTGTCGCAGCTTTGATAGATCGCCTTTGCCATATCGACGCTGCCGTGATTGCTCCAGCAGTTGAAAAACCGGTTGCCGATCCGCCGACCGCCCCCGCAGATGATGGTCTCTTCCGGTTTTACACCGGCATCGAGAAACGCCATGCAATGCATGGGCTTGACCGTCGATCCCGGAGGATAAAGGCCTTTCAGGACCTTGTTGCGCAGGGGAACGCGCTCGTCTTCGCGAAGCATTGAGTATTCGACGCGGCCAATGCCTTGCGAGAAGCTGTTGGGGTCGAAGCTGGGCATCGAAGCCATGCACAACAGGTCGCCCGTTTCGCAGTCCATCACTACGACCGATCCGCTTTCCAGTCCGATGCGCCGTGCAGCGTAATCCTGTAGCGGGCCGTCGATGGTGAGACGGACCGGATCGCCCTGAATGTCTTCGCGCGTTTCGAGGTCTCGAATTATGCGGCCCGATGCAGTCACTTCGACCCGCCGGGCGCCTGGCACACCGCGAACGGCCTGCTCGAATTGTTTCTCGAGCCCGTCCTTGCCGATCTTGTATCCGGGTGTGACCAGCAGCGGATTGCGGTCCTGCTCTTCGTATTCTTCGGAATTGGCGGGCCCGACATAGCCGATCAGATGGCCTACGCTTGGACCGGTAGGATAGAAGCGCGAGAAGCCGCGCTGCGGGACGACACCGTTCATATCGGGCAGTCGCACGCTGACGGCGGCAAATTGTTCGTAGTCGAGGCCGGATGCGACCTCTACCGGCTGAAATCCGGGCGATTCTTCGATCCGCTGATTGATGTCGGCGATGGTCGCTTCATCAAGCTCGAGAATGGTGCCGAGCTGAGCGATTGTAACTTCCGGGTCGATCATTCGGTCGGGAATTACATCCACGCGAAAGTCGGCCCTGTTGGAGGCAAGCGGCGCACCGTTTCGGTCGAGCAGCCAGCCTCGCCGCGGCGGGATCAGCGACAGGTTGACGCGGTTGCTTTCGGATTCGAGCTCGTATTTCTCGTTCTCGGCGATGGCGATATAGCCCATGCGCGTAGCCAGGATGACGCCCAGGCCGCCCATGGCCGTGCCGATCACGAAAGTGCGGCGCGAGAAGGCAGTGTCCAACGTCGTCGGCGTAACGATCTCGCGTTTGCAATTCTTGCCGAGTCTCATCCCACGCTCCGCCAGCGAGTCAGGCGCAACCGGTCGAGGCCGGAAACTATCCGGGCGAAAAGAGGGAAGAGCAGGAACGATATCACGATTTGCGGTCCGAGAGCGACGAGAGCAGCCAAACCAGGCGTAGCTCCTGAGAATAGCATTCCGGCAATTATATAGATCAACAGGATTAAACCGGCAGTGAACCAGTCCTGCAAGAAATTTCGCCAAGGGAAACGCAGTTCGAGCGCTTCGATTGCTATCAGAGCGAGCGACCACAGCAGGATCGCGCTGCCGAAAGGCTGGCCGCTATAGAGATCGTCAAACAGTCCAAGCGGCAACCCCGCCCAGACGGGCAGCAAACCGGGACGCACCAATCGCCAGGCGAGCAGCATAAGGAAGCCGGCCGGAGGTATCAAAGGAGCCGCGCTCGCCAGAAAAAACAGTGGGATCAGTGATGCGAGCGCAATGGAGATCCACGGCAGGATATTGGCGATGATAGTCGAGTGCGAACGGTTGATGCGGCTGCCGTACTCGTCGCTACGCGAGCGGGGGTTCATCCGTTCCATCACTCGCCCAGTTCGTTCTCGATCGGCGTTTGGGCACCGATGGCTGCTTCGGGCTGAAAGATCGGGAGGACCGATACGAAGTCTGTTGCCGCCGGGTCACTGATGATGCGGGCGAGGCCGCCGTCGTCGGTAATCTCGCTGACGATGGCGACGGCTACTCCGGGTTGGTAATATCCGCCTGCACCGCTGGTGACGAATACGTCGCCCAGCTCAAGCGGATTAACGCCCAGATTGATCAGCCTGATGCGAATGAGGCTGTCACCGCGGCCTTCGGCGAAAGCGACGACTTCATCGGTCGCTCTGCGAACTGGCAGGACGCTCTCGCTGTCGGTGATCAGAAGCACGCGGGCATTGTCGCTGCCGGTTTCCAGGATGCGTCCGACGATGCCGCGCGGCGAGCGGACAGGCATTCCCACACCTACGCCGTCGTCTTCCCCGACACCGATATAGGCGAATCGGCGAGAACTTGAGGACGTCGAGCCGACCAGTCTTGCAACCGCGACGGGCTTGATCTCCTCGTCCTGCAGATCGAGCAAGCCTTTCAACCGCACATTCTCCTGGCGAACAGCCTCGGCTTCTTCCAATCGTATGCGGGCGAGCTCCATTTCCTTGCGGAGCTTGGCGTTCTGAGATCCCGCTTTAAGGTAGCCCTGAATACTCTCGAACAGCCCCTTGCTTTCGGTACGCGCTACCGCAACCGTCTCCGTGGCCGGGGTAACCGCATCATTGGCGGCGCCGCGAGGGCCGGAAAACAGATTAGGCTGCCAGATCGACAAGGCCAGCAGAACGGCGCCTACAAGCGCGCCAACACCGGCCACGATGTAGCCGGTGAACATGGAAAATTGCGCCCTGCGCGAATAGCTCGAGCGCCGTTGCCCTGTCGGCGCCATGTCAGCTCCTCATTACCCGGATCAGGCCGTCATCAAGACGCCCTGATACATTTCGTCCTCCATCGCGCGGCCCGTACCGATCGCGACGCAAGAGAGCGGATCTTCCGCGATCGTCACCGGCAAGCCGGTTTCCTCGCGCAGATATTCGTCCAGACCTTGGATCAGCGCCCCGCCGCCGGTGAGCACAATGCCCTGATCGACGATATCGGCAGCCAGTTCCGGTGCGGTGTTTTCCAGCGCGATGCGCACGCCCTCGATAATCGCGCCGATCGGCTCGGACAGAGCCTCGGCAAGGTGGCCCTGATTGATCGTGATTTCCTTCGGCACCCCGTTGACGAGGTCGCGGCCCTTGATCGTGATCGCTTCGCCTGCGCCGTCTTCGGGCACCTTGGCGATACCGTAATCCTTCTTGATCCGCTCGGCCGTGGCCTCCCCGATCAGCAGGTTGTGATGGCGGCGCACGTAGGAGACAATCGCCTCATCCATCTTGTCGCCGCCGGTGCGAACCGATGTCGTGTAGGCCAGACCGCGCAGCGAAAGCACCGCGACCTCGGTCGTACCGCCACCGATATCGACAACCATCGAGCCGACCGGTTCGGTCACCGGCATATCGGCGCCGATAGCGGCAGCCATCGGTTCCAGGATCAGGTAAACCTGCGAAGCGCCCGCATTGCTGGCTGCATCGCGAATGGCGCGGCGTTCAACCGAAGTCGAGCCGGACGGAACGCAGATCGTGATCTCCGGATAGCGCATCAGGCTCTTGCGGCCATGCACCTTGCGGATGAAGTGCTTGATCATCTCTTCGGCGATCTCGATGTCGGCAATCACACCGTCGCGCAGCGGACGAATGGCCTCGATGCTGTCCGGCGTCTTGCCCATCATCATCTTCGCGTCGTCGCCGACGGCCTTGACCCGCTTGATGCCGTTGATGGTCTCGATCGCAACGACGCTCGGTTCGTTCAGGACGATGCCCTGACCCTCTACATAGACCAGCGTATTGGCCGTGCCGAGATCGATCGCCATGTTCTGCGATCCGAATTTGAAAAGATTGGCCCAGAAACCCATTATTCCCCAGTTCCGTAATATCTAAAGGGTGTTACGCGCCGTTGACGCTTGGGTTCCAAGCTCCAATCCTCCGGCGCGTCGACAGAAGGTGCGGTTCCTTAGCCAGACCGAGGGCCAAAAGCCAAAGGAATTGCAGGTAATCCACCGCTGAATTGAACGCCCGGCCTCGAATTTCAGCCGCTTCGCCTTTAGGCTGCTTCATTCCATGCCAATAATCCGCCGTCTGCCAGAGAATCTCGTCAACCGCATCGCCGCCGGCGAGGTGGTCGAACGCCCGGCTGCCGCGCTCAAGGAACTGGTCGAAAACGCGATCGATGCGGGCGCCACGCGCATTGCCGTGAAGCTGGTCGAGGGCGGGCTCGGGTCGCTCGAAGTGATCGATGATGGCTGCGGCATGACCCCGGATGAAATGGCGCTTGCGCTGGAGCGGCACGCCACGTCCAAACTGCCCGACGAGGCTATCGAGCAGGTCGCAACATTGGGCTTTCGCGGCGAGGCCTTGCCATCGATTGCCAGCGTCTCGCGCTTTACCCTGGAAAGCAGGCCGCGCGGCGCGGAGCAGGGGTGGCGGCGCGTGGTCGATCACGGGGCGGTTATCGCGGAAGGACCGGCAGCACTGCCGCCGGGCACGCGCGTCCGGGTGGAGCAGGTCTTTGCCAAAGTGCCCGCACGGCGCAAATTCCTGCGCACGCCTCGCAGCGAATATGCCGCATGCCTGGACGTCGTTCGCAGGCTCGCGATGGCGCGGCCGGATATCGGCTTCACGCTCGAGCATGGCGAGCGGCGCATTTACGGGCTGCAACCGAACGAGGCGCTGGCGGACCGCGTCGCCCAGATCGTGGCGCGCGAGCTCAAGGATAACGGCGTAGCGATCGAGTTCGAGCGTCCAGGCGAGAATGGCGCCATCCGCCTGACCGGAATTGCGGGCCTGCCCACATACAACCGCGGCATTGCCGACCACCAATATCTGTTCGTCAACGGTCGTCCGGTGAAGGACCGCCTGCTGACCGGTGCGGTGCGCGGTGCTTATGCCGACATGCTTGCGCGTGACCGCCATGCGGTGCTGGCGCTGTTTCTCGACCTGCCGCCGGAAGATGTCGACGTGAACGTGCATCCGGCGAAAACCGAAGTGCGGTTTCGCGACGCAAGCGGCATTCGCGGCTTCATTGTCTCGGGCCTGCGCAGAGCGCTCTCTACTGGCGATCAACGCAGCGCTCAGGCGCCCGACAACCACGCCATGGGCCGCTGGGTGCGCGAAGGCGACGCGTCCGGTGAGGAGACGCCCGCCGCCATGCGCTCGATCTTTTCGGGCGGAGGCTGGGATGGCGGAGATGCGCGCGTGGCGGAACCCGCTGCTGCGTGGCGGCCTGAGGGCGGCGATGTCATAGCGGCCCCGCAAGGCAGGGCGGAAGAAGCAGCGCCGATTGCAGCAGAACAGCAGGATTTTCCGCTCGGCATAGCGCGCGGGCAGGTCGCCAACACCTATATCGTGGCCGAGGCGGCGGACGGGTTGGTGCTGGTCGACCAGCACGCGGCGCACGAAAGGCTGGTCCTGGAACGCCTGCGCGCAGCAGGGGCCGGGGAGGCGGCGCAGCGTAGCCAGGCTTTGCTGATGCCCGATGTGGTCGAGCTGGACGAACCGGCGTGCGACCGGCTAGAAGAAGCCGCCGAAAAGCTTGGCGAACTTGGCCTTGTCATCGAACGCTTCGGACCGTCCGCGATGCTGGTCCGGGCCCTGCCGCATACGCTCAAGCGGACCGATCCGGCAAAGCTCTTGCGCGATATCGACGACGACATCGTCAAGCACGGCGAGGCGCTGCTGCTTGGCGAGAAACTCGATCTGGTGCTCGCAACGATGGCCTGCCACGGCTCGGTCAGGGCAGGGCGGACCTTGCGCGTGGACGAAATGAACGCCCTGCTGCGCGAAATGGAGCGCACGCCGCGTTCCGGTCAGTGCAATCATGGCCGCCCGACCTGGGTCAAGCTATCGATGGACGATGTCGAAAAACTGTTCGGGAGGCATTGATGCGCGCATTGACGATTCTGCTTGCTTTGAGTGTGGCGGCATGTGGCAGCGACATGACGCCGGAAGAGAAGGCGCAGGCTGACGCGGAAGCAGTGCGCGAAGTCGAAGCGGCTAGCGTGCCGCCACCCATGCCCGTCGTGCTTCAGGCGATGGACTTCAGCGACATTGAGGAAGCCGACATGTTCGGGGTGGGGTGCAGCTTCATTGCCGACGGTGGATCGTCCGATCCGGTCGTGGTGGCCCTGCTCGATGCAGCCTATGTGAAAATCGATCGCGAGATAGAACGCTTTGCGCCTGATGCAGGCAGCGCGGAGACGGCATTCGGCATCAAGACCAAGTTCGACGGCACGCAGCGCTCGATGGAATGGATCATGCTTGAAGGCGAGGGAGAGCAGGTCGGCATGGAAACGGTGGAACACCGCGCTACCGTCCGCCTCACCGATGGGCGCGGCCGGGCGGTCTACGAACAGTCCGGATATGCTCAGTGCGGTAGCTAGTCCCCCACTGGCTAGTCCCCCATTGGGGCCTCAGGGTCGCGAACGCGGATGAGGCCATTCGATATCATCTCCGCCACCACTACATCGTCCTGATTGAACACGGTGCAGGCGCTTTTGAAGATGCCCATGTCGCGGCGGGATTTGCTGCGCCGCTTTTCGATTGTCTCGGTCTCGCAGCGAAGCGTATCGCCGGGATAGACCGGGTGCTTCCAGCGAATCTGGTCCACTCCGGGGGAGCCGAGGCCCGCCTGCTTGTGGTCTTTCATATTGTCGACCAGCATCCGCATGGTCATCGCGCAGGTATGCCAGCCGCTTGCGGAGATGCGCCCGAAGTGTGTCGCTGCCGCCGCCTCTTCATCCAAGTGGAACGGCTGCGGATCGTACTTCTCGGCGAAGTCTTTCACCTCCTCGGCCGTCACATCATAGCGCCCGAAGGACTGACGGCGGCCAATCTCGATATCTTCAAAATAGAGCATGCGTTAGCGATGCCTCAGAGCGCCGGGCGGAGCAACATCCAAACCGCCATGCCGACCATTGCCAGATTTTCCGAAAGTGAAATAAAGCCCAGCGGCACGTTGCCGCTGCCGCCGACACAGGCGCATTTAATGTCGCGTTTCTGGACATATACGGCGTAGAATACGCTAACCGCCCCGATGGTCCCGATGACAAGCGCAATCGGTATCGATAGCCACGGCAGAATTCGCCCGGCCATCAGCACTGCAGCCGCCGCCTCGAGATAGGGATAGGCATAGGCGTAAGGCACGAACCGCCGGCCGAGTAGGTCGTAACCCACAAACATGGTCGAAAACTGCTCGACATCCTGCAGTTTGAGCATGGCCAGCATAGCCATCGAAAACGCGATGAACCATTCGGCGGTGCGCACATGCAGCGGCGTGCCATAAACGAAGAACGCCAGGGAGATGGCAAGCGCCGCGCCGACGGCGAATACTGCGAGAACCGGGCGGTAGCTTTTGCCGTCCGTGTCGTTGTCGTAATCGAGGCGCTTGCGCAGATCGGTGTAGCCACCAACCCGCTTTTCTCCGAGGAAGACTTGCGGCGTCGTCGATACGCCGTGCTGTTCTTTGAAGGCGTCGGTCTCGGCGCGAGTGGTGAGGTGGTTATCTTCCACCTCATACCCCTCGCGCTCGAGCAGCCATTTTGCTTTCGTGCCATAGGGACAGACGTGCTTGTCCATCACCATACGGTAGAGTTTTGCCGTTCTGGTCATTTCCCGACCATATACCCCTAGGGGGTATGTTTCAACTCATGCCCGGAAACTCGGCACGCGGCCATCGGAGCCAAGTTCGGGAATGATCCGGTAGCGCGCCAGGACCAAGCTGAAGAGGCCGAACAGCAGCAAACCGATTGCGGTCAGCGTGAATACGATGCCTGAATCTGCCAGGCTCGCCACTGCATCGCCGAGGGTCTTCACCTGCTCGGCGCCTCCAGAAAGGAATCCAGCCTTGAACAGCGACCAGCCGATCACGCCGTAAACCACGCCGCGCGCAGCATAGCCAATACCGCCGAGAATCCGCGTTGCGCTTGGTGCCTGACCGCTGATGCGGTTCATGAACTCGCCGGTGAAGCCCTTCTTGAACTGGAAGATCGCGGTCACGAAAAACGCCACGCCGAGCAGCCCGAGAATGGTGCCGCCAAAATCCATCGACAAGACGCCGGACGCCGCTTCCTGCGCGCCGCCGCCGCCGCTACCACTGCCGCCCGATCCACCAGTACCGGACCCGGACGAGGCAAACTGATAGGCGGACCATGCGAGCGCAAGGTGACCGATTGCGCTACCGGCATGACCGATGCGTTTGGCCCAGCCTTTGCCGTCGCTGCCTTGGTTTTCGATATCGAACAGCGGGGAGCACAGACGGAACAGGGCGTAGGCAAGCAGACCCACGACCATCAGCCAGAGTATCGCGGTGCCTGCCGGGAATTCCTCGATCGCCATGAAGATACCTTCGGTGCCCTCGGCAATCTTATCTGCGCTGGTGAGCGCGATGAGGCCCAGCACACTGTAAAGGATCGCGCGGCTGAAATAGCCTACGCGTACGAACCAATTAAACTTCTCGGACTTGTCCACCACGCGTATTCTCCCCGTTGATATTACGGGGCCAACGGACAAAGCGGCGATTGGTGCCTAGACGTTGAACTTGAACAGCATGACGTCGCCGTCCTGCACGTCGTAGTCCTTGCCTTCCTGCCTCAATTTCCCCGCTTCGCGCGCACCGCTTTCACCGTTTAACGAGACGTAATCGTCATAGGCGATCGTCTCCGCGCGAATAAAACCGCGCTCGAAATCGGTATGGATTTCGCCAGCGGCCTGCGGGGCCTTGGCACCGCGTGGGAAGGTCCAGGCACGCGTTTCCTTGGGCCCTGCGGTGAAGAAGGTGTTGAGCGACAGCAGTTCGTAACCGGCACGGATTACCTTGGAGAGACCGCTTTCATCGAGGCCAAGCTCCGCGAGGTATTCGGCGCGGTCTTCCTGTTCCATGCCCACCAATTCGGATTCGATGGCGGCAGATACCACGACCGCTTGAGCGCCCTCGCTTTCAGCCTTGGCGAACACCTTCGCCGAGAGTTCATTGCCCGTCGCCGCTTCTTCTTCAGCGACATTGCAGACGTAGAGGACGGGCTTGGCTGTCAATAGCTGAGCCTGCGCAAACACGCGCGCTTCTTCATCATCCTGCGGCTCTGTCAGGCGGGCAGGCTTGCCTTCGCGCAGCAGCTCCAGCGCCTGGCCCAGCACGCTGGCCATGATCTTGGCTTCCTTGTCACCAGCAGTTCCACGCTTTTCCGCATTGGGGACGCGCTTTTCCAGGCTTTCCATGTCGGCCAGCAGCAACTCGGTTTCGACCACTTCGGCATCGGCAATCGGATCGACTTTATTGGCGACATGCTGGATGTCGTCATCCTCGAAACAGCGCAGGACATGGACGATGGCATCCACCTCGCGAATGTTTCCGAGGAACTGATTTCCCAATCCTTCGCCCTGGCTCGCGCCTTTTACGAGGCCTGCGATATCGACAAAGGCAAGCTGCGTGGGAATGACCTTCGCCGACTTGGCGATGGCTGCAATCTGGTCGAGTCGCTCGTCCGGCACCGATACCTGCCCGACATTGGGTTCGATCGTGCAAAACGGGTAATTCGCAGCCTGTGCGGCCTGCGTCTCGGTCAATGCATTGAAAAGGGTGGACTTGCCGACATTGGGCAAGCCGACGATCCCGCAACGGAAACCCATCGTAAACTCCGGTAAAACTGGTGGCGGGGCGGCCCTTAGCCGCTTGTGCGCGGTTGGGGAAGCTTTGCGGCTCGACAGCGGAGCCTCAGCGGGTAATCATGGCCGCGAACAGGGGACAATTGCATGAAGACAGCCATCATCGCCGCACTGCTCGCGACATCGACATTGACGCTGCCGGCACCGCTCGCAGCGCAGGACCAATTGCCCGATGTCAGCGCGAGCCAGGATGACGGCACGATCATGCTGGCGCTTCCCGCAGCGGGACAGGACGGCATCGCGGCACGTTATCTCTACGTGGCGCAGATCGAGACGGGCGTGGGATCGGCTGCGACGGGCGTCGATCGCGGCGCGCCGCTGCGGACGGGTATCATCCGCTTCCGCAAAGTCGGCAAGAAGGTGGTCGCCGAGCTTGAGAATACCACATTTGTCGCGCCGGACGGCTCGCAGGCGCAGCAGGAATCGGTGGCCAACAGCTTCAGCAATGCGACGCTGTGGGTCGGGGACATCGACGAAATCGCGAGCGATGGCGGCTTCTCGTTCGATTTTGCACCTTTTCTCTCGATGGACCATTTCGGTTTCGCCCAGCAGCTGGGCGAAGGATATTCGCTGGTGAAAGACTATTCGCTGGCCGACCCGGCGAAGGTGAAGGTCTTTCCCGGAAAACGTCGAGTTCTCCGCATTGCTCAGTTTCGCTTCCAGAAAGCCTTCGGAAAGCCTGCGCAATGTCTCGCCCACCGGCGGCGACATCGCGCTGTGGGTGCGGCATTCGCTGGTCGAGCTGGGCGAGCCAGGGTTCGAGCCGCGTATCGACCCTTATGGTTTCGCCTTCAGCCAGTACAAATATGATTTCTCCGCGCCGCTGGGCCAGTCCATGCTTCGGAAACTGGCGATCCGGCACCGGCTTGAGAAAGTCGATCCGCAAGCGGCTCGGTCTCCGGTCAGGGAGCCGATCGTCTATTACGTCGACGGCGCTGCGCCCGAGCCCGTGCGGCAGGCATTGATCGACGGTGTGGGCTGGTGGGCCGACGCATTCGAAGAGGCAGGCTTTGTAGATGCGTTCCGCGTGGAAGTGCTGCCGCAGGACATCGACCCGCTCGATATCCGATACAATGTCGTCAATTGGGTGAACCGCGCGACGCGGGGCTGGTCCTACGGCCCCAGCATCGTCGACCCGCGTACGGGCGAGATCCTCAAGGGCAGTGTGATGCTCGGATCGTTGCGCGTGCGGCAGGACATCCTCATTTTTCAGGCGCTGGTCGGTGCGGGGCTGACCGAGACCGGCAATCCCGACGATCCGGTCCCGGCCGCTCTTGCTCGCATCCGCCAACTTGGCGCACATGAAGTCGGCCACACGCTGGGCCTTGCACACAATTTCGCGGCGAGTTCGCAAGATCGCTATTCCGTGATGGACTATCCCGCCCCGCGCATTGAGCTGGTGGATGGAAAGCCGACCATCCGCGATGCTTACGGCGTTGGCGTGGGCGCGTGGGACAAGTTCGCGATCCGCTATCTCTACGCGGCGACCAGCGAAGAAGAGGCGCGTGCAATGGTTCGCGAGGCACAGGCGCAGGGCCTGCGCTTCATCCCTGATGCCGACGCGCGCGGAACCAGTAGCGCGAACCCGCAGGCGGCATTGTGGGACGATTTCTCCGATCCGGTCGCGGAATTGCGGCGGATGCTTGCGGTGCGCGAGGCTGCGCTTGCACGCTTCGATGTCGACGCAATCCCGCAAGGCCAGGACCTCGCCAGTCTGCGCCGGGCATTCGTACCGATCTGGCTGCTGCACCGCTATCAGGTGGAAGCGACGGTCAAGGCCATCGGCGGAGTCGTCGCACCCATCGCGCTTGCGGGTGACGAGGTTGCTGTCATGCCGGTCGAAGGCTCCGTCCAGCGCGCGGCATTAGATGCCATGATGGAGGCGCTGTCCACCGAGGCACTTACCGTTCCGGCGCGCTTGCAGCCGCTGCTGTCCTATGGCCCGGCGACGGATTACGACTACTCGACGACCATTGAGGTAATGCCGACCGCGGGCGGTCCAGTATTCGATAGCTTGCGAGCCGCCGAGATCGGCGCTGTGCATGTGCTCGAAAACCTGCTCGATCCGCAGCGGCTGAACCGGTTGGAAATGCAGCGCCAAATGGATCGCGACGTGGTTTCGCCGTTCGCATTGGCGGGCCGCTTGCTCGAACACGCCGAGGAGGTCAGCGATGATGGCCCGGTGGGCCGGCGCATCGCCACGATGACCGCGCTGCAACTCGCGAAAGCTGCGCGCAATTCCGCTCTGTCGCCGGCGCTGGCCATCGAACTCGACGGTACGCTCGCGCAATGGGGCGCCTCGCTTTCACGGACGCGGGGAGACGGCGAGCTGGCGGTGTGGAAGCGCAGCCTCGGCGAGATGCTCAGCGACCGCGAGCGTCTCGACGCGATGCTGGCCAAGCCGAGCACTTTCCCCGATATCCCGCCGGGAATGCCGATCGGTTAATGCGCTATCCTAAACGCCGTGGACTGCCTTGATCCACGGGCCGTAGGGCGATTCGCCGAGCCATCCGACCTGCACTTCTGCCGACACTTTGTTGATCGCCATCTGCGGTTTCGCGCCCGGATGCACGGCTTGGCGCAGCGGCCGCGCTCCCGCGGGCATGGCGATGATCGCGGCGATGGCGTTGGGTACATCCATCGGATCGGTCGTGCCGCCGCCGCCAGTGCCGGAGCGCAGCTGTTCGATAAGCGCGCCGTAGCCATCGAGATGCTTCTGGTCTGCCCGTTCGAGCAGCCCGAGCGTCAAGCGATTGGCGTTCTCCCAAATCTCGGTCGGATAGCCGCCCGGCTCGATGATCGTGACGTCGATATTATGCGGCACAAGCTCATAGGCCAGCTGCTCGCTCATGGCCTCGAGCGCGAACTTGGTCGGCGAATACTGGCCGTAAGCGGGGACGATTACCCTGCCGAGCTGCGACGTCACATTGAAGATATGTCCCGATCCCGCAGCGCGCATCGCGGGCAGAACAGCGCGTACGAGACGGTGCGGACCATATACATTGGTATCGAAGAGAAGCTTGGTCGCTTCCATGTCCTGGATCTCGATCGGGCCAGCCGTCGAAATACCTGCATTGTTGACCAGCACATCGATCGCGCCGCCGGCCATCCGCTCGGCTTCGGATACGCCTGCGGCAACCTGCGCATCGTCTAATACGTCGATCTCGATCACATGCAGGTCGAGACTTTCGGAAGACGCAAGCGCGCGCAATTCGGCTGCTTCGGGACGGGGCAGATTGCGCATGGTGGCAAATACCTTGGCGCCCTTGCGCGCATAGTCTTCGGCCATCAGCCGCCCGAAGCCCGAAGACGTGCCGGTGATCAGGATCGATTTGCCCGATAGGTCGGATGGCGGGGTCAGCATGTCCGCCTGGGCTTTTGCCGCAGTCGCAGCGAGAACGCCCGTCGCGGCTGCGCTGGCGAGGAGAGTGCGGCGGGAAAGGTCAGGCATGATGGTTCTCCGTTCCGGTGTCTGATGGTGCAGCGGCGTGGTCGCTGAAATAGCCAATCTGGTGCAAGCGGCGCTGAAGATAGGCCAGTGCAAACACATCGTACAGGGCGTGTGCAAGAATGACCGTCAGCAGGCTTCCGGTGTAGAAATAGACCACGCCGAACAGCACCCCGATCGCAAAGATGATCCCCGCGACTGCGGGCTTCGCGAGATGGATCAGCGCAAAGACGAGCGAACTTATCGCGATCGCCGCTGCCGGGCCGAGATAGTCGGTCAGCAATGTTTGCAAACCAGCCCGGAACAGCGCTTCTTCGGAGACGCCAGCGCAGACCGATATCCAGATGATGGCGGAAAACGACAGCTTCCTTCTCAGGAACGCGAAATTCTCGCCCTGCGCGCGTACGAGCCAGTCCGTCAGGCGCGGGAAAAGCAAGAAAGTGCCCGCAGCGGTAGCAATCATGCCCGCTGCGAGCGACAGGCCGATGATTGTCTGATCCCGATCGAAAGTGACGAAATCACCCAGCGGTCTGCCCGATAGGCTCCAGAGCGCCAGTCCCAGCACGGCGAAAAACATCGCCTGAGCGGTGATCAACGCGAGCAGCTTCCGCTTGGGGATGTCCGAGAGTTCCTTGTCGTTCGTCAAGCCTGCATCCGCAATGCGAAGTCGCTCATGAAGCGAGCGTCGTCGCCCTTGGCCAGCCATTCCGCCTCTGCCGCGATCCCGCCCAGCATTTGGACCAGATCGTCGTGCTCAGCCTTGGCGTAATTGCCGAGGACGTGGCCGTGCACGCGGTCCTTGTGACCGGGATGACCGATGCCGATGCGCACGCGCCGAAAATCTGGGCCGAGATGCTGATTGATCGAGCGCAGGCCATTGTGCCCGGCCAGGCCGCCACCGGTACGGACCTTTACCTTGAAAGGCGCAAGGTCGAGCTCGTCATGAAAGACGGTCAGCGCCTCGGGTTCGAGCTTGTAGAAGCGTAGCGCCTCACTCACGGCGCGGCCGCTCTCGTTCATATAGGTAGCGGGCTTGAGCAGCAGGATCTTCTCGCCGCCGATCCTGCCTTCCTGCACCCAGCCGGAAAACTTCTTCTGGCTCGGTCCGAAGTCATAGGTTTCGGCCAGCGTGTCGCACACCATGAAACCGATATTGTGCCGGTGCATCGCGTATTGCTGTCCGGGATTTCCGAGGCCTGTCCAGATTTGCATGGCCGCGCGATAGCGTCAGCGCGCGCATAACAAAACACCCGACTTCTCGCGAAGCCGGGTGCCTTGGTGATTGCGTTGAAGCGAGCGGAGTTATTCGCCGTCGGGCGACTTGTCCTGCTGCTCCTTCGCGGCATCGTCGTCCGGACCTTGCTCGGTCGCGGCGGTTTCGCCGGGTTCCATACCTTCGCCGGTCTGGCCTTCGTCGTCTCCGCCTTCGCCTTCTGCCTTCTTGAGCGCAGACGGGGCAACGAGAGTTGCGATGGTGTAATCGCGGTCCGTGATGGCGCTTTCGCTGCCTTCGGGAAGTTCGACTTCCGAAATGTGGATCGAATCGCCGACTTCCTTGCCGGTGACGTCGATGACGATTTCACTCGGAATCTTGTCGTTTTCGCAGACCAGTTCGAGCTCGTGACGCACAACGTTGAGAACGCCGCCCTTCTTGAGGCCGGGCGATTCTTCTTCGTTGACGAAAACCACGGGGACTTCGACTTCGATCTTGCCGCCCTTGACCATGCGGAGGAAATCCGCGTGTTCGGGACGATCGGAAACCGGGTGCAGCGCAACATCCTTGGGCAGGGCGCGCACGGATTTTCCGGCGATCTCGATTTCGACGATCGAGTTCATGAAGTGACCTGTGCCAAGTTGCTTGACCAGTTCCTTCTCCTCGACGTGGATCATCGTGGGTTCTTCTTTGCCGCCGTAAATTACAGCGGGTACTCGGCCTTCACGACGCAGGTGACGGGAGGCTCCCTTGCCAGCCCGTTCGCGCGTCTCGGCCGGCAGGGTAAGAGCGTCGCTCATAAGTCTACCTTTCGAATTGCAGTAGTATCAGTGTTTCGGTCCGCCACGCCTCCAGGGATGACCATGACGCCGAAGCGCGCGCCTATACCGCGGTGCCGCTGAAAAGCAAGGGGGAGCGCGCCTGCGCTACTGGATGCGGCGCACGGTATATCCGCGCTCTTCGAGCAAGGCAGGCAGGGCGGCTTCACCTACCATGTGACCCGCGCCGACGGCGATGAGCAGGCGCGGCGACGACTTTAGCATGGGATCGAGCTGCTCCGCCCAATCGCGGTTGCGGTTTGCGAGCAGCGCTTCATGTAGTTCGGGATCGGCCAGCAATCCCTCGGTCGTGATGTCGGCAAGGACACCGACGTCGCCGCTACGCCATGCCTGGGTCAGCCGCCGGGTATCCGCTTCGGCGGTGATAGAGGCTTCGATTGAGGAATTGAGCAAGTCGCGTTGTTCGCTCTCGGGAAGGTCGTCGAAGATTGCGAGCTGTTTCGCCGCGCCTTCCAGCTCGCGAATGTCGCGCGCCGCAAAGTCGCGCATCAGCGCCTTGTCGGCTCCGTTGGCAGGATCAGAGGTGCGTGTGACCTGTGCGAGCGTCAGCGCCGCCGCCCAGCTTTCCATGCGGTCGAACTGCTGCGTAGAGATCACGGAATCGCGCCTCAACTGGCGCAAAGTCGCTGCGTGGACCGGCTCCACCCGAGCAGCGAGCGTGGGCACGGGCTCGTCGAAAGCCAGCCTGCTGAATACCCGCGAAATCGTCTCGGGATCGTCCAGTCCCGCGACCTCGACGACCAGCACGTCGGCCCGGTCGATCACATCCTCGAGCGTTTCGCTGCGCCATGACACGCCGTCGGGGAGGGCGTGGATAGTTCCGAAGAGCCAGCCTTCCACCTCGCCGTCTGCGCTTGCCACTTCCCACAAAGCGGGCAGGGCGCCGGGCGGGACCGCCTCGTCCTTTGGTGCTTCCCCGCACCCGGCCAGCGCAAGCGCGGCGAGTGCGGGGAGAAGCAGTTTGCGGATCACTGAACCCGGGTGACGGCGATATCGCGCTGGGTCAGGTAGTCCTGCACGCTCTTGTCACCGGCGAGGTGACCTGCGCCAACAGCAATGAAGACCGTGCCTGGCTGATCCATGCGCGTGTCGATCCAGTCGGCCCAATTGCGGTTACGCTGGTAGAGAAGTGCTTCGGCGACCTTGGGATCGTCCATTGCTTCGTTCATCAATTCCGCAAGCGTGTCGGCATCGCCTTTCGCCCAGACGTCGATCATCTTGTCCATCGTTGGAATGATGTCGTCGATCATCTCGGCGGTGGCGATCAGGAACTCGACCTGCGTTTCCTGTGGCAGTCCGTCGAATACGCCGATCTGATAGTCGATGGTTTCCAGCCCGATGCGCTCTTTGTCAGGTCCGGCATAGCCTTCGATGACTTTCTCGACGCCGCTTTCGGCGGTCCAGCCATTCTGCAGCAGCGGAAGGATCGACAGGGTCATGCCCGCCAGCCAAGGCTCGAAGCGGTCGAACGCTTCGGGCGGGACGCCCAGCGTGCCCAGCGCGGCTTCGTAGGTTGCCGTCTGCTCCGGCGTCAGGACGCTGCGCAGCGTACCTTCGGCCAATATGCCGCGCGCCATCATGGTCTGCTGCATGGCGGGATCGTTCATCTCGGCGTCGGTGATTTCGGTCACCAACGTGCCGGAGCTTTCAAGCGCAGTCTTGATCGAATCGCTATACCACTCGACATTTTCGGGCAGGGCATGGACCGTGCCGAAGAGATAGATCGTCGTATCGTCATCGGCGACCTTCCACAGGCCGGGACCAACGCGCTCGGCCGTATCGAGCGCTGCGACTTCGGTATCGGCAGCAACAGGAGCGCTTGCGACCGGCTCGTCCGCGTAGGCTGTGCAGGCTTGAAGCGCGAACGCCATAGAGGCGGTAGCGAGGGCAATAGTCTTCTTCATTTCAGCGTCTTCCTTATGGTTCGGGAGGGAGCGTAATGCAGGTAAAGTGTTTGGCGAAGATGAAAGTTGCGCATCTTCCACCGAAAAGCTGAGTGTAGAGGTTCTGGATGCAGAGAGATCGCCCCCTTGTTGACCCGCCAACGGCCATCCGCCATTGCGCGCTGCAACATGGCTTACGACCCTTCGAACAGTTTTCAGGACATGATCCTCGCGCTCCACGATTTCTGGAGTGCGCAGGGCTGCCTGATCCTGCAACCCTATGACATGCGCATGGGGGCGGGGACATTTCACACCGCGACCACGCTGCGCGCGCTTGGCCCGGAGCCGTGGAATGCCGCCTTCGTGCAGCCCTGCCGCCGCCCGACCGACGGGCGCTATGGCGAGAACCCCAACCGCCTCCAGCACTATTACCAATATCAGGTGATCCTGAAGCCCAGCCCGCCGGACATTCAGGACCTCTATCTGGAGAGCCTGCGCGTGATCGGCATCGATCCGCTCAAGCACGATATCCGCTTTGTCGAGGATGACTGGGAAAGCCCGACGCTGGGCGCCTGGGGCCTGGGCTGGGAAGTCTGGTGCGACGGGATGGAAGTCACCCAGTTCACCTATTTCCAGCAGATGGGCGGCTTCGACTGCAAGCCTGTTGCGGGCGAACTGACCTACGGGCTCGAACGGCTCGCCATGTATATCCAGGGCGTCGACAACGTGTACGACCTCGATTTCAACGGGCGCGGCGTCACTTATGGCGACGTCTTCCTCGAGAACGAGAAGCAGATGTCGAAGTGGAACTTCGAGGTCGCCGATACCGACGCGCTGTTCGATCTGTTCGACAAGGCCGAGGCCGAGTGCAAGAATGCGCTCGAAAATGAAGTGCCGATCGCCGCCTATGAACAGGCGGTCGAGGCCAGCCATATCTTCAACCTGCTGCAGGCGCGCGGCGTGATCAGCGTGCAGGAACGCGCCAGCTACATGGGCCGCGTGCGCGACCTCGCACGCGGAAGCTGCGAAGCGCATATGGACAAGGAAAAGGCCGGCTGGGCCGAGAAATTCCCGGAGTGGAGCGCATGAGCGACTTCCTCCTCGAACTGCGCTGCGAAGAAATCCCCGCCCGCATGCAGGCCGGCGCGCGCAAGGAACTGGAAAAGCTGTTCCGCCGCGAGATGGATGCCGCTGGCATGTGCGGTGGGCGAGATCACCGTCTGGTCCACGCCGCGCCGCCTTGCGCTGATCGCGCGCGATCTGCCCGATGCCACCGAAGCGGTGAGCGAAGAGGCCAAGGGCCCGCCCGAAGGCGCGCCCGATCAGGCGGTCGAAGGCTTCTGCCGCAAGAACGGCGTCACGCGCGACCAGCTGGAAGTGCGCGACGTGAAGGGCCGCGCGACCTATTTCGCCGTGATCGAGAAGCCGGGCCGCGCCACGACGAACCTGCTGGCCGAAGCGATCCCCGCGATCATCCGCGACTTCACCTGGCCCAAGTCCATGCGCTGGGGCGATGCCTCGATCAGCACCGAGAGCCTGCGCTGGGTGCGCCCGCTATCGGGCATCGTCGCGCTGCTGGGTGACGAGCTGGTCGAATGCGAGGTGCACGGCGTCACCTCCGGTGCGGTCACGCTGGGCCACCGCTTCCACCATTCGGGCGACATCACCATCGGCAATGCCGGATGATTACGCGATGAAGCTGCGCGCCGGCCATGTCATCGTCGATCACGAGGAGCGTCAGGACATGATCCGCACCGGCGCGGCGAAAGTCGCTGCCGAGGCCGGCCTCACGCTGGTCGAGGACGAGGGGCTGGTGATCGAGAACGCCGGCCTGACCGAATGGCCGGTGCCGCTGCTCGGCCGGTTCGAGGAGGATTTCCTCGAAGTCCCGCCCGAAGTCATCCAGCTCACCGCGCGCGTGAACCAGAAGTATTTCGTCTGCGAAGATGCGGACGGCGAAGCTCGCCAACGCCTTCATCTGCACCGCCAATATCGAGGCGGAAGATGGCGGCGAGCGCGTCGTCGACGGCAACCGCAAGGTCCTCGCCGCACGGCTTGTCCGACGCGCGCTTCTTCTGGGACGTCGACCGCAAGAAGACGCTCGCCGAGCATGCCAAGGGGCTGGAGCGGATCACCTTCCACGAAAAGCTGGGCACCGTCGCCGACAAGGTCGAGCGCGTGGCGAAGCTGGCCGAGTGGCTGGTCGAGGAAGGCATCGTCCCGGATGCCGACCCGGACTGGCCGAACAGGCCGCGCGACTCGTGCAAGGCCGATCTCGTCACCGAAATGGTCGGCGAGTTTCCCGAATTGCAGGGCCTGATGGGCGGCTACTACGCCCGCGCCGAAGGTCTGCCCGATGAAGTCGCCGACGCCATCCGCGATCACTACAAGCCGGTCGGGCAGGGCGACGAAGTGCCGACCGCGCCGGTGACGGTGGCGGTGTAGCTTGGCGGATAAGCTGGATACGTTGGTCTGCGTTCTTCTGCGATCGATGAGACGCCGACAGGCTCGAAAGATCCGTTTGCGCTTCGCCGTGCAGCGCTTGGGCATCTAGCTCATTGAACTAATACTCCGCATGAACTCTGCGAGCGTATTCGCATGGAGGCGATTAGCGCGTCAGCTGCGATGCATGACGGCGATCGTCGAGCGACTTCCGAGGCAACGATCGTGACGATCGAGAAGCTCACGAAGCTTGAGTTGTCCGAGCACGACGAGCGATGGAATGGATCGAACTGATGGCTCGCATATCTGCGACGATGATGCCTGATTTCTTCGCTGACCGCCTCAAGGTCCAGCAGCGCGAAGCGGGCGTCCGGCACGACCTCATCGATGCGGTCTTCGCGCTCGGCGGCGAGGACGATCTCGTCCGGCTGCTCGCCCGCGTGAAGGCGCTCCAGTCCTTCATCGACACCGAAGACGGCACCAACCTGCTCGCCGGCTACAAGCGCGCGGCCAATATCCTCAAGAAGGAAGACTGGCAGGGCTCGGCCGATCTCGAACCACACACCGGCGAGGAAGATCCGCTGGCGCTGGTCGACGATCCGGACCTGCGCGATGTGGTTGCAGCCGCGGCGAAGGGAAACGCGCTTTCCTACACGCCCGAACCGGCCGAAAAGGCGCTGATCGACGCGCTCGACGCGGCGGGGCCGAAAGCCGCTGCCGCTATCGAGAGCGAAGACTTCGAGGCGGCCATGGCGGCGCTCGCCAGCCTGCGCGCGGCCGTCGATGTGTTCTTTGACAGTGTGACCGTGAACGATGATGATCCCGCCAAGCGCGATGCGCGGCTCGACCTGCTTGCGCGCTTCCGCGATGCTGTCCACCGTGTCGCCGATTTCGCGAAAATCGAGGGGTGAGGCGGAAGGTGACAGATCGCCGCCTCAAATTGCCGGAAATAGACCTGAACTTCAAAGGTATGGACCGCGCCAGCACTTTTTCGGAACTGTGCGGTCGGTGTTCCATCCAAGGGACTGCACAATGATCAAGACCGTCTACACCTTCGGCGGGGATGCCCCCCACGATGACGCTCGCCAGAAGGACAAGACCGTCACCGGCGGCAAGGGCCGCAACCTTGCCGAAATGGCCAGCATCGGCCTGCCCGTGCCCCCCGGCTTTACCATTACCACAGAAGAGTGCCTGCGCTATCTCAGCGAAGGCGGCGACTTCGGCGGCGGGTTGAAGGCAGCTGTCGACGACGCGCTCGGCCATATCGAGCGCACGGTGGGCAAGCGCTTCGGCGATGCGGGCGATCCGCTGCTGGTATCGGTCCGCTCGGGCGCGGCGATCTCGATGCCGGGCATGATGGATACGGTCCTCAACCTGGGCCTGAATGACGAAACCGTAGTCGGTCTTGCGGCCACCAGCGGCGACGAACGCTTCGCCTGGGACAGCTATCGCCGCTTCATCCAGATGTACGGCGATGTGGTGCTCGGCCTCGATCACGGGGTGTTCGAAGAAGCGCTCGAAATCGCCAAGGAAGACCGCGGCTACTACTCGGACCCCGAGATGGAGGCAGGTGACTGGAAGGAGTTGGTCGCCGAATACAAGCGGCTCGCCGAAGAGGAGCTGGGGCATCCGTTTCCGCAAGATCCGGCAGAGCAGTTGTGGGGCGCCATCCGCGCCGTGTTCGACAGCTGGGACAGCGAGCGGGCCAAGGTCTACCGCCGCCTCAACGACATTCCGCATGACATTGGAACGGCGGTCAATGTGCAGGCCATGGTGTTCGGCAATATGGGCGAAACCAGCGCCACCGGCGTTGCCTTCACCCGCGATCCCTCGACCGGCGAGAAGGCCTATTACGGCGAATGGCTGGTCAATGCGCAGGGCGAGGACGTCGTCGCCGGTATCCGCACGCCGCAATACCTCACCAAAGCCCGCCGTGAGGGGGCGGGCGCGGACAAGCCCAGCATGGAAGAGGCGATGCCGGATGCCTACGGCGAGCTGGCCCGGGTGTTCGAGCTGCTCGAACGGCACTATACCGACATGCAGGACATCGAGTTTACCGTGCAGGAGGGCAAGCTGTGGATCCTGCAAACCCGCACCGGCAAGCGCACCGCCAAGGCCGCGCTCAAGATCGCGGTGGACATGGTTGAGGAAGGGCTGGTCGACGACAAGACCGCCATCCTGCGGATCGACCCGATGGCTTTGGATCAGCTGCTTCACCCGACCCTCGATCCCGATGCACCGCGCGATGTGCTGACGACCGGGCTGCCAGCTAGCCCTGGTGCTGCCAGCGGCAAGATCGTGCTCGATGCCGATACCGCCGAGCAATGGTCGCATCGCGGCGAAAAGGTGATCCTGTGCCGGGTCGAGACCTCGCCGGAAGACATCCACGGCATGCATGCGGCAACCGGCATCCTGACCGCGCGCGGCGGGATGACGAGCCATGCGGCAGTCGTGGCGCGCGGGATGGGGCGGCCCTGTGTTTCTGGCGCATCCGCGATCTCCATCGACCGCGAAACCGCCACGCTCCGCATCGGTGACCGCGAACTGAAGGAAGGCGACGTCCTCACCATTGATGGCTCGAACGGCCAGGTGATGGCCGGCGAAGTCGCGACGACCGAACCCGAGCTGGCGGGCGATTTCGGCACGCTTATGGTGTGGGCCGACAAATACCGCCGCATGGGCGTTCGCACCAATGCCGAAACCGAGGAAGAATGCCGCAAGGCTCGTCAGTTTGGTGCCGAGGGCATCGGCCTTGCCCGGACAGAGCACATGTTCTTCGAAGCGAGCCGCATCAGCGCAGTGCGCGAGATGATCCTAGCCGAAAACGAAGAGGGACGCCGCGCCGCTTTGGCAAAACTGCTACCGGAGCAGCGCGCCGATTTCGTCAGCATCTTCAAGGTAATGGCAGGCCTTCCTTGCACGATCCGTCTGCTCGACCCGCCGTTGCACGAATTCCTCCCTCACGGTGACGCGGAGTTCGAGGGTTTGGCCAAGGCCACGGGTCATAGCGTCGACCAGCTCAAGCGACGTGCCGGGGAGCTGCATGAGTTCAACCCGATGCTTGGTCATCGTGGGTGCCGCCTCGGCATCACCTATCCCGAGATATACGAGATGCAGGCGCGCGCGATCTTCGAGGCGGCGTGCGAGGTCGCCAAGACCGCAGACGAAGCGCCCGTTCCTGAAGTGATGGTGCCGCTGGTCGCAACCCGGCGCGAACTGGAGCTGCTCAAGCACGTCATCGACGAGGCCGCACAGGCAGTGTTCAGCGAAACGGGCTGCACGGTCGAATACCTGGTCGGCACGATGATCGAACTGCCGCGCGCCGCACTAATGGCGGGTGAAATCGCCAAACATGCGGAGTTCTTCAGCTTCGGCACGAACGATCTCACTCAGACAACGCTCGGCGTCAGCCGCGACGATGCTGCACGCTTCTTGGCACCATATGTCGACAAGGGCATCTTCCCGCGCGATCCATTCGTAAGCCTCGACATCGAAGGTGTTGGCCAGCTGGTTGAACTGGCCACCGAACGTGGCCGCGAAACTCGCGCTGGCATCAAATTGGGCATTTGCGGAGAGCATGGCGGCGATCCGGCCAGCATCGCCTTCTGCGAGGCAGTCGGCCTCGACTATGTCAGTGCCTCGCCCTACCGTGTCCCGATTGCGAGGCTGGCGGCAGCTCAGGCTTGCTTACGCTAAGCATTCCAACCGGTCAGGGTAAGAAGTTCGAAATGTTCGGAAACTTTTCCATCCTCTTCGGCCAGCGCTGCGAAAGCGGCTTCGGCGCGCGCCAGCGCCGCTTTTCCGAGGGGCTGCGGGGCTTGCTGCAGAGCGCTGGTCAACCCCTGCTCGCGCAAATCGCCGATCAGGCGCGACAGCGATCCATAGCGGACCGTCAGCCTGTGGCCGTCGACAACCTGCCGTGCGAAACCCGACCGTTCCAGCAGCATCGTGCCAGCGCGCGTGTCGACCTGAGGATGGATACGCGGCGAGGGGCGCTTACCGTCGGCGGCGAGCATGACTCGGCGCAGCACCGGCAGAGACCCAGCGCCGATGATTGCGGCCATCAGGATACCTCCCGGAGCGAGCGCAGCGCGATACTGGATGAGCGCACCGGGCAGGTCGTTCACAGTGTCGAGCCGCGCGAGATCGACGATCAAGTCATACCCTGCGCCAATAAGCGATTGTGGATGAGGCGGCGCCGCGCTCTCCGCAACAGTGGTTTCAGCCCCTTGTTTCTCAAGCTCGAGCGCCACAGCGGCCGCTCCCACGCCCGCGATCAGGGCCTTGCGAGGCCGCAATCGCATGAACGACAGGCGGTCGAGAACGTCGTCGGCCATCGTCTCAGACAGCCATGTAGCCGCGTCAGGCCGCGATGCCTGCGAGCGTTCAGCGCGCGCTTGTCGCAGTGCGACTCTGCGCGGCGAAAAGATCGTCGGGACTTGGCGTTCGCTCATCGCGCGCCCCTGCCGCGCGGATCGGCCGCATGCAAGGATAGAGGTAGCCGATGAGCGGGCCTGTGTCGGTCCTCGCCAGTGCGCTCGCGCCAGTCGTGGACCTTATTTACCCGCCCCGATGCCCCGCTTGCGGTGAGGGTATCGGAGAACAGTCGGGCCTGTGCCTGACATGCTGGACGCAGCTTGCAATACCCGGCGATCCCAGCTGCGCCGCGTGCCAGCGCCCGTTCGGTAGCGGCCAGTCGGAGCCGGCAGCCGTCTGCGCACCGTGCCTCGCCGACCCGCCCGTACATGACGGGATTGCTGCCGGCACGCTGTATAATGACACCTCCCGCAAGCTCGTGCTCTCCTTCAAGCACGGCCGCAAGATTGCTCTGGCAGAGATGCTCGCGAAGCTTATCGCCGCAAGATTGCCGGAAGCGAATGGCGAGCGGTTGATTGTACCTGTGCCTCTCCACCGCTGGCGATTATGGCAGCGCGGATATAACCAGGCGGCATTGCTTGGGCGCGAGCTTGATAGAGCTGGGAAGGGCACGCTGATGGTCGACGCCCTGGTGCGCCGAAAGGCGACGCCGCCACTCGGAGGGCTCGGTGCCAAGGCCCGTTCTCGTCAACTGGCAGGGGCAATTGCGGTCCGCGATGGCGCTGCCGCTTCGCTAAAAGACCGCGACATCGTCCTCGTCGATGACGTCCTTACCAGCGGAGCGACCAGCGAAGCATGCGTCCGGGTGCTCAAGCGAGCCGGTGCTGGCAAAGTCACCATCGCTTGCTTCGCCCGTGTACTCGACGAAGCGATAGGGGTGAGAGGCGCGCAAAACGAAACGCCCGAGACCACGAAGGTCCCGGGCGCCACGTGACGAATGTCAATCGGATCCTCCTTGCGGAAAAGGCGATGTCCCCCAACAACCGCCTGGATCCTATCCCTCTACGTTACCGGATGCGCCGCGCCTTGCGGCGGGCTGCGTATCCGACCCCCTGAACCTGTTGCTCTGACGGCAACCACGGCTTGGTGGACAACCCCGAAAGGCTGCGGCACGGATACTTCCCTAGAAAAGGTATTCATCAAACCGACATTTTCGGCGGGTGCCAATTTTGAGACAGTTTGTGGTTATCGTGCAACAAGGAAACAGGCCATTATGAAAGCCGACAATTCCCGCGATCAGGGGCTGGATTTCAATCCCAAATTCGACGCCAACGGGTTGCTGACAGCCGTAGTGATCGCTCAGGACACTAAGGAGGTGCTGATGGTGGCCTTCATGGATGCGGAGGCTTTGGCGGCAACGCGCACGAGCGGGCTGGCGCATTTCCATTCCCGTTCGCGCGGCACGCTTTGGCAGAAGGGCGAGACATCCGGGAACGTCCTGCGCGTGAACGATATCCAGGTCGACTGCGATCAAGATGCGCTTTTGCTGATCTGCGAACCCTCGGGCCCGGCCTGTCATACGGGTGCGACTAGCTGTTTCTTTCGCAAGCTGGATGGCGACTCGCTCGCGCTTGTGAGCGATTGACGTTTACGTAAACGTAGCGTAGATAGAAACCATGTCCGGTGCAGCCCAAAAACTCGAATCGACCAAGCGCGCGAACTCCGGCGCTTTATTAGACCGGCCCGATATCCATGAGCGCGAGCAGTTTTCGATCTCTGATCTCACCAGCGAGTTCGAGTGCACGGCACGCGCCCTTCGCTTTTACGAGGACGAGGGGCTGATTGCTCCGCAGAGGGTCGGACTAACGCGCATATATTCGACGCGCGATCGTGCGCGGCTTGCCTGGATTATGCGCGCGAAGAATGTCGGCTTCTCGCTCGGAGAAATCCGCGAGATGATCGACCTCTACGATCTTGGAGATGGCCGCGTCGAACAGCGCCGCGTCACACTCGACAAGTGCCGCAAGCACGTGGCCAAGCTGAAAAGCCAGCGCGACGATATCGATTCCTCGATCGCCGATCTCACCGAATTTATCGAGCATGTAGAACATCTCGATTTCGACACCTGAAACCTATCGCCCCTTTAATACGAAGGACACGTTAGATGCCCATTTACAAAGCCCCCACGCGCGACACGCGTTTTATCATCAACGAGGTCCTCGACCTTGCCAGCTACGGCAATCTGCCCGGTTTCGAGGCGGCGACGCCCGACGTAACCGACGCTGTGATCGAGGAAGGCGGCAAATTCTGTTCCGAAGTGCTCGCACCGATCAATCGTAGCGGCGATGAAGAGGGCTGTACGCGCCACGAGGACGGCAGCGTGACTACGCCGAAGGGTTTCAAGGAAGCGTTCGAACAGTTCCGCGATGCCGGCTGGGGCACGCTCGGCCACCCTGAAGAATTCGGCGGGCAGGGCATGCCGCACGTCATGGGCTTCGTGATGGAAGAGTACATCGCCACATCGAACCAGGCTTTCGGGATGTATCCGGGCCTCACAAATGGCGCCATCTCCGCGTTGATCGCCAAGGGTTCGCAGGAACTCAAAGACAAGTATCTGCCCAAGATGGTGTCAAACGAATGGCTGGGCACGATGAACCTGACCGAGCCGCATTGCGGCACCGATCTCGGGATGATCCGTACCAAGGCCGAACCCCAGGCCGATGGCAGCTACCTTATCACCGGCACCAAGATATTCATCTCCGCCGGCGAGCACGATCTGACTGACAATATCATCCACCTCGTGCTGGCGAAGACGCCGGGCGCCCCCGATAGCACCAAGGGCATCTCGCTCTTCGTGGTGCCGAAGGTGCTGGTGAACGATGACGGTTCGCTTGGCGAGCGCAACCCCGTGACCTGCGGCTCTATCGAAGAGAAGATGGGCATCCACGGCAATTCGACCTGTGTCCTCAATTACGATAACGCCAAGGGCTGGATGGTCGGCGAGGAAAACAAGGGTCTCGCCGCCATGTTCATCATGATGAACGCTGCGCGCCTTGGCGTCGGCATCCAGGGCCTCGCCCAGGCCGAAGTCGCCTATCAGAACGCCGTCGCCTACGCACTCGACCGCCGCCAGGGCCGTGCGCTGACCGGTCCGGCAGAGCCCGAGGCGCAGGCCGACCCGATCTTTGTCCACCCGGACGTTCGCCGGATGCTCATGGATGCCAAGGCCTTCACCGAAGGCATGCGTGCATTGTGCCTGTGGGGCGCTCTGCTCGTCGATCTTAGCCACAAGGCCCAGACCGAGGAAGAACGGGCGGAAGCCGATGCGCTGATCGGCCTGATGACCCCGGTCATCAAGGGCTATGGCACCGACAAGGGCTATGATGTTGCCAATAACATGCAGCAGGTCTTCGGCGGTCATGGCTACATCCGCGAATGGGGCATGGAACAATATGTTCGCGACGCCCGTATCGCGATGATTTACGAAGGCACCAACGGTGTACAGGCGATGGATCTGTGCGGCCGTAAGCTTGCTCAGAACGGCGGCGCTGCCATCCAGGCCTTCTTCAAAATGGCCGGTGAGGACATTGCCGCTGCCAAGGGCGACGACGTGCTCGGGCCGCTTGCAGAAAGCCTTGAAAAGGCCGTGAACGAGCAGCAGGCTGCGACGATGTGGTTCATGCAGAACGCCATGCAGAACCCCAACCACCTGGGCGCAGGCGCGCATCACTATATGCACATCATGGGCATCGTGACGCTCGGCCTGATGTGGCTGCGCATGGCCAAGGTCGCTCAGGAAAAGCTTGCGGGCGCACCGGACGACAAGGCTTATTACGAGGCCAAGATCGCCACAGCGCGCTACTTCATGGACCGCTATGTTCCAGACGCGGGCGCATTGCGCCGCAAGCTGGAAAGCGGCAGTGACAGCATGATGGCGCTGGGCGAAGAGGCTTTCGCCACAGCGGCTTGATTTACCACAAATCGTCACGCGAAGCGCCGGTTGTCCGATAGCGGATGGCCGGCGTTTTGTTGTTTGGCCGGGGCAGTTGCTGCGTTCTAGGTGACCGGCGAGTAGAGGTCGCGCAAGATCGCGAGAGCCCGTTCGGTCTCTGCCGGGTCGGCACTCTCGTCCTCGCTCCCGTAGCCGTATCCATCGTTCGGGCCGACGAATTGGACGATCACCCCATCACGGCGAGATACCGCAAAAACGCCGCCGTAAAACACGGCGTAGCGTGCCTCGGGTTGAGGCAACAGCCAGCTGATCTGTCCGCGTACCGGGACAAGTGTTTCATCGCCCCAAATCGCCTTGGCGCCGTAGCCCATACAATTGACGATTACGTCCTCGGGCAATGCAAGAGCCGCAGCACGGTCGGGGAATGAGCGACGCACCATCTTGCCGCCGCGCAGCATGAACATCCGGGCGAGCCGATCCGAATAGCTCGCCACGTTGAAAATCATGGATTGCGATCGTGAGACTTCGCGGCCCGGAAAAGGGTTCTCGACGCCTTCGAGGCTCTGCCAGGGCGGGGAAAGGTCGCGAACACGCCTTGAAACACGCAGGAAGTCCTCGGAATCGCGCGGACCGGTCCAGCGTAACCCGCTGGCAGTACTTGGACCGCCGCGAACCTCATGTTCGGGGATGTACTCGACCGGAGTCCCGAGCAAACCCACCATGCTCCGATGGACGGGATAGGACTTGCGTGCCCACCTCTCCCACCGGTTCGTGAAGGCGGGATCGACGGCGCTGGAAAGCGCGATCCGGCTACTTGGTGACCAGACCCCGGTTGCCCGGGCAGAGCGCGTTTCGGAAGGGAATTCACTGGCGTATATCGTGACATCCGCGCCGGTCTCGACGAGCCGCATCGCGGTCGTGAGACCAATCACGCCGGCTCCGATCACCGCAAATTTCCGCGCGCTGCCCGAGCGTGCCAAAGCGACTGCTTCCTCGGCGCAGCCCCAGCTCAGCGACCAGCCCGATCCGCCGTGGCCGTAATTGTGGATTACGGTCTTCTTGCCGAACCGTTCTACCTCAAGGCGCGGACCCGCTGGGCGGAAGGGCCGCAAGCATACGGTCACCTTCATCAAATGATGAGGATTTGCCGCCAGCGGGGCCAGGCCCGCGCCAGATGTAACGTGCGCGGATTGAAGGACGGCTTGCCGCGGCGTGCAGGCAGCGAGAACGGTCGATGCGGCACCGGCGATGAAAGTTCTACGCTCGATCTGCATCGCTCCGCTCCTCAAATTCAGTCAAGTGACCGCTAGTTCAGCCTTCGGGCAGGAAATCCGGCACCGACAGATAGCGCTCACCGGTATCGTAATTGAAGCCCATCACTCGGGCCCCGGCGTCGAGATCGGGGAGCTTCTGCTTGATCGCCGCGAGCGTCGCTCCGCTCGAAATGCCGACGAGCAAGCCTTCCTTGGCCGCGCATTGGCGCGCCATATCCTTGGCATCTTCCGGATCGACCTGAATGGCGCCATCGATCGATTGCGTGTGCAAATTACCGGGAATGAAGCCCGCGCCAATGCCCTGAATGGGGTGAGGGCCAGGCTGACCGCCCGAAATCACCGGAGATGCAGCAGGCTCGACCGCATAGGCCTTCATGCCGGGCCAATGCTTCTTCAATTCCTCGGCGCACCCCGTCGAGGTGGCCCCCTGTACCGACGCCGGTGATCATTGCGTCGATCGGTGCATCGCGGAAGTCCTCGAGGATTTCCTGAGCTGTGGTGCGGACATGAACTTTCCAGTTGGATTCATTGTCGAACTGGCTCGGCATCCAGGCACCTTCGGTTTGCTCGGTCAATTCCGTAGCGCGCTCGATCGCGCCCTTCATGCCCTTCTCCTTGGCCGTAAGATCGAAGCTTGCTCCGTAGGCCAGCATCAGGCGCCGCCGCTCGACGCTCATGCTTTCGGGCATGACGAGCACCAGTTTGTAGCCCTTGACGGCCGCCACCATAGCAAGGCCGATCCCGGTGTTGCCGCTGGTCGGTTCGATAATCGTCCCGCCCGGCTTGAGCTTGCCCGCTTTTTCGGCGTCCTCGATCATGGCGAGGCCAATGCGGTCCTTGATCGAACCGCCGGGATTGGCCCGCTCGCTCTTCACCCAAACTTCGTGATCAGGGAACATGCGCGAGAGGCGAATGTGCGGCGTGCCGCCGATAGTGGCGAGGACGGAATCGGCTTTCATGGGGTCTGCTCCTGCAATTTCTTGTCCGGGGTCTGGTCTAGCAATTCTTCAGGCGGGTCGAAGGTCCGCGTAGTCCTTAGCACAGGGAATATTCGCGACCACATCGCGACGGTTACAATCGCTCCGATCCCGCCAGCGACCACAGCGGCAACCGGGCCCAGCACGCTGGCGAGATAGCCAGAAAAGGCGTCGCCCCCTTCATTGGAAGCGCTGATGGTCAGAAGACTGACCGACGAGACGCGTCCGCGCTTCTCATCCGGCGTATGCAGCTGGATCAGCGATTGGCGGATATAGACGCTGAACATGTCCGCCGCGCCGACGATGAACAGCATAGCGAGACTGAGCGGCATAGAGCGCGAAAGGCCGAAGACGATGGTGGCGACACCGAACAATGCGACCGCCCAAAGCATCTTCGGCCCGACGCCGGTTTTCAGCGGGCGGAAACTGAAGAACAGCGCGGTCAGCGCCGCGCCGATCGCCGGGGCCATGGCAAGCTGGGCCAGGCCAGTCTCGCCCACCTGGAGAATATCTCTGGCGTAGACTGGGAACAGCGCCGTCGCCCCGGCCAGGAACACGGCAAACAGGTCCAGCGTGATCGCGCTCAGCACCATCTTGTTCCGGCCCACATAGCGCAGGCCATCGACAATCTGCCCGATCGGACGCTTCGCACCGGTGATGGTAGAACGCGGAACATCGCCGATCATGCTCAGCGCAAAGATAGCGACGACGAAAAGTCCGCTCGCGATCACATAGGGTAACGGCGCGGCAATTGCGTAAGTGTATCCGCCCAGCGCGGGGCCTGCGATCATGCCGACCTGCCAGCTGATGGAAGACAGCGCGATGGCATTCGGAAGGATTTCCTTGGGGACAAGGTTCGGGGCTAGCGCAGATAGCGCAGGCCCGTTGAACGCCCGCACTATCCCCAGCACGACGGCGACCGCAAACAGCCAGCCCAGTGAGATCGCTTCTGCGTGGGTCAACCAAGCCAATGCGCCAGCGCAGCCCAGTTGCAGCAAGATCGTAAGCCGTCCGACCGTCTTCCTGTCGAAGCGGTCCGCAGCAAGGCCGGAAAATGGCGTCAGCAGGAACAGCGGCACAAACTGAAACAGCCCGATCAGTGCCAGCTGTCCCGAGCTCTCGGCCACGCTCATCCCGGCGTCCCGTGCGAGATTATATGTCTGCCAGCCGATGATCAGCATCATCGCATATTGGCCCAGCGTCATGGTCAGACGTGCGATCCAATAGGCGCGGAAATTTGGAATGCGGAGCGGCGAGGGCTGGCTCGCGGAATCGGGCTGGGCTGCTTCGCTCACGCCCAGACGCATGGCAGGCGCGCCTTCATATGTGAAGACGCGCCTGACAGTGTGTGGAACTGTTAGGGCGTGTTAGCGCGGACGGCGCAGGCGCGGATTGGGCTGCAGCGTGTCGATCAGCGCGAGGAAATTGTCGACGCGGATAATCCGTTCAAATTGCAAACCGGCGCGGTTGTCGCGCTGCCAGATGCAATAGGCTTCGATTCGGCCGATAACCGGAAGGCGAACGATTACACGGTCGCCGCGCTGAAGATCATGCGCATCGTCGATCATGAAACCGTTCGCGGAAAGGTTGGCGATATGCATGCGTATGTCGCCGAGACGGAAGTGCTCGGCGATCACTGGATGATCGACCGGATGGCGCGCCATGCGGCGCTGGTCAGTTACGCTGAGCTGTGCTCCGGCAGACATGATACGCTTCCCTCTTGTCTTTGTTCAGACGAAGGTAGTGCATCAAAAAGGCTGATATTTGGTAAAGGTAGGCGTCCTGAAATGGCACATTCCCGCGGTTTGTCGCGCTTCAGGGGCGGAGTAGCGCATGCTTTTTCTTGCCCATGCTCAGCCGCGCCTCGCCGCCTTCTGGGAAAGTCAGGAGGTGAGCAGGATCGTCGATGGTCTCGTCGTCCAGCTTCACCGCGCCCTCCGCCAGCTTGCGCTTGGCTTCCCCGTTGGAAGCGGTGAAACCGAGGGCAGTCAGTGCGGCACCCACGCGCATTCCCTCGGTCCCGAGCGAGAGGGTCGGGAGGTCGTCTCCGACACCGCCGCCGGCGAAGGTCTGGCTGGCTGTTTCTTCGGCTGCACGGGCTGCTTCATCACCGCGAACAAGTTTGGTTACTTCGTTAGCCAATATTACCTTCGCTGTGTTGATGTCCGCACCGCCAAGTGTCTCCAGGCGCGCAATTTCGTCCAGCGGAAGCTCGGTAAACAGGCGCAGGAATTGGCCGACATCACGGTCATCGGTGTTCCGCCAGTATTGCCAGAAGTCGTAACTCGGCAGCTGCGCTTCATTGAGCCACACTGCACCTGCGGCGGTCTTGCCCATCTTTGCCCCGTCGGCAGTGGTGAGCAGCGGCGTTGTCAGCCCGAACAGTTCGGTACCGTCCATGCGGCGACCGAGTTCCATCCCGTTGACGATGTTGCCCCACTGGTCGCTTCCGCCCATCTGCAAGCGGCAGCCGTAACGCTGCGCCAGTTCGCGAAAATCATACGCCTGCAGGATCATGTAGTTGAATTCCAGGAAGGTCAGCGGCTGCTCGCGCTCCAGCCTTAGCCGCACCGAATCGAAAGTCAGCATGCGGTTGACGGTGAAATGCGGACCCACATCGCGCAGCAGCTCGATATAGCCGAGCTGGCTGAGCCATTCGTCATTGTTGACCATGATGGCATCCGACGGACCGTCGCCAAAATTCAGCAGGCGCTCGAACACTGTCCGTATCGACGCGATGTTGGCGTCGATATCGTCTGGCGTGAGCATCTTGCGGCTCTCGTCCTTGCCGCTGGGATCGCCCACCTTGGTCGTTCCGCCGCCCATCACGACGATCGGCTTGTGTCCCGCCTGTTGCAGGCGGCGAAGCATCATGATTTGCACCAGCGAACCGATATGCAGGCTTGGCGCAGTCGCGTCGAAGCCGATATAGCCGGGCACGATCTGGGCCGACGCGAGCTCGTCGAGCGCGCCGGCATTAGTGGTCTGGTGGATATAGCCGCGCTCGTCGAGAACGCGCATCAGGTCGGAGGTATAGGTGGTCATGATGAACTGCCCGCTAGCATGAGGGGAAAGGCGTGCAAACGCATGAATTGACTGCACACCCGGCCCATCCACCATTGGCGGCCGAACGGATCGCAGCCAGTATCGACATGCGGCGCCCGGATTGGGTGACCATGCGCTGGCGGATCGAAGGGGCGGGCAGACTTGGTGATCCCGGCCTTTGCAGGCAGGCGCAGAGCCGATAAGCTTTGGCAATCGACCTGCTTCGAACTGTTCACCCGCGAAAACGGGGAAAGCGCGTATGCCGAATTTAATTTCAGCCCGTCCGAACGCTGGGCCGCTTACGATTTCTGCGGATATCGTGAAGGTATGAGCGAGCGTGCGATGGGCCGAGCGCCGGTTTGCACCTGGCGTGGCGGCCGGTCGGGGCTGGCGATATTCGATGTAGCCATTGCACGCTCCGATCTGCCCGCATTCGATCGTTTCGGACTATGTGCTGTGATCGAGGAAGAGGGCGGGAGAAAAAGCTATTGGGCGATAGCGCACCCAGCGGAAAAGCCGGACTTCCACGATCCGGCTTGCTTCGCTGCGCGGCTTGCGGCACCGACCGCGTCATGAAATTCGGTATCGACCGGCTGCTCGCCGACCCAGATTTACGCAAACCGCTGGAGGGCAAGCGCGTTGCCCTCGTGGCGCATCCTGCCTCCGTGACCCAAGACCTGACTCACAGCCTCGATGCGCTGTTTGCTGCCGGGGTAAATGTTACCGGCGCCTTCGGCCCGCAACATGGGCTGAAGGGTGACAAACAGGACAATATGGTCGAGACGGCGGATGAAACCGATCCGCAGTATGGCATACCCGTATTCAGCCTCTACGGCGAAGTGCGGCGCCCGAGTGGGCAGATGATGTCGAGCGCAGATGTGTTTCTGTTCGACCTTCAGGACCTTGGATGCCGCATCTACACTTTCGTGACCACCTTACTGTATTTGCTCGAAGAAGCTGCGAAGAGCGGCAAAACGGTCTGGGTGCTCGACCGGCCAAATCCGGCAGGACGCCCCGTGGAAGGCACTTTGCTGGAACCGGGACAGGAAAGTTTTGTCGGTGCGGGACCGATGCCCATGCGGCACGGCCTGACGATGGGTGAGATGGGTTACTGGTTTATCGATCACTTCAGCCTCGACGTGGATTACCGGGTCATCGCCATGGACGGCTGGGCACCTGATGGACCCGGATATGGCTGGCCCACCGACCGCGTGTGGATCAACCCGAGCCCCAATGCCGCAAACGTCAACATGGCGCGCGCGTATGCCGGTACAGTCATGCTGGAAGGCACGACGCTGAGCGAGGGCAGGGGGACGACACGCCCGCTCGAAGTGCTATTCGGAGCGCCGGACATCGACGCCAAGGCGGTACTAGCTGAGATGGAGCGGATGTCGCCTGACTGGCTGGATGGCTGCGCCCTGCGCGAATGCCACTTCGAGCCGACCTTCCACAAACACGCAGGATCGCTCTGTAACGCATTGATGATCCACGCCGAAGGCCCGTTCTATGGTCATGCCGCATTCCGCCCGTGGCGGCTGCAGGCGCTTGCCTTCAAGGCGATTCGCAATCTCTATGCAGACTACCACCTGTGGCGGGACTTCCCTTACGAATACGAACTCGACCGCCTCGCGATCGACGTGATTAACGGAGGTCCGTCGCTGCGCGAATGGGTTGATGACGCCGAAGCGGCGCCCGGTGATCTCGACGCGCTGGCTTCACACGACGAGGCTGTCTGGCGTGAGCTGTTGAAATCCCATCTAAGATATTGACATGGCAATCGATCAACCAAATCCTGCAATGAACCGCGCCGAGGCCGAAAGCCGGCTCTCGGCTGACAATCGTGATATCACCGCGACATTGGCAATGGCCGACAATCTGATGAGATCGGGCGATCATCGCGCCGCCAACGCTTACTATGGCCAGGTTGGCCGGTTGGCAGGCGAGGGAGTGATAATCGAGCAAACCGAACTTTTGCGCGCCCGCGACGCTACCATTTGGTTGGCCGAACGTTTCAAGACGTATCTACTCGAGGGACTCGACAAAGCAGGGTTCAATGCAGCAGCCCGCCACCCCCGGTTCCAATCGTCGCTAGAGATGATGTTGGGCGAGCGAACGCGTGCGCAGGAACATGTTCGATATCCGCAGCAGCCGATGACTTACTACTATCCGGGGACGGACTATTGCACTTTTGCCGATTTCAGCAAATCCGACTGGGCAATCCAGCTGATCGAGAAAACCGATGATATCCGAGTTGAAGCTCAATCACTGATGGACGATGGCAGCCTGTTCGCGCCCTATGTCAAACAAACGCTCGACCGACCCCAGGGTGACGTTCACGGACTTGTAGAGAATGATGAATGGAGCACCTGCTACCTCACTGACAAGGGTGAACCGATACCGCAGCTGGTTGAAGCGTGTCCCAAGACCTGGGCGGCGATGCAGGATGGAATCCCTGTCTGCGATATTCCGAACCGCGCGCCCTCGGTGATGTTGTCATTGCTGCGGGCGGATGCTCACATTCCAGCCCATACGGGAATGCTTAATACACGGCTCGTTTGTCACCTTCCTCTCATTATTCCCGAGAAATGTGCGCTACGTTGCGGCGATGAAACGAGGGTCTGGAAACCAGGTGAGATCATGGCGTTCGATGACACGGTAGAGCACGAGGCGCTGAACCGTAGCGACAAGGACCGCCTGGTCTTGATCTTCGATGTGTGGCGACCTGAAATCACAGAAGACGAAAGGCAGCAGATCCGTACCTTGTTCGAGGTCGTCGATTCGTACTGATCCGCGCTCGGCCACTGGAACGATTGTTAAACGACTGCCGAACCGAATGGAATTGACTGGGCTCGCATCGGCTTAGGCGCCCAGACAGCCGAGAAAAAAAGTAATTGCAATCAGTGCCCCTGCTTGCGGCTCAATTCGCGCATGGCGTCGTCCAGTCCATCCAGGGTGAGTGAATACATCCGGTCGTTGACCAGTTCCTTCATCACCTTGGTGGACTGCGAATAGTTCCACTGCTTTTCGGGCACTGGGTTGAGCCAGACAGTGGCGGGGTAGGTGTTTGTGACCCGCTGCATCCAGGTCATGCCCGCTTCTTCGTTCATATGCTCCACGCTGCCGCCAGCGTGGGTGATCTCATACGGGCTCATCGCGGCATCGCCGACGAAGACCACCTTGTAGTCGTGACCATATTTATGGAGCACGTCCCAAGTTTTCGTACGCTCCGTCCAGCGACGCCGATTGTCCTTCCAAACGCCCTCGTAAAGGCAGTTGTGGAAGTAGAAAAACTCCAGATTTTTGAACTCGCTGGTGGCGGCACTGAAGAGCTCTTCTGTGATCTTGATAAACGGGTCCATCGATCCCCCGACATCGAGAAACAACAGCAGCTTCACTGCATTGCGGCGTTCTGCGCGCATGTGGATGTCGAGCCAGCCCTGCCTGGCAGTACCGTCGATAGTCGCGTCCAGATCGAGTTGGTCCTGCGCGCCTTCACGGGCGAACCGGCGCAGACGGCGCAGTGCCATCTTGATGTTGCGCGTGCCCAGTTCCTTGGTGCTGTCGAGATTCTTGAACTCGCGCTTGTCCCACACCTTGATCGCACGCTTGTGCTTGCCTTCGCCGCCAATGCGCACGCCTTCGGGGTTATAGCCCGAATTGCCGTACGGCGAGGTGCCGCCCGTGCCGACCCACTTATTGCCGCCTTGGTGCCGCTTTTCCTGTTCTTCGAGGCGCTTCTTCAGCGTTTCCATGATCTCGTCCCAATCGCCCAGGGCTTTGATCTCGGCCATTTCCTCTTCGGTCAGGAATTTCTCGGCGACGGCTTTCAGCCAGTCTTCTGGCACGTCGACCGGCGTTTGACCGTAATCGGTGAGGATGCCCTTGAATACCTTTTGAAACACCTGGTCGAACCGGTCGAGCATCCCTTCGTCTTTCACGAAGGTCGCGCGGCTCAGATAGTAGAATGCTTCGGGCGATTGCTCGATCACGTCCTTGTCGAGTGCTTCGAGCAGGGTAAGGTGCTCCTTGAAGCTTGCTGGAATGCCTGCTGCGCGCAGCTCGTCGACGAGATTGAAGAACATGGGTCTTGGCATAGCGAGCAAGGACGCGGCGCACCAGTCCTCGGATCGCCCGAGCAGAATTGTGCCGCATGCTTAACGCTGTTCTAACCCTTTGGCCTTAGCACCCACCGTGACAATACGGGGTTGCAGCAAAAATATGGATCTGACCAAACTTGATGCGACGGGTGCTTCGGCCCTCGACATGATTCCCGAGGCTTGCGGCAAAGTGACCGTCGGGTGTTCGGATGTCGCGGGCATCGTCCAGAAAGTCATTGATACGTCGGGATTGCTTCGCGCCGAGCACATCGAACTTCAAGGCACTGTCCACGAACTCGAGCGTGACCAGCGCAAGGTTGCCGAGGCGAGCGATGAGGCGCGACTGCTGTCGGCACGCGCTATCGATCGGTTGGGTCAGGGTACCGCCCAAATTCAGTCATCGCTGACTCAAATCACGGATCTTCTCGACCTCGTCGGGGCACTGGCCACCCACGTGACTGGCTTTGCGGCTGCGATGGATCAGGTCAAACGCTGTTCCAAGGACATCGAACAGATCGCCGAAACCACCAATATTCTTGCGCTCAATGCCACTATCGAGGCGATGCGAGCGGGCGAAGCGGGACGCACATTTGCAGTCGTCGCCAATGAGGTGAAGAGCCTGGCGGGGGAAACGCGAAAAGCGACCGACGAAATTGCTGTTGTGGTCGAGACGCTGAGCGGTGAGGCCGAGACGGTAATCGAACGCATTGAAATCGGAGCCAAGGCCAGCCTTGAGGCAAAGAGCTCCGTGGCCAGTATCGAGGATACGATGACGGGCGTATCTCAGCTCGTCGAGGAGGTCGACCAGCAGAATGAACAAATTGCCCGTGCGACTGGGATGATGACCGGGCACGTCACGCGTGTGCAGGATGTTATTGAAAGCTTCGACCGCGCTGCCAGCGATAACGAAAGAAAGCTTGAAACAGCGCATCTGCGAATAGCTGACCTGGAAATGGTCGCGAGCGACATGTTCGATCGCCTCGTCCAGGCAAACCTCTCCCCAAATGACAGCGCAATGGTTGCAATTGCGCAGAACCAGGCGCGCGAGGTCGAAAGGCTGGCCGAAGAAGCCATTGCGAGCGGTGAGCTATCTCAGCAACAGATTTTCGACCGGGAATACTCGCTTATCGAAGGTTCAAACCCGCAGCGTTTCCGTACCGACCTTATGGATTGGGCGCATCGCAACTGGCGGCACAAGCTTGACGAAGTGGAAGCCTCGGACCCGCGTATCCTTGCCGCCGCTTGCACCGATATGGGCGGGTATCTACCGACCCATCTGACCAAATGCTCAAAGGCGCCGACCGGCGACCTGACGCATGACACCCTGTATTGCCGCAACGGCCGCATAATTTTTGAAACGATCGACCAGAAGGCCAAGCAAAGCGCCGCGCCTTACATGATGGCGGTCTATCGCCAGGAGGGGGACGGTAAGACATACCGCGTCGTGCGCAATGTCTATGTGCCGCTCACGATAGGCGGTCGCCGTTGGGGCGACTTCGAAGTGGCCTACACCTTCGACTGAGCGATCAGGTCTGGCGGCGGGCCATGAAGGCGAGCCGCTCGAACAGCATCACATCCTGCTCGTTCTTGAGCAGCGCGCCATGTAGCGGCGGGATCGCGCTGTTGGGGTTGCTGTCCTGCAGCACCTCGAGCGGCATGTCCTCGTTGAGCAAGAGCTTGAGCCAGTCGAGCAGTTCGCTGGTGCTGGGTTTCTTCTTCAGGCCAGGCACTTCGCGCAGCTCGTAGAAGATCTCCATAGCCTTTTTAACGAGCGTTTTCTGGATATCGGGAAAATGGACGTCGATGATGTCCTGCATCGTCTCGCGGTCGGGAAACTTGATGTAGTGGAAGAAACAGCGGCGCAGGAATGCGTCGGGCAATTCCTTCTCGTTGTTCGAGGTGATCGACCACAATCGGGCGTTCTTGCGCAGTTATCGTCTCATGCGTTTCGTACACATCGAAGCTCATGCGATCGAGCTCTTGCAGAAGGTCGTTCGGGAACTCGATGTCTGCCTTGTCGATCTCGTCGATCAGCAGGACCGGCAGCTCTTCGGAGGTAAATGCCTCCCACAGTTTGCCCTTCTTGATGTAGTTCGAAATGTCATGCACGCGCTCGTCACCGAGCTGACCATCGCGCAGACGCGCGACTGCATCATATTCGTAAAGGCCCTGCTGGGCCTTGGTCGTGGACTTGACGTTCCATTCGATCAGCGGTGCGTTGATCGCCTTGGCGATCTCGTGCGCCAGCACGGTCTTGCCGGTGCCCGGCTCGCCCTTGACCAGAAGCGGCCGGCGCAGCGTCACCGCAGCATTGACCGCGACCTTGAGGTCTTCGGTCGCAATATAGGAGCTGGTGCCTTCGAAGCGGTTCGTCTCGGTCATTCATGTCCTCGGGAGCTAAGATTGCGATTTGCAACCTGACTAGGGACACCCGCTTCGAAGGGCAACAGGGTAGGTAGTGTGACCGAACACTGGCGGGATACGGGACCCTCAGGCGAGTGCATCCAGCTCGGCAACGCGGCGTTTCAGCGTCCGGGCGGCCCACAGGTTGAGCGCTGCTATTCCAACGAGAAACGCCACCGTCACTCCAAGTGGCAGCGCGATTCCATTGAGCGCCCGGTCCCAGCCAGCGCGCTGTGCAACCTCGAACGTCACGACCCCATAAACCGACAAGATGCCTAGCCCGATTGGCGCGATGTACCAAAGCGGCACTCCGTGAAGCAACTTGCGCTGGCGCTCGAACTGCGCGCGAAGATGTTCACGGCAATTCAGCTCCGGGCGGCGCTCCAGATTGCTGCCGAAGCGGTAAAGCTTAACGATCACGAACACGATTGCCGCCAGACACATCAGGCCGGAGCCTGCGAACAGCCATTCCTGCTTGAGTGCCGCCGTTATTGTCATTGCGCTGAAAAGCACGCTGGTCAGCGCGCCAGCCGCATATTCGATGGCGTTGCGATTGCGGATCGTTCGCTCGAAGCGTGTCGCGCGCTGCTCGCACGCCTGCGGCTGAGAAAATTCGGCAGCGCGGCCGCACTCGGTCCAAAAATCGAATGGTTTATCAGTCATGGTGTTCTCTATCGGTATCTGGTTTGAAATGGTTGGCGACCAGCGCTTTCAGCCGGTGCACCCGCGTCGCCACTGCCTCGCTGGAAAGGCCGGTCACATCGGCAATATGCCGGCCGCTTTCGCCTTCGAGCCACAGCAGCATGACCTGCGCATCAAGAGTGGGCAATGTGCGGATCAAAGCGTGCGCCCGCGCAACAGCCAGGTTTTCGGCCATATTGCGCTCGGCGCTGCCTGGTTCGGGTGGCTCTTCGATTTCGTCGAGCGGAACCGTCTTGAGCCCGCGGGCCCCGCGCAGCCGATGTTCGGCAGCGACATTGTGAGCAATCCGGTACACCCACGTCTTTAGCGCGCATCTGCCGTCGAAGCGCGCGAAGCTGCGGAACAATTCGCAGTGGATGTCCTGCTCCAGCTCGCGCGATCTGGCGTGATTATGCTCCATGGCGCGAGACAGACGGGCAATCGCCGGAGCAAATCGTTCGCCTGCTTCGCGGTAAAGATCGTGTTGTTTGGAGTCGGTCATGTATCCTTAGTCCGGCTTCGGGCGTATTTCTTACAGAAGCCGATCAACAAAGTCGTAATCGAGGATGCCAGATGCCAACCGAACCATTCACCATAGACACGCGCATGGGGCATTCGCTCGAAGGATCGCTGGAAATGCCCACCGGGCTGGTGCGCGGCGCGGCTTTGTTCGCGCATTGCTTCACCTGCACGCGCCAGAGCAAGGCGGCAATCACTGTCGCGCGCGCTCTTGCAACGGAAGGCATTGTGACGCTGCGCTTCGATTTCACCGGTTTGGGCGGGAGCGAAGGCGAGTTCGCAGAAGCCGGCTTTGCCACCGACATATCCGATCTCGTGGATGCGGCGAGCGCCCTGTTCGAGCGCTTCGGCCAGCCGGTCCTGCTCGTAGGGCACAGCCTTGGCGGCGCTGCGGTACTGGCAGCGGTAGACGACATAGGTACGGACAAAGTCGCCGCCATCGCCACGATCGGAGCGCCGAGCGATGTCCCGCACGTGCTGGCGAATATTCAGGGCGATCTGGAGGCCATTCGCCGCGACGGCAGCGGGAATGTCACCATCGGCGGGCGAGATTTCAAACTCAGCCGCGAGTTTATCGAGCGCGTGGAGAATACCGACCTGCTGGCCGAAGTCGCAAAGCTGCGCAAACCATTGTTGGTCCTGCACTCGCCGACCGACCAGGTCGTGTCGATCGACCACGCCAGCACACTGTTCGGGGCTGCCAAGCATCCCAAGAGCTTTGTCAGCCTGGCCGGCGCAGACCATCTTCTCCTGGACCAGCGCGACGCGGAATTTGCTGCGCGAGTTATTGCATCGTGGGCGACTCGCTATCTGCCGTTGCAGGACGATTGGCCGATGCCGGAACAGGGTGTCATTTCCAAAACGGGGCACGGCAAGTTCGGCACCGAAGTGCATACCGCGAGCCACCGATTCATCGCGGACGAGCCCCGCTCTTACGGAGGCGATGACACCGGGCCGACGCCGTATGACCTGCTGAACGCGGCACTGGGCACGTGCACGGCGATGACGATGAAGATGTATGCCGATAAGAAAGGCTGGCCGCTCGATGGCGTGAGCGTCCATGTCACCCATGAACGCAATCACGGGGCCGACTGCGATCACGTCGGAGCGATGGAAGAGGGCATCCAGCTACAGGCGCTCAACCGCAATATCGAAGTTTTCGGAGACGCACTCAGCGACGAGCAGCGCGAAAAGATCGTCGCCATCGCCGACAAATGCCCGGTTCACCGTACGCTGGAGGGTAAATTGCATATCCACACCGAGCGCGAAGCTAAGGCAGCGTTAGATATGTGCTCGTCCAGCACGCCGAAATATAATAGTCTTTAGACGACGGAGGTCGCTGAGATCTGCTACAAGAGCGTGACGCTAAATCTAACTACGATGTTTTCCGCGATGGTAACGGTCGCTTTGCTGACTGGATGCTCTGCGATTGTTGATGGTCAACCGCCATACAATTCTCGCGAACCCGTGTTGAAAGCGCTGGTTTCGCATTACCCCAACACTCCGGGAACCGTAATTGTCGATCAACCCGCTAGGGCAGCGCTTTATGAAAGCCTCTCAGCAGCGTCGGTTGAGCATTTTCAAATTGTCGCCAGCAGATGTTCTGTAGCGAGCGATGGGCAATTGGTCGCTTGTGCGAAAGTTCAAACCATTCCATCGACTGTTAATGTGAGAGAAGCGGCGCTTGATCTCATTTCGCAATTCGCCATCAACCGGCAAGTGGGTCGGACTTATGAGAGCGGAGTGACACTCTCCGTAGACCTAAGATACGAAGGCGTCCGAAATCTCGAAAAGTGTATCGCAATTCTCCTTTGCGGAGTGCCGACACCGCCGCCGCCGCCTCGCTCTTCCCCAGACAAAAAGCTTTAGAGAAATGGGGGCGCGGCTACAAACCACGCCCGCTCTACTCAATTTGGATATGGGTGACCGTTATTGCTCGCGTAAATATCCCTTTATGTTTTCTTCCTAGATTTCGGTCAATGCCCCGCCATCTGCTCATGGATCGAGTTCCGATTGACCCTTCGCCCGCAAGAAACATGAGGCTCGTCGCGGCGCGCGAACCTCCTGCCGGTGCTATATCCTTGGAGTAGCGGCGAGCGCAACCAGCCCGAATTGAGTCAGCAGGACGATCACGGTCGCGGTTTTCCATCCTTGTGAGGATTGGGCCATTCCGCGCATCCACGTCCAGCTGCCGATCATCCCGGTGGCGAATGCGGAGAGCACGATGGTGATAGTCCCGTGCTTTTCGCTCAACACCACGAATATTCCGAACAGCACGACCATCTGCAAAAGCGCTGCGCCCGTCAGCCAGACAATCGGAATGGGGCGATAATGTGCATCGGGGATATGCCAGTCGGGCAGCGCCGAATCCGGCCGTGAGATGCGCCGGTCACCGGCCATCACGTCGGGATCGTCTTCCTCTTCGTCGCGGCCGTGACCGGCCTGCGGAGTGTCAGGCATCGATCATGTCTTTGTCGAGCTCGCCGGCGCGGTTCTGGATGAAGTTGAAACGGTGTTCCGGATTGCGGCCCATGAGCTGATCGACAAGCTCCTTGACCACTGCGCGCTGTTCGAATTCGGTTGGCAGGGTGATGCGTATGAGGCTGCGGCTTTCGGGGTTCATGGTCGTTTCGCGCAGCTGCGCCGGATTCATTTCGCCGAGGCCCTTGAAGCGGGCGACATCGACTTTCTTGTTCTTGAAGACCGTCGCCTCCAGCTCGGCGCGGTGTTCGTCGTCGCGGGCGTAGCGGCTCTCCTTGCCGGCAGTAAGACGATAGAGCGGCGGTTGGGCGAGAAACAAGTGCCCGCGCCGCACGATGTCCGGCATTTCCTGGAAGAAAAAGGTCATCAGCAAGGTTGCGATATGAGCACCGTCGACATCGGCATCGGTCATGATGATGATGCGATCGTAGCGCAGGTTTGCAGCGTCACAATCCTTGCGCGTTCCGCAGCCCATCGCCAGCGAGAGGTCGGCGATTTCACTGTTGGCGCGAATTTTCTCGGCGGTAGCGCTAGCCACGTTGAGGATTTTGCCGCGGATCGGCAGGATAGCCTGCGTCTTGCGGTTGCGCGCCTGTTTTGCGCTGCCGCCCGCGCTGTCACCCTCGACGATGAACAATTCCGTCTCGCCGTCGCCTTCGCCGCTGCAATCGGTGAGCTTACCGGGCAGGCGCAGCTTCTTGGAATTGGTCGCTGTCTTGCGCTTGATCTCGCGTTCCTGCTTGCGGCGCAGGCGCTCGTCCATCCGCTCCATGACTTCGCCCAGCAGCGCCTTGCCGCGGTCCATATTGTCCGAGAGAAAATGGTCGAAGTGATCGCGCATAGCGTTCTCTACGAGCCGCGCTGCCTCGGGCGACGTGAGGCGGTCCTTGGTTTGCGACTGGAACTGCGGGTCGCGTATGAAAACCGAGAGCATGACGTCCGCGCCCGTCATGATGTCGTCGGCGCTGATGTCCTTGGACTTTTTCGCGCCAGTCAGCTCGCCGAATGCGCGCAGCCCCTTGGTGAGCGCAGCGCGCAGACCTTGCTCATGCGGTGCCGCCATCTGGCGTCGGCACAGTGTTGCAGTACCAGCTCGTCGAACCGTCGGAATAGAGCGGCCAGGCGATGGCCCATTCGACGCGGCCAGCGTCATCGGCGAAATCCTGCGTGCCGGTGAAGGGCTGGGCGGTCACGCATTCGCGGGCCCCGATCTGCTCGGCAAGGTGGTCGGCCAGACCGCCCGGAAACTTGAAAACCGCTTCTTCGGGCACGTCTTCGCTGGCGAGCGATGGCGCGCATCTCCAGCGGATTTCGACTCCAGCGAACAGATAGGCTTTCGAGCGGGCAAGCTTGAACAGACGTGCAGGCTTGAACTGGCGGTCACCGAAAATCTCGGTGTCGGGTGTGAAAGCGACGGTGGTGCCGCGGCGGTTGGGTGTTGGCCCCAGCTCCTCGATCTTGCCGAGCGCCAAGCCCTTGGAAAACTCCTGCGCGTAAAGCTGGCGGTCGCGGGCGACTTCGACGCGCGTGTGGCTGGACAGCGCATTGACGACGCTCACGCCGACGCCGTGCAGGCCGCCGCTGGTCGCATAGGCCTTGCCCGAGAACTTGCCGCCGGAATGAAGGGTAGAGAGGATCACCTCAAGCGTGGACTTGCCCGGATATTTCGGATGCTCGTCAACCGGAATACCGCGCCCGTTGTCGGCGATCGTGACCAGATTGTTCTCGTCCAGCCGCATTTCGATGCGTGTGGCATGGCCCGCCACCGCCTCGTCCATGGCATTGTCGAGAACCTCAGCCACCAGATGGTGCAGCGCGCGCTCATCCGTCCCGCCGATATACATGCCGGGCCGGCGGCGCACGGGTTCGAGCCCCTCGAGAACCTCGATAGAGGATGCGTCGTAATCGCCGCTCGAGGCGGGCGTTCCATCAAACAGATCGTCGGACATGTATCAGCCTATATCGCGCGCGAATCCGCAGCGACAAGGATTGGTGTCAGCTTGTCCTCAGTCGTCGAAGCGGCTTGGTGCTGCATCGACGACGGAAACTTGGCCGGAACCGACCTGGCGAACTTCCATCGAACGCTCGACAACGCCATTGCGCTGGAAGCGGAAAGCGCCGTCCAGCCCCAGAAAACCGCCACTGTCGCGCAGCTGCGCGCTTGGAAAATCACGCCCAACACGCCAATCGCGGGCCACGCGCAGCGTCAGGAGGATCGCATCATAGCCTAGCGTGGCGATGCGATAAGGCTGACCGCCAAAGCGCGCTTCGTAACTATTCACGAACTGGCGATAGCGATCGTCGGCAACCGCGGAGAAGATTGCGCCGCGCATTGCGGAGGAGTTCAGGACGGAGCTTTCGCCGCTCCACAGCTCGGTTCCGATGATCTGCGCCTGCGCCGCGCCGCCCGATTTCAGTGCGCCTGCGCCTTGGGCGGCGAGCCGCGCGCCTTCGGGGATCAGAACCGCATCATAGATGCCGCGCGACGCCAGCCTGTCGGCAGCGCTGGTGATCGATGTGTTGCCGCGCGCATAGCTTTCGCTTGCGGCGAGGCGGCCACCGAAAGTCGCAATCGTGGTGCGCAGCGCGGCTTCGGCGCGGCGGCCATATTCGCCATCGGGAGTAAGGATACCGAAAGTATTCGCGCCATTGGCGTGGGCGTAACGGACAGACCGTGCGATCGATTGTTCCGGGATGTGGCCCATCACAAACACATCGGGAGAGGCCACCGAGGTATTGTTCGAGAAAGAGACGAGAGGCACGTCGGCGGGGCGCGCTTCTGCCAGAATAGGCCCGACATTATCGCCCAGAAGCGGGCCGAGGATCAACTTGTTGCCATCCGCGATGGCCCGGCGCGCAGCCTCGCGCGCTCCGGTTGCGGTATCGTAAGTGGTAACGCGCAGGTTTTCGGCGTTGGTGTCGAGGATTGCCATCGTCGTGGCATTGGCGATCGACTGGCCGACCGCGCCATTGCTGCCGGACATCGGCACCAGCAGGGCGATGCGGTGGCGCGTCTGGTCTTCGGGCAGCGCGGTGGCGCTCGGCTCGGGTGTGGGAATATCGACCGGACGACTGACCGGCTCCGCGCCCTTGGGGACGACCGTGCAGGCCCCCAGCAATGCAGCCAGACCGGTGGCCGCCAGATGGCGCCGGGTGATAGTGAACCGCTTCATGCTTGCCGCGTCCCTCATTTATGTGTTGTGAGTGCGCATCGTGACCGGAATCGCATCTTCTCAACTACCTGTTGTCAGCCCTCTTACACCGGGGCTTTATATTGTCGCCACGCCAATTGGCAATCTGGGCGATATTACGCTTCGGGCTGCCGATATTCTTGCAAGGTGTGACGGTGTGGCATGCGAAGACACAAGAGTCACCGGCAAGCTACTGAAGCATCTCGGCATTTCAAAGCCGATGTGGCGCTATGACGATCACAGCGAGCACCGCGACCGCGGCCGCTTGATCGATTCAATGCGCGAGCGCGCTGTCGCGCTCGTCAGCGATGCGGGCACTCCGCTGGTGAGCGATCCGGGATACAGGCTGGTGAACGACTGCCGGGAAGAAGGCATTCCCGTTACCGTGCTGCCCGGCGCCTGCGCCGTGGTTGCTGCCTTGTCGCTGGCGGGACTACCCAACGATCGCTTCCTGTTTGGAGGTTTCCTGCCGAGCAAGGACAAGGCGCGGCGAGATGTTTTGGACGAGTTTGCAAAGGTGGATGCAACGCTCATTTTCTACGAGACAGCCCCGCGCCTGACCAAATCGCTCGAGGCGATCCGGCAGGTACTTCCCGACCGCGAGGTGGCCGTTGCCCGCGAGCTTACTAAAATACATGAAGAAGTGCGGCGCGGGCTTCCCGACGGTTTGATGGCGTGGTTCGATGCGCATCCGCCAAAGGGTGAAATCGTATTGCTGGTTGCACCGCCGGGCAAAGCCGATGTCAGCGATAATGATGTCGAGACACTGCTGCGCGAAACACTCAAGCGCGAGAAGACTTCACAAGCCGTCGCGCAAGTCGCCCGCATGACCGGCCGCGACCGCAAGGTGCTGTATGCACGCGCGCTGGAAATGCGCGACGAATGAGGCGGCAACTGGCCGAGAAAAGCGGCCGCGACGGCGAGAAACGCGCCGCATTCTGGCTGCGCGCGAAGGGCTGGCAAATCCTGGCCGAGCGGGTCAAGACCCCGGCCGGCGAAATCGATCTGGTCGCCAAGCGGGGCGGGGTCATTGCCTTCGTCGAGGTCAAATGGCGCAAGCGAAAGGCCGATCTCGACACTGCAATCGACGAATTTCGGCTTTCACGGGTAGCTGCAGCCGCCGAAGCCGTCGCGCACCGCTTCGCCGCCGACGGAGAGGATATCCAGATCGACGTGATCCTGCTTGCACCCGGCGCATTCCCCCGCCACATCGCGAACGCCTGGCAACCTTAGGAGCCCAGCATGAGTTTGCGTGTAGCCGTCCAGATGGACCCGATGGATTCGATCAAGATCGCCGGGGATTCGTCCTTTGCCTTGATGGAAGCCGCGCAAGCGCGCGGGGCATCTCTCTACCATTACGATGTCGGCTCGCTTGCATGGGAAAGCGATGGCACGCCGCGCGGCAAGATTACCGCGCATGGCGCCCCGGTGACGGTCCAGCGCGTCGAAGGCGATCATTTTACGATGGGAGAGCGGCGCCAGATCGACCTGGCGCGCGATATCGACGTGGTGTTGATGCGGCAGGATCCGCCGTTCGATCTTGGCTACATCAGCGCTGCGCTCATCCTGGACCGCCTCAAGGGCGAGACGTTGGTGGTGAACGATCCGCGCGAGGTCGTGAACGCGCCGGAAAAGATGTTCGTGCTCGACTATGCACGCTTCATGCCGCCGACACTGGTTGCGCGCACTCTAGAGGAGGTTCGCGCCTTTCAGGAGAAACACGGCGCAGTCGTCGTCAAACCACTGCACGGCAACGGCGGCAAGGCGATCTTCAAGCTCGACGCAGACGGCACCAATCTCTCCGCCCTGTTCGAAGTATTCAACCAGACCTGGCCCGAACCGCATATGGTGCAGCCGTTCCTTCCCGAAGTGAGCGAGGGCGACAAGCGCATCGTCCTCGTCGACGGCGAGGTGACGGGCGCGATCAACCGCAAACCGGGCGAGGGCGAGTTCCGCTCCAACCTGGCGCAAGGCGGCTATGCAGAAGCGGCCACATTGACCGAGCGCGAGCTGGAGATCTGCGATGCGATGGGGCCGGAATTGAAACGGCGCGGGCTCGTGTTCGTCGGTATCGATGTGATCGGCGGCAAGTGGCTGACTGAAATCAACGTCACCAGCCCCACTGGTATCGTTGCGATAGACAAGTTCAACGGGACCGATACGCCAGGTTTGATCTGGGATGCGATCGAGCGGCGTCTTGCGCTGTAACCAGCCGGCAAGCGTTCGGGCATCCGTGACCGAATTCATCATCGAAATGATCCGCCAGGGCGGATTGGTCGGCATATTCGTGCTGATGGCGCTGGAAAACATCTTTCCGCCAATGCCGTCCGAAATAATCATGGGCTTTGCCGGTGTGCTCGTCGGGCGCGGGGAGTTGGCATTCTGGCCCGTGCTCATCATCGGCACGATCGGCACGACTGCCGGGAACGGTGTCTGGTACTGGATGGGGCGCAGCTGGAGCGAGCAGCGCCTGCGCCGCTTTATCGCTCGCTTTGGCCGCTGGCTGACGATGGAGTGGGAGGATTTCGAGCGCGCGCGCCGGGTGTTCCGGCGCCATGGCGACTGGGTCGTATTGGTGTTTCGCGTCTCGCCGATTATGCGCACGATCATCTCGCTACCCGCCGGTGTCGCCCAGATGAAACTGTGGCGCTTCGTCCTCGTTACCTTTGCCGGGTCGCTGGTATGGAATGGCGCGCTGCTCGCTGGTGGCCGTTTGCTGACCGATTTTTTCGCCGAGTATCAGACTCTGGCCGGTCTTGCCGTGGGCGGTTTTCTCGCGCTGGGAATGGCCTGGTACCTTTGGCGCGTATGGCGCTGGAAGCCGCGTTCGCAGCGTTAGTCGCGCTCGCGCGGATGGGCGCTGCGGTAGGTGTCGAGCAGCGTGGCGGCATCGACCTGGGTATAGATCTGCGTCGAGCCAAGGCTGGCATGGCCGAGCAATTCCTGCAGGCTCCGCAAATCCGCGCCTGCGCCCAGCAAATGCGTTGCGAAACTGTGGCGCAGCGCATGCGGGGTCGCAGTGGAGGGCAGGCCCATCGCCTTGCGAGCCCGCGCGGTCGCCTTCTGCACCATGCCTTGCGACAAGCGACCACCTTTCATCCCGCGAAACAGCGGATCGGCAGGGGCGAGGCTCCACGGACACAGCTGCACATACTCCGCCACCGCATCTTCGATCACCGGCAGGATCGGTACGACGCGTTGCTTGCCGCCTTTGCCGGTAACGGTCAGTCGCTCGCCAAACGGATGGTCACCGGCCTTGAGTGACAAGGCCTCCGCGATCCGCAGCCCCGCGCCATAGAGCAGCAACAGCACCGCACGGTCGCGCGCGCCGATCCATTCTTCCTCGGCTTGCGAGGCGACTTCCTCGGCAAGTCCGATGGCATCATCCGGAGTGACGGGGCGGGGCAGGCCTTTCTTCAACCTCGGCCCTCGTAACCGGGGTGCGTCTGCCTCGCCCTTGCCAGTCCGCTCGCGCGCGAATGCGATAAACGCTTTCAATGCCGAGAGCTCGCGAGCAGCCGAGGGATTGGACAATCCCTCGGCCCGCCGTGCGGCAAGTTGCCGGCGCAGTGCTGCCGTATCGACGTCCGCCACGTCGCCAAGGTGTTCAAGCGCGAGATGGTCGATCAGGCGCTGCGCAGCGGCACCATAAGCGCGGACCGTATGCGGCGACCGGCGCCGCGTGTCCGCCAAATAGCCTTGCCAGGCTTCGAGAATGTCCGCGCGGCTCACGCTTCGACCAATTCGGCAGGGACCAGCTCGCCCAGCAAGGCATCAAGAAGGAGCATGCCAGCCTCGGTCACGGTAATGCGCGTGCCGTTCTCGAACGACCAGTCCGAGTTCCTTGTGCAAGCCAAGTTTCTGCTTATCGATCAAATGGCTGGAATCGATACCGAAGCGCGTTTCGAATACATGGATGTCGATTCCTTCGGCCAATCGCAGCCCCATGAGCAAGGCCTCGCTCGCCTGCTCACGTTGCCCGAGAATGCGCTCTTCCGACAGGCCGTTCCAGTCTCGGCTACCGCGGCCAGATAGTTCTCCGGCTTGCGATGCCGCATCGTGGCCATGCCGCCGCGCCGCCCATGTGCGCCGGGGCCGATGCCGATATAGTCCTGATAGCGCCAATAAGTCAGGTTATGGCGGCTTTCCTGCCCCGGACGAGCGTGATTGCTGACCTCATAGGCTGGCAATCCCGCCGCCGACGTCATTTGCCGCGTGACGGCAAACAGGTCCGCCGCCGGGTCGTCATCGAGCGGGATCGAAAACCTTCCGCCGCACATCGGTCGCGAACCGCGTGCCGGGTTCGATCGTCAACTGATAGAGCGACAGGTGGTCCGTCCCAAGTGCCAGCGCTTCTGCAAGCTCGGTCTGCCAATTCTCGACACTCTGGTTTGGGCGGGCATAAATCAGGTCGATCGACACGCGCGCGAAATGGCTTTGTGCCGTCTCGACAGCCTTGTGCGCCTCTTTGACGTCGTGGAGCCTACCCAAAAAACGCAACGCTTCGTCACGCAGCGACTGCACGCCGAGCGAAACCCGGTTAACCCCGGCATCGGAAAGAGCCGAAAAATTGGCCGCCTCTACCGATGAAGGGTTCGCCTCCAGAGTGATTTCACAAGCATCCTCCAGCCCCCATAGCTTATCGGCCTCTTCCAGCAATCTGGCGACGAGGCTCGGCGCCATCAGGCTCGGCGTACCGCCGCCGAAGAAGATGCTACCAAGCCGCTCTCCGCCCGCAAGCGCGGCTTCGTGGCGCATGTCTGCGAGCAGAGCCTTCTCCCAGCGATCTGCCTCGATTTGTTCGCGAACGTGGCTGTTGAAGTCGCAATAGGGGCACTTTGCAAGGCAAAATGGCCAGTGGATGTAAAGGGCGCGCGCCATATTTCTTCAGTCTATCTTAATCATTTGAATGAGAAAACCACGCCTATGAAGGGACGGGTCGCAATTTCCGTAATTTTGGCTGCAACCGCTATCGGCGCGGGCGCGATGGCGCTCGGCGGCGAGCCAGCATCTGCGCAACGATATCAGGACCGCGGTCAGCATGCGCAGTCGGGCGCCAATCACGCGCGCCGCATCCTCGATCAGCATAATGCGGAGCGGCGCCAACTGGGCTTGCCGCTGCTGAAATGGAACCGCAATCTCGAACGCGAGGCATCCGATTGGGCGCAGGTTTTGACCCGGAAGGGCCGCCTCGAACATGCCAGCCGAGATATCCGCAACGGGACGGGCGAGAACTTGTGGATGGGAACCGCAGGGGTTTGGGATGTTGGCACTATGGTGGACGGCTTTCTGGATGAGCGCCGGTACTACCGGCACGGTGCGTTTCCGAATGTCTCGACCACCGGAAAGTGGGCCGATGTCGGGCATTACACCCAGATCATCTGGCGCGATACCAAGGAAGTCGGCTGCTCGGTGGTGACTGCACGCGGAAACGACGTGCTCGTCTGCCGCTATTGGCCAGCAGGGAATGTGTGGGGCGCAAAGGCATACTGATGAACAAGCCGGTTAAACGAGTTCGCCAACATGTGGTGCTGAGCGCGGTGAGTGCTTTTGCTTTCTGCGTGTCTGGTTGCGGCGGAGAAGGGTCAACCGCGGGCAGTGGAGGCGGAGGTTCTGTGTCGGGCGCTCCGGCTCCTGCTCCTGCTCCTGCTCCTGCGCCGTCACCAACTCCCGCACCTGCCCCGGCACCGACGCCGACACCCACACCTCCGCCCGGAGGCGGCACAAGCGACCGACAGGATGATCTTTTGGCCGCAATGCTTGCCGAGCATAACAAGGCGCGGGCGGAGGTGGGTGTCGATGCACTTTCCCTCGATGATAGCCTCAGTCGCCAGGCGCTTGCGTGGGCGGAAGAGATGGCTCGAACAAATTCCTTCCGGCATAGCGCGCCGTCATCGCGCAGCGGGCAGGGCGAAAACCTGTGGGCAGGAACGGCAAACGCCTTCAGCTTTCAACAGATGGCCGATGGCTGGATCGGCGAGAAGCAATATTACCTCCACGACCGGTTTCCGTATGTGAGCCGGACCGGCAAATGGCAGGATGTGGGGCATTATACCCAGATCATCTGGCGCAATACCACGCGTTTGGGCTGCGGCATTGCGACAGGAAACGGGCGGGACTGGCTCGTTTGCCGCTACGCGCCGCAAGGCAACGTCTCCGGCCAATTCGCCTATTGAGCAGCGGTCAGCCGAATTGTTCGGCGACGAGCTTTTCAAAGGCATCGGCGCGGTGGCTGATGCGGTGCTTTTCCGCCGGATCTATCTCGGCAAAGGTCTGGTCCAAGCCCTTGGGCACGAAGACCGGGTCATAGCCGAAACCCATTTCCCCGCGTGGCGGCCAGGTGAGAGTGCCCGGCGCGCGGCCTTCGTAAACGGCGCTTTCGCCGTCCGGCCAGCAGATTGCCAAGACGCAGTGAAAGGCGCAATCGCGAGGGGTGTCCGGCCCAAGCGCCTGAACCATGCCCTCGACCTTGCCCATCGCCATGTACCAATCCCGGCCCGCGTCACCTTCGAACCACTGACGTTCGGCCCAGTCGGCGGTGTAGACACCGGGGCGCCCGCCGAGCGCTTCGACCGACAGCCCGCTATCATCGGCCAGGGACACGATGCCCGAAGCTTCGGCGGCCGCCCGGGCCTTCAACATCGCATTCTGGACGAAGGTGGTGCCGGTTTCGGCAGGTTCGGGAAGGCCCAGCGAGCCTGCGGACAGACATTTCAGCCCATGCGGCTCCAGCAAAGCGGAAATCTCTTTCAGCTTACCGGCATTATGCGTCGCAATGACCAGCGATCCAGAACCCAGCCGGCGCGTCATTTGCTGACGGCCTCCTCCTGCGCGGTGAAGATGCGGTCGCAGCCCATACGCGCAAGGCGCAGGAGGCGGAGCAGGGCTTCCTCGTCATAGGGCGCACCTTCGGCAGTGGCCTGTGCTTCGGCTATTTTGCCGCCCTCGATCAGAACGAAGTTGGCATCGGCCTCCGCGTTCGAATCCTCGGGATAGTCGAGATCGAGCACCGGCGTATCTTTGTAAATGCCGCAGGAAATTGCCGCGACTTTTGCCGTGATCGGATCCTCGCTGATCAGCTTCTGCTCCATTAGGGTATTGACGGCGAGACGCAAAGCCACCCATGCGCCGGAAATCGAGGCGGTGCGGGTGCCGCCATCGGCCTGGATAACGTCGCAATCAAGTGTGATCTGGCGCTCGCCGAGCTTCTTCATATCTACGACAGCCCGCAAGGAACGTCCGATAAGACGCTGTATTTCCTGCGTTCTCCCGCCTTGCTTGCCCTTGGCTGCTTCGCGCTGCCCGCGTGTGTGTGTGGCGCGTGGAAGCATGGAATATTCGCCGGTTACCCAGCCTTCGCCCTTGCCGCGCAGCCACGGCGGGATGCGTTCTTCGACGCTGGCGGTGCACAGGACGCGCGTATCGCCGAAGCTGATCAGGCACGATCCTTCCGCATGTTTGGTGAAGCCGGTTTCGATCGTGATAGCGCGCATTTCGTCTGGCGCGCGGCCTGAAGGTCGCATGAAATTCTCCGAAAAGGGGTTTGTTCGCGCCGGGCGATAGGCGCAGCGGGGTTGAGGCTGCAAGGGGAATGGCTAGATAAAGCCCATGCCATCCCCGCCGCTCACCGAAATGACCGACCGCGCCCGCGATATCTTCCGGCTGGTGGTGGAAGGGTATCTGTCGAGCGGGCAGCCGGTCGGCTCGAAAGCCCTGGCAGGTGAGCGCGGAATGGACTTGTCCCCGGCCTCCATCCGGTCGGTGCTGGCGGATCTCGAGGGATTGGGCCTTCTCGCAGCGCCGCATACGAGTGCCGGTCGCATGCCGACCGAGAGCGGTCTGCGCCTGTTCGTCGATGCGATGATGCAAGTCGCAGAGCCGACCCAGAAGGAGCGCGAGGCGATCACCGCGCAGGTATCCCAGCCCGGCCCGATCGAGCAGGCATTGGAGCAAACCAGCGCCTTGCTATCCGAGATCTCCGGCGCAGCGGGCATGGTAATGGTGCCGAGCCGCGAGCCGCGTCTGTCGCAGGTCTCGCTAACCGCGCTCGACGCCCACCGCGTGCTGGCAGTGTTGGTGGCCGAGGACGGGCAGGTCGAGAACCGGATACTTGCCGTTCCTGCCGAGGCGCTCGGCACTTCGCTGGAGCAGGCGAGCAATTACCTCACAGCGCGAACATCCGGCCGAACACTGGCCGAAGCGGGCAAGATCGTGGCCGAGGAGATCGCCAGCGAGCGCACTGCGCTTGACGAAGCGAGCCGCGATCTTGTCGAGCGCGGCCTTGCGATCTGGACGGAAGATGCGGCGAAACGCCCCGTCCTGATCGTGCGCGGACAGGCCAAGCTGCTCGACGATGCGGCGCTTAGCGATATCGAGCGAGTTCCGCTCGCTGCTTGACGATCTGGAGAACAAGCAGTCCGTGGCGCAATTGCTCGAACGCGCGCGCAAGTCGGAAGCGACCCGCATATTCATCGGCAGCGAAAACCGCCTGTTCTCGCTATCGGGTTCATCGGTGATCGCTGCGCCGTACCGAGACCGCGAGGGCAAGGTTGTGGGCGTGCTGGGTGTGATCGGGCCGACTCGGTTGAATTACGCGCGCGTGGTCCCCATGGTTGACTTCACAGCCCGGCAATTGGGCAAACGTATCGGATAGGCGGAAAAAACTACGTGATCGATCAAACGAATGACAACCCGCAGGATCCTGCGGTCGAAAAAGAACTCGAAGGCGTTCCTGAAGAGTTGCTGGACGGCGGCGAGGGAGACGAAGGGGACGACGAAAGTCTTGAGGAAGCGCTAGCCGCTCTGCGCGGTGACCTGGAGGCCGCCAAGCAGGACGTGCTTTACGCCAAGGCGGAAACGCAAAATGTGCGCCGCCGTATGGAGAAGGACGCACAGGATGCGCGCAACTACGCCGCAACCGGCTTTGCACGCGATGTTCTAAGTGTATCCGACAATCTCGCCCGCGCCGTGGAATTCCGTGCCGGCGGAAATGCGCGATGACGAGAAGATGAAGGGTTTCATCGCTGGCATCGAAGCGACCCAGCGCGAGCTTGAAAAGGTATTCGGTCAGCACGGCATTACGCGGATCGCCGCGCAAGGAATGCCGCTCGACCCGAACCAGCATCAGGCGATGCTGGAGATCCCGACCAACGAGCATGAGCCCGGCACGATCGTGCAGGAAATGCAGGCCGGTTACATGATCAAGGATCGCTTGTTGCGTCCGGCAATGGTCGGCGTGGCGAAAAAGCCCGACTGAACTCGCCGACATTGATGACTGAGGAGCGCTGCGCATGAGATCGAAACTGATTGCAGCGATTTCCTGCTGCGCGATGGCATTTTCCGCGCCGGTATCGGCCCAGTCGGCGGACGAAGACCTGACCAGGCTGACCGATGCCTATCAGGACTGGATAGTCGAGACCTACGGCCTTGTCGAAGAGGCCAGCGGTGCAACGCGGCCAGCCGGCTCGCTGCCGGTGGTGACTGCGGCCGCAGAGCAGGCAAGGGCAGGCCGGGCGCGGGAATTCTTGGCCCAGGCCGGCGCGATCGACAGGGCGGCGCTATCAGACGGTGCGAAGATCGATCTGGCCGTGCTCGAAACGCTGCTGCGCGAACGCATTGGCGACGCCGAGTTCCGCGAGTGGGAGATGCCGCTGAATTCGGACAGCAATTTCTGGACCTATCTCGCATCGCCGAACGGCTTCCAGACGGTCGCAGATTACGAGCTATACATTGCACGAATGCGCGACCTGCCGCGCTATTTCGGTGAACACATCACCAATATGCGCGCAGGTCTTGCGCGGGGGTTCAGCGTGCCTGCGGTCACGCTTGAAGGGCGCGATGTGTCGATTGGCGCTTATGTCGTGGAGGACCCTGAGAGCAGCCCTTTCTGGAGCGCCTTTAACCGGATGCCGGAGCGGTTTTCGGATGAAGACCGTGCGCGGCTGATGACAGATGGGCGCGATGCTATCGCGGCATCGGTCACGCCAGCCTACACCAATCTGCTCGATTTCTTTCGCACCGAGTACCTTCCACAAGCACGTACGAGTTTGGGGGCCAGCGAATTCCCCAGCGGCGCTGCCTATTACCAGCAGCAGATCCGCCAATATACGACCCTCGATATGACAGCGGAGGAGATCCACCGGATCGGCCTCGATGAAGTGTCGCGGATCACGGAGGCCATGGAAGTCGTGAAAGCGGAAGCAGGGTTCGAAGGATCGCTGCCCGATTTCATTACCTTCCTGCGCACCGACCCGCAATTCGTCGCGAGAACGCCCGACGAGCTGATGGGTGTCGCCGCCTACACGGCAAAGCGCGTCGACGATGCGCTCGGCGAATATTTCGGCTTTCTGCCCCGCTATCGGCATGGAATTCGTCCGGTCGATCCAGCTATTGCTCCGTTCTACACCGCAGGGCGCGGCGGCCTGGAATATTGCCAGATAAACACACACGACCTGCCCTCGCGCCCGGTCTACAATATTCCCGCGCTGACGGTGCATGAATGCGCGCCTGGCCACTCGTTCCAGGCTGCGATCGCGCTCGAACGGGAGGAAGCGCCGCGGTTCCGCCGCCAGACCTATTTCTCGGGTTTCGGGGAGGGGTGGGGTCTCTACACAGAATATCTGGGTAATGAGATGGGCATCTACCGCACGCCCTATGAGCGTTTCGGCCAGCTGTCCTACGAGATGTGGCGGGCTGCGCGTCTCGTAATCGACACGGGGCTGCATCACTATGGTTGGACGCGCGAACAGGCGGTCGAATATCTGGCGGCGCGAACAGCGCTTTCCGAGCGCGAGGTCGGGACGGAAATCGACCGTTACATCTCGTGGCCCGGCCAGGCGCTGGCTTACAAGCTTGGCGAGCTGACAATCCGCCGCACCCGCGCCAAGGCCGAGAGTGCACTCGGCGATGAGTTCGACATTCGCAAATTTCACGACGTGCTGCTCTCGCTGGGATCTGTGCCTTTGCCGGTCTTCGAAGCGCGCATTGACGCGTTCATCGCCGATGGCGGACCAGGCTTGGCCGGGCGTCAGCTACGACTAGGAAGTCCCCGTCTCCCCCCATGAATTCGGCGTTGCTGGAAGCATGACCCGCTTTGTGGTAGCCTAAACGCAGCCGCAAGGGATCGGCACGATGGGTCGCCTCGGATAAGACGAGGGGATAACAGATAGAAGACTTGGCACAAGATCGCAATCGGCGCGGTGGCTGCGATAGCGGCTATCGTTTCGCTGGTGTTTTATGCAACCAGCGGGATCACCAAGACAGCTGACGATTTCTTCGCAGCGACCCAGCGCGGTGATTACGCAGCCGCACACGCGCTTACATCCAAGACCTTGCAGAACACGGCTTCAAAGTCCGGCCTGACTTCCGCCAGCAAAGATGTGCTGCCCTCGGTGGAGGTCCAGCAAGGAATGGTGATGCAAGATACCAGGCGGCTCTTGGCGGCGATCCAGGACGAGGATCCGGAGGTGTTTCTTGAGCGCTGGGTTGATGAGGCAACCGTGGAAGTCCTGGGTGAGGGTTTCGCGTCACTCCGTCCCGGTCTCGGATCCATGATCGCTCTGATGCAAGCGGAGCCTGAGATACTTGAGGCCGAAATCGACGATGCAGGCGTCATGACCCTGGTCGGACGGTTCGAGGACAACCGCCATATCGCCGATGCAACTTTCAAATATATCGAACGCAACAACAGCGAGCGGCTCGTTGGATACAATTACAAGATCGATCCAAAAGAGGGCGCCATCGAGGACGAAGCCATTCGATAACGATCAGGTGCTTACGCCAGATATGCGACCAGATAACGCGCGATCAGCAAGACAAGCAGAACTATGCTTATACGCTCGCTCTTGACCGCAATGACGGCCATCACGAAGACGGCAAGAAGCGGGGTGAGCCATCCCATCTCGAATTTCTGACCACCGGCATCGCTCGCCAACTTGAGTTCCAGCGCCTTGCCGAGCCCACCCAACAGCTCGACGAGCGACAGGCCCAGAACACTACGTACAGAATGACCAGGAACTCGAATTCGGTCATGAATCGGCCCCTGGGAACCGCACCAACAGATCATAGGCTGCGGTATCGCCGACACCCGCAATCTTCACTCCGTTGCGTAGCCAGAAAGCGTGCTTCACGATCTCGGCCTGCTGTTCGATCCCGTATTGTTGAAGCCGCCATCCCGGCTTGAGCGAATAGTCGTACCGCGCCCACGGCATGCGGTGCGTCACGAGATACCACGGGCCGAGTTTCTGCGTTTGCCAGACGTGGACGAGTTCGTGGATCAGCAGACCCTGACGGAGCACGCTTTCCTGCGAGAAGTCATCGCAATAGGCATCACCGCGCGGGTGGAAATGCAGATGGCCGCGCGGTGCCATCGTCACGCGGCGGGGCTGGAACGGAAACCATTTTCGGCGCCGCAGCATAACGCCCTGATAGTCGATCGCAGTGCCGAAGATGGATCGGGCAATGCGGATTTCTCCCGGCGTCAGCGGCCGCTCGCCGCCAACCGGACAGTTCGGAAGCGCTATGTCACCGGCTTCGGTCTCGTCGCTCAGCGCTCATCCCCGGCAGCCTGGATCGGCACCTGAAAGCTGTGCTTGTCACCTCCGGCAACGGTCAGCGTGACTTCTGTGGTCCCCCCGGCTTGCAGTTCTTCGGAAGGTTCGAAAACCATCACGTGCTTTCCGCCCGGCTCGAAACTGACCTCGTCGCCCGGCTCCAGCATCAGAGGCGGCATTTCGCCCATGGTCATTTCGAAATTATATTCCATGACATCGTGCAATTGTGCGCTGGCGGCACCGGCGACATCGGCACGGCGGATCGCGATGTTCCGGTCGCTGTTATTGGCGATGTCGAAATAGATGGCTGCCGGATTACCTGCCACCGGGGCGAGCATCATACGGGAATTGGTAATGTCCAATCCTGCGATACCGTCGACTTCGTCGATCGCCGCCGCATCGCCGGCTCCATCGGAACAGGCGCCTAAGAACAGCGTGGAAGCGGCCAGAGCAGCGGCAAATACGGCGATTTTCATGTTCGGGAACCCCTTGCAAACAGACGATTGCAAATAGCGCACGCCGTCCCTTGTGCCAAGAAAAGCCGCACCTATATCCCCTGCGTAACCGAGCTGCACGCCCGCTTCGCCTTTGGATGGGGAGCACCCGTGCGGCGTCCAACAACTGAGTATGAGATGGGGAAACCATGGCTA